>NZ_SMAP01000001.1:0-596104 GCF_004346265.1 Thermomonas haemolytica
CACGACGCCCTCGACGGCATGACGCCCATCGAATACCGCAACCAACCCGCCAGATGTTCTACTTTTGAAATGTCCGCTTGACGGGGGAGCTTACGGTTGCGTTGGGGGGCGGGCTGTACTTGAAACGCGAGGCCATCCACGAGCGCGACCGCTTACGCGCTTCACGCGCGGCCGACGAATCTACCCGGTTTCAGGCGGTGGCCGAATCGGCGGCGGCCGGCCAGCTGGTGGCTACACGCGCCGTCGCTGTCTTCGAGGATGCGAACGCGGCTTGGCGATGGTTGGCTGCTTCCAGTCCGGTGTTAGGCGCCCGTCCGCTGGACTTGCTGGGCACCACGGCCGGCGTCGCGGCAGTTCTGGACGAACTGCATAGGATCGAGGTAGGAGACCTCGCACGAGCGCCCTCGTAGTTTTCGTCTTGCTTGTTTAGGCGGTATCGAACTACTTACGCCATGTATCAATGGCAGCCCTCGCATGGCAGGCTCACGCCTCAAGGTGTCCGCCAAGTGATCAGGTCAAGCCGATTAGCTCGAGGACGTGAGGCGGTATGTTTGCCGCGGATAGGTAGGGTGCACTCTTGGCTCACCCAGAGCGGAACGGCAGGGCCTAAGCTTCGATGGTGATGGGCCCGACTACCTCGTCGACGATCGCATGGGGCACGAACCGCGCCGAGTCACGCGTAATCGGGCTGGAGTCTTCGCGAATGCCGATGCCACTAGCCGCGTCTCCTATCACCCAACTGCCGATCAAGGGATAGTGTCCCGAAAAAGACGGCAGCAAATGCAACTGCTGCCGAATGGCCGTACCGCTGTATGGCCCGGCTTCGTGCAGGAACCGCCCATTGGCCAAGTGCATCTCCACGTTCGCTCCCTCGCGTGAGAACAGCGGTTTGCGCACCCATCCCGGCCTGAGCGGGGCGCCATCGTCGAAGTAGGCCTCAAGCAGGTTGGGGTGGCCGCGATGGCGTTCCCACAACAACGGCAGCACGCCCTTGTTGCTCAACACGAGCTTCCACGCAGGCTCCAGCAGCTGGAGGTTTGACCGTAGCAGCTCAAGACCAAACGGATCCGAAAACAGGTCTTCCAACGGATAGAGCTTGAACAGCGAACCGATGGCGATATCGTCCAGGTCCGTAAATCGTCCGTCCGAAGCAACGCCAATGTCTTCGAGTGCTATCGCGCCGGCGGACAGCCCGGCTTGAGTGGCGCAGTCACGCAGGTAAGCCGCCGTGCCCTGATCCTCTGCGCTGAGACCCACCGCGGCAAAGTAAAGCGGTGGATTCAGTCGCATTGCGAGTTCGGCGAAACGTTCCACAAGAGCTTCGTGCAGGCTGTTGAACTGATCCGCCTGGGCAGGCAGGGCACCACGCTTGCGCTGGTTCTCCAGCCACTCCCACTGGAAGAGCGCGGCCTCGTAGAGCGAGGTAGGGGTGTCATAGTTGAGTTCGTACAGCTTCGCGGGCCCATGACCGTCGTAGGCGAGGTCCATGCGTCCGTACAGGTGCGGATCCCGGCGGCGCCAGCTCTGCGCAACGTAGTCACGGAACGCCTCCGGTATGGCCAAGTGCTCCATCAGGGCGTCGCTGGCCATTACTTCGTCCACCAGCGCGAGCGCCATCTGGTGCAACTCGATGGTGGGTGATTCGAGGTGCTGTTCGATCTGCTCTAAGGTAAACGCGTAATACGCGCTTTCGTCCCAATAGGGCGCCCCGTCGATGGTGTGGAACTGGAAGCCGCAGGCCTCCGCGCGTCGTCGCCAGTCCGGCCGCGGGGCGATGGGAACGCGGCGCATCAGCCGCCGAAGCTGCCGGAGCGACGAGCAGCGGTGGTGCCGAAGCCACCACGGCGCACCGTCATGGCACGGTCGGGCTGGGCATCGACCCGGGTAAGAGCAGCCGCCCCGGCACCACCCGTCGATGGACCTGGCTTCAGCCAGTCGTTGTGCGCGGTGCGAAACGCGGGTTCGCCTTTGATCGTTCCCGGCGGCGGTGCGGAGCCAGCGGTCTGTGCCAAGCCTGCGCTGCGTCCGTTGAGCATCTGCGAGAGAAAGAAGCCGGTCATGAGCGGGCCGATGAACGACTGGCCGCCCGTCGTCTGCTGCGTGCCGCACTGTCCGTGCCCGAATTGGTTTTCGCATTCGAGCACGGACGAGAACTGAGGGGCCGCTCTTGCGGCCTGCTGTTGGGCCTGGGTGAAGGCCTGGTTGCACATGTAGGGGTTCTGGGTCTTGTCGATGCACGCCTCGACCGAGGTGAATAAGCCTTCCGCGGTCTGAAGCTGCGGCTCCTGCGAGCAGGCAGTCAGAAGCAGGGGCGCGGCACCCATTAGCACAAGCGCCGTATGGCGGGAGCGTTTCATGGGGGGAACTGGGCGGCGTGTCATGGGATCAAGGATAAGCGATGCGCGAAGGGTACGCGCGAACACGCAGAGGGGTACACCGTGCTTCCGAGCTAGCGCTGACGATCGATGCACAACACTCATGGGCGGGGTGGCACGACTGGCTTCCTCTAGCCGACGCACCCTTGAAGAAACCGTCGCGTGCGACCAAAACTAGGTGATCCCCGTCAAATTCGAACCCCGGTCAGGGCCCAATGCGTGGGGCTAAATCCTGGCCGCGGCGTTTACCTACTGCTCGTGAGCGGACGCCTACCTCACCGCCAACAAGTCTCCCCACTTCGTGGTGTAACTGGGCGACAAGGCCTGCAACGTAGGACGCCACTGAGCATCCTTTGACCCCATACGCCGCTCGCCAGCCATCGCGCCACCTACGCGCCAGCCCACGGTGCCAACACCTAAGGTGCCGCGGCCGAACTTGGCGTTGATCTTATCCAGCACTGCCATCCCTCTCTCGGCCTTTTCGTTGGGCCTGAAGAACAAGTCCGCTTGCCGGTCCTCGGCCCCGACGAGATCGGTCAGGCCGACACCGCCGCGTTTATATGCTTGAACGCCACGGCTTTTGCCTGTCTGGCGCATGATGGACATGGCAAGGAACCGCACGGCACGCAACACCTCGGCCGTGTCCTGCGTGGGAATGGGGAACGGCGCTGCACGGCTTGCATGGAAGCTATCGCCTTTGAACGGGTTGCCGTCCAGCCACACCCATAGCGCGCCGGCGGCCAGGCCGCGTTTGCGCAGCTTCTCGCAGGCAACCGTGGCAAAGGTCGCCAAGGCCTCCATCGGGTCCACCACGTCTCGTCCGAAAGTACGGCTCACCACCAACTGCTTGCGATCCGGCTCTTCGAGTTCCAGATCACCACAGGGCACGCCACGAAGTTCCATGTGGGTACGCGCCAGTACCACGCCGTAGCGGGCACGCACATGGTCAGCAGGGAGCGCGGCGAGCTCGGCGGCGGTCGTCACCCCTTCGGCATTCAGGCGGGCGGCGTAGCGTCGCCCAACACCCCATACGTCCTCGACTGCCAAGGCGTCCAGTTTGTGTGGAGTGGCATGGAACACTGACAGCGCACCGGCATTGACCGCGCGCTTGGATTGATCCTTCGCCAGCTTGTTGCCGGCTTTCGCCAAGGTTCTGGTCGCACCGAGACCAGCACAGCAAGGGATACCAATCCACTTCAGGATCCGTTCGCGGGCTTCCAGCGCGGCACCCACTGGATCTTTCATGCCCGCCACATCCACGAAATTCTCGTCGATCGAGTACACCTCGACCCGCGGAAACAGGTCATGCAGGATCGACACGATCCTCGCGGACAGGTCCCCATACAGCGCGAAGTTGGCAGAGCGCACTTGGACCTGGGTACGGATGTCTTTTGGCACCTGGAAGATGGGCACGCCGATTTTCAAGCCCAGCGCTTTGGCCTCCGGGGACAGGGCGATGCAACAGCCATCCCCATTGCCCAGCACGACCGTGGGCTTGCCACGCAATCGGGCATCGAACACCCGCTCGCAGGACACATAGAACGTGTTCCCGTCGATCAGGCCAAAACGTGGAGGTTCAACCTCTGAAGGGCGCCGCACCATGGCCGGGCTCAGAGGTGAAAGTGGATATTGCTCCGCACCACGCCCCAGATATCGAGTTCGATGTCCTCGGGGACGATGATGGGCGGGTAGCCAGCGCTTGAAGCCAGCACGATCCTGTTGCCGCGCACGTAGAGCTTCTTGCACACGAAGCCCCCTTCCCACAGAGCCACCACCGTGTGCCCTGGGCGCGGGGAAACGGATCGGTCGACAACGAGCAGGTCGCCGTCCTGGATCCCGTAGTCGACCATCGAGCCGCCACAGTCTGCCTTCATGAGGAAGGTGGCCGGAGGGTTGGCGATCAGGCGCTCGTTGAGGTCCAGCCGGTCGTCCTCCTGGAAGAAGTCTTCGGCCGGACTGGGGAACCCACAGGCGGCACGCGCAAGCAGCAGTGGCAGGACAGGGGCGCCGAGCGATGGCACCGGACCCAGCAACGTGGGAGGGGTGGGAAGGGGGCGAGAAGAGACGGGGATCAACATGGAGGCGAGCTTCAGGGGTCGGTGACTCACCCGATGAGATCGCAGCCCCTCAGCAGGAATGCTGGGGGCGCGCACCGGGGAGACAGGATAGCCGCGCAGGTAGTAAAAATACTAACAGGAGTTCCTGAACAGGGGTGTCGACCAGCCGGGGCCCAGACCGGCGATTGCGCCGCACCGAGCGAGGAGGCCCGAAACAGGCCGAATTCCGACTTTGGGCGCTCGACCGCATGTGCCTGCCACCCCATCACGTGCGTGTTATAGGCTTTTCCAGGATCGCGTCGGGATGCGACATCGCGCACTGGTTCGCGCCCAGCGCCCATCGACTTGAGGAAGATCGCATGTGCTACAGCGCAGAAGCTTGGACCCTCTACGACGGCTACGTGAAACGGTTCGGTGCCGACATCGACATCAAAGCGTTCTGGGAGTTATACCTGGGCCGGGAAGAGCGGTATCGAGTCAGGAACAAGCTGTCGGACGGCACCAAGATCCCCAAAGGGATGGATCTGAACTTTCTGCGTCCCCAGACCGACTTGGAGCGCTCGATCCAGGATCTGGTCGCCACTTGGAACGGTCGTAAGTTGGGAGAAAGTGAGACCGAGCTGGAAAAGCAGCAGGCACGGTTGGCTGCGGCCGAGGCCAAGCTGGCCACCAAGCCGACGAAGACCGCGGCCAACGAACAACGGATCGCTACCAACAAGATCAAGCAGATGGAGCGCTGGATTGCCGACGCCAAGCGGACGAGCCACAAGCCGACGCAAGACGATCGTATCTTCCCTCTGTGGTATGCCCCGGTCCTTCTGGTGGAGGACGGCAAGCCCATCGTTCGGCCGATGCGCTACCTGTGTCGGCCCCAAGGCATGGATCCCGGGACCGACTACACGAAGACGGGGCAGGTGTCGGGCAAGTACAACGCCCGAAGGGACAATCTTCAGAAGTTCTGGCGTCCACAGTTCGGGCACACCCATGCCCTCATGCTCGCCGAAACTTTCTACGAGAATGTGGATGACGGGCAAGGTGGGTCGAAGGAGATCCACTTCCAGCCCAGTACCGGCGAGACGATGTTCATCGCCTGTCTGTACTCCCACTGGACTGATCCCAGCGGGAAAGAACCTGACTTGTGGTCGTTCGCCGCCATTACCGACGAGCCTGAGCCCGAAGTGGCCGCGCAGGGCCACGACCGCACCGTCATCAACATCAAGCCAGAGCATGCAATCGCGTGGCTGACGCCTCAGGGTCGTTCAGACGAAGAGTTGTTCGCCATCTTCGACGACAAGCGTCATCCGTACTACGAACTGGTCCAGGAGGCCGCATGATTGATCCACGACTTCAAGCGTTGTCCGACTACATGGCACGTACAGAGGTATCGACCACGTATGTCGATTTTTGGACCGGTTGGGACGCGGTAGCGGGAGACTTGGCCTCACATGCTTGGGCCGATGGCGCATCGCCCGAACTTCGCGAGGCGTACACGGAACTGTTGGCCGAAGCAGATGATCGAGGCTGGGCGGTGCCGTTGGAACAGTGCCAGCCCTGAGCTATCAGCGAAAATCGCGCTAGCTTGAACATTAGACCTGCCGGATGGAATTTTGACATCAGGCCAGCGCGGCCGGCAGCCCCATCCTCCCAGACGGGGCGCGCAACGGGTGGATGTCCTGGCCAGATGGCTGGTCCCGTGCGTTGCCGACAGGGCCAGACTACGCAATGAGCCTCATGCTCGCGATCAGGCAACTTCGTACCGTCGCGTCAGAAAATTCCGAAACGTGAGTCCGACGATTAGCGCTTGGCTGGCCGGCTTGGATTAGAAGTTTTTCCGAGCAGATGCCACTTCGTTGCGTCGCACGGGTTCACGCTGGCGGATAGCAGACCGCTTGGGTCGGGAGGGGACTGTCAAGAGTCTGAGATTCGTGCACGTTGTTGATCGTGCCCGGGTTTGCAGGTGGCCGATCACCGTCGCTATGCGACCCGAAGCGGACATCCGTTGGATGTCCGCTTCGGCGGCTTCAGTCGAAGTCCAGATAGTCCAAGGGACTGGTGGTCTTGCGCGCAGCCTGCTCGACATGTGTGTAGATCATCGTCGTTTTGAGGTTGCGGTGACCCAACAACAGCTGAATCGTTCGGATATCGGTCCCTCCAGCTAGGAGGTGAGTCGCGAACGAATGGCGAAGTGTGTGGACTGACGCCTGCTTGATGACCCGCGCATCCTGAAGGGCTGTCTTGAAGGCCATCTGGACGCCGGATTCGGATGCGTGCCAGCGAAGCCACCGTTCAGTGCTAGGACAACGCCGCAGAACGCGCGATGGAAATACGAACTGCCACGCCAGACTACGGCTAGCACTGGGGTACTTGCGTTCCAATGCATTGGGCAGCGGAGCAAAGCCTGCGCCTCTTGCTACGTCTTGGCGGTGTCTACTCGCCACGCGAAGCAAATGACGCTGCAGCGGCCGCTGCAGCCGTGTCGGCAAAATGGTGGTCCTGTCCTTGCCCCCTTTTCCTGCACGGACATGGATCATCCCGGCCTTCATGTCGACGTCCTTGATTCGCAACGTCATGCATTCCGTAACACGCAGACCCGAGCCATAGAGGATATGGGCCATGAGCGCAGTCACTCCGTCCATCCTACGCAAGATGGCCGACACTTCATGCGCGGTCAGGACGATGGGCAAGCGATCCCGTCGCTGGATACGTTTCAATCCACTCAAGTGACCGATCTCAATCTCGAACACATCTCGATACAGGAAGAGCAGTGCATTGAGAGCTTGTGGCTGGGTCGATGCGGCGACGTGTTTGGCCGTCGCCAGATGGTTCACGAAGCCGACGATGCCCTCAGGTCCCACCGTGCGAGGATGGTGCGGCTTGTGGAAGTGGACGTACCGGCGGATCCAGAACCGGTACGCTTCTTCGGTCCTTCGGCTCAGGTGGCGACGTCGGCAGACAATCGACACCTGGTCCATCAGTCGCAGTGGGGGAGTAGAGGGGGGGACGGTGTCACCCCATGAGGGTCGCTCCTTTTGGGGTCAAACGACCGGAGCATACGGCAGGCAAGACTGATGCTGGGTCCGGTTATTCGTCACCTTGCCAGTTAGGCACTGAGAGCCTAAAGTCCAGTGAATTCATGCGGATAGCCATCCAAGCGTTATGGCTGGTGCATGTCGTATAAACGGATCAAGAGATCCGGCTAATAGGTAGTTAGGCCGCATGAGCAACATTCCGACAATTCCAGAGATTCCCCTTGAGCTCTCGCCGCGAACCGACGAGGCCAGAAATGTTGTGGGCTTCGAGTGGGCCGGGGGAGATGTTGGCTCGCGCAGCAAGCTCGGGGGCGCACCAGACTGGCTGCAAGACCCACAGGTTCCCAACTGTTCTTGCGGCCAGACTATGTCGTTCTATGGCCAGCTCGACTCAATCGGGGATGCCGTTAGCCTCGCCGATTGCGGCATGATCTATGTATTCGTCTGCTTTGACTGTTTCCAGACAAAAGCAGTCCTCCAATCCGGCTAGGCCAGCATGCGGCCTAACAATTCATTCAAGCCGAAGCCGCTTCGCGGCTCGGCTTAATTCAGGTGTTAGGGGGCACCCACATGAAATCGCTCATCGTCCTTTCCCTACTCGTGACTTCACCTGCATTCGGCCAGGAATTTCGTAACACCGCTATCCCCAATGCACAGATTGGCGCCGTGCTCCGCGATGTCGCTCAATGGCATGACATGCAGCACCCGGACTGTCCTTATCAAAAACCAGTCGGCTCTGTTGTCATTGAAACCAAGGGTGACAACACCGAAGAGCACTGGAGCATTGAAGCTTGTTCGGGCAAGTCCTTCACATACCACGTTGCTGTCTTTCCAACGCCTAACGGCGGCGTCACTGACAGCGTATCAAACGTAGACGGATCACCGATTGGCGGTTCAGACGCTGTCAGCCCGCCAAGTAGCGACGATTGTTCAAAAACCAAGGCTCGCTTCGAGATTCTGAACGCCAAAGAAGACCTGACGGATGAGGAAATGAGTGAAGTACCCCAACTCGCGGCAGACCTTGCGGCCTGTGCCCCCTAACAATTCATTCAAGCCGACGCCGCTTCGCGGCGCGGCTTAATTCAGGTGTTAGGCCTCACATGACTGATCAAGGCAATTCACTTCCCGAGATACTGGTGGTTGTTGAGCGCAACGGAATACACCAAATAGAAGTCCGTGAAGTTATTCGCGAAGGTGATTTGTACTTCTTACTCTTCGCTCGGTCTGACGGTTCGCAAGCCCGAGTTCCGGTTGACGGCACCAAATTCTCAAGGACACATCAAGGTCGGGTTGTGGCAGATATGATCTATCAAGGCGGATCAATCATCGCGCCCGAGCAGGACGCGTGATGGAAGTGAGGCCTAACAATTCGTTCAAGCCGAGCCCGCTTCGTGGCTCCAATAAAAACCGGTTCTCCTTGGGCGGGCCGGCTTAACTCAGGTGTTAGGCAGCATTGAAACGATCTCGCATGCCATCAAAGCTCTACAAAGCGAATGTCATTGCCGCCACCGCTCACTCGCTAGTGAGCCTTGCTATCTGTTGCGCATACAATTTGTGGCAACCTCACCCGGTCGGTTACATCTATCCCGCTGCTGGCGCTCTCACTTCCATGCTTTGGGCAACACACTGCTGGGCTCTCGGCGTTGCTTCCGGCTCCACAGGTAAGGCTTCATTACGCGTAGCATCCATTCCCTTAGCCATCTCACTCATCGCCGTAATTGCTTGCTTCGTCCGCTACCAGCAAGAACTACCCAGGCAATACAAGATGCTTGAATGGATTCACGAGAATGCTGCCTAACAATTCATTCAAGCCGACGCCGCTTCGCGGCGCGGCTTAATTCAGGTGTTAGGCGCGCATGTCACTACAACGGCTCGTGAAATGGCTTCTATCTCTTTCCTGGTCGGCCTTCGCCGTTTCTATTGTTGCACAGGCCATTTCGGCTGTTGGCGTCAACGCACCTGTGCAGCTCTACGTAGCCCTCTTTCTATCCGCTTTTGTGATTGGTGGCGTGACCGGCATCATTCAGTTCAAGATCGTACTTATCGAGCGCGACTGGTGGCTGGGCAGCCGTGAAACTTTGCTTAGACGCTTTCCGATCTGGATCGCCGCACTTTGCATTGCGTTGGGGATAGGCATCGTGGCACAGGCAGTCTTCTTGCCTAGTGATTACAGCCATCTCAGTCTCGCCCTAGTGTTCGCTATTGAGGCGGGAGCACTTACTTCTTTGTCACGGCAGCCGTGGCTGCTCACAAAGCACACCTGTCAAAATGGTCATAAGGTCAGCTTCTACAACCGATTCTGTCCGACTTGTGGCGTACTCCTACTTAGATCCTCGGAGCGCGCCTAACAATTCATTCAAGCCGACGCCGCTTCGCGGCGCGGCTTAACTCAGGTGTTAGGCCGCGTGGTGACCATTCAAGCGATCGGACTGCGGTGGGTTAAGGGCGAGGCTGACGACCCGGCTGACCAGTGTGCCCACGGCGAGATGTCGCTATCTGCTGGTGATGTCGAGTTCGTGACAGTTGGCGACGGGGAACTTACCCTCAGCGGTGCAGCGTTCTACCTGCTCCGCACGCTTGAATCGTCACATACGCCTACTGACCCGGTCGCGGAGGCTAATCTTCTTCTGCCTTGCTGTGCTTTCAACGCCTGGCCGGCCGGTGAGAATGAGAGCCTAATTCTCATGGGGTGTGGCGGCGGCGTAGATATGACTGTGGAGCACCTTCCGATTGCCCGGGTCCGGTTAATGCGGGGCGATAGAGCTGCCGTTGTAACCCTTGAAGACTGGCGCAGCGCAGTTGTTGGCTTTGCGCGGCAAATCGAGGTGTTCTATGGCTCCGCATCTCCGAAGGATCAGATCGATGACGAGTTTGAGCAGAGGGGTTGGCAGCTCTTCTGGGCCGAGTGGCGTGACCTCATGCGGAAGCACGCGCCCGCGGCCTAACAATTCGTCCAAGCCGACGCCGCTTCGCGGCGCGGCTTAACTCAGGTGTTAGGCCGCGGAAAATAATTTTTGCTACTTGAGGGAACAGCCATGGTGAACTTGCGGCGCGTTTCTTTGATTGCTGGTTTGCTCGTTGTGGCAGCAGCGGTAGTAGCTGTTTACGCGTACCAGGGCACGCCAAGCAATTCAGTGTCGCAAGTAGAGCTTCCTCCGCTCGTTGAGATCCCTCACAAGGAATTCTCGCCTGATGAGTACAGAGCAATTCAGGAGACGTTCTGGACCAAGATTCAAGGCAAAGAACGCCAATGCGCCGAGTCCTTTGTTTTCACGTACATGGGCACGCTTAGAAGGCGCTGTGAGATCCAAGGTGGTGCCAAAGACATTGGCGGTGGTTGCGCCCACATGACAAACGCTATGAACTACCCAGAGGTCTTGCAAGCGGGTCTAAAGCACTGCGACATCAAGTATTCAACCCATGTGCCGCGGCCTAACAATTCATTCAAGCCGACGCCGCTTCGCGGCGCGGCTTAATTCAGGTGTTAGCGCCCTTGAAAAGTAGCCGCCTTCCTCGAGTCCTGTCCATCACGCTTCTGTTCACTGGAGCGGTGGCAATTCTCTTATGGAAATTGATACCGCCTGCTCGGTTGGACCAATTGCCCAACTCCGGGCGAGAGCTTGATGAGCTCGCTGCATACCGCTACGACCACGAACGAGGCATGACTCCTTGCCAATCGGAGGATCGTGAAATTACCAACCGAGCTCGCATAGCGCTAAGAGGCGCTGGCATTCCTGACCCCGCCTTGATCGCTGTAGTCGCACCGACGTTTGAAGGCCCCAAGATCATCGCATTCGCCGATCACGAATTCAGCGTACTGACCTACAGGGACAAGTCAGGCTACACCCCTCCAGAGTCATGGTTCATGACACAAGAGGCTCGTAAGCTAAGAACCCAGGTCAGCCCTTCCGATCAATATAGAGTTGTCGCTCCGCTGATCCGACAAGCACGCTACGCTTCAACCGTGTCGCGTAGTGGTCATGACGGAACTATGTACTTCCTTGACTGGGGCGGAGAGTGTGCACTGACTTGGTCGCCGAACGAAAATGACGGCCCATCAGCGTACGTAGCCAGGATTCTTGACGAGACATCATCTGCAAAGCCTTCCATTCCAAAACTTGTTGGAATTGCGTCTGAAATGGTGAAGCAAGAGCAACGAACCGGGCGCTAACAATTCGTTCAAGCCGAGTCCGCTTCGCGGCCTCGGCGCTGGCGCTATGATCGTCCCATCGCCGCGGCCGCTGCGCTACCCGGCTTAACTCAGGTGTTAGCGCTCACTAGCTAGTAGCCGGATGCCGATGTTTCTCTCTGTAGCATTAGCCGCCTTGCTTGCCCAGTCGGACCAACCAGAGCCGCAGCCACCTGCCGAGCTGTCCGCCCAGGTTGCTGGGATCGCTGGCACCCTCGCGCCCTCCTGCAAGACCGTCATTTGGCCTGGACGAGACAGCGCCGCTCTTAGTTGCGTTGAGCAGCACTTGGCTAGTGGCGAGCCGCTCATTGCGTATTTCCGAGTGGCCGGCATCGACTCCACTCTCTGGCAGGCGGCGCTTCAGCTAGCTTCCGGCCACCTGTATCTTCTGGAGCACGACAGCTTTGGGAGCGGCAAGACTTCCAGCGCGCCTTGTCGGCGGCTCGTTGTGCAAAAATCAGCGCTCATACCAATCGCGTGTGAGCGCTAACAATTCGTCCAAGCCGACGCCGCTTCGCGGCGCGGCTTAACTCAGGTGTTAGGTGCCGTGACAGAGTATCGCAAGAACAAGATCGGCAAGCTCCACGAGACAGGGATTCCAGCCCAACAATTTGTTGCATTCGCATCGCCAATTTCATGGCACCGCTCATCTCAGCACCTGCACCGCGCAGCAAATGTAGTCGTAGAACAAGTTGTGAGAGATTGGCAGGATCAGGTAGCGACAGGACAACGACTTCGCACGCCAGACGATCTAAGCAAACCGCATCTCGATATATTCAAGCAGTTCTTCTTACTTGCCGCCTTCGCTCTAGAAAACGTCCTCAAAGGCATCGTTGTCGGCGCCAATCCAACGCTCGTACATGAAGGCACCCTACAAGGAATACTCACTTCGCACGACCTTGTTGCGCTCTGTCGCAGGGCAAGCATCTCACTCACTCCAGAAGAATCAAGGTTTTGCGAGCTCGCATCCTCTGCTTCGGTTTCATGGGGTCGTTACCCGGTGTCAACCAAAGCGCATCAAAACGTAACCTCGCTCTCGTTGAGCGGATCGTCGATTGCTGTCTTCAACGGCTTATATCAACGCCTATCAACTGGATTCTTTGAACACATACAGGCAGCAAAGAGCGGCACCTAACAATTCGTTCAAGCCGACACCGCTTCGCGGCGTCGTGATAAGTTCTCGCCAGTCGCCGTTGTCGCTTCGGCTGTCTTTACGCTGCGGCGCGGCTTAACTCAGGTGTTAGGCCGCTAAACAAGGCTCTCAGCTGGTGAGACAAAGGCGACAGAGACTACTCCTTGGCAAGTCCGCCAACCGCCGAGGAACGTCTAATGAGCTATCTCGTCTTTTGCACTTTTGACCTCAAGAACGCTACGAGCCAGAACTACCAAACTGCCTACGCCGACCTTGCTGGGATCGGCTTGCATCGAGTGCAGAAATCTGACGGCGGCAAAGACGTTGTAATTCCCACAACTTCCGTCATGGGCACGTTCACCGGCACAAACGCTGCGACCGTACGAGACGATATTCGTAGCAAGGTGCAAGCGGTCTTTCGCGCACGAGGATTCCGTTCGGAGATCTTCGTTGTTGTCGGCGGTGACTGGGCCTGGGGCGCTGCAACCACGTGACGCAGCCTAACAATTCGTCCAAGCCGACACCGCTTCGCGGCGGCGGCAAAGTCCCGCTAAGATTGTGACTCTGCCGCCGCCGCAAAGCGGCGCGGCTTAACTCAGGTGTTAGGTGGCCGTTGTGACAATCACGCTCGACGAACATCAGCACTGGGCTAACGGGATCGGCAAGCTCTTGCTCGCTTTCGCGGGCATCGAAGCTGCAACTCTCGAGCTAATCCAGCTCATCTCCTTGAGCAAAATCCATGATTCTGCTACACGCTTACAGCTACACCAGCGAGTCGAACTTCTCTTAGAAATATGCGAGGGACTGGACACGCCCGACCATCAACCTCTGATTGCGGTCTTGGAGAAGGTCAAAGGGCTGCAGAGCACTCGCAATCTGGTAGCTCATAACCCTCTAGTGATAGAAATATCTGTGCATCCAGAGAACGTCTTCCTGGCGAAAGAGGTCATCCGCTCGCGGCAGAACCGAAACAAAAGGATTACTCTGGAAGAGCTGCAGGACGCTGCCAAATACGCAGAGGTCCTGGAACGACAACTCTTTCAGCAAGTCGAGGCGGCCCGTACCCTACGTGGGACGGCCACCTAACAATTCGTCCAAGCCGACGCAGCTTCGCGGCGCGGCTTAACTCAGGTGTTAGGTGCGCGGATGGGGATCGACGTTTACTGGAAGGATGAGCGCGGTGGGATCTTGGCTGCCTTGCCGGATTCGAACGCCTTGGCACAAATGGCCGGCCTCCTGTCCAGACAGACCGGTAGCCGCTGTCTCCAATTCATCGACCCCGCCGGCGATACTTTCTTTAAGCAGCTTCAGCTGCCGGAGCTGTCCCTTGAACTCGCGAACCTATTGCCCTCGGTCGAGCAGCCGCGGTGGCGCGAGCATCTCATCCAGCTGCACTCACTTGTGGAGCGCGCTGTCGGGGTGCATACCTATGTCTGGTTCGTCGGTGACTAGCCGCGCGCCTAACAATTCGTCCAAGCCGACGCCGCTTCGCGGCGCGGCTTAACTCAGGTGTTAGACCTTGCAGAAAACATCACAGCGAGCCAACCATGAAAGCCAGTAACTTCGTGCTCCTTACGCTTCTGACGGTCGCCCCTGCATCTCACGCGGCCAAACACCACATCGACAGCTACTTGGAGTCGTGTATTGATGCAGACTCAACTACGGCCGGTATGGTCAACTGCACCAATCAAGCTTATTCGCTCTGGGACAAAGAGCTAAACCTCAAGTACATCAACTTGATGTCCGCCTTGGCTCCCGCCGATAAGCAGGCTCTTCGCAATGCTCAGCGCCAGTGGGTCGCGTTCCGGGATGCCGAGTTCAAGGCGATTGATGCGCTGTACAACGGCAAAGACGGCACCATGTACCTGCCAATGAGAGCGGCAGATCGCCTAGCGGTCGTTAAGGCTCGCGTTCTGCAGCTCTCGTCCTATGCAAATCTCGCCAATGACTAGCCCGCAGGCAAGGTCTAACAATTCATTCAAGCCGACGCCGCTTCGCGGCGCGGCTTAACTCAGGTGTTTGTCAATGCCCGCTTCTGGCCGCATGCGGACGTTGCCCGGGGAGGGCAGGGCGGCGGATAAGGGCCCGTTATCGGGGGTAGGCAGGCCAGCTTGCCGACCCGGAGACGCCCTACGTCTGTAGCCTTCCTGAAGCGGCGCTTGTTCCGAGAGCGGATACCAGACTGCTTGGGTACCCTGACGCAGCGGCGCAGCAATTAGGCCGCGTCGAGGCGTAGATCCAAGGAGCCCGGTAGTGATTGGTCAGTCAGGGTGCGATATCAACTGTGCCACCTCGATGGATGCATCGCTCAATCAGCGGTGCGCATGCGAGGTGGTCGACGTCTTGAGGTTGCACGAGTCGATCAGGTCCGACTTTCCGGAGTTTACGACTGATCCATCCGTGCACGCGCACCTGTTTTCCCCCTACGCGCTGTTCGTCGACCGTGCGGCGTTGGAGGCTATGGAGCGCGTGGCGGCGGCGCTCTTCGACGTTGCGAGCAATCCGCAATACCGCCAACACGTCCTGCAATGGGCTCCGAACATCGGCAGCCATGATCCGGGGTCGGCGGGTGGCGTCCTAGGCCTAGACTTCCACCTGACCGTCGACGGTGCGCGGTTGATCGAGGTCAACACCAATCCCGGCGGGCTGCTTCTCAATGCAGTGCTGCTCGATGCTGTGCAGACCTGCGCGCCGGCTGCGTGGACCACCTGGACAACGGCGGCGAAGGCCGGCGACGCGGCCATCGCCGCGTGGCTGGACGATGCGCGGCAGCAGTCCGGCCGCGCGCCTGCGCGCTTGGCCATCGTGGACAGCGTCCCATGGGAGCAGTTCCTTTACCCAGAGTTCGAACTGTACGCTGCCGCATTCCGGGAGCATGGCGTGGACTGCGTGATACGCGCGCCGGAAGAACTCCGCTTTGGGCCAGGCGGGCTTGCAGATGCCAACGGTCGGATCGACCTGGTCTACAACCGGCTGACTGATTTCGCCCTTGAAGAAGCCTCGCATGCAGACCTTCGGCAGGCTTACCTAGCGGGGAGCGTCGCACTCACCCCGCATCCGCGTGCGCACGCGCTTTTCGCGGACAAGCGCAACCTTACCGTGCTCGGAGATCCAGCTCTGCTCGAAGGATTTGGGGTTGATGTAGATTCGACGACTCTGCTGGCCCAAGTAATTCCGCCCACGTTTGAAGTCGTGCCTGGGAACCGAGATGCGCTATGGGCAGCCCGCAACAGTTACTTTTTCAAGCCTGCGGCAGGGTTCGGCAGTCGCGGCAGCTATCGAGGTGACAAGCTCACCAAGCGAACGTGGGAGTCGATGGCGTCGGCGACCTACATCGCACAAACCTTCGCGCCACCGAGCATGCGGATCGTGCATGGGGGCCAGTCCCTCAAGGCGGACGTGCGCTGCTTCGCGTCCGAGGCGGGTGTGCTGTTGTTCGCGGCCCGGCTTTATCAGGGCCAGACTACGAACATGCGCACCCCAGGTGGTGGATTCGCAGCGGTGCTCACGACGCCACTGATCGGCGAGTAATCCTGGCTGGGGCCGCCCTGGCGGTATGCCCTGGACTACAGCCAGGCCAATGCTGATTCGGCCAGCTCGCGTTCCTCATCGATCGCGACGTTCCAGATGGCCGGCCCGCTCGCGGCATCGATCCGCGTGGCCCCAGCATCGTTGTCGTCAGGTGCCAGCGCCAGGCCAAGCCAGCCCAAGCGCGCGATGATCCGCGCCCGCAGACCCGGCGCGCGGTGGCCGATGCCGCCGGAAAAGACGACATGGTCGAGTCCGCCGATTCCCGTGGCCATGGCCGCGATGGACTGCGCGATCCGGACTGCGAAGAGGTCCACGGCAAGCTGGGCCTGCGGGCCAGGATCGGCAAGCAGCACGCGCATATCGCCGTGCCCGGCGATGCCGGCAAGACCTGCAGTGCGGGACAAACCATCTTCAATCGCTTGCGCGTCCAGCCGTTCGTGCCTGAGCAGGTACAGCAACGCACCGGGATCGAGATCCCCGGAGCGGGTAGGGCTCGGGATTCCCCCCAGCGGAGTGAGCGCCATGGTGGTGTCGCGGCTCCGACCGTCCTCGACGGCGCAGACGCTGCAACCACCCCCCAGATGCGCGAAGACGGCGCGGCTCCGCAGGATTCCGGCGTCCTGGCTGGCCACGACTCGCAGTGCAGAGGCGAAGGCGAGTCCGTGGAAACCGTAGCGGCGGACGCCCAGCGCATCCCATGCTTCGGGGATGGGCAGGCGCTGGCTCCAGGGTGCGAGTGTCACGTGGAAGTCCGTGTCGAAGGCCACGCCCTGGCGGGCTTGCGGCCAACGCAGGCGCGCGGCACGCGCGAACGCGAGGGCGACCGGCTGGTGCAAGGGTGCGAATGGCACCAAGGCATCCAGTTTCGCAAGTACATCTTCGTCGAGCTCGCTGGCGTTGCGCAGGTCGCCGCCATGTACGATTCGGTGGACCACCACGTCGGGGCCGGGCGCCGGTATCGACAATATTTCGAGCAGGGTGGCAAGTCGCTCTTGCGCATCCGCGCCGACGGCAATCTCGGCCCGGGAGCGCTCCACGACGCGTGGCTGCGCGCCTGGCCCCTCAGCGTGCAACAGATAGCACGCGCCCTTGAGGGTGGACGAGCCAACGTTGAGTGCCAGAAGCCGGCGCGTGGTCATAGGTGTCGCCAGTTCATGTTCATGGGGACCGTACCGCCCGGCGCAACAGCTGCGCATTGATCGCCACCACGATGGTGCTCAGCGACATGAGCACTGCACCAAGCGCGGGTTGCAGCATGATCCCCCATGCAGCGAGAACGCCGGCAGCGAGCGGGATGGCGACGATGTTGTACCCGGCGGCCCACCACAGGTTCTGGATCATCTTGCGATAGGTCGCCTTGCTCAATGCAATGATCGCAGGGACGTCGCGCGGGTCGCTGCGCACAAGTACGACGTCGCCAGCCTCGACCGCGACATCCGTCCCTGTGCCGATGGCGATGCCGACGTCGGCTGTGAGCAGCGCCGGCGCGTCATTGACGCCGTCGCCCACCATCGCGACGCGCTTCCCTTGGGCCTGCAGTTCCTCGATCTTTGCCACCTTGTCCTCTGGCAGGACCTCGGCGAAGACGGTGTCGATATTGAGCTCCTTCCCGACCGCATTGCCGACTGCGGTGGAATCACCAGTCAGCAGCACAACCTCCAGTCCGTTGTCGTGCAGACGCTTGACCGCATCGAACGATTCGGGACGGATGGCGTCAGCGATCGCGAACACGGCGAGCACCCGGTCGCCTTCCACCAGGTAGGTTGCAGATTGACCATCGGCTGCCGCTGATTCGGCAGCCCGCCGAAGCGTCTCCGGCGGTTCGACCGCGAGCATTCTCAACAGACCCGGCCCGCCAACGTGGAGCGAGCGCTCCTCGACGACTGCGCGCACGCCGCGTCCCGGCATGGACTCGAAGTCCTGCGACATCGGAACGTCGATGCCATGTTCCTTGGCGCTGGTCATCAGCGCCTGCGCGATCGGATGTTCAGCGTCGCGCTGGACCGACGCGGCCACGCGAAGCACCTCGTCGTCGGTGAGTCCATCGGCGGCAGTGGTCTTTACGACGCGGTGCGAACCGAGCGTGAGCGTGCCTGTCTTGTCGAACACGACCGTGTTCAGCAAACGGGCCTCTTCCAGGCCGCGTCGATCGCGCACGAGCAGGCCGTTCCGTGCGCCAATCGTGGTCGAGATGGCGGTCACCAGCGGGATGGCCAAACCCAGCGCATGGGGACAGGCGATCACGAGCACGGTCACTACGCGCTCGATCGTGAAGCTCCACGGTCGACCGAGGAGTGGCCAGACAATGGCGGTAACCGCGGCGGAGACGATGGCGATGATCGTGAGGTAGAACGCCGCCCGGTCCGCCAGGGCCTGGGCGCGCGAGCGCGACGTCTGGGCCTGCTTGATGAGCCGCATGATACCCGCGAGCGCGGTCTCGTCGCCGGTTCCCGTCACCTCGACACGCAACGAGCCCTGTCCGTTGACGGTGCCGGCGATCACCCGGTCGCCCGTCGACTTGTCCATCGGCTTGGACTCGCCGGTGATCATCGCTTCGTTGACGGCGCTGGTCCCTTCCTTCACGACGCCGTCGGCGGGAATGCTCGCGCCGGGCCTGATGAGCAGCAGGTCGCCGCGCTTCAGTTCCGCGACAGGGACTTCCTTCGCGGTACCGGCCTCATCCAACCGCACCGCCATATCAGGCAGCAGCTTCGCGAGTTCCTTGAGAGCGCCCTGTGCCTGGTTGATCGAACGCATCTCGATCCAGTGGCCGAGCAACATGATCGCCACCAGCGTCGCCAGCTCCCACCACAGATCCAGTCCCTCGACAAGGCCGAGCGTGACCGCGGCGCTGTAAACAAAGGCGACGGTGATCGCAAGCGAGATCAGCGTCATCATCCCCGGCAAACGACTGCGCAGTTCCTGGTATCCGCCGCGGAGGAACGGCGAGCCGCCGTAGAAGTACACGACCGTGCCGAACATCGCGGGGATGTACGCCGCGCCCGGGAACTGCGGTGCGGTGTAGTCGAACCAATGCTGGATCATCCCGCTCCAGATCAACGTGGGGATGGTCAGCAGCAGCGTGAGCCAGAACTTGTCGCGGAAGCCCGCCGCGCTGTGGCCGGCATGCTTGTCGTGCCCGGCATGGGCATCGCCATCGCCACGCTTGCGGGAAACAGGCGATTGTTCGCTATGTGCCTGGTGATCTTGATGATGGTGGTTGTGTTGCGTCATGGGTCTGCCTTCCTGGATGCACTGATGCACTGGGCGTCAGCGGGGAGATAGATCAGGGGTTTTGAAACAGACTGTCGGGAAATCGGCCATTCCCGATGTTCGTTGCTCCGGCTGGTCACAGGTGCCCCGATCTGGCGATGGCCATTACCAGCCGCAGGGATAGCAGGCCCGCTGCAGTGAAGGCCAGCACCGCCATGACAGGCAGGTGACCGAACACTTGCGGGCCGTCGGAATGCAGGCTCAACAGCGCACCGCTTACGTACAGGCCCAAGGTGACCAGGGCCAACGCCAGCCGGTTGCCCGTGCGCGCGATTGCCTCCTGCGTGGAACTCAGGCCATGGTGGTGTACGGAGAAGGCGGGTCGTCCGTCGCTCAGTTGCGCCTGCCGCAACAGGTCGGTGGCGATCTGTGGCAGTTGGCGCGCAGTGCGGGCCAGCCGCATGGCAAGCGGCCTGTTGCCGCTGGGGCGGCTGGCTTCGGCAATGTCGGCGATCGCGGCCGCCTGCGCGGACAGCGTCCCCAGCAGGTCCAGATCCGGATCCAGCGCCCGCAGCGTGTTCTCGACCAGGAACAGCGTCCGGATCAGGGACAGCAGGTGGGCCGGAAGCCGGAAGCCAGCGCCCTGCCCAATGCGTGCCACGCGCCAGATTGCCTCGGCAATGGACCACTGCGCCAGCGGACGGCTGGCCATCTCGGCCAGGATCAGGTGGATCTCGCGCACATGCGAGCGGCGGTCGACCTGCGGCGGGAAGAAGCCCATGGCGATCGCTGCATCCAGCACGCCCTCGGCGTCGTCGGCCGCAATGGCCTCGACCATGCCGCCGAGCGCGAGCCGGGATGCAGGGTCGAGCACGCCGATCGAGCCAAAGTCATGCAGGCACAGGCGACCGTCGTCAAAGAAGAACAGATTCCCCGGGTGCGGGTCGGCATGGAAGACGCCGGCGCCGAAGAGCTGATGCACGTAGGCACCGAGCAGCGCCCTTGCCAGTGCGGGAGCGGCCGCTGTGCCGTACGCGGCCTCCAGACGGGTCCCGTGGCTTCGATCCTGCACAAGCACGTTGCGGGTGGCATACGGCTCGACGACGTGCGGCTGGGTGATGCCGGGCAGGGCATCCAGCACCTTGGCCATGCGCCGCATGTTCTGCGCCTCGTGACGCATGTCAATCTCGTCACGCAGGAATGCGCCTAGTTCGTCCACCAGTTCGAGCGGCCGGTGGCGTTTCAGTGGCGGCCAGATCCACTGGGCGACGCGCATCGTGCGCCGCAGGAGCAGCAGATCCGCCTGCACCTGGGCATGGATCCCGGGGCGGGTGATCTTGACGACCACATCGCGACCATCATGCATGCGCGCTGGATGGATCTGGGCCACTGAAGCCGCGGCCAGGGGCTTGTCATCGAAGCTGGCGAAAAGTTCGCCGACCGGCGCGCCAAACGCCTGTTCGACGATACGCATGGCCTCCTCCGCCGGGAAGGGGGGCACATCGCTGTGCAATCGCGACAACGCCTCGCGGTAGGGTGCCGGCAGCAGGTCCCAGCGCAGACTCAAGCCTTGGCCCAGCTTGACGAAGGTGGTGCCCAACCCCACCAGGGTGGTGCTGACGTATGCGGGGAGCAGGTCGGGTGCGCGCCGGCGCAGGCGCAGCACGGCGACTCCGAGCTTCAGTCCGGCCCAGGCAATCTGACCTCCGCGCCGCACTGTACCCGCCATCAGCGCGAGGTCCTGGCCGGGCGACTCACGACGCTGGCCCCGTGGCAGGGCGCAGGATCGTGGCCGGATCGCCGCGGCCATCCACTGCTGCCAGCTCCGCTTCGGACAGCAGCCTGCCACGGGACTGGCCGAGGACGTGCGCAGCCGCGTCGACCACGTGTGCCCAGGTGCTGCGGTTGGCGAACAGCAGGCCCGGCACGTCCAGCGTGCCGCCGCGGTTGACGAAGCCCAGCGCCGCGGTCGTAGTTGGGCCGGTATCGAGCCGGCGCAGGGCGCCGAGGAAGGGTTCGGGCCGGGTGTGGGTGACGAATACGCGCGGCCTCCTCACCGGGAACAGCGCCTGGACCGCGGTGTCGGAGTGCACGTACCGTGCCTCCTCCGGATCGCGCGGCGCGCGGAACCGGCCGGGCTCGGCGAGATAGACGATCGCGGCCGACACACCGCGTTCGACCAGACGCGCCTGCGCGCGGCGCACTTCCTGCAGCTGGTACGCGCCGGTGGCTACGAGCAGGATCGCCGCCTTCGCCGGATCGCCGGCCAGGCACGTCGCTCCGATCTCGGCCAGCGCCTTGGCCTGCTGTGGCGTCAACTCATGGGGCACCGGCCGCTTGGGGACGACCAGGGTGGTGACCGTGCCGCGTTGCGCGTAGGCGTGGGTGAGGGCTGCGGCGGCGCCGTTGGCATCGGGCGGAAACACCACGCGCGAGATGTCGGCCATCTCGCCCATGAGCGCCTCGGCCATGGTCGGATCCTGGTGCGACTGCTCGTTCTTCGAGTTTTCCCACGTGTGCGAAGTCAGCACCAGCGGCACGCCCAGCCAGCCGGGCGGGCGTCCGGCCTGCTTCTGATGGCGGGCAAAGATCAGTTCCTGGCGCACGGCGCCGAGCATCTTCGGCGCGAACGCCTCGTAGGTGACCACCAGGTTCAGCCCGCCCTTGTTGCCGAGCGCCGCGCAGACCACGGCCTCCTCGTTGAGCGCGGTGATGACCGCGCCGGTGGTCGATTCGGCGACACCGGGTTCGGGCTCGTGCACCCGGTGCTTCATCGCGTCCAGGGTGCGGTCGAGCTTGTTGCTGCGCAGCTCGTCGGGATTGCCCACGCGCACGCGCAGGCCCGGGTTCGCTTCGGCGATCGCGACAAACTGCTCGTCCAGCGCGGTCATCGGCGAGCTCTCGCCGCCGGCGCCGCGGTCCGCGATCGCCGGCACGCGGGGCGGTTCCACCTGGCGATCGGCCAGCGCATGGTCGCGCTCGCGCACCCGCTGCTGGTCATCGTGGCTGTTGAGTGCGGCGACGGCTTCCTCGAGTTCGGGGAAGGTCACGAACAGAGCTGCAGCGCCCTCATTGAAGAGCGTGCGCGCCTCTGCATCCACCGCCGGATTTCCGGGCAGGGGAAGATTGTGCGAGGCATTGGTCCCGGCGCCGGGGAAGCCGAAGCCCTTCACGGTTTCGGCGATGCCATAGGGCAGCCGCACGTCGGTATCGGGGACGGCGGCGCCCGCTTGCAGGCGCGATTCCATCACGTGGATGCCCCACGCGATGCTGGCCGGATCGCGCCCGTCCAGCGCGATCGGATCAAAGCCGTTCAAGCGCAGGTGCCGGTCCAACCAGCGCTCGCCGCCTTGCTGGGTGATCTGGCTGCGCTGTTCGATACGCCGCCCGTTGAGGATGATGATCGGGCTGACCAGCCCGCTGTCTTCGGCACGCCACCAGCGCGGCGCCCAGTCGCTGCCGCGCTGTTCTTCGAACGCACCGTCGCTGAGGAACGCCACCAGGCGTTCATCCTTGAGCGGCGCATGCACGTACTGAAGCTCGGCAAAGCCGAGATAGCCACCTTCCATCACGCCCCCGGCGGTATGCGCATTGACGTGGGAGCCCAGCGGCGACGCCGGCGTCCCGTCCGGATTGAGCGTGTAGGCGTAGAAGTCGCCGACGAACCGGCTCAGTCCGGCGTCGGAGCGGTCATAGCGTTCGGCGTGCCTGTCGGTCATGTTGCCAACCAACACGTTCAGCGCGTCGATCGCGGCCACGCAGTGCCCTTGGCCCATCATCCAAGCGCGGGTGACACCATCCAGGGCGTCCATCAGGAGGTAGCCGGCGTAGGCGGGCACCATGTTGAGGGACCCGCCGGTGTGGCCTTCAGGCGTGAGCTTGAAATCGTCGGCCTCAAGGACCGTGCCGTCGGTACGGACCCGCTGGCTGTAGGTCATGTGCGCCACCAGCCACATGCCGGCACTGGCGACGCGATCGGCCGCGGCGAGCCGCTGCCAAGCAGTGCCGGTATTGGGCGTGCGGCCCAGGGCCACCAGTTCGTCCACCATCTGGCGGACCCGCAGCTGGGTGAGCGGGTCATGCCGGATCACGCCGTAGCCGGCTGCCCAATGTGCGAACGCGCGATCAGCCTGCCGGTGGGCATCGGCCAGTTCAAGGATCCGCTGGCGCTCGGCGGCTGACAGCTGGTCGGCGGTGCAGCAGTTGGGGTGCAGGTTCATGGGGTCTCCGGGGAATCCAGTGCAACGCGGTCCAGGTGCTCCGGCACGCGTGCGCGCCAGCCCAGTTCGCGTTGCACGCGCCCGCGCAACGTGTCGGCTGCATCGGGCTCGCCGTGGGTGAGGTAAACGACGCGGGGCGCAGACGGTGCGGTGCGCATCCAGTCCAGCAGCTCGCCCGCATCGGCGTGGCCGGAGAAGCCTTCCAGCTGCACTACCTCGGCGCGAATGGAAACCTCGCGGCCGAACATGCGCAATGTTCGCTTTCCCGCCGCCAGCGCGGCACCGCGTGTTCCACCGGCTTGGTAGCCCGCCAGCAAGATCGCGTTGCGGTCATCCTGGCCGAACGCCTCGACGTGGTGCAGCACGCGCCCGCCGGTGATCATGCCACTGGCCGAGATGATGATCATCGGCCCGCGCTGGCGGTTGAGCGCCTTGGACTCATCCACAGTGTTGACGAAGGTGGCGACCTCAAACATCCGCTGGCAGTCCTCTTGAGACACGCGATGCTCGGAATGGTGAGCGTGGTAGAGGCCGGTGGCGTTGGCCGCCATCGGACTGTTGAGGTAGACCGGTATCCGAGGGATCTCTCCGCGCTCGCGCAGCCGGGCGATATGCAACATAAGTGTCTGGGCGCGACCGACAGCGAACGCCGGGATGACGATCACACCGCCACGGGCAGCCACGCGGCGGATGATCGGCGCGAGTTCCGCCTCTTGGTCGATCGCAACGTGTTCGCGATTGCCATAGGTGGATTCGCAGACCAGCACGTCACAGGCGGGCAGGGGGGTCGGCGGATTCATCAGCGACTCCTGCTGCCGCCCGAGGTCGCCACTGAAATGCAGGCGCTGGCCCTGCGCGTCCACGCTGACGTGGGCAGCGCCCAGGATGTGGCCGGCGGGATGGAAGCGGACTGTGATGCCCGGTGCGACCTCGACATCGCGCTCGTAGTCATGCCCCTTGAGCTGCTTCAGGCTGCGGTGAGCATCGTCTTCGGTGTACAGCGGCCGTGGTTCCTTGTGCTTGGAATAGCCCTTGCGCGCGGCGTATTTCGCCTCTTCTTCGAGCAGGTGCCCGCTGTCGGGCAGCAGCAGACCGCACAGGGCCACGCTGCCGTAGGTGCAGTGGATCCGGCCGCGGAACCCCTGCTTGACCAGCGCCGGCAGATAGCCCGAATGGTCAAGGTGGGCGTGGGTCAGGACGACCGCGTCGATGGTCGAAGGGTCGACCGGAAACGGCGCCCAGTTGCGCTCGCGCAATTGCTTGTAGCCCTGGAACAGGCCGCAGTCGACCAGCACGCGCTGGCCGTTGGCCTCGACTAGATAGCGCGAGCCGGTGACGGTGCCGGCGGCGCCGAGGAACTGCAGGGTGGGGCTGGAATACGTTGCCATGACGTGACTCCTGTTCGCGAAGGAAGTGATTGCAAATGACATGACGGACCGCCGCGGATCCTCGTCACTGCGCGCCCGGTCAGGGGCGAACCAGCTCCACCGTGTCGTTGACCTTGGGGCTGCCGGCGATCACCTCAGCCTCCGCGTAGTGACCGTCGAACAGCCCGGTGATGCGCACCTGACCGACGGATTCCCGGCGATAACGTGGCCCGACATCCCGTGGACCGCGATTACGGCGCTTGTGCCGGATCACTTCCAACACCTGTCCGACCTGGGCGCCGTCGGCCTGTCCGACGCAGACGACAAGCGTTTGGTCCTCTTTCTCCAGCACTTGGCCGCGCATCAAGACGTTGTGGCGGAAGCCGCCCTCGTTCGCGAACGCGACACCCGGCGCTGCGAACGAGAAGGCGAGTGCGCCAGCCATCGCCAGCGCGGCGAACCAGCGGTAGGGATTCGTACGTGGGGCTGCGGAACAGGCAACGGGTGTGACCGTATTCATTGAGTGGACTCCTTGGATGGGGCTTGAATGGAAACGACGATCGGGGACAAGAGCCAGAACGGAAGAGACATGCAGGTCGATAACTGGAACGGCCAAACGCTTTTCAGGCAGTTCCTCAACCTGGGTCACCGGGTTCCTCCCGCCGATGGGGCGAGGGCGCGCCGACGTCGCGGAATGAAGGCGGGGATCTCCTGCATGTAGCTGACGTAATCATTGCCGAAACGGCTCAGGCAGTCTTTTTCCTCACGGCGCGCCAGGCGGGCATAGGCCCACACAAGCACCGGATAGCTGGCGAGCGTGAGCAGCGTGGGCCACTGCAGCAGGAAGCCAGTCAACACCAGCACGAAGGCGACGTACTGCGGGTGGCGCATGCGGGCATACACGCCCTCTCGAGCTATCCGGCCCTCGCGCTGTGCCCGATACAGCACGGGCCAGGAAGCCGACAGCAGCCAGAAGCCACCGCCGATCAGGAAGAGGCTCGCGACGTGGAATGGACCAAAATGCGGGTTGGCGCGCCAGCCGAACCACATCTCGAACAGGTGGCCCGCGTCGTGACTGAGCCAATTGACCTGCGGATAGTTGGCGCTGAGCCAGCCGCCCAGAACGTAGAGCGTCAGCGGGAAGCCATACATTTCCGCAAACAGCGCCACGATGAAGGCGGAGAACATTCCGAACCCCCGCCAGTCCCACCGGGTCAACGGCTTGTAGAAGCTCCAGGCGAAGAAGATGAAGAACGCGGCGTTGACGGCCGCAAGGAGCCAGAGGCCATAGCCATCTTCAGATGCATGCATGTCAGTGTCCTCTGTGTGAGGTGTCGGACCTTTCGTCAGTCATTGCAGGCTTGCCACGGGTGTCGGGGCTGCCATTGGGTGTGTCGTCGGCATTGCCGCCGCGCCCGTGACCTCCATGCCCGCCATGTCCTTTGTGCATGAACATGTGCATGAACGGGCACAGCAGCAGGATGGCCAGCGGCAACCAGCGGAGCGTTCCCGCAAGGTGGGCGCGGTGCTCGAAGCCGAGATAGAACAAGGCCAGCACCAAGAACATCCAGAAGACCCAACGTCGGGACCCGGTCGCGTTTTGTGTAGGTTTGGCAGTCATGACGATCCCCTCGGGAAGCGGCGATGGATCACATTCCTCCGGACGCGCCGCGGACGACCGGAAGAACGGCTCCGCGCGTGCGCGAACCGCCCTGGATCAGGTGCGTGGAAAGTGGGCATCACGGCCCGTCCACGGGCAGTGCGGCGGGTGCCGGCGGCTTCCTGGCCAGTTGCCGCTGCTTGATCAGCGAGTACAGCGCCGGAATCACCGCCAACGTCAGGATGGTCGACGAGACCATCCCGCCCACCATCGGTGCGGCGATGCGGCGCATGACCTCGGAGCCGGTGCCGCTGCTCCACATGATCGGCAGCAAGCCGGCCATGATCGCGACCACGGTCATCATCTTCGGGCGCACGCGGTCGACCGCGCCTTCAATGATCGCTTCGCGCAGGTCCCGTGCATCCAGCGGGCGGCCTTCGGCCTGCCGCTGCGCGGCGCGCGCCTCCAGTGCGTGGTTGAGGTAGATCAGCATCACCACGCCGGTTTCCGCGGCGACGCCGGCCAATGCAATGAAGCCCACGATAACCGCGACGCTGGTGTTGTAGTCGAGCAGCCACATCAGCCAGATACCGCCGACCAGGGCGAACGGCACCGACAGCATCACGATCAGCGACTCGGTGACGCGACGGAAGTTGAGGTACAGCAGCAGGAAAATCTGCGCCAGCGTCACCGGAATGACGACCCGCATTTTTTCGGCGGCGCGTTGCATGTACTCGTATTGACCGCTCCAGGTCACGTAGTAGCCCGATGGGAACTGCACCTGTCGAGTGACCGCTTCCTGCGCCGCCTTCACGTAGCGGCCGAGGTCGCTTTCGCGGGTATCGACATAGATGTATGCGGCCAGCATGGCGTTCTCGGTGCGGATGCTGGGCGCCCCTTTCCTAACCTCGATCTTCGCCAACTCGCCGAGCGGCACCTGCGCACCGCCGGGCACCGGCACCAGCACCTGGGTCCCGATGCGCTGCGGGTCGTCGCGCAGTTCGCGCGGATAGCGCACGATCGCGCTGAAACGCTCGCGGCCCTGCAGGATGGTGGTGACCATCTCGCCACCCAGCGCTGCCGCCACCACGTCCTGCACCTCGCCCAGAGTCACGCCGTACTGGGCCAGGCTGGCCAGGTCGGGGGTGATGTCGAGGTAGTAGGCACCGGTCAGGCGTTCGGCGAAGGCGCTGGTCGTCCCCGGCACCTGCCGTACCACGGCTTCGATCTCGGTGGCCAGGGCCGCCAGCTGATCCAGGTTGTTACCGAAGATCTTGATGCCCACGGGCGTGCGGATGCCGGTGGCCAGCATGTCGGTGCGGGCCTTGATCGGCATCGTCCAGGAGTTGGCGACACCCGGGAACTTCAGCGCCGCGTCCATCTCGGCAATGAGC
Organism: Thermomonas haemolytica; assembly: GCF_004346265.1. Lineage (GTDB taxonomy): Bacteria > Pseudomonadota > Gammaproteobacteria > Xanthomonadales > Xanthomonadaceae > Thermomonas > Thermomonas haemolytica. The sequence goes on from NZ_SMAP01000001.1 coordinate 28,108, forward strand.
TTGTCGGTGGTCATGCCGTCGCGCCACTGGTCCTCGGGCTTGAGGTTGATGACGGTTTCGAACATTTCCAGCGGCGCCGGATCGGTGGCGCTCAGGGCGCGCCCCGCCTTGCCGAACACCGATTCCACTTCCGGGAAACCCTTGATGACCCGGTCCTGCTGCTGCAGCAGTTCGGAGGCCTTGGTCACCGACATGCCCGGTAGCGACGCGGGCATGTACAGCAGCGTGCCCTCGTTGAGCGTGGGCATGAACTCGCTTCCCACGCGCGATGCCGGCCACAGGCTGGCGAACAGGACGACCAGCGCGAGCACGATCGTGGCCATGCGATGCCGCAGCACGACGTCGATCACGGGCCGATAGGCCGCCACCAGGAACCGGTTCACCGGATTCTTGTGCTCGGGCACGATCTTGCCGCGCACGAACAGCAGCATGAGCACCGGTACCAGCGTCACCGACAGCAGCGCGCCACCGGCCATGGCGAAGGTCTTGGTGAAGGCCAGCGGCTTGAACAGGCGGCCTTCCTGCGCCTCCAGCGCGAACACGGGAAGGAAGGAGACGGTGATGATCATCAGGCTGAAGAAGAGCGCCGGCCCGACTTCGCGGCAGGCGTCGATGATCAGCTGGGTGCGGCTGCGGGAGCCGTCGCCGCGCTCGATGTGCTTGTGCGCGTTCTCGATCATCACGATCGCCGCGTCGACCATCACGCCGATCGAGATCGCGATGCCGCCCAGGCTCATGATGTTGGAGTTCATGCCCAGCACACGCATCGCGATAACCGCGATCAGCACGCCGACCGGCAGCATGACGATCGCCACCAGCGCGCTGCGCGCATGGAACAGGAACACCAGGCACACCAGCGCGACGATCAGGCTCTCCTCGAGCAGGGTCGTGCGCAGGGTCTTGATCGCACGCACGATGAGGTCGGAGCGGTCGTAGACCGCCTGCACGCTGACGCCCTCCGGCAGTCCACTCGCAAGCTGGGCGATCTTGTCCTTCACCCCGTCGATCACGGCTAGGGCATTCTCGCCGAATCGCGCAATCACGATCCCGCCCACCACGTCACCTTTGCCGTCCAGATCGGCGATCCCGCGGCGCTCATCGGGCACAAGCTCGACCCGGGCAACATCGCCGATCAGCACCGGTGCGCCGCCTTCGGCGCGCAGCACCAGGTTCTCGATGTCCTCGATGCCGCGCAGGTAGCCACGGCCCCGCACCATGTACTCCGTCTCGGCCATTTCGATCACACGGCCGCCAACGTCGCGGTTGCTTGCAGCGATCACCTCGGACACCCGCGAAATCGGGATGTCGAACGCGCGCAGCCGCACCGGATCGACTGTGATCGAGTACTGGCGCACGAAGCCACCGACGCTGGCGACCTCGGCCACCCCGGGCGCGGTGGTCAGCTGGTAGCGCAGATACCAGTCCTGCATCGCGCGCAGTTCGTCCAGCGAGTGGCGGTCACTCTTGAGGACGTACTGATAGACCCAACCCACGCCGGTGGCGTCAGGGCCCAGTGCGGGTGCCACGCCGGGCGGCAGGTTCTTCGACGCGACGTTGAGGTTTTCGAGCACGCGTGAGCGCGCCCAGTAGAGATCGGTGCCTTCCTCGAAGATGACGTAGATGAAGGAGGCGCCGAAGAACGAGAAGCCGCGGACGACTCGCGATTTCGGAACTGCAAGCAGGGCGCTGGTCAGCGGATAGGTGACCTGATCCTCGACCACCTGGGGCGCCTGCCCTGGGTACTCGGTGAACACGATCACCTGTACGTCCGAGAGGTCCGGCTGGGCGTCCAGCGGCGTGTTCGTCAGCGCGTAGATGCCCCCGGCGACGATCGCCAGCGCCATCACCAGCACCAGGAAGACGTTGCGTACCGACCATTCAATGAGACGGCCAAGCATGTCAGTGCCCCTCGTGCCCGGTGGGGGAAGTAGGTGCGGCGTGGTCGCTCATCATCCCGTGGCTGCCATGGCCGTCTTGACCGGCAGGTGCGTCAAGGGCGCTGGCGGGAGCCGGCGCATCCGCCGGCGCCGCAGGCATGGCATGGCCGGCATGTGGGTCAGCCGCCTCCTCGCTGTGCCCGGCGTGCGGATCCGCTGCCTCGGCACCATGGCCGGCGTGCGGGTCGGCGGAGCCATCGCCTGACTGTTCGCGCTGCGGATCTTCACTGGTGCCGGAGGGCGACCCGTGTCCTGCGTGACCCTCAAGCCCCTTGAGTGCCGACTGCAGGTTGCTTTCGGCGTCGATCAGGAAGTTGGCGGACACCACGACCTGTTCGCCTTCAGACAACCCGTCGAGGATCTCGATGCGCTCGCCGCCGCGACGACCCAGGGTCACGTCGCGCGGTGCAAAACGGCCCGCGCCGGTCTCAACCAGCACCATCTGGCGCGTGCCGCTGTCCAGCACGGCCGAACGCGGAACGGTGAGCACCGGGCCGGTCCCCGGCGCCTCGAGCAGCACCGTCCCGTAGAGCCCGGGCCGCAGGTCGCCGTTGGGATTGGGGAATGCGATGCGCACGTCCACGGTGCGCGTCATTGCATCGATGACGGGCTGCACGAAGGTGACCTTGCCCTTGGCCACCTGGCCTGGCAGGGCTACGGTTTCAAAGCGGGCGGGCTGGCCGATTGCTATGCCCGCGGCCTGCGCCGCCGGCACCTTGGCGACCACCCACACCATCGACAGGTCGGCCAGGCGCAGGATGGTCTCGCCCGCCTCAAACCGGGCGCCCTGGACCACCGGTTTTTCGATCACCACCGCATTTGCCGGCGCGGTGAGGACCAGGGCCTTCTTGCCCATCTGCGCATTGCTGATTTCCCAGTTGCGCAGGCGGGTACGGGCGGCATCGCGTAGGCGGGTCATCGATGCCGCGCTGGCGGGATCGGATCCGGCCAGCCTGCGGGCGGTCTCGTCAGCGAGCCTGTATTCCTGCTGCGCCGCAGCCAACTGCGGGCTGTAGACGGATAGCAGCGGCTGCCCGGCGCGGACTCGCATGCCGGTCTGGTTCGCGTACAGCCGCTCCACCCAGCCTTCGAAGCGCGGGGCAATGACGTACTGTCGGGTCTCGTCGACCTCGACCGTGCCGCTGGTGCGCACGGTGGCGGACAGTGCCCCGCGCGAAACCGCTTCCGTGCGCACGCCCAGCGCCTGCACCTTGTCCGGCGGCAGCACCACCGTGCCCTGCGCCGCCGGCGGCGCGTCGTCGGCATAGACCGGAACGTAGTCCATGCCCATCGGATCCTTCTTCGGCACCGGCGAGGTGTCGGGGAGCCCCATGGGATTTCGGTAATAAAGCACCTTGCGCTCCGCGGCAGGCGCCTCGGCGGATGTAGCTGCGGTCGGCGAATCGTTGGTCGCGCGGCCGGCCATCCAGCCTGTGGTGAGGGCGGCGAGTGCGACGCCGATGGCGAGCGACAGGGTCTGGACACGGGTCATCGGATATCTCCTTCGATGGCGCGCACGGCGGCGGCGCCCAACAGTTCGTCACGCAATGCATCGACCCGTGCGAGATCGGCGCCCTGCCATTCATTGAGTGCTTCCAGCAGCGTCCCGAAGTCGACTTCGCCGACCTGGTAGCTCGCCAGCGCCGACTGCCAGGTGGCGTCGGCCTGCGGCAGCAGCGTGTTCTGGATCAGTTGCCGGCGTTCGCGGGCGCTGGTCCACTGCGACCAGGCGGAAGCGCCTCGCTCCTCGACGGCCCGCAGCGTGGCGTCCCTGCGGGCCAGCGCGGCTTCCTCGAGCAGGCGCGATTCGCGCTCGCGCTCGCGGCGGGCGCGCTGCTGGAACGGGATCTCCACCTCGAGCATCAGCTCGGTACTCTGGATGCCGTTGCCCAGCTGCATCGCACCCACGCCGACGGTGATGTCGGGAAAGCGGTTGCGACGCTGCAACACCACATTCGTGCGCGCGGCCTCGGCGCGGGCCTGCTGCGAACGGACCGCGGGGTGCGTGTCGGCGGCGTCCAGAGCCTCGGCAAGCGAAGCGCTGCGGACGGCAAGGCGCGGCGCCTCGTCGGGAGCCGCCAGCGGTGCATCGGAACGGCGCCCCAGCACCGCGTTCAAGGTGGCGGCCGCCTCCTGCTTGGCGGCGAGGCGTTCGATCCGCTCGCGCTGCAGGCTGGTCTGCTCGACCTGGGCGCGGATGGCATCCTGCTGTGGCGCGCGGCCAAGGGCGTAGCGCACTCCCGCGATCTCTTCGACCTGGCGGAGCAGGGCGATGCGGCGATCGAGCACGGCTACCGCTTGATCGGCATGCCAATAACGTGCGTAGGCCGCCTCGGCGTCGGACAGCAGGTCGCGCGCCGCGGTGATGCGATCGAGCCCGATCGCGACCGCGTTCTGGCTGGCCGCAGTCCGCGCCAGGTCGCGCTTGCCCCAGAGCGGGAAGCGCTGGCGCAGCGCGTAGTTGACCTCACGCTCGGCACCGACAGTGCGCCAGGGTTTGTCCGGATCGAGGCCGCGAAATCCCACTGAGGCCATTGGGTCGGGCAGGGCGCCCGCCGGCAGGATCCGCGCTTCGGCAGCCTGGGTTTCCAAGCCCATGGCCCGAAGCTCGGGGTTGTGTTCGAGCACCCAGGTCCGGATCGACTCGAGACTGTGTCCCGGGATGGGCTCGGTTGCGGTCACCGGCAGCGCCAGCGCCCACAAGGCGCCGGCGAGCACGCAGGCGAGCAGGCGCCGCCGCGGTGGCCGCTGGCAGGACAGCGGGTGGCAGTGCAGGCGGCTGGCCTGCCACAGGTAGAACGGAGATGCCATATCAGTGTCCTTGGGCCGACGCGACGCAGTCGCTCGGCCGGGGCAGGAACACATGCCGTGACGCGCACGGCACGAACGCACAGCACTGCACCGCACAGGCGTGCGGCGCAGTCAGCGTTCGGGCATCAGATCAGCAGGAGGGCCGCGGGATGCGCGGTGGGTCGGTGCCAGGCAGGCGTGGGTGGCGAATCGACCCATGTGGACGTAACCCCGGGGCCACCGTCCGCGACTTCCGCGACCGCGAACCAGGAGAACCACACGCCGACAAGCAGCGGCGGAACCGGCGGGATGCGTCCGCTGTCTGCCGAGAGGTCGCCTTCGCTGCAGTGCGCGGTACACAGTGCCTCGTCAGCCGAGGGAAGCTCGGCGCCACAACCGTGACCGTGGTCGTGGTGGGTGTCCGCGTCGGCCGCGACTGCGGCGGTTGTGACCTTGAGATCCAGACAGCCGCCATGACCGGCCAGTGCGAACTGGGACCAGAGCAACGCCACCATCGCGAGGAGGGCAGTGCGCTTGAACCAGTTCCGATGGCGAAGGCGGATCATGGTCGGAGCTTACTCTTTTTCTGATCCGGTGAAACTGATCCAGATCAATTTCTGGTCAAGCACGGAGACGGCGGGGGAGTTCGTGCCGATGCTCGGCGGGGAGGAACCATCAAGACTATGCGCCATCGCGCTCAGGCAGCCGCGGGGCTGAGCGTTCCCAGCACCGAAACGACGATCAAGATCAGGATGGCCAGTGTGGCCTCAGCCGCGACACTCTGCCGCAGGGCCCGCACTTCCTGCACAGGATCGCCGCTGGCCAGGGCGCGTCCCAGACGCGGCACCAGCGTCCAGCGGTGCAATGCACCCAGGCCCAGCATTCCTCCGAACAGGGCAAGCTTCACCAGCAGCAGGTTCCCGTACGTGCTCTGGAGCAGTGTCGACAACGACCATGCGGTGAGATCACCGTAGTGCGCGATGCCAGACACGATGAGCGCAGCAACGAAGATCGTGCCGAGCGTCGAGAATCCGTGCAGAAGATCATGCGTCGCTCGAAGGCGCCTACTGCCGGAGACCGCCTCCCTGCGCAGGAGCAGGCCCAGGAACACCAGTACCGCGGCAACCCAGCCGCCTGCCGCGAGCAGGTGGACCAGGCCCGCAGCAAGCCGCAGCGCACCGGACGCGCCTTCACCGGCGGCGGCGTGGCCGTTCCATGCCAGCGTAGCAAGTGCGCCGCCCGCCAGCATTGCCAGCCGCGGAAAGGCGGACTCCACCTTTCCGCGGCGGCGCTGCCATCCGAGCACGACGAGCGAGGCAAACACGAGCCCCAACTCAAGACCGCGAAGCGGTTGGCGGAGGTGCTGGGGATTCCTCCCGCGTTCCTCTACACCGAAGACGATTTATTGGCCGCGCTGTTACTACGTTGGAATGAGTTGTCCCTCCGCCAGAAGAAGGACCTTCTCAAACAGGTCGAGGGTGTGGAACTTTCCAAGTCGAAGCGGGGTCGTCTTCCCGGCAAGTAGCTTCATTGGGCCGTGGGTGTTGAACCCTTTACCATAGTCCAGAGATAGGCTCGTGCTATTCATGATTCCTTTACCCCTGAGCACGCTCGCGAGTTAAAGTAAGGCCATGTCCACCCGCGCCATCCTGTTGCGTCTGTTGCTGTGCGTTGCCTTGGTATTCAACGGGGCAGCCTCGGCCATGGCGTCTGTGCAGATGATGCAGATGCACGCGGATGGGCATGAAGCCGCAAGTACTCCGGTCGCGCCTATGGCGAGTGCCGAGTCCGAGATGCCATGCCACCACGACGGGCAGCCCGCGCATTCGCAGGATGCGGCCGATGCGGCAACGGCTACCAAGGACAAGCAACCCGGCCAGTCACCCGATTGCTGCAAGTCGAGCACCTGTACCTGTGCATGCGTGCATCAGGCGGCCGCCATGGTGCCGGTGATGGCCTTCCAGGGCACCGCCCTGCTGCATGTCGGTAGCGTGCGATCGATGGCCTTGGGCCATGCAACACCACCGTTGCCCCATCTGATCCGACCTCCCATCGGCTAAGTGTCCTTTGGCGCCCCGGGCGCCGGTTCGCTTGCGCGCGTCGCCGTTCGACGTGCTTTGCAGGCAGTGGTCCAGCGCTTGTGCTGGCCTATGACACTTTGATGGAGTTCACATGTCTTCCGATGCTTTCGGCCGCAATGCCGACGGGTTGTTCAAACCGTCGCGGCGGCGATTCGTGCAGGGGTTGGCCGCGGGTGGTGCTGTGGCCAGCCTGGGTCTCTGGCCCAAACTCAGTTGGGCGCTCAAAGGCCCCGGTAATCCGAATGTCCTGTCGGGTACCGAGTTCGACCTGACCATCGGCGAGACGCCGATGAATTTCACCGGGCGCACGCGTCCAGCAGTCACCGTCAATGGCTCGATTCCAGCACCGCTGCTGCGCTGGCGCGAGGGTACGACGGTCAACCTGCGTGTCTCCAATGCGCTGCCGGAAGGCTCGATCTTTGGCCATGAAACCTCGATCCATTGGCACGGCATCCTGCTGCCGGCCAACATGGACGGTGTGCCTGGGCTGAGCTTTGACGGCATCCACCGGGGCGAGGCCTACCACTATCGGTTTAAGGTGAATCAGGGCGGTACGTACTGGTACCACAGCCATTCGGGATTCCAGGAACAGGCCGGGCTCTACGGCCCGCTCATCATCGATCCCATCGAACCTGAACCGTTCGCCTACGACCGCGACTACGTGGTGATGCTGTCCGACTGGACCGACATGGACCCCACACGGCTGTTCGCGCGGCTGAAGAAGATGTCGATGTACGACAACTACTACATGCGCACGGTCGGGGATTTTCTGCGTGATGCTGAGCGAAATGGTCTTGCGACCACGATCGACGACCGCAAGATGTGGGGACAGATGCGCATGTCGCCGACCGACCTGTCGGACGTCAATGCGAACACCTACACCTACCTGATGAATGGCGAGACCTCGCTGAGCAACTGGACCGGCCTGTTCCGCTCCGGCGAGAAGATCCGCTTGCGCTTCATCAACGGTTCGGCGATGACGCATTTCGACGTGCGGATACCCGGCCTGAAGATGACCGTAGTGGCCGCCGATGGCCAGTACGTGCATCCAGTCACCATCGACGAGTTCCGCATCGCCACTGCCGAAACCTTCGACGTGATCGTCGAGCCGTCGGGGCAGGATGCCTTCACGATTTTCGCGCAGGACATGGGCCGCACCGGTTTCGTCGCCGGCACGCTGGCCGTGCGCGAAGGGCTTCGTGCGCCGATTCCGCCGATCGATCCTCGTCCGCTGCTGACCATGCAGGACATGGGCATGGATCACGGAAGCATGGGTGGCATGGACATGTCCGGCGGCAAGGGCATGGAAATGAGCTGTGGCGCCAACATGGGCATGGCCGGCATGGATCATGGCGCGATGGCGCAGACGTCGAAGCCGGCCGATGCCGATCCGCATGCAGGTCACGACATGGCGACCATGAAAGATGGCTCGATGGCCGGCATGGATTCCGGGAGCACGGTCACGCACCCGGCCAGCGAAACGCGCAATCCGCTGGTCGACAACCAGGCCATGGTGGTCAGTTCACGGCTTGATGATCCGGGCATCGGCCTGCGCGACAACGGACGCAAGGTCTTGAGCTATTCGATGCTCAAGAGTGCCTTCGACGATCCAGACGGGCGCGATCCTGGCCGCGACATCGAACTGCACCTCACCGGTCACATGGAACGCTTCGCCTGGAGCTTCAATGGGCAGAAGTTCTCGGACGTCGAACCGCTGCGACTCAACTACGGCGAACGCATGCGCATCGTGCTGGTGAACGACACGATGATGACGCACCCGATCCACCTGCATGGCATGTGGAGCGACCTCGAGGACGATCAAGGCAACTTCCTCGTACGCAAGCACACCATCGACATGCCGCCCGGCAGCAGACGCAGTTACCGCGTGCGGGCCGACGCGCTCGGCAGCTGGGCCTATCACTGCCATCTGCTCTACCACATGGAAGCGGGAATGATGCGCACCGTGAGGGTCGACGAATGAAGACGATCATGACGCTCGCACCACTCGCTGCTGGCCTGCTGCTGGCCTTGAATGCCGCTGCACAGGATCACTCGCAATACCAGATGCCGATGCCTGCTGCGCAGGATCATTCCCAGCACCAAATGCCGGCGATGCAGGATCACACGCAGCACCAGGTCAAACCGAAAGCCGTACCGAAGGTAAAACCAAAGCCGAAGGCCAAACCCGCCGCCACGCCGAAGACGAAGGCAGCGGTACCCGCCGCACCGATGGATCACGCGGCCATGGGCCACGCGATGCCGGCACAGCAACCGGCTGCCGTGGACCACAGCGCCATGGGACATGACGCCGCCCAACCGGTGCCAATGGATCACGCCGCGATAGGGCATGCCATGCCGCGTCCCGCCGACCAACCCATCACGCCGATTCCGGTACTCACGGATGAAGTTCGTGCAGCGGCCATCCCGCCACCGAATTATCATCCTGTGCACGACAACGACGTGCAGCACTATGTGCTGTTCAACCGCCTCGAAGGCTTCGATACCGACGATGGCACCGGCATGGCATGGGAAGGCCAAGCCTGGGTCGGCACCGATCTCAACAAGCTCTGGCTGCGCAGCGAGGGCGAGCGAGTAGGGGGGCACACCGAAGGCGCGGATCTCGAAGTGCTGTACGGCCGTGCATTCGCCCGCTGGTGGGATGTGGTCGCCGGCGTGCGCCACGACTTCAAACCGGGCGCATCGCAGGACTTCGTTGCGATCGGCGTGCAGGGCCTGGCGCCGTACAAGTTCGAGGTGGAAGCGACCGCGTATCTCGGCCAATCCGGCCAGACCGCTGCGCGCCTGGAGGCCGAATACGAAACGCTGCTGACCAACCGGTTGATCCTGCAGCCGCTGGTTGAAGTCAGTTTCTACGGCAAGAACGACGAACGCCGCGGCATCGGTTCCGGTCTGAGCACCGCCGAGGCCGGTTTACGCCTGCGCTATGAGTTCACCCGGCAATTCGCGCCGTACATCGGCGTGGTTCATGAACGCGCCTTCGGTCGCACTGCAGATTTTCGTCGCGCGGCGGACGAAGGCGTCAACGACACCCGCTTCGTGGCGGGGATCCGGATCTGGTTCTGATTGGGGGAGACCATCATGCCGTTCGTTACCCGAAAGTCCCTGCTCACACTGAGCATCCTGTCCGGCGTCGCCCTCGCGGCGGCAGCCGGTTTTGTCTGGTCCGGTATTTACAACATCGGCGCGGACGACACCCACACCCGACCCGTGTACTCGACGCTGCAAGCCCTGCGCGAACGCTCCATCGAGGTACGGGCGAACAAGTTGCAAGTGCCCGCCGATCTCGACGACCCGGCGCGCATCCGTCAGGGGGCTGGCAACTACAACGCCATGTGCACCGGCTGCCACCTCGGCCCGGGCATGCAAGACACCGAACTGAGCATGGGCCTGTATCCGGCACCGCCGAATCTGAGTAAGGAAACGGTCGACGCCGACACTGCGTTCTGGGTGATTAAGCACGGCATCAAGGCCTCAGGCATGCCGGCCTGGGGCAAGAGCATGGACGACGAATACATCTGGAACATGGCGGCGTTCCTGCAGGCACTGCCCAAGCTCACACCCGAGCAATATCAGGCGCTCGTCGCCAGCAGCGGTGGTCATTCGCACGGTGGCGGTGAGTCCGAGGGCCACGCGCATGCCGAGGGCGGCGAGGACCATCACGACGAGGGCGACGCGCACGCGCACACCGAAGGAGAGGAGCACAACGCGATGGCGGGCATGCAGATGGATGCGCCCAAGCCGCACTCGCACCCTTCGGGCACACCGCCGCACGTCGATGCGCCGAAGGACACGAAGGCACCGTCCGGTGAAGTGCACATCCATGCCGACGGCAAGAAGCACGTCCACGACGCAAAACCCACGGCCACGCCTGCCACTGCGAAGCCGACCACCGCCGACCCGCATGCCGGCATGGACATGCCCGAAACAGAACCGGCCAGCGATGGCCACGATCACCAACACTGACCGGAGCCGCGAATCCCATGATCCATCGAATTGTTTTCCTCGCCTTGCTGGTGCTTCCATTTGCATCGCAAGCACATGACCCTGCGCAGCATGCGAAGACCAACGTACCTGCCATCGCCGCCGAGGCGAAGCCTGCGGTTGTGGCCGTGGATGCCTTCTCAAGCGCATTGCAGGCCGGTGATCTGAAGCGTGCTGGCACCTGGTTGGCCGACGATGTACTGATCCTAGAAAGCGGCGGTGCCGAGCACTCGAAAGCCGAATACATGGGCGGGCATGCAACGCACGACGCCGAGTTCCTGAAAGGCGCGCATGTGCAGTTGAAGCAACGCACGGCCAAAGTGGCGGGCGAGTTGGCGTGGGTTGGCACCGAAAGTGAACTGCACACCAGCAAGGACGGCAAGCCGGTGACCACGCTGAGCACCGAAACCATGGTGCTCAAGCGCGGTAAGGACGGCTGGCGCATTGTCCATATCCATTGGTCCTCGCGGGCGAAGCGATGAGGAGGAAGACCATGTCGATGCATGCTGCAACGGCCGTGTTGGTGCTGGGCGCTGTCGTATCGCTGGGCGCCTGCGCCAAACAGGCGCCAGCACCAGAACGCGCTGCCGAGGTCACAGCCGAAGTGGCACCAGTGCCCGCACCAACGCAAGCGCTGCCGCTCGTTGTCGTTCACAAGAGCCCGAGTTGCGGCTGCTGCGGCCTGTGGGTGGACCACATGCGCCAAGCCGGATTCCAGGTCGAGGTACGCGACGAGGACAACGTCAATCCGGTGAAGGAACGCGTGGGCGTGCCGTATGGCAAGGGGTCTTGCCATACCGCCGAGGTGGGAGGCTATTTCATTGAAGGCCACGTGCCGGCCGCGGACGTGAAGCGCCTGTTGGCCGAAAAACCCGACGCTAAGGGACTGGTGCTGCCCGGCATGCCAATGGGATCGCCCGGTATGGAGATGCCGGACGGGCATTCGGAGCCGTACACCGTCGAACTGGTGCGTCGGGACGGCACGACAGCGGCCTTTGCAGCGCACTGAACGTACATGGATGGCCGCATGCAGCAGGGCTTGACTCTGGACTTTACTCAAGGGTGGAGACTGGCGGCATTCCAGACGCAAGAGGTCCCTCAATGAAGATCGGTGAACTCGCCCAACGCACCGGTGTCCCCATCGACACCGTGCGCTACTACGAACGGCAAGGACTGCTGCCGGAGCCGGAACGTCAACCGTCCGGCTACCGTCGGTACCAGAGCGCCGATGTCTTGCGCCTGCGTTTCGTGCGTCGCGCGAAGGCACTGGGTTTCACCTTGGAAGAGATTCGCGAACTGCTCGCACTCTCCAGCCATCGCGAGAACGACATGGGCAGCCTCAAGGCAGCCGCCGAGCAGAAGCTGGCGGGCGTCGAGGCCAAGCTGGCGGAACTCACGAGGATTCGCGACGGATTGCGGACGCTGATCAAGGCATGTCCCGGGCATGGGGCATTGGGCGCTTGCCCGATCCTGCACGCACTCAACGAGGACGCCGCATGAACACGCACACGCATTCCGATCACGACGCGCATGGGCAGGGCAGTTGCTGTGCGAACAAGAAGCCGGCACCAGCATCCGACAACACCGTGATCGATCCGGTCTGCGGCATGCAGGTTGATCCCAACACGACATCGCATCACGTCAGTCATGCCGGCACCGACTACCACTTCTGCTCGGCACGCTGCAGGGAAAAATTCGTGACCGACCCCGAGCGTTACACGACGACCTCGGCCAAAGGGGAAGGGAAGGGCAGTTGCTGTGCGACCAAGGTACCGACATCCGATAGCGCCGTGATCGACCCGGTCTGTGGCATGCAGGTCGATCCCGACACCACGCCGCATCACGCCAGCCACGCCGGCACCGACTACCACTTCTGTTCGGCACGCTGCCAAGCGAAATTCGTTTCCGACCCGCCGCGCTATCTCACGCCCAAGGCCGAGACGGCGCCCGCCGCGCCGGCGGGCACGATCTACACCTGTCCCATGCACCCGGAAATCCGCCAGGAAGGACCGGGGACGTGCCCGATCTGCGGCATGGCGCTGGAGCCGGAAATGCCCAGCCTGGAGGACGAGGACAACCCGGAACTGCGCGACTTCTCGCATCGCTTCTGGTGGACGTTGCCGCTGACCGTCGTGGTCTTCCTGCTGGCGATGTTGGGCGACCGGCTGACGTTCCTGAGCATGGGTGCCCGCACCTGGCTGGAACTCGCGTTGAGCACGCCGGTCGTGCTCTGGGCCGGCTGGCCGTTCTTCGAGCGTTGCGTGCAATCGATCCGCAACCGCAGCCCGAACATGTTCACGCTGATCGGGATTGGCGTTGCATCAGCCTTCGGCTATAGCGTGGTGGCCACTGTGGCACCGGATCTATTCCCGGATTCGTTCCGTGAGCATGGCCGGGTCGGCGTCTATTTCGAGGCCGCCGCGGTCATCGTGTCATTGACTCTGTTGGGGCAGTTGCTGGAGTTGCGTGCCCGCTCGAAGACTTCGGCGGCGATCAAGGCTTTGCTGGGGCTCGCGCCGAAGACGGCCCGTCGCATCAACGACGATGGCAGCGAAGACGACATCCCGCTCGAACATGTCCACATCGGCTACAAACTGCGCGTGCGCCCCGGCGAAAAAGTGCCGGTCGACGGCGAAGTGCTCGAAGGGCGCTCCTGCGTCGACGAATCGATGCTGACCGGCGAATCGATTCCGGTTGAAAAGACCGCAGGCAGCCGCGTGATCGGCGCCACGATCAATGGCACCGGGAGCCTCGTCATCCGCGCCGACAGGATCGGTTCGGAGACCGTGCTGTCGCAGATCGTGCAGCTCGTCGCCCAGGCGCAGCGCTCGCGTGCACCGATTCAGCGCATGGCCGACAAGGTCGCGTTCTGGTTCGTGCTCGCGGTGTTGGCGATTGCCGTACTCACGTTCTTCGGCTGGGGCCTGTTCGGGCCGGAGCCGTCGTGGACATACGCCGTCCTCAATGCGGTCTCGGTGCTGATCATTGCTTGTCCGTGTGCGCTGGGATTGGCCACGCCGATGTCGATCATGGTCGCCACCGGCCGCGCGGCGCGTGCCGGCGTATTGTTCCGCGACGCCGAGGCGATCGAGCAGTTGCGCAAGATCGATACCTTGATCGTCGACAAGACCGGCACCCTGACCGAAGGTCGCCCGGCGTTTCGCGCGGTCATGGCCGCCGACGGGTTCGAGGACGACACCGTGCTGGGCTTGGCGGCAAGCCTGGAGCAGGGCAGCGAACACCCGCTGGCGAATGCGATCCTGACCGAAGCCAAGCGCCGGAACCTACCGCTGTCGACGACCGATGACTTCGATTCGGTTACCGGCAAAGGCGTGCGCGGGCAGATCGCAGGGCAGAAGCTTGCCCTCGGTAACAAGGCGCTCATGGCCGAGGTGGGCGCCGATGTCGCGCCGCTGCTTGCTCGTGCCGAATCGGCGAGGGGCGAGGGCGCCAGCGTGATGTTCCTCGCCGTGAATGGGCGGTTGGCGGGCGCGGTGTCCGTGGCAGATCCGATCAAGGCCACGACCTTGCCGGCTTTGAACGCATTGCGTGCGGCAGGCCTGCATCTGGTGATGGCTTCGGGCGATGCGCAATCGACCGCCGAGGCGGTGGGTCGCAAACTCGGCATCGAGGACGTGCGAGGCGAGGTGCGTCCGCAGGACAAGGCCGCGCTGGTACAGCAACTCAAGGCGCAAGGGCGACGTGTCGCCATGGCCGGCGATGGTGTGAACGATGCGCCGGCTCTCGCGGCCGCGGATGTCGGCATCGCCATGGGCACTGGCACTGACGTCGCGATGTCCAGCGCTCAGGTCACCTTGGTCAAAGGCGATCTGAGCCGGATCCTGGAGGCGCGGGCGATTTCGGATGCAACGGTCGCCAACATGAAGCAGAACCTCGCCTTCGCCTTCCTCTACAACGCCATCGGCGTGCCGATCGCCGCCGGTGTGTTGTATCCGGTGTTCGGTCTGCTACTCAGCCCGATGATCGCGGCGCTGGCCATGAGCCTGAGTTCTGTTTCGGTCGTCACCAATGCGCTGCGCCTGGCGCGTGTTCCCCTGGGCGCAACGCACGCAGCACCCGCGCTGTCCGCACACGGCGCGTCTTCTCACTAAGACTTTCCCCCCACCTGGAGTAGGTTCATGAACAAATTCGTTTCGCTGGCCGCTGTCGGCCTCCTGTCCCTGTCCGCGGTAGCCGTCGCGGCGGAACCGCAAGCGCATGGAAGCCATGCGGGTCACGCGGCGCCGACTGCAGAAATCACCCCGGCCCAAAAGGAGTTTCGTGCGCTCGACAAGAACCAGGACGGCAAGCTGTCGAAGGCAGAGATGCCGGCCAAACATCCCATGGCCGCGCACTTCGCCATGATGGACACCAACAAGGACGGTGTGTTGTCGGAGGCCGAGTACACCGGCCACTGACGCGCGAATTTCGGCGGCGCGGTTCGTCGCGCCGCCATTCAAGGAGGTTCAATCATGCAAGCGCACTCCAAGCACCAGACGACTCACGACGCCCGGACGAAGGACGGTCACGTCAGCCACACCGGCCACCAGACCAGCGACGGGCACTACGGGCGATTCGCGCTCATGCTGGTGCTGTCATTCGCTTGTATGTACGCGCTCATGTACGCCATGGTTGATCGCTTCGCGAATGTCGTGCCGAATATCAACCAGTTCTACATGGCGGCCCTGATGACCGCACCCATGGCGATCCTGGAGTTGGCGCTGATGGGCGCCATGTACCAGGACAAGCGAAAGAACGCGGTGATCTTTGCTTTGGCTGGCCTCGTTCTGGTCGGTAGTTGGTTTGGGATTCGCGCACAGGCCGGCGTCGATGACCGGCAGTTCCTTAAATCCATGATCCCGCACCATGCAGGCGCAATCCTGATGTGCGAGGAAGCCAGGATTTCAAGCCAAGATATCCAGGCGCTCTGCCGGAACATCATCGAAGGGCAGCAGGCCGAGATCGAGCAGATGAAATCCCTGCTGGATCCGACGCGCGGTCAGCCGCAACCTGCCACCCGGGACTAGAATCCTTTCCATGCCGCGACGCGTGTCCCGCTTGGTGCACTGGTTGGTGATCATCACCCTGATCGCCTCGACACTGGTCGAGCCAGCGCAGGCGGCAAACGAGGCGCTCCAGCAGATCGCGGCAGCGCAAATGGCCGCGGCCATGGCGGACATGCCATGTGGTGATGAGATGGCCCCGTCGCTCGACACGCACGAGATGCCTTGCGATTGCTGCAAGCCTGCCTCTTGCGATCTGACCGCCTGCTTTGGCACCGCCTATCTGCATGCGCTGCCGGATGTCGTGGCATCGGTTCCGCCGCATGCCACCCACGCGACCGGAAACACTCCGACGTATCTCTCGCGATCGCTCGATACGCTCCTGCGACCACCGATCGCTTAACACTCCGTTTTGTGCCATTCCGGACGCTTTTCGTCCGCATGCCGCTGCGTGCGGCATTCACGGAGATATGCCAATGACATTCCCACGACGTTGAGGGCCGGCAGGGATTCATGTAAAAAGCAGCCGTTCGCCTTTTAAGCTCTTGATGTTGCGGTGCTTTTGCTTCTGAGCCTAGTGCTTTGCTGAGGCCACGAAGTGGCCTATTAGCCTCCAAAAAGTCGCCAAAATCATAAGCCGGCAGGTCCCCACTTCCGACCTAGTTCGCCAGGATCCGGCTCGAATAATCGAGCGGCGCGATCTCCCGGCTCAAGTCGAGTGTGTAGTCCCCAAAGCGATTGATGTGACTGGTCCGGTACGGCTGAGTTCCGGAAACAGCACCAGGTCGGCGTGATAGCGATCGCGCGCCTCGGCGATCCGCTCGGCAATGCGCCCTGCGTTGCCGTCGATGTCCCCGACGGGAAAGTCCGCCTGGACCAACGCGATACGCAGGCTCACGGGCAGTTCCCATCAAGGCATCGCATCGCCAGACGCTTCATGCCGACCGCTTCCGACGCACGTCTGTCGTCTTGACCCGCGAGGCAGGCATCGGTTCCCGCAAGGTGGCCAGAATCGAGCACTGGCCCCGTGCGCCTCCGGAGCACGCATTGATCGTGCGGTCCAATTCCCGGGCAATGCGATTGAGCTCGCGGAGCTTGCTGCGGATATCTGTCAGATGCTCGCGGGCAATCGCATCGATCTCGCCGCAGGAGAGCGTGCGGTCGCTTTCCAGCCGTAGCAGGCTGCGGATCTCATCCAGGCTGAAGCCGAGGTCGCGGCTGCGGGTGATGAAACGCAGCCGATCCACTTCGTCATCGCGGTACTCGCGGTAACCGCTGGCGGTTCGGCGCGGTTTGGGCATCAGCCCCACGCGCTCGTAGTAGCGAATGGTTTCCAGATGACAGCCGCTGGATTCGGCCGCTTCGCTGATCTTCATCGACGCCTCTTGACCCTATAGCTGCTACGGACTTTACCCTGTGAGGCCTACGGGGGCTATGGCACACAGAGGGAGGGGCTGTCATGTCGTGGAGTCCTGCCCTTGACTCCGTAGCAGGTACGGGGTGTACGCTCGCTGTTGCAACTGGTTCCCATTCCCGTTTATTGCCCTTCACCTAGGCGCTCCCCGTGACCAACTCCCTCTGTCGTTGCCTGCTGATCGCGTTTTTGGCTTGGCTGTCCTTCCCGGCCTTCGCCGCCGCGCCGTCCGCGGTCAACCCGCGCCAGACCTGGCAACTGCTGGACTACGTGGCCGTCGACTATGGCGCGGCCGTGAAATCCGGCAGTGTCGCGTCCGAGGCCGAGTACGCGGAGATGCGCGAATTTGCGGGGGCGGTGCGAACCCAATTGGCCGCGCTGCCGTCGACGCCCGGCCAGGCCGGCCTGATCGCCCAAGCCGATCAGCTGGTGACCGCTGTCGAGTCCAAGGCCGACGCCAGGCACGTCGCCGATCTGGCGCATCGGCTGGCCGACGGCCTGCTGGCCAACTATCCGGTCGGTGCCGTGCCGGCGACGCCGCCCGATCCGGCCCGGGGGGCACAGCTCTACGCCGCGCAATGCACTGCCTGCCATGGTCCGGCCGGCCACGGCGATGGGCCGGCTGCGGCGAGCCTGGATCCGCCGCCCATTGCCTTCACCGATGCCACCCGCGCCGCCCAGCGCAGTCCCTTCGCCTTGTACGAAGCGATTTCCCAAGGGATCCAGGGAACGGCCATGACCGGCTTCTCGTCCCTGCCGGAAGCCGATCGCTGGGCGCTGGCGTTCTACGTCGGCAGCTTGTCGCATTCGCCGCAGATGCGGGCCGAGGGCGAAGCGCTGTGGCGCGACGCGCCGGCCTGGCACCAGCGCATTCCCACGCTGGAAGCGCTGACCCGCACCAGCGAGGCGGATCTGATCGGCGCCGGCAGCCAGGACACACAGGCGCGGGCCATCATCGCTTACCTGCGCGGGCAGCCGCAGGCCGTCCAGACCGCAGCCTCGGGCGTGGCAGCAGTCCAATCGCTCGCACTGGCTCGGCAACGGATGGCCGAGAGCCTCCGCGCCTATCAGGCGGGCGATGCCGGGCAGGCGAAGACGGCGGCTTTGTCGGCGTACCTGGATGGCGTCGAACCGGTCGAGCCCACACTCGCCGCGCGGGACAACGCGCTGATGCGTGAGCTCGAAACCACCATGGCGCGCTATCGCGATGCCATCGGCCGCCGCGTTCCTGCCTCCGATGCGACAGCGCAGGCGACGCAGGTGAGCGCGCTGTTCGATCGCGCCGAGGCGGTCTTGCAGGATGCGCACACCGATCGCACCACGGCGTTCCTGGGCAGCTTCACCATCCTGCTCCGCGAAGGGATCGAGGCGTTGTTGATCGTGATCGGCATGATCGCCTTCCTGCGCAAGGCCGAACGCCGCGAGGTCCTGCCGGCGGTACACGCCGGTTGGGTCGGGGCGTTGCTGGCGGGTGTGGCGACCTGGGCGATCGCGACCCATCTGGTCGATGTGAGCGGCGCCAACCGTGAGGTCACCGAAGGCGTGTCGGCGTTGTTCGCCGCGGTGGTGCTGCTCAGCGTGGGCATCTGGATGCACCAGAAGAGCCTGGCCGGGCGCTGGCAGCAGTACCTGCATGCCAAGGTCTCGGCCGCGCTGACCCGGCGCTCGGCGGTCTTCCTGTTCCTGGTGGCCTTTGTCGCGGTCTACCGCGAAGTGTTCGAGACGATCCTGTTCTTCATCGCGATGTGGAACCAGGAAAACAGCA
This sequence comes from Thermomonas haemolytica, assembly GCF_004346265.1. Lineage (GTDB taxonomy): Bacteria > Pseudomonadota > Gammaproteobacteria > Xanthomonadales > Xanthomonadaceae > Thermomonas > Thermomonas haemolytica. The sequence continues at coordinate 47,100 of NZ_SMAP01000001.1, forward strand.
CCGCGATTCTGGGTGGGCTGGTCGCCGGCAGCGTCGTGTTGGCCGGGGTGGCGTACTGGATGCTGCGCATGAGCAAGCGCCTGCCGATTGGCCAGTTCTTCTCGATCAGTTCGATCCTGATTGCCGTGCTCGCCGTCGTGCTGGTCGGCAAGGGCATCGCGGCGCTGCAGGAAGCCGGCTGGGTCGGTCAGGCGCTGGTCGCCGCGCCGCGCATCGATTGGCTGGGCGTGTACCCCTCCTGGCAATCCCTGCTGGCGCAGTTGGCCGTGGCGGTGATTGCGATCGGTGGTTTTTATTTCAATGCGCGCAACTCGCGTGTGCCCGCGCAAGCCGTCAAGGGAGACCGCGCGCAATGAGCACGTCTTGCAACAGCTGTGATGGCTCGGTGACCACGGCGCAACTTCCTGCGCCTTCACCCCAGGCTATGCGTTATCGCATCGAGAACATGGACTGCCCCACCGAGGAGGCGCTGATCCGGAACAAGCTCGGCCAAGTGCCGGGCGTGACGGACCTGCAGTTCAACCTGGTGCAGCGCACGCTGACAGTGCTTCACCAGTTGCCTGCGCTGGCCCCTGTGGAAGACGCGCTGGCGGCGATCGGCATGCAGGCGGTGCCTTTGGATACGGCTGTGTCTGCCGTCGAAACGGCGCTGCATATCGCGAAGATGGATTGCCGCACCAAGGAAGGCCTGATCCGCGGCAAGTTGAGTGGCATGCCGGGGGTGGACGCGCTGGCCTTCAATCTCGTGCAACGCACCCTGACCGTCCGCCACGCGACCGGCGTCTTGCCGGATGTGCTGGCCGCCTTGAAGTCGCTGGGCTTCGAGGCCGAAGCGGTCGCCACGGCCGGCGGCGCAGAGTTGACTGCACCGGTGCGGACCCGGACAGCCTGGTGGCCGTTGATCGTTTCCGGTGCGGCGGCACTGCTCGCCGAGGTCGTGTCGTGGCTCGGGGCCCCTGCGTGGCTGGTCATTGCACTGGCGCTGGTGGCGATCGGTACCGGCGGCCTGTCCACCTACAAGAAGGGCTGGATTGCGCTGAAGAACCGCAATCTCAACATGAACGCCCTGATGTCGATCGCGGTCACCGGCGCGATGCTGATCGGCCATTGGCCGGAAGCGGCCATGGTGATGGTGCTGTTCGCGCTGGCCGAGGTGATCGAGGCCAAATCGCTGGACCGTGCGCGCAATGCGATCCGGGGCTTGATGGACCTGGCGCCCGAGCGGGCCACGGTGCTGCAGGATGGCAACCGATGGGTCGAGGCGGATGCCAAGACGGTCGCGCTCGATAGCCGGGTGCGGGTCAAGCCGGGCGAGCGCATCGCGCTGGACGGCGTGGTGGTCCTGGGCCGCTCCACGATTAACCAGGCGCCGATCACCGGCGAGAGCCTTCCTGTCGAAAAGGCCGAGGGCGATCCGGTGTTCGCCGGCACCATCAACGAAGCCGGTTCGCTCGAATATCGGGTCACGGCCACGGCCAATGATTCCACCCTCGCGCGCATCATCCACGCGGTGGAGGCGGCGCAGGGCAATCGTGCGCCCACCCAGCGCTTCGTCGACCAGTTTGCGCGCTGGTACACCCCGCTGGTGTTCGCCGTCGCCATCGGCGTCGCGGTGGTGCCACCCCTGCTGATGGGGACGGCGTGGCTGGAATGGACCTACCGGGCATTGGTGCTGCTGGTAATCGCCTGTCCTTGCGCACTGGTGATCTCCACCCCGGTGAGCATCGTCAGCGGACTGGCCGCGGCGGCACGGCACGGCATCCTGATCAAGGGCGGCGTGTACCTGGAGAATGGTCGCAAGCTGCGATGGCTGGCGCTCGACAAGACCGGGACGATCACCCACGGCAAACCCAAGCAGACCGATTTCGCCGCATGGGGCGAGGCGGACCCAGGCCTGGCTCGCGCGATCGCGGTCAGCTTGGCCGCTCGCTCCGACCATCCCGTCTCCAAGGCCATTGCCGTGGCGGGACAGGACGATGCGGTGACCGTGCGTGAAGTCGAGGACTTCGCCGCCTTGCCGGGCCGCGGTGTACGCGGCCAGGTGGCAGGTGCGCATTACCACTTGGGAAACCATCGGCTCGTGCAGGACCTGGGTGCCAGCTCGGCAGCGTTGGAAGCGCATTTCAGCAGCTTGGAAGCACAAGGCAAGAGCGTCGTGGCGCTGCTGGCAAGCGATGGCGTGCAGGCGATCTTCGCCGTGGCCGACACGGTCAAGGACAGCAGCCGACAGGCCATTGCCGACTTGCACGCGCTCGGGGTCAAGACCCTGATGCTGACCGGGGACAACCCGCACACGGCGCAGGCCATCGCCGGTGAGGTCGGTATCGACCGCGCCCAAGGCAACCTGCTACCCGAAGACAAGCTGCGGGAAATGGAAGCCCTCGCCGCACAGGGCACCAGCGGCATGGTCGGCGACGGCATCAACGATGCCCCGGCGTTGGCGCGGGCTGATATCGGCTTTGCGATGGGCGCGGCCGGGTCCGACACCGCCATCGAAACCGCCGATGTGGCCTTGATGGACGACGATCTGCGCAAGATTCCGGCCTTCATCCGGCTCTCGCGCGCCACCGCTCACGTGCTGATGCAGAACATCACCTTGGCCCTGGGGATCAAGGCGGTTTTTCTAGTGCTGACCTTTGCAGGCCAAGCCACGATGTGGGCGGCGGTGTTCGCCGACATGGGCGCCAGCCTGTTGGTGGTGGGCAACGGCATGCGCCTGCTGAGGAAGTGACGTGGATACCGTCGCGCATGTGTCCACGAGCGAGGAACGGCATGACCCGCTCCCGGGAACCGGCCTGATGAGATTTTATAACGTCCGTGGCACCGGCTAGGATGGCAGGATGAACCCGGTCGCCTCCTCCTGCCTGCTGCTGGCCCGCCTGCGCGCTTCCACGCGGCTGGCGGTACTGGTGCTGCTGATCTTCGCTCTGAAGATCGGCGCGGCGGTCGCCTGCGCGAAGCACGATTTCGCGGACATGGGCTTCGGCACGGATGGCAGCCATGCCGTGGCGGTGAAGGCATCGCCGCTGGATAGCGGTAATGACGATTCCACGAAGCTCAAGCTCGGGCATGCCGCTTGCAGTCACTGCGGTTGCCATCATGCTGCCGCCATGGTGCCGGATACGCAGATCGTGGTTGTGCTCGTGCCGCAGGCGCTGCCTATGCGTACGTCCGGGTTGCCGCCCAGCGCGTCGCAACCCTTGGAACTGAGGCCGCCGATCGCCTGAGTCAGGTGTTTTGCCCCTTTGGCGCGGAGCGCCAGAGGACACCGCCGACTCAGAGGATCTTCCAATGCACCTTGTTCGTTCGCCGCGACGACGTCGCGTCGCGCGGCTGGCCGTCCTGGTTCTGGCAGCGAGTTTGCTGTCGGGCTTGGCCATGGCCGCCCAAACCCCCGATACACAGGCCCCAGTCGCACTTCGCGAGGCGCTGCAGGCCGCCTGGCAACACCATCCGAGTTATCGCGCCACCGAAGCGCAACTGGCCGCAGCCCGTGCCCGGTACGATGCGGCCGGACGACCGCTCTACAACCCCGAAGTCGAGTTGGCCGGCGACGATGAAGGCCCGGATCGCACCACAACCGCTGGCCTCAACCTCACGCTCGATCTGAGCGGCAAGCGTCGCGCGCGTCGCGACGCGGCCTCCGCGCGGGTCGATCTAGCCACCGCTGAAGCCAAGCTGCGTCGCCGCGATTTCGCCAAGCAGTGGTTCGCCAGTTGGGCTGAGCTACAGACGGCGCAGCAACGTGTGCGCACCGGTGAACGTCGATTGGCGTTGGTCACGCGCTTTGGCGAGTTGGCACAAAAGCAGTTTGCTGCAGCCGACATTTCCGGGTTGGAGCGCGATTTGGCACTGCTGGCCCGCGATGAAGCGCAAGCCCAGCAGTCGCAACTCGTCGCCGAACAGGCGGAGGCCGAAGCGCGTTTCCGCGCGGTCGGCGGCTCGCCGGAACTCCTGGCGAGCCTGACGCTGCCCAGCGACGCATTGCCGCCGCCGATGTCCTCCCATACCGGCATCGAACAGTTGCCCGACTGGCAAGCCGCACAAGCCGCTGCGCTGGCTGCCGAACGCGAAGTGACCGTTGCCCGCCGCAATCGGGTGGCCGATCCCACCGTGGGCGTGCGCGGCGGACGCATCGACTACGGCAATGTGCAGGACAACGTGGTCGGCGTGTCGCTCAGCATTCCGCTGTTCGTGCGCAATTCCTATCGCGCCGAGGTAGTGGCAGCTCAGGCCGATGCCGATGTCGCGATCGCCGAGGCCGAGCGCGTGCGCGTCGAACTCGATGCCGATCGTCGCCGTGCGATCGACAGCTACGCCGCAGCGCAATCGGCCTGGTCGCGCTGGCAGGCGAGCCGCGGCACGGATGTGGAGCGTCGCGCCACTCTCCTTGAGCGCTTGTGGCGCGAGGGCGAGCTGTCCACCGCTGACTACCTGCTGCAACTCAAGCAGACCCTCGACACGCAACTCGCCGGCGCCGAACTCGAAGCGCGCCTGTGGCGCAGCTACGCCGATTACCTCGCCGCCACCGGACAGCTTGAACGCTGGGCCGGCCTGGAGGGCACCCCATGAGAGAACTTTCGATGACCCCGTTCCGTCTGATGTCGCCGTTGCTGGCCGCGGCGTTACTGCTTGCCATGGCCGCATGTTCGAGGTCCCCCTCGACCGAGTCGGCCCCGACCGAAGCCGAAGGCGCTGAAGCGCCCACCGAAAGCGAAGCCGGCATCGCGCCCGTCAAGCTCGATGCCGCAGCGATGAAAGCTGCCGGCATCGTCGTGCAGGCGTTGCAGCCCGCTTCGATGAGCGAACAGCTGCGTGCGCCCGGTGAAGTGCTCGACAATGCCTACGGCACGGCGCTGATCACGCCCAGTGTCGAAGCCCTGGTCGTGCGTCGCCATGCCAAGCTCGGCGACGAAGTGCGCGCCGGCGCACCGCTGGTGACGCTGTCCAGCGTCGAAGTCGCCAATGCCCAGGCAGAGTTGCGCATCGCCGAACAGGAATGGCGCCGCGTCTCTGCACTCGGTCGTGAGGCCGTGTCCGGGCGCCGCATCAACGAGGCACAGGTCGCGCTCGATCGCGCTCGCGCAACGGCACAGGCGTATGGCTTGCCGGGCACGGCGGCCGGGCGCAGCAACGGCCAGTTCACCTTGACCGCGCCGCATGCCGGGCGAATCACCGAGGATGCCGTGGTCGTCGGCGAGAAAATTGAACCGGGCAAGACGCTGTTCCGCCTGGTCGATGAATCGGTGGTTTGGGTCGACGCCAAGCTGCCATCGGGGATCGTTCCGCGCATCACACCCGGCACGGAAGCGACGGTGGTGTTCAACGGCGGGCGCCTGAAGGGTACCGTTCAGCATCCCGCGCATCGCACGTCGGACACGACCCGCAATGCGGTGGTGCGGATCGAGGTTCCGAACCGGGACGACCGCCTGCACAGCGGCGATTACGTCGATGTGTTCTTCGAGGCCAGCGATGTCGCCAAGGACGGCAACGCCGCCGCGACCACGGTGTCGGTGCCGACCGACGCGTTGGTGCAGTTGGAAGGCGACACGGTGGCGTTCCGCCGCAATGCGGCAGGTGCGCTGGAACCGGCGCCGGTTCGCACCGGTGAAGCCATCGGTGATCGCACCGTCATCCGCGAAGGCCTCAAGCCCGGCGATGCCGTCGTGGTCGAAGGCGCCTTTGCCGTCAAGGCGCAGATGCTCAAGTCGCAGTTGGGAGAAGAGTGATGACCTCTGACGCCAATCCCGCCCGCGCGGGAGGTGCGCCATGCTGAATCGCCTGGTCGAACTCTCCCTGCGTTACAAGTTCCTGGTCCTGATCGTGTTCGCGGTGGTGGCCTTCCTCGGCATCAGCGCGGTGCGCAACGTGCCGATCGATGCGTTTCCGGACGTCACTCCAGTCCAGGTCAATGTCTACACCGAATCCCCCGGCTTGGCCGCCGAGGATGTCGAGCAACTGCTCACCACCCCAGTCGAGTCGGCCTTGGCCGGCTTGCCGAAGGTGCAGGAAATCCGCTCGGTCAGCCTGTTCGGGTTGTCGTACGTGTCGGTCTATTTCAAGGACGACATGAACATCTACTTCGCCCGTCAACTGGTCAACGAGCGCCTGCAGGAAATCGGCGACCGCCTGCCAGAGGGTTACGGCAAACCCAGCATGGGCCCGAACACGTCGGGCCTGGGGCAGGTCTACTGGTACACCGTCGAACGAGCGCCCGGCGTCAGCAAGGATCAGGTCACCGACATGGACCTGCGCACCTGGCAGGAATGGACCGTGCGGCTGATCCTGCGCACGGCACCGGGCGTGGACGACGTTAGTTCCTGGGGCGGTGGCGAACGCCAGTACCAGGTGCAGATCGATCCGCAACGCCTCTACGCCCGCGGGCTGGGCTTCGGCGATGTCATCAACGCGCTCCCCGCCAACAACGGCCAGGTCGGCGGTAACGTGATGGACGTGGGCCGCGAGCAGTTCCTGGTGCGCGGTCTGGGTTTGCTGAAGTCGACCGAGGACATCGGCGCGATCGTGCTCAAGTCGGAGGACGGTGTGCCGGTGTATCTGCGTGACGTGGCAACCGTGGTCGAAGCCCCCGCGCCGCGCTTCGGTGCGGTGACCCGCGACGGCCAGGAAGTCGTGATGGGCCAGGCGCTGGCCCGCATCGGCGAGAACGCCAAGGACGTGGTCGAGGCGGTCAAGGGCAAGCTTGACGTGGTGCGCGATGCACTGCCGAAGACCATGGTGCTCAAGCCGATGTACGAGCGCACTGACCTCGTCAACAAGGCGGTCGAAACCGCGGTGCGGGCGCTGGTGGAAGGCTCGCTGCTGGTCGCGGTAATCCTGTTCCTGTTCCTGGGCGAGGTCCGCTCAGCGCTGGTCGTGATCGTCACACTGCCGCTGGCCATGCTGATTGCCTTCATCGGCATGGGGCAGGTCGGCTTGTCCGCCAATCTGATGTCGCTCGCGGGCCTGGCGATCGGCATCGGCATGATGGTCGACGGCGCGGTGGTAATGGTGGAAAACGCCTTCCGGATCATGGCGGAGCGGTTGGAACACGGAGAGAAGGTCGACAAGACTTCTGCGGTGTTGGCCGCGGCTAAGGAAGTGGCCAATCCAATCACGTTCGCGATCGGCATCATCATCGTGGTGTTCCTGCCGCTGTTCGCGCTGGAAGGCCTCGAAGGCAAGATGTTCAAGCCGATGGCATTCAACATCGCCTTCGCGATGGCCGGTTCGCTGATCCTGAGCCTGACGCTGATCCCGGTCTTGGCGTCGATGATTCTCAAGCCCAAGCCCGAGCGCGATACGTGGTTGGTGGCCAGGATCAAGCGTGGTTATCAGCCGCTGTTGGCGAAGGCGCTGGGCCGCAAGAAAGTGGTCGTGATCAGCGCGCTTGTCGCCTTGGTCGCGAGCCTGGCGCTGTTCCCTTTCCTGGGTAAGGAGTTCATGCCGCAACTGCAGGAAGGCTCGATCATGTGGCGCGTGACGGGCATCCCGTCGACCTCGCTCAACGAATCGATCAAGACCAGCAACACCATCGCCGCGGCCTTCAAGCAATTCCCGGAGGTCGAGACCACGCTGGCGATGATCGGCCGTGCCGAGAAGGGCGAGACCGCCGACGTCAATTACATGGAGATCTACACCGCGCTCAAACCCGAGGAAGAGTGGAAGTCGGGCCGCGACATCAAGCAGCTCGAAGCGGCGATGCAGGAGACGCTGGAGAAGGTCGTGCCGAACGTGGTGCCCGGCTACACCCAACCGATCCAGATGCGCGTGGAGGAACTGATCTCCGGCGTGCGCGCCACCTTGGCGCTGAAGCTTTACGGTGAAGACCTGGGCGAACTCGACAAGCTGAGCGGCCGCATCAAGCGCGTGCTGGACAAGGTGCCGGGCGTGGCCGACCTTGCTTTGGAAGCCAACATCGGCAAGCCGCAGATTCGCATCGCGGTCAAGCGCGACGAACTGGCCCGCCATGGCATGAACGCTGAGGAGGTGCTCACCATCGTCCGCAATGGCCTGGGCGGCGAACCGGTGAGCGTACTGCTCGATGGCGTGAAACGCTTCGATATCGCAGTGCGGCTGGATGACGCGACACGCGATTCGGTCGAGTCATTGCGTCGCATCCCGCTCCGCACGGCAACCGGCGCCTTGGTGCCGCTGTCGGAGGTAGCCGACATCAACGTGGCCGAAGGTTACTCGTTCGTCCGTCGCGAGCAACTGCAACGCTATGCGGTGATCCAGATGGACGTCCGAGGCCGCGACGTCGATAGCTTCGTCCAGGACGCTGAGACGGCGATTAAGCAGCAGGTGAAGCTGCCGCCGGGCTACTGGATCGAGTGGGGTGGGGCGTTCGAGAACCAGCAGCGTGCGCTGGCCAAGTTGGCGCTGATCGTGCCAGTCACGATCTTTTTCATCTTCGTGTTGCTCTATACCGCCTTCAACTCGGTCAAGTACGCGGCGCTGATTCTGGCCAACGTGCCGTTCGCCACCATTGGCGGATTGTTGGCCTTGTTTGTCACCGGCCAGTACCTGTCGGTGCCCTCAGCGATCGGCTTCATCGCGGTATTCGGCGTGGCGATGCTCAACGGCATCGTGCTGGTGAGCTTCCTCAACGAGCTGCGTGAGAAAGGCCTGTCGGTGCGCGAAGCGGTGGTGCAGGGCACGGCTCTGCGTCTGCGACCGGTGCTGATGACCGCGAGCGTGGCGATCCTCGGTCTGGTGCCGATGCTGCTGTCCAGCGGTGTCGGCGCGGAAACGCAACGTCCGTTGGCGACGGTGGTGGTGGGTGGCCTGATCAGTTCGACGCTGTTGACGCTCGTGCTGTTGCCCGTGCTGTACGAATGGCTTGAAACCCGCGCCGAACGCAAGGGGGCCGGATCCAACCCGCAGGAGACCGTGTGATGAAACAGATCAAGGCGTTCGTGCACCGCAACCGGGTCTCCGACCTGATCCACGCGCTGGAAGCCGCCGGCTTCCAGCGCCTGAGCCTGTTCGACGTGAAGGGCCTGCTGCGTGCACTCAGTGCACGCGAGCAGGAGTATTCGGTCGAGTTCGGCGACCAGGTGATCAACGAGGTGCAGATGGAGCTGTTCTGCGAGGATGAAGACGTGGCCCGGGCTGTGGAAATCTTCCGCCGTGTCGGGCGGACGGGGCGACCGGACGCGGGCTGGGTCTATGTCAGCCCGGTGGAGCAAGCATTCCCCATCGACGGCACCGCGTAGGACCCAAGGGAGCTGGCACGTCATGCGAACACACAGCGCAGTCCGAGAATTCGTGGTTCCAGTGGGGTTGGCAGCGCTGGCCGTCGTGCCCGCGCTGTACCTGCGTGTGACCGGGAGCAGCGTCGGCGCCCTGGGCGACATGGTGCTGTTCGGCATGGCGATTCTGGCCGCCGGCTTCCTGCTGTCGTGGGGCGCGGAGGCTGCCGAGAAGTACATCGCCACCGGCTTCGTGCTGGCGGTGGTCGCACTTATCACGGTGCTGCCCGAATACGCGGTGGACTTCTACTACGCCTACCGCGCCGGCCAAGATCCGGCGTCCGGGTATGTGGCCTACGCCGCCGCCAACATGACCGGTGCCAATCGCCTGTTGATCGGGCTTGCCTGGCCGCTGCTGGTGGGGTTGCACTGGTGGCGCTCGCGGCAACGCGGGATTGCGTTGCAGGTCGAAAATTCGGTCGAAATCGTCTTCCTTGCGTTGGCGAGCGCGTATGCCTTCGTCATCATCCTCAAGAACCGCATCGGCCTGTTCGATTTCGTCGTGCTGGGTGCCTTGTTCTGCCTGTACCTGTGGCGCACATCAAAGGCCGAGAACGAAGAAGAGGAAGAAGACGAAGAGCCGGGCCCGGGCGCGGTGATCGCGCAGTTGTCGCCCGGCAAGCGCTGGACGGTGATGGCAGTGATGAGTGTGGCGGCCGCAGGCGTGATCCTGCTGGCGGCCGAACCCTTCGCCGAATCGCTGGTGGCTTCGGGTCGACGCCTGGGGATGGACGAGTTCCTGTTGATCCAGTGGCTGGCACCGCTGGCCAGCGAAGCGCCGGCGGTCACCATCGCGATCCTGTTCGTGCTGGATGGCCGCGCCCGCGCCGGTCTGACCACGATGATCAGCGACAAGATCAATCAATGGACCCTGCTGGTGGGCATGCTGCCGATTGCCATGAGCATTGGTGCCGGTGAGTTGACCTCGCTGCCATTGGACGCACGCCAGCACGAGGAATTCTTCCTGACCGCCGCGCAATCGATGTTCGCACTGGCATTGCTGCTGCGCATGCGGCTGAGCCTGGTTGGCGCCGTGGCGTTGGCGGTGCTGTTCGTCGGGCAGCTGATGCTGGCGTTCTTCTATCAATCCAACCCCGAGCAGGAAATCTTCGTGCTGACGGCCATCGCCTGGCTCTATCTGGCACTGGCGGGCATGCTCCTGGCGCGTGACGCCCGGCGCCTTCCCGCGCTGCTGCGAGCGGCGTGGCAGACCCGTGAGCGCAATCATGCGTGAGAGACGCACCGCGCAGGGTGGCGTGCCGCGAATGCCAAGCGCGCTGCCGTGGCTCGGTGTGTCCGCCGCCGTATTGGCCGTCGATCAGCTCACCAAATACTGGGTGCTGACCGCATTGCCGGAGCACACGGCGGTGCCCGTGTTCGACTCCTGGTGGAACTGGTACCGCTCCTATAACACCGGTGCTGCCTTCAGCTTCCTCAGCTCGGCCGGCGGCTGGCAACGCCATGTCCTGACGTTCCTTGCGCTGGCGATCGCCGCGCTGTTGACGCGTTGGCTCACCAAGCTGCCACGTCATGCATGGCCCCCGGCGCTTGCCTACGCCTTGCTTATCGGAGGCGCCTTGGGCAATGCGGTGGATCGCATCATGCGCGGGCATGTGGTGGATTTCATCCAGTGGCATTGGCGCGACTGGTACTGGCCCGCATTCAATCTGGCCGATGTCGCCATCGTCACCGGTGCCGCAATTCTGGTGTTGCAAGGCATCTTTCGGCGCGGCTAGAACGGCTTGCCGCGTGGCTCATTCACGGAGAACGAATAGTGGACGCAAATGTGATGTTCGATCTGGTCATCATCGGTGGCGGGCCGGGCGGCTACCCGGCCGCCATACGTGCCGCGCAGTTGGGGATGAAGGTGGCCTGCGTCGAAACCCGCACCCGCATGGGTGGTACCTGCCTCAACATCGGCTGCATTCCCTCGAAGGCCTTGCTGGAATCGTCCGAACGCTTCATGGCGGCCAAAACCGAATTCGCCACGCATGGCGTCGAGTTCGATGGCCTGCGATTGAATCTCGCGAATTTGCTGGATCACAAGGACAAGGTGGTCTCCGGCTTGGGCGACGGCATCGACTACCTGTTCCGCAAGCACAAAATCACGCGACTGCTTGGAACCGGATCGATTCCTGGCCCCGGCCAGGTCAGCGTGACTGCCGCCGATGGCGCCAGTCAGACGCTCCAGGCCAAGGCGATCGTGATTGCGACGGGGTCGGCGGGCGCCACCTTGCCGAATGTCCCGATCGACGAAGACCGGATCGTCTCCTCCACCGGCGCATTGTCGTTCGCGCAGGTACCCGAGCACCTGGTCGTGATCGGCGCCGGCTATGTCGGCCTGGAATTGGGCTCGGTCTGGCAACGGCTGGGTTCCAAGGTGACCGTGATTGAGTATCTGGACCGGATCACACCCGGCATGGATGCCGAACTCGCGCGGGCGTTGCACAAGGTGCTGCAACAGCAGGGCTTTGAATTCCGGCTTTCCCAGAAGGTGGCGTCCGCACGCATCGACGGAGATGCCGTGGTTCTGTCCGTCGAACCTTCAAACGGAGGCGCTGGCGAGGAGCTACGCGCCGATCGCGTGCTGGTATCCGTCGGCCGGCGCCCATACACCGACGGGCTGGGCCTGGATGCCATCGGCGTCGCACGCGACCGCAAAGGGTTCATCACGGTAGATGCGCAGTGGCGCACGAATGTGGAAGGCATCTACGCGATCGGGGACGTGATCGGCGGCCCGATGCTGGCGCACAAGGCCACCGAGGAAGGCATCGCCCTGGCCGAACAACTCGCCGGTTTGCCTGGCCATGTCAACTACGGCGCGATTCCCGCCATTGTCTACACGGCGCCCGAGGCGGCATCGGTCGGGTTGAGCGAGGAAGCGCTGAAGGATGCTGGCGTGAATTACAAAGTGGGGCGTTTTCCGTTCAACGCCAACAGTCGCGCCCGGGCCAAGGCCCAGACCGAAGGATTGGCAAAGGTACTGGCCGATGCCGAGACGGACCGCATTTTGGGCGTGCATATCTTGGGACCCGAAGCCGGATCGCTGATCCACGAGGCGGTCGTTGCCATGGAGTTTCACGGCGCTGCCGATGACCTCGCGCGTACATGTCATGCCCACCCGACCTTGCCGGAAGCACTCAAGGAAGCTGCAATGGATGTGGGCAAGTGGGCGATCCACAGCGCACGTTGACTATCCGGGATCGACTGCGCGGCGCTGTTTCGTTGCTTGGAGCCGCGGTCCCAGTGCGGGGGGAATTCGCCAAATCACGATCGATCGAGAAGTTCGAGTGTCGGACATGAACCGCCGCCCGGCGCCTGACTGCATTCGGCGATGAGGCTCATCAGATCGACTTCCAACCGGTGTAATGCATCGAGTCGTTGGCGAACATCGACCAGCTTGAGCGCGGTCAGTTGACGCGTTTGTTCGCAAGCGCGCTTGCCTTTGATCTCCAACAGCCCGGCAATTTCATCCAGGGTAAAACCCATCGCCTGGGCGCGCCGGATGAACTGCAGGCGGGCGACATCAGCCGAGCCATAGTGGCGAAAACCGCCTTGGGGTCGCTGGGGTTCCGGCAACAGTCGGCGGCGCTGGTAGTAGCGCACGGTTTCGACGTGCACCCCGGCGGAAGCCGCCAGTTTGCTGATAGTGAGGGGGCTCGCGGCCATGACTTGACTCCGTACCAAGGTACGGACCGTAGTATGCGCCCATGGCCAGACTCCCTGCCAGATCCTCCCTTCCAGCCATCATTGCGGCGAGTCTTGCCGCCTTCGCGGCATCCGTGTGCTGCGTGGTGCCTCTGGTTTTGGTGCTGCTGGGCATCAGCGGCGCATGGATTGCCAACCTCACCGCGCTGGATGCCTGGCGACCTTGGTTCAGTGCCGCCACGCTGGGGTGCTTGGGTCTGGCTTTCTGGGCCCTCTATGGGCCGGCGTCACGCTGCCGTACCGACGGAGAATGCGTGGATCCTCGGGTTCTGTATCGCCGCAGGCGTTGGCTGTGGATCGCCACGGTGCTGATCGGCTTGTTGCTGCTGTTCCCCTATTACGTAGGCTGGTTTCTGTAGGAGTTGATCGATGCGCAAATCCATATTGGGCTTGGTGATGATGGCGTGGGTCGGCGTGGCGATCGCGGCGACACCCAAGCAGGTCGTACTCAACGTCAAGAACATGACCTGTCCCGCTTGCAGCATCACCATCGAGAAGGCCTTGGACCAAGTGCCGGGCGTGACGGGCAGGCAGGTGAATACCCAGGCGGGAACAGTGGTCGTGACGTTCGACGCGGAGCGAACAAGCTTGCCTGTCGTAACGCGTGCCATTACGGACGCCGGCTTTCCTGCCAGCGTGAGGGCAAAGGGTGGCTGAGTTGCAGTTGCAGAGCACGCTGACGTGCCCGCAGTGTGGACATCAGGCTGTCGAAACCATGCCGACGACGGCGTGCCAGTTCTTGTACGAGTGCGTGGGCTGCGGCGAGCTACTGAAACCCAAGCCGGGCGACTGTTGTGTTTTTTGCTCGTACGGCACCGTGCCGTGTCCGCCCATCCAGCAAAACAGTTCCTGCTGTGACAGCACGGGTTAACCACGCTACGCAGCCAAGATCAGTTCGTTTTCGTACGGTTCCGGAAAATCGCCCACATCGATGTTGTCTAGCGCGAGGTGTGATGTGAATTGCGCCGAGATCGTCATCGGCGCCCTGATGTCATCCAGGGAGGTGCGGGAATTCTCGCGACGCACGACGGGCACGACGTAAGGCCCGTTCGGGCGCAATTTCATAACGCGCGACTAGCCAACACAACGGCAACGGCCAGTGCGGCGCATGGCACCAGCATGCCCGCGAGGCGCTGGAACATTACCGAACCTCGGTCAAGGAGCAGCGTGACCAGGAACAGCGCCGGCACGAACACCAGGTCCAGGAACTGCAGGTCGCCCTGCGTCAGGCCAATGAGGCCCTGACCGCCAAGAACCACGAGCTGCTGCAACTGAACCGCGACAACAGTCAGTGGCTCGAACGGCACGGCCGCCTGGAACGGGAATTGACGCAAACCCGCCAAGCGGCGCAAGCCCAGCAACAGGAATTGGACGCATTGCGACAGACAGCGGTGGAGCACCAGGCCCTGCAGGCACGGTGGGCGCAAGATCTCCAGGCCTTGGAAGCCGCACACACCGAACTGACCGGCGCCCGCACGGACGCCGCGAAGGAACGGGAGCGCCGCGAGCATGCTGAAGCGGAGGCGCTGCGCGCCGGCGTCCGGTTGGAGACGTTGGAGCAGTTGCTCGCGCAATTGCGCTTACAGGAAGACAAGCCCGAAACGCCGGAACGATCGACAGTCCCATCCCGGCAGACTCGAAAGACCTAGCCTGTGGCCGGCATGATGGAGCGCAAGCTTTCGCTATGAATCCACTGCGCCTGGCAGCCAAAATCCCTTCACATCAGAAGGTTAGGCGCCGAACGGCTGTTTTTTGCATGAATCCCTGCCGACCCTCAACCGGGCTCGGTCACACCATCGTCCTCTGCCTTCGTGCCGGGCAAGTCCTGGCCTACTTGTCGCTGCTCGACCTGCAGTGCTGGACCATCCGGTTGGGACAGGCCGCGCCTGACACGGCCGATCGCACCGTGGTGGTCCACGTCGACCCGCTGAAGACGCGCTACGGCGACGACTGGACGATCCACGAATTCGACCATGCGCTGATCGGCGACCAGGTCGGCCCGGACTACCTGGGGCAAGCGGTGCTCCAAAGCGGCCGCATGCAGCAGCAGGTTGCCGCCGTCATGCGGCGCGTGATTGACCGGCGCGACCGACTCGAAGCCGAGCAGGCACAACAGGAATTCGAGGCGGTCCGAGGACTGTCGTCGCCGGCGAGGGAAGCGGCCATCCGAGACTTCGTCGCGCTGCGCCGGCAGCGCTTGGTGAACCACATCAGCATGTTTGCCGAGCATGGCAACGCGGGCACGCAGATGGGGGCATGGGTGCGGGAGGGCGCCATTAAGGCGACGCAGCCCGACCCCGTCAGCACCGACGGCCTGAACGCCGCGGCCCGGCTCGTACTTGAGGACGTAGTCACCCAGCTTTCTAACACGCTCACGCAAGCACCGGCCGATTTTGTGCTCGATCCAGAGCGTTACCTCTGGCTATTCGGCGACATGGGGCAGGCATTAATCTCGATCGCGCTCGCGAAGGAATTCCACCGTTGACTATGCGCTCCACCGGTTTCTGTAGCGCTTGGTCTGGTCAATCGTGGGGTTCCAACGCCGGTGGCAACGCATTCGAGATAAGGTGGATTTATCGGGGGTAGGGAAGGGGACATTGGATATCTAGAACTCCCCCGGGCGGCTCATACTGTGGCTGCGCATCCAGTCCGGCGACCAATCCGGGGGGAGGAAGTCCTGGCCGCGCTACCCGCCTGGTGGAGCTGAGGTGTCAGTAAGTGGCTCACACAGCCCACCACCATGTAGAGCCGTGGATAATGCGATCACCTTGCTGGCTCCAACTGTATCGCTTCCACATCGATTGTCTGGGGGACCCACCGAGTTTGGCCTCATCTGCCAACCTCTTGAACGCCTCATCTGTAACCCAGGTCCTTTCGTTCAAGTTCAAGTCGGTGAGCTTTGCGGCATAGTTTGCCGCCCGCCCAACCCAAACAATGTCATTTCCGCCCCGAACGCCTGTACGCGCCGCGCGGATTGCGCTGGTGTCAATGCCGACTACCTGCTTTACCTCGCCCGTCCATCTTGGATACTGCTGCCGTAACGCAGGGTTGACGATCTGCTGGACTGCATAGTTAATTTTCAATCCAGCGATCGCAGCTGGTGTTGTCTGACGGTCGCCCACCCAGATCCCCATCACCCGATCGCCGTCATAAGACGTAATCTTTCCACCTTCCTTTCTAATGATGCTGGCCGCGCAATACAGGAAGGTCTTGTACACCTCCGCGCTGAGTTGCCAATTCTCGGCATCGACCATGCTCGTGGATCCTTGCAGGTCAGCATAAAGAACTGTGGCTCGGTCGAACTCCACCGCATCATTGCCGAGCCTTAGATCCTCGGGATCTGGAACGACCTGTCCTTGACGCGTGGCCCAAGCGCTGCGAGCGATATCCGATACAGCCGTCTTCATGTCATCGAGCAGAGGCATAGTCAGTTCCTCGGACCCGCTTCAAGAATTCTGGCCCGGATTTGCTCGCAGGCCGGCGCCAGGAAGGCCCGAGCATCGGCACCCTTTACATAGCGGTAAGGCACCGTAGTCAGGCCTGCGAGGTCGCTAGGCAGCTTCAACTTTTCCTCGCGTGGTTCCATCAGGAACGCTCGCCTGCGTCCCAAGAACCCGATGAACATGCCGAGCTCAAAGACGACGTTGTCGCGCATTGCAGGCCATTCGTCGCCTCGGCTGATCACCATGTCGTCTGCGTGTGCGACAGCAATGGCAAAATCGGCTTGTTCCAGCTGCTGTTCGAGCTCGTCGAGCGTGTAATTCGACGCGCGGAATACACCATGGTCCCAGACCACGGTCAGGAACGGGTCGTGCTCGAAGTGCTGTACTAGCAAACGTGTTACGGGCAAGGCCTCGACCGAGGACATCACGAACACACGGACCTTCTCCCGGGCCTGGGCTATGGTGGAGTTACGCTCCATCAAACGGCGGGACAGCGTGGCGGCCACACGACGCCAAATGATGGGGTAGGCATCGGCCGTGGCGATGAAGTCGCTCTCAGAGATCTTCAGCAGGACGCAGGGTTCGCGGGCAGTAATTGTGGCCGAGCGCAGCTGAGCTGGCTCGATGGCGGCCATTTCGCCTACATGATCCCCAGCCCGTCGGGTGTTGACCACCTTGCCGTTGACGATGACGTCAACCGAGCCGGCCACGATAAAGAACACGTCCGTTTCCGGACCGCATTGGGTAATGAAGGACTCGCCTGCCGCCACTTCCAGTAGCTCACCCGCCTCGGCAAGGCGTGCGGGAACCTCGCTCAGTCCGGCTACAAGGCGAAATTCGGATAACGCATTGACCAGCCTCTTGCCGCCGTCGGCGGCAAATCTCTCGACCATCCCTGTCCCCACGGCCCCCCCTTGAAAGTGTGAATTGGCCCCCAATATACGCCGAAAGTGCCCCGGCTCAGCCGGCCTGCACATGGGCAAGGGGCGCTGCGACCCGCTCTGGCCCAACACCAAGCGGCTGCACGGAGAGCGTTATGGGGCATAGCTGGAACGAAGAGCGCGCCAAAAAGCGCATCGCAACGCGTTATGAAGAGGTGCGAGAAGTCGAGATTCGCGACTACAAGCGCGACACCTCGCTGGAGAGCATCCCCGTCAGTCGCGCCTATCGCGTCAATGGCGCGCATGTTTACATCGACATCGTCAATCTGCGGGACATCTTGGGTTGCACCGACGTTGAGGGCGAGACGTGCCACAAGCGCACGTTGCGCTTCCTCAATCAGCACTACCGCGCGGTGCACCGGATCTTGCAGGAGAGTGATGCCATCCGCGTGGATTTTCATAACCAGCGGCTGCATGCCGTAGTGACCAAACCGTACGGTGACGCCGATGAGCGCGAGCGCGCCGCCCGCGCGGTGGCCATCGCCAAACTCACCATTGACGTGCTGGCACAGACCGGCGATACCGACGAACACATTCCCAATGCGAAGGTGCGGGTGGGCATCGACAGCGGGCTGGCGTTGGCGGTAAACAATGGTCGCCGTGCGAGTCGAGAGCCTCTGTTTTTGGGCGCGCCCGCCAATCACGCGGCGAAATGTGCCGGCTATGGCGTCGCTGAAGGTATTTATCTCACCCACCGGGCGCGGGCGATTATGGGCTTTCCGGCCCTGACCGGCGAGCAAGACCGTTCGACTCCGCTTACTGAGGATCAGATCGCCACTTGCGTGGAAGAGGCCAACTTGGGTGTTTCCTCGGAACGCATCATCAAGTTGTGGAAGGAAGAGCAGGACGAGTCGCCGATTGGCGAGTTCTCCTTCAGCCGTCCCACGCCCCCACTGTCCGATTTGGACTTCGACTTGCTGAGTGCGGCCAAGTCCAAGCGCTTCGAGGGCGTTTCGCTCTACGCCGATATCGACGCGTTTACCGACTTCGTCGACACTCACCTGGACGATAATCCGGAAAATCTGGTCCGTACGCTCCATGTGCTGCGCTCGGAGCTGGATGCGGTCGTGCACAAGGACTTCGCGGGGCGGCGCGTGCGCTTCATTGGCGACTGCCTGCACGGCGCGCTGCTGGAAGGCACGGCCCATACCACCGATGAGGAAGCGACCGTCAGCACGGCTGTCCAGTGCGCCGGCGCACTGCGTAGCAGCTTTACCACCGCCATCGAGCACTTGAATGCCGAAGGTGCCGATACCGACGATCTGGGGCTGGCCATCGGGTTTGAACTGGGCTGGCTTGCACTTTCGCGCCTAGGCATGAAAGGGAGCCTGCTGCGGTGCGCCACCGGGCGTGGGGTGTTGGCGTCGGAGGACGAGCAGCGACGCTGCGATGGCACCGAAACGGCCATTGGCGCCGCCGCCTATGCGGCCGGTACCGAGGCCGTGCGCAAGGTGTTCGGCAAACACCGCAAGGCCGCGAACTTGGACTACGCTGCCGCCGTTGATGAGTTGGCCGCGTCCGGCGACAAGGTCGCCAAGGCTGTCCAGGCTGAGCACTACGCGACAGCTGCGCCGGCCATTGTTCCCGAGCTCGCCCAACCGTTTCGTCCCCACAGCAGTCGCATTTGATGGTCGATGCCCGCGGCTTGCTGCAAAGCGTGGCGCCTGATTACGGCGCCACGCTTCATGCCGTCCCCGAGGGTGCTCAGGCCGTCATTACGGTTGTCCGCCCCGGGGGCGCGAACCACACTTTCCACCTTGCCCTGAGCTTCGACGCAGACCAGGTATCGGTGCGCGAACTTCCAGGACACACCGTGCTCCCGGCGTTCTGCCCGGATCGGCATATCAACGGGGACGGCAGCTTCTGTCTGGGATGGGGCCGGGACAATCCCCGCACCATTACCGACGAAACCACTGCACGACGCTGGTGGGCAGCGGTCTATCAGTTCCTCACACGCCAGGCCGGGGCCAGTGCCCGCGGCGTGTTTCCCGGCACAGAACACGGGCGGGCGCACGGCGATGCGGCTGTCCGCCAGGCAAAAGCCGAGCAGGCCGCCGCGCGGTTGAGCACAGCCTTTGCCGAATGCGTCGCGGCTGGGAAGTTTGTCGTTCGCCAGGATCCGCGACCCGGGCAACATCGCTTAGAGCTTTGCTGTGGGACCGAACGGATTGCGCGGGTATCCACACGTTCGAAGGCCCTCGTGGGTGGCCGCACGATTTGCCCTTGCGGGGCAACGCCGGAGCGGGATATCTCTGATTGCGATGATCATGCCCAGGCGTTGGCGACTTTCATACTGGAGCATCACGCCTGTAAAGTCGCCGACAAGAAGTATCTCGACGCCTGCGCCGCCGCGGGACATGTCTGCTGCGACACCCTGCAAGCGTGCGGACTTCGACAGGCGATCAAACGAAAGCAGGCCGCAGCCATAGCCAAAGGAAAGCCTCATGGCCGACGCTCCAAATACTGGATGCCTCCTGCCAAGTCAAAGCGACCGCGTTAGCGCGGCGTGGCAACAGCTGAACTTGGTACTTGGCTTCTTTCCGCGCGTGGATACGAAGCTCTCGGTGGTGCTCGGTATCAATCTAGGCATCTTGGCAATGCTGGCCACACGCATCCCAAGTGTGGAGGGGATTACGCCTTTGATTGCGGTGCTGGGCGTTGCCTTCTTTGTGCCCCTGACGACAAGTTTCTGGCACGTTTGGTGGGGCTACTTTCCCGACCTTCGCGGTGGGACGGAGTCACTTATCTTCTTTCATCCGATCTCGCAGATGACTGAGAGCGAATTTCGACTGGCCTGCGCCAGGCGCGGACTCGTTGAGCTTGAAGGCGACATCCTCAACCAGTGCTGGCGCAATTCAAAAATCCTCACCTGCAAGTTCAGTTCGCTGCGCAAGGCTTACCTGGGCACCCTAATTGCCATAGCTCCGTGGATGGCGCTCATCACGGTACTGCCCGCGACAGCCAAGTAGCCAACATCCCGACGTGGAGAGGATGCCGAAATAATCGCGCATCCCTGCTGCCGATCGGAAGTCGCGAGATCTGATCCACATGCAGGAAGAGGCTGCCTGAAATGCGTCGACCAACGTTCTTCATCTCATCCACAATCTACGACTTTCGTGATCTTCGATCTGCCCTAAAGTTCTACCTAGAGGATCAGGGATGCAAGGTCCTCGCATCCGAATGCAACGACTTTGAGAAGCCACTGGACAAGCATTCCTACGATGCGTGTCTGGAAGCATTGCGTTCGGCTGACTACTTTATATTGATGATCGGCGCGAGGGTTGGGGGATGGTACGACCAAGCTAACCAGATCTCCATCACGCAGCGGGAGTACCGTGAGGCGTACCAGATGCATCTGGCGGGCAAGCTCAAGGTTCTAAACTTTGTTCGGTCTGAGGTCTGGCAGGCTAGGGAGGACCGTCGTGAACTCGCCAAGTATCTGGAGAGTACGGATCTTGATCATTCGGCCAAGAAAGCCATTGCGAACTACAGTGGAAAGTCTGCCGCCAATGCCGAATTCCTAAGCAAATTCATTGAAGAGGTGAGTCGGACCGAGGAAACCAAGCGAGCAGTTCGCGGCGATGGTGTCGCTCCATCAGGCAACTGGATCCATGTATTTCAAGGATTCCGTGACATCGTTGATGTTCTGAACGGACATATATTTGCCTCGATTCCGGTAGAGGACATGACCATGCGACGCTTGCTTAGGGGGGAGCTACGGGAGTTCTTGCGCCAATGTCTCGTCAAGAACAAGAAGGATATCTATTCACCAAGGCTTTCAGTCGAGCTCTTTCATAAGGAGCATTCGCTGACCATGGCCACGAAAGGGGGCCAATTCACGAGCGTTGGTGTACGCAGGTGGGACATCCTCTCAACGTTTGGCATACATTTGCTAGATAGAAAGCTTCACCCAGTCGTTCTCCCGCAAGTTTTGTCGCGCCCTACATTTCTTGAGTTTGATATGGGGTCGAACTCTTATGTCGAGACACCGGCGCATAGCGCATTGATCAGACTCCAGGAGGAGATCCGGAGGTTCAATCGGTCAAGCACAACGGAGAACCTTGCCGTCATATTCGAGCACGGACCGAGAAATCGCCCTCCTGGTGCGGAGAGTGTCCATATCGAAACCGTGAAGCTCGCGGCCTTGCTTCACCTGTTTGATAGATGGTCGAATATCATCGATCTTTCCGTGGCAATCCTAAGGCATCTCGAGGGCGAGACCTTTGTGCTGCCCTCACTCAGACCGGACTCTCCTGTCCAGGGAATGCAGGAGGAGCTGGACGCAGAGAGACCCAATGAGAGCGACATCGACGCATACATGGCGAAGACGTGATCGATGTGTCGGTATGAGGGCGAGATAGGTGCGCGAATCTAAGGGGTTTGACGGTAGGAATCCCGTGTAAACCAATGGTGCGAAGAACTGAAGCTTCCGCGCCCTCGTCTTGGCCTTGAGTTTCTTTTCAGGCCTTCGTGCTTCGGTGGCGTCGCAGGCGACCCGCCATGCGACCAGATGATTGACGCCGCGGCATCTGACAAAGTTTGAACCGATGTCAGTCCTCAAGGAGCCGAGCAGCTGGGTTCGCTGTTGCTCCTCCAGTCTGGAAGTAGCCGATAACACTGGACACCGACCGGTGCTCGGTCAGTTGCATGATCGCCGGCAGCGCCACACCCTGGCGGCTCGCCTCGGTCACGAACCCCGACCGCAGGCTGTGCCCGCCGAAATCCCCCTCCAATCCAGCGAGGCGCGCCCGCCTCTGCACGATCTCGCCCACTGCAGCGGGGGACAGGGCAGGGCCCACCCGATGCTTCCACAGCCGCCGGAAGATGGCCCCCTCGGTGAGCCCCGAGGCTTCGAGCCAGTCCTTCAGCGCCAGGGCCGCCCGATCCAGCACCGGCTTGTCGGGGGTGGAAGACGCGGTGACACCGGCCTGTTGGGTCTTGCTGTGCTCCAGACGGTAGATGTAGCCGGTGCCGCCGATCCGGCGCAGGTCGCGCAGATCGGCCGCGGCGATCTCGCTGCGCCGACGCCCGCCGCTGGCGAACCCGAAACAGAGCAGGGCACGGTCGCGCAGGCCTTCCAGGCTGTCATCGCAGGTGGCCAGCATTGCTTCCAGCTCGGCCAGGGTGATCGCAGTCTTCTTGCGCGGTCGCTCGCCGCGCTTGACCGAGGCGCGGGCGGCACGGCTGAGCACGTTGCGGATCGCCGGCTGCTCGCACGGGTTGGGCTGCTGCTTGAGTCGGTGGGCGGTGGACAGCACCGCGACCCGGTGCCGGACGGTCGCTAGGGTCCACGGACCGGGCTTGGCCTTCAATCCGGCATCGACCAGCGCCGCATCGACCGCCTGTGGCAGCTCCCACGTCAGCTCGCCATCGGAATTGCGGCGGACCACGTGGTCGACCACGAACTGCAGCACCGCTGCCTCGGGCACCGGCATGGTCAGCTCGATGCCGTAGCGCGCCGCATACCAGCCGGCCCAGTAGCGCAACGCAGTCGCATA
Organism: Thermomonas haemolytica; assembly: GCF_004346265.1. Taxonomy (GTDB): domain Bacteria; phylum Pseudomonadota; class Gammaproteobacteria; order Xanthomonadales; family Xanthomonadaceae; genus Thermomonas; species Thermomonas haemolytica. The sequence goes on from NZ_SMAP01000001.1 coordinate 69,941, forward strand.
GCTGCGGGTGGTGTTGGCGGCAGCCGCTTCAGCCAGCAGTTCACGCACCGCATCGGCGGCCTGCTGGGCCAGCTGGGCGGGCAGGACAACGCCGGCACCGGGTTGCGCGAGGGCGGGAAGCGCTGGATAATATTTCATAGTATGTAATGTACGCTACGATACTGACAGTTTACCCTCGATAATCATCACTTATCGCTAGTACGAAACCAGCAGAGTAGGGCAGCCGCGTGGGAGGCACAAGCCATGGCCAGAGGCATTACTGAAGCGCAAGTCCATGCAGCCGCGGACGCGATCGTCATCGCAGGTGAGAGACCGACCGTCGAGCGCATCCGCGCACATCTAGGCACCGGCTCCCCAAACACAGTCACCAAGCTTTTAGATAACTGGTGGACAGGACTAGGCAAGCGGCTGGCGGCGTTAGCACCGACTGTGGCCATCCCCGATGCACCCGCTGCGGTGCAGCGTCTAGCAGGGGAGCTGTGGACGCAGGCCGTGGCCACGGCTCGCGAGCAGGCACGCCTTGCCCTTGCCCTCGAACACGAAGCGCTAGAACGTGCTCGCGCGGTCCTAGCCGCGGAACAAAGTCAAGGTTCTGAACTGATCGCTGAGGCCGCCCAGGCTCGCGCTGCCTCCGATCAGGCTCGGTCACTGGCCGAGGCTCGATTGGCCGAAGCTCAGCGCAGGGCCGACCAGCTGGAGACCCAACTTGCCGACGTCACAGGCCAACGCACCGCCCTGGAAGAACGTCTCGGTCGTATTGAGCAAGAACGTTCCCGACTCGACTATCAGCTGCAGGCCGAAAGGACGTCTGCAAGTCAGGAGCGCGAGGCGCAGATTGCTCACTCTCGCGCAGTCGAGGATCGAGCTCACGCAGAAGTGGATCGCTCGCGCCAGGAGGTGCATGAGTTGCGCGCACAGCTGCGCGATATCAAACGCGACCGAAACTTAGAGCGCGAGAGTTTAGAAAAGGCCTTGAAGCAGGCGAAAGCCGACCTGTCGACTGCTCAGCGAGATCTGGCAAGACAAACAGGCCGGGCTGAAGCACTGGAAGCGCAACTCGCTCAGAGGACAGCTCGGCCCATGCGAAAAGTTATCGGCAACGCTACTCCTGTTAAAGCTGAGAAGCAGTTACGCCGGGCAAAGCGCACTATCTGCGACGGCGCTGATGCATGATTTTCCGACGTGCGCAGGGTTGCAGCATGCTTTACTGAACTGGCGCAGCATAAAAAATGCGGATGCGCAGCAGGGAAGACTTCGGCAGACAAGACGCATGGCGGCGGGATCATTCTTTCCTACAATATTTCGCATAATACATATTATGTAAATACCGATACCGGACGACCGCCGCCGCATCGGAATGCCCCGGGTTCGCGTATAAGCCGGCACTTCCCTTATCGACCCCCGACCCGGTGCCTTGATGTCCACCGCCCTGGTGCTGTTCCGGCGCGACCTGCGCCTGGCCGACAATCCCGCCCTGCATGCCGCCTGCGCCGCGCACGCGCGCGTGCTGCCGGTGTACGTGCATGCGCCGGACGAGGATGCCCCGTGGGCGCCCGGCGCGGCCAGCCGCTGGTGGCTGCACCACGCCCTCGAGGCGCTGGACCGCCAGCTGGCGGAACACGGCGGCCGTCTGCACATCGTCCACGGTCCAACCCTGCAAGCCGTGCGCGCACTGATCGCCGCCACCGGCGCCAGCGCGGTGTACTGGAACCGCCGCTACGAACCGGCGGCGATCGCCCATGATTCCGCCCTGAAAGCGGCCCTGCGCGAGGACGGCGTGGCCGTGCACAGCCATCCCGGCCCGCTCTGGCACGAGCCCTGGACGCTGGCCACCGACGGCGGCCAGCCGTACCGCGTGTTCACCCCGTTCTGGCGCAAGCTGCGCGCGCAGCTGCCTGCGCCGACGCCGCTGCCGGTCGCGCGGGCGCGGCAGTGGCTGCAGGCGGACGGCGGCCTGCCGGTGGCCGCGCTGGGGCTGCTGCCGGCGATCCGCTGGGATGCCGGCCTTGCGGCGCAGTGGACGCCGGGCGAAGCCGGGGCGCAGGAACTGCTGGAAATCTTCGCGGACGCCGTGAATGATTATGCGAAGTCGCGCGACCTGCCGGCCCGCCATGGCACCTCGCGCCTGTCGCCGCACCTGCATTTCGGTGAAATCACGCCGGTGCAGATCCATGCCCTGCTGCAGCAGCGCGCGCAGCAGGCCGGGGGCCGCCAGCGTCCGGACCTGGAGCCCTACCTGCGCGAACTGGGCTGGCGCGAATTCGCCCACCACCTGCTGTACCACTTCCCGGACACGCCGCAGGCGAACTTCAACCCGCGCTTCGATGCATTCCCGTGGGCGAAGGACAACCCCGCCCTGCTGGAGCGCTGGCAACGCGGCCGCACCGGCATCCCGCTGGTGGATGCCGGCATGCGCGAACTCTGGCACACCGGCTGGATGCACAACCGGGTGCGGATGGTGGTGGCCAGCTTCCTCACCAAGAACTTGCGCCAGCACTGGCAGCACGGCGCACGCTGGTTCTGGGACACCCTGGTGGACGCCGACCTGGCCAACAACACCCTGGGCTGGCAATGGGTGGCCGGCTGCGGGGCCGATGCTGCGCCTTATTTCCGCGTGTTCAACCCCTACCTGCAGTCGGCCAAGTTCGACCCCGACGCCGCCTACCTCAAGCGCTGGCTGCCGGAGCTGGCGGCGTTGCCGGCCAAGACCCTGCACGAGGCATGGAAACACCAGTCCGCGCTGGCCGCCTGCGGCTATCCCGCCCCGGTGGTGGACATGGCGGCCTCGCGCGAGGCCGCGCTGGCGGCCTGGGACGCCTTGCCGGCCGTTTGACGTCGGCTTTCAACCGATGTCCGCGTTCTCGATCACAGGTGGACGCAGGCTGCTGGAGCGCACCAGGCGCAGCATGCACGCGCCAATCGCGGTCGTGGTAGTGAAGACCGACGGCGCCAGCCGCGCGGCCAGCCCCAGCAGCGGATCGCCGATGCGGTAGGCCAGGCCGCGCAGGCGATGCGGCGAACGCACGCCGTCCACCGGGCGCACGATGCCTGGGCGCAAACAGGTGTATTCCAGCCCGCAGCGCGCCAGCACGGCCTCGGCCTGCCCCTTCACCCGCAGCGGCATCAGCCGGCTGCCGGGATCGGCGCCCATGCCGGAGACATAGACCACATAGCCCTGCGGGTTCGCCCGGGCGTAGGCCTGCGCCACCCGCTCCAAAGTGGCGACCGTGGCCTCGCGGTAGGCCGCCTCGGTCATGCCCAGCGGCAGCGGGCCGGCGCAGTACAGGCAGGCCTCCAGGCCGTGCAGGTCGAGCCCGGCCAGCGCGGCGGTGGAGAACTCCGCGATCTGCTGCATGCGCAGCTTGGGATGCGTGATCGCTAGCGGGCGCCGCACCAGCGCCGCCACCCGTTCGATATCGGGCGCTTCCAGCAGCACCCCCAGGACGCCCCGCCCCACCAGCCCGGTCGCGCCCACCAGCAGCACCTGCTTGCCCATCGTCCGCTCCTTACTCATGCCTCAATCGCGTCCCCGGCAGCGTTTGGAACAGTAGCGCACGGACTCCCAGTCGCGCGCCCATTTGCGCCGCCACGCGAACGGCCGCCCGCAGGTCGCACAGACCTTCTGCGGCAGTTCGTGCTTGCGGCGCATGCGCGGCATCGGCGCGCCCTTTACTTGCCCGCGACCGCGCCGCGGCCACCGTCCACGCCCAGCACCTGGCCGGTGATCCAGTCGGCCTGCGCGGAGAGCAGGAACGCCGCCAGCGCTGCCGCATCGTCCGCCTGCCCGATCCGCCCCAGCGGATGGCTGGCCGCCACCGCCTCGCGCAGGCGCGCGTTTCCGACGATGCCCTGCGCCAGCGGCGTGTCCAGCAGCGAGGGTGCGATCGCGTTCACCCGGATCGCCGGTGCCAGTTCCGCCGCCAGCGCGCGCACCAGCCCCTCCACCGCCGCCTTGGCCATCGCGATGGAAGCGTGCAGCGCGAACCCGCGGCCGGCAGCCACCGAGGAGAACAGCACCACCGAAGCGCGCCCGCCGGGCGCCGCGCGCAGGGCCGGCAAGGCCGCCTGCACCGCCAGCGCGGCCGCCGCCGCGTTGAGCTGAAAGTCGCGCTGGAAATCCGCCATTGTCAGGCGCGCGAACGGCTTGAGGTTGATGCTGCCCACCGCATACGCCAGCCCGGACAGCGGCGTGCCGGCCGCATCCGCCACCTGCGCGAAGGCGCCTTCCGCGGTGACATCCACTGCGCTGAAGCCAGCCCCCAGCGCCGTAGCCAGCGCCTGCAACCGCGGCGCGTCGCGCGCCACCAGATGCAGCGGATGCCCCGCCGCAGCCAGCCGCCGCGCCAGGCACTGCCCTACGCCGCCGGTGGCGCCGTACACCAGGATCTTCCCGTTCGTGCCCGCTGCGTCCATCGCGTTCTCGCCGCCCCGTCATCTGCAGATGACTGCAGTACGCGCGGTGCGGCGCGGCGGATGCGGCGCGGCTGCATCCACCCCCGCGCCGGCTGCGTAACCGAAGGCATCCTCCGCACCTTCACGGCCACGCCCATGCGCCTGCTCGCCGCTTCGCTGCTCCCGCTCCTGCTGGCCATCGCGGCCACCGGCTGCGCCCGCGCTGCCGCCCCGATCAAGCCGGTGGACCACGTCGACCTGCCGCGCTACATGGGGCGCTGGTACGTGGTCGGCATCATCCCGACCCGGCTCGAGCGCGGCCACCACAACCCGGTGGAAACCTACCGCCTCGACCGCGACGGCAACGTCTGCACCTGGTATCGCTACCGACCGGACCGCTTCGACGCGCCGGTGAAGCTGCTGCACTCCACCGGGCTGGTGGTGCCCGGCACCGGCAATGCCGAGTGGAAGGTACGCTTCTTCGGCCTGTTCAAGGCGCAGTACAAGGTGGGCTGGCTGGCGCCGGATTACAGCCAGGTGCTGATCGTGCGCGATGCCCGCGATTACCTGTGGTACATGGCGCGCACGCCGCAGGTCAGCGAAGCCGACTGGCAGGCGATGCAGGAGCGTGCCCGCGCGATGGGCTACGACCCGGCGCTGATCCAGCGCGTGCCGCAGCGCTGGCCGGAAACGGATGCCGGCCGCGACACCTTCCACGGGGACTGCAAATGAGGGCCCTGGTCCTCGTGCTGGCGCTGGCGATGCCGTTGGTGGGCTGGCTGTCCAACAGCGGGCTCTTGGGCCCGACCAATGGCGAGATCTCAGGCCGCTACCCCACCCTGATCGTCGCCGCCGGCTATGCGTTCTCGATCTGGGGCCCGATCTTCCTGCTCGACGTGGTGTTCGGCATCGCCCAAGCCCGCGTGCGCGATGCGGATGCACGCCTGCGCCGGATCCGCGCGCTGACGGCGGGCGGGTTCGCGCTGACCTCGCTGTGGATGGTGGTGTTCACCCTGCAGTGGTTCTGGCTGGCGCTGGCGATCATCTGGGCCAGCCTGGCCTGCATGCTGGGCGCAGCCTGGCTGGCCTCGCACACCCGCACGCATCCGCGCGGGCCGTGGTGGCAGCACCTGCCGCTGTCGCTGCATGCCGGCTGGGTGTCGCTGGCGGTGTTCCTGAACGTGGCGCAGGTGGTGGTGGCCTTCCGGCTGCTGCCGGTGGACGCCATGCTGCCGTGGACCCTGGTGCTGTTCGCGCTGGCCGGCGTGCTGCTGCTGGTCGTGGTGGTGCGCCTGCGCGGCAACCTCTGGTACACGCTGGCGGCGGTCTGGGGCCTGCTTGGCGTGTATGCCAAACAGCACGCGTCCGCCCTTCCGGGCGCGGCCACTGCCGCCGACGTGGCACTGGCGCTGGCGGTGCTGCTGGCGGTCGCCGCGCTGGCTGCGGGCTACCTGGGCTGGCGGGACATGCGCGCCAACGCCGGATGACCTGCCTGCGCCTGCTGCTGGGGGATCAGCTGAATCCCCACCACCCGTGGTTCGATGCGGTGTCGGCGCAGGTCGTGTACGTGCTGATGGAGGTGCGGCAGGAGACCGATTACGTCCTGCACCACGCGCAGAAGATCCTCGCCATCTTCGCCGCCATGCGCCGTTTCGCCGACCGCCTGCGCGCGGCCGGCCACCGGGTGGAATACCTGCGGATCGACGATCCTTCCAACCTGCCGTCGCTGACCGCCAATCTGGACCGGCTGATCGCCCTGCACGGCGCCACCGCGTTCGAATACCAGGCCCCGGACGAATGGCGGTTGGACGTGCAACTGCGCGAATACGTTGCGCAGCTGCCGATCTCGGCGCGCGGCGTGGACAGCCAGCATTTCCTCGCCGAGCGCGACGCCGTGGCGCGCTTCTTCGGCAGCCGCAAGCGCTGGACGATGGAGCTGTTCTACCGCCACATGCGGCAACGCCACGGCGTGCTGCTGGAGCCCGATGGCAGCCCGCTGGGCGGGCGCTGGAACTTCGATGCCGAGAACCGCAAGCCCTGGCACGGCAGCCCGCCGGAACCGCCGGACCTGCGGCCGGTGCACGACCACCGCGCGCTGTGGGCGAGCATCGAGGCCGCGGGTGTGGCCAGCTTCGGCGATCCGTCGGCGGGCGCGTTCCGCTGGCCGATCGACCGCGAGGAGGCGCTGGCCCAGCTCGAGGCCTTCGTCGAACACGCGCTGCCGCATTTCGGTGACTACCAGGACGCCTTGAGCCACCGCGCCCAGCGGTTGTTCCACTCGCTGCTGTCGTTCGCGCTGAACGTGAAGATGCTCTCGCCGGCGGAGGTGATCGCGCGGGTCGAGGCCGAGGGCCGCGCCGGGCGCGCACCGCTGGCGGCGGTGGAGGGCTACATCCGCCAGATCCTGGGCTGGCGCGAATACGTGCGCGGCGTGTACTGGGCGCGCATGCCCGGCTACGCCGCCAGCAACGCGTTCGGGCATACGCGTCCGCTGCCGCGCTGGTTCTGGGACGGCGACACCCGCATGGCCTGCGTGCGCAGCGCCATCACTCAATCGCTGGCGCACGCGCACGCCCACCACATCCAGCGGCTGATGGTGATCGGCAATTTCGCGCTGCTGGCCGGGCTCGACCCGCAGGCGCTGCACCGTTGGTACCTCGGCATCTACATCGATGCGTTCGAATGGGTGGAGCTGCCGAACACGCTGGGCATGAGCCAGTTCGCGGACGGTGGCCTGCTGGCGACCAAGCCCTACGTGTCGGCCGCGGCCTACCTGCACCGGATGGGCGACCACTGCCGGCACTGCCATTACCGCCGCGACCTCGCCACCGGCGCGCGCGGCTGCCCGTTCAATGCCCTGTACTGGGACTTCCTCGACCGCAACCACCCGCGCCTGGCGGGCAACCCGCGGTTGGCCATGCCCTACCGGCAGCTGGCACGGATGCCGGCCGAGCGCCGCCAGGCGCTCGCCGCGCGGGCCGGCGAGTTGCTGGACCAGCTCGATGAGATATGAGCCCGGCGCGCATCCAAGCCCCCGCCTGCGGCGTAAGCACGTCCGTCTGCCCTCCCCCCTTCCCCAGCGAGCCCGGCCATGTCGCACCCCCTGCGCGAACCCGTTCCCCTCCAGTGCCTGTCCACCATGTCCGCATCGCAGCGCGTGCGCGAGCGCCTGCGCGCGGCCGGGGTGCGCTTTCACGCCAACGACAACATCGCCGACTACCTGCAGCCGGGAGAGTTGGAGGAAATCGAGCGCGAGGTCGCCGCGCGCGCGCAGGAAATGCTGCGCGCGCTGGTGATCGACGTGGAGCACGACCACAACACCCACGACACCGGCCGCCGGCTGGCCAAGATGTTCGTGCGCGAGCTGTTTTCCGGCCGCTACCAGCACGCCCCGGCGGTAACCGAGTTCCCCAATGCCGAGCGCCTGAACGAGCTGATGATCGTCGGCCCCTTGCGCGTGCGCAGCGCCTGTTCGCACCACCTGTGCCCGATCATGGGCCGGGTCTGGGTGGGCGTGCTGCCGAACGCCGATTCCAACCTGATCGGCCTGTCCAAGTACGCGCGCCTGATCGACTGGATCATGAGCCGCCCGCAGATCCAGGAGGAGGCGGTCAGCCAGATCGCCGACCTGCTGGAACGCCGGCTCAAGCCGGACGGCATCGCGGTGGTGATGGAGGCCGACCACTACTGCATGCACTGGCGCGGGGTGAAGGACGATGAGTCCAAGATGATCAACAGCGTGATGCGCGGCCGCTTCCTGAGCGATCCGTCGCTGCGCAAGGAGTTCCTGTCGCTGCGCCGCGGCGGTGGCGACTGACCCGTGGTCGCAGCACGGCCAACGAAAAGGCCCGCCTGTGTGCGGGCCTTTCGCATTCCCGGGGCAACCCGGGCCGCGCCGAGGCGGAGCGCGGCGCGCGCCGGCGGCTTACAGCCCCACCATCGGCTGCAGCTTGCGCGCCAGCCAACCGCGGAACTCCAGCGGGCCGTCGAGTGCGGCCACGCAGATGCAGGGTACGCCCGGCGAGGTCACCGGCTGGTGCTCCACGTCGCTGTCGAGGTCGGCCATGTCGCCGGGGCCGAAATGGCCCAGCTCGTCGTCGTAGGCGCCCTTCAGGATCTGGGTCAGCTCGCTGCCGCGGTGGCTGTGCACCGGCATGCTCTTGCCCGGTGCGATCTTGAGCAGGATCAGGGTGTCGCCGCTGGCCTTGGGCGCGCGGATCATGTGCACGCCCGGCGCCACCCAGCGCCAGCGCAACGCCTTCCAGCTCTTGCCGAAGTACGGCTGCAGCGGGCGCGGCAGGGCGTCCACCGGCGGCCGCGCCGGGGCCGTATCCGCCGCCGGCAGGGCCGGGGGCAGCGGCTGCTGCAGGCGCGAGAGCATGTCCGCGCGCAGGCGCTCGCCGCGGGCGGGGTCTTCCGCGCCCGGCTGCTGCTGCGCCAGCAGGCTGCCGCCCACGCGCTCGGCATCCGCCAGCTGGCGGCGGCAGTAGGCGCAGCCTTCCAGGTGGGTGTCGGCGACCGCCGCCATCTCCGGCGACAGCGCGCCGGCGGCATGGCTGACCAGGGTGGCCGGGTCGAGGTGGTGGCGCGGGATCATACGGACTCCTGCACGCTGGCCTGCAGGCGCTGGAAGGCCCGCCGGATCGAGGATTTCACGGTGCCCAGCGGCATCCCGAGCTCGTCGGAGATCTGCTGGTGGGATTTGGCTTCGAAGTACGACATGCGGATCAGGCGGGCCTGGATCGCCGACAGGCGGTCGATCCGTTCGTTGAGGTCGGCGTGCGCGGCAAAGCTCTCGGCCGAGGAGAAGGCGGGGTCTTCGGTTTCCTCCTCGCAGTCCAGTGCCGGCTCGATGTCCACCGCGATCCAGTGGTTCTCGCGGCGCAGGCGGTCGATGTGGAGGTTGCGTGCGATCCGGAACAGCCAGGTGGACAGCGTGCTGCGGCCGGCATCGTAGGTGTCGGCGCGCTGCCACAGCCGCAGCAGGGCCTCCTGCGCCAGTTCCTCGGCCACCGCCTCCGGCGCCCCCAGCCCGCGCAGGTACAGCCGCACGCGCGGGGCGAAGTGGTCGTAGATGCGCATGAAGCAGGCCTGGTCGCGGCGCAGCGCCACCGCCTGCATCTGACCGATCCAATAACCCGGTTCGCCGGGGCTTGCGTCGGCTATCGACATGGCTCTGGCCGCCTCGAAGGGCGACAGGTCTCCATGGTGGGTGTTGGATCGCATGGTACGGGAGGCGACGCGGCTGGGGAATCTGGCCTGCATTACGCGCCCACGGGCTAATTGGATGCAGCGCGGAGGCAGCGCACCCCGGGATTGCCGGCGGCGGCATGCCCCCTGCATCCAATCGGCGGCGCGAGGCGTACAGCGGGCATTCCCCAAGGATGCCCGCGATGCCCCAGGACCTGGCGACCGCCGCCCCGCCCTCCTCGCCGCCCCGGCTGGGGCACCGCCTGCGCCAATGGTTCGACAGCAGCGCGGTGGCGCCGGCGCAAGGGGCGGATGCCGACCGCATCGACTGGCTGCGGGTGCTGCCGTTCGTGCTGCTGCACCTGGGCTGCCTGGGCGTGCTGTGGGTGGGGGTCTCCCCGGTGGCGCTGGCGGTGGCGGTGGCGCTGTATGCGCTGCGCATGTTCGCGATCACCGCGTTCTACCACCGCTATTTCTCGCACCGGGCCTTTCGCACCTCGCGCGCGATGCAGCTGGCGTTCGCGCTGATCGGCGCCTCCAGCGTGCAGCGTGGCCCGTTGTGGTGGGCGGCCCACCACCGCCACCACCACCGCCACTCGGATACCGCGCAGGACCCGCACTCGCCGCTGCACGGGTTCTGGCGCAGCCACATGGGCTGGTTCCTGACCCGCGGCGCGTTCGCCACCGACCTCAGCCGGGTCCCCGACCTCGCCCGCTACCCGGAACTGCGCTGGCTGGACCGCTTTGATGTGGCGGTGCCGCTGGCGCTGGCGGCCGGGTTGTTCGGGCTGGGCGCGCTGCTGCAGGCCCTGTGGCCGGAGCTGGGCACCAGCGGGATGCAGCTGCTGGCGTGGGGGTTCTTCGTGTCCACCGTGGTGCTGTTCCACGCCACGGTCACCATCAACTCGCTGGCGCACCGCTTCGGCAGCCGCCGCTTCCCCACCCGCGACGACAGCCGCAACAACCTGTGGCTGGCCCTGCTCACCTTCGGCGAGGGCTGGCACAACAACCACCATTTCTATTCCAGCAGCGCCCGCCAGGGGTTCCGCTGGTGGGAGATCGACCTGACCTGGTACGGGCTGCGCCTGCTGGCCGTGCTGGGGCTGGTGCGCGATCTCAAGCCGGTGCCCGCCTGGGTGCTGGACAAGGCGGAGCGCTGACATGCGGATCGCCATCGTCGGGTCCGGCATCTCCGGGCTGGCCAGCGCCTGGCTGCTGTCGCAGGCGCACGAGGTGGTGCTGTTCGAGGCCGAGGATTACCTCGGCGGCCATACCCATACCCATGCGGTCGAACAGGCCGGGCGCCGTTACGCGGTGGACACCGGCTTCATCGTCCACAACCCGGTGCACTACCCGCTGCTGACGCGGCTGTTCGACGACCTCGGGGTAGCCACCCAGCCCACCACCATGAGCTTCTCGGTGCACGATGCGCGCACCGGGCTGGAATACAACGCCACCTCCCTCGACGGCCTGTTCTGCCAGCGCCGCAACCTGTTCTCGCCGCGCTTCCTGGGCATGGTGCGCGACCTGCTGCGGTTCTACCGGCAGGCCCCGCAGCTGCTGCAGGGCGACGGGCCGGGGCCGACCCTGGGCGACTGGCTGGAGGCCAACGGCTACGGCGAGGCCTTCCGCGACCTGCATTTGGTGCCGATGGCCTCGGCGCTGTGGTCCTCGCCGCCGCAGCAGATCCTGCAGTTCCCGGCGCGCTACCTGGTGCAGTTCATGGCCAACCACCAGATGCTGCAGGTCAGCGGCCGCCCCGAGTGGCGGGTGGTGCGCGGCGGCTCGTCCACCTATGTTGCCGCGTTGCGCGCGCGCTGGCAGGTGCACGAGCGCCTGCGCTGCCCGGTGCGGGCGATCCGGCGCAACGGCCACGGCGTGCTGGTGGACAGCCGGATCGCCAACGGCGAGCGCTTCGACCACGTGGTGCTGGCCTGCCACAGCGACCAGTCCCTGGCGCTACTGGCGGATGCCAGCGCGGACGAGCGCGACATCCTCGGCGCCATCCCCTACCAACGCAACGAAGTGGTGCTGCACACCGATGCGCGCCTGCTGCCGGTCAACCGCAAGGCCTGGGCGGCGTGGAACGCATACGTGCCGGCCGCGCCTGATGCGCCGTGCACGGTCAGCTATTGCATGAACCTGCTGCAGGGCCTGCAGTCGCCCGAGCCCTTCGTGGTGACGCTCAACCGCAGCGAGGCGATCGACCCGGCCAAGGTGCTGCGCAAGATCACCTATCACCACCCCGTGTACACCCCGCTGTCGGTGGCGGCGCAGCGCCGGCGGGCGCAGATCCAGGGCGTCAACCGCACCTGGTTCGCCGGCGCCTATTGGGGCTGGGGCTTCCACGAGGACGGCATGCGCAGCGCGGTGGAAGTGGCCCACGGGCTGGGCGCGGGCTGGCCCGATGCGCGCAGGGGCGCGGCGTGAGCGCGCCGCTGCACAGCGCGGTGTACGAAGGCCGGGTCCGGCACCGCCGGCATGCGCCGCATCCGCATGCGTTCGCCTACCGCATGGCGCAGCTGTACCTGGACCTGGACGAGATCGACCGTGTCTTCCGCGGCCGCTGGCTGTGGTCGGCCGGACGCCGCAACCTCGCCGAGTTCCGCCGCGCCGATTTCCTCGGCCCGAGCGACCGCCCGTTGAAGGAAGCAGTGAAGGACCGGGTGGAGGCCGCCACCGGCGAGCGCCCGGCCGGCCCGGTGCGGCTGCTCACGCACCTGCGCTACGCCGGGCTGGTGTTCAACCCGGTCAGCTTCTATTACTGCTTCGCGGCCGACGGCGCGACCCTGCACAGCATCGTCGCCGAGATCACCAACACGCCCTGGCTGGAGCGCCATGCCTACGTGCTGCCGGTGGCGCAGGCCCGCGCGCAGGGCCGCATCCTGCGCTGGGAGTTTGCCAAGACCTTCCACGTCTCCCCCTTCATCGGCATGCAGCGCCGCTACGACTGGCGCCTGAGCGTCCCCGGCGACGACCTGCAGGTGCACATGGACGTGCTGGATGCCGACGGCCGCGAGTTCGACGCCCACCTTTCGCTGCAACGCCTGCCGCTGGGCGCCGCCTCGCTGGCGCGGGTGCTGTGGCGCTATCCGCTGATGACCGCGCAGGTGGTCGCCGCGATCTACTGGCAGGCGCTGCGGCTGCGCCTGAAGCACACCCCCTTCCACGACCACCCCCGCCTGTCCGGAGGCCGCCCATGAGCGCGATCGTCGAACGCGACGCCACGTCCCCCCGCTTCAGCGCCTTCGAGCGCTTCCTGCGCGACCGCCTGCTGCAGCGCCTGGCCGGCTTCGGCCACGGCCGGCTGGAAGTGCGCGATGCGCTCGGCACGCTTGCGTTCGGGCGTGCCGGCGACGGCCCCGAGGTCACACTGGAGGTGCTGGACCCGGGGTTCTACCGCATGCTTGCCACCCACGGCAGCGTGGGGGCCGGCGAGGCCTACATGGATGGCCTGTGGCGCTGCAGCGACCTGGTTGGGCTGGTGCGCCTGCTGGTGCGCAACCGCGACCTGCTGGACGGCATGGAAACCGGCAGCGCGCGCCTGGGCGGGCTGGCGATGAAGGCACTGCACCTGCTCCGCCGCAATACCCGCGACGGCAGCCGGCGCAACATCGCCGCCCACTACGACCTCGGCAACGACTTCTTCCGGCTGTTTTTGTCCTCCGACCTGATGTACTCCTCGGCCTACTGGGCCGGCGCGGACGATACCCTGGAGACGGCCTCCACCCGCAAGCTGGACCTGATCTGCCGCAAGCTGGCCCTCGGCCCTGACGACCACGTGCTGGAGATCGGCACCGGCTGGGGCGGCTTTGCCCTGCACGCCGCCCACCACTACGGCTGCCGGGTCACCACTACCACCATCTCGCGCGAGCAGTACGAACTGGCTGCCCAGCGCGTGCGCGAGGCCGGGCTGGAGGACCGCATCACCCTGCTGCAGTCGGACTACCGCGATCTCACCGGCCAGTACGACAAGCTGGTGTCGATCGAGATGATCGAGGCGATCGGCGCCGAATACCAGCCGGCCTACTTCGGCCAGATCGGGCGCCTGCTCAAGCCCGAGGGACTGGCGCTGGTGCAGGCCATCACCATCGAGGACCACCGCTACCAGCAAGCGCTGCAGTCGGTGGACTTCATCAAGCGCTTCATCTTCCCCGGCTGCTTCATCCCGTCCGTTAGCGCGATGCTTCAGGCCAAGACCCGCAGCAGCGACCTCGCGCTGGTGGGGCTGGAGGATTTCGGGCTGTCGTATGCGCGCACCCTCAAGGCCTGGCGCGAGCGCTTCCTGGCGCACCTGGCGGAGGTGCGGGCGCAGGGCTTCGATGAGCGTTTCATCCGCATGTGGGAGTTCTACCTCGCGTACTGCGAGGGCGGCTTCCGCGAGCGTTCGATCGGCGTTTCGCACCTGCTGCTGGCGAGGCCCGGCTGGCGTCCGCCGGGCGCGGAGGCGGCATGAGCTTCTGGCTGACCCTGCTGGCCTACCAGGCCACCTGGTTCGTGGCGGTGATCGGCGCCGGCCACGGCCTGTGGTGGCCGGGCGTGGCCGCGGCGGCGCTGTTCGCGGCGTGGCGGCTGGCCATGTCGCCGCAGCGCGCGCTGGAGCTGCGGCTGGTGCTGGCCGCGCTGGCGCTGGGGCTGGTGCTGGAAACCCTGTGGGTGCGCAGCGGGCTGCTGGAATACCACGCCGGCTGGCCGTGGCTGGATGCACCGGGCTGGATCCTGGCGCTGTGGCTGGCGTTCGCGCTGACCGTGCTGCCGCTGCTCGGCTACCTGCAGCGGCATCTCGGTCTGGCCGCGCTGCTGGGCGCCATCGGCGGCCCGCTGGCGTATTGGGGCGCGGCGCGCGGCTGGGGCGTGGCGCGCTTCCCCGATCCGGCCTGGCATGGCCTGTTGGCACTGGGCGCCGGCTGGGCGCTGGCGATGCCGCTGCTGGCCTGGCTGGCGCGCCGCGGGTTGCAGGCACGCAACACGATGGGAGGTGTGGCATGCACGTGATGCCGTGGGCCATCGGCCAGGGCGGCCAGTTGCTGGCGCTGTGGCTGTTCATGGTGGTGGTGATGACGCTGGGCTGGGCCTGGCAGCAGCGCCACGCTAATGCCGGGATCGTGGACGTGCTGTGGGCGTTCGGGCTGGCCTGCGCGGCGGTGTGGATGGCCGTGGCCGGCAGCGGCGCGCCGACGGCGCGGCTGTTGGTGGGCGTGCTGGGCGCGGCTTGGGGCCTGCGCCTGGCGCTGCACCTGTGGGTGCGCGTGCGCGGCGAGGCCGAGGACGGCCGCTACCGCGCGCTGCGCGAGCACTGGCAGGGCCGGCAGTGGAAGTTCTTCGCCTTCTTCCAGTTCCAGGCGCTGCTGGTGGTGCTGTTCGCGCTGCCGTGGCTGGCGGTGGCCGGGCACCCTGCCCCCGCGGCCTGGCAGCTGGGGCTGGCGCTGGCCGTCTGGATCGTGGCGGTGGCCGGCGAAGCGCTGGCCGATGCGCAGCTGGCGCGCTTCCGCAATGATCCGGGCAATCGCGGCAAGACCTGCCGCAGCGGCCTGTGGCGCTATTCGCGGCATCCCAACTACTTCTTCGAATGGCTGCACTGGTGCAGCTACGCGATCGCCGCGATCGGCGCGCCGCTGGCCTGGCTGGGGCTGCTCGGGCCGGTGGTGATGTACCTGTTCCTGCGCTTCATCAGCGGCATTCCCTTTACCGAACAGCAAGCGTTGCGCAGCCGCGGCGAGGACTACCGCGACTACCAGCGGCGCACGCCGATGCTGTTTCCCTGGTTTCCCAAAAACTAAAACCGTTCCGGAGCCCGCCATGAGCACCGTCATGTCCGAACAGGCCGTTCTGCCGAAAGACCGCCCCGCCCCCGGCCTGCTGGGGCTGGCCGAACGCGGCTGGCTGCCGGATGCCGCGATCCGCACCGGCATCCGCCGCCTGTGCGAACAGCGCCTGAAGGAAGAGCTGGCCGGCGGCGTGGAGGCCCAGTCCGCGCGCCAGCGCGAGCGCCTGGACCTGCTGCGCGCCAGCCCGCTGGCGATCGAGACCGAGGCCGCCAATGCCCAGCACTACGAGCTGCCGCCGGCGTTCTTCACCCATTGTCTCGGTCCGCGCCTCAAATACTCCTGCTGCTACTACCCGCAGGGCGATGAAACCCTGGCCGAGGCCGAGGAGGCGATGCTGGCGCTGTACTGCGAGCGCGCCGGGCTGGCCGACGGCCAGGACATCCTGGAGCTGGGCTGCGGCTGGGGCTCGCTCACGCTGTGGATGGCCAAGTACTTCCCGAACGCGCGCATCACCGCGGTCTCCAATTCCAACGGCCAGCGCGGCTTCATCGAGGCGCGCTGCCGCGAGCGAGGGATCGGCAACGTGCAGGTGCTCACCCGCGACGTGAACACGCTGGCGCTGCCGGAGTCCGCCTACGACCGCTGCGTGTCGATCGAGATGTTCGAGCACATGCGCAACTACGAGAGCCTGCTGGCGCGGATCGGCAGCTGGCTGCGCCCGGGCGGGCGGCTGTTCGTGCACATCTTCGCCCACCGCACCCTGCTCTACCCGTTCGAGACCGAAGGCGAAGACAACTGGATGGGCCGGCATTTCTTCACCGGCGGGCTGATGCCGGCGGCCGACACCCTGCTGCATTTCCAGCAGGCGCTGAAGATCCGCCAGCAGTGGCTGGTGGACGGCACCCACTACGAGAAGACCGCCAACCACTGGCTGCAGGCGCAGGACGCCCACCGCGAGGAGGTGATGGCGGTGCTGCGAAAGGCCTACGGCGATGCCGCCGGGCTGTGGTTCCAGCGCTGGCGGATGTTCTGGATGGCCTGCGCCGAGCTGTTCGGCTACGCGGATGGACAGGAATGGCTGGTGTCGCACTACCTGTTCGAGCGCGCCTGAAGGCGGCGCGCCGCCGATGGGCCGCCCCGCTGCTGGCGGTGGCCAGCGCGGGGGCCAGCCATCCGCCGGTCCCGCCAGTGCCGCAGCTGGATCTGCCGCGCTTCATGGGCACCTGGTATCTGGTGGGTGGCATGCCGACACCATTCGAACGCACCGCCTGGAACGCGGTGCAGACCTACACCCTGCGCCGTGATGGCAGCATCCTGACCACCCTGACCTTCAACCAGGGCGGGGCCGAAGGCCCGCGCAAGCACATCGAGGCGCCGGCGCGGGTTCGCCCGGGCACCGGCAATGCGGTGTGGGACGTGCGCGTGTTCGGCCCGTTCACTTCGCAATACAAGGTGGTCTGGTTGCGTGAGGACTACGGGCTGATGCTGGTGGCGCGCGATGCCCGCGACTACGCCTGGGTGTTCGCGCGCTCGCCGGCGGTGCCCGAGGCCGAGCTGGAGGCCGCGCGCCGCCGCCTGCAGGGCTGGGGCTACGACCCCGGCAAGTGGCGCTACGTGCCGCAGGTCGCAGGCCACGCCGCGCAGTAGTGCATCAACCGCGCGGACAGGCCGCACGCACCTTCGCATCCAGCCGGCTGAGCTGGGCATAGGTCCGCTTCAGGCCCAACTGCTCCAATGCGGCACTCCGCCCGGCCTGGGCGGCCCGGCAGCGATCGGACGCCGTCGCCGCGGCGCGATGCCGCCGCGGATTTTTCACGCTCCGATGCTGCTTCACAGGTGCCTGGCGCAGGCCCGCCGTCGCCTGCGACGCGCTGATGACCGGCTCTGGCCGGTATTCCACCACCCGGTCCAGGCGCATCGTTGCCGCACAGGGCTGCGCCTGGTAGCTCACCGCGCCGTCGCGGGCAAGACAGCGGTACAGCTGTTCGGCGCGCGCGGGCATCATCTGGGTACAGACAAGCAGCAGAAGCGCAAGCATCCATCGGCGCATCGGCGATCCTCCCTCACGCGATGCGCGCAGGATGCGCGGCCTGCACCGCCCCGGCCATCGGCCAACACGCCGCCGTCGCCTCGGAAAACCGCCCAGCCTCACTCGCCCGCGGCCAGTTCCTCCAGGATCGGGCAGGTCGGGCGCGCATCGCCGTGGCAGCGCTGCGCCAGCGATCGCAGCGTGCGCTGCATGGCCTGCAGCTCGCGGATCTTCTGCTCCAGTTCGGCGGCGTGCGCCAGCGCCAGCTGCTTGACCTCGGCGCTGGCACGATGGGGGTCGTCCCACAGCGCCAGCAGCGCCTGGATCTGCTTGATCGAAAACCCCAGCGAGCGCGCGCGTTTGATGAAGCGCAGCCGGTGCAGATCGTCCTGCCCATACAGGCGATAGTTGGCGTGCGTGCGCGCCGCCGGGGCCATCAAACCGATCGCCTCGTAGTGGCGGATCATCTTGGCCGAGACGCCGGTCAGCGCCGCAGCCTGGCCGATGTTGTGCAGGCCCTGCTCCAGCGCATCGGCCAGTTCGGGGCGAACGGTCTTGGAGGCCATGGCGTTTTCCTCGCAGATCAATCATGGGCGCGCGGGGTCCAGCGCCGCAGCAGCAGGGCATTGCTGACGACGCTGACGCTGGAGAGCGCCATCGCCGCCCCGGCGAGCATCGGGTCGAGCCAGCCCAGCGCCGCCAGCGGCAGGCCGACCACGTTGTAGATGAAGGCCCAGAACAGGTTCTGGTGGATCTTGCGCACGCAGCGCCGGGAGAGGTCGATGGCATCGGCCACCAGACGCGGGTCGGGCCGCATCAGGGTGATGGCGGCGGCCTGCATCGCTGCGTCGGTGCCGCTACCCATCGCAAAACCCACCGTGGCCGCGGCCAGCGCCGGGGCATCGTTGACCCCATCGCCGACCATCCCCACCGCCTCGCGCGCCGCCAAGGCGCGGATCGCCTCCAGCTTCTCCTGCGGCAGCAGCCCGGCCTGCACTTCGTCCGCGTGCAGGCCGACCGCGCGCGCCAGCGCCAACGCAGCCTCCCGGGTGTCGCCGGTCAGCAGCAGCGGACGGATGCCGAGTGCACGCAGCGCGGCGATCGCCTCTGCCGCCTGCGGACGCGGCGCATCCCCGAACGCCAGCAACCCGCGCACCTGCCAGCCGGTGGACGTCTCCGCCGCCAGCCAGGCCAGGGTGCGCCCATCCGCCATCGCGTCCTGCGCCTGCTTCTGCAGGGATGAGAGGTCGAGGCCGAGCTCTTCCATCCAGCGCGTGCTGCCGAGTCGCAGCGCCTGCGCCGGCCCGCGCCCGCGCACGCCGCGCCCGGGTACCGCAGTGATGTCGCTAACCGCGGCAGGCGCGATGCCGCGGTCGTGCGCGGCGGAGAGCACTGCTTTTGCCAGCGGATGCTCACTGCCCTGCTGCAACCCTGCGGCGAGCGCCAGCAGCGTGTCCGCGTCGTCCTCCGCGGCATGCAGGCCCAGCAATGCCGGCTTGCCGACGGTGAGCGTCCCGGTCTTGTCGAACGCCACCGTGCGCAGACGCTGGGTGGTCTCCAGCGCCTCCACGTCCTGGATGAGGATGCCGGCGCGCGCGGCCACGCCGGTGCCGGCCATGACCGCCGCAGGCGTGGCCAGCCCCAGCGCGCAGGGACAGGCGATTACCAGCACCGCCACCGCGTTGAGCAGCGCCTGCGTCCAGTCGCCGCGCGCCAGGCCCCAGCCCAGCAGGGTGACCAGCGCAATCGCGATCACCACGGGCACGAACACCGCGCTGACCTTGTCCACGATGCGCTGGATCGGCGCCTTCTTGGCCTGCGCGTCCTCCACCAGCCGCACGATCCGCGCCAGCATGGTTTCGGCGCCGACCGCGGTGGTGCGCAGGCGCAGCCGCCCCTCGCCGTTCACCGCGCCGGCGGTGACGGCATCACCAGCGGCCTTGGCCACCGGCAGCGCCTCGCCGCTGAGCAGGGATTCGTCGCAATGACTGCGGCCTTCGAGGATCACGCCGTCCACCGGGATGCGCTCGCCCGGCAGCACCACCACCGTATCGCCCACCGCCACCGCGTCCACCGCCACCTGGGTTTCGACCCCGTCGCGCAACACGCGCGCAGTGGCCGGCCGCAGCGCCTGCAGCGCGCGGATGGCGGCGCTGGCCTGGCGCTTGGCGCGCGCCTCCAGCCATTTGCCCAGCAGGATCAGGGTCACCACCACCGCCGAGGATTCGAAATACAGCGGCGGCGCGTGCGGGCCGTGCGCCGACGCCAGCAGGTGGTACACGCTCAGCCCGTAGGCCGCGCTGGTCCCCAGCGCGACCAGCTGGTCCATGTTGCCGCTGCGCGCGCGCAGCGCGGCGAACCCGGCGCGGTAGAAGCGCGCGCCCAGCCAGAACTGCACGGGAGTGGCCAGCAGCCACTGCGCCCAGCCGGGCAGCGCCCAGTGGATGCCGAAGGGCATCAGCAGCATCGGCGCGGCCAGCGGCAGCGACAGCAGCACCGCCAGCCACAGGTGGAGAGTCTCGCGGGAGATGCCGGGCTTGGGGGCCTCGGGCGGGGTGGCTTCGGCATGCACGCGGGCGTGGTAGCCGGCCTGCTCCACCGCCTGCAGCAGCCGCGCGGCGGGCACGCCGGGGGCGAGCACGGTGGCGGTCTCGGTGGCCAGGTTCACGCTGGCCTCGCGCACGCCCTCGACCTTGCGCAGGGCTTTTTCCACCCGGCCCACGCAGGAGGCGCAGGTCATGCCCTCGATGTCCAGACGCAGCGGGGATTCGGATGGCATGGCGGCCTCCATCGGCATGAACGAGGGCACAGCTTCGACTTTACCAAGATGGGAAGGTCAAGCCGGTGCGTTGTGGCTTCGTCATGCCGATGTCACATCCGGCGATTACGGTGTCGCCATTCGATTATTCTGGAAAAATGGAAATAAAAGACGCCACCGCCGCCCTCGCCGCGCTGGGCCAGGCCACCCGGCTGGCGGTTTTCCGCCTGCTGGTGGAGGCCGGCCCGGACGGCCGCCTGGCCGGGGAGATCGCCGAGACGCTGGATCTGCCCGGCGCCACCCTGTCGTTCCATCTGAAAGAGCTGGCCGCGGCCGGCCTGATCGCGGCCGAGCCACAGGGCCGCGCCATCCGCTACCGCGCCGATTTCGCCGCGATGGACGCACTGATCGACTTCCTCACCCGCAACTGCTGCGCCGAGAGCGGCCAGCCGGGCTGCCTGCCCGGTGCGCGGCGCGGCTGTGCCTGACGTTTCCCTTCCCTCCACGGTTTCCCACAAACGAGCCTGCATATGAACATCCGCATCGGCATCAATGGTTTTGGTCGCATGGGGCGCTTGGCCCTGCGCGCCGCCTGGGGCAAGCCCGGGCTGTCCTTCGTGCACATCAACGACCCGGCGGGTGATGCCGCCACCCTCGCCCACCTGCTGCAGTTCGACTCGGTGCACGGGCGCTGGGATGCGGCGATTGCCAGCGATGGCGATGCACTGGTGATCGAGGGCGTGCGCATCCCGGTCAGCCGCAACCGCGAGCTGGCCGCCACCGATTGGTCCGGCTGCGACGTGGTGATCGAAGCCTCCGGCAAGTTCCGCAAGCCGGACGTGCTGCAGCCCTACCTCGACCAGGGCGTGCGGCGGGTGGTGGTGGCCGCGCCGGTGAAGGCCGCCGGCGCGCTGGACGTGGTGATGGGCGTCAACCACCACCGCTTCGATCCGGCCGTGCACCGCATCGTCTCCGCCGCGTCCTGCACCACCAACTGCCTGGCGCCGCTGGTGAAGGTGATCCACGAGGGCATCGGCATCCGCCACGGCAGCCTGACCACCGTGCACAGCCTGACCAATACCCAGGTGATCGTGGACGCGCCGCACAAGGACCTGCGCCGGGCGCGCGCCTGCGGCAGCAGCCTGATCCCGACCTCCACCGGCTCGGCCACCGCGATCGCGGAAATCTTCCCCGAGCTGCGCGGGCGCCTGGATGGGCACGCGGTGCGGGTGCCGCTGACCAATGCCTCGCTCACCGACTGCGTGTTCGAGGTCGAGCGCGCGACCAGCGTGGAGGAGGTCAACGGCCTGCTGCGCGCGGCCGCCGAAGGCCCGCTGGCCGGCATCCTCGGCTACGAGACCCGCCCGCTGGTGTCGATCGACTTCCTGCACGACCCGCGCTCGGCCATCGTGGACGCGCCGTCCACGCTGGTGGTGAACGGCACCCAGGTGAAGCTGTATGCCTGGTACGACAACGAATGGGGCTATGCCAACCGGCTCGGCGAGCTGGTGCAGCTGGTCGGCGGCGCGGGCTGAGCGATGCGGGCGCAGCTCTCCTCCGAGGTTCGCCAGTACCTGCTGATCACCGGCAACTACTGGGCCTTCACCCTCACCGACGGCGCCCTGCGCATGCTGGTGGTGCTGCATTTCCACCTGCTCGGCTACAGCCCGCTGCAGGTGGCGATGCTGTTTTTGTTCTACGAGGTGTTCGGGGTCGTCACCAACCTGGTCGGCGGCTGGCTGGGGGCGCGCATCGGGCTCAACCGCACCATGAACATCGGGCTGCTGCTGCAGGTGGTGGCGCTGGCGATGCTGCTGGTGCCGGCGGCGGCGTTGACGGTGCCGTGGGTGATGGCGGCGCAGGCGCTGTCGGGGATCGCCAAGGACCTCAACAAGATGAGCGCCAAGGCCAGCATCAAGCTGCTGGTGCCGGACCAGCAGCAGGACGCGCTGTTCCGCTGGGTGGCGGCGCTGACCGGCTCCAAGAACGCGCTCAAGGGCGTCGGCTTCTTCCTCGGCGGCGCGCTGCTGGCGGCGATCGGCTTCCGCGCCGCGGTGGCGGCGATGGCCGGCATGTTGCTGCTGGTGTGGCTGGCCAGCCTGGTATTGCTCAAGCGCGACCTGGGCAAGGCCAAGGCCAAGCCGAAGTTCCGCGAGGCGTTCTCCAAGAGCCGGGCGATCAACCTGCTGTCGGCGGCGCGGCTGTTCCTGTTCGGTGCGCGCGACGTGTGGTTCGTGGTCGCCTTGCCGGTGTTCCTGTACGACAGCCTCGGCTGGGATTTCTGGCAGGTCGGCGGCTTTCTCGCCGCCTGGGTGATCGGCTACGGCATCGTGCAGTCGCTGGCGCCCTGGGTCACCGGACGCCGACGCGGGGCGCTGCCGGACGGACGCGCCGCACTACTGTGGGCGCTGCTGCTGGCCGCCGTCACCGCCGGCATGGCGCTGGCCCTGGGCCGCGGCCTGGACGCCCGCGATGTGCTGGTGGGCGGGTTGCTGCTGTTCGGGGTGCTGTTCGCGATCAACTCCGCGCTGCACAGCTATCTGATCGTGAGCTACGCCAGCGAGGATGGCGTCTCGCTGGACGTCGGCTTCTACTACATGGCCAACGCGATGGGCCGCCTGCTGGGCACGGTGCTGTCGGGCTGGGTGTTCCAGGTTGCGGGGCTTACCGCCTGCCTGTGGATCTCGGCCGCGTTCGTGGCGATCGCCGCGGCGATCTCGCTGGCCCTGCCGCGGCACGCGACGAGCGGCGCGGCGGCCGGCCCGGGGTGAGCCGCGACCGGGCCGGTTGCCGGCGCCCGGTCGCAAGGCCCGCCCCGCCGCACGGGCTCAGTGCCCGCTGGCGAGGCTGGCGGATTCGTCGCGGTAGGTGTTGAGGCGGTCCACCAGCCATTCGCTGGCCTCGTTCAGGCCCACCACCTCCACCTGCGCGCCGTGCTTGCGGAACTTCAGCACCACCCGGTCCAGCGCGGCCACCGCGCTGGTGTCCCAGAAATGCGCCTTGCGCACGTCGATCACCACCTTCGCCGGTGCGTGGATGTAATCGAAGCTGTTGGCGAACTGCACCGCCGAGGCGAAGAACACCTGCCCGCGGGCCTCGTAGATACGCTCCCCGTTCGGGCCCGGGCGATCCTCCACCACCAGCATCGCGCTGACCCGGCGGGTGAACGACAGCGCGGTGAGCAGCACGCCCGTCAGCACGCCCTTGGCGAGGTCGTGGGTGGCCACGGTCACCACCACCGTGCCCAGCATGATCAGGTTGGCGGTCTTGGGATGGGTCTTGAACTCGCGGAAGCTCTTCCAGTGGAAGGTGCCGATGCTCACCGTGATCATCACCGCCACCAGTGCCGCCATCGGGATCTTCGACACCCACGGCGAGGCGTATACCACCAGCACCAGCAGCACCACGCCGGCGACCAGGCAGGACAGCCGCCCGCGCCCGCCAGCCGTGATGTTGATCACCGATTGCCCGATCATCGCGCAGCCGGCCATGCCGCCGAACAGACCCGAGACGATGTTGGCCACGCCCTGCCCCGCAGATTCGCGACGGCGGTTGGTCGGGGTGTCGGTCATGTCCTCCACGATCTGGGCGGTCATCAGCGATTCCAGCAGGCCCACCACCGCCAGGGTGGTCGAGACCGGCAGCAGGATGCGCAGGGTGTCCAGCGTCCACGGGATGTCCGGCAGCAGGAACGCCGGCAGGCTGTCCGGCAGGTGGCCCATGTCGCCGACGGTGCGGATGTCCCAGCCCAGCCAGCCGACGGCCAGGGTCAGCACCACGATCGCCACCAGCGCCGAGGGCACCGCGCGGGTCAGGCGCGGCAGCAGGTAGATGATCGCCAGCCCCGCGGCACAGGCCGCGTACACCTGCCACGACTTGCCCACCAGCTCCGGCAGCTGCGCCAGGAAAATCAGGATGGCCAGCGCATTGACGAAGCCCACCACCACCGAGCGCGACACGAAGCGCATCAGGGTATTCAACCGCAGCGCCGCCGCCAGCAATTGCAGCAGGCCGGTGAGGATGGTGGCCGCGAACAGGTATTGCAGGCCGTGGTCGCGCACCAGGTCCACCATCAGCAGCGCCATCGCGCCGGTCGCGGCGGAAATCATGCCCGGGCGACCGCCGGCGATGGAGGTCACCACCGCGATGCAGAAGGCCGCGTACAGCCCCACCTTGGGATCCACCCCGGCGATCAGCGAAAACGCGATCGCCTCCGGGATCAGCGCCAGCGCCACCAGCACGCCCGACAGGATGTCGCCGCGCACGTTACCGAACCACTGCTCGCGCAGCGAATAATTGACCGACATAAAAAACTTCTCCGTGCCCGCCCCTGCGGGCGCGCATTGCAAGATCGAGGGAAACCGGAACAGGGACACCCCTTGTATTGCAGTGCAGCATGACAGGGCAAACGCCGCCGTGCCTGCCGCCATCCCTGCCTGCTTGACCTTCCTATCGCGGCAAGCCCGACACTTCCGCGCATCGTCTTCCCGCCCGCCACCACAGGAGCCACTCCAATGCTGCTGAAAGTCGAGAACATGAGCTGCCAGCACTGCGTGCGCAGCGTGACCGCCGCCCTGCGCGCGCTGGATGCCGAGGCGCGGGTGGACGTGGACCTTGCGCACGGCGAAGTGCGCGCACAGGGCGCCTTCACCCCGCAGGCCGCGGTAGAGGCGCTGGCGGAGGCCGACTACCCCGCGCAGTTGATCGCCGCCGATGACTGAGGGCGATCCCCGCGACGTGCACGACCGTGGCCGCCGTCGCCTGCTGCGCGGCGCGGCGCTGGGTGCCGGTGCACTGGCGCTACGCCCGCTGTGGGCGCTGGCGGCGCCGGATGAACCCACCGTGCTCGCGGGCAACACCTTCGACCTGCGCATCGGGCGCACCCCGGTCAACATCACCGGGCGCAGCGCATACGCGTTCACCGTCAACGGCCTGCTGCCGGGCCCGGTGCTGCGCTGGCGCGAAGGCGAGACCGTGGACATCCGGGTACGCAACACACTGGACGAAACCAGCTCCATCCACTGGCACGGCCTGCTGCTGCCGGCGAACATGGACGGCGTGCCGGGGATGAGCTTCAACGGCATCCCGCCCGGCGGCGAATACCACTACCGCTTCAAGCTCCGCCAGAGCGGCACCTACTGGTACCACAGCCATTCCAGCCTGCAGGAACAGGCCGGGCTGCTGGGTGCGATCATCATCGACCCGGCCGGCCCGGACCCGCTGGCCTGCGAGCGCGACTACGTGGTGCTGCTCTCCGACTGGACCGACCTGCCGCCGGCGCGGCTGCTGGCGCGGATGAAGAAGCGCAGCGACTACGACAACCTGCACAAGCGCACGCTCGCGGATTTCGTGCGCGACGTGCGCCGCGACGGGCTGGCCGCCACCCTGGCCGACCGCCGTGCCTGGGGCGCGATGCGGATGAGCCCCACCGACCTGGCCGACGTCAACGGCCACACCTACACCTTCCTCGCCAACGGCCACACCGCCGCGCAGAACTGGACCGCGCTGTTTGCGCCGGGCGAGCGCGTGCGGTTGCGCTTCATCAACGGCGCGGCGATGACCTTTTTCGACGTGCGCATCCCCGGCCTCACCATGACCGTGGTCGCGGCGGACGGCCAGCCGGTGCATCCGGTTGCGATCGACGAGTTCCGGATCGCCCCAGCGGAAACCTATGACGTGATCGTGCAGCCGGATATGGACGCCGCCTACACCGTGTTCGCGCAGGCGATGGACCGCAGCGGCCATACCCGCATCACCCTCGCCCCGCGCCCGGGCATGCAGGCGCCGATCCCGGCAATGGACCCGCGCCCGCTGCTGACCATGCAGGACATGGGGCACGGTGGGCACGGCAAGGCGACGGGCGAGATGGCCTGCGGGGCAGCGATGCACATGGCGGGCATGGCCGGGATGGATCACGGCGCGCACGCGCCTGCGCCGATGCAGGCGCATCCGGCCAGCGAACGCGGCAACCCCGATGTGGACATGCAGACCATGCTGCCCACGCCGCGCCTGGACGACCCCGGCATCGGCCTGCGCGACAACGGCCGCCGCGTGCTGCGCTACGCCGACCTGCGCAGCCTGCAGCCGCCTGCGGACGATCGCCTGCCGTCGCGCGACATCGAGCTGCACCTCACCGGCAACATGGCGCGCTTCACCTGGGGCTTCGACGGCATCCCCTTTACCGACGCGGAGCCGATCCGGCTGCGCTACGGCGAGCGCGTGCGGCTGGTGCTGGTCAACGACACCATGATGGAACACCCCATCCACCTGCACGGGATGTGGAGCGATCTGGAGGACGCGGACAGCCGCTTCCTGGTGCGCAAGCACACGGTCTCGATGCCACCCGGCACCCGTCGCAGCATCCGCGTCACCGCCGATGCGCTCGGACGCTGGGCCTTCCACTGCCACATGCTGCTGCACATGGAAACCGGGATGATGCGCGAAGTGCGGGTGGAGGAATGATGCGCCGTCTCTTCCTGCCTCCCCTGCTGCTCTGGGCCGGCGTGACCGCCGCGCAGTCGCACGCGCACCACGGGCACGCGATGCTCATGCCGCCGTCGCCCGCAGCATCAACGCCGGCGGAAGGTGCGGATGCGCATGCCGGCCATCAGGCGAATGGCGGGCAGGCCGGGCAGACCGCCCAGGCTGCGCAGGCCGACCATGCCGGGCACGGCAACCATGACACCCATGCCAACCGCGACGATCCCGCCGCCCGAGCCGCCCCCTACCAGGTGCCGCCGGTGACCGCGGCGGACCGCGCCGCGGCGTTTCCGCTCCTGCACGGTCAGCATGTGCATGGCGATCCGCTGGTGTGGATGGTGCAGGCCGACCGCTTCGAATACACCCAGGGCGATGCGCTGGCCTGGTCGGGCAAGGTCTGGATCGGCCGCGACTATGGCCGCCTGTGGCTGCGCAGCGAGGGCGAGCGCGCCCGCGGCCAGACCGATGCCAGCCTCGAAGCCCTGTGGGGCCACCCGCTGGATGCCTGGTGGGACGTGCTGGCCGGCCTCCGCCACGACACCGCCGGGCCCAGCCCCGCGCGCGACTGGCTGGCGCTCGGCGTGCAGGGGCTGGCCCCGTACAAGTTCGAGATGCAGGCCACTGCCTACCTGGGCCGCGGTGGACGCGCGATGCTGCGCGCCGAGGCCGAGTACGAGCTGCTGCTCACCAACCGCCTGATCCTGCAGCCGCATCTGGAGGCGGTGCTCAACGGGCGCGCCGTTCCCGCGCGCGGCACCGGCGCGGGCCTTGCGCAGACATCGCAGGGCCTGCGGCTACGCTACGAGATCCGGCGCGAATTCGCGCCCTACCTCGGCTATGCCTGGACGCAGCGGCATGGCGGTACCGCGGACCAGGCGCGCCTACGCGGCGAGCCCGTGCGCGACCACGGCTGGGTCGCCGGCGTCCGCTTCTGGTTCTGAGGCCCTCTGCGCGCCCGCCAGCCAGTTCCCGTTCTTGGCGGGCCTGCCAGTTTCCGTTCGTGGTGAGCCTGTCGAACCACGGGCGCGAACCGCGCGCGGCCGACGCAGAATTTCAGCGCTTCTTGCGCACGTACAGCACCAGCGCGTGGTCGGCGATCTCATAGCCATGCTCGGCGGCGATCTTCTGCTGCAGCCGCTCGATTTCCTCGCTCTGGAACTCGATCACCTTGCCGGTGTCCACGTCCACCATGTGGTCGTGGTGGACGCCGCGATCCAGCTCGTACACCGCGGTACCGCCCTCGAAGTTGTGCTTCAGCACCAGGTGCGCGGCCTCGAACTGGGTCAGCACCCGGTAGATGGTGGCCAGGCCGATATCCTCGCCCTCGGCCAGCAGGTGCTTGTAGATGTCCTCGGCGGTCATGTGCCGCGGCTTGGCGTGTTCCAGCAACTCCAGGATCCGCAGCCGCGGGTGGGTGACCTTGAGTCCAGCCTTGCGAAGATCCGGCGCCATCGAAAACCCTCCGTCGCGGGCGCAACCGGCAACCGCGCATGAATGCACGCGCCCGTGCAGGCCATGCTGGCCGATGCATGTGGCCGGGAGTGTATCATCGGCGTTCCTGCCACTGCCCCGCCCCGCCGATGCGCAAGCTGCTTCCCCTCGTCCTGGCCACCCTGTTCGTGAGCGGCTGCGGGTTGGTGTACCGGCAACCGATCTTCCAGGGCAACCTGCTGGAAAAGACCTCGGTGGACCAGCTGCAGGCCGGCATGGACCAGCGCCAGGTGATGATGCTGCTGGGCACCCCGTCGGTCCGCGATCCGTTCCACCACGACCGCTGGGACTACGTCGCCAGCCAGCGCATCGGCCGCACCGGCGCGCCGGTGGTCAAGACCATGACCCTGTGGTTCGAGAACGGCCAGCTGGCGCGCTGGGAAGGCGAGTACTTCCCCGAGCAGGACGAGGCCCTGGCCAACAACTCGATCCGTTACTTCGGCCCGAACCTGGCCAAGGACAAGGACAAGAAGAAGCGCGGCCGCTGAGATCGCCCGCGCGCCATCAGCGCCTGGCGCGCGTCCCGGCGCGCCGCCGCCGCGCCTGCATCGGGTCGCACTGCAGCGGCCGCAGCAGTTCGATCCGGTCGCCGTCGTGCAGCGGCGTTTGCAACCCGGCGACCTGGCCGAACACCGCCAGCGCCACGAACTCCGCATCCAGCCGCCAGCCCGCGGCCTGCAGTGCATCCGCCACGCAGGCGCCGGGCGGTAGCGCCACCTGCACGGCATCGAAGCGCCCGGGCCAGGCGCGGACCAGTTCCACCTGCATCACTCACCGCTCCGGTCCGCTTCGCGCACGAAATCGTCCACCATACGGTCGGCCAGCCCCTGCATGCCCAGCTGCAGCGCCGGGCCAAGCAGCCGGTTCTGCGGTTCGAAATCCAGCCGCAGGCTCACCTTGCAGGCGCATTCGTCCAGCGCATGGAACTCCCAGCGGCCATGCAGGTGGCGGAACGGGCCGTCGCGCAGGGACATCTCGATGTGGTGCGGCGGCGCCAGCAGATTCTCGGTGGTGAACCAGGTGTGGAAGCCGCCCAGCCCGAGGTCGAGCCGCGCCACCAGCCGCTCCGGGCCTTCCTCCAACACCTGCGCCTGGCGGCACCAGTCGAAGCGGCGCGGATAGGCCTGCACGTCGTTCACCAGGGCGAACATGCGGCGGGCGGAGTGTTCGACGAGGGCGCTGCGCTGGATGACGGGCATCGTGGGGTCCGTGCGGCCCGGATGCACCGCGCGGCATCCGGATCGGCGAGAATGGCGGGATGAGCAAGAAGAACGGCAAGGATAAGCCAAACGGCGGCGGCACCATCGCGCTCAACAAGCGCGCGCGCCACGAGTACAGCTTCGAGCAGAAGTTCGAGGCCGGCCTCGCCCTGCAGGGCTGGGAGCTGAAGGCGATCCGCGCCGGCCGCGCCAACATCGGCGATGCCTACGCGGTGGTGCTGCAGGGCGAGCTGTTCCTGATCGGCGCCCAGATCACCCCGCTGATCCAGGCCTCCACCCACGTGGTCGCCAACGACCGCCGCACGCGCAAGCTGCTGCTGCACCGGCACGAGATCGACAACCTGATCGGCCGCATCCAGCGCGACGGCTACACCCTCGTGCCCACCGCGCTGTACTGGAAGGGCAACAAGGTGAAGGCCGAACTCGCGCTGGCCAAGGGCAAGCAGACCCACGACAAGCGCCAGGCCAGCAAGGACCGCGACTGGAACCGCGAGAAGCAGCGCCTGCTGCGCCGGCACAACAAGGACGCCTGAGCGCTCGAAACAGTCCACGCGCGTCGCGCGGGCGCGCTGGATGGCCATTGCCCACGCGAGCGCCACGGATGGAATCGCCCCAAAGCGAAACGGCCACCTTGCGGCGGCCGTTGGCATGGAACTGCGGATTCGGAGATGGCGTCCCCACGGGGATTCGAACCCCGGTCGCTACCGTGAAAGGGTAATGTCCTAGGCCTCTAGACGATGGGGACAGAACCGAAAACGCGTTGGAACGTGGTGGAGCCAGCCGGGATCGAACCGGCGACCTCCTGCATGCCATGCAGGCGCTCTCCCAGCTGAGCTATGGCCCCACGGGCTGGAAAGACGCGCATTCTGGAGGGCAAATCGAAAACCGTCAAGAGGTTTTTGCAACGAATTTTCGACGGCGCAGTCTCAGGCGTCCGCGGGCTGCGTCGCGATCGCGGCGCCCTGCCCGTCGCCGCCCACCCCGCAACGCTGCAGGGTGGCCATGCCGTGGCCGCGCTCGGCGAGGTACTGCAGCCATTTGCCGAGGAAGGTGTTCATGCGCAGGCGGTGGTCGAGGATGCGCTGCGGCGGCGGGAACATCCCGATCACGTCCTGCCAGCGGCGCCCGGCATAGCAGTGGGTGGCTTCGACCTGGCGCGCGTCGTGGTACAGGCGCAGGTGTGCGGAAGGATCGGCCAGGCCGGTGTGCGGATCGACCAGGCCATAGCTCATGCGCAGTTCGCTGGTGTAGGCATGCTGCTCCAGCACCTCGATCCGCAGGTCGAGCCCGTCGCCGATCGTGGAGACGTAGCCGCCGCTCGGCAGGTGGGCCACGTCGAACAGGCGCTGCAGGCGCGCATGGTTCTCGGCATACAGCCCCATCAGCCAGCCGAAGCGGCTGAGGCTGGGGATGCGCTGGCGGCGGGCGACGGCAAGGCTCATGCACCGATCCTACACGCGCCGATTCACTGCTGGCAGGATTGACGCGCCTTCTTGCGACGCGCAGGCTTGGAAAGGGCTGCGCGCGGCACCGGCATTAGAACATTTCGCGGTCCAGGCCCAGCGCTTCCATTACCCGGCTGGCGATCTCCTCGATCGAGGCATGCGTCGTGCTGAGCATTTCGATGCCCTCACGGCGCAGCATGGCCTCGGCCTGCGCAACCTCACGCCGACAGGTATCCAACTGCGCATAGCGGGAATTGGGGCGGCGCTCCTGACGGATTTGATGCAGACGTACGGGGTCGATCGTCAGGCCGAACAGTTTGGAGCGATACGGACGCAGGACAGCCGGCAGACACTCGCCTTCCAGATCTTCCGGTGTGAGCGGGTAGTTGGCGGCGCGCACACCGTGGTGCAGGGCCAGATAGATGCAGGTCGGCGTCTTGCCGGCACGCGAGACGCCGACCAGGATGAGGTCGGCGTCGCTGTAGTCAAGACGGACACCATCGTCATGCGCCAGCGCATAGTTCATTGCATTGATGCGCCGATGGTAGGCCTCGAAATCGACGATCCCATGCGCCTGCCCCACCCGCGGCTGCCTGGGCTGTCCCAACTCGCGCTCCAGTGGCCCGATGAACGGAGCAAACACATCCAGGATCAGCCCGCCACTTTCGGCCAGTTGCGCCGTCAGCGCCTGATCCACGCAGGAACTGATGACGATCGGACGCACACCACTGGATTGTGCGGCGGCACGGATTTTGCCGGCAGCGGCGCGCGCCTTGTCCAGCGTGTCCACAAACGGCAGCCTGTCACTGGAGAAGCGCTGCCCGCTGAACTGGGTCAGCAGGCTGTGGCCGATGGTCTCGGCGGTGATGCCGGTGCCATCGGAGACATAGAACACGGGGCGTACGGCGTCCATCGGAACTCCTCGGCGAGGCTCGGGGTAAAATAGCGAACTTCCGCGCGCCTGCGCCGCCAACGCCTCACGGAGCCTGCCTTGAGCATCCCCGCCCCGATCCGCAACGTCCTCTGGCTGAACGAACTGCGCCTAACCGACCTCGCCCAGGTGGGCGGCAAAAACGCCTCGCTGGGCGAGATGATCGGCCAGCTCTCCGGGCTCGGGGTATCGGTGCCCGGCGGCTTCGCCACCACCGCCGACGCCTTCAAGGCCTTCATCGCCCACAACGACCTGCATTCCCGCATCTACACCAAGCTGGACGGCCTGGACGTGGAGGACGTGCCCGCGCTGACCGCCGCCGGCGCCGAAATCCGCGGCTGGGTGATCGATGCGCCGCTGCAGCCGGAGCTGGATGCGGACATCCGCGCCGCCTACGCCGAGTTGTGCCGTCAAGCCGGCGGTAGCGACGTCGCCGTGGCGGTGCGTTCCTCGGCCACCGCCGAGGATCTCCCGGATGCCAGCTTCGCCGGCCAGCAGGAGACCTTCCTCAACGTCACCGGCGCCGACGATGTGGTGCGCAAGGTGAAGGAAGTCTTCGCCAGCCTGTACAACGACCGCGCGATCGCCTACCGCGTGCACCACGGTTTCAAGCACGAGGACGTATTCCTCTCGGCCGGCGTGCAGCTGATGGTGCGTTCCGACGTCGGCGCCTCCGGCGTGCTGTTCACCCTCGACACCGAATCCGGCTTCCGCGACGTGGTGTTCATCACCGCCAGCTACGGCCTGGGCGAGATGGTCGTGCAGGGCGCGGTGAACCCGGACGAGTTCTACGTGTTCAAGCCGACCCTGCAGGCCGGAAAACCGGCGATCCTGCGCCGTTCGCTGGGCAGCAAGCAGCTGCGCATGGTCTATTCCGACGTGCCGGGCGAACGCGTGCGCACCGAAGAGACTCCGGCCGAACTGCGCGCACGCTTCTCGATTACCGACGAGGACGTGCAGGAACTGGCCAGGCAGGCGCTGGTCATCGAGCAGCACTACGGCCGCCCGATGGATATCGAATGGGGCAAGGACGGCCACACCGGCAAGCTCTACATCCTGCAGGCGCGCCCGGAGACGGTGAAATCTCGCGCGCATGCCACCCAGATCGAGCGCTACACCCTGGGCGCCCGCGGCCAGGTGCTGGCCGAAGGCCGCGCCATCGGCCACAAGATCGGCAGTGGCACCGCGCGCGTGGTGCGCAGCCTGGACGACATGCACCGTGTGCAGCCGGGCGACGTGCTGATCGCCGACATGACCGATCCCGACTGGGAGCCGGTGATGAAGCGCAGCGCCGCGATCGTCACCAACCGCGGCGGCCGCACCTGCCACGCGGCCATCATCGCGCGCGAGCTCGGCGTGCCGGCGGTGGTCGGCACCGGCAACGCGATGGAGACGATCCGCGACGGTGATGTGGTCACCGTGAGCTGCGCCGAAGGCGACACCGGCTACATCTATCAGGGCGCCCTGCCCTTCGAGCGCACCACCACCGACCTCGGCAACATGCCGGAGGCGCCGCTGAAGATCATGATGAACGTGGCCAACCCGGAGCGCGCGTTCGACTTCGGGATGCTGCCGAACGCCGGCATCGGCCTGGCCCGCCTGGAAATGATCATCGCCAGCCACATCGGCGTGCACCCGAAGGCGCTGCTGGAATACGACGCGCAGGATGCGGCCACCAAGGCCAGGATCGACGCCCGCATCGCCGGCTACGCCGGCCCGGTGGAGTTCTATATCGAGCGCCTGAAGGAAGGCATCGCCACCATCGCCGCCTCGGTCTACCCCAAGCCGGTGATCGTGCGGCTGTCGGACTTCAAATCGAACGAATACGCCAACCTGCTGGGCGGTTCGAAGTACGAGCCACATGAGGAGAACCCGATGATCGGGTTCCGCGGCGCCTCGCGCTACATCGACCCGAGCTTCCGCGACGCCTTCGCGCTGGAGTGCGTGGCGGTCAAGCGGGTGCGCGAGGCGATGGGCCTTGACAACGTGTGGGTGATGATCCCGTTCGTGCGCACCCTGGATGAAGGCCGCAAGGTGGTCGAGGTGCTGCGCGAGAACGGCCTGGTCCAGGGCGAGCACGGCCTGAAGATCATCATGATGTGCGAGGTGCCCTCCAACGCGCTGCTGGCCGACGAGTTCCTCGACATCTTCGACGGCTTCTCGATCGGCTCCAACGACCTTACCCAGCTCACCCTCGGCCTGGACCGCGACAGCGCCATCGTCGCCGGTCTGTTCGACGAGCGCGATGCAGCGGTGAAGAAGTTGCTGGGGATGGCGATCCAGGCCGCACGCCGCAAGGGCAAGTACGTCGGCATCTGCGGCCAGGGCCCCAGCGACCATCCCGACCTCGCGCAGTGGCTGATGGAGCAAGGCATCGAATCGGTCTCGCTGAACCCGGACACCGTGGTCGACACCTGGCTGGCGCTCGCCAAGGCGAAGGCCGCCTGAGCGCCGTGGGCCTGCTGCAACCCGCCACCGCCGCACTCCACCGCGATGCCATCGACCTGATGCGCGACGTGCGCGGGATCGACTGGCTGGGCCTGCTGGAGACCTGGGGCCTGCGCGTGCTCGCGGCGGTCCTGATTTTCCTATTGGGGCGCTGGCTATCCAGGCGTTTCGCGCATGGGCTGGACCGGGTGCTGGGCCGCGCCGGGGTGGATGCCACCCTCGGCGGGTTCCTGCGCAACATCGCTTACGCGGTGATGCTGGTGCTGGTCATCATGACCGCGCTGACCGCGCTGGGCATTCCCACCACCTCGATGTTCGCGCTGCTCGGCGCCGCCGGCCTCGCGGTCGGCCTGGCCCTGAAGGACTCCCTGTCCAACATCGCGGCCGGGGTGATGCTGATCGTGCTGCGTCCGTTCCGCGCCGGCGACCACGTGGTGATCGCCGGGCAGGAAGGCATCGTGCAGGAAATCCGGGTGTTCCAGACCTGGCTGCGCACCTTCGACCACCGGGTGGTGATCCTGCCCAACAGCCAGGTCACCACCACCCAGATCGTGAATTACTCGCTGCTTCCCTTGCGGCGGATGGAAGTCGCGGTCGGCGTCGGCTATGGCGATGACCTGAAGAAAGCGCGCGAACTGCTGCTCAAGATCGCCAGTGGGCATCCGGCCGTCGTGGAGGATCCGCCGCCGGTGGCGCGGGTGATGGCGCTGGCCGACAGCAGCATCACCCTGACGCTGTACGCCTTCACCCGCAACGACGACCACGTCGATGCGCGCAGCCAGATCGTCGAGGCCATCCGCGACTCCTTCGCGGCCAACGGCATCAGCATCCCGTTCCCGCAGCGCGACCTGCACGTGTATTACGC
Organism: Thermomonas haemolytica; assembly: GCF_004346265.1. Taxonomy (GTDB): domain Bacteria; phylum Pseudomonadota; class Gammaproteobacteria; order Xanthomonadales; family Xanthomonadaceae; genus Thermomonas; species Thermomonas haemolytica. Next base: position 104,958 of record NZ_SMAP01000001.1, read on the forward strand.
CGAGCCGCCGCCGGCGACCGCGTCGCGCTGAAGGCTGCGCGTCCCTGCGCCGTCGGGGCTCAGAAAGCGTCCGCCAGGCCCGCCAGCGCGCCCATGTAGCCGCGGTAATGGCGCAGCTCCGCGATCGAATCGTGCACGTCGCTCAGCGCGGTGTGGGTCGATTCCTTGCGGAAGCCGGCCAGCACCGTCGGCGCCCAGCGCCGCGCCAGTTCCTTGAGCGTGCTCACATCGAGGTTGCGGTAGTGGAAGTGGGCCTCCAGTGCCGGCATCAGCCGATGCAGGAAGCGCCGGTCCTGGCAGATCGAATTGCCGCACATCGGCGACGTGTTGGCCGGCACCCACTCGCGCAGGAACGCCAGCGTGCGCGCCTCGGCCTCCGCCAGCGGCACGCCCTCCTCCAGCACCCGCCGCCACAGCCCGGACTTGGCATGCTGGTTGCGGTTCCAGTCGTCCATCGCCTCCAGGACGGAAAGCGGATGCGCGATCGCCAGTTCCGGCCCCTCGGCCAGCACGTTGAGCTGGCCGTCGGTGACCACGGTGGCGATCTCGAGGATCCCGTCGCGCTCGGTGTCGAGCCCGGTCATCTCCAGGTCGATCCAGATCAGGCGGTCTTGGGCGGCATCGGCAGGCATGGGACTCGCACGCGTGTTCAGGTAGCGGCATGATACCGGCTTGCCGACAGGACGCCGCATGCTCCAGCAAACCGCCACCGCGATCGCCGCCAATGCGTTGGGCCATCACGTCATCCTCTCTGCGATGCTGGCGCCGGCATTCTTCCTCACCGCCACCGCGGGCCTGCTGGCCTCGGCCAACGCCCGCCTGGCGCGCGTGGTGGACCGGCTGCGCGCACTGCTGACCAGCTGGGAACACGGAACCCCCGATGCCAGCGAACGCGAGGACCAGATCCGCCGGCATCGCCAGCGCGCACACCTGGTGCTGCGCGCCTGCCGGTTGCTCTACGGTGCACTGGCCAGCTTCGTCGGCACCAGCCTCGCATTGGCGGCCGATGCCCTGCTCGACTCCAGGCTGGGCGGCCTGCCGACGGCGATGGCGGTGCTGGGCGTGCTGTTCCTGCTCGCGGCGAGTATTGCCATGTGGCGCGAAGTCAGCCTGGCGGTGAAGAGCTTCGACCTCGAACTGGACCAGGAACTGGCACGCCGCCACTGATCGACAGCGTCAGGCCTTGCCGCGCCGGGCCCGGAAATAGGCGGTCAGCATGGGGCCGGCGATGTCCGCCAGCACCCCGCCCTGCACCTCCACGCGATGGTTGTGGCGCGGATCGGCCAGCAGGTCGAACACGCTGCCGGCGGCGCCGGTCTTGGGATCGAACGCGCCGAACACTACGCGGGCGACGCGGGCGTGGACCATCGCCATCGCGCACATGGCGCACGGCTCCAGGGTCACGTAGAGCGTCGTCCCCAGCAGGCGGTGGTTGCCCAGTTGCCGGCCGGCTTCGCGCAGGGCGACGATCTCGGCATGCGCGCTGGGATCGCGTTCGCCGATGTTGCGGTTCCAGCCCTCGCCCAGCACCTCACCGTCGGCGGACACCACGACCGCCCCCACCGGGATCTCGTCGTCCTCGTCGCGCGCGCGCGCGGCCAGCGCCAGCGCGTGGCGCATCCAGTGTTCGTCGGTGGATTGCAGGTCGCTCATTCGATGGTCGATGTGGTGGATGCGGGCGGATGGAAGAGGCATTCGTGGCGGTCAGGCGCATCGACCGTTCCGATCCCGTCTATCCGGCGGAGCAATGAAGCGGCCGCGCGCCAGTGGCACGCAAGCGGTCGCTTCATTCCCACTCGATCGTCGCCGGGGGCTTGCCGGAGATGTCGTAGACCACGCGGGAGACGCCGCGCAGTTCGTTGATGATGCGGTTGCTCACACGGCCGAGGAAGTCGTACGGCAGGTGCGCCCAATGCGCGGTCATGAAGTCGATGGTTTCCACCGCGCGCAGTGCGATCACCCACTCGTAGGCGCGCGCGTCGCCGACCACGCCCACCGACTTCACCGGCAGGAACACCGCGAACGCCTGGCTGGTCTTGTCGTACAGGCCGGCCTTGCGCAGTTCGTCGATGAAGATGGCATCCGCGCGCGCCAGCAGCTCCGCGTACTCGGGCTTCACTTCGCCGAGGATGCGCACGCCCAGGCCCGGGCCGGGGAACGGATGGCGGTACACCATCTCGCGCGGCAGGCCGAGCGCCACGCCCAGCCGGCGCACCTCGTCCTTGAACAGCTCGCGCAGCGGCTCCACCAGCCCCAGCTTCATGTGTTCGGGCAGGCCGCCGACGTTGTGGTGGCTCTTGATGACGTGCGCCTTGCCGGTCTTGCTGCCGGCCGACTCGATCACGTCCGGATAGATGGTGCCCTGCGCCAGCCATTTGGCGTTCTTCAGCTTGGCCGATTCCTCGTCGAAGATCTCGACGAACAGGTTGCCGATGATCTTGCGCTTGGCCTCGGGATCGGCGACGCCCTCCAGCGCCTTGAAGTAGCGCTCGGCCGCGTTCACGCGGATCACCTTGACGCCCATGTGCTCGGCGAACATGGCCATGACCTGGTCGCCTTCCTGCCAGCGCAGCAGGCCGGTATCCACGAACACGCAGGTCAGCTGGTCGCCGATCGCGCGGTGCAGCAACGCGGCGACCACCGAGGAGTCCACGCCTCCAGAGAGGCCGAGGATCACCTCGTCGGAGCCCACCTGCGCGCGCACGCGGGCGATCTGGTCTTCGATGATGTTATCCGCCGTCCACAGCGTGGCGCAGCCGCAGATGTCCACCGCGAAGCGGCGCAGCAGCGCTTCACCGGCGGCGGTGTGGGTGACTTCCGGATGGAACTGCACGCCGTAGATCTTCTTCGCGTCATTGGCGAACGCGGCGATGCCGAGGCGGTCGGTGCGCGCGGTGACGGTGAAGCCCTCGGGCGCACGGGCGACGTGGTCGCCGTGGCTCATCCAAACGTTGCGCAGGGCGTCGGTGGTGGCCACCTTCGACAGCAGTGCGTCCTCGGCGACGATCTCCAGCACGGCATGGCCGAACTCGCGCTGGTTGCCGGCCTCGGTCGCCCCGCCCAACTGCACCGCCAGGGTCTGCATGCCGTAGCAGATGCCGAGGATCGGCACGCCGGCATCGAACACCGCCTGCGGCGCGGCCGGGCAGCCGGGTGCGGTGGTCGATTCCGGCCCGCCCGACAGGATGATGCCCTTGGCACCGAACGCCGCGATCTCGGCCGGGTCGTGGTCCCAGGCCCAGATCTCGCAGTACACGCCGATCTCGCGGATGCGGCGCGCGATCAGCTGGGTGTACTGCGCGCCGAAGTCGAGGATCAGGATCTTGTCGGAATGGATGTCGGTCATGTTCTGCTCCCCTCTCCCTCCGGGAGAGGGGCTGGGGGTGAGAGTACGGGCCATCGGGATGCCGGGTCGGGTGACGAACCCTCACCCGGCGCTTCGCGCCACCCTCTCCCGGAGGGAGAGGGAAACAACATCAACTCGCGCGGTAGTTCGGCGGTTCCTTGGTGATCTGTACGTCGTGGACGTGGCTCTCGCGCTGGCCGGCGCCGGTGACCTTCACCATCACCGGGCGCTTGCGCATCTCCTCGATGGTGGCGCAGCCGACGTAGCCCATGGTGGCGCGCAGGCCGCCCATCAGCTGGTGGACCACGCCGGCCAGCGGGCCGCGATACGGCACCCGGCCCTCGATGCCTTCCGGCACCAGCTTGTCGGCATCGGACGCGTCCTGGAAATAGCGGTCCTTGCTGCCCTTCTCCATCGCGCCGAGCGAACCCATGCCGCGGTAGCTCTTGTAGCTGCGGCCCTGGAACAGCTCGGTCTCGCCGGGGCTTTCCTCGGTACCGGCGAACAGGCCGCCGATCATCACGCTGGAGGCGCCGGCCGCGATCGCCTTGCCGATGTCGCCGGAGTAGCGGATGCCGCCGTCGGCGATCAGCGGGATGCGGTCCTGCAGGGCTTCGGCCACCAGGTCGATCGCGGTGATCTGCGGCACGCCCACGCCGGCCACGATGCGGGTGGTGCAGATCGAGCCGGGGCCGACGCCCACCTTCACCGCGTCCGCGCCGGCATCCATCAGCGCCAGCGCCGCATCGCCGGTGACGATGTTGCCGCCCACCACCTGCACCTGCGGGAAGTGCTTCTTCACCCAGGCCACGCGGTCCAGCACGCCCTGCGAATGGCCGTGCGCGGTATCCACCACGATCACGTCCACCCCGGCCGCCACCAGCGCCTCGACGCGCTGCTCGGTGTCGCCGCCCACGCCCACCGCGGCGCCCACCAGCAGGCGCCCGCTGGCGTCGTAGGCCGCGTTCGGGTTGTCGGACTTCTTCTGGATGTCCTTGACGGTGATCAGCCCGCGCAGCGCGAACTCGTCGTTGACCACCAGCACCTTCTCGATGCGGTGCTTGTGCAGCAGGCCCAGCACTTCGTCGTCGCTGGCGCCCTCCTTCACCGTGACCAGCTTCTCGCGCTTGGTCATGATGTGGCGCACCGGGTCGTCGAGCTTCTTCTCGAAGCGCATGTCGCGCCCGGTGACGATGCCCACCAGCTGCCCGTGCGCATCCACCACCGGCACCCCGGAGATGTTGCGCGCGCGGGTCAGGCGCAGGACTTCGCCGATGGTGGTGTCGGGCCCGACCGTGAACGGGTCCTTGATCACGCCGGCCTCGAAGGTCTTGACCTTGGCCACCTCCGCCGCCTGCGCCTGCACGCTCATGTTCTTGTGCAGGATCGAGATGCCACCCAGCTGCGCCATCGCTACCGCCAGCCGCGCTTCGCTCACGGTGTCCATGGCCGCGGAAGCGACTGGAAGGCGGATGCGGAGGCCGCGGGTGAGGCGTGTTTCCAGCGAAACGTCCTTGGGCAGGACGGCGGAATGGGCGGGAACGAGGGAGACGTCGTCGTACGTCAGTGCTTCAGCCAGGATGCGGAGCATCGGCAGACCCATGCGGAAGTGGGGAAGCGCGTCATTCTACCGCTTTTTGCTTCCAGCCTCCCGAAAACCGATCGGTGCCTCGGGAGGGCGGCGCGCAATCGACGTTCCCCGCAAACATGGCCTGCGGCTTGGCCGCGCCCCATGCCCGCCGCGGGTCCCGGCGGGCGCCGTTATGCGCCCGGATGGGCGGCAGCATCCGCCAGTTCCGCCGCTTCCAGCGTGTTCTGCATTAGCGTGGCCACGGTCATCGGCCCTACCCCGCCCGGCACCGGGGTGATCCAGCTGGCGCGCTTGGCGGCCTCCTCGAAGCCAACGTCGCCCACCAGCCGGCCATCGTCGAGGCGGTTGATGCCGACATCGATCACCACCGCGCCCGGCTTCACCCACTCGCCCGGGATCAGGCCCGGGCGGCCCACCGCCACCACCAGGATGTCGGCCTCGCCCACGTGGCGCTTGAGCACCTCCGGCGGGGTGAACTTGTGGCAGCTGGTGACGGTGCAGCCGGCGATCAGCAGCTCCTGCCCCATCGGCCGGCCCACGTGGTTGGACACGCCGACGATGGTCGCGCTCTGGCCGCGCACCGGGCGGTCGGTCCACGCCAGCAGCGTGGTGATGCCGCGCGGCGTGCACGGGCGCAGCCCGAACTGGCGCAGCGCCAGATGGCCGACGTTGGCGGGATGGAAGCCATCCACGTCCTTGTGCGGATGGATGCGTTCGATCAGCGCGCTGGCGTCGCGGATGCCCGGCAGCGGCAGCTGGATCAGGATGCCGTGGATCTTCGGGTCGGCGTTGAGCTGGTCGATCAGAGCCAGCAGTTCGGCCTCGGTGGTGCCGGCCGGCAGGTCGTAGTCGAACGCCTGGATGCCCACCTTGTCGGCCGCGCGCCGCTTGTTGCGCACGTAGCTCTGGCTGGCCGGATCGCTGCCGACCAGCACCACCGCCAGCCCGGGCCGCGACTTGCCGGCGGCCAACCGCGCCTGTACCTGCGCCTTCAGCGAATCCAGCAGTTCGTCGGCGATGCGTTTTCCATCGAGGATGCGGGCGGTCATGCGGCGGCACGGCGGGCGGGAAAGCGTGCATTATCGCCCAGCCGGCCGTCTTCGCGCCGCCGCTGCGTTGGCAGCGGTAAGCTGCAGCGGCCAGCCAGCAGACGAACGAGGCCCGACATGGCAATTCAGGGGGAATGCCCGAAGTGCGGCAAGCGCGTGCTGCACGTGAACGTGGAGCAGATGGTGGGAATGGTCGGTGGCGACAGCAAGGCCCGCTGCATCAGCTTCAGCTGCATCCACTGCCATGCCGTGCTGGGCGTGCAGCTGGATGCCCGCGCCAAGCCGCGGCCGCGACGCAAGGCGGCATCCGCCAGCTGAGGCCGGGGGGGGCGCCCAGCGGCGCCGGGGCGCAGCTACTCGGCGCCCTGCAACGGCACCTCCGGCAGCCGTCGCGGTGGCGCCTGGCCGGGCAGCGGGCAGCGCGGAACGCCGCTGCCCAGCACGCAATTGACGCAGCAGGTTGGCGCCGGGGGCGGCTCTGCGACCGGCGCCGGCGGCGTCACCGCGCCCAACGCGGCCAGTTCCTCCTGCGGCCGCAGCACCAGCGCCGCCACCCAGTCCTGGCGATTGAAGTCGCAGGCCTGGGGCATGTCGGGCGAACACGGCAAATCACCCTCGGCGCGCTGCGGCAGGTTCCACAGGCGGTTCTCGGCATTGGTCGGCAGGATGCGCAGGGTCACCGCCTGTTGCACGTTGCCGCCGACCAGGTACACCCGGCCCGGCTCGCGCGAAACCACGACATCGCAATGCATCGGCACGCCGCCGTTGCCGGCCTCCAGCCGCTTGCGCAGCCCGGCCGGCCCAAGCACCTGGCCGGCGCGTGCGTAGCACAGCAGGTCACCGGCCTGCAGCTGCGCGTCCTGCGGTGCCTGCAGCCGGTACGGGCTGGCGGCCGGATCGCGCAGCGCGGCGCGCACGTAATCGGCGTGGCTGGCAGAGGCGCGGAAGCCCGGCACCCCGGCGCGCTGCATCACCCAGCCCACGAACGCCGCCGACCACGGGGTGTCCACCACGAAGGCGCGGCAGCCCAGCCCCGGGGACTCCGGCCGCATCGCCGCGACCTGGCAATCGCCGGCACCGGGCTTGAACGCCATCCCCGGCAGCAGGCCGCTGGCCTGCCAGTAGAACGCCACCCGCCGCCACGGCGCGCCGCCGTCCTGCAGGCCGCGGTCCTCGGCCTCGTAGGCGGTCAGGCTGGCCAGCCGGCCCTCGGTGTCGATGAAGGGGCGGTTCCAGCGCAACGATTCGGCGCAGGCCACCGCGGCGATGCGGGTGGACACCTGCGGGTCCTGTTGCCGCGATGCAAGATCGGCACAACCGTCACCCGCCGAAGCCGTGTCGGCGGCGAACATCAGGGCCAGCCCCAGCAGCAGCACTGGCAGGCGGCGCATCCGTGCAAAGTTCGACATCGATCATTCCTCGACAGTGCCAGCCACCTGCGCCCGCAGACGGCCAACGCACCGACTGAACAACGAAGACCGGGGCGACAAACGGACGCCCAGGGCGTCAGCCGCCGCGCTTCACATGCCGCATCAGGCGCCGCTTCTTGGCGATCTGGCGCTCGGTCAGCTCGTTCTTCTTGCCTTCGTACGGGTTGTTGCCTTCGCGGAACACGAAGCGGATCGGGGTCCCGACCAGCTTGAAGCGCTTGCGGAAGAAGTTCTCGAGATAGCGCTGGTAGCTGCCGCTGAGGGTCTTCAGGCGGCTTCCGTGGACGATGAAGGTCGGCGGCGACTCCCCGCCCGGATGGGCGAAGCGCAGCTTGGCCACGTGCCCACGCACCACCGGCGGCGGGTTCGCGGCATACGCCGCCTCGACCGCACGGGTCACCTCGGAGGTGCTGAACGTACGGGTGGCGGAAGCGTGCGCGCGGTGGATGGCCCGGAACAACTCGCGCAGTCCGGAGCCGTGCAGCGCGGAAATGCGCACGCGTTCGGCCCAGTCCACGAACCCCAGCTTGCGCGCGGCCAGCGCCTCGGCCTGCTGGCGTTCGTAGTCGCTGCGGCCATCCCATTTATTGAGCACCACCACCAGCGCGCGCCCGGCGTCCAGCACCGCGCCGAGCACGGTGGCGTCCTGGTCGGTCACGCCCTCGCTGGCATCCAGCATCAGCACCGCGACCTGGCACTGCTCGATCGCCTGCAATGTTTTGACTGCGGAGAACTTCTCCACCGCCTCCTCCACCCGCGCCCGCCGGCGCAGGCCGGCGGTGTCGATCAGGCGGTACTTGCGGCCATCGCGCTCGAGGTCCACCGCGATGGAATCGCGGGTGGTGCCGGGCACTTCCGAGGCGATCATCCGCTCCTCGCCGAGGATGCGGTTGACCAGGGTGGACTTGCCGACGTTGGGGCGGCCCACGAAGGCGATGCGGATGCGCTCGGGGTCGTCGTCCAGGGTCTCCGCGCTGCCGGTTTCCGGCAGCAGCGCTGCCACCCGCGCCAGCAACGCATCGATCCCGGTACGGTGCGCGCTGGAGACTGCCAGCACGTCGGAGAACCCGTAGCGGGCGAACTCCGCCAGCGCCGTGCGGACATCGATGCCATCGGTCTTGTTGACCACCAGCAGGGTCGGCTTGGCCAGCTTGCGCAGCCAGCGCAGGATGTCATCGTCCAGCGCCGAGCTGCCTTCGCGGCCGTCCACGATGAACAGCACCAGGTCGGCTTCTTCCGCCGCCGCCCGCGACTGGCGCGCAGTGGCGCCGGCCAGGCCTTCGTCCTCGCCGGCGATGCCGCCGGTATCCACCAGCACGAACGGCCGGCCTTCCAGCAGCCGGCACACGCCGTAGTTGCGGTCGCGGGTGACGCCGGGCTCGTCGTGCACCAGCGCATCGCGGCTGCGGGTCAGCGCGTTGAACAGGGTGGATTTGCCGACGTTGGGGCGCCCGACGAGGGCGACGAGGGGAAGCATGGGCACGTACCTTCAGGAACGGATGCCGGCGGGACATCCGGGGATCGAATGCGACAGCGGCCCCGGCAGGGTAGCCGGAGCCGCGGATCGGGGCCAGCCGCGCGGGCCGGCGCGGCGGGTCACTGCTGCAGCGCGAACGCGGTCAGCTTGCCATCGACGCTCTGCACCACCACGGTGCCGTTGGCTTCGACCGGCTTGCCGGTCACCGCCGCGCCCACCTTGCTGCGCGCGGCGAAGGCGCCGTCGTTGAGGCGCAGCCAGTGGACCACGCCCTCGTAATCGCCCACCACCGCGTAGTCGCCCTGCACGGTCGGGGCCGACACGTTGCGGTTGAGCAGGCCGGACTGCTTCCACAGGCTGCCGCCGGTGTTCTTGTCCAGCCCGACCACGTTGCCATCCTTGTCGGTGATGACCACCGCCGAGTTGCTCAGGCCCAGCCCGCGCACGCCGCCGTGCTCGCTGTCCCACAGCACCTGGCCGCGCGGGCCGTCGATCGCCACGGTGTGGTTCTTGAAGCTGGTGGCGAACAGCACGGTGCCATCCAGCACCGCCGCGCCGTCCACGTCGGCCATGCGCTCCAGCTCGCTGCGGCCATCGGGCTCGGCCACCGCCACGCTCCAGCGCTCGCTGCCATCACTGGCGCTGAGCGCGGTCAGGGTGCCGTTGTCGCCCGGCACGAACAGGATGCCCGGGCCGAGGGTGAGGTCGCCGGTGCCGCGCACGGTCAGCGCCGGCATGTCGGCGCTGTAGAACCAGCGGCGCTCGCCGTTGGCGGCGTCGAAGGCGGTGACGCGGCCATCGTTGGAATGCACGAACACCAGCCCATCGGCAATGGCGGGCGCGGCGATCACTTCATTGCCGACCTTGGCGGTCCACTTCTCATGGCCATCGCCGGCATCCAGCGCGATCACCTCGCCCTTCAGGCCGCCGACCACCACCAGCCCGTCGCCGGCACCGGGGCCGCCGCTCAGGCGCGCCTTGGAGTCGTAATGCCACAGGGCCTGGCCGCTGGCGAGGTCGAGCGCGGTGACCCCGCCATCGACCGCCGCCGCGAACACCTTGCCGTCGGCGATCACCGGATGCTGGCCGATGCCGAGATACTTCTCGCCCTTGCCGATCTTCGCCGTCCACAGCTGCTTCACGCCGACGGTGGGGGTGATATCGACCAGTTTGGCCGGCTCGCCGGTCTTGTCCTTGTTGCGGCCGCCGAACAGGTTCTTGACGCTGCTGCAGCCGGACAGGGCGAGCACCGCGACGAGGGCGGCGGCAATGAGGCGCAGGGCGCGGGGCTGGCGCAGGATCATCAGGCGTTGTCCTCGGTGTGCGGCGGCGTACCGCCGGCCTCGATCAGCTTCATTTCCAGCAGGCGGTGCTGGGCATCGCCCACGGCGACCAGCACCAGCGCCTTGCGGTAGGCCTCCTGCGCCTTGGCCATGTCGCCCAGCGCGAACTGCGCGTCGCCGCGCGCGTCCAGCATCGCCGGGTTGGTCTCGTCATCGAGCAGGGCCAGCGCTTCCTTGGCCTTGCCGGCATCGATCAGCAGGCGCGCCAGGCGCTCGCGCAGGATCGGGCGCAGGTCCGAAGGCACGTCGCGCACGCCGCGCAGGGTGGCGATGGCGTCATCGCGCTTGCCGGCATCCAACTGCGCCTTGGCCAGCTGCAGCGCGGCCAGCGTGCCCAGCGCGGGGTTGTTCTTGTCGAGGCTGGCGACCACGCCCTGCCCCTTGTCGGCCGGCAGCTTGCCGTCCTCGAACGCCTTCACCGCCTGCGCGTAAGCGGCGCTGACACCCATCTCCGCCTGCTGGCGCTGGGCCTGCCACCAGTTCCAGCCGGCGATCACCGCCAGACCGAGGCCGATGCCGCCGATGATGCCGAGGGCGTTGTTGCGGAGCCAAGAGCGTACCTGCTCGCTTTGTTCATGCTCATTGAGCAGATCGTCGATCGCCATGCTGCCTCTCGCCCGTCATCCTGGACGGGGTGATGTGGATGGATTCGGGGCCGGATGCGCCGCGCGTTTCGCAGATTCAATCGACCGCGGCGACCGAGCCGTCGGAGGATACCGCAAAGCGGGCGACGTTCGCGCGGGCGTGCGCCGCGACATCAATGGTCTGCCCGCGCACGTCGAGCTGCACCGCCGACGCGTTGCCGATGGTCATGCGCCCGACCTGAGCCGCGGCATAACGGCGCTCCACGCCGGCCGGCAACAACGCCTGCTCGATCGTCGCGCCATCGCGGCCGAGCACTTCCAGCCAGGTCTTGCCGCGGGTGCGCAGCAGGATGTCCGCACCCGGTTGCGCCGTCGCGGCCGGGCTCGCCGGGGCTGGCGCGGGTGCGGCCGGCAGCGGTGCCATCGAGGCCACCACCGTGCGCGGCAGCGCAGGCTGCGCGGCGGCGGACGGCGCGGTGTCGAGCGCCGCCACCGCGGGCGCGGCTTCCGCCGCCAGGTGCTGGCGGGTGGCGACCCAGGCCGGGATCGCCAGCGACAGCGTCAGCACGATGTAAACCAGCCGGCGCCCGATCTGCTCGGCCCACCAGCGGGTCTTGGGGATATGGGTGCGGCTGACCAGCCGGGTCGGCTCCACCGGCGCCACGTCCAGCGCCTCCATCATCGCGGTGGTGCCCAGGCCGAGCAGGCGCGAGTAGCTGCGCACCTGGCCGCGCACGAACACCGGCGCACCCAGCCGCGACCAGTCCTCCGCCTCCAGGGAGCGCACCACCCGGGCGGGCATGCGCAGCCGCGCCGCGACGTCCTCGATCTGCAAACCAGCCGCCTCGCGGGCCGCACGCAGGCGCGCGCCACAACCGGCCAATGCCGCGTGGGTGGAATCCTGGGCCATGTTCGCTGTCATTGCGTGCGCGGTGCCGTGGTTGGACCGGAGGAAATCGCCTGCAAACGGGAAAGATAGCGCGAAGCGGCCGCGTTGTCGCCCAGTTTCTGCTCGATTTCCGCCGCCAGCCGTAAACCGGACGGATCGTCCGGGCTCAGCGCCAGCCAGCGCTCGACGAACGCGCGCGCCTCCAGCCCGTTGCCGCGCGCCTGCTCCAGGGCGGCCAGCCCGGCCAGCGCGGCAAGGTTCTGCGGATCCAGCGCCAGCGCCTTGCGCCAGTTCGATTCCGCCCGCTGCACCTGGCCAGCCGCGCTCGCGCAGTTGCCGGCATTGGCCAGCGCGGCGACCGGCGTCGGGTAGGACGGATCGGCCAGCGCGCGGTCGAACCAGTCCAGCGACTCCGCCGCGCGCCCGTTGGCGCACAGCCAGCTGCCGTAGTTGTTGGCATAGATGCCGTTGCCCGGCGCGCCCATCGCCGCCGCCTGGTAGGCCTTGCCGGCAGCAGCGGCATCGCCGCGCGCGCTGGCGATCGCCCCCAGCAGGGTCTGGGCATCACCGGAGCCGGGCTGCAGCCTGAGCGCCTGCCGCGCCAGGCGCTCGGCCTCGGCGTACTCGCCGCGCTGCAGCTGATCGCCGGCGGACAGCAGCAACAAGGCCGGATCGGTCTCGGCGCGGCCCTTCTTGCCGCTCACATCATAGGTGGGGGCCACCTGGGTGTAGCCGCGCGGCTGGGCGCTGGGCCGGACGAAGGACAGGCGCTCCATCTGCTGGCAGCCGGCCAGCAGCAGCACCGAGAAGACCGCAAGCCCGATCCCCGCCCCGCTATGCCGCATGTACGTCCCCTTGCGCCTGCAGGCGCTTGCGATGCTCCGCCGAGCGCCGGGTGCGGTCCATCACCTGCCCTTTCAGCTGGCCGCAGGCGGCGTCGATGTCGTCGCCGCGGGTGCGGCGCACTGGCGCGATCATGCCGGCGTTGTTGAGCAGCTTCTGGAAGGCGCGGATGGCGCCCTCGTCCGGTCGCTCGTAGCGCGCGCCCGGGAACGGATTGAACGGGATCAGGTTGACCTTGGCCGCGTCCTTCATCTGCACCCGGCGGTCGAAGTCGCGCAGCAGCGCCACCAGCGCGCGCGCATGCTCCGGCTGGTCGTTGACGCCGCGCATCAGGGTGTATTCGAAGGTGACGGATTCGCCCTTCTTGCGCAGCGCGTAGCGCACGCAGGCATCCATCAGCTCGGCGATCGGGTACTTGCGGTTGAGCGGCACCAGCTGGTCGCGCAACTCGTCGAACGGCGCGTGCAGCGACACCGCCAGCGACACGTCGCTTTCCTGCGCCAGGCGGTCGATCATCGGCACCATGCCGGCGGTGGACAGGGTGACGCGCTTGTTGGCCAGGCCGTAGCCGAGGTCGTCGCGCATGATGCTCATGGCGCGCACGACGTTGTCGAAATTCGCCAGCGGCTCGCCCATCCCCATCATCACCACGTTGGTGAGCTTGCGCTGCTGGTGCGGCACGTTGCCGAGGTGGCGCGCCGCCACCCACACCTGGCCGATGATCTCGGCGGTGGACAGGTTGCGGTTGAAGCCTTGCGTCGCGGTGGAGCAGAACGTGCAGTTGAGCGCGCAGCCCACCTGCGAGGACACGCACAGGGTGCCGCGCCCCTTGTCCGGGATGTAGACCGTCTCGATGGCGTTCTTGGCATCCATGCCCAGCAGCCACTTGTGGGTGCCGTCACTGGATGCCTTGTCGAACACGACCTGCGGGGCGCGCACCACGGCGCGCTCCTCGAGCTTGGCCCGCAGCGCCTTGCCGAGGTCGGTCATGTCCGCGAAGTCGGTGGCGTAGCGGTGATGGATCCACTTCATCACCTGGTGGGCGCGGAACTTCTTCTCGCCCAGCTCGTCCTCGAAGAAGCGCTCCAGGCGAGCGCGGTCGAAGTCGAAGATATTGGTTTTCCCGGCATCGGCCGGGGCCGCAGCCTCGGTGGTGCGGCCGTCCACGCCGGCAGTCGCCGGCGCGGCGGCGGGCGCAGCCCCGTCGTCGCCCAGCAGGGCGATCTCGATGGACGGGGTGCGCGGGTCGGTCATCGCCGGATCAGCGCGCGTAGACGTCGGTGGCCGGGAAGAAGTACGCGATCTCGATCGCGGCATTCTCCAGCGAGTCCGAACCGTGCACGGCGTTGGCGTCGATGCTGTCGGCGAAGTCGGCGCGGATGGTGCCCGGCGCGGCCTCCTTCGGATTGGTCGCACCCATCAGCTCGCGGTTCTTCAGCACCGCGCCCTCGCCTTCCAGCACCTGGATCATCACCGGGCCGGAGATCATGAACTCCACCAGCGCGTTGAAGAACGGGCGCTCGCGGTGGACGGCGTAGAAGCCCTCGGCCTCGGCGCGCGAGAGGTGCTTCATCTTGGCGGCGACGACCTTCAGGCCGGCCTGCTCGAAACGGGTGTAGATCTGGCCGATCACGTTCTTGGCGACGGCATCGGGCTTGATGATCGAAAGGGTGCGCTCCAGCGCCATGGGATTCTCCGGGAGGTTGGCGGGCGTCCTTGCCGGAAGCGCCCGAGGATAACAGAAAAACCCGCGTACTGGCGCGGGTTTGGCCGATATGGCTGCCACGGATTCTAGCGCATTTCCGGTGCATTCCGCAGCATCGGCCGCACTGCCGTCCGTCGCCCGGAACGCGACTGCGATTGACGTACGCATGCGTACGGCGTAGCCTCAAACGAGCGTTTGATTCTGGCGCCGGGAGTCCGCATGAGCCTGCAGCACTTCTCCACCAAGGACCGCATCCTGTACGCGGCCGAGGAACTGTTCGCCCAGCAGGGCTTCGCTTCCACCTCGCTGCGCCAGGTCACCAGCCGCGCCGACGTCAACATCGCCGCGGTCAACTACCACTTCGGCAGCAAGGACAACCTCGTCAACGAGGTCTTCCGCCGACGCATGGACGTAATGAGCGCACAGCGGCTGGACGCCCTGCACCGCGCGCTGGAGACCGCGCCCGGGCAGCTGGAACCGATCCTGGCCGCGTTCGTGGAGCCGGCGCTGGCCATGGCCCAGGACCGCCACGGCGGCGGCGCCTTCATCCGGGTGATCGCCCGCACCTATGCCGAGAACAACGACAGCCTGCGCAAGTTCCTGTCCGACCAGTACGGCCACGTGCTGCGCGAGTTCGCCAAGGCCATCGCCGGCTGCGTGCCGGGGCTGGGCAAGGAGGAGCTGTACTGGCGGCTGGACTTCCTGTCCGGCGCGCTGACCTATGCGATGGCCGACTTCGGCCTGATCAAGCGGCCCTCGGGGGTGTCCGAGGCCACCCACCGCCAGCGCGCCGCGCAGGCGCTCATCCGTTTCGCCGCGGCCGGATTCCAGGCCGAAGCGCACTGATTAAATCAGGATTTTCAAGGAGATGGAAAACATGCCTCAGAAACTGCTTGTACATCGCGCCGCCGTGCTCGGCGCCGGCGTGATGGGCGCGCAGATCGCCGCCCACCTCACCAACGCCGGGGTGGACACCGTGCTGTTCGACCTGCCCGCCAAGGACGGGCCGGCCGACGGCATCGTGCTCAAGGCGATCGCCAACCTCGACAAGCTCTCGCCCGCCCCGCTGGCGAGCAAGGCGCTGGCCGCGGCGATCACCCCGGCCAATTACGACACCGGCCTGTCCCTGCTGCAGGACTGCGACCTGATCATCGAGGCGATCGCCGAGCGGATGGACTGGAAGCAGGACCTCTATCGCAAGATCGCTCCCTCGGTGCCCCCGCACGCGATCCTTGCAAGCAACACATCGGGCTTGGGAATCAATGCCTTGGCAGGCGTTCTTCCGGAAGAACTGAAGCATCGGTTCTGCGGCGTGCACTTCTTCAACCCGCCGCGCTACATGCACCTGGCCGAACTCATCCCGGCGCAGACCACCGACCCGGCGGTGCTGGATGCCCTGGAGACCTTCCTCACCACCCAGCTCGGCAAGGGCGTGGTGCGGGCCAAGGACACCCCCAACTTCATCGGCAACCGCATCGGCGTGTTCTCGATCCTGTCGGTGATCCACCACACCCGCGCGTTCGGCCTCGGCTTCGACGAGGTGGACGCGCTGACCGGCCCGCTGCTGGGGCGGCCGAAGTCGGCGACCTACCGCACCTCCGACGTGGTCGGCCTGGACACCATGGCGCACGTCATCAAGACCATGGCCGACACCCTGCCGGACGACCCCTGGCACCGCTACTTCCAGTCGCCGGACTGGCTGCAGGCCCTGATCGCCAAGGGCGCGCTGGGCCAGAAGACCGGCGCCGGCATCTTCCGCAAGGTCGGCAAGGACATCATGGTCCTCGATCTTGAGAAGCAGGACTACCGCCTGGCCGACCGCGGTGCGGCGCCAGAGGTGGTCGAGATCCTGAAGCTCAAGGATCCGGCCGAGAAGTTCGCCCGCATGCGTGCCAGCGCGCATCCGCAGGCGCGCTTCCTGTGGGCCTGCTTCCGCGACCTGTTCCATTACAGCGCCTACCACCTGGCCGCCATCGCCGACACCGCGCGCGACGTGGACCAGGCTATCCGTTGGGGCTATGGCTGGGCGCAGGGCCCGTTCGAGACCTGGCAGTCGGCTGGCTGGCGCCAGATCGCCACCTGGATCGGCGAAGACATCGCCGCCGACACCGCCATGAGCGACGCGCCGCTGCCGGCCTGGGTCGGCGCGCGCGAGGGCGTGCATGCCGCCGAAGGCAGCTACAGCCCGGCCAAGGACGCCCTGCTGCCGCGCTCGTCGCTGCCGGTGTACCGGCGCCAGCGCTTCCCCGACCCGATGCTGGGCGAGCGCTTCGCCCCCGGCGAGACGGTGTTCGAGAACGACGGCCTGCGCATGTGGCACGACGGCGACGACATCGCCGTGGTCAGCTTCAAGACCAAGATGAACACCGTCTCCGACGCCGTGCTGGACGGGCTGCAGGAAGCGGTGGGCCGCGCCGAGCGCGACTTCGCCGGCATGGTGATCTGGCAGCCGAAGGAGCCGTTCTCCGCCGGTGCCGACCTCGCCGGTGCGCTGGGCGCGCTGCAGGCCGGCAAGCTCGACCTGTTCGAGGCGATGGTGGCCAACTTCCAGGCCACCAGCCAGCGCATCAAGTACTCGCTGGTGCCGGTAGTGGCAGCCGTGCGCGGGCTGGCCCTCGGCGGCGGCTGCGAATTCCAGATGCACAGCGCCAAGACCGTGGCGCACCTGGAGAGCTACATCGGCCTGGTCGAGGCCGGGGTGGGCCTGCTGCCTGCCGGCGGCGGCCTGAAGGAGCTGGCGGTGCGCGCCTCCGCGGCGGCCGGCCCGGGAGGTGACGTGTTCGCCGAGCTGAAGAAGACCTTCGAGACGGTGGCGATGGCCAAGGTGTCCAACTCCGCGGCCAACGCCAAGGAGCTGGGCCTGCTGCGCGCTGGCGACAAGATCGCCTTCAACGCTTACGAGCTGCTGCACATCGCCAAGGTCGAGGCGCGCGCGCTGGCCGAGGGCGGCTACCGCCCGCCGCTGCCGGCGCGCCGCATCCAGGTCGCCGGCGAGGTCGGTATCGCCACCTTCAAGATGCTGCTGGTGAACATGCTGGAAGGCCGCTTCATCAGCGACTACGACTACGAGATCGCCGAGCGCATCGCCACCGTGCTGTGCGGCGGCGAGGTCGAACGCGGCGCGCTGGTGGACGAGGACTGGCTGATCCGGCTGGAGCGCAAGCACTTCGTGGAGCTGGCGCAGCAGGACAAGACCCAGGCCCGCATCGCGCACATGCTCAAGACCGGTAAGCCTCTGCGTAATTGATCGTGGAAAAGATCGGGCCTCCTGCCACGACTTTTCCGGCGCGGGCGAACGATGTGACGTTCGCCCGCTTGCGCGGCATCGCACGCGATGCCGCGGCGGCACGTCCCTGTGCCGCCACCACACCAGACATCGGAGCGTATCCATGAGCAAGCAAATCCAGGACGCCTACATCGTCGCCGCCACCCGCACCCCGGTGGGCAAGGCCCCGAAGGGCGTGTTCCGCAACACCCGCCCGGACGACATGCTGGCGCACGTGCTGAAGGCCGTGGTCGCGCAGGCCCCGGGCATCGACCCCAGCCGCATCGACGACGCCATCATCGGCTGCGCCATGCCCGAGGGCGAGCAAGGCATGAACGTGGCGCGCATCGGCGTGCTGCTGGCCGGGCTGCCGGACACCGTGGCCGGGCAGACCATCAACCGCTTCTGCTCCTCCGGCCTGCAGGCGGTGGCGCTGGCCGCGCAGCAGATCCAGCTGGGCCATTCCGACCTGATGCTCGCCGGCGGCACCGAATCCATGAGCATGGTGCCGATGATGGGCAACAAGGTCGCGCTGTCGCCGTCGGTGTTCCGCGACGACCACGTGGCGATCGCCTACGGCATGGGCATCACCGCCGAGAAAGTGGCTGAGGAGTGGAAAGTCTCGCGCGAGGACCAAGATGCCTTCGCCCTGGCCTCGCACCAGAAGGCGCTGGCCGCGCAGGCCGCCGGCGAGTTCCGCGACGAGATCACCCCGTACGAGGTGGTCGCGCGCCTGCCCGACCTCGCCGGCAACACCATCCGCATGAAGAAGCTGCTGGTGGAGCAGGATGAGGGCCCGCGCGCCGACACCTCGCTGGAAGGCCTGGCGCGCCTGCGCCCGGTGTTCCGCAACGGCCAGTTCGGTGGCACCGTCACCGCCGGCAATGCCTCGCAGATGAGCGACGGCGCCGGCGCGGTGCTGCTGGCCTCCGAGCAGGCGATCAAGGACTACGGGTTGACCCCGCTGGCCCGCTTCGTCAGCTTCAGCGTGGCCGGCGTGCGCCCCGAGGTGATGGGCATCGGCCCGATCGCCGCGATCCCCAAGGCGCTCAAGCAGGGTGGCCTGACCCGCGACCAGCTGGACTGGATCGAGCTCAACGAGGCCTTCGCCGCGCAGGCGCTGGCGGTGATCCGCGACTGCGAACTGGACCCGGCCAAGGTCAACCCGCTGGGCGGCGCGATCGCGCTGGGACATCCGCTGGGCGCCACCGGTGCCATTCGCACCGCCACCATCGTGCACGGCCTGCGCCGGCGCAAACAGAAATACGGCATGGTGACCATGTGCATCGGCACCGGCATGGGCGCGGCGGGCATCTTCGAGGCGCTCTGATCCCGCCCATTCCGGGAACGCGAAAACGGCGCCGCAAGGCGCCGTTTTCGTTGGGGCTTCCGGGAGCGCTGTGCATGACGCGACCGGCGCGCCGTGAACCGGAATCCCGCATGCATGCCAAGGCGCGGGCCGGATCAGGTCTCAACCACGCCCATCTCGCCCAGCGCGTTCTGCATCAGGCTGCGCGCGGCGTCGCTGAGCCTCTCGTTGTCCAGCGCATAGCGGATGGTGGCTTCGATCAGCCCCAGGTGGGTGCCGCAATCGAACCGGGTGCCGTGGAAGCGGAACGCATCCACCCGCTCGCGCTGCAGCAGCGCGGCGATCGCGTCGGTCAGCTGGATTTCCCCGCCGGCGCCCTTCGGCGTGGTTTCCAGCAGGTCGAAGATCCCCGGGTTGAGGATGTAGCGGCCGACCACCGCCAGGTTGCTGGGCGCGTGCTCCGGGCGCGGCTTCTCGACGATCTCGCGGATCCGCCCGGCCTGGCCGTCGAACGCGTCGGTGGCGACGATGCCGTAGCTGCCCGTCTGCTCGCGCGGCACGTCCTGCACCGCCACCGCGCTGCCGCCGGTGGCCTGGGCGTGATCAGCCATCTGCTTGAGCGCACCGTCGCCGCGGCTCCAGATCAGGTCGTCCGGCAGCAGCACCGCGAACGGCTCGTCGCCGACCACCGGGCGCGCACACAGCACGGCATGCCCCAGCCCCAGCGCCTCGGCCTGGGTCACGAACACCGCGCGCACGCCCTCGGGCAGCACGTTGCGCACCAGCGCCAGCAATTCCTGCTTGCCGGATTTCTCCAGCTTCTGCTCCAGCTCGTAGGCCTTGTCGAAGTAATCGGCCACTGCGTGCTTGTAGCGGTTGGTGACGAACACCAGGGTGTCGCAGCCGGCGGCGATCGCCTCGTCCACCGCGTACTGGATCAGCGGGCGGTCGACGATCGGCAGCATTTCCTTGGGCACCGTCTTGGTCGCCGGCAGGAAGCGGGTGCCGAGGCCGGCCACGGGGAATACCGCCTTGCGGATGCGCGGAGAGGATCGGGTCATCGATGGGCTCTGTCGTTGGAATCGCGGGAATCGCGGGAATATCGGGGTCCAGGCGCGCTGGAGTCGGCGGGCGCGGCCTCGCGCAGCAGGCGCTGCAGCGCGGGCACATCGTAACGGTGCACAGCCTCGCGCAGCGCCTCCAGCCGGGTGGCGAAGGACGCCGGCGCGGCCGCCTCCAGCGGCAGTCGCCAGATCCCGGGCGCGGCCTCCTGCCGCTGCGCCGGCAGCCCCGGCTCGTGCAGGCGCTCGCCCGGACGCAGCCCGGTGAATACCATCCCGACCTCCTGCGGATGCAGGCCCGCCTGCCGCACCATGCGCGAGGCCAGTGCCAGGATCGACACCGGCGCGCCCATGTCCAACGCGTACATCGCGCGCGGCTCGCCCAGCGCGGCCGCCTGCAGGATCAGCTGGCAGGCTTCGGTGATGGTCATGAAATAGCGGGTGGCCTGCGGATGGGTCACCGTCAGCGGCCCGCCGCGGCGGATCTGTTCGCGGAACACCTGCGCCACGCTGCCGGCCGAATCGAACACGTTGCCGAAGCGCACCACCGCCAGCCGGGTCGCGGAGGCGTCCGCGAGCAGCGCCATGCAGGCCTGCTCTGCCAGGCGCTTGCTCGCGCCCAGCACGCTGACCGGGTCCACCGCCTTGTCGGTGGACACCAGCACCATGCAGGCGATGCCGGCGGCACGCGCCGCCTGCGCCACCGCCGCGGTGGCCAGAACGTTGTTGCGCACGGCTTCGCGCGGCTGCGCCTCCAGCAGCGGCACGTGCTTGTAGGCGGCGGCGTGGATCAGGGTCTGCACCGGCCCCTGCCCCAGCGCATGCGCCAGCACCGCCGGATCGCCGCAATCGCCGAGCACCGCCACGCTCTCCAGCCCCGGGAACGCCGCGTGCAGGCGCTCCTGCACCTGCAGCAACGCCAGTTCGTCGATCTCCACCAGCACCAACCGACGCGCGCCGTGCAGCGCGCACTGGCGGCACAGTTCGGCGCCGATCGAGCCACCGGCCCCGGTCACCAGCACCGACTGCCCGCGCAGCCAGGCGCGGATCATGCCGGTATCAGCCATGCGCTCGGCGCGGCCCAGCAGTGCTTCGACATCCACGCCCTGCAGCGGCCCGCGCTGGCGGTGTCCGCGCAGCGGCGTCAGGCGATGCCACCAGTGGCGGTTCATGCCCGCACCTCCGCGCCAACAAGCGCCTGACCGCGCCACCACAGCCAGGCCGTGGCCATCAGGAACACGCCACTGCCGGCCCAGGCCAGCGCGACCGGCGCGGCCTGCAGCCTGGCCATGCAGGCGATCGCCAGCACGGTCCACGCCGCGTAGCGCAGGGTGACGCGCGGATGGCCGAGGGCAGGCGCCCAGCGCTGGTAGAGATGTTGCAGATGCGGCTGCCACCAGCGCTCGCCGCGCAGGACGCGCCGGCCCAGGGTCATCCCCACGTCCACCAGCACCGCCACCAGCGGCAGCGCCAGCAGCGGCCACCGCGCGGGCGGATGGGCCTGCAGCGCCAATACCAGCAGGCAGGCCAGCAGATAGCCCAGCGCGCCGCTGCCGACATCGCCCGCGAACACGCGCGCGCGCGGGAAATTGAACGGCAGGAAGCCGAGGCCGGCGGCGATCAGCGCCAGCGCCAGCCAGCGCCCCGCCTCCTGCAGGCCCCAAGCCAGCGCCAGCGCGCACAGCAGCGCCTGGCTGGCCGCCAGGCCGTCGATCCCGTCGATGAAGTTCCACGCGTTCACCAGCACCGGCACCGCCACGAAGCCCAGGACCACCACGGTCGGCGATGCCTGCGCACGCGCCAGCGCGATCGCCAGGCAGGCGGCGGCCAGCAGCTGCGCCGATAGTTTCCAGTGGATGGCCAGTGGACGATGGTCGTCGCTCCAACCGGCCAAGGCCACCAGCCACAGGCCCGCGCCCATCCAGCCGGCACCGGGGATGCCAAGCCAGGCGAACACGGCGAAGGCCGCCAGCCCGGCCAGCGCGATCCCGGCCCCGCCACCGCGCGGCGTGGGCACGCGGTGGCTGCGCCGCGGGCCCGGCAGGTCCAGCATGCCGGCGCGCGGGGCGAACCGGCGCACACCCTCGGTGGCCGCGGCCGAGAGTAGCAGGCTGGCCGCCATCCACATCCCGGCCAGCGCCGGATCAGACCACCGCATAGTTCAGCAGCGGCTTCACCGTTCCCCACTCCTTGCAGCTCGGGCACTGCCAGTGGTGGCTGCGCGCGCCGAAGCCGCAGCGGTTGCAGCGGTAGCTGGGATTGCGCACCAGCAGCTGGTCGGTGATGTGCTTGAGGTCGTGCAACGTGGCGACTGCGTCCGCGCCATCGGCCAGGCTGAGATCGATCAGCGCCGCCTCGCCGCGCACCGAGGGCCGGTCCTTGAGCTGCTGGGCCAGATACCGCCGCGCCGCGCCGATGCCCTCCTCCGCCTCCAGCATCCGGGTCAGCGCCAGCACCGGGGAGATGCCTCGGTAGTGCTCGCACATGCCGGCGAGGAAGGCCCGCGCGCCGGTGCGCTCGCCCACCTTCTCGTAGTTCTCCAGCAGCGTCGGCAGGATCACCGGGAGGAAATCCGGGTCGTGGCGGGCGGCGCGTTCGAGCGCGCGGATGGCGGCCTGGGTATTGCCGGCCTCGGCCTCGATCCGGCCCTCGATGATCCCCGCGCGCACCGAGGTGGGATCGGCTGCATAGGCGCGCGCCACCGCCGCGCGCGCGGCCTCGGCGTCGCCATTGCTGCGGTGGCGGTCGGCCAGCTCGCATTCGAACTGCCCGATCAGGCGGCCCATCGGCTGGCCGGTCACCTGCTCGTAGCGGGTGGCGTTGTGGATCGCCTTTTCCCAGTCGCGCTCGGACTGATAGATGTCGATCAGGTGCTTGAGCGCTTGCGGGGCGCGCTGGTCGAGCTGGGCGAGATCGTTGAACACGGTTTCCGCGCGGTCCAGCAGTCCGGCGCGCATGTAGTCCTCGCCCAGCGCGGACAGCGCCTGGATCTTCTGGGTATCGGTCAGGTCCGGGCGCTGCGCCAGCGCCTGGTGCAGGCGGATCGCCCGGTCCACCTCGCCACGCCGGCGGAACAGGTGGCCCAGCGCGACCTGGGTCTCGAAGGTGTCCTTGTCCAGCTCGGCCACGTGCAGGAACAGCTCGATCGCCTTGTCCGGCTGCTCGTTGAGCAGGTAGTTCAGGCCGCGGAAATAGGTGGTCGAGAGCTTGCTGACCTGATGCCCGCTATGGCGCTCGCCGCCGCGACGCCCGATCACCCAGCCGGCCAGCGCCGCCAGTGGCACCGCGATGATGAACCACATCCACTGGTCGAGAAATTCCATGGGTCCCTCCGGGGCTCGGACAACGCAGCACGCGGGCCACCGCGGATGCGGCCGCTAGCTTAGCGGACTGGACGGGACGGGTCAGCCGGAACGCACGCCTGCGGCGTGCTCAATCGGCATCGGGCAGCGGGATCACGTCGGTGACCCGCTCGCGCAGTTCCTTGCCGGGCTTGAAATGCGGCACGTACTTCCCGGGCAGGGCCACCGCCTCGCCGGTCTTGGGATTGCGGCCGGTGCGCGGCGGCCGGTAATGCAGGGAGAAGCTGCCGAACCCGCGGATCTCGATGCGCTCGCCACCGGCCAGCGCACCGCCCATCATCTGCAGCAGCGTCTTGACCGCCAGATCGACGTCGTCGGCCTTCAGGTGCGGCTGCCGACGGGCCAGCAGTTCGATGAGTTCGGATTTGGTCATGGATTTGTGTGGTTATCGCCGTGGATTGCAAGCGGCCCGGCACGAGCCGGGCCGCTGCAGATTCCGCTACCGACCGGATCAGTCGGCCTTGTTCAACTGCTCGCGCAGCAGCGCGCCCAGCTTAGTGGTGCCGCTGGCGGCGTCGGCATTGGCCTTGTTGTACTCGGCCAGAGCTTCGGCGGTCTCGGCCGCGTCCTTGTCCTTGATCGACAGCTGCAGGCTGCGGCCCTTGCGGTCCATGCCCACGAACTTGGCCTCGATCTGCTGGCCGACCTTCAGCACCTGGCTGGCGTCGTCCACGCGCTCGTCGCTGATGTCGCGGGCCATGACGTAGCCTTCCACGCCTTCGCCCAGGTCGATGGTCGCGCCCTTGGCGTCCACGTCCTTGACGGTGCCGGAGACCTTGCTGCCCTTCGGGTGCGCCGCCATGAACTGGCCCAGCGGGTCCTGCTCCATCTGCTTCACGCCAAGGCTGATGCGCTCGCGCTCCGGATCCACCGCCAGCACCACCGCCTCAAGCGTGTCGCCCTTCTTGTAGTTGCGGGCGATGTCCTCGCCGGTGGAGTTCCAGCTGATGTCGGACAGGTGGATCAGGCCGTCGATGCCGCCCTCCAGGCCGATGAAGATGCCGAAATCGGTGATCGACTTGATCTGGCCGGACACCTTGTCGCCCTTCTTGTGGATCGCGGCGAAGGTCTCCCACGGGTTGCTGGTGACCTGCTTGATGCCCAGCGAGATGCGGCGGCGCTCCTCGTCCACGTCCAGCACCATGACCTCGATCTCGTCGCCGACCTGCACCACCTTGGCCGGGTTGACGTTCTTGTTGGTCCAGTCCATCTCGGAGACGTGCACCAGGCCTTCCACGCCCGGCTCGATCTCGACGAACGCGCCGTAATCGGTGACGTTGGAAACCTTGCCGAACACGCGGCTGTTGGCCGGGTAGCGGCGCGAGATGTTGTCCCACGGATCCTCGCCCAGCTGCTTCAGGCCCAGCGAGACGCGGTTGCGCTCGCGGTCGTACTTCAGCACGCGGACGTCCAGCTCCTGGCCCACTTCCACCACTTCGGACGGATGGCGCACGCGCTTCCAGGCCATGTCGGTGATGTGCAGCAGGCCGTCGATGCCGCCGAGGTCCACGAACGCGCCGTAGTCGGTGAGGTTCTTGACCACGCCCTTCAGCACGGCGCCCTCGACCAGCTTCTCGAGCAGCTGCTCGCGCTCCTCGGAATGCTCGTTCTCGACCACCGCGCGGCGGCTGACCACCACGTTGTTGCGCTTGCGGTCGAGCTTGATGAGCTTGAACTCCAGCTCCTTGCCTTCCAGGTAGACCGGGTCGCGCACCGGGCGCACGTCGACCAGCGAGCCGGGCAGGAACGCGCGGACGTCCTTGATGTCGACGGTGAAGCCGCCCTTCACCTTGCCGCTGATGCGGCCGACGATGGTCTCGTTCTTCTCGAGCGCTTCCTCGAGTTCGTCCCACACCATGGCGCGCTTGGCCTTCTCGCGCGACAGCACGGTTTCGCCGAAGCCGTTCTCGAGCGAGTCGAGCGCGACCTTGACCTCGTCGCCGATGCCGACGTCGATCTCGCCGGCGTCGTTGCGGAACTGCTCGATCGGGACGATGCCCTCGGACTTCAGGCCGGCATTGATGACGACGACGTCGTTGCGGACATCGACCACGATGCCCTTGACGATGGCGCCGGGCTTGAGCTTGGCCAGGTTGGCCTGGCTGGCTTCGAACAGTTCGGCGAAGGATTCGGTAGCTGCGGAGTTCATGAAAAATCTCGGGTGGATACACGGGCAACCCACAGCAACGGGGCGGCCCACCTGGGTTGGTTGGCGGCGGCGCAGCAGGCGCCTTGGCCATGTGTGGATGGATGGAAACCGCGGGCACGGGCGTGCCTGCGGGGCTGCTTCTGCTGCGCGGGAAACGCGACCGTCAGGCCGCGGGGCGGGACACGATGTCCAGCACCCGTGCGACCACCGCCTCGATCGGCAGGCCGGTGGTGTCGATGGGCACGGCATCGCTGGCCGGCCGCAGCGGCGCCACCGCACGACTGGCATCGCGGGCGTCGCGGGCGAGGATCTCGCGCAGCAGACCGTCGATTGTGACCGAAACCCCTTTTGCTTTCAACTGCTTATACCGCCTCTCCGCGCGCTCCTCGGCACTGGCGGTCAAAAACACCTTGTGGGCGGCGTCCGGGAAGATCACCGTGCCCATGTCGCGACCGTCCGCCACCAGCCCCGGCGGCTGGCGGAAGGCGCGCTGGCGCTCCTTCAGGGCGGCCCGCACCTCGGGGATGGCGGCGATCGCGGAGGCGGCCGCGCCGGCGGTCTCGGTGCGCAGTTCGTCGGTGGCATCGGTTCCGTTCACGATCACCCGCGGCTCGCCGGCACCGTCGTCGCGGAACTCCACGTGGGTATCGAAGGTGCAGCGCACCAGCGCCGAGGCATCCGACAGGTCGATGTCGGACCACCCGGCGGCGATCCCCACCGCGCGGTACAGCGCGCCGGAATCCAGGTAGTGCCAGCCCAGCCGGGCGGCCACGATGCGGCTGATGGTGCCCTTGCCGGAGCCGGAGGGACCATCGATGGTGAGAACCGGGACGGAAGCATCCATGGCGGCCATTATGGCGGCAAGCCGGCACGGCGCACAGGCACCGCCGCGAGCGGCGCGCGACGGGCATCCTCCAAGCTGTTGAAATGCCAGCCGAATACCCGCTAGAATGCGTGGCTTCGCGTTTCACTCCATTCCATTTGCCGAGGTTTCATCATGAAGGTCCTGTCCTCCCTGAAGTCGGCGAAGGCCCGTCACCGCGACTGCAAGGTGGTTCGCCGTCGCGGCAAGGTCTTCGTGATCTGCAAGTCCAACCCGCGCTTCAAGGCGCGCCAGCGCTGAGAGATGCCGGCACGCGGCGGGGCGTTCGTCCCGCGCCTGCCCAAAAGGCCGCCGCAAGGCGGCCTTTTCCGTATCGGGCCCCGCATCCGCGGGCGACGCCCGTGGTCCCCGCCCGGTCTTGGCCCGGTTCGGCATAGAATCCCCCGTTCATCCACCTGCACTCCCGGGAGCATCGCCATGGATCGCCTGCTGCGCAGTCTCGCCCTCGCCTCCGCCCTGCTGGCCGCCTCTGCCGGCGCGACCGCCGCCGTCCCCGCGGCCAGCGGCGATACCCTGCTGATCCAGCGCGTGCAGCAGGAGCCCGGCAACTTGCCCGCGCGCGGCATGACCAGCGCACAGGTGGAAGCCAAGTACGGGGCGCCGAGCCAGCGCCTGCAGCCGGCCGGCGGCCAGAAGCGGGCGTGGCCCACCATCCAGCGCTGGGCCTATCCCACCTTCACCGTGTATTTCGAGAAGGGCCGCGTGATCGACGCCGTGGCCAACCAGGCCAGCCCGGACGAGATCGGTCCCAAGCCGGCCAGCCGCTGACATCCCCCGCCGGGGCCGCGCCATACGGCCCCGGCCTGCACGTTCCTCCCCACGATGACCCACGCCTCTTCCCGTTTTCCCGCCGAGTGGGAGCCCCAGTCGGCGGTGCTGATCGCCTGGCCGCACGCCGGCACCGACTGGGCCCCGCGCCTGGCCGAGGTCGAAACCACCTACGTCGCCCTGGCCGCCGCCATCACCCGCTTCCAGCCGCTGCTGGTCTGCGTCGCCGACGCCGCCCTGCAGGCGCACGCCCGCGACCGCCTGGCCGCCGCCGGGGTGGACCTGGCGCGCGTGCGTTTCCTGCAGGTCGAATACGACGACACCTGGCTGCGCGATTCCGGCCCGATCACCCTGCGCGAGGGCGAAGGCTTCCGCCTGCTGGACTTCTGCTTCACCGCCTGGGGCGGCAAGTTCGAGGCCAGCCGCGACGACCGCCTGGTCGAGCACCTGCACGCCCAGGGCGTGTTCGGCACCGCGGCGCGCGAGCGCATCGAATTCGCGCTGGAAGGCGGCGCGATCGAGACCGACGGCGCCGGCACCCTGCTCACCACCTGGCGCTGCCTGCACGAGCGCCACCCCGGTGCGACCCGCGAGCAGCTGACCACGCGACTGGCCGCTTGGCTGCGCCAGGAGCGCGTGCTGTGGCTGGACCACGGCGCACTGGAAGGCGACGACACCGACGCCCATATCGACACCCTCGCCCGCTTCGCACCGGATGACGCCATCGTGTTCCAGGCCTGCGACGACGCGGCGGACTCGCATTACGCCGACCTCAAGGCGATGGCCGAGGAGATCGCCGCCCTGCGCACCCGCGACGGCCGGCCCTACCGCCTGTTCCCGCTGCCGTGGGCCCGCCCCATCCTCGATGAAGGCCGCCGGCTGGCCGCCAGCTACGCCAACTACCTGATCGTCAACGGCGCGGTGCTGATGCCCGCCTACGGCGATCCGGCCGATGCGCGCGCCGCCGAGGTGCTGGCCGCCGCCCACCCGGGCCGCGAGATCGTGCCGGTGCCGTGCCGGCCGCTGATCTGGCAGAACGGCAGCCTGCACTGCATCACCATGCAATTGCCCGAAGGACTCCTCTGATGTCCAAGTACAGCAAGCTCCCCGTCGCGCTGGTGCAGGAGCGCAACCACGGCACCGCCGCGGCCAACCTCGCGGTGATCGAAACGCGCATCGCCGAGGCCGCCGCCGCGGGCGCGAAGCTCGTCCTGCTGCAGGAACTGCACAACGGCGCGTACTTCTGCCAGCACGAGTCGGTGCACGAGTTCGACCTCGCCGAGCCGATCCCGGGCCCCAGCACCGAGCGCCTGGCGGCGCTGGCCAAGCGCCACGGCGTGGTGCTGGTGAGCTCGCTGTTCGAGAAGCGTGCCCCCGGGCTGTACCACAACACCGCGGTGGTGTTCGATGCCGACGGCAGCACCGCGGGCAAGTACCGCAAGATGCACATCCCGGACGACCCGGGCTTCTACGAGAAGTTCTACTTCACCCCGGGCGACCTCGGCTTCACGCCCATCGACACCTCGGTGGGCCGGCTGGGCGTGCTGGTGTGCTGGGACCAGTGGTACCCGGAGGCCGCGCGCCTGATGGCGCTGGCCGGCGCCGAACTGCTGCTGTACCCCACCGCGATCGGCTGGGACCCGGACGATGCGCAGGACGAAAAGACCCGCCAGCGCGACGCCTGGGTGCTGTCGCACCGCGGCCACGCGGTCGCCAACGGCCTGCCGGTGCTGTCCTGCAACCGCGTCGGCCACGAGCCTTCGCCGCTCGGCGCCTCCGGGATCGATTTCTGGGGCAACTCCGTGGTGCTGGGGCCGCAGGGCGAACTGCTCGCCGAAGCCGGCACCGAGCCGACGTTGCTGCTGGCCGAGGTGGACATGCAGCGCAGCGAGCACGTGCGCCGGATCTGGCCGTTCCTGCGCGACCGCCGGATCGACGCCTATGGCGATCTCGTGAAGCGCTACCGTGACTGACGCGCCCGCGCAGCACACCGCTGGCTTCGCCGGCCAGCCGGTCATCGAGGTCGAGCGCGACGGCGTGCATTACACCCTGCTCGGCACCGCGCACGTATCCAGGACCAGCATCGAGGCGGTCCATGCTGCCATCGACAGCGGCCGGTTCGACGCCATCGCCGTGGAGCTGGACGAGCAGCGCCACAAGGCGCTGACCCAGCCGGAGGCGCTGGCGCAACTGGATCTGGTCAAGGTCATCCGCGAAAAGAAAGTGGCGCCATTCGCCGCCAACCTGGCGCTGGCCGCCTACCAGCGGCGGCTGGCCGAGCAGCTCGGGATCGAACCGGGCGCGGAACTCAAGGCGGCCGCGACCGAGGCAGCCGCGCGCGGCCTGCCGCTGCAACTGATCGACCGCGACGTCGGCATCACCTTCCGCCGCATCCTGCAGGGCCTGCGCTGGTGGGACCGCATGAAGCTGGTCGGCGGCGTGGCCGGCAGCCTGTTCGCGCGTGAGGATGTCTCCGAGGACGACATCGAACGCCTGAAGGAAGGCGACATGCTCGAATCCAGCTTCGGCGAATTCGCGCGCGACACGCCTTCGCTGTTTGCCACCCTGATCGACGAACGCGACCAGTACATGGCCGCCAAGCTGCGCGAACGCGCCGACGGGGCGACGCGCGTGCTGGCGGTGGTCGGGGCCGGCCACCTGAAGGGGATGGCGCGCTACCTGCGCGAGGAGACCCGCGCGCCGGCGACGCTGACCGCGGCGCTGGCCGAAGTCAGGCAGAAGCGCCGCCTGCCGTGGATCACCCTCACCCTGCTCGCACTGATCGCCGGCGGCATCGCCTGGGGCTGGTACCACGGCGGGCATGCGCTCGGCCGCGACCTCTTGTTGCAGTGGGTGGCCTGGACCTGCGGCCTGACCGCGCTCGGCGCGCTGCTGGCCGGCGCCAACCCGTTGAGCCTGCTGGCCGGGGCGCTGGTGGCTCCGTTCAAGCCGTTCCGCCCGGGGCTGCCGTCCGGCATGTTCAGTGCCCTGGTCGAACTGCGCCTGCGCAAGCCGGCCTACCCGGACTTCCTCGCCCTGCGCGACGACGCCCAGACCCTGCGCGGCTGGTACCGCAACCGCGTCACCCGGGTGGTGCTGGTGTTCATGCTCACCAACCTCGGCACCGTCGCCGGCGAGTGGATGGCTGGCGCCCGTATCTTCGGCAAGTTGCTCGGCTGAGCCGGCTCACCCGCCCAGCGGGCGGGCGTCGGCCGCCCGCCGCTGCGCACGGCTCATGCGCGCGCGGGCGATGATGCGGGCGGTGCCGGCGCGCAGGTCGTCCAGCAGGGCGTAGATGGTCGGCAGGAACAGCAGGCTGACCACGGTCGAGAACGCCAGCCCGCCGGCGATCGCGCGGGCCATCGGGTAGTACGGCGGGCCGTCGCCGGCGATCTGGGTCTTGGACAGGGCGATCGGCACCATCGCCAGGATCGCGGTGCCCATCGTCATCATGATCGGGCGCAGGCGCTCGCGGCTGCCCTCCACCAGCGCATCGATCCGCGGCAGCCCGCGCCGGCGCAGGTTGTTGATGTGCTCCACCATCACGATGCCGTTGTTCACCACCACCCCCATCAGCACCAGGATGCCGATGAAGGCCATGATGTTGAACTGGGTGCCGGTGAGCCACAGCAGCCAGTACACGCCGAAGATCGAAAACAGCACGCAGCTCATGATCGCCAGCGGGAACAGCAGCGACTCGAACACCGCCGCCATCACGATGAACATCAGTACCAGCGCGATGCCCACGTTGCGCAGCATCTGCTGGTTCATGTCGATATTGATGCCGAAGCCGCCGCCCTCGAAGGTGATGCCGTAGCCCGGCGGCAGGTCGAGCGCTTTCACCGTGTCCTCGATTTCCTTCTTCGCCGCCTCCAGGGTGGCGCCAGGCGCCAGGTTGGCCTGTACCTTGAGCATGGTCTGCCGGTTCATGCGCTGGATGGTGTTGGCCGACGACACCGTCTGCACGTCCACCATCGCCAGCAGCGGCACGCTGCGCCCGTCGGGGGCGCGCACGGTGAACGACTGCAGGTCCTCGGGGCCGTAGTGCTCGGCGCCCTGGAAGCGCACGCTCACCGGGATCTCCAGCTCGCCGCGCTGGAACTCGCGCAGCGAGGCGCCGCGCAGGGCCATGCCGACGAACTGCGCCACCTGCTGCGCGGAGAACCCGTAGGCCGCCGCGCGCTCGCGGTTCACCCGCACCCGCAGCTCGCTGTTGGCGTCGCCGGTGTCCACCCGCACGTCGCGCAGCGACTTGCTGCGCGAGAGGATCGGGATGATGTCGTCCGCGATCTCGCGCAGGGTCTGCGAGGAATCACCGACCAGGCTGAACTGGATGCCGTTCTCGCCGCCGCCCAGCCCGCCCTGGCGCCCGAAGCCGATGTTGGCGCGCGCCGACTTCGGCAGCCCCTCGCGCATCGCGTCCTGGATCTTCTTCGAGACCTGCGGGTCCTTGGTGGCGACGGTCACCTCGGTCATCGCCCAGCCCTGCTCGGCGTAGCGCGAATAGACCTTCTGCACCCCGAAGCGCTGGCGGTTGTCGTTGACGTAGCGCTCCACCGCCGCCACCACCTTGCCCATCTCCTCCTTCGAGTACGAGCCCTTCCACTGGTAGAAGATGGCGATCTTGCTGGGGTCGGACTCGTCGCCGGAATCGCCCTTGCTGAAATGGATCGGCACGAAGCTGACCGCGCTGATGGCCAGGATCCCGGCCACCGCCCAGCCGCGGTGCTCCAGCGTCCAGCGCAGGAAGCGCGCGTAGCGGTCCTGCAGGCGCGCGATGCGCGGCGACTTCACCGCCGGCGGCGTGCGCATGCGCGCCGACAGCATCGGGATCAGGCTGATCGCCACCAGCCACGAGGCCAGCAGCGATACCGAGATGGTCACCGCCAGCTGGGTCAGGTAGATGGTCAGCATGTTCTTGCCGCCGAACATCATCGGCAGGAACACGATGCAGTGGCACAGGGTACCGGCGGACAGCGCGATGGCCACGTGGCGGGTGCCCACGATCGAGGCCAGGCGCGGGTTGCCAGGAAACTTCTCGCGCTCCTGGTAGATGCTCTCCACCACCACCACGGCGTTGTCCACCAGCATGCCCACGGCCAGCAGCAGGCCCATCATCGACAGGATGTTGAGGGTGATCCCGGCGAAGTACATGAAGCCCAGGGTCATGATGAAGCAGATCGGGATGGCGGTGGTCACCATCAGGGTCGAGGGCCAGTGGCGCAGGAACACGTACAGCACGATCACCGACAGCAGCAGGCCGATCGCACCGGCCTCGGCCAGCGCCGACAGCGAGCTCACCACCGCCTTGCCCTGGTCGTCCACCACGTCGATCTTGATCCCGGCCAGCGCCGGGTCGCGCTCCAGCTCGACCAGCTCGGCGCGCACCGCGCGCGAGAGGTCCACCAGGTTCGCCGCACGCTCCTTGTAAATGTCCACGCCCACGCTGGGGCGGCCGTCGATCTGGCGCACGTAGTTCATGCGCTGCGGCTGTAGCCGCACGTCGGCGATGTCGGACAGACGCACGCCGCGCGCATTGATCGGCAGGTCGCGCAGCTGCTGCAGATCGGTCAGCTCGCCCTTGGGCTGGATCCGCAGGCGCCGGCCGTCGTCGGTGATCTCGCCCGCCGAAACCGAGAAATTGGCGGCCTGCAGGCGCGTCACCAGGTCGTTCAGCACCACCCCGTTGGCGGTCAGGCGGTCGGGGTCGATCGCCACCACCACCTCCTGCACCGGCACGCCCTCCACCTCGATCCGCGCCACCCCGGGCAGGCGCTCCAGCCGGCGCTTGATGCTCTGGTCGATCAGCTCGCCGCGCGCGGTCAGGTTCTCGTTGCTGGTCAGGCGCAGGCTGATGGCCTCCTGGTCGCCGGTGCTCCAGCGCCGCACGAAGTAGCGCTGGAAATCGGACGGCAGCTGGTCGCGGATCGCGTCGATCCGCTCGCGGGCCTCGGAGGCCGCGACCGCCACGTTGCGGCCCCAGTCGGTGAACTGCACGAACACGCCGCCGCCGTCGGCACTGGCGTTGGCGTTCATCGACTTGATGCCGGACATGGTGGCCAGCGCCTCCTCCACCGGCCGCACCAGGTTGCGCTCCACCTCCTCGGGGGTGGAACCGGCATACGGCAGCTGCACGAAGAAGAACGGCGCGGTGGCCTCCGGCTGCGCCTCCAGCGGCAAGCGGAACGCGGCGATCAGGCCGATCACCACCATCGACACGAACAGCATGATGGTGGTGACCGGACGCCGGATGGAGAGTTCGGTGATGTTCATCGCCTGCTCACGCCTTCGCTTCGCCGCTGCCGGGTGCGGCCAGCGGGTCGTGCTCGTGGGCCAACACCTCGGCCACCGCCTGCGCGTCGCTGCGCGCGCGCCGGCCGCGCTCGGCGTAGTACTCGTCCGGCTTGCGGTCCAGCAAGTCGTACACCACCGGGATCACCACCAGGGTCAGCAGGGTGGACACCAGCAGGCCGCCGATCACGGTCACCGCCATCGGACTGCGCACCTCGGCGCCGTCGCCGAACGCCAGCGCCAGCGGCAGGAAGCCGAACACCGCGGTAAGGGTGGTCATCATGATCGGACGCAGGCGCGAGCGCGCCCCCTCCACCAGCGCCTCGCGCTTGGCCACCCCGGCCTCGCGCAGCTGGTTGACCTTGTCGATCAGGATGATCGCGTTCTTCACCACCAGGCCCACCAGCAGGATCAGGCCGATGAACACCACCACCGAGATCACCGAACGGGTCAGCAGCAGCGCGGCCACCGCGCCCACCAGCGCCAGCGGGATGGTGAACAGGATCACGAACGGGTGCAGCAGCGACTCGAACTGCGAGGCCATCACCAGGTACACCAGGAACACCGCCAGACCGAACGCGAACAGCAGCGAGCGGATCGAATCGTCCAGCTCCTGGCCCTGGCCGCCGATCTGCATGCCGATGCCGACGCCCAGCGGGTGTTCCGCCACCATCGCCTGCACCTCGCGGATCGCGGTGCCGAGGTCGATCCCGCGCAGGTTGGCGGAGACGATCGCCACCCGGCGGTGGTCGGCGCGGTGGATCTCGCTTGGGCCGGAGGTGGAGACCACGCTGGCCACCGAGGCCAGCTCCACCGGCGCGCCCTTGCCCGGGTTCACGATCAGGCGGCGGATGTCCTCCACCGAGGCGCGGTCGCCTTCCTGCGCGCGCACCAGCACGTCGATCTTGCGGTCGCGGAAGCTGTAGCGGGTGGCCACTTCGCCGGCCACCTTCTTGGTGACGGCATCGGCGATCTGGCGGGTGGTCAGGCCGAGCGCGGCGGCGCGGTCCTGGTCGAAGCGGATCTGGATCTCGGGGAAGCCCTGCTCCACCGTCGACTTCACGTCGGCGTAGTGGCCGTTGGCGCGCAGCATCGCGGCCAGCTTGTTGCCGGCGGTGCGGATGGCGTCGAGGTCGTTGCCCTCCACCTCGATCTCCAGCGGCGGCGACAGCGAGAACAGCTCGGGACGGCTGAAGTCGACCTGCACGCCCGGATACTCGCGCATGGTCTGGCGCAGGGCGTCGGTCAGTGGGCCTTCGGCCGCGTTGCTGGTCATCACCACCGACAGCTTGCCGATGTTCTCGCCGCTCTCGGTGGGGCTGGCATCCAGCCGGGTGCCGGTGCCGGAGACGCCGTACAGCACGCGCACGCCCTCGTCCTTGGCATGCGCGGCCTGCACCTGCCGGATCAGCGCGTCGGTGCGCGCCAGCGGCGTGCCGGGCGGCAGCTTGGCGGTCATGTCGAAGCGGTCCTGCGCCAGCTGCGGGATCAGGTCGGTGCCCAGCAGCGGCAGCACCGCCAGTGTCGCCGCGAACGCGATGCCCGCCACCAGCAGCACCGGCGCCGGGCGCGCCAGCGCCGCCGGCAGCACCCGCAGGTAGCCGCGCTCGGCGCGCGCATACGGCGCCATCGCGAGGTCGCTGGCCTTGCGCATCACCGGCCCCACCAGCGCGCCCAGCAGGCGCCAGGCGCGCACCACCAGCCACACCAGGCCGAAGAATCCGTAGCGCACCAGCGCGCCGATGCCACGCCCGGCGTACATCGCCGGTTTCTGCCAGGTCTTTTCGGCCTGCCAGCGCGGATGCGGCGGCTCCTCCGGGAAGCCCAGTGGGGCGCGGCCCTTGAGCGAGCTGAGCATCGGGATCAGGGTCATCGCCACCACCAGCGACACCGCGATCGCGATCGCCACCGTCAGCGCCTGGTCGCGGAACAGCTGGCCGGCGATGCCCTGCACAAACACCAGCGGCAGGAACACCGCGATCGTGGTCAGGGTCGAGGCCACCACCGCCATGCTCACCTCGCGGGTGCCGGCGATCGCCGCCTCGAGGATGCCCAGGCCACGCTCGCGCGCTTTCGCGATCGACTCCAGCACCACGATGGAATCGTCCACCACCAGGCCGGTGGCCAGCGCCAGGCCGCCCAGCGACATCACGTTCAGGCTCAGCCCCAGCTGGCCCATCACGAAGAAGGTGGCGATGATCGACACCGGCAGCGACAGGCTGATGACGAAGGTGCTCCAGCCGTCGCGCAGGAACAGGAAGATGATCAGGATCGCCAGTACGCCGCCGATAATGCCATCCACCTTCACGTCGTGGATGGCGTTGCGGATGAACACCGACTGGTCCTCGATCACGGTCAGCTCGACGTCGCGCGGCAGCTGCTCGCGGATCTTCTTCAGGCGCGCCTCCAGGGCATCGGCGGTGGCCACCGTGTTGGCGTCGCCTTCCTTGTAGATCGCCAGCTCGACCGCCTCGCGGCCATTGAGGCGAATGATGGTGTCGCGCTCCTTGTAGCCCTGGCGCACCTGCGCCACGTCGCCCAGGCGCAGGGCATCGCTGCCGCTGCTGGAACCATTGCCGCTGCCCTGCGCCAGCGCGGCCATCACGCTGGCGTTGCCGCTGGCCGCCGCCACCCGCATCGCGGCCTGCTCGGCGGGGTTGCTGGACGCCGCCGCGCGCGTGGTCAGCAGCATGTTGCGGATTTCGTCCACGTTGGCGAACTGGTTGACGGTGCGCACCAGGTAGCGCTGCGCGCCTTCCTCCAGGCGGCCGCCGGAGATGTTCACGTTCTCCTGCTGCAGGCGCTGGATCACGGTGTCGATCGACAGCCCCAGCTGCGCCAGCTTGCGCTGGTCCACGTCCACCTGCACCTCGTCCTCGAGGCCGCCGCCCACCTTCACCGCGGCCACGCCGGCCACCGGCTCCAGCTTGCGCTTGAGGTCCTCGTCGGCGTAGCGGCGCAGTTCCATCAGCTGGCGCAGCTCGTCGTCGCCGCGGCCGACCTGCTTCGGCGACAGCGCCAGGCGCATGATCGGCTGGGTGGACGGATTGAAGCGCAGCAGCACCGGGGCCTTGGCCTCCAGCGGGAACTGCAGCGACTCCATCTTGTCGCGCACGTCCAGGCTGGCCTGGTCCATGTCGGTGCCCCAGGCGAACTCCAGCACCACGTCGGACTGGCCGGTGCGCGAGACCGACTTCAGCTTGCGCAGGCCCTTGACCACGCCCAGCGCCTCTTCCGCCGGCTGCGAAATCAGCGTCTCGACCTCGGCCGGCGCCGCGCCGGGGTAATCGGTGCGCACGGTCAGGGTGGGATAGCTGAGGTCCGGCAGCAGGTTCACCTTCAGGCTGCCCAGCGCGATCAGGCCGAACAGCACCAGGGTCACCGTCATCATCGCGATGGTGACGCGCCGGCGGGTGGAGAACTCGGCCAGGCTGAAGCGGCCGGCGGGCGCGCCCAGCGGGTCGTGCGGCGACGGCGCGCTCATCGGGCCGCCTGCGCCGGGGATGCGCTCCCCTCCAGCACCTTCACCGCGCTGCCATCGCGCAGCGCGGCCTTGCCGGCGACCACCACCGGCTCGCCCTGCTTCAGGCCGTCGCGCACCTCCACCCACGGGCCGTCGTCATAGCCCAGCTTGAGGGTGGCGCGCGCGGCCTTGCCATTGCGCACCACGAACACCGCCGGGTCGCCGCCATCCTCCAGCAGGGCGGTGCGCGGGATCACCAGCGCGTCCGCGCGCTGGTCGTAGTTGATGCGGATGCGCCCGAACATGCCTGGCTGCAGGCCACCGTCGGCATTGAAGGCGCACACCACCCGGAAGGTGCCGCTGCCGGCATCCACCACCGGCGCCACCCGGTCCACCCGGCCGTTGAAGGTGCGGCCCGGCAGCGGGTCCACCGTCAGCTCCACCGCCTGCCCGGGCTTGAGCTTCTCGATCTCGCGCTCCGGCGCGTTGAGGGTGGCCTCCAGCCGCGAGGTGTCCACGATGGTGAAGATCGGGGTGTTGATCTGCACGAAGTTGCCGGGCTTGATGTCGCGGCTGGCCACCACCCCGGAGATCGGCGCGGCCACGTTGCCGTAGGCCAGCTCCAGCTTGGCCATGCGCAGGGTGGCGCGGGCATTGTCAAGGTCGAACCGCAGCTGGTCCACGTCGTTGGCGCTCACCATCTTCTGCGCCGCCAGCTGGGTGGCGCGGTTGTAGTTCGCCTCCAGCTTGCGGACCTGCGCCTCGGCCTGGGCCTCCTGCAGGAGCGCGCGGTCGCGGTCGATCACCACCAGGGTCTGCCCGGCCGCCACGTGTTGGCCGACGTCGGCCAGCACCTTCAGCGCGATCCCGGAGGTCTTGGCCACCACCTGTGCCTGGGCGCGCGCCTCCAGCGGCGCGGTGCCGTTGTAGCTGGCCGAGATCGAGCGCCGCTCGACGTGCGCCACTTCCACCGGCACCGCCTCCGGGCCCTTGTCCTGCTTGGCGTCCGGCTTGCCACCGGGGCCCGTGGAGCCTTTGCAGGCGGACAGGCCGAGGATGATCAGCAACAGGCCGGCACGGGCCAGGACGGAGGTGCGGCCAGGGCGGAAAGCGGTGGCCATGGGGGTGTGATGCATGGGGAGGTCGCCAGTGTCTGGTGTTGTAGTCAAGTATGTCACCTAGCCAACCGCACCTGCCATGCGCCGAAGGTCATGGATGAGATCATGGATGGCAGGGCCGGCGTGGTGCGGTGCGACGCGCTGGGCGGATTGGAGGACGGGACGGCGGGAATGGCGGCCGCAACCGGCTTCTACGCAGGGCCGCGCCGCATGGATGGCGCGCCGGTGTTGGGACGGAAAATCGCCGCTATACTCCCTGAACGGAAGCTGCCTGACGCGGCGGCTTCGCCTGCCAACGCACTCCTTCCGAAATCACCACGGGAACCGCCCGATGATGCGACCGCTGTCGATTGCCGCAAGCCTTGCCCTGCTCCTGGCGGCCTTCTCCGCCACCGCCCAGGACCCCGCGCCCGCCGCCGCGACGCCGGCAACCGCCGCGCAGGCCGCTGCCAAGGGCGATGCCGCCCGTGGCAAGGGCCTGACCTACACCTGCCGCGGCTGCCACGGCCTGACCGGCTACAAGAACGCGTATCCGAGCTACCACGTGCCGATGATCGGTGGGCAGTCGGAAACCTATCTTCTCAACGCGCTGAACGAGTACCGCACCGGCAAGCGCAAGCACCCGACCATGCAGGCGCAGGCGCAAAGCTTCTCCGAGCAGGATCTCGCCGACATCGCCGCCTACCTGTCCAGCCTGAAGTGAGCCGCGCCATGACCAAGACCTCCATGACCCTGCTGGCCCTGGCCTGCGCGCTCGCCCTGTCCGCCTGCAGCGCCGGCAAGCCTGACGCCGAAGCCGCCGCCGAAACTGCCCACGCCACCGCCTCGTCCGCGGGCCTGCCCAAGGGCGACATCCGCGCCGGCCAGGAGCTGGCCACCAACGGCGGCAACGGCATCGCGCCCTGCACCTCCTGCCACGGCGCCGAAGGCAATGCCCCGATCGGCGACATCTATCCGAAGATCGGCGGCCAGTACGCCGACTACATCGCGCACGCCCTGCAGGCCTACCGCGGCGGCACCCGCGCCGGCGGCAACGCCGACGTGATGGCGGCGCAGGCCAAGGCGCTGAGCGACCAGCAGATCGCCGACTTGGCCGCCTACTTCCACAGCGTGCCCACCCAGCTGCACGACCTGTCGAACGTGAACTGATCCCGGCCCGCGCCGGCGCACCATGCGAAGGGGCCTGCGGGCCCCTTTTGCATGACAGGGGAGTCATCCAGCGAAAGCCGCCCATCGGCAGCACGCGCCGCCATCACGCGGCGCCCGGATGCGTGCATGCAAGGGCGGGCGCGCATAACAAAAGACCCGGTCTCGCGGGCGTTGCGCCTGGAGGGGACCGGGTCGTGGCCGGAGCGATTCTGCAGGGCGCCTTGCGCGCCGGACAGTTTTTCTCCGGTGCCGGAAACCTTAGGACCGGCGGCGTTAGCAAAACGCTAAGCGCACCCGCGCCGCGACGCCGCCCGTCGGCGAGCCGCATTCAGTCGCGCGCCCACGGCCACCAGCCGCGCCCGCTCAACGCATAGCGGTCGGCCGCACGCTCGAAACGGTTGCGCGCGGACACCCCGCCGTGCAGCAGGTACAGCGGCAGGAACAGCGCACCCAACGCCATGTACTGGAAGACATGCGCGCGCTCGTGGTCGGCCAGCAGGATCGGCGGATCGTGGCCGATCCCCGCCGCATGCGCATAGGTGTGGCACGGGCGCGCGAGCGTGTCGCCGGTATCGAGGATCACGTTGCCCAGGGTCAGCGCGCCGCCCGGCCCCCACGGCACCCGCTGGAACACACAGGCCAGGTCGCGCGGGCTGAAATGCATCCGCGCGCCGGCGGCCAGTGCCGCCAGCCCCGCCACCAGGCCGAGCGCCGTCATCGGCAAGGCCCACGCAATGCCGAGGCCCTGCGCGAGGCGCAGCAGCCAGCGCTGCGGCGCGCGCATGTTCAGCGCGACCGCTGCGCCAGCCAGTCGTGGATCGCCTGCGGCACGTCCTTCTGCGCGCGCCCGGAGACGTAGATGCCGATGTGGCCGCCGCGGAAGGAATACTCGGTGTAGTCGCGGCTGCCGCACAGCCTGCGCAGCGCGCGCGAGGCATCCGGCGGCACCAGGTGGTCCTGCTCGGCGTAGATGTTGAGGACCGGCATCTCCACCAGCCCCAGGTGCACCTCGCGTTCGCCCACCTTGGCGCCGCCGGTGACGAAGCGGTTCTCCTGGAAGAACTGCTTGCTGAACTCGCGGAACGCCTCGCCGGCCTGGTCGGGCGAATCGAAGATCCACTGCTCCATGCGCAGGAAATCCTCCATCGCCTTGCGGTCGTCGAGGATGTCGAGCATCCCGACGTATTTCTGCGCGAACAGCCGCCACGGCTTCAGCATCAGGTAGGTGAAGTTCATCATGTCGGCCGGCACGTTGCTGAGCGTGTCCACCAGCAGGTCCACGTCGATCTCGCGGTTCCAGTTCGACAGCATGTTGTCCGGGGTGTGGAAGTCCACCGGGGTCACCATGGTGACGAGGTTCTTCACCCGCTCCGGGTGCAGCGCCGCGTAGCACAGCGAGAACGCGCCGCCCTGGCAGATGCCCAGCAGGTTGACCGCCGGCAGCCCGTGCGCGTGGCACAGATGCTCGATCGCGCCGCCGAGGAAACGCTCGATGTAGTCCTCCAGGGTCAGGAAGCGGTCGGAGCGGTCGGGGTAGCCCCAGTCGATCACGTACACGTCCTCACCGCGCGCCAGCAGCCCCTTCACCAGCGAGCGGTCGTCCTGCAGGTCCACCATGTACGGGCGGTTGACCAGCGCGTAGGCGATCAGCAGCGGAACCTTCGCCGTGGGCGCGCGCTCGCCGCGGAAGCGGTACAGCACCACCTTGCCGTCGCGCCAGACCTCCTCGCGCGGAGTCGCGCCGACGTGCACGTCCTGCAACTCGCGCAGGGTGCGCAGGCCGGCCGCGAGTTTCCGTTGCAGCGTGCTGGCCTCCTCGGCCAGTGTTTCCGGGGTGATGGCGAGCGGGCCGTACATGTCAGCGCTTCCTCGCGGTGGTCTTGGCAGCCGTCTTGGTAGTGGTCTTGGCAGCGGGCTTTGTCGCAGGCTTCACGGCAGGCCTGCGCGTGCGCCCAGCCTTGGCCGGCGCAGCCTTCGCCGCTCGGGTGGCTCCCGCCTTCACGGCCTTGCCGGCCGCGCTCTTTGCAGCTCCCGCTGGGTGCATGGTCGAGTCGGCGGCCGGCGCGCGCTGCATCCGCCGCACTGCGCGTTCGAGTTCCGCGATCTTGCGGTGCGCGCTGTCAAGCTCCACCCGCCCGGGCAGACCCAGTGCCGTCGCCATCTGCTCGCCGATCGCCTGCGCCGCGGCGCGCGCCTGCATCTGCGCATTGACCAGCTCGCCCAGCACGCGGCGGTACTCCGGCGACAGCGCGATCTCGGCCCAGGCCTCCTCGGCGGCATCCACCCACAGGTCGAACAGCGCGCGCACGCGGGTGAGCTGGCGACCTGGCTCCTCGTGCTCGGCCAGCTTTGCCTCGAAGCGCGCGAACGCCTCCTGCGAGGCCTTGGCCAGCAGCGCGTTCCAGGCCTCCTGCGCGCTCTGCAGGCGCAGCTGCGCGCGCCCCAGTGCCTGCAATCGCTCCTGGTGTTCGCGCGTGAAACCGAACACCGGCAGGCCCAGCAGCCCCTCCGCCTGCGCGCGCAGCCCGTGCAGCCACGGCGCGGCTGCCTCGCCCCACTGCGCGATGTTCCCCAGTCCCGGCCCCTGCATGCCCTGGACCATGCCGGCGAACGGATTACCTCCGACCACACCGCGCCAGGCGCGCGCCACGTCCTGGGCCGTATGCGTCTGGCCCGCGAGCTGCGCTGCGACCTGCTGCATCTGCGCCAGCCAGGTGCCGGCCTGCCGCTGCAGGTGGTCGAGCACGCCGTTGAAGGTATCGCCGCCGCCGAGCTGGGCGCGCCATGCCCCAAGCGCGTCCTGCAGGCCAGCCGCCGCCGGGCCGCCCGCGGCCGATGCACTGCGCAGGGCATCGCCCCACAGCGCCCAGTACTGGCGCGCCAGTGCCGCGAAATCGTTGGATGCGTCCGTCATGTGTCCTCCGCGAGATGCATCCGATGCTAGCAACGCGGCGATGACGCCGCTATTGCATCCTCGGTCAGGGTTTGGGGATGCGCAGCGTCTTGCTGATCATCAGCGAGCCCGACAGCGCATACACCAGCACCAACGGGTGCAGCTGCCAGGGCCCGAGGTGGACCACGCCCAGCCACAGCGATGGCCCGATCGCCCCCGACCAGGCGGCAACCGCCAGCACGCCGACGATGGCCACGCTGGTGGGAATCGGGGTGCCCTCGAAATAGCGGACCTTGCCGGCGTCGCCGGACAGCTGCTCGGCGGTGACGTTGTAGCGCGCCAGCCGGCTGACGCCGCAGCCGATGAAATAACTCAGCACCACCCAGTCCCAGCCGCCCTGCAGGCCGCAGGCATAGCCCAGCGCCGCAGGCGCCACGCCGAAGCTGATCACGTCGGCCAGCGAGTCGAGCTCGCGCCCCAGGGTGCTGGCGACCTTGCGCCAGCGGGCGATGCGGCCGTCCAGCGCGTCGAAGACGAACGCCAGCGGGATGAGCGCCATGCCCACCAGCAGGTCGCGCACCCCGCCCTCCTGCAGGAAGCGCATCGCCGCGAAGATCGCGCCGGTACCGCAGAACGCGTTGGCCAGGGTGAACCAGTCAGCGAGATGGAAATCCCGCAGCATCGAGAAATGGCGCTGTTTCATCGGCGGCTCCGGCGGCAGGGCCGCCAGCGTGCCAAGCGGGCGCGACGCCCGCAACCTCAGTGCGGCATCGCCAGATTCGCCGGTGCCAGCGGCGCGCCCATGCGCGGCACGGTGGCGATCACCGCGTCCTCCGGCAGCGCGGCCTTGCCGTCGAGGTAGGCCTCCACCCGATCCAGCGCCGTGTACACGTACGGCAGCAGCGGCAGGTAAGCCGCGGCCATGTGCGGCAGGCCGAGGAAGGCATCGAAATGCTGGGCATTGCGCACCTGCCAGTAGCGCACGTCGCGGCCGGCGGACTTGGCCATCGCCACGTAGGGCGCGCTGGAGAACGCCGGCGGCACCAGGCCGTCGTCGCTGCCGTGCACGACCACCAGCGGCAACCCGGCGCGCGGCGGCGCGGCGCGGATCTCGGCGATGCCCTGGCGCACGCGGCGGGCATCCGCGCCCTCGCCCGTCCATAGCCCGCGCAGGCACTGCAGGCCGGTCAGGCCGAGATCGGCCGGCGGCTGCGGATCGACGATGGCCACACCCGCACCCGGCGGAATGCCGCTGGCATCGGCCCACCAGGCGGCGCGCTCGGCCTCGGTGGCGGCGCGCGGCGCGAGGTCCGCGCCCAGCGCGGCATAGCGGTAGCCGCAGGGGTGCGCATCGTGCGGATAGCGCCCGTAGGCCGAGGCATAGGCCACCGCGATCGCGCGCCATAAGTCGAAGCCCACGCTGATCGCACCCGCGCGCAGGCCGGCATCGCTCCAGCCGGCTGCACGCAGCCGTGCCAGCGCGTCCTTCTGCTGGGCATCGAAGGTCGCACCGGAAATCACGCCACGCGCGGCCAGCGCCGCGCACCTCATCTCCAGCCCCGGCAGTGCCGGGATGCCCAGCTGCGGCAGCGCGCAGGGCATCAGCAGCGCGGCCTCGCTGGCGTAGTCGTACAGCGCACGCGCGCCATGGCCGTCCACCAGCACGCTGGGTTCGCCGGCCACCGCCGCATCCAGCCACGGCTCCGGGTCTTCCGCCGCGCGCAGCACCGCGCCGCCCGCATTGGAAATGCCGACCGCGATGATGCGGGTGTTCGCGAAGGTGAACGGCGCCTGTTGCGGGAATTGCGCGTCCAGCACCGAAAGCGCGAACTGCGCCGCCTGCTTGAGGTGGCGGCCCCAGTCGGCCTCGGGGTTGTCCTGCGAATGCGCGTGCTTGAAGGCCACGCCGTGGCCGGAAGCCGGCGTGGGCGCGAAGGCCAGCGCGGCATCGTCCCCTGCAACTGCGACGGTGCCATCCAGCGCGATGCCCTGCCCGGCATCCAGATCGAAATAATCGGTGCCCGTGCCCT
The DNA here is from genome assembly GCF_004346265.1 of Thermomonas haemolytica. GTDB lineage: Bacteria > Pseudomonadota > Gammaproteobacteria > Xanthomonadales > Xanthomonadaceae > Thermomonas > Thermomonas haemolytica. Next base: position 148,956 of record NZ_SMAP01000001.1, read on the forward strand.
TGTCGGTGTAGGCCACCGCGCAGCCGCGCGGCAGGCCCCAGGCGCCGACCACCGCGATCGCGCCGTAGATGCCGCGCGAACCCGAGGACGCGGTCACCACCACGCAGCGCTTGCGCGCATCGAAATCGTCCGGCAGCTGCACCAGCACGCGATGCGGCTGCCTGGCGCCGGACAGGCGGGCATAGGCGCTGAACTCGCGGCCTGGCACCGCCGCGGTGCTGCCGTACAGCTCGCCATAGCCGCCACCGGGGGCGAGGTCGGCGATCCCGCGCCAGTTCGACCAGATCGCACGCCGGCGTAGCTCGGATGGGGTCGGATGCGCGGCCTCCGCGAACGCCGGCGGCACCAGCGCACGCAGGCCCTGTAGGCCGAGGCCGGCGGTCAGCAGATCGTCATCGCCGCGGTGTTCGGTGATACGGATCGGGCTGAACATGGGACGGGCTTCCTGGTTGGACGGTGCCTGCGCGGGCAGGCTGGCACAGGCGGCCAGCAGCAGGCCAGCCGCAGCGAGGGCGCAATGGCGGAGTGTATGCATGTGCCGACCTTACCCCCTGCCGCAAGCTCCCGCATCGTACTTTCGTACCAGCCGCGCGTAACCGCCGCTTGGGTGCGATCCTGCTAGCGTATGGCTCCCCCACGGCGTCGCGGAGTTCCCCCATGAGCGAATCCTTCCTGCACGGGCGCACCGCCCTGGTCACCGGCAGCACCTCCGGCATTGGCCTGGCGATCGCCAAGGCCCTGGCCGCGGCCGGCGCACGGGTGGCGATCAATGGCCTCGGCACCGACGAGCAGATCGCAGCCGCCATTGCCGAAGTGGACGCGGCCACGGGCGGCAGTGGTGGCACCCGCCACTTCGGCGCCGACCTGCGTGACCCAGCCGCCATCGAAGCGATGATGCGCGATCTCGCCGCCTGGTCGGACGGCGGCGTGGACGTGCTGGTGAACAACGCCGGCATCCAGCACGCGGTGCCGCTGCACGAGATGCCGGTTTCGAAGTGGAACGACATCCTCGCCATCAACCTGTCATCCGCCTTCCACACCATGCGCGCGGCGCTGCCGACGATGGCCGCGCGCGGCTACGGGCGGGTGGTCAACATCGCCTCGGTGCACGGGCTGGTGGCATCGAAGGACAAGGCGCCGTACGTGGCCAGCAAGTTCGGCCTGGTGGGCCTGAGCAAGGTCGCCGCGCTGGAATACGCGGCGCAGGGCAGCCGCGAGTCCGGCGGCATCACCGTCAATTGCATCTGCCCGGGCTGGGTGGAAACCCCGCTGATCGAGCCGCAGATCGAGGCGCGCATGCACGGCGGCTCGCGCGAGGACGGCGTGCGCGCACTGCTGGCCGAGAAGCAGCCCAGCCTGCGCATGACCCTGCCGGAGGAGATCGCCGCGCTCGCCGTGTTCCTGTGCCGGCGCGAAGCGCACAACATCACCGGTGCCGCACTGCCGGTGGATGGCGGTTGGACGGCGCAGTGAGCCCATGCCCTCGCTGCTGATCGCCGACGACCACCCGCTGTTCCGCGCTGCGCTCAAGCAGGCGGCGCGCGAGGCGTTGGGCGGGGTGGAGCTGTTCGAAGCCGGCACTCTGGAGGCGACGCTGGCGTTGCTGGAGGCGCAGCCGCAGGTGGACCTGGTGCTGCTGGACCTGCACATGCCGGGCAACCACGGTCTGGCCGGGCTGGCCGCGATCCGTGCGCAGTTCCCCGGCGTGGCGGTGGTGGTGGTGTCGGCCAACGACGATCCGCGGGTGGTGCGGCGCGCGCTGGACCACGGCGCGGCCGGCTACCTGCCCAAGAGCGCCGGGCTGGAGGAACTGCGCGCGGCGATCACCGCCGTGCTGGCCTGCGAGACCTGGCTGCCGCCGGCACTGCGCACCAGCGTGGCGCGCGCGCAGAGCGCGCCGGGCGATGCCGATCTTGCCGCGCGGCTGGCCAGCCTGTCGCCGCAGCAGTTCCGGGTGCTCACGCTGGTCGCAGACGGCCTGCTCAACAAGCAGATCGCCGACCGCCTCGGCGTGCAGGAGCGCACGGTGAAGGCGCACCTGACCGCCATCTTCGAACGCCTGGGCGTGCGCAACCGCACCCAGGCCGGGGTGGTGCTGCGCTCGCTGGAGCTGAGCGACCCGGCGCGCCAGGTCGAAGCCTGAGCCGCACCCGCAACTGGCGATTTTTTCACCACCCCCATTGACAGCCGCGCCACGCAAGGCGCGCGCGTGGTTGTCCACATCGTTATACGATTTCCATCCACAGCCGCTGTGGAAAATCCAGGATCAGGGCCGCGCAGTCGGCCTGGATACACTGGCGATTTTTTCGCCACACCTCTTGACAGCCGCGCCGCGCAAGGCGCTCGCGCGGTTATCCACACCGTTATCCGACGTCCATCCACAACCGCTGTGGAGAACGCGCCGGCTCCGGCACAGCGCCCTGGGTCCACACGCCTCGGGCACGCGGCGATGCCCGCCACGTACCCTGCCTCACAGGGTGGCGGTATCGATCACGAAGCGGTACTTGACGTCGCTCCTGAGCATGCGCTCGTAGGCAACCTCGATCTCGTCCGCGCGCACCATCTCGATGCTGGCCACGATCCCGTGCTCGGCGCAGAAATCCAGCATTTCCTGGGTTTCGGCAATGCCGCCGATCAGGGAACCGGCGATCGACTTGCGGCCGAAGATCAGGCCCATCACCGCCGGGCTGGGATGCGGCGTGGCCGGCGCGCCGACCAGGCACAGGGTGCCGTCGCGCTTGAGCAGCGCAGTGAACGCATCCAGCACGTGCGGCGCGGCCACCGTGTCCAGGATGAAGTCGAAGCTGCCGCGGTGCGCGGCCATCTGCGCCTCGTCGCGCGAATTCACCACCGCGTCGGCGCCCAGCGCATGTGCTTCCTGGCGCTTGGATTCGCTGGTGGTGAACGCCACCACGTGCGCACCCATCGCGTGCGCGATCTTGATGCCCATGTGGCCCAGCCCGCCGATGCCGACGATCCCGACCTTCTTGCCCGGGCCGGCCTTCCAGTGGCGCAGCGGCGAATAGGTGGTGATGCCGGCGCACAGCAGCGGTGCCACCGCCGCCAGCTGGTCCTGCGGATGGCGCACGTGCAGGACGAACTTCTCGTCCACCACGATCCGCTGCGAATAGCCGCCGAGGGTATGGCCCGGCGCATCCGTGGTCGGGCCGTTGTAGGTGCCGACCATGCCGTTCTCGCAGTATTGCTCCAGCCCCTCCTCGCAGGCCGCGCAGTGCTGGCAGCTGCCGACCATGCAGCCTACGCCCACGGTGTCGCCGGGCTTGAAGCGGGTGACGGCCGCGCCGACCGCGCTGACATGGCCCACGATCTCGTGGCCGGGGACGCAGGGGTACAGCGTGCCGGGCCATTCCGAGCGGATGGTGTGCAGGTCGGAATGGCAGATGCCGCAGTAGGCGATGTCGATCTGCACGTCGTTGGCGCCCGGCGCGCGGCGCTGGATGTCGAGGGCGACGAAGGGCTGGTCGGCGGCGTGCGCGCCCCGGGCTTTCACGGTCATGGTCATGCGGCTCTCCAGGTGGGGGAAAGCCACTATTGTGCGCCTACAAACATTCAGCCGGCGCGAATGCGGCCCGCCGCCCACCGCCGCCGCCCGCGCCTTGCGGCGGCCCTTACAGGCGGGAAAAGGACCAGGACTGCATGCGCCCGTCGCGGTAGGGCATCACCCCGTGGAACGGGCGCGGATCGTCGTCGAACACCAGCGGCAGGAAGTGGCGATCGCCTTCCCACAACGGCAACTCGAGCAGGCGCTCGCGTTCCACCCATTCCAGGGTGCCTTCCGGGTTGCGCTGCAACGGGGTGCCGGTGAAGGCTTCGACCAGGAACACGAAGCCCAGCCAGTCCTCGCCCTGCTTGCCGAAGCCGGGCCAGCTGATGGTGCCGCGCAGGCGCACGCCGGTGCACTCGATCCCGGCCTCCTCGCGCAGCTCGCGGCGCAGGCCGGCCAGCACGTCCTCGTCGCGCTCCAGCTTGCCGCCAAGGCCGTTGTACTTGCCGAGGTGGTGGTCGCCGGGGCGCGCGTTGCGGTGGATCATCAGCACCCGCCGGCGATCGGGCGAGAGCACGTAGCCGAGGGTGGCGGCAATCGGGGTGTAAGGCATGCGCACAGTGTAGCTGGCGCACCGCGGCGGCCTTGCGACTAAGGAACCTCTGAACAACTCAGAGGTTCCTGCCGGCCATGGATGGCCGGCCACGCATCAATCACGTAAGTGATGGATGCGTGTGAGCCGAGTCCGGGCCTGTACCGGACTCGGCGTGGGCTGACAACGCCTGGATGGCGTTGTTCAGACCTTCCCTAACCCGGGATGCGCGGTGGATGCGCGGCCAGCAGGCGATCCAGCATCGACTTCAGCGCCAGCGGGCGCAGCGGCTTGGCCAGCAGCGGCAGCCCGGCCTCCTGTACCGCGCTGCGTACCGCGCCGGTCTGGTCGGCGCTCAGCACCAGGCAGGGCGCCGGCGGGAAGCGCGCCGCCAGCCGTGCCTGCAGGGCCACGCCGTCATCGCCGTCATCCAGGTGGTAATCCAGCAGCCACAGCTCGCAAGGCGCCGCGGCCAGTACTGCGGCGGCGGCCTGTCCATCGGCCACGGCATGCACCTGGCAGCCCCAACCTTCCAGCACCCGGCACAGGGCTTCGCGTGCGCCGGCTTCGTTATCCACCACCAGCACCCGCAACCCGGACAGGCCGCGGGTGGCGACGTGCGCCGGCGGCCGCTGCGGCTGCACTTCGACCGGCGCCAGGCACAGGCCGAAGCAGCTGCCGCGCCCGGGTTGCGAACGCAGGAAAATCTGGCTGCCCAGCAGGCCGGCGATGCGCCGCGCGATCGCCAGCCCCAGCCCCAGGCCCTGCCCCGGTGCGCCGTCGCCGCGGCGGAACTCCTCGAAGATCGCCTCACGCTGGGCATCGGAGATGCCCGGGCCGGTGTCGTGCACCTCGATGCACAACTGGCCGTCGCGGCGGCGCACGCCCAGCAGGATTTTCCCGCGCGCGGTGTAGCGCACCGCATTGGCCAAAAAGTTCTGCAGCACCCGCCGCAGCAGCTGCGGATCGCTGTGCACCCAGGCCCGGGTGGGCACGTAGCGCAGCTGCAACCCGCGCTCGGCCGCCAGTGCCCTGAACTGCGCGACCAGCGGCTCCAGCACGTCGGCCAGCGGCAGATCGCGCGGCTCCGGCACCAGGCCGCCGGCCTCCAGCCGCGACATGTCCAGCAGGGTGGTCAGCAGGTCTGCGGTGGAATCCAGCGCCGATGAAATCTGCCGCGCCAGCTCGCGCTGCTCGCCGTCGCCGCGCTGCTGCAACGCATCCGCGAACAGGTGCGCGGCATGCAGCGGCTGCAGCAGGTCGTGCCCGATCGCGGCCAGGAACCGGCTCTTGGCATCGTTGGCCTGCTCGGCCTCGCGCTTGGCGGTTTCCAGCAGCGCGGTGCGTTCGGCCACCCGCTGCTCCAGGGTTTCGTTCACCCGCATCAGCCCGGCCTCGGCCTGGCGGAACGCGGTGACGTCGGTGAAGGTGGCGACGAAGCCGCCGCCCGGCATCGGGTTGCCGCGGATCTCGACGATGCTGCCGTCCGGGAACACCCGTTCCGACAAGTGCGCGGTGCCCGCGCGCATGTGCGCCAGCCGCCGTTCCAGCGCGGCGGCTTCCTGCACCGGGTCGATCGCGGCCACCCGGCGCAGCGCCCAGCGCGCGGCCTGCGCGATCGGCATCCCCACCCGCAGCATCCCGCGCGGGTAGCCGAACAGTTCCTCGTAGCGCCGGTTCCAGGCCACCAGCCGCAGCTGGGCATCGACCACGCTGATGCCCTGGCTCATGTTCTCCAGCGCCGCCTCCAGCACCCGCTGGTTGAAGCGCAGGTCCTGCGAGGCCTCGCCCACGATTGCGGCCACCGTATCGAGGTCGGCCCCCGGCGCGGCGCGGCGCGCGGCATCCAGCAGCAACCGCGCCGAAGCGCTGCCCAGCACCGCCGCCAGCTCGTGCTCCAGCCGCGACTCCAGCCGCGCCGGCACCGGCCCGCTCGCCGGCGCCCCGCGCAGCAGCGCCTCCACCCGTTCCGCCGGCAGGAAGCGCAGCCCGGCGCTGCGCAGGGTGGCAAGGTCGGCCCCACGCGCGGCGCGTTGACGCGGCACGCCGCGCAGTATCGCCACCAGCCAGGTGGTGACGGTGCCGACGAACAGGCTGGCGCCGACCGCGCGGCCCAGCCGGCTCCAGCCGGTCAGGCCGAAGATCGCCTCCGGGGCCAGCCAGGACATCCCCAGCGGCCCGTCGCGCAGCCAGTGCGGGTCGCCACCCAGTGCCGTCGCCAGCATCGGCACCAGCATCACCCAGGCCCAGGCGGCGAACCCCGCCAGCACTCCGGCCGTGGCAGCGATCGCCGGGGTGAGCGGGCGCCAGACCGCGAAGGCTAGCGCCGGGGCCAGGGTGGCCAGCGCCGAGAACGACACCGCGCCGACATCCGCCAGCGCTTCATTGCCGCTGAGTAGGCGGGCGTAGCCCCAGCCCAGCAGCATCAGCAGCAGGATGCCCAGCCGCCGCAGCAGCAGCAGGTCGCCGCGGCGATCGCCTCCCTGCGCGTGCGCCCAGGCCCCGCGCAACAGGCCCGGGGCGAACCAGTGGTTGCCGATCATCAGGCTCAGCGTGAGCGTGCTCACGATCACCATGCCGGTGGCCGCACTGAGCCCGCCCAGGAACACCAGCAGGGCCAACCCGGCATGCCCCTGCGCCAGCGGCAGCGCCAGCGCGTACATGTCGGTGGGCACGCTATCGCCCAACAGCGCCGCGCCCGCGCGCGCCAGCGGCAAGGTGGGCAGCGCGATCAGCAGCAGGTACAGCGGGAACTGCCAGCGCGCAGTGCGCACGTCGGCCTCGTCGCGGCATTCCACCACCCCGACGTGGAACTGGTGCGGCATCACGAACATCGCCAGCGCACCCAGGAGCACCAGCGGCATGAACCCCCCGGCCGCCGCGGGCGGCACCGGCGGCGACAACTCCGGCAGGCCGCGCAGGCCAAACCAGACGAACGCGCCCAGCGCCAGCATCGCCATCAGCTTGAACAGCGATTCGAACGCCAACGCCAGCACCAGCCCGCGATTGTGCCCGGCGGCGCTGACGTGGCGGGTGCCGAACAGGATCGCGAACGCCGCCATCGCCAGCGCCACGTACAGCGCACCGTCGCGCCACGCCGGCGGCGCGCCGTCGGCCGCGCTGGCCATGCCCGAGGTGAGCGTGGCCAGGCTCATGGTGATCGCCTGCAGCTGCAGGGCGATGTAGGGGATCAGGCCGAGCACCGCGACCAGGGTCACCACCGCGGCCAGCCACGCATCCTTGCCCAGCCGGGTGGCGATCAGGTCGGCCAGCGAGGTGGCATTGCTCTCGCGCGCCAGCCGCGCCAGCCGCGCCATGAAGGCGATCGCCAGCGCGTAGAACAGGATCGCGCCGACGAACGTGGGCGGCAGCGGCCAGCCGTAGCGGGCGGCCTGGGTGACCGTGCCGTAGAAGGTCCACGAGGTGCAGTGCACCGCCAGCGACAGCGCATAGACATGCCGCCAGTGGCGGGCGAACACCTCCGGGTGGCGCTCCGCGTACAGGCCGGTGCCGAACAGCAGGCCCAACCACAGCAGCGCGGCGGCCACCACCGCGGCGACGCTCAGCATGGCGCCGCCTTCAGGCATGCATGGGGACGCGGGTCATCATCAAGGCGCATTCGCGGCGAGGATAGCGCGACGGCGGGCTTGCGCCCGCCGTCGTAGCGTCCCGGCCCGGAAAGTGCGCGGGTCAGAAGTTGTAGCGCACCGAGGCGTACCAATTGCGCGGCAGCCCGTAATAGGCGGTCTGGATGTTGGCCACGCTGGCGAACTCCTGGCCGTCGATCATGTAGCGCTCGTCGGTCAGGTTGCGCACCCCAACCCGCACCTGCCATTTGTACTCGGGCGAATCCCACACCCCGTACAGCCCGACCACGGTATAGGCCGGCTGGCTCAGCACGTCGCGGTTGTCCACCGACAGCCAGGTGCGGGTGCGGTAGGACACGTCGCCCCCGAAGCTGAGCATGCCGCCATCGGGGAGCGGGATGGCGTGGTTGACCGCGATCCGGCTGGTGAAGCGCGGCGAGAACGGCACGTGCGCATGGCTGACGTTGGGGTCGTAGCCGGGGTAGCTGGGATCCAGCCGGAAGTCGTCGAAGCGGTCGTACTTGGCATCCAGCCAGCTCATCTGGCCGGTGACGGTGGTGCGCTCGCCGAGCATCGCGCTGCCCTCCAGCTCCAGGCCCTGGATGCTCAGCGCCGCCGCGTTGAGCACCGGGAACGTGCTCACGTCCTGCGAGACGCGTGCCTGGAAGTCCTTGTAGCGGCTGGTGAACGCAGTGATGCCGCCGCGCAGGCGATGATCCGCGGACTCCATCTTCAGCCCGGTCTCGTAGGTCCACACGTATTCCGGGTTGTACTTGGCATGGGCCACGTCGTAGGGCGTGTTGGCGCGCCCATTGAACCCACCGGACTTGAAGCCGCGATTGGCCGAGGCGTACCACATCAGGCCCGCGCTGATCTTCTTCTGCAGGCTGAAGGACGGGGTCACCGCGGTCCAGGTGGCGCCGGTGCGCGGGAACGGCACGGTGCCGTTGAGCCCGGTGAACGGCGCGCCCCAGAAGGTGCTGGTGGTGCGCTCGTAATCCTTGTGGTCGCGGGTCCAGCGCACGCCGGCCGACAGGGTCCAGCTCGGCACGAATTCCCAGCTGGCGTGGGCGAACGCAGCCGTGCTGGTGGTGGTGAGGTCATCGGCAATCGTGCGCAGGAAGCTCACCCGGCTGCCGGCCACCGCGTACAGGTCGCTGGCATAGGCCTCCTGGTAGGACGGCACGTGCTCGCGCATCCAGTACGCGCCGAAGATGGCGCGCAGGTTGCTTCCGTTGTCGAACTGCAGCTGCAGCTCCTGGCTCTTCTGGTCCTGGTCGATGGCCACCAGCACATCGCCCAGCTCCCACTTCGAGGCGTCGATGTCGATGAAGGAGTGGGTCTTGAGCTTGCGGTAGGCGGTGATGCTCTTGAGCAGCCAGGCCTGCGACAGGTTCCACTGCATCGACAGGCTGACGCCCTGGTGGGTCATCTGCTGGCCCTTGCCGGGCGCGAACGAGGTCTGCGCGGAATAATCCCACTTGCCGGTCTCGCCGGGCTGCAGCACCACCGGTCCGAATACCACGTCGGTGCGCACCAGGTTGGCCATCGGGCGACCCATGGTCAGCGCCGCGTCCTGCTTGGTGTAGTCCAGCGACAACATCGCCTCGAATGCCTCGCTGGGCTTGAAGCCGAGCTTGGCGCGCACGCTGCGGGTGTCGTCGTCGTTGAAGTTGTGGCCGCCGGCGCGGTTCTTCACGTAGCCGTCGTTGGTGATCCAGGCGCCCGCAATACTGCCGGCCACGGTGTCGGAGAGCTTGCCGCCGGCATAGAAACGCGCCTCGGCGCGGCCGTAGTCGCCATAGGTCAGCTCGGCGGCGCCACCTTCGTACGAGAACGGGTCCTTGGTGGTCAGCTTGACCGCGCCGCCGGTGGAGTTCTTGCCGTACAGGGTGCCCTGCGGCCCGCGCAGCACTTCCACGTCGGCGATGTCGAACAGGGAGAACAGCGCGCCGTTGATGCGCGAGTAGTACACATCGTCCACGTACATGCCCACGCCCGGATCGAAGGTCTGCAGCGCGTCCGGCTGGCCGATGCCGCGGATGAACACGTTCACGCTGTTGGCCGAACCGCGGCCCTGCACGATGTTCATGTTGGGCACCGCGCCCTGCAGGCCATCGACATTGCTGGCCTGCAGGTCCTTGAGCTGGTCCTCGCCGAACGCGCTGACCGCGACCGGCACGTCCTGGATGGACTCGGCGCGGCGACGGGCGGTGACGGTCACGGTGTCCAGGGTCTTCGCCACCTGCTCGCCTTCCTTCGCCTTCGGCGCGTCCTGCGCCAGCGCCGGGGCCCCGACCAGCAGCGACACGACCAGCGCGCCGTGGATCGCCATGCTCAACTGCTTGCGTTTCATCTCTCCCCCTCCGGGTATGCGGGCGGCACGATTACCACCAATGGCGGGCACGGTAAGCCGCGCCGTCCGCCGGCGGCATTGGACGTTCGGACAATGGGCCGGCCTGCCCCGGGCCTTGACACTCGCAGCCCTGCATCCGTCGCCGGGAATGGGCATGTCGTTTCTGATCGTGTTGGCCGCGCTGTGCTTCCTGATGCTGGTGGCCTACCGCGGCTACAGCGTCATCCTGTTCGCGCCGGTGGCCGCCCTCGGCGCGGTGCTGCTCACCGACCCGCAGCTGGTCGCGCCGATGTTCACCGGCCTGTTCATGGACAAGATGGTCGGCTTCCTCAAGCTGTACTTCCCGGTGTTTCTGCTGGGCGCGCTGTTCGGCAAGCTGATCGAACTGTCGGGGTTCTCCAAGGCGATCGTGCAGGCCACCATCCGCGTGGTCGGCGCGCAGCGGGCGATGCTGTCGATCGTGCTGGTGTGCGCGCTGCTGACCTATGGCGGGGTCTCGCTGTTCGTGGTGGTGTTTGCGGTGTACCCGTTCGCGGCCGAGCTGTTCCGCCAGGGCGACATCCCCAAGCGGCTGATCCCCGGCACCATTGCCCTGGGCGCGTTCACCTTCACCATGGACGCCCTGCCCGGCACCCCGCAGATCCAGAACATCATCCCGACCACCTTCTTCGGCACCACCACCTGGGCGGCGCCGGTGCTGGGCACGCTGGGCGGCGTGTTCATCCTGATCACCGGCCTTGCCTGGCTCGACTGGCGGCGGCGGGTGGCGGCGCGCAACGGCGAGGGCTATGGCGATGCCGCCACGCTCACGAACGAACCGGCCGCATTCACCGGCGGCAAGCTCGCCCACCCGCTCCTCGCCGTGCTGCCGCTGCTGGTGGTGGGCGTGGCGAACAAGCTGCTGACGCTGTGGATCCCGCTGCATTACGGCGACAGCACCAGTTTCATGCCGGCGGTGATCGGCAACCCCGCCCCGGTGGTGCAGGACACCTCCAAGCTGGTGGCGATCTGGGCGGTGGAAGGCGCGTTGCTGGCGGGCATCGCCTGCGTGCTGCTGCTGGCCTGGCGGCCGGTCAAGGCGGGGTTCTCCGAAGGTAGCAAGTCCGCGATCGGCGGTGCGCTGCTGGCCGGGATGAACACCGCCTCCGAATACGGCTTCGGCGCGGTGATCGCCGCCCTGCCCGGCTTTCTGGTGGTGGCGCAGGCGCTGGGCAGCATCCCCAACCCGCTGGTCAACGAGGCGGTGACGGTCACCGCGCTGGCCGGCATCACCGGCAGCGCCTCCGGCGGCATGAGCATCGCGCTGGCGGCGATGGCCGACACCTTCATCGCCAACGCGCACGCCGCCGGGATCCCGATGGACGTGCTGCACCGGGTCGCCGCGATGGCCTCCGGCGGCATGGACACCCTGCCGCACAACGGCGCGGTGATCACCCTGCTGGCAGTGACCGGCCTCACCCACCGCCAGGCCTACAAGGACATCTTCGCCATCACCTGCATCAAGACCCTGGCCGTGTTCGTGGTGATCGGCCTGTACTACGCCTTCGGGCTGGTGTGAGCGGGCTTGCCAGCGCGGCGGGCCGCCCGCACCATGGGCGGCCATGAGCGAACTCATCGAAGATGCGCGCCAGCTGCCGCGCCGCACCACGCCCACCTGGGAAGTCGAGTTGCTGATCTCCGGCGTGGCGGTGTTCGCCATGCTGCAGCTGCCGGGCTGGCTGGACGACCGGATGTTCGCGCTGGCACCGCGCCTGGGCGACGAATGGCTGTCGGTGCTGCGGCTGTCGTATTTCTACGCGAAGAGCGCGGCGGTGGTGCTGGCGGCCACCTTCGCGCTGCACCTGCTGCTGCGCGCGCAGTGGATCGCGCTGGTCGGCACCCACTCCGTCTATCCCCTCGGCATCCGCCTGGACCGGCTGAAGATGGGCCCGATCCAGCGCGCCATCGAGGAAGCCCGCCCCGACAGCACGATGGAGGCGATCGAACGCGCGGACAACCGCGCCAGCATCGTGTTCGCCATCGGCGTCAGCGTGGCACTGATCATCGCCAGCGTCTGCATTGGCTTCTGCGGCACCCTGCTGGTCGCGACGCTGGCCACCCGGATGCTGGGCTGGCAAGTGGACCCCCTAGTCACCATGTGCGTGGTGTTCGGCCTCTTCATGGTGCCGTTCGCGTTGGCCACGTGGCTGGACCACCAGTTCGGCGCCCGCCTGCGGGCAGGCAGCCCGGCGCGTCGCCTGATCGCAGGACTGCTCCGCCTCTACACGCGGATCGGGATGGGGCGCCGCAACAACCGGATCGTGGCCATCCTGGGCAGCAATGGCGGCGAGCGCAGGATGATGGCGGTGGTCGTGGGCGTCATGCTCGCGGCGATCATCGGCGTCGTCGTGGCCGACCTGCTGGCGCGCGACGGCAGCCGCTTCGGCAGCTATGCGCAGCTCCCGGATTCGGACATGCTGGCCCTGCATCCGGCCCATTACGACGACCAGCGCGATCCGGGCCGCGATGCGCCGCTGCCTTACGTGCAGTCCGCCATCATCACCGGCCCCTACCTGCAGCTGGTCGTGCCCTACCGGCCGAACCGGGACGAGGCGGCCATGCGCATCGCCTGCGCCACGCGCACGCAGGGGCTTGCGGGCGAGGCCCTCGCCGCCGCCCGCCTGGCCTGCCTGCAGGACCTGCACCCGGTGACGCTGGACGGCAAGCCGCTGAAAGACCTGCGCTACGACATCGCCAGCGACCCGCGCAGCGACCGCCCGGCGCTGCTCGCCATGATCGACGTGCGCGACCTGCCGCGCGGCCGCCACGAGCTGCACGTCGGCCGCCCGTCGCGCGCCGGGCGCAAGCCGGACCAGGGAACCCCGGATCCCGGCTACGACGCCATTGCGTTCTGGCGCTGAGCCGGAGCAGGCGCCGGCATAAAATCGTCGGGTGAGCGCCCCGCAACGCAAGATCATTCACGTCGACATGGACGCATTCTACGCGTCGGTGGAGCAGCGCGACGATCCCGCGCTGCGCGGGCGGCCGGTGGTGGTGGCATGGAAGGGCGCGCGTTCCGTCGTATGCGCGGCCAGCTACGAGGCGCGCCGCTTCGGGGTGCGCTCGGCGATGCCGGCGCTGCGCGCGGAGCGCCTGTGCCCGCAGGCGGTGTTCGTGCCGCCGGATTTCCCCCGCTACAAGGCAGTGTCGCGGCAGATCCGCGCCATCTTCGAGCGCTATACCGACCGCATCGAACCGCTGTCGCTGGACGAGGCCTACCTCGACGTCAGCGCGCCCCGGCGCGACCTCGGCAGCGCTACCGCGATCGCCAGCGAGATCCGCGATGCGATCCGCGCAGAGACGCAGCTGACCGCCTCGGCCGGCATCGCGCCCAACAAGTTCCTGGCCAAGATCGCCAGCGACTGGAACAAGCCGAATGGCCAGTTCGTGCTCAAGCCGGCGATGGTCGATGCCTTCGTCGCCTTGTTGCCGGTCGGCAAGATTCCCGGCGTCGGCAAGGTGATGGAAGCGAAGCTGGCCGAACTGGGCATCGCCACCTGCGCCGACCTGCGCGCGTTCGGCGCCGAGGCGCTGCAGGCGCGCTTCGGGCGCTGGGGCCTGCGCCTGCACGAGCTTGCACGGGGCATCGACGACCGCGAGGTGGAATCCGAGCGGCTAACCCTGCAGGTCTCAAGCGAGGACACCTTCCCCGAGGATCTGCCGCTGGAGGCGCTGGAACCGCATCTGCGCCGGCTGGCGGGCAAGACCTGGGCCGGCTACCTGCGCGAGCGCGCCCGCCATCCCGAACGGGTGGCGCGCACCGTGGTGCTCAAGCTCAAGACCGCCGATTTCCGCACCCTGACCCGCAGCCTGACCGCGCCGGAACCGCCGACCTCGGAACAGGCACTGGCCGACACCGCCTGCGCCCTGCGCGCGCGCGTGGGCCTGCCCGCCGCGACCCGCTACCGGCTGGCGGGCGTGTGCCTGTCCGGGTTCGCCGAGCCGGACGGCAGCCATGCCCAGGACGACCTGTTCGGCTGACTGTTCGGCTGCGCCTGCGTTCGCATACGCTAGGCCGATGCACAGCCTCGATCCCGCACTCCTGCCAGCGCAGTCCGGCGGCCTGTCCCGCCAACAGGCCAAGACCCTCGTGCTGTCGGCACTCGGCGGCGCGCTCGAGTTCTACGACTTCGTGGTGTTCGTGTTCTTCGCCACCACCATGGGCACGCTGTTCTTCCCGGCCGCCATGCCCGAGTGGATGCGGCTGGTGCAGACCTTCGGCATCTTCGCCGCGGGCTACCTGGCGCGTCCGCTGGGCGGCGTGCTGATGGCGCATTTCGGCGACCTCTCCGGGCGCAAGCGGATGTTCCTGCTCAGCATCCTGCTGATGGCGCTGCCCACCCTGCTGATGGGCCTGCTGCCGACCTACGCCCAGATCGGCATCGCAGCCCCGCTGCTGCTGTTGCTGCTGCGCATCCTGCAGGGCGCGGCGATCGGCGGCGAGGCGCCGGGCGCGTGGGTATTCGTGAGCGAGCACGTCAGCCCGCGCCACCGCAACCTCGCCTGCGGCGCGCTGTCGCTGGGCCTGCTGGCCGGCATCCTGCTGGGCGCGCTGGTGGCGCGCGCGCTCAACGCCTGGCTGAGCGATGCCGAGCTGCTGGCCTGGGGCTGGCGCCTGCCGTTCCTGCTGGGCGGCGTGTTTGGCCTGCTGGCGATGGTGCTGCGCCGGCAGTTGCACGAAACCCCGGTGTTCGCGGAACTGCAGGCGCGCCGCACGCTCTCCGCCGAGCTGCCGCTGAAGGCGGTGGTGCGCGACCATCCGGGCGCGGTGGTGCTGGCCATGCTGCTGACCTGGCTGCTGACCGCGGCGGTGGTGGTCACCATCCTGATGATGCCGACCTTCCTGCAGGGCATGGGCGTCCCCCGCGATGCCGCGCTCGCCGGCAATGCGCTGGCGGTGCTGGCGGCAATGGCGGCCAACCTGGTCGCGGGCGCGCTGGCCGACCGCTTCGGCGCCGGCCGCGTGCTGGCGCTGTGGAGCCTGCTGCTGGGCGTGGCGTTCTGGTGGTTCTACCGCGAGGCGCAGGCCGGCGCGTATTCGCAATGGCACTATGCCATCGCCGGCAGCGCGGTGGGCTTGACCGCGATGGTCCCGGCGATCGCGCTGGGCGGGTTCCCGGCGCGGGTGCGCTTCTCCGGGCTGTCGTTCTCCTACAACCTCGCCTATGCCATCGCCGGCGGCCTGACCCCGGTGCTGCTGAGCGCCGCGATGAAAGGCAACCCGGCCGCGCCCATGCACTACATCGCCGCCATGGCGGTGCTGGGCATCGCGCTGGGCGCATTCGTGGAATGGCGCGACCGGCGCGCACCGGCGGCGTAAGCGCCTGCCCGTTTCAGGGCAAGCCACTCCGGGAGAAGTTGTCAAGCTGTCACGCAGCGCCACACGCGGCGACAATGCGGCTTCCGTGACCGTTCGCAGCCGTTTTCGATGCCCCAGCCCGCCCCCGCCGTTGCCCGCAAGATCGCCGCCGCCATCGCCACCGAGATCGGCGCCCAGCCCGCACAGGTGCAGGCAGCGGTGGACTTGCTGGACGAAGGCGCCACCGTTCCGTTCATCGCGCGCTACCGCAAGGAAGTGACCGGCGGGCTGGACGACACCCAGCTGCGCACCCTGGAAACCCGGCTGGCCTACCTGCGCGAGATGGAGGAGCGCCGCGCGGCGATCCTGTCCAGCATCGAAGAACAGGGCAAGCTGACCGACGCGCTGCGCGCCGAGATCGAGGCCGCCGATAGCAAGGCGCGCCTGGAAGACCTCTATCTGCCCTACAAACCCAAGCGCCGCACCCGCGCCCAGATCGCCCGCGAGGCCGGGCTGGAGCCGCTGGCCGATGGCCTGCTGGCCGACCCGACGCGGGTGCCGGAAGAATTCGCCGCCGGCTTCGTCGCTGCCGACAAGGGCGTGGCCGATGCCAAGGCCGCGCTGGAGGGCGCGCGCGCCATCCTGATCGAACGCTGGGGCGAGGACGCCGCGCTGCTGGGCGAACTGCGCGACTGGCTGGCGCGCGAAGGCCTGATCCGTTCGAAGGTGGTGGACGGCAAGCAGGCCGCGGGCGAGAAATACCGCGATTACTTCGACCATGCCGAGCCGCTGGCGAAGATCCCCTCGCACCGCATGCTGGCGCTGCTGCGCGGCCGGCGCGAGGAGATCCTGCAGCTGGACCTCGACCCCGGCGCGGACGCCGAGGCCGGCCACCATTACGCGGAGGCGAGGATCGCCCTGCATGCCGGCATCCAGGACCGCGGCCGCGCCGCCGATGCCTGGCTGCGCAACGCGGTGCGGCTGGCCTGGCGCGCCAAGATCCACATGCACCTGCTGCTGGACCTGTTCAACCAGGCGCGCGAGAAAGCCGAGAGCGAGGCCATCGCCGTGTTCGGCGACAACCTCAAGGACCTGCTGCTGGCCGCGCCGGCCGGCCCGAAGGCGGTGCTGGGCCTCGACCCCGGCCTGCGCACCGGGGTGAAGGTGGCGGTGGTGGATGCCACCGGCAAGCTGGTCGCCACCGACACCATCTACCCCCATGAACCGCGCCGGCAGTGGGATCAATCGCTGGCATCGCTGAAAAAGCTGTGCGTCGCGCACGGCGTACAGCTGATCGCCATCGGCAACGGCACCGCCAGCCGCGAGACCGACAAGCTGGCCGGCGACCTGCTGAAACTGGTGCCGGAACTGAAGGCGCAGAAGATCGTCGTCAGCGAAGCCGGCGCCTCTGTGTATTCGGCGTCGGAGCTGGCGGCGAAGGAGTTCCCGACCCTCGACGTGTCGCTGCGCGGCGCGGTCTCCATCGCCCGCCGTCTGCAGGACCCGCTGGCCGAGCTGGTCAAGATCGACCCGAAGTCCATCGGCGTGGGCCAGTACCAGCACGATGTGGATCAATACCAGCTTGCACGGCGGCTGGATGCCGTCGTGGAAGACTGCGTGAACGCCGTCGGCGTGGACGTGAACACCGCCTCCAGCGCCCTGCTGGCGCGCGTCTCCGGGTTGTCGGCGACGGTGGCGGAGAACATCGTCGCCTACCGCGACCAGCACGGCCCCTTCCCGTCGCGCAAGGCGCTGCTGAAGGTGCCGCGCCTGGGCGACAAGACCTTCGAGCAGTGCGCGGGCTTCCTGCGCATCATGGACGGCGAGCAGCCGCTGGATGCCTCGGCGGTGCACCCGGAGGCGTATCCGGTGGTGGAGCGCATCCTCGCGGCCGGCGGCAAGTCGGTGAAGCAGATCATCGGTGATACCGTCTTCCTGCGCTCGCTGAAAGCGGCGCAATTCACCGACGAACGCTTCGGCGAACCCACCGTGCGCGACATCCTCAAGGAGTTGGAGAAACCGGGCCGCGACCCGCGCCCGGAGTTCAAGGCCGCGCAGTTCGCCGACGGCGTGGAGGACATCAAGGACCTGCGCCCCGGCATGGTGCTGGAGGGCGTGGTGAGCAACGTCGCCGCGTTCGGCGCGTTCGTGGACATCGGCGTCCACCAGGACGGCCTGGTCCACATCTCGGCGCTGTCCGACCGCTACGTGAAGGACCCGCGCGAGGTGGTGAAGGCCGGCGACATCGTCAAGGTGAAGGTGCTGGAGGTGGACGTGGCGCGCAAGCGCATCGCCCTCACCCGCCGCTTGGATGATCCCATCGGCGAGGCCCGTCCCGACGCGCGGCGCGATGACCGCCCGGCCCGCCGCGACGGCCAGGCCCCGCGGGGCGTGCGTCCGGCGCCACCGCAGGCGCAGCCGGCGAAGGCGCCGTTCAACAGCGCGATGGCGGACGCGCTGCGTGGCCTGAAGCGATGAACGCCCCGCGCCCGCCGCTGCCGGACCCCGATCCGCGCCCGCTCCCGCCGGAGCCCCCGCTGCCCGGCGACTGCTGCGACAGCGGCTGCGACCCCTGCGTGAACGACACCTACGCCGAGGAGCTGGCCTACTACCGGCAGGCGCTGGCCGCGTGGCTGGCGCGCCATCCCGACGCGGCGCCCTGAACCTCCGGGTGCCGCGCACCGGCGGCGGCGCTCAGAACGCCATGTCGAAGGCCACCTCGCCCTGCACGCCGACCTGGTAGGCCGACACGCGCCGCTCGAAGAAATTGGTCAGCTCCTGCACGTCCTGCAGTTCCATGAACGGCAGCGGGTTGCGCACGTGGTACTGGCGCGCCATGCCCAGCCGCTCGAAATGCTGGTCGGCGCAGTGCTGCAGGTACAGCCGCATATCGCGCAGGGAGATCCCGGCCACCCCGCCGGCCAGCACGTCCTCCGCGAACTGCAGCTCGCATTCGATCGCTTCCGCCAGCATCGCCCGCACCTGCGCCTCCAACTCGGCATCGAACAGGTCCGGCTCTTCGGCGCGGATGGTGCGTACGCATTCGAACGCGAAGTGCATGTGGCAGCTCTCGTCGCGGAACACCCAGTTGGTGCCCGACGACAGCCCCGGCAATAACCCGCGCGAACGGAAATAGTAGACGTAGGCGAACGCCGCGAAGAAGAACAGGCCCTCGATGCAGGCGGCGAAGCAGATCTGGTTGAGCAGGAACTGCCGGCGCTGTTCCCGCGTCTGGATGCGGGTGAGGCCCTGCAGCGCATCGATCCACTTGAAGCAGAACTCCGCCTTCTTGCGGATCGACGGAATGTTTTCCACCGCCGCGAACGCCCTGGACCGCTCCTCCGGGTCCGGCAGGTAGTTGTCCAGCAGCGTGAGGTAGAACTGCACGTGCAGCGCCTCCTCGTACAACTGGCGCGACAGGTACATGCGCGCCTCCGGCGCGTTGAGGTGCTGGTACAGGTTGAGCACCAGGTTGTTGGCCACGATCGAATCGCCGGTGGCGAAAAACGCCACCAGGCGGTGGATCAGGTGGCGGTCGGCCGGCGTCATCTTGTGGCGCAAATCGCCGAGGTCAATCTCGAAATTGATCTCCTCCACCGTCCAGGTGTTGCGGATGGCGTTGCGGTACATCTCGTAGAACTGCGGATAGCGCATCGGCCGCAGGGTGAGGTCGAAGCCGGGGTCGAGCAGCATTTGGCGGGGTTGTACGGACATGGGAAACCTCGTTTTTCCCTCTCCCCTTGGGAGAAGTTGGCGCACAGCGCCGGATGGGAGTTCGGTGAGGCGGCGATGGCTGGGTTTCGCCGTACCCTCACCCCAGCCCCTCTCCCGCAGGGAGAGGGGTTTCCAGGCATTACTGGCAGGCCTCGCAGCTCTCCGGGTTCTCCAGCGAGCAGGCCACGGCCTGGGCCGGGGTGTAGGCGGAGACGGTGGTCTTGGCGATCTTCGTCGCCGGGCGCGAGCGCAGGTAGTAGGTGGTTTTGAGGCCTCTTTTCCAGGCGTACATGTACATCGACGACAGCGCACCGATGGTCGGGCTTTCCATGAACAGGTTGAGCGAGGCGGACTGGTCGATGAAGGCCCCGCGCTCGGCGGCCATGTCGATCAGGCTGCGCATCGGCAGCTCCCAGGCGGTGCGGTAGATTTCGCGCAGGACTTCCGGAATCTGCGAAAGGTTCTGGATCGACCCTTCGGCCAGCTTGATCGCATCGCGCATCTCCGGCGTCCACAGGCCGAGGCGTTTGAGCTCCTCGACCAGGTAGCGGTTGACCTGCAGGAAATCGCCGGACAGCGTTTCGCGCTTGAACAGGTTGGACACCTGCGGCTCGATGCATTCGTAGCAGCCGGCGATCGAGGCGATCGTCGCGGTCGGCGCGATCGCCACCAGCAGCGAGTTGCGCAGGCCGTGCGCCTGGATGCGCTCGCGCAGCGCGCACCAGCGCGCCGGATCATCCGGCTGCACGCCCCAGGCATCGAACTGCAGCTCGCCGCGCGCGGCGCGGGTGTCGGCAAAGGCCGGATGCGCCCCGAGCTCCTGCGCCAGCGCGCAGGACGTCTCCAGCGCGTGGTAGTAGATCTCCTCGGCGATCTTGCGCGACAGCGCGCGCGCCGGTTCGCTGTCGAACGGCAGACGCAGGCGGAAGAACACATCCTGCAGCCCCATGCAGCCCAGCCCCACCGGGCGCCAGCGCAGGTTGCCGCGACGCGCCGGCTCGATCGGGTAGAAGTTGAGGTCGATCACCCGGTCCAGCTGGCGCACGGCCATGCGCACGGTCTCGGCCAGTTTCTCGAAATCGAATTGCCCGTCCGCATCGAAGTGGCGGGCGAGGTTGATCGAGCCGAGATTGCAGACCGCGGTTTCGGCATCCGAGGTGACTTCCAGGATTTCCGTGCACAGGTTGGACAGGTGCACCACGTTGCCGGGCAGCGCGGTCTGGTTGCAGGCGCGGTTGCATTTGTCCTTGAAGGTCATCCAGCCGTTGCCGGTCTCGGCAAGGGTGCGCATCATCCGCGCGTACAGCTTGCGTGCCGGCAGCGTGCGTACGGCTTTCCCTTGCGCTTCGGCCTGGGTGTAGGCGCGCTCGAAATCCTCGCCGTACAGATCCACCAGCTCCGGCACCTGCGCCGGGTCGAACAGCGACCAGTCCTGGTCGGCCTCGACCCGGCGCATGAACAGGTCCGGCACCCAGTGGGCGAGATTGAGGTTGTGGGTGCGGCGCATCTCATCGCCGGTGTTGTCGCGCAGTTCCAGGAAATCCTCGATGTCGGCATGCCAGGTCTCCAGGTACACGCAGGCCGCGCCCTTGCGCTTGCCGCCCTGGTTGACCGCGGCGACCGAGGCATCCAGCGTCTTCAGCCAGGGCACGATGCCGTTGCTGAAGCCGTTGGTGGAGCGGATCAGCGCGCCGCGCGCGCGTACCCGCGACCAGCTCACGCCGATGCCGCCGCTGAACTTGGACAGCTGCGCGATCTGGCCGTAGCGCTGGTAGATCGACTCCAAAGAGTCTTGCGGCGAATCCAGCAGGAAACAGGACGAGAGCTGCTCGTGGCGGGTGCCGGAATTGAACAGGGTCGGGCTGGACGGCAGGTACTCCAGGCGCGCCATGCCCTGGTAGAGCGCGATCGCCTCGCCCACGTCCTGGCTCAGCGCGCAGGCGATGCGCATGAAGAACTGCTGCGGGGTCTCGATCACCTTGCGGGTGTGCGGATGGCGCAGCAGGTAGCGGTCGTACAGGGTGCGCAGGCCGAAGTAGTCGAACTCGCGATCCAGCTCCGGCGCGATCGCGGCATTGAGCTTGCGCGCATGCGCCTGCACGAAGCCGAGCAGGCGGTCGTTGGCCAGCCCGACCTCATGCGCGCGCTGCACCGACTGCGAGAACGCATGGATCTCCTGCCCCGCCACTTCCTTGGCGATCACCCCGGCGAGCAGGCGCGCGGCCAGGCGGCCGTATTCGGGCTCCTCGCCGGTCAGCAGCGCCGCGGTGCGGATCGAGAGTTCGTCCAGCTCGGCGGTGGTGGCACCGTCGTACAGTCCGGAGATGGTGCGGGTGGCCACCCGCATCGGCTCCACCGCGTGCAGGCCCTCGGCCGCGCGGGTGATCGCGCGCACGATCTTGTTGAGGTCCACCGGCTCGCTGCCGCCATTGCGCTTGGTCACGCGCATGCCGGTGGCGGTGGGCGGCGGGGTGAGGTCGAAGGCGGGAGCGGCAGGCGCGGCGGCCAGCGCGGCATCGGAAGGCGACATCGTGGTTCTCCATGCGTGATGCACGGGCCCGGGCCTGTCCCTCGCAGGCGCGGATGGCATCGGAACCACAGGATGGCGGCGCGGTGTCGCAGGGGGTGCGACCGGCGCGCCGACGGCACGCGGACTGCCCCTGCTGCACCGGCCATCTCCCCCCGGAGACTCCGCGGCCGGCACCGCGCGGCGTGCTTCGCGCGGCTGTCGGCAGGTCTTCGGGCTCGTGGATGTGGCCGGATGCCTCCGGCCGCCTCGGTCGCCGCTTCCCAGGACCACCGTCCCAGTGCGAATCGCGACCTCGTCTCCACCTACCGCTGCGGGGCAGCGCCGGATTGGGTGCACAGACACCTGGACCGGCTTCCCTTTTCATCCGACAGCTTGTGGCTGTCGGAACCGACGACCCCAAGATACTGGGGTGATCGCGTGAACGTCAATCCTGGATCGGCGCTGCCATTGCAGGCGCGTAGCGCCAGCCAGCGGCCACTCCCATGCCCGGGCCGGCGCCCTCCAGCGTCCAGCACACTCCGGGCGCGGCGGCCAACGCCAGCGCGCCGTCGCCGCAGGACCAGCTCCAGGCCTCGGCATCCGCAGCCTGCGCCGGATGCGCGCAGACGGTGCGCGCGGCGCGTGCGCCCAGCCCCGCACCGCTGCGCTTGGCCTGCGCTTCCTTGAGCGCCCACAGCCGATGGAACACGGCCGCACGCGCAGCCTCGTCGGGCGCGGCCTGCACGCGCCGGCATTCTTCCGGCGCGAACGCGAACCGCGCCAGCGCCTCCCAGTCGCGGGCGCGCCGGGGCAACTCGAGGTCGATCCCCACCGGCACCTCCGCCAGCACCAGCGCCAGCCAGTCGCCGCTATGGCTCAGGGACAGATGCAGCGGCAGCGCCTCGCCGGCAAGGCACAGCCGCGGCCGGCCCTGCGCATCCGTCGCCCATTCGATCCGGTCGGGCGCCAGCCCCAGCCACTGCCCGGCCTGCCTGCGCGCCTGCCAGTGCCCGGCCAGGAAGCTGGCACGTCGCGCCGGGGCGGTGATCGCCTGCAGGCGCCGCTGCTCGGCATCGGTGAGCCAGCCCAGGCCCTGCGCATCGGCCTCGGCGGCCGCGTCCACGACCGCGAGCAGCCCGATCCGCGCCTCCGGCATCCGGGTTTACGCCAGCACCGCCGGCAGCAGCTTCTCCGGCTCGGGCTGCACGTCCAGCACCAGCTCGCCATCGACCGCATCCAGCGCGACCCGGCCGCCATCGACCAGCTTGCCGAACAGCAGCTCGTCCGCCAGCGGGCGCTTGATCTTGTCCTGGATCAGGCGCGCCATCGGGCGTGCGCCCATCAGCGGATCGAAGCCCTGCTGGCCCAGCCACTCGCGCGCGGCCGGGGTGGCCGACAGCGTCACCTTCTTCTCGTGCAGCTGGGTTTCCAGCTCGATCAGGAACTTGTCCACCACCCGCAGGATGTGCTCGAAGCCCAGCGCCTGGAACTGCACGATCGCATCCAGCCGGTTGCGGAACTCCGGGGTGAAGCCGCGGCGGATCGCCTCCATCGCGTCCGGGCTGTGGTCCTGCTTGGTGAAGCCAATGCTACGCCGCGCCGCCTGGGTGGCGCCGGCGTTGGTGGTCATCACCAGCACCACGTTGCGGAAGTTGGCCTCGCGCCCGTTGGTGTCGGTCAGCGCGCCGCGGTCCATCACCTGCAGCAGGATGTTGAAGATGTCCGGGTGCGCCTTCTCGATCTCGTCCAGCAGCAGCACGCAGTGCGGGGTCTTGACGATCTTCTCGGTCAGCAGGCCGCCCTGGTCGAAGCCCACGTAGCCGGGGGGCGCGCCGATCAGGCGGCTCACCGAATGCGGCTCCATGTACTCGCTCATGTCGAAGCGGATCAGCTCGATCCCCAGCTGCATGGCCAGCTGGCGGGTGACCTCGGTCTTGCCCACGCCGGTGGGGCCGGCGAACAGGAAGCTGCCGATCGGCTTGTCGGGGTTGCCCAGGCCCGAGCGCGCCAGCTTGATCGCGCTGGCCAGGGTCTCGATCGCCGGGTCCTGGCCGAAGATCACCATCTTCAGGTTGCGCTCCAGGTGCTGCAGCACGTCCTTGTCGGAGGCACTGACCTGCTTGGCCGGGATGCGCGCCATGCGCGCCACGATGGTCTCGATCTCCTCCACGTCGATCAGGTGCTTGCGCGCCTCCGGCGGCTGCAGGCGCTGGCGGGCGCCGGCCTCGTCGATCACGTCGATCGCCTTGTCCGGCAGCAGGCGGTCGCCGATGTGCTTGACCGACAGGTCCACCGCGGCGCGGATGGCGTCGTCGGCGTAGGCCACCTCGTGGTGGGCCTCGTACTTGGCCTTCAGGCCCTTGAGGATCTCCACCGCCTCGCCTACCGTCGGCTCGACGATGTCGATCTTCTGGAAGCGCCGCGCCAGCGCGCGGTCTTTCTCGAACACGCCGCGGTATTCCTGGAAGGTGGTGGAGCCAATACAGCGCAGCTCGCCGTTGGCCAGCACCGGCTTGATCAGGTTGGAGGCATCCATGGTGCCGCCGCTGGCCGAGCCGGCGCCGATGATGGTGTGGATCTCGTCGATGAACAGGATCGCGTTCGGCTGCTTCTTCAGCGCCGCCAGCACGCCCTTCAGGCGTTTCTCGAAGTCGCCGCGGTACTTGGTGCCGGCGACCAGCGCGCCGAGGTCGAGCGAATAGATCACCGCCTCCTGCAGCACCGCCGGCACCTCGCCGTCCACGATCCGCTTGGCCAGGCCTTCCGCCAGCGCGGTCTTGCCCACCCCGGACTCGCCCACGTACAGCGGGTTGTTCTTGCGCCGGCGGCAGAGCACCTGGATGGTGCGCTCGATCTCCTCGGCGCGGCCCACCAGCGGGTCGATCTTGCCGGCCGCGGCCAGCGCGTTGAGGTTGCTGGCGAACTCCGCCAGCGGGTCGGACTTGGCCTCGCCCTCGCCGCCCTCGGGCTTGGCCTCGCCGTCCGCGGCCGGCTGGCCCGGCTCCTCGTCCGTGCGCGAAATGCCGTGCGAGAGGTAATTCACCACGTCCAGCCGGTGCACGTCCTGCTGGTTGAGGAAATAGACGGCGTGCGAGTCCTTCTCGCCGAAGATCGCCACCAGGACGTTGGCGCCGGTGACCTCCTTCTTGCCGGAGGACTGCACGTGGTACACCGCGCGCTGCAGCACGCGCTGGAAGCCCAGCGTGGGCTGGGTGTCGCGGCCGTCATCCTCGGGCAGGCGGTTGACCGAGACCTCGATCGCGTTCTCCAGCTCGTCGCGCAGGCGCGGCAGGTCGGCGTTGACCGCGCGCAGCACCGCCTCCGCCGACGGGTTGTCCAGCAGCGCCAGCAGCAGGTGTTCGACCGTCATGAACTCGTAGCGCGCTTCGCGGGCGTGCTTGTAGCACTGGCCGATGGTTTGCTCGAGATCCTTGCTGAACATGGGGGCGGCTCTTGGGGGAAGCGTGCCTCCTATGTAAGGCGCATTCCCCGCCGGCACAAGCCCCCGGGCGGGCTAGCTGCGTTCCATCGTGCACAACAGCGGATGCTGGTTCAGGCGGGCGTATTCGTTGACCTGGGCCACCTTGGATTCGGCGATCTCGCGGGTGTACACCCCGCACACGCCGCGTCCGCGGGTATGCACGTGCAACATCACCTGGGTGGCCCTTTCCAGGTCGAGGGCGAAGAACTGCATCAGCACATCCACCACGAAGTCCATCGGGGTGTAGTCGTCGTTCAGCAACAGGACGGTGTATAGCGGCGGCCGGGTCACCTCCGGGCGCGCCGGCGCCACCGCCACCCCGTGGTCGGGCTGCTGGTGCTGCGGCTTGTCGGGCTGGGTCGGCATGGGCAAATTATACGGGCGCCCTTCCTGCCGGTGGCGCCCCCCCTCTTCTGGCAGACCTCGAATACCACTTCCGGAGATCCCATGCGTCTGCCTTGCCTCTTCCTTGCCTGCCTGTTACCCCTCGCCGCCCTCCCCGCCCACGCCAGCGATGCGTCGGTCAAAGCCAGGCTGGAGGCCCGCGGGATCAAGTACGAAATCGACGGCGACGGCGATTACAAGATCCTGGTTTCCTATAAATCAGAGAATCGCACCCAACTGGTGTTCGTCTCGGGCACCACCGAATCGGTGAGGGGCCTGCGCGTGCGCGAAGTGTTCTCGCCGGCAGGCCGGGTAGCAGACGACGGGGTAGCCAAGCAGGCGCTCGCACTCCTCGAGGAAAGCCGGACCCAGAAAATCGGCGCATGGGAAGTTTTGGACGACACCCTTTATTTCGTGATCAAACTGCCGGACAGCGTCGACGCAGCCCAGCTGGAAGCCGCCATCGAGGTTGCCGCGGAAAGTGCGGACAACAAGGAAATCGAACTGTCCGGGAACAAGGACGCACTCTGATGAGCTATCGCGAGGGGCGCTTCTGGCAGCCGGACGTGACCGTGGCCACGGTCGTGGTCCGGGACGGACGCCTGCTCTGCGTCGAAGAGCGCGTGGCTGGCCGGCTGGTGCTCAACCAGCCGGCCGGTCACCTGGAACCCGACGAAAGCCTGATCGACGCCGCCCTGCGCGAAACCCGCGAAGAGACCGGCTGGAACGTCCGCATCACCCACCTGGTTGGCACCTACCAGTGGAGGGCACCGGAAACGCAGCGGCACTACCTGCGGTTCGCCTTCGCGGCCGAGCCGCTGGACGAAATCGCGGGTGCCCCCCTCGACGAAGGCATCGTGCGCGCCCTGTGGCTCACCCCCACCCAGCTGCAGGCGGAGGCCGCGCGCCACCGCAGCCCGCTGGTCTGGCGCACGGTCGCCGACTACCTCGGCGGCAGCCGCCACCCGCTGGCGCTGGCCCGGCACATCGCATGAGCCCTGCCACGCGCATCGTCGTCGGGGTCTCCGGCGGCGTGGATTCGTCGGTCGCCGCCCTGCTGCTGCGCGATGCCGGCCACGCGGTGACCGGGCTGTTCATGCAGAACTGGGCCGACGATGGCGCGGGCGAATGCCGGGCCGAGGACGACCGCCGCGACGCGGTGGCGGTCTGCGGCGCGCTGGGCATCCCGATCCGCTTCCGCGATTTCTCGAAGGAATACTGGGACGGCGTATTCCGGCATTTCCTCGCGGAATACGCGGCCGGCCGCACGCCGAACCCGGACGTGCTGTGCAACCGCGAGATCAAGTTCAAGCACTTCCTCGACGCCGCGCGCGAACTCGGCGCCGAGGCCATCGCCACCGGCCACTACGCGCGCGTCGATGCCCAGGGCGGGACGTTCCGGCTGCTGCGGGCGGTCGATCGCAGCAAAGACCAGAGCTATTTCCTGCACCAGCTGGGGCAGGCGCAGCTGGCCGCCACCCGCTTCCCGCTGGGCGAGCTGCGCAAGCAGGAGGTGCGCGCGATCGCCGCCGCCCACGGCCTGCGCACCGCGGGCAAGAAGGACTCCACCGGCATCTGCTTCATCGGCGAGCGCGATTTCCGCCGCTTCCTGGCGCAGTACCTGCCGGCCCGGGAAGGCGAGATGCGCACCCCCGACGGCGTCCGCATCGGCACCCATCCCGGGGTGTTCTATTTCACCCTCGGCCAGCGCGAAGGCCTGAACATCGGCGGCGTGCGCGGGCGCCCGCAGGCGCCGTGGTTCGTGGTGGCCAAGGACGTGGCGCGCAACCTGCTGTACGTCGACCAGGGCCACGACAGTCAGTGGCTGCTGTCGCACGCCCTGCGCAGCGAGCCGGCGCACTGGGTGGCAGGCGCGCCCCCGGCGACGCGCTTCTCCTGCACCGCGCAGACCCGTTACCGCCAGCCGGACCAGCCCTGCGTGGTCGAGGTCCACGACGACGGCAGCCTGTCGGTGCGCTTCGAGCGCCCACAGCGCGCGGTCACGCCCGGCCAATCGGTGGTGCTCTACGATGGCGAGGCGTGCCTGGGCGGCGCCGTGATCGCCGCCACCGACGCCCCCGTTCCCGAATCGAAGCCGTGAAGACCGCATGACCCATCCCTACCAAGACCGCGTGCTGGCCCTGGCCGGGCTGCTGCAGGCGCTGGCGCAGGTGCGCCGGATCGCCGACACCGGCCAATCCGATCAGGTGCAGGTGCAGACTGCGCTGGAAAGCGTGTTCCGGATCGACGCCCGCGATACCGAAAGCGTGTTCGGCAGCGCGCGCGAGTTGCGCATCGGCCTGCGCCAGCTGCGCGACTACCTCGCCAACGGCAGCAAGGACGAAGCGCTAGGCAAGCTGGCGCTAGCCGTGCTGCAGCTGGAGCGCCGCTTCATCCGCAACGCCGCGCTGGCGAACAAGGTGCAGGCCGGGCTGCGCCGGATCGCGCCGCGCGCGGATGACATCGGCAGCGCGCATCCGGACGTGATCGCCGACCTCGCCCGCCTCTACGCCGACACCCTCAGCACCCTGCGCCCGCGGGTGATGGTGCAGGGCAACCCGCACTACCTCGGCCAGGCCGGGGTAGTGGCCGAGATCCGCGCCCTGCTGCTGGCCGCCCTGCGCGCCGCCGTGCTGTGGCGCCAGCTCGGCGGAAGCCTGTGGGATTTCGTGTTCGCCCGCCGCCAGATGGCGGCCGCGCTGGATGCGCTGCTCGGCTGACCGCTCGCATCACCGCCGGTTCCACGCTGGCGCAGACGACAGCCCACTGACGCCGAATTGCCAAACGGAAACGCCCGGCATCGCTGCCGGGCGTTTCGTCGTGCGGGATCGATGGAAGGCGATCAGGCCGCGACCGAATCCGCCACCTGTCGGTACTCCTCGATCTGGTCGAAGTTCATGTAGCGGTAGATGGCATCTCCATTGGCGTTGATGACGCCGATGTCCGCCATGTACTCCTCGCGGGTCGGGATGCGGCCCAGGCGCGCGCAGATCGCCGCCAGTTCCGCCGAGCCCAGGTACACGTTGGTGTTGCGGCCGAGGCGGTTGGGGAAGTTGCGGGTCGAGGTGGACATCGCGGTGCTGCCCTCGCGGATCTGCGCCTGGTTGCCCATGCACAGCGAGCAGCCCGGCATCTCCATGCGCGCGCCGGCGGTGCCGAACGTGCCGTAGTGGCCCTCGTTGGTCAGCTCGGCGGCGTCCATCTTGGTGGGCGGCGCGATCCACAGCCGGGTCGGGATGTCGCGCTTGCCTTCCAGCAGCTTGGCCGCGGCACGGAAGTGGCCGATGTTGGTCATGCACGAGCCAATGAACACCTCGTCGATCTTGGCGCCGGCCACATCGGACAGGGTCTTGGCATCGTCCGGGTCGTTCGGGCAGCACACGATCGGCTCGACGATCTCGTCCATGTCGATCTCGATCACCGCCGCGTACTCGGCGTCGGCATCCGGCTCCAGCAGCTGCGGGTTGGCCAGCCACGCCTCCATCTTGGCGATGCGGCGCTGCAGGGTGCGGGCGTCCTGGTAGCCCTCGGCGATCATCCACTTCAGGAGGGTGATGTTGCTGGTGAGGTATTCGATGATCGGGGCCTTGTCCAGGCGCACGGTGCAGGCGGCGGCGGAGCGCTCGGCGGAGGCGTCGGCCAGCTCGAACGCCTGCTCCACCTTCAGGTTCGGCAGGCCTTCGATCTCGAGGATGCGGCCGGAGAAGATGTTCTTCTTGCCCTGCTTGGCGACCGTCAGCAGGCCCTGCTTGATCGCGTACAGCGGGATCGCGTGCACCAGGTCACGCAGGGTGACGCCCGGTTGCAGCTTGCCCTTGAAGCGCACCAGCACGGATTCCGGCATGTCCAGCGGCATCACGCCGGTGGCCGCGGCGAACGCGACCAGGCCGGAGCCGGCCGGGAACGAGATGCCGATCGGG
This sequence comes from Thermomonas haemolytica, assembly GCF_004346265.1. GTDB lineage: Bacteria > Pseudomonadota > Gammaproteobacteria > Xanthomonadales > Xanthomonadaceae > Thermomonas > Thermomonas haemolytica. The sequence continues at coordinate 178,342 of NZ_SMAP01000001.1, forward strand.
AAGCGGGTGTGCGAGTCGCCGCCGGTGCCCACGGTGTCGGGCAGCAGCATGCGGTTGAGCCAGCTGTGGATGATGCCGTCGCCCGGGCGCAGCGAGACGCCGCCGCGGGTGGAGATGAACTCCGGCAGGGTGTGGTGGGTCTTCACGTCCACCGGCTTCGGGTAGGCGGCGGTGTGGCAGAAGCTCTGCATCACCAGGTCCGCGCTGAAGCCCAGGCAGGCCAGGTCCTTCAGCTCGTCGCGGGTCATCGGGCCGGTGGTGTCCTGGCTGCCCACCGAGGTCATCTTCGGCTCGCAGTAGGTGCCCGGGCGCATGCCCTTGCCTTCCGGCAGGCCGCAGGCGCGGCCGACCAGCTTCTGGGCCAGGGTGAAGCCCTTGCCGGTGTCTGGCGGGGTCACCGGCAGGCGGAACAAGTCGGTGGCCGGCAGGCCCAGCGCCTCGCGCGCCTTGCCGGTCAGGCCGCGGCCGATGATCAGCGGGATGCGGCCACCGGCGCGCACCTCGTCGAACAGCACCTCGGACTTCAGCGCGAACTCGGCGATCACCTCGCCGTTCTTCAGTGCCTTGCCCTCGTACGGGCGCAGTTCGATGACATCGCCGTGCTCCATCTTCGACACGTCGAGCTCGATCGGCAGCGCGCCCGCGTCTTCCATGGTGTTGTAGAAGATCGGCGCGATCTTGCCGCCCAGGCACACGCCGCCGGCGCGCTTGTTGGGGATGTAGGGGATGTCGTCGCCGGTCCACCACAGCACGCTGTTGGTGGCCGACTTGCGGCTGGAGCCGGTGCCCACCACGTCGCCGACGTAGGCGACCAGGTGGCCCTTCTCCTTCAGCTTCAGGATCTCGCCGATCGGGCCGCGCTTGCCGTCTTCCTCCGGCACGAACGGCGCGTCCGGGCGCTTGTTCTTCAGCATCGCCAGCGCGTGCAGCGGGATGTCCGGCCGGGTGGTGGCGTCCGGCGCCGGCGACAGGTCGTCGGTATTGGTCTCGCCCGGCACCTTGAACACGGTGATGGTCAGCGAGGCCGGCACCTCCGGCTTGCTGGTGAACCACTCGGCATTCGCCCAGCTTTCCAGCACGGCGCGGGCGTTGGCGTTGCCGGCCTTGGCCTTTTCCTCCACGTCGTGGAACGCATCGAACACCAGCAGGGTGTGCTTGAGCGCGTCGGCGGCCACCGCGCCGACCTCGGCGTCGTCCAGCAGCTGCACCAGCGGCGCCACGTTGTAGCCGCCGAGCATGGTGCCCAGCAGTTCGGTGGCGCGGGCGCGGCTGATCAGCGGGTTCTTCTCGCTGCCGAAGGCCAGCGCGGCCAGATAGCTGGCCTTGACCTTGGCGGCGTCGTCCACGCCGGCCGGCACGCGGTTCACCAGCAGGTCGAGCAGGAAGGCCTCCTCGCCGGCCGGCGGTGCCTTCAGCAGCTCGATCAGGTCGGCGGTCTGCTGCGCGTTCAGCGGCAGCGGCGGGATGCCGAGGGCGGCGCGCTCGGCCTGGTGCTTGCGATAGGCGTCCAGCATGGGGAATGTCCTTGGGTGCGGGGTGGGGGGATGGGCCTTTAGTCCTTGGGAACGATCAGCTTCAGGCCCTTGAAGTAATCGCGGTGGAATCCGGCATCGAAGGTGATCAGCGCATCGCACTGCAGCAGGGCGTGCGCGCCGACCAGGAACTCGTGCAGTGCCCGCGGCGGCTCGCCGCGCTGGCGCTGGCGGCGCTGCATCTCGCCGGCGCGCAGCGCCGACTTGGCCTCGACCGGGCTGAAATGGATGCCCATTTCCTCCAGCGCGGCCAGCGCCTCGGCGCCGTTGCGCAGGCTGGCCGACAGCTGCGCCAGCGCGGCATCGCAGACCACCACCCGGCCGTTGCCCAGCGCCTGGCGCAAGGTGGCCTCCACGGCGTCGGCGTGCGTGCCGTCGGCCAGCAGCTCGGCCAGCACCGGGGCATCGACCGCGATCACGCGCCCTTGCCCTTGGCGGCCGGCGCATCCAGCGCGAACTTGCCGCGCACCCGCGAAATGGCGTCGTCCACGTGCTTGCTGAGCACGATGCGGCCGCCATCCAGCTCTACCTTCAGCACGCTGCCCTTGGTCAGGCCCAGCGCGTCGCGCACGGGCTTGGGCAGGGTGATCTGGCCGCGTTCGGCGACGGTGGCTTCCACGGGCGGGCTCCGGCTCTATGGTAGGCCGAAATTATACATACTTTTTATTACATACTTTCGACGGCCGTGCAGCCCGGCCTGTCCCGGCTCGGCGGCATTCAGCCAAGCCCGGTGCGCGCGCCTCCGGCATGCCGGGCCAGGTACAGGGCGCGGTCGCAGCGCTGGAAGAACTGGGCCGGCGCCTCGTCCTGCGCGCCCAGCTCCACCAGCCCGGCGCTGAAGGTGACGTAGTTCGGGCCGGTGCCGTCGGCCGGCCAGGCCGTATGCCGCGCGAACGCATGCTGCAGGCGTTCGCACAGGCGCCAGCCGCCGTCGCGGCCGGTGTCGGTGAGGATCACCGCGAAGGTGTCGCCGCCCAGCCGCGCCGGCAGGTCGGACAGCCGGCACACCGCGCGCAGCAGCCGCGCCGCCTCCACCAGCACGTGGTCGCCGACCGCATGCGACCAGCTTTCGTTCACCTGCTTGAGGTGGTCGATGTCCAGCAGCACCAGGCTCAGCGGCTGCCCGTGGCGCTTGGAGCGCGCGAAGCTCAGGGCCAGCTGCTCGTCGAAGGCGCGGCCGTTGGGCAGGCCGGTCAGCGCGTCCTCGGAGGCCAGCCGCGCGAAATCGCGCTCGCGCTCCTGCATGCGCGCCATCAGGGCATCACGCTCGTGCAGCACGGCCAACAGCTGCTCGCCCTGGCGGCGCTGCTCGGCGGCCTTGGCCTCGGCCTCGCGCGCCAGCCGCGCCGCGGTGCGCCGGGCCGCTCCGCCCAGCGCGTACGCCAGGACAGCACCGAGCACGAAGGCCAGCACCACCGCCAGCACGACCCAGCCATCGGCCACGCCTTGTCCCGCTGCGGCGGGCGCGCTTGCCGGCAGCAGGGCGGCCAGGCCGCAGGACATGCGCATGTTCGCCATCGCTCACCGCCCTCGTCGCAATTCAATCCGGCTTAACATCGCAGGCGCACCATAGCGCCATCGCCTGCGCCCGCGGGCACCTTCTCCCAGGAGTCTTCCCATGCGCAACTCCCTCGCAACCCAAGACCGCCTGCACGTTAACGGCCGCGAGTACGCTTTCCACAGCCTGCCGAAGCTGGGCGAACGGTTCGACATCGCCCGCCTACCCTATTCGCTGAAAATCCTGCTGGAAAACCTGCTGCGCCACGAGGATGGCGGCATCACGGTCGGCCGCGAGCATATCGAGGCGCTGGCGCAGTGGGACCCGAAGGCCGAGCCGGACACCGAGATCGCGTTCATGCCGGCGCGGGTGGTGCTGCAGGACTTCACCGGCGTGCCCTGCGTGGTGGACCTGGCGGCGATGCGCGACGCGGTGGTGGCGCTGGGCGGACGGCCCGAGCAGATCAACCCGCAGATCCCTTCCGAGCTGGTGATCGACCACTCGGTGCAGGTGGATGCCTTCGCCCGCCCGGACGCGCTGGACATCAACGGCCGCATCGAATTCGAGCGCAACGCCGAACGCTACGGCTTCCTGCGCTGGGGCCAGAAGGCGTTCGCCAATTTCAAGGTGGTGCCGCCCAGCACCGGCATCGTGCACCAGGTGAACCTGGAATACCTGGCGCGGGTGGTGATGACGCGGGAGGTGGAGGGCGTGACCTGGGCTTTCCCCGACACCGTGTTCGGCACCGACAGCCATACCACCATGGTCAACGGCCTGGGGGTGCTGGGCTGGGGCGTGGGCGGGATCGAGGCGGAGGCGGCGATGCTGGGCCAGCCGTCGTCGATGCTGATCCCGCAGGTGGTGGGCTTCCGCCTGACCGGGCGGCTGCCCGAGGGCACCACCGCCACCGATCTGGTGCTGACCGTCACCCAGATGCTGCGCCAGCACGGCGTGGTGGGCAAGTTCGTGGAGTTCTACGGCGACGGCCTGCAGCACCTGCCGCTGGCCGACCGCGCCACCATCGGCAACATGGCGCCGGAATACGGCGCCACCTGCGGCATCTTCCCGATCGACGCCGAATCGCTGGCCTACCTGCGCCTGTCCGGCCGCAGCGAGGAGCAGATCGCGCTGGTCGAGGCCTATGCCAAGGCGCAGGGCCTGTGGCACGCGCCCGACAGCCCGCACGCGCACTACAGCAGCACCCTGGAACTGGACATGGGCACGGTGCGCCCCTCGCTGGCCGGGCCCAAGCGGCCGCAGGACCGGGTACTGCTCGGTGACGTGCCGGCCAACAGCCGCGCCGCCATCGCCCAGCTCACCGCCGCGCGCGAGCAGCGCGGCGCGGACGTGGCCGACTTCATCGCCGAAGGCGGCGATGCCGCGGTCGGCAATCGGCATCTGGCCAAGGGCCAGGCCGACGCCGTGATCGACGGCCAGTCGGTGCGGCTGAAGGACGGCGCGGTGGTGATCGCCGCCATCACCTCCTGCACCAATACCTCCAACCCCGCGGTGATGGTGGCCGCCGGCCTGCTGGCACGCAATGCGGTCGCACGCGGGCTGCGGCGCAAGCCGTGGGTCAAGACTTCGCTGGCGCCCGGCTCGCGGGTGGTGACCGACTACCTGCAGAAGGCCGGCCTGATGCCGGCGCTGGAACAGCTGGGGTTCGACGTGGTGGGCTACGGCTGCACCACCTGCATCGGCAATTCCGGGCCGCTGCCGGTGGAGGTGAGCGCCGCCATCGCCGCCGGTGACCTGTGCGTGGCTTCGGTGCTGTCCGGCAACCGCAACTTCGAGGGCCGCATCCACGCCGAGGTGAAGATGAACTACCTGGCCAGCCCGCCGCTGGTGGTGGCGTATGCGCTGGCCGGCAGCACCGAGATCGATCTCACCCGCGAGCCGCTGGGCCACGACCGCGACGGCGCGCCGGTGTATCTGAAGGACCTGTGGCCGAGCGCGCGCGAGGTAGCCGACACCATCGCCGCCACCCTCGGCCCGGACCTGTACCGCCACAACTACGCCAACGTCTTCCAGGGCGATGCGCGCTGGAACGCCATCGCCTCCCCGGACGGCGAGCGGTATGCGTGGAATGCGGCTTCCACCTACATCAAGAACCCGCCCTACTTCGAAGGCATGACCATGCAGCCGGGGCGGATCGACGACATCGCCGGCGCGCGCGTGCTGGGCCTGTTCGGCGACTCCATCACCACCGACCACATCAGCCCCGCCGGCAGCATCAAGAAGGATTCCCCGGCGGGCCGCTACCTCATCGCGCGCGGGGTGCAGCCGGTGGACTTCAACAGCTACGGCAGCCGCCGCGGCAACGACGACGTGATGGTGCGCGGCACCTTCGCCAACATCCGCATCAAGAACCTGATGCTCGGCGGCGAGGAAGGCGGCAACACCCTGTACTTCGGGCGCGATGGCGGCCGCGAGAAGCTGGCCATCTACGACGCGGCGATGAAGTACAAGGCCGACGGCGTGCCGCTGGTGGTGATCGCCGGCAAGGAATACGGCACCGGCTCCAGCCGCGACTGGGCGGCCAAGGGCACCAACCTGCTGGGCGTGAAGGCGGTGATCGCCGAGAGCTTCGAGCGCATCCACCGCAGCAACCTGGTCGGCATGGGCGTGCTGCCGCTGCGCTTCCGCGACGGCGAGACCGCGCAGTCGCTGGGACTGTACGGCAGCGAGACCTACTCCATCACCGGGCTGGCCGATGGCGAAGCGAAGACCGCGACCGTCACCGCCACCCGCGCCGACGGCCACCAGACGCGGTTCGAGGTGGACGTGCTGCTGCTCACCCCCAAGGAAGTGGAATACGCCCGCCACGGCGGCCTGCTGCAGTACGTGCTGCGGCAGCTGGCCGGCAAGGCCGCGTAAGCCGCGGGCGCTCACCGCACCGATGGCGGACGCGCCGGCTGCCGCCCGGCCGTGCGCCGCAAGAGGTGCCCCGACATCACTATCCAATAATACGAATATTGTTGCATAATCGCAGAGTGAACGACGCATCCGCCATCTCTGCCCTGTCCGCGCTTGCGCATGCCGATCGTCTGGCCGCCTTCCGGATGCTGGTCCGCGCCGGGCCCGCGGGCCTGCCTTCCGGCGAGATCGCCAACCGCCTTGCGATTCCGCCCACGCGCATGAGTTTTCACCTGGCCAGCCTGGAACGGGCCGGGCTGCTGGAGTCCCGGCGGGCCGGCAGGCAGGTGTGGTACGCGGCCCGCTACGACGCGATGCGCGCACTTCTGGCCTTCCTGACCGAAGACTGCTGCGCCGGCGACCCCCAGATCTGCGGAGGGCTGGCCGCACCGGCGCCCCAGTGCGCACCAGAGACCGCGGCATGACCCACGCGACTTCGCTGCCGCCGTCCCCGTTGCAACCGCCTTCGGCCATGACCGTCACCATCTACCACAACCCGGCCTGCGGGACCTCGCGCAATGCACTGGCGATGATCCGCCAGTCCGGCGAGGACCCGGAGGTGATCGAATACCTGGAGACCCCACCCTCGCGTGACACGCTCAGGCAGCTGATCGCCGCCATGGGCATCCCCACGCGCGACCTGCTCCGGCGCAAGGACACGCCCTACGACGCGCTCGGCCTGGACGACCCGACGCTCGACGACGACGCCCTGCTCGACGCGATGCTGGCGCATCCGATCCTGATCAACCGGCCGATCGTGGTGACCGCCAAGGGCGCGGCGCTGTGCCGCCCTTCGGAGCGGGTGCTGGCCTTGCTGCCCCATCCGGTGGCCACCTTCACCAAGGAAGACGGCGAGATCGTGTCGAGCGCGGGGGTGGCCCGATGAGCGCGGTTCCCCTCGACGACCTGCCGAACATCGACCCGGCGCTGCTGCATCCCATCGACGTGGCGGCGCTGGCCACGCCGGACGACCCCCGGCACCCGCCGCGCCTGCTGGTGCTGTACGGCTCGCTGCGCGAGCGCTCGTATTCCCGCCTGCTAGCGCAGGAAGCCATGCGGCTACTGCGCTGGTTCGGCTGCGACGTGCGCATGTTCGATCCGCACGGCCTGCCGCTCCCCGACGGCGCCGATCCCGGGCATCCGAAGGTCAGCGAGCTGCGCGCCCTCGCCGACTGGTGCGAAGGCATGCTGTGGGTAAGCCCGGAGCGGCACGGCGCGATGACCGCGATCATGAAGGCGCAGATCGACTGGATCCCGCTCGAAGTGGGCGGGATCCGCCCCACCCAGGGCAAGACCCTGGCGGTGATGCAGGTCTGCGGCGGCTCGCAGAGCTTCAATGCGGTCAACCAGCTGCGCATCCTGGGCCGCTGGATGCGCATGGTCACCATCCCCAACCAGTCGTCGGTGCCCAAGGCCTACCAGGAGTTCGACGAGGACGGCCGGATGCGGCCCTCCCCCTACTACCTGCGGGTGGTGGATGTCTGCGAGGAACTGGCCAAGTTCACCTGGCTGGTGCGCGGCCGCTCCCGCTACCTGACCAACCGCTACTCGGAGCGGGTGGAAAGCGCCGAAGCCCTGTCCCGTCGCGTCAACCAGCGCGCCCTCTGAACTCACGCCACACACTGCCATGCTCGCACTGACGATCTTCATCGCCACCCTCGTCGTGGTCATCTGGCAGCCCCGCGGGATCGGCATCGGCTGGTCGGCGCTGGCCGGCGCCGCCGTCGCGCTGGCCACCGGCGTGGTCGGCTGGCACGACGTGGGCACGGTATGGGCCATCGTGTGGGACGCCACCTTCACCTTCGTCGCGCTGATCGTGATCTCCCTGATCCTGGACGAAGCCGGCTTCTTCGCGTGGGCGGCCCTGCACATCGCGCGCTGGGGCGGCGGCGATCCGCGCCGCCTGTTCCCGCTGACCGTGCTGCTGGGCGCGGCGATCTCCGCCGTCTTCGCGAACGACGGCGCCGCCCTGCTGCTGACGCCGATCGTGCTGGCCATCCTGCTGCGGCTGCGGTTCCCGCCCGCGGGCGCGCTGGCCTTCACCGTCGCCTGCGGCTTCATCGCCGACACCGCCAGCCTGCCGCTGGTGGTGTCGAACCTGGTGAACATCGTGACCGCCAACTACTTCGGGATCGCGTTCGACCGCTACGCGCTGGTGATGGTGCCGGTCAACCTGGTCTCGGTGGCCGCGACCCTGCTGGTGCTCTGGCTGTGGTTCCACCGCGACCTGCCGGCCGCCTACCGGGTCGAGGACCTGGAATCCCCGCGCAGCGCCATCCGCGATGTCGCCGTGTTCCGCGCCGCCTTCCCGCTGCTGGCGCTGCTGCTGCTGGCGTATTTCGTGACCGGCCCGCGCGGGGTCCCCACCGCCCTGGTCACCGGGGCCGCGGCGCTGTCGCTCATGGCCATCGCCGGCCGCTGGGCCACGGGCGGACGCGGCGCCAGCGTGCAGCTGGTCAAGGTCCTGCGCGGGGCGCCCTGGCAAATCGTGCTGTTCTCCCTCGGCATGTACCTGGTTGTCTATGGCCTGGGCCATGCGTGGCTCACGCGCGAGGCCACCGCCATCCTCGACCGCCTCGCCGGATACGGCCCGCTGGCGGCGACGGTGGGCACCGGATTTGCCGTGGCCGGCCTGGCCTCGGTGATGAACAACATGCCGGCCACGCTGGTAGGCGCGCTCGCCATCGACGCCGCCCACGTGCCGGCACTCACGCGGGAGCTGATGGTCTACGCCAACATCATCGGCAACGACCTCGGGCCCAAGTTCACCCCGATCGGCTCGCTCGCCACCCTGCTTTGGCTGCACGTGCTCGCCGGCAAGGGCCAACGGATCACCTGGGGCCAGTACATGAAGGTCGGCCTGGCGCTGACTCCCCCCGTCCTGCTCGCGACCCTGCTCGCGCTCTGGCTCTGGCTGCAGGTGGTGTAAGCCCGGATCGCACCGGGGCGAGGGGCAACGCCCTGAGCCAAGCAAGGGTGGTCTTCAAGACTGCGACTCTGAGGCGATCATGCCTGTGGACGGCACGACGGCAGACCGAACGAGTGTTGGGCGCAAACCGCGTGGGCCGCGCAAGTGGCTAGATCCCGAAGGGTGACGGAGGCGATGGTGCCGCCTCAATCAAACAAACACACCGGGAGTCGGTGGCAGGCAATGACGCAACGTGCAGGCCCGGTCAGCGGGAGGCTCTTCTTCGTTCACTTGACCGGAGGCGGCGAAATGGTGACCCCGTTTTTCGTTTTTCCACACCTTTCCTCCTCGCTTAAGCGGGTGATCTTCGTCTGCGCGGCGACACATTAAACCCCTCAGGAACCGGCTTGAATGGATCATTATCGCGAGGCCATTTTTTTGCGCGAGACTGAAAGCTACGGAGCGAGTTCACATCGATATCAACAACAACGACATAGTCGTCGCCACCGCCGCGCACGCGACACAAATCCCGACGATATGCATCTTTCATCGGCGCTCGCACGCGACTGTCTCCATACGACCTATTATTCACAAGCGCAACGTATGCATGCACATCCAGCGCAGCGGACTCGACTAAGGCCCCAAATGTTTCGAGGTCCCGATTCCAAGAAAGCACAAACAAAGAATCGACTTCCCCTTGAAAACGTTGTCGATAGGAGATGCTCTGCAGTTCTGAACAGACCAGTACGCCAAAAGAGAAGCCCTTGTGATCATAGACTGGCTTCTCAGGAGGCTGCTCGTCCCACTCCTGTCCGTATTTGACGTAAAGCTCCTCTTCTTCGGAAGGAGCCGGCAAGCACTTCCGCTGACGAATCTCCACCGTGGACGGATAGCCCAGACGATCGTCAGAAAGCATTAGAAGCGCCTCACTATAGATGCGACCACCCGAGACTCGCGCGTAGTCAAGACCAGCTATAAGGCTAATCCCTGCATCTCTTAAGCGCCCACTAATACTTGAAATCCAACGTTCTGGAAGTGACACCTCTGGCAACAAGACATGGGTTGGACGGGGGACCAACTTAAGACACTGATTGATGAGTCGCACCAGTCTCCGGTATCGCGCCGGACTAAGGTCGCTTACCCCTCCGGCGCAGGAAGACCACGATGCATTCGTGGTTAGAAGGCTGGTAATGCCTAGCCGCACTGGCGACTTACTTGGCTTGCCTACAGTCCATACTCTTGACTTCGAATCCACTTGCTCAGCGCTGTTCCCCGTCAAACTCTCGAGCTCAACTGCGTCGTCGATAAGCTTGGGCTTCACCCACACGCCCCGCACTGCGCGGACATATTTCGCCCATAGCGTCGCGCCGGATTCTTCTCCGCTCCCAAAAATACACTGGGGCACAAAGAGAGCAATCTCTTGAGCGGAGTAAGGTCGAGTGGCAAAGACATATGGATATAACGACTCTTGGGTGCCAGTTTCATCCTGACGAAGACGAAGCCTGCCTCCACTCTTAGAGACAATAAGAAAATTGGTCAGGTCGGCAACGCCGTCATAACAGCTAACAATGCCGATCTCCGCCTCTTCGACCTTCCGAACTTCTTCCGAATAGCGTCGAACGTGATCCTTGTATGCAACCTTAGCCCAATCGTGTTCCCTTAGGTCACGAACTATCGAGAAGAGCTGCGAAACATCCAACGAAAGCCCGATTTCCTCAAAAAGAGCACGCGCTGATCTACTAAGACGAACGGGCGCCTTATCCTTCCACCTGTACGACCTTAGAACCGCTTCTTCTGCTGCCTCGGCAATACCACGTACAACCGATTTCCACGCTTCAGGTCTCGCGGCTTCAGACCGGTAGCCGTTCACCTTTAAGTATCTAATCTCGCCCTTCTCCGCTGCCTCCATTAATCGACCAATGGAATCGAACGACGTTCTCACTAATGCAAGCGCGTCGTCCCAATCCTCTAGCGCGACGGCCAGCGATATAAGTCGAGGAAGATAGTCTGCATGATCCAAGAACCTATCACTTCGCAGAATGTGATTCCGTGCAAACTGATAGAACTTCGAGCGCTCCTCACGCCAGTCCTCTGGCCTCAAGTCGTGCGCGACCGTTTCAGCATTCCGCAACTGTAAAGACCACCCCAAGCGACGAACTGAAAGGCCATCAGCTCGCCTTAGCGTATCCGCCTCATCCCCAACGGCTCCTGCGGCGGACAACACCTGAGCAGCTGTTGATTCTTCGAGCATGGAGAGATCTGGCATTAGCCTGCGCTCGCTCGAAACGCTGCGTATTTCCTTCTCAATGCTTTCCAATAGATCCAAGCCACCTTGGCCGCACAAAAAAAACACTTTGCGCTTCCCGTCTTGGAATGCCAAGCGCGAGCCAGCTTGGTAATCCTCGCCAAGCACAACATCCCAACCTTCATCGCCCGATTTCTTGATCAGGCCCTCTGACCGCTTCACCAAGAGATCCATTAGTCCAGCGGAATTGATATCACCCGGGTCCTTTAGCACCAACAGAACATCATCCACATACCGACCGTAATACACGGGAGACAGCTGTCGCTCAACAAAATCATCCCACTTTGCCAACAGACAGTTGGCGATTAGGCGAGTTGCCGACAACCCAATTGGCAACCCTCCGACCAATTGCGAACCATCCTCTGCTTTCGCGTATACCCCCAACTCTTGAGTCGCCTGAACTGACCACTGAGACAAGAAACCCGAAAAATCGCGCGTGAATGCAGTCTCAAATTCGTTCAAATCCACACCGATAGCTTTCTGGAAGCCATCGAGCGCGAGAAAGCTCGGATCGATCGTGTGGTAGTAGTTCTTGAAATCCAAAGAAACCGCGATTAGCGCTTCACCTTTCTGCAACCCATTCTTAAGTGCATTGAGGCCGTTGTCTCTCCAGCTCTTGTAGGGCGAAAAATAAGGTTGGAACGAACCAAGCGCCCCTAGGTGATACTCCCCCACTTCACCACCAAGAGACCTTGCCTTCCCATACCTTCTCAGTCGGGAACCATAAGCGCTAGGCCTAAGCCGCTCGTCAAAGAGATGACCAACTAGGTTGATCCACAGCGCCGACAAGACGTGAAGCTCAACAGAAAAAACGCCGACAAGGCGGAATTCTGGCGTCAGCTCCTCAGAATCCAATAGGTATCGGAAGGCGCGGTTTGGATCAGAAAAATATGCATGACTTTCTCTCCATCCATCTCGTCGCTTCCGCGCTAGCTTTTTAGGAACTAATCGATGACCGCCAAAATTTCGCGCCAAGGCATCCGAAAGCCTACCGCTTTGCAACTCACCCAGGAGATCCCGTAGGTTTTTCGAAAGCGCTTTCTCATAAGAAACAAATTCCTGAGATACGTGCAACGATCGATCGAAATAGGAATCCGCCTTAGCCTTTCGATAGGCGTAGACAAGATCTCTCATTTCGAGTTCTTGCCAAGACTTAATCCGACGCACTTCTTCCATACCCCCTCCCGTCAACTAGAAAGAAAACCCGCCAATAGGCGGGCTCTTCTATTCGTGCGCGGAGCATCACATATTCCGCCTGTACTCCCCACCCACCTCATACAACGCATGGCTGATCTGCCCCAGCGAATGCGTCTTCACCGCCTCCATCAGCGATTCAAACACATTCCGCCGCTCCCGGGCGGTCGCCTGCAATGACTTGAGCCCCTCGGTCGCATAGCCGTTGCGGTTGCCCTGGTACCCCGCCACGTTCGCGATCTGCTGCGCCTTCTCTTCTTCCGTGGAGCGGATCAGCTCGATCTCGGTGACGATGTCGCCGCCGTGTTCCTTGGGCAGGAAGGTGTTGACGCCCACCAGCGGCAGGCTGCCGTCGTGCTTCTTGTGTTCGTAGTACAGGCTTTCTTCCTGGATCTTGCCGCGCTGGTACATGGTGTCCATGGCGCCCAGCACACCGCCGCGCTCGCTGATGGCCTCGAACTCCTTGTAGACGGCCTCTTCCACGAGGTCGGTGAGCTTGTCCACGATGAAGCTGCCCTGCCACGGGTTCTCGCAGAAGTTCAGCCCCAGCTCCTTGTTGATGATCATCTGGATGGCCACGGCGCGGCGCACGGACTCTTCCGTGGGCGTGGTGATGGCTTCGTCGTAGGCGTTGGTGTGCAGGCTGTTGCAGTTGTCGAACAGCGCGTACAGCGCCTGCAGCGTGGTGCGGATGTCGTTGAACTGGATCTCCTGCGCGTGCAATGAGCGCCCGCTGGTCTGGATGTGGTACTTCATCATCTGGCTGCGCGGGCTGGCGCCGTAGCGCTCGCGCATGGCGCGGGCCCAGATGCGGCGGGCCACGCGGCCGATGACGGTGTACTCCGGGTCCATGCCATTGCTGAAGAAGAAGCTCAGGTTGGGCGCGAAGTCGTCGATCTTCATCCCACGCGCCAGGTAGTACTCCACGATGGTGAAGCCATTGGACAACGTGAAGGCGAGCTGGCTGATCGGGTTCGCCCCGGCCTCGGCGATGTGGTAGCCGGAGATGGACACCGAGTAGAAATTGCGGACGGCGTGGTCCACGAAGTACTGCTGGATGTCGCCCATCATGCGCAGGGCGAACTCGGTGCTGAAGATGCAGGTGTTCTGCGCCTGGTCTTCTTTGAGGATGTCGGCCTGCACGGTGCCGCGCACGGTGCGCAACGTCTCGGCCTTGATCTTGGCGTACGTCTCGGCATCCACCAGCTGGTCGCCGGTGACGCCGAGCAGGGCCAGCCCCAGGCCGTCGTTGCCTTCCGGCAGCGGGCCTTCGTAGCGCGGGCGCGGCTTGTTCTCGAACAGGGCGTCGATCTTCTTCTGCGCCTCGGCCCAGCGCGCCGGATCGGCCTTCAGGTATTTCTCCACCTGCTGGTCGATGGCGGTGTTCATGAACATCGCCAGGATGATCGGCGCCGGGCCGTTGATGGTCATCGACACGCTGGTGGTGGGCGCGCACAGGTCGAAGCCGGAGTACAGCTTCTTCATGTCGTCCAGCGTGGGCACGTTGACGCCGGAGTTGCCGATCTTGCCGTAGATGTCCGGGCGCGGCGCCGGGTCTTCGCCGTACAGGGTCACGCTGTCGAAAGCGGTGGACAGGCGCGCGGCCGGCTGGCCCAGGCTGAGGTAGTGGAAGCGGCGGTTGGTGCGCTCCGGCGTGCCCTCGCCCGCGAACATGCGGATGGGGTCCTCGCCGGTGCGGCGGTAGGGGTACACGCCGCCGGTGTAGGGGTAGTAGCCCGGCAGGTTTTCCTTCTGCAGGAAGGTGAGCAGCTCGCCCCAGGCCTTGTAGGTGGGCGCGGCGATCTTGGGGATCTGCTGGTGGCTGAGCGACTCGCGGTAGTTCTCTACCCGGATGGTCTTGTCGCGCACCTGGTATTCGTTCACCGGCTCGGTGATGGACTTCAGGCGCGCCGGCCAGTCGCGCAGCAGCTTCAGCGCTTCGGAATCCAGCGACTGGATGGCGTCGTTGTAGCGCTGGCGCAGGGTCTTCAGGCTGCGGTCGTCGCCCTCGGTGAGGGCTTCGGCCGGGTACAGGTCCAACGCCTTGGGCAGCAACGGATCGCCCAGCTCCTTCAGCGCGTCCCACAGCGACTGCGCGCGGTCGGCGATCTCCGCCTGCGATTCGATGCGGGCATTGATCTGGCGGCCCTGCTCGGCGATCTCCGCGAGGTAGCGGACGCGGTTGCCGGGGATGAGGACGGTGGCGCGCGGCTCCTTGAGGGTGGTGTCGATGTGCGGCGTCCACTTGCCCGCATCTAGCGCCAGCTCCTCGCGCAGCAGGCGGCAGAGATTTACGAACATCCAGTTCAGGCCGGGGTCGTTGAATTGGCTGGCGATCGTCGGATAGACCGGGACGTCCTCGTCCTTCAGGTCGAACTTCACGCGGTTGCGCTTCCACTGCTTGCGCACGTCGCGCAGGGCGTCCTCGGCCCCGCGCTTGTCGAACTTGTTGAGCACCACCAGTTCGGCGTAGTCCAGCATGTCGATCTTCTCGAGCTGGCTGGGCGCGCCGAAGTCGGAGGTCATCACGTACATCGGGAAATCGACCAGGTCCACGATTTCCGAATCGCTCTGGCCGATGCCGGCGGTTTCCACGATCACCAGGTCATAGCCCAGCGATTTCAGGAACGCGATGCAGTCCTTCAGCACCACGTTGGTGGCGGCGTGCTGGCGGCGGGTGGCCATCGAGCGCATGAACACGCGCGGGCTGCGCAGGCTGTTCATGCGGATGCGGTCGCCCAGCAGCGCGCCGCCGGTGCGGCGGCGGGTGGGATCGACGCTGATCACCGCGATGTGCATGTCGGGGAACTGCGCCAGGAAGCGGTTCAGCAGCTCGTCGGTGACCGACGACTTGCCGGCGCCGCCGGTGCCGGTGATGCCCACCACCGGGGTCTTGTGGCCGGCCAGCTGCCAGTGCTTGCGCAGGCGCGCCAGCTCGGCCTCGGGCACCGCCGATTCCTCGATCGCCGAGAGCATGCGGCCGATGTCGATCTCGTCCTCGAACGCCACCTGGTGCGGCATCTCGGCCGGCAGGCGCGCGGCCTCGGCGCGCTTGACCACGTCCTCGATCATCGCCACCAGCCCCATGTGCATGCCGTCGTTGGGGTGATAGATGCGCTCCACCCCATAGGCCTGCAGCTCGCGGATTTCCTCCGGCGTGATGGTGCCGCCGCCGCCGGCGAACACGCGGATGTGCGCGGCGTTGCGCGCCTTCAGCATGTCCACCATGTACTTCAGGTATTCGACGTGGCCGCCCTGGTAGGACGACAGCGCGATGGCGTCGGCGTCTTCCTGCAACGCCGCGCGCACCACGTCTTCCACGCTGCGGTTGTGGCCGAGGTGGATGACCTCCGCGCCCTGCGCCTGGATCAGCCGGCGCATGATGTTGATGGCGGCATCGTGGCCGTCGAACAGGCTGGCGGCGGTGACGAAGCGCAGCGGCGTGGCATCAGTCTGCTGCGCGGGAATCTGGGTGGCGGGGGTGCTCATGGGGGGCATCCACGGATCGATGAATGGCAATCTGTGGATTGTAGCGCGCAGGGTTAGCATGGGCCGTCTTCCAACCGGTCTTCCGCCATGCGCCTGCGCACGTTGCTGCTGCCGCTGCCCCTGCTCGCCCTCCTCGCCACCGGCGCCTGCCGGCACGTGCCGCCGGCCACTGCCGACACGCCGCGCATCCTGCTGCTGGGCGAGGTGCACGACAGCGCCGCCGGCCACGCCGCGCGCGCGGCGCTGCTGCGCAAGGAACTGGAAGCGGGCTGGCGGCCGGCGATCGCGATGGAGCAGTTCGACACCGATGCGCAGCCCGCGCTGGACGCGGCCATGCGCGAATGCGCCGATGCTGCGTGCGTGATCGCGCGTGCAGCGCCGGCCAAGGCCGGATGGACCTGGGCTTACTACGAACCGGTGATCGCGCTGGCGCTGCAATACAAACTGCCGCTGTACGCCGCCAACCTCTCCCGCGGCGATGCGGCGAAGGTGGTGGAGGACGGCTTCGCCGCCGCGCTGCCGGCGGGGCTCATCGCGCGCTACCGGCTGGATGCGCTGCCCGCGGATGTGCTGGCCGCGCAGGAAACTGAAGTGCGCGACAGCCACTGCGGCGCGCTGCCGGAGAGTCTGGTGGCGCCGATGGCGAAGGCGCAGATCGCGCGCGACGTGGTGATGGCGGAGACCCTGCGCACGCATGCCGCCGATGGCATCGTGCTCATCGCCGGCAATGGCCACGTGCGCCGGGACATCGCGGTGCCGTTCTGGCTGCGCCAGCAGGGGCTGCCGGCCCGCGCGGTGGGCTTCCTGGAGCCGACGTCGAACGCGACCGCATTCGACGCCGTGGAGCGCATCCCGGCGACCACCCGGCCCGACCCGTGCGCGGGCTTCAAAGCGCCGAAGAGCCCCGGCTGAATGGGGGACGCGGGAGCCATACCCCCGCGTATGCAGGCCCGGCCTGGAGGAATGGCCTAAAATGCGCGGCTGCGACGGGCGGCTTGCCCCTGCCGCAGCCCACATTCCCGTTTCCTCCCAACTGCCAGCGGTTCCGCTGCGTGCGGCGCCGGCCGGAGCTTTGCAATGATCTTCGAGACGCTCGACACCTACGGCCACGAACAGGTCGTGTTCTGCCACAACAAGGACGCCGGCCTGAAGGCGATCATCGCCATCCACAACACGGTGCTGGGCCCGGCCCTGGGCGGCACCCGCATGTGGCCCTACAAGAGCGAGCAGGAAGCCCTCAACGACGTGCTGCGGCTGTCGCGCGGCATGACCTACAAGAACGCCGTGGCCGGCCTGAACATCGGCGGCGGCAAGGCGGTGATCATCGGCAACCCGGCCACCGACAAGTCCGAGGCGCTGTTCCGCGCGTTCGGCCAGTTCGTGGAATCGCTGGGCGGCCGCTACATCACCGCCGAGGACGTCGGCATCGACGTCAACGACATGGAATACGTGTACCGCGAGACCGAGTACGTCACCGGCGTGCACCAGGTGCACGGCGGTTCCGGCGACCCCTCGCCGTTCACCGCCTACGGCACCCTGCAGGGCCTGATGGCCACGCTGAACAAGAAGTTCGGCAACGAGGACGTAGGCAAGTACGTGTACGCCGTGCAGGGCCTGGGCCACGTCGGCATGGAATACGTGAAGCTGCTGAAGGAGCGCGGCGCCAAGATCTTCGTCACCGACATCAACCAGGCGCTGGTAGACAAGGCGGTGTCCGAGTACGGCGCCGAGGCGGTGGGGCTGGACGAGATCTACGACGTGCCGGCCGACGTGTACTCGCCGTGCGCGCTGGGCGGCACCATCAACGAGCAGACCCTGCCGCGCCTGAAGTGCAAGGTGATCTGCGGTGCGGCCAACAACCAGCTGGCCAGCAACGAGATCGGCGACGAGGTGGTCAAGCGCGGCATCCTGTACGCGCCGGACTACGCGGTGAACGCCGGCGGCGTGATGAACGTGGCGCTGGAGCTCGACGGCTACAACCGCGAGCGCGCCATGCGCATGATGCGCACGATCTACCACAACCTCGCGCGCATCTACGAGATCTCCGACCGCGACGGCATCCCGACCTACAAGGCCGCCGATCGCCTGGCCGAGGAGCGCATCGAGAAGATCGGCAAGCTGAAGCTGCCGCTGGGCCGTGGCCATACCCGTTTCCAGGGGCGCATCCGCGGCAATTGATCGGGCGTTGCCCGATCAATTCTGGATTGGCTTCCATAACCCCGCCGCTGTCGCAGCGCCCCCTTGACTCGAGGGGGCCTGGCAAACCGAGCTTCTTCGACGAAACGCCCGGCAAGCCGGGCGTTTTCGTTGGCAACGCCGGCACAGTCGGGGTCCCGACTACAATTGCGGCATACCGCGCGCATCGCGCGCTTTCGACATCCACGAGGAATCCCATGCGTCCATTCCCCCTCGGTGACGACATCGACGCCCTGCGCGAAGCGGTCCGCCGCTTCGCCGATACCGAAATCGCCCCGCGCGCCGCGCAGGTGGATGCAGACAACTGGTTCCCGCAGGACCTGTGGCCGAAGCTGGGCGAAATGGGCCTGCTGGGCCTGACCATCCCCGCCGAGTTCGGCGGCAGCGAGATGGGCTATCTGGCCCACCTGGTGGCGATGGAGGAGATCAGCCGCGCCTCCGGATCGGTCGGCCTGAGCTACGGCGCGCACTCCAACCTGTGCGTGAGCAACCTCTACGCCAACGGTAATGCCGCGCAACGCGCCAAGTACCTGCCCAAGCTGTGCAGCGGCGAGTGGAAGGGCGCGCTGGCGATGAGCGAGCCCGGTGCCGGTTCCGACGTGGTCGGCTCGATGGCTTGCCGCGCCGAGCTCAAGGGCGACGTGTGGGTGGCCAACGGCAACAAGATGTGGATCACCAACGGCCCCGAGGCCGACGTGCTGATCGTGTACATGCGCACCGCCAGCCGCGAGCTGGGCAGCAAGTGCATGACCGCCTTCATCGTCGAGAAGGGCATGAAGGGCTTTTCCACCGCGCAGAAGCTGGACAAGCTGGGCATGCGCGGCAGCAACACCTGCGAGCTGGTGTTCGAGAACTGCGAGATCCCGCAGGAGAACGTGCTGGGCGAGGTCAACAACGGCGTGAAGGTGCTGATGAGCGGCCTGAACACCGAGCGCCTGGTGCTGTCCGGCGGCCCCATCGGGCTGATGCAGGCGGCGCTGGACATCGCCCTGCCCTACGTGCGCGAACGCCGCCAGTTCGGCCAGCCGATCGGCACCTTCGAGCTGATGCAGGCCAAGATCGCCGACATGTACACCGCGCTGCAGTCCAGCCGCGCCTTCGCCTACCAGGTGGCGCGCGACTACGATGCCGGCCACAAGAGCCGGATCGACGCCGCGGCCTGCCTGCTGCACGCCAGCGAAGCGGCGGTGCAGGTGGCGCTGGAGGCCATCCAGTCGCTGGGCGGCAACGGCTACATCAACGAATATCCGACCGGGCGCATCCTGCGCGATGCCAAGCTGTACGCCATCGGCGCCGGCACCAACGAGATCCGCCGCATGCTGATCGGCCGCGAACTGTTCGCCGGCAACCACTGACGGCCACGACGACCCCGGTAGTACCCCGCGAAGCCCGCCCTTCCGGCGGGCTTCGTGCTTCCTGCATCGGCCCGGCGACCACGGCCGGCACCCCAATCGCCATTCCGATCCCCATCCCGATGGGTGGCCAGATCATGACCAATCTTTCATCCACGGTGCATGCGCGATTAACCGGCGCGGGCGGATGCTGAACACGTGGAACCGCCGCCGGCATGGCCGGGCCCCACGCCCCCCACAGATACCGATGGAGAACGCCATGAAGACCCGTCTTGCCCCGATCACCCACACCCTGCTGCTGGGCACCCTGGTGCTGGCCAGCGCCTCGGCCCTGGCCACCCAGCCCACGCCGCAGCAGGCCACGCAGAAGAAGGCCAGCGCCGAAAAGACCGTCGCCCGCCAGGCCGAGGCCGCGGCCGCCGCCAATGCCGTGGCCGCCGACATGAACGCCGCCGCCGCCGGCAACGACATGGCCGCCGCCGACCGCGAAGCCAACCGCGCGGTGAAGGACGCGCGCATGGCCAAGCATGCCAAGGTCGCGCATGTGCGCCACGCCGATCGCCGCAAGGAAGCCGCCAACGCGATGGCCGCCGATCTCAATGCCACCGCGGCGGGCGTGCGCATGGCCGCGGCCACGCGCGAAGCCGACCGCGCCGCCGGCGACATGCTGCTGGCAGCGGAGGCCAAGCAGGGCTACGTGCAGACCGCGCAGACCGCGTTCACCACGCCCGACGGCCAGCAGGTGACGGTGCGTTCGATCATCCCGATCGCCGGCAAGAACTGACCGGCAACCCCTGCCCGTCCGTGGCGCGCCTGTCGCGCGATGGACGGGCAAGGCGGAGCCGTCGCCTCAAAACACAAACCTTCAGAACCGGTAGCCGGCCTGCAGTTGGGCCATGCCGGTCTGGCGCAGGCCGTCGTCGCGGCGGCCGAGGTCGAAGCGCAGCAGGCCGTGGCGGCCGAACTGGGCGCCCAGCCCCAGGCCGAACTGGCGCGCCCGAGGCGACAGCGCCATGCCCTGCAGCGGCGCCCACTGCTCCAGCCCGGTGAAGCTGGCATCGAAGGCGGTGCCGGCACTCGCCAGCGTGCGCCGCCATTCCATCCATGCATCCAGCGTCCACTGCACGTCGCCGCTGCGCCAGCCGCGCTCGGCGCGCAGGCCGGCCGCGCCCTGCCAGCGGCGGCTGTCCCAGGCGCGCGCCTGCAGGCCGAAACCGGTGGCGCCGGCTTCCGCGAACCCGTCGTTGGCCACCCGCACGTAATCGCCGGCCAGGTACGGGCGCAAGGTCAGCGGACCGGCCTGCAGCCGGCGGGCCAGTTCTAACGACAGCCCGAGGTAGCCGCCGGACAGGCGGCTGCCAACGTGGTCCTGCAGCCCGCCCAGCAGCAGACTGCGCTGCATCTGGCGCTGGACGCTGCCGCTGGCCAGAGACGCCTGCGCCTGCCACGGCCCGCGCCAGGCCGCCGCGTACAGCTGCACCTCGCGCTGCACGCCGAAACTGCGGTCGCCCAGCGCGCCCAGCCAGCTCGCCTGCTGCTGGCGATCGATCGCCAGGCCCAGCAGCGCCGAGTCGCCCAGCCGCCAATCGTGGCCGACCAGCTCGCCGCGGGTGTCCAGCGTCACCGCGTCGAACCCGGCCTGCGCCAGCTGGCCACCGCCGGCCAGGTCGCGATACCAGCCACCGGCCTGCGCCGGCCGTTCCATCAGCGCATCCAGCCGCTGGCCGAGCGCATGCTGGCTGGCCGCGATACCCTCGAGCATCAGCGCCAGCGAGGCGCCGTGCAACTGGCCGGACAGGCTGCGCAGCGACAGTGAGGCCTGCCCGGCGCTGGCCGTCTGCTGGAACGCCCCGGCCGCGTCGATGAAGGCCGCGCCAATGCCACCCGGCGCGATCCCGCCGAGCTGGGCGTCGATCGCCTGCATCGCCGATTCCACGCGCACGGCGCTGGGAACGGCCACGCCGGTCAAGCCCAGCGCCGCCACCGCCTTGCTGACGTCGATCCGGTTGATGTTGAGGAACACGTGGGTGGGGTCGTAGCCCAGACTGGCGTCGAGGAACACGTTCGGCGCCGCCTTCAGGCTGGAGAAGGTGCCGCTGACGCCGCCGTTGGCGCTCAGCAGGGTCTCCTTGGCGCTGGTGGTGTAGCCCGTTTTCACGCCGAGGATGGACATCGTCCCAGCCAGGCTGGCGCTGCCAGAGACCAGCAAGGGGCTGCCCAGCCATACGCCCAGATTGCCGCTGGATGCCTGCTGGAAGTTGCCGGCGATGGTGGCCGGATTACTGGCCCCCACCAGGAACCGGCCGCTGTTGGCGACATTGCCGCCGAACGCCCCGCTGGCCCACACGGTGGCGCCATCGGCCACCGCGAGATTGCCGCGCAGGCCCTTGCGCACGTCCAGCCCGCCGGCATCGACGCGGGTATCGCCGGTGAAGCGGCCGGCTTCGGCCAGGGTCAGGATGCCGCTGCCGCCCTTGATCAAGCCGCCGCTGCCGACGATCTCGTTGCGCCAGACCGAGTTGCCGGAGAACGCCACGCTGAAATCGCCCCAGGCGAAATTGCTGGGCCCCATCGCCGCCTTGGTGACATCCAGCAGGCCCCAGCCGAACACCGGGTCCACCCCGGGCGCGCCGAGGTCCTTGGCCCCGCCCAGGAGCAGCTGCCGCACCTGGTCGTTGCTCAGATACGGAAAGGCCGACCACACCACCGCCGCCGCGCCTGCGACCTGCGGCGCCGCGAACGAGGTGCCGCCGCCCTGGTACAGCGCATAGCTGGCATCGCCGACCTTGGCCTGCGGGTCGATGAAGACCACGTTGCCCGGCGCCACCAGGCAGTAGTTCATCGCGCTGCCGCACTGCTGCGAATACGAGGTGAGCTGGGTCGGATTGTTTGGGTCCAGCGCGCCCACGGTGAGCCAACCCTTTTCCAGCAAGGGATCATTGGCCAGGGTCGGCAGGCGGGCGTTGTCGGACGGCTCGCCGGCATAGCGCGGATCGCCGCCGCTGTTGCCGTTGGCGAACACGATGATGCCGCCGCGGTTGACCACGAAATCGCGCCAGGCGTTGGCCAGCTCCGTCGTCAGCGCCGGGTCGTTCCAGTACAGCCCGCCCCAGGAATTGTTGATGATCTTCGCGCCGGCATTCGCCAGCTCGGCATTGATGGCCTGGAAGAAATCGCCGTAGCCCTCGCCGGCGTGGATCTCGTTGCCGGCGCCGGAGCCATCGTCCACCGGCGGCGCATCGCTGATGATGCGCGAGGACACGATGTTCGCGCCCTGCGCCACCCCGCCGCCCCAGCTGCCGATGCCCTTGCCTGCGGCCATCTCCGCGACCACCGTGCCGTGCCCGACGACGTCGTCCACGCTGGTGTTGTTGGTGGCCGGATCGACGTGGATGAAGCTGGCCGTCACCCGCCCGGCCAGCGCCGGGTTCTGCCGGTTCACCCCGGTATCGACCAGTCCGATGGTGACGCCCTGCCCTTTCAGCCCCGCGCCCAGTGCGCCGGCGGCATTCGTCAGCACCAGATGCTGGCTGTACTGCGGCAGGCTGGCCGGCCCGGCCAGGGTGGGAATGGCCGGCGGGTTCACCACCAGGCTGCTGTCGTTGGCCACGGTCGGGGTGAAGCCGATGCCGCCACCGGGCGTGGTGGGCGGCGACGGCGGCGGCGAGGACCGCACCCCTCCGCCACCGCCGCCACAGGCGGCCAGCAGCAGCGCGATGGCGCAAGGCAGGAGCGCCGCCAGCGGACGGCGCGCAGGAAGGGTCTGGATGATCGGCATGTGCATGGCTCCCCGGAGGCCGGCACCGCCCATGGTGCCGCGCATCCGCCGCCAATGTTGTAAGCCGAGGGCCCCGGCGGGCGCAACGCCAGCACCATGCGGCAACGCAGCATGCGAACGCGATTCGCGCCATAATCGGGGTTTCCCGGCCCCCACGGCCACACGCATCCCGGAGCTTCCCATGCGCGACGTCGTCATCGTCGGTGCCAAGCGCACCGCCATCGGTTCCTTCCTCGGCCAGTTCACCGGCACCCCCACCCCGGCGCTGGGCAGCGCCGCCATCGCCGCCGCACTGGCGCAGTCCGGCCTGCCGGCGGACAAGGTGGATGAAGTGATCATGGGCTGCGTGCTGCCGGCCGGCCTCGGCCAGGCCCCGGCGCGCCAGGCCTCGCGCATGGCCGGCATCCCGGATGCCGCCGGCTGCACCACCGTCAACAAGGTCTGCGGCTCCGGCATGAAGGCGGTGATGCTGGCGCACGACATCATCCGGGCCGGCTCCGCGCAGGCGGTGGTGGCCGGCGGCATGGAGTCGATGACCAACGCCCCGCACCTGCTCAACGGCTCGCGCACCGGCATCCGCTACGGCAGCGCCGAGTTCCTCGACCACATGGCCTACGACGGCCTGACCAACCCCTACGACGGCAAGGCGATGGGCGTGTTCGGCGACATGGCCTGCGGCAAGTACGGTTACGACCGCGCGACCATCGACGCCTACTCCGCGGAAAGCGCGCGCCGCGCGCAGGCCGCGCAGGCCAGCGGCGCGTTCGACGCCGAGATCGCGCCGGTGACGGTCAAGACCCGCAAGGGCGAGGCCGTCATCAGCAAGGACGAAGAGCCGGGCAAGATCGATCCGGCCAAGATCCCCGACCTGCGCCCGGCGTTCGGCAAGGACGGCGTGCTGACCGCCGCCTCGTCCTCCAAGATCTCCGACGGCGCGGCCGCGCTGGTGGTGATGTCGGCCGAGGCCGCGGCCGCCGCGGGCGCCAAGCCGCTGGCCCGCATCGTCGCCCACGCCACCCACGCGCAGGCGCCGGAGTGGTTCACCACCGCCCCGGTGGCCGCGATCAAGAACGTGCTGGACAAGGCCGGCTGGAGCGTGGGCGACGTGGACCTGTTCGAGGTCAACGAAGCCTTCGCCTGCGTGGCGATGGCGCCGATGACCGACCTCGGCATCCCGCACGACAAGCTGAACGTCAACGGCGGCGCGCTGGCGCTGGGCCATCCGATCGGCGCCTCCGGCGCGCGCCTGCTGGTGACCCTGGTGCACGCCCTGCAGGCGCGCGGGGGCAAGCGCGGTGTCGCCTCGCTGTGCATCGGCGGCGGCGAAGCCACCGCGGTGGCGATCGAACTGGCGTGACCAGCGCCGCGCGGAGAACGGCTGAACGGGAAATTTTCGGTCAACCGCTTGACACGCGACACCAGCACGTCATCATGGTAGGGCACGCGATTCTTGCGTTGCCCAATTTCAGACGAGGAAACCGCATCATGTCGATCAACAAGATCCTGCTGGCGATGGCGCTGGGCCTGGCCCTGACTGCCTGCAGCAAGTCCGAGCCCGCCGCCGATGCCGCTGCCGCCGGCAACGAAGCACCGGCCGCCGAGCAGGCTGCTGCCGACAACGCCGCCGCCCAGGCGGCCGACGCCACTGCCGAAGCCCCGGCTGCCGACGCGGCTGCCCCGGCGACGGAAGCGGCCCCGGCCGACGCTGCCGCTACCCCGGCGGACGCCCAGAAAGCGGCCGACGAGGCGGAGAAGGCTGCGACCTCGGCGGAAGCCAAGAAGTAATCCGACGGCGGAGCGATCTACCGGCGTATTGCTGCTAGAATTCGGAAAGGCCGTCGGTGTCCCGACGGCTTTTTCGTGCCCCGGGCGACCGGGAAAGACGTAAGTCAGTGAACGACCCACCGGTGCAAGCCGGTACGCTAAGCGCACTGGCGTTGCCTGAAGTTCCACCCTTAAAGCTGTTCCATCAGTCAACCCTCTGGAGATTTCCATGAACAACAAGCTTTTCGTGCTCCTCGCCGCTGGCGTCCTGGCCCTGTCGGCCTGCAAGAAGGAAGAGGCTGCTCCGGCCGCCGACGCCGCTGCCCCGGCCGCCGAGGCCCCGGCTGCTCCGGCCGCCGACGCCGCCGCTGCCCCGGCCGCTGAGGCCCCGGCTGCCGACGCCGCTGCCGCTCCGGCCGCCGACGCCGCCGCTGCTCCGGCTGCCGACGCCGCTGCCGCTCCGGCCGCCGACGCCGCTGCCGCTCCGGCCGCCGAGGGCGAGAAGAAGTAATCTTCTTCTCCCAGCGTTCGATGCGAACAGGGCCCGCTTCGGCGGGCCCTGTTTTTTGCGCATGCAGGACAACAACACGAAGCGACGGCACGCGCGCGAAAAAAACCCCGCGCGAGGCGGGGTTCGGAATGCGGCGAGGGGCTTGGATCAGGCCGGCTTGACGCCTGCCGCCTGCGCGCCCTTCGGGCCCTGCTGGACTTCGTAGCTGACGCGCTGGCCTTCCTGCAGGCTGCGGAAGCCCTTGGCGTCGATCGCGGAGAAATGCACGAACACGTCGGCGCTGCCGTCCTCGGGGGCGATGAAGCCGAAGCCCTTGGCGTCGTTGAACCACTTCACGGTGCCGTACTGCATGATGCGAAGACCTCTTGCGGATGCGGGTGGTGATGGAACCGGATGGTGGGGGCGTACCGCCTTGCGGCGGCACCGCGCGAGTATGCCCGAACCGACTGCCCGCGCAAGCCGCGCGCGCACCTCGAGATTGCCCTCACTCCACCAGCAGCGAACGCAGCAGCGGCGGCACCCCGGCCATCGCCGCCGCCACGTTGTCCAGCACGTCCTGCAGGGTGATCACCTCGTCCACGTCCGGCCCAGCCCCGGCGGCCCAGTTGGCGACGATCGCCAGGCAGGCGTAGTCCAGCCCCAACTCGCGCGCCAGCCCGGCCTCCGGCATCCCGGTCATGCCCACCAGGTCGCAGCCGTCACGGCGCATCCGCGCGATCTCGGCGCGGGTTTCCAAGCGCGGGCCCTGGGTCGCGCCGTAGCAGCCGCCATCCACCACCGCCACCCCGGCGCGCGCCGCCGCGGCCAGCACCTGCTGCCGCAGCGCAGGAGTGTAGGGATCGCCGAAATCCACGTGCAGCACCTCGCTGCCCGGCTCCTCGCAGAACGTGGAGATGCGGCCCCAGGTGTAGTCGATGAGCTGGTCCGGGCACGCCAGCACGCGCGGGCCGTAGGCTTCGGTGATGCCGCCGACGGTATTCAGGGCCAGCACCCGCTGCGCGCCCAGCGCCTTCAGCGCGGCGAGGTTGGCGCGGTAGTTGATGCGGTGCGGCGGCAGCGAGTGGCCTTCGCCGTGGCGGGCCAGGAAGGCCACCCGCCGGCCCGCATACAGCCCCACCCGCACCGGGCCCGAAGGCGCGCCGTAGGGCGTCACCGGCTGGTGGGTTTCGACGCCGGCCAGTTCGCCCAGTGCGTACACGCCGGTACCGCCGATCACCGCGAGTTCGATGGTCATCGTTTACTCCGTATTCGTCGCAGGCAGACGCACGCACCGGCCGCGCTTCGCCGGACACGCCGTGAATACATCCATGTAGGCTTCTCGGCGGCATCCATGCCGCCGAGAGTCCGTCCAAGCGCAGCCGGCACGCACGTCTGCCATCGCAATTTCAATGATCCCCCAGCGCATAGATCGCCGGCAGGTTGCGCCCCTGCTCGTGGAAGTCCATGCCGTAGCCGAACACGTAGGCATCGGGCACCCGCACGCCCACGTGGTCGGCGGCGATGCCTTCCACGCAGCGGTCGTGCATCTTCTCGGCCAGGACCGCCACCCGCACCTCGACCGCGCCCTGGTCCTCGCACCACTGCTTGACCGCCAGCAGGGTGTGGCCCTCGTCGAGGATGTCGTCGGCCAGCAGCACCTTGCGCCCCTGCATCGGCGTCGCCGGCCGGTGCAGCCAGGCCAGGCCAGAGCCGCTGGTCTGGCCGCGGTAGCGGGTCGCGTGCAGGTAATCGAACTCGAGGTCGAGGCCGCGCTCGCCCAATGCGAACGCCAGCTGCGCCGCGAACGGCAGCCCGCCGTTCATCACCGTGAGGTACAGCGGCACCTCGCCGTCGGCGTAGGCGGCGCGGATCTCGCCGGCCATGCGCACGATGGCGGCTTCCAGCGCCGCGCGATCGAACAGCCGATGGGCGGAGGCCAGCGCCTCGGCCAGGGTTGGTACCGTCATGCCACGTCTCCCGAATGCACCGCGCCCGACAGGACGCCCGTCTCCAATGCCGGCGCCTGCAGCGCGTGCAGGCGCGCCTGCGCCTCGCCGCGACGCGCCTGCGCCAGCAAGCCATCCCAACCCAACGCGCCGCGCCCGATCAGCGCGGCCAACGCCAGCGTATTCCCGCGCCGCCCTTCCAGCGCCGCCAGCGCCACCTCGGCCTGCTGCGGCTGGCAGACCAGCGCCACGTCGCAGCCGGCGTCCAGGTGGGCGTGGATGCGCGCCGGCAGGTCGCCCGCGGCGTCGGCGGCGGCCATGCCGAGGTCGTCGGAGAACACCACCCCGCGGAAGCCCAGGCCGCCGGCGGACACCTCGCCGCGCAGCACGTCCCCGATCCAGCGCGGCGCGCATCCGGCCGGCTGCGGCGCCACCTGCGGATACACCACGTGCGCCATCATCACCGCATCGGCGCCGGCCGCGATACCGGCGGCGAACGGCACCAGGTCGTGCGCGCGCAGTTCCTCCAGCGAGCGCGGATCGACCGCCGCGTCGAAGTGGGTGTCCTCCTGCACCGAGCCGTGCCCGGGAAAATGCTTGAGGGTGGCGGCCATGCCGGCTTCGTGCATACCGGCGACATACTCGCGCGCGAAAGCGGCCACGACCTGTGGATCGGCAGCAAACGCGCGGTCACCGATCGCGCGGTTGCCGCGCGCCAGGTCCACGACCGGGGCGAAGCTGAGGTCGATCCCGCTGGCGCGCAGTTCGCTGGCCATCAGCCAGGCATGCTCGCGCGCCAACGCCAGCGCGGCCTCGGGATCGCGCCGGTACAGCGCCTCGAACCCGTGCAGGGCCGGCAGCGCGCTGTAGCCCTCGCGGAAACGCTGCACGCGTCCGCCTTCCTGGTCCACGCACACCAGCAGCGGTCGCGGCGCGGCCTCGCGGATCGCCTGCGCCAGCTCCGTCACCTGCGCGCGCGAGGCGAAATTGCGGGAAAACAGGGTCACCCCGGCGCAGGCCTCGTGCGCCAGCAGGTCGCGTTCGCGCGCGGTGAGCGTATGCCCGGCGATGCCGATCAGGAGCATGTCGCCACCTCCTGCAGATCCAATGCACGCCGCTCGTCCTCGCGCCACTGCGAGTACGGCCGCGCGGCCAGCGCCAGATTGTAGTAGCGCTGCGCATGGGTCGCCTCGGCGCCGGCCCAGTCCGGCTTGGCCAGCGGTGCATCCTCCGCCTCCAGCTCGACCTCGGCCACCACCAGCCCGGCGTTTTCGCCGAGGAATTCATCCACCTCCCACAGCCGCCCGGCGTACTCGACGTAGTGGCGGTTCTTCTCGACCAGGCCGCCGACGCACAGCGCCAGCAGCGCACGCGCATCCGCGACCGGGATCGGGTAGTCGAACTCCTGCCGGCGCGGGCCGGCCTCGCGCGACTTGATGTTGAGGAAGGCGGCGTCGCCCTCGATGCGCACCCGCACCGAGGCCTGCATCGCGCCCGACTCCACCTGCGCCAAGTCGTTGAGGTAGCCCTGCGCCATCGGCACCACCTTGTGCGCGGCGGCGCGCCAGGCGTCGCTGCAGACCAGAAACTTGCGTTCGATCTCGATGCCCATCAAAAAAAATCCTCGCATCCGTTTGCACGCAGCGCGTGGCGATGCGCTGCAGGGGTGTTACATCCACATTCAATCGCGGCGCGGCGGGTCGAACACCGCGATCGACTCGACATGCGCGGTGTGCGGGAACATATCCATCACCCCGGCCGCGCGCAGGCTCCAGCCGGCCTCGTTGACCAGGTAGCCGGCATCGCGCGCCAGCGAGCCCGGATGGCAGCTGACATACACGATGCGCTTGAGGCCCTTCAGCGGCAGCTGGCGCAGCACCTCGATCGCGCCGGCGCGCGCCGGGTCCAGCAGCAGCTTGTCGAAGCCGGCCTTCAGCCACGGCTGGCCGACGAGGTCCTGGGCCAGGTCGGCGACGAAGAATTGCAACGTGTGCAGGCCGTTGCGCGCGGCGTTGGCGCGCGCGCGCGCCACCAGCCCGGCATCGCCCTCGACCCCGACCACCGCGCCGTCGCCGGCCATCCGCGCCAGCGGCAGGGTGAAGTTGCCCAGCCCGCAGAACAGGTCCAGCACGCGCTCGCCGGGCTGCACCTCCAGCAGCTCCAGCGCACGCGCGATCATCGCCTCGTTCAGACGCGCATTGACCTGGATGAAGTCCAGCGGGCGGAACTGCAGGGTGACGTCCCACTGCGGCAGGCGGAACGCAAGGTCGGCATCCGCACCCAGCGGATGCACCGAATCCACCCCGCCCGGTTGCAGGTAGATCACGAACCCATGTTCCTGCCCGAACCCGGCCAGACGCTCGCGGTCGGCCGCGGACAGCGGCTGCAGGTGGCGGAACACCAGCGCGGTGGCGGCATCGCCGGCGATGAACTCGATCTGCGGGATGTCACGGCGCGCATCCAGCCCGTCCACCAGCGCGCCCAGCGCCTGCAGTTTGAAGCCCAGCTGCGGCACCACGACATGGCATTCGGACAGATCGGCCACGAAGCGCGGGTCCTGCTCGCGGAAGCCGACCAGGGTCTTGTCCTTCTTCTCCACCCGGCGCACCGAGAACCGCCCCTTGCGGCGATAGCCCCAGGCCCCGGCGCGCAACGGCGGCAGCACGGCGGCCGGCGCCACGTGGCCGATCCGCTGCAGGTTGTCCAGCAGCACCTGCTGCTTGTAGGCGATCTGGCGGTCCTCGGCCAGGTGCTGCAGCACGCAGCCGCCGCAGGTGCCGAAGTGCGGGCAGCGCGGCGGCACCCGGTCGGCGGAAGGCTGCAGCACCTCCAGCGTGCGCGCCTCGTCGAAATGGCGCGAGCGCGCGGTCTGCTGCACGCTCACCGTCTCGCCCGGCAGCGCACCGGACACGAACACGGTCTTGCCGGCCTGCGCATGGCCGTCCGGCCAGCGCGCCACGCCGCGGCCGTCGTGGCTGAGGTCGAGGATGGAGAGGGTCTTGGGGGATGGGTCGAGGCGGGCCAAGGCAAGCGCTGTCCTGCGGATGGCCTGCCATTGTCGCAGACCCGGCACGGGCCCGGCGCGGGCTGCCCCGACGCAGGCGGTATCCTTGTCGCTTTCCCGCCACCCGCACGCCCCATGCCCGCGCTGACCTCGCAAATCGACCCCCGCTCGCAGGACTTCCAGGACAACGCCGCCTTCCACCGCGCACTGGTGGCCGAACTCGAGCGCCGGCTGGCGCGCGCGGCCGACGGCGGCGGCGAGAAGGCGCGGGCCAAGCACACCGAGCGCGGCAAGCTGCTCCCGCGCGAGCGCATCGACGCCCTGCTCGACCCCGGCGCGCCGTTCCTGGAGATCGCGCCGCTGGCTGCCGAGGGCATGTACGAGGACGCCGCGCCGGCCGCCGGCATGGTCTGCGGCATCGGCCGGGTGATGGGCCAGGAAGTGGTGATCGTCGCCAACGACGCCACCGTGAAGGGCGGCACCTACTTCCCGATGACGGTCAAGAAGCACCTGCGCGCACAGGAGATCGCGCGCGAGAACCGCCTGCCCTGCATCTATCTGGTGGATTCCGGCGGCGCCTTCCTGCCGCTGCAGGACGAGGTGTTCCCGGACAAGGAACACTTCGGGCGGATCTTCTACAACCAGGCGCGGATGAGCGCGGAGAACATCCCGCAGATCGCGGTGGTGATGGGCAGCTGCACCGCCGGCGGCGCCTACGTGCCGGCGATGTGCGACGAATCGGTGATCGTCAAGGAACAGGGCACCATCTTCCTCGGCGGCCCGCCGCTGGTGAAGGCCGCCACCGGCGAGGTGGTGGACGCCGAGACCCTGGGCGGCGCCGAGGTGCACACCAGCATTTCAGGGGTCGCCGACCATTTCGCCGAGGACGACCGCCATGCGCTGCAGATCGCGCGCAGCATCGTCGGTGCGCTCAACCGCAAAAAGACCGTGCCGGTGGCGACCCAGCCGGCGCGCGAGCCGCTGTATCCGGCCGAGGAGCTGTACGGGATCGTGCCCAAGGACGCGCGCCGGCCGTTCGACATCCGCGAGGTGATCGCGCGCATCGTCGATGGCAGCGAGCTGCAAGAGTTCAAGGCGCGCTACGGCAAGACCCTGGTGACCGGCTTCGCCCACCTGCACGGCTATCCGGTCGGCATCGTCGCCAACAACGGCATCCTGTTCCCGGAAAGCGCGCTCAAGGGCGCGCATTTCATCGAGCTGTGCAACCAGCGCGGCATCCCGCTGGTGTTCCTGCAGAACATCACCGGCTTCATGGTCGGCAAGAAGTACGAGCAGGCCGGCATAGCGAAGGACGGCGCCAAGATGGTGACCGCAGTGGCCTGCAGCCACGTGCCCAAGTTCACCGTGGTGATCGGCGGCAGCTTCGGCGCCGGCAACTACGCGATGTGCGGCCGCGCCTACGGCGCCCGTTTCCTGTGGATGTGGCCGAACGCGCGCATCAGCGTGATGGGCGGCGAGCAGGCCGCCAGCGTGCTGGCCACCGTGAAACGCGACGGCATCGAAGCACGCGGCGGGGTGTGGACGCCCGAGGAGGAGGAGGCGTTCAAGGCACCGATCCGCCAGCAGTACGAGGACCAGGGCAACCCCTACTACGCCACCGCGCGGCTGTGGGACGACGGCATCATCGACCCGGCCGACACCCGCCGCGTGCTGGGACTGGGCCTGTCGGCGGCGCTCAATGCACCAATCGAGGACCGCACCCGGTTCGGCGTGTTCCGCATGTGATGCGCATCGCATTCACGCGCTGTGCTGACGCGCCGCGCCCATTCATGCCGCAAACCGTCGCCTCGGAGTGATAGCCTCGGCATTTCCTCCCGTGGAGAGCCTGCCCATGGCCATCTGGAAAGATCCCGCTCCGGCGTCCAAGCCCGAACCCGCCCGCTTCGATCCGCCGACCCACCTGCCCGATCTGGCCGCCGCGCAGGCCGCGCCGATGCGCGCGGTGGAAACGCCCGCGCGCGAATCGGTGATCGCCGCCGATTTGTCGATCGAAGGCAAGATCGAAGGCGCCGGCCACGTCCGCATCGCCGGCAAGTTCAAGGGCGACGTCAAGGTGCAAGGCAACCTGGCGATCGACCAGGGCGCCAAGGTGTCCGGTAGCGTCACCGCCGGCAAGGTGACCCTGGCGGGCGAGCTGGACGGCAACATCACCTCGGCCCAACACGTGGAGCTGCTGGCCAGCGGCGCACTCAACGGCGACCTCAAGGCCGGCTCGCTCACCGTCGCCGCCGGCAGCCGCATCCGCGGCCACGTCGAATGCGGCTGGGAGAAGGACGCCAAGGCCGCGAAACCGGAGCCCGGCGCCGCCGCATGAGCGCCGTCCGCCCGGGCGAGGCAGGCGCCACCCGCGCCTGCCCGCACTGCAAGGCCACCATCCTGGAAAGCTCGGCGGTCTGCCCGGCCTGCCGCGGCCACCTGCGGTTCGATGCCGCCGCCACCGATGCGGCGCAGCGCTTCGTGCCGCTGCACGTGGAAGGCACCTTGCGCGGCGACGACCACGGCAGTTTCGAATACACGATGGTGGTGGTGATCCGCAACGAACGCGGCGAGGAAGTCGGCCGCCACGTGGCCGGCGTGGGCGCGGTCTTCCCCGGCGAGGCGCGCAGTTTCAGCGTATCGGTGGAAGCGGTTCCGGTGCCGGCGGGCAAGCGTCGGCGGCACTGAGCCGCTCCATTTCCCGCAACCTTTTTTTCACATCGCGCCGCGTACATTCAAGCTGCCGCTTTCGCGGCCACCGGCTCGCGGCTGCTGCCTGCAGCCAGCCCGCCGCAGTGCAACTTCACACACTCAGGAGTCCATGAGATGACCACGAAGCTGTATGTCGCCCTGGTGGCTGCCACGCTGGCACTGACCGCCTGCAAGAACGACACCCCGGCTGCGCAGGATGCAGCCGCCGATGCCAACGCGGCGATGCACGATGCGGCCGACGCCACCAAGGCCGCCGCCGATGCCACTGCGAAAGCTGCCGACAAGGCGATGGATGCCACCGCCGCGGCCACTGGCGAGGCTGCCGGCGAGGCCAGCAATGCCATGCACGATGCAGCCGACTCCACCAAGGCCGCCGCCGACGAGGCTGCCGCCAAGGCCGCCGACGCCACCGCGGATGCCGCGCAGGCCACTGCGGACGCCGCCCAGAAGATGGCGGACAAGGCCAAGGCCGCGGCCGACCAGGCCAAGAAGAACTGACCAGGCCGGTTGTCGCT
Organism: Thermomonas haemolytica; assembly: GCF_004346265.1. Lineage (GTDB taxonomy): Bacteria > Pseudomonadota > Gammaproteobacteria > Xanthomonadales > Xanthomonadaceae > Thermomonas > Thermomonas haemolytica. The sequence goes on from NZ_SMAP01000001.1 coordinate 211,938, forward strand.
GCATGACCCCACGAGGCCCGCTTTGCGGGCCTCGTGCTTTTTGGCGATCACCGGATAAAAACAACCCCCGCCGGTGTTGACCGACGGGGGTGGCGTGCCCCAGGGACGCCAGAGTGCGATCAGAACTTGTAGCTGGCCCCCAGCAGCAGGGTGCGGCCCCACTTGATGTATTCCAGCGGACGGTCCTTGCTGCCGGCGTAGGTGCGGTAGGCCGCATCGCCCAGGTTGTTGGCCTGCAGCAGCAGGCTCAGCCCGTTGAAGCGGCTGCCCTCGCCGAAGGTGTAGCTGACCTGCGCATCGGTGATGTTCTCGCCGACCACGTAGCGCAGCGTGCGGTTGCCGTCGAAGTTGCCGATCTCGCCGATGAAGTCCGAACGGCGGCGGTTGTTGATGCGGAACTCGAAGCCGTTGCGCTCGTAGTAGGCGGTCAGGTTGTAGACCTGCTTGGACAGGCCCGGCAGGCTGATCGGGCCGCTGCCGACGCTGCTGCTGCTCTCCGGATCGAGGATCTTGATGCTGCTGTCGGTGAAGCTGGCGCTGGCGATCACGCCGAACCCGCGCAGGCTGTCGCCGAACACCATGTCGAGCGGCATCGACGCCGTCAGCTCGATGCCCTGCAGCTTGCCACCCTTGCCGTTGAACGGCGCCGACATGGTGCCGGTGGTCTGCACCGGCACGGTCATCCCCGGCGGCGGCACCCAGCCCTGCAGCAGGGAGGTGAAGTCATAGCCATCGCGGGTCTGGGTATAGATGTAGCTGGTCAGCTGCTTGTAGAAGTAGGCGGCGGCGATGTAGGCCTTGTTGCCGAAGTACTTCTCCCACGAGATGTCGAACGCGTTGGCGCGCCACGGATCCAGCAGCGGGTTGCCACCGCCGGCGCCGGGCTTGCCGGTGGCGGTATCCACGCCGAACTCCACCGAGGCGCGCAGCTGGTCCACACGCGCACGCGCCACCTGGCGGGCCAGGGCCACGCGCAGGGTCTGGTCGTCCGCCAGCGAGAACGCCAGATTCAGGCTGGGCAGCACGTCGGTGTAGGTCTTGCCGTTCTGATAGGGACGGATTTCCTGGCCCGCGGGCTGCGAGCTGTCCCACACGCGCGAACGCGAGGACTGGTCGGTGTGCTGGATCTGCACGCCGACGTTGCCGCGTACCGGCACCGAGCCCCACATGGTGTCGATGTTGCCCTGCACGAAGGCCGTGCTGATCTTCTCCAGCACGGTCCAGGCCTTCGGGATCAGGTACGGCGCCGAGGAATCGCTGGGATTGAAGGTCATGTAGCGGGCCACGGCGCCCGGCACGTTCCACGACGGGATCAAGCCGACCCCGGCGAAGCCCAGGTCCACCAGCCCGTACTGCAGGTCGGAGGCAATCGGGGTGACGCCCTGGGCCCCGAGCAGAATGCTGCCCTCGGGCTGGGTCTTGTCCTTGCTGCGGTCGGCGTAGTTCACGCCCACGTCGATCCCGGAGAACACGGTCTCCATCGCGCGCGGGGCCGGCAGCGAGGCCACCAGGCGGCCGCTCTTGAGCTCGTCCAGCACCTTCGGCACCTTGCCGTAGCCGGAGCCGTAGATGGTGTTGGCCAGGTAGAGATTGGCCGGGTTGGAGTAATCACGCCCCGGATGCAGCTGCGAGAAGCCGTCCGAGGTGAAGGCCAGCTGCACCGAATCCAGCTGCGGCGCCGGCAGCAGCTGGGTGTTGTTCTCCAGGTTCAGCTCGTCGCGCTTGGCGCGCGACCAGCTGGCATCGGCGGTCAGCTTGATGCCGTTGCCGAAGAAGAACTCGTTGCGCCAACCGGCCGCATCGATCTTGTCCTTGCGGTCGTTGTACATGCCACGCACCAGCGGATAGACGTTCTGCGCGGTGCCGCCGGTGAAGGTGCCGTTGCTGTTGATCTGCGCGTTGACCACGTTCAGGCGGCCATAGCCGCCGTTGTAGTCACCGATGTGCACCTCGAACTGGTTGGCGGTGTTCTCCTGGTGCGACTGCGAGTGGAACACGTCGAGGGTGCTGGTCCAGGCGTCGGACGGACGGAACTCCAGGGTCGCCATCACGCCATCGCGCTTGGTGTAGCCGGTGCGGCGCAGCGCCTTGATGCCATCGGAGTAGTAGGTGCCGGCGGGCACGCCCGGGCGCCAGTTGTCGCCGATCGCCTGCCACGGCTCGTAAAGGCCGACCTGGTTCTCCTGGATCGGCGTGTCGGAATGCGAATAGCCGATCACGAAGCCGAAGGTGCGGTCGGCGGACTGGCCGATGTAACTGGCGTTGAAGCGGTTGCCGGTGGCGCCCTGGTTGGCGGCCGAGCCGAGCGAATTGCGCTGCCAGCGGCCGCTGATGGCGGCCACCGGCTTGTCATAGTCCAGCGGGCGCACGGTGCGCATGTCGATGGTGCCCGACAGGCCCTGCCCCACCAGCGAGGCATCCGGGGTCTTGTACACGGTGACGCCGGCCATCAGCTCGGACGGGTACTGGTCGAACTCGACGCTGCGGTTGTCGCCGGTGCTGACCATCTCGCGGCCGTTCAGCAGCGTGGTGGCGAAGTCGGGCGACAGGCCGCGCACGCTGATCACCTGCGCGCGGCCGGCCACGCGCTGCGCGGCCAGGCCCGGCAGGCGGGCGATGGATTCGGCGATGCTGACGTCGGGCAGCTTGCCGATGTCCTCCGCCGACACCGCCTCGACGATCGAGGTGGCGTCCTTCTTGATGTCGATGGCGCGCTCGATGCCGCCGCGGATGCCGGTCACCACCACCGCATCCAGGTTCTTGGCGTCGTCCTTTTCCTTCTTCGCCTTGGCCGGCGCGTCCTGCTTGGTCGCCGCCTCCTGCGCCTGTGCCTGCACCGCCAACATCAGCGCGGCCGAAGCCAGCGCCACGCTCAACAGATTCCGCTTCAACTGCACCATGGTCCCCTCCAGGAATGGTTTTGTGAGGTCCGGGCGATCTGCGCCGCCCGCGGTTTCATGCCTGTATCACGCGTGAATGCATGAACGCTGCGATGGTGTGGCAGCGCCCGCGCAAACGAAAGCGCCTGCATACGTATTCATGGCCGGCTGCAACGCAAATCACGCAACCCCTTGCTCACGCGGGATTTCTCCCGGCACGGCGGGAGCCATGAATGCGAACCGGGCGCATTTCCGGGGCGCCGCGACAGGGGCCGGCCCGATGCCGGCGCAGGCGGCGCGCGACGGGTCAGCCGTCCAGCGGCACCAGCCGGATCGCCGCGCCACCGCCAGCGGCCAGCCACAGCGAGAGCACGTCGCCGCGGGCGACCGTCTTTTCCTCGCGCACGAAGCGGAAGCGCGCCGGTCCCCGCCAGTCCGCGCCCTCGCCGTCGCGGTAGATCTCCGCGCGGTAGCGCTTGCCGGGATCGAGGAACTCCAACGCCAGCGCCAGCGTGCGCGGGTGGCGGTCGTTCATCGCGCCCACGAACCACAGCGGCGCGCCGCGCTGCTTGCGCGCGATGGCGACGTACTCGCCCACCTCGCCGGCCAGCACCCGGCTCTCGTCCCAGTCCACCGCCACGTCCTTGATGAACTGGAACGCCTGCGGGTGCTCGGCGTAGTGCTCGGGCAGGTCGGCCACCATCTGGATCGGGCTGTAGATGCCGACGTACAGCGCCAGCTGGCGCGCCAGCGTGCTCTGGATCTCCTGGCCGTCGCGGCCGGTCAGACTGACGATGCCGGGGGTGTAGTCCATCGGCCCGGCCAGCAGGCGGGTGAACACCAGGGTCACCTCGTGCTCGGGCGGGTTCGGCGGGTGGCCCCAGGCGTTGTATTCCATGCCGCGCGCGCCCTCGCGCGCGACCCAGTTCGGATAGGTGCGGCGCAGGCCGGTGTCCTTGATCGGCTCGTGCGCGTCGATGGCCACGTGGTGGCGGGCGGCATCACGCACCACCCGCAGGTGGTGGTTGCTCATCCACTGCCCTTCGTGCCATTCGCGCAGGATGGGGCCGCCTGGCGTGTCCTGGCGCTCGATCTGGCCGGCATCGCAGACATAGCCGGTCTTCACCACCTCGACCCCCAACTGCCGGAACAGGGTGAACGCGCTGTCCATCTGGCGCTCGTAGTGGCTCACCGCGCAGGCGGTCTCGTGGTGCCCGATCAGGTGCACGCCGCGCGCTGCGGCATACGCGGCCAGGCCCGTGAGGTCGTAATCGGGCGTGGGCTTGCGGAAGTCGAAGTTCCAGCCGTTGGCGAACCAGTCGCCATCCCAGCCCAGGTTCCAGCCTTCTACCAGCACGCCGCGAAAGCCGTTGGCGGCGGCGAAGTCGATCATGCGGCGGGTGTTTTCGGTGGTCGCGCCGTGCTCCTGGCCGGTCGCCCAGCTCTGCTGGTTCAGGTGCAGCGACCACCACACGCCGACATATTTCGAGGGCTTGAACCAGCTGACCTCCCCGAGCTTGTTCGGCTCGTTGAGGTTGAGGGTCAGGTTGGATTCCACCAGCCCGCCGGCGCGCTCGCTGATAGTGATGGTGCGCCAGGGCGTGGCGAATGGCGTTGCGCGCACCACCGGCGCCGGGCTGCCTGGAGTCAGCATCACGCGCAGCTGACCATCGCCGCCGCGGGCCAGGTTCATGCCGGCATAGTCCACCAGCGCGGCCTCGTGGATGCTCAGGTGCAGGCCGTCATCGGTGCGCAGGGTCAGCGGGGTCTGCGCCAGGCCCACCTCGGCCAGCGAGGTCCTGCGGTAGAGATACTCGGCGCGGTTCCATTCCAGCGCCGGAATCCACCACGCCGTGGCCGGGCGCGCGATCGCGAACTCGGTCAGCTCCTGCACGATCTGCGCCTGCTCCAGCGCGGGCTGGCGCGGCACCTCATAGCGGAAGCCGACGCCATCGTCGAACACCCGGAACACCACGTCGAAGCGGCGGTGGTCGCCGTCCTTCTCGACGAAATGCGCGCGCAGCTCGTTGTGGTGGTCGCGCACGTAGCGGCGCTCGCCCCAGGGCTGCTCCCAGGTGGTGTCCGCGCGGGTGTTGGCCTGTCCGTCCAGGCGCAGGTTGCGCAGCAGCTGGCGGCCATTGCGGAAGATGAAGCCCAGCCGCGAATCGTTGATCACCGGCTTGCCGTCGCGCAGCACGCGGTAGGCCAGCCGGCCCTCGCCATTGAGGTCCAGCTGCACCTCGATGCGGCCGTCGGGCGAGGCCACGCGGGCCACGGTCTCGGCCTGCGCCAGCGGCGACAGCAGCAACGCCGCCAGCAGCCAGCCCACGCAAGCCTTGGACGCACCGCGCCGCTGCAGGCATCCACGCAGGGAGGGTCGCGGATTTCCATCGCCACGGCGATGGCAGGGATGGGCGGCCATCGGCATCACTCCAACATGGCGAACGCAGCGCCGCGCGGCGGCAGGTGCAGGGTGCCGTCCTGCAAGTGGCCCGCCTCCGGGCCGGGAACCGCAAGCAGCGCGCCGGCGGCGAACGCCGGCCACGCCACCGGCGCGGGCGACAGGTTGAACACCGCCAGCAGGCGCTGGCCGGCGTGCTCGCGCACGAACGCCAGCAGCGGCGGCGGCGCATCGAGGAAGCGGATGCCGCCTTCCACCAGCGCCGGCTGCCCGCGGCGCCAGCGCAGGAAGGCGCGGGTGGCGTGCAGCACCGAGCGCGGGTCCTGCTCCTGCGCGGCCACGCTGCGCGCGCGGTGGGCCTCGGGGATCGGCAGCCACGGCGTGCCGCTGGTGAAGCCGGCCTCCGCGCTTGCGTCCCACGGCATCGGCGTGCGGCAGCCGTCGCGACCCTTGAAGTTCGGCCAGAACGTCTTGCCGTACGGGTCCTGCAGCGCCTCGAACGGCACCTCGGCCTCCGGCAGGCCCAGTTCCTCGCCCTGGTACAGGCAGACGCTGCCGCGCAGACAGCACACCAGCGCCACCAGCTGCCGCGCCAGCGCGTCGTCGCCGGCTTCCGGCGCGCCGCTGCCCCAGCGCGTCACCGCGCGCTGCACGTCGTGGTTGGAGATCGCCCAGCACGGCCAGTCAGCGCCCAGCTTCGCTTCCAGCGCCTCCACCGTGGACCGGATGTAGGCCGGGCTGGCGTCCTCGGTCAGCAACTCGAAGCTGTAGCCCATGTGCAGGCGGCCGGGCGCGCAGTACTCGGCCATGGTCGCCAGCGAATCCTCGGAGGAAATCTCGCCCAACGCACCCACGTCCGGGTAGCGGTCCATCAGCGCGCGTAGATCGTGCAGGAAGCCGAGGTTCTCCGGCTGGGTGTTGTTGTACCAGTGGTACTGGAAGGCGTACGGGTTGTCGGGGCTGAAGCCGCGCCCGGTGCGCAGTTCCACCGGCTTGGGCGGGTTGTCGCGCAGCTGGGCGTCGTGGAAGCAGAAATTGATCGCGTCCAGGCGCAGGCCGTCCACCCCACGGTCGAGCCAGAACTTCACGTTGTCCAGCTGCGCCGCGCGCACCTGCGGGTTGTGGAAGTTGAGGTCCGGCTGCGAAGGCAGGAAGTTGTGCAGGTAGTACTGGCCGCGTCGCGGTTCCCACTGCCAGGCCACGCCGCCGAAGATCGACAGCCAATTGTTCGGCGGGCTGCCATCCGGTCTGGCATCGGCCCATACGAACCAGTCGGCCTTCGGGTTGTCGCGGCTCTGGCGGCTTTCCTGGAACCAGGCGTGGCGGTCGGAGCAGTGGCTCAGGACCTGGTCGATCATCACCTTCAGGCCCAGCGCGTGGGCCTTGGCGAGCACGCGGTCGAAATCGGCCAGGGTGCCGAACAGCGGATCGACGTCGCGGTAATCGGCGATGTCGTAGCCGAAGTCGGCCATCGGCGAGGTGAAGAACGGCGAGATCCAGATCGCATCCACGCCGAGGCTGGCGATGTAGTCCAGGCGCGCCAACAGCCCGGGCAGATCGCCCACGCCGTCGCCATCGCTATCGAGGTAGCTGCGCGGATACACCTGGTAGATCACCGCGCCGCGCCACCAATTGCCTGCTGCCATCCCTGCGTCCCCGCTGTCGTCGTCCCGGACTATGCCGCCTCGGCCGCGCGCTTGCGGCCCCCGGCCGGCGTGAATACGTTTACAGGCCTGCCACCCCGGCGCCTGCGCTATATGTACGCGGCTGCCGCGCACGGGTGGCAACGACGCTACCGCCACCGGGGACGCCATGCACGCAGCGATCGCAAAGGACAAACCGCAGCTCTCGTTCTGGCAGATCTGGAACATGTGCTTCGGCTTCCTCGGCATCCAGTTCGGGTTCGCGCTGCAGAACGCCAACGTCAGCCGTATCTTCCAGACCCTGGGCGCGGACATGGATGCGCTGCCGGGGTTGTGGATCGCCGCGCCGCTGACGGGGCTGCTGGTGCAGCCGGTGATCGGCTACCTCTCCGACCGCACCTGGACCGGCCTCGGCCGCCGCCGCCCCTATTTCCTCGCCGGCGCCCTGCTCGCCTCGCTGGCGCTGGTGTTCATGCCGGCGTCGCCGACCCTGTGGGTGGCCGCCGGCCTGCTGTGGGTGCTGGATGCCTCGATCAACGTGTCGATGGAACCCTTCCGCGCCTTCGTCGGCGATCAGTTGCCGATGTCGCAGCGCGCCCAGGGCTATGCGATGCAGAGCTTCTTCATCGGCATCGGCTCGGTGGTCGCCAGCCTGCTGCCGTGGCTGCTGGAAAAAGCCGGGGTGGCGAACACCGCCGGCCCCGGCCAGGTGCCGGACACCGTGCGCTACGCCTTCTATGCCGGCGCGGTGGTACTGGTCGGGGCGATCCTGTGGACGGTGTTGCGCACCCGCGAATACCCACCCGAGCAGCTGCACGCGTTCGACCAGGCGCCGCCGCTGGACCGCGCGCCGCTGGATCGCGCGCGCGCCACCCGCTTCGGCCTGCTGTGGCTGGCGATCGGCGCGCTGGGCCTGGCCGGCGTGGCCTGGCAGGGGCTGCCGCGCGAGCTGTACCTGCTGGGCGCGCTGCTGGCCGCCTACGGCGTGGCGCTGCTGGCGCTCACCGTGGTGGGCCGCGACAACGGCTTCGCCCAGGTGATGGGCGACATCTACGCGATGCCGCTGGCGATGCGGCGGCTGGCGGTGGTGCAGTTCTTCTCGTGGTTCGCGCTGTTCGCGATGTGGATCTACACCACCGCGGCGGTGACCCGGGTGTACTACGGCACCGCCGACACCGCCTCCGCCGCCTACAACAGCGGCGCCAACTGGGTGGGCGTGCTGTTCGCCGCGTACAACGGCTTCGCCGCGCTGGCGGCGATCGCGATCCCGTGGATGGCACGCCGCTTCGGCCTGCGCGGCAGCCACCTGGTGAACGTGGTGCTGGGCGGGATCGGACTGGCCTCGATCCCGTTCCTGCCCAACGAGAACTGGCTGGCGCTGTCGATGGTCGGGGTGGGCATCGCCTGGGCCTCGATCCTGTCGCTGCCCTACGCGCTTCTGTCCGACAGCGTGCCCGCCGCCAAGATGGGCGTGTACATGGGCATCTTCAATTTCTTCATCGTGATTCCCCAACTGGTGGCGGTGGCCACGCTGGGCTACCTGCTCAAGCACCTGTTCGCGGACGACCCCGCGAAGATGCTGGTGCTGGGCGGCGCCAGCCTGGTCGTGGCCGGGCTGTGCGTGCTGCGCGTGCCCGAGCCGTCCGCCCACCGCGCCTGAGGCCGCCCATGCACCCGACCCGCACCCTGCTCGCCGCCGCCCTGCTGGCTGCCACCACCGCCTGCGCCGGCACCCCGGCCCGCCCCGCGCCGCCGGCGCAGCCGAACGTGCAGGTGGAAGAACAGGCGAAAGGACAGGCGACGCCGGCGGCGGATTACTACGGCACGCTGGAGCCGTTCGCGCGCGAGGCGGTGTACTTCGTGATGACCGACCGCTTCGTCAATGGCGATCCCGGCAACGACCACCGCGACCAGGGCGGCAAGTACCGCACCTTCGACATCCCGCTGCCGCCGTGCAACGGGGTGTCCGGCAACATCGGCTACCTCGGCGGCGACTTCAAGGGCCTGGCCGAGCACCTGGACTACATCCGCGGCATGGGCTTCACCGCGGTCTGGATCACCCCGATCGTGGACAACCCCGACCAGCACTTCACCGGCGGGCAGGCCCCGACCTGCGGCGGCATCCTCGCCGACCACGGCAAGGCCGGCTACCACGGCTACTGGGGCGTGGACTTCTACAAGGTGGACGAACACCTGCCCAGCCCCGGCATGGACTTCAAGGACCTGGCCGCGGCGATGCATGCCAAGGACCTGAAGCTGGTGCTGGACATCGTGGCCAACCACGGCTCGCCGGCCTGGGGCATGGCCTTCGACCAGCCCAAGTTCGGCAAGGTGTACGACCGCAATGGACGCCTCATCGCCGACCACCAGAACCTGCCGCCGCAGAAGCTCGATCCGGCGCACAACCCGCTGCACCGCTTCTACAACACGCGCGGCCCGGTGGACGGCGCGCAGGGGTCGATCTTCGACGGCAATCTCGCCCAGCTTTCGGACTTCAACGAGAACAACCCTGAGGTGCTCGACTACCTGGCCGGCGCCTACGCGCAGTGGATCGAACAGGGCGCGGACGCCTTCCGCATCGACACCATCGCGTGGATGCCCGACAGCTTCTGGCAGAAGTTCACCCGCCGCATCCGCGCCAGGCACCCGGGTTTCTTCATGTTCGGCGAGGACTTCAACTACGACGCCAACGCCATCGCCCACCACACCCTGCCCGGCCACGGCCAGACCAGCGTGCTGGACTTCCCGATGAAGCAGGCGATGGAGGAGGTCTTCGGCCGCCAGCAGGCCGGGTTCGAACGGCTTATCCCGGCGCTGCACCTGACCGGCGGGCCGTACGCCAATCCCTACGAGCTGGCCATCTTCTACGACAACCACGACATGCCGCGGCTGGACGCCAGCGACGCCGGCTTCATCGACGCCCACAACTGGCTGTTCACCGCGCGCGGCATCCCGGTGGTCTATTACGGCTCGGAGATGGGCTTCATGCGCGGGCGCCCGGAGCACGGCGGCAACCGCAACTACTTCGGGGTGGAAGGCATCCGCGCCGCGCAGGCCAGCCCGATCTTTGCTGCGCTTACCCGCATCGCCCACGTGCGCAAGGCCTCGCCGGCCCTGCAGCGCGGGCTGCAGCTGGACCTCGAACTGGCCGGCACCCGCGCCGCGTTCTACCGCGTGTACCAGCACGCCGGCCAGCACCAGATCGCGCTGGTGCTGCTGAACAAGGGCGAGGCGCCGGAGCGCTTCCGCATCGACCGCCTGCTGCAGCCCGGCCACTGGGTCTCCGCGCTGGACGGCAGCACGCGCGATGTCGCCGCCGGCGAGGCGCTGGAGGCCGAGGTCCCGGCGCACGGCGTGCAGGTGTTCCTGCTGGATGCGCCGGCCACGCAACCGGACCTGGTGGCCGCGCTGCAAACCGCGATGGCCGGCGCGCGCAGGGCGCGCTGAGGTTCAGCCGCCGCTGGAGGCGCGGACTTCGAGGGTCGGTGCCAGCATCACGCTGCGCACCGGCTGATCGCGCACCTGCCGCAGCAGCGTCTCCACCAGCAGCTCGCCGGCGCGCGAGGTGTCCTGCACCACCGTGGTCAGCGGCGGGTCCGCGAAGCGCGCCATCGGGGTGCCGTCGAAACCGACCACCGCCACGTCCTGCGGCACCCGCAAGCCGGCCTCTTTCAGCGCATGCAGCGCGCCGATCGCGATCAGGTCGCTGGCCGCGAAGATCGCGTCGAACGGTTTATCACGCGCCAGCAGGTTGCACGTGGCGGCATAGCCGGCTTCCTCGGTGCTGTCGGCATCCACCTGCAACTCGCGCAGCATGCCCAGCCCGGCCTCGCGCAGGGCCGCGTCGCAGCCCTGGTAGCGGGCGAAGAATTCCGGGAACCGCGAGGAGGCATCGCCGAGGAAGGCGATCCGCCGATGTCCGCGTTCGAGGAGGTGCCGGCCCGCCAACGCGCCGCCGGCATGGTTGTCGCAACCGATCGAGATCCCCGGCTGGCCGGGCTGCACCTGGCCCCAGCGCACGAAGTGGGTGCCCTGCTCCACCAGTTTTTCCAGCTTGCTCTCGTAGGCCAGGTAGTCGCCGTAGCCGAGCAGGATCAACCCGTCGGCCTTCATGCTGTCCTCGTAATCGGCGTGCCAGTCGTCCGAGAGCTGCTGGAACGACACCAGCAGGTCGTGCCCGTGGCGCGCGCAGGCGCGGGTGATCGAGCCCAGCATCGACAGGAAGAACGGGTTGATGTGGGAATCGTCGGGCGTCGGATCTTCGAACAGCAGCAGCGCCAGGGTGCCGGCGCGCTGGGTGCGCAGGCTGGAGGCGTGGCGATCCACCTTGTAGTTCAGCTCGCGCACCGCCTGTTCCACCCGGCGCCGGGTCTCGGCGTTCACCAGCGGGCTGCCGGCCAGCACGCGCGAGACGGTGGCCTGCGAGACCCCGGCCCGGTGCGCGATGTCCAGCGATGTCACACGGGTCTTCTTGCGGGGTCGGCGCGGCTCGGTCATCCCCGGAGTTTAACCAATGCCGCCCCCGCGCCCCGCTGGCCGCCCCCGCCGCACGGCGGCGTTGGCCTGCAGGCGGCGAAGCCTATTGCCCGAACGCATGCGCGGGCTTCGCCCTTCCAGTCAACCAATAGCCTTCAGCTATTGATTGCATTTCAAAATGAAACTTCACCTATCGATTGGCGCGCACTACAGTCACGAAGTCGGCCGACGCTGGATTCCCGGTGCACCCAGGCCCACACCACCCAACCGACCATCGACCAACGGAGAGGACCATGGCTATGAACGAATCCAAGCACGGCGGCAAGTGCCCGGTGATGCACGGCGCGATGACCGCCGCCGGCACCACCAATACCAGCTGGTGGCCGAACGCGCTGAACCTGGACATCCTCCACCAGCACGACACCAAGACCAACCCGATGGGCAAGGGCTTCAACTATCGGGAAGAGGTGAAGAAGCTGGACGTGGCCGCGCTGAAGAAGGACCTGCACGCGCTGATGACCGACAGCCAGGACTGGTGGCCGGCCGACTGGGGCCACTACGGCGGCCTGATGATCCGCATGGCCTGGCACGCGGCCGGCACCTACCGCCTGGCCGACGGCCGCGGCGGTGGCGGCACCGGCAACCAGCGCTTCGCCCCACTCAACAGCTGGCCGGACAACGTCAGCCTGGACAAGGCGCGGCGCCTGCTGTGGCCGATCAAGAAGAAGTACGGCAACAAGATCAGCTGGGCCGACCTGATGATCCTGGCCGGCAACATCGCCTATGAGTCGATGGGCCTGAAGACCTTCGGCTTCGGCTTCGGCCGCGAGGACATCTGGCATCCCGAGAAGGACATCTACTGGGGCTCCGAGAAGGAATGGCTGGGCCGCGACCGCTACGAGAGCGACGACAAGCCCGACTCGCTGGAGAACCCGCTGGCCGCGGTGCAGATGGGCCTGATCTACGTCAACCCGGAAGGCGTGGGCGGCAAGCCCGACCCGGCCAAGACCGCGCTGGAAGTGCGCGAGACCTTCAAGCGCATGGCCATGGACGACGAGGAGACCGCGGCCCTGACCGCCGGCGGCCACACCGTCGGCAAGGCCCACGGCAATGGCCGCGCCGACCGCCTGGGCCCCGACCCGGAAGGCGCCGACGTCGCCGAGCAGGGCCTGGGCTGGGCGAACCCCGACATGCAGGGCAAGGCCGCCAACGCCATGACCTCGGGCATCGAGGGCGCGTGGACCAGCAAGCCCACCCAGTTCGACATGGGCTACTTCGACATGCTGTTCAACCACGAGTGGGAGCTGCGCAAGTCGCCCGCCGGCGCCTGGCAGTGGGAGCCGGTGGACATCAAGGAAGAGGACAAGCCGCTGGATGCGACGGATCCCACCAAGCGCCGCAACCCGATCATGACCGACGCCGACATGGCGATGAAGGTGGACCCGATCTACAACGCGATCTGCCGCAAGTTCATGGCCGATCCGGAGTACTTCAAGGACACCTTCGCGCGCGCCTGGTTCAAGCTCACCCACCGCGACATGGGCCCGAAGGCCCGCTACATCGGCCCGGACGTGCCGGCCGAGGATCTGATCTGGCAGGATCCGGTGCCGGCCGGCAACGCCCACTACGACGTGGCCGCGGTGAAGGCGAAGATCGCCGCCAGCGGGCTGTCGGTGGCCGACATGGTCAGCACCGCCTGGGACAGCGCGCGCACCTACCGCGGCTCCGACATGCGCGGCGGTGCCAACGGCGCGCGCATCCGCCTGGCCCCGCAGAAGGACTGGGAAGGCAACGAGCCGGCGCGGCTGGCGCGGGTGCTGGCGGTGCTGGAGCCGATCGCGCGCGAAGCCGGCGCCTCGCTGGCCGACGTCATCGTGCTGGCCGGCAACGTCGGGCTGGAACAGGCGATCAAGGCCGCCGGCTTCGACGTGCCGGTGCCGTTCTCGCCCGGCCGCGGCGATGCCAGCCAAGAGCAAACCGACATCGAATCGTTCGCCCCGCTGGAGCCGCTGGCCGATGGCTACCGCAACTGGCTGAAGAAGGACTACGTGGTCAGCCCGGAGGAACTGCTGCTGGACCGCACCCAGCTGATGGGCCTCACCGCACCGGAAATGACGGTCCTGATCGGGGGTATGCGCGTGCTGGGCACCAACCACGGCGGCAGCAAGCATGGTGTGTTCACCGACCGCGTCGGCGCGCTGACCAACGACTTCTTCGTCAACCTCACCGACATGGCCTACACCTGGGCCAAGGCCGGCGACCATTACGAAGTGCGCGACCGCAAGACCGGTGCGCTGAAGTGGACCGCCACCCGGGTGGACCTGGTGTTCGGCTCCAACTCGATCCTGCGCGCCTACGCCGAGGTGTACGCCCAGGACGACAACAAGGAGAAGTTCGTGCGCGACTTCGTGGCGGCCTGGACCAAGGTGATGGACGCCGACCGCTTCGACCTGCACGCCTGACCTCCCCCCGCAGGCAGCCTTGGCAACGGCCGCGCAAGCGGCCGTTGCCATGTGTGCGCCTCGCAGCGCGCCGCGCGCCCTGCTCGGCCGCGGCAGGGCCTGTGTCAGCCCCGGCCCGATTGCGATTGCATCTGTATCCGTACTTTCATCCGGATAACGCGCATTCCCGTCCGCGGAAGTGCGCCACCCGCCCAATCACTCCACGGACGCGGACGCGACCGCCAGCGACTGCGCAAGGTCGTCCCACAGGTCCTCGACGTCCTCGATGCCCACCGACAACCGCAGCAGGCCGGGGGTGATGCCGGTGGCCGCCTTCACCGCGTCGTCCACCATGCGGTGGGTCAGGCCGGCCGGATGCTGGATCAGGGTGTCCACCGAACCAAGGCTGACCGCCGGCGTCATCACCTTCACCGCCGCCATCACGGCCGCCGCCGCGGCGTGGCCGCCGTGCAGCTCGAACGCCATCAGGCAGCCGGGGCCGCGCATCTGGCGGCCCACCAGCTGCGCACCGTGCGCACCCGCCAGGCCCGGATAGAACACCCGCGCCACCGCCGGATGCTGCTGGAGGCGCTGCGCCAGCACCTGCGCGTTCGCCTGCGCCGCCTCCACCCGCAGCTTCAGGGTCGGCAGCCCGCGATGCAGCAGGTAGGCGGCCAGCGGATGCAGCAACGCGCCGGTGGCCGCGCGCACGGTGCGCAGCGGCGCCGCATGCGCCTCGTCGCAGCAGACGACCCCGGCGATCACGTCGCCATGGCCGCCGAGGAACTTGGTCGCGCTGTGCAGCACGTAGGCGGCGCCGAACTCGGCCGGGCGCTGCAGCACCGGGGTGGCGAAGGTGGAATCCACCAGCACCGGCACCTCGCCGGCCGCCGCCGCCACCGCGCGGATGTCCACCAGCTGCAGGGTCGGGTTGGCCGGGGTTTCGATCACCACCAGCGCGGTGTCGGCGCGGCGCCTGGCGGCGATCTCGTCGGCCTGCACGAACTCCGCCTCGAGCCCGCACATGCCGCTGGCCAGCAGGTGGTCGGAGGTGCCGTACAGCGGTCGCACCACCAGCACGTGCTTGCCGTGCTGCGCGCGCGCCAGCAGCACCGCGGTCATCGCGGCCATGCCGGAGGCGTAGGCGACGCAGGCCTCGGTGCCCTCCAGCGCGGCGATCGCGGCCTCGGCGCGGGCCACGGTGGGGTTGTGCAGGCGCGCGTAGATCGGGTTGGCGGCCGTGGCGCCGCCGCCCACCAGCGCGTCGAAGCTGGCGCTGCCCACTGCGAGGTCGGCGATCGGATAGGTGGTGGACAGGTCCAGCGGCGGGGCGTGCACGCACAGCGCGCCGAAGTCGTCGCGGCCGGCGTGGACGGCGGTGGTCTGGAAACGGTGCATGACGGCCTCTCGTGCGGTGGAATGCCGCTATCCTAGAAGCTGCTTCGGCTTTGATTTCCAATGCCGAATGATATTTCGATTTTCCGGGGAACCTGCATGCTCGACCGAATCGACTACGCCCTGCTGCGGCTGCTGCGGAAGAATGCGCGCCTGCCGAACAAGGATCTCGCGGAAAAGACCGGGATCGCGCCGTCCACCGCGCTGGAACGGGTGCGGCGGATGCGCGAGGCGCGGATCCTGCTGGGCTACCACGCCGAGATCGCGCCCGAGGCCATCGGCATCGGCTTGCAGGCGATGGTGTCGGTGCGGCTGGCGCGCCACTCGCGGGCGCTGGTGGACGGCTTCCACCGCCACCTGCTGGGCCTGCCGGAAGTGCTGGCCTGCTACCACGTGGCCGGCGCGGACGATTTCCTTGCCCATGTCGGCGTGCGCGACAGCGAGCACCTGCGCCAGTTCACCCTGGCCGCCTTCACCGAGCGCGAGGAAGTGGCGCACATCGAGACCCGGCTGATCTTCGAGTTCCAGCGCAACGTGGACCTGCCGCCGCAGCCGGGCGCGGACTGATCTACTGGAACAGGCGGTAGGTGCGGGTGGAGACTTCGCTCATCCAGCGGTAGTAGCTGACGCGCCAGCGCCGGCCCACGTTCGGTTCCCACGGGTCGTACACCATCAACGTGGTGCCGCGGCCGCTGGGGTCGTTGTCGCCGCGCACGCCCACCACCAGGGTCATGTGTCCTGGGCTGCCCTGGTAGCCGCTGGGGATGCGCTTCAGGTAGCCGCCCGCGTTCCACAGGGTGTCCACCATCACCGGCCCCTGCCGCACCATCGCGGCGAAGGCCTGCGGGGTCCACGACGCCGGGGGATAGAAGCGCAGGCCGTGCGCGCGCGCGTAGCGCTCGGTCAGCGGCAGCCAGTTGGCGAGGTCGGAGGCGTTGTGCAGGCCGCCCGCGTCGTCCCACATATCGGACGGCGTGGCCGCCTTGACCGCGGCCACGCTGCTGCGCTTGAGCATCGCGGTGGAGGCCGCCCAGCAGGTGGTATTGGTCGGCTGCGGGATGAACGGCCGCAGGTGCTGCACCGCCGGATAGGCCTCGGCATCGAACAGCGCGTTCTGGGTGCAGGGGCCGGCCTCGCCGTCCACCACCAGCCAGGCCTGGTCCTGGTAGCGGCGCACCGCCTCCTGCGTGCGCGGGCCGTAGCTGCCGTCCGCGCGCAGGCTGCAGCCGGGCAGCTTGCGATTCAGCGCCTCCTGCAGGCGCCGCACCTCGGGCCCGCTGGACCCGTTCCTGAGCACCGTCATCTGCCTCTCCAGCAAACACCTTGCGATGCCGGGCAGGATGCGGACCCGCGGGCGCCATCGCTATTCCCGAAACGGCCTATGCGCCCCCTGCGTTCGGCATAGGCGCGGGTCGCGAGTCGTGGAGTTCGGGGCGTGGAACGTGGGGCGTGAGCGCGCGGCAACCGCGGGCGCGGGCTACAGCGCGTCGATATCGCCCAGCGCGCGGATCAGGCGGCGGGCGCGCTTGTCCGGCTTGGTTTCGGGCGGCTGAAAGCCGGCGCGCTCGGCCGCACGCTGCGCGCGTGCATGCGCGCGCGCCTGCCGCGACGCCTCGGATTCGCGGTACAGGGCTTGGGCGACGCTGGCCGGACCGCGCGCATCGCTGAGCGCCAGCACTTCGATCTCGAAGCGCTCCTCCGCGCGCTGCACCACCAGCGCATCGCCCACCCGCACGCCACGCGCGGGCTTGGCGCGTTGCCCGCCGACCTCGACCTTGCCGGTCTCGATGGCGTGCTTGGCCAGCGCGCGGGTCTTGAAGAAGCGCGCGGCCCACAGCCACAGGTCGAGGCGGACGCTGGCGATATCGTCGGGGGTCTGCATGTAGGGCGTCCTGCGCACCGGAAACGCAGACGGCCACCCGAGGGTGGCCGTCGCGGGGCGTCGCGAGGGTCGCGAAAGCGCCTTACTCGGCGGCGGCGGCAGCAGCAGCGGCCGCGGCGGCCTTGGCCTTGGCGTTGCCGGCCAGGTCTTCCTTGATGCGCGCCTTCTTGCCTTCCAGGCCACGCAGGTAGTACAGCTTGCTGGCGCGCACGGCGCCGCGGCGCTTCACTTCCACCGAGTCGATCGAGGCACTGTGGGTCTGGAACACGCGCTCGACCCCGTAGCCGTGGGAAATCTTGCGCACGGTGAACGCGGAGTTCAGGCCGGCGTTCTTCTTGGCGATCACCACGCCCTCGTACGCCTGCACGCGCTCGCGGTTGCCTTCCTTCACCTTGACGTTGACGACGACGGTGTCGCCGGGGCCGAACTCCGGCAGCTTGCGCGCCACCTGGGCGGCTTCGAAGTCCTGGACGAGGGCGTGGATCGAGGGCTTGTTCATGGGATCAACCTGTTGAATGTGTTGCGTGCAACGGCACGCGCCTGTTGGAGTCGTTGTTGCGCGAGTGCACGTGGACCCGCGTCATGGCACTGGTGTAGCGGATGAATCTGGAACAACCGGGCGCAGGCCCAGCCGCGCATTATAGCGGGAAATTCCGTTGCGTGTCGCGCGCTTGCACGCCCCGGGACGCGAACGGCTCAGGCGTCCCCATCCGGCGGCTCGCCGGCCGCCGCCAGCCACTGCACCCGGAATGCCTCCAGCAGGGCGCGGTCGGCCTGCGACAGCGCGGCCTCGTCCAGCAGGTCGGGGCGGCGCAGCCAGGTCCGGCCCAGCGATTGCTGCCGGCGCCAGCGCGCGATTTCAGCATGGTTGCCCGACAGCAGCACCTCCGGCACCCGGCCCAGTGGATGTTCCACCGGGCGGGTGTAATGCGGGCAGTCCAGCAGCCCATCGCCCTCGAAACTGTCCTGGGCCGCGGATTCGGCATCGCCCAGCGTGCCGTCCAGCAACCGGGCCACCGCATCGACCACCACCGCCGCGCCCAGCTCGCCACCCGAAAGCACGTAGTCGCCGATCGACAACTCCTCGTCCACCTCGGCCTGCAGCAGGCGCTCGTCCACGCCTTCGTAGCGGCCGCACAGCAGCACCAGCCGCGGCAGCGCCGCCAGTTCGCGCACCTTGCGCTGGTCGAGGCGCCGCCCCTGCGGGCTCAGGTACACCACCCGCGCCGGCGCAGGGTCGGCAGCCCGCGCAGCCGTGATCGCCGCACGCAGCGGGTCGATCAGCATCACCATGCCCGGGCCGCCGCCGAACGGGCGGTCGTCCACCCGGCGGTAGTTGCCCTCGGCGAAGTCCCGCGGGTTCCAGCCGTGGATCGCCAGCAGCCCGCGCTCGCCGGCGCGTCCGACCACGCCATGGGCCGCGAGCTGGGCGACGAACTCCGGGAACAGGCTGATGATGTCGAAGCGCATGCCTGCGGGCGCCTAGAAGTCCGGGTCCCAGTCCACCACCACCAGGCCGGAGGCGAAATCGACGCTGCGGATGAAGTCGGGCTGGACGAACGGGATCATGCGATCGCGTTCGCCCTGCGCCACCAGCACATGGTTGGCGCCGTTGTCGAACAGATAGGCCACGCGCCCGAAGTCCACGCCCTCGACGTTGGCCACGCGCAGGCCCTCCAGGTCCACCCAGTAATACTCGCCGGGGGCCGGCGGCGGCAGCGCGCTGCGCGGCACCAGCACCTCGGTCCCGCGCAGGGCCTCGGCGGCATCGCGGTCGGCGACCCCCGGCAAGGTGGCGATCAGGCCCTTGCCGCCGGCGCGCACTTTCGCGCCTTCGCACAGGCGCTCGCCACCGCGCCCATCGCGCAGGGTCCAAGGCTGGTAGCGCGCGATCGCGCGGGCGGGCTCGGTATAGCTCTCCAGCTTGACTTCGCCACGCACGCCGAACGCACCGTGCAACCGACCCACGGCGATCATCCGCTGGCCAGCCGACGGTGCGTTCATTTCGGCATCCAGTCCGGCGGCACCCGCGGGCGCCATGCCGGAGCGCATCCGGATCAGGCCGCCTTGGCGGCGGTCTTGTACAGGTCGGCGACCTTGTCGCTCATCTGGGCGCCATTGTCCACCCAGAACTTCATGCGCTCGAGGTTCAGCTCGACGCGCTTTTCCTGGCCCTGCGCCACCGGGTTGTAGAAACCCAGGCGCTCGATGTTGCGGCCGTCGCGGGCGCTGCGGCTGTCGGTGACGATGATGTGGTAGAAGGGACGCTTCTTCGCGCCGCCGCGGGTGAGACGGATCTTGACCATGATGTTTCCAGTGTTGCCCAGCGGCCGGGATGGCCGGGTAAGCGGGCAAGTATAGCGGCCTTTCGACGTCGAACCAAGCCTCGGGAGGGCGCTCACACCCCCGCGAGGCTCAGGCGCGTGCGAACACCAGCGCGGCGTTGGTGCCGCCGAAGCCGAAGCTGTTGGACATCACCACGTCCAGGCGCGCGTCGCGGCTCTCGCGCACGATCGGGAAGCCCTCCGCCTGCGGGTCCAGCACGTCGATGTTGGCGGAGCCGGCGATGAAGCCGTCGCGCAGCATCAGCAGGCTGTAGATCGCCTCGTGCACGCTGGCCGCGCCCAGCGAATGCCCGCTCAGCGCCTTGGTGGACGACAGCGGCGGCATGGCATCGCCGAAGGCCTCGCGTACCGCCTTCAGCTCGACGATGTCGCCCAGCGGGGTCGAGGTGCCGTGGGTATTGAGGTAATCCACCGGGCGCCGCACGCCCGCCAGCGCCATCTGCATGCAGCGCACCGCGCCCTCGCCGCTCGGCGCGACCATGTCGGCGCCGTCGCTGGTGACGCCGTAGCCCACCAGCTCCGCATGGATGCGCGCACCGCGCGCGACCGCGTGGTCCCAGTCCTCCAGCACCAGCATGCCGCCACCGCTGCCGATCACGAAGCCGTCGCGGCCGGCGTCGTACGGGCGCGAGGCGCGTTCGGGCGTATCGTTGTAGCCGGTGGACAGCGCGCCCATGGCGTCGAACATCACCGTCATCGTCCAGTCCAGGTCCTCGCCGCCGCCGGCGAACACGACGTCCTGCGCGCCGTGGCGGATCAGGTCCGCGGCCGCGCCGATGCAGTGCGCGGAGGTCGCGCAGGCGGCGCTGATCGAATAGCTGACGCCCTTGATGTGGAAGGCGGTGGCCAGGTTGGCCGAGACCGTGGAGCACATCGTGCGCGGCACCATGTACGGACCGACCTTGCGCGCGCCGCGACTGCGGGCGATGTCGGCGGTCTCCACCTGCCAGCGGCTGGAGCCGCCGCCGGAGCCGGCGATCAGCCCGGTGCGCGGATGGCTGACCTGCGCCTCGTCCAGGCCGGCATCGGCGATCGCATCGCGCAGCGCCAGGTAGCTGTAGGCGGCGGCATCGCTCATGAAGCGCTTGAGCTTGCGGTCGATGGCGGCCTCGAGGTCGAGCTGGACCGCGCCGCCGACCTGGCTGCGCAGGCCGCGTTCGACCGCATCGGGCAAGGTGCGGATGCCGGAAATCCCCTCGCGCAGCGCGCGCGAGACGGTATCGAGGTCATTGCCGAGGCAGGACGTGATGCCCATTCCGGTGATCGCGACGCGACGCATGTCAAAGGCTTTCCGTGGAGGTGAACAGGCCGACCCGCAGGTCCTTGGCGGTGTAGATCTCGCGCCCATCCACCAGCGTGCGCGCATCCGCCTGCGCCACCACCAACTTGCGGTTGATGACGCGGCTGATGTCGATCTCGTAGCTCACCACCTTCGCGGTGGGCAGCACCTGGCCGCTGAACTTGACCTCGCCGCAGCCCAGCGCGCGGCCACGGCCGGGCGCGCCCAGCCAGGTCAGGTAGAAGCCGACCAGCTGCCACATCGCATCCAAACCCAGGCAGCCCGGCATCACCGGATCGCCGAGGAAATGGCACTGGAAGAACCAGAGGTCCGGGCGGATATCCAGTTCGGCGCGGACGAAGCCCTTGCCATGCGCGCCGCCGTGGTCGTTGATCTCGACGATGCGGTCGAACATCAGCATCGGGTCGGCCGGCAGGCGGGCCAGGCTGTTGGGGAACAACTCGCCACGCGCGCTGGCCAGCAGCTGCTCGCGGGTGAAGGAAGACGCGCGGGTCATGGACTGGCCCAAGGGGAAAGGGTTTCGATTCTAAACACCGCCCCGCGACATACCTAGACGTATGCGGCCGCGCACGCCGGGCGCCTGAAGCGGCATCGAGGCCGGCCGCGACCCCGGCGGCGGCCGGCACTGAAATCGTGTGCACCGCAATCCCGACGGCGAAGCGTATTAAGCTCGGGAAAACCCAAGCCTGGAACCGATGTCCGTGACGCCTGCCACGCACGCTTCGCTGTTGACCATATTCGGCGCCACCGGCGACCTGGCACAGCGCATGCTGCTGCCCTCGCTGTACAGCCTGCAGGCCGAACGCCTGCTGCCGGAGGGCATGCGCATCCTCGGCACCGCGCGCAGCGAGCTGGACCGCGAGGGCTTCGCGCAGCTGGTGGCCGACAGCATCCAGCAGCGCATCCCCGCGCACGAGCGCAGCGAGGAGGCCCTGCGCGGGCTGCTGGAGCGCCTGGACTACCTGCCCGCCAGCGCCGACGACGACGCCTCGATGGCAGCGCTGGCCGCGCGCGTGCAGGCGCTGCGCGCGGGCGACGTGCTCTACCACATGAGCACCGCGCCGAAGTTCTACGGCCCCGCCTGCCAGGCGCTGGCCGCGCATGGCGCCGCCGGCCCCGGCACCCGGGTGATGCTGGAAAAGCCGATCGGCAAGGACCTGGCCAGCGCGATCGCGATCAACGACGCGGTGGCGCGTGCGTTCGATGAAGAGCGGGTTTACCGGGTCGATCATTACCTTGGCAAGGAAGGCGTGCAGAACCTGATCGCGCTGCGCTTCGGCAACGCACTGTTCGAGCCGCTGTGGAACGCACGCCACGTCGAGCAGGTGCAGATCACGGTCGCCGAGACAGTGGGCGTGGAGGGCCGCGGCGATTACTACGATGACGCCGGCGCGCTGCGCGACATGCTGCAGAACCATCTGCTGCAGCTGCTGTGCCTGGTCGCGATGGAGCCGCCGGCGCGGTTCGACCCGACCGCGGTGCGCAACGAGAAAATCAAGGTGCTGCGCTCGCTGCGCGCGATCGACGCCAGCAACGTCGCCACCGAATCGGTGGCCGGCCAGTACACCGCCGGCGCGATCGACGGCGCCGCGGTGCCCGGCTACGTGGAGGAGTTGGGCCGCCCCAGCCGCACCGAGACCTTCGTGGCGCTGCGCGCGCACGTGGACAACTGGCGCTGGTCCGGGGTGCCGTTCTACCTGCGCACCGGCAAGCGCCTGCCCGCGCGCAGCACCGAGATCTACCTGCAGTTCCGCAAGGTGCCGTATTCGATCTTCGGCGGCGCCGCGGCGGCCGACATGCGCCCGAACGGGCTGCTGATCAAGCTGCAGCCGGAGGAGCGCATCGAGCTGGACCTGATGAGCAAGACCCCGGGCCTGGACCGGCACGGCCTGCGCCTGTCGCAGGTGGCGCTGGACCTGGACTTCCACCAGGAATTTTCCAGCGCGCGCCGGCGCATCGCCTACGAGCGCCTTTATCTGGATGCGATCGAGGGCAACGGCACTCTGTTCGTGCGCCGCGACGAGACCGAGGCCGCCTGGCAATGGGTGGACGCGATCGCCGCCGGCTGGCGCGATGCCGGCATGCTGCCGCGCCCCTACCCCGCCGGCACCTGGGGGCCGGGCGCCGCGATCTCGCTGGTGGACCGCCTGGGCCACGGCTGGCGCGAATGAGCAGGCGCGCGGCGATGGCAGGCAGCGAGCACCTCTATCCCGACACCCCCGCGCTGGTCGCCGGGGTCGCCGCCGCGTTCACGCAGGCCTGCCGCGATGCCATCGCCAGATGCGGCCACGCCTGGCTGGCGCTGGCCGGCGGGCGCACGCCGCTGCCGGTGTACGCGCAGCTGGCGCAGGCCCTGCGCGATGCACGGATCGATGCCGTGCCCACCGACGAGCGCTGCGTCCCGCACGACCACCCAGCCTGCAACCTGCGCCACCTGCGCGCGGCTTTTGGCAGCGAGGCTCCCGCTTTTGCCCGTCATTCCCGCGTAGGCGGGAATGACGAACCAAGGAATATCGTGGCGCATCCGCTCACCGCCGCCAATGGCGGCATCGACGCCTCGCTGGCGCAGGCGCGCGCGCTGCTCGCCGCGCGTCCGCAACCGTTCGATGCGGTGCTGCTCGGAATGGGCGCGGACGGCCATATCGCCTCGCTGTTCCCGGGCGCGGCCAACCTGGCCGAGGGCCTGGCGCTGGACAGCGGCGTGGATGCCATCGCCACCCTGCCCGACCCGCTGCCGCCGGAGGCACCGTTCGCGCGCATCAGCCTGACCCTGCCGCGCCTGCTGCGCGCACGCAGCGTGCACCTGGTCGTGACTGGCCACGCCAAGCGCGCGGTGCTGGAGCAGGCCCGCCGCGATCCGCAGGCACCCTTCCCGGTCACCGCGCTGCTGCATGCCGGCGCGCCGGTTCACGTTCACTGGAGCCCCTGATGAGCCTCCCACTGCACCCCGTCGTCGAGCGCGTCACCGCCCGCATCGCCGAGCGCAGCCGCGCCACCCGCGCCGACTACCTGGCGCGGATGGACGCCGCGCGCATCCAGGGCCCGTACCGCCACAAGCTCTCGTGCGGCAACCTCGCGCACGCCTTCGCGGCGGCCGGCGAGGACAAGCTGGCCCTGCGCGCCGGCCGCGGCGGCAACATCGGCATCGTCACCGCCTACAACGACATGCTCAGCGCGCACCAGCCGATGGAGCACTACCCGGCGCTGATCCGGATGGCCGCGCGCAACGCCGGCGGCAGCGCGCAGGTAGCGGGCGGCGTGCCGGCAATGTGCGACGGCGTCACCCAGGGCCGCGCCGGGATGGAGCTGTCGCTGTTCTCGCGCGACGTGATCGCGATGGCCACCGCGGTGGCGCTGTCGCACGACACCTTCGACGCCGTGCTGTGCCTGGGCGTGTGCGACAAGATCGTGCCGGGCCTGCTCATCGGCGCATTGAGCTTTGGCCACCTGCCGGTGATCTTCGTGCCGGCAGGCCCCATGCCCTCGGGCATCCCCAACAAGCAGAAGGCCGAGGTCCGCCAGCGCTATGCGCTCGGCCAGGCCAGCCGCGAGGAGCTGCTGGAGGCCGAGGCCGCCTCCTACCACGCGCCCGGCACCTGCACCTTCTACGGCACCGCCAATTCCAACCAGATGCTGATGGAAGTGATGGGCCTGCACCTGCCGGGCAGCGCCTTCGTGCCGCCGAACACGCCGCTGCGCGATGCGCTGACCGTGGCCGCCGCCGAGCAGGCGCTGCGCATCACCGCGCTGGGCGGGGACTATCGCCCGCTGGCGCGCACCATCGACGAGAAGGCGATCGTCAACGCGATGGTCGGGCTGGCCGCGACCGGCGGCTCCACCAACCACACCCTGCATCTGGTCGCCATCGCCCGCGCCGCAGGCATCCGGATCGACTGGGACGATTTCGACGAGCTCGCGCGCGCCACCCCACTACTGGCGCGCATCTATCCGAACGGCGCCGCCGATGTGAACCAGTTCGAAGCTGCCGGCGGCCTGGGCTTCGTGATCACGCAATTGCTGGACGCCGGCCTGCTGCACGAAGACATCGCCTGCGTGCACGGCGGCAGCCTGCGTCGGCAGGCGATGCAGCCGTATCTGGACGATCTGGCCCTGTGCTGGCGCGACCCGCCGGCGACCTCGGGGAATACCGACATCGTGCGCCCGGTGGCCGCGCCGTTCGATACCGAAGGCGGGCTGCTCCGGCTGCAGGGCAATCTCGGTCGGGCGGTGGTGAAGATTTCCGCCGTGGCCCCGGAATTCCGCCGCATCCAGGCGCCCGCGCGGCTCTTCGACTCCCAGGACGCCCTGCTGGCGGCGTTCCAGGCCGGCACCCTGGAAGGCGATTTCGTCGCGGTGGTGCGCGGCCAAGGGCCGCGGGCCAATGGCATGCCCGAGCTGCACAAGCTGATGCCCACCCTGGCGGCGCTGCAGGACCGCGGCCAGCGCGTCGCGCTGCTGACCGACGGCCGCCTGTCCGGCGCCTCGGGCAAGGTGCTGGCGGCACTCCACCTCACGCCCGAGGCCGCCGCCGGCGGGCCGCTGGCGAAGCTGCGCGATGGCGACCCCGTGCGCATCGACGCCGAGGCCGGAACCGTGGACGCGCTGGTCGATGCCGCCGATTGGGAGGCACGCACGCCGGCCGCGCTGGCGCTGGACGGCAACCGCAGCGGCATCGGCCGCGAGCTGTTCGGGCTGATGCGCGGCCACGTCGGCCCCGCCGAGGAAGGCGCCTGCAGCCTGTTCGGGCACCCGGCATGAGCACCTCCACGCTGGCGCTGGTGGGCGACATCGGCGGCACCAATGCGCGCTTCGCGCTGGTGGACCTGGCGGCACCGAGCATCGAGCTGCACGCCTCGAAGTCGCTGCCGAACGCCGAATTCGCCAGCCTGCAGCACGCCATCGAGCACTACCTGGCCGAGGTGCGGGAAACCCCGGCGCGCGCCGCGCTGGCGGTGGCCTGCCCGGTGGGCAGCGACGAGATCCGGCTGACCAACCGCGCCTGGTCGTTCTCGCGCTCCGAGCTGCAGCGCACGCTGGGGCTGGCCGAGCTGCGCATGCTCAACGATTTCGGCGCGGTGGCCTGGGCCGTGCCGGCGCTGGCCGAGGAGCACCTGGTGACCCTGCACGGTGACCCGCAGGCGCCGCTGCAGGGGCCGGTGAGCGTACTCGGCCCCGGCACCGGGCTGGGCGTGGCGCTGCTGGTGGGTGATCCAGATCGCGGCTGGCAGGTGGTGGAAACCGAGGGCGGCCACGTCGGTTTCGCCCCGATCGGCGACGAGGAACGCGCAATCGCCGCGTGGCTGACCGCCCAGCACGGCCGCACCTCCACCGAGCGCCTGCTGTGCGGCAAGGGCCTGTCCGAGATCGACCTGGTGCTGCGCGGTGCGGCGGTGCCGCCGGCGGCCACCCTGCTGCCCGGCGAGAGCAGCCTGCGCCGCCCGACCCTGCGCGAACCGGCGGAGATCGTGGCGGCCGCGCTGGACGGCCACGACCAGGCCGCGCGGCGCGCGCTGGCGCGGTTCTGCGCGGTGCTCGGCAGCGTGGCCGGGGACTGCGCGCTGATCCACGGCGCGCGCCGGGTGGTGATCGCCGGCGGCATCGTGCCGCGCTTTTTGCCGTTCCTGCGCAGCAGCGCCTTCCGCGAACGCTTCCTCGCCAAGGGCCGCATGGCCACCCTGCTGGAAGCGGTGCCGATCCAGATCATCACCCATCCCCATCCCGGGCTGCTCGGCGCCGCCTGCGCCCTGCGCGCCGGGCCCGCCTGACGCAAGGAGCCACGGATGCTCGACACCGCCCGCCACAACGCCCTGGTCGATGCCGTGTTCGCACGCGCGCCGGTGATCCCGGTGATCACCCTGCAGCGGCTGGAGGATGCCCTGCCGCTGGGCCGCGCGCTGGTGGAGAACGGCCTGCCGGTGCTGGAAATCACCCTGCGCACGGCATGCGCGCTGGATGCCATCGCCCTGCTCGCGCGCGAACTTCCTGAGGCCTGCGTGGGCGCCGGCACGGTGCTGGAGGCCGCCGGCCTGCGCCGCGCGCGCGATGCCGGCGCCGCCTTCGCGATCTCGCCCGGCGCCACCGACGCGCTGTATGCCGCGGCGCAGGCCAGCGACATCCCGCTGATCCCGGGCATCGCCACCGCCAGCGAGCTGATGCGCGGGCTGGAGCACGGCTGGCAGCGCTTCAAGTTCTTCCCGGCCGAGGCCAGCGGCGGCGTGGCCGCGCTCAAGGGCCTGGCCGGGCCACTGCCGATGGCGCGCTTCTGCCCCACCGGCGGGATCGACGCCGCCAAGGCACCGGCCTACCTGGCGCTGCCGAACGTGGCCTGCGTGGGCGGGTCGTGGATGCTGCCGGAGGAGGCACTGCGCGCGGGCGACTGGGCGCGCATCGGCGAGCTCGCGCGCGCCGCCGCCGCCCTGCGCGGCTGAGCCGCAGGCGCGCTCAGCCGCAGCCGTCGCAGCCGCCGCAATCCTTGCCGCCGCCCTGCACCGACGGCGCGATCCGGCGCGCCAGGGCGCGCATCCACGCCGGCCGTCCGGCGCGCGCCAGCGGCAGCGCCAGTGCGATCCGCAGGCGGCGGGTGGCGTTCGGGAACTGCTTGCGCATGACCACCGCCACGCTGACCAGCACCGCCAGCGCCACCAGCAGGTACTGCAGCCATAGCGGAATCATCATCCCCCTGCTCCCAACACCAATGTGATGCGGTAAGTAAGCAGCGAGGCCAGATAAGCCAGCGCGAACAGATAGCCGGCGGCGAACCCGGTCTGCTTCCAGGAATGGGTCTCGCGGCGAATCGTCACCAGCGTGGACAGGCACTGCGGCGCATAGATGTACCAGACCAGCAGCGACAGCGCGGTGGCCAGCGGCCACTGCGCCTGGATCACCGGGGCCAGCGCCTGCGCGGCGGCATCGTCGCTGGCCGCCGACAGCGCGTACACGGTGGCCAGCGAGGACACCACCACCTCGCGCGCGGCCAGCCCGGGGATCAGCGCGATGCAGATCTGCCAGTTGAACCCGATCGGCGCAAACACCGCGGTCATGGCCTGCCCGATGCGGCCGGCGAAACTGTAGTTGATGGCCGGGTCGGTGGCACCGGCCGGCGCGCCCGGAAAGCTGAGCAGGAACCACAGCAGGATGGTCAGCGCAAGGATGATCCCGCCGACCCGCTTGAGGAAGATCATCGCGCGCTCCCACAGCCCGATCAGCAGGTCGCGTGGGTGCGGCACCCGATACGAGGGCAGCTCCATCAGCAGCGGGTGCTCGCTCTGGTCGCGCCGCCACTTCTTCATGGTCCAAGCCACCGCCAGCGCACTGAGGATGCCGGCCAGATATAGCCCGAACAGTACCAGCCCCTGCTGGTTGAACGGGCCGACCGCGCGCCGCGGCACGAAGGCGCCGATCAGCAGGGTATAGATGGGCAAGCGCGCCGAGCAGGTCATCAGCGGCGCCACCAGGATGGTGGCGAGGCGGTCGCGCGGGTCCTGGATGCTGCGGGTGGACATGATCCCCGGCACCGCGCAGGCGAAGCTGGACAGCAGCGGGATGAAGCTGCGCCCGGACAGCCCGGCGGCGGCCATGCCGCGGTCGAGCAGGAACGCCGCGCGCGGCAGATAGCCGGATTCCTCCAGCGCGAGGATGAACAGGAACAGCACCAGGATCTGCGGCAGGAACACGACCACCCCGCCGGTGCCGGCGATCACGCCGTCCACCAGCAGGCTGCGCAGCGGCCCGTCCGCCATCGCGCCGGCCACCCAGTCGCCCACCCAGCGGGTGGCCGCCTCGATCCCGTCCATCATCGGCGTCGCCCAGGCATACACCGCCTGGAACACCAGGAACATCACCAGCGCCAGCGCCAGCAGCCCGAGCACCGGGTGCAGCAGCCAGCGGTCGAGCGCGTCGTCGATCGCCGCGGTGCGGCGCGGCATGCGCACCGCCAGCGCCAGCAGCCGGCGCACCTCGGCGTGCAGGGCCGCTTCGTCCACTGGGGCCTTCGCCTGCGGTGCCGGCGGGGGCGGCGCATCCAGCAGCTTAAGCAGCGCGTGCGCACCGTCGCGGCGCACCGCCACGGTCTCCACCACGGGCACGCCCAGCTCGCGCTGCAGTGTGGGCACGTCGATCATGATCCCGCGGCGCCGGGCCACGTCGCTCATGTTCAGCGCCACCAGCATCGGCCGCCCCAGCGCGCGCAGTTCCAGCACGAAGCGCAGGTGCAGGCGCAGGTTGGTGGCGTCCACCACGCACACCAGCAGGTCCGGCGCCGGCTCGCCCGGGTAGAAGCCGCGGATCAGGTCGCGGGTCACCGCCTCGTCCAGGCTGGCGGCATGCAGGCTGTAGGCACCGGGCAGGTCGAGCACGGCGAAGCGCTGGCCGGAAGGTGCGGTCAGCCAGCCTTCCTTGCGCTCGACGGTGACGCCGGCGTAGTTGGCCACCTTCTGGCGACTGCCGGTCAGCAGATTGAACAGCGCGGTCTTGCCGCAGTTGGGATTACCCACCAGGGCGATGCGCGGGAGTGCGGCCTGGCTCATGCCCCGCCCCGTGCCGCGTCTTCGACCGCATCACCGCTGCGCAGCGTCACCCGCTCGGCTTCGATCCGGCGCAGCGCGAAGCGGGTGAAGCCCACTTGCACCAACAGCGGTTCGGCGCCCAGCGGCCCGGCGGCCACCACCTCCACCGGCTCGCCGGACACGAACCCCAGCTCGCGCAGGCGACGCGCCACCGGATCATTGGGCAGGCGGTCCTGCACCGCATCGACGACAGCGGGTTGCCGCCGCGGGAGTTCGGTCAACAGCATGGGGGTGCTGACAAATGGGAATTGTTCTCAATTCTAGCACCGCCGCCAGTGGCTATCATGTACGGCTGGCAACTTCCGCATGGACCCCCGCATGAGCAATGCCCTGCAGCTCCGCCGCGACGGCCCGGTGGCCCGCCTGTGCCTGGCCCGCGGGCAGGTGCGCAACGCCTTCGATGCCGCGCTGATCACGGAGCTGACCGAGGCCCTGCAGGCGCTGGCGGCCGACCCCGGCGTGCGCGTGGTGGTGCTGGAAGGCGAAGGCCCCGCGTTCTCGGCCGGCGCCGACCTGAACTGGATGCGCGCCATGGCCGCCGCCAGCGAGGAGGAGAACCGCAAGGACGCGCTCGCCCTCGCCCGCCTGATGCGCACCCTGGATGAGCTACCCAAGCCCACCCTCGCGCGCGTCCACGGCGATGCCTACGGCGGCGGCGTGGGCCTGATCGCCTGCTGCGACATCGCCATCGGCGTGCCGGAAGCGAAATTCGGCCTGACCGAGAGCAAGCTCGGCCTGCTGCCGGCGGTGATCTCGCCCTATGTCATCGCCGCGATCGGCGCGCGCCAGGCGCGGCGCTACTTCGCCAGCGCGGAAATTTTCGATGCCGCCGAGGCGCTGCGGCTCGGCCTGCTGCACCAGCTGGTGCCTGCCGAGGCGCTGGACGCGGCCGTGCAGCGCCAGATCGACCTGCTGCTGAAGGCCGCCCCGCTGGCCAGCGCCGCCGCCAAGCACCTGGTGCGCGCCGTCACCGCCGCGACCGACCGCGACCGTCTGGACGCCGACAACGCCGCCCTGATCGCCCGCCTGCGGGTGTCGCCGGAAGGCCAGGAAGGCATCAGCGCCTTCCTCGAAAAACGCCCGCCGCACTGGATGCCACGATGATGTTCGACACCCTGCTCATCGCCAACCGCGGCGAAATCGCCTGCCGCGTGATCCGCACCGCGCGCAAGCTCGGCATCCGCACCGTCGCGGTGTTTTCCGAGGCCGACGCCGACGCCCAGCACGTGCGCCTGGCCGACGAGGCGCACTGCATCGGCGGGCCGCGCCCGCAGGACAGCTACCTGCGCGGCGACGCCATCCTCGACGTTGCCAAGAAAACCGGCGCGCAGGCCATCCACCCGGGCTACGGCTTTTTGTCCGAGAACGCCGACTTCGCCGACGCGGTGCAGGCCGCCGGGCTGGTGTTCGTCGGGCCGTCCGGCGCCTCCATGCGCAAGATGGGCAGCAAGGCCGGCGCCAAGGACCTGATGGCCGCCGCCGGCGTCCCGGTGGTGCCGGGCTACACCGGCGAGGACCAGTCGCCCGAGCATCTGCAGCGCGAGGCCGACCGCATCGGCTACCCGCTGATGATCAAGGCCGCGCACGGCGGCGGCGGCAAGGGCATGCGCATCGTGCGCGAATCCGACGAGTTCGCCGCGCACCTGGAAAGCTGCCAGCGCGAGGCGAGAAACGCCTTCGGCCGCGACCGCGTGCTGCTGGAGCGCTATATCGAACATCCGCGCCACATCGAAATCCAGGTGTTCGCCGACCACCACGGCAATGCCCTGCACCTCGGCGAGCGCGAGTGCTCGGCCCAGCGCCGTTACCAGAAGGTGCTGGAGGAATCGCCCTCGCCGTTCCTGACCCCGGAACTGCGCGCCGCGATGGGCGCGGCCGCGGTGCAGGCGGCACGCGCGATCGACTACGCCAACGCCGGCACGGTGGAGTTCATCGTGGCGCCGTCGGGCGAGTTCTTCTTCATGGAGATCAACACCCGGCTGCAGGTGGAACACCCGGTCACCGAGCTGGTCACCGGGCTGGACCTGGTGGAATGGCAGCTGCGGATCGCCGCCGGTGAGAAGCTGCCGCTGACGCAGCAGGACGTGACCCAGCGCGGGCACGCCATCGAGGTGCGGCTGTACGCGGAAGACCCGGAGGCCGGCTTCCTGCCCGGCTCGGGCACGCTGAAGACGCTGCGCCTGCCGCCGCCGTCGCCGCATGTGCGGATCGATGCGGGCGTGGTGGAAGGCGATACCGTCACCATCTTCTACGACCCGATGATCGCCAAGCTGATCGTGTGGGACGAGGACCGCCCGCGCGCGCTGGCGCGCCTGCGCGAGGCGCTGGCGGCCTGCGAGATCCACGGCCCGAAATCCAACGTGGCCTTCCTCGAGCGGCTGGTGCGGCACCCGGCGGTGGTGGAGGCGCGGATCGACACTGGCTACCTCGATCGCCATCTCGACGAATTCCTCGCCCCCGCCACCGCGGAGCCGTCCGCGCTGCTGGGTGCCGCCTGCGCCTGCCTGCTGGCGCAGGAATCGGCGGCAAGCACGGCGGCCGCCGCCTCGCCCGACCCGACCTCGCCGTGGGCGCTGGCCGACGGCTGGCGCCTGGGCCATGCCGGCGCGCGTCGGCTGCAGCTGCTGCACGGCGAGCGCAAGATCGAACTGCGCGCGCATGGCCACGGCGGCGAGTACCGGATCGCGCTCGACGGCCACACCCACGCCCTCGCCGGCGCGCGCTGGCAGGATGGCGTGCTCAGCCTGCGCATCGACGGCGCCATGCACCGCTTCCGCGCCGAAGTCGCAGGCGGCCTGGTGCAGGTGCATGATGGCCGCGCGCGGCTGACCCTGCGGATCGATGCCGGCGACCGCGACGGCGGCGGCGGCGAGGCGGCCGGCGACCACCGCATCCGCGCGCCGATGCCGGGCCGGGTGGTGCTGGTGCAGGCCCAGGCCGGGCAGGCGGTCAAGGCCGGCGAGGTGGTGCTGGTGCTGGAGGCGATGAAGATGGAGCTGGCCCTGAAAGCCCCCCGCGACGGTGTGCTGGCGGAGCTGCGTGCCGCCGCTGGCGACTTCGTGGAGGCCGACGCCGTGCTGGCCGTGCTGGAGGAGTGATCCCATGCCCATGCCATCCTGCGTCCGTATCGTCGAAGTCGGCCCACGCGACGGGCTGCAGAACGAGAAGACCGACATCGGCACCGCGCACAAGATCGCGCTGATCGACCGCCTCTCGCAGACCGGCCTGCGCAGCATCGAGGCCACCGCCTTCGTCAGCCCGAAGTGGGTGCCGCAGATGGCCGATGCCGCCGAGGTGCTGGCCGGGATCACCCGCGCGCCCGGGGTGTCCTACCCGGTGCTGGTGCCGAACCTGCAAGGCTACGAGCGCGCGCGTGCCGCCGGCGCGCAGGAGGTGGCGGTGTTCACCGCGGCCTCCGAGGCGTTCAACCGCAGGAACACCAACGCCGGGATCGAGGAATCCCTGCAGCGCTTCCAGCCTGTGCTGGAACGCGCCCGCACCGACGGGGTGCGCGTGCGCGGCTATGTCTCCACCGTGCTCGGCTGCCCCTACCAGGGCGAGGTGCCGCTGGCCGACGTGGTGCGCGTGGCGCGTTCGCTGCATGCGATGGGCTGCTATGAGATCTCGCTGGGCGACACCATCGGCGTGGGCACCCCGGCCAAGGCGCGGGCGATGCTGCGCGCGGTCGCCGCCGAGGTGCCGATGGCCGCGCTGGCGATCCATTTCCACGACACCTACGGGCAGGCGCTGGCCAACGTGCTGGCCTGCCTGGAGGAAGGCGTGGCGGTGGTGGACAGCGCGGTGGCCGGCGCCGGCGGCTGCCCGTACGCGAAGGGCGCCAGCGGCAATCTGGCCAGCGAGGACCTGGTGTACATGCTGCACGGGCTGGGCATCGAAACCGGCGTGGACCTGCCGCAGCTGGCCGCGACCGGGCGCTGGCTGGCCGGCCTGCTCGGGCGTGAGACCGGCAGCAAGGCGGGGCGGGCGCTGTCCGCGTGAGCCGCGACGCGCCCCGCGCCGATCCGGACGCGCCGCTGGCGCGGCTGGCGCAGGCGCTGGCGGCGCTGGAGCAGGCCGCCGCCGGACTCGCCGTGGAGCCACCGCTGCGGCCGCTGCTGGACGCGCTGGACCACGCGCTGCGCGATGTGCGCCAGGGCGCCGCGCGCGAGCACGGCATGTACCGCGCGCTGTTCGATGCGGTGCCCGACCCGGTCAGCATCATCGGCCGTGACGGTGTGGTGCTGGACGTGAACCAGGCCAGCCTGCGCGCCTACGGCCGCCCGCGCGCGGAGATCGTCGGCCGCCCGATCGAGCTGCTCAACCCCGACCTGCCGCCGGGCCACATGGGGCCAGTGCTGGAAGCGCTGGACCGCGGCGAGACCTACGTGGTGCAGGCCACCAACATGCGTGCCGATGGCAGCCGCTTCCCGGTGGAAGTGCATTCGGCCAATCTCGACTTCGACGGCCGCCGCGCGATCGTGGCGGTGGCGCGCGACCTCAGCGCGCGGCGCGAGGCGGAAGCGCGCTATTTCAGCCTGATCGAACACATCGACCAGGCCCTGACCGTGCAGGACGGCGATGGCCGCATCCACTACATGAACGCCGCCGCGATGCGCCTGTACGGGCTGGACGCCGAGGCCGAGGACGCGCGCAGCCCCGCCGCGGACGACGACTGGCTGGTGCTGGACGTGCACGGCCGGCGCCTGCCCGATGCCGAGGACCCGCCCGCGCGCGCCCTGCGCAGCGGCCACACGGTGGCCGGCGAGGTGATCGGGCTGTACCGGCGCAGTCGCCGGCAGCTGCTGTGGCTGGCGATGACCGCGGTGCCGCAGTTCGCCCCCGGCGCCGACCGCGCTGACCGCGTGCTGGTGCTGGCCAGCGACATCACCGCCCTGCAGCGCGACACCACCCTGTTCCAGCGCGTGCAGGAACTGGCGATGATCGGCGGCTGGCAGTGGGACCGCGCCAGCGGCGCGCTGTACCTGACCGGCGAGGCCCGGCGCATCCTCGGCGCGGCGCGCGCGCCGGACTCGATGCCGGCGGTGCTGGCCTGCCTGCTGCCGGAGGACGCGGCGCGGCTGCAGCGGACCCTGGACAGCATCCGCGACGGCACCGGCTTCGAACTGGAGCTGGAAGGCCGCCAGCACGACGGCAGCCCGTTCTGGGTGCGCATGATCGGCGAGCCCGACCCGCACGACCCCGCGCATGCGCGCATCAGCGGCACCCTGCAGGACATCACCGAGCGCCGACGCGCGGAGGAAGCGCTGCGCACCCAGGCCCAGACCGACGCCCTGACCGGGCTGCTCAACCGCAACGCGATCCTCGCGCAGATCGAGCACCGGCTGCGCGCGCCAGACGGCCCCGACCTCGGCCTGCTCTACATCGACCTCGACCGCTTCAAGATCGTCAACGACATGCAGGGCCACGATGCCGGCGACCTCCTGCTGGTGGAGGCCGCGCAGCGCATCCGCGCCGCGGTCGGCGACGAGGGGCGGATCGCCCGCTTCGGCGGCGACGAGTTCCTGGTGATCTGCAGGACGACGGACGACCCCACCCGTTCGGAGCGCCTCGCGCGGCAGGTGCAGCAGGCCTTCCAGGCCCCGTTCCGGCTGGGCAAGGACGAGTTCACCGTCACCACCAGCATCGGCATCGCGCACGCACCGCAGGACGGCGACACCCCGCGCCGGCTGATCCAGAGCGCGGACGTGGCGATGTACGACAGCAAGCACCGCCGGCGCGACGGCTTCCAGGCGTTCTCGCCGCAGCTGGCGCAGCGCCAGCACCAGCGCCTGCAGATCGAAACCCAGCTGCGGCGGGCGCTCGACAACGGCGAATTCCACCTCGTGTACCAGCCGCAGGTGGACCTGCGCAGCGGGCGCATCCTCTCCGCCGAGGCGCTGCTGCGCTGGAACAGCCCGACGCTGGGCGCGCTGCCGCCGGATCGCTTCATCGCGCTGGCCGAGAGCACCGGCGAGATCGCGCGGATCGACCACTGGGTGCTGCGCGAAGCCACCGCCCAGCTGCGCCGCTGGCAGGACGCGGGGCTGGCGATCGGCCGGATAGCGGTGAACGTGTCCTACCACCAGTTCATCGGCGAGGACCTGGCGCGCGGCGTCGAGCAGGCGCTGCAGGCCAACGGCCTGCCCGGGCACGCGCTCGAGCTGGAGCTGACCGAGCGCGTGCTGGTGGAGGATTCGCACGATGCCCTGCGCATCCTCGAGGGCCTGCGCGCGCTCGGCGTGCTGCTGTCGATCGACGATTTCGGCGAGGGCTACAGCGCGCTCAACTATCTGCGCCGGCTGCCGATCCATGCGCTCAAGCTCAGCCACGGCTTCCTCAAGGGCGTGCCGCGCAATGCCTCCGATGTGGCGATCTGCCAGACCGTGCTTGGGATCGCCCGCTCGCTCGGACTTGGCACCGTCGCCGAGGGCGTGGAAAGCGAGGCCCAGCGCGATTTCCTGCTGCGCCAGGGGGTGACCCTCGGCCAGGGCTTCCTGTTCGCGCCCGGCCTGCCGCCGGGCGAATTCGCCCGCCGCCTGGCGACCCAATCCACCTGACCCACCTCCACCGACCCGCATGCAAGACACCGTTTCGATCCGCCCGATCCAGCCCGGCGACGACGCCGCGATGGCCGCGGTCATCCGCACCGTGATGCCCGAATTCGGCGCCGTGGGCAGCGGGTTTGCCATCAATGATCCCGAAGTGGACTGGATGAGCCGCGCCTACGCCGCGCCGCGGCACGCCTATTTCGTGCTCGAACGCGACGGCCGGGTGCTGGGCGGCGCCGGGGTGGCGCCACTAGCCGGCGGCGATCCCGATACCTGCGAGCTGCGCAAGATGTATTTCCTGCCCGAGGCCCGCGGGCTGGGCGCCGGCGCGGCGATGATGGAGCGCTGCCTCACGGCTGTAATCGCGCACCTGATTTGAGACAGTTTTTCACCTGATTTGAGACAGTTTCAGGTGAAACATTAGGTGTAGTAGAAGATCACGCGCCCGCTGCCACCCGCATTTCCCGACATGAACCGGGCGCCGCCGGCACCGCCGGCGCCGGCACTGTACCCGCTCCATCCCACGATGGCCGCGCCGCCGGCACCGCCTTCGAGGCCGACGGGAAACCCGCCGGCGTTCGAATACACGTTTGCCACGTTCCCGCCTGACGGCGACGCAGCAGCCGACATGGTGGTGATCGTCGCCGTCCCGCTGGCGACTGTGCTGGTACCGCCAGCGCTGCCAACGCCGGCAGGGTACGTCCCACCGGCGCCGCCTGTCCCAACGGTATACACCAGGGTCTGGCCACCGGCAATCGAGTACACGGACTCGCAGTAGCTGCCGCTATCGCCGCCCTCGCCGCTGAGGATGCCATCGCCGGCGTTTCCGCCGTTGCCACCCGCCCAGACGCAGATGCGCACCTGACTGCAGCCGATGGGCGCGGTCTCGGTGACGCCGGTGCCGCTGGTATAGTCGCGCAGGATCGGACTGAACGGCGCGCCGGTCTCGACGGCGCATGCCAGCATCTGCTGCATGGTCATCAGCTCACCCCCGTGCCGCTGATGACCCAGCTATCCGTGCCTTCCTTGAGCAGCGTGGCCATGCCCCAGACCGCCAGCGTGGCATTGGCATCGGTACCGCTGCCGGCCTTGCGCAGGGCGACGCCACTGCCCCGTGCGATGGTCACTGCGCCGGTGGCATTCGCATTGCGCAAGGTGATCATGGTGCCGACCGGGAACGCCACGCTGCTGTTCGGCGGGATCGTCCACGTATAGGCGGTGGTGTCGTTCTTGAGCACGCACTTTCCGCGGTCGGCCAGCACCAGCGTGTAGTTGGCGTTCTGCGTGTTGATCGTCAGGTCGCGGACGTGCCCGGCGCTGTCGGCCAGTGCCCCGGTGAAGGTCTTGTTTCCAGCGATCAACTGGTCGCCGGTCGTGCCTACGGCGTCCGTGATGCCGTAGCCGGCCAGCGTCGTGGGGTTCGTCCCGGCAGTCACCCGGCCTTTCGCATCCACGGTGACGCTGCGGTAGGTGCCGGCAGTGACGCCGCTTGCGGCGAGGGTCGCGGCGGCGCTGGCATTGCCAGACCCATCGAAGCTCACCGACCACGACAGGTCGCCTGTCGCGGCGATGGTACGTGCGGTGGAAAGCTGCGATGCCTTGAGGAGGGCGGCCACCCAGGCGCTGCCTGAGTAGCTCTCGAGCACCCCCGCATTCAGGCGGTAGGCACCGGCCGGGACATTGGTATGCGTGCCTGAGGTGGCGGGGTCAAGCCAGCGCAGTGCGGCCGTGATGTTCGCAGTCAGCGTAGACTGCCAGCTGGTGTAGGTGTCGGTCAGTAGCGGCTTGGAAAAATCGGCCATGTCAGTAGCCTCGCGCAGTCCAGGAGAAGCTGCCGGTTGTCTTGGCCCCGGCAGTGGTATAGAGGTAGACCCGGAACCCGGTGGGGTTGGGCACGTCGGAGAAGTCCACCACGGGGATCAGCGGAGTCGCCCCTTCCGGCTGTACCAGTGGGGTATCGGCATCGATGAAGGTCACATTGAATGGAACCCAAACGCCATTTACGGCGTCCGTGACGGTGCCACGGCCGGAATCGGTGCGCAGCTTGTTCGCCAGCTTGATCGAAAGGCCATTGACCTGCACGAGGTCGGTCGCCGCACCAGAGACGCTGAGGGTCACCCGGATGTAGCGGGCATTGACGACCAGCGCCTGCACTGCGCCAGCCGGCGCCGCCGTCCATGGGCCCGTGGTGCTGGCGCGGTAGTCGATCTGGCAGGCCACGCTGGCGCTGCCACTCACCGCCTGTGCCGTGAACGCCACCGTCACCACGGTCGATGACAGCACGGCGCCGTAATCGATCTCCACCTGATAGCTGCCGGTGCCGGGGCCAGGCTGCAGGTAGCGCGGATAGCCGGCATCGATCTGCTGCTGCGGGGTGGTCCAGCTGCGGCTGGTGAAGTGCGCCTGCCAGGTCTCGCTGGTATTCACCGGCAGCAGCAGGGTGCTGGCGGACAGGGGCAGCGCATTGGTGCGCGTCCCCTGGGCCTGGAAATCTACTTGCACCTGGGTACGCAGCACGTAGTCGGGCGGCTGCGCCACCTGCGCTGTGATGGGGGTCGGGGTGCCGATGGTGCCCGCGGTGTCCACCGGGGCGATGTGGTAGATGTACTGGCCGCTGGCCTGTTCGAACAGGGTGGCGAACGTGCCGGACACCGTGAAATCGCTGTTGGGGTCGCCACCGGCCCAGGTCGCGCCCTTGCGCACGATGTAGTGGTCCACGGGCAGCGTGCCGGCCGCGGCGGGCGGGTCGCGCCAGCGCAGCAGCACATTGTTGTCGATCACCTCCGCGCTGGGCGATTGCACCTGCCCCAGCGGATTCACGGTGACATCCACGCGTCCTGCGGTGCCGACATTGCCGGCCACGTCGATCGCCGCCACCCACCAGCTGCGGCTGCCGCCGTAGTCCACGCGCCTGCGCAGCAGGCTGGCCTTGACCGACCCCACGGGCGTGCCCGCTGCCCAGCTCGCGCCGTAGCGCACCTCGTAGCGGTCGATGGCGAAGGTGCCAGGTGCCGCCGTCCAGCTCAGCACCTCGTCCGGCCCATCCAGCGCCCATGTCACCGCCGGCGCTGGCGGCGCGGCAATGGTGATACTGACGGAGGTTGGAGCCTGGCTGTAGTTGCCGGTCGAATCCACCGCCGCGATCCACACGGTCAGCGTGCCGGTCGCCTGGGCCTGCCACAGGTAGGTGGTGGCGGCGACCTGCGCGATCAGCGTGCCCGTAGCCCACGTCGCCCCGACGCGCAGCTCGTAGCCAGACACGTCGATGTCGGGGACCGCGTTCCACTTCAGGCGGATCGCATAGCCCTCCGTCGCCCAGGCGAAGCCGGTGACATCCGCCGGCGGCGCGGCCAGCCCCTGCACGGTCACGTCCAGACTGGTGCGCTGGCCCTGCACGCCGAGCGCGCTGATCCCGCGCACGTAAAGCGTGTAGTCGCCCGGCTCGACTGGCGCAAAGTCGGCGCTCGTCAGCTTGCCGCGCACGGTCTGCGAGTAGCCGATGTTCGCGCCGCGACCACGCAACTCGCAGGCATATTCGGTGGCGAACGGCACCTGCTGCCAGCTGGCGGTCAGGCGCGTGGCGATGGTGCCGGGGCCAGCGCGATAGAGCGACTCCGATGCCGAAAGCCCCGCCGGCGCCTGCGGGGCCTGCCCACGGTCCAGTGCGGTGACCGGCGGCGTCTCCAGCTTCAGCCCCTGCTCGATCGCGGCGTATTTGCTCGGGTTGTGCGCCAGCGCGACGATCTCGCAGGTCTGGCCGTCGCCGGTCTCCTGCACCGCGAGCACGCGCCAGGTCGTCGGCACGAGGTTCGATGCCGCCAGCACCCAGATGGCCCCGGCCTGCGGCGCGGACGGCAGCGCCGGCGACAGGCTGAGCACGGACGTGGCGCCCGCCGTCGTGGTCACGCCCGAGGTGGCCACCGCGCCCGTCGGCAGGATCACGCTCAGCTGGTAGGTCTGCCCGGCCTCCAGGGTCACCGGGGCATCCAGCGTCACCTGCGATGTCGTGGCGCTCGTGATGCGGCCGCCGAAGCGCTTGCCGGCGCGCACCGGGTCTTGCACCTTGATCACCGCACCCGGGGTCACGTAGGCCGCATCCAGCGCCGCGCGGAAGGTGGTCGTCTCCGACTCGAGGCGCTCGCTGTAGAGCAGCCACTTCCCGAGCCGGTGCGCCTGCCCGCGTGACGTGCAGCCGATGGCGACCACGTTGGTCTCGATCACCCCATAGCGGGCGATCCCGTCATCGTCGGGCACGTACTCGACCGCCGGGCGATACATGTCGGACGGGTCATTCCACTGCACCAGCGCGACGGTGTGGATCGCCTTCGTGCCGGCGCCCTGGTACTCGAACGCCCCGTCGATCACGTTGGCCGGGGTGAACAGCGCCACCGGATCGGACGGGGCATCCTGCGCGGCCACCACCTGCCCGTCGCGCCAGTACAGCATCGCGCGGAACACCGAGGCGAGCTGCTGCAGCACCGTGAACGCTTCCTGTCGCGTCTGCAGGTACAGGTTGCAGGTGAAGCGTGGCTCCACGCCGCCGAAGCCGTTGGGCACCAGCTCGTCGCAGTACTGCGCGACCTGGTACAGCGCCCACTTGTCCACCTGCGTGGCGTCGATGAACTGCCCGAGCCCGTAGCGCGGATGCGTGAGCAGGTCGTAGAAAATCCACGCCGGGTTATCCGTCCACGCCTGCTTGAAGGTACCGTTCCAGGCACCGCTGTAGGTGCGCGTCTCCGGGTCGTAGTTGACGGGGACGGAGACCACGCGCAGCTTCATGTCGTAGCCGCGCGTGGGCACCGCCTGGAACTGGGAGGCATCTATCTCCAGCGCGACCAGCGCGCTATTCGGATAGCTCAGCTTGGCCTCGGTCAGCAGGGTGTAGCTGTCCCACCAGGTCTTGTTCTGCAGGGCGCTGTTGGTGCTGTCCGGGGTGATCCTGCGGACCCGGATGTCCCACGGCCCCGGCTTTGGCAGCTGCACCCGGTAGCTGCGCTGGTAGCGGCTGGTGGTCTTGCCGCTGATCGTGTCCTGCAGCACCTGCTGCCAGCCGCCGCCGGCGTTGTTCACGTCCACTGCGATGGTGACGGAGGTACCGGTCAGGCGGCTGGCGGAATAGTCCTGGTAGGTGAGCTGTGGCACGCTCACCGTGATGCGCACGGCATCCACGCTGCCGGTCACGCTGCGGGTGACCGATGCGCTGGCCTTGACCTCCGCGCCGACCGCGATCTCGCTCTCGACTTCATCGAACCCGGGAATGTGCGCCTGCGCCTGCTCGCCGGTGCGCCATGCCGCGGAGACGCCCTGGAAGTTGAACGTGCCGTCCTGCGCCTGCAATGGCGTGTCGTTGAGGTAGATCGACTTCAGGCCATTGACCAGCCCGACGATCGGCCCCTCGCTGATCAGGTCGAGCACGCGCGCATACTGGCGCGAGCGCAGGCTGTCCGGGTCTTCGCTGGGCGAGCCGCCGCTGCCACCGCCGCCCTTGCTGCCGCCACCGGCGCCGATCACGGGCATGGGCCACCGTGTGCTCATGCGCCGCCTCCGAACACCGCATCCCGGGTGAAATCCCACACCGTGCCGCCGCCACTGCCGCTGCTGGCATCCGCCACCGAGGCGGCGGCCAGCCCCGCAGATATGACCTGCGAGCCGACGATGAGCCGCCCATACCCCACCGGCACCGGGTTGCCCTGCTGGGTGGTATTGACCGGCCCCGCGAACACGTCGCTGGCCTTGTTGTCGGCGGCTTTGCCGGCCTTGGGCGTGGGCGACAGCATCTGCGCGATGCCGCCCATCACCAGCGCCACGCCGAACTTCGCCGCGATCAGGCCCGCCGTCGTGAAGCCAGCGCCGGTCACGAGGCTGGACAGCCCGATGCCGGCACCACCCGTCACGAACGCGAAGCCGATCAGCGCGGCCCCCAGCAGCACCTGGCCGAAGCCGCGCCCACTGCCGGCCACCACCGGGACGATCCGGATCACCGGCTCCTCGGCGGGCAGCGCCAGCGTCTCGCCATCGCGCGGGGACTGGCCGACCAGCACGCGGTAGCCGGGTTCGTTGTGGGCCAGCACATGCGCGCGGAAGCCGGGCACGGTCGCGCACAGCGCGCGCACGGCCTCGGCCGGGTCGCGGATGTCGAAGTCGTAGCGCCGCCCGAAGCGGCGGCGCAGGTGGCCGTACAGCAGCACCGCGATCATGCGGTAGCCTCCGCGCAAAGGCTGCGGTGCCGCACCACCATGCCGGTCGCGCGCCGCCAGAATCCGCCGTACACGCCGCGGCTCGACAGCTGGTGCGCGCAGTGGTGCAGGATCGTGTTGTCGCCCAGGTACACCGCGCCGTGGTTCAGCACCGGGCTGGCCACCTGCATCAGCAGCACATCGTGCGGCTGCAGCAGCCCGGCATCGAACTCACTGCCGGCCACCTGCACGAAACCGGCATCCGCGAAGTGCTGGCGGTAGAGGTCGCCGCCGGCCAGCCACCACTCGTCGGCGCGCGGGAAATCGGGAAGCGCGATGCCCAGCTCCATCCGGTAGTAGTCGCGGATCAGGCTGTAGCAGTCGAGCACGCCGTGCACGAATGGGCGCCCGACCAGCGGGGCATCGAATGCGTCGGGTTCGAGCACCTCCGCCTGCCCGGTCGGCCATGCCACGATCAACCACGGCACCCCCGTGCGTGCGGCGGATACGCGGTCTGCCATGCTCGGCGTGGCCGGCAGGTACACGTGCGAGTGGCACACGCCGACGATGGGCCCGGCATCCTCTGCCGCGGCCCAGTCCTCCGGCGCGATCTCGAACTCGGCGCCGGTGGATGCGCGGTTCTCGCACGGCCAGTAGACCAGTCCGCCCTGCGCGCGCACCGCCAGCCCGCAGCACTCGCGCGGCGCGCAGCGCGCGGCATGCGCCATCACCTCTGGTACCAGGTCCAGGAGCGCGCTCATCCGATCCTCCGCGTGCCCGGGAACCCGCCATAGGGCAGCACGCCGGTCTGCCCGAACCGCAGCTTGCAGCTGGCCAGCCGCTTGCCGCAGGCATCCAGCGCGGGGTTGTTGGTCGGGTTGTCGTCGCGGTCGGCCACCGGGCCACCGGCATAGCCGCACTCCGCGCTGCGGTAGCGCCAGGCGCAGACGTTGGCCACCACCTGCCGGCGCGGCAGCATGACCCCGGCCACGTCGATCGGCGCGGCAAGCTCGAACTCGATGAACACGCGGTTTTCGCTGGACTTGCGGTCTACCACCCATACGTCGCGCGATAGGTACTGGTTGGGGTCGGCCGTCGGGTTGAAGGGCGCCAGCGTGTAGACCTCCAGCGCGCCGGTGCTGGTGTCCATGTCCAGCGCCGGCAGGTCGGAGATCGCGCCGCCGCTGGTGATGGTCTGCAGCTCGGCATTGGTGAGCGCGCGCGACCAGTACCGATGCCGGCGGATCGTGCTATTCCACCACTCGCCGGACGCGTCGCGGCCGATCATGGCGCGGTCCACCGTCGGGATGCTGGCGCTGGTGTCGCTCTGCACCGCACCGCCATTGAGGCAGCCGCGGATGTCGTTGGCCGCATAGCTCAGCGCTGCGCTGAACTGCGCGCCTGCGGTGAGCGTGCCCAGCGACAGGCTGGCCTGCGTGACGCCGCCCGCGATGATCTCGGCTTTCAGTGCGCCGCCGGCCTCCATGCGGAAGCGGATGACGTTCCCCGTGGTGTTGTCGTTGTAGCTCAGCAGCGTCGCCGCCTGCGCCAGACTGGCCGGAGCACGCGCGGTGACGGTCAGCCCGCCAGCCGTCGCGCTGTAGCCGATGGCCGAAAGGCTGGTCGCCGTTTCGTTGTCCGCGGCTCGGGTGACGGCGGCCGTGGTGGTGGGGATGTAGCTGCTGGCAAAGCTGCCAAGCTCGAACTGAGCGCCCCATGCTTCAACACCGGATGTTCCATCCCCAAGATAGGAATAGTCTGTGTCGGTGCTGGAGTTCGCTCCGTTAGTGGATAGATATACAATTGCATAGCAGGTTTCGCTGCTACCCATATCGAACGTCAGTGCACAGCGATACCACCCATTAGCGCATTGAGTGATAGCCGCAGACACAAAATTCGTGGCTCCGCGGTTGTTAAACGGCGCGCCGACGATGGCTCCTGTTTGCAGGTCGATTCCTACTGACGCGGCATTCGTGGCAGTGCTTGCCACGTGCATGATCGCGTACCTGCGCCCTGCCGCGCGCAGATAGATCGAATAAGTGACGATCTGCCCAGTGCTTGCAAATCCGGTAGTGGCGTTTGGGCGGAAGGCATGAATTACCTTTGCGGCTGTTTCGATGATGCGATCCGCAGTAGTCGTGCCGTCTGGAGCAGTGGATGCATTGGCGGAGACACTGACATTGAATTTGGACCACCAGCCATGATCGATCTCTTGGCTTCGCTGAAATACATTGGTGCGCTGTCCCTCCACCAGCAGCCCCAGCACCGCGCCAGTCGCCGGATCGTGGTCGATGCGCGGCTGGTCTACGGCGGCCGTGCTCAACACCCCGGCCGCGCTGAAATAGGTCGCCGTGGTCGAACGCGCGAACGTCAGCGCGCCTGGCGTGGACTGCTGGGCCAGCGGGAAGTTCACGGCGTCCAGGTA
Source organism: Thermomonas haemolytica (assembly GCF_004346265.1). Classification (GTDB taxonomy): domain Bacteria; phylum Pseudomonadota; class Gammaproteobacteria; order Xanthomonadales; family Xanthomonadaceae; genus Thermomonas; species Thermomonas haemolytica. The sequence continues at coordinate 256,413 of NZ_SMAP01000001.1, forward strand.
GTGGACGAAGGTGCGCCAGCGGGTCACCCGCGCGCCCAGCAGGTCATCGAGCTCGATGGCCAGCGCCCCCATGAGGCCGGTCGCGTTGGCCACGCGCAGCTTGGGCCGCGGCAGCGCGCCGCGCCCAGACAGCTCGAAGCCCTCGGCCTCGACCGGATAACGGGTGTAGGTCTGCCCGCGCCACACCACGTCGCCGCCCTGCGGGTTGGCCCAGTTGACGAAGCGGTAGACGCCGGCGGCGCCCTGCGCTGTGGCATCCAGCTCGAACAGCTCGATGATCGCGCCAGGGGCGGGTTTCTGGATGTCCTGCCGGGTCGTCATTCGCCGAACACCTGTTCGAAGGTGGCGTTGATCTCGCCGTATTGCGGCCCGCTGTGCGTGCGCTGCCACTTGCGGCAGACCCACTTGCCGGCGCTGCCGCTGGGCGGCGTCCAGTCGAACGACTCGACGCCAGCGCGGGCGACCAGGAAGGCCTCGATCGGGGCCAGCGTGGCGTCGTAGCCGACGAAGCGCAGGGTCCACTGCCGCGCGATGGTGTTGACGCCTGCCGCCACGCGCTGCTCGTAGCCGTCCCCGAAGGCCGCGCGGGTCACGCGCGGCGCCACCTCCACGGAAGCGCTGTAGCTGGCGGGCCAGGTGAATGCCGGCATCGGTCAGGCCCTCCCTGCCAGCAGCCCGCCGGGGCGCTGCTCGTCTACCAGCACGGCCTTCACCGCCGCCTGGATGCGGCGGCCGAGGTCCAGCCCGCGCGCATCGCCGCCCACGCCGTCGCGCTGGCCGCTGGCATCCACGGCGACGTTCACGGTGATGCTGCCGCCACCGCCGCCCTGCGCCACCACGCCCAGCTTGCCGTCGCGGCCGCGCTTGAGCGGCATGATCGCCTCCGGGCCAGCCTCGCCGAAGACGCCGACGCCCTTGGCGAACGCGAACACGCGCGGGCTGTCGTACACCCCGCCGGAATAGGCCGATAGGCTGGGCGAGGCATACACGCCGCCGGCGGCATTCTTGGCGAGGCCGGGCAGCGCGATCTGGAACAGCTTGGCCAGCCCCTGCTGCAGCTGCAGGCGGGCCAGGTCGGCCAGGATGCTCACCACCAGCCCGCGGAAGTCGGCCTTGCCCTTCACCACCAGGTCGGTCAGCGCATCCTCGATGCCCTGGAACGCGCGGGTGGCGGCCTCGCGGGCGCTGCCGAAGGCGTCGGCGGCCTTCGCGGCGTAGTCGCGCACGGACTGCGAGAGGCCGTCGAAGGCAGTCTTTTCGCGCCCCTCCGCCTGCATCTGGCGCACCTTGTCCAGCGCGGCCTGCAGCTGCGCCAGCACCACCGGGTCGGTCACGGTCGCCAGCAGGCGCTCGATCTGCGGGATCAGCTCGCGCGCCAGTGCCTCGCCCTGCGCGCGTGTGGCCTCGACGACGCGCTTGCGGGCCTCGACCTCGGTCTCCAGCCCGATCGCCACCCGCGCCTGCGCGCTCTGCTCCACGGCCTGCAGCAGGGCCTGCGCGCGCGACAGCTGTTGGTCCACGCCGTCCAGCTCGGCCTTGGCCGTGGCGCGTGCGGCCCGGCGCTCGATGTCACCGGCCTGGTTCTGCAGGATGGCCAGCTGCGCCTGCGCCTGCACCAGCTCGCCGGCGATGCGCTCGCGCTCGCCGCCCTTGGCCTTGCCCTGCGCCCGCTGCAGCGATTCCAGCTGCGCGCGCAGGCGCTCCTGCTCGGCCGCGTTCTCGCGCAGCTCCAGCTGCGCCTTCCTGCGGTAGTAGTCCGCCGCCGACAGCAGCCGGTCCTGGTAGCCCTCGTCCAGCACGGCCTTGGCCCGCTCCACCTCGTCCTTGAGCAGCGCCAGCCGGGCCTCGGCCTGCGCGCGCGCCACGGCTTCGGTTTCGCGGGCGGAGAGGCTGGGCGACTTCGCGTCTTCGGCATAGCGCTTGCGCACGGCGGCCGCGGCGGCGCGGAACTCGGCGCTGTCCTCGCTCAGCCCCTTCTGCTTGGCCAGCGTTTTCAGCTCGGCCAGCGCCGCCTTGAGCTGGTCGGCCTTGCTGCGGTACTGGGCGATGTAGGCGTCCCACTGCCTGTTGGCCAGCATCCTGGCGGCGTCCGAGGGAGCGCCCGGGGCCTGCGCGCCCTCCTCGCCGGAGGCTTCCAGCTGGCGCAGGCGCGCGATGTTGGCCTCGCGGTCGCGCTGCAGGCCGGCGACCTCGGCGCGCAAGGTCTTGATGCGGTCGAGCTGGCGCTGGTAGTCGGCGAGCGCGGCGATGTCGCCGCCTTCCCTGGCAAAGCGCATGCGCTGTGCGGCTTGGTCGGCCGCGCGCTGTGCCTCGACGATCGCCCGCGTCTTCGCCGCGATCTGATCCGCCGCGGCCGCCACGCCCTCGCGCAGCGTGCCGGCATCGCCGCTGCCGAATTTCTGTGTGCGCTCCAGCCGGTCGCGCGCGGCGTTGGCCTGCTCGATGGCTTCGCGCGCATTGTCCGCGGCCGACTTGGCCTTGTCGCCAGCTTCGGCGGCCCTGTTGCCCCAGATCGCCCAGGCAGTGGCGCCCGCAGTCAGCAGAGTCACGATCAGCCCCACCGGGCCACCGACCAGCGCCAGCGCCGCCGACAGCGTGCGCGCGGTGAGGCTTCCGGCCGCCTGGGCGGCATTCAGGGCGGTCTGGGCGGCGGTCAGGCGCTGCTGCGCCGGGACCAGCACGGTCTGCACGGTGGTGAGCCGGGCCATGCCTGCCGTGGAGGCCACGGTGGCCTGGGCGGCGGCAAGCTCCGCGCGCGCGAAATCCAGCCGCGCGGCGGCCAGGGAAATCGCGCTGGCGCGGGCGGCGTTGTCTCCCACGATGCGCCGATATACATCCCCCAGGTAGGCGGCTCCGGCGCCGGCCGCGCGGCCCAGCATGAGCGCGATGCCGGCCAGCGCCGTGGGCAGGCCCACCGCCACGATGCCCTGCATGTTCCGCGCCAGGGCATCGAAGGCTTGTCCGGCCGCGTGGCTGGCCCCGATGGCCTGGTCCATCTGCACGATGGTCTGGCCGAACGCATCGCGCATCGCGGTCAGGCTCTGGCCGATGGTACGCGGCATCGCGGCGGCGGCCTGGGCCAGCTTGGCGCGCTGCGATTCCAGCGCGGTCACCACGATGTCGGTGGTCAGCAACCCTTGCTCAGCCAGCGCTTTGAGTTCGCCGATGGGTCGCTTCAGACCGTCGGCCAGCGCCTTCGCCAGCGCGCCGCCGTTTTCCATGATGGAGTTGAACTCGTCGCCGCGCAGCACACCGCTGCCGAGGGCCTGCGACAACTGGGTGATGACGGACGCGGATTCACTGGCACTGGCACCGCTGACCTTGAGCGCATTGGCCGTGATCTCGGTGACGGCCGCCACCCGTTCCTGGTTCAGGCCGTAGTCCTTGGCCGTCATCGCTAGCCGCGAATAGAGCGCCGCGACGGCCTCGTAGCCGGCCCCGGTCTTGGCCGACAGGTCCAGCGCCAGCCGCTGGGCGGCGGCGAACTCCTGGGTACTCGTGGTGACCTGGCGCAGGCGGGCATCCACCGAGCGCACCTGGTCCACCAGCCGTCCCAGTCCCGAGAGGCCGGCCGACAGACCCATCGCTCCCTGCAGCGCAAGAAAGGCGTTCCGCGCCGTGTTCAGCTGCCTGGAAATCGACTCCAGGCCCGCCCGCGTGCGGCCCAGGGCCTGTTCCGCCTGGCGGCCGTCGGCGCTAATCTTGATCCCGAGCTGGAGAGCGGAGGCGGCCATGTGGGGGCTCTTGGGTCAGTTCATCGGGTACGTGCTGGTGATGGCCGGAGTCCTGCTCTGGCTGCTGTTGATCGCCCGCTTCCACTGGTTGTGGTGGGCGGTGGCGGTGGCGGTGGTGCTGTTCGGCGGCTCCATCGCGATCGGGATCGGGGCCGGACTCGGCAAGCCGTGGGCGCTGAAGGCGTACCGCTGGCTTACTTGGCACCGCCGGCCGCACTGAACACCCGCAACACCTCGGCTTCCATCACCTGCACGTCGGCGAAGGTCTGGCGCACGTCGGCAGTGCCGAGCATGCGCATGACCGCCTCCAGCGCGGGGTAGTCCATCCCCAGCGGGTTGCCGGCGGCATCCAGGCGCCACTGGGTGGCGCAGGCCAGGAACACCTCGACGCTCGGCATGCACTCCGGCCATAGCTCGATCTCCGGCTCGGGGTCGGGCGGGGCCAGCCCGAACGCGCGGGCGGCCTCGCAGGTATCGTCACGACCGCCACCCGCCGCCCAGCGGCGGGCGACGGCCCTCAGTTTTTTGCGCGGCCCTCGGGGCTGTGCGCCTCGATGAACGCGCCCACCACCGCCGGCAGTACCGGCCAGATGTCCAGCAGCGCATCGCGGGTGGCGGCGCTGAAGGCCACCTCCTGCCCCTCGGCATCCTGCACACCGCGCCAGCCCACCAGCACGTCCTCGGCCAGCGCCAGGTCGGTCTGCTCGCCGGACTGCAGGCGCTGCACCAGCGCCTCGAACTGCGTGCGCGAATAGCGTTTGAAGCGGGCTTCGAACTGGTGTTGCGTGCGCTTTCCGTCGGCGTCGATCAGCGCGACGGTGACCGGGTACCAGAATGCGTCCGGGGGAGCGATGGTGAACATCCTGCGGGGGTCTCCTTGTGCGGTTTAGCGGGCGACGATCACGAGCTCATCATTGCCGGCGTTCGGGATGCAGCGCAGATCCATGCTCAGCAGCGCGCGGCCGTTGTAGTCGTCCCACTTGGGATTGATGCGCTGCACCGCCGGCGCATACAGCACCACGGTGCTGCCGGCGGTGGAACCGATCTGGAACCCCATGCCGGTGACGGCGTTGGCCAGGATGTCGCCGACCATCGTCGTGGCCTGCGCCGGGGTGACATCCAGCGCCACCTTGCCGGTGGTTTCGCGGGCGGTGATGTCGATGCTGTCGCCGCCGACCAGCGGCACGTACTTCACGTCCTGGCCGAGGGTGAGTGCCAGGCCGCGGCTGGGATAGACCGTGCCGCCGGACAGGCTGCCGGTGGCGGCGGTGAAGGTGGCGCCCAGGCTGATGCTGGTGGCGGTGGCGTCGGTCACCGGCAGCGGCTTCTTCCATGCGGTGATGGTGGCGCTGGGATTGGCGGCGGCGCTGACCGTGGAATGCCGGCCCTGGAAACTGAACTTCAGGGTGGGGCGTTCGCCCAGCTGCGCCGACAGCTCGACGGTGCCGCGGCAGCCGGTGGCCTTGTACAGCAGGCCGTCCAGGTAGTAGTAGATCGTCAGCGACTCGAAGCCGCTGGACACCGGGCTGTAGGCCACGTTGTTGCCGGCGGTGACGGTCTCGGCCATGCCGCAGGCACGCAGCAGCGGCCCCCAGGCCGGCGCGGTGCCGGCGGTGCCGGAGCCGGACAGCTCGACGGTGAACTCCAGCTTGGCGTAGCGGTTGCCGACCAGCTGCTCGCTGCCGCCCATCGTGGGGCGCAGCAGGTCACGGTTGATGCCGTCGATCGCCAGCTCGAAGCTGGCATCGCTGACCAGCAGCGCGTTGGCGGCGCCGGTCGGCGCGGCATCCACGCCGTAGGTCGTCTCCAGCTTGGCCAGGATGATGGTATTGCGGATGAGCATGGGCATGGTTCAGGCCTCCTGGGCGGTGGGCGGCGTGGGGGCGTCGGCGGCGATTTCGATGTCGGGCGCGGGCGCGCCTTCGGGCTGCAGGCGGCCGTCGGGCAGGCGGTACCAGCGCCCGCCGGTCTCCGGCATCGGGTCGGCGGGCGGCATCTCGGGCGTGGTGTTCGGTGTGGTCTTGGCCATGTGTCACTCCCTCAGGAATCCGACCGCGAAGGTGTCCGACCACACCGCGCGGCCCACCTCGCTGGCGACCAGGCGGCCGCCGCGGTGCTCCACCGGCCAGTCGCAGCCGTCGGGCAGCCAGCCGCGCAGCGCATCCAGCACGTCGGCGCGGGCGGCCTCGATGGCGGCGGCCAGGCCGCTGCCGATGCCGGCCTGGCGGGCCGCACTGGCGACCACCAGGCTGACCGAGAACCGCAGCTCCACGCGCTGGGCGCGGCTGCCGATCAGCTCGGGCGGCTCGGCCTGTTCTTCCTCGGCCACCATGTAGGCCGCCGGGGTGGTGGCCGCGGCGCTGTCGTAATCCAGCCCCAGCGCCACCAGGCGCAGGGCCGGACACTGGGCGCGCAGGCGGTCGGCGGCCAGTTGCAGGTCCATCAGTAGCCCCCCGTCGCGTCGCGGCCGAACACCGGCGCCGGGCCGCTCTGCGCGGCGGCCAGGCCGCGGCCGGGCTGCTGCGCGGGCGGCAGGTCGGCGGGCAGGCCGAGGGTGACGGTGCCGCGCGCAAGTGCTTCCAGCAGGCGGCGGGCGTCCTCGTACTCGATGCGCACGCGCTCGGGCACGGCCTCGTCCCACAGGCGGTAGCGGGCGATCGCGCAGGCGATCCGCACCAGATGCGGCGGCACGCTGGGCAGCGGCAGCCGGTAGCGGCCGGCCAGGTAGGCATCGATCTCGGCACTGGCATCGGCCAGTGCCTGCGCCACTACGGCGGGGTCGATCACGCCGGTGCCGGCGTGATCGCTGCGCTGGCGGATTTCCTCCTCACCGTAGCGCGTGGTCAGGTCCGCGAGGGTGGCGTAGGGCACCTCACGCCTCCTCGACGATCAGGAACGGGTCGGCGTGCAGCGCGTCCAGCTGCGCGCGGGTCGGCGCCACCTCCACCGCCGCGCGCCCGAACGGGCCCAGGCCGGCGCGGTAGCGGCGCCCGTCCTGGCCGAGCGCCGCCACGGTGCGGACGCGCACGCGGGGGGCACTGGCGGTCTGGCTCGCCGCCTGGGGGGCGGCGTCACTGGCGGCAGGCTTGGCGGTCTTGGCCATGGCTCACCCCGCGAAGTCGAACAGGATCAGGCTGCCGGCGGCATCGGCCAGCGATTGGCGCTGTGCGGCCGTGAGCTTGCCGGCGCGCGCCACCTCGATGCGGGCGCCGGACTGCGCGGCGATGGCCGCCAGCTCCAGCCACTGCGGCGGGGTGAGCGCATGCGCGTCCACCCGCACCGCCGCGCCCAGCACCGCGGCCTCCTTCACCTGGGCGAACACCACCATCGCCATCACGCCACCCACGGCGAGACGATGACCTGCACCGCCTTGTAGTTGGGGTTGCTGCTGCCGGCAATCTGCTGCGACTCGATCAGCGCCAGCGCATCCGCGCGCAGGGTGGGCGGCACCACCAGGTGGGTCGGGCGCACGCCCAGCGGGCGGCCGCCGTCGGCGGGGCGGCTGGCCATGGTCGCCCAGGCCGCGTTGAAGTTCGCGGCGGTGAGCGCGGCCTTGCTCTTGTACGCCAGCTGCCAGAACCCGAACCCGGCCGCGCAACGGTAGCGGATGCCGAAACGATACAAATCCTTGGTGAACACCGCCTCGTCCTGGGTGCTGTTGAGGGTCTCCAGCTCCGGCGCGGTGCGCTCCTGGAAGATCAATGGCTTGAGCGCGCGGCTGCAGTCCAGCAGGTACCAGGGCGCGCCGGGGCTGGCGCCGCCGTTGTCGTAGTTGCTGGCCAGCGCCGGCGTGCCCGTGCCGTCCACGTTCGGGTAGATCGGGTGGTCCACGTCAAAGAAGTTCTGGCCGTCGTAGCACAGGGTGGACTCGCCGGCGGCCAGCAGGCCGAACACCAGCTCGTCCGCGTGCGCGGCGGCGCCGCGGCCCATCTCCGCGAACTGCGGGGTGTAGATGCCGACGTTGTCGTCCTCGATGTCGGTGCGCTTGACCCCGACGGTGCCCTCGTACAGCTTGTTGGTGATCTGGTAGCCGCTGGCGGCCATATCCTTGACCACGCGGTCGCCCACCCACTCGCGCAGCTTGGGGAACTGCCCCAGCCAGCCGTAGGTGTTGCTGGTGGAGCTGGACGGCACGCGGGTGGCGACATTCGCCCAGTCGGTGGGGGTAGCGGCCAGGGCGTCCTGGAACGCCTGGCTGTAGCCGGTGCGCAGGCTGGTGATCAGCGCGGGGGTGATGATGGCCATGGATCAGGTCTCCGGAGTGGATTCGAGGAAGGCGCAACCCGCGCCCGTGATGCAGTAGCGGTCGCCGTCGCGGCGGAGGTAGCCCTGCTCGGCCAGGGTGGCCAGCAGGAAATCGGCGTGCGCGGCCAGGTCGGCCAGCACCCGCCGCGGCAGCCACCCGGCCACCTCCTGCTGGGTGGCCGTCATGCGCGCGGCATACAGGCGTTCCAGCAGGAGCCGGCGGGCGACGGCGTTCTCGCGCAGGACCTCACGCATGGTCGAGCGCGCGCTTGTGGGCCACGAAGGCGGCCTCGCTCATGCCCAGGGCGGCGATGACGTAGCGGTCCTCGTCGGTGAGGGCGTCGTCCTGGACGCGGTGCGCGCTGGTGGCCCCGGCGGTGGCCACCACCACCGGGGCAGCGGCGGCCCAGGCGGCGAAGCCGGTCGGGTCCTGGCTGGCGTAGGCCAGCGCCCAGTCCTGCATGGCCGGCACCAGCTTGCCGCTGCGCATGGCCTCGGCCACGGCGGTCTCGGCGGCGGCGCGCGCCTGCGCGGCCTGCAGCGCGGCCAGCTGCTCGGCCACCGCGCGGTGCTGGGCCACCGGCACCCATTCGGCCGGGTCCGGCGCGGCCGGCTGCGCGGACTGCGCGGCCTGCGCCGCGGCCTCGGCGGCGGTGAGGCGGTCGATCAGCTTCTGCAGCTCGGCGGCCACCTCGTCGCCGGTGGCGGTGACGGGCAGGTTGAGGATCATGATCAGGCGTTCCAGCAGGTCGTCCACGGGGTGGGCCTCCAGTTGGCGCGCCGCGGCGGCGCGCAGGTGCAGGTTGGGGGTATGGGTGAGGCCGGCGCCGACCAGCTCGACGATGGCGCCGTCCTTGCGGTACATGAACACGGGGGACAGGTAGCGGTACTCGCGCGCGGCCAGCAGGGCGGCGGCCTGCGGCGTCCACGCCACCTGCGCCCACAGGCCGTCGGCGCGCAGCTCCAGCGCCTTGATCCAGCCGGCGGCCGGCACCGGGCCGGCCTTGTCGGTGGCGGTCAGGCTCTGGTGTTCGTAGTCGATCGGCAGGTCAGCGCCGTGGCGGGCGAAGGCGTCCAGCACCGCCTGCGCGGCGCCGGCATCGAGGGTGTAGGGGCCGCGGCCGTCGCGGCCGGAAAACGTCCCCGCCGGAATGAGGTGCACCCACTCCGGCGGGGCGTCCCCACCCGACGAGGAGCCATGCAGGCAGATCGCCAGCACGTCGCGCGCGAGCCGGGAGCCCAGTGGGTGCGGGTGCTTGCGGGACGGCGTGGCCATGCGCCCAGAATCCAGCGCTGGCGCGGCCTGCAACAGGCCGACCCGGGTCGGCCCGCGCAAAAAAACAGGCCGCGCAAGCGGCCTGTAAAGGGAGTGCAGCGGGCGGTCGCGCTCAGGCCGCGTTCGGCTCCCAGCGCGCGCGTGCGCGCACCTGTTCGATCTGGCGGTGGATCACCCGCAGCAGCGCGGACAGGTGCTCGCCGGAAATCTCCGGCGAGGCGTCGCGCGCCAGCAGGGTGCAGCCGGTGTGGCTGAAGATGCGGTACGTGCGAGCTTGCCCCTGGTCGGCCATTTTGACCGAGCATGTGTCCTCCGGCCCGAACTCCTCCAGGTGGCGGCCGGGGGGGCGCAAGGGGGGCGTGGGGGCCGGCCGCGCAGGACGCGATTTGAGGCGCATCTTGGTGGGAGGCGCTACCACCATGCCACCCATGGCGCGCGCGGCGATTTCATACGCGGTTTACACGCCTCACAGGGGGGATTCCGGCCCTATCCGCGGGCGGCATCCTCCAGTGCGCGGGCCAGCAGGCCCAAAACGGCCTCCCGATCCCCGGTGCCGAGCCACTCCCCGGCGGCGGTGACGGGCAGGAACGGACGCGCCGGGATGGCGCCCCACGGGATGGGCGCGCCGCGGCGGGTGCGGCCGAACTGGCCACGGCGCGCGCCGAACTGCTGCACGCCGGCGTAGCGCTGCGGGCTGCCGATGAACACGCTGTCGCGGCCGGCCTGGTAGTACAGCCGCTGGGAGAGCTGGCGGCTCTCGCCGATCAGCGGCTTCTTGGCGGCGATCCGGGCCTGCCCGCGTTTGCTCAGGCTGCCGTCCTGCTTGTAGCTGCCGGCGTAGCGCGCGGCATAGGCCGCCAGGGTGCTGGGGCGGTTGGGCGCCCACGGCCGCCCGTCCGGGCCGGTGCTGGTGGCGAAGCGCTGCCTGGCGCGATCCAGCAGCTCCTCGCCGATGTCCTGCATCACCGGGGTCAGGTCGCCCAGGCGCTGGCGCAGCTGCGCCAGCGCACCCTGCAACTGTCGGTCGTCGAGCTGGATGGTGATCATTGCGGCTCCTTGCGTGCGAGGCGCACGGCTTGAGGCACGAGTGGGCAGGTTATACTGCCGTCCGTGGCCAGCGCATGGCGCCGTCCGGCTCATACCCGGAAGCGTTGCGGACGTTAGGCGCCGGGGCTGGCCATTTCCGCACGCTTTTCAGGGCCAGCATTCGCCGCCGGGTGGGCTGATGTGCTGACATGGTTGCGCTATGCTTGCAGCAGGCTGTGGCGCCGTGTGCCCCGACTGGCAAGGGGGCCGCCGGTCTTTCCGGTAGGCGTACATGGGTTCGATTCCCATCCGGCGTCACACGCCGCCCTCCAACTCCACCAGCTTTCCTCGCGCCACCTCCGAGCGCAAGGAGCCCGTCTCGATCAGGCGGCTGGCTGTGCGCACGACGTTGTGGCCTGCGCCGCGGTAATCGACGAGCACGACGATCTTTGCCTTGTCCGATCCAGAGTCGTAGATCAACAGCATTTCTTGCTTTGGCTCAACGCGCAGCAGCACGGCCTGCGGCGTGCGCAGGTGCAGCGGCAGCGTTCGATACCAGAGCGGATCGACGGCCTTGCCGTCTTTCACCTTCGATGGGCGCATCGCATGCGTGATGTCCTGATCCCTGACCGTCAGCTCGGCGGTTTTGATCGTGGCTCCCTGCGACAGACCGGCGCGCACCCATGCAGCGCGCATGGCGCCGACGAAATGCGCGCGGCCTTGTGGCTTACGGTCGGCGATGAGATCGTCGGCGATCTGACCGAAGCGCGCCGCCAGCAAATCGAAAATATAGGGCGGCCAGGCATCGACCATCTGCGCGCCGATTAGTGCTTGCTGGCCTGGAAGCTTGCGCAGGAGTGCGTCCAGCATGCGCATGTCAGCGCATTGCCTGTCACCGCCTGTCGCGTGCGCCTCTTTACACAGCACTGTAGCCCCCGGCATGTAGTCCCAGCCCTCGTCCACGCCGGGCAGGCGGCCGCGGCTGTCGCGGGTGTCCCAGCCCTTGGGCGGGGCGGTGTAGCCGGCCTTGCCGCCGCGGCGCAGGGCGGCGTCCATGTCGCGCGCGCCGACCACGTAGCAGCTGCAGTTCCAGGCGCTGGGCGGATAGTGGGTGCGCCAGAAGGGGTGGTCGGCGGGCAGCACCAGCCCGTCCCAGGCCAGGTGCTGCGGGCGGGGGTCGCGGCTGGCGCCGTGGCGGTACACCCACAGCGGGAAGGCGCGCAGCTGGGCCAGGCGGCCGGCGGCGTAGCTGGTGGCCTGGTTGGTGGTGTAGATGATGCGGGTGCGCCAGGCGCGGCCGGCGGCGCTGTCGCTGCCGGTCCAGCCCTGCCAGCCGTGGCGCTGGACGATCTGCCCGAAGCGGGCGCGGAACTGGTCCAGGGTCTCGCCGCCGGCGATGGCGGCATCCACCGCGGCGGCGAGGTCGGCCAGCAGGTCGGCGCGGGCGGCGCCGGCGACCATGAAGGCGCGGTCGTGCGCGCCCTTCCACAGGTCGCGCCAGGTGGCGGTGGGCACCAGGTCGCCCAGCTTGCCGCGGAAGAAAGCCACCTGCTCCGGGAACGGGCGCCCCAGCGCGAACGCCAGCTCCTCCGGCGTGATGGGCATGCTCAGCCCTCGCTGTCGGCCTGCGCGGCCAGGCGGCCGGCGAGGTCGGCGGCGGCGAAGGCCATGGCCATGACCTCGGCCAGGGTGTCCTGCGGCAGGTCGGCGTAGGCGGCCAGCAGCGCGTCACGCAGGGCGGGCAGGCTGTCGGCCTCGTCCACCAGCGCCTTGATGCGGTCCATGATCGCGGCCCAGGCCGGGGCGGTGGCCTCCTCCAGGCGATCGGCGTGGCGCTCGGGCAGATCGAGCGCGGCGGCGGACAGCGGCGCCGCGGCGGTGCCGGCGGCGTGCGCGGCCGGCGATCCGCAGCCGCAGGCGGGGCCGTGGGGCGCTACATCCGGCGTAGCAACGGCGACATCGCGCGTAGCGGCCTGTGCCGATGGCACAGGATCGGGGCTGAGTTGGCCGGATCGGGCCGGATCGAGCACGGCTTCGCCGGGCTGGGCCTCGGGGATGCCGAAGCGCTCGCGCACCCACCACTGCGGGATGGACAGGCCGGCCTGCTGCAGCTGCACCACCTGCTGCGCCAGCCCCGACAGATCGTCGGGATCGTCGGCCACCAGGCGCAGGCTGGGCAGCGGGGCGTCGCCCAGATTCAGGCGCACCAGCGGGCCGATCAGGTCGCGCAGCAGGGTGGCGGCGATGGCGCGGGCGTCGGCGCGCAGGATGTCGTCGCGCACCTCGGCGTGCACCCGCGCCTGGGCCAGGCTGCCGCTGCTGCCGCTGTCGGTGGTCATGGTCTGGCCGAGCACCGCCTTGCTGACCTGGCGATCGAGGTAGTCGATCAGGCCGTGATACAGCTCGGCCGAGCCGGTCTTGCCGGCGGCCTCCACCAGTTCCAGTGCCATGCCCTCGGGGATCACCGCGGCGGCATCGGAGCCAAGGCCGAACACCGCTTGACGGAGTACGGCCACGTCGTCGGGGCTGGCCGAGTCCGGATATTTGCCGATGCGGATGGGCTGCCCGTACAGCTCCGCAAACCGCGCCCAATCGCGCATCGCATAGGATTTGAACACCCAGGCCCACAAAGCCGAGCGGGCCACCCCGCCCAGCAGCGGCACGCCGGCGGCCAGTGGCGGCACGTGCTGGATCATGCGGTAGGGCGGGATGTCCGCGCCCTCCGGGCTGCCGTCGGCCAGGCGCAGGAGGCGCCCGCTGTCGCGGTCGAAGGTGAACCAGTGCGCCTCGCGCGGCTCGATCCGCGCCGGCAGCCAGGTGGTGCCGCGGGTGTCCCAGACGATCTCGGACACGGCGTAGCCCTTGGCCACGGCGTCCATGAGGTGGGCGATCAGCCCCGGCAGGTCGATCGCGTCCAGCGCCTGGCGCACCAGGTCGGCGGCGGCGATGGCCGGGGGGCTGTCGTCCCAGGGCTGGATGTCCACCGGCAGCCCGGCCACCGCCAGGGTGCGGGTCTGCAGCACCGCGCGGTAGTGCAGGTCCTTCTCGCGGATGTCATCGGCAGCCAGCAGGAAGTCGTGGGCATCGCCCATCGCCGCCCGCCGCAGCATGTCGGCTACCGCACCGGGGGTGAGGCTGGCCAGCGGACGCCACTGCCAGGCGCTGCGAATCCCGACCTGGCTGGGGCGGGCGATTTCTTGCCGCAGCGCGGCGGCTTCGGATTTGGTCACCATGCGCTCCACTCCTGTGCATGCGGCTCGCGCGGCGGTGCGAAGGTGCGCCGCGCGATGGATTCGTAGGCGAATACCGGCGCACCGCCTTCGCCGGCGGCGGCGCAGGCCAGCGCCAGCGACCAGAAGCGGTCGGCGTGGCCGGCGCCGGTGCGCTCGGCCAGCAGGCGCGGCACGCCGCCGGTGCCGGGCTCCATGCGCACGGCGCGCAGGTCGTCGATCAGCTCGGGGCGGAACGGCTCGGCCACTGGCAGCAGCAGGCGGCGCGCCTGCAGCCGGTCTTTCAGCGCCACCGCCATGTCCAGCTTGCTGGTGGCGGTGAACACCACCCCGCGCACGCGGTAGTGGCCGTGGCGGCGCTGCGCTTCCTGCACAGGCATCTCGCCCATGCCGGTCTGGTCGATGCACACCCGCACCACGCGATAGGCGCGCATGATGCCGTCGAGGGCGGCCAGCTGGGCGGCGAAGCTCTCGCCGCGCATGACGGTCATCTCGCGCAGGGCCAGCACGCCGGCGCCGATGTCCTCCAGCACGCTGATCACCGACAGGTCGCCGCGGGCAGCGATGTCCATGCCGACGTAGCAGGGATTGCCCGCGTAGTCCGGTAGGGGGTCGGCCTCCAGCGCGGTCAGGATTTCCTGATAGCCCAGCCACTCGCGGGCGGCGCGGTCCAGGAACTGGCACTCGAACTCCTGCGCCCAGGTGTCGGGGTCGGCGGCGGCGCGGCGCAGCTCGGCGATGTCGCGCGGCAGGCCGTCGGCCACGGCGTCGTGGATGGTGACCACGTGCCGGCTGAACAGCCCGCCCAGGCCGTCGCGCATGATCTCGTGGAACATATCGCCCGTGCCGTTGGGGGTGGAGATCACCCGCAGCTTCAGGCCCGGCTTGGACACCACCGGCACCAGCGCGCGCCACAGGGCGCGGTTGTCCTTGTGGTGCGCGAACTCGTCCAGGATCAGGTTGTCGGACATGCCGCGCGCGGTCTCGGGCTTGGCGGCGATGGCGCGGATGTAGCTGCCGCCGGGGAGCTTGACGGCGTGCGCCAGCTCCTCGGCACCGAGGCTGGCGTCGGTGATCTCCTCGAATGCGGCGCCGATGGCGCGCATGTGCAGGGCGGCGCCGTTGCGGATGGCGTCCAGCGCGCGGTCGCGGCTGATGGAGAGGATGGTCCAGCGCGCGATGCGGCCGCTGGCCTCGGCGTCCAGGCAGTCGAGCACGGCCTCCAGCGTGGTGGTGAAGGTCTTGCCGGTCTGGCGGGACCAGCAGGCGGCCTTCCAGCGGCTGGCGTCGGCCAGGTAGCGGCGCTGGTAGGCGTACAGGACGGGCGCCTCAGCCGCCATACAGCCCCTCGCGGATGGCGCGCAGGGTGTCGGCATCCAGGCGCTTGCCGGCACGGCCGGCGGCGGCCTCCACCGCGTCCAGGCGCGCACGCACCTCATCGGCCCACTTCTTCTGCCCGATGCTGGCGCGGCTGGCGTCCGCGATGGCGCGGGCGGCGCCGGACAGGAGCTTGATCTGCTCGGCGGGGTCGGCCTCGGCTTCGTGCATGCCGACCAGGGCTTCGAACAGGCGCGACTGCACCATGCGGATCACCGCGGCGCTGTGCTCGTCGGCATCGTCCGGATGCGCGGCCACGATCTGACGCGCGGCCTCGGTGCTGGCGCGGATGGCGGCCATGGTGCGCTGCACGCGCGCGTCGTAGCGGTGCAGGCTGCTCTTGCCGATCTCGTAGCCCTGCTCCTTGAGCCACGCGGCCAGCGCCTCGTAGCCGCCGTGGCTGCGGTCGGCCAGCAGGCGTTCGAGCTGCGCCTTCAGCGCGGCCGGTAGGGCATCCACCTTGCTGCGGCGGGCCATCATGCACCTCCCGTGACCAGCAGGCGCGCCAGCTGGATGATGGCATCCATCGTCAGGGCCACGCCCCGACGCTTGGCTTCGTCCTTGATCTGCGCGAAGAACCCGTGCTTGCGCAGGACTTCGGCAAGGTCGTGCCCGGCCCAGGTCAGCCGGGTCAGGCACTCGGGCGAGTGCGCCGGCTCGCCCTGGGCAAGGCCGGCTTCGACCAGCATTCGGAAATAATCCAGCGCCTCGATGCGCTCGATGCCAGGCACGTCGTCCAGATGGACGCGCTGCCCCCAGCCTGCGCCTTCCAGCGCCTCCAGGATGGCGCGCACCTTGTCCCAGTCCCGGCGCATGCTCACCACCTCGGCGGGCGGGCGATGTCGGTCGGGGCCTCGGCGCGGTAGTCCACCACGGCCTCGCCCTGCGGGGTCAGCTCGGCCGACCAGATGGGGGCCGCATCCTGCAGATCCACCAGCCCGCGCTTGGCCAGGCTGCGCAGCTCGGCGCGCAGCTGGTCGCCCGTCGCCCGCAGCGGGATGTCGCGGCACGCCCCCATGATCACCGTTTCGGTGGTGCCGTAGGGCCGCGCGTGCCACAGTGCCGAGAGGATCACCCAGCGCAGGTACTCGCGCTCGGCGCGGGCGGTGTCGATCAGCGCATCGAGCCTCTTATCGGTCATGTTTCAACTCCACTAGCACCTCATACACGCGGTCGATCTTGGCGTTGAGGCTGGTGTATTCGCGGATGGCGTCGTCGCGGCGCTGGTAGCGCATGACGTCCGTCTCGCGCTGCTTTTCCAGGTCTTCGATGCGCCGGCGGTGCAGCGCGACTTCCTCGCGCATGGCCTCGATCACGCTCTCGACGATGCGCTGGTAGCGGCTATCGGCCTGCTGCATCTCGCGCACGAAATCCTCGCGCCGCTGGTAGTGCAGCGGCAGTTCGGCCATCAGCCGCTCGAAGCGGCTTTCGAGGTCGTCGATGCGGATCAGCCGCGCCTCGATGTCGGCAAGCAGCCGCCCGGCGAACCACTTGAGCAGCGCGAAGATGCCGCCCAGCAGCGCGCCGCCGATGGCCAGCAGGGCCGGCCAGTTGACAGCGCCGACCATCACGTCACCTTCCATGCGTCACCTCGTCCCAGCGGCGGATCGCATCGATGCGGGCGCGGCATTGCTCGTAGAGCGCGGCGGCGTCGAGCGCCCAGCCGGCGATGTCGGCGTCGGTGCTGGCGCGCTCGCCGGGATCGGCGGCAGCGGCGGGGCCGGCTGCAGCAGGGCCGGCGGCAGGCGCGGGCACGGCGGCGAAGGCGGGCGCACGGTGGAGCACGCGGCGAGCATCGGCAGACAGACACACGCGGCCAGTCGTGGCAGTGGCAAGGGCATAGCGCAGGTCCTCGGTGGTAGCAGCGGCACGGGTGAGCCGCTGCTGCAGGTCGGTGATGGCGGCGGCGTCGGCAGCGCGGGCGCGGGCGATGGCCTCGGCACGGGCGCGCTCGGCGTCCGCCTGGGTGCGGGCCAGCTGCGCGCGCAGGCCGGCGATCTGGCCGACATCGCGCCAGCCGCGCACGGTCCAGCCCAGCAGGCCGCCGCCGATCCCGGCGGCGAGCACGGCGATGCCGGCATAGGTGGCCAGCGGCCAGGCGGGCAGCAGGCGCGGCAGGCTCACGGTGCGGCCTCCTCGCCCAGGCACAGGCGCATCTCGGCGGCCCGGCGCGCCTCCAGCCCCGGCAGCCGGCGGCCGCCGGCATAGACCCAGCGCCCGATCTGGCGACAGGCGCCGGCGTAGTCGGGCGGCGTCTGGTGCAGCAAACGCACGATAGTGCTGCTGCAAATGCGGGTTGCACCCACGTTGTAGGCCAGGCTCACGTAGGCATCCCACTCGTGCTGCGCCAGCGGGACGGGGCCGATGCACTGGCGCAGCACCTGCTCGGTGCGCCCGACATGGGCGCCGAGGGTGATCAGGGCGCGCACCGGCGGCAGGCGGTCTCCCATCTGCACCGGGGTCGCGCCATCGGCATGCACGGTGGCGCCGAAGCCGACCGTGGGGATGCCGACGGGGTCCCGATAGGCGGTCTCACGGTAGCCCTCGTGCACCGCGACGCCGATCAGCGCGGCCGCAGACACGGTCAAGAATGCTGGCAACAGGCGCGGGCGGAGCGGCGGAGACATGCCGCCAGCGTGG
Source organism: Thermomonas haemolytica (assembly GCF_004346265.1). Taxonomy (GTDB): domain Bacteria; phylum Pseudomonadota; class Gammaproteobacteria; order Xanthomonadales; family Xanthomonadaceae; genus Thermomonas; species Thermomonas haemolytica. Next base: position 273,941 of record NZ_SMAP01000001.1, read on the forward strand.
TGCGCTGCGGCGCGCGGCAACAGGCCGACCCGGGTCGGCGCAAGAAAAACCCGGCGCGTGGCCGGGTCAGTGCAGCGCGCTGCGGAAGCAGGATGATGTCGCGCAAAGGCGGCCGAACATCACGTTATCCGGCGCGCTTGGGGTCTAATCCCGTGTTATGTCCCAAGAAACTGCGCGGCCAGCGGCAAGGCTTCAACCGACGGCGACACGTCTTTGTGCGTCCACGGGCCTTCCTCGCCGCCGTCGGCAACCTCGACCCAATTCAACAGGCGCGGAGCGCCCGGATCGTCGCCAAGCTGCGGCCACCAGTTCAAGCGGATGCTCTGAGCGATTTCCGGGCTTTGAGCCTCAACAAAGCGCGCCATCTGTTCACGGCAGGCAAGCAACCCTGCGCGGAAATAGACCTGGTGCGCCGGGTTACTGAGTGCCGCTTGCACCTGTTCGTGCTGCTCGGCCAGTTCTTGTTCAGTCATTTCGTTCTCCTGCGGGACATAACAATTCGTTCAAGCCGAGCCCGCTTCTCGGCTTGAACAGGGTTTGAAATGTCCGGCAGCGGGCCGGCTTAACTCAGGCGTTAGCCGGCATTGATAATTGCGTCCACGTCGGTGATGTTCGGGGCGCGCTTCCTGCGCTTGTGGTCGTTGCTCAAATGATCGATTGCAACATCCAGAGCTTCGCCAACTTCCAGCGCGCATTGCTGTGTCGCCCGCTTCGCGCCACGCCGCCACGCTTGGTGCTTTTTCAGAATCGCCAGGGCTTTCTTGGTGTCCATCGCTATCCTCGCGCCGGTTCTGCCGGCTAACTAGTCAATCAAGCCGAACGCCAATCGCTACGCGCTTGTCGTCGGCTTATTTCCGGTGTTAGACGGCGGTCTCATGCCACAACGTCCTGGGTCTCTCTCAGCAGGCGCTGCACCTGGCGCACGTGGACGCGCAGGGTACGGGCGATCTGTGGCACCGAATGCCCGGCCGCGCGCATGCGCGCGATGCGCGCACGCAGGCGCTCGCGCATGAACGCCTGCCCCAACGGGATCACGATCCGGCATCCGGCGTAGTGCTGCACCAGCGTGCGGGCCGCCTGCTCCCCGGCCACCTCGGTGAGGTCGCGGCAGACCGCGCTGCGCGCCGGGTCGTACTGGCGCGGCAGGTACACGGACAGACCTCCCATTTCGGTCACCAGGCGCTCCACCTGCTCGGCGGTGACGCCGGCGTCCAGCAGCTCGCGGATGACCTGGCTCATGCGGCGTCTCCCCGGTGCCCGCGCGGGTGGCGTTTGGCGTCATAGGCCAGGGCGGCGATGAGGGCGCGCAGCTGTTTGGGCGCGTGCCACTCCAGCCGGGCCGGGCTGAGCGCGCCGAACATCTTGCGGCTGATCCCCAGCGGATAGGCCGGGTGTGGATAGCCGGCGGCGGCGCAGTCGCGCTCGATGCGCCATAGCAGGCGCGCGCGGTCGTCGGCCGGGCGCCGGGGCCGCGCCGGCTTGCCGGCGAGGCGGTGCAGCTCGGCCAACACGCTGCGCAGCTGGCGATCGCTCATGTCGGCGCAGCTGGCGTGTCCGCCGATGCGCTGCTGCAGCGCGCGGCGGGCCTCCTCGTCCAGGCCCAGGGCCTTGGCCTCGGCGTGCACGGCCGCCAGCAGGCGGCGGCGGTCAGGGCGCGTGGCCATCTCCCCCCTCCTGCGCGGACTCCGCGCACCAGGTGTCCTCCAGCACCCGCGCCAGCGCGCGCGCCAGGCGGATGCGGCATGACGGCCCGCCCGGCGACTGCTCCCAGCACTCGTCCGGCAGGCTCAGCGTGATGGCCACCTCGGCCAGCAGCTGCTGCACGCGCGCGGCGTCGTCCATGTCGGCCAGGCCGCGCTCCATCTTCCCAATCACGTTCATGCTCCCTCCCGCTCGATCCAGTACCACCAGGTATCCCCCTGCCGCTGGCAGGCGATGCGCCAGCCGTTGGCGCGCAGCTCGGCGATGATGCTGTTCACCGCGCAGACGTTGGCCGCGCGCACGATGTCCATCGTGGTGCGCGGGCGGCCGTCGGCCAGCAGCGCCGCCACCCGGCGCAGGCGCTCGCTATGCGCGATCCGGGCGGCGCGCATGGCCCACCTCCTGCGGCGGCTCCGGCAGCGGCATCCAGTGCGTGACCCGCCCGCTGATCTCGTCGTCCCCGCCGGTGTAGCGCCAGCGGTGCGGCGCGCTGTGTTGGCGCCAGGCCATCCAGACGCACGGGCCGATGTCGTCCTCGACCACCACCAGCACGTCATCCAGCGGCCTGGGCTCGGTGGCGCTCACGGTGTGCCAGATGCTGGTCATGCCGCGCCCTCCTCGGTGAGGTCGGCCAGCAGGCGTTCCAGCATGCGGTCCAGCTCGCCGGCCACGTCCTTGACCACCACCACGTCGCAGTCGTCCTCGATGCGGATGCCCAGGCGCTTGAGGTCGCCGGCGGTCAGGTCGTACACCGCCGGCTTGTGCACGGCCTCGCGCACGCGGATCAGCAGCGCGGCCTGCTCGGCCGGCAGCAGGCGGCGGATGCGCTCGATCACTTTGGCCTCGTCGTCCCACTCCACCTTGCCGCGGCTCTTGGTCCAGCCGATGCGGATGCCGTGCACCATCCGGGTGCGGGTGCGCCGCCACAGCTCGGCGGGGCTGGCCTCCACCGCCTGGCGCAGGTCGGTTTCGGCCTGCGCGCAGGCGGCCAGCGCATCGCGCAGCGCCGGCAGGTGGGCGCGCTTGATGGCCTCGATGTCCTGCTGGATGGCGTTGGCCACATCGCGCAGGCGGTCGCGCGCGCCGCGCAGGGAGGCGGCCTGCGCTTCCAGGGCCATGCTCTCGGCCAGGGGGGTCAGGGATTCAGCGGGGGCGCTCATGGTCGGTCTCCGGGTAGGGGTAGGTGGGGAACAGCTGGCGGTGCATCTCGTGCAGCAGGTCGAGGTAGCGCTCGCCCTGCCACGGCGGCAGGTCGTCGTCGTCATCGGTGGGCATGGCGGTGCCGCACCAGCGCCGCAGGTGGCGCACGGCCAGCTGCCCGCGCGCGTGCGCCTCCAGCGGATGCCAGGCGCCGGCGGCGATGGCGCGGCGGTAGTAGTCGGCCAGCCGCTCGGCGGCGGTCGGCGGGGTGAGGTCAGCGAACCACGCGCACACGGCGCACCTCCTGCCGCAGCTCCATGAGGGCGCGCGCCGGGCTGACGTTGCGCAGCAGCGCCAGCGCGACCACCGCACGGGCATGCGGGCGGCTGAGCCCGTAGCGGTCGGCGAACAGCTCGGCGGCGCGCAGGGTCACGAACAGGCGCTCGGGGTCGGCGCGGTCGGGGACGTGGAGGGGCGCGTTCATGCCGCACCTCCGGTGAGGTCGGCCCAGGCCGCCGCGATGTGGTCAGCGCCCAGCTCCGTGCCCTGGCCGGCGGCCATCATCCGCGCCAGGCGCAAGGTCTTGCCGACCGCGCGCAGGGCGCCGGCCTGGCCGCCGATCTCCACCAGCCGGCGCAGGGCGGCGGCCTCCTCGACCCCGTGCGCGGCGGCCAGCGCGGCCACGTCGTCGCGCACCACGCGCTGCACCCGCAGGCGGCGGCCGATGCGGCTGAACAGCCGGTCCAGCCACACCGCGCGGGTGCCGCCGGTCATGCGCGCGTAGATCAGCTCGTTGCCCATGAGGGCCAGCCCGATGCCGGTGGCGTCGTGCAGGGCGCGCAGGGCATCCAGCGCGGCCACGCTCAGGTGTTGGGCCTCATCGATCACCAGCAGGCCCTCGCTGCCCTGCAGCCGCGCCACCAGCTCGCGCTGCATGCGCGCGCCACCGCCCGGCAGCTCGCGGAAGCCCAGCGCCAGGCAGACTTCCTCCAGCGCGGTGGTGACGCCGGCGGTGGCCGGGGTCATGGTGGCGATCCAGATGTTCGGGAAGCGCGCGGCGTACTCACGCGCGGCCGTGGTCTTGCCGACCCCGGCGCCGCCGTAGATCACCGCCACGTCGCCGGCCATGTGCGCATAGGCCAGCGCGGCCAGGATGCGCTCGGCGGTGGGGGTGGACACCCAGCCCGGGGCCTGCGGCATCACCGGCTGCGCGCGCTGCTGCGACAGCCGCGCCAGCCACTGCGCCAGCCGCACCGTCATCTTGCGCGGGTTGGCGGCGTAGGTGCCGCCCAGCAGCTGGGCCAGGCTGCTCTGGCTGATGCCCGCCTCGCGCGCCACCTGCGCCTGGCTCAGGCCGCGGCGGCCGATCTCGTCGCGGACGCGCGCGATCACCGCCTCCGGGGACTCCATCGCAATCACGTTGTCGTTCGTGCTGTCGTTCATGTACCCTTTCTCCTCGCGTTGAAGGGCCGTCATGGCCCGGTTGCACCGCCCGCCCCGGGGGCATCCGGGGCGGGTGATTTCTTCAGTCGATCGCCTTCAGCGGCCGGGGCCGCGCGGCCAGTACGGCCAGCACGGCGCGGTCGGCGGCGGCCACGTAGTCCTCGGTCCCGGTGGCGGCCAACGCGGCCGCACTCCGGCGCCCCGCGCGCTTTCGCCCATGCACCAGCTGCACGGCGGCGGGTGCGGGCGGCTCGGTATGCGGGCTGTCCTGCACCGGCAGGCGGGCCACCGCCTCCAGCGCCTCCATCCGCACCGTGGCGTCGCGCAGCTCGCGCGCGGCGCGCTGGCGCTGGCGATGCGCGCGGGCGTGTTCGCGCGCGGTATCGAGGTCGTCGAAGCGGGCGCTGGTGCGCTCGGCGGCGCCGACGTAGGCGCCCTCCAGCGTGTACACGTGCACCGGCTGGTCCAGCCGGTCCGGGTCGAAGCGCACCACCACGTGCTGCCCGGCCAGGGCGCTGACCGCCTCGCCGAAGTAGGCGTTGCCGGCGATCACCACGTAGCCCTCGCGGCGCACCTTCAGCCCCTCGGCCGCCAGCAGCCACAGCCGGCGCTGTTCGGGGCTGGCGCGGCGGATCACGCTGGCGGCATAGCTGGCGTTGAACACGTCATCGAAGCTGCGGCCGCGCGCGGTCGCGCTGCGGCGGTCGGGGCGGGCGTTGTGCGCGGCGATGCCGGCGTCCACCAGCCGCACGAACTCATCCCACGCCAGCGCCCGGCTGCCGTAGTTGGCCGGCTTGGCCAATGGACTGTTGCCGGTGTAGGCCCCGGCGGCCGCAGGGTGCTTGCTGATGCCCTCGCACAGGTCGCGGAAGGCGCGCTCGATCGGCTTGGCCTGGCCGTGGTAGGGCGTGGTCCAGTGCACCTGCACGCCCAGCTGCGGAAACAGACCGATCGGGTCTTCCTCGCGGATGCGGAAGCGGAAGCGGGTCTTGCTGCCGCCGGTCAGCAGCTTGGCGGCGAACTCGCGGCCGTTGTCCAGGTAGGCGTGGCCGGGGATGCCGTAGCGCTCCACCACCTCGCCGAAGGTGGTCTGCACCAGGTGGCTGGAGAGCGTCTCCGCCACCCGCCAGGCGAGGATCTTCCCGCTGTAGATGTCCTGCCAGGCCACCAGCACCGGGCGGCCGACCGCCCCGCTGGGCAGCTGCACGCGCAGGTCGAAGATGTGGCCGTCGGCATTCACCGCTTCCAGCGCGTGCAGGTGGTCCTTGGTGCGGGTGATGTGCGGCAGGCGGCGCGCCAGCGCCTCGCGGCCCTCGCGCGCCAGCACCCGCACCTGCCACGGCAGCGCCTCGATCCGGCGGGCCAGGGTGGCGTAGCTGGGCACCGTCCAGCCGTGGTTGGGCGCCACCTCGCGCAGGCGGCGCACGCAGGCCCACAGGGCCGGCTGCTCCGGGCGCAGGTAGTCGGATTTCAGGACCTCCCAGGCCTCGGGGCTGATCTCGGCCTCATGGCCGCTGCCCTGGTGGCGGGGCGCCAGCAGTGGCAGGTAGTCGGCCGGCGCGGCGTGGTCCACGCCGGGGCAGCTGCCGCCGCCGTACCACCACCGGCGCAGGGTGGCCTCGGGCAGGCCGTGGGCCTGTGCGGCCTCGCGGATGGCCTGGCGCGCGCGCAGGCCGCTGTCGATCAGACGGCGCACTGTCTGCACCGGCACCAGCCGGCGCCGGGCTTCGGCCTTCACCGTTTCCGGGCGGCCGTCGAACCTGCGCCACAGCGCCGCGCTCGCCTCCGGGCTCAGCGGGGCAGCAGGTGCACGGTGGGCGCGTGTGCCAGCCGCGATGTGGCCCACAGCACCGCCATCGCCTCCGCCTCCTGCCGGTAGCGCACCGGCGCGATCGCGGGCGCGCCGAGCCGGACGGCGATCTCGCTCCACTGGACGTGGTAGCGCACCGGCGTCGCCGGACGGCCGTTGCCCGTCCGCAGGATGGTGGCGATCAGCACCGGGCCGGCCAGGATGTGGGAGATGGCTTTCATGGGTGGACTCCTGGGTGAGGTGGAGGATCAGCCGGGCTTGCACGTCGGCGGGCAGGTCGGCCAGCCGGTACACCCGCCGCCGTCCGCCCCGGCAGGGGAGGTCGGTGTGGGGCCAGGATTCGCGGACTGCGCGCTTGTTCGCGCCTCTGACTGAGATGTGCAGCGCTCTGGCCACGTCCACGATTGTGTAATCGGTCATTCCACCACCCCGTCCTTGAGGCCCAGGAGGACCGCTGCCCTGTGCGCGGTGCCGCGCCGACCGCGAATGCGGCCGCGCATCAGTTCATAGACGATCCGCTCGGAGATGCCGTGCTGCTGCGCCCAGCCCCGGATCGTCCATCCATGCCGGTCGAACTCACGCCTGACCTCGGCGATGGTCAGCGTGCGTTGGTTCCTCTGTTGGGGTATCTTCGGTGCGACATCGTTCAGCATGGTGCGAACAATGCGCTCAATTGTGGAAATTGTCAACCACGATCGTGGAAGTTTTTTTTGGTTCCAGCTTCCAGTTCCCGCTGCCCAGCCTCATCCGGCGAAAAAATCATGCGAAACAAGTACTTATAGAAAGCTGGAACTCATTGCGTGGGCGATCTGGCAGTTCCAGCTTTCCCACCGAAAGCTGGAACTGGAAACGCATGAACATCCCTGACCGCCTCCGTGCCCTGCGTGACTGTCTCGGCCTCACGCAGGTCCAGATGGCGGAGCGTATCGGGCTGCCAAAGCGGACGATCGTCGGATATGAGAACGGCGAGCGCGAGCCTGGATCAGCGGCCCTCGCCGCCTACGCCCGCACTGGCGTCAACATGAACTGGCTGCTCACTGGCGATGGTGAGATGTTCCACCGCAAAGCGGAGCCGAAGCCAGAAACATCGCAGGAACAGGCGTTTGCGGGCTTTCTGCCGCCCGACCACCCCCATGCCAGGCGCTGGGCCGCGCTGATCCAGCTGGTCGAGGAAGAGCCGGATGAGGCCCGCCGCGACTCAATCCTCTCCGATCTGCTGACGCGCGCTCAGGAGGCGGCGGAGCTAGCGCAGCTCAGGCGCGTCGTGCAGGCGCTGGCGCGCGATCGCAAGGCCGGCTGATCGTCTTTGCGGCCGCTTCAAACTCCACTTGAACACTCAAGCGCGCCGGCCTGAGTGTCTCAAATCAGCTGCGAAAAAGCGCCTCCAGCGCCGATTTCCGGCTTCATCGCTTCTCACCGGTTTGAGACACCTAGATCATCGCAACCCATTGCCTGCACTGAAATTTCCCGCCTGATCCCGGCTCTTCCCGGGTGTCTCAAATCAAGTGATCACCCACAACGGCCGCACGCGGTTTTGGCTTCGCCCGCTGCTATCTGGAGACCCTGACCGGCATGGACGCGGCGATGCGCCTGTACGAACGCAGCGGCTTTACCCGCATCGACGCCCCGCTGGGCGCCACCGGGCACGGCGGCTGCAACCGCTTCTACCTGCTGGACCTCGCTTCGGCATAGCCCGCGTCGGGTCTGCCGCCGGGGGCTGCTTGCGGCTCGATGCGAACATCCTGTTCGATGTCGCCGACGTGCGCCATCCATGGCGCACTCTGCGCAGCCCCCGGCGGCAGACCCGACGCTCATCGCAATTGGCTAAAATCGCGGTTTTCCGCCCGCAGGATTCCCCATGCAACTCGCTTCCGTTCGCGCCGTGGTCACTGGCGGCGTCTCCGGCCTCGGCCTGGCCGTGGCCCGGCACCTGGTCGCCCAGGGCGGCAAGGTCGCCCTGTTCGACCTCAATGACGAAAAGGGCGCGGCCGCGGTCGCCGAGCTCGGCGAGGCCAATGCCCGCTACTTCAACACCAACGTTACCGACGAAGCCCAGGTCGATGCCAACGTCGGCGCCGCGCAGGCTTTCCTCGGCGGGCTGAACGCCTGCATCAACTGCGCCGGCATCCTCGGCTCCAACCGGGTGCTGGGCAAGACCGGCCCGATGCCGCTGGCGCAGTTCCAGGGCACCGTGATGGTGAACCTGGTCGGCAGCTTCAACGTGGCCAAGGCCTGCGCCGACCGCATGCAGCACAACGCCGCCGGCGACGACGGCGAGCGCGGCGTGATCGTCAACACCGCCTCGGTGGCGGCTTACGAGGGCCAGATCGGCCAGGCCGCTTACTCCGCCAGCAAGGCCGGCGTGATCGGCATGACCCTGCCGATGGCGCGCGAGCTGGCGCGCTTCGGCATCCGCGTGATGACCATCGCCCCGGGCGTGTTCTGGACCCCGATGGTGGACGGCATGCCGGAGGACGTGCAGAAGTCGCTGGCGGCGACCATCCCGTTCCCGTCGCGGCTGGGCAAGCCGGAGGAGTTCGCGGAGCTGGTGGCCTGCATCCTCACCACCGGCTACCTCAACGGCGAGACCATCCGCCTGGACGGCGCCACCCGCCTGGCGCCGAAGTGACCACTTTCCCGCGGGAGCGGATCTCACCGCTCCCCTGCGCTCTTCCGCCCATGGAAGAGGAGAGAACCGCATGAAGGCTTACGACATCAAGAAAGGCAACGTCGTCGAACACAACGGCGGCGTGTACCAGATCCGCGACATCGAGCGCAGCAGCCCGCAGGGCCGCGGCGGCAACGTGCGCTACCGCTTCACCATGTACGCCATTCCCGGCGGCAGCAAGCTGGATGCGAGCTTCGATGCCGATGACGATCTGCGCGAAGTGGATCTGGTGCGCCGGGCCTGCACTTACTCCTACCGCGATGGCGATGCCTTCGTGTTCCTCGACGACGAGGACTACACCCCGTACACGCTGGATGCCGACGCGGTGGGCGACGCCGCCGGCTACATCGTGGACGACCTCACCGGCATCTACGTGCAGCTGATCGAGGACGCCCCGGTGGCGATCCAGCTGCCGCAATCGGTCGCCATCGAGGTGATCGACACCCCGCCGGAACTGAAGGGCGGCACCGCCACCAAGCGCCCGAAGCCGGCCCGGCTTTCCACCGGCATCGAGATCATGGTGCCGGAGTACATCGGCAACGGCGAGAAGGTGTGGGTGAACACCACCACCGGCGAGTTCGCCGGCCGCGCCGATTGATCCCCGGCCGTGATCCCCGCACGCGCGGGGATCACGGGTGGAACCGCATGCCCGGACACCTCTCCCCCGTCGCCCTTGCCGGCCACGGCATCCGCCTGGAGCCGCTGGCGCGCGAGCATGTCGCCGCCTTGCAGGACGCGGTGGACGACGGCGACGTCGGCGCACTGGCCTACGTCAGCGTGCCGCCGCGCGAAGGCATGGCGGCCTGGGTGGAGCACGCGCTGGACATGCGCGAGGCCGGCCGTGAGCTGCCGTTCGCCATCCTCGCCGGCGACCGCGTGGTCGGCAGCACGCGCTTCTACGATATCGACCTGTCGGTGCCGACGCTGGCGATCGGCTACACCTTCCTCGCCGCCTCGGTCTGGCGCACCCATGTCAACACCGCAAGCAAGCGGTTGCTGCTGGGCCACGCCTTCGACACCCTCGGTGCGCAGTCGGTGCATTTCCACACCAGCCACCTCAACCTGCGCTCGCAGGCGGCGATCGAACGGCTGGGCGCGCGCAAGGACGGCATCCTGCGCGCGCACAAGCGGCACAAGGACGGCAGCCTGCGCGACACCCATTCCTATTCGATCCTCGCCGCCGAATGGCCGGCGATCCGCGCCCGGCTGGACGCCCGCCTGGCCGCGGGTTGAGCGCAGGGCGCCGGTTCAGTCCAGCAGCTTCCCGGGGTTCATCACCCCGTTCGGGTCCAGCGCGGCCTTGATGCCGCGCATCAGGGCGATCTCCGCCGGGCTGCGCGTGCACCACAGGTAGGGCTTCTTCACCAGGCCGATGCCGTGCTCGGCGGAGATGCTGCCGCCGTGCCGCTGCAGCACCTCGGCCAGCAGCTTGGTGACGCGCTCGCAGTCGGCCACGAAGTCGGCCTGCGCCGCGGCCTCGGGCTTGAGGATGTTGATGTGCAGGTTGCCATCGCCGATGTGGCCGAACCAGACCACCTCGAACTGCGGGTACTCGCGCGCCAGCAACGCCTGCGCCTCGGCGAGGAAGGCCGGCATCGCCGCGATCCGCACCGACACGTCGTTCTTGTAGGGCACGTGCTTGGCCAGGCTCTCGGTGATGCCCTCGCGCAGCCGCCACAGCTGGGCCGCCTGCGCCTCGTTGGCGGCAATCACGCCGTCGCTGGCCAGCCCGTCCTGCACGCACTGTTCGAACGCCGCCAGCGCCGCGGCCTCGCTGGCCTCGTCGGCGGCGAATTCGGTGACGACGTAGAAGGGATGGAGCTCGTCGAACGGTGCCTGCGCGCCGTGGGCCAGCACATGCTTCAGCGCAATATCGGTGAAGAACTCGAACGCCTGCAGCGGAAGCCGGCGGCGGAAGGCCGCGAACACCTGCATCAGCGCCTCGAATGAGGGCAAGGCCAGCAGCATCACATTGGTCGGCGGCGGCGGGTCGGTGAGCCGCAGCACCGCCTCCACCACGATCCCGAGCGTGCCTTCCGAGGCGATCGCCAGGTGGCGCAGGTCGTAGCCGCTGGAATCCTTCACCAGCGCGCGCCCCAGCCGCAGCACCTCGCCGCTGCCGGTGACGAAGGTGAGCCCGGCAATCCAGTCGCGGGTAGTGCCGTAGCGCACCACGCGGATGCCGCCGGCATTGGTGGCGATGTTGCCGCCGATGGTGCAGGACCCGCGTGCGGCGAAATCCACCGGGTAGTACAGCCCGTGCGCGCGTGCCGCTTCCTGCGCAGCTTGCAGCGGGATGCCGGCCTGCACGGTGAGGGTGCGGTCCACCGGATCGAAGCCCAGCACCTGGTGCATGCGCTCGAGGCTGACCACCAGCTCGCCGTTGGCGGCGACCGCCCCACCCGACAGCCCGGTGCGCCCGCCCGAGGGCACCAGCGCCACGCCCTCGGCATTCGCCCAGCGCACCACCGCCTGCACCTCCTCGACGCTGCCCGGCAGCGCGATCGCCAGCGGCGCCGGGGTCCAGCGCCGGGTCCAGTCGCGGCCGTAGTGCGCAAGGTCGGCGGGATCGGTGAGCAGGCGCAGGCCCGGCAGGGCGGCGCGCAGCGAGGCAAGGCGGGCGTCGGTCATGACAGGGCGCAGGGCCATCTGGACAGGGCCGGAACATAGCATGCCGCAGCGCAGCAACGCGGGTGGATTCTGGCTATAGTCGACGCTCGTTTCCCCATCGCCGCACCCGCACGCCGCCATGCCGCCGAAGAAGAAAACCTCGTTCCCGAAACAGGACATCCGCGTGCTGCTGCTGGAAGGCATCAGCGCCAGCGCGGTGGAGGCCTTCCGCGCGGCCGGCTACACCCAGATCGAAGCCCACCCCAAGGCGCTGCCGGAAGACAAACTCAAGGAACGCATCGCCCAGGCGCACATCCTCGGCATCCGCTCGCGCACGCAACTGACCGCCGAGGTGCTGGCCGAGGCCCGGCGCCTGATCGCGGTCGGCTGCTTCTGCATCGGCACCAACCAGGTGGACCTGGACGCGGCCGAGTTGGCCGGCATCCCGGTGTTCAACGCGCCCTATTCCAACACCCGCAGCGTGGCCGAACTGGTGGTGGCGCAGGCGGTGATGCTGATGCGCGGGATCCCGGAGAAGAACGCGAAGTGCCACCGCGGGATCTGGGACAAATCCGCCGCCGGCAGCCACGAGGTGCGCGGCAAGACGCTGGGGATCATCGGCTACGGCCACATCGGCACCCAGGTCGGCGTGCTGGCCGAGGCGCTGGGCATGCGCGTGATCTTCCACGACATCCAGACCAAGCTGGCGCTGGGCAATGCGCAGCCAGCCGCCGGGCTGGACGACCTGCTCGCGTGCGCCGACGTGGTGACCCTGCACGTGCCGGAGACCCCGGCGACGCAGTGGATGATCGATTCCGAAAAGCTGGGCCTGATGAAACCCGGCGCGCACCTCATCAACGCCTCGCGCGGCAGCGTGGTGGTGATCGATGCGCTGGTCGCGGCGCTGGGCGCAGGCCATCTGGCCGGGGCCGCGGTGGACGTGTTCCCGGTCGAGCCGGAGGCCAACGGGCCCGGCTTCGAATCGCGCCTGCGCGGCTTCGACAACGTGCTGCTGACCCCGCACGTGGGCGGCAGCACGCTGGAGGCGCAGGACAACATCGGCACCGAGGTGGCCGCCAAGCTGATCCGCTACAGCGACAACGGCAGCACGCTCTCCGCAGTCAATTTCCCCGAGGTGGCGCTGCCGGAGCACGCCGGCAGCCGGCGCTTCCTGCACATCCACCGCAACGTGCCGGGCATGCTCTCGCAGGTCAACGAGGTGTTCGGCCGGCATGCGCTCAACATCGACGGCCAGTTCCTGCGCACCCACCCGAAGGTGGGCTACGTGGTGATCGACGTGGCCGCCGACGAGGCGCAGGCCGCCGCGCTGCGCGAGGAGCTGGCGGCGATCCCGGGCACGCTGCGCGCGCGCGTGCTGTATTGAGACCCGCCGCGCGGCCTACCGCCGCGCCATCCACTTGCCCGCCATCCGGCGCAGCGAGGCATCGGCTTCGGGATCGGCCGCCAGCGCGTCGATGCGGCGCCAGGCGAGGTCCAGCGACTCGGGGCTGACCACGAAGTCCTCGCATTCGCCGGCATGCACCACGTAGCGCACGTCGTAATGCCAGTGGCCCGGCACGCCCTTGTGCTCGGGGATCCAGTGGCGGTCGAGGTCGAAGATGCCGGGCGCAAGCCGCAGCCCGGGCAGGCCGGATTCCTCCTCCGCCTCGCGCAGCGCGGCCTGGCCGAGGTCGCGCTCGCCATCCGCATGCCCGCCCAGTTGCAGCCACATCCCCAGCTTGCGGTGGTGGGTCAGCAGCACGCGCTCGCCGGCGCGATCCACCAGCCAGCACGAGGCGGTGAAATGCCCGGCCAGGCGCTCGCGCCGGAACGGATCCTGCGGGTCGTCCAGCAACGCGCGGAACAGGGCCAGCGTGTCCTGCTCGTCCGGATGGCGGCGGGCGTAGGCATCGAAATCGGCGGCAAGCGCGGCGTCCGCGTTGGGCATGGGCGGTGTTCCCGGTCAGGAGGATGAATGGGCGGCATTATCCCGCGCCATGACCGCAGGCGCTTGTGCCGGCGCCCCCCGAGCGTATAAGGTCGGCGGCTTGTGACTGCCCCTCGCGGCCGTCATCCATGCACCAGCTAGAAAGGGGAGCCACCTGATGCTGTTCCAGCGAGTCAAGCCGCTCGACAAGATCCTCGAGACCGCCGAAAAGAAATCCCTCACCCGCCAGCTGGGTGCGTTCCAGCTGACCATGCTCGGGATCGGCGCCATCATCGGCACCGGCATCTTCGTGCTGACTGCCGCGGCGGCGCAGAAAGCCGGCCCCGGCATGATGTGGAGCTTCGTGATCGCCGGCGCGGTGTGCGCGGTGGCGGCGCTGTGCTATTCGGAAATCGCGGCGATGGTGCCGGTGTCCGGCTCCGCCTACACCTATACCTACGCGGTGATGGGCGAGATCCTGGCGTGGATGGTGGGCTGGGCGCTGATCCTGGAATACGCGGTGGCCGCCTCCGCGGTTTCGGTCGGCTGGTCCGGCTACTTCATGGGCCTGGTGAAAAGCGCGACCGGGTTCGAGCTCCCCGCGGCGCTGGCCGCAGGCCCGGCGTGGTCGTTCGCCAACGGCATGCCCCACGTCGATTTCAGCCACGGCGTGTTCAACCTGCCGGCGGTGGTGATCGCGCTGGCGGTCACCGGCCTGCTGGTGATCGGCACCACCGAGAGCGCGCGTGTCAACGCGATCCTGGTGGCGATCAAGATCACCGCGCTGACCGCGTTCATCGCGCTGACCCTGCCGGTCATCAACGGCGCGCACTTCGAACCCTTCGCGCCCAACGGCTGGTTCGGGCATGGCAACGGCTCGGGCCTCGGCATCGTCGGCGCCGCCGCCTCGATCTTCTTCGCCTACGTCGGCTTCGACGCGGTCTCCACCGCGGCCGAGGAAACCAAGAACCCGCAGCGGAACGTCCCGATCGGCCTGATCGGCAGCCTGGCGGTGTGCACCATCTTCTACCTGCTGGTGGCCGCGGGCGCGGTCGGCGCGATCGGCGCCCAACCGACGGCCGTGGGCGTGCAGCCCGGCACGCCGGAGTTCGTCGCCCAGTGCCAGGCGCTGCTGGCGCAGGGCCAGCAGCCGCTGGTCTGCTCGAACGAGGCGCTGGCGCACGTGTTGCGCATGCTGAACCACCCGCGCGTGGGCGACATGGTCGGCCTGGCCGCCAACCTGGCCCTGCCCTCGGTGATCCTGATGATGCTGTACGGGCAGACCCGCATCTTCTTCGTGATGGCGCGCGACGGCCTGCTGCCCGAGACCCTGTCGGACGTGCATCCCAAGTGGAAGACCCCGCACAAGGTCACCATCATCACCGGCCTGTTCGTGGCGATCGCCGCGGCCCTGTTCCCGGTGGGCCAGCTGGCCGACATCTCCAACTCCGGCACCCTGTTCGCCTTCTTCATGGTGGCGCTGGCGGTGCTGATCCTGCGCATCAAGGATCCGAAGCGGCACCGCCCGTTCCGCACTCCGCTGGTGTGGATCGTGGCCCCGCTGGCCGCGGCGGGCACCGTGTTCCTGTTCGTCAACCTGCCGTTCGAGGCGAAGATGGTGCTGCCGGTCTGGGGCGGCATCGGCCTGGTGCTGTACTTCATCTACGGCTTCCGCAAGAGCCACCTCGGCCGCGGTGCGGTGGAAGTGCACGAAGTCGATGCCGGCCTGCCGCCGAAGCCGGTCCCGCCGATCAAGGATTGACCGGCTCCGCCTTGGGCGGAGATCGAAAAAACGAACGGCGCCTTAGGGCGCCGTTCGTTTTGGACGCGGCGAAAACGCCGCAACCCTGCCCCGGGATCCAGCCCCTGTCAGGCCTTCTTGGCCCAGGCGCTGCACCAACCCTTGGCCGCCACGCTGTTCTTCGGGAACAGCTGGCAGGGGCCATAGGCCGCGCCGGCGGCCCCTTTGAAGAAATTGCAGTTGGCGCAGTGGCTTCCCGGCTTGAACGCCGGATGCTTGACGGTGGCCGCATCCTCGGCATACGCCAGCGCCTTGGCCGCAGGATCGGCCGGGGTCAGCTTCGGCAGGTCGGCCGCCTGGGCCGATAGGGTGCGCAGCACCAGCGGGGCCGCAGCGGCAGCCGCGGCGAGAGTGACGAAGCGGCGGCGGGAAAGATCGGTTGGCATGGCTAGACCTCGCAAAGGGAGAGAACCAGACGCAGGATATGCCGCCGATACGACGCAGACGCTGATCCGGATCAATCCGCCCCGGCCTTCATCTGGATTATCCTAAGTGGCTCCCTGCCCCATCCCGCCCCGCATGCACGACCACGAGCGCGCCGCCCGCCAGTCGCTGATCGACCACTGCCGGGCCATGAATGCCAGTGGCCTGTCCCTGCACAAATCCGGCAATGCCAGCCTGCGCTGGGGCGCGGGCCTGCTGATCACCCCCACCGGCCGCGCCTACGATCGCCTGCAGCCGGAGGATATCGTGTACCTGGAGGCGGACGGCACCTGCCCGCCGGGGCAGCTGATCCCGTCCAGCGAATGGCGCTTCCACGTCGACATCCTGGCCGCGTTCCCGGACATGAATGCGGTGGTGCACGTGCATTCCACCCATGCCACCGCGCTGGCCTGCCTGGGCCAGGGCATCCCGGCCTTCCACTACATGGTGGCGGTGGCCGGCGGCACCCACATCCCCTGCGCCGACTACGCCACCTTCGGCACCGCCGCGCTGTCGGACAACGTGCTGCGCGCACTGGACGGCGGCCTGCGCGCCTGCCTGATGGCCAACCACGGCCAGGTGGCGACCGGCCGCACCCTGGCCGAGGCCTATGCGCTGGCCGAGGAAGTGGAGAACCTGGCCCGCCAGTACCTGCTGGCGCGCAGCCTGGGCCCCACCCGCGACCTGCCGCCGGAGGAAATGGCCCTGGTGCTGGAGAAGTTCAAATATTACGGCCAGCAGCGCGGCACCGAGCGCGCCTGAGCGGCGTGGGCGCGCCCGGCACCGCGCACAACATCACCGTGGAAGCGCCCACGCGGGCGCTGGCCACCATCCGAATCGTCATTTGGCAGCCACGCCGCAGCCGCTACACTGCGCGCATGGACACCCCCGCCTTCGACCACACCCTGTTCGCCGGCTGCGCCGCGCAGATCATCCAGCACACCCGCGAACTGGCCGCACGCGGCTGGACGCCGGCCACCGCCGGCAATTTCTCGATCCGGATGAGCCCGGAACACGCCGCCATCACCATTTCCGGCAAGGACAAGGGGCGCCTGACCGAGGCCGACATCATGGTGGTGGACATGGCCAACAACCCGGTGGCCACCCACCACCGGCCGTCCGCCGAGGCCGCCCTGCACACCCACCTGTACCGCAAGTTCCCCGACGTGGGCGCGGTGCTGCACACCCACTCGCCCACCCAGACCATCGCCGGCCTGCTCTACGCCGACGAGGGCCGCGTGCGGCTGCGCGGCTACGAGCTGTTCAAGGCCCTGCGCGGGCACACCACCCACGAGATCGAAGTGGACCTGCCGGTGGTGCCGAACGCGCAGGACATGGACGTGCTGACCGCCAGCGTGGACGCCGTGCTGGAGCACCCCAACACCTGGGGCTACCTGATCGCCGGCCACGGCCTGTACGCCTGGGGCCGCGACATCAACGAAGCGCGCCGGCACCTGGACGCGTTCGAGTTCATGCTCGGCTGCGAGCTGGAAATGCGCCGCCTGGGCGCGCGCTGAGTTTCGAGGACGACTGCGATGAGCCGTTTGCGCATCTTCGACGACCACAGCCCCGACTCCCCGCTGCTGGCCACCACCGCGTTCGAGGCGATGGCGGCCGAGCTGGCGCGCATTGGCGTCCAGCTGGAACGCTGGCAGCCGGCGCATCCGGTCCAGCCGGGTGATCCGCCCGAGGCGATCATGGCCGCCTACCGTGCCGACATCGACCGCCTGGTGGCGCAACGCGGCTTTCAGAGCGTGGACGTGGTCAGCATCGCGCCCGACAATCCCAACCGCGAGGCGCTGCGCGCCAAGTTCCTCGACGAGCATTTCCACAAGGAAGACGAAGTGCGCTTCTTCGTGGCCGGCAGCGGGCTGTTCACCCTGCACGTGGGCGGCAAGGTGTACGAGGTGCTGTGCGAGGCCGGCGATTTGATTTCGGTGCCGGACGGGATGACCCACTGGTTCGACATGGGCCCGGCGCCCAGCTTCGTGGCGATCCGCTTCTTCACCACCCCGGACGGCTGGGTCGGCCACTTCACCGGCACCGACATCGCGCAGCGGTTCCCGCGCTACGAGTGAAGCCCCTCTCCCTACGGGAGAGGGGTGGGGGTGAGGGTACGGATTCCCGCACCACCCGCGATCCGCTGCCGCTCCCCATCTGCCCCGGGCCTTTCGTTCGCGGCGATGAATAACCCACCAAACCCGATGCAACCCGCGACCATCCTCACAGATATCGAAGGCACCACGTCCTCCATCGCGTTCGTGCGCGAGGTGCTGTTTCCGTACGCACGCGCGCGACTACCCGCGTTCATCCGCGAACACGGGCACGAACCCGAGGTACGCCGCTGGCTGGATGCAGTGGCCATCGAGATCGCCGCCGGCGCCTGCGACGACGCGGTGATCG
This sequence comes from Thermomonas haemolytica, assembly GCF_004346265.1. Taxonomy (GTDB): domain Bacteria; phylum Pseudomonadota; class Gammaproteobacteria; order Xanthomonadales; family Xanthomonadaceae; genus Thermomonas; species Thermomonas haemolytica. Next base: position 291,867 of record NZ_SMAP01000001.1, read on the forward strand.
CCGAGACCCTGCAGGGCTGGATCGACCAGGATCGCAAGCACACCGCGCTGAAGGCGCTGCAGGGCATGGTGTGGGAGGCCGGCTACAGCGACGGCGACTTCACCGCCCCGCTCTACCCCGACGTGCTGCCCGCGCTGCAGACCTGGCATGCGGCCGGGCACCGGCTGGCGGTGTATTCCTCCGGCTCGGTGCCGGCGCAGAAGCTGCTGTTCTCGCACACCGAGGCGGGCGACCTGACCCCGCTGTTCGCCGGGTTCTTCGACACCGAGGTCGGCGGCAAGCGCGAGGCCGCCAGCTACCGCGCGATCGCCGCGCGCCTCGGGCAGGCGCCGGACACGGTGCTGTTCCTGTCCGACGTGGTGGAGGAACTGGACGCCGCGCGCGCCGCCGGGATGCGCACCACCCTGCTCGACCGCGCGCAGGACTATCCGCAGCCGCGGCTGGGCGACGCCACCCATGGGCACCCACGCGCGGAATCGTTCGCACAGATCACGCCCTGAAGCCGCCCGCCGGCAATGCGGCCGTCCCCGTTCGTCCCGTTCGTGGCGCGCCTGTCGAACCACGGGCAGAGATGCAGACGAAGCGGAAACGCCGCGCGCCAGCGGGAAATGGACTCGCCTACGGCGCGGCCTCGTCGAGGCGATAGGTGGTGCTGGCCTGCACCGCACCGCGCCAGCGATCGAACGCGCGCACCTCGACGCGGTGCTCGCCCGCGGCAAGTTTGGTCGGCAGCGCGCCGCGCCAGAGATGTTGGGAAATCTCCGCTTCCGGCGAGCGATCGTAGCCGCGCAGCGCGGCGGCCTCGTCGTCGCGCCGGTTCTCGGCCTGCAGGCGCGGATCCGGCAGCAGCACCTTCTTCATCGGCATCCAGTCGCCGCCATCCACCCGGAACTCGACGCGGGTGGCCTCATCGCCCATGTACACGTTGGCGAACACGCCCCAGGCCGGATACGCCCCGCGCCGCAGCACCTTCGGCGCCCACAGGCCGATCTGGGCATCGTCGGGGTCGCGCGCGGCGTGCCAGGCCAGCGCATAGTCGCCGCCCGGCTTCAAGCTGAGCACCGCATAGCCGTTCGGGGTGCCGTCGGCCATGGTCGCGTCCGGGATCCCGGCGGCGTCCTTCACGCCCGACCAGTACGCCCCGCAGGCCGCGCCCAGGTTGAACTCATGCAGCGGCGATGCGCCCTGCCAGCCGTCGGCCGCGGTATGCCAGTAGTGGCGCTGGGTATGGGTGTGCGCGCTCAGCACCAGCACGTGCGGGAACGGTTGCAGCAGCGCGAACAGGCGGGCGCGGTCGGCATCGCGGAAGTTCTTCTTGCCAGGCTGGTCGAACAGGGGGATGTGCAGCGCCAGCACCAGCAGCCGGTCCTTGGGCAGGGTCGGCAGCCAGCGTTCGAGGAAGGCGAACTGGTCCTCGCGCAGGCCGCCGATGTAGGCCGGCGACTGGCCGGGCAGCGGAATCACGTCGTCCAGCACCACCACATTCGCCAGCTCCGCCTGCCGCGCCTGGGTGTCCGGGCCGATCGCCGCGCGGAACGCCGCCAGCGCGGCATCCGCATTCCCCGCCGCAAGGTCCAGGTCGTGGTTGCCCGGCGCATACATCCACGGCACCCCGAGCGACTCGGTGACCCGGCGCACCGCCGGCAGCAGCGCCGGCACGTCGTCCACCAGATCGCCCAGGGTCAGCCCCAGGCGCACCGGCAGGCGGCCCTGCAGCGGCTGCACGATGTCGCGGCGGAAGTAATCCACGTCGGCGTCCGATTTCACCTGCGGATCGCCCAGCACCAACACCTGCGCCTCGGCCCCGGCCAGCGCCGCCGGCGCGCGGCGATAGTCGATGCAGCCCGGGCCGCGCCAGCCATCCGCGGCGGGCAGCGCCTGCGGGGCTTCCACCACCACCGGGACGCAGGCGGGCCGGTCGCCACCGGCCTGCACGGCGGCGGCGGGGGGAAGGGCCGCCATCAGCGGCAGCAGGCAACACAGCAGAAGGCGCTTGCGCATGGCCCATTATGCGCAGGCCGCCGACGCCCGGCCAGCCGCGCCGCTGCACGGTGCCACCGCCGCTGCAGCCACGCCCGCCCTGTCCTAGAATGCCGGCATGGGGATGCATCGGGGGACATGGCGCAGGCGCGCCCGCATGTCGTGGCTGGCCGCGTTCGCGCTGCTGGCGCTACTGGGCTGTGCGTTCGCCAGCGCGGCGGCCACCCCGGCTGCGCTGCGGCTGGCACCCGGTGATTCCAGCTTCCCGCTTTCGCCCAGCCTGACCTACTGGCACGACACCCAGGCCAGCGCCGGGGTGGAACAGGCCTTCCGGCGCGCCGAGGCCGGCGCGTTCGCGCCGCTGCCGGGCGGCAACCCCGCGTTCGGCTTCCAGAGCGGCGCCTACTGGTTCTACCTACCGATCGAGAACGAGCAGCCCGACGAGCCGCGCTGGCTGCTGGTGCAGGAATACGCGCTCAGCGACAGCCTCGACCTGTACCTGCGCTATCCCGACGGCCACATCGAGCACCAATCGGGCGGCGACCACGCGCCATTCGAGGACCGCTTCGTGCGCTACCGGCACCCGAACTTCCGGGTGGACCTGCCGGCCGGCCAGCGGGTGGAGCTGCTGCTGCGGGTGCAGAGCGAGAGCTCGATGCAGGTGCCGCTGGTGCTGTATTCGCCCAAGGCCTTCGCCGAGCTGATGCGCGATGCGCAGTTCTCCAACGGGCTGTACTACGGCATCGTGCTGGCGCTGCTCTGCTACAACCTGGTGCTGTGGCTGACCCTGCGCGACGCCAGCTACTTCTGGTACCTGCTGCACACCGCCGCGTTCGGGCTGGTGCTGTTCACCCTCAACGGCTACGGCTTCGAGTACCTGTGGTCGAACTCGGCCTGGCTGGCGGATGCGTCGGTGCCGCTGTCGATCTGCCTGGCGCTGATCGGGATGCAGCTGTTCTCGCGCAGCTTCCTCGACCTGCCGCAGCGCTGGCCCGCCGGCAACGTGGCCTGCCTATGCCTGGTTGGCTTCTTCGCCCTGCTCGGGCTGGCGTCGCTGTGGCTGCCCTACAGCGTGGCTACTCCGATTGCCTCGCGCGCGGTGCTAGTGGGCGTGCTCTGGATCATCACCGCCTCGCTGGTGATGATCTACCGCGGCTACCGCCCGGCGCGGCTGTTCCTGCTGGCGTGGGCGCTGTTCCTCACCGGCACCACCGCGTTCACCCTGCTCGCCTTCGGCATCCTGCCGCAGAACTTCTGGACCCAGAACGGCGTGCAGGTCGGCTCGGCGCTGGAACTGCTGCTGCTCTCGCTGGCGCTGGGCAACCGCTACGCCAGCCTGCGCGAGGAAAACATCCGGATCGTGCAGGAAACCAACGAGAAGCTGGAGCGCGGGCTGATCGACCGCACCCGCGAACTGCGCACCACCATGGCCCAGCTGGGCGAAGCCAATGTGCAGCTGCGCGAGTACAGCCGACGCGACCCGCTCACCGGCGCGTTCAACCGCCGCCACTTCCACGAGGCCCTGCGCGAGGCGATGCAGGCGCGCGGCAGCGGCGGCCAGCCGCTGGCGCTGCTGCTGCTGGACCTGGACCACTTCAAGCAGATCAACGACGCATACGGCCATCTGGCCGGCGACGACTGCCTGAACGCGGTGGCGCGCTGCCTGGAGGAGGTCGCGCAGGCGCGCGGCGGGCTGGCGGCGCGCTTCGGCGGCGAGGAGTTCGTGCTGGTGCTGCCGGGCGCCGACGCGCAGGCCGCGCTGCAGGCGGCGGAAGCGGTGCGCCTGCGCATCCAGCAGCAGTGCGTGGACAGCCAGGGCCACAGCATCCGGCTCAGCGCCAGCATCGGCGTGCATACCATCGATGGCGGGCAAACCGTGTCGCCGGAAGATGCGATCCGGCTGGCGGACGAGGCGCTGTACCGCGCCAAACGCGAGGGCCGCAACTGCGTGCGGCATTCGATCAGCGTCGCCTGATCCGCCGCGCGGCCGTCAGCCTCCCCGCGCGGCGAGCACGCGCCGGGCATCGTCCAGCCCCAGCCCGCGCGCGCGCAGCAGCACCAGCAGGTGATACAGCAGGTCCGCGGCCTCGCCCAGCAGCGCCGCGTCGTCCTGCGCCACCGCGGCCAGCGCGGTTTCCACGCCCTCCTCGCCGACCTTCTGCGCGATCCGGCGAATGCCGGCCTCGAACAGCCGTGTGGTGTAGCTGCCCTCCGGGCGCTCCTGCGCGCGGCGGGCGATGAGGGCATCCAGCGCGGACAGCACGTCGCCCGGCGCCTCCGGGAAACAGCTGGTGCGCCCGAGGTGGCAGGTCGGGCCGTGCGGACGCGCCTGCACCAGCAGGGTGTCGGCATCGCAATCGGCCTCCACCGACACCAGCGCCAGCACGTGGCCGGAGGACTCGCCCTTGGTCCACAGCCGCTGCTTGCTGCGGCTGTAGAAGGTCACCCGGCCGCTAGCCAGGGTGGCCTGCAATGCCGCGCGGTCCACGTAGCCCAGCATCAGCACGCGCAGGGTGTCGGCATCCTGCACGATGGCCGGCAGCAGGCCGCCCTGCTTGTCCCAGGCCAATGCCTCGATGTCCAGCGTGGTCGTCGTAGTCGTGTTCACAGCCGCACCTCGATCCCCTGCCCGCGCAGGAATTGCTTGAGCGCGGGGATCTCCACCGCGCCGGAATGGAACACGCTGGCCGCCAGTGCGGCATCCACGTCCGCGTCGCGGAAGGCCTGCGCGAAATGCGCGGGCGCACCGGCCCCGCCGGAGGCCACCAGCGGCACCTGGCAGACGGCGCGTGCCGCCTTGAGCTGTGCGATGTCGTAGCCGGCGCGCACGCCGTCGCTGCCCATGCAGTTCAGCACGATCTCGCCAGCGCCCAGGCGCTGCGCCTCCGCGATCCAGTCCAGGGTGCGCTTGCCCGGCGCGCGCATCGCATCCGGGCTGCCGGTGTGACTGCGCACGCGCCATTCGCCGTCGGCCTCGCGCACGGAATCGATGCCGACCACCACGCACTGCACGCCGAAGGCGTCGGCCAGTTCGGCGATCAGCGCCGGCCGCTCCAGCGCCGGGGTATTGATGGAAATCTTGTCGGCGCCGGCGTGCAGCACCGCGCGCGCATCCTCCACGCTGCGGATGCCGCCCGCCACGCAGAACGGGATGTCAATGAGCCGCGCCACCCGCTCCACCCAGCCGCGGTCCACGCGGCGCCCTTCCGGGCTGGCGGCGATGTCGTAGAACACCAGTTCGTCGGCGCCGGCATCGCGATAGCGCAGCGCCAGCTCGACGATGTCGCCCATGTCCACGTGGTCGCGAAAGCGCACGCCCTTGACCACGCGGCCGTCGCGCACGTCCAGGCAGGGAATCAGGCGGCGGCTCAGCATGCCAGCGCCTCCGCCAGCGCCAGCCGCCCGTCCAGCAGCGCCTTGCCCAGCACCGCGCCGGCGCAGCCGGCGGCGCGCGCCGCGGCCACGTCGGCGGCATCGCGCACCCCGCCGCTGGCCTGCACGCGCACGCCTGGATGGGCCGCGCACAGGCGGCGGTAGAGGTCGATGTTCGGCCCGGCCAGCATGCCGTCGCGGGCGATGTCGGTGCACAGCAGGTGCACCAGCCCGGCCTCCGCATAGCGCGCCAGCAGGCCCTCCAGCGTCTCGGAGGCGACCTGCGTCCAGCCGTGCACCGGCAGGCGCCACGTGCCCGTCGCGTCCTGCCGCGCGTCCAGCGCGACGGTGATGCGCTCGCTGCCGAACCTCGCCAGCCAGCCCATCACGGTGTCGGGCGCGGTCACTGCGAGCGAGCCCACCACCACGCGCGCCGCGCCGGCCTCCAGCAGCGCCGCCACGTCGGCCTCGCTGCGCACGCCACCGCCGGTCTGCACCTGCAATCCGGTCTCGGTCCGGATCTGACGCAGCAGTGGGTACAGCGTGTAGCCGCCGGCCTTGGCGGCGTCCAGATCGACCAGATGCAGCCACGCCGCCCCGTCCTCGGCATAGCACTGCGCGAACGCCAGCGGGTCGTCGCCGTAGCGGGTTTCGTTGGCGTAATCGCCCTGGCGCAGGCGCACCACCTTGCCGGCGCGGATGTCGAGGGCGGGATAGACGGTGAAGCTCATGCGGGCATCCAGCGCAGGAAGTTGTCGAGCAGGCGCGCGCCGACACTGGCGGAACGCTCGGGGTGGAACTGGGCGCCGGCGATACGGCCACGCGCGACCACCGCGGCGAAACGCTCGCCGTGGGTGCATGCGGCGATGCAGTCGGCGGTCACCGGCGCCGCGTAGCCGTGCACGAAATAGGCGCTGGCACCCGCCGCGATGCCCTCCAGCAGCGGCGAGGGCGCGACCATCTCCAGCGTATTCCAGCCCATGTGCGGCACGCGCAGTCCGGGGCCACCCTGCAGCTTGCGCACGCGCCCGGGCAGCAGGCCGAGGCAGGCCACGTCACCCTCCTCGGAGCGTTCAAACAGCAATTGCATGCCCACGCAAATGCCCAGCAACGGCACCTCCAGACGCGGCAGTACTTCAATAAAGCCGCGCTCGCGCAGCAGCGCCATCGCGGGCGCCGCGGCGCCGACGCCCGGCAGCAGCACGCGCGGCATGCCGCGCAGGCCGTCGGCATCGCGCACGACCCGCGGGGCCGCGCCCAGCCGTTCCAGCGCATAGCAGACGGAGCCGAAGTTGGCCCCGCCGGCATCGATGACCGCCACCTCCATCACAGCACGCCCTTGGTGGACGGCAGCTCCGCGCCCTCGCGGCGGACCGCCTGCCGCAGCGCGCGCGCCACGGCCTTGAAACAGGCCTCCACCTGGTGGTGGTCGTTCTCACCACGCACCTGCAGGTGCAGGTTCAGTCCTGCCGCATCGCACAGCGAGCGGAAGAAATGCGGCACCAGCTCGGTGGGCAGGTCGCCCACGCGCTCGCGGCGGAAGGCGCCGGTGAACACGAAGTACGGCCGCCCGCTGCAATCCAGCGCAGCGCTGGCCAAACTTTCGTCCATCGGCAGGGTGAAGCCGTAGCGGCCGATGCCGCGCTTGTCGCCCAGTGCCTCGCGCAGCGCCTGGCCCAGCGCCAGCGCGGTGTCCTCGACGGTGTGGTGCTCGTCGATATGCAGGTCGCCCTCGGCGCGGATGGTGAGCGCAAAGCCGCCGTGTTTTCCGAGCTGCTCGAGCATGTGGTCGAAGAAGGCCAGCCCGGTGGCGACCTGCGGCTCGGCCGCGCGGTCCAGGTCCACCTCCACGCGGATCTTCGTTTCCTTCGTGTTGCGCACCACCGTCGCCTGGCGCGGTGCATCCGCCAACGCGTGCGCGATGCCGGCCCAGTCCCACTCGCCGCCGAACTGCGCGGTGGCGAGCTGAAAGCCGCGGATGCGCAGATTCGCCGCGAACTCCATGTCGGTTGGACGGTCGCCCACCATCGCGCTGCGCGCCCAGTCGATGCTGCGGTCCTGCAGGTAGGCGGTGAGCATGCCGATGCCGGGCTTGCGGTTGGGGCTGTGGTCGGAAGGCAGGCTGCAGTCGATCAGCTCGTCGCGGAACACGATGCCCTGGCTTTCGAACACCTGCCGCATCAGCGCGTGCGGGCCGTCGAACGCCGCGCGCGGGAACGCGTCGCTGCCGAGGCCGTCCTGGTTGCTGACGATCACGAACTCGTAGCCGGCATCGCGCAGCTTGAGCAGCGCGGGAATGACGCCGCGCACGAAGCGCAGCTTCTCGTAGGCATCGATCTGGAAATCCGCCGGCTCCTCGATCAGGGTGCCGTCGCGGTCCACGAACAGGATCGGACGCAGGCTCATGCGGCGGCCTCCACTGGCAGCCGATCCAGCGCCGCCAGCACCCGCCGGCATTCCTCCGCGGTGCCCACGCTGATGCGCAGGGCATCGCCCAGCTGCGGCAGCGCGCGCATGTCGCGCACCACCACCCCGGCAGCGAGCAGCGCGGCAAACGCGGCACCGGCATCGGCAAACCGCACCAGCAGGAAATTACCGGCCGAGGGATACACCCGCCGCACCTGCGGCAGCCGGCGCAGGCCGTCGGCTAGCCGCGCGCGCGCTTCGCGCACCGCCTCCATACGGCTGCGGGTCAGCGCCAGCGCCTCCGGCGCCAGCGCCGCCAGCGCGGCCTCCACCACCGGCTGCGGCACCGGGTATGGCGCCTGGCAGCGGCGCAGCGCCTCGATCAGTGCCGGCGCGCCCAGCACGCAGCCCACCCGCGCCGCGGCCAGCGCGTGCGCCTTGGACAGGGTGCGCAGCACCGCGAGGTTGTCGTGGTCGGCCAGCAGCGTGCTGGCCGAGGGCGCATCCGCGTATTCGAGATAGGCCTCGTCCACCACCACCAGGCAGCGCCCGCGCAGGCGCGCGGCCAGCGCGGCGATGGCATCGCGCGCCAGCAGTTCGCCCGACGGATTGCCGGGCGTGCACAGGAACAGCAGACTTGCCCCGCTCTCCAGCGCGGCATCGCCCATCGCGTCCAAATCCGCCCGCAAACCGTCCGGTGCGTCCACCAGCGGCATCTCGACCACACCGGCGCCGTGCAGTCGCGCGCACACCGCATACATGCCGAACACCGGCGGGGCGATCACGATGCGGCCGCGCCCCGGCGCGCAGAACGCGCGCACCAGCAGGTCGATGCCTTCGTCGCTGCCGCGCCCGATCAGCAGCTGCGCCGGCGCAACGCCATAGAGCTGCGCCAGCCGCGCACGCAGCGCCTCCGGCTGCGGTGCCGGGTAGCGGCGCAGGGCCGCGCCCGGGTCGGACGGGTTGGCCCAGGCCGATTCATTGGCGTTGAGCCAGATCGTGCCGGACAGCGCCTCGCTGCGCGCCGACTTGTAGCCGCCGAAGTCGCGCAGGTCTTCACGCAATAGCGCGTTCACCGTGGTGCTCATGCTGCCTGCTCCAATCGCAGTTCGACCGCGCGCGCGTGCGCCTGCAGGCCTTCCGCATGCGCGAGGATGGCCGCGCACGGACCGGCGTTGGCAATCCCGGTGCGGCTGGCTTCCTGCACGGTGATGGCTTTCTGGAAGCTGGCCACGGACAGCCCGCTCCATGCGCGCGCCGCACCGCCGGTAGGCAGGACATGGTTGCTGCCGCTGCAGTAGTCGCCCAGTGCCTCCGGCGTCCAGTCGCCGAGGAAGATGCTGCCGGCGCTGTCGATGCGGTCCAGCCAGGCGCGCGGCTCGCGCACGGCCAGGATCAAATGCTCCGGTGCGTACGCATTGCTGATGGCGATGGCCTGCTCGATGTCGCGCACCCGCACCAGCCGCGAGGACTCCAGCGCGCGGCGGGCGATGGCCGCGCGCGGCAGCGTGGTCAGCTGGGCTTCGACTTCCGCCGCCACCGCCTCCAGCAGCAAGTCGCTATCGGTCAGCAGCAGTACCTGCGAATCCGGCCCGTGTTCGGCCTGCGACAGCAGATCGGCGGCGACGAACGCGGCATTCGCGCCGCTATCTGCGATCACCAACACTTCCGAGGGGCCGGCCGGCATGTCGATGGCGATCCCGCCCGGGCGCTGCGCGGCCTGGCGCTTGGCTTCATCCACCCAGGCATTGCCCGGGCCGAACAGCTTGTCGCAGCGCGGCACGCTCGCCGTGCCCAGCGCCATCGCGGCGATCGCCTGCGCGCCGCCGAGCTTGAACACGCGCACGCCCGGTGCCTGCCGCGCCGCCAGCAGCACCGCCGGATCGGCGCTGCCGTCGGCCCGCGGCGGCGTGCACAGCACCACCTCGGCGCAGCCGGCCAGCCGCGCCGGCACGCACAGCATCAGCGCGGTCGAAGGCAGCGGCGCGCTACCCGCGGGCACGTACAGCCCGACCCGGCGGATCGGCCGCTGCACGCGCTGGCAGGTCAGACCCGGCGCGGTTTCCACTGCATACGGCGACGCGATGCCGGCGCGGTGGAAGGCCTCGATCCGCGCGGCCGCCTCGGCGATCGCCGCCTGCACGTCGGCGGGCACCGCGTCAGCGGCGCGCGCGAACTCGTCCGCACCCACCTCGAAATCCTCGAGCGCCACGCCGTCGAACCGCGCGGTGAAATCGCGCAGGGCATCGTCGCCGCGTTCCGCGACCGCCTCGAAGACCGCCTGCACGCCGGCGCGCACGGTGTTGGACACCGCCTGCACCGGCCGCTGCAGCACGGCCGCGCGCGTGGGCTCATCCAGCTGGTTCCAGTCGATGCGCTTCATGCCAGCATCCGCTCCACCGGCAACACCATCAGCCCGCGCGCACCGGCGCGCTTGAGGTCTTCCAGCCGCTGCCAGGTCATCGCGCCGTGGCACAGCGCCTGCAGCGCCAGGGTCTCGCTGCCGTCCACCGGGCACATGGTCGGCGGCTCCGCATCCGGCAGCAGCTGCAGCACCTGCGGCAGCGCCTCGCGCGGGGCCTGGAACAGCAGCAGCTTGCTGTCGCGGATGCGCAGCACGCCGTCCATGCGCCGCAGCAGCAGGTCGGCCAGCTCGGCGCGCACGTCGCCGAACGGCTGCACCGGCCCGGCCAGCACCGCCTCGCTCTGCAGGATGTCCAGCACCGGCTTGAGCTGGTTGGCGGCCAGGGTGGCGCCGCTGGACACCAGGTCGCAGATGGCATCGGCCTGGCCGAGGCGCGGCGCGATTTCCACCGAGCCGCTGAGCACCACGATGTCGGCCTCCACCTGCTGCTGGCGCAACCAGGCGCGCAGCTGGTTGGGATAGGTGGTGGCGATGCGCTTTCCGGCCAGCTGCGCCGGGCCTTGCCAGTCCCAGCCGTCGGGCACCGCGATCGACAGCCGGCAGCCGCCGAAGCCGAGCGCGCGCCATTCGCGGAACACCGGCGGCAGGCCGGCCTCGCTGCGCTCGCCGGCCTGTTCCAGCAGCACGTTGCGGCCGACCACGCCGAGATCGCACACGCCGTCGGCGATCAGGCCGGGGATGTCGTCGTCGCGCACCAGCAGCAGGTCCACCGGCAGCGACTCGCCGTAGCAGAACAGGCGGTCGCGGCTTTCGCGCCAGCTCAGGCCGGCGGAGGCCAGCAAGGCACGGGCCGGCTCGCTGAGGCGACCGGATTTCTGGATGGCGATGCGCAGACGGTCGCGCACCGCCGGAGTGGCGGGAGGGCTCATGGCGGGGCTGTTCAGTGGGAGTCGTTGGAAAGGCCGAGGCGGCGGGCGGCGGTCTGGTAGCCGCCGGTCCCGCGCTCCAGGCAGCGGGCGACGCGGCCGATGGTGGTGACGCTGACCTTGGTGCGTTCGTGGATCTCGCGGTAAGGCATGCCCTGCAATAGCTGCGGCACCACCCGCCAGCGGTCGCCCATCGCCTCCAGCTCGGCCGGCGTGCACAGGTCCTCGAGGAACGCACGCACCTCGGCCGCGCCCTGCAGCGACGCCAACGCATAGGCCAGCGCGTCGATGGCGACGGCGGCATCGTAGGGCGGCAGGGGCTCGGGGCGTTGCTTCATCGGAAGGCCATCGAAAGATCTGGACTGCGGGATCCCGCCGGGGCGGGACGGGCTTGGGCTGTTGCGCCGGGCTTGCTTCGGGCTTGCTCCGGGCAGGGAAATCGAATGCACTAATGTATTAACGCGCTAATACATTAATTGACGAAAAAGGGCGCGTCAACCGCGCCCTGCTTGTCCCGTGCGTCCGGCTGGGGTGGCGTTCAGCCGGCAGCGCCCCATGGACGCCCTTGCCGGCCGAAGCACCGCCTATCCTTCCGCCAACGCGCGCCGCGCGGCGGCCAGCAGGCTGCCGTCGGCCACCATCGCCACCGCCGCCGCGACCTCGCCGTCCAGCGCGCGGTCGCGGTCCAGGTAGGGAATGCGCGCGCGCAGCGCCGCATGCGCGGCCGCCACTGCCCGCCCCGGGCGGAACTCCGGCGCCGCGGCCAGCTGTGCGCGCAGGGCGTCCACCTCGGCCAGGAAGCCATCGCGCTCGGGCGCGCCCGGCAGCGGGCCGCCCGCCACCTTGGCGGCGAACGCCTCGGCGTCCACCCGGCCGGCCAACGCGCGCGCCGCGTTGATCATGTCGCGCCGCAGGTCCAGCGCCTGCGCGGCGGTGAACAGCTCCAGCGCCAGCACCTTGCCGAGGTCGCTGGCCATCGCGAGCACGTGGCGCGCCTCGTTGGCACCCATCGAGACATGGTCCTCGGCGTTCGCAGAGGTGGGGATGGAATAAACCGAGGCCGGCATCGCCCGGCTGGCCAGGTCGTTGACGATCGCCGCCGCGGTGTACTGCACGATCATGTGGCCCGACTCGGTGCCGTCCTCGTTGCCGATCAGGAACGGCGGCAGGCCGTCGTTGGTGGCCGGGTCCACCAGCTTGTTGAGACGGCGCTCGCTGATCGAGGCCAGCACCGGGATCGCCGCCTTCAGGTAGCTCATCGCCAGCGCCAGCGGCATGCCGTGGAAATGGCCGGCGGAAATCACCTGCTCTTCCACGTGCGCGGCATCCACCTTGTCGGGGAACACCAGCGGGTTGTCGGTGACCGCGTTCAGCTCGACGTCCAGCACGCGCTTGGCCTGCTCCAGCGCATCGCGCACCGCGCCGTGCACCTGCGGGATGCAGCGCAGCGAGTAGCTGTCCTGCGGCTGGTGCTTCTTGCCGCCGCGGAACGGCAGGAAACGCTGGTAGAACTTCTCGCGGCCGTGGCGCTGGGTGAACGGCACCCAGTCCCAGCCGATGTCGAAGCCCAGCGCCTGCGCGGCCGGCGTGTCCCAGCTGGCCGGCAGCCAAGGCCGGAACTTCGGCACCAGGTGGTAGGCGATGTCGGACAGGGTGGAACCATCGAGCAGGCGCAGCAGGTGCGCGGCGGTGGCTACCTGCCCCGGATGCGGGCGCAGCGCGTGGACCTCCGGCGCGAACGCACCCAGGCGGCCGGCGAAGGCATCCAGGGTCATCGCCGCGGCGAGGTCGGCGGTGTCGAGCAGGTCCTCGAGCTGCTGCACCGCCAGCACGCCGGTCGCCAGCATCTGCGCGGTGCCGTTGTTCAGCGCCAGACCTTCCTTGTAGGACAGTTCGACCGGCTGCAGGCCCTTGCGCGCCAGCGCATCCGCGCCGGGCATGCGCTGGCCATCGACGAAGGCCTCGCCACCGCCGAGCAGGACGATGGCCAGGTGCGATAGCGGCGCCAAGTCGCCGGAAGCGCCCACCGAGCCCAGCTGCGGCACCACCGGCACGATCCCGGCATTGAGCATCGCCGCCAGCGCCTGCAGCGTCTGCACGCGGATGCCGGAATGCCCGCGCAGCAGCGTGTTGATGCGGATGCACAGCATTGCCCGCACCACTTCCGGCGCGAACGGCTCGCCGACGCAGACGGCGTGGGTGACGATCAGGTTGCGCTGCAGTTCGATGTGCGGCGAAACCCCGGACGGCGCCGCGCCCGGCAATTCGTCGCGCAGGCGGTGCGCGCCCAGCAGCTTGTCGGCGTTGCTGCCGAAACCGGTGGAGACGCCGTAGATCGGCTCCTGCTTCTCCACCTGCGCGGCCAGGAAATCGGCGGCGTGCGCCACCCGCTGCAGCGCCGCCTCCTCCAGCTCGACGCCGGCGCCGCGCGCCACCGCCACCAGCTGCGCGCGCGTCAGCGAAAGCCCGTCGAGGCGGACCGTGGCCGTCATCGCGCGCCCCCCGCCCCGCTGCGCAGCTGCTCGCGCTCCACCAGCAGCGCCGCCGCCAGCTCGGGCTCGGCAACCTCGAACTGCTCGCCGCGACGCAGGTCCTTCACCGCCACCACGCCGCGCGCGGCCTCGTCCTCGCCGCGCAGGACGACGAAGCGGATGCCGGCCTTGTCGGCATATTCCATCTGCTTCTTCAGCTTGCGCGGCTCCAGCTGGGTCTCCACGTTCAATCCGGCGGCACGCAGCCGCTGCGACAGCGCCAGCGCGTGCTCCAGCCCGGCGTCGTCCAGCAGCGCCACCAGCACGTCCACGGAACTGTCGGCGGTCTGCACCAGCCCGGCGTCCTTCAGCTGGAAGAACAGGCGGGTCAGGCCGATGGAGATGCCCACGCCCGGCAGCTTCGACTTGGTGTAGTGCCCGGCCAGGTTCTCGTAGCGCCCGCCCGAACAGATCGAGCCGATCTGCGGATACGCGTTCAGCGTGGTCTCGTAGACCACGCCGGTGTAGTAGTCCAGCCCGCGCGCAATGGAAAGATTCAGCGCATAGCGCGACTCCGCCACGCCCAGCGCCTTCATCTGGTTGAGGATGTCGCGCAGCTCCGCGCGGCCCTCCTCGAACAGCGGCGTGCCGGCGCCCAGCGCGTCGAGCTTGGCCAGCGCGTCGGCATGCCCGTGCGAGCGCACTTGCGAGAACGCCATCAGGCGATCGATGACGTCGGCGGCCAGGCCGAAGCCCTCGCCCGCCAGGGTCGCGCGCACGGCATCGCCGCCGCGCTTGTCCAGCTTGTCCAGCTCGCGCAGCACCAGCATCTGCGCCTCACCGATGATGCCAAGCCCCTCGAAATAGCCGCGCAGCAGCTTGCGGTGGTTGAGCTGGATGGTGAACTCGCCGATCGCCATGCGCTCGAACACGGCCGCGATCACCGCCGGCAGCTCGGCATCGAAGCGCGGCGACAGCGTGTCCTTGCCGATCACGTCGATGTCGCACTGGTAGAACTCGCGGAAGCGCCCACGCTGGGCGCGCTCGCCGCGGTACACGCGCTGCATCTGGTAGCGGCGGAAAGGGAAGGCAAGCTCGTGCTCGTGTTCGGCCACGTAGCGCGCCAGCGGCACGGTCAGGTCGAAGCGCAGCGCCAGCTCGGGCAAGCCCTCGCCGCCCTTCTCCAGCGCGCCGGTGGACTGCACGAAATAGACCTGGCGCTCGGTCTCGCCGCCGGACTTGGTCAGCAGCACCTCCGAGAGCTCCATCACCGGGGTCTCCACCGGCAGGAAGCCGAAACGCTCGAAGGTCTGGCGGATGATGTCCAGCATGCGCTGGAACGCGATCTGGTCGCGCGGCAGCAGTTCCATCACCCCGGCGGGGGTACGCGGCTTGATCAAGGCAAGGCTCCGGGAAGGTCGCGGAAAGCCGCTAGTTTAGCGGGCACGGCCACCTTCCCGCCGCCGCCGGCAGCGACCGGCACCGGGAAAATCACGCCCACCCCCTTGCCGTCGACGCGGCATGCCCCTAGAATGCGCGGCTCTGCCGTCGGGGTGTAGCTCAGCCTGGTAGAGCGCTACGTTCGGGACGTAGAAGTCGCAGGTTCAAATCCTGTCTCCCCGACCAACTCCCATCCCGGATGGGACACGAAAAACCGCCGCAAGGCGGTTTTTTCATGCCCGTGGCATGGCCCGCCTCCCGGCCGGCACGACACCGGCATGACCCGCTACCGCCCGCTTTTGCGTTGCCTGAAGGCAACCGCAGCGCAGGCATCCCCGTGCAGGCATCCCCTTCCGTTCCTCCCCGGCTGTACCGCGCCTCGCTGCTGCGCCAGTGGACCTTGCGCGTGGTGGTGCCGCTGGCGCTGGCCACGGTGGTCGCATTCGCGCTGCTGGCCTATGCGGCATGGCCGGAAGGCGCGCCGCCGCTGGCGCTCTGGCGCGGCGGGCTGTTGCTGCTGGCGGCCTTGGCCTGGGTGGTGGCCCTGAGCTGGGGCATCGCCATGCGCGTGGCCAAGCCGCTGGCGGAGCTCACCGAGGCCGTGGAACGGCTCGGGTGCGGCGAGTGTGTGTACCTGCAACCAGCAGCGCAAGGCGGCGCGATTGCACGCCTGCAGGCCGGCATCAACCAGGCGTCGCAGGCCCTGGCCAGTGCCCGCAACCGGATGCAGAGCGAGCTGGGACGCACCAGCATCGAGCTGGCGGACAAGCACGCCAAGCTGGAAGCCGCCAGCCGTGCGCGCTCGCGGCTACTGGCCGCCGCCAGCCACGACCTGCGCCAGCCCCTGTATGCGCTGACCCTGTTCTCTTCCACCCTGCGCGCCGGCGAGACCGACCCCGTGCGGCTGGAGCGGATCCGCCACATCGAGGAATGCGTGGCCTCGCTGGACCAGCTGTTCTCGGAACTGCTGGACCTGTCCCGGCTGGAAGCCGGCAGCATGCGTGCGCAGCCGGTCGCCGTGCGGCTGGATGAGGTGTTCGACGAGGCCAGCCGCAACTTCCGCATGCTGGCCGAGTCCCGCGGCCTGCGGCTGGTGCTGCGCAAGACCGATGCCTGGGTGTACTGCGACCGCACGATGCTGGCGCGCATCCTCAACAACCTGATCAGCAACGCGCTGCGCTATACCGACAGCGGCGGCGTGCTGGTTGGCGTGCGCCACCAGAATGATGGGCGGGTCCGCATCGATGTCTGGGACACCGGCTGCGGGATCGCCCCGGAGCACCAGCAGCGGGTGTTCGAGGAGTTCTACCAGGTGCGCTCGCCGGCGGGACGCACCGGCGAGGGCGCGCGCGGCCTGGGACTGGGGCTGGCCACGGTACGCCGGCTGGTCGATCTCATCGGCGGTCGCATCGCGCTGGCATCGCGGCCCGGCAAGGGCACCCGGGTCGCGCTCTGGCTGGACGCCTGTGCACCGGCGCAGCGCACTCCTGCTCCTGCACTCGACATGCCTCTGGACATCAGTGGTCTGCGCGTACTGGCCATCGACGACGAGCCCGGCATCCTGCAGGGCCTGCGCACCCTGCTCGCGGAATGGGGCTGCGACGTGCGCGCGGCCGCCAGCCCGGCCGAGGCGCTGGAACAGTTGCGCGGCTGGTTCGGCCCGCCCGACCTGGTGATCAGCGATCTCCACCTGGGCGATGGGCCGGACGGACTGGAAGCCCTGCAGGCGATCGCCCGCCAGCTTGGCGAAGACCCGCACCGGCCCAGCTTCGCCCGCCTGCTGGTGACCGGCGAAACCCGGCGCGACCGGGTGGACGCGATCGCCGCCCGCCAGATCCCGGTGCTGTTCAAGCCGGTCCAGCCGCCGCGCCTGCGTGAAGCCATGCTGGCCGCGGTGCTGGCGGCGCGCGCACGCCGCGATACGCCCCTTACGGAGCACGCATGAGTCAGGCCTTCAGCTACGACGCGGTGGAATACCCGGCGCACGTCTATCCCCAGCTGCATCCGTCGCGGCTGGCCGCGATCGCCCGCCTGCACGGCGTGGAGGCGGCCTCCCCGACCGGCTGCCGGCTGCTGGAAGTCGGCTGCGGCGACGGGCTGCAGTTGCTCACCCTGGCGCTGGCCTATCCAGGCGCGCGCTTCGTCGGGATCGACCTGTCGGCCACGGCCATCGCCCGCGGCGAAGCGCTGCGTCAGGCGCTGGGGCTGGACAACCTGCAGCTCGTCGCAGGCGACCTGCTGGCCTGGTCGCCTGCCCCGCCCGGGTTCGACTACGTGATCGCCCACGGCTTCTACTCCTGGGTGCCGGAGGCTGTGCGCCAGCGCCTGCTGGAAGTGTGCCGCGACCACCTCGCCCCCGCCGGCATCGCCTGCATCAGCTACAACGCCCTGCCCGGCTGCCATCTGCGGCGGATGCTGTGGGACGTGCTGAAGTTCCATGCCGGCGCCAGCCCCGACCCGGCCACGCGCATCGCGCGCGCACAGGAATGCCTGCAGCTGCTGCAGGCCGGCCTGCCCGCCGACAACCGCTATTCCACCGCGCTGGCCGGCGAGATCGAGGAATTGCAGGACCGGCTCAACCCCAGCGTGCTGTTCCATGACGACCTGGCCGAGCTCAACCAGCCGTTCACCCTGGACGCCTTCATTCGCGAGGCACGCGCGCACGGGCTGGAGTTCGTGGCGGAAGCCTCCTACCACGAGATGTCGCTGCGCAACGCCGGCGAAGCCGTGCGTCCACTGCTGGAAACCCTCGCAGCCGACGACGTGGTCAGCAAGGAGCAATACCTGGACTACCTCACTGGCCGCCGCTTCCGCCAGACCCTGCTGTGCCGGGGCGAAGCCGCGCCCGCGCCGCAGCCGCGCGCCTCCGAAGTGGAACGATTGGAGCTGGTCTCGGCCCTGATGCCGGACGCAGTTACGCCCGACGCGCAGGGCGCGCTGCGTTTCTCGCGCCCCGGCAGTGGCGGCGTGCGGACCGACCATCCGGTCATGCAGGCCCTGTTGAAACTTGCTGGGCCGCGCCATCCTCAGCCACAGCCGTTGCCTGCGCTGCTCGACGAGGCGCGCGCGGCCGCCGGCAGCCAGCAACCGCGCGAAGCCGACCTGGAGACCGCTTGCCGCTTCCTGTTGCGCGCATTCGAAGTCGGAATCGTGGAACTGCACTGCGATGCACCGCGCTTCGCGGCGGACGCCGGTCCGCGCCCATTGGCCAGCCCGCTGGCACGTCTGCAGGCACAGGCCGGGGCCAGCCTGGTCGCCAGCCTGCGTCCAAGCATGGTCAGCCTGGACGACGCCTACAGCCGCGCGCTGCTGGCGCTGCTGGACGGGCAGCGCGACCGCGCGGCGCTGCTGGACGCACTGCGCCCGCTATTGGAAGCGAATACCGGCGACGGTCGCAAAGCGCAGTCGCAGCATGCGCAGGAACTGGAAACCACCCTGCAGGGCATGGCCTCGCTGGGCCTGCTGTGCGCGACCGCGTGAGCCCATCCCATCCGCAAGCACCAGCGCATCGACGCATGCAGATGCCCACCGGCACGCGTGCACGATCGGATGCGAAGCCCGTTGACCGGCGCCCGACACATCGCAGGCGCCTCGCGGGACCAGCCGCGACCCGCCCGCATCAGCGCACGATGTAAGTCTGGGTATTGAGCTGCAGCACCGCGTCGAACTGGACCTTCTCGTTGTCTTCGCCCAGCTCCATCAATGCATCCACCCGGAAGCGCAGGGCGCGATCCAGCTCCTTCTGCGGTTCCAGGGTCACGCGCACCCGGGTCAGGCGCGACTCGTGCAGCGCAATGGCCTGTTCCAGCGCGCGCCGGATGCGGTCGCGATCGTGCGGGCTGAGCAGGCTGTATGACGAAAAATCCGGGATGCCGTACGTCAGCGAGGAGCCACGGCATTCCTTGAAGACCTCCGGGATCAGCCGAGCCCCTTCCGAGCGCGTATTGAGCAGCGCCTCCAGGTCGCGAGAGACCTCATTGCGCATCTCCAGCATCGATGGCCGGCGCCCCCCGTCTTCCGGGAGGGCGTCGGCCACCAGCCGATTGATCAAGCCGCGCATGGCCCGCGCCCCGACCCCGGCTCAACCCGCCGCCGCGTCACGCGGCGGTGTTCTTGGCGCGGTCCACGGTGACCACGGTATTGCCCTCCAGGCTGCCCTTGTCGCCCTGCTTCTTGTACTCCCACTTGAACTTGGTGGGCGACAGGGTGAGGGTTTCGTAGAACTCGCCGTCCTGGCCACCGCTGATCGCCAGCCCGGTGACGTAGATCTTCTCGAAATCGTAGGTCTGGTAATCCTGCTGGCCGGCCGAACCGCCGGCCTTGCGGAAAATCACCTTGCCCTTGGCGATGTGCTCGCCGGTCGCGGCGAACTTGGCCAGCACCGGCGAGGCAAGGTCCACCTTCTTGGTGACGGTGAAGTCGCTGAACACCGCCTTGCCGACGCCGCCACCACCGCCGGTGGCCATGTTGGAGGCACTATGCACGCCCCACTGGAAGCTTTGGATCTCGATCTTGTCCTTGTGCTTGGCGTCGGTGGACTCGCCCTTCACGCCGTCGAGCTCCAGGAACCCGTCAACTGTTGCCATGGCTGTTTCTCCTGACTATGGGAATGGAATAGGAAATGGGGAATCGGGAATGGATTGGCTGGATTTACCGCGGGAACCGGGTCAGCGCGCCGACTTGGGCAGCTCGGCCACCAGCCGCAGCGAGACGCTCAGCTCGTCCAGCTGGTAATGCGGCCGCAGGAACGCGACCGACTTGTAGGCGCCCGGCTTGCCCGGCACCTCGGCCACCTCGATCCGCGCTTCGCGCAGCGGGTACATCGCCTTGGATTCCTGCGAGGCGTTGTCGTCCAGCAGCACGTACTGCGAGATCCAGTTGTTGAGGAACAGCTCGACGCTGGACTTGCTGGCGAAGCTGCCGATCTTGTCGCGCATCATCGACTTCAGGTAATGCGCGATGCGGCTCACCGCGAAGATGTACTGCAGCTGCGAGGACAGCCGCGCATTGGCGTTGGCGGCGTCGGTGTTGTACTCCTTGGCCTTCTGCACCGACTGGGTGGAGAAGAACGCCGCGTAGTCGGTGCCCTTGCAGTGCACCAGCGGGATCAGCCCCAGGTCGGCCAGTTCCTTCTCTCGGCGATCGGTGATGGCGATCTCGGTGGGGCACTTCAGCGCCACCTCGCCGTCATCGGTGGCGAAGGTGTGGGTGGGCAGGCCCTCGACCAGGCCGCCGCCCTCCACGCCGCGGATGGCGGCGCACCAGCCGTACTTGGCGAACGCATCGGTCACCTTGCTGCCGAGGGCGTAGGCGGCGTTCATCCACAGGTACTTGTTGTGCTCGGTGCCGTCGGTGCGCTCGACGAAGTTGAAGGCCTCCACCGGCGCGGTATCCGGGCCGTACGGCAGGCGCCCCAGCACGTGCGGCAGGGTCAGGCCGACGTAGCGCGAGTCCTCGGAGGCGCGGAAGCTCTTCCACTTCGCGTACTCCACGGTATCGAAGATCTTGGCCAGGTCGCGCGGGCCGGAAAGCTCGGTGAAGTCGTCGAAGCCCAGCAACTCCGGCGAAGCTGCGCTCAGGAACGGCGCATGCGCCGCCGCGCACACGTGGGAGATCTCCTCGAGCAGGTACATGTCCTCGGGATGGCGGCCGAACTCGAAATCACCGATCAGGGTCGCGAACGGCGCGCCGCCGAAGGTGCCGTACTCCTCCTCATAGAGCTTCTTGAACAGCGTGCTCTGGTCGAAATCGGCGGCGTTCTTGAAGTCCTTGACCAGCTCTCTCTTGGTGGTGTTGAACACCTTGATCTTCAGGTTGGTGCCGGTCTCGGAGTTCTCCACCAGGTACTTCAGGCCGCGCCAGCTGCCCTCCAGCTGCTGGAACTCGGGCGCATGCATCACCGCCGAGAGTTGCTCGGACAGCACCCGGTCGATCTCGGCGATGCGCGCATCCAACGCGCCGATGGCGTCCTTGGAGACGGTCATCGCACCCTCGCTGACCTGCGCCACCAGCTCCGCGATCAGGTCGCGGGCGCGGGTGCGCTCGCTGTCGGAGCGCGCGATCTTGCTCTGGGTGAGGATCTGGTCCAGCAGGCCGCCCTCGGCGGCGTCCGCGGTCGCGGCCGGAGCCGCCAGGGTTTCGGTATTGGCCATGTGTGCTGATCTCGCTGGCTGGTCGTGGTCGGATGCCCTGGCGGGCGATCACTCGTCGGATTTCGCACCGACTTCCCTGCCCAGCTGGGCGATCTTGTCGGTGTTCTGCAGGACTTCGTTGAGCAGGTCCTCGAACTTGTCGTTACCGGCGGCCTTGTTGCGCAGGTCGGCCAGCTTCTGGCGCGCCTCCAGCAGCTTGCGCAGCGGCTCGATCTGGTTCACCACGCGCTCGGGGGAGAAATCCTCCAGGCTGCGGAAGGTGAGCTCCACGCTGAGCTTGGAGCCGTCCTCGGCCAGCTTGTTGTCCACTTGCATCTGCACGCGCGGCTTCATGCCCTTGAGCACGTCGTCGAAGTTGTCCTTGTCCACGTTGACGAACTTGCGGTCCTTCAGCTTGCCCAGCGGCTCCGCCGGCTGCCCGCTGAAATTGCCGACCACGCCGGCAACGAACGGGAGTTCCTTCTTCTCGATGGCATCGCCCACCTCGACGTCGTAGGTGAGCTGCACGCGCGGGGCGCGCACGCGATCGAGCTTGTGCTGGGTGCTTTCCTTCTTGGCCATGGGAGTCCCCGGACGCGTTGGTGGATGCGGGTGGCAGGACCGGAACGACACCGCATGGGTAGGTCTTTCCGGGATGTGCCAGCGAGTCTAGGAAGCCGCCTGCAATCGCAACATCCCTCGGACGGCCAGACTTCGGCATATGCCGTTCGGCGTGGACCGATGCAGCGATCCGCGGGCCGGCACTGCTTCATTCGCTGGGCGACAGGCCCACGCGCTCGCGGATCGAGGACAGCGTGCTCTGGTCGCGCACCACCTCCTCCAGCCACTGCTCCAGCGGCATGTTGGCCCAAGCCACCGCGCGCTCCAGCAGGTAGGCCACCGGGCTATGCGGCTCGGTGCGGCGGAAGAACCCGGCGATCTCCCCGAGCGCGCGCAGGGCGGCATCCTTGGAGGCCAGGCTGGAAGCATTCAAGTCGAGCGCCGTGGCTCCCGATGCAGCGACGCCCTGGACCACCCCCGTCTCGCCCGCGGCAGGCTCGCCATCGACCGCTGCGACCCCGCCCAGGCCCTTGGCGCTGGCCAGCCGCGTATACACGGTCTGGATCTTCTTCAGTGCATCGTCAATCGCGGCCAGGCTGGGCGCCTCACGGCCCAATCGCGCGTCGCTAACCGCCGCCAGCCGCGCGAACGACTCGCGCGCTGCCTGCACCTGCTCGAGCCGCTCGCGCAGCATCGCCTCGGGCACCCCCTGCATGCGCGCATCGAAGGTCTCGCCATTGATGCGGCCCTCGTCCAGGGCGGCCTGATAGGCCTCGGCGTTCTGGCGGCCGAGGTTGTCCACCTCGCGCGAATCGATCCAACCGGCCAGGGTCAGCGGTGCCTGCGGATCGTCGTTGAGGCGCACGCCCAGCAGCGCCTTGCTGCCCCAGGCGGCGAACCACGCCAGCTTGCCGGCGCGCTCCTCCAGGTCGCCATCCTCGGCACGCGGGTACAGCCCATCCCAATAGGTCTCCAGCAGGCCGGTGAGCAGGTCGAAGCCGTCACGCGCACCTTCCAGCCCATGCCGCGCGATCAGCGCCTCGCCCAGCCAGACCGCGGCCTGCAAATCTTTGCTGATCCGCCGCAACACGTCCTCGGACAGCGACTGGGCTTCCCGCCAGTCGGCCACCTTCAGCTCCGTCTGCCAATCCCCCTGGGCCAGGTTGGGATCGTCCGCGCGGCGTGCCTCGCGGATGCGGTCGAACAGATCGGAGAAGCTGGCATCGCTGCCGGCAGGGTCGCCGCCCGGGATGGGCGCAAGCAGTTCATTCACGTCGATGGCCATGGGGCCTCCTGTTGGTTGGGTTCAATCGAGGATGACGGCGGGCACTTCCGCGCGCGCATTGCTTGCGCCGAGATAGCGCTGCATCTCGTCGGACAGCTCCACCTTCAGGAACACCCGCGCGCCGCGAAAGCCAAGCTGCGCCAGGCGCTGGCGCAACGGCGCCCACTGCGCGGGGCTGTAGCTGGACTGGAAATCCTCCAGCGTGTAGGCGTGCGCGCCGGTCGCGAAGTCCTTGATCAGCACGGTGAATCCTTCCGCGCCGGCATAGGTGCGCACCAGCACCACCTCCTCGGGACTGGAGGCGGCGGCATGCATCTGGCTGGTGGCGGGATCGAATTCCTGGACCGCGGCGCTCGCATCCGGGGGCACTGCGACCGGGATGCGGATGCGCGCCTGCAGGCAGCTCGAAGGCGACCAGAACACCTGCGCGGTGGCGTCCGCCAGCGACGGACCGGCGGAACTCGCGCGGTACA
Source organism: Thermomonas haemolytica (assembly GCF_004346265.1). Taxonomy (GTDB): domain Bacteria; phylum Pseudomonadota; class Gammaproteobacteria; order Xanthomonadales; family Xanthomonadaceae; genus Thermomonas; species Thermomonas haemolytica. Next base: position 315,277 of record NZ_SMAP01000001.1, read on the forward strand.
CGCGTTCGCGGCACTCCACCTCGAACACGGTGCCGGATTCGCCCTCGTCGAGCGCCCCGAGCTGGCTGGGTTGCAGGGTGAAGCTTCCCGCCAGGAACGGAGCGACGTTGCCCAGCACGGGCTGGAACCGCCGCTCGGCCGCCAGCATCCCCTGGTATGCGGACGACAGCGGCATGGCGACGCCGGCCACCTTCACCGGCAGGCGTTCCTTTTCGGTAATGAAAGGCTTGAGCCAGTCGTTGATGAAGGCCGCCAGCTTGCCCTGCGGGCCATACAGCGCATCCACCTGCTGCTCCGGCGGCAATGCCGCCAGCGGCGTCACCACGCTCTCGCGCCAGCGCGCCTGCACGTACTGGCCGGCCCGGTGCACGGTGAGGAACAGCAGCAGGCGCGATGGCCCCTGCACCACCGACCAGGCGGCCAGGTCGTCGCCCTTGAACGCGGTGGCATACCGTTCGGGCGGCTTGTCCACGGCATCCAGCAGGCGGGTGTAGTCGCTGGCCGGCGGCTTGTCGGCCTTGCCCTTGCCGGCGAACAGGTCGGAGGCAAGCTGGTACACATCCTCGCCGGAGCCTTCCGCCTGCAGCCGCAGGTAGGCGCGCGCATAGTCGGGGCGCTGGCCTGCCAACACGTCGAACTGGGTCTCACGCATCGCCAGCAGCCATACCGGCGGCGGGATGCGCTCGCCGCCGAAACGGAACCCGTCCGCCACGAAGCGCCCGAACGGACGCCAGGAAGAAAGCCAGCCGGCCTTCATCTGCGCCCAGGTCGCGGCCCAGCGCGCCGCGAGCGGCCAGTCGAACGGCAACTCGTACAGGTTGCGCTGGGCTGAAGCGAAAAAAAGCGTGTACGGGTCCTCCTTGCCGCCCGCGCGCGCCAGCAGGTCGCCGTAGCGCCCGCGCCACAGCCCAAGACCGTCGCCGAAGCGCGCCTGGAAGCGCGCCCACTGCGAGAAATAGTCGTGGAAGTAGGCATCGCGCAGGTCGTCGATACGGGATGCGCGGTCCGGGGCCTGCCGGCGCAGGGTGGCCAGCATCGGCTGCACCACGCCCTCCCAGGCATCGCGGGTATAGGCGCGGGAGATGCCTGCCGCAGGGCCGCCGTCGGTGCCCACCACAGTGCCCTGCGGCAGCCAGAAGGTCGCCAGATCGATGCCGTTCCCGCGCGCATCCGCCCACTGCCGCAAATCGGCCGCCCGCGGGCTATAGCCCGCCAGCAGCTTGTTCAGCAGGCCCTCCAGACGGGCGCGCTCGGCCTCACGGACGTTTTTTTTTTGCCACCGCAGGTAGCCGAGGTAGGTGGCGAACAGGGCGTCGGCGTTGTCGCGGTCGCGTCGGGTATCGTTGTTGGCGCTCACGAAAGGGGCGAACAGCCTTGAGCGCGCATCGAAGCTGACATTGTTGGGCAGCTCGCGCTCGCGGCAGCCATTGCCACTGCCCGTACAGACATCCAGCAGGCGCAGGCGCTGGCTGAGCGCAAGCAGATGTTCGATCCCGGCCCGGCGCTGGTCGATGTCGGTCGCCAGCATCTGGTCCTCGGGCGCCAGGATCAGGTTGGCGAAATCCTCCACCACCCGCTGCTTGAGCCGGTCGATGTCGGCGTCCGCACGGCGCACCCCGAAACTCAGCCAGCTCTCGCCCTGCGCGGCCTCCAGCTCTTCGATCGTGCGCCCGCAGCTGGCCACCCACTCGATGCGCCCGGTGGAGGTGCGGTCGGCCACGTCGGCGCAGGCGCTGCGGGTCTGCGCCAGCAGCGCGGCATCGTCGCGGTGTGCGACCTTCAGGCCATAGGCGAACGAGGCCGACAGGCCCAGCATCGCCAGCACGCCCACCCCGGCGATCGCCATCCGCCCGGCATTGCCGCGAAAGCTGCTGCCGGCCAGCGGCTGGTCGCTGGGCAGGAAGCGGGTGAACAGGTCGGCGACGAACGCCCCGCCGCGATGGGCGGCATCCGCGGCGCCGGCGAAGTACAGGCCGCGCCAGCGCGGGGTGCGCTGGAACGGATTGTCTTCCAGCATCAGCCCCACGAACTGTGCCAACCCACTGCGCGCCCCCCCCAGGGACTCGATGAAATCGAACACCGCGCGCCGCTGCGCCGGGGTGTGCTGGGCGCGCAGCAGGGTCATGCGCAGCGCGTGCAGGCGGTCCTCGATCGGCTGCATCACCTCGTCGATGCGCCCGCTGCTGGCCGCGCTGACCACCTCGTTCTCGGCAAAGCGGTGCCCCAGCGCCTGCGCGAATGCCTCCTGCGGCAGGCTGGCGCGCAGCTGGGCATAGCCCGGCAGCCGGTCCAGGCCACTCACCACGAAATACACCGGCATCTGCACCTGCAGATGCTCCATCGCCTCGTCCACCAGCCGGCGCAGGCGGGTGGCGGTGTCCTTCAGCGCCTCGGCCGGCCCCAGCAGGGTCTGCGCCGATACCGCCACCACGATGCCGTTGAGCGGCAGCTTCTCACGCTCGTCGGCCAGCTTCATCAGTGCCTGGTACCAGAGCCCACGCTCCAGCCGCGCGCCGGGATCGCAAACCAGGCGTGGGTGGGTCTCGATGGCGATCATCGATTTGAAGAACCACCAGCGCCAGACCTCGTCCGCCTCCATCTCCGGCTTGTCCGGCGCAGGGAATGGCGACACCTCGCTGCCGGCGCGCAACAGGCCGGCCACGTCGGCCGTGGCATCGCCGATGAACAAGACCCACGGGATGCGATACAGCGGGTTGCGTCCCTGCGCGATTTCCGGCGAGCGCGCGATGATGCGCTTGGCCTCGTCGATGGCGGCGGTCATCTTCGCCACCGGCTCGCGCTCTTCCTCCGGATTACCCGGACCGAGGTCGCCGATGCGCTTGCGGGTGCGGCCCTTCAGCGAGGCCTTGCGCTGGCCGGCCATGAACCACCACAGCACCACCACGGCGACCACGCACAGCCCCAGTACCTGCCAGAACCGCATCGGCAACTGCGGCAGGATCGCCAGCGCCAGGAACACCAGACCGGCCAGCACCAGTGCCAGCAGCAACGTCACTACGATCCAACGCAGCCACGGCGTGCGCGCAGCATCCGAGCCGCGCGAATACAGCGAGCCGATCCGCGCGAACACGCTGCCGATCGACGAGAACAGGTTTTCCACGAAACTCAGCGGGCTCATTGGGCAGGCTCCTGCGAGGGCACCGCGTCCGCCGGCATGGCGCAGGCCATCATCGCCTGCGACTTCCGCGCAGGATCGGTCTCGGGCTCGGTTTGCATGAACAGGTGCGCGGCCAGCAATTGCGGATTGCCGCGGTTGGCTTCCAGCATCTGGCGCAGTTTTGGCAGGTACTCCTGCGCGGGCTGCACCTCGGGCAGGGTCTCCTGATACAGCGGGCGCGGCGAGGCGACCACGGTGATCATTTCCTGCCCGAACGGCGGACAGATGGTCCAGGTCCGGTTCGGCGTGGCGCCGACCTCGAACTGCTCCAGCGCATGCAGCAGCCGCCCGCTGCCGGGTTCGCCGGCGTTTGGATAGATGTGCGCCACGTCGCCATTGACGGTGTAGTAATCGACGTACAGGTAGCCGTCGTAATTGGGTTGCTGGAGCTTGACGATCACGTTCTCGCCTTCCAAGAAGCGATCGGAGTGGCCGACGCTGGGAGTGATGACCAGGTGCTGCCCGCTGTCGTCATTGCGCGCCTTGTACGGCGCCAGCAGCCGCACGACCTCGCAATGCGGCCAGATCCGCAGCTGCAGCTGGGCATCCACCGACTTCACCCCCTCGATCGCCGCCAGTTGCTGGCGGATGGCGGCCATGTCCTCGGTGCTCTTGGCATATCCGCTGATCTTGACCGCTCCGCGGTCTTCGTCGACGTCGGCAGTGAGATCGGCACAATCGGCATTGAACTTCGCCACCACCTGCTGCACCGGCACCGACAGCAGCGGCTTGGGCGCCGCCAGCAGGATCCACAGCAGATAGACCAGGGGAATCAGCAGCGCCACCAGCGCGCCGATGCCGAGCAGTGCCCGGTCCCACTGGCGCGGAAGCTTCGGACCGGCGGGATCGGGAACACCGTAAGGTTGCGGCGTGATTTTTTCCTCGCGCAGGGTATGCACCGGCGCCGGCGCGATCGGCAGCTGGCGCGCGTGCAGTTCCTTGAGCTTGCCGAGCTCGCCGGTATCGCCGGTCTCGTAGTAATATTGACCGACGAACCCGCACAGCAAGGCGTGGTAGTACACCTCGCGCACCTCGTCCTGCTCCTGCTTGAGCGCGGACAGATGGCTGAAGAACTCGTTGCCGGCATTGTTGGTGGTGAACATCGCCACCTGTAGCGGGGGCACCCCGCTGGTCAGCCAGGCCGGGTTGCGGGCCATGATCTCGTCGATCCAGGCCACCACTGCGAACGCGGCATCATCCACCTGCTCCGGGCGCTTGCCATCGGCCAGCGCCGCGCTGCGCGCGCGCTCGATCAGCTCGCGCGCACGCGCGGTGACGCTGGCCGCGGCATCGCCGGCCTGGCCGGCGGCCACCTGTTCGTCCAGCGCCAGGCCGAAGGCGAACACCGGGGAAAAATGGTGCAGCAACCGGGCCATGGGTCACTCCTGTCCCGCGACCGGGTACAGCTTGATGACGGTCGAATCCGGCGGCAGGTCGGAGAACACCGCGATGTTGCGGCCGTTCTTGATCATCTGCCAGAACGGATGGGTGGTATCGACCAGGAAATACGTGGTGTTCGGGCTCTTCTGCGGCAGCTCTTCGGGCGGCACCGGCAGCAGGTCGATCTTCAGGCCGAACAGCGCCGCCGACAGCAGCCGCGGCATCTCGTCCAGCGAGGCGATCTTGCCGGTGCGCGACAGCCGCGCGAACAGGTCGGCCCCCTTCTGCTCGGACTCGAAGGCGAGATAGAAGCGCGTCTTGTCGCTCTCGAACAGGTTGGCCGGGAGGTCGGCGCGGTAGAAGCGTCCGTCGTAGGCCAGGGTGATGCCGACCTCGGCGCCGACGGTGAGCGCCTTGATCAGGGCCTCGGCACGGTCGAAACCAAGCCGGAAGCAGCGCCGCAGGTTCTCGTGGTCGTACTCCGGCAATTCGGTATCGCGCGGGCTGCCGGCCAACTCGCCGAAATAGCCGATGTCCTCGGAGAACACCGAGAACTCCGCGACCAGCCGGCGCAGGTCCTGGTACATCGCGTAGGCACCGACCGTCCCCAGCCGCGCATGCTCCTGGAACAGCGGGATGTAGCGGGCGAAAGTCTGCATCATGGCGACCCGCATCACCTCCTGCGCACTGGTGGACGCCGCGCGGATGCCGCGCTGGCGCTTGATCGCGGCGAAATCCTGGCCGCGCGAGATCAGCAGGTCGCGCAGGGCGCGGGTCCAGCGCGCGAGGTTGTGCGAGGCCGTGATGGCGGTGACCGGTGGGATGTAATCGCTGGAAAGCTTGAACTTGCCCGGACCGGCCGGCAGCAGCTCGGCGAATTTGTAGCCGTCGGCACCGCGCACGATCGCCTCGGCATTCTCGTCCTGGCCGGTGATGATGTTGGCCTGGTACAGCAGGAAATCGATCTCCGCTTCCGGCGCCTGCGGGTCGAACGGGTCGGCCAGGCTCTCGCTGGCCAGCACGTGCCGCGCCTGCATGCGCCCAGAGTCGTTACGGCCCAGACCCTGCAGGGTGCACTCGGGATCGAACACCAGCCACAGCGGGATCGGGTCGTTGCCGGTCACCCGCAGATCCGCGATGTTGCGCTGGGGCACGCGCATATTGCCGGCGCCGCCATCGGCACTGCCACCGTGCAGCCGTTCGCCCCGGCGCGTCACCAGCACGCAGTGCTCGACATCCACTACCCCGCTGGCGAGCGCATCCTCGCGCAGGCGTAGCGCCTCGAACCCCCACGGAAACGGCGTCATCCGCAGGTGCAGCGCGTGCCTGCACGCCTGGTCCCAGGCGTCCTGCGCCTGCAAATGCTGCGGGCTCAGAAACGCCCCCTGCCCCCAATGGACCTGCCGGTCGCCGCGCATCGCGAATGCCATTCGTCCTGCCCCCTCGTGATCCCGTCGCTCACCAACAACGCAAATCGGCGCCTACAGCGGCACCGCCTCGACCGTGTAGCCATCCCGGCGCAGGCGCGCGATCAGTCCATCCGGACCGACCAGATGCACCGCCCCCACCGCCACGAACCCACCGCCGTCCTGAAACAGCGTTTCCAGCGGGCCGATCCAGCGCGCATTGCGCTCCTCCAGCAGGCACAGCCGCGCGCGCTGCTCGACTGCTCGTGCCGGGGCGTCCAGCCCATCCATGCGATCGATGCTGGCCAGCCAGGCATCGAGGTTGCGACTGCGATAGAACGCCATCGCCTCGGCCGACTCGATCCGTAGCACCCACGACTTGCGCAGGCGCTCCGCCAGCACCTGCGCATGCTCCGCGGCCGGCACGCAGTCCAGTGCCTGCAGCTGCTCCTGCAGTGTCTCCAGATGCAGCATGCGCTTGCCCGCGGCGGCGGCCATGCGCTGCAGGCGCGCGTCCATGCTGGCCTCGCCGGCGTTCTCGCCGCGCGCCTCCAGTAGCGCCAGCACCGCCCACGGCTTCATCCGCTGCAGGTCCTGGCGCGGCACCGCCGGCAGCAGGGCCTGCGCCAATGCCAGCGCCTCCTTGCCAATCAGCGATTCCAGTGGCGTCTCCACCGGCAGCCAGCGGTAGCCGTCGTAGTCCGGCCGCCACGGTGAATCCACGTCCACCTCGTTGGCGAAGGCCTCCGCTCCCTCCAGCAGCGGCGCGAGCACGGCGTAGTCGATGCCCTGCTCCTGCGGCGTGCCGAAATGGATGGTGCCGAGCAGGTAGCTGGGCGCAGGCGCCGTGAGTTCTGTGCGATCGGCCATCTCCGCGGGCAACGGCGCGGCCGCCGGCGGCGTCACCTTGAACAGCACCCCGCGCTCGCGCACCGCCGGAAGAAAAGGGGATGGCGGTGGCGACACCGGCGGCGCCTGCACCTCCTGCGCCGCATCCGCCTGCATCTGCGCCGGCGATGACAGCGACGGCCGTGGCGCCTGCTGCACCGCATCCTGCGCCAATGCCGATCCCGGGCCGCAGGCGAACGCCACGCCGGCGAGGACGTACGTGGCGGCGCGCATGCGGAGGGCTGCGGTCATCGTCATGGGTGGATCGGGCAGGCGCTGCCGGGACGGCATGCGTGGCGGCATTCTTGGATGCGGTCCGCCGCGCGGCCATATGGCGTAGGAGCTATGCCGTAGGGACGAGCGCGGTGGATTGCTGTCCGCTCGCGCCGGCTTCTATCGTGGAATGCGTAGGACAGGCACGGATGGCAACCGACCATCCGCGGGGGATGCCACGCCGCCGCAACGCGCGGCACTTGCACGCAGGTGGCCATGTGAAAGTACTGCTGGCGGATGACCACCGCCTGATCATCGAAGGCGTGAAGCTCAAGCTGGCGGAACTCGATCCGGCGGTGGAAGTCGTAGTCGCGATGCGCCAAGACGAACTCGAGCAGGCGCTGGCCGAGCACCGCGACAGCCTCGACCTCGCGCTGCTGGATATCAGCATGCCCGGCACCCACGGCCATGCGCACATCGCGCGCCTACGCGAGGCGGCGCCCGCGCTGCCGATCATCGTGCTGTCCGGCACCGAGGACGTGGCACTGATGCGCACGCTGATGGAACTGGGCGTGCAGGGCTTCATCCCCAAGGCCTACTCCCCGGAGGTGATGCTCTCGGCGATCCGGCTGGTGCTGGCCGGTGGCATCTACGTACCTCCCTTGCTGCTGGCCAGCGCCCAGGCGCAGGGCTGGCAGCCGGGCGATGCGCGCCTGCAGCAGGCCACGACCGGCGCTGCGGCGGCGCCCGCGGCAGCCGGAACACCTTCGCTGGACGGCCTGCGCCGGCTGCTGACCGAACGCCAGATCGACGTGATGCGGCTGCTGTCGCAGGGCAAGCCGAACAAGCTGATCGCGCGCGACCTCGGCATCAGCGAGGGCACGGTCAAGATCCACCTGGCGGCGATCTTCCGCGCGCTGAACGTGCGCAACCGGGTGGAGGCGGTGGTGGCCTCGCGCCGCTTGCAGGGGCTCTGAGCACCCGGCAGGCCACACGCACTGGCCGCCATAGTGCATCCGCCGTATTGCCGCCTCGCGGGCACCGGCGCAGCCTGTCCGCGATCACGCGGCAGCCTGCCGTGGAGGCACCCCATGACCGCTTTCACGCCGTCCCGTCCTTCTCGCACCCGCCCCGGCCGCCTGCGCAGCCTGCTGCTGGCCGGCGGCATCGCCCTCGCCACCCTGGCCTCCGCGCAAAGCGCGCTGCCACCGCCGGAAGCCCCCACCAATCCGGCGCTCGGGCCCGCCTTCGCCACCCGCAACGCCGCCTACGTGCCGGTGCTGCTGGAGGAAATCCCGGGCTGGGACGAGGAGAACCTCGGCGAGTTGCAGGCCAGCTTCGCCACCAACTGCAAGGCCATGCAGAAGCGCAGCGCCTGGGCGCCGCTATGCGCGCGGATGGCGCGCCTGCCGAAGGACGATGCCGCGCTGCGCCAGTTCCTGCAGGAGGAGTTCTATGCCTACCAGATGCTCACCCCCACCCGCAGTGCCACCGGAAAACTGACCGGCTACTTCGAGCCGCTGATCGCCGGCGCGCTGCGCCGCGAAGGCGCCTACCGCTATCCGGTGTACGGCGTTCCCTCCGACATGTACATGGTCGATGCGCGCACCGTGGCCGGACAGCCCACGCGCTGGCTGAAGGCCAGCGACGGCCTGCTGGCGGGTGCCGAAGCCGGCGACCCCGGCGCACGCGAATACCGGATCGAGCTGGCCGGGGCGGTTCCGAACCCGCGCGACAAGCGCTACCGGGTACGGATCGAGGGCGACGCGGTGAAGCCCTACTACACCCGCCAGCAGATCGACGCCAACGGCATCGATGCACCGGTGCTGGCCTGGGTGGCCGACCCCTACAAGCTCTATTCGATGCAGATCCAGGGCTCCGGCAAGATCCAGCTGAAGGACGGTGGGTTGATCCGGCTGGCGTATGCCGAGCAGAACGGACAGCCGTTCATGCCCAACGCCACCCGCGGCGATACCGACGCGATGCTGCTGGCGATCAAGGCGCGTGGACTCGAAGCGCCGCTGGAGGTAGAAGTCCCTGGCGGCACCCGCGGCATGAAGAAGTCCGGTGGCAATTCGGCGGTGGATGCGGAAGTAGCACGCATCGTGGCCGCGCTGCAGGGAGGCCAGGTGGCTCCCTCCGCGACGGCGCCCGCCAGCAGGCCAGCGGCCCAGCGCCCCAAGCATGCCGTCGCCAAGTCCCGGCCGGCGGCGGGCGCGACCGCCGCGCCGCGGGTCGATTCGGCCGAGGTCGAGGCGATGATCCAGCTGCTACTGCATGCGCCGGTGGCGGATGAGACCTACACAGCGCCGACCGAAGCCGGCACGGGCATCACCGAAGCGATCGGCGCGACCGCCGCAACCACCGGTTCGCCTGCGCCGCGGCCTGCGGGTGCGGCCGCGCCGGCCAGCACGGGCGGCAGCGCGCGGCTGGATTTTTCCGACTATGCCGGCAGCGCGGGCAAGCCGGCCGGGCAGGCCCAGGGCAGCGGCACCGGCGTCCCCGCGACCGGCATCCCCGACCCCAGCTACGTGTTCTTCCGGCGCATCGCCGATGGCCCGGAAGGCCCGATCGGCGCGCTCGGCGTGCCGCTCAGCGCCGGCCGTTCGATCGCGGTCGATCCGCGCGCCACCCCGCTCGGCGCCCCGGTCTTCATCGAAGGCACCCAGCCCGGCAGCGACGCGCCGATGCGGCGACTGGTGTTCGCGCAGGACACCGGCGGCGCGATCCGCGGTAGCGTGCGCGGCGATTTCTTCTGGGGCTTCGGCGACAAGGCCGGGAAGATGGCGCTGGCCACCAACCAGCCGGTGCGGATGTGGCTGCTGCTGCCGAAGGCGGTCGCAGGCAGCGCCGCCGCCAGCGGCATCAAGACCCGCGGGCATGCCGCCCTACGCGACTGCGCGGTGCCCGACGACGAGCTGTGCGTGGAGGAGTGATGGCGCGTCGCCGGAGGGCATAGGCCATCCGGCGAATGGGCGCGGCCACGGGCGCTGCCTAGCCTGTGCCCTGGTCCGGCGCGCGCGGTGCGCGGTCCGGCATCTGCCGCGGATGCGCCATGCTCGACGAGCTGCTGCCGTACTACGAAAACGAGTTGACCTACCTGCGGCGGCTGTCGAAGGAGTTCGCCGCGCGCTACCCGAAGATCGCCGGGCGCCTGCAGATGGAAGGCGAAGTCTGCGAAGACCCGCACGTGGAGCGGATGATCGAGTCATTCTCGTTCCTCACCGCGCGCATCCACAAGAAGCTGGACGACGAGTTCCCGCAGATCACCGAGGCGATGCTGTCGGTGCTGTATCCGCACTTCCTGCGCCCGGTGCCCTCGATGTCGATCGCACAGCTGCAGCTGGCGCCGGGAGCGGACATTGCCGAGATGCAGGAACTACCGCGCCACAGCGAGCTGCTGACCCGCCCGGTGCAGGGCTTGCCGGTGCGCTACCGCACCGCCTATCCGGTGCAGGTGTGGCCGATCCGGGTCGCCGCCGCGCAACTGGAGGCCGCCGAGCGCTCGGCGTTCGCGGTCACCCGCAGCGATACCGTGGCCACCCTGCGCCTGCGCATCGAAGCCAGTGGGCAGGTCCCACTGGCGAAACTGCCGATCGAACGCCTGCGCCTGTACCTGGATGGCGAGAGCCCGCTGGTGCATGCACTGCACGAGCTGCTGCTGAACTCGGTGGCCAGCATCACCCTGCGCGCGCCCGAGGACGCGCCGCAGGTGGCCCCGCTGCGACTTCCCGCCGACGCCCTGCGTCCCGTCGGGTTCGAGGACGAGGATGCGCTGCTGGACTACGACCCGCGCTCGTTCCTCGGCTACCGGCTGCTGCAGGAATATTTCGTGCTGCCCGAAAAATTCCTGTTCGTGGACCTGGCCAACCTCGACCTCTCGCGCTTCGACCGCGCCGTGGAAGTGGCCATCGAGTTCCGTCCGTTCGGCCGCCCGGAGCGCCTGCAGCGCCTGGAGCAAACCGTCGATGCGGATACCTTCCGCCTGTTCTGCACGCCGGTGGTGAACCTGTTCAGGCAGCAGGGCGAGCCGATCCGGATCTCGCAGGAACGCCATGAATACCCGGTCATCCCCGACGTGCGCCGTCCGCTGGGGATGGAGGTGTACTCGGTGGACTGGGTGCGCAAGTTCAGCCGCACCCCCGGCGGCAGCGACTCGGTGGAGTTCCATCCCGCCTACTCGGTGCGGCACGGACTGCACGACGACGGCAACGGCCATTTCTGGTACCTGCAGCGGCGCCCCTCGCTGCTGCCGAACGACGACGGCTCGGACGTGATGCTGAGCCTGGTGGACCGCGACATGAACCCGCGCGCGCCCGGGGTGGACACGCTCTCCATCGGCCTGACCTGCACCAACCGCGACCTGCCATCGCAACTGCCGTTCGGTGGCGAAGACAGCCTGCTGCAACCCGAGCAGGGCGGCGTGATCGCCAGCGCACGCCTGCTGAAGAAGCCCAGCGCCACCTGGCGCGCGCCGATGCGCCAGGCCAACCAGTGGCGCCTGATCTCGCACCTGTCGCTCAACCATCTGTCGATCGTGGAGGGCGGACGCGAGGCGCTGCTGGAGATCCTGAACCTCTACAACTTCGCGGACAGCGGCACCCTGCGCAAGCAGATCGCCGGCATCACCGACGTGCGCGGCGAGCCCTCGGTGACCCGGATCGGGCGCGCGCCGCGCCAGGCCTTCGTGCGCGGCACCGAGATCACGCTGACGTTCGACGAGAACCAGTACGTCGGCTCCGGGGTGTACCTGATGGCCTGCGTGCTGGACCGCTTCTTCAGCCTGTACTGCACCGCCAATTCCTACACCCGCCTGAGCGTGCGCAGCGAGCAGCGCGAGGACTGGCTGGTGCGCTTCCCGCCGCGCAGCGGGAGCCTGCCGCTGGTATGAGCGACCCACGCGCCACCGCCACCGATCCGGACCCGATGCAGCCGGCGCTGGAGCGCCTGCACGCGCAGCCCGGCCGGTTCGGCTTCTTCCAGGCGGTGCGCCTGCTCTACGGCGTGCACGGCTTCGACGGCCGCGGCAGCGGCGCGCGTCCCGGCCCGCTACGCTTCACCACCCCGGCCTCGCTGGCGTTCCCACCCTCGGAATTGGCCGCGATCACCGACGCCGATGGCCAGCAGCAGGTGTGCGTGAACTTCCTCGGCCTCACCGGCCCCTCCGGCGTCTTGCCGCGGCATTACACCGAGCTGCTGATCGCGCGCCGTCTCAACCGCGACCGTGCCGCGCAGGACTTCCTGGACCTGTTCAACCATCGCCTGGTGGCGCTGTTCTGGCTGGCCTGGGCCAAGCACCGGCCCGAAATCGGGCGCCAGTTCGGGTTCCACAACTCGGTGCTGCGCTACCTGGAGCACATCGTCGGCCTCGGCACGCCGGCCCTGCAAGCGCGGCTGCACCCCTCCCCGCGCGCCACCCGCCAGGGCCGGCCGCTGCCGGGCGCGGCGATGCTGTACTTCTCGGGGCTGATCGCGCAGCGCCCGCACGGCGAACATGCGATCGCGCAGGTGGTGTCCGCAGTGGTGGATGCACCGGTGCAGGCCAATGGCTGTCTGGGCACCTGGCAACGGATCGCGCCGGAGGCGCGCACCCGCCTGGGCCGCGCCAACCACGCGCTGGGCGCCGGTGGCGTGCTGGGCGCCCGCTACTGGGACCGCCAGACCACCCTGCGCCTCACCATCGGCCCGCTGCGGCGCGAGCGCTTCAACGCCTTGCTGCCGCGCGGCCCGCGCCTGGCCGACGTGATCGAGCTGTGCCGCTTCCTCACCGGGCTGGCGCTGGACCTGCGCGTACGGCTGTCGCTGCGCGCCGACCAGGTGCCGCCGCTGCGACTGGGCGAACGCGGCGAAGACCGCCCGCAGCTGGGCTGGAACACCTGGCTGCGCGGCCGCCGCAGCCAACGCCCCACCACCGAGACCGAATTCCACTTTTCCGCTATGGGAGGCCAGTCATGGCACTGAACCTGCGCGCGCTGATCGCACGATTGAACCCCACCGTACGCGGCGCCATGGAGGGCGCGGCCGGCCTGTGCATGTCGCGCGGGCAGTACGAAGTCGAAATCGAACACCTGCTGGCCAAGCTGCTGGAGGTGGAGAACTCCGACCTGCGCCGCATCCTGCGCCACTTCGAGATCGCGCCGGACGCGCTGGAGCGCGAGCTGGGCAAGGCGATGGACGGCTTCAAGACCGGCAACCAGCGTACCCCGGCGCTGTCCGCGCTGATCCCGCGGCTGTTCGAAGCCGCCTGGGGCTGGGCCTCGATCGAGTACGGCGAGGCCCGTATCCGCAGCGGGCATGTCCTGATCGCGCTGCTGGCGGACGCCGAGCTGCGGCGGCTGGTGGCCGCCAGCGCGCGCTCGCTGGAGAAGATCAACCTGGAGACGCTCACCCAGAACTTCCACGCCCTGTGCGACGGCTCCAGCGAGGCGCGCGAGGCGCGCGCCCTGGGCGATGCGGCGGCCTCTTCCGCCGGTGATGGCGGCGCGCCGGGACAGGCAGGCGGCGGCGGGCGACCGAGCAAGACCCCGAACCTCGACCAGTACTGCATCAACCTCACCCAGCGCGCGCGCGAGGGCAAGCTGGACCCGGTGCTGGGCCGCGACGCCGAGATCCGCCTGATGGTGGACGTGCTCACCCGCCGCCGCCAGAACAACCCGATCCTCACCGGCGAGGCCGGGGTCGGCAAGACCGCGGTGGTCGAAGGCCTGGCGCTGCGGATCGCCGCCGACGACGTGCCGCCGCAGCTGAAGGGCGTGGAGCTGCTCTCGCTCGACCTCGGCCTGCTGCAGGCCGGGGCCAGCGTCAAGGGCGAATTCGAGAACCGGCTCAAGGGCGTGATCGAGGAGGTCAAGTCCAGCCCGGTGCCGATCATCATGTTCATCGACGAGGCGCACACCCTGATCGGCGCCGGTGGCACCGCCGGTCAGAACGACGCCGCCAACCTGCTCAAGCCGGCGCTGGCGCGCGGCGAGATGCGCACGATCGCGGCCACCACCTGGAGCGAGTACAAGAAGTACTTCGAGAAGGACCCCGCCCTGACCCGCCGCTTCCAGGTGGTGAAGGTGGACGAGCCGGACGATGCCAAGGCGGTGGCGATGCTGCGCGGGGTCGGGCGCGCGATGGCGGCGCACCACAAGGTGCGCATCCTCGACGAGGCGATCGTGGAAGCGGTGAAGCTGAGCTCACGCTTCATCCCCGGCCGCCAGCTGCCGGACAAGGCGGTGAGCGTGCTCGATACCGCCTGCGCCAAGGTGGCGATCGGCCAGAACGCGACCCCGGCGCGGATCGAGGATGCACGCAAGCATCTGGAGATCCTGCGCACCGAGCAGGCCCAACTGGAGCAGGAACAGGCCGGCGGCGCCGATCACGGCAAGCGCCTGGCGGAGATCGCCGCGGACATCGCGGCGACCGCCGCCGCACTGGCCGCCGACGAGGCGCGCTTCGCCAAGGAGCAGGAACTGGTGGCGCGCTACAACGCCGCGCTGGACCGGATCGAGGCGCTGGCCGCGGACGACCCCGCGCGCGCCGAGGTGCGCGCCGAACTGGAGACCATCCGCACCGAACTGAAGGAGCTCCAGGGCTTCGAGCCCATGGTGCTGCCGGTGGTGGATGCTGCGGCGGTGGCGCAGATCATCGCCGGCTGGACCGGGATTCCGGTCGGGCGGATGGTGGCCGACGAGATCCAGACCGTGCTGCGCCTGAAGGAATCGCTGGAGGAACGGGTGATCGGCCAGAGCCACGCGCTGGAGGCGATCGCCCAGCGCGTGCGCACCTCGCGCGCGAACCTCGAGGACCCGGACAAGCCCAAGGGCGTGTTCCTGCTGGTCGGCACCTCCGGCGTGGGCAAGACCGAGACCGCGATCGCGCTGGCGGATGCCCTGTACGGCGGCGAGCGCAGCATGATCACCATCAACATGAGCGAGTACCAGGAGGCGCACACGGTCTCCAGCCTCAAGGGCAGCCCGCCCGGCTACGTCGGCTACGGCGAGGGCGGCGTGCTGACCGAGGCGGTGCGCCGGCGTCCGTATTCGGTAGTGCTGCTGGACGAGATCGAGAAGGCGCATCCGGACGTGCTGGAGCTGTTCTTCCAGGTATTCGACAAGGGCCGCATGGAGGATGGCGAGGGCCGCGAGATCGACTTCCGCAATACCCTCATCATCCTCACTTCGAACGCCGGCACCGACCTGGTGATGGAGGCCTGCCGCGGCGATGGCGAACTGCCGAGCGTGGAATCGCTCAACGAGCTGCTGAAGCCGGAGCTCAACCGGGTATTCAAGCCCGCCTTCCTCGGCCGCACCGCGGTCATCCCCTACTACCCGCTGAAGGACGAGAACCTGCGCAAGATCGTGCGCCTGAAGCTCAACAAGATCGGCAAGCGGATCAAGGCCAACCACGGCGCCACCTTCGAGTACGACGATGCCGTGGTGGATGCGATCACGGCGCGCTGCACCGAAGTGGATTCCGGTGCCCGCAACATCGACAACATCCTCACCGGCACCGTCCTGCCAGAAGTCTCCGGACACGTACTGGAACGCATGGCCGAAGGCGGCGCGATCACGGCGATCCGGCTGGGCAGCGGCAGCGACGGCCGCTTCACCTACGCGGTGTCCTGAGCACGTGAATAGGCCCTTCGCCCTAGCCGGGACGGATGCCCCCCGGCGCGGAATAGCACTTCGGGGGAATGTCGCAGCGCGCGGCCAACTCCGAGGATAGGCAGCGCAACCCGCCGGTTTTCGCCATGTCCGGATTCTCCACCGCCAACCGCATGTTCTTCCTCAGCCTGCCCGGATACGGGGAGGATGCGCTGCTGGTCGAGGAAATGCAGGGCGACGAGTCGGTGTCGGCGCTGTTCCAGTTCCGGCTGTCGCTACTGTCCTACGACCCGGAGATCGACCCGGAGAAGATCGTCGGCAAGGGCGGCGTGCTGCGCATCGAGACCCAGGACGACGAGCGCCACTGGAATGGCTATGTCTCGCGCTTCTCGCACACCGGCATCGTGCGGGCATCAGACAGCGGCCACCAGGACCTTTACGGCTACGAATGCGACCTCGTGCCGTGGTTCTGGTTCCTCACCCAGCACGAGGACTGCCGCATCTTCCAGGGCAAGTCGGTGCCCGACATCATCGAGACCATCTTCGCGGAGTTCCACTACAGCGACTACCGGCTCGAACTGGACGGCCAGTACCCGCCGCTGGACTACTGCACGCAGTACAACGAGACCAGCTTCGCCTTCATCTCGCGCCTGCTGGAGCGGGAAGGCATCCACTACTACTTCCGCCACGACGATCACGACGAGAGCCGGCACCTGCTGGTCCTCACCGACAACAAGCACGGCAACCGCCAGATGCGGCCGGATTCGCTCGTCTTCCGCAGCGACGCGCAAGCCAACGAGATCGATGCCGTCCTGGAAATCGCCTGCGACCGCCAGATGCGCACGCGCAAGGCCACCCTGGCCGACTGGGACTATCTGAAAGTCAGCGTACTGAGCGAGGAGACGCCGAGCGTGCTGAAACTCGGCACCGACATCGAGCTGGAGCGCTACCGCTATCCCGGCGGCTTCGACACGCAGGGCGCAACCCCTGCGGGCAGCCACCTGGCCGACATCGTGATGGAAGTCGAGGAATCCAGCCACCTGCGCTACCGCGGACGCAGCAACGTGCGCACGCTCACGCCCGGTCACGTGTTCACCCTGGAGGACCATCCCCAGGACGAATTCAACCGCGAGTTCCTGGTGCTGTCGGTCCACCACCACGGCCACAACAACCTGCTGCGCGATGGCGGCGAGGCGCGTTATGAAAACCGCTTCACCCTGCAGCCGCACACCAGCGTGTACCGGGCGCCGCAGTCCACGCCGCGCGCGCAGGCGCGCGGACCGCAGACCGCGATCGTGGTCGGCCCTGCCGGAAACGAGGTCTATACCGACGCCCACGGCCGCATCAAGGTGCGCTTCCATTGGGACCGCAAGGTCCCCGGGCGCAGCACCAACACCCAGGACGACAAGGCCTCGTGCTGGATCCGGGTGGCGCAGCTCTGGGCCGGCAACGGCTACGGCACCATGTTCGTGCCGCGGGTGGGCATGGAGGTGGTGGTCGATTTCCTCGAGGGCGACCCCGACCGCCCGCTGGTGGTGGGCTGCGTCTACAACGGCAAGGCGGTGCCCCCGCTGAACCTGCCGGACGAGGCCACGCGCTCGACCATCAAGACCCTGTCCTCGAAGGGCGGCGGCGGTTTCAACGAACTGCGCTTCGAGGACAAGAAGGGCAGCGAGGAAATCTTCCTGCACGCGCAGAAGGACCTGCAACTGCGCACCGGCAACAACCGCACGGAGGCGATCGCCGCCCATTCCTCGCTGAGCGTGGGCAAGAACCGCCTGGAGAGCATCGGAGAAAACGCCGACCTGACCATCGGCAAGAACCAGACGCTGTCGATCGGCAGCAACCGCGCCCAGACCATCGGCCAGGACGACTACCTGACCGTCGGCACCGCCCAGCACACCAGCGTCGGCACCGACATGGCGGTCACCACCGGCACCAACTTCGAGGTGAATGCGGGCGTCAACGCTGCCCTCACCACGGGCGTGAACATCGATCTCAAGGCCGGCGTGAACCTGGTGGCCGAGGCTGGCGCCATGATCAGCCTGAAGGCCGGCAGCAGCTCGATCGTGCTCGGCCCCGCCGGCATCTTCATCACCGGCAGCATGGTGATGATCAACTCCGGCGGCAGTGCGCTCTCCGCGCAGAAAGCCAAGAAGGCGGAGAAGGCCGACAAGCCGAAGGCGCCGGAGGAGGCCGCCAAATCCAGCGCCGGCAAGGTCAACGACCCGACCCAGCAGCTGCAGGCCAAGGCGCTGCGCAGCGCCGCCCGCCAGGGCCAACCGTTCTGCGCCGAGTGCGAAGCCGCACGCCGCGCGCTGGCCGCCCTGCGCGGCGGCTGAATGCAGCCCCGCGACCATCGCAAGGAGCCGCACATGTCCGCCCCTCGCCCGCTTCTGCGTATTGAACCGATGCATGGGAACGCCATCGCGCCGCGGGGGGCGGACGATGGATCGGCGGGGACTCCCCGGGGCATTGCATCAATCGGGATTCTTTACGTGATTGGCCAGGGACAGTACGAACAGCTGCAACGGATGGTATTCGGGCAGGAAGGGCAGTGCCCGGTGTTCGCGGTGCTCGACGGCGCCATCGTGGATGACCTGCCCCCGCTGCTGCAGCGGCATGCACCGGATGCAATGTGCCTGTTTTCGGGCGATCTCGACCCGATGCTGGCGGCGGCCGCGCCCTACCTGCTGATGCTTACTCCCGGCAGCGGCGGCGCGCAGCTGGCCCTACGCGACGGTTGGAACTCGCACTGGGGCATCGTGCTGGTGACCGACCCCGGCACCCAGGCGCATGCGCTGCGCGCGCACCTGCGCCGGATCCTGCGGGTGGCCACCCCGGGTGGCGACTCCATGCTGTTCCGCTTCTATGATCCGCGCGCCTTCCGCAGCGTGGTGCCGAGCTTCGACGCGGAGCAGCGCAAGGCGTTCTTCGGTCCGATCCGTGGCTGCTTCGTGGAAAGCCGCGATGGCCAGGGCGTGCTGTATTTCACGCGCGATGGCGAGATCGCTCCCCGCGTGCTGCCGCTGGCGGCGGCGGCCTGAAGGAATCGGCCATGCTCCAGCTCGACCGCAAGCAGATGGCGACCGTGGGCGAAACCCAACTGCGCAGCAACTTGGCCGATTTCCTCAACCGCCACCTCGGCGGCAAGGCGCCGCTGCCGCTGGACGAACTGGATGCGGAGCTGGACGCGGTGATCGCGCACTGCCGGAAAGCCGGGCTGCGCAGCCAGCGGGCAGTGGCGGCCTACGCGCTGGCCTGTTCGCTGTTCGGCAACGAGCGGGTCGCCAACGACCCCTCGATCATCGGCATCCTGGCCGATCGCAGCAGCCCGCAACTCGACCGCGCGCTGCTGATCGAGATGTGGACCGCCGCGGCCTATGGCGACTTCCGCCGGCGGCAAGGGGGCTGAGGCATGTTCGAATCCCTTACCGAAGGCTTGTCCGGGATCGGCGCGGCCGCTGGCCAAGCAGTGCAGCAGGCACAACAAGCCGCCGCTGTCGCAGCCCAGCAGGCCGCCACCGCCGCGCAGGGCGCGATCGGCGAGGCCCAGACCGCCGTCTCCAATGCCGCCACCGCGGCGGCCGGTGCGGCCAACGGCGCGGTGGCGCAGGCCCAGCAGGCGACGCAGCAGGCCATGGCCCAGGCCGGCGCCGCTGCGCAAGGGGCGCTGGCACAGGCCAACCAGGCGCTGGACGGCGCCCGCGCTGCCGCCAACGACATGGCCCAGAACGCGCTGGGACAAGCCAACGCCGCATTGACCCAGGCCCGTACCCAGGCCGGGGCCGCCGCCCAGCAGGCGCTGGACCAGGCCCAAGCCGCGGTGGATACCGCCCAGCAGCAGGCCAGGACCATGGTGCAAGGCGCACTGGAGGCCGCCAACCAGGCGTTGGATCAGGCGATGGACACCGCGGAACAGGCCGCGCAGGACGCGATCGAGCGCGCCATGGGCATGGTGGACAACGCCATGGCCCTGGTCGAGGACGGCGTCGGCCGCGCGCTGGACGCCGCCAACAATGCCATCGACCAGGCCCAGTCGCGGCTGCGCAATGCGGCTACCGACGCCCTGCAGCAGGCGCGCGCCGCCACCCTCGACCGCGCCCGCGATGCGCTGGGCCTGGTACAGGGCGCACTCGACGCCTTGCCCGAAGCCTTCCCCGACCTGCCCACCGAGTTCCCGGCATCCGAATGCCCTTACGTGCGCGCCCTGCAGGATGAACTCGCGCGCCGCGCGGCCCAGGCTCGCAACGCCCTCGGCAATGCCGCCAACGCCATCCAAGGCGTGGCCGGCCCACTGCTGGACCAGGCCGGCGACCTGCTCGATCGCGCCAACGGCCTGGCCGACCAGGCGCTGGCCGCGATGGACACCGCGCTGGATGCGCTGGATCAGGCCCAGGCGATGGCCAACAATGCCGCCCGGCAGGCCCTGGACACCGCCAAGGGCGCGGTGCAACAGGCCCAGCAGGCCGTGCGCGAACAGGCCGGCAATGCGATCGCGCAGGCCCGCCAGACCGTGGGTGCGGTGCGCGAGCAGGCGCAGCAGGCGGTGGAAGGCGGCATCGACCAGGCGATGGCGGCGGTGGATGGGCTGCAGCAGCAGGCCGGCGACGCCGCACAGCAGGCGCTGGACACGGCCCAGCAGGCCGCGGAACAGGCGCAGCAGCAGGCCAGCGCGGCCGCGCAGCAGGTACTGACGCAGGCCAACCAGGCCGCGCAACAGGCGCAGCAGGCCCTGTCCGGCGCGGCCCAAGGCGCGCTTGCCAGCGCCCAGCAAGCCGCGCAGCAGGCCGCCGCGACCGCCGGAGACGCTGCACAGGGGGCCATCGCTGGCGCACAGGGGGCCATCACCCAGGCCTCGTCCGCTGTGGCCGAAGCGGCTGGCAGCGCGGTAGCGGGGGCGCAGTCGGCCATGGCGGGTGCCGCGCAGGCCTTGGGCAACGCGGCCTCCTCGCTCGGGAACCTCTAGCGCGACTTCCGGCCAAGGCGCGCGAGCCAGGCGTTGCATCGCGCCCTCCCAGCAGCATGGCCGCAGGCCTGCCGCCGCTAGCGCGGAAGCGGATGCTGATGCGGAACCGGGTGCGGCATTCGATGTGGAATCGCGTCCATGCCGGCACCCCAGCGAGCGCCTCCCCGCGCAACATGGATCAAGCGACGCGCAGTGCCACGACGGCAAGCGAACGTGCGAAACACGCCCCGCCATCGCCCGTCGGCTAGGGAATCATCTCCGTCATCTGCCCAGGGTTGACGACCGTGATCACCCCGCCCCAGGTGCATTGGCAGGTGCAGGTATTGTCCAGCGCGGGAATGCCGCCGATCAGCACGGTCGCCGCCCCCGGCTTCCACGGCGTGGTCACCGGAATGCAGGGCTGCGGGGTCAGCACGCCCATCGCCGCGGACGTGGCCGCCGCGACCTGCGGGTTGCTCGGCGTGGTGCACATGCCGAACGGCAGGATGTTCTTCATCGGCACGCAGTCCATGATCGTCGCCGCCGGCTGCGAACCGGACAGGACGCGGTTCTCCGGCGTCACCACCAGGGTGGACGGTGCCACCCCGAACGGACACATCAGGCTGGCGCCGTTGACCACCTGGATCGGCATGGCCTTCGCTCCCGTTATCCCGATGCCGATGCCGCAGCCGCCACGCGAGGGCGGCCGCGGCGCGTGCCCGGCTCAGCCGCCGGTGGCCAGGATTTCCACCCGCCGGTTTTCCGCGGCGTAAGGATCGGCCGGATTCAGCAGCTCGCTCTTGCCCTTGCCCACCGCGCGCAGGCGCGAGGCCGACACGCCCTTGTCGATCAGGTAGCGGCGCACGGCCTCGGCGCGGCGGTCGGACAGCGCCTTGTTGTAGGCGGCCGAGCCCTTGCCGTCGGTATGCCCGATCACGGTGAAATTGCGGTTCTGCAGCTGCGGCGATGAGAGCGCGGCGGCCAGGTTGGCCATGGTCTGCTCGGAGCTGCCGGAGATCTTGTCGGAGTTGAAGTCGAAGTTGATCTGCATGTTGATCGACGCCGGCTTGGCCGGCTTGGCCACCGTCGGCGCGGGCGCGGCGGTGGCCATCGCGGCGGCCCCCGGGCGCAGCGCGCGGGTCTGCCCCGGCGCCTGCTCGGCGTTATCCGCCTTCAGGCTGTCGATGATCGAATTCACCGAAGGATTGCCCTGCTGCTGCGACTGCGCGTCCTGTGCGGAGGCGCCACCACCGGCGATGAGGGCAACCGCCAGCGCGCTGCGCAGGATCATCTTCATGTTCATCGTCTTTTCCTCGTGGCAATCAGGTGGCAATGGGGGTTGCAGCGGCCGCAGCGGGAGGGCCATGCAGGCGTGCGCGACAACGCGGCATGCCTGCAGTCTGCTACCCGCGCGCGGCGATTTCGATACGCCGTTCGGGCTAGGCCGGGTGGCTGTCCCCGCCGCCCGGCACGCGACTTCAGAAATCCCCGCAGCGGCTGCGCTGCTCACTGTCGAAGCAGTTGACCAGGTTCGGCCGGGTGCGCACCTTCGACCACTCGTTGGCCAGGGTGTCGCCGGCCGCCGCCAGCCCCTCGTCCTGCAGCGACGCGTTCACCGCGCACGCCGGCGCACCGGCGAAGTTGCGGTCGTACAGGTAGGTGTTGGGCGGATCGCCGACGATGTCGATTGGACGGTCCGGTGCCAGCGGCTCCAGCACCCGCAGCGCGGTGGCATTGCCCGGCGCCTGCACGATCACGTAGTTCTGCGCGCTGCCAATGCCGTAGATCGGATAGAACCCTGGCACCGCGAAGATTCCGGCCGGTGAATACCACGGCGATGGATTGCCGAACACGCTCTGCACGGTGTCGCCGTTGCGGAAGCCGGTGATCGTCCCGCTGAAGATCGGGTTCGGCGTGCCATAGAAGCGCGCGAACGGGTCCGCCGTGAACACCAGGGTGGCGGGCGTGATCGCCAGCGTGCCGGGCAGCCACTGGATGGCATAGCCGGCCGGCGAGGTGAAATTGCCGGTGATGGCGTAATTGCCCACGTTGCTGCCCGGCGTTGCGGCGGTGACCGGACTGCCGGCGATGGCATAGGCGGCCAGGTCGCCCAGGATCAGGCCGGAGACGCCGTAGCTGAACACCGGATTGGGCAGCCCGTACTCGCGGGTGGCGTCACCGATGGTGATGAACGCGGTAGGCTGCTGCACGTAGATGAAGTGGTTGTCGCCACCGGAGACGGTGACCCCGCAGGCGCCGAGGTAGGCGCAGCCGTAGTAGTTGGGCAGATTGCCGCTGCCGGCCAGGCCGCCGCGGGTCTCGCCCACCCAGGTGCTGGCCCAGACCCGCCAATGGCCACTGGCCGCGAGGCTGGCACCGGCCACGTTCTGCAAAGTGCCGGCCGTCACCAGGTCGATGTCGGCGCCGCTGATGCCGGCGTTCAGCACCAGGTCGCCGGCGAGGTTGCGCACCAGCACGTTGCCGCCGGCGCTGATGCCCGTGTTGCCGACGCTCGCCAGGCTGCCGCTGCCGGCATCGAAGCCCGCCGCCGACACCGCGCCGACCGCCAGCCCGTTGGCGTCCTGGAACTGGAAGGCCCCGCCCGCGGAGCCGGCCAGGGTGGAGCTGGCCACGTCGTTCTGCGCCGCCCCCAGCAGCACGTCGCCACCGGCCTGCGCCAGCAGGCTGTGCGCCACAATCGCCGCGGCCGCCGATTGCGTGATGCTG
Source organism: Thermomonas haemolytica (assembly GCF_004346265.1). Lineage (GTDB taxonomy): Bacteria > Pseudomonadota > Gammaproteobacteria > Xanthomonadales > Xanthomonadaceae > Thermomonas > Thermomonas haemolytica. The sequence goes on from NZ_SMAP01000001.1 coordinate 338,608, forward strand.
CCGCCACTGAGCAGTGCCAAGGTGGCGTTGCCGACATCGATGCCGGCCTGCAGGTCGATCCCGCCGCTGCCGCCGCCGTTCTGCAAGGTGAGGTTGCCGGCACGGGTGATGGCCTGCTGCACCTGGATCGCGCCGGCATGCTGGTTGCTGCCGATCACCAGTTCCGGCGTCGCGATCCGGTCCAGCTCGGCATCGTCCAGCGCAAAGCCGTTGCCACTGCCCAGCAGGATGCCATCGCCGACGCGGTCGTAGGCGAGGCCATTGGCGTCCACTCCGCCCGGGCGCAGGTTGACGCCGGTGGTCGAACGCACGCTGCCATCGATGCGGATGGCATCGCTGCTGCCGTCGTTGCCGGCGCGCAGCACCACCAGACCGCTACCGGCATCCACCGAGGCCAGCGCGTCGATGCGCAGCCCGGCGCCGCTGCCGCCCTCGCCTGCCAGATCGATGGTGCCGCCATTGCTGACCAGGCTGGCGTATTGCCCGATCACCAGCCCGTCGCTGTAGGCGCCGAGTCCACGCGCATGCAGCGAGAGATTGCCGGTGTCGGTGAGGATCTGCCCGCCGTACAGCGCGAAACCGAGGTTGTAGCCGACGCTGACCAGGTCGATGTCGCCGCTGGTCGTCTGCAGCCGGCTGTCATTCGACATACGCACGCCTTCCGACTGCGGGCCCAGCCCCTGGACATGGATATCGCCCGCACCCGCCAGCACCTGGATCGAATTCAGCACGACGCCGCTGCCGTCGAGGCCGCTGCTGCTGCCATCGATGCGGACCGCACCGCCCGTACTGTCGAGGCGGTTGTTGCCATAGCCGAACCCGATCAGGGCCACGCCGTTCACGTAGCCGGTTCCGGTCAGGTCGATATCGCCGCCGCCGCTGGCGATGCCGCCGCTGTAGCCGCTGCGGAAGATCACGCCGCTGCCCTGCCCGCCATGGCCATCGACGGCGATCGCACCGCCGCCGCTATCCAGGTTGCCGATCAGCACGACGCCATCGCCGCCGCTGCCATTTCCGTGGATGCGGATGTCGCCGCCGTTGGCATACAGCCCGCTGGAATAGTCGCGCCAGTACACCCCGTTGCCGCCGCCTTCGCCGTCGATCACGAGATCGCCGCCGCTGGTGGTGATGCCCACGTCGGTGATGTCCACGCCGTCCCCGCTACCGCTGGCGCGCCCGAGGATATCGACGCCACCGGCGGTGATGTCCACGAAGTCGCCGCTGATCCACACGCCGCCGGCCGCCTGCGCGCCACGACCGACGATGCTGAGCAGGCCGGTTCCTGCATCGATCGGCACCTGCTCCAGCGACACCCCGGCATCGCCCGCGCCTGCCGCATCGCCGGTACTGGCGCCCCGCAGCAGCACGTTGCCACCGCCGCTGGTGATGCCGGTATTGAACAGGCGGATGCCGCTGGCACTGCCGCTGGCATAGCCGTTGGCCTGGTCGGACTGGCCATACATCAGGATGTCGCCACCGTTGCTGTCCAGGGTGGCGTTGCTGAAGTCGATCCAGCCATCGCCGGGATTGGCCGCGCCGGCATCGGCGTTGAAGCGCATCGCCAGCGGCCCGGTGCGGCCGATGATCGAGAACCCGGAGCCGGTGATGGCGCGCTGCGCGTTCACCGTGAACGCCAGCGGGACGCTGCCGCCCGCGATGATCTGGGCATCGTCGAACAGCACGCTGTCGGCCGAATTCAGGGTGATGCGGGTGTTGTTCGCGAATGCCGTGTTGAGCTCGGCATCCTGCAGGTAGGTGCCGCCGGTGGCGCTGTCCAGCTCGCCGGAATCGCTGCCGGCGATCACGGTCACATCCGGCAGACTCAAGGTCCAGAGTCCGGAAGAGAGCGGGGAGCCGGCATCCACCCGCAGGCCGCGGAAGTCGAAGCTGTCGGCGCTGGTGCTGGTGGTGATCACTCCACCCGCAGTGACGCCGCGCGCGGCGAGCGTGCCGAACAGCGACATCCCGCCGCTGCCGCCGATCAAGTCGATGCGTCCGCCGGCGGCTGCCTGACTGCTGGCGACGATCTGCGCGCGCGCGCCGAGCTCGATCGTGGCGCCCGAGATCGACACCTGGCCGCCGTTGCCGCTACTGCCACTGGCCAGGATTGCGCTCTGCGAATACAGCCTGGCCACATTGTCGACCGCGATGTCGACCACGCCACCGGAGGTATCGCCAGCGGCCAGAATCAGGCTGCCGCTGGACGCCGGATCCGGATTGAGCGGATTCGGATCGTCGTTGAACATCAGAAAATCGCTGCCGCGGATGTACACGGTGCCGCCGGACGCGCCGGACTGGCCGGAGACATCGATCACCCCGACGCTACCCACGGGTGAGGGCAACCCCAGGGCGATGAGGCCGCCCTCGGACGTGAGTTCGATGCGGCCGTTGCGGCTGACCAGGCTCTGCGCGCGCAGGGTTCCGGCATTGACGATCGTGCCGCCGGCGGCGGCCGCGGTCGCCGCGGTCCGCATCAGGATCTGCCCGCCGTCGGCCGTCACCGTGCCGAAGTTGGCCAGCTGGGGCAGCACCGGTCCCGGGCACGGCAGCGAAGGGCAGCCCCCCGCCGCAGGCTTGGCAATCCCCGGCCCCTGGATGGTGAGCATGGTCAGGCCGTCGCCCTGGAAATCCAGGGTGATGTTCTCGGCCGAGCCGAACAGCACGCTGCCGCCCGGCGCGCTGATGCTGCCGCTATTGCTGACCTGGCGCCCCAGCAGGGCCACGGTACCGGCAGTGGCGGTGGCGATCTGGGCGCCCTGGTCGATCTGGATGCGCTGGTCGCCAATGGCGGTCATCGGCTGGAAGACGTACTGCCCGCTACTGATACCGGCCAGGAAATCGGCATCCGCGAGGTCCATGGTGGAGGCCACCAGCGAGCCCACGTTGACCTGGGCCGTGCCCGCGAAAGTGATTCCGGCGGGATTGATCAGGAACACGCTGCCGTTGGCGGTGAGGCTGCCGGCGATGGTGGACAGCCCCGGACCGGCGCCATAGCCGATCACCCGGTTCAAGGTCACGCTGCTGGCGCCGAACTGCTGGTCGAAGACGACCCCGTAGCCCGGATCGATGTTGAAGCTGCCCCAGTCGATGATGGCACCGCGGCTGGTCTGGGTGATGGTCATCTGGGTGCCGGCCTGGTTGATGGTGGCCGAGCCCGAAGTGACGCTGCCGGCATCCGGCAGGCTTTGCGCCAGGACCGCCGGCGCCACCGGCATCGCCAGCGCACCGGCCAGGGCCACTGCCAGGCGCCTGCGGCGCAGGAGCATCCGCTGCTTGCGGGTCGTCATGTGCATGCGCATGGCCATCGTCCTCTCCCAGAATCCTTGCAACTGTCTCGAAACACCCTCGCTGCGGCATCCGCGGGCACGCCACCGGCGATGCCCGTAGCACCACGCCCTCAGAACGCTTTCTGGATCGTCCAAAACACCCGCGGATTGCGGTCGCCGCCGTCGGTGACGCCCGGCCCGGTGCCGCGCCAGGCCACGCTGAGGTTGACGGTGACGTTGCCGGGCTTGCTCCAGTTCAGGCCCAGCCCGTAGCCACGCAGGCTGCGCGAGAGATCCGGATCGAACGGCCGCGGACGATGGAACTGGTCGCCATGCGCGGCGTCGTAGAACAAAAACACGGTGGTGTGTGCGTCCAGTGGCCGGCGCAGCTCGGCCGTGGCGATCCAGCCGTCGTCCACCAGCACCTCGCCGATGGCGTAGGCGCGCACCGCCTTGGGGCCGCCCAGCGACAGCTTTTCGTAGGCATCCAGGTTCTTGTTGGCGCGCTGCAGCCCGCCGCCCAGGAACAGGCTCCACTTCGGGGCCAGGTACTGCAGCCGCGCGGCCTGCAGGGTGAACTTGGTGAACCCGCCCTGGGTGCCGTAGCCGAATGGAGGCTGGTCGAAAAAGCGGCTGAAGGCATCGCGGATATCCAGCTGCCCCCGGTACAGCTGGGCGTTGAGGCTGGTATAGCCACCGCCGCCCCAGCGGTCGCGGCGCTCGAACGCCAGCCCCAGGCCGAAGCCGTGGATGCGCTTGCGGCTGGTGAAGCCAACGGCCTCGAAGCGGTCGGTCAGGCGCTTGTCGTCCGCCACGCCGCGCAAAAACAGGTTGACGGTGCGCTGCCGGATCAGGGGGTAGCTGAACGAGAGATCGGCCACGTTGCCGACACCGGTGGGCTTGAGTGGCGCAAACGGCCCGCCCAGCTCGTACTGCACGCGCGCCAGGCCGCCGCCGAGGCGCAACCCGGAATAGCCCACCGGCGATTCGTAGGAAATCCGCCCGAATGCGGTGTGCATCCCCTGCGCGGCCATCACCCGCAGATCGAGGTTGTCGCCGCGCTCGAACGGGCTGGCCCAGCGCAGGCTGCCGGTCAGGCGCAGGCGGCCGGAATCGCGGGTGCCGTAGTCGTCCAGCTCCAGGCCGTACTTCACCCGCTCCAGCGCGCCCACCTGCACCGTCAGGTCGCTGGCGCCGGAGGCGCTGCCGAGGCTGATGGCCGATTGCGGACGGATGCCCGGCAGGTCCGAAAGCAGCAGCATCGCGCGCTCGTAGTCGCGGTTGTTGAGCGGCTTGCCCGGCTCCAGGATCGCCAGCGTGCGCGCCACCCGTTCGCGGGTGATCGGCGCCTCGGGAGCCAGGTTGATCGCCACCTCGCCCAGGCGGCCTTCCACCACGCTCAGGCGCACGCGCCCGTCCACCACTTCCTGCACCGGCACGAACACCTGCACGAGCGCGAAGCCGTGGCGGCGATACACCGCGGCCGCACGCGCCGCCATTTGCTCCAGATCGGCGAAGCCCACCGTCTTGCCGATCCAGGGGGCCACCGCCGCCTGCAGCTCCGCCTCCGGCACGCCGGTGACGCCGCTGAACTCCACCCCGCGCAGCACGAAACTGGCCTGCGCCTGCGCGGCCATCGGCGGCTCCGGCAAGGATTGCGCCTGCTGCGGATCGGCCGCCGCGGGAGGCGTTGCGACCGCCGGTGCGGGGCCGGCATCCGCTCCGTCGCCGGCGCGCGCCGGCGCGGCCGCCAGGCCGCCCAGCGCCACCGCCACTGCCAGTAGAGTCCGACCTGTATTCGGCATCATCGTGCTCCTTGCTGTCCCTGCCCTGGCGCCAGTCGCATTCATGGCGCCACCTGCAGCCGCCAATTGCCGATCAGGTTGAACGGCGCCCAGTAATACGGATGCGCGGTCTGCGGATTGGCCAGCACCGTGCGCTGGGCGTCGCGCATCGCGTCTTGCACCTTCTCGCCCTTGGCGAGGTCGGCATACAGGGTGGTCATCAACTGTTCGGTGGCCGCATCCGACACCGGCCACAGCGAGGCCAGCAGGGTCGAGGTGCCGGCAGACAGGAACGAACGGGTGAAGCCCAGCACCTCGTCGCCGTTGTCCACCCGCCCCAGCCCGGACTCGCAGGCCGACAGCGCCACCATCGCCACCCCGCCCAGCTTCATGCCCATCACGTCCTTGGCTTCCAGATAGTTCGGCTGGCCGTTCTCGTCCGCCAGCAGGACCTTGGAGTGCAGCGGGTCCAGGGTGTCGGCCATCGCGTGCGCAGCCACGTGCACCAGCGGCGAGGCCGGTGCGTCCTTGAGGAAGTTGTCCTTGTTGGCCTGCTCGCGGAAGTACAGGCGCGCGCCGGGGAACTGGCGCGCCAACTCCTGCACCTCGCGCTCGGCACCGGGCAGCGGGTCGGCCACGTCGGGATTGATCGCGGGATTGCCGAACGCCAGCAGCCGCGCCGACGCCTTGGGCGTGCGCTGGGTCAGGCGCGCGGCGATGCTGATCGAGGGCGCGATCGACATCGGATTGCGCTCGATCAGGTACTGCCCGTCCAGCCGCAGCGCCTGGAACGGCAGGTAGTGCAGCGGCCCGTGGGGGACGATCACCAGCCGCTTGCCGGCCGGCACCTGCAGCGGCGCCAGCAGCAGCTGGCCGATCTTGTCGCTGACCGCAGGCGCATTCGAGCTGATCCGGATCAAGGCATCGCGGTAGGCATCCACCAGCCGCGCCAGGTCGGCGCGCGGCAGCGCCACCGGAAACGCCACTTCGCGCACGCCGTCGCGGGTCAGCACCCAGGCCAGCAGGCGGTCCGGCAAGGTGTGGTAGGCCACCACCACCTCGTCCGGGGCCAGCATCGCGCGCAGGGTGTCGGCATCCAGCGCCGCCGCCTCGCCGCGGTCGATCTCGGCCCGCCCGGCCACCGCATCCAGCAGCGCGCGGGCGCGGCTGCGCTCGCTGATGTCGAACGCCTGTGCCGGCTGCCCGAGCTTGCTGTGCAACGCGATCGCGCGCTCGAACACCGACTGCAGGTCGGAGAACAGGCCCATCTTGAATTCGTCGCTGCGGAACTGCGCGCGCGCCTTGTCGAACTCGTCGATCGCCTGGTCCAGCGCCTGCGCGGCCGCGGCATCCTGGCCAAGGGCCTGCTCGCTGCGGGAGATGCCGTCCAGCGCCCAGGCGCGATAGAACCCTTCATCCCCGGACGCTGGCGCCTCCGCCAACTGGCGGTACACCGCCAATGCCTCGGCCGGCTTGCCTTCGGCCAGCAGCAGCCGCCCGTGGATGCGCTGCAGCTGGGCACGCTGACGGGCATCGGCCGGCTCGACCAGGGCATCGAGGGTCGCACGCGCGCGCGCCAGATCGCCGGACAGGATCAGGGCATTGGCCAGCGAGGCCTGCACCAGCGGCGCGAACCGCGGCGAGCTGTCCCGCGTCGCCTGCTCATAGGCGGCGATCGCCTCGGCATAGCGCCCCTGGCGGGTGCGCACGTCGCCCAGGATCTTGCGCGCCGGGCCATTCACCAGCGGCGGTTCCAGCCCCGGGTATTTGAGCGCCAGGTTGGCGAATTGCTCGGCCCGCTCGAGCTGGCCCGCATAATTGAAGGCAATCGCCAGGTCGCGGTAGGCCTTGCCGAGCAGATCGGTATTGCCGGTCTGCAGCGCCACGTGCAGGGCCTTGCTGGCGGCCCGCGCGCTCTCGCGGAACTCGCCCTGTTCGGCCAGCTCCACCGCCTGGCTGCAATAGGCGTAGCCATCCAGCTTGACCGGCTCGCGCGCATACAAGGCGGCCCCTTCGGCGGCCAGCGACAGCGCGGTATCGGCATCGTCCAGCCGGCCGATGGCGGCCAGCACTTCGCGTGCCTCGCGGCTGGCGTCTTCGGCGGGCGGCGCGGGCGGCGGCGCCGGCGGCACCTGCCCGGCCTGCGCGGAAACGGTGGCGGCGGCCAGCGCCGCAGCAGGGGCACAACCGGCCGCAACCGGTGGCGCCATCAGCCACAGCGAGAACAGGCCGATCAGGATGCAGGGCGTGCGGGGCATGCAGGCGACTCCCGGGCAAACGGCAGGCCCGGCCTGCACGATCCGGCGAGTCTAGGAAGCCATTCTCGGGCGGCCTATTCGCGATAAGGCATAGCGCGAACTGGGTATGCCGATCTGTCCGCCGGTTGCGGCGGATGCCGTATCCCCCCCCGGTATCTGCCCGCTGCCCGGATTCCGGGGTGATTGGGCAAACCGATGCAGCCCGGGATTACAAACACCGCAATGAACGGCAATAATGCAGTTTCCTCTGGCTGCATCCGTCCCGCCCGCGCATGCTCATTCTCGTTGGTTTCGCCGTCGTCCTGCTCAGCGTGGTCGGCGGTTTCCTCGGATCGCACGGAAAACTGGCCGCCCTGTGGCAGCCGTTTGAATTCGTGATCATCGGCGGTGCCGCGATCGGCGCGTTCCTGGTCGGCACCCCGATCAAGACCGTGAAGGAAACCGTGGCCGCCATCGCGGGGGTCTTCAAGGGGCCTCGCTACAAGAGTTCCGATTATCTGAACGCGCTGAGCCTGCTGTACGAACTGCTGAACCGTGCGCGCAAGGAAGGTTTCATGGCGCTGGAGAGCCACGTGGAGAATCCGGCGGAAAGCGCCCTGTTTTCCGCGTACCCGGACATCCAGAAGGACCACCACCTGATGGATTTCATCACCGACTGCCTGCGCCTGATGATTGGCTCCAATATCGAGCCGCACGAGCTCGAGCCGCTGCTCGAACTGGAACTGGAAAAGCACCACCACGAGGCCCTGGCCCCGGCGCATGCGCTGACGCGGGTCGCCGACAGCCTGCCCGGGTTCGGCATCGTGGCCGCGGTGCTCGGCATCGTCATCACCATGGGCTCGATCGGCGGCGATATCGCCCAGGTCGGCGCGCACGTGGCGGGCGCGCTGGTGGGCACCTTCCTCGGCATCCTGCTGGCCTACGGCTTCGTGGGGCCGCTGGCCTCCGCCATCGAGGCCCGCGCCGAGCAGGATTCGCGCATCTACGAATCGGTCAAGACCGCACTGATCGCCAGCCTGCGCGGCTATCCGCCGAAGATCGCGCTGGAGTTCGCACGCAAGACCGTGCCCACCGACATGCGCCCGGGCTTCCTAGAGTTCGAGCAGCATCTGAAAAATCTGAAATGACCGATGGCCCGCAAGGATGACAAATCCACGGTCATCATCCGCCGGGTCAAGAAGATCCAGGGTGGTGGCCACCACGGTGGTTCGTGGAAGGTGGCGTATGCCGACTTCGTCACCGCGATGATGGCGTTCTTCCTGGTGATGTGGCTGGTGGGCGCGCTGACCACCAAGCAGCGCGAGGCGATCTCCGACTACTTCAAGAACCCGAGCCCGGTGGCCGGCGAGAGCACGGTGAAGGCGCAGGGCCAGAACGGGCCGGGCGGCGCCAGCACCTCGATGATCAAGCTGGGTGGCACCATGGAGCTGCCGAAGAACGACGGCAAGGAACTGACCCGCGCGCCGCGCAAAGACCAACCGCCCGCCGATATGGATCAGCGCAAGCTCGATCAAAACCGGCTGGAGCAGTTGATGAAGGATCTACAAGAGGCGATCGCCAAGAGCCAGGCGCTGGAGCCGTTCAAAGACCAGCTGCTGCTGGACATCACGCCGGAAGGGCTGCGCATCCAGATCGTGGACAAGCTGAACCGGCCGATGTTCGACCTCGGCAGCGCCAAGCTGATGCCCTATACCGTCGGCATCCTGCACGAGCTTGGCCAGTTCGTGAATCGCGTGCCCAACCTGATCACCATCGCCGGGCATACCGATACCGCCAACTACGCCAGCCGCATCGGCTACAGCAACTGGGAGCTCAGCGCCGACCGCGCCAACGCCGCCCGCCGCGCCCTGCTGGAAGGCGGCATGCAGCCGGACAAGGTGGTGCGGGTGATCGGCTTCGGCTCCTCGGTGCTGTTCGACAAGCAGAACCCGCTCAACCCCATCAACCGCCGCATCAGCATCGTGGTGATGACCCAGGCCGCGGCGGACGAGGCACTGGGCAAGACCGAGGTGCTGCCGGTGCCGGTGGCCGGGCCAGTCCCGGCCATGCCTTCGCCGGGGCCCGTGCCCGCAGCGCCAGCCTCCGCGACAGCGAGCGGCGCGGCCGCCCAGGCCGCCACCGGGGCGCACTGAACGGACAACAACTCCCGCAGGATTACGCCGTGGGCATGCCCAGTGCGTCCCAGCGCGCGCGCAGGGCCTGCAGGCGCAGGTCGGCGGCCGCACCGGGCGAGGTGCGCGCGGCCAGCGAATCTTCCGGCGCCCTGCCCTGCCCGGCCGCCTCGGCATCCGCGGCCGCGGCCTTGTAGGCCTCGCGGAACGGCACCCCGGCGATCGCCGCTTCCACCGCCACGTCGGTGGCGTACATGCCGGCATCGATCGCCGCGCGCATCCGCTCCGGCCGCCATGCGAGGTTGGCCAGCAGGTCCGGCAACAGCGCCAGCGCCGCCAGCCCGCGGCGGAAGCCATGCACGATCGCGCCCTTGGACGCCTGCAGGTCGCGGTGGTAGCCGGAGGGGAGCGAGAGCAGCTGCTCGATCTCGGTGCGCGCCGCCGCCACGCTGGCGTGGGTGGCGCGCAGCAGCTCGATCACGTCGGGGTTGCGCTTGTTCGGCATGATCGAACTGCCGGTGGTGTACTGCGCCGGCAGCGCGACGAAACCGAACTCGGCGCTGGTGAACAGCGACAGGTCCCAGGCGAGCCGGCGCAGGTCGAGGGTGGCGCTGCCGAGGGCCTCCAGCGCGGCCAGCTCGAACTTGCCGCGCGAAAGCTGCGCATAGACCGGCGACACCTGCATGCGCGCAAAGCCCAGCGCCTGCGTGGTGTGCTCGCGGTCCAGCCGCAGGTTGACGCCGTAGCCGGCGGCGGTGCCGAGCGGATTGCAGTCCACCAGCGCCAGGGTGTCGCGCGCGCGCAGGGCATCGTCGATGAAGGCCTCGGCCCAGCCCGCCCACCACATCCCGGCGGAGGACACCACCGCGCGCTGGAGGTGGGTATAGCCCGGCAGCGGTAGCGCCTGCTCGGCTTCGGCGCGGTCCAGCGCGATCTTCGCAATCGCTTGCGCCAGCGCCGCCAGCCGTTCCAGCTGCGCCTTCAGCCACAGCCGCGTGGCCGCCAGCACCTGGTCGTTGCGGCTGCGCCCGGTGTGGATCTTGCGGCCGGCATCGCCCAGACGTTCGGTCAGGCGCGCCTCGATCGCGGAGTGGCCGTCCTCGAAGCGCGCGTCCAGCACGAACGCGCCGCTGCGGAAGTCCTCGGCCAGCGTGGCCAGCTCGCGCTTGAGGCCGACCACTTCGTCCTGGGTGAGGATGCCGATGCGCTGCAGGCCCTCGGCATGCGCGGCACTGGCGGCGATGTCGTGCAGGAAGAACTCGCGGTCCAGCAGCACGTCGTCCCCGGCCAGGAAGGCCTGGATGCCGGCATCCACCTGCACGCCGGGTTTTTGCCAAAGCAACTCGCTCATGCCGCCTCCGGGGCCAGGGGAATGCCCGTCAGTTCGTCGAACCCGAACGCCAGGTTGAGGTTCTGCAGCGCCTGCGTCGCCGCGCCCTTCAGCAGGTTGTCCTCGGTCGCCACCACCACCAGCCGGCGACCGTCGGCGGACAGCGCGAACCCGCCCAGTTCGACATGCTGGGCGCCGGCGATCCGGCTCACCCAGGGTGCCGGCTCCTGCACCCGCACCAGGCGCTCGCCGGCATAGCGGCCGCGGTAGCGCGAAAGCACCTCGTCGCGCTCGAACGCGATCGCCAGGTGCAGGTTGCAGGTGACGGTAAGACCGCGGAAATGCGGCGCCACGTGCGGCATGAACTCCACCGGATGCCCCAGCGCGTGCGCGACCTCGCGCTCGTGCAGGTGCCCGGTGAGCGCGTACGGCATCAGGTTGTCGTGCAGCAGCGCCGGGTCGTTGCGCTCGGACGGGGTGGTGCCAGCGCCGGAATAGCCGGATACGCCGAAGCACTGCACCGGCCCGTCCAGCACGCCCAGCATCGGCGCGATCGCCAGCTGCATCGCGGTGGCGTAGCAGCCGGGATTGCTGATCCGGCGCTGGCCGGCATAGCGGGTGCGGGTCAACTCCGGCAAGCCGTAGTACCAGCCGGGGTCGAAGCGGTAGTCCGCCGACAGGTCCAGCAGCACCGCATCCGCCCCGGCATCGTCGAACTGCTGCACGATATGGCCGGCCTTGCCGTTGGGCAGTGCCAGCACCACCGCATCCGCGCCCAGCTCGGGCAGGGATTCGTAGGCCGGCGAGGTGTAGTGCAACCCGCCGCGGTAGCCGGGCACGTGGTCGGCCAGGGCCCGCCCATCCAGCTCGCGCGAGGTGACGTAGGCCAGTTCGAACGCCGGGTGCCCGGCCAGCAGGCCGATCAGTTCCGCGCCCACGTGGCCGCGCGCACCCACGATCCCGATCCGCAAGGTCTTCATGCGCCTCCCTCCCCGCCCGGCTCTTCCAACGTCGGCGGCCGCTGCGCGCACAGCGCCACGTAGCGCGCGATGCGGTCGAACCCGGCCTCGCCGTACCAGTACACCTTCCACCGGGTCTGCTTGATGCAGCCGTCGGATTCGGCATCGTAGAACGCATTCACCGGGTTGCCGTGGCGCGAGCGCCAGAACAGCGCTGGGGTCTGCTCGCGCATCACCTGCCACACCGCGCGGCCCAGGCCTTCGCCCTGCGCCTCGTCCAGCACCGCGAACTTGTCGAGGTAGAGGCCGGCGTCCTCGCGGGTCAGGATCACCGCGGCGCGGTAGTGCTCGCTGACATAGGCCCGATGCAGGCGGGTGGTCTCGAAATAGTCCGGTACCAGCCGGCGCCCGAAGGCCGACTCGATCAACCCGCGCAGGCGCGGCAGGTCGAAGTCGCTCCACGCCTGCCCCTGCAGCACGCGCTCGCCGCGCCGCACCAGCGTGCCCGAACCCTTGTGGGTGAACAGCTCCTTGGCCAGCTCGGCCGGGCGCGTGATCGACACCGACGAGGCCTGCGGCAGGCCGTCCAGCAGGTCCTTGATCTGCGCGATCTTCACCCGCATGCCGCCGTCGATCCACGGCTGCTGCATCAGGTGGTCGTACTCGGTGGACAGGTTGATCGAATCGATGACCTTGCCATCGGCATCCAGCAGCCCGCCGGTGCCGGTCAGGAACACGATCTTGTACGGCTGCAGCTCCCGCACCAGCGCGTTGGCAGCAAAGTCGGCATTGATGTTGAGGATCTGCCCGCCGGCGGTCTCGCCCAGGGAGGCGATCACCGGGATCGAGCCGGCCTGCAGGCTGGCCTGGATCGGCGCCAGCTCCACCCGCTTCACCTCGCCCACCAGGCCATAGCGTTCGCGGTCGAGATAGTCGGCCTCGAACACGCCGGACACGATCGACGTCGCGCGCGCGTCGCTCGCCTGCAGCGCTTCCACCAGCTTCAGGTTCTGCGCATGGAACACCCGGCGCACGATGGCCAGTGCCTCCGGCGAGGTGACGCGCAGGCCGTCGATGGTCTGCTTTTCGATGCCGGCGGCGGCCAGCTCCAGGTCCAGCTGCGGGCCGGCGCCGTGGATGACGATCGGGGTCAGGCCCACGTCCTGCAGGAAGGCGAGCGAGGACACCAGCGCGTCGAGGTCGTCGCGCAGCACCGCGCCGCCGACCTTGACCACCGCGAAGCGCGCCGCGTCGAGCTGCGAGAAGCGCTTGAGGTACTGGCTGATTTCCTTCGCGCTGCCCATGCTGGACAGCAGGCGCACGATGGTCTGCCGCGTCTGCGGGTCGTGCACGGCGTGGGGATGGAGGATCGGTGTCACGTTGGCTTCAATTTCCAAGGATACGGGTGATGGACTCGGCATAGCGCTGCAGCTGCTCCAGCGCCACCCATTCGTCGGCGGTATGCGCCTGGGCGATGTCGCCCGGGCCGTACACGAACGCGGTCAGGCCGGCCTGCGAGAACAGCGAGGCCTCGGTCCAGAAATCGACCGCCGGGCCGACCGCCAGGCCCAGGCGTTCGGCCAGCGCCTGCGCGGCCTGCCGGCGCGGCTCGGCATCGGCCGGGTCGCCGGCCGGCAGCGACGGCCCGCGGAAGGTTTCCTCGTAGCGCTCCAGCGCGCCGGGCGCGGCGCAGCTGCCGAAGCGGGCGTGCAGCGCATCGATGTCGTGCGATGGCAGCGGCCGGAACCCGAAGCGCACCTCCGCGCTCGGCGCGATCACGTTGGCCTTGATCCCGCCCTCGACCTTGCCGATGTTGAAGCGCAGGCCGGCGAGGCCACCAAAGCGCGCGTGCGCCTCGCCTTCCACCAGCGCCAGTGCATTCGCGCCCCAGCGCATCGCCTGGTGCAGCGCATTGGCCTGTAGCGCGTTGGCGCCGGAGGCATGCCCCGCCTCGCCCCTGAATTTCAGCAGCACCGAACTGATGCCGCGATGCGCCAGCACCGCCTCGCAGCGGGTCGGCTCGGCGATGATCGCCTCGCTGAAGCCGCGGTCTTCGGCGAGGAAGGCCACGATGCAGCGCGGGTCGTTCGCCTCCTCGTCGCTGGAGAACAGGAACGCGGCATCGCCATCGGTGGCGTTCGCCGCGGCCAGCAGGCCGGCCGCCGCGCCCTTGATGTCGCAGGCACCAAGTCCGATGGCGCGCTCGCCCACCACCCGCAGGCGCAGCGGATCGGCGCTCCAGGCATCCGAGGACGGCACCGTGTCGAGGTGCACGTTGAACACCCGCGTCGGCGTGCCGCGCACGGCCAGCAGCGACACCGCGCCGTCGCCGTGGTCGACCACGTCGCAGCGGAAACCCGGCAACTGCGCGCGCAGGTAGTCGAAGATCCCGCCGGTGCCGATCCGGCGCGGCGGGTTGCGGGTGTCGAAAGACACCAATACGTCGAGGTGGCGCAGGACCGCATCAAGCATGTCAGCCACGGCCCTGCCCGCCGCTCTTGCCCCCGTTGACCTCGGCCCACAGGGTGCTGCTCATGCCGAACAGCTTGATGAAGCCCTCGGCCTCCTCCACGCCCCAGTCGGCCGACTGCGCGTAGGTGGCGCCCTTGGCATGCAGCAGGTGCGGCGAACGCACCGCCACCGCGTCCACCCGCCCGCCGGTGGTGCGCAGCACCACCTCGCCGTTCACCATGCGCTGGCTGCTGGCGAGGAAGGCCTCCAGGTCGGTCTTGAGCGGGTCGTGGTAGAAGCCCTCGTACACCAGCTCCACCCACTTGCGCGCCACTTCCGGCTTGAAGCGGTTCTGCTGCTTGGTCAGCACCGCCTCCTCCAGCGCGCGGTGCGCGGCCAGCAGCGCGGCCAGGCCCGGGGCCTCGAACACGATCCGCCCTTTCAGCCCGATCGTGGTGTCGCCGGTGTACATCCCGCGGCCGACCCCGTACTGGGCGAACATGGTATTGAGCTTGGCCAGGATCTTCTCGCCCGGAAGCGGCGTGCCATCCAGCGCCACCGCCTCGCCGTTCTCGAAGCGCAGCGCCACTTCCAGTGGCTCGGCCGGCCACTGCTCGCGGCGCGCGCACCAACCGCGCGCACCTTCGCCCGGCGCTTCCCAGGCGTCGATCTCGCCGCCGGACAACGTCACGCCCAGCAGGTTCTCGTTGATCGTGTAGGCCTTCTGCTTGGCGCGCACGCCGAAGCCGCGTGCTTCCAGGTAGGCCTGTTCAAAGGCGCGGGTCTGGGTGTGCTCCTTCTGGATCTCGCGGATCGGGGCGACGATGCGGTAATCGCCGGAGGCCTTCACCGCCAGGTCGAAGCGCACCTGGTCGTTGCCCATCCCGGTGCAGCCGTGCGCGATCGCATTGGTGCCCAGTTCGCGCGCGCGCGCCAGGGTGGCGTCCACGATCAGGTAGCGGTCGGACACCAGCAGCGGGTACTGGCCCTGGTAGGGCTCGCCGGCCCACACGAACGGCTTGACGAAGCCGGCCCACAGCGCCGGGCCACCGTCCACGGTGACGTGCGAGGCCACGCCCAGCTCGGCGGCGCGCGCCTCGATGGTGGCGC
Source organism: Thermomonas haemolytica (assembly GCF_004346265.1). Classification (GTDB taxonomy): domain Bacteria; phylum Pseudomonadota; class Gammaproteobacteria; order Xanthomonadales; family Xanthomonadaceae; genus Thermomonas; species Thermomonas haemolytica. The sequence continues at coordinate 353,877 of NZ_SMAP01000001.1, forward strand.
GCTCCTCCGCGTCCACGCCGCCGGTATCGGCGAACACGGTGTGCACGGTCCATCCCTGCTCTTTGAGGTAAGGCACGCAGAAGCTGGTATCGAGGCCGCCGGAGAAGGCAAGGACGATGTCGCGGGAGTCGTTGGGAGAGGTCATGTGGGGTGTCCGGACAGAAAAGGGGGAGAAAACCGGGAAAAGTTGGTTCAGCGCAGCAGCGCGGTCATCACCGCCTTCTGCACGTGCAGGCGGTTCTCAGCCTCATGGATGGCGATGCAGCGCGGGGAATCCATCACCGCGTCGGTGGCTTTCACGTTGCGGCGCAGCGGCAGGCAGTGGCTGAACACGCCATCGTTGGTCAGCGCCATCTTGGCCTCGTCCACGATGAAGTGCCTGTACTGGTCGCGGATGGGCTTCTCGGGGCCCCAGTTGCCGAAATACGGCAGCGCGCCCCAGCTCTTGGCGTACACCACGTCGGCGCCGCGGTAGGCCGATTCGATGTCGTGGCTGATCGCGAAGCTGCCGCCGGATTCGGCCACGTTCGCCTGCGCCCAGCCCAGGTAGCGCTCGTCCAGCACGTAGTCCGGAGTCGGGCACAGCAGGGTGACGTCCATCCCCATGCGGGTGGCGATGGTCAGCGCGGAATTGGCCACCGCGGTGTTCAGCGGCTTGGGATGGTAGGTCCAGGTCAGCACGAACTTCTTGCCGCGCAGGTCGGTGGTGCCGAAGTGCTCCTGCAACGCCAGCGCGTGGGCCAGCTCCTGGCAGGGGTGGGTGATCGTCTCCATGTTGATCACCGGCACCGTGGAATACCTGGCGAAGGCGCGCAGCACCTTGTCCTCGCGGTCCTGCGCCCAGTCCACGAACTTCGGGAACGCGCGCACGCCGATCAGGTCCACGTAGCGCGCCAGCACCCGCGCCACTTCCGCGATGTGCTCCTCGGCCTCGCCGTCCATCACCGTGCCGAGGTCGAACTCGATCGGCCAGGCGTCCTTGCCCGGCTGCAGCACCACCGCGTGGCCGCCGAGCTGGAACGCGCCGATTTCGAAGCTGGTGCGGGTGCGCATCGAGGGGTTGAAGAACACCAGCGCGATCGCGCGCCCCTTCATCGCGCCGCTGAGCTTCTCGCGCTTGAACACGGCGGCCTGCGCCAACAGGGCGTCCAGGTCGGGGCGGCTCCAGTCCTGGGTGTTGAGGAAATGCTTCATGGGCGAACTCGCGGAAGGTGACGGAAGAAACGAAAAAACCCGGCGCGGGGGCCGGGTTTCGGAAGCAAGACGCAGGAAAACGCTCCGGATTACCCAGCAGTGGCGGGTTCCGGTCGGCGCGCGCGCGAGGTCATGCCGGAGGCCATCCGGGCGGAGTCAGCGTGGCGCGTGGCGAGGTGGGCGTTCATCGAGGCGCGCATGCTCGCACGCCGGGGCAGCCGGCGCAAGCGGGCGGAGATGGGCGGCAGGCCCTGGGACTTATTCGACCGGATGCGGGGTGATGGAAATGCGGATGCGCAGGCGGTTGCCGGGATCGCTGTCCATGCGCGTGCGGAACTTGCTGCCGCGGTACATGTAATCGACATCGTAGGCGATCGTGCGGCGGTATTCCTTGGTCACAGGCTCCATCCGGCAAGTCTCGCCCTCGCCTTCCTTGCTAGGTGACAGGCGGTCGCGCACGGCGTTCATCACCCGCGCCAGGGTCACGCTCCTGGTCGGCTCACGCGGGTCGCAGACCTTTTCCATGCTGGTGGTGCGCAGGGTCTGGTAGACCGGGCGCACCGACAGCACCTGGGCGTAGTCGTAGCGCACGTTCTCCACCGGCACCACCGCCTCGCGCGGAGCATCTTGCGCCGCCGCCAGCGTGCACGCGAGCAGGCCCGTCGGCAGGGCGAGAAGGGGAAAGAGGGGACGCATCGGCATGCCCGGAGTGTATCGGCGGGCGTCAGCCGGCGCATGAATCGTCGCTGTCGCGGCGCGCCGCGACCGCGCCACGGGCACCCCGCTACAATGGCGCCCCGCATGCCTCACGCCGCCATGGACCTACATCTTTACAACAGCCTGACCCGCCGCATCGAACCGTTCATGCCGCAGGATCCGGCCGGTCCGACCATGTACCTGTGCGGACCGACCGTCTACAACTACGTGCACATCGGCAATGCCCGCGGACCAGTGGTGTTCGGGGTGCTGGCCGCGCTGCTGCGCCGCCGCTTCGGCCACCTGCGCTACGCCCGCAACATCACCGACGTGGACGACAAGATCAACGCGGCGGCGAAGGAACTGGGCGTGCCGATCGCCACCATCACCGACAAGTACGCCGCCGCCTACCGGCAGGACATGGCGGCACTGGGCGTCAGCGGCGCCTTCGCGCCCGACATCGAGCCGGCGGCCACCGCGCACATGCCGCAGATGATCGCGATGATCGAGCGCCTGATCGCCGACGGCCACGCCTACGTGGCGGAGGGCCACGTGCTGTTCTCGGTGGCCAGCTTCCCCGGCTACGGCAAGCTCTCGCGCCGCGACACCGACGAGATGCTGGCCGGCGCGCGGGTCGAAGTGGCGCCCTACAAGCGCGACCCCGGCGACTTCGTGCTGTGGAAGCCGTCCAGCGACGACCTGCCGGGCTGGGACTCGCCCTGGGGCCGCGGCCGCCCGGGCTGGCACATCGAATGCTCGGCGATGGCCGAGGCCCACCTGGGCGAAACCATCGACATCCACGCCGGCGGCGTGGACCTGCAGTTCCCGCACCACGAGAACGAAGTGGCGCAGAGCGAATGCGCGCACGGCGGCAAGCCGTTCGCGCGGTTCTGGCTGCACAACGGCATGCTGAACTTCGGCGGCGCCAAGATGGCCAAGTCCGTTGGCAACATCCAGCGCGTGCACGAACTGGTGCAGGCGCACCCGCCGGAAGCCCTGCGCTACGCCCTGCTCTCCGCGCACTACCGGCAGCCGCTGGAATGGTCGGACGGCCTGATCGAACAGTCGGTGCGCACCCTCGACCGGCTGTACGGCACCCTGCGCGACCTGACCGACGTGGAGGCCGCGGCGACGATCCCAGCCAGCATCGAAACCGCGCTGTGCGACGACCTCAACACCCCGGCGGCGCTGGCGGAACTCGCGCGCATCGCCGGCGAGGCGCGCAAGGCCGGCTCGAACGAAGAGAAAGCCGCGCTGAAGGCGCAGTTGCTGGGCGCGGGCCGCGCGCTCGGCCTGCTGCAGCAGGACCCGGCCGCGTGGTTCGCCCGCGGCGCGGGCAGCGACGATGACGTCCGCATCCAGGCGCTAGTCGATGAACGTACCGAAGCGAAGAAGGCGCGCGACTTCGCCCGCGCCGACGCGATCCGCAAGCAGCTGGCCGACGAAGGCATCCTGCTGGAGGACACGCCGCAGGGCGTGCGCTGGGTGAGGAAGCGCGCATAGCCGGTGCCCTATCGGCATCGGCTGCGCTTCCGAACGCCCGGCCATGGATGGCCGGGCCGGACGATCCGAATCATGAATGCAGCGCCATGGACGGCAGCCAGCAAGTTCCCGGAAACGATATGACCGATTCCCCCTTCCCCCTCGAACCCACCGCCGCCGAGGCGCAGGCCGCGATCGCGGAGGAGTTCGCGTTCTTCGGCGACTGGTCGGAGCGCTACCAGTACCTGATCGACCTCGGCCGCAAGCTGCCGCCCTTTCCTGAGGCCTGGAAGACGGACGCGCACCGCCTGCACGGCTGCCAGTCGCTGGTGTGGATCGTGGCCGAAGGCGATGCCGACCGGCTGGTATTCCATGCCGCCAGCGATTCGGCCATCGTGTCCGGGCTGGTGTACCTCGCGCTGCGGGTGTACTCGGGCCGCAGCGCGGCCGAGATCCTGGCCACCGAACCGAATTACATCGCCGCCATCGGCCTGGCCCGGCACCTGTCGCCCACCCGCAGCAACGGCCTCGCCGCCCTGCTCGCCTTCATCCGTCAGCGCGCGCAGGCCGTCAGCGCCGCATGAGTGCTGGCACCGGAGCTTTGCTGGAGGACGCCTCGCCCCTGCGCAGCGCCGGCTTCCGCTGGCTGATGCTGTACCGTATCTGCACCCTGCTGTCCTACCAGGTGGTGGCGGTCGCCGTGGGCTGGCACATCTACGTGCTCACCCGCGACCCGCTGGCGCTGGGGCTGGTGGGGCTGGCGGAGGTGGTGCCGTATTTCTGCATCGCGCCGTTCTCCGGCTATCTGGTGGACCACCTGCCGCGCCGCAAGCTGGGCAGTGCGGCCTGCGCCCTGCTGGCGCTCAATGCCGGCGTACTGGCACTGGCCGCCAGCGGCATGCTGGCGCTGCACGGCACCTGGCCGATCTACCTTGCCGTCGCGGTGGGCGGCATCGGGCGCTCGTTCCTCGGCCCGGTGTACAACGCGCTGTTCGCACGGGTGCTGCGGCGCGAACAGTTCGCGCGCGGGGCCAGCCTCGGCAGCGTGGTGTTCCAGGGCGGGCTGGTGCTCGGCCCGGCCCTAGGCGGGGTGCTGGTGGGCGCGCGGGGTGCCGGCGCGGCGTTTGCCACCGGCACTGTACTGGCGCTACTGGCCGCCAGCGCCCTGCTTCTGATGCCGGTGACCGAGCCACCGCGACCGCAGCAGCGCGGTCCGATCTTCGCCAGCATCGCAGAAGGCGTGCGCTTCGTGGCTGGCAACCAGGTGCTGCTGGGGGCGATGGCGCTGGACATGTTCTCGGTGCTGCTGGGAGGCGCGGTGTCGATGCTGCCGGCCTTCATCAAGGACATCCTGCACGCCGGGCCGGAGGCGCTGGGCGTACTGCGCGCGGCCCCGGCGCTGGGCTCGATCGCGATCGCGCTGTGGCTCACCCACCACCCGCTGCAACGCCACGCGGGGCGGGTGCTGTTGCTGGCGGTGGCCGGCTTCGGCCTGTGCACGATCGCGTTCGCACTGTCGCGGCAGCTGTGGCTGTCCACTGTGCTGCTGGTGCTGTACGGGATGTGCGACGGCATTTCGGTGGTGCTGCGTTCGACCATCATGCAGTTGGTGACGCCCGACGACATGCGCGGGCGGGTGTCCTCGATCAACGGCATCTTCATCAGCTCGTCGAACGAGTTGGGCGCCTTTTACGATGGCGTGATGGCGCGCCTGCTGGGGCTAGTGCCGGCGATCATCGTGGGCGGCTGCGTCACCCTGGTGGTGGTCGCCACCACCGCGCGCCTGGCCCCGCGCCTGCGCCGGCTGGATCTGCGCGAGCTGCAATAGCGCTCCCGCCGCGCACGCAGCGGCATCGCCCCCGGCCTCATTGCCACGAACGACGACGGCGCCCGCAGGCGCCGTCGTTGGCATCGCACCGCCCAACCAGCGGATCAATCGCCCATCAGCTTCTGGGTATGTTCCCAGCGCTCCTGCGCGTCGATCGTGCGCTCGGCGGTGAGGCGGGCCTCCATGCGCTCCAGGCCGATCTCCTCGCCGGTGTCCACGCAGTAGCCGTACTCGCCGTTGTCCATCCGCTTCAGGGTGGAATCGATCTTGCCGATCAGCTTGCGGTAGCGGTCGCGGGTACGCAGTTCCAGCGAGTTCTCGGTCTCGCGGGTGGCGCGCTCGGCCTCGTCGCCGATGTCGCGCACTTCCTCCTTGAGGTTCTCGATGGTCTGCTTGGATTCCTCGACCAGTTCCGCGCGCCACTGCAGCAGGCGCTGGCGGAAGTACTCCAACATCAGCGGATTCATGTATTCCTCGTCCGGCGAGGGCTTGTAGCCCGGCGGGACGATCGGGCGCCCGGTGGCTTCGTCCACCTGGTACGGCACCACCTTGACGTTGCCCTTGGTCACGGCCGGCCCCGAGGACGTCTTCTTCACTGCCACCATCACTTTCCCTTTCAGTTTCGTGGTCGGCGCCGCCGGCTTCGCGGGCGGCGGCGGCACGGGTTTGCTTGCATCCTTCTTGGCCGCGGCCGGCGTGGGCTTGGGCGGCGCCACCTTGGCCGGCGCAGGCGCGGCCACGGGCTTGGCGACCGGCTTCTTCACCGGCACGGGCGCCTTCACCGCCGATTTGGCGACCGGCTTTGCCGCCGGCTTGGCGACGGCTTTCTTGGCAGGCGCAACCGGCTTGGCCGCCGGCTTCTTCGCGACCGGGGCGGGCTTCTTCGCGGCAACTGCTTTCTTTGCTACAGGCTTGGCGGCCGGTTTTTTCGCGACCGCCGGCTTCTTCGCCGCGGCGGCCTTCTTGGCCGGCGCCGCCTTCTTCACCGCGGCCTTCTTCGCGGCCGGCTTGGCGACGGGCTTCTTGGCGGGAGCCAGCTTCTTCGCCGAAGCGGCCTTGGTGGCCGGCTTGGCGGCCTTCTTGGCGGGTTTCTTCGCTGCCACGTCAGGTATTCCTCGTCGTTTTCCCTTGAGGCGGGAAGGCGCGCTGTTATACCCTGCCCGGCGCAAGGCGGCAACCGCGCCAGCCGCGCCGCCAACGGCCGCCACGGACACCGTGATTTCCCGATTCCTCATCGCCCTGCTGCGCGGCTACAAGCGCTGGATCAGCCCCTTGCTGGGGCCGCGCTGCCGCTTCGTCCCCACCTGCTCGGAATACGCGATGGAAGCGATCGCCCGGTTCGGGCCGATCAAGGGCAGCTGGCTGGCGGCGCGCCGCATCGCCCGCTGCCATCCGCTGCACCCCGGCGGGCATGATCCCGTGCCGCCGGCATGAGCCTGCGCCCACCGACTCGCCGCGTCATCGCCCTGGCGCTGCTGGCCGCGCTCCCGCTGGCGGCCGCGCGGGCACCGTCGCAAGCGGCGACCGCCGCATCCAGCGCCATCACCGATGCCGCCTTGGGCGTGGTGTTTCCCGCCAGCGTGCCGCAGGGGGCGTTGGTGATCGGCAAGGTGCCCACGGGCAGCACGGTGTCCTACCGCGGCCGCAGCCTGCGCCCCACCGCCTACGGCAGCGTGGTGTTCGGCGTGGGCCGCGACGAGCCGGGCCCGCTGGAGCTGACGGTGCAGCCGCCCGGGATGCCGGCACAGGCGGTGCGCATCGCAGTGACGCCGCGCGACTGGCCGCTGGAGCACGTGCACGGCGCCCCGCCGGCCACGGTGAATCCGCCGCCGGAGATCGCGCGCCGGATCGCGCAGGAACAGGCCCGGGTGGTCGCCGCGCGCCAGCGCGATGGCGATGAAACCGGCTTCGCCCAGCGCTTCCAGTGGCCGCTGCGAGGCCGTATCAGCGGGCGATTCGGCAACCAGCGGATCTACGACGACACCCCCGGCGCCCCGCATTCGGGCATGGACATCGCCGCGCCCGCGGGCACGCCAGTGCGAGCGCCCGCCAGCGGCGTGGTGACCTTCGCCGCCCCGGATCTCTATCTCACCGGCGGCACGCTGCTGCTCGACCACGGCCATGGCATCAGCAGCAATTTCCTGCACTTGTCGCGGATCGACGTGCGGGTGGGCGACGTGGTCCGGCAGGGCCAGGTGATCGGCGCGGTCGGTGCTACCGGGCGCGCCACCGGGCCGCATCTGCATTGGGGGATGAATTGGTTTGAAATCCGCATCGACCCGCTGCTGGTGCTGGAACGCGGGCAATAGCCGGCAACGCCGCCGCGGCGATCAGCTGTTGCGGCCGCTGACGCTGGCCACCGCGTCGTGCGGATGCAGGCTTTCCAGATGCGCCACGCGCGCGCTCCAGGCGGCGATGCGGGCATCCGCGGCCAGCACGGCGGCCACCCGGCGCGCGGCGTCCTCGCAGAACATCAGGTTGGCGGCATTGGCCTGCGCGAAGGCCTGTTCGTCCTCGCGCTTGACCGCGGTCTGTACCGGGGTACCCAGCGCGGCTTCCAGCGCATCCACCAGCGCAAGAAGCGGCAAGCAGTCGAAGGCCGGCTTCAGCTCCACCCGCACCTCGGCGCGGCTGCGCTGGGCATGCGGGGTGGCGGCCAGCCCGCGCGGGCTTTGCAGCCAGTCGCACACGGCCTCGGCCGGAACCGCGCCGGCCTCCGCGAAATCGGTGGCGAAGCGCTGCGCATTGGCCTGCCGCGACAGGGCCGCCGACGCCGGGCAGGTGCTGGAATAGTCCAGCGCGAACGCCAGCACCAGGCGCAGGTGGCCATCGGCCAGCTCCGCCTCGACTTCGACCGGATAGCGCTTCCAGCCGGCGTTGTCGCTGCGCAGGGCGCGCCGCAGCAGCAGCTGCTCATAGCGCAGGCGCAGACGCGCCCGGCTCGACAACCCTTGTTGCGAAGCGATGCAGGCCTCCAGCAGGCGGCGCAGCATCGGCGCGCCCAGCGTCTCGTTGGCCAGGCCCTGCTGCAATTGCAGGTACAGGCGCGACATGTGGATGCCGCGGGTGGCCGGGTCGCGCAGGTCCACTGCGACATCCACGCTGGCCGGCACCGTCATCTCTTGGCCATCCTGCCCCTGCACGCGGATCGGCAGGGCCATGCCCTCCATCCCCACCCAGTCCAGCGCACGCGCTTGCGCGGCGGTGTCGAAGGCGACATCAGGCAGGATCGGCGAAGTCAGCGGCTTGTGCATTGCGGCATTGTACCGGGCCGGGCGTGAGTGCCCCTGCAACGCTGTGGTTCAGCCGCGCGCGGCGCGCCAGGCCGTCAGCAGCGCCAGCGGCGCGGGCAGCGGCGGCCTGCGCCCGGCCGCCAGCCGCCGCAGACGGGCGCGCACCAACCCAGCCTGGATGCGCTCGGACCGCGCCCCGGCGCGCAGCGCGGGCAATGCCAGCAGGTCCGAAAGCGCCGTCCCGGCCGCCGGCACCCCGCGCTGCGGCAGCAGCAGCACCCATTCGGCCAGCAGCGCCTCGGCCATCGCCTCGGGCGTGGATGCCGTGGTCACGGCGAACAGGCGGGCCGACAGTTGCGCCAGCACCGCGGCCAGCGGCGCCAGCCCGGCCAGGGTGGCCGCGCGGTCGCCTTCCGGCACCCGCCGCAGGCGCAGCGCCGGAAGCGCCGTTGCCAGCGCGGCCCAGTCCACCGGCTGCTTCTGCAGGGCCAGCCCCAGCGGATGCCGGCGCGCGCCGCGCGCCCAGCCGTGCAACTCCTGCTCCCACCAGCCCAGCTTGGCCGCGCCCGGGGTGGGATCCTCCCCGCCCCAGGCGGCCTCGGCCAGCTCCGCGCGCAGGGCCAGCCAGGCCTGCGCCAGCGGACGCTCGGCCGGCGCCAGGAACACCTGCGCGATCGCCCATTCCGGCCAGCGCGCACGCCATTTTTCGAGGAAGGCCTCGAGCGCGGCGGCGTCGCTCATGGCGCGGTCTGCAGCGGCAGTGGCCAGCGCAGCAAATCGCGCGGGGCCTGTACCAGGACATCACCACCCCAGGCCGCCGGCTCCTCGTCCGGCAAGCGATAGCCCCACAGCGCGACCAGCGCGGGCATCCCCGCCGCGCGTGCGGCCTCGATATCGCGCGCGTCGTCGCCGACGTAGGCGCACTCCGCGGCGGCCACGCCAAGCTGCTGTGCTGCATGCAGCAGCGGTAGCGGGTGCGGCTTGCGCTCGGGCAGGGTGTCGCCGCCGACCAGCACCGCGCAGCGCGCATCCCAGCCCAGCCCCGGCAGCACCTGCCGCGCCAGGGCTTCGGGCTTGTTGGTGACGATCCCCCAGCGGCTGCCGGCGGCCTCGATCGCCTCCAGCAGCGCGGGCACGCCGTCGAACAGGCCGCCATGCCGGCCCAGCTCCTGCGCATAGGTGTCGAGGAACTCGCGCACCAGCGCCGCCGGCACCTCGCCGCCGAGCTCGGGGAACGCCACCGAACTCATCGCGCGCGAGCCCCGGGAGACATGCGGGCGCAGTGCTTCCAACGCCATCGGCCCCTGCCCGCGCGCGGCGCGCATGCGGTTGACGGTGGCCAGCATGTCCGGCGCGCTGTCGAGCAGGGTGCCGTCCAGGTCGAACAGCACCACCTTCGGGAACGCGGCCGCGCTCATTCCGGCTTGCGCGCGCAGGCGAGGTAATTGACATCGGTGCGGCGCACGATGCGCGCCGCGTTGCGCCACGGCTCGTACAGCAGGCCGCTGACATCCTCCAGCTCCAGCCCGGCCTCGCGCAGCAGGCGCGCCAGCTCCGAGGGCCTGATGAAATCGCGGTATTGGTGTGTGCCCTGTGGCAGCAGGCGCGCGATGTATTCCGCACCCACGATGGCCAGCGCGAACGCGGCCGGCGTGCGGTTCAAGGTGGACAGGAACAGGCGGCCGCCGGGCTTGAGCAGCGCCGCGCAGGCGCGCACCACCGAGCCGGGGTCCGGCACGTGCTCGAGCATCTCCATGCAGGTCACCGCGTCGAACGCGCCTGGCAATTCCCCGGCCAGGGCTTCCACCGTCGTTTGCCGGTACTCGACCTTCACGCCCGATTCCAACCCATGCAGGCGCGCGACCTTCAGCAGGCCCGGAGCGAGGTCGATCGCGGTGACCTTGGCGCCAGCCGCCGCCATCGCCTCGCTCAGCAGGCCGCCGCCGCAGCCCACGTCCAGCACCGCGGCATCGCGCAGGGGGATGCGCTGCGCCACGTAGCCCAACCGCGCGGGGTTCAGCGCGTGCAGCGCTTTCTGCGGGCCATCCGGGTCCCACCAGCGCTGCGCGAGGGCGTCGAACTTGTCGAGTTCGGCCTGGGCGAAATTGCCGGCGGCGGCGCTCATGCGCGCACCTCCGCGATGCGCGCGCGCCACTGGCGGGCGTTGGCGACGATGGCCTCGCTGTCGATGTCGACCAGCTCGCACCCGCGCAGCTTTGGCTGGCCGGCGATCCACACGTCCGTCACCTGCTGGCGGCCGGCCGCATACACCAGCTGCGAGACCACGTGGTGCAGCGGCTGGGTCTCCAGCGCGGACAGATCCACGCAGGCAAGGTCAGCCTCCTTGCCGGGCTCGATCGAACCGATGCGGTCGCCGAACCCCAGCGCCCTGGCGCCGCCCAGCGTGGCCGCGTGCAGCGCCTCGAACGCCGAGAAGCCGGCGGCGTCGTTGGCCACCGCCTTGCCCAGCAGCGCGGCGGTGCGGGTCTCGCCGAACATGTCGAGATCGTTGTTGCTGGCGCAGCCGTCGGTGCCGATGGCCAGGTTCACGCCGGCCGCCAGCAGCGCGCAGGCCGGGCAGAAGCCCGAGGCCAGCTTGAGATTGGATTCCGGGCAGTGCACCACGCTCACGCCGCGTTCGGCGCACAGGTGGATCTCGGCCTCGGTGAGCTGGGTCATGTGCACTGCGATCAGGCGGTCGTTCACCAGCCCCAGCCGGTCCAGCCGCGCCAGCGGGCGCTGGCCGTGCAGCTTGATCGAATCCGCCACTTCCTGCGCGGTCTCGTGGGTATGCAGGTGCACCGGCACGTCGAGCTGGTCGGCCAGCACCCGCACCCGCTCGAAATTGGCGTCGCTGACGGTGTACGGCGCGTGCGGCGCGAACGCGGTGGCCACCAGCGGGTCGCCGCGCCAGGCATCGTGCAGTTCGCAGGCGCGGTCGAAGTATTCGTCGTCCGATTTCGCCCAGGCGCTGGGGAAGTCGATCACCACCGCGCCGACCAGCGCACGGAAGCCGTGCTGCTTGTAGACCGCCGCCTGCACGTCGGGGAAGAAGTAGTTCTCGTTGGCGCAGGTGGTGCCGCCGCGCAGCATCTCGGCGATCGCCAGGCGCATGCCGTCGGCCACGAACTCGGGGCCGATCACCGCCGCTTCCACCGGCCAGATGTGCTCGCGCAGCCAGGTCATCAGCGGCAGGTCGTCGGCCACGCCGCGCAGCAGCGTCATCGGGTTGTGCGTGTGGGCGTTGACCAGGCCGGGGATCAGCGCTGCGTCCGGGCGCGCGACGGTCTCCTTCGCGGCGAAGCGCACGCGCGCCTCGTCGGTGGGCAGCACCGCCAGGATGCGCCCCCCGGAAACGGCGACGGCGTGGCCTTCGAGGACCACGCCGTGCGGGACGACCGGCACCACCCAGCCGGCTTCGATGAGAAGGTCGCAGGGCTGCGGTGCGGGCTCGGTCATGTCGTTCCTTCCAAAAACGGCACCCGCCTGCGCCCGGCGCGGACGGGTGGGTGCATCACTTCACGCGCGAGACGTACTCGCCGCTGCGGGTATCGACCTTGATCACCTCGTCCTGGCCGACGAACAGCGGCACGCGCACCACCGCGCCGGTCTCCAGGGTGGCGGGCTTGCCACCGCCGCCGGAGGTGTCGCCGCGCACGCCGGGATCGGTCTCGACGATCTTCAGCTCGACGAAGTTCGGCGGCGTCACCTGGATCGGCACCCCGTTGAACAAGGTCACGATGCACATTTCCTCGCCCTTGATCCACTTGGCGGCGTCGCCGACGCCGGCCTTGTCGGCCTGGATCTGCTCGAAGGTCTCCGGATTCATGAAGTGCCAGTACTCGCCGTCGCTGTACAGGTACTGCATGTCGGTATCCACCACGTCGGCGGCCTCCACCGAGTCGGTGGACTTCATGGTGATTTCCTGCACGCGGCCGGAACGGATCATGCGGTAGCGCACGCGGGTGAAGGCCTGGCCCTTGCCGGGCTTCACATAATCGGTTTCGGTGATGATGCAGGGCTCGTTGTTGACGAGGATCTTCTGCCCGGACTTGACGTCGTTCATGCCGAGAGAGGCCATGGGTGCTCCTTGGGGCCACCCGGCGCGGGCGGCTAAACTGTGGGTTTTACGAGGGTTCCGGCTGGGCCGGAACGGTGTTCTTGCAGCCCGACATGATACCCGCAGCCCCCATCTCCTTGCAGCAGGACCCCACCCCACGCTGGCAGGCGCTGTGGCGCGAGGCCGTGCGCGACCCGCGCGAGCTGCTGGCGCTGCTGGGGCTGGACGCCCTGGCCGGGCGGATTTCCGAGGCCGCCGCGGCGCAGTTCCCGCTGCGCGTGCCGCGCGGCTTCGTGGCCCGGATGCGCCCGCACGACCCGCACGACCCGCTGCTGCGCCAGGTGCTGCCAGTGCTGGACGAGGAGCGCGTGGTGCCCGGCTTCGTCCTCGACGCCGTGGGCGACACCGCCGCGCGCCGCGGTGGCGGCGTCATCCACAAGTACAACGGCCGCGCCCTGCTGATCGCCACCGGCAGCTGCGCGGTGCACTGTCGCTACTGCTTCCGCCGCCACTACCCGTATGCCGAGGACATCGCCGCCGCGGCCGGCTGGCGCGATGCGGTGGCGCTGATCGCGGCCGACCCGTCGATCCACGAGGTCATCCTCTCCGGCGGCGACCCGCTATCGCTGGCCGACCATAAACTGGCAGAGCTGACCGACGCGCTGCGCGCGATCCCGCACATCCGCCGCCTGCGACTGCATACCCGGCTGCCGGTAGTGCTGCCGGAGCGGGTGGACGCCGGCCTGCTGGCCTGGCTGGGCGGCCTGCCCTGGCCGGTGGTGGTGGTGCTACACGCCAACCATGCCAACGAGTTCGACCCCGCGGTAGATGCCGCGCTAGCGCGCCTGCGTGCGACCGGGGCCAGCCTGCTCAACCAGGCCGTGCTGCTGCGCGGCGTGAACGACGATGTGGAGGCGCTGGCGGCCCTGTGCGAACGCGGCTTCGCCGCCGGCGTGCTGCCTTACTACCTGCATCAGCTCGACCGGGTCGCCGGCGCTGCCCACTTCGAGGTGGACGATGCCCGCGCACTGGCCCTGCACGCGGCGCTGGCGGCGCGGCTGCCCGGCTACCTGGTACCGAAACTGGTGCGCGAGATCCCCGGACAGCCCGGCAAGACGCCCCTCACGGGGCTTTGACCGGCATCACGTTCGTGGGTACGGTAGCCTGCTATCTATCCCCCGACACGATGGCACCGGAACACCCATGGCGATTGGCAAGGACACCGCACTGCGCTTGATGCTCGTCGCCGACCTGGTGAACGAGGCCGAGGCCATGGTCAGCCGCCTGCGCAACGCCGGCACCGCGGTGCGCCCGCTGCGCCCGGAGTCGCTGGACGAACTGCTGTCGATGCTGGCGCAGCAGCCGGTGGACATGGTGCTGGCCGACTACGCCTCGGCCCTGCTGCCGTTCGAGCAGGTGGCCAAGGCGGTGGCCGGCGGTGGCCGCGACGTGCCGCTGCTGGCAGTGCTGGACGGGATCAACGACGACATCCTCGAGCAGGTGCAGGTACTGGGCGCGCAGGCGGTGGCGCTGCGCGACCGCCCGCAGCAGTTCCTCAAGGCGGTGCATGCGGAATGGCAGGCGCTGGAGTCGCGCCGTTCGCAGCGCCGGCTGGAGGCGCAGATGCGCGAGACCCAGCGCCGCTGCGACATGCTGATCGATTCCTCGCGAGAGCCGATCGCCTACATCCACGAAGGCATGCATATCCGTGCCAACCAGGCCTACCTGGAGATGTTCGGCTACGACGCCTTCGAGGACATCGAGGGCATGTCGCTACTGGACCTGGTGGCGCCGCAGGACGTACCCGAGTTCAAGGCCCTGCTCAAGCGCCTGTCCAAGGGCGAGGACGCGCCGCCGCGCTACGAGCTGACCGCGCGCGACGTCGAGGGCCAGGACTTCCCGGCGGTGATGGAATTCAGCCCGGCGCAGTACCAGGGCGAGGCCTGCCTGCAGGTGATCTTCCGCCACCAGGCCAGCGAGGTGGACCCGGAGCTGGCGCGCCAGGTCGAGGAGCTCAAGCAGCGCGACCCGGCCACCGGCCTGCTCAACCGCCCCACCTTCCTCGGCCTGCTGGATGCCGCGGTGGCCGAGGCCGCCGCCAACGGTGCCGCGCATGGCCTGCTGCTGGTGGAGCCCGACCACTACATGCAGCTGCTCGACGTGATCGGGCTGGATGCCGCCGACGACCTGATGGCCGCGCTTGGCCAGCGCCTGACCGCGGCCGCGCCGGAGGCGCTGGTGGCGCGCTTCGGCGAGCACCAGCTGGCGGTGCTGGCGCGCAACAGCGACTACCACGCCACCAGCGCATTGGCCGAGCGCCTGCGCGCGGGCATCGCGGATGCGGTGCTGGCGGTCGGCAACAATTCGCTCAACGCCACCGCCAGCCTCGGCGGGGTGCAGATCGGCGAGAAGATCGCCAGCACCAGCCAGGTGCTGGCCAAGGCCACCCACCACCTGGCCGCCGCGGTCGGCGTCGGCGGCAACCGGGTGGAGCTGTACGACCCCAGCGCGGTGGACCGCGCCGAGCAGGAGCGGATCGCGGCGTGGGTGGAACGCATCCGCGGCGCGCTCGCCGGGGACGGTTTCCAGCTCGGCTTCCAGCCGGTCATCTCGCTGCAGGGCGAGAGCGAGGAAGCCTACGAGATGTTCCTGCGCCTGCTCGGCAGCGACGGCGTGCCGGTGGAGGCCGAGGCCTTCCTGCCGATCGCCGAGGAGCACGGCCTGCTGGGCGAGATCGACCGCTGGGCGGTGGCGCGCGCGATCACCGTGATCGGCGAGCGCCTGCGCGCCGGCAAACGCACCCGCCTGCTGCTGTCGGTGTCGCAGGAGGCGGTGCTCGACCCGCAGATGCCTGCATTCATCCAAGCCCAACTGGATCAGGCCGGGGTGCCGGGCGAATTGCTGATGCTGGCGGTGCCCGAGGCCAAGGTGTTCGTGAACCTCAACGGGGCTCAGGCCTTCGCCAAGGCGCTGTCGGCCTGCGGCGTGCAGCTGGCGCTGGAGCGCTTCGGCGCCGGCCTCAATTCACTTCAGATCCTGCAGCACGTCAGCCCGGCCCTGCTCAAGATCGACCCGCAGTTCATGGAGGACCTGGCCAGGAACGGCGCCTCCCAGGCCAAACTGCGCGAGATCGCGCTCAAGGCGCGCGAGCACGGCATCCGCACCATCGCCCCGCACGTGCAGGACGCCGCCAGCATGACCCTGCTGTTCTCCACCGGCGTCAGCTACGTGCAGGGCGATTTCCTGGCCCCGGTCGGGCGCGAGATGAACTACGACTTCAGCGTCTGAAGGCGAACCGCACTCGACTCGGCCCGAATCGGCCACGCATTGACGTAAAAACACGAACGCCCGCCTTGCGGCGGGCGTTCGCTCTGGTGGAGCCGCGGCCGTGGCCGGCCTCGCGGCGGGTCACGCAACGTGGGCGATCAGGCGGTCAGCCCCTCGCGCAGGGCCTCCGGCGCGGCATTGCGCAGGGCGGCGATGCGCTCCTCGATCGGCGGATGGCTCATCAGCAGGCGCTGCAGGCCGCTGCCGACCGCGCCACTGATGCCGAACGCCGCAACCTGCTTGGGCAGGGTGCTGGCACCGTGCATCTGCGCCAACCGCTCCAGCGCGGCGATCATCTTGCCGCGCCCGGCCAGAGCGGCACCGCCGGCATCGGCGCGGAACTCGCGGTAGCGCGAGAACCACATCGCGATCATCGAGGCGAACAGGCCGAACACCAGCTCCAGCACGAACACGATGATGTAGTAGCCGAAGCCGGGGCCATCGCTGCTGCGGTTGCCGTTGATCGCGCCGTCCACCACCCGCCCGACCACGCGCGCCAGCACGATCACGAAGGTGTTCAGCACGCCCTGCAGCAGCGCCATGGTGACCATGTCGCCGTTGGCGACGTGGCTGACCTCGTGCCCCAGCACCGCCTCGGCCTCGTCGCGGGTCATCGCCCGCAACAGGCCGGTGGACACCGCCACCAGCGCGTTGTTGCGGTTGGCGCCGGTGGCGAAGGCGTTGATCTCGGGGGCATCGTAGATGGCGACCTCGGGCATGCCGATGCCGGCCTGCTGGGCCTGCCGGCGCACGGTGGCCAGCAGCCACTGCTCGGCCTCGTTGCGGGGCTGCTCGATCACCTGCGCGCCGGTGGCGCGCTTGGCCACCCACTTCGACATCAGCAGCGAGATGATCGAACCGCCGAAGCCGAACAGCGCGGCCATCACGATCAGGCCGCTGAACTGCTGCGGATTCACGCCGAGGATGGACATCACGATGCTGACCAGCAGCAGCACCGCGAGATTGGTGGCCAGGAACAGGAACATGCGCTTGAACATGGATCGACTCCTGCGCGCCCGACGCGCGCGTGTTTGCGGTAGTGTGGCCCATCGTCGCGGATTTCAATCCGGCATCCTGAACGGCATGTTCAATTTCACCGCCAGCGCCCCCGTCCGCGGCCGCTTCGCGCCCTCGCCCACCGGCCCGCTGCACGCCGGATCGCTGCTGGCGGCCCTAGGGAGCTGGCTGTACGCGCGCCATGCCGGCGGGCAGTGGCAGGTGCGGATCGAGGACCTCGACCCTCCGCGCGAGGTGCCCGGCGCGGCGCAGGCGCAGCTGGCTACCCTGGCCGCGTTCGGCCTGCATCCCGATGGCGAGGTGAGCTTCCAGAGCCGGCGCGGCGCGCTGTACCAAGCCGCGCTGGAGCGCCTGCTGGCGGCGGGGGTGGCGTTCGAATGCCATTGCAGCCGCAGCGCGCTGGCCGCGACCGGCGGCATCCACCGCCGCTGCGTGGTCGGCCATCGACGCCCCGACCCCGCGATCCGGCTGCGGGTGGAGGACGGCTGCACGATCGCCTTCGAGGATGCCTTGCACGGGCCCATCACGCAGCGGGTGGACCGCGACGTCGGCGATTTCGTCCTGCGCCGCAGCGACGGCCTGTGGGCCTACCAGCTGGCGGTGGTGGTGGACGATGCCGAACAGGGCATCACCCAGGTGGTGCGCGGCGCCGACCTGCTGGATTCCACCCCGCGCCAGATCCTGCTGCAGCGGGCGCTGGGCCTGCCCACCCCGGCCTATGCGCACCTGCCGCTGGTGCTGGATGCGGACGGGCGCAAACTGTCGAAATCGGAGGGTGCCCAGGCACTGGCCGATGCCGACCCGCTGCCCACCCTCGACCGGCTGTGGCGGATGCTCGGGCAGGCTCCGCTGGCGCTGGCCGGGATGCGTGGGCCTGGAGAGTTCCTGCTGGCCGCGCGGCAGGCGTTCCGGCCGGAACGGGTGCCGCGCCGGCTGCCGGCGCAGGCCCCTGCGGCGCACAACGCAAATGCCATCCAACCCGCCTAGAATCGAGCCCACCCTTCCATCCGCATTCGCACTCGCAAGGAGCACGGCATGACGTCCAGGGTTGCATTGGTCACCGGTGGCACTGGCGGCATCGGCACCGCCATCGTGAAGCGGCTGGCCGCGATGGGGCACCGCGTGGCCACCAATTACCGCAACGAGGAAAAGGCGCGCGCCTGGCAGCAGAAGATGCGCGATGAAGGTTATGACGTGTTCATCGCCCGCGGCGACGTCACCTCGCCGGAGGAAGCGGCGGCAATGGTGCGCGAAGTCGAGCAGGCGCTGGGGCCGATCGACATCCTGGTCAACAACGCCGGCATCACCCGCGACGGCACCTTCCACCGGATGAAGGCGGAGCAGTGGATGGAGGTGATCAACACCAACCTCAATTCCTGTTTCAACGTCACCCGCCCGCTGATCGAGGGCATGCGCGAGCGCAAGTGGGGCCGCATCATCCAGATCAGCTCGATCAACGGCCTCAAGGGCCAGTACGGCCAGGCCAACTACGCGGCATCGAAGGCCGGCATGCACGGCTTCACCATCTCGCTGGCGCGCGAGAACGCGCGCAACGGCATCACCGTAAACACGATTTCCCCCGGCTACATCGCCACCGACATGGTGATGGCCGTGCCGGAGGAAGTCCGCGCCAAGATCATCGCCGACATCCCCACCGGCCGCCTCGGCACCCCGGAGGAAATCGCCCACGGCGTGGCTTTCCTGGTGGACGAGCAGGCCGGCTGGATCACCGGCTCCAACCTCGACATCAACGGCGGCCACCACATGGGCTGGTAAGGTTTCCCACGCCCACCGCCCGTTTTCCCATTCCACACGCCCGTTCAAGAAGAAGGAGGCCGCATGTCCACCCCCGCTCCCGAAACCCCCGCCCGCAAGTCCAACGCCGGCCGCTACCTGTTCCTGCTGGTGCTGGGCCTGGTGATTGGCGCCGTGGCCACGGTGATGGTGCTGCGCGCGCTGAATGCCCGCAAGGACCACTTCCCCGAGGCGCTGATGGAAGTGCAGAGCTGGCACATGGGCCAGCTGAAGGCTGCGATGGAGCAGAACCGCTGCACCGCCACCGACGTGCTGCCGCACCTGCAGGCGCTGCGCGCGATGGGCACCGACCTCGAGGCCGCCTTCCCCGACCTGCGCGATGACGAGCGCTTCCGCACCGCCGCCGCCGCCATGCGCGCCGCCGCCGACCGCGCCCTGAGCGCGCCACCGATGAGCTGCGAAAGCCTGGCCGGCACCATGAAGTCGCTGGGCGACAGCTGCAAGGGCTGCCACCGCGATTTCAAGAACTAAGCGCATGCCTGCCGCAGCACGACCCGTGGCCCGGCGATCGCAGCGCCCGACCCCGGGCCTGATGGTCACCAAGACCGCATGAGCCTGCCCGTCGTGCTCTACCTGCTGGCGGCCGTGCTGGTGCTGGCGGGCCTCGCCGGCACCCTGCTGCCGGTGCTGCCCGGCGCGCCACTGGTGTTCGCCGGCCTGCTGCTGGCGGCCTGGGCCGACGGTTTCCAGCATGTCGGACCGTGGCCGCTGCTGGCGCTGGGCGGGCTGGCCCTGCTGTCGCTGGTGGTGGACCTGTGGGCCACCGCGCACGGCGCACGCCGGGTGGGGGCCAGCCGGCTGGCGATGCTGGGCGCCACCCTCGGCACCGTGGCCGGGCTGTTCTTCGGCCTGCCCGGGCTGCTGCTGGGGCCGTTCGCCGGGGCGCTGGGCGGCGAACTGCTGCACCGGCGCAGCCTGGACCCGCAGCATCTCGGCGCGGCCGGCAAGGTCGGGGCCGGCACCTGGCTGGGGCTGGTGCTGGGCGCCGTGCTCAAGCTGGCGCTGGCCTTTGCGATGCTGGGCGTGTTCGCGCTGGCGTGGTGGCTCTAGGCCGCCGGCGCGGGCTCACTCACCGTAAAGCAACCACTGACGCGCGCTGAGTTCGTCGGTAAAAGTCCGAACGTGCATCCCACGCTCTCGGCACAGGATTTCGGCATATTCGTTCCCCGCAAGGTCTTCCCGCAGTTCGACGAAAGCAATCCGCACGTCTCCCAGCCCAGCCTCCAGCGCCGCAGTGATCACCATGTCAACATCGGCAGCCTCTACCGAGGCCTCCAATTCCTCCACCAGCAGCAATCGCGTATGCCCGGAGACGCGACAAGCCTCAGCTAGCATTTTCTGATACGCAATCGAAACCGCCTGCGAATCCACACCGTCGTACACCCGCGCGTGCAGATAACCGTCCTCGCGCGTGATACAGAGCTTGAAGCCCTCGCCCTGGATCACCTGCACCGCGCTCAAGCCAGCACCTCCAGCGGGATCTTGCCGATCTTCTCGCGCCACTGGCGCGGGCCGGTCTGGTGCACCGAGGTGCCGCTACTGTCCACCGCCACCGTCACCGGCATGTCCTTGACCTCGAATTCGTAGATCGCTTCCATGCCGAGGTCCTCGAACGCCAGCACCTTCGCGGCCTTGATTGCCTTCGCCACCAGGTAGGCGGCGCCGCCCACTGCCATCAGGTACACCGACTTGTGCTTCTTGATCGCCTCGATCGCCGCCGGCCCGCGCTCGGCCTTGCCAACCATGCCCAGCAGGCCGGTCTGCGCCAACACCTGCTCGGTGAACTTGTCCATGCGGGTAGCGGTGGTGGGGCCGGCCGGGCCCACCACCTCGTCGCGCACCGGATCGACCGGACCGACGTAGTAGATGAAGCGCCCCTTGAAATCGACCGGCAGCGGCTCGCTCTTGTTGAGCATGTCCACGATGCGCTTGTGCGCGGCGTCGCGGCCGGTCAGCAGCTTGCCGTTGAGCAGCAGTACCTCGCCCGGCTGGAAGCTGGCGACCTCCTCGGGGGTGATGGTGTCCAGGTCCACCCGGCGCGCATTGGTCGGGTTGTAGGTGAGCTTGGGCCAGTCCTCCAGCGACGGCGCGGCCAGCGCCACCGGGCCGGAGCCGTCCAGGGTGAAGTGCGCATGGCGGGTGGCGGCACAGTTCGGGATCATCGCCACCGGCAGGTTCGCCGCGTGGGTCGGGTAGTCCTTGATCTTCACGTCGAGCACGGTGGTCAGGCCGCCCAGGCCCTGAGCGCCGATGCCCAGCGCGTTGACCTTCTCGTACAGCTCGATGCGCAACTCCTCGAGGCGGTTGGACGGGCCGCGCGCGATCAGCTCCTGGATGTCGATGTGCTCCATCAGCGACTCCTTCGCCAGCAGCATCGCCTTCTCGGCGGTGCCGCCGATGCCGATGCCGAGCATGCCTGGCGGGCACCAGCCGGCGCCCATCGTAGGCACGGTCTTGAGCACCCAGTCGACGATGGAATCCGACGGGTTGAGCATGACGAACTTGCTCTTGGCCTCGCTGCCGCCGCCCTTGGCCGCCACGATCACGTCGAGCTTGTCGCCCGGCACGATGGAGACGTTGATCACCGCCGGGGTGTTGTCCTTCGTGTTGCGGCGGGCGCCGGCCGGATCGGCCAGCACGCTGGCGCGCAGGCGGTTGTCGGGATGGTTGTAGGCGCGGCGAACGCCCTCGTTCACCGCGTCCTCCAGCGAGCCGGTGAAGCCCTCCCAGCGCACGTCCATGCCTACCTTCAGGAACACGGTGACGATGCCGGTGTCCTGGCACAGCGGGCGGTGACCTTCGGCCGCCATCCGCGAGTTGATCAGGATCTGCGCCATCGCGTCCTTGGCCGCCGGCGACTCCTCGCGCTCGTAAGCCGCGGCGAGGCTCTTGATGTAATCGACCGGGTGGTAGTAGCTGATGTACTGCAGTGCGTCGGCGACGGACTGGATCAGGTCTTCCTGGCGAATCGTACTCACGGTAAAGGCAATGCGATGGAAAGCGGCATTGTACCCGCCCCGCCCCGCGGCCCGCGGGCGGACGGCAGGGCGCGACTGCGCGATGATCGGCACACCCGCATCCGTCCCGGAGGCCGTCATGCTCCCGCGTGTCCTGCAAGCCTTGCTGTGCCTGGCCCTGGCCGCCTGCGCCAGATCCGCCACCCCCATTCCCGCCCGCATCGAAGCCACCGCGGACGGCCCACTGCGGATCGAGACCCTCGCCTGCGGCCTGGAACATCCCTGGGCCGTGGCCCTGCTGCCGGATGGCACCTTCCTCGTCAGCGAGCGCCCCGGCCGGCTGCGCCGGATCGCCGCCGACGGCCGCCTCTCCCCGCCCCTGGCCGGGGTGCCTGCGGTGTTCGCCGAGGGCCAGGGCGGCCTGCTCGACGTGGTGCTCGATCCGCAGTTCGCGCGCAACCGCCGCATCTGGATGAGCTATGCCGAGCCCGGGCCGGAGGCCACCGCGGGCACCGCCGTGGCCACCGCCCCCCTGGGCGATGCCGGGCTGTCCGAACTGCGGGTGGTCTACCGGCAGCTGCCCAAGCTGGAAGGCCCCAACCATTTCGGCTCACGCATCGCCTTCGACGGCCGCGGACACGTCTTCATCAGCCAGGGCGAACGCAACCAGAAAATGCTGGCGCAGGACCTATCGGTGTTGCAGGGCAAGCTGGTGCGGCTGAATCTGGACGGCCGCATTCCGCCCGACAACCCGTTCGTGGGACGCCCAGGCGCACGCC
This sequence comes from Thermomonas haemolytica, assembly GCF_004346265.1. Lineage (GTDB taxonomy): Bacteria > Pseudomonadota > Gammaproteobacteria > Xanthomonadales > Xanthomonadaceae > Thermomonas > Thermomonas haemolytica. The sequence goes on from NZ_SMAP01000001.1 coordinate 376,265, forward strand.
CGGAGATCTTCAGCTACGGCCATCGCAACAGCCAGGGGCTGGCGGTCGATCCGCGCACCGGGCGGCTCTGGGAAAGCGAACACGGCCCGCGCGGCGGCGATGAACTCAACCGGCCCGAGGCAGGCAGGAACTACGGCTGGCCGGTGATCAGCGACGGTATGGATTACGCAACCGGCCGGCCCTATCCGGAGACCCGCGGGCGCGCGGCACCGGGAATGGAAGCGCCGTACCACGTCTGGCCCATATCGCCGGCGCTGTCGGGCATGGCCTTCTACGTCGGCCATCCGGAGCGGGCCTGGAACGAAAGCCTGCTGCTGGGCGCCCTGGCCGGGCAAAGCCTGATCCGGCTGCGCCTGGACGGGGAGCGCATCCTCGGCGAAGAACGGGTGCTGACCTCCTTGCCCCGCCGCATCCGCGATGTGCGCGTGGGCGCCGATGGCCGCGTCTATGTCCTGACCGACGCTGCCGATGGCTGCCTGCTGCGGCTGACGCCGCCCGCTGCCGACGCCGCCCGGATTGCGCCAGATCAAGCCCGGCCCACCGCAAGCCCGTAAAATACGCGCCAACTTCGTCTCTCCCACACCCCACGCATGGCCTCTCCCTTCGGGACCGAAACGGTGCTTGATGTCCGCCACTGGACCGACGCCTATTTCAGCTTCACCACCACCCGCGACGACGGCTTCCGCTTCGACAACGGCCAGTTCGTGATGATCGGACTGGAAGTGGACGGCAAGCCGCTGATGCGCGCCTATTCCATCGCCAGCGCCAACTGGGAAGAAGAGCTGGAGTTCTTCAGCATCAAGGTGCCCGATGGCCCGCTGACCTCGCGCCTGCAGCACATCAAGCCCGGCGACACGATCCTGATCGGCCGCAAGCCCACCGGCACCCTGCTCATCAGCGACCTGCACCCCGGGCGCAACCTGTACCTGCTGGGGACCGGCACCGGGCTGGCGCCGTGGCTGTCGGTGATCAAGGACCCGGCCACCTACGAACGCTTCGAGAAGGTGATCGTGGTGCATGGCGTGCGCACCGAGCAGGACCTGGCCTATCGCGATTACATCAGCCGCGGCCTGCTGTGCCATGAGTACCTGGGCGAGGAGATCCGCGCCAAGCTGCTGTATTACCCGGCGGTGAGCCGCGAGGATTTCTACTGGCACGGCCGCCTGCAGCGCGGGCGCATCACCGATCTTCTCGACAGCGGCCGGGTCGCGGCCGATCTCGGCCTGCCTGCGCTTGATCCCGCCCGCGACCGCGCCATGATCTGCGGCAGCCCGCAGATGCTGGCCGACTTCCGCGCCATCCTCGACCGCCGCGGCTTCACCGCCTCGCCGCGGATCGGCAGCCCCGGCGAATACGTGTTCGAACGCGCCTTCGTGGAGAAGTGACCGCCACGCGGGCGCATCGCCCGCTCAGGCCGCGCCGTAGCGCAGCCAGAGCCGGGCTTCCGGCTCGTTGGCGAATGCGCGCACCCGGTAGCCCCGCTCCTGCGCCAGCAGCTGCGCGTATTCGATGCGTGCCACCTGGTCCAGCCGCGCCTCGACATAGGCGATCTGCACCTGCTCCAGCCCCAGCCCGGCCAGACTGTCGAAGAATCGCCGCAGTTCCTCGTCGCTCATGACCTCGCCGGGCAGTTCGTCCAGCACCAGCAACTGCCCAGCCCCCACCTCGCGCACGGCCCGCGCGATGTGCTGCCAGTATTCGGTCGTGATCGCCAGGTTGGCGTCCGGCGCCACCGCGCCGCGCAGATGCACCTCCAGCAGCGGCGGCTGGAAATCGAACTCCAGCCGGTAGCCCTCGCCGTCGGTGCGCCAGACGCTCATCCCAGCGCCGCCTCGATATCCGCCGCCAGCGATTCCGGCGCGTCGGTCGGGGCATACCGCTTCAGCACGCGACCGTCGCGGCCGACCAGGAACTTGGTGAAGTTCCACTTGATCGCGTCGATCCCGAGCAGCCCGCCCTTCTCGGCCTTCAGCCATTTCCAGAGCGGATGGGCGTTGGCCCCGTTGACCTCGATCTTGGCGAACATCGGGAAGGTGACATCGTAGGTCAGCGAGCAGAAGCGACGGATCTCCTCGGCGTCGCCCGGCTCCTGGTGGCCGAACTGGTCGCAGGGAAAGCCCAGCACCACCAGCCCGCGCGGGCCGTATTTCCGCCACAGCGCCTCCAGCCCCTGGTACTGGGGCGTGAAGCCGCATTTGCTGGCCACGTTCACCACCAGCAGCACCTTGCCCTGCCACTGCGACAGCGGCTGCACCCGGCCGTCCAGGTCGGTGGCTTCGAACTCGAATGCGGTTGGCATGCGCGACTCCTGGTGGATGGGCCGCCGGCCGCGGCGGGCCGGCCCCCGCATTGTGCGCCCACTCCTGCACCCGGGCCAACGACCGCGCGCGCCCGTGCCGGCCACCCGGGCGGGCCGTTGCATGCCATCGTCTAGAATGCAGGTTCATTCGACGTCCACGACCAGGAAGCCCATGACCCGTCCGATCGCCTGCGCGCTCGCCCTCGCGGTGGCCACCGTGCTGGCCACCCCCGCCAGCCCCGCCCTCGCCGCCCAGAAGACCGTCCAGAGCAAGAAGAAGCCGGAGGCCCCGATGCCCGCCATCGCCTACAGCGGCCCGTTCGCCGCGCCCAGCCCGCTGCCGATGCACTATCCGCAGTTCGACAAGATCAAGGACAGCGACTTCGCGCCCGCGTTCGACGCCGGCATGGCGATCCAGCTGCGCGAGATGGCGGCGATCGCCGACAACCCGGCGCCGCCCACCTTCGAGAACACCATCGTGGCGATGGAGAAGAGCGGCCAGGTGCTGAACCGGGCCACCAGCGTGTTCTTCAACCTGGTCGCCACCGACAAGAACGACGCGCGCGAGAAGCTCGAGACCGAGTACGCGCCGAAGTTCTCCGCGCACGCCGACGCCATCGCCCTGAACCCCAAGCTGTTCGCGCGGATCAAGACCCTGTACGACGCGCGCGACAGCCTCGGCCTGGACGCGGTGGACCGCCGCCTGCTGGAGAAGCGCTACCAGGACTTCGTGCGCGCCGGCGCCGCGCTGGACGAGACCCAGAAGGCGCGCATCCGCGCGATCAACACCGAGCTGGCCACGCTCAACACCCGCTTCGACCAGAACGTGCTGGCCGAGGTGAATGACTCGGCAGTGGTGGTGGACGACCGCGCCCAGCTGGCCGGGATGAGCGAGGAGCAGATCGCGGCCGCGGCCGAAGCCGCCAAGGCGCGCAACCTGCCGGGCAAGTACGTGATCGCCCTGCTCAATACCACCGGCCAGCCGGCGGAGGCGCAGCTGCAGGACCGCGCGCTGCGCCAACGCATCTTCAACGCCTCGGTGGCGCGCGGCAGCCGCGGCAACCAGTGGGACAACACCGGCGTGGTGGCGCAGGTGCTGAAGCTGCGCGCCGAACGCGCGCGCCTGCTGGGCTATGACACCTATGCCAACTACGTGCTGGCCGACGAAACCGCCGGCAACCAGGACAACGTCAACGCGATGCTGCGCCAGCTGGCGCCGAAGGCGGTGGCCAATGCCCGCCGCGAGGGCGCCGACCTGCAGGCGATGATCGACGCCGAACAGAAGGCCGCCGGCCATCCGGGCTTTTCGCTGCAGCCGTGGGATTGGGCCTACTACAGCGAAAAGGTGCGCAAAGCCAAGTTCAGCTTCGATGAAAGCCAGCTCAAGCCGTATTTCGAGATGCGCAACGTGCTGGAGAACGGCGTGTTCTACGCCGCCAACCGGCTGTACGGGCTGACATTCAAGGAGCGCACCGACCTGCCGAAGTACCGCGCCGACACCTGGACCTACGAGGTGTTCGACCGCGACGGCAAGCCGCTGGCCATCTTCATCTGGGACCCGTACGCGCGCGCCTCCAAGCGCGGCGGCGCGTGGATGAACACCTATATCGCGCAGTCCAAGCTGCTGGGCGAGCAGCCGGTGGTGGCCAACCACCTGAACATCCCCAAGCCGTCGGAAGGCAAGCCCACCCTGCTGACCTGGGACGAAGTCACCACCGCCTTCCACGAGTTCGGCCATGCCCTGCACGGCTTCTTCCAGGACGTGCGCTATCCGTATTTCTCGATGAACGTGCCGCGTGACTTCGTGGAATACCCCTCGCAGGTGAACGAGATGTGGGCCGACTGGCCGGAGGTGCTTGCGCACTACGCCAAGCACTACCAGACCGGCGCGCCGATGCCGAAGGAACTGCTGGACAAGGTGATCGCAGCGTCCAAGTTCAACCAGGGCTTTGCCACCACCGAATACCTCGCGGCCGCGATGCTCGACCAGCGCTGGCACCAGCTGCCGCTGGAGCAGATCCCGGACGCCTCCGGGGTGATGGCGTTCGAGGCCAGCGCGCTCAAGGCCGACGGCTTCGACTACGCGCCGGTGCCGCCGCGCTACCGCACGCCCTACTTCAGCCACATCATGGGCGGCTACGCGGCCGGCTACTACGCCTACATCTGGTCGGAAGTGCTGGCGGCCAACACCAGCAAGTGGATCCGCGACCACGGCGGGTTGACCCGCGAAAACGGCGACCGCGTGCGCGAGAAGGTGCTGGCGCCCGGTGGCGAGATCGCCCCCGACCGCCTGTTCCCGAACCTGGCCGGCTACGAGGCCAAGATCGAGCCGCTGCTGGAGCAGCGCGGGCTGGACAGCAACTAAGCCTGCCGCCTGTCAGCGCGCCACGAACGCCGCCTGCGGGCGGCGTTCGCATTTCCGCGACCGGGCTGCCAGCGCTGGAAGCGGCGCGGTAAAAGATGCCCGCTCAGCGATGCAGGCCGAGCGGATCGGCCTGCGGGGACGCGCCCGGCGGCAACGGCAACCGCTCGCCCGGCGCACGCCGCAGCGCGTGGCGCGCCGCCTCGAGCGCATCCGGCGCCAGCGATTCGCGCGGCGCGAACACACCACCGACCTGGGTGGCGATCACCACGCCGTCGCGCAGCAGCAGCCGCGCGCCCGGCTGGCGCGGCACCTTCTCGCCCGGCAGCAACAGCCCGGCCAGGTTCAGCGGGTCGGCCGCCGATACCACCAGCAGCGCGCCGTCGGGCGCCCGCGCACGCACCGCGCGCAGCCCGGCCACCGCCTCCGGCAATGCGAACTGCGGCCCGGCCACCCCGGCCAGGAAGCGCCCGCCGCGGATCTCGCCGCGCGCCTCCAGCCGCTGGTACACCCGCAACAGCTCGCGCCACGGCGGCAGCCACGGCGCCTCGCGCGCCAGCAGCGGCCAGCACACCACGCCCCAGCGGCGCAGCAGCACGCGCGCGACGTGCTCGCGGTCGGAAAGCGCCTGCTGCGGGTCCAGATCCTGCAGCCCGGCCAGCGCTGGCCCCACCCGCGCCCAGCGCCCGGCATCGGCGATCCCGCGCAGCGCGGCGCGGCGGCCGTGGCGGGCGAAGCGCGGTGCGCGCCGGCTGGCCGGCTGCAGCAGGGCGCGCAGGCCGGCGAAACTGTCGCAGCCCACCCGTCCGCGCGCCACCAGTTCGCCCAGCGCATCTTCCAGTTCCACCTCCAGCAGGCCGCTGGCCTGGCGCAGCTCCTCGAAGAACAGCGCTCCATGCGCCTGCAGCGCGGCCTCCACCCGCTGCGCGCGCGAGGACGGCGGCGACTCCGGCTCCGGTTGCGCCGCCGCCAGCCGCATCCAGCGCGCCAGCTGCGGGCGCGGCAGCAGCACCAGCGGCGCCGCCCGCACCAGCGCCTCGCCGCCGGCGCGCAGCCGCGCCCAGGCGATCCGTCCGCTGCCGCACAGCGCATCCAGCCAGTCCAGCGTGTAGTCCTGCACCCGCGCCGGCAGCAGCTCGGTTTCCCATCCCTGCGCCGGCGCCTCGAACCCCTCCAGCTGCGACAGCACCCCCGCCAGCGCTTCCGGCCCGCGCACGCGGGTGGCGGCGGAGAGGTGCTGCCAGTCGCACAAAAAGCGCACGTAGTCGCGCACCGCGACCGGCTCGATCTCGCGCCGCAGCCGCGCCACGGTGTGCCGGTGGATGCGCGCCAGCAGGGTGCGCTCGCACCACTGTTCGGCCCCCGCGTCGGGGGCGAAATGGCCGCGCAGGGCATAGCCCTCCTGTTCCAGCGCCAGCAGCGCGAGCTCCACCTCGGCCACCGGCAGCGCCAATCCCGCCGCCAGTTCCTGCGCATCGGTCACCGCCAGCGCCGACAGCCGCGCGCGCACCAGCTCGCGCAGCGCCTCCTCGCGCGGCCAGTCGCGCGCCAGCGCGGGCGGCAGCGCCAGCGGCGGTGCGCAGGCGGCCTCCGGATGCAACGCGCGCAGCAGCGGCAGGCGCTCGGCGGCCACCCAGCGCGCGCCGGCCGCCGTCGTCACCTGCGTCGCCCGCCCCTGCGCGGCCAGCGCCTGCAGCAGCGGCAGCCAGCCGCAAGCCGCGGCCTCGTCCGCGGTGAGCACGCCCAGATCGCACAGCGCGGCGTGCAGTTCGTCGGCATGGGCGGCCTGCGGCCAGGCATCCTCGCGCGCAGATGCAATCGCGCCCGCATCCAGCCGGCCGAGGTCGTCCGCCTGCTCCGGCAGGCCGAAGCGGCGCGCGGCCACCGCGCGGGTGCGGCGCTCCTCCAGCGGGGCATCGTCGAGGAAGGCATATGGGCGCGCGCCCAGCACCTCGGAGGCGAACGGCGACGGCCCGGTGAGATCGCGCGCGGTGACCTGCACCCGGCCCTGCTCCAGAGCGCGCAGCAGGGCCAGCCAGCCGTCCACGTCCATCGCCTCGGTCAGGCAGTCCTCCAGCGTCTGCGCCACCAGCGGGTGGTCGGGCACCTGGCGCTCGCCGACGATGTTCTCCAGGCACGCCACCTGGTCCGGGAAGACCGTGGCCATCAGGTCCTCGGCGCGCATCCGCTGCAGCTGCGGCATCACCCGCCGGCCGCCGGAAAACCGCGGCAAGGCCAGGGCGGTGGCGGCATTCCAGCGGAAGCGCGCCGGGAACAGCGGGGCATCCAGCAGCGCCTGCACCAGCACCTCGCGCGCGCTGGCCGGATGCAGGTAATCGAGCACCTCCGCCAGCGGGAAGCTATGGCTGGTGGAGAGCGAGAGCAGGATGCAGTCCTCGGTCGCCGCCGCCTGCAGTTCGAAGTTGAACTTGCGGCAGAAGCGCTTGCGCAGGGCCAGGCCCCAGGCCTTGTTGATGCGGCTGCCGTAGGGCGCGTGGATGATGAGCTGGGTGCCGCCGGATTCGTCGAAGAACCGCTCCAGCGCGAGGTGCTCGCGGGTCGGCAGCATCCCGAACCCCGTCCACTGCGCCGCCGCGTAATCGGAGATCTGCTGCGCCGCCTCCGCCGGCAGTTGCAGCCCATCGCGCAGCCAGGCCGCCGCCTGCATCGCGCCGCCCTGCTCCAGCTGCGCCTGCACACCGGCACGCAGGCGCGAGAGTGCGATCGACAGCTCGTCGGTGCGCCCCGGCGCCTCGCCTACCCAGAACGGGATGCTCGGCGGCTGGCCCTGCGCATCCTCCACCCGCAGCACGCCGGCCTCGACCCGCAGCACGCGGTAGCTGGCGTTGCCGAGCTGGAACACGTCGCCGGCCAGGCTCTCGATCGCGAAATCCTCGGTGACGCTGCCGATGGTGATCGCCTGCGGCTCGAGCACCACGCTGTAGTCGCCAAGATCGGGAATGGTGCCGCCACACTGGGTGGCGATGAGGCGCGCGCCCTTGCGCGCACGCAGCACGCGCTGCACGGCGTCGCGGTGCAGGTAGCGCGCGCGGGTACCGAAGCGGCTGGCGAAGCCTTCGTCCAGCATCCGCACCAGCGCATCGAAGCGTTCCCGCGGCAGGTCCGCATAGGGATAGGCGCTGCGCACGCAGGCGTACAGCGCGTCCTCGTCCCAATCGCACGCGGCCACCTCGGCCACGATCTGCTGCGCCAGCACGTCCAGCGGTGCCAGCGGCATGCGCAGGGCGTCCAGCTCGCCGCGCCGCACCGCGTCCAGCAGCGCCGCGCATTCCAAAAGTTCGTCGCGGCTGGTCGGAAACAGGCGGCCCTTGGGCACGCCGCCGACATGATGACCGGAGCGCCCCACCCGCTGCAGGAAGGCGGCGATGCTGCGCGGCGAGCCGATCTGGCAGACCAGCTCGACCTCGCCGATGTCGATCCCCAGCTCCAGCGAGGCGGTCGCCACCAGCACCTTGAGCGCGCCACGCTTGAGCCGCTGCTCGGCGTCCAGCCGCAGCTCCTTGGCCAGCGAGCCGTGGTGCGCGGCCACCTGCTGCTCGCCCAGCAGCTCGGCCAGCTGGCGCGCAGTGCGTTCGGCCATGCGCCGGGTGTTGACGAACACCAGGGTGGTGGCGTGCACGGCGGCCAATTCGGCAATGCGCGCATATACCTGCGCCCACTGCGGATGCGACATCACCGGCTCCAGCGGCGTCGGCGGCAGCTCCAGCGCGAGGTCACGCGGGCGCTCATGGCCGATGTCGATAATGGTCGGCAGCGGCGCAGTACCAGCGAGAAAGCGCGCCACCGCCTGCACCGGCTTCTGGGTGGCCGACAGCCCGATCCGCTGCGCGCGGCGTCCGGTCAGCGCATCCAGCCGCGCCAGCGACAGCGCCAGGTGGCTGCCGCGCTTGCTCTGCACCAGGGCGTGGATTTCGTCCACGATCACCGTGTGCACCCCGCCCAGCATCGCCCGGCCCGAGGCCGAGTTGAGCAGGATGTACAGCGACTCCGGGGTGGTCACCAGCACATGCGGCGGCTGCCGGCGCAGGGCCGCGCGCTCGCCGGCCGGGGTATCGCCGGTGCGCACCGCGGTGCGGATCGCCACCTCCGGCAGGCCCAGCCGCGCCAGTTCCGCGGCGATCCCGGCCAGCGGCGCCTCCAGGTTGCGGTGGATGTCATTGGACAGCGCTTTCAGCGGCGAGACGTACAGCACGCAGGTGGCATCCGGCAGCCCGTGCGTGAGGCCTTCGCGCACCAGCGCATCCAGCGCGGCGAGGAAGCCGGTCAGGGTCTTGCCGGCGCCGGTGGGGGCCGCCACCAGCACGTCGGCGCCGGTGCGGATCGCCGGCCAGGCCTGCTGCTGCGCCGGGGTCGGCGCAGGGAAGCGGCGCGCGAACCAGCCGGCCACCGCCGGGTGGAACGCAGCGAGCACGGGATGCAGGGCCATGCCGGGATTATCCGCCGCCGCGCCGGCAGGCGTCTGAACCGGATGGACGTAGGCGATGCGCAACTGGGCCGGCATCGGCGCAGCCTGCACCTGCGGCGTCGCAGCGGCTGCGACGCCCGCTCAGCCCGCGCGGAACAGCGGCCGATAGGCGGGTGCGACCAGCGGCAGCAGCACCCTGGCCGGCACGTCCACGGTCTGGGTGCCTTCCACGTACGGGGCCACCTGGTAGGGCGGAAACACGAAGCGCAGGGCGCGGATGCTGCCATCGGCATTCATCACCGGCTCGAAGCGCGCGAAATGCGCGGGCTTCGGCGCGGTGCCCTCGTCGATCATGCCGCCGCGCATCTGCAGCTGCTCGGCGTACACGTCGGGATCCAGGTGGTCGTCGTCGAGATCGCGCTGCACCCGCGTCTTCAGCTGTGCGCGCACGTAGTCGGACACCGGCACCCAATCGGCTGCGTTCGGGATCAGCTGCTCGGCGGCGAGCATCTGCTGCATCTGCGGCAGCCAGACGAAGCGCTGCTCCAGCGGCACGCCATGCGCACCGCCGAGGTAGCTGCTGCCGGTCGCAGCCACCGCCACCACCCGCGGGGTCTCCGCGACCAGGCTGAAATTCAGGCTGAGGTCGTACGGCACCGCCGGCCTGCGCCCCTTCAACTCGCCCAGTGCCTGCATCAGCTGGTCCTGCACCGCCGCAGCGTAATCCTGCAGCGCGCGCGCTAGCGGCGGATAGCGCACCGCTTCCTGCGGATAGCTGATGCCGATGATGTAGGCCGGGGTGGTTTCGATCACATCTTTCAATTCCGGTGTCGCGGCCACCGCGACCGGATCCGCAGGCGCGGCCGGCGCGGAAGCCGGCGCCTCCACCTCGCGCCCGCGCTGGCAACCGCACAGAGTCGCCAGCGCCAGGCCGACGGCAAGCACGGCATGGAAAGAGGCGGGACGACGACGGCACATGGGCATGTAACGACGGGTAGGGCGGTTGGCGTGCGCGGATTCTGGCATGCCGCACCGGAATGGAAAGCCGCCGACACCGTTCCCGTGACCGCGCTCCGCGACAGGCGGGGCCGGCATCGCGGCGGTCAGTCGACCTGCATGCCCGCCTCCTCAAGCAGGGCGCGCAACTCGTCCAGCGCCGACCCGTAGCGCTTCCAGCGCGCCAGTGCCTGCCGGTGCAGCGGCTCACGCACCTGCACCGCGCTGGCGGTCGCCACCGGCGCGGCATTGTCGGAAAAATGCAGGCAGGCCGGGTCCCACTCCAACCCGCAGTGCGCCAGCAGGCGCCGGGTCTGGCCCTCCTGGTCGTCCACCAGCGCCTCGTAGTGCAGCTCCAGCACGCGTCCGGGAAGCACCTGCTGCCAATGCCGCATCAGCGCATCGAACTGGAGGTAATAGCGCCCGGTATCGAGCAGGTCGAAGGAGTAGTCGTAATACGGGCTGGTCTGCGCGAACAGCTGGCGGAAATTGCCCAGGCAGGTATCCATCGGGTGGCGCCGCAGGCAGACGATCCTGGCATTTGGCAGGGCACGTGCGATATGCCCGAGATACAGGAAGTTGTGCGGCAATTTGTCCACGAAGCGCGGCTTCACGGCCGTTCCCGGCCGGGTGCTCGCCACGTAGGCCCGGCCCAGCACCCCGGGATCGACCCTGGCGCCGCGACGCAAGGTGTCGGGATCGAGCAATTCGGGTGTTGCGCTTCCCGAGAGCCGCTTGAGCACCACCCCGAAGTTCTGCAGCTCGCCGGCCGAATGGACCTGCGGATGGCTCGACAGGATGCGATCCACCAGGGTGGTGCCGCTGCGCGGCATGCCGACCACGAAGATCGGCGCCGGGTCGGGATCCCCGCCACTGGCCTCGATCGGACCGGGGAATAGCGCGCGGATGGCATCGAACAGGGCGGCATCGCGCGCGCTGGAGTATCCGCGCCCTGCGCCGCCGGCGGCCTTGCCGGCCACCAGGTGGGAAAACGCGCGCGGATAATCCTCCAGATCCTCCAGCTCCTTGGCCAGCGCCAGGTTGAGGTACATCCGCGCCTCGCTGCCATCCGCCCGCTCCAGCAAGGCGCGCAGGCGGTCCAGATGATTCTGCTCCGGCGTGGCCTTGCGCAGTTGGGCCAGGGCCAGGTGCGCCTTCCAAAACGTGGGGTCGGCGGCGATGCAGGCCTCGTACTCCTGCCCGGCGCGCTCCAATTGGCCAATGAAGGTCAGCGATGTGGCCAGATTGAAGTGGCCCACCGCACGCCCTGGAGTCCGCTGCACGGCGAGCTCGAACAAAGGCGCGGCCTTGGCGTGCTCGTTGGCCTGGGTATAGACCACGGCCAGCGTGTCCAATGTGGCCGCATCCTGCGGATCCATCGCCAGCGCGGCATCCGCCGCCACCACCGACTCGCGGGTCAGGCGCGCCATCGCCAACGCGCGCGCGAACTGCGCCGCATAGTCCGGGCGCTGCGGGTTGTGGTGGACGGCTCGCTGCAGGTGGCGAATCCCCTCCTGCAGGCGCTGCATCTGCAGTGCCGCCACGCCCGCGACGAAATGGACGCCCGCATGCGGCGGGATCTTCGGCAGCAGAGACTCTGCCAGCGCCGATGCCTGCGCCCAGTCGCCGCGGTTGAGCGCGTCCACGGCGCGCGCGTAGGTTTGGGGGGGAGTTTCCATCCACGAATGGTAGCGCGGGCTGCTAGGATTTCCCCGGGGAACGACTCTTCAGGGGAACGATACGATGCACCTCCGCGTCCGCATTCAGTTGCTGGCGGCATGCTTTGCCTTCTCGAGCCTGGCCGCGACGGCCGGGCAACCAATCCCGGCTGAAGTGCTGGCCCGGACGCCGGCGATCCAGTCGGTTTCGATGAGCACCGATGGCAAGAACCTCGTCGCGCTGGTGGTCGCCCCCGGCAGCAAGGACGGGGACACCGCGCTCGCGAGCTGGGATCTCGACCATATCGATGCAGGCAGCCGCATCACGCCCTCGGGTGACCGCATGAAGTTCATCGCGGCCAGCGCACTGAAGGCCGACCGCATCCTGGTCATCGGACGGCAGGAATGGACCGGCCAGCTTGGTGGCTGCGGCGAGGGCAAGCAAACCGGCGCAACCAAGACCTTCGTCAGCAAGGCCTATCTCACCGATACCAGCCACAAGAAATTCGACGAGGCGTTCGCCGCCAAGACCAGCAAGATCGACATGCCCGAGGACATGCGCCGCTGCCTGGAGCTCGCGGGTACGGCATCGCTCGTCAATCCGCTGCCGCTGGACCCGGACAATGTGATCATCCGCCAGCTCGACCCCGGCTCGCTGGCGAGCAACTACCTGCTCTACAACCTGCGCAGCGGCGAGAGCAAGCTGCTGTTCAAGGGCGGCGGCCGCTCCGAGCCGGGCCTGTTCGATCCCCGCACCGGCGAGCTGCTCACCCGCACCCAGCTGGAGCCGGTCGGCGGCGGCGAGTACGAGCAGCAGGTCCTGATCCGCGATCCGCAGAGCGGGCAGTTCGTGGTCCACCCCAACCTGACCCGTCGCCTGAGCGAGCGCTACACGGTCGACATCGTGGGCCGCGACGAAGCCAGCGGCAAGTTCTACGTGCTCACCGACCTGTTCTCCGACAAGGTGCAGGCCTGGATGTACGACCCGGCGACCCGCCAATTCGACGCTGAGCCACTGCTGGCACACCCGAACTATTCGATTGCAGCCCTGATTTTCGGGCGGCAGCCCAGCAACTTCGGCCGCATCCTCGGCTTTGCCGTGGAGGGCCCGCGGGTCGAAGTCACCTACATCGACCCGCAAATGCAGGCGATCCAGTCGCTGCTGGAAAAGAACTTCCCCGGCCAGACGGTCACGATCACCGGCTATGACAACAGCCTCGGAAAGATCCTGTTCACCACATCCAGCCACCGCGACCCGCCGGCGTATCACCTGCTGCTGGATCGCAAGCGGATCGTCAGCCTCGGCAACCAGAATCCGGACTTCAAGCCGGAGTGGGTCGGTGAGCAGCGCTGGGTGGAGTACACCGCACGCGATGGCCTGACCATCCCGGCCATCCTCGACCTGCCCGCCGGCTGGACGCCGGCGCAGGGACCGCTGCCGGCGATCGTGCACCCGCACGGCGGCCCGTGGGCGCGCGATTACACGGGCTGGGACGCCACCGGCTGGGTGCCGTTCCTGACCTCGCGCGGCTACGCGGTACTGCGCCCGCAGTATCGCGGCTCCGCTGGGCTAGGCCGCGCGCTGTGGCTGGCCGGCGATGCCGAATGGGGCCAGAAGATGCAGGATGACCTCGACGACGGCGCTGCCTGGCTGGCCCGCGAGGGCATCGCCAATCCCAAGCGCGAGGCGATCTTCGGCTACTCCTATGGCGGGTTCGCCGCCGCCGCCGCAGTGGTGCGCCCGAATGGCCCGTTCCAATGCGCGATCGCAGGCGCGCCGGTCACAGACCTCACCAAGCTGGGCTGGTCGTGGAGCGAGAATCGCCTGCAGCGGATCCTGCAGGGACGCACGGTCAAGGGCATGGATCCGATGCAGAACACGGCCAAGGCCAGCATCCCGGTCCTGCTGTACGTGGGTGACCGCGACGTGCGTACCCCGGCCTTCCATGCCGAGGGGTTCTACAAGGCGGTGAAGGACAAGGTGCCGGCGAAGTTCGTGCTGGTCCCGGACATGCCGCACAGCATGCCCTGGTACCCGCGGCAGCAGGCCCAGACCTTGCGCCTGATCGAGGATTTCCTGACCCGCGACTGCACTCGCAACCCCTGAGCTCGCCAGGGACGGTAATGCTTCAACGATCGCCTTGTTTTGCGATAAACGTCACAATATTCCCCCATTTCCGCACGACCTTCTCTATTGCTGGGCGATGAAATAAACATTAATTTTCTTTAACGTCGCACGCCGGGAGGGGCCCGGCGTCCGTGTTGGGGAAAATTTGATGAAGAAGCACTCGCGCGCAGCCCGACTGCGCAAATTGCCGTTGTTCGTCGCCATGCTGGGCTGCCTGTACGGCATGCCTGCGCTGGCCCAGGAGACAGGGGCCAAGAAGCCCGACGCCGCCAAGCAAGAAGAGGCGAAGAAGAAGGACGAGCCCAAGGAGCTCGACAAGATCACCGTCACCGGGTCGCTGCTGAAGCGCTTGGAGTACGACACCACTTCGCCAATCCAGGTGATTTCGGCCGACGTCAGCGTGGATGCCGGCCAGATCAACACGGCCGAGATGCTGCAGAAGTCCAGCGTCGCCGCCGGCTCCACCCAGATCAGCAACCAGTTCGCCGGCTTCGTGGTGGAAGGCGGCACAGGCGTACAGACCATCAACCTGCGTGGCCTGGGCGCCCAGCGCACCGCCGTGCTGCTCAATGGCCAGCGCCCCGGCCCCGCCGGCACCCGCGGCCAGGTGCTGGCGTTCGACCTGAACGTGATCCCGCAGTCGATCCTGCAGCGCGCGGAAATCGTGAAGGACGGCTCCTCCTCGATCTACGGCTCCGACGCGCTGGCCGGCGTGGTCAACTTGATCACCCGCAAGAACTTCAACGGACCGGAGTTCAGCTTCACCGGCCGCGCTCCGCAGCAGGGTGGCGCCGAAACGGTCAGCTTCTCGATCGCCAATGGTTGGAACTTCGGCAAGGGCAGCATCTCCGCCGCTGCCGAGTACTATCTGCAGGAGCCCCTGCGTTTCCGCGACCGCGACTATCTGCGCTGTGCGCAGGACCTGGTGTGGGACCAGAACGGCAACCGCATCGACCGCCAGGACCGCTCCGTTCTGGCCGGCACTCCGCTGGGCGGCTGCTCCGGTAGCAACCTCTACGCCAACACCGTCATCGATGCGGTGTACGGCACCCGCTACATCCCGTCGCCGACCGGCAACACCATCGGCCTGATCCCGGGCTACCGCCCGCGCACCAATGCCAGCTATGGCCCCGGCAACACCGGGCAGGCGTATTTCGAGGACGTGCTGAACTTCGACTTCTTCGGCGAGCAGCAGCTGATCGACCGCCAGGAGCGCTTCAGCGTGTTCGCCAGCTCCGACTTCAATCTCGGGGCGGTCAACTGGACCACCGATTTCCTGTACAACCGCCGCGGCACCGACACCCACCGCTGGCGCCAGTTCTTCCCGCTGACCGGCGGCACGACCGCGATCCTGTCGTCCTATCGCTACACCGATGGCTCCAGCTTCGCCAGCCCGGTGCCGAGCGGGATCGCGCAGCCGGTGATGCCGTTCCCCTCGGATCAGAAGGTGCGCATCAACTACTACTACCTGCGTACCGGTCTGGACGGACTGATCGGCAACATCGACACCTGGAGCTGGACGACCAACCTGTCCTACACCCGCTCGGATGGCGACTACTCGGTCCTTTCGATCCTGAAGTCCAAGTCGGGCGATGTCGATCCGGCGCTGCGGCCGTGGACGGGCGGACGCTCGCCGTCGGTCAACTACTTCGACCCCTGCTTCCTCAGCGGCCAGTGCATGGATCAGCTGGTCGCGGCCGTCGGCCAGTGGCACACCGGCAACACCGTGTATGACCAGTACCTGATCAATGCGGTCGCCACCGGCGAAGCCTTCAACCTGCCTGCTGGCCCTGTCAGCGTGGCGATCGGCGCTGAATACCGTAATTTCGGCATCAATGACCAACCCAGCCAGCAGGAGCGCAGCGGCGACCTGTGGGGCCAGAGCTCGGCGGTGGTCACCAAGGGCCGCGACCACGTGAAGGAAGTGTTCACCGAGGTCGAAGTGCCTTTGCTGAAGGGCCTGCCGGCGTTCGAGTCGCTCACCCTGAACATGTCCGCGCGCGCCTTCGATTACGCCTCCGTCGGTGATTCCGACCATGTTTGGAAGCTGGGCCTGGGCTGGCAGGTCATCCCCGCGGTCCGCCTGCGCGCCACCAAGGGTACGTCCTACCGCGCGCCGGGCCTGTACGAGCTCTACCTGGGCAACCTGTCCAGCTTCGTCTCGCAGGCATCGATCGATCCGTGCATCAACTGGGGCCAGAGCACCAACGACTACATCCGCGCCAACTGCGCCGCCGCAGGGATTCCCGACAATTTTGCGGGTGCCACCTCGTCGGCCACGGTGATCTCGCAGGGCGGCGCCGGCGTGCTCAAGCCGGAGACCTCGAGCGCGAAGACAGCAGGCATCGTCTTCACGCCGACGTCCTGGCCGTTCAGCATGGCCATCGACTACTTCAGCTACACCGTCCGCGACCAGATCGCGCAGCTGACCGCGGCCACCATCCTGGGCGGCTGCTATGGCGCCGAGGTGTATCCGAACCAGTTCTGCTCGCTGTTCGTGCGCAATCCGTCCAACCACCCGACCGCGCCGAACAAGATCGAAACGGTCTACCAGAAGTACGTCAACGTGAACCGGCAGAAGGTGCGTGGCTATGACCTGCTGAGCCGCTACGACGGCAACTTCAGCTTCGGCAAGCTGGAAGTCGAGGCCCAGGCCACGTACACGATGGAGGACTTCGAGGAGTTCTTCAGCACCTCGGCCGCCAGCGGCTTCTCCACCTCGAACCGCAACGGCTCGATCGGACGCCCGAAGGTGGTGGGCAACCTGCGTACCACCTTCAAGCGCAACGACTGGAGCTGGACCTGGTACATGAACTACGTGGGCCGGACCAAGTCGCTGACGCTCTCGCCCACTTTCACGTACTTCGGCTGGACCAATGCCGTGCGTGATATCGAGGCCGAGGCGCGGCTGTACCACACCGTGTCGGTGCGTTACGAGCAGCCGAAGTGGTCGGTGCTGTTCGGCATCCAGAACCTGACGGATCGGGATCCGCCGACCATTTCGAGCGGCGTGGCGACCCGCTATGGCAACATTCCGGCGTTCGCGACCCAGTATGATCTCCTGGGCCGCACGTTCTTCACCCGCATCGACTTCAAGTTCTGATTGCTTGGCTTGCAGTCGTCTACTCGAAGGCCCGGCATCGCCGGGCCTTCGTTTTTGCAGCCGCCCAGTCATTCCGACCGGCATCGCGACAACGCTCGCCATCCTTGCCGGAAATGCACGAGCCGATCCCATGCACCCACTCCCCAAGCTGATGCTGTTGCTGGCCCTGCCTGCGGCGCTCTCCATCCCGGCACGGGCCGCACTGCCAACCGATCCCACCAACGACGACATGCTCGCCGCTGCCGGCTTCCTGGACGGGCATCCTGACCTGCGCCATCGCAACCTGGGCCTGCAAGCCTGGGAGCGCCAGGACTACGCCACCGCGCTGGCGCAGTTCAAGCAGGCGGCCTGGTACGGGGACAAGCCATCGCAGGCTGTCATCGGAGAGATGTACTGGGATGGCACCGGGGTACCGCAGGATCGCGTCCTGGGCCTGATCTGGATGGACCTGGCGGCGGAACGCCGCTACGACTTCTTCTCGAAGAAGCGCGACTATTACTGGAGCCAGCTCGGCGAGGATGAGCGCCGACAGGCACTGGCCCGGGGCCGCGCCGTCCAGGCCGAGTACGAAGATGCCGCCACCGCACCCCGTCTGGCGCAGGCGCTTCGGCGCGAGCGCAACCGGATGACCGGCAGCCGGGTCGGCTCGCAGACCAGCGCGATGCAGGTCTACGTCCCCGGCTACGGGACGATCGACGGCACCCAGTTCTACGCGCCCCAGTTCTGGGACCCCGCGCAGTACCGGCAATGGCAGGACCAGTACTGGCTCCATCTGCGCCCCGGCCAGGTTCATATCGGTGACGTGGAGAAAGTACCCCCGCCGCCAGACGGGCCGCCTCGACCCGCACCCGCACCCGATACGCCCCCTGCGGCTCGAAAACAGCCGGCGACCCAGGAACGCTGAAAGCCATTCCATACCGCAACGGATGGGGTATAACTCACCCAACGGGGCGCGCCGCGCCCTGCCGATCCCGGAGGAGGGGAACCCGATGCGCAAGATGATCCTGATGGCGATGTTGGCAACGCTCTCGCTGGCCGCGACCGCGCAGCAGCACGCGGCGTCGCCGGTGGGCAAGTGGAAGACGCTGGACGACGAGACCGGCAAGCCGATGACCATCACCGAGATCTACGAGGCCAAGAACGGCACGTTGGCCGCGAAGATCACCGAGAACCTGGGCCTGCCGGCCAATTGCGACAAGTGCAGCGGCCAGTACAAGGGCAAGCCGTTCGTCGGCATCGTCACTCTGTGGGACCTGAAGCCGCAGGGCGACGGCACCTGGGGCGGCGGCAACGGCTACAAGCCGTCCGACGACCGCAAGTTCACCGCCAAGTCGGTGAAGCTGGTCGACGGCGGCAAGAAGCTGGAAGTGAAGGGCTGCGTCGCGTTCTTCTGCAAGACCGCCACTTGGGTACGCGTGGACTGACGCGCCCGCACGAGGCGGCATCCACAGCGAAAGCCCCGGCCATGCCGGGGTTTTCGCATTCCGGGGTGCGGCGATGCGCATGCGATAATCCGGCCCCCTCCCGCACCGCCACGCCCATGCCACGCCCCGCGCTCGTCACCAATGCCCTGCCCTATGCCAACGGCCCGCTGCACCTGGGCCATCTGGTCGGCTACATCCAGGCCGACATCTGGGTGCGGGCGCGGCGCATGCGCGGCGAGACGGTGCATTACGTCTGCGCCGACGACACCCACGGCACCCCGATCATGCTGGCGGCGGAAAAGACCGGCACCACGCCGGAGGCCTTCATCGCCGCGATCCAGGCCGGGCACGAGCGTGATTTCGCCGCGTTCGGCGTGGCCTTCGACCACTACGACTCCACCCATTCGCCGGCCAACCGCGCGCTCACCGAGGCGATCTATGCCGCGCTGGACGCCGGCGGCCATATCAGCCGCCGCCACGTCGCCCAGTTCTATGATCCGGCCAAGGGCATGTTCCTGCCCGACCGCTACGTGAAGGGCATCTGCCCGAATTGCGGCGCGCCCGACCAGTACGGCGACAACTGCGAGGTCTGCGGCGCCACCTATGCGCCCACCGACCTCAAGGACCCGAAATCGGCGGTCTCCGGCGCCACCCCGGAACTGCGCGAATCCGAGCACTTCTTCTTCGAGCTGTCCCGGTTCGAGGGTTTCCTGCGCCTGTGGCTGGCCGGCGACGTGGCGGCCGGCGGGGTCAAGGCCAAGCTGATGGAATGGCTGGACGCCGAGGGCGGCCTGCGTGCCTGGGACATCTCGCGCGATGCGCCCTACTTCGGCTTTCCCATCCCCGGCCAGCCCGGCAAGTACTTCTACGTCTGGCTGGACGCGCCGATCGGCTACCTGTCCAGCTTCCAGACCCTGTGCCAGCGCGCCGGCCTCGACTTCGACGCCTTCGTGCGCGCCGGGGCGGAGGCCGACACCGAGCTGCACCACTTCCTGGGCAAGGACATCGTCAACTTCCACGGCCTGTTCTGGCCGGCGGTGCTGCACGGGGCCGGCCTGCGCGCGCCGACCCGCCTGCACGTCAACGGCTACCTGACGGTGGACGGCGCGAAGATGAGCAAATCGCGTGGCACCTTCATCCTGGCGCGCACCTATCTCGATGCCGGGCTGGACCCGGAGGCGCTGCGCTACTACTTCGCGGCCAAGTCCTCGGGCGGGGTGGACGACCTCGACCTGAACCTGGCCGACTTCAGCGCACGCGTGAACAGCGATGTGGTCGGCAAGTTCGTGAACCTGGCCAGCCGCTGCGCCGGGTTCATCGAGAAGCGCTTTGGCGGCCAGCTGGCCGCGGCGCTGCCGGACCCCGACCAGTACGCCCGGTTCCTGGCCGCGCTGGCGCCGGTGCGCGAGGCCTACGAGCGCAACGACCCGGCCAGCGCGATCCGCCAGGTGATGGCGCTGGCGGACGAGGCCAACAAGTACATCGACGACGTCAAGCCGTGGGTGATCGCCAAGGACGCTACGCGCGAGGCCGAGCTGCAGGCGGTCTGCACCCAGGGCCTGAACCTGTTCCGCGTGCTGGCCGCCGCGCTGGCGCCGATCCTGCCGCGCACCAGCGCGCAGGCGGCGGCGTTCCTCGGCGCCCCGGTGCTGGCCTGGGGCGACCTCGAAGCACCGCTGCTGGCGCGCGCCATCCAGCCGTACACGCCGCTGTTCACCCGCATCGACCCCAAGCAGATCGACGCCATGATCGACGCCTCCAAGGACACCCTCGCCGCGCCTGCGGCCGCCACCGCGCCGGTCGCGGAGAAGCCCGCCACCGCTACCGCACCCGCCGCCACGCCGACGGTCGGCATCGACGACTTCGCCAGGCTCGACCTGCGTATCGGCAAGGTGCTCGAGTGCGGCTTCGTCGAGGGCAGCGACAAGCTGCTGCGCTTCCTGCTGGATGCCGGCGAGCTCGGCCAGCGCCAGATCTTCTCCGGCATCCGCGCCAGCTACGGGGAACCGGAGAAGCTCGTCGGCCGTAGTGTGGTGTTCATCGCCAATCTCGCCCCGCGCAAGATGCGCTTCGGCGTAAGCGAGGGGATGATCCTTTCGGCCGGGTTCGACGGCGGCGGCCTGTTCCTGCTGGATGCCGACACCGGCGCGCAGCCCGGGATGCCGGTGCGCTGACGCGCCGCCCCCCGATGCATACGCGATGGACCAGCCTACCACCTGCACGGGGAGGCCGCGTTCGCTGCAGCGAAATCAAGGAGGAGATGCCGGCCAGAGGCCGGCATCGGGGGACATTCGCGGAAGCGAGCGCGGCCTCCCCGACGACGAATCCCCGCCATGACCGATAGCCTGCTCGCCGACCTCGCCGAGCGCCTCGACCGCCTGCTGCCGCAGACCCAGTGCGGGCAGTGCGGCTTCGACGGCTGCCGCCCGTATGCGGAGGCGATGGCGCGCGGCGAGGCCGGGCCGGAGCGCTGCCCGCCCGGTGGCGATGCCGGCGCGCGCGCGCTGGCGCACGTGCTTGGCCGGCCCGACGTGGCCGTGGTGCGCTATGACCGCGACCGCGGCGTGCAGGCGCCGGCGCACGCGGTGCGGATCGTCGAGGCCGACTGCATCGGCTGCACCAAGTGCATCCAGGCCTGCCCGGTGGATGCCATCGTCGGCGGCTCCAAGCACATGCACACGGTGCTGGAACCGCTGTGCACCGGCTGCGATCTGTGCATCCCGGCCTGCCCGGTGGACTGCATCGTCACCGTCGCCGCAAGCTGACCTCTGCCGCCTGCGCGCACGCATCTCCGCGGGCGCAGCCCCGTCAGTGCGCGTCTGCCGCGGCCACCGGGGCGCAGCCATCGCAGAGGCGCTCCACCGTGTAGCCGCGGGCACGCAGCTGCTCCACCAGCCCGTCCGGCCCCAACAGGTGCAGCGCGCCCACCACTATCAAAGTGTTGTCCCGGTGCGAATCGGCCAGGCGCTTCTCGATCTGCGGCAACCAGGCCTGGTTGCGGTCCACGTCCAGCAGGCGATAGCTCTGCGGGGTCTTGCGCGCCATTTCCGCGCGCATCTCCGCATCGAGCCTGTCGGCATCGCCGGCGCGCCACCACGCGTGCAGGTCCTGCAGCTGGCGCGCGGCCTTCTGCGGGTCGGCCAGGAATTCGTCCAGCCCCTGCACCTGCTCGGCATACGGCACGCTGTCCATCGCCTGCAGCTGGGCATCCACGGTCTCCAACCCCGCCATGGGCTTGCCGGCCTCCGCCGCGCGCTGCATCAGGTAGCGGTCCAGGCCGAGATCCGCACGCAGGCCCAGCGCCTGGGTGATGCCCAGGGTCAGGCTCAGGTTCACCGCCCACGGCTCGCGCTGCTCCAGCGCCTGCAGGCTGCCGCCGCTGGCGCCCACCAGCAGCCCGAGTTTGTCGAGGGTGGACTTGGGCAGTACCGCGCTCAAGGTCTTGCCGTCGCTGTAACCCATGTATTTCTGCATCGCCGCGAGGGTCTCGGGCGCGGTCATCGCGGCGGGATCGACTTCGAACAGCAGCGCGGCGCTGTCGGCGAACGCACGTTCCACCTCCACCGGCAGCGGGTAGTCGTCGGCCTTGAGCAGGTGGAACGAGCCAAGCAGGTACACCGCGCTGTCGGCGTCGGACACCTTCCACAGCAGCGGGTGATGCGCCGCCGGCGCACCGGCCCGCGCGATCGGGGCCAACAGGGTCAGGCACAGCAGGACGAAGAGGCGCAGGGTCATGCGGCGGGCTCGCTGGAGGACGATGGCGCGGCGGGCGCGGGTTTGCGGTAGGCCTTCTCGCCCGCTTCCACCCGCAGGTTCAGGCGGTTCTCGGGCGGCGGCAGCGGGCAGGTGGCGAACAGGGTGAACGCGCACGGCGGGTTGTAGGCGCGGTTGAAGTCCAGCCGCACGCGGCCCTGCGCATCCGGCAGCGGCGCGTCCAGGAAGCGGCCGGCGCCATAGCTGCCGTGGCCGCTGGTGCGGTCGGCGAACACCACGAACAGGGTGCCCTCGCCTTCGTCCAGCGCCTCCAGCCGGTAGCGGCTGCCGTTGCGGGTGAACTCCAGCACTCCGGGGTTGGGGATGTCCTCGGTGATGCCGATGATGTTCACCACCGGCAGCGTCTTGCCGGGCGGATGCGGGATGAAACGCGCCGGCAGGATCCAGCCGTTGCCGCCCGGCCAGTAGTCGAGGCCGGTGAAGCGCAGGCGGGTGTCGGCGTCGGCATGCTTCACCCGCAGCGCCAGCCGGCCGCCGCGCAGGATCACGCTGGCCTGGCCCTTGCCGTCGTCGAATCCGACGATGCTGGCCCCGCCAGGGTCGGCATCGCTGCGCAGCTCGCCGCCGCGGGCGGGAGCGCCATCGATGGTGACCGCGGTATCCGCCACGAAGCGCACCTTGCCGGCGCGTACCGTGAACACGCCCAGATGCGCCGGCCCCATCGCCAGCCGGATGCCGTTGTCGGCCGCGCTGCCCACCCGGTGCGTGCCCGGGTCCAGCCAGTGCAGCCCGACCAGGCTGGTCCAGCCGTCGGGCCGGGTCAGGTCGGCCAGCCGCTGCGTGCGCCAGGCCTGCTCGGAGGCCTCGAAGGCCGCCTGCGCCTTCGCCCTGGCAGCCAGTGCCGCCGCGCTGGGGCCGCTGTCGCGGTTGCACGCGGCCAGCAGCGCCGCCGCCAGCAGGATCAGCGTCCGCGCAGGAACCATTTGTCCATCTCCGCAAGCGAGAAGCGCGTCCAGGTGGGACGGCCGTGGTTGCATTGGCCGGAGCGCTCGGTGGCCTCCATCTGGCGCAGCAGGGCGTTCATCTCCGGGATCGTGAGCCGGCGGTTGGCGCGCACCGCGCCGTGGCAGGCCATGGTGGCCAGCAGCGCGTCGCGGGTTTCGGCCACGCGGCGGGTGCTGCCATGCTCGCGCAGGTCGGCAAGCACGTCGCGCAGCAACGCCTCCACGTCGCCATGCGCCAGCAGCGCCGGCACGCTGCGCAGCAGCAGCGACTGCGGACCGCTGCGCTGCACCTCGAAGCCCAGCTGCGCCAGCGTTTCGGCCTCGCGCTCGGCCACGTCGGCCTCGCGCTCGGACACCGCAAGGCTGCTCGGCACCAGCAACGGCTGCGTGCGCAGGCCTTCGCCGTCGTGCGCGGCCTTCAGCTTCTCGTAGCCGATGCGTTCGTGCGCGGCGTGCATGTCCACCACGATCAGGCCATCGGCGTTCTCGGCCAGGATGTAGATACCGTGCAGCTGGGCAAGGGCGAAGCCCAGCGGCGGCATGCCGCCGGGCGCATCCTCCGGCATCGCCACCGCGGGCGCGAATGGCGCCGGCACGGCCTCCTCGCGCGGCGCATACAGGGCCGCGTAGGCCGCGGGCGCATCGGCCACGCGCAGGCCGATCGCCTGCTGCTGCGGCGCGAATGCCGGCGCCCCGGATGCGGCATGGCCGCCGCCCGCCACCGGCGCGTGCGCAGGCAGCGCTCCGGGCGTGGCCGCATAGGCCGGCGCCGGCGCGGCGCCGGCGCGGGTATCCGCGAGCGCGGCATGCAGCGTGCGATAGACGAAATCGTGCACCAGGCGCGATTCGCGGAAGCGCACTTCGTGCTTGGCCGGGTGCACGTTGACGTCCACCCCGCGCGGGTCGAGCTCGAGGAACAGCACGTAGGCCGGGTGGCGGCCGTGGAACAGCACGTCGCTGTAGGCTTGGCGCACCGCGTGGGCGACGTTGCGGTCGCGCACGCTGCGGCCGTTGACGTACAGGTACTGCTGGTCGGCGCTGGCGCGGTTGTAGGCCGGCTGCGCGATCCAGCCGTGCAGGCGCATGCCCGCGCCGGCGTGGTCCACGCGCAATGCGTTGCGCACGAACTCCTCGCCCAGCGCCTCGTGCAGGCGCACCTCGGACAACAAGTTCCCTTCGCCCTTCCAGCGCCGCGACGGCTTGCCGTTGTGGCTGACCCGGATCTCCACGTCGGGCCGCGCCAGCGCCAGCGTGCGCAGCCAGTCCTCGATGTGCCCCAGCTCGGTGCGCTCGGCGCGCAGGAACTTGCGTCGCGCGGGGACGTTGAAGAACAGGTCGCGCACTTCCACCGTGGTGCCGGGCGGATGCGCCTGCGGCACCACCTCGCCGTGGCGGCCGCCCTCGATACGCAGCTCGGCGCCGTGGTCGGCGTCCGGCCGGCGCGACACCAGCCGGAAGCGGCTGACCGAGGCGACCGACGGCAGCGCCTCGCCGCGGAAGCCCAGCGTCGCCACCGCTTCCAGGTCGTCGATCGAGGCGATCTTGCTGGTGGCATGGCGGCTGACCGCCAGCGGCAGTTCCTCCGGCGCGATCCCGCCGCCGTCGTCGCGGATGCGGATCAGGCGGATGCCGCCGTCCTCGAGGTCGATGTCGATGCGCTTGGCACCGGCATCGAGCGCGTTCTCCACCAATTCCTTGACCACGGAGGCGGGCCGCTCGACGACCTCGCCGGCGGCGATCTGGTTGATGAGGGTGTCGGGAAGCTGGCGGATCGTCATTGGCGGGGGCTCACCCGCCAAGTGTAGCCGCTGGCACTCAGCGGCTGCCGCCGATGCCACTGCGCACCGGCACGTCCGCCTGCGCCGACTGCGCGGCCTGCGCGCGCGCGGCGTACAGCGTGCCCGGCGGCGGCTGGCGCGAGAAATAGGTGTCCACGCCGTCCAGGATGGCGCGCGCCAGGGTGCGCTGGAACGCCGGGTCGGTGAGCCGCTTTTCTTCCTCCGGATTGGAGATGAAGGCGGTTTCCACCAGCATCGCCGGCATCTTGTCGGAGGTGCGCAGCACCGCGAAATTCGCGCGCTCGATGTCCGGCTTGTGGTTGTTGCCGACCCGCTTCAGCCCGCCCAGCACGTGCTGGGCCGCGTCCTCCGAGGCCTTCATGTTGCCGCTCTGGGTGAGGTCCAGCAGCACCGAGGTCAAGGTGTTGTCGGCCACCCGCACGCGCGCGCCGCCGATCACGTCGGCCGCGTTTTCCTTGTCGGCCAGCCAGCGCGCGCGCTGCGAGGACGCGCCACGGGTGGACAGGATGTACACCGACGACCCGCGCGCGCCGCGGTTCTCGGCGGCATCGGCGTGGATCGAGATGAAGATGTCGGCCTTGTTGGCGCTGGCGCGGCGGGCGCGGTATTCCAGCGGGATGAACACGTCGCTGTCGCGGGTGAGGTAGGCCTTCAGCCCCGGGGTGGCGTTCACCTGGCGCGCCAGCTCGCGCGCGATCGCCAGGGTGACATCCTTCTCGCGGGTGCCGCCGGGGCCATGCGCACCGGGGTCCTGCCCGCCGTGGCCGGCATCGATGGCCACCACCAGCGGCCGCATCCCCGCCTGCAGCGCCGGACGCGGGGGCGGCGGCAGCGGCGGATCGGCCGGCGCGGGGGCGTCGTCGTCGGCGGGGGCCGGCATGGAGGTTGCCGCGAGGACGGGCGCCGCGGAAGTCGGGCCGGGATTGGCGGAGGCCGGCGGCGCGTGCTGCGCGAAGGCCGCGATCGGATCGCTCGGGGCGGCGCCCGGCGCACTGCCTGCCGCGCTGCCCGACGGGGCAGCCGACGCGGGCGCCGAGGCGACGGCCTGCGCCGCGGCGGGGCCATCGCCCGGCCATTCCAGCACCAGCACGGCACCGCTGGCGGCGCCGTCCAGCGTGGTCGGGATCGCCTTCACCTTGCCGGCCAGGTCGAACACCACCCGCACCGTGCCCGGCACTGGCTGCCCGGTGCGCACGGCCTTCACCAGCCCGGCCGCACCCGGCAGGCCCAGGCCGCGCGCCAGATGGCTGTCGGGGAAATCCACCGCCAACCGCTCGGGATTCGACAGCGGGATCAGGCGGTACTCGCCCACCTTGTCCAGATGCAGCTCGGCGCGCGTGCCGGTCGGCCCAGCCTCGATTCGCAACTGCCTGATTTCAGAGGCTTTTACCGGAAGCAGCGCGAGCGCGACCAGGCCGATGGCGGCCGCGATGGCAGGCTTGCGGTGGCTCCCCCTCAGGCGCATGGCCCGGAGTGAACCACTTTCCGGGCAGGATCGCAAGCACTTTTCCCTGAATAATCCGGCACCTGCGAGATTTTCCTCAATCAGGGCACGTAAACATCACCGCAACTTGCCAAGCGCCTCACCCGAAGCCGGCCCGGGCCAGCCACTCGCGCCCGGCCGGGGTTTGCGCCTCCAGCGCGCAGGCGCGCCCCGCGCCCTGCAGCGCCAGCTGGATGTCCAGGTCCGGCGGCGGCAGCGCCCCATGCCCGCGCTGGGGCCATTCCACCAGCCACAGCCGGGCCGCCTCCGGGTCCAGCCCGAGGAACTCGAGCTCGCCGGGGTCGCCGATCCGGTACAGATCCAGATGCAGGGCCAGCGCGCCCTGCGCCAGCGGGTACTGCTCGACCAGGGTATAGGTCGGACTGCGGATGGTGCCGGTCACGCCCAGCCCGCGCAGCAGCGCGCGCGCGAGGCTGGATTTGCCGGCGCCGAGATCGCCGTGCAGGTAGGCCACGGCGCGCGCCGGCAGCGCCTGCGCCAGGCGCAGGCCGAGGGCCTCGGTGGCGGCCGGATCGGGCAGAGTGAGATGGGGCATGGCCGGCTATCGTCGCATCGGATTGGCCAGCCGGCGCAGCCACGGCAGCAGGTCGGACGGCAGCAGGCCGCGCTCGCCATCCTCGCGCGCGGCGGCATCGCCAGCGGCGGCATGCAACAGGGCGCCGGCCACGGCCGCATCGGCGGCACTCATCCCCTGCCCGCGCAGCGCGGCGATGCAGCCGGTGAGCAAATCGCCCATGCCGCCGGTGGCCATGCCGGGATTGCCGGCGCACACCACGGCGGGTGCGCCCGCGTCCGCCTGCACCAGGCTACCCGCACCCTTGAGGATCGCCACTGCGCCATAGCGCGCCTGCAGCGCGGCGACGGCGGCGAAACGGTCACGCTGGATTTCGGCAGTCGTGACGCCCAGCAGGCGCGCCGCCTCGCCCGGGTGCGGGGTGATCACGTCCTCGGGGCGCAGGTCCGCGCCGCGTTCGGCCAGCAGGTTCAGCGCATCCGCGTCCAGCACCCGCGGTTTGCCGCTGTCCAGCGCGGCGGCGAGCAGGGCCCGACCCCATTCGCCCTGACCCAGCCCGGGGCCGACCGCCACCACGTCCGCGCGCGCCAGCAGCGGCCGCAGCGCGGCGGTGCCCTCGATGGCATGCACCATCGCCTCCGGGCAGCGCGCCAGCAGCGCCGGCACATGCGCCTCGCGGGTGGCCACGCTGACCAGCCCGGCCCCGCAGCGCAGCGCGGCCTGCGCCGCCAGCAGCACCGCGCCGCCGCTGCCGGCATCGCCACCGATGCACAACACGTGGCCATGCCGGCCCTTGTGGGCATCGCGCGGGCGCAGCGGGAAGAACCCGGCCAGGGCATCGCGGCGGTAGCCCCACGCGGCAGGCGCGAGGCCCTCGAAGACATCCGCCGGCAGGTCCAGCGCCGCCAGCTCCAGTTCACCGCAGTGATCCAGCGCCGCGCCGGTGCGCAGGCCGCGGTGGCGAGCGAGGAACTGCAGGGTGCGATCGGCCACCACCGCCACACCCAGCGCGCAGCCGCGCCCGGCGTCGATCCCGCTGGGCACGTCCAGCGCCAGCACCGGCGCCGGATGCGCGTTGATGGCGGCGATCAGCGCCGCCGCCGGCCCCTCCGGCGCGCGCGACAGGCCGATCCCAAACAGCGCGTCCACGATCAGGTCGGCCTCGCCGAGTTCACCCGCGATCACCCCGCCCGCCGCCAGATAGGCCGTGCAGGCGCGCTGGGCCAATGCGCTGGCCGGCTCGGCCACGCGCAGCACGCGCACCTCGCGCCCGGCCTCGCGGGCCAGCCGCGCCAGCACGTAACCATCGCCGCCGTTGTTGCCCGGCCCGCAGGCCACCACGATCCGCGCCGCCTGCGGCCAGTGCTTGCGCACGCAGCGCCAGGCGGCCGCCCCGGCACGCGCCATCAGCACGCCGGGATCGCCGCCCAGCAGGGCGATGCCGCGCGCTTCCAGCGTGCGCAGGGCGACGGCATCGAACAGGGGCAACGGCGCGGGCATGGACGCGATTCTAGACCGCGCCCGTCAGGCCGCGCCCGGGCCGGCGCAGGTGTGGATGTGTGTGCCACCTATACTGCCGCGCATGTCCGCTTCCGATCCCGCCACGCTGGCCGACCGCATCCGCGCCCTGGCGCGCGCGGCCGGCTTCCAGCGCGTCGGTATTTCCGGTATCGACCTGCGCGAGGACGAGGCGCACCTGCTCGACTGGCTGGCGCAGGGCCTGTACGGCTCGATGGACTGGATGGCCCGCCACGGTGCCCTGCGCGCGCGCCCGGCGGAGCTGCTGCCGGGCACCGTGCGGGTGATCTCGGTCGGGCTGGACTACGGCCAGGACCCGGACGCGGCATGGCAGGCGCTGGCGGACGGCGAGCGCGCCTACGTGGCGCGCTATGCGCTGGGCCGCGACTACCACAAGCTGCTGCGCAACCGCCTGCAGAAACTGGCGGAGCAGGTGCAGGCCGAGATCGGCCCGTTCGGCTATCGCGCCTTCACCGATTCCGCGCCGGTGCTGGAGCGCGCGCTGGCGCGCAACGCCGGGCTGGGCTGGATCGGCAAGCACACCTGCCTGATCGACAAGGACGGCGGCAGCTGGTTCTTCCTCGGCGAGCTGTTCGTGGACATCCCGCTGCCCGTGGACCCACCGGCCAGCGCGCACTGCGGCAGCTGCACCCGCTGCATCGACATCTGCCCGACCCAGGCCATCGTCGCGCCCTACCGGCTGGACGCCCGCCGCTGCATCGCCTACCTCACCATCGAACACGAGGGCAGCATCGACGAGGACCTGCGCCCGCTGATCGGCAACCGCATCTTCGGCTGCGACGACTGCCAGCTGGTGTGCCCGTGGAACAAGTTCGCGCGCCGCACCGACGAGCCCGATTTCCGCGCCCGCAACGGGCTGGACCGGGCGACGCTGGCGGAGCTGTTCGCCTGGGACGAGGACGAGTTCCTGCGCCGCACCGAAGGCAGCGCGATCCGCCGCAGCGGGCACGAGCGCTGGCTGCGCAACATTGCGATCGCGCTCGGCAACGCGCCGACCACGCCCGAGGTGCTAACCGCGCTGGAGCGCCGCCGCGCGCATCCCTCGCCGGTGGTGCGCGAACACGTGGCCTGGGCGCTGGCCCGGCACGCGGCGCGGCCGTCCCCGTAAAATGCCGGGATGACCGACCAACTCCCCCGCTCCACCTTCCACGGCTTCGAACAGATCCCGCTGCGCGAGTACGCCGAGCGCGCCTACCTCGACTACTCGATGTACGTGGTGCTCGATCGCGCCCTGCCGTTCATCGGCGATGGGCTCAAACCCGTCCAGCGCCGCATCGTGTACGCGATGAGCGAACTCGGCCTCAATGCCGGGGCGAAGCCGAAGAAGTCCGCGCGCACCGTGGGCGACGTGATCGGCAAGTACCACCCGCACGGCGATTCGGCCTGCTACGAGGCGCTGGTGCTGATGGCGCAGCCGTTCTCGTACCGCTATCCGCTGATCGACGGCCAGGGCAACTTCGGCTCCAGCGACGACCCGAAATCGTTCGCGGCGATGCGCTACACCGAATCCAAGCTCTCGCCGATCGCCGAAGTGCTGCTGGGCGAGCTGGGCCAGGGCACGGTGGACTGGACGCCGAACTTCGACGGCACGCTGGAGGAGCCGAGCTGGCTGCCGGCGCGGCTGCCGCACCTGCTGCTGAACGGCACCACCGGGATCGCCGTGGGCATGGCCACCGACGTGCCGCCGCACAACCTGGGCGAGATCGTCAGCGCCTGCGTGCGCCTGCTGGACGATCCCGATGCCACGGTGCGCGACCTGTGCGAGCACGTGCGCGGCCCCGACTACCCCACCGCGGCGGAGATCATTACCCCGGCCGCGGACCTGCAGGCGATGTACGAGACCGGCAGTGGCTCGGTGCGCGCGCGGGCGGTGTACGTGCGCGAACAGGGCAACATCGTCATCACCGAACTGCCCTACCAGGTCAGCCCGGGCAAGGTGATCGAGCAGATCGCCCAGCAGATGCGCGCCAAGAAGCTGCCGTGGCTGGAGGACATCCGCGACGAGTCCGACCATGCCAATCCCACCCGCATCGTGCTGGTGCCGCGCAGCAACCGGGTGGACGCCGAGCAGCTGATGGGCCACCTGTTCGCCACCACCGACCTCGAGAAGAGCTACCGGGTCAACCTCAACGTGATCGGGCTGGACGGGCGCCCGCAGGTGAAGAACCTGAAGATGCTGCTGAGCGAGTGGCTGGCGTTCCGGCAGGACACCGTCACCCGCCGCCTCAAGCACCGCCTGGACAAGGTCGAGCGCCGCCTGCACCTGCTGGACGGGTTGCTGGTGGCCTTCCTCAACCTCGACGAGGTGATCCGCATCATCCGCAGCGAGGACGAGCCCAAGCCGGTGCTGATGGCGCGCTTCGGGCTGTCCGAGGAGCAGGCCGACTACATCCTCGACACCAAGCTGCGCCAGCTGGCGCGGCTGGAGGAAATGAAGATCCGCGGCGAGCAGGACGCGCTCGCCGCCGAGCGCAAGACCCTGCTGGCCACCCTCGAAAGCAAGGCGAAGCTGAAGAAGCTGATCAAGGACGAGCTGCTGGCCGATGCCAAGAAGTTCGGCGACGCCCGCCGCAGCCCGCTGGTGGCACGCCAGGCCGCGCAGGCGCTGGACGAGACCGAGCTGGTCGCCAGCGAGCCGATGACCGTGGTGCTGAGCGAGAAGGGCTGGGTGCGCGCGGCCAAGGGCCACGACATCGACGCCGCCGCGCTGTCCTACCGCGAGGGCGACGGGCTGCTGGCGGCGGTGCGCACCCGCAGCACCCAACAGGTGGCGTTCCTGGATTCCACCGGGCGCAGCTATTCCACCGCCGTGCATACCCTGCCTTCGGCGCGCGGCAACGGCGAGCCGCTGACCGGACGCTTCGCCCCCGCGCCCGGCGCCAGCTTCCAGGCGCTGGCCAGCGCCGGCAACGACGACCGCCTGGTGCTGGCCTCCAGCCACGGCTATGGCTTCGTCACCCGGTTCGAGAACCTGACCAGCCGGCAGAAGGCCGGCAAGGCGTTGCTCTCGCTCGCGGAGGGTGCGCGCGTGCTGGCACCCGCGCCGGTGCACGACCCCGCTAGCGACCGCGTGGTGGTGGCCACCAGCGCCGGGCACGTGCTCGCCTTCCCGCTGGCGGAGCTGCCGGAACTGGACAAAGGCAAGGGCAACAAGCTGATCGAGATCCCCAAGGCCAAACGCGGCACCGAGCAGGTGGTGGCGGTGGCGGTGGTGCCCGCCGGCGGCAAGCTGCTGGTCGCCTCCGGCGCGCGCACCATGACCCTGGCATTCAAGGATCTGGACGCCTACCTCGGCGCGCGTGGCAGCCGCGGCGGCCTGCTGCCGCGCGGCTGGCAGAAGGTGGACGGACTGGCGGTGGAGGCCTGAGTTACGG
Source organism: Thermomonas haemolytica (assembly GCF_004346265.1). Lineage (GTDB taxonomy): Bacteria > Pseudomonadota > Gammaproteobacteria > Xanthomonadales > Xanthomonadaceae > Thermomonas > Thermomonas haemolytica. Next base: position 408,109 of record NZ_SMAP01000001.1, read on the forward strand.
CGGCGAAGCCGTCGCGCGTTCCGCGCAGCGGCATTTCGCGTCGCGTGGCGGGATGCGCGGCGGTAGGCGCCGCCGATCCGAGGAGACACGCATGCAACCCGACTTCTGGCAACAACGCTGGGCCAACCACGAGATCGGCTTCCACCAGCCCACGCCGACCCCGCTGCTGCTCAAGCATTGGCCGGCGCTGGCCGTCCCGGCGGGGGCACAGGTGTTCGTGCCGCTGTGCGGAAAGTCGCTGGACCTGGCCTGGCTGGCCGCGCAGGGCCACCGCGTGCTGGGCGTGGAACTGTCGCAGATCGCGGTGGATGAGTTCTTCGCCGAGCACGGGCTGATGCCCGAGGTCGAAGAAACCCGCTACGGCCTGCACCACCGCGCCGGCGGCATCGAGCTGATCTGCGGCGATGCCTTCGGGCTGGACGCCGAACTGCTGGCCGGGTGCGCCGCGGTATTCGACCGCGCCGCGCTGATCGCCCTGCCTTCCGACATGCGCCAACGCTACGCACGCGAGCTGTACGCGCGCCTGCCGCAGGGCTGCCGCGGCCTGCTGCTCACCCTGGAATACCCGCAGGCCGAGCGCGACGGCCCGCCGTTCAGCGTGGAGCAGCCGGAAGTCGAGGCGCTGTATGCCGATCACTGGCGCGTGCAACTGCTGGAGCAGCGGCCGATCCCGCCCGGCAGCCCCGGCTTCATCGATGGCCTCTCGCGCCTGGACACCCGCGTGTACCGGCTGGATCGCCGCTGAGCCCCTCCCGCCGGGATCGGCCGGAATGGTTGACCAGGATCAAGTCGCTCCCGCCCGCGACTGCCTAAGCTGCGGGCATGCACTCCCAGCACGTCACCTTCGATGCCGATCTGGTGCGCCGCTATGACCGGCCCGGCCCGCGCTACACCTCGTACCCGACTGCGCCACAGTTCACCACCGACTTCGGCGAGGCGCAGCTGCGTGCGGTGATCCAGGCCAGCAACGAGGAACCGATCCCGCGCCGGCTGTCGCTCTACGTGCACGTGCCGTTCTGCTTCAGCCCGTGCTTCTACTGCGGCTGCAACCGCGTGATCACCCGCGACACCGCCCGCGGCGAGGCGTATCTGGCGCGGTTGCACCGCGAGATCGCGCTCATCGCGCCGCTGTTCGACCGCGACCGCGAGGTGATCCAGCTGCACTTCGGCGGCGGCACCCCGAATTTCCTCTCCCCCCTCCAACTGGCGGACGTGGTGGACGCCCTGCGCCGCCAGTTCCACTTCGCCGAGGGCGACGACCGCGACATCTCGATCGAGATCGACCCGCGCTACTGCCCGCCCGACTGGCTGCCGCCGCTGGCCGCCGCCGGCTTCAACCGGATCAGCCTGGGCGTGCAGGACTTCGACCCGGCCGTGCAACAGGCGGTGAACCGCGTGCAGGGCGTAGCCGAGACCCGCGCGGTGATCGAATCCGCGCGCCGGGCGGGGATGCGCTCGGTCAACATCGACCTCATCTACGGCCTGCCGGCGCAGACCCTGGAGGGCTTCGCGCGCACCCTGGACACGGTGATCGCGCTGCAGCCGGACCGGCTCGCGGTGTACAGCTACGCGCACCTGCCGCACCTGTTCAAGCCGCAGAAGCAGATCGACGAAACCCTGCTGCTGGACGGCGAGGCCAAGCTGGCGCTGCTGCAGCTGGCGGTGGAGAAACTCACCGCCGCCGGCTACGTGTACATCGGCATGGACCACTTCGCCCTGCCCGACGACGCGCTGGCGCGCGCGCAGCAGCGCGGCGGGCTGCACCGCAACTTCATGGGCTACACCACCCATGCCGACAGCGATCTGGTGGGGCTTGGAGTGTCGGCGATCAGCCACATTGGCAACAGCTTCAGCCAGAACCCGCGCGACCTGCCCGGCTGGGAAGCCGCGATCGACGCCGGCCGCCTGCCGGTGTTCCGCGGCATGCGCCTGAGCGAGGACGACGAACTGCGCGCCGAGCTGATCCAGTCGCTGATGTGCCAGGGCGAGATCCCCATCGCCGCGCTGGAGCGCCGCTACGGGATCGACTTCCGCCACTACTTCGCCGAAGACATCGCGCGCCTGCAGCCGCTGATCAAAGACGGCATGGTGCGCATGCTGCCCGACCGCATCCAGGCCACCGCGCGCGGGCGGCTGCTGCTACGCAATATCGCGATGTGCTTCGACCGCTACCTCGCCCCATCCGACCCCGACGCCCGGCCGCACTACTCGCGTGCGGTCTGATGCCGAAGACCGGCAACCCCGCCTGACTGCCGTGGACCTGACGCCTGAGTCAAGCGGCACCACGAGGTGGCATCGGCATGAACGAATTGCCAGGTCTTCCCGAATAAGACACCCACGTGCCGCATTCGGTCTTGCTGCGCACCCAACCCTGTTGAGTGCGCTCCAGCAGAACGGTGCCGCCATTCCCGCAGAGCAGACCACAGACAAAGGAATAGTTGAGAGCAGCTCTCTGTCCGGAGCGTTCGAAAGCAACCATGGAGAGAGTGAGCAGTCCGTGGGCGAATCCCTGCTTCACGGCCTCATCGACAGGCACGCCACGCATGATTAGCTTTGCAGGATCCACGATTGGTGACTCGCCAGGTTTGACGATACGGACCCATGGAAGTGCACTGAGCTGGGCAGCAAGTGGAGTACTCGTTGCAGCCACCTTCCACCCAGCAGCACCGCCGGCGCAGGAGGATATCTCTTTGAGGTCTTGGGGCGACAGCGGCTCTGCGTCTGCCGCCACATTGAGGGGCGCTTCATCTTCTCCCTGCCATGAGGTCAGGAACGCTTGATACACCTTGGCCGATTCCTCCGCGCCGACACTTTGCGCGCTCGTTGCAGGAATTGCTGCAAGGGCCACGGCCATGGCCGTGGCGGCGAATCGCAGTTCAAAGGGCATACTCGTCTCCCTGAGTGTGTCTGCTAGCCCCAAGAAACCTCTGATCAACTCAGAGGCTCCCGCTGGCCATGGATGGCCGGCCACGCATCGATCATACAAGCGATTGATGCGTGTGAGCCGAGTCCGGACCTGTGCCGGACCTGGCGTTGGCTGCTAACGCCTGGATGGCGTTGTTCAGATCTTCCCTGACTCTACAGTCGCTGCAACCGCCAGGCGCGGTGGATGCGCGGGTTGCGCGCGAAGTCCGGCGGGATGGTGGAGGCGCTGATGTCCTCCACCTTGGCGAACGCGGCCAGCGCCGCCTCGTCCAGCCGGAAGCGGCGGAAGTTGTTGCTGAAGTACAGCACTCCGCCCGGTGCCAGCCGCGCCAGTGCCGCGCGCAGCAGGCGCACGTGGTCGCGCTGCACGTCGAAGTCGGCGGCGCGCTTGGAATTGGAGAAGGTCGGCGGGTCGCAGAAGATCACGTCGTATTCGCCGGTGTCGGCTTCCAGCCACTTCATGGCATCGGCCTGGGCGATGCGGTGGCGGGTGCCGCCGATGCCATTGCCGCGCAGGTTGTCCGCCAGCCACTCCAAGTACGTGGCCGACAGGTCCACGCTGGTGGTCTGCGCGGCGCCCTGCACCGCGGCCTGCACGGTAGCCACGCCGGTGTAGCAGAACAGGTTGAGGAAGCGCTTGCCGCGCGCCTCCAGCGCCATCCGCGCGCGCAGCGGGCGGTGGTCGAGGAACAGCCCGGTGTCGAGGTAGTCGAACAGGTTCACCTGCAACTTCGCCGCGCCCTCCTCCACCGTGAGGAACTCGCCGCGATGGTCGAAGTGGCCATATTTGGAGCCGCCCTTGCCGGTGCTGCGGGTCTTCACCGCCACCCGCTCGCGCGGCACGCCGAACACCTCGCGCACCGCCAGCAGCAGGTCACTCAAGCGCTTGCGGGTGGTGGCCTCGGGAATGTCGGCCGGCGCGGCGTATTCCTGCACATGCAGCCAGGTCTCGCCATCGATCGTGGTGTACACGTCCACCGCGCAGGCGTATTCGGGGATGTCGGCATCGTAGGCGCGGAAGCAGGTGATCTGCTCCTGCTGGCGCCAGCGCGCCAGCCTGTCGAGGTTCTTGCGCAGGCGGTTGGCCACCATCTGTGCCCCGGAGGAAATCCCCTTGGGGGACGCGCCTTCCGGCAGCGCGCGCTTCTCCGCGCCTTCGCGCTGCGGCGGGGCGATGGGGTCCACCGCGATCAGGCTGCATTCGATGGCGCCGTTGAACAGTTGGTAGCGCTTTTTCGCGCGCAGCCCGGTGGCATGGGCCAGTTCGGCGTCGCCGCACAGCAGCGCCGCGCGCCACTGCGGCGCCACGCGCTTGAGCGCTTCGCCCAGCGCGCGATACAGCGCCGGGTCGGCGGCCAGGCGCGCGTCATAAGGCGGATTGCAGACGACCACGCCGCTTAGGTTCTGCATCAGCGCAAGGCCTGCGATGTCGCGCACGGACCAGCCAATGGCATCCTCGACCCCCGCCGCCTGCGCGTTCTCGCGGGCGGCGCGGATGGCGTGCGGGTCCACGTCGCTGCCATGGAAACAGGGCCGCAGCGCGGCGCGGCCACGCGCCTCGCGGGCGATGGCATCGCTGCGCAGGCCCGCCCAGGCATCGGCATCGAACCCGAGCCAGCGGGTCGGCGGCGCATCGCCGTGGCGAAGCAATCCGGGGGCGACGTCGGCCGCCATCAGCGCGCCCTCGATCAGCAGCGTGCCGCTGCCGCACATCGGGTCGAGCAGATCGCCGCCTTCCGCATAGGCCTGCGGCCAGCTGCCGCGCAGCAGCACCGCGGCGGCCACGGTTTCCTTCAGTGGTGCCGTGCCCTGCACGCGCCGCCAGCCGCGCCGGTGCATGGGGCCGCCGGAGAGGTCGATGGACAGTGTGGCACGCCCCTTGCGCACGACCAGATGGATGCGCACGTCCGGTGATTCCACGTCCACGTCCGGGCGCTGGCCGGTGCTGGCGCGCAGGGTATCGACGATGGCGTCCTTCACCCGCTGCGCGGCGTAACGGGCGTGGGTGATGGCGCTGCCGGAGACGTGCGCGTCGATGGCGAAGGTGTGGCCGGGCGAGAGGTGCCGGGCCCAATCCACCGCGGCCGCGCCGGCGTACAGCGCGTGCTCGTCGGCGCACTCGAACGCGGCGATCGGCCACAGGATGCGGCTGGCCAGCCTCGACCACAGCACTGCGCGCTGGGCATCCAGCAGGCTGCCCTCGACATTGACCCCCGCGATGGTGGCAGTGGCCCGCGCGCAGCCGAGCGCGACCAGCTCGTCGGCCAGCAGGTATTCCAGGCCCTTGCCGCAGGACGCGAAGAACGTCATGGCGTCACAGCGCCGCCAGCAGTGCGGCGAACGCCTCGGCGCTGGCCTGCACGTGGCCGGACAGGCGATGCGAATCGTTCACCAGCAACAGCCGCGCATCGCGCGCGCGCGCCCACTCCACCACCTGCGCGGCGGGGATCAGCTCGTCGTGCCAGCCGTGCAGGACCGAGGTCGGCACGGCGGCGGCGGGCATCGGCGGCGCGCCCTCCATCACCACCGGCGGCGCCATCAGGAACAGACCGGCCACCGGCACCTGCAACGACACCACGCCGCTGATGTAGGCGCCGAGGCTGGAGCCGGCCAGCACCAGCGGGCCGCGCGCGGCGGCGGCCTGCGCCAGCGACGCAAGACGCGCGATGCGCGCCGGCACGTCGCCCAGCGGGGTCACCTCGCGGCGGGCGTCGAGGTCGGTGTAGTCGGGGCGTTCGTGGGTCCAGCCCAGACGCTCGGCCACCTCGGCCAGCGCAGTCACTTTGGTCGCATCGGGGCCGCTTTCGAAGCCGTGCGACAGGATGCAATGTCCTCTCATGGGCGAATGCTAGCATCGGTGCATGTCTGCGCCCGCGATCCATCCGCACCCCCTGCCCTACGTCAGCCTGCTGGCGGAGCGCGCGCTGGACGCGGTGGACACCGTGGTCATCCACTGCACCGAGCTGCCCGACCTCGCCGCCGCGCGCGCCTACGGCGAGCGGGTGCTGTACGCCTCCGGCACCGGCAACAGCGGTCACTACTACATCGACCGCGACGGCCGCATCGAGGAATACGCGCCGCCCGCGCGCATCGCCCACCACACCCGCGGCTGGAACGCGCGCAGCGTCGGCATCGAGCTGGTCAACACCGGCCGCTTCCCCGACTGGCTGGATTCGCGCCGGCAGGCGATGGACGAGCCATACACGGAGGCGCAGATCGCCGCGCTGGCCGCATTGCTGCAATGGTTGCGCGGTGAGCTGCCGGCGCTGGCGCAGATCGCCGGGCACGAGGACCTGGACCGCGAGACCGTCCCCGCCAGCGACGACCCGGCCGTGGCCGTGCGTCGCAAGCGCGACCCCGGCCCGCGCTTCCCGTGGCCGCAGGTGCTGGCCGCCGTTGCGCTGCGGCGGCTGCAACCCGCCACGGAAGCCCCACCCGTATAATTGCGGGCATGAATGCGCCCGTCTCCGAACTCATCGAGCTGCTGTCCCTGGAGCGGCTGGAAGATGACCTGTTCCGCGGCCAGAGCCGCGACATCGGCACCAAGTACGTGTTCGGCGGGCAGGTGCTGGGACAGGCGCTGTCGGCGGCGCAGGCGACCCTCACCCAGCCGCGCGCGGCGCACTCGCTGCACGCCTATTTCCTGCGCGCCGGCAACATCGAGGCGCCGATCGTCTACGACGTGGACCGCACCCGCGACGGCGGCAGCTTCTCGGTGCGCCGGGTCACCGCGATCCAGCACGGCAAGGTGATCTTCTTCTGCGCGGCCTCGTTCCAGGACGCCGAGCCGGGCGTGGAGCACCAGCTGTCGATGCCGGAGGTGCCCAAACCCGAGGACCTGGAACCGGCCCCCGCGCTGCCGCCGGAACGGCTGGCGCAGCTGCCGACCATGGTCCAGCGCTGGCTGAATCGCGCCGGCCCGTTCGAGTTCCGCCACGTCTATCCGCGCGATGAGATCAACCCGCCCAAGCGCCCGCCGTTCCAGCAGGTCTGGTTCCGCCTGACCGAAAAGGTGGGCGACGCGCCGGAGCTGCACCGCGCGCTGCTGGCCTACGCCAGCGACTTCCACCTGCTGGGCACCGCCACCTTCCCGCACGGCATCAGCTACTACCAGCCGAACGTGCAGATGGCCTCGCTGGACCACGCGCTGTGGTTCCACCGCAGTTTCCGCGCCGACGAGTGGCTGCTGTATTCGATCGACAGTCCCAGCGCGCAGGGCGCGCGCGGCCTGGCGCGCGGCCAGATCTTCGACCGCAGCGGGCGGCTGGTGGCCAGCACCGCGCAGGAAGGCATGATCCGGGTGCTGCCGGACAAGGCCGCGCCGTGAGGAAGGTGTTTTCCAGCCAGCGCCTCGAGAACGTGGAGGCGGTGGCGCAACTGCTGCGCGAGGCCGGGATCGAGGTCAAGATCGAGCACGGCCGCAGCTACCGCGGCCACCGCCGCGGCAACTTCAGCTACGACAGCCGCAAGGCGCCGAAGGACATCCCCGCGGTCTGGATCGTGCGCGCCGAGGACCAGCCGCGCGGGCGCCAGATCCTGCGCGAGCTCGGCCTGCTGGAAAGCTCGCGCGACGAGCTGCCCAGCTACCTGCCTACGGCCAGCCGTGGCGACGAGTCCGGCAAGGCCCGCCCGGCGTTCGGCAAGCGCCTGAAGCTGGGCCTGCTGGCGCTGATCGCGGTGGTGATCGGGCTGGCAGTGCTGCAAACGCGCAAATCACCGGAAGCGGCGGCCCCGGCGGCTCCCACCATCGCAACGCGTCCGGCCCCGCCGCCGGTGGAAGCGATCACCGACGTGCAGGTCTTCCGCATCGACGTGCCAGCCGCGCTTGCCGCGCGGCTGGCCGGACAGGTGCTGCAACAACGCAAGCCGGCATTGGCCTGCCTGACGGTGGACGGCCACGATCCGAAGCCGGGCGTGCTGGAGGCGATGACCGTGCCGCCGCGCACCCGCGTGCTGGCCGCCTCGGCCTGCGCCGGCAAGGACGGCCTGGCGATCGCGGTGCACGACTACATGACCGACGGCAGCGGCAGCGGCGAGGTCAGCCTCGACGTGGCCGGGCAGCAGGCGCAGATGCTGGCGGTGGAGCGCACCGGCACCCGCTGGAACATCCTCGGGAAGGCGCAGGGCGCGCGCTAGCCAGACCGCACCAACGCGCGCCCGCGCACCGGGCGATGGCGCTAAGGATGGTCTGAACAACGCCATCCAGGCGTTGTCAGCCCACGCCGAGTCCGGCACAGGTCCGGACTCGGCTCACACGCATCAATCACTTGCGTGATTGATGCGTGGCCGGCCATCCATGGCCGGCGGGAACCTCTGAATTGATCAGAGGCTCCCTAACGCGCCGTCACTTCTTCACCGGCGGCGCCGGCGGTTGCGGCGAGGCCGGCGGCATCGGCGGGCGGTGCATGCCGCCGTGCATCGGCCGGCAGACCTCGCCCATCTTCGCGAACTCGTCGCGGCTGAGCTGGCCATCCTTGTTGGTGTCAGCCTTGTCGAAGCACTCGGCGCGCATCTTCTCCATCTTTTCCTTCCACTGCGGGTCCATCGCGCGCCCGCCGCCCGGGCCCTTCGGGCCGTCCGCGCCGCGGCCGCCCCAGGCCGGCAACTCGTCCGCGGTCAGCTTGCCGTCCTTGTTCTTGTCGAGCTGGTCGAACCTGGCCGCCAGGCGCGGGTACTTGGCCGCTTCCTCGCGGGTGATCACGCCGTCGCCATTGGCATCGGCCTTCATCATCGGCGAGGCGGGCGGCGGCGGCGCGCTCTGCGCCAGGGCCAGGCCGGATACGGCGGTCGTGGCCAGGGCCAGGACCAGCAGCTGCAACTTATTCATCGTGTCTCCTCCACCCGGCACCAGTTCCGGGGTGCTGGTGGAAACGCCCCGCGCGCGCCGCGGTTGACCGCGCATCCCTGCGCGCGGCTGAACGCCGGCGCTATGCTGCGCGCATGGGCGGCAACGACGACAACCTGCGGCTGTTCCACAGCACCCCGCATCCCTGCGGCTACTGGCCGGGACGCCAGGCCCGCGACCTGGTGCTGGACCCGCGCGACCCGCGCCTGCCCACGCTGTATCCGATGGCGCTGGAATGGGGCTTCCGCCGTTCCGGCGACATCGTGTACCGCCCCAGTTGCGGCGGCTGCCAGGCCTGCGTGCCGGTGCGGATCCCGGTGGCCGCGTTCCAGCCGGACCGCAGCCAGCGCCGCTGCCTGGCGCGCAATGCCGACATCGATGCCCACATCGTGCATCCGGCCTGCAGCGAGGAATACCTGCGCCTGTACCAGCGCTACCTGGCGTTCCGCCATCCCGGCGGCGGCATGGACGGACACGGCGCGCACGAGTTCGAGCAGTTCCTGATCGGCAGCTGGAACGAGAGCCGGTTCCTGGAACTGCGCCAGCGCGACAGCCACCGGCTGTTGGCGGTGGCGGTGACCGACCTAGCCGAGGATGCGCTGTCGGCGGTCTATACCTTCTACGACCCCGACCAGGCCGCGCGCGGGCTGGGCACGCTGGGCATCCTGCAGCAGCTGGAGTGGGCGCGCCGCAGCGAGCGAAGCCACCTTTACCTCGGCTACTGGATCGCCGGCCATCCGAAGATGGACTACAAGCGCCGCTTCCAGCCGCTGGAGGCGTTCGACGGGCGCCGCTGGCAGCCACTGCCCGCCGCCTGAACGTTGCGTGTCGTCCGAGCATCGCGCCATCCCGGGGTGGCATGCGATCCTGTGGCGATGCCGCGCCTTCTCCCCCACCGGCTGCTGCCGGCCCTGCTGTCGCTGGCCCTGGTCGCCTGTACCCCGCCATCGCTGCCGTTCGCGCGTCTGGCCGGGCTGGTGACCGACCCCGAGCTGGACGAGATCAGCGGCCTGGCCGCCTCGCATGTGCACGAGAACGTGCTGTGGGTGCACAACGACAGCGGCAACCCCTCGCGCCTGTACGCGATCAACACCCGCGGCCGCCTGCTGGCGCGCTTCGACGTGGCCGGCGCGCGCAACATCGACTGGGAGGACATCGCCAGCTTCACCCTCGGCGGCCGCCACTACCTGCTGCTGGCCGACACCGGCGACAACGGCGGCCACCGCCGCGATTTCGTGCTGCACGTGTTCGAGGAGCCGGAGGTGCTGGCCGACGGCACCCTGACCCCGGCGTGGTCGATCCCCGCGCGCTGGCCGGACGGCTCGCGCGACTGCGAGGCGGTGGCGGTGGACCCGGTGTTGGGCCAGGTGCTGCTGATCTCCAAGAAGCGCACGCCGCCCGAGCTGTTCAGCCTGCCGCTGGCCGACCCGCACGGACGGGTGCAAGAGGCGCGCCGGATCGGGCGCCTGGCCGGGGTCCCGCAGGTTGGCCCACAGCTGCGCCAGGAGGATCCGAAGGTGGCCGCGCTGTTCTCGCAGGTGACCGCCGCCGATATCTCTCCCGACCGCCGCATGCTGGCGGTGCTGACCTACGGCAGCGTGCTGTTCTACCGCCGCGAGGAGGGCGAAGGCTGGGCCGCGGCGGTGGCCCGCGCGCCGGAGACCCACGACGTGCCGCTGATCCCGCAGGCCGAGGCGCTGGGCTGGAGCGCCGGCGGCGCCGGCCTGTACGCCAGCGGCGAATCCCGCCCGGCGCCGCTGTATTACCTCGTCCCGCAGCAGCCCTGAGCGCGCCCGCCGCGGGCCGCAGCGACCGTTCGTCGGCCGCCAGTTGCATGTCTGATATCAAATTGATATCAATTCACCCAAAGCCCCGACCGAGCACACCCATGAAAGAGATCCCGCTGCGTTCCCTGCCCGGCATCCCGATGCTGCTGATCCTGCTGCTGGCGACCGGCGTCGGTGCCTGGCTGCTGGTCACCGCCCTGCAGTTCCAGCTGTGGCCGCAACTCGTCGCCGGCGTGCTGCTGGGCGGTGGCGCCCTGCTGTGCCTGGGCGGGCTGTACATGGTCGAACCCAACCAGGCGGCGGTGCTCAGCCTGTTCGGCCGCTACGTCGGCACCGTCAAGGACAACGGCCTGCGCTGGAACAACCCCTTCTATGCCAAGAAGAAAGTCTCGCTGCGCGTGCGCAACTTCGAGTCCGGCAAGCTCAAGGTCAACGAACTGGACGGCAGCCCGATCGAGATCGCCGCGGTGATCGTGTGGCAGGTGGTGGACGCCTCGGAGGCGGTCTACAACGTGGACGACTACGAGAGCTTCGTGCACATCCAGTCCGAGTCCGCGCTGCGCACGATGGCCACCAGCTATCCGTACGACCAGCACGAGGATGGCCAGATCGCCCTGCGCAGCCACGCCGCGGAAGTCTCGCAGCACCTGCGCGACGAGCTCGCCGAACGCCTGGCCGACGCCGGCGTGCAGGTGCTGGACGCGCGCATCAGCCACCTCGCCTACGCTCCGGAGATCGCGCAGGCGATGCTGCAGCGGCAGCAGGCGAACGCGATCATCGCCGCCCGCACCCGCATCGTCGCCGGCGCGGTGGGCATGGTCGAGATGGCGCTGGCCGAACTGCAGAAGAACGGCGTGGTCGAGCTGGACGAGGAGCGCAAGGCGCAGATGGTCAGCAACCTGCTGGTCGTGCTGTGCGGCGAGCGCGCCACCCAGCCGATCGTCAATGCCGGCACCCTGTACTGAGCCCAGCGAAAGCAGGCCGTGAGCGAGAAGAAAGCCTATCCGCTGCGCATCAACGCCGAGATCCTGGCGGCGGCGCAGCGCTGGGCCGACGACGAGCTGCGCAGCCTCAACGCGCAGATCGAATACGTGCTGCGCGACGCGCTGCGCAAAGCCGGGCGGCTGCCGTCGCCCCGCACCTCCACCGAGGACGATCCCGAATGAACCGCCCCGCACATCCCCGCCGCCCTCTCCACCGCGCGCTGCTGGCCGGCGCGCTTGCCCTGGCCGGCGCGGCCCACGCGCAGTCCGCCGATCCTGCCGCGCTCGCCCGGCAGGCGCTGGATCTGCTGGATGCCGGCGATTACGCCAAGGTCGAAGCGCTGTTCGCGCCGCGCATGGCCGAGGCGGTGCCCGCCGACAAGCTGAAGGCGGTGTGGGAATCGCTGCCGGTGCAGATGGGCAAGGCCACCGGGCGCGGCGACGCCACCATCGCCGCGCAGGGCGAGGCCGCCGTGGTGCAGGTGCCGCTGCATTTCGAGAAGGCCGAACTGGTGGCGAAGTTCGCCATCGACGCCGACGGCAGGATCGCCGGCTTCCTGGTGCAACCGCCGCAGGCGGCCCCCGTGCCGGACCCGGCGGTGGCGGCGGATGCGCCCTTCACCGAGCACGAGCTGGCGATCGGCGACGGCGCGCGCGCCCTGCCGGCCACGCTGGCGATGCCCAAGGGCGCGGGCCCGTTCCCGGCGGTGGTGCTGGTGCATGGCTCCGGCGCGCACGACCGCGACGAGACCATCGGCCCGAACAAACCCTTCCTCGACCTCGCCCGCGGCCTGGCCGCGCAGGGCATCGCGGTGCTGCGCTACGAGAAGCGCACCAAGGCGCATCCCGAGGAATTCGCGGGCGGCGACTTCGGCGTGGACGAGGAAACCACCTTCGATGGCGTGCTGGCGGTGGACGCGCTGCGCAAGACCAACGGCATCGACCCCAACCGCATCTTCGTGCTCGGCCACAGCCAGGGCGGGATGATGGCGCCGCGGATCGCCGCCCTGTCCGGCCACGTCAAGGGGCTGGTGCTGCTGGCGGCGCCGGCGCGCCCGCTGCTGGACATCGTGATCGAACAGAACCGGCGCATGGCGGTGCTGGACGACGGCAAGATCAGCGATGCCGAACGCGCGGCGATCAACGCGCTGATCGCGCAGGTGCGGCAGACCCGCGACCCCGCCACACCGGCCGCGACCCGCACCGTGATGGGCCAGCCGGCTGGCTACTGGCGCAGCATCGACAGCGTGGATGCGGTGGCCGAGGCGCAGCGGGTAGCCCTGCCGATGCTGGTGCTGCAGGGCGGGCGCGACATCCAGGTGGTGGACGCCGACTGGCAGGCCTGGCGCGAGGCGTTCGACGGCGACCCCAAGGTCGCCTTCAAGCTGTATCCCGCGCTCAACCACCTCGGCATCCCCGGCGACGGCGAAGGCTCGCTGGCCGAATACGCGAAACCGGGGCATGTCGATCCCAAGCTGATCGATGACGTCGCCGCCTGGGTCAAGGCGCACTGAGCCCGATGTCCATGCGCTCGCCGACTGTGTTCGCAGTGCCGCCGCCGCCCGCCTACGCCTGGCTGCTGCTGATCCTGCTGGGCGGCGTGATTCCCGTCGGCCTGTTGATTGGCATGCATGCCGTGAAGATGCCCATGAACGGCGAGGGGCTGGCCTGGGTCGCCGTCCTGACCGCTCTCGCGGGATTGCTGCTGTCGATGTGTCGCCGCGTCGTGCTGCTGCAGGACGGGGTGCTGGAGGTACGCGCAGCGTTCTACCGCAAGCGCGTGGCGGTGACGGAACTCGACGTCGAACGGGCGCGCATCGTGGATCTTGCGGAGCGCACGGAGCTGCGCCCGGCGGTGAAGACCAATGGCATCTCGATGCCGGGCTACCATGCCGGCCACTTCCGGATCTACAGGAGGCTGGAAAAAGCCTTCTGCCTGCTCACCGACCGCCGGCGCGTGCTGTGGATTCCGCTGCGCGACGGCGGCCAGCTGCTGCTCAGCCTCGAGCGGCCGCAGGCCCTGCTGGACGCCCTGCGCGCGACGTGATGCCGACCGCGCGGCGGCTGCGCTACCCTGCGCGCATGCCACGCCTGCCCGCCATCCCGCTGAAGACGGTCCTGCGCAATACCGCGGAGATCGAACTGTGGCCGGCCGCGCTGCTGCAGGCGCGCGGCAATGCCCACGCGCGGCTGCTGGCGCGCGCGCGGCGCGTGCTGCGACGCAAGCGCGACGGCCGCTACCTGGCGGCCGAACTCGAAGGCGGCCTGTATCCGCTGGTGCCTATGCTCGCGCGCGAGCCGGGGCTGAGCGCCGCCCGTGACGCCCTGCGCGCGCCGCCGCCGCACGCCCGCTGTGGCCTTGAACACTCCGGCACGCTGCCGCTGCACCGCCTGCACGAGCGCCTGCACGCGCTAGGCCTGGATGCGGACGCCTATGCCGCGCGCAGCGGGCTGGCGCTGGTGCCCGAACCCGACTGGCTGGCATTTGCCGGATTCGACCGCTGGCACCGCCCGCTGTGGCTGCGCATCGATGCCGCGCGCGCCTGGCTGCGCCTGCGCACGGCGGCCCGCGCCGACGGCATCGTGCTGGAGGCGATCTCCGGTTACCGCAGCCACGACTACCAGCTGGGCATCTTCGAACGCAAGCGCGCGCGCGGCCTGAGCGTGGATGAGATCCTCGCGGTCAACGCCGCGCCGGGCTTTTCCGAACACCACTCCGGGCTGGCGCTGGACATCGGCACGCCCGGTGAGCCGCCCGCCGAGGAATCGTTCGAACACACCCCGGCGTTTGCCTGGCTGACCGCGCATGCGCCCGCGCAGGGCTTTGCGATGAGCTATCCGCGCGACAACCCGCACGGGATCGTGTACGAACCCTGGCACTGGCGCTTTATGCCCGCCTGAGCCGCCTTTCAGCGCGCCTTGGCCAGTTCGCGTACGGTGGCACGCAACCCGTCGCGCCAGGCGGGCGGCGCGATGCAGAAGTCCTGCTGCAGTTTCGCGGTATCCAGCACCGAATACGCCGGCCGCCGCGCCGGGGTCGGATACTCGGCGCTGGTGATCGGCAGCACCCGCGGGCGCCGCGCCAGCAGGCCCGCCGCCTGCGCCTCGTCCATGATGGCCTGCGCAAACCCGTGCCAACTGGTCTCCCCGGCGGCTGTCAGGTGCCAGGTCCCGGACGCCCGCGCCCTCTGCCGCAGCAGCTGGCCGGTGGCCTCCGCGATCCACGCCGCCGGCGTCGGCGCGCCGACCTGGTCGGCCACTACCCGCAAATCTTCGCGCTCGCCGGCCAGGCGCAGCATCGTGCGCAGGAAATTATGGCCGTTCGCGGCGTACACCCATGCCGTGCGCAGGATCATGTGGCGCGCGCCGCTCGCGCGGATCGCCTCCTCGCCGGCCCGCTTGCTGGCGCCATACACGCCCAGCGGCGCGGTGGCATCGTCCTCGCGGTATGGCCGCGCGCTGCGGCCATCGAACACGTAGTCGGTGGAGTAATGCACCAGCAGCGCGCCGGTTGCGGCGCAGCCTTGCGCCAGCGCGGCGGGGGCTTCGGCATTCGCACGGAAGGCCGCCTCCGGCTCGGATTCGGCGCGATCCACGGCGGTGTACGCGGCGGCGTTCACCACCACGTCGGGCGCGATCTGCCGCACCAGTGCCGGCAGCGCCTGCGGCTGGTCGAGATCGGCCGCCACGTCGGCAGCGGCGCCATCGCGGGTGGCCACGATCACCTCGCCCAGGGCCGGCAGGACGCGGCGCAGTTCGCGCCCGACCTGGCCGTTGCCGCCCAGCAGCAGGAGCCTCATGGCAGGCAGCGCGGCAGGCACTCGGGCGGGATCGCGTCGAGGAAGGGCGCGTTCGCATCCTTGTCCGACAGCTGCACCTGCGCCAGCGGCCAGTCGATCGCCAGCCGGGCATCGTTCCAGCGCAGCGCGCAATCGCTGGCGCGGTCATACGGCGCGGTGCACAGATAGCTGACCAACGCGGTCTCGCTGAGCACCAGAAAACCGTGGGCGAAGCCCTCCGGAATCCAGAACTGGCGCCGGTTCCCGGCGCTGAGGATGGCCGCCACGTGCTGGCCGAAGGTGGGCGAATCCTGGCGCAGGTCCACCGCCACGTCGTACACCTCGCCCTCCAGCACGCAGACCAGCTTGCCCTGCGGATTACCGGGCCACTGGTAATGCAACCCACGCAGCACCCCGCGCTGCGAGCGGCTGACGTTGTGCTGCACGAACTGCGCCGGCAACCCGTGCGCGGCGAAACGCGCGGCGTTCCACGCCTCGTAGAAAAACCCGCGCGCATCGGCATGCACGTCCGGCTCGATCACGAGGCATCCCGGCAACCGGGTCTGAAAGATGTTCATCCCGCGATGATACCGAGCCACGGCACCCTCACGCCGGCGGGCGCGACGCGCCTCCGCGCCTGCGCCGCTAGAATCGAACCCACCCTCCCGGAGATGCCGCATGCATTACGTCGACCTGGTCGCCCTGCTGGCGATCGCGCAATTCATCTTCTTCGGCGTGCAGGTGGCGCAGGCGCGCGGCCGCTACGGGGTCAAGGCGCCGGCGGTGGTCGGCCACGAGCTGTTCGAGCGTGCCTACCGGGTGCAGATGAACACGCTGGAGCTGCTGGTGGCGCTGCTGCCGCTGCTCTACATCGCCGCCCGTTACTGGCCGGATGCCTACGTGGCGGTGGTCGGCGCGGTGTACCTGGTGGGCCGGCTGCTGTACTGGCGCAGCTACACCCGCGCGCCCGCCAGCCGCACGCTGGGGTTCGTAATCTCGATGACCCCGATCATGGTCCTGCTGCTGGCCAGCCTGGGCGCGCTGCTGCGCGCCGGGCTGCAGTGAGGCGCGGCGCGTGAACTGGCCGGCCGGCTGGTTGCCGTGGGCGCTGCTGTCGGCCAGCTTCGCGGCGCTGACCGCGGTCTTCGCCAAGATCGGCATCCGCGGGGTCGATTCCGACCTCGCCACGCTGGTGCGCACCGCCGTGATCCTGCTGGTGCTGACGCCCTTCGTGTGGCTGACCGGGAAGTGGAGCAACCCGCTGGCGCTGCCGGGGCGCACGCTGCTGTTCCTGGCGCTGTCGGCGCTGGCCACCGGGGCTTCGTGGGTGTGCTACTTCCGTGCACTGCAGCTGGGGCAAGCCTCGCAGGTGGCCCCGGTGGACAAGCTCAGCGTGGTGCTGGTGGCGGTGTTCGCGTTCGCCCTGCTCGGCGAGCGCCCGTCCCTGCAGGAGTGGGCCGGGATCGGCCTGGTCGCGGCCGGGGTGCTGCTGCTGGCGCTGGCGCGCTGAGTCCTGGAGGAAATTGAGCGCGGGCGGCATTCGCGGGATCATGCGCGCATGGACACCCCAGCACCCCGCCCGGATGCCGTCGCCCGCACCTGGGTCCACGATGCCATCGCCCTGCTGGAACAGGAGGCCGCGCGCTCGGCCGACACCCACCTGCTGCGACTGGATTTTCCCGGCTTCCCCGGGATCACCTTCTATCTGAAGGACGAGGCCAGCCATCCCACCGGCAGCCTCAAGCACCGGCTGGCGCGCTCGCTGTTCCTGTATGCGCTGTGCAACGGCCGGCTGCGCCCGGGGCAGACGGTGGTGGATGCCTCCTCCGGCAGCACCGCGATCTCGGAAGCGTGGTTCGCACGCCTGCTGGGGCTGCCGTTCGTGGCGGTGATGCCGGCCTGCACCGCGCCGCAGAAGATCCAGGCCGTGCAGGCGCTGGGCGGTTGCTGCGACCTGGTGGAGGACCCGCTGCAGGTGCATGCCCGCGCCGCCGAGCATGCCGCCAACGGCGCCTGCCACCTCGACCAGTTCGGGCTGGCCGAACGCGCCACCGACTGGCGCGGCAACAACAACATCGCCGAGTCGATCCTCGGCCAGCTGCGCCGCGAGCCGCAACCGGTACCGGCGTGGATCGTCTGCGGCGCCGGCACCGGCGGCACTTCGGCCACGATTGGCCGCTACCTGCGCTATCGCCGGCTGGAGACCCGCCTGTGCGTGGCCGAACCCGCCGGCAGCGGCTACGTGCATGGCTGGCGCAGCCGCGACCGCGGCGCGCTGGCCAGCCGGCCGACCCTGATCGAGGGCATCGGCCGCCCCAAGGTGGAGCCCGGGTTCCTGTTCGACGTGGTGGACGCGGTGGTGGAAGTCGAGGACGCCGCGTCGATCGCCGCCGCGCTGCTGCTGGAAGACCTGCTGGGCACCCGCTACGGCGGCTCTTCCGGCACCAACTTCGTGGCCTGCCTGCAGCTGGCGGCCGACATGCGCGCCCGCGGCGAGACCGGCAGCGTGGTGACCCTGCTGTGCGACCGCGGCAGCCGCTACCGGCAGACCATCTTCGACCCCGGCTGGCGCGCCGCGCACGGGCTGGAGATCGAACCCTGGCGGCAGGCGCTGGAACAGGCGGCTGCCAGCGGGGTGTGGGCCGCCGCCGGGTAGGCCGCGGCTCAACCCGGGCTGCGCCGGCGTTGCGGTGGCAGGTCGTCGCCCTCGCAGCCGCTGGCGGCGGCCTGCAGGGCACGTGCATCCAGGATGCGCACGCGACGCCCACGGACCTCGATCACCCCGTCCTCGTGCAGGCGGCTGAAACCGCGGCTCACGGTTTCCAGCACCAGCCCCAGATAGCGGGCGATCTCGTCGCGGCTCATCGGCAGCTGGAAGTCGTCGGCGGGACGGCCGATCCGGCGCAGGCGTTCGCCCAGCCCGTGCAGGAATAAGGCGATCCGCTCGCTGGCCTGGCGCCGCGCCAGCACGTCCACGTGGTCGTGGTCGAGATCCGCGCTCTGCCCCATGATGCGCAGCAGCTGCCGCTGCAGGCTGGGCACCTGCGCCGCGACCTGCGCCAGCTGGTTGAACGGCAGTTCGCACACGCGCGCATCGCTCAGTGCCACCGCCTCGCAACGGTGCTGGCCGCTGCCCACCGCGTCCAGCCCGAACAGCTCGCCCGGGAGGTGAAAGCCCAGCACGTGCTCCTCGCCCGCGGGCGTCACCGCCACCGTCTTGAAACTGCCCTCGCTGGCCACGTACACCGCGCCCAGCGGATCTCCGGTGCGGAACAAGACATCGCCGCGCGCCAGCGGGCGGCGCCGCGGCACGACCCGCTCCAGATGCGCGAGATCCTGGGCATCCACTCCGGCCGGCATGCACAGCGCGTGCAGTGAACACTCCACGCAGCTACGGCGCAGCCTGGCCAGGTCCAGTGGAATCGGCTCACTCATCCGCGCTCCCCATCCATCCTGCCAGGCGACCGGGCCGGGCCCGGCTCGAAAACATCACTTGCCTCCATATTGACGGCCCGCGCCGGCAGCGGCAACCCCGCCGCACAGCGGCCATCACCGGATTTGATCCTGATCAAGGGCGGGCGCGCGGACAGCGCCTAGCATGCGCGCGTCCATCCCGGAGTCGCACATGCAAGCCATCCCTGCCACCTACAACGACAAGGTGGTGCGCCAGTTCGCCGTTGCCACGGTGCTCTGGGGCATCGTCGGCATGCTGGTCGGCGTCATCATCGCCACCCAGCTGTACTGGCCGCACCTGTTCGAGGGCATCCCCTGGCTCAGTTACGGGCGGCTGCGCCCGCTGCACACCAACGCGGTGATCTTCGCGTTCGGCGGCTGCGCGCTGTTCGCCACCAGCCTGCACGTGGTGCAGCGCACCTGCCACGTGCGCCTGCTGTCCGACCGGCTGGCCGCGTTCGTGTTCTGGGGCTGGCAGGCGGTGATCGTGGCCGCCGCGGTCTCGCTGCCGCTGGGCTACACCCAGGGCAAGGAATACGCCGAGCTGGAATGGCCGATCGACATCCTGATCACCCTCGTGTGGGTGGCCTACGCGGTGCTGTTCTTCGGCACGATCGCCAAGCGCCGGGTCAAGCACATCTACGTGGCCAACTGGTTCTACGGCGCCTTCATCATCGCGGTGGCGCTGCTGCACATCGTCAACAACATCGCCATCCCGGCCGGGCCGATGAAGTCCTACCCGGTCTATTCCGGCGCGGTGGATGCGATGGTGCAGTGGTGGTACGGCCACAACGCGGTGGGCTTCTTCCTGACCGCCGGCTTCCTCGGGATGATGTACTACTTCGTGCCGAAGCAGGCGCAGCGGCCGATCTATTCCTACCGGCTGTCGATCGTGCACTTCTGGGCGCTGATCGCGGTGTACATGTGGGCCGGCCCGCACCACCTGCAGTACACCGCGCTGCCGGACTGGGCGCAGTCGGTGGGCATGGTGTTCTCGCTGATCCTGCTGGCGCCCAGCTGGGGCGGCGCGATCAACGGCATCATGACCCTCTCCGGGGTGTGGCACAAACTGCGCACCGACCCGATCCTGAAGTTCCTCATCGTCTCGCTCAGCTTCTACATGATGAGCACGTTCGAGGGGCCGATGATGTCGATCAAGACGGTCAACTCGCTGTCGCACTACACCGACTGGACCATCGGCCACGTGCACTCCGGCGCGCTGGGCTGGGTGGCGATGATCTCGATCGGCTCGATCTACGCATTGCTGCCGCGCCTGCTCGGGCGTCAGCAGATGTATTCGACCCGGCTGATCGACACCCACTTCTGGATCCACACCCTCGGCGTGGTGTTCTACATCGCCTCGATGTGGATCGCCGGGGTGATGCAGGGCCTGATGTGGCGGGCGACCAACGCCGACGGCACGCTGACCTACACCTTCGTGGAATCGCTCAACGCGACCTATCCCTACTACCTGGGCCGGTTGTTCGGTGGCCTGCTGGTGCTGGCCGGCATGCTGATCATGGCGTGGAACGTGTGGCAGACCTACCGCGCCTCCGAAAAGCCGGTCGAACAGCCGCTGCTGGCGCCCGATGTCTCCGAAGCCCGCGCCTGAGGACCCCATGAGCGAGCAAACACACAACCCGCACGAGAAGCTGGAAAAGAACGTCGGCCTGCTGGCGGTTGCGATCGCCCTGGCCGTGTCCTTCGGCGGCCTGGCCGAGATCGTTCCGCTGATGTTCCAGGCCGAGACCATCAAGCCGCTACCCGGGGTCAAGCCGTACCCGGCGCTGGAGCTGGCCGGACGCGACGTGTACGTGCGCGAAGGCTGCTACAACTGCCATTCGCAGATGGTGCGCACGTTGCGTTTCGAAACCGAGCGCTACGGCCATTACTCGCTGGCCGGCGAATCGGTGTACGACCGCCCGTTCCAGTGGGGCAGCAAGCGCACCGGGCCCGACCTGGCGCGGGTGGGCGGGCGCTATTCCGACGACTGGCACCGGGTGCACCTGAACAATCCGCGCGACGTGGTCCCTGAATCGAACATGCCCAGCTTCCCGTGGCTGAACCAGAACAAGGTGGACGGGGCCACGGTGCAGGCGCACATGCGCGCGCTCCAGCGCCTGGGCGACCCCTACAGCAACGCCGAAATCGCCGCCGCGCCGGCGGCGGTGGACGGCAAGACCGAAATGGACGCCCTGGTGGCCTACCTGCAAGGCCTGGGCAAGCACGCACCGAGGACCCCCTGATGTTCCAGGGAATCATCACTACCGTATTGATGCTGCTGTTCCTGGCCGGCTGGGCATGGGCCTGGAGCCCGCGCCGCAAGCGCGATTTCGACGAGGCGGCGCAACTGCCGCTGGAATCCGATGAGGAGAACACCCGATGAGCGCGGGATGGTCGTGGTACGTGATCGTGCTGATCGCGCTGAATATCGTCGGTTGCGCCTGGTTGCTGTGGTGGACATCGCGCCGGCGCCCGGGCGACCCGCGCCCGGAGGACACCAGCCATGTCTGGGACGGCAACCTCACCGAGTACAACAAGCCGCTGCCGAAGTGGTGGATCAACCTGTTCTACCTCACCATCCTGTTCGGCATCGGCTACCTGCTGTGGTACCCGGGGCTGGGCAACTTCGCCGGCCTTGGCAAGTGGACCTCACAGAAAGAACAGGCCCGCGACGCCGCGCTGGCCAATGCCCAGCTAGAGAAGACCTTCGCCCCTTACAAGGGCCAGCCGATCGACGTGCTGGCGCGCGATCCGCAGGCGCTGAAGCTGGGCAAGTCGATCTTCGGCAACAACTGCGCCACCTGCCACGGCTCGGCCGGCAAGGGCGCCGTGGGCTACCCCAACCTGACCGATGCCATCTGGCACTGGGGCGGCAGCCCCGAGCAGATCCTGGAAACCATTCTCCATGGCCGCGAGGCGGTGATGCCGGCCTGGGGGAGCGTGCTTCAGGGCATGGCAGGTCCCGATGCCGTGGATTATGTGATTGCCTATGTGCGTCAGCTCGGCGACCCGCAGGGCGGCAATCCGTCCGACTATGCTGCCGCGCGCGGCAAGGCCCTCTACGACGGCCTGTGCGTGGCCTGCCATGGGCCCGCGGGCAAAGGCAACCCGGCGATCGGCGCGCCAGACCTCACCGACAGCTACTGGCTGTACGGCGACAGCCGCGAGGCCCTGCGCGAGACCATCGGCAACGGCCGCCACGGGGTGATGCCGGCCTGGGGCCCGGTGCTGGGTGACACCCGTTCACGCCTGGTCGCGGCCTACGTCTGGTCGCTCTCGCACCCGGCAGCGACCGACGCCAGCAACAAGGGCACGCCATGACCGACTTCACCGCCCCGCGCCTGGACCATCCGCCGCGCCCGCTGGCGCAGCGGATCGGAGCCATCGTCTGGCCCAGCTTCTTCACGGCCGGGGTGGCGACGATGGCGTTCTTCGCCTTCGTCGATCCGCTGGCGCTGCGCGACGCCACCTTCCCGCAACTGCATATCACCCGCGGCCTGGGCTACACCCTGGGCTTCTTCGCGTTCTGGCTGGCCACCGCCGCCTCCAGCCTGTTCACCTGGATCCTGCTGCGGCCGGCCAGCCGGTTCAACCGGCCACTGCCGCGCGACTGACGCCATGGCCAACAAGCAAATCCCCCTCGACGTGCTGGACACCGGCGGCAGCGCCTACGTCAGCGAGCGCAAGGTCTATCCGCGCGAAGTCTCCGGGCGGCTGTCGCGGCTGCGCACGGCGGCGGTGTTCTGGCTGCTGGGCATGTTCTATCTGTTCCCGTGGCTGTCATGGGACGGGCGCCAGGCAGTCCTGTTCGACCTGCCGGCCCGCAAGTTCTACGTGTTCGGGCTGACCTTCTGGCCGCAGGACTTCATCTTCCTGGCGATGCTGCTGATGATCGCCGCGCTCGCGCTGTTCTTCTTCACCGCCCTGGCCGGGCGCCTGTGGTGCGGCTATGCCTGCCCGCAGACGGTGTGGACGGAAGTCTTCCTGTGGATGGAGAGCGCGATCGAGGGCGACCGCAACAAGCGGATGAAGCTGGATGCCGGCCCGTGGACGCGCGAAAAACTGCTGCGCAAGGGCACCAAGCACGCGATCTGGCTGCTGTTCGCCCTGTGGACGGGGTTTACGTTCGTCGGCTTCTTCACCCCGATCCGCGACCTCGCCACGCGTGCCTGGCCGTTCCAGTGGAGCGGCTGGGAGACGTTCTGGGTGTTCTTCTATGCCCTGGCCACCTGGGGCAATGCCGGCTTCCTGCGCGAGCAGGTCTGCAAGTACATGTGCCCATACGCGCGCTTTCAGAGCGCGATGTTCGACCGCAACACCCTGATCATCGCCTACGACGCCATGCGCGGCGAGCCGCGCGGCCCGCGCAAGCGTGGCATCGCCAGCGTGCTGGAGCGCGCCCGCGGCCTGCTGGATGCGCGCACCGCCTACGACTATGTGTTCCGCGCCGGCAAGCACCCCTCGGCCGCCACCCAGGCCGCGCAGGCCAAGGGCACCATCACCTGGGACGGCGACCTCCAGCAGGTGGAACCGCTGCCGAAGTTCGCGCCGGAGGAACTGGGCGACTGCATCGACTGCACCATCTGCGTGCAGGTCTGCCCGACCGGCATAGACATCCGCAACGGCCTGCAATATGAATGCATCGCCTGCGGCGCCTGCATCGACGCCTGCGACGAGGTGATGGCGAAGATGGGCTACCCCAAGGGCCTGATCCGCTATTCCACCCAGAACGCCATCGATGGCAAGCCCACCCGCGTGCTGCGCCCGCGCGTGGTGGTCTATGGGTTGATCTTGCTCGGATTGCTAGCAGGCTGGACCTGGGGGGTTTTGCACCGCAGCCCGCTGATCGCGGAAGTGTTGCGCGACCGCAATGCGCTCTACCAGCAGGCTGGCGACCATATCGCCAACAGCTACACCCTCAAGCTGGTGAACAAGACCGACGCCGCCCAGACCTACCGGGTCCGTCTCGAGGCCGATCCGGCGCTGCACCTGCGCCTGGCCGGGGAGCCGCTGGAGTTGCAGGTGCAGGCCGGCGCGGTGTCGGCACAGGCGATCGAAATCGACGCCCCCGCCAACGTGCGCGGACGGCATCCGCTCGCGCTGGTGGTGGAAGCCGGCGACGGCAGTGCCAAAGCGCGCGTGGAAAGTGCATTCTTCGGTCCGATCTGAACACGCGAGCCCTGCCCATGGACACCCGCTCTTCCCCGTGGCGCCAGCCCGTCGTCTGGCTGATGCTGGTCATGGTCGGCCTGGTGGTGGTGGCAGGCATCACCATGGTCGTGGTCGCCACCTCCGACGGCCCGATGGACGCGGTGCCGGACGAAGTGCAGCGCACCGGCCAGGCCCAGCAGGCCGACCTCGGCCCGGATGCCCGCGCCGCGCGGATGCAGCTGGCCGCGATCGTGCGCGTGGACCGCGAGCACGGGTTCGTGGAAGTGCTGCCGGTGTCAGGCGATTTCGACCACGCCGCGCCACTGCGCCTGCACCTGCAGCACCCCGCACGTGCGGATGCCGACCTGGTGCTGGCACTGGCGCCGCATGAAACCGGCTGGCGTGCCACCGCTACCCCGGCGCTCGACCACGACTGGCTGCTGCAGCTGGAACCCGCCGGCAAGGCCGACTGGCGCCTGCGCGGACGGCTTCCGCACGCCCAACTGGCCGCGCAGCTGCGCCCGGCGCTGGACGACGCCCAGCCCTGATCCCGATGTCCGCCCGCTGCCACCACTGCGGCGAGCCGTTGCCGGTCGCGCCGGTCCGGGCCTGCCTCGATGGCGAACCACGCGACTTCTGCTGCGGCGGCTGCGCGACCGCCGCGCAGTGGATCGTGGACGCCGCGCTGGACGACTACTACCGCCTGCGCAGCGCCCCTGGCGGCCGGGTGGAGGCCGATGCCCCGGCGCTGGCCGCCTGGGACCGCGAAGACGTGCTGGCCGGGCACGCGCGCGCGGTGGAAGGAGGCCGCGAGATCACCGTGCTCACCGACGGCATGCGCTGCGCCGCCTGCGCCTGGCTGATCGACCGCGCGCTGACGCGCGAGGACGGGGTGCTGGAGGCCAGCGCCAATGCCATCACCGGGCGCATCCGGCTGCGCTGGGACCCCGCCCGTACCGCGCTGTCGAAGCCGCTGGCGCGGTTGGCGTCGCTCGGCTACCGGCCTTACCTCGCCACAGGCGAAGCGCGCGAGCGCGCCCGCCGCGCCGCCCGCAACCGCGACCTGCTGCGGATCGGGCTGGCCGGCCTGGGCGCGATGCAGGCGATGATGTTCGCCGAGGCGCTGTACCTCGACACCCGCGGCGAGATGCCGCTGGCCACCCGCGACTTCTTCCGCTGGATCACCTTCCTGGTATCCACCCCGGTGGTGTTCTGGGCCGGCTGGCCGTTCCTCGTCGGCGCCTGGAACGAACTGCGCGGGCGGCGGCTGGGGATGGACGTGCTGATCGCCGGCTCGACCCTGCTGGCCTGGGCCGCCAGCACGTTCGAAACGGTGCGCGGCGGCCCCCACGTCTGGTTCGATGCCGCGGTGATGTTCGTATTCCTGCTGCTGGTGGCACGCCAGCTGGAACAGCGTGCGCGCGCGATCGCCAGCGCGCAGGTCGATGCGCTGGCGCGCGCGCGGCCGGCGCTGGCCGTGCGTGAGCTGGCAGACGGCAGCCGCGAATCGGTGCCGGTCGAGGCACTGGAAGTGGGCGACGTGGTGCGGGTGGCGGTGGGCGAGCCGGTACCGGCCGACGGCCTGCTGCTGGAAGGCAGTGCGCGATTCGAGGAATCGCTGCTCACCGGCGAGGCGACCCCGGTCGCCAAGCAGGCGGGCGATGCGGTGTACGCCGGCACCGCCTGCCGCGAGCACCCGGCCCGGATCCGGGTCACCCGGGTCGGCGCGGACACCCGCCTGGCCGAACTGGCGCGGCTGGTGGAAACCGCGCAGGCGCATCGCCCGGCGCTGGCGCGTGGCGCCGAGCGCATCGCCGGCGGGTTCGTGGCCGGGCTGCTGCTGGCGGCAACCGTGGTCTATTTCTGGTGGCGCGCCCATGAACCTGCGCGCGCCTTCGAGGTGACCTTGTCCCTGCTGGTGATCAGCTGCCCCTGCGCGCTGTCGCTGGCGGTCCCGGCCGCGCTGGCCGCCGCGCACGGGGCGCTGGCGAAGATCGGCGTGCTGGCGGTGCGCCCGGAGGCGCTGGAACGGCTGGCGCAGGCCACCGACGTGGTGTTCGACAAGACCGGGACGCTGGGCGACGGCAAGCCGCAGCTGCAGGGCATCGATGCCTGCACCGCCATCGATGCCGACGCCGCGCTGCAGATCGCCGCCGCGCTGGAACGCGACAGCCGGCATCCGCTGGCGGCGGCCTTCGCCGGCGTGCCCACCACGGTGTTGCCACGCGACGTACACGCGCTGCCCGGGCAAGGGGTGGAAGGCACGATCGACGGCCATGTCTGGCGGATCGGCAATGCAACGTTCGCCACCGGCGGCACGGACGACGGCGCGGTCTGGCTGGGCAGCACGGACGGCGCGCGCGCGCGCTTCCGGCTGGCCGAGGGCCTGCGCCCGGACGCCGCGGCGGCGGTAGCGCGGCTGCACGCGCAGGGGCTGTCACTGCACCTGGCCAGCGGCGATGCCGAGGCGACGGTGGCGCGTTTCGCGCAGGCGGTGGGCATCGCGGATACGCACGCGCACGCACGGCAGTCGCCACAGGACAAGCTGGCGCGGGTACGCGCGTTGCAGGCGGCGGGCCGGGTGGTGGCGATGGTCGGCGACGGCCTCAACGACGCCCCGGTGCTGGCGGGCGCCGATGTCTCGCTGGCGATCGGCGACGGTGCCGCGCTGGCGCAGCGTGCGGCCGACCTGGTGCTGTCCGCGGCCTCGCTGCAGGCGGTGCCGACGGCGATCGCGATCGCCCGCCGCACGCGCCGCATCGTGCGCCAGAACCTGGCCTGGGCGGTGGGCTACAACCTGCTGGCATTGCCTTTGGCCGCCGCCGGCATGGTGACGCCGTGGCTGGCCGCGCTGGGGATGGCGCTATCCTCGCTCATCGTCACCGCCAACGCGCTGCGGCTGGTGCGGGTGCCCTCGCCATGACCCTCCTGCCATGACCATCCTGCTGTTCCTGATCCCGATCAGCCTGATCCTGCTCGGCATTGCGGTGCTGGTGTTCGTGTGGGCGGTGCGCAACGGTCAGTTCGAGGATCTCGATACCCCGGCGCTGGACATCCTGCGCGATGAGCCGCCCGCGCCACCCGCCAGCCGCACCGACGATGATCGCCGCGGCGGGAGCGACCATGCCGGTTGATTTGCTGGTGCTGGTGCCGGCGCTGCTGGCCGGCCTGCTGGGCGGCGCGCACTGCGTGGCGATGTGCGGCGGCATCGCCACCGGATTCTCCATGCACGCACGCGGCGCGGTCGCGGCGCTGCAGCCGAACCTGGGACGGGTGGCCGGCTACGTACTGGCCGGGGCGCTGGTGGGCGGCCTCGGCGGCGGCCTGCTCGGGGTCGCCCGCATGCCGCAGCTGGGCATCGCGATGCGCGCGCTGGTCGGCCTGGTGCTGATCGTGGCCGGACTGCGCATGCTGGACCGCCGCGGCCGCCTGCCGCGTTTCTCCGGCGGGCCCGGCAGCCGCCTGTGGCAGGCGCTGCGTCCCCTGCAGCGGCGATTGCTGCCGGCCGACACCGCCGGCAAGCGCCTGCTGCTGGGCGCCCTCTGGGGCTGGATGCCGTGCGGCCTCTCCACCACCCTGCTGGCCGCGGCCTGGCTCAGCGCCAGCGCCTTGCACGGCGCGCTGACGATGGCGGCCTTCGGGCTCGGCACCCTGCCGGTGATGGTGCCGCTGACCTGGGCCGGCGCGCGCATCGGCCAGCGCCTGCAGCGCGGCCCGTTCCGCAATGCCGCCGCCGCGCTGGTGGTGGCCTCCGGCCTGCTCACCGTGGCCGCGCCGTGGCTGATGCAGGCCCCGGCCCTGCACGGCCTGCTGGGCGCGCTGGGCTGCCGCAGCCTGCCGCCGGGCTGAGCGCCGCGGGCCTGCCGCGACGCCCAGCGCAGCAGCTGCGACGTGCTACTTCTTCGCCGCCGGGGCCGCCGGGCACTTGATGAACTTGCCCTTGTCGTCGCGGCAGGCCTGCTTGGCGGGCTTGGCGGCGGCCTCGCATTTGATGAACTTGCCCTTGCCGTCGCGGCAGCGGTTGGCGGACTGGACCTCGCCCTTGGCGGAGGCGGCAGCCGGCTTGGCGGCAGTGGCCTGGGGCGTGGCGAAGGCACTGGAGGCGAACAGCAGGGTGACGGCCAGCGCGATGGACGGCAGTACGGTATTCATGCGGACTCTCCCGAGTGGTGGCGCCCGGACGGGCGATTGCAGCCTGCGCCTGCACGCGCTGCGCCGCAATGACCGCGGCATGAAACTTCGTTCATGCCCATCGCAAGCGCGATCGCAGCCTTCCTTCGTGGTAAAAAACCCTACATCCCCCACGCACGCCATGCCCTGCCGCCACCCAGCCCGGAACCACCGTTGATGCCGACCGCCACCGCCCTGCCGCCTGCCGGGCACGCGCAACAACCCCTGCCCCAGCGCGTGCTGGTGGTGGAGAACTCCCGGGCCTACACCTCGATGCTGCGCGCGGCGATCGAGCAGCAGGTGGAGCTGCCGGTGGAGGTAGCCGCCACCCTGGCCGATGCCGCCCGCCTGCTGGATGCCCGCGACGACTGGTTCCTGGTGCTGACCGGCATGGTGCTGGCCGACGGCGACCGCGACCAGATCCTGGAGTTCTTCGCCGCCCGTGGTCTGCCCACCATCGTGGTCAGCGGCGTGTACGACGAGGAACTGCGCAAGCGCGCGCTGCAGCAGCAGATCATCGACTACGTGCTGAAAAGCACGCCCGACAGCCTGGATTACCTGGTCTGGCTGGTACGCCGGCTGGAACGCAACCGCCGGATCGGCGCGCTGGTGGTGGACGATTCGCTGGCGTCGCGCTCGTTCATCGCCTCCCTGCTGTCGGCGCAGGGCTACCAGGTGGCGCACGTGGCCGACGGCAGCTCCGCCCTGCGCGCGGTGGAGGCCGACCCCGGCATCCGCCTGTGCATCGTGGACCAGGAGATGCCGATGATGGACGGCATCGAGCTGACCCGCCGCCTGCGCCAGCTGCGCGCGCGCGACCGTATGGCAGTCATTGGCGTGTCCGGCAGCAGCGACGCTTCCTTGATCCCGCGCTTTCTCAAGAGCGGCGCCAACGACTTCCTGCACAAGCCGTTCTCGCGCGAGGAGTTCTTCTGCCGGGTCTCGCAGAACATCGACCAGCTGGAACTGATCGGCACCCTGCAGGACCTGGCCACCCGCGACTTCCTGACCGGCCTGCCCAACCGCCGCAGCTTCCTCGAGCACAGCGAGCGCCTGCTGGCGCAGCAGGCCAGCAGCGAGGTCACGGTGGCGATGATCGACATCGACCACTTCAAGCACGTCAACGACAGCTACGGCCACGAGGCCGGCGACCAGGCCCTGCGCGCGATGGCGCAGGCGCTGCAGCGGCACACCCGCGCCAATGACTTCAGCGGGCGCTTCGGCGGCGAGGAGTTCTGCATGCTGATCCACGGCCTCGACCGCGAGGCCGCGACGCGCCACCTGGAGGCCCTGCGCGAGGCGGTGCAGGCGCTCGAGATCGACATCGACGGCCGCCCGCTGCGCATCACCATCAGCATCGGCGCCTGCCAGCGCGACGCGCAGTTCCCCAACCTCCACAAGCTGCTGGGCGAGGCCGACCGCCACCTGTACCTGGCCAAGGCCGGCGGCCGCAACCAGCTGCGCGGGCTGGAGCCGGGCTGAGTCAGCGCGCGGCGACGGGTGGCGCGGCGTGGTGCACGCCCGCCACCGCGCGCCCGGACGGATCGGCCATCGCCGCGAACGCGGCATCCCAGGCGATCGCCGCCGGCGAGGAACAGGCGATCGATTTCCCGCCCGGCACCGTCTGCGCCGCCGCCTGCCCGGGGAAGCACTGCTCGAACAGGTGGCGGTACCAGTACGCCTCCTTGCTTTGCGGCGGGTTGACCGGAAAGCGCGCGGCCGCGGCCGCCAACACGCGGTCGGAGACCTGCGCCTCGGCATGCGCCTTGAGGCCGTCGATCCAGCCGTAGCCAACGCCGTCGCTGAACTGCTCCTTCTGCCGCCACAGGATCTCGTCCGGCAGATACCCGGTGAAAGCCGCACGCAGGATGCCCTTCTCCATCCGCTGCGGCCCGGCGTCGCCCTTGCGCACCATCTTGTGGGCGGCGTCCATGCGCATCGCCATCTCGATGAACTCCACGTCCAGGAACGGCACCCGCGCCTCCACGCCCCAGGCCATCATCGCCTTGTTCGCGCGCAGGCAGTCGAACTGGTGCAGCGCCTCCAGCTTGCGCACCAGTTCTTCGTGGAAGGCGCGCGCATCCGGTGCCTTGTGGAAGTAGAGGTAGCCGCCGAACAGCTCGTCGCTGCCCTCGCCGGACAGCACCATCTTCACCCCCATCGCCTTGATCCGGCGTGCCAGCAGGAACATCGGGGTGGACGCGCGGATGGTGGTGACGTCGTAGGTCTCGACGTGGCGGATCACCTCCGGAACCGCGTCCAGCCCCTCCTCGAAGGTGTATTCGAAGCCGTGGTGCACGGTGCCCAGTGCGCGCGCGGCGACCTCGGCGGCGGCAAGATCCGGCGAGCCTTTCAGCCCGATCGCGAAACTGTGCAGGCGCGGCCACCACGCCTCGCTCCTGCCGTCATCCTCGACCCGCCGGCGGGCATGGCGGGCGGCCACTGCGGCGACCAGCGAGGAATCCAGCCCGCCGGACAGCAGCACCCCGTAGGGCACGTCGCTCATCAGCTGCCGCCGCACCGCGGCCTCGAACGCCTGGCGCAGTTCGGCCAGCGGCACCGCAACGCCTTCCACCGCGTCGTAGTTCCGCCAGGGCCGCGCGTAGTACCGCGTCAGCTCGCCGGTTGCGCTGTCGTACCAGTGGCCGGGCGGGAACGGTGCCACGTCGGCGCAATCGTCCACCAGCGCCTTCATCTCCGAGGCCACGCGCAGGCGGCCTTGCGCGTCATGGCCCCAGTACAGCGGCACGACGCCAATGGGGTCGCGGGCGATGAGCACGCGCCCGCGCGCGCGGTCCCACAGCGTGAACGCGAAGATGCCGTTGAGGCGGTTCAGGAAGGTGGCCGGATCGTCCTCGCGGTACAGCGCGTTGATCACCTCGCAGTCGGAGGCGGTCTGGAACGCATAGGGCTGGCGCAGCGCGTCCTTCAGCACGGCGTGGTTGTAGATCTCGCCATTGACCGCCAGTACCAGCGCACCGTCTTCCGACAGCAGCGGCTGGGCGCCACCGGCCGGATCGACGATGGCCAGGCGCTCGTGCACCAGGATGGCGCCGGCGTCCACGTGGACGCCGCTCCAGTCCGGCCCGCGGTGGCGCTGCCGGCGGGAACGGTCGAGCGCCTCGCGGCGCAGGGCATGCAGGTCGTCCCCGGGCTGCAGGCCGAAGATGGCGAAGATGGAGCACATGGCGAAAGTCCTTGGCGTGGGCGGTGGAAGGAATGAATGAAGGTGGAAAGAAGCGGGAAGGACGGCGCAACGAAAAAGCCCGCATCTTGCGATGCGGGCTTGGGAGGGATTCGGCTTGCTGCTGCTTCGCCTAGGCGCGGGCCCGCAGCCGCGCACGCTGGTGGGCGCCGCGATTATTGCGGTTGAGGAAGATCGCGCTGGCGCTGCGGGACGGCATGGGCCGACTATTGCACGCCCGTCGTGGCGCGCGCAAGCGGCGGCTCAGACGCACAGCAGGCGTTCCATCAGGGTTGCGTACAGCGCAGGCAGGCGCTCGAGGTCGGCCACGCGCACGTGTTCGTCGACCTGGTGGATGCTGGCGTTGACCGGGCCGATCTCGATGCACTGCGCGCCCAGCGGGGCGATGAAGCGCGCATCCGAGGTGCCGCCGCCGGTGCTCTCCTCCGGCGGGTGGCCGGAAAACTCGGCGAGCACCGCGCGCGCGACCGCGCGCAGGCGGCCTTCCGGGGTATAGAACGGCTCGCCGCCGCGGTGCCAGGTGATGGCGTAATCCAGCCCGTGCGCGCGCAGCACGGCCTCGCATTCGGCTTCCAGCTGCTCGGCGCGCCAGTGCGGGTTGTAGCGCAGGTTGAACAGCACCGAAAGCTCGCCCGGGATCACGTTGTTGGCGCCGGTGCCCGCATGTACGTTGCTGATCTGCAGGCTGGTCGGCGGGAACGATTCATAGCCGTCGTCCCAGCGCCGGGCGGTGAGTTCCGCCAGCGCCGGCAGCGCCTGGTGGATCGGGTTGCGCGCCTTCTCCGGATACGCCACGTGGCCCTGGATGCCGCGCACCATCAGCGTGGCCGACAGCGTGCCGCGGCGGCCGACCCGCAGCAGGTCGCCCAGCACCTGCTTCGAGGACGGCTCGCCGGTGATGCACCAGTCGATGCGCTCGCCGCGTTCGCGCAGCACCTGCGCAACCTTGCGCACGCCATCGATGGCCTCGCCCTCCTCGTCCGAAGTCAGCAGCAAGGCCACCGTGCCCGGATGCGCGGGATGCGCGGCGACGAAGCGCTCCAGCGCCACCACGAAGGCCGCCACGCTGCCCTTCATGTCGGCGGCGCCGCGCCCGTACAGCAGGCCATCGCGCACCTCGGGAACGAACGGATCGCTGGCCCACGCCGCACGCGGGCCGGGCGGCACCACGTCGGTGTGGCCCAGGAGCAGCAGCACCGGGCCACCGCGGCCGTGGCTCGCCCAGAGGTTGTCCACCGCCCCGAAGCGCAGGTGCTCGACGGCGAACCCCGCGGCCTGCAGGCGCTGCGCGATCACTGCCTGGCAACCAGCATCCTCTGGCGTCACCGACGGCCGCGCGATGAGATCCCGGGTGAGTTGCAGCACATCGCTCATGGTGGTCAATCCTTCTCCCCTCGCAGGAGTTGGGGCAACGGTACGGCAAGCGACATCATCGCAGCGCCCCGAACCCTCACCCCGGCCCTCTCCCGCAGGGAGAGGGCGCCAAGATCAAATCCCGAACAGCTTCTTGAAGCCGTTGTCCGAAAAGCCCTGCGCGATGGTGCCGTCGTCCAGCACCACCACCGGCCGCCGGATCAGCTGCGGGTATTCGCGCAGCAGGAGCTTCCATTCGGCATCGCTGCCGGGGGTTTTGCGGTTGGGAGGCAGCTGGCGCCAGGTGGTCGAGGACTTGTTGACGAGCGCATCCCAGCCGCCCACCGCATCCCGCCATGCCAGCAGGGTCTCCGGCGGCTGCGGCTGCTCGCGGTAGTCCACGAACGCGTGCGGCACGTCGAAGCGCTTCAGCCAGTTGAGGGCCTTCTTGCAGGTGTCGCAGTTCTTCAATCCGTACAGGGTCGCGGCCATGTCAGTGCTTCACCACCGGCAGTTCGATGTAGCTGGAAGCCTCGGCGGAATGATGCACCGCGTTGTCCGCCACCACCATCGTGCTCTCGGTCTCGTTCGGGCCGCCGGTGTTGAGGTTGCGCGCGAACTTGGGGAAGTTGGAGCTGGTGATCTCCACCCGGATGCGGTGGCCCTTGCCGAACTGGATCGAGGTGGTGATCGGGGTCGGCCTGAGCGTGACCATCTGGCCGGGCTGCATTGGCTCCGGCTTGAGGTAGCCGTCGCGGTAGCGCGCGCGCAGGATGGTGTCGCCGATGATCCAGGCGGTGCCATCCGGCGCCACGTCCACCAGCTTCACCGCGAAGTCGGTGTCCTTGGCGCTGGACGAAACGTGCAGCAGCGGCTGCACGAAACCGGTCACTTCCAGCGGCTGCTCCAGCGGCGCGCTGGTGTACACCAGCACATCGTTGCGGATCTCCACCGGGCGCTGGTCGAAGGCACCGGGCACCACCAGCCCGCCGTTGCAGCAGTCGCCGCCGCCGATGGTCTGCACCGGGTTGGCCGGGTCGTAGCGGTAGCGGTCGGCCGGCTCCGTGCCGCGCGGGGCCTCGAAGCTGAGCACGCCGTCGCCCTCCAGCGAATTGGCGCGCCCGTTCGAGCGCAGGTACAGGCGCACCGGCTGCGCCGCCTTCGGCGGCCACTGCGCGTCGGACTGCCAGCGGTTCAACCCCATGGTGAAGTAGCGCACGTGCGGGGTCTCGGCCGGGAACGCCTTGGGCTGGTTCTTCAGCCAGCGGTCGAAGAAGGCCCAGATCTGCTGGTCCACCGGGAAGCTGGCGTCGCCCATCTCGCGGTCGCCGACCTTGTAGTCCTTGCCCAGGCGCGCGAACTGGCAATGCGGGTTCGGGCCCACCACCACGTACTGGTTGGCACTGGCCACGGGGTTGCTGTTCACGCTGCGCGCGTGGTTGTACAGCGCCATGTTCGGGCCGATCGACACGTCGTACCAGCTGTTGAACCACAGCGCCGGCACGCCCCAGCCCATGGAATCGTCGTACAGGCCGCCGGTCTTCCACGCCGGGTCGCCCGGGGTGCGCGCGATCTGCTGCTCGAACGTGCCCGCCGGCTCGCCCAGCGAGGACAGCAGGCTGGCGTACGGCAGGTGCCAGATGTGCTTCTTCCAGTCCACCTCGGGCTTCCTGGCATCGAGGTCGTTGTACTGGGCGATATGCGCGCGCATCGCACCGGTGACGGTATCGGGGATCTGCGCGCGCAGCGGATTGTCCACGCCGTACATCCACACCGCGAACAGGATGCGCGGCACGCCGCCGGTGTAGAAATTGCCCTGCTCCCAAAACGGGCCAACCTTGCCGATGCCCGCGCCCGCGGCCATCGGCACCATCGCCGCGTGCGCCGGGTGGTGCATCGCCGCCAGCGCCAGCTGCCACTCCGCCGACGACGAGCAGCCCAGCGTGCCCACCTTGCCGTTCGACCACGGCTGCTTGGCGATCCAGCTCAGGGTGTCGTAGCCGTCGGTCTGCGGGTAGCCGAGGATCTCGTACTTGCCCTGGCTGAAGTAGCGGCCGCGCTCGTTCTGCACGATGAAGGCATAGCCGTTGCGCACCGCCTCCACCGCGAAGCGGGCGGTGCTGCCGCGCGGGACGTGCTCGTTGTACGGCGTCTTCCACAGGATGGTGGGCAGCGGCCCGGTGGCGCCCTTCGGCCGCCAGATGTTGGTGGACAGGCCGATGCCGTCGCGCATCGGCACCAGCACCGCGGTATCGGCCTCGGAAATGGAGGCCAGCTCCGCGCGCAATCCCTCGTCGCTGTAGCGCGAGAGGTCCTGCGCGGAATTGGCCGAGGCGGCCGTCAGCGCGGCGACCAGCAAGGTGACGAGCAACGACGTCTTCATGGGGCGACTCCTCCAGGGCAATCGACGCTGGATACCGAACTCAACGAAGGTTGTCACAGCAGCCGTTCGGACACGACTCTAAATGGCACGCGAGGCAACAGGAAGCAGAGGGCTTGCTCCGCGCTCCCTCCCATGGCGCCCAGCAGTGGACATTCGATACCTTCGACCGCTACGGACAGCGGCCGCAAATGGGCAATGTTCACGGGCAGATCGATGCGGGTGAGAGCGATGCAGCCATCGGGCGCGATGGCCAGGGCAGCCTTTTGGCAGGCGAGGAACTCCCACGCTTGTTCCCGGCTACCGAATCGTCCCATCCACCAGGTGGCATCGACCTGCGCAGGATCGCAATCACGCAACACTGCCCGCATGCGCGGCGCACTGCCCTGCCCCGGATCGATCGACGTCACGATACGATCCGCGTCGATCCGATGCACGAAATCTGCCGCCAGATGCGGCTGCATCGCATCGCTCAGAAGCCGTGCGCCAATGACGTGCGGCAGGCTGTCCATCACGTTGCGCGCGAACAGCACGGTCGGCATCGCATCCGGCGGCTCGTCCTCGCGCTGCAGATACCAGCGCCAGTTGCTCTGCAAAGGCGAAGGCAACAGGCGTCGAAGTGGCCCCCATGCAGCTGGACCAAAACCGCCGTGCCGGTAGGTCAAGATCGTGAATGGCGTATGCCCGGTGCGTACCCAATAGCGGTATCCCGCCGGCGGTGCAGGCAGCTGATCCACATCCAGCCACCAGTTCATGTACACCACATCGGTCACGTCACTAGCGAGGATGGGCATCGGCATGCGCAAGGCCGCCCATCGGCGCAAAGCCGTCCAGCGCGGACAATCTACGAGGGCACCGATGAGCCGCCCAGAAAGCGAACCAGCGGGATGGCGATACTGTGCGGCAGTCGCAAGTGAATCGGCAACTTCAGGCATGCGGGCCTGCCCTCAGTCCGCCAGCCCGCGCAGCAGGTCGTTGACGCTGGTCTTGCCGCGGGTCTTCTCGTCCACCTGCTTGACGATCACCGCGCAGTACAGCGAATGGCTGCCGTCGGCCGCCGGCAGCGCGCCGGAGACCACCACGCTGTAGGGCGGCACGCTGCCGTAGCTGACCTCGCCGGTCATGCGGTTGTAGATGCGCGTGCTCTGGCCGAGGAACACGCCCATGCCGATCACGCTGTGATGTCCGACGATCACGCCCTCCACCACCTCGGAGCGCGCGCCGATGAAGCAATGGTCCTCGATGATGGTGGGCCCGGCCTGCAGCGGTTCCAGCACGCCGCCGATGCCGACGCCGCCGGACAGGTGGCAGCCACGTCCGATCTGCGCGCAGCTGCCGACCGTGGCCCAGGTATCCACCATCGTGCCCTCGCCTACGTAGGCGCCGATGTTGACGAAGCTCGGCATCAGCACCACATCGCGGCCGATATGGCTGCCGGCGCGCACCACTGCACCCGGCACCACGCGCGCGCCAAGCGCACGGAACGCTTCCGCATCAAACCCGGAAAAGCGCGCCGGCACCTTGTCCCAGAACGGCGCAGGCGAAGCGTCCACCACCGCCATGTCCTGGGTGCGGAAGTACAACAGCACCGCTTTCTTCAGCCACTGGTTCACCCGCCAGCCGCCGCTGCCATCGGGCTCGGCCACGCGCAGCTCGCCGCGCTCCAGCCCGGCGATGGCCGCGTCCACCGCCGGGCGCACGCGCGTGGCGATCTCATCGGCAGTCAACTCGGCGTGGCGCTCCCAGGCGTCGTCGAGGATGGCGCGCAGGGCATCGGTATCGGGCAGGCTCATCGTTTGTCTCCGTCGAGGGCGGCCAGCAGCGCGGCGCGCAGGGCGTCGCGCCGGTCCGGCGCCAGGGGGTGGTTGTGGGCATCGCTGACCAGCAGCAGGTCTTCGGCGCGCTCGCCGAAGGTGGCGATGCGCGCATCATGCACGCGCAGGCCGTGTTCGCGCAGCACGTGGGCGACGTCGGCCAGCAGCCCGGGGCGGTCGGTGCAGACCAGTTCGATGCGCGTGCCGCCGTCGAGATCGGTGAAATCCAGCTGCGGCGGCACCCGGAAGTGGCGCAGGTGCTGCGGCTGGCTGCGCCGCGCCGGACGCAGGCGGGCGATGTCGCCGGCCAGCGCGCGCGCCAGGGTCGTCGCCAGCAGCGCCGGCTCCGGCGCCTGCCGCTGCTCCGCCGGCAGCACGTGGAAGGTATCGAAGATGGTGCCGTCCGGGCCGTCCAGCGCGCGCGCCTGCAGCACGCTCATGCCCAGGCGGTCGAGGGTGATCACGATCGCGGCGAACAGGCCGTCGCGGTCGGGCATGTGCACCAGCACGTCCAGCCCGTCGCGGCCGTCGCGGCCCGGCATCGCGCGCGCCGCCACCACCGCCTGCCCGGGCGCAGCCTCGCGCAGCGCATTCGCCTGCCACGCGATCTGGTCGGCGCGGCTGCGCAGGAAGTTCTCCTCCGGCATGCGCGCGAATACGGCCTCGATCGTGCCCGCGTCGCACCCTTCGGCATGCAGCAGCGCGCGCGCCGCCTCGCGGTTCTCGGCGATCCGCTCCGCCACCGCCACCGGCTGCCCCAGCCCGCGCCGCAACGCCAGCCGGGTAGCGGCATGCAGGTCGGCCAGCAGGCGGTCCTTCCAGCTGTTCCAGAGCTTGGGAGAGGTGCCGGCGATGTCGGCGCAGGTCAGCAGGTACAGCGCGTCCAGGCGCTGGCGATCGCCTACCTCGGCGGCGAAGCGGTGGATCACGGCCGGATCGGTGATGTCCTGCTTCTGCGCGGTCACCGACATCAGCAGGTGCTTGCGCACCAGCCATTCCACCAGCGCGGTGTCGGGCTCGGATAGCGCGTGCGCCTCGCAGAAGGCGCGCGCATCCACCGCGCCAAGCTCGGAATGATCGCCGCCACGGCCCTTGCCGATGTCGTGGAACAGCCCCGCCAGCAGCAGCAGCTCGGGCTTGCGCAGCGACGGCCAGACCTGGTGGGCGGTGGAAAACCGCGGGTCCGGCTGGCCGCTGGCGAAACCTTCCAGGTTGCGCAGCACCGCCAGCGTGTGCTGGTCCACGGTGAACACGTGGAACAGGTCGAACTGCATGCGTCCGGACACCCGCTGGAACGCGGTGATCCAGCGCCCCAGCACGCCCGCGCGCGCCATTCGCTCCAGCGTGCGCACCGGCTGCGGGCCGCGCAGCAGGGCCATGAACGCGGCGCGCAGCGACGGCGGGGCCTCCTCGTAGGCTGGAATCTGCGGCAATTCCTGCGCCAGCTCGCGCGCTGTCTGCGAATGCAGTCCACGCAGGTCGGGATCGGCGGCCCATTGCAAAAACAAGGCGAAGATATGCGCCGGGTCCTGGCCCAGCCAGCCCGGGACGCGCGTGGCCAGATAGCCGCCACGGCGCTCGAAGTGGGCGTCGATCGGCTCCGGCGCCGCCACCCCGGCGAAATGCTCCTCGAAGCGCTGCAGCAGGCGGTCGCCGATCCGGCGCACCACCGCGGCGCTGCGGTAGAAGCCCTGCATCATCTGCTCGACCGCCAGTGCCTTGCCGTCGTCCACGTAGCCCAGCCGCTCGGCCAGCAGTTTCTGGTAATCGAAGCGCAGCCGCTCCTCGCGGCGCCCGGCAACCAGATGCAGGCCGTAGCGCAGCCGGCACAGCGCGCGCCGCTCGCGCTCCAGCGCGGCCGCCTCGTCCCAGCCGAGCCGGCCGAGCGCGACCAACCGGTCCAGCGCATGCACGCCGAAGCTGCGCAGCGCCAGCCAGCCCAGCACGTGCAGGTCGCGCAGGCCGCCCGGGCCGTCCTTCAGGTTCGGCTCGAGGTTGTCGGAGGTATCACCGAAGCGCGCGTGGCGCTGGCGCTGCTCCTCGCATTTGGCCTCGAAATACGCCTCCGGCGGCCACACCCGCGCCGGCGCGATCGCCTCGCGCAGGGATGCAGCCGCGGCGGCGTCCGCCACCAGCGGACGCGCCTCCATCAGCGCCGTGAGCACGCTGAGGTCGGCCGCGGCCTCGCTGCACTGCTGCGGCGAGCGCACCGCATGGCTGGCTTCCAGGCCGGCATCCCACAGCAGCGCCACGAACCGCGCCAGCGCGGATTCGAACCGGCGCTGCGCGGTGGTTTCCGCCAGCACCAGCAGGTCGATGTCGGAATGCGGGAACAGCTCGCCGCGGCCGTAGCCGCCGACCGCGAAGAGTGACAGCGGAGCCGGGGCCTGCGCCGCGTCCGCCGGGAAGCAACGGTGCCAGGCCGCGCGCACCTGCGCATCCACCGCGCGCGCGCGCAGCAGCACCAGGCGGTCGGCGGGAACTCCGGCGTCGTAGCGGCGGGCCAGGCGGGCGTCCGCGCGGGCCAGCACGGCTTTGGCCGCGGAAGACCAGCCGGCGTCGTCCGCCGCCGCCATGCTCACAGGTCGTTGTCGTCGCCCGGAAGCCGGGTGAGGATCTCCACCCCGTCGCGGGTGACCGCCACGGTGTGCTCCCACTGCGCCGACAGCTTGCGGTCCTTGGTCACCACGGTCCAGCCGTCCGGCAGCAGCCGGGTGTGCCGACTGCCCTCGTTGATCATCGGCTCGATGGTGAAGGTCATGCCTTCCTGCAGCACCAGGCCCTCGCCCGGGCGGCCGTAGTGCAGCACCTGCGGGTCGTCGTGGTAGACCTTGCCGATGCCGTGGCCGCAGTACTCGCGCACCACGCTGAAGCGCTGGCCCTCGGCGTATTCCTGGATGGCATGGCCGATATCGCCCAGGGTCGCGCCCGGGCGCACCGCGCGGATGCCGCGGAACATCGCCTCGCGGGTGACCTCGACCAGCCGCCGCGCCATCACCGAGGGCGTGCCCACGAAGTACATGCGGCTGGTGTCGCCGTGCCAGCCGTCCTTGATGACGGTGACGTCGATATTGACGATGTCGCCGTCCTTCAGCACTTTTGATTCGCTGGGAATGCCATGGCA
The DNA here is from genome assembly GCF_004346265.1 of Thermomonas haemolytica. Lineage (GTDB taxonomy): Bacteria > Pseudomonadota > Gammaproteobacteria > Xanthomonadales > Xanthomonadaceae > Thermomonas > Thermomonas haemolytica. Next base: position 448,081 of record NZ_SMAP01000001.1, read on the forward strand.
GATGACGTTGTTGACCGAGGTGCACACGGTCTTGGGATAGCCGCGGTAGCCCACGTTGGCCGGGATCGCGCCCTGCACGTTCACGATGTGGTCGTGGCAGATGCGGTCGAGTTCCTCGGTGGTGACGCCCGGCTTCACGAACGGGGCGACCACCTGCAGCACTTCGGCGGCCAGGCGGCCGGCCTCGCGCATCTTCTCGATCTCGGCGGGGGTCTTCAGGTGGATGCTCATGCCCGGATTATCGCGCATTTGCCCGCGCCGCGCGCCGCGGCTATACTCCGCCAGCTGCAAAAGCCGCCACGCCGGGCGTCACCGGCGAATCCACACCCATCGGCAACCCCTGCTCCGGGGTGCCCGCGCAAGCGGGTTCGGCAGCAGTGACGATGGGGAGGCCCAACCCCGGGATCCAGCGCCCGCCGCGTGCGGCAGGGCGCAGTGCCACATTTCCCGGCGCGGATTCCACCACATCGGAGTTTTTAGCAATGCCCCAGATCACCATGCGCCAGATGCTGGAAGCCGGCGTCCACTTCGGCCACCAGACCCGCTACTGGAACCCCAAGATGGGCCCGTACATCTTCGGTGCCCGCGGCAAGATCCACATCATCAACCTCGAGAAGACCGTCCCGCTGTTCAACGACGCGATGAACTTCATCAGCGGCGTGGCCCAGAAGCGCGGCATCGTCCTGTTCGTCGGCACCAAGCGCAGCGCGCGCGAGGCGATCAAGGAAGAGGCCGAGCGCTGCGGCATGCCGTACATGACCCAGCGCTGGCTGGGCGGCACCCTGACCAACTTCGCCACCGTGAAGAAGTCGGTCGCGCGCCTGAAGGAACTCGAGGCCGCCGAGACCGACGGCACCTTCCAGAAGCTGGTGAAGCATGAAGTGATGGCGCTGCGCCGCGAGCGCGAGAAGCTGGAAGCCAGCCTGGGCGGCATCAAGGACATGAACCGCCTGCCCGACGCGCTGTTCGTGATCGACATCGGCCACGAGGACATCGCCATCAAGGAAGCCAAGAAACTGGGCATCCCGGTGGTGGCGGTGGTGGATACCAACTACGACCCGGCGCTGGTGGACTACGCCATCCCGGGCAACGACGACGCCATCCGCGCCGTGCAGCTGTATGCCCGCGCCGCCGCCGACGCGGTCCTGGAAGGCAAGGCCGCCGCCCCGAACTCCGCCTCGGTGCGCGAAGAGGACTTCGCCGCCGCGGTCGAGGGCGAGGACGCCGCCAAGCCGGCCCGCCGCAACGGCAAGAAGGGCGAGTAATCGTCCGGTCACGCGGCCGCGCCATGCTGCGCGGCCGCGATTCGCATTTGCTCGTCATTCCCGCGAATGCGGGAATCCAGCCTTTCCAGCGCCGCACATCGGATCCAACGGCTGAATCCCCGCTTCCGTGGGGATGACGTTCCCAAACATCTGGAGGTAATCCCCAATGGCTGAAATCACCGCTTCCCTCGTGAAGGAACTGCGCGAGCGCACCGGCGCCGGCATGATGGAGTGCAAGAAGGCACTCACCGAAAACAACGGCGACATCGATGCCGCCGCCGAGTGGCTGCGCAAGTCGGGCCTGGCCAAGGCCGACAAGAAGGCCAGCCGCGTGGCCGCCGAAGGCCGCATCGCCGCGGCCCAGGACGGCGGCAAGGCCGTGCTGGTCGAGGTCAACTCCGAGACCGACTTCGTGGCCAAGGACAGCAACTTCATCGCCCTGTGCGAGGCCGTGGCCCAGGCCGCGCTGGCCTCCGGCAGCGCCGACGTGGAGACCCTGAAGGCCGCCAAGCTGGCCTCCGGCGAGACCGTCGAGGAAGCCCGTGCCGCCGCCGTCGCCAAGCTGGGCGAGAACATCCAGGTGCGCCGCATGGTGCGCATGGACACCGCCAACCACGTGGCGGCCTACGTCCACGGCGGCAAGATCGGCGTGCTGGTCGAACTGGCCGGCGGCGACGCCGAGCTGGCGCGCGGCCTGGCCATGCACGTGGCGGCGATGAACCCGCCCTACAACAAGGCCGCCGACGTGCCGGCCGAGTTCATCGCCAAGGAAAAGGAGATCGAGCTGGCCAAGATGAGCGAGAAGGACAAGGCCAAGCCGGCCGACATCCTGGAGAAGATCATCAGCGGCAAGCTCAACAAGATCGTCAACGAGGTCACCCTGTACGGCCAGCCCTACGTGCTGGACGGCGACAAGACCGTCGAGGCGGTGCTCAAGGCCGCCGGCGCCGACGTGATCGGCTTCCAGCGCCTGGTGGTCGGCGAAGGCATCGAGAAGGTGCAGGAAGACTACCTGGCCGAAGTCGCCAAGGCGATGCAGGTCTGAGGCAGCCCTGATGCAGGCCTGAGACAGGCCGCGGGCGTCGCCACTGGCGCCGAAACCCGCCGCGCATCACGAAAAACCCGCCGCAAGGCGGGTTTTTCGTGCCGCTAATTCCCCCTTTGCGCGTTGCCATCGCATACTAGCCATTCAGGATCAGAGCCCACCCGCCGGATGCGACCCGAACTCGAAAGCACGCTGCTGCACTGCCGCAACCTGCCCTCGCCGCCCGGGGTGGCGCTGCAGATCATCGACCTTGCGCAGAACCCGAACGCGACCCTGGCCGACGTGGCCCAGATCGTGGGCATGGATCCGGCCCTGAGCGCGCGCCTGCTGCGGATGGCCAATTCCCCGCTGTACGCCACCCGGCGCCGTGCCGGCACCCTGGCGCAGGCGATGACCACCCTGGGGGTGAACGCCACCCTCAGCCTGGCGCTCGGGTTCTCGCTGATGCAGGGCCTGCGCGGCAGCCACGGCAGCGAGGCCCTGCAGGAGCATCTCTGGCGCCGCAGCGTGCTGGCCGGCCTGGCGGCGCGCATCCTCGGGCAGCACGCCGGCGTCCCCCGCACCGATACCCTGATGCTGGCTGGCCTGCTGCAGGACATGGGCCGGCTGGCGCTGCTGCAGGCGCTCACCGACGGCTATGCCTCGCTGTGCGCGAAGGCCAACGGCAACGACGCGCTGCTGGTGCTGGAGCGCGCCCACTACGGCAGCGACCACGCGGAAATCGGCGCCTGGCTGGCCGCGCGCTGGAACCTGCCGGGCTACCTGGTGGATGCCATCGCCCGCAGCGAGGACGAGCGCCCCGCGGAGGACCTGCTGCAGCGCTGCGTGCAGGCCTCCGGCGCAATCGCCGACCTGTGGCTGGCCGGCGAACGGCCGGCGGACGTGCTGGTCGAACTCGCGCAGGCCCGCATCGCCACCTGCACCGGCGAGGGCGGCCCCGGCCTGGACGCGCTGCTGCCCGAGATCGCCGCCTCGGTGCCGGAGATCGCCACCGTGTTCGACGTGCACATCGACAACCCGGCGCACCTGCAGTCGATCGGCGAGCACGCGCGCGAACTTCTGATCCTGCGCAACCTGCGCCAGATCCAGGAAATGGCGCAGACGCGCGACGAGGCGCACGCGCTCGAGGAGCGCATGCGCCAGCTCACCGAGCAGTCGCGCCGCGACCCGCTGACCGGCGTGCACAACCGCCTGCACATGGAGGAGTCGCTGGAGCGCGCGTTCGCCATCGCCGGCCAGCATTCGCCGCTGGCACTGGCGCTGATCGACATCGACGACTTCAAGCAGATCAACGACGGCCACGGCCACCTGGTGGGCGACCAGGTGCTGCGCCAGTTCGCACTCAGCCTGCAGGGCAGCCTGCGCGCCAGCGACCTGCTGGCCCGCTACGGCGGCGAGGAGTTCCTGCTGGTGCTGCCCTATTCCGACGAGGAGGCCGCCATCGTGGTGCTGCAGCGCCTGCTGGCCGAGGTGGCGCGGCTGCCGATGGCGGTGGTGGAAGGCCGCCCCATCCACGTCACCTTCTCCGCCGGGGTCGCCGTGCAGAACGGCAGTCACGCCCGCTTCGACAACGTGGTGGCGATGCTGCAGGCCGCCGACGGCGCGCTGTACGCGGCCAAGCGCGGTGGCCGCAACCGCGTGCATCTGCATCGCGGATAAACCCGCCGGCGTGCCGGGCGGCGGCCCGGCGCGCGCTTTCCGCTAGAATTCCCGGGATTTTTCCAACGCCCGAGGCCCGCCATGTCCGAACTCGCCCATCGCCGCATCCTGCTGAAACTTTCGGGCGAGGCGCTGATGGGGGACGAGGACTACGGCATCGACCCGAAGGTACTGACCCGGATCGCGCGCGAGGTGATCGAGGCGCGCGAGGCTGGCGCCGAGATCGCGCTGGTGATCGGCGGCGGCAACATCTTCCGCGGCGCGGGGCTGGCCGCCAGCGGCATGGACCGGGTCACCGGCGACCACATGGGCATGCTGGCCACCGTGATCAACGCGCTGGCGATGCAGGATGCGCTGGAAAAACTGGGCGCCAAGTGCCGGGTGATGAGCGCGATCAAGATCAACGACGTGTGCGAGGACTACATCCGCCGCCGCGCCGTGCGCCACCTCGAGAAGGGCCGCATCACCATCTTCGCCGCCGGCACCGGCAACCCGTTCTTCACCACCGATTCCGGCGCCGCGCTGCGCGCGATCGAGATCGGCGCCGACCTGCTGCTGAAGGCGACCAAGGTGGACGGGGTGTACGACAAGGACCCGAACAAGCACGCGGACGCGATCAAGCTGGAAAACCTGACCTACGACGAGGTGATCGCCCGCGACCTGCAGGTGATGGACACCGCCGCGTTCGCCCTGTGCCGCGACGCCGGCCTGCCACTGCGCATCTTCGACATGGCCCAGCCCGGGGTGCTGCTGCGGATCCTGCGCGGCGAGCCGCTGGGCACCCTGGTGCACGGCCGCGGCTGAGTGCCGGAGCGGGCGCCGGCGCCGATGCGCGCCGGGCCGCGCCTATATAATCGCCGGTTCGCAGAACACCACCCCCGGAGCCACGCCGCCATGTTGAACGAGATCAAGAAAGACGCCCAGGCCCGCATGGCCAAGAGCATCGAGGCGCTGCGCCACAACCTGGTCAAGGTGCGCACCGGGCGCGCCTCCACCGGGCTGGTCGATTCCATCAAAGTGGTGGCCTATGGCAGCGAAGTGCCGCTGTCGCAGGTGGCCAGCGTGTCGGTGGCCGACGCCCGCTCGCTGGTGATCACGCCGTGGGACAAGACCGTGGTGGGCGCGGTGGAGAAGGCGATCCTCGCCTCCGACCTGGGCCTGACCCCGAACACCGCCGGCACCACCATCCGCCTGAACCTGCCGGCGCTGACCGAGGAGCGCCGCCGCGACCTGACCAAGGTGGTGCATGGCGAGGGCGAGGACGCCAAGGTGGCCATCCGCAACATCCGCCGCGACGCCAACCACCAGGTGAAGGAGCTGCTGAAGGACAAGCAGATCACCGAGGACGAGAGCGCGCGCGCCGAGGCCGAGATCCAGAAGATCACCGACGCGGCGATCAAGGACGTGGACGAGGTGGTGAAGGCCAAGGAAGCCGAGCTGATGGCGGTCTGAGCGGCCGCACCGGACCGCCCGCCGATGCCCTTCCCGCGCATGCCCTCGCCGCACATGCCCGTGCCCGCCGCGTGAGCGCCCTGCCCGCCCCGGTGCCCCGCCATCTGGCCATCGTGATGGATGGCAACGGCCGCTGGGCGCAGCAGCGGCACCGCCCGCGGCTGGTCGGGCACCGCGCCGGCGCGCGCGCGGTCAATCGATGCGTGGAGTTCTGCCTGCAGCGCGGGATCGCGGCACTGACCCTGTTCGCCTTCTCCAGCGAGAACTGGAGGCGGCCGGCCGAGGAGGTCGGCGGCCTGATGAAGCTGTTCCTCGGCGCGCTGGAGCGCGAGGTGGACGAGTTGCACCGGCTGGGCGTGCGCCTGCGCTTCATCGGCGAGCGCGCGCGCTTCGACGCCCCGCTGCAGGCGCGGATGCAGGCGGCCGAAGCGCTGACCGCCGGCAACGCGCGCCTGGCCCTGACCATCGCCGCCAGCTACGGCGGCCGCCAGGACATCGCCAGCGCCGCGCGCGCCCTGGCCGAGGACGTGGCCGCCGGGCGCCTGCGCCCGGAACAGATCGACGAGGACGCGCTGGGCGCACGCATGGCGCTGGCCGACCTGCCCGCGCCGGACCTGTTCATCCGCACCGGCGGCGAGCTGCGCATCAGCAATTTCCTGCTGTGGCAGCTGGCCTACACCGAGCTGTGGTTCACCGATACCCTGTGGCCCGAGGTCGATGCCGGCGTGCTGGACGCGGCGCTGGCCGACTACGCCGTCCGCGAGCGCCGCTTCGGCCTGACCGGCGAGCAGGTACGCCACCCCAGCGGGAGAACCTCTTGACCCGAACCCGTGTACTGGCCGCCCTGGCCATGGCCCCGGTCGCCATCGGCGCCGTCCTGCTGCTGCCCACCAGCTGGCTGATGCTGCCCAGCGCGGTGGTGTTCCTGCTCGCGCTGTGGGAGTGGCTGCGGCTGGCCGAGGTGGAGGACACCCTGGCACGCAGCATCCTGCTGGCCTGCAACCTGGCGCTGATGGTCGCGCTGGTGTGGGGCTCGCGCTCGCAGCACGCCGGCGCGCTGCCGCTGTTCCAGGTTGCCGTGGTGCTGGGCGTGGCCTGGTGGCTGCTGAGCCTGCTGTGGCTGCGCCACTACGACTTCGCCGCCCGCCACGACGGCAATGCGCGGATGTTCAAGCTGGCCGCCGGGACCGCGGCGATCGTGCCGGCCTGGTGCGCGCTGGCCCTGATCCACGCCAGCCAGCCCAGCGGCCACCGCTGGCTGCTGCTGGCCCTGCTGCTGGTCTGGGCGGCCGACACCGGCGCCTACTTCACCGGCCGCCGCTTCGGCGGGCAGTGGTTCGGCGGGCGCCGGCTGGCGCCGCGGATCAGCCCGAACAAGACCTGGGAAGGCGTGGTCGGCGGCGTGGTACTGGCCATGCTGGTCGCGGTACTGGGCGCGCTGGTGATCGGCGCGCACGCGGCGCAGCTACCCGGCATCGCGCTGGTGGCGGCGATCACCGTGCTGTTCGCGGTCGCTGGCGACCTGTTCGAAAGCCTGCTCAAGCGTCACGCCGGGCTGAAGGATTCCGGCACCCTGATCCCCGGCCACGGCGGCGTGCTGGACCGGATGGACAGCGTGCTGGCCGCGCTGCCGGTATTCGCACTGGGCAAGATCTGGCTGGGGTTCTGAAGATGCAGCGGGTCGCGGTCCTGGGGGCCACCGGTTCGATCGGCACGTCCGCGCTGGACGTCATCGCGCGCCATCCGCAGGCGATGCGGGCCAGCGTGCTGGCGGCCGGTCGCCAGGTCGAGGCGCTGCTCGCGCTGTGCCGCACGCACCGCCCGGAACATGCGGTGATCGCCGATCCGGCCGCATACCCGGCCCTGCGCGACGGCCTGCGCGCGGCCGGGTTGGACACCCAGGCGCATGCCGGTGCCGCGGCGCTGGACGCGCTGGTCGCCGGCGATGCCTGCGACACCGTGGTCGCCGCGATCGTCGGCGCCGCCGGCCTGTCCTCCACCCTCGCCGCCGCGCGCGCGGGCAAGCGCCTGCTGCTGGCCAACAAGGAATCGCTGGTGCTGGCCGGCGAGCTCCTGATGCGCGAAGCGCACGTCCACGCGGCGACCATCATCCCGATCGACAGCGAGCACAACGCGATCTTCCAGTGCCTGGCCGACGGCAACCCGCCGGCGCGGATCACCCTGACCGCCTCCGGCGGCCCGTTCCGCGGCTGGTCGGGCGCGGCGCTGGCTGCGGTCACCCCGGCGCAGGCGGTGGCGCATCCGAAGTGGTCGATGGGGCCGAAGATCTCGGTCGATTCCGCCACCCTGATGAACAAGGGGCTGGAGGTGATCGAGGCCCACCACCTGTTCGCGGTCCCGGCGGACGCCATCCGCGTGCTGGTGCATCCGCAGTCGCTGGTGCACTCGCTGGTGGATTTCACCGACGGCAGCAGCCTGGCCCAGCTCGGTCTGCCCGACATGCGCACCGCGCTGGCGGTGGGCCTCGGCTGGCCGCGGCGGATCGCCTCCGGGGTCGGTGCGCTGGACCTACTGGCGCAGGGCGGACGGCTGGAGTTCGAGGCGCCCGACTTCGAGGCGTTTCCCTGCCTGGCGCTGGCCTTCGCTGCACTGGAGGCAGGCGGCACCGCGCCGGCCGTGCTCAACGCCGCCAACGAAGAGGCGGTTTCAGCCTTTCTTCAGGGCCGGATTGGTTTTCTGGACATTCCCGACACCGTCAGCGCGACCCTGGACGCCATGCCGCCACACGCCGCCGATTCCCTGGAGACGCTGCTGGCAGCGGATGCGCGCGCACGCGCGCTGGCGCAAGCCCGGATTGCCGCGCGCGGGGGGCAGGCATGAGCGGCATGGGCTCGGTGCTCGGCTCGATCTGGTGGCTGCTGGTGGCGCTGGGGGTGCTGGTCACCTTCCATGAATTCGGCCACTTCTGGGTCGCGCGCCGCTTCGGGGTCAAGGTGCTGCGCTTCTCGATTGGCTTCGGCAAGCCGCTGTGGCGCTGGCACGGCAAGGACGGCACCGAATATGTGATTGCCGCGCTGCCGCTGGGCGGCTACGTGCGCATGCTGGACGAGCGCGAGGGCGATGTCCCCGCCACCGAGGCGCACCTGGCCTTCAACCGCAAGCCGGTGCTGCAGCGGATGGCGATCGTCGCCGCCGGCCCATTGGCGAACCTGCTGCTGGCGTTCCTGCTGCTGTGGGGGATGCTGGTCATCGGCCGTCCCGACTATGCCCCGGTGGTGGGCCAGGCGCAGGCTATCGCCGCCGAGGCCGGCCTGCAGCCGGGCGACCGCGTACTGCGGGTGGGCGACCGCGCCACCCCGACCTGGAGCGAACTGCAGATGGCGCTGGTGGTGGCCGCACTGGATCGCCAGCCGGTGCCGCTGGAGATCCGCCGTGCGGACGGCCAGGAGGTGCGCCGCACCCTGCCGCTGCAGCGGATCCCGCCGCAGGTGGACGAGCTGCACGCGCTGGGCGCGATCGGGCTGGTACCGCGCCATCTATTGGTGCCGGCGGTGGTCGGCAGCGTGCGCGAGGGCAGCCCGGCCTGGGGCATGCTCGCCGAGGGCGATCGCATCACCGCCATCGACGGCCACCCGGTGGCCACCTTCGAGGACATCGCCCCGCTGGTACGCAAGCTCGGCCAGCGCGGCGGCCCCGGCATGGTCGAAGTCGAGCGCGACGGCGAGCGGCTGGCGCTGGAATTGACGCCACAACGGATCACCGGCCGCGACGGCCAGCCGCAGTGGATCCTGGGCATCACCAATGCCCCGGCCGGCACCCCGCCGCGCGATGCGGTGCTGCGCCTGTCGGCCTTGCCGGCGATCCCGGCGGCCGTGCGCGAAACCGGGTTCCAGGTGCGGCAGCTGGTGGACATGCTGGGGCGCGCGGTCAGCGGCCAGGTGGCGGTCGAGAACACGGTGTCCGGGCCGATCACCATCGCCCGCGCCGCCAACGACTTCGCCGCGCGCGGCCCGGCCTGGTTCCTGAACTTCCTGGCCCTGCTGTCGGTCAGCCTGGCGTTGATCAACCTGCTGCCGATCCCCGTCTTGGACGGGGGTCACCTGCTGTATTACCTTATCGAGCTGGTCACCCGCCGCCCGCTGGGCGAACGGGCCATGGCCGTGGGCCAGTACATCGGGCTTGCGCTGGTCGCAGGCTTGATGGGACTGGCCTTCTACAACGACATCCTGCACCTGGTGTCGTGATGCAATACCCCTTACGCCGGCCGGCGCTGCATGCCGCGGCCCCCATCCCGTCGGGCGCCCGCGCAGGCATCCCCGGCGGGCCGCTCCGCACTACAGGATGTCCCGCATGACCCGACCCTTGTCCCGCCGCCTGCTGACCCTCGCACTGGCCTCGGCGCTCGCGCTGCCGGCCTGGGCGCAGACGGCGATCACGCCTTTCAAGGTCACCGACATCCGCATCGACGGCCTGCAGCGCATCAACCCGGGCACGGTGTTCACCTACCTGCCGGTGGAGCGCGGCGATACCCTCGACCAGGGCAAGGCCGCGGAGGCGCTGCGCGCGCTGTACAAAACCGGCTTCTTCCAGGACGTGCGGCTGGACCACGAAGGCGGCATCCTCGTGATCACCGTGGTCGAGCGCCCGGCGATCAACAAGCTCACCTTGTCGGGCAACAAGGACCTCAAGACCGAGGACCTGACCAAGGGCCTGAAGGAGATCGGGCTGGCCGAAGGCGAGACCTTCAACCCGCTGGACCTGGACCGGGTCACCCAGGAACTGACCCGCCAGTACAACAACCGCGGCAAGTACGGCGTGCAGATCAGCCCGAGCATGGAGCGCCTGGACCGCAACCGGGTGAACCTGACCATCACGATCAAGGAAGGCAAGGCGGCCAAGATCCGCCATATCAACCTGATCGGCAACGACAGCTTCAGCGACGAGGACATCACCAAGAACTGGGAGTCGCACACCAGCAACTGGCTGAGCTGGTACAAGCGCGACGACCAGTACTCGCGCGAGAAGCTCTCGGGCGACATCGAAAAGCTCAATTCCTGGTACCTCGACCGCGGCTATGTGGACTTCAGCCTGGATTCCACCCAGGTGGCGATCAGCGCCGACCGCAAGGACATGTTCATCACCGCCGGCCTGACCGAGGGCGAGGTGTACAACTTCGCCGATATCACGGTCTCCGGCGACACCGTGCTGCCGAAGGAAGACATCGAGAAGATCGCCGGCATGATCAAGCCGGGCAATACGTTCTCGCGCGCGGCGCTGGAGTTCGTGTCGAATGCGATCACCCTGCGCCTGGCCAACATCGGCTATGCCTTCGCGCGGGTGAACCCGGTGCCGACCATCGACCGCGACAAGCGCACGGTGGCGATCGACTTCCAGGTGCAGCCGGGGCCGCGGGTGATGGTCCGCCGCATCGTGTTCAAGGGCAATACCCGCACCGCCGACGTGGTGCTGCGCCGCGAGATGCGCCAGTTCGAGGACAGCTGGTACTCGCAGGCGGCGATCGACCGCAGCAAGGTGCGCCTGGACCGCCTGGGCTACTTCGAGTCGGTCGATGTGGACACCCAGCCGGTCGCGGGCAGCGACGACCAGGTGGACGTGGTGTACACGGTGAAGGAAACCACCTCCGGCAGCATCACCGCGGGCATTGGTTATTCGCAGCTGTCGGGCGTGAACCTGTCGCTGTCGCTGTCGGAGAACAACTTCCTCGGCACCGGCAACCGCACCTCGCTGGCGGTGACCCGCAGCGTCTACCAGAAGCGCTACGACTTCTCCTTCATGAACCCCTATTTCACCGATGACGGGGTCTCGCTCGGCTACAACATGTACTGGCGCGAGTTCGATTATTCGAACTTCAACGTCGCCCAGTATTCCAGCAACAGCGGTGCCTTCCAGGTGTTCCTGGGCGTGCCGCTGAGCGAGAGCGATTCGATCTCGCTGATGCTGGGCATCGACAAGAACCAGATCCTGGCCTACCAGGGCACCACCCCGCAGCCATTGGTGGATTACGTGGATGCGATCGGCAAGCGCACGTTCCACTCCTGGCGCGCCCAGGTCGGCTGGGGCCGCGATACCCGCAACAACTATTTCACCCCGGTGGTGGGGACCACCCAGAACCTGCTGCTGGAAGTCACCCTGCCCGGCTCCACGGTCGAGTACTACAAGCTCAGCTACGACATCGCCAAGTACTGGCCGCTGAGCCAGTCGCTGGTGGTGAAGACCGGGCTGAACCTGGGCTACGGCAATTCCTACGGCAAGGACTACGTCCGCAACATCTGCTTCACCCCGCCGACCCTGGTGGACACCAACAACGATGGCGTCGGCGACACCTACGTGCCCGGGCCCGCGCCGAGCGATCCGTGCCTGCCGACCTCGGGCGACTACGTGAAGACCGTGACGGCCAGCGGCCTGCCGTTCTTCGAGAACTTCTACGCCGGCGGCATCTCCTCCAGCGGCCGGGTGCGCGGCTTCATGGACAACACCCTGGGGCCGTCCTACACCTCTGCTTTCGGCTACAAGCAGCCGCTGGGCGGTTCGTTCCTGCTGGCCGGCTCGGTGGAAACCATCTTCCCGAAGCTGTTCGACAGCCCGTCCGCACGCGTCTCGGCCTTCCTCGACTTCGGCAACGTATACGACGGCTACAAGAACTTCAGCACCAGCGAGCTGCGCGCCTCGGTCGGCGTGGCCCTGCTGTGGCGCTCGCCGATGGGCCCGCTGTCGATCAGCTACGCACTGCCGGTGCGCAAGAAGGACGGCGACCAGATCGAGCGGCTGCAGTTCAACTTCGGCGGCCAGCTCTGACGGCAACCGCGGCATGAACGCACCGGTTTTCACTGCGTCCGGGCTGGCCCAACGCTTCGGGCTGGCCTTGCGCGGCGAGGATCGCGAGGTGCACGGCGTGGCCACCCTGGCCGAGGCAGGGCCGACGCAACTGGGCTTTCTCGCCAACCCGCGCTATCGCGGCCAGTTGTCCCAGACCCGCGCCGGCGTGGTGGTGCTGCGCGCGGAGGATGCCGAGGCCTTCGCCGGGAGCGCGCTGGTGGCGCGCGACCCCTACGTGGCGTTCGCGCGCATCGCCGCCCTGTTCGAAGGCCGGCCCGCGCGCGCGGCGGGCATCCATCCCAGCGCCGTGGTCGATCCCACTGCCCACGTCGATCCCGCGGCCCATGTCGGCCCGCACGCCAGCATCGGCGCGCGCAGCCGGATCGCGGCGGGCGCGGTGGTCGGGCCCGGCTGCGTGATCGGGGAGGACTGCGAGGTCGGCGAGGACTGCGAGCTGCAGGCACGGGTGACCCTGCTCACCCGCGTGCGCCTGGGCAAGCGCGTGCGCATCCTGCCCGGCGCGGTGCTCGGCGGCGCCGGCTTCGGCCTGGCGATGGACGCGGGGCACTGGATCAACGTCCCGCAACTGGGCGGCGTGGTGGTCGGCGACGACTGCGAAATCGGCGCCAACACCACGATCGACCGCGGCGCACTGGGCGACACCGTGCTCGAGGAGGACGTGCGCCTGGACAACCAGATCCAGATCGGCCACAACGTCCGCATCGGCGCGCACACCGCGATGGCCGGATGTTCCGCCGTCGCCGGCAGCGCGCGCATCGGCCGCTACTGCCTGATCGGCGGCGGCGCCGGCATCCTCGGCCACCTCGAGGTCTGCGACCGCGTGGTGGTGACCGCGATGTCGCTGGTGACCCATTCGATCCGGACTCCGGGCGAGTATTCTTCCGGCACCCCGTTGATGGACAATCGCAGCTGGCGCAAGAGCGCCGCACGCTTCAAGCAACTCGACCGCATCGCCCGGCGCGCCCCCGGCGGCGGCAAGGACGACGAATGAACGACCCGAACACCGACGTGCAACTGCCGGTCACCAGCGCCGAGATCGAACGCCTGCTGCCGCACCGCTATCCGTTCCTGCTGGTGGACCGGGTGGTCGAATTCGAGAAGGACAAGCGCGTGCTGGCGTACAAGAACGTCAGCTACAACGAACCCTTCTTCAGCGGCCACTTCCCCGGACATCAGGTGATGCCCGGCGTGCTGATCGTGGAGGCGCTGGCCCAGGCCGGCGGCCTGCTGACCCAGCTCTCGCGCGATCCCGGCGCGGGCGAGGGCCAGATCTTCTACCTGGTCAAGGTGGACAACGCCAAGTTCAGCAAGATGGTGGTTCCGGGCGATCGCCTCGAACTGGAGGTCGAGCTGAAGCGGCGCATCCGCAACATGGCCCAGTACGCCGGCGTGGCCCGGGTGGACGGCGAGAAGGTGGCCTGCGCCGAGATTCTGTGCGCGGCCGCCAGCCAGGGCTGACCCGATGGCCGGCGACCCCGCAGCCCTGATCCACCCGACCGCCGTGATCGATCCCGGCGCGCGCCTTGGCACGGGCGTGCAGGTCGGCGCGTACGCGGTGATCGGCGCCGAGGTGGAGATCGGCGACGGCACCCGGATCGGCCCGCACTGCCTGATCGAGGGCCCGACCCGGATCGGGCGCGACAACGTGATCCACGGCCATGCCGCGATCGGCGGCGCGCCGCAGGACAAGAAATACCGGGGCGAGCGCGTTGCACTGGAAATCGGCGACGGCAACGTGATCCGCGAATTCGTCACCATCAACCGCGGCACCGGCGATGGCGGTGGCGTCACCCGGGTCGGCAGCCGCAACTGGATCCTCGCCTACTGCCACGTCGCCCACGATTGCCAGGTGGGCGACGACTGCGTGTTCTCCAACAACGCCACCCTGGCCGGGCACGTGACGGTGGGCAACCACGTCATCCTCAGCGGCTTCGCCGGGGTGCACCAGTTCTGCCGGATCGGCGACCACGCCTTCATCGGCATGGGGGCCTTCGTCAACGGCGACGTGCCGCCCTACCTGATGGTGGCGCAGGAAAAATACGCACGCCCGCGCGGCATCAACGCCGAAGGCCTCAAGCGCCGCGGCTTCGACGCCGCCCGCATCGCCGCGATCAAGCGCGCCTACCGCGCGCTGTACATGGGCGAGGCGAAGCTGGACGAGGCCAAGGCCGAGATCGCCGAAATCGCCGCCGCCAGCGACGACGTGCGCGCGTTCCTCGAGTTCATCGACGCCGGCGAGCGGCCGTTGCTGCGGTGAATCCGATCGGCTTCGTCGCGGCTGAGGCGGGGGCGCACTCCAAGTCGCTCCACGTTATTCGCTTTGTTGGAGCACGCCCCCGCCTCAGCCGCGACCCGATTGACGCGCGGGAAGCAGCATGACGGTTCGCATCGCCCTCTGCGCCGGCGAGACCTCCGGCGACCAGCTCGGCGCCGACCTGGTGGCGGCGCTGCGCGAACGCTTCCCCGATGCGCAGTTCGCCGGCATCGGCGGTGAGGCCATGCGCGCGGCCGGCGTGGACACCTGGTGGGATGCCAGCGAACTGGCGGTGATGGGGCTGGCCGAGGTGCTGGCGCATCTGCCGCGCCTGCTCCGGCTGCGCCAGACGTTCCGCCAGCGCGTGCTCGCCTGGCAACCGGATGTGTTCATCGGCATCGATGCGCCCGACTTCAACCTCGGCGTGGAGCGCTGGCTGAAGCGGCGCGGCGTGCGCACCGTGCACGATGTCAGCCCGTCGGTCTGGGCCTGGCGCGAACACCGCGCGGCGAAGATCGGCGCGAGCGCAGACCGCGTGCTCTGCCTGTTCCCGATGGAGCCGCCGATCTACGCCCGGCACGGCATCGATGCCGCCTTCATCGGCCACCCGCTGGCCGATGCCATCCCGCTGCAGCCAGACCGCGCCGGCGCGCGCGCCGCGCTGGGCGAACCGGCCGACGCGCCGATCCTCGCGCTGCTGCCCGGCAGCCGGCTGGGCGAGATCCGCCGCATGCTGCCCGACTTCGCCGCGGCGGCGCGCCTGCTGGCGCACGACGTGCCCGGCCTGCGGGTGCTGGTACCGGCCGCGAACGCGCACTGCCGCGCCGCGATCGATGCGCTGCTTCGCGATGCGCCGCTGTTCCGCGTCATCGACGGCCAGGCCCAGCGCAGCATGATCGCCAGCGACGTGGTGCTGCTCGCCTCTGGCACCGCCGCGCTGGAAGCCATGCTGTGCAAGCGCCCGATGGTGGTGGGCCACCGCATCGCGCCGCTGACCTACCGCATCGTCAAATGGCTGGGCCTGCTGAAGTCGCGGTTCGTCAGCCTGCCGAACGTGCTGGCCGGCGAAGCGCTGATCCCCGAACTGCTGCAGGACGACTGCACGCCCGGCAGGCTGCACGCCGCCCTGCTGCACTGGTTCCGCGATCCCGGCGCGGTGGCCGCGCTGCAGCCGCGCTTCCTCGCCCTGCACGAAACCTTGCGCCGCGATGCGTCCCGCCGGGCCGCCGACGCGGTGGCGGAGCTGCTGCCGCGATGAGCCTGCGCGTGGCCGGCATCGACGAGGCCGGGCGCGGGCCACTGGCCGGGCCGGTGGTGGTGGCCGCGGTGGTGTTCTCGCCGGGTCGGGTGCCGGTGAACGGGCTGGACGATTCCAAGGCGCTGACCGAGAAACAGCGCGAGCTGCTCTACCCGCGCATCTTGGAGCGTGCGCTGGCGTGGAAGATCGTGTTCGTCGAGGCCGAGGAGATCGACCGCCGCAACATCTTCCAGGCCACCATGCACGGCATGCGCGAGGCGCTGCTCGGCGTTATGCACGTGGCCGACTGCGCGCGCATCGACGGCAACCGCCTGCCCAAGGACCTGCCCTGCCCGGCCGAGGCCTGGGTCGGCGGCGACGCCCGCGACCGCAGCATCATGGCTGCCTCGATCCTGGCCAAGGTCGCGCGCGACGCACGCATGCGGGACTTGCACGCGCAGTACCCGCAATACGGCTTCGACCGCCACAAGGGCTACCCCAGCCCACTGCACCTCGACGCCCTGCGCCGCTTCGGGCCCTGCCCGGCGCACCGCCGCAGCTTTGCCCCGGTCCGCGCCGCCCTGGCGGCAACGCCGGTGCAGGCCGCGCTGCCCGGATTTCCGCCAGCCACCTGAGCCGGGTGCGGACGGCAAACCAGCGTTAGCCAAAATCAACCATCTTGAGCTGGATACATGCCGCTTAACCGCCCGGCGGCATGTCCCAACACATTTTCGACACGGGAAGCATGGGCTCGATGCAATTGAGCGCTTTCGCCACCTCGACAAAGTGCGCATCCCGATCCTGGAAATCGTAGCGGGCCACTTTGCTCAGCGTGTTCGTTATTTCGCACTCACTGTCAACGACACCCCGGATGAGCCCCCTGCGATTAAAAAGGTAGGACGCGGCGCGCGCGATGATGCCCTCCATTTTCCTGATGCGTACCGGATCCACAGGCCCCGACCCTTCAGGAACCAGGTAAAGCACACGCAATGACTTGAGGAATCGTTCAGCAGCATCGAACCGTCCCTCATCATTGATAGGCTCGCCGAGGCTGCCTAGTCCCTGATCATTTGGTGCAGCCTTCAATTCGTGGACTCTATCCACAGTGAACTGATTCCTGATGTGGGTCATGGTTCTTTTCGCCAAAGAGCTTGCGCCTTTGGTACTGATGCCCACATGCACGAACCGCCATCCCGAGCCTCCGGGCCTTTTGGCCAGCCAAATGTAAACACCCTTTCGATCGAGCGGATCCCCGCCTGCCTTGAGCCAGTGCGCATACTCGATCCTGCCGCTCTTCGATTTTCTAGCGACAAATGGAGAATCCACAGGCGACCAATATCGCCATTTACCACAAGCCAAATTTTCCTCCACCACGGCCGGCAGCTCGAAGCCCCCTTGGACCAGACCCCTCATCAATACCCTCATACTGAATAGACTCCGACCATCGCTATTACTTCGTCCCTGAAGGTTTCGCGAAGCCGCTTCGGATGGATGACCTCCACCATGGAACCGAAGCCTAAAAGCCACCAACGCAACGTTTCGTCATCCTCTACCGTTGCCCTCACCTCAACCCGCCCATCCTTCAGATCGAGGATCGCCTGATCTGCGGCCAAAGGCGTTTCCCGCAAGTGTTCCGCCGCATCAGGATCAAAACGTGCGACCAGCATGATTCGACCTCTACCCCGGTATTTGGACCCTGCGGCTTTTGCATAGGCCTGGAAGTCGAATCCCTGCGGCTGCTTCGCAGGAAGGCCCAATTCTTTCACTGACGACAGGCGATGCAGTGCCAGCTGCAGAACATCGTCGTAATCAAACGTTGTGCAAACGAGATACAGAATCACCCCCCGCACCATCAAACCAAGAGGGTGTATCAGGAACTCCTTTGCCTCCTTGCTGCCTTTCGTCCGGTATCGTGCACTGAAGCAGCGCCGATGGGACAGTGCCGATTGCACGGCCACCAGGGTGCCAACCGGAATCTTGGGCGGCATCAGCGCAAGCCCCTGCGGAATCACGACCGTCCTAGCGGGCCAGTCCTTCCAGCCCGAATGCGCCAACGCCTGCTCCGCCGCATCAAATATCGGGGCGATCTCCTTCCCCAATGCCTCCGGCAGCAGTGCGCGCAGGTGCGCACGGGCCAATAGCAATACCACGGACTGCGATGGCAACAATCGCGGCAGGGCCATGAGGCCCGAGCCCCTCGACCACGACCAGCCATATGGCCTGGACCGGTCATCCAACAACAACGGAAACCGCGCGGAAAGTGCATGCAGGTCACGCTCGATCGTGCGCCGAGACACTTCAAAGCCCTCCACGAGCAGCCTCGACTCCAGCTCGGCAGTCGTCATCTTGAGCGGACTGCGCGGGATGGCCTGTAGCAATGCGATGTATCTAGCAGCAGTCAGACCAGCCGCTTTTGACATGAGCCCTCCTCATAACTTCCCCAGGATACATCTGCGTCCGACAAGGAGTGTCGGATGGATGTAGATCATTGGAGCGGTGATTCTGACAGGAGTGACGGATGCGCACCAATAAAATACAGCCTTCCGCATCAATCAGAACGCTTTTACTTTTGGCTCGCAGGCATGACATCCAAACACTATGGCTACTCCGGATTTAGCTTCACCTTTGTGGCGGACACGATGGCATCGACCAGCTTGCAGGCCCGTCCGCAGGCCTTGCGGCGCTCGCGGTAAGCCGAGCCGGCGAGCGTCGCATCGTAGCGCTCGCCATGCGCGTTGCGCCGAAGCTCGCGCGCCACCGTCGAGGGGGAACGACCCAGCATCCGGGCGATCGCCACCCCGGCGCTCCCTCGGAGCGTCTCAGCCATGATCAGGCCGCGCTCCTCGGCTGACAGGTGTGTGTATGTTCGTGCCATGCCTGAACCCTACGTGTTAGGCGTTGCACTTGGAATTTGAGACTAGCACTTTGACCCAAGGCGGCAAATGCAGACGAGCACAGGACGCAATCATTTCAGTGCAATGTTGAGCGAATTCATTTAAGCCAAGCCAAAACCATGACCCCCAAGCCCGAAGACCACCTGCTTGCTTGCCATCGAGTCACGATGCCACTCATTTACGCCACACCACTGCCACCACGAGTCGCCATCTATGAATTGCCAGCGGCTTCACCCGGCGAGACCGTGCCGCATGTCTACAGAATCCTTGATGTAGCAAAGAGCGATTTCAAGGATGTTTGCGCAACGCTCCGCGCTGACGGAAACCAAGAAGAGTATGCCACCACCATCCTGCTTTTGAAATTTGCCTTGAATGGTTCGGATGCGCCCCATCTCCCATCGCACACATTTTGGTTGCGACGTACTCGCCACGTCTACAACGAGCTACGCGCACTTCGGATGCTACTGGTAGACCCAATTGCGGCAAAGACCTGGCCCTGCATTGACACGATGGATCACTTGGCTGCCCTGTCGGTGGGAAGTGAACTTTGCATACTCGAAGCCAAAGGCCCCGAGCTTATTCCGGCCATGGATGAGCTCAAGCGCAAGCTGAACAGCCAACGCCCAGCCCACTCCTTGCTTCTACAAGTTCGATATCCGCCAGATCAAAACCCAATAACTGCCATGGAACGCACAAAAAATTGGGTTGAATCGCGCACAACGCTCGAAGGCAAGGCCATTTTTCTGTTATCGACAATGCCGAGCCAATCGCTCCAATATGAACTTATCGCGATGACGATCCGATGACGCAACCTTTCAACGCGGAGGGAGTGACGCGCAACACGCGACTGGCAACCGGACAGGCCGAAGCCACTGGCCCGATTCCGGACGCCCTCGGCATGGCTCGCCTGTCAAGCCTTGCCCGCTCCGCCCCCGCGGCCTACCCTGCCGCTTCCATACGCGATGCCGCGATGCCCGCACGCTTCGTCCACCTGCACCTGCATACCGAGTTCTCGCTCGCGGATTCCACCATCCGCGTGCCCGAGAAGCCCGACTATGCGCGGCCGGAAAAGGCCGGCGACCGGCCCAACCTGCTGAGCCGGGCGCTGGAGCTGCGGCTGCCGGCATTGGCCGTCACCGACCGCAACAACCTGTTCGCGCTGGTGAAGTTCTACAAGGCGGCCGAAAGCGTGGGCATCAAGCCGATCGCCGGGGCCGACGTGCTGGTGGCCGACGGCGGCGATGCGCCCTCGCTGCTCACCCTGCTCTGCCGCGACCGCAGCGGCTACCTGAGCCTGTCGCGCCTGCTCAGCCGCGCCTGGCTGGAGGGCCAGCGCGGCGACTGCGTGGCGATCGAGCCGGAGTGGCTGCGCGACGACCACGCCGGGCTGTTCGCCATCGCTGGCCGCCAGAGCCTGGCCGGGCGGCTGGCGACGGGCGGCCGCCACGACCTCGCCGAGGCCCAGCTGGCGGCGCTGCGGCAGGTGTTCGGCGAGGACCTGCACCTGGAACTGACCCGCACCGGCCGCGACGGCGAGGAGGTGTTCAACCGCTTCGCCCTGCACGCCGCCGGCAAGCTCGGGCTGCCGGTGGTGGCCAGCAATGACGTGCGCTTCCTCGATGCCGCCGGCTTCGAGGCGCACGAGGCGCGCGTGTGCATCGCCAGCGGCCGCACCCTGGACGACCCGCGGCGTCCGCGCGAGTACAGCCGCGAGCAGTACCTGAAATCGGCCGAGGAGATGGCCGCGCTGTTCGTGGACGTGCCCGACGCGCTGGACAACACGGTGGCACTGGCCCAGCGCTGCAATCTCGAACTACGGCTGGGCACCTACTTCCTGCCCGCCTATCCGGTGCCGTCCGACGAGACCCTGGACAGCTGGATCCGCAAGCAGGCGCGCGAAGGCCTGGAAGCGCGCCTGCAGAAGAATCCGCTGGCGCCTGGCAAGACCCGCGCGGACTACGAGGCGCGGCTGGAATTCGAGCTGGACACCATCTGCAAGATGGGCTTCCCCGGCTACTTCCTGATCGTGGCCGACTTCATCCAGTGGGGTAAGCAGCAAGGCATCCCGATCGGTCCCGGCCGCGGTTCCGGCGCCGGCTCGCTGGTGGCCTGGGCGCTGCAGATCACCGACCTCGACCCGCTGCCGTACAACCTGCTGTTCGAACGCTTCCTCAACCCGGAACGCGTGTCGATGCCGGACTTCGACATCGACTTCTGCATGGACCGCCGCGACGAAGTGATCGAGTACGTCGCCCGCAAGTACGGCCGCGACCGCGTCAGCCAGATCATCACCTACGGCACCATGGCCGCGAAGGCCGTGCTGCGCGATGCCGGACGGGCGCTGGGCTTCGGCTACGGCATGGTGGACGGCATCGCAAAGCTGATCCCCAACATCCTCGGCATCACTCTCAAGGACGCGCTGGGACGCGGCAAGGGCGGGATGGACGGCGAGATGGCCTCGCCGGAGCTGATCCAGCGCTACCAGGCCGAGGACGACGTGCGCGATCTCGTCGATCTGGCCCTGCAGCTGGAGGACCTCACCCGCAACGCCGGCAAGCACGCGGGCGGCGTGGTGATCGCGCCGTCGCCGCTGTCCGACTTCTGCCCGCTGTTCGCCGAACACGACCACGGCACGCTGGGCAAGAACCCGGTGACGCAGTTCGACAAGGACGACGTCGAGGCGGTGGGCCTGGTGAAGTTCGACTTCCTCGGCCTGCGCACGCTGACCATCATCGACTGGGCGGTGAAGGCGATCAACGCGCGGCGCGCGCGCGAGGGCGCCGAGCCGATCGACATTTCCGCGATCCCGCTGGACGACGCCAGCGTCTATCGCGACATCTTCGCCAACGGCAACACCGGCTCGGTGTTCCAGTTCGAATCCGCCGGCATGCGGCGCGCGCTGAAGGACGCGAAACCCGACCGCTTCGAGGACCTGATCGCGCTGAATGCGCTCTACCGCCCCGGCCCGATGGAGATGATCCCCTCGTTCGTGGCGCGCAAGCACGGCCTGGAGGAGTTCGACTACCCCGACCCGCGCACCAAGGCCATGCTCCAGGAGACCTACGGCATCATGGTCTACCAGGAGCAGGTCATGCAGATGGCGCAGATCGTCGGCGGCTACTCGCTGGGCGGCGCCGACCTGCTGCGCCGCGCGATGGGCAAGAAGATCCCGGCCGAGATGGCCAAGCACCGCGAGATGTTCCGCGAGGGCGCGGCGAAGAACGGGGTCGATGCCGCCAAGGCCGACGAGATCTTCGACCTGATGGAGAAGTTCGCCGGCTACGGCTTCAACAAGTCGCATGCCGCCGCGTACTCGCTGGTGGCCTACCAGACCGCCTGGCTGAAGAAGCATTATCCGGCCGAGTTCATGGCGGCCACCCTGTCCTCGGACATGGACAAGACCGAGAAGGTGGTGGGCTTCCTCGACGAGGCGCGCGGCCTGGGCCTGACCGTGCTGCCGCCGGACGTGAACCATTCCGGCTTCATGTTCGTCGCCACCGATCCGCGCACCATCCGCTACGGCCTCGGCGCGGTGAAGGGCGTCGGCCAGGGCGTGTGCGAGGCGATCGTGGCCGCGCGCGAGGACGGCGGCGTATTCCGCGACCTGCTCGACTTCTGCCAGCGCGTGTCCGCCGCCGGCCTGAACAAGCGCACGCTGGAGGCGCTGATCCACGCCGGCGCGATGGATGCGCTGGCGGTCAACCGCGCCTCGCTGATGCTGCAGCTGCCGGAGGCACTGAAGGCCACCGAGCAGATGGCGAAGAACCGCGAGGCCGGCATGTTCGACATGTTCGGCGGCGGTGGCGGTGGCAGCGAAATCCGGGTGGAGTTGCCGGAAACCACCGAGTGGCCGCTGGCGCAGCGGCTGCAGGGCGAACGCGACACGCTGGGCTTCTACCTCAGCGGCCACCCGATGGACCCGTACCGCGAGGACGTGCAGAAGCTGGTCGGGCACGACCTGTCGATGCTGGAGGCGCTCTGGGACGCCGGCTCCCGCGGCAATCGCCCGCAGGAAGGGCGCAGCTGGCGGCCGATGGTGCAGACGGTAGTAGCCGGCCAGGTCGTCGGCATGCGCAAGCGCGGCGATTCCCAGGCCTTCGTGCAGCTGGAGGACGGGCGCGGACGCATCGAATGCGGCTTCTTCGGCGAGCAGTGGACCCAGTTCGCACCGCTGCTCACCCGCGACCGCATCCTGGTGGTGGAAGGCGGCCTGCGCGAGGACGAATTCAACGGCGGCTTCTCGCTGCGCGCCACCCGCTGCTGGGACTTCGCGCAGATCTGCCAGCAACAGGCGCAGCGCATCGCCATCCGTTTGGACCTGCGCGTGGCGGAGGCACTGCCGCGACTGGAGGATGTGCTGACGCGGCATGCCGGGCCGACTCCAGTGCTGCTGGAGGCCACCACCGCGGCCGGCGTCGGCCGCCTGCTGCTCAATGGCGGGCGCGGCCTGCGGCTGGAACCGGACCTGCCCGGCCTGCTGCGCAGCCTGCCCGGGGTGAGCGCGGTCAACGTGCAGCTGGCGCGGCCCTGGGCGAGCGCCTGAGCCCCCACCGTCCGCCTCGGTACGGCGCCCCGGCTGCGCTAAACTTGGTCGGATGAACCCGAACTACCTCGACTTCGAGCAGCCGATCGCCGACCTGGAAGCCAAGATCCAGGAGTTGCGGCAGGCCAGCACCGGCCCGGCGCTCAACATCGACGCCGAAGTGCGCGCCCTGCAGGAAAAGCTGCGCAAGCGCACCGCGACGATCTTCCGCGACCTCACCCCGTGGCAGGTCTCGCAGCTGGCGCGCCACCCGCAGCGGCCGTACACGCTGGACTACCTGAAGGTGATCTGCGAGGAGTTCCAGGAACTGGCCGGCGACCGCGCGTTCGCGGACGATCCCGCCATCGTCGGCGGCCTGGCCCGCATCGACGGCCGCGCGGTGGTGGTCGTCGGGCACGAGAAGGGCCGCGATACCAAGTCCAAGGTCCGGCGCAACTTCGGCATGCCCAAGCCCGAGGGCTACCGCAAGGCGTTGCGTCTGTTCAAGCTGGCCGAGCGCTTCGGCCTGCCCATCTTCACCTTCATCGACACCCCCGGCGCGTGGCCGGGCATCGACGCGGAGGAGCGCGGCCAGTCCGAGGCGATCGCCCGCAATCTGCTGGAGATGGCCGAACTGCGCGTACCGATCGTATGCACGGTGATCGGTGAAGGCGGTAGCGGCGGCGCGCTGGCGATCGGCGTCGGCGACCGCACCCTGATGCTGGAATACAGCACCTACTCGGTGATCAGCCCGGAAGGCTGCGCCTCGATCCTGTGGCGCGACGCGACCAAGGCCAAGGAGGCCGCCGAGCAGCTGGGCATGACCGCCAGGCGCCTGAAGGAGCTTGGCCTGATCGACAAGGTGGTACGCGAGCCGATCGGCGGCGCCCACCGCAATCCGGTGCAGATGGCCAGGCGCCTGAAGGCGGTCCTGCTGAACGAGCTGGACGCGCTGGACGCGGTGCCGATGGAGACCCTGCTGGAAAACCGCTACCGCCGCCTGCGCGGCTACGGCGCCTACGAGATCCACGCCGCCTGATTTCCAGGCCTGGTTCCCACTGATCCGCAGGGCCGACCTGCACGAACCGCATGCCTGTTGCCGCTGCGCGTCGCTGCGGATGCGCCGCGCCAGCTGCTTTTGCTAGATTCCCCGGGCCGGCAATCCGCCGGCATCGGGGAGGAATCCATGATCATCAAGCGTATCGACGTGCTGTCGGCCGGCAAGATCGCGGCCATCATCGCGGCCGCGTTCGGCCTGCTGGCCGGCGTGGTGTTTTTCCTGTTCGGCAGCCTGCTGGGCGCGCTGTTCGGCAATGCGTTCGGCCATGCCGGCGGCGGCGCGATGGCGGGCGGGTTCCTGGGCATCATCCTGCTGCCGATCCTGTACGGCATCTTCGGCTTCATCGGCGGCGTGATCCAGGCCTTCGTCTATAACATCGCCGCCGGGGTCGTCGGCGGCATCCGGATCGAAACCGAGTAACGCCCGCAGCCCCGCGCCCCGGCGCGGGCGCGGGGCCCTCGATGGAGCACCCGACCGCCATGTCCCTGGCGCTGCCAGCCCCGCCCCGGGATGGCCCGCTGCTGGTGGGGTTCAGCGGCGGCATGGATTCGAGCGTGCTGCTGCATTGCCTGGCCACGACACCAGCGCTGCGCGCACGCGGCTTGCGCGCCCTGCACGTCCACCACGGCCTGCATCCCGAGGCCGATGCCTGGGCCGCGCATTGCCAGGTCGTCTGCGCCGGGCTCGGGGTGCCACTGCAAGTCGCGCGCGTGGAGGTGGACCCGGGCTCCGGCCTCGGCCGCGAAGGCGCGGCGCGCGCGGCCCGGCACGCGGCGTTCGCGCAGGCGCTGCAGGACGATGAGATCCTGGTGCTTGCCCACCATCAGGACGACCAGGCCGAAACCTTCCTGCTGCGCGCGCTGCGCGGCTCCGGAGTGGACGGCCTGGCGGCGATGCGTGCCTGGCGGCCCTATGCGCGCGGCTGGCTGTGGCGTCCGCTGCTGGAGCTTCCGCGTACGGCGCTTGCGGCTCATGCGCAGCGCCATGCCCTGCGCTGGCTGGACGACCCCGCCAATGCCGATCCCAGCTTCGACCGCAATTTCCTGCGCCAGCAGGTGCTGCCGCTACTGCAGCGACGCTGGCCGCAGGCCGCCGCGAATCTCGCACGCAGCGCGGCCCTGGCGGCGCAGGCGACCGACCTGCTGGACACCGACGATACCGCGCTGCTGGCGGGCATGCGCCTGTCCGCAGACACCCTGGATGCTGCGACCCTGCGCGCACTGGCGCCGGCGCGGCGCGCGCGCGTGCTGCGCCACTGGATCGCCGCGCTCGGCCTGCCGCCGCTGCCGGGGCAGGCGGTGGCGCGGATCGAGCGCGAGCTGCTGGACGCCCCGCGCGACGCGAACCCGCGCATCGACTGGCACGGCGCACGCCTGCAACGCTGGCGCAACCAACTGCACGCCGGGCCACTGCGTGACCCGCTGCCATTGGGCTGGGAAACACTCTGGGACGGCTGCGCGCCGCTAGCCTTGCCAACCGGCGATGTGCTCGAACTGCACGGCCGCGCGGGCTTCGAGGCGCCGCTGCGCGTGCATGCCCGGCGCGGCGGCGAGCGCATCCGCCTGCCTGGGCGCGCGCATTCGCATGCGCTCAAGCATGTGCTGCAAGAAGCAGGCATCCCGCCTTGGCGACGCGAGCGCCTGCCGCTGCTGTCCGCCGCCGATGGCACCCTGCTGGCCGCCGGCGACGGCATCCTCGCGGCGCCACTGGCCAACTGGCTGCAATCCCGTGGCGCGCGCCTGCGATGGGTAGAGCCGGGTTGAACCTGGCGTAAACTTGCCGGCATGGCCAAGACACCCGATACCCAGGCAGCGCCGCAAGACGCCTCGGCAGTCGCCGACTTCGAGCAGTCGATGCAGGCGCTGGAGCAGCTGGTCGCGAAGATGGAAGCCGGCGATATGACGCTGGAGGAGTCGCTGGCCGCCTACGAACGCGGGGTCGGCCTGTACCGACGCTGCCAGTCCGCGCTGGAGCAGGCCGAGCTGCGGGTGCGCCAGCTCAGCGATCCGGCGCGCCCGGAGCAGGCCAATCCCTTCGAGAACGACGATAACCCCTTCGAAAGCGACGATGACTGAAGCGGCCCTGGCGCGCTGGCGCGCGCGGGTGGAGGCCGCGCTGGAGGCCGCCCTGCCCGATCCCGCGCGGGACCCGCAGCGCCTGCACGCGGCCATGCGCCATGGCGTGCTGAACGGCGGCAAGCGCATGCGTCCGCTGCTGGTGTATGCCACGGGCAGCGCGCTGGGCGCTTCCGATGCGGCGTTGGATGCGGCGGCAGTGGCGGTGGAACTGGTGCACTGCTATTCGCTGGTGCACGACGACCTGCCGGCGATGGACAACGACGCCCTGCGCCGCGGCCAGCCCACCGTGCACGTGGCGTTCGACGAGGCCACCGCGATCCTCGCCGGCGACGCATTGCAGGCGCTGGCGTTCGAGCAGCTCGCCACTGCCCCGCAGGCGTCGGACGTGCGCATCGCGATGCTGGCGGAGCTGGCGCGCGCCGCCGGCGTGGCCGGCATGTGCGGCGGACAGGCACTGGATATCGATGCCACCGGGCGCGCCATCGACCTGCCCGCGCTGGAACGCCTGCACGCGCTCAAGACCGGCGCCCTGCTGCGCTGCGCGGTGCGCCTGGGCGCGCTGGCCGGGCACGCCACGCCAGAGCAGTCCGCGGCGCTGGACAGCTATGCCGAAGCGCTGGGGCTGGCATTCCAGATCAAGGACGATCTGCTCGATATCGAAGGCGACTCGGCCACCCTCGGCAAGACCGCCGGCAAGGACATCGCGCAGGACAAGGCGACCTTCCCGGCCCTGCTCGGCAGCGCGGCCAGCCAGGCCCGGCTGCAGGCGCTGTCCGCGCAGATGCAGGCGGCGCTGGACGCGCTGGCAATTGATACCGAAGCGCTTTCCCTGCTGGCGCGGCAGGTAGTGCAGCGCCAGCACTAACGCGGAGACCGCGCGCTCAGCGCGCCTGGCGGCGACCGCCCTGGGCCCCGCCACCGCGGCGGCCCTCGCCCTGCCCATCGCGGGCGGGCTTTGCGCCCGTGTGCGCGTGCGCATGCGCCTCCGCGCTGCGCGGCTTGCCGTGCGGGCGGCGGTTGCGGCCCGGGCGCGGGCCGCGCGCCGCATCGGCGAACGGCGCGGCGTCGGTGCGGATGGCGCGGCTGGGCTCGAAGCCCGGCACCGTTTGCATCGTGATCTCGCGGCCCAGCAGCTTCTGGATCTGGCGCAGCAGCCCGGCCTCGTCCGGCGACACCAGCGAGATCGCCTCGCCGCTGGCGCCGTTGCGGCCGGTGCGGCCGATGCGGTGGACGTAGTCCTCGGCCACCATCGGCAGGTCGTGGTTGATCACCAGCGGCAGCTGTGGGATGTCCAGCCCGCGCGCGGCCACGTCGGTGGCGACCAGGATCCGGACACGGCCGCTCTTGAACTCCGACAGCGCCTTCTGGCGCGCGGCCTGGCTCTTGTTGCCGTGGATCGCCAGCGCCGGCAGCCCGGCCTTCTCCAGCTGCTCGGCCAGGCGGTTGCAGCCGTGCTTGGTCTTGCCGAACACCAGCACCTGGTCGGCGTGGCGGCGGGCCAGGATGTCGACCAGCAGGTCGCGCTTCTTCGCCGCATCCACCGGATGCGCGTGGTGGCGGATGGTCTCGACCACGGTGTTCTGCGCGGCCACCTGCACCTGCCGCGGGTCCTGCATGAACTCCAGCGCCAGCGCCTTGATGCGCGGCTCGAAGGTGGCCGAGAACAGCAGCGTCTGCCGCTGCGCCGGCACGTGCTTCATCACCCGCTTGATCGAGGGCAAAAAGCCCATGTCCAGCATGCGGTCGGCCTCGTCCAGCACCAGCATGCGCACGTCGCCGAGCTTGCAGGTGCCACGCTCGAGGTGGTCGATCAGGCGCCCGGGGCAGGCCACCAGCACGTCCACGCCGCGCCGGAACGCCTCCACCTGCGGCTGCATGCCCACGCCGCCGAACAGCGCAGTGACGTTGATGCGCAGGTGCTTGGCATAGGCGCGCAGGTTGTCGGTGATCTGCACCGCCAGCTCGCGGGTGGGGGTGAGCACCAGCACCCGCGGCCGGCGCAGGCCTTCGGGCTTGGGCAGTTCGGCCAGCTTCTGCAGCAGCGGCAGGCCGAACGCGGCGGTCTTGCCGGTCCCGGTCTGGGCACCGCCCAGCACGTCGTGGCCGGCCAGCACCAGCGGGATCGCCTGCGCCTGGATCGGGGTCGGGGTGGCATAGCCTTGCTCGGCCAGCGCGCGCAGCAACGCGGGCGCAAGGCCCAGGGATTCGAACGACATCGGGAACACTCCTCAAGGAACGGCACGCGCACGCGGCGCGCACCACCCGGGCGTTCCTGTCGAACCGCGCCGCGGGCATGCATGGCACGACGCCGGGATTCCGGGCCGTGTCTGCGCAACGATGAGCGTACGGGGAAGAAAGCCGCACAAGGCGGCCGGCTTGATCAGGAAAAACGCGACCTTCGCGGAGGAAGGGGGATCAGCCGTGCGCAGAATGCGCGCATTGTACGCGAAATGCCGCTACCTGCCTGCACCGGGCTTTCCTCGCGCACCGCGCCATGCGAGGCTTGTGGCTTCCGCATGCTCGTCGCTCCCGGTTCCCGCTCATGAAGATCGAAGTCCGCATCGCGCAGTGGCTGCTGGCTGCGCTGTTTTTCCTGACCGGCGCCCTGCGCCTGTGGCAGGCCCTGCACGGCATTGCCATCAGCGATACGACCCTGCTGATGAGCACGGCCCAGGTCGTGCTGGGCGTACTGCTGGCCTCCGGCTGGCAGCTGCGCATCGTGGCCCTGTGCGCGGCGGTGTTGCTGCTGATCGACGCCGCGCTGGCGCATCCGTTCTGGAAGCTGTCCGGCGCCAACCTCACGGCATCGCTGCTGGCCTTCCTCAAGCATATGGGCCTGGTGGCCGGGCTGCTGTTGCTCTCCACGGCCGGCGGCGCGCGCCGGCGCTGAGCGTTCAACCGGCGGCCTGCCACAGGGTCACAAGGCCGATCGCAAACACCAGCAGCAGCGCGATGCGGCGGAAGATCGCCTGCGGCAGCCGCGCCAGGATGCGCCGGCCCAGCCAGGTGCCAGCCAGCGCCACCACCGCCAGCAGCGGCACCCACACCAGGTCGTGGGCGTGGAGGTAGCCGTTGCGCGCGTACACCAGGCCGCGGCTGAGGTCGATCGCGAGGTCAATCGCCGCCGAGGTCGCCACGAACACCTCCTTGCGCAGGTCGAACGCGGCCATGGTGATGCCGCGCACCGCGCCGCCGGTGCCCACCAGCCCGGCCATGCCGCCGGACAACACCCCGCCCAGCACCGCATTGCCGGTGCTGGCGCGCACCTTCCAGCGCGGACGCAGCAGCATCCAGCCGCTGAGCGCGAGCAGGAACAGCGCCAGCACCCCGGTCAGCCAGCGGGTGTCGATCGCGGCCGAGGCCAGCCCGCCCAGCACCGCGCAGGCCACCGCGGGCACGCCCAGCCGCAGCAGCAGGCCATAGTCGATTCCGGCGCGGAACAACCCGAGCTTGCTCAGGTTGCTGGCCAGGTGGAACAGCGCGGTGATGCCGAGCACCGACTGGAAGTCGAAGTAGAAATTCGCGATCGGCACGAAGAACACCGACGAGCCGAACCCGCCCACGGTGCCGGCGACCTCGGCCAGCAGCGCCAACAGCAAAAATCCCGCGCCGCGGCCGAACCCCGGCATCAGACGTCCAGCACCAGTCCCGGGCGCGGCAGCACCGCCTGCACGCCGTGGCGGGTCAGGATCTCGCCGGCCAGCGCCTCGCGCGCGCGCTCCTCGCCGTGCACCAGCGCCAGCGGCGGCGGCGCGGAAAACCCCGCATACCAGTCCAGCAGGCCTTGCTGGTCGGCATGCGCGGACAGCCCGCCGACGGTGTGCCGCTGCGCATGCACCTGCACATCGTGGCCGTGGATGCGCACCCAGCGCGCGCCGTCCACCAGCCGCCGCCCGAGCGTGCCTTCGGCCTGGTAGCCGACGAACACGATCCGGGTCTGGCGATGCGGCAGGTGCTGGCGCATGTGGTGGAGGATGCGGCCGCCGTTGGCCATGCCGTTGCCGGCGATGATGATGGCCCCGCCGTGGATGCGGTTGATCGCCATCGACTCCTCCACCGATTCGGTGACGGAGAGGTTCGGCAGCCGGAACGGATTGGGGGTGCCGCGCCACGCCGCGCGCGCCTCGGCGTCGAACAGTTCGTGGTGGCGGTCGTACACCTGCACCACCTTCGCGGCCATCGGGCTGTCGAGGAAGATCCGCCAGCGCGCCATGCCCCAGTCGTCCCAGTGGCGGGCGAACCAGTACAGCAGTTCCTGGGTGCGCCCCACCGCGAACGCCGGGATCAGCACGTTGCCGCCGTCGCGCCAGGCCGCATGCAGGATCTCGCCCAACTCCTGCACGGTGGCGACGCGGTCGCGGTGGTTGCGATCGCCGTAGGTGGATTCCATCAGCAGCAGGTCGGCCGCGGGCACCGGCTCGGGATCGCGCAGGATCGGGGTGCCGCGCATGCCAAGGTCACCGGAGAACACCAGGGTGCGGCCGTCCGCGCGCAGCTCCACGCTGGCCGAGCCGAGGATGTGGCCGGCATCGCGCAGGGTGAGGTCGACCCCCGGCAGCAGCGCCGGATGCGCGCCATAGGCCAGCGGCCGCACCCGTTCCAGCGTGCGCTGCACGTCCTGCCGGGTGTACAGCGGCATCGCCTGCGGCTGCCCCGGCCGGCGCCGGCGGTTGGCGCGTTCGGCGTCGCTTTCCTGCAGCGAGGCCGAATCCAGCAGCATGATCGGCAGCAGGTCGGCGGTGGCGGCCTGGGCGTAGATCGGCCCGCGGAAGCCGGCCATCGCCAGCCGCGGCAGGCGCCCGCAGTGGTCGATGTGGGCGTGGCTGAGCACCACCGCGTCCAGCGCGGCCGGATCGAACGGGAACGGCGCGAAATTGGCCGCCTCGGCCTCCGGGCTGCCCTGCACCATGCCGCATTCCAGCAGCAGGCGGCGGCCCGCGGCCTCGACCAGGTGCATCGACCCGGTCACCTGCCCGGCCGCTCCTTGGAAATGCACGCGCATGCGCCGCCGACTCCCTGAAATGCCCGCGCCAGCTTACCCCGCCACCCCGACTTCCGGCAGGTGGCGGCGGCGCGCCGCCTCGGGCATGGTGGGCGGGTGCCAACACCGGGACTCCCCATGCGCCTGCTTCCCCTCGCCTGCGCGCTTGCGCTCGGCACCGCCGCGGCCGTCGCCCGCGCGGCCACGCCCGCCCCTGCCCCGCCGCCCGCGGTGCCCGGAAGCGCGGCCATCGCCAGCAAGACCCTGGCCAACGGCCTGAAGATCATCGTCTGGCCCGACCACGACATCCCCAGCGCCAACTACTACACCTTCTACAAGGTGGGCAGCCGCAACGAGCACGCCGGCATCACCGGCCTGGCGCACTTCTTCGAACACATGATGTTCAACGGCACCACGAAACGTGCGCCAGGCGAATTCGACCGCATCATGGAAGCAGCCGGCGGCAGCAACAACGCCAGCACCAGCAGCGATTTGACCATCTACACCGACTGGTTCCCGTCCAGCGCGCTGGAGACCATCTTCGACCTCGAGGGCGACCGCATGGCCCACCTCGCGTTCGACCCCAAGGTGGTGGAGAGCGAGCGCGAGGTGGTGTACAGCGAGCGCCGCAGCAGCGTGGACAACGACAGCATGGGCACGCTGATGGAGCAGATGCAGGCCAGCGCGTTCCTGGCGCACCCCTACCAGATCCCGACCATCGGCTGGCCCAGCGACATCGAGCACTGGAGCAGCGACGACCTCAAGCGCTTCTTCAAGACCTACTACGCGCCCAACAACGCGGTGCTGGTGGTGGCCGGCGACGTGCAGCCGGCGCAGGTGTTCGCGCTGGCCGACAAGTACCTGGCCGCGCTGCCGCGCCAGCCGGCGCCGACGCCGGTCACCACGGTCGAGCCGGAGCAGCTGGGCGAGCGCCGGATCGTGGTCGAGCGCGCCGACGCGCAGTCGCCGATCGTGGCCTACGCCTTCCACAGCGGGCTCGGCGCCGGCAGCAAGGACTTCCCGGTGCTGGAGCTGCTGACCACCCTCCTCGCCCAGGGCCAGTCCTCGCGCCTGCACCAGCGTCTGGTGGAGCGCGAGCAGGCCGCGGTGAGCGCCGGTGCGTTCGCGGAAGCCGGGTTCGACCCCGGGCTGCTGTGGGTGTACGCGCTGCTGCCACCGGGCGGCGACATGGCCCGCGCCGAGGCGCTGCTGGACGACGAGCTGGCGAAGATCGCGCGCGACGGCGTGAGCGCCGCCGAGCTGGACAAGGCCCGCAACCTGAAGCTGTCCGCGTTCTGGCGCGGGATGGCCACCATCAACGGCAAGGCGCAGGCACTGGGCGAGGCCGAGGTGTTCCAGGGCGACTACCGCAAGGCCTTCGACGCCCCGGACGCCTACGCGGCGGTGACCCCCGCCCAGGTGCAGGCGCTGGCCGCGAAGATCCTGCGCAAGCAGAACCGCACCACCGGGCTGCTGCAGCCGGTCGCCACCCAGAAGGAGGGCGCACGATGAGCCGCCTGCGTTTCCTGTTCGCGGCGCTGGCCGCACTGGCGCTGTCCGCGGCCTCCGCCGCCGGCATCCGCCTGCCCGACTACCAGACCGTGCATCTGGACAACGGCGCCACCCTGCTGCTGGCCCCGCGCAAGGACGTGCCGATGGTAGCCGCCACCGTGCTGGTGCGCGGCGGTTCGCTGGCCGATCCGCCCGGCAAGGAAGGCACCGCCGACCTGCTGGCCGACATGCTCACCAAGGGGGCCGGCAGCCGCGACGCGCTGGCCTTCGCGCAGGCGGTGGACGGCGCCGGCGGCAGCTTGAGCTTCGCCAGCACCGGCGAGGCGATCATGGGCCAGGCGCAGTTCCTGGCCAAGGATGGCGACCTGATGCTGGCGCTGCTGGCCGATGCCCTGCTGCGTCCGCGCATGGACGCATCCGAATTCGACAAGCTGCGGCAGCGCGCGATCGAGTCGATCGCCGCCGCCAAGGACGCCGACCCGCGCCGACTGATCGGGCAGTACGCGGATGCCTGGCTGTTCCGCGGGCATCCCTACGGGCACCCCGACAGCGGCGACGAGACCAGCCTGGCGACGATCACGCTGGATGACTTGCAGGCGTTCCGCCGCCAGCAGATGGGCGGCGACCGCCTGATCATCGCGATCGCCGGCGACTTCGACCCCGCGCGGGTGACCGCGCAGGTGCGCCAGGCCTTCGGCGGCTGGGACAAGGCCGCGGGCACGCTGCCGCAGGTGGCCGCCAAGGCCCGCGAAACCGGCCGCCGGGTGCTGCTGGTGGACAAGCCCGGCGCCACCCAGACCTACTTCGCGCTGGCCAACGTCGGCAGCCGCCGCGACGACCCCGCGCGCGCCGCGCAGGACCTGGTGCAGACCGCGTTCGGCGGGCGCTTCACCTCGATGCTCAACACCGAGCTGCGGGTGAAATCCGGCCTGACCTATGGCGCGCGCTCGCAGATCGACCGCCCGCGCCAGCCGGGCGCGGTGGAGATCAGCAGCTTCACCAAGACCGAGACCACCCAGGCCGCGATCGACCTCGCCATCACCACCCTCGACCGCCTGCACCGCGAGGGCCTGGACGCGGCCACGGTGCAGTCGGCCAAGCACTACATCGCCGGGCAATACCCGCCCGGGCTGGAGACCGCGCCGCAGCTGGCCAACGCCATCGCCTGGCTGGCGCTGTACGGCGATGGCCGCGACTACATCGACGGCTACCTCGACCAGGTGGCCGCCGCCACCCCGGCGCAGGTGGCCGCCGCGCGCGCGGTGTTCCCCGCCAGCCAGGACCTGGTGATCGTGGCCATCGGCGATGCCGCCAGGATCCGCGAGGTGATGCGCCGCTACGGCCCGCTGACCGAAATGAAACTGTCCGACCCCCGCTTCTCCCCCTGACCTGTCTCTCCCTGACCTGCCGCCGGGCAGTACCATCCCGGCTTCTCCCGCCTTCCCCGGAGCCTGCGTTCGTGAACACCCCCAAGCTGCTGTTGCTGTCCCTTGCCGTCACCGCCGCCCTGAGCGCCTGCCAGAAGCCGGCCGCGCCCGCGGCCTCCGCCGACGCCACCGCCGCCGCGACGCCCACGCTGCCGCCGCTGGCGGGCTTCAAGACCAGCGACCTCGACCCGTCCAAGAACGTGTGCGACAACCTGGCCGATTACGTCAACGCGAAATGGCTGGCCGCCAACCCGGTGCCGTCCGACAAGACCAGCTGGGGCAGCTTCGAGATGCTGGACGAGCGCTCGCAGGCCGCCAGCCGCGGCATCGCCGAAGCCGCCGCGTCCGACAAGAACGCCACCGGCATCACCCGCCTGGTGGGCGACCTGTATGCCAGCGGCATGGACACCACCAAGATCAACGCCGCCGGCATCGCCCCGCTGCAGCCGATGCTGGCGCGGATCGACGCGCTCAAGACCCCGGCCGACATCGCCGGCTACCTGCGCGAGGAATTCGCTGCCGGCCGCGGCGACGTGTTCAGCTTCGGCGCCGAGGCCGACTTCAAGAACTCCAGCCAGAAGATCGGCTACGCCTTCCAGGGCGGGCTATCGCTGCCGGAGCGCGCCTACTATCTGGAAGACGGCCCGGACGGCAAGTACAAGGCGATCCGCGAGGCGTTCGTGAAGCACGTCTCCAGGCAACTGCAGAACGCCGGGGTGGCCGCGGCCGACGCCGACAAGCAGGCCGCCGACGTGCTGGCGTTCGAGACCCGCCTGGCCAAGGCCTCGCTGTCGCCGATCGAGCTGCGCGACCCGAACAACCAGTACCACTACGTTTCCATGGCCGAGGCCGACAAGCTCACGCCGCATTTTTCGTGGACGGAGTTCTTCAAGGCCAACGGGGTGCAGGCCGACGGCTTCTCGCTGTCGCAGCCGAAGTTCTTCGCCGAGTTCGACAAGATGCTGACCGACGTGCCGGCCGCGCAGTGGCAGGCCTACCTGCGCATCCACGCGATCGACGGCATGGCCCCGTACCTGGCCGACACGTTCAACGACGAGCGCTTCGACTTCTACGCCCGCACCCTGCGCGGCCAGAAGGAACAGAAGCCGCGCTGGAAGCGCGTGCTCGACACCGTGGAAGGCAGCGCCGGCGAGGCGCTGGGCCAGCTGTACGTCAAGCAGTACTTCCCGGCCGAGTCCAAGGCGCAGATGCAGGTGCTGGTGGACAACCTGCGCGAGGCGCTCAAGGCGCGCATCGAGAAGCTCGACTGGATGAGCCCGGAGACCAAGGCCAAGGCGATGGAGAAGTGGTCCAGCTTCACGCCCAAGATCGGCTACCCCGACAAGTGGCGCAGCTGGGACGGCCTGGCCACGAAGCGCGACGACTACGCCGGCAACGTACTGGCCGCGGCCAAGTTCAACCACGACTACGAGATGGCCAAGATCGGCAAGCCGGTGGACCGCACCGAGTGGGGCATGACCCCGCAGACGGTGAACGCCTACTACAACCCGCTGATGAACGAGATCGTGTTCCCGGCGGCGATCCTGCAGCCGCCGTTCTTCGACCCCAAGGCCGACCCGGCACTGAACTACGGCGGCATCGGCGCGGTGATCGGGCACGAGATGATGCACGGCTACGACGACCAGGGCAGCCAGTTCGACGCCCAGGGCAACTTCAACAACTGGTGGACCAAGGCCGACCGCGATGGCTTCGACGCGCGCACCGGCAAGCTGGTCAAGCAGTTCGACGACTACGTGGCGATCGACGGCCTGCACGTGAAGGGCCAGCTCACCCTGGGCGAGAACATCGCCGACCTCGGCGGTCTGAACGTGGCCTGGGATGCCTACCAGAAGGCGCTCAAGGACGCCGGCAAGTCGGGCGGCGACAAGGTGGACGGCTATCCGGAGGACCAGCGCTTCTTCTTCAACTGGGCCACCGTGTGGCGCCGCAATTTCACCCCGGACGAAGCCAAGGTGCGCCTGAACACCGACCCGCACGCCCCGGCCAACTTCCGCGCGATCGGCGCGCCGTCGAACATGCCGGCGTTCGCGCAGGCGTTCGGCTGCAAGGCCGGCGCCCCGATGGTGCGCGAGGGCGAGCAGCAGGTGGTGATCTGGTGATCCGGCGGGTGCCCGCCTGATGCCCGCGAGGCCCGGCCCTGCCGGGCCTCGTCATTTTTGCGACCGGTGGCGAGGCCGCGGCGGTTCCGGCGCGCGCGCCGGCGGTGTATGTTCGCGCTTCCGCCTGCGGAGCCCGCCCATGGACATCCACGACATCGCCCTCAACCTGTACGCCCAGCTGGTGGGCGGCCGCCACGACGCCAACCTCGACATGGACGCCCGCATCGCGCTGGGGCGCGAGGCCTACCGCTACGCCGAGGCCTTTGTCGCCGCCAAGGACCAGTACATTCGCGAGCTGCCGGTCCCGGCCAGCGAGCAGGGCTTCTGAGGCCGCGCCCGATGCGACTGCCCGCCTTCCTGTCCGCGCGGCTGTCCCCCCGCATCGCCGCGCTCGCCCTCGCGGCGTCCTTGCTCGGGCTGTCCGCTTGCAGCAGCGGCCCGGTGCGGCGGGTGTCGGAACCCACCGCCAGCATCCAGCAGCTCAGCGTGCGCGCCGACGGCCAGTGGGACGTGCAGCTGCGGCTGCAGAACTACAGCAGCGTGCCGATGCGGTTCGACCGCACCGCGCTGGCGCTGGCGTTCGACAACGGCCCGGCGGCACGGCTGGACCTGCAGCCGGGGATCGACATCGGCCCGGAATCGGCCGACGTGGTCAACGCCACCCTGGCCCCGCTGCCGGCCGGACGCGCGCGCATCGCCGGCGCGCTGGCCGACGGCCACGGCCTGTCCTACACCCTGTCCGGCAGCATCGACGCCACCCCGCAGGACGGCAAGCAGAAGTCGTGGACGATCAAGCGCGAAAGCGCGCTGTCGCCGGTTCCGGGCCTGCCCGGCGCGCTGCGCTGAAAGGCGGGGCGGCGGTCACGCCACCCCACCATACGCTGTAGTATGCTCAGGGGCTGAAGCGGGCCGGCAGGCGGCCCGCGCATGCCAGGAACCCCACGCATGAGCACCTACAAAGCCCCCCTCGACGACCTCCGCTTCGGCCTTTACGACGTGCTCGGCGCGGAAGCCCTGTTCGCCCGCCTCGGCCATGCCGACGCCAACCGCGAACTGGTGGACGCCGTGCTGGACGAAGCCGCGCGCTTCACCGAGACCGTGCTGGCGCCGCTCAACCGGGTCGGCGACGAAATCGGCTGCAGCTACGACAAGGCCACCGGCAACGTCACCCCGCCGCCCGGCTTCAAGCAGGCCTTCGACCAGTTCGTGGAAGGCGGCTGGACCGGCCTGACCAATGCCCCCGAGCACGGCGGCCAGGGCATGCCGGCGCTGCTGGGCGGCGTGCTCACCGAGATGGTGGACAGCGCCAACCTGGCCTGGGGCAACTTCCCGATGCTCAGCCACGGCGCGGTCAAGGCGCTGGAGACCTATGGCGAGGACTGGCAGAAGGACGTGTTCCTCAAGCCGCTGGTGGCCGGCACCTGGACCGGCACCATGTGCCTGACCGAACCGCACTGCGGCACCGATCTCGGCCTGATCAAAACCCGCGCCGAGCCCATCGCGGATGGCAAGTACGCCATCACCGGCACCAAGATCTTCATCACCGCCGGCGAGCACGACCTCGTTCCCAACATCGTGCACCTGGTGCTGGCGAAATTGCCGGACGCGCCGCCCGGCGCCAAGGGCATCTCGCTGTTCGTGGTGCCCAAGTTCAAGGTCGCCCGCGACGGCACGGTGGGCGAGCGCAACGCGGTGCGCTGCGGCGCGATCGAACACAAGATGGGCATCCACGGCTCGGCCACCTGCGTGATGAACTTCGACGGCGCCGAGGGCTACCTGGTCGGCCAGCCGCACAAGGGCCTGCAGGCGATGTTCGTGATGATGAACTCGGCCCGCCTCGGCGTGGGCGTGCAGGGCCTGGGGCTGTCCGAGCGCGCCTATCAGAACGCGCTGCGCTACGCGCGCGAGCGGTTGCAGTCGCGTTCGCTGTCGGGGCCGAAGTATCCCGACAAGCCGGCCGACCCGCTGATCGTGCAGCCGGACGTGCGCCGCATGCTGCTCACCCAGAAGGCGCTGATCGAAGGCGGCCGCCTGCTCTCGCTGCACGCCTATTCGCTGCTGGACGTGGCCGAGAAGTCCAGCGATGCCGGCGAGCGCGCGCAGGCCGAGACCCTGGTCAGCTGGCTGACCCCGATCTCCAAGGCGTGCCTGACCGAGTGGAGCATCGAGAACACCTACAACGCCCTGCAGTGCTTCGGCGGCCACGGCTACATCCACGAGCACGGGATGGAGCAGTACGCACGCGATGCCCGCATCACCACCCTGTACGAAGGCACCACCGGCATCCAGTCGCTGGACCTGATCGGGCGCAAGACCGCAGCCACCCAGGGCGCCGGGCTGAAGCTGTTCCTGGCCGACGTGGAAACCTTCGCCAAGCAGCACGAGGGCGACGCCGCGCTGGCCGAGTTCATCGCACCGCTGCGCGCCAAGTGCGCCGAGTGGGGCAAGCTGACCCAGGACGTGCTGCAGCGCGCGGCCGCAAATCCCGAGGAACTGGGCGCGGCCAGCACCGACTACCTGCTGTATTCCGGCTACGTGGTGCTGGCCTACTGGTGGGCGCGCAGCGTGGCCGCGGCCAATGCCTCGCAGCGCCCGCAGGCGTTCAAGGACGCCAAGCGCGACACCGCGCGCTTCTACTTCGCCCGCGTGCTGCCGCGCACGCTGGCGCACAAGGCCGCGATCGATGCCGGCGCCGATCCGCTGATGGCCCTGCCCGACGCCGGCTTCGGCCCGCAGTAAGCGGCCTGCAAGCGCCCGGCCCGTTGCTCCCACGCCTGCGGGAGTGACGGGCCTGCGGCATTCGACCCACGGCGCGGCCCCGGGCGGTACACAAACCGTCATCGAAGGGGTATAAGCTGCTGTTCCGATGGAGACCGATAGAGCGCTTGTTCGCCCGGCCCATGACGGCCCCCGCCCCGCTGCCTCGCTGCACGCGGTGCGCAGCCTACCCCCGCGCGATCCCGGGTTCGCCCCGCACCTGCGCCTGCTGGCCCTCGACGCGCACGGCCGCGCCCTCGACTGGATGAGCTGGCAGGACGCCGCCTGCCTGTATGCGCGTGGCGCGGTCGCCTGGACGCTGGGCGAGCCCTGCCTGGAACTGCACGGCGGGCTGCAGCGCGCCACCGGCCGCCGCAGCCTGCTGCAGTTGCACCCCATCATCGCCGCGCGCGGGCACGTGCGCCCGGCGGCGATCGCCCCCACGCCCGCGCTGACCAACCAGGCCCTGTTCGCCCGCGACCAGCACCTGTGCCTGTACTGCGGGCGCGAGTTCTCGCGGCATGCGCTCACCCGCGACCACGTGCAGCCGGTGTCCCGCGGCGGGCGCGACGTGTGGGAGAACGTCGTCACCGCCTGCGTCCACTGCAACTCGCGCAAGGGCAACCGCACCCCGCAGCAGGCCGGCATGCCGCTGCTGGCCATCCCCTACCGCCCGAGCTGGGTGGAACACCTGATCCTCTCCAACCGCAACATCCTCGCCGATCAGATGGCGTTCCTGAAGGCGCAGATGCCCCGCCACCCGCGCGGCGGCTGAGCGCCACCCCGCACCCACCCCTCGAGGCAAGCCATGGACACGCCAGCCAAGGTCGAGAACTGCTACTTCAGGTTCCAGTGCAACCGCGACTGGAAGGACCTGTTCGAGATCCAGCAAAACCCCGGCATCCGCTACTGCGGCGAATGCGACCATCTCGTCTACCTCTGCTCCCGCGCGGAACTGCAGGAGCACGCCCGCAAAGGGCACTGCGTCGCGCTGCCGGTCGAAGCGGACGCCCACCTCCGCCGCCACACCGTCGGCATGGTCGCGCCGCCGGTGCCCGGCGAGTATCGCTGAGCATCGCCACCGCGGCCGCCGCAGGACGCCGCCGTGATACGCAGCATCCCCGGCACATGCAGTCCGCTCCGCCCCCGCCCGCCGCCGGCGATTGACGCACGCGCCGGCGACGGCAACACTCGGGGCCGAACCGCGACAAGGACACTGCGATGGCGCTGACCCTGGGCATCACCGGCATGGAACGCCACATCGAGGCCGAGGTGACGGCGGCCTTCAAGGCCGCCAACGCCGAGATCGGCGGGCACTGGACGCTGGTGGACAGCGAACAGGCCGATTACGTCATCATCGACATGGACAGCCTGTACGGCCCGATGAGCTGGCTGCGCCTGCACGGGCTGGGCCGCAAGGTGATCGGGCTGACCTCGGTGGACCGCCAGCAGACCGACTACCGCCTGCCACACCCGATCAGTGCCAGCGACCTGGCCGTGCTGCTCAGCGAGATCGAAACCGATGCCTCGCTGCTGGCGGACGCGGCCGCCGCCGAACCCGCGAACGCCGCATCCGCTCCTGCCGCGAGCGCTTCGGCCGAAGCGGCGGAGACGGCCGAGCTGGCCGAAATGGACGAAACGCCCGAAATGGCAGCACCTTCCGTCGCCATCGCCGATACCGAACCCAGCGACATCCTCGCCACAGCCGCCACTGTGGCCGCGCCGGCGCCAGTCGCGGAACCGCAGGCCGTGGCCGATGCCGCAACGCCGGTGCTGGAGGAACCGCCTCCTGCCGCCACAGAGCCGCAAGCGAAGCCGCTGCTGGACTGGCTGGCCGGCGGCCGCCCCGCCCGCCGCGTGCGCCTGCAACATCCGGATGCACCTGCGCTGCTGCTGGATGTAGGCAACGGCCACTGGCACGGCCCGGCCGCGCTCAAGCCGCTGGCTCCGTACTTCGCCGCGCCGCTGGAAGAGACCGATTTCGTCGCGCTGGACGATGCCGCCTGGGCCGAGGAAAGCGCCCGCCTCGGCGCCGCGCAGCCGCTGGCCCGCCTGCTGTGGCTGGGTGGCCTGCTCTCCGGCGCGCCGGTGGCGGGGCCTTACGTGCTGAAGAAATGGCCGCAGACCGAACGCGAATACCCGCGCCACTTCCGCATCGCCACCGTGATGATGAAAGGCCAGGCCGACGCCGACGCCATCGCCGCCGCGGCCGGCGTCCCGCAGGCGGAGGTGGCGGACTTCATCAACGCCAACCTGGCCACCGGCTACGCCGAGCCGGTACAAGCGGCACCACCGCCGGAACCGGCCACCACCAAACCCGCCGGCCTGTTTGGCCGCCTGCGCGGGCACTGACCCGCGGCCCCTGCCGCAGCGCGCGGCTTACGCGCGGTGGTAGGGATGGTTGGCCAGCAGCGCGGCAGCGCGGTAGAGCTGTTCGGCCAGCACCAGTCGCACCAGCATGTGCGGCAGCGTCAGCGGGCCCAGCGACCAGGTTTCATCGGCGCGCGCCAGCACGTCGGGCGCATGCCCTTCCGGTCCGCCGATCAGGAAGGCGAGATCGCGCCCCTGCCCGCGCCAGTGCTCGAGGCGCTGGGCGAGCTGCTCGGAGCTGTGCATGCGGCCGCGACCGTCCAGCGCCACCACCTGGGCCTGCTTCGGGAGTGCCGCCAGCACCCGCGCGCCCTCGTCGCTGATCGCGCGGGCGGTGTCGCGGCCCTTGCCGCGGATGCCAGGCTCGATCTCCACCAGCTCCAACGGCAGCCAGTGCGACAGCCGCTTCTGGTATTCGGCAAACCCCTGCGCCACCCAGCCGGGGGCGCGCTCGCCGACCGCGACCAATCGGCCTTTCATGGGGCTGCCCCGGTACCGGCCCGGCGCGGATCAGGCATCCGCCGCGTCGTCGGGGCGCTGGTCGCCCACCGACCACAGGCGCTCCAGCGCGTAGAACTCGCGCACGCGCGGCAGCATGACGTGCACGACCACGTCGCCGAGGTCCACCAGCACCCATTCGGCCTCGCGCTCGCCTTCCACGCCCAGCGGGACCACGTCCAGCTGCTTGGCGAACTTCACCACCTCGTCGGCGGCGGACTTCACGTGGCGGGTGGAGGTGCCGGAGGCGACCACCATGAAATCGCAGACGCTGCTCTTGCCGCGCACGTCGATTTCCACCACGTCCTTGGCTTTGAGTTCCTCCAGCCCGGCGTGCACCGCCTTGAGCAAGACGTCCACCGAGGGCGGCGGCGTGGGCAGGCTGGTCTTGATGACGTGGGCGCTGGTGGTCAAGGGCGATCGCTCTGGGAAGTTGTGGCCAGTATAACGGCCGGGTCGCGGTACAGCTGCAGGCGCTCGATCTCCGCCGCCACTGGCGTCGGCACCCAGTCCTGCCAGGCGATGCCGGCGGCGATCCGCTGCCGCAGCGCGGTCGAGGATTCCGGCCGCAGCCCCGCCAGCGGCAGCCGGCAGACGGCCCCGGCGGGGGACTGCGCGAGCGCGGTGGGCGGGCGCCAGCGTGGGCC
Organism: Thermomonas haemolytica; assembly: GCF_004346265.1. GTDB lineage: Bacteria > Pseudomonadota > Gammaproteobacteria > Xanthomonadales > Xanthomonadaceae > Thermomonas > Thermomonas haemolytica. The sequence continues at coordinate 490,678 of NZ_SMAP01000001.1, forward strand.
GACGACCGCCTGCACCTCCGGTGCCGCCGCTGCCAACGCCGCGTCATCCAGCGGCGCGTCCGGCCGTGCCGCCACCACCAGGTGCGCCAGCGCGAACAGCTCCCGCCAGCGGTGCCAGCTGCCCAGCTGGCGCAACGAATCGGCCCCGACCAGCCAGGCGATCGGCGCCTGCGGGCCCAGCTCGGAACGCAGCTGGTGCAGCGTGTCCACCGTGTAGGACGGCCCGGGGCGCTGCAGTTCGCGGCGGTCCACCCGCAGCCCGGGCACCCCGGCCACGGCCAGTTCCAGCAGGTGCGCACGCACGTCGGCGGCGGCGTGGGTGCTCGTCTTGTGCGGCGGATCCCCGGCCGGCAGCAGGAACACCTCGGCCCCGAGCTGGTCGCGGGCCGCGCAGGCCAGCGCCAGGTGGCCGTTGTGCACCGGGTCGAAGCTGCCGCCGTAGTAGACCCGCAGCATCGCGCTCACGAGGCCAGCAGGCGGCGCGCCTTGGGTTCGGCCACCGCCAGCAGCAGGCGCTCCAGCTGCAGCCAGGCATCGTGCGAGTCCTGCCCCGGCCGCACCCGCCCCTTGGCGATGCGGTCCACCCGCCCGGCCTCGGCCAGCAGCCACTGCCAGCGCTCCGGCGGGTGCCGGCCAAGCGCGCGCTTGTAGGTGGCCTGGCGCGATTCCCAGATCCCCAGCGCCTTGCAGCGGCCGGCGAAATCCGCGGCCTGCGCCAGCGCCGCCAGCGCGCCTAGTTCCTTCACCACCATGCCCATCAGCGCCGGCACCGCCTCGCCCTCGGCCTGCAGGCCGGCCAGCACGCGCGCGACCTGCGCCGGCTGGCCGTTCAGCGCGGCCTCCATCAGCCGGAACACATCGAAGCGCGCGGAATCGGCCACCAGTGCCTGCAGCCGGTCGGCATCCAGCACTTCGCCGCGGCCCTGCAGCAGCGCGAGCTTGTCCATTTCCTGCGCCGCCGCCAGCAGGTTGCCTTCCACCCGCTGCGCGAGCAGCGCCAGCGCCTCCGGGGTGGCCTTGATCCCGGCCCGGCGCAGGCGCGCGCCCAGCCAGCCGGCCAGCTCATGTGGCTTCACCGGCCAGGCGATGGCCACGTGCCCGACCTTGGCGATGGCCTGGCTCCACTTGCCGGCATGCGCCTTCGACCACTCGCCGGAGATGACCAGCAGCACCACGTCCGGCGGCGGTGCTTCGCAGTAAGCGGCGATGACCTTGGCGCCCTCGGTGCCGGGCTTGCCCGAAGGCAGGCGCACTTCCAGCAGGCGGCGACTGGCGAACAGGCTGGGGGCGTGCAGCGAGGACTGCAAGGCCGGCCAATCGGCCTCGCGGCCCTCCATGTCGTGCACTTCGCGCTCTCCGATCCCCTGCACGCGCGCGGCCGCACGCACGGCGTCGGCGGCCTCCAGCACCAGCAGCGGCTCGTTGCCGGCGACCAGGTAAGCCGGCCGCAGCGGCTCGTTGGCCAGTTGCGCGGCGAGGCGGTCGGCGCCCAGCTCCATCGCGGCGGGCGCGGCTTCAGTGCGCGCCGGCGGGCGCCGAGGCGGCGTCCACCCGGCGCAGGATCGAGGCGGCCATGTCGCGCTGCAGTTCGCGCACCAAGAGCTCGCGTTCGCTGGCCTTGCCGATCGAATCCACCGCCGGCGCCAGGTAATCGCGCGAGAGCTCCACCGGCTGCTGCGGCACCGCCACGCTGCCGTCGGCACGGCGCAGGCTGAACACCACCGCGTAGCGCAGCATGTACTCCACCGCCCGCCCCGAGGTGTCATTGCTGATCGGGGTGTCCGCCCAGTTCTCCGAAATCACCTGCAGCGTGGCTACGCCCTCGCTGGCATCGGGCGCGGCCGGCTGCGCGCCGGCGCGGCGCAGGCCGTCGGCCAGCAGGTCGCCCAGCGGGCTGTAGCGGTCGGCGGTGACCACCCGCACCGGCCCGAGGTTGGCCGGCAGATTGAGCGCATTGCGCAGGTGGAAGCCGCAGCCGGACAGCAGCGCAGCGACGGACAGGACGAGGACGGCGAGACGGGCGTTCATGCCGGGCAGTCTAGCGAAAACGGCCGGGCGTTCGCGCGGCGCCGCGACCCGGGCGAAGGCGCGCAGGGCCGGACGCATACGCCTGGCCCGCGCCTCAGACAACGATGTTCACGATCTTGCCGGGCACCACGATCACCTTCTTCGGCACCTGCCCGGCCACGAACCCGGCGACCCCGGGCGCGGCCAGCGCGGCCGCCTCGATCGCCTCGCGCGCGGCGTCCGGGGCGACCTCGATGGTGCCGCGCAGCTTGCCGTTCACCTGCACCGCCAGGGTGATGGCATCGCGCACCAGCGCCTGCGGATCGGCCTGCGGGAACGGCACGTCCTCCAGCAGGGTCTCCGGATGGCCCAGCACCTGCCACAGCGCATGGCAGATGTGCGGGGTGATCGGATTGAGCAGCAGCACCACCGCCTCGAACGCCTCGTGGCGCACCGCGCGGCCCTGGTCGCTCATGTCGGTGAACTTGGCGAGCGCATTCAGCAGTTCCATCAGCGCAGCGATCGCGGTATTGAAGCTGTGCCGGCGGCCGACGTCATCGCCGACCTTGGCGATGGCCTCGTGCACCTGCCGGCGCATCGCCTTCTGCGCAGCATCGAGCTGCGCCGGATCGACCACCGGATGGTCGGGCTGGGCGGCATGCGCGTGCACGTCGCGCCACAGCCGGCGCAGGAAGCGCGCCATGCCCTCGACCCCGGCGTCGCTCCACTCCAGCGACTGCTCGGGCGGCGCGGCGAACATCGCAAACAGGCGCACGGTGTCGGCGCCGTACCTGTCCACCAGCACCTGCGGATCGACGCCGTTGTTCTTCGACTTCGACATCTTCTCGGTGCCGCCGCGGATCACCGGACGGCCGTCCGCCTTCAGCACCGGGGTCAGTACCGGTGCCGGCGCCGGCACCGGATCGGGCAGCGACAGCGGGCCCGGCTCGGGCTGCCACATCCGCCACTCCACGTCGGCCGGGTTGATCCACTCCTTCGAACCGTCCGCCTTCTCGCGGTAGAAGGTATCGGCGATCACCATGCCCTGCGTCAGCAGGCGGGTGGCCGGTTCGTCGCTGGCCACCAGCCCCGCGTCGCGCAGGAGCTTGTGGTAGAAGCGGAAGTACATCAGGTGCAGGATCGCGTGCTCGATGCCGCCGATGTACTGGTCCACCGGCAGCCAGTAGTTCGCGCGCTCATCCACCATCTCGGGGGCGCCCGGCGAGGTGTAGCGCGCGTAGTACCAGCTCGACTCCATGAAGGTGTCGAAGGTGTCGGTCTCGCGTTCGGCCGCGCCACCGCACTGCGGGCAGGTGGTCTTGCGCCATTCGGGGTCGGACTTGATCGGCGAATGCACATCACCGGCGGCGAAGGCATCGGCGACATCCTCCGGGAGCACCACCGGCAGCTGGTCCTCCGGCACCGGCACGGCGCCGCAGGACGGGCAATGGATCACCGGGATCGGGCAGCCCCAGTAGCGCTGGCGGCTCACGCCCCAGTCGCGCAGGCGGAAATTCACCCGCCGGCGGCCGATGCCCTCGGCCTCCACCTTCGCGGCCAGCGCCTCGAACGCGGCCTGGTAGTCGAGGCCGTCGAACTCGCCGGAATTGATCAGCCAGCCGCGCTCGGTATGCGCGCCCTCGTCCTCGATCCGGCGCAGGTACTCGCGCACCACCGCCACCGCGGCGTCCACCTCGACCACGTCGATCGCGCCATGCTGGCCCAGCGCGACCGCCATCGGGTCGTCATGCCCGCGCACGTGCTGCTGGATCTCGCGCAGCGCATCGCGGGTGGCGGCATCCACCACCACCGGCTTGAGCGGCAGGCCGTAGGCCTGGGCGAACTCCCAGTCGCGCTGGTCGTGCGCCGGCACCGCCATCACCGCGCCGGTGCCGTAGCCCATCAGCACGAAGTTGGCGACGTAGATCGGCAGGTCCTCGCCGGTGAGCGGGTGCCTGGCCCACAGGCCGGTGGCCATGCCGCGCTTTTCCTGGGTCTCGAGCTCCGCCTCGGACACCCCGCCTTTCTTCAGCTCGGCCAGGAACGCGGCCAGTTCGGGGTTGTTTGCTGCCGCCTTCAGCGCCAGCGGATGTTCGCCGGCGATGCTCAGGAAAGTCACGCCCATCAGGGTGTCGGGGCGGGTGGTGAAGACGGTGAGCGGCTCCGCCTCGCCATCGACGCGGAACTGGATCTCCAGCCCTTCGCTGCGACCGATCCAGTTGCGCTGCATGGTCTTGACCGACTCCGGCCAGCCCTCCAGGCCGTCCAGCTCGTCCAGCAGTTCCTGCGCGTAGTCGGTGATGCGCAGGAACCACTGCGGGATCTCGCGCTTCTCCACCAGCGCGCCGGTGCGCCAGCCGCGGCCGTCGATCACCTGCTCGTTGGCCAGCACGGTCTGGTCCACCGGGTCCCAGTTCACTACCGAATTCTTGCGGTAGGCGATGCCCTTCTTCAGCAGGCGCACGAACATGCGCTGCTCGTGCACGTAATAGTCCGGCTTGCAGGTGGCGAACTCGCGGCTCCAATCGATCGCATAGCCCAGCGACTTCAGCTGGCCGCGCATGTGCTCGATGTTGGCGTAGGTCCACTTGGCCGGCGCGGTCTTGTTCTTGATCGCGGCGTTCTCGGCCGGCAGGCCGAACGCATCCCAGCCCATCGGCTGCAGCACGTTGTGGCCGGTCATGCGCTTGTGGCGGCTGATCACATCGCCAATGGTGTAGTTGCGCACGTGGCCCACGTGCAGCGCACCCGACGGGTACGGCAGCATCGACAGGCAGTAGTACTTGGGCTTGTCGCCGCCCTCGCGCACCTCGAAGGCGCGGGTGCGGTCCCAGAACGCCTGGGCGGCGGTTTCGACGGAGCGTGGATCGTAGGCGACGGGTTCGGACACGGCGAATGGCAGGGAAAATCGGGACTGGAAGCCTACCGCAGCGCAGCATCCGCCGCCATGCGTGGCAATATCGCGCCCTCACTAGGGAGATACCTGCATGCGCCACCGCCTCCTGCTCGCCGCCGGCCTGCTGGCCGCCGCCGCGCCCGCCCTTGCCGCCGATACCGTGCTTGCCTGCGGCCGCCTGTTCGACAGCGGCAGCGGCCAGCTGCTGGGGCCGCACACGCTGCGGGTGCGCGACGGCCGCATCGCCGAGGTCCGCGCCGGGCTGCCGGCACCGGCCGACGGCGTGATCGACCTGTCCGCCCTGACCTGCCTGCCGGGGCTGATCGACGCCCATACCCACCTCACCAGCGAGACCAGCCCGACCAGCTACAGCGACCAGTTCCGCTGGAACACCGCCGACTACGCGATCCGCTCCACCGTGTACGCCGCGCGCACCCTGCAGGCCGGCTTCACCACGGTGCGCAACCTCGGCGATGGCGATGGCGAATCGATCGCACTGCGCAACGCGATCGAATCCGGCATCGTGCCCGGGCCGCGCATCTTCACCGCCGGCACGGCCATCGGCAGCACCGGCGGCCACGCCGATGGGACCGATGGCTACCGCAAGGATCTGCAAGGCGATCCCGGGCCGAAGCAGGGCATCATCAATGGCTCCGCCGATGCCTGGAAAGCCGTGCGCCAGCATTACAAGGACGGCGCCGACCTGATCAAGATCATGCCCTCCGGCGGGGTGCTGGACGAAAGCGCCAGCGCCGACAACCCGCAAATGACCCTCGAAGAAATCCAGGCCGTGGTCGCGGCCGCGCACGACTACGGCTTCACCGTGGCCGCGCACGCGCACGGCGCCGAGGGCATCCGCCGCGCGGTGCTGGGCGGGGTCGATTCGATCGAACACGGCACCTTCATGGACGCTGCCGACATGCAGCTGATGAAGCAGCGCGGCACCTGGTACGTGCCCACCATCACCGCCGGAAAATACGTGCAGGAAAAAGCCGAGACGCCCGGCTACTACCCGCCGCAGGTGGCGGCCAAGGCCCGGCTGGTCGGTCCGCAGATCCAGGCCACTGCCGGCAAGGCCTACCGCGCCGGCGTGCGGATCGCCTTCGGGACCGACGCGGCGGTGTACCCGCACGGGCAGAACGCGAAGGAATTCCAGTACATGGTGGAGGCCGGCATCCCCGCCGCCTACGCCCTGCAGGCCGCCACCCGCAACGCCGCCGAGCTGCTCGGGCGTAGCGCCGATCTCGGCGCGCTCGAGGCCGGCAAGTACGCCGACGTGATCGCGGTCAACGGCGATCCGCTGGCCGACATCACCCGCATGCAGGCGGTCGAGTTCGTGATGAAGGGCGGCACCGTGTATCGCCGCGACGGCAGGCCGGTGGCGCCGTGACTTCGGGCATGAACCTCGAATGGCTGGGCGTGGTCGCGGCCACCTGCACCACGCTGTCGTTCGTGCCGCAGGCGGTCAAGACCATCCGCACCCGCGAGACCCACGGCATCTCGCTGTGGATGTACGTGGTGTTCACCTTCGGCGTGGCCTGCTGGTTCGGCTACGGGCTGTTCCTGCACTCGTGGCCGATGATCGTCTCCAACCTGGTCACGTTCGCGCTTGCGGCCACGATCCTGGTGCTGAAGCTGCGCTACGGCTGAACGCACGCGCCGCCAGCAGCCACCAGCCGAACCAGAGCAGGAACGCCAGCCGCTGGGCCAGCCCGACCCAGGCCCCGATCGGCGCCAGCACCGCCAGCCACGGCACCAGCAGCGCGGCCGCCACGCCGGCGACGGCGAATCCGCGCCCGCGCCCACCTGCAAGCGCCAGCAGCAGCGCGCCGGGCGCGAAGGCGATCCACCACAGCATCCACGCCAGCGCGTGCAGCCGGTTGGCGAGCGCATCCAGCGTGCGCATGTCCAGCGGCAGCAGCCCCTGTGCGGCGAACGCGAGCGCCGAGCCCTGCATCAGGGTCAGCCCGATCCTCGCCGGCCACCCCGCCCGCGCCAGCGCCGGCCGCAGCCCCTGCGCCGCCAGCAGCAGCGCCAGCCCGGGCAGCACGAAGGCCCCCGCGTTGAACAGCCACGCCCCCGGCAACCCGCTGGCACCGCGCAGCGCCAGCGGATGGATGCGGTGCGAATACTCGGGTACGCCGAAATCGGCCAGCAGCAGCGCTGCCAGGAACGAGGCCGATGCCAGCCAGGGCCATGCCTGCTTGAATGGGCTTTGCATGCCCCCATGCTAAGGACATTTCCTTCACCACTCCACGACTGCCCGACGCCCCATGACCGACGCCGCCAAGCCCCATGTGTTCGACGCCACCGCCGCCCGCTTCGAGGAGGAGGTGATCCGCAAGTCGCTGCAGACGCCCGTGCTGGTCGATTTCTGGGCGAGCTGGTGTGGGCCGTGCAAGACCCTGGGGCCGACCCTCGAGAAGCTGGCCGCCGACTACCACGGCGCGTTCGTGCTGGCGAAGGTGGACGTGGACAAGGAGCAGGAGCTGGCCGCCGCGTTCCAGATCCGCTCGGTGCCCACGGTCATGCTGGTGAAGGACGGGCAGCTGGTGGATGGCTTCCCGGGTGCGCTGCCGGAGGGCCAGCTGCGCGAGTTCCTCAAGCACCACGGGATCACGCCGGCCGCGGCCCCAGCCGAGGTGGCCGCGCCCGCCCCCGCGCCGCCGCTGGATCCGCATGCCGAGGTGATGCGCCTGCGCAAGGCGATCGAGGCCGCACCGGACGATGCCGGGCTCAAGCTCGACCTGGCGCTGGCGCTGCTGCAGACCGGCGCCGCCACCGAGGCCGAACAGCTGCTGGACGCGCTGCCCGCCAACCTCGCCACCGACGACCGCGCGGTCAAGGCGCGCGCGCGCCTGGGCTTTGCCGCGCTGCTCAAGGACGCGCCGCCGGCGGAAGTGCTGCAGGCCGCGATCGCCGCCAATCCGGACGATCTGCGCGCGCGCCATCTGCTGGGCGTGCGCCAGCTGGTGGGCGGCGAGGCCGAGGCCGGGCTGGCGCAGTTCATCGAGATGCTGCGCCGCGACCGCAACTATGGCGACGGTCTGGCGCGCAAGAGCCTGATCGACGCCTTCCGCATCCTCGACGACGAGGACCTGGTGGGCCGGGTGCGCCGGCAGATGTCGGCCATCCTGCTGGCCTGACGCGGCCGGGCCAGCGCAGCTTCCTCCGGGAGCCAACTTTTCCCGTACGCATGCGTATGGGATCATGTGCACCCAACCCCGCGCCTTTCCACGCCGCATGCACCACCGCCTGTTCCGCCATGGGATCAACCTGTGGCCGCCGTTCCTGTTCACCGGCATCCACCTGACCGCGCTGTCGGCGGACTACACCCGCGCGCGGGTCGAGCTGCGCCTGCGCCCGTGGAACCGCAACTACGTGGGCACGCACTTCGGCGGCAGCCTGTTCGCGATGACCGATCCATTCTGGATGCTGATGGTGCTGCACCACCTCGGCCGCGAGCATAGGGTCTGGGACAAGGCCGGCGAGATCGAATTCGTGAAGCCGGGGCGCGGCGTGGTGCGGACGGATTTCATCCTCACCCCGGCGGACCTCGACGACCTGCGCACGCGTGCCGCCGGCGGCGCCAAGGTGCTGCGCTGGTTCGAGAACGACGTGGTGGATGCCGACGGCGAGGTGGTCGCGCGCGTCCGCAAGCAGCTCTACGTGCGTCGCAAACCGGGACGCTGACCCGTTCCCCCGGCCCTGCCCGCCGTCGTATGCTCCGGCGGATTCGGGGAGGCGAACGACACCGTGACGGACAAGACCCAACCCAGCATCCCGGGCTACCGCATCCTGCGGGTGATCGGCCATGGTGGCATGTCCACCGTGTATCTGGCCGAGCAGCTGTCGCTGGAGCGCAAGGTGGCGCTGAAGGTGATGCTGGCCGAGGCGCTCACCGACGAGATCAGCCGCGCGCGCTTCGAGAACGAGGCGCGCATCATCGCGCGCCTGGAGCATCCCAACATCGTGGGGATCTTCGAAGTCGGGCGCACCGGCGACGGCCTGCCGTTCTACGCGATGCCCTACCTGTCGCACGGGCATCTGGCCCAGCGCAAGCTGGCCGGCGACCAGCCGAAGGTGGCCGCGATCCTGCGCAGCCTGCTGCAGGCGCTGGACTACGCGCATGTGCGCGGGGTGGTGCATCGCGACGTCAAGGCCGAGAACGTGCTGTTCGACGAGAACGAACGGCCGATGCTGGCGGATTTCGGGATCGCCCTGCGCCGCGGCAACAACCCGCGCCTGACCACCGCCGGGCTGGCCGTGGGCAGCACCGCCTACATGCCGCCGGAACAGGCGCGCGGGCAGGAGGTGGACCGCCGCGCCGATGTCTACAGCCTCGGCGTGCTGACCTGGGAAATGCTGATGGGCCGCCTGCCGTATGCCGCTGGCGATGCGCTCACCATGGCGCTCAAACATGTGCAGGAGCCCATCCCGCGCCTGCCCGCCGTGCTCCGGCATTGGCAGGGCTTCATCGACCGCGCGATGGCCAAGCAGCCGGGCGAACGCTTTGCCAGCGCCAACGAGATGCTGGCCGCGCTGGACGAGGTGGAACGCCGCGCCGGGCGCGCCTTCGCGGCGGTGGAAATCCCGGCCGATGCGCTGCCCGCGACGGATGCCCCGCCGCCCGCACGCTGGCGCCGGCCGGCGCTGCTGGGCGGCGCGGCCATCGCGCTGGCGCTGGTGCTGGGCTATGCCTATCTGCAGCGCACGCCGGCAGGCACCGCCGCCGCAAGTGCAAGCGCCACTGCTCCCATCGACGGCCCGCAGGCAACGGCAACGGAAGCAACCGCTGCCCCCGCGGCCGAAGCATCCGCCGCGCCCGCACTCGCCGCCACCGCGCCCGCGGAGGATGCGCAGGATTTCGGCCTGCGCGCCTACATCGCCAATGCCGAACAGCAGCTGCGCGCCGGCCAGCTGCTGGCACCGCCCAATGCCAATGCCTGGGCCAGCGTGGAGGCCGCCTGGCTGGCCAATCCCACCCATCCGGAAACGCTGCGCCTGACCGCCCTGCTGTTCGATGCGCTGGCCGAGGCCGCCGACCGCGCCCTGCGCAACGACGACGCGGCCGGCGCACGGCTGGCGTTCCAGCGCGCGCAGACCCTGGACAAGCGCCGTGGCGGCACCGGCGCGGCGATCGCGCAGCTGCGCCAGCGCCTGGGCGCGACCCTGGACGACCGCATCACCCTGCTGCTGGCCAAGCCGGCCACCCGCGCCGACGCCAGCCGCCTGTATGCCGCCACCACGCCCTGGCTGGAGCTCGAACCGGCCCGCGCGCGCAGCCTGCAGACGCGCTTGAATGCGCTGGCCGCGAACGAGCGCGGCACGGCCGAGAATGGTAAGGACGCGGCCGCGGAGACACCGAAGCAGGCCGCCGCCGCGCCCGAGCTGGTCACCGTCAGCCGCGCCGACTACGCCCGCTTCGCCAGCGCCACCGGCCGCGAGGCCGCCGAGTGCGGGCGCGGGTTCCTCGGCCGCAAGCTGCGCTGGGACAACCTGCTGGGCGGCGAGCGCCGGCCGGTGGCCTGCGTGTCCGCCGCCGACGCGCTGGCGTATGCGGCCTGGCAGGGCGCACAGGACGGCCACCGCTACCGCCTGCCCAGCGCCGGCGAACTGCAGGGCCAGCCTGCGACCCCGGCCAGCTGGCTGTCGCTGTGCGCCGACCACGCCTGCACCCAGCGCATGGCCAGCGGCAAGCCGCAGCCACTCGACGCCGGCCGCGGCTACGACGATGTCGGCATCCGCCTGGTGCGCGGCGGCTGAGGCTCAGTCCGCCCAGCGCTGCTGGATCTCGTGCAGCGCCGGCGCCAGCGGCAGGAAGCATTCCACCAGCGCCGGGTCGAAGTGGCGGCCCGCCTGCTGGCGCAGGTGCTCCAACGCCTGTTCGAACGACCATGCCTGCTTGTACGGACGGCGCGAGGTCAGTGCATCGAACACGTCGGCGATCGCCACGATCCTGGCCTCCAGCGGGATGGCCTCGCCGGACAAGCCGGCCGGATAGCCGCTGCCATCCCATTTCTCGTGGTGGGCCAAGGCCACCAAGCGCGCCAGCCGCAGCACCCCCGATGGATGCTCGCCGATGATCTCCGCGCCGATCTGCGGGTGCCGGCGCATGATCTCCCACTCTTCGGCATCCAGCGGCCCGGGCTTGCGCAGCACGGCATCGGGGATACCGATCTTGCCGACGTCGTGCATCGGCGCGGCATTCAGCAGGTCGTCCGCCCACGCCTGGCCGCAGCCCGCCGCCAGCGCCAGCCGCTGGGCATAATGGCTCATGCGGATCACGTGCATGCCGGTCTCGTTGTCTTTGTACTCCGCCGCGCGGCCCAGCATCTGCACGATCTGCAGGCGCGAATCGCGCAGCTCCTCCATCCGCACCAGCGACAGGTGGGTACGCACCCGCGCGCGCACCACCGGCGCGCTGACCGGCTTGGTGATGTAGTCCACCGCGCCGGCCTCCAGCCCGCCGGCCTCGTCGCTGGCGTCGGCCAACGCGGTGACAAAGATCACCGGGATCGCGGCGGTGGCCGGGTCCTGCTTCAGCGCGGCGCAGACCGCGTGCCCGTCCATCCCCGGCATCATCACGTCCAGCAGCACCAGGCGCGGCTGCTGCGTGCGCGCCAGTTGCAGCGCCCGCGCACCATCGGTGGCGAACAGCAGCCGGTAATCGGCCTCCAGCACCCGCCGCAGGACCTGCAGGTTGGTCGGCTCGTCGTCCACCAGCAGCAGGCACGGACGCCCGTCTTCGCTCATCTCCAGCATCATGGCTCGCTCCGCAGTGAGGCACGCAGCGCCTGAAGCGCGGCCTGCGCGGCCTCGAAATCGAACCCGTCCAGCGCCTCCTGCACCGCGGCTGGCAGCCCGCCCTGCAGCGCCTGCGCCAGGCGCGCCAGCGCCGCATCGGGCAACTCGCCGCGCTGCAATGCAGGCAGCGCCGCATCGATCGCCGCGCAGGCCGCGTCCGGATCGTGCGCGGCCGCCTCGACCGTGAAGGGCCTCTCGGGCTCGCCAAGCGCCTCCTGCACCTCGCGCCAGGCCGGGCCGATGCGGGCCAGCCCCTGCGCGATGGCACCGGCATCCCCGGCGCGCGCCGCGTTTTCCAGCATTTCCAGCGCCGCTTGCAGTTGCCGCAGGGCAAGGTTCCCGGCGGCACCGCGCAGGCGGTGGGCCAGCGCCGCCAGCGCGGCTGGATCGTCCTGCGCGGCCTGCAGCCGGGCCGGCGCCTGCGCCTGCTCGCGCAGGAATCCGGCCAGCGCCTGTTGCAGCAGCGCCCGTGAACCCCAGCGGCGCACCCCGGCGTCCCAATCCACCGCCGCGGGGGCGCCTGCTGCCTGCGCGCCCGCGGATGCCGGCCGATCCTCGCCACGCTCGTGCAGCCCCAGCACCCGCGCGATTTCGGTGCGCAGCCGCGGAAGCTCCAGCGGCTTGTGCGCGAAGCCGTCCATGCCGGCCGCCAGTGCACGCTCGCGGTCGTGCTCCAGCACGCTGGCGGAGAGCGCGATGATCGGCAGCCGCGGCAGGCCATCGCGCTCCTCGCGCATACGGATCCGGCGCGCCACCTCGAACCCGTCGATGCCTGGCATCTGCAGGTCCAGCAGCAGCAGGTCGAAACGCTGGCGCGCATGCGCGGCAAGCGCCGCCTCGCCACTGTCGGCCAGCACCAGGCGCTGGCCTTCGCGCCCGAGCGTGACCTGCAGCAGCTCGAGGTTGGCAGGCACGTCGTCCACCGCCAGGATGTCCAGCGCGGGCAAGCCCGCCACGCTCGCCTGCGGTTCGGCCCGTAGCCGCGGCGCCGCCACCACCGGCAGCGGCAGGTACACGCTGAAGGTGGAGCCTTCTCCCGGCTGGCTGCGCACCTCGATCCGGCCGCCCATCAGCTCGACCAGCTGGCGCGCGATGGTGGTCCCCAGCCCGGTGCCGCCGAACCGGCGCGCGGTGGACGCATCGGCCTGCGCGAACGGGGCGAACACGGTGTCCAGCGCCGCCGCATCCATGCCGATGCCGGTGTCGGACACCTCCAGCTTCCACTCGCCGCCGGCATGCCCCACCCGCAGCACCACCTCGCCACGCTCGGTGAACTTGATGGCATTGCCCAGCAGGTTGAGCAGCACCTGCTGCACGCGCAGGGCGTCGCCGCGGGTGTGCGCGGGCAGCTGCGGCGGGTACTCCAGGCGCAGCGCCAGGCCCTTGCGGGTGGCCGCGATGCGCAGCGTGTCCAGGGTTTGCACGCAGACCGCGCGCAGGTCGAACTCCAGCGACTCCAGGGCCAGCGCGCCCTTGTCCAGCTTGGCGGTATCCAGCACGTCGTTGAGCAGGCGCAGCAGCGAGCGCGCGGCGTTCTGCACGGTCTGCAAATGGCGGCGCTGGTCGGCCTCCAGCGGCGAATCCAGCAGCACCTCGGTGAAGCCGAGGATGGCGTTCATCGGGGTGCGGATCTCGTGGCTCATGTTGGCCAGGAAACTGGCGCGGGCCGCGGCCGCCTGCTCGGCATGCTCCTTGGCGGTGCGCAGGTCCTGCTCCATCGCCCGCCGTTCGCTCAGGTCGGTGGCGAACTTGATGATCCTCGACACCCGTCCCTCGGCGTCGAACACCGGGTTGTAGGTCGCCTGAATCCAGACCAGGCGCCCGCCCTTGCCCACCCGTTGGAACTCGCCGGAGCGGAAGTTCCCGTGCGCCAGATCCAGCCAGAACTGGCGGTATTCGACGCTGGCGGCGTAGTCCGGGGTGCAGAACACGGCATGGTGGCGGCCGACGATTTCGTCCAGCCGATAGCCCATCAGGGCAAGGAAATTCGCATTGGCGGTGATGATCCGCCCGTCGAGGTCGAATTCGGCAGCGGCCATCGAGCGATCCAGCGCCTGCACCACGCCGACGAATTCGGCCTGGCGCGCCTTGGCCTCGGTGATGTCCAGGGCGACGCCGTCGATCCAGCGCACCACGCCGTGCTCGTCGGCCACCCCGCGCCCGTTCTCGGAGATCCAGCGCACCTCGCCGGCGCGGGTGCGGATGCGGTATTCGATCTGGTAGGGCCGCCCTGCGCCCACCGCCTGCGCGATCTCGCCGGGCACGCGGCGCCCATCCTCGGGGTGCACGACCTCCGTGAAACTGATGCGCCCGGCGATGAAGTCCGCCTCGCGCCAGCCGGTCAGGGCTTCCACCGCGTCGCTGATGAACAGCATCGGGCGGTCCTCCTGGTTCAGGCTGCGGAACGCGATCCCGGGCAGGTTCGCCACCAGCGATTGCAGCTGCGCCTGGTCCTGCTGGCGTTCGCGCTCCAGCGCCTTGCGCTCGGACAGGTCCACCAGGAAGCCGACGAACAGCGGCTCGTCCGGATGCTCGATGCGGCCCACCGCCAGCCGCATCGGGAAGACGGTGCCGTCGCGCCGGCGGGCCTCCACCTCGCGCCCGGTGCCGATCACCGCCGTGTGCCCAGTCTGCAGGTGCCGCCGCAGGTAGCCGTCGTGCGCGGAACGATGCGGCTCCGGCATCAGCATGTGCACGTTGCGGCCGATCACCTCGTCGGCGCGCCACCCGAACATCCGCTCGGCCGCGGGATTGAACGACAGGATGATGCCGCGCCCGTCGATCACGACGATACCGTCCACCGCGGTCGCGGTGACCGCGCGCAGGCGCGATTCGCTGCGCTGGATGTCGTGGAACATCCGGCGATAGCGCAGACTGACGTTCACCGCGATCCCGAGCAGGCCCAGGCCCACGGTGACCACGACGATCACCAGCGCCAGGGTGGCTTGCAGCGGCCGCCCGGCCTGCTGCGCCTCCAGCAGCGCGATCGGCTGCACGAAGCGCAGGGCCGCCATCCCGGTGTAGTGCATCCCCGCGATCGCCAGGCCCATCACGCCCCCGGCGAGCAGGGTGGTCGCCCCCGCACCGAGGTGCAGATGCCTACGCAGGCCGAAGCGTACCCACAGCGCCAGCATCGCCAGCAGCACCGCCACTACGATCGACAGTGCGAACATGGCGGGGTCGTAGCGCATCATCGGCGCCCACACCGAGGCGGACATACCGAGGTAGTGCATCGCGCCGATCCCGGCACCCATCAGCACACCACCAAACAGCAGGACGCCGGGGCCGACCCGCTCACGCACCAGCAGGCGCAGCGCGACCCAGGACGCGGCCAGGCTCGGCAGCACCGACAGCGCTGTCACCAGCGGATCGAAGCTGGCCTGCCCGCATACGGCGAACGCCAGCATGCCCACGTAATGCATGGCCCACACGCCGGAGCCCAGCGCCAATGCGCCGGAACCGAGCGCCAGCTGGCGCATGCCGCGGCTTTTCGCGGCCTTCGCCAGCCCGGCCAAGTGCAGGGCGATGGCGGAGGTGCCGATCGACACCAGCACCGACAGCGCGACCAGCCACGGATCGTGGTCGCGCCACAACAGTGGATCGCTTGGCAGCCCGGCGGCGAAGAAGGCTTCCAGCCGCGGGCCGCCCGCCATCCCAAGCCAGCGCAGTGCATCGAAGGCTGCCGTCATCCCGGACGCCACCTCAGCGCAGCCGGAACCGCGCGACCTGCTCGTCCAGGCCGCGGGCCTGCTGGGCAAGCCCTTGCGCGGCCGCGCTGGCCTCTTCCACCAGCGCGGCGTTCTGCTGGGTACCCTCGTCCATCTGGGTGATGGCCTGGTTCACCTGCTCGATCCCGCTGCTCTGCTCCTGCGAGGCGGCGCTGATGTCGGCCATGATGTCGGTGACGCGCTTGACGCTGCTGACGATCTCGCCCATGGTCTTGCCGGCCTGGTCCACCAGCGCGCTGCCTTCCTCCACCTTCAGCACCGAATCGGTGATCAGCTGCTTGATCTCCTTGGCCGCGCCCGCGCTGCGCTGGGCGAGCGAGCGCACCTCGGCGGCCACCACCGCGAAGCCGCGGCCCTGCTCGCCGGCGCGCGCGGCTTCCACCGCCGCATTGAGCGCCAGGATGTTGGTCTGGAAGGCGATGCCGTCGATCACGCCGATGATGTCCGCGATCCGGCGCGAGGCGGTCTGGATGTCGCCCATCGTGCTGACCACCTTCTGCACCACCTCGCCGCCGGACTCGGCCACGCCGGCCGCGCCGATCGCCAGCTGGTTGGCCTGGCGCGCGTTGTCGGCGTTCTGCTTGACGGTGGAGGTGAGCTCTTCCATCGACGAAGCGGTTTCCTCCAGCGAGGCCGCCTGCTGCTCGGTGCGCATCGACAGGTCGGCGTTGCCCGCCGCGATCTCGCCGGCGGCGGCGCTGATCGCCGCCACCGCGTCGCGGATCTCGCCGACCATCGCGGCGAGCCGGGCCACGGTGTGGTTGGCGCTGTCGGCCATGCGCCCGAACGCACCCTGCAGCCGCGCCCGCACCTGTCGGGTGAGGTCGCCGTCGGCCAGCGCCTGCAGCACCTGCTGGATCTCGGCGATCGCCGCGTCCAGCCCGTCCAGCATGGCGTTGAGGTTGCGGGCCAGTTGCAGATGGAAGCCGCGCTTGCCGGCCTCGTCGATGCGGCGATCGAGCTCGCCGCGCACCGCGTCCTCCACCACCTGCGCGATCTCGCGTTCGATCGCCAGGTCGGCGGTGCGGTCCTTCCACTCGAACACGTGGCCGATCGCGCGCCCGCCGTCGTCCAGCACCGGGGTGATGCCCACGTCGAAGGTGTACGGCCCCAGCACCAGGGTCTCCGCATGCGGCGCGCGCAGCGCCGGCAGCAGGCCGCGCCAGTGCGACGGATCGGGATGGAACCCGGTGACATCGGCCCCCACCACCTGGGCGACGCGGAAACCCGGCAGGCTGTCCGCCAGCACCGGCGCGGCTGCCGCGAAACCTTCGCGCAGGGCGCGGTTGGCGAACACCACGCTGCCCTCGGCATCGGTGACCAGCACGCTGGCGGCCGCCACCTCCAGCGCCTCGGACACGCGCCGGGTGCGCGCGCCCTCGCGGCGCATCTCTTCCACCTGGAACCCGAGCCGGATCTGCATGCTCTTGATGCCCAGCAGGACGCGTCCGATCTCGTCGTTGCGCGATACGTCGATCTGGCCGGTGAACACGTCGCTGGCCATCTCCCGCAGCGCGCGCCGGGCGGCATTGCTGCGCCCCACCACGTCGCGCGACAGCCACCAGGCCGAGTACAGCGCGAACGCCAGGCCCGCCGCCAGCAGCCACAGGTCGGTGCCGGCGCCGCCGCCCTGCCGCCACAGCAGCAGGCCGGCCAGGCCCGGGCCGAACAGCGCCAGCAGGAACAGGCGCACGGTCAGGTTCAGCTTCCACAGCGGGTTCCAGCGCTCCCAGAACGGCACCTGGACCACCCGGCCGTTGCGGATCTCCGCGTGCTTCAAGCGGCCTGCGCGCAGGGCGGCGTAATCGCGCTCGGCCTCGGCCACCTGTTCGCGGCTTGGTTTGCGCCGCACCGACATGTAGCCGGTGGCCTTGCCGTCGGCATCCAGTAGCGGGGTGACGTGCGCCTGCACCCAGTAGTGGTCGCCGTTCTTGCAGCGGTTCTTGACCATGCCCACCCACGGCAGGCCGCGCTTGAGGTGGCTCCACAGATCCGCGAACGCCTCCGGCGGCATGTCCGGATGGCGGATGACGTTGTGCGGCTGGCCGATCAGCTCGGCCTCGGTGTAGCCGCTGATTTCGCAGAAATAGCCGTTGATGTAGGTGATGATGCCGCGCAGATCGGTGCGCGAGACGATCGACTCGCCGTCGCGCAGCAGCACTTCGCGGCCGGTCACCGGGCGGCTGCGCAGCTCGCCGCGCGGAAGCGAGCGCGGCGCAGCAGGCACCTGCGCGATGGGGTCTGGGCTGGACATGATGGCCGGCACGGTAGGGAGTCTTGGTGGTTATCGGCCCCGCCGACCCGCGCTTGACCCCCGGCAAGCCGGTAAACTGCGCCCATGCCATCCCCCACCCTCTCCCAACGCCTGCAGCGCCTGTTCCTGACCGGCCTGCTTACCCTGCTGCCGCTCTGGCTGACCTGGGCGGTGTTGAAATTCGTGTTCGGCCTGCTGGGCAGCCTCAGCAAGCCGCTGGTGGAACCGGGCCTGCAGGAGCTGGCCGCAGGCAACCCGCGCACCTTCGGCTGGCTGGTGGAACCCTGGGTGCAAAGTGGGATCGCGCTGGTGGCCACGGTCGCGTTCATCCTGCTGGCCGGCTGGCTGGCGCGCCGGGTGGTGGGCCAGCGCCTGCTGCGCTGGATGGAGGCGCTGGTGGCGCGCATCCCGCTGGCCAATACCGTGTATGGCAGCGCGCGCAAGCTGCTGGACATCCTGCAGACCAAGCCGGACGGCACCCAGCGGGTGGTGCTGGTGGACTTCCCGCACAACCAGATGAAGTCGATCGGCTTCGTCACCCGGGTCATGCGCGAGCAGGGCACCGGCCGCGAGCTGGCGGCGGTGTACGTGCCGACCACCCCCAACCCGACTTCCGGCTACCTGGAGATCGTGCCGGTGGAGAAGATCACCCCCACCGACTGGACGGTGGACCAGGCGATGGGCTTCATCATCAGCGGCGGCGCGGTGGCGCCCGAGCACATCCCGTTCACCCCGCCCGGGCAGGCGTCCTGACCCATGCGCCAGCTCGACGACCGCGCGGTACGGCTGTTCATCGCGCTGGCCGCGTTCTTCTGCGCCAACGCGGTGCTGGCCGAGTTCATCGGGGTCAAGATCTTCTCGCTGGAGGGCACCCTCGGGATCGCCCCGGTGCATTGGCGGCTGCTGGGCGAAGGCGGCACCCTGGACTTCACCGCCGGCACCGTGATCTGGCCGATCGTGTTCATCATGACCGACACGGTCAACGAGTACTTCGGCAAGCGCGGGGTGCGCCTGATCAGCTGGCTGGCGGCAGGCCTGGTGGCCTACGCCTTCCTGTTCGCCTACATCGCCATCCAGCTCGCGCCGGCCAGCTGGTGGGTGGGCAGCGCCCAGAACCAGGGCGTGCCGGACTACCAGGCCGCGTTCTCCGCGATCTTCGGCCAGGGCATGTGGATCACGGTCGGCTCGCTGACCGCCTTCCTGATCGGCCAGCTGGTGGACATCCACACCTTCCACCACATCCGCCGCCGCACCGGCGAGCGCCACGCCTGGCTGCGCGCCACCGGTTCCACCGCGGTCTCGCAGCTGGTGGACAGCTTCGTGGTGCTCTACATCGCCTTCGTGCTGGGCCCGCAGCACTGGCCGACCTCGCTGTTCCTGGCGGTGGCCTCGCTGAACTACGCCTACAAGATGCTGGCGGCGGTGGCGCTGATCCCGCTGCTGTACCTGGCCCGCGCCGGCATCCACCGCTACCTCGGCGAGGCGCGCGCGCAGGAATTGATCCGGCAGGCCGCCGCCGATCCGGCGCAGCCGCCGCACACCTTCCCGCTGGACTGACCGGGCCCGGGGCCTGCGCCGCATTGCCCGCACCCCGCGGCGGCGCGACAATAGCCGGATGATCGATGCGTCCCGCTATCCCCTGCTGTCGCGGATCGACAGCCCCGCCGACCTGCGCCAGCTGCCGGAGGCCGAGCTGCGCGCCGTGGCCGACGAGCTGCGCGCCTACCTGATCGAATCGGTGGGCAAGTCGGGCGGCCATTTCGGCGCCGGGCTGGGGGTGGTGGAGCTGACCACCGTCCTGCACTACCTGTACGAGACCCCCGACGACCGCCTGGTGTGGGACGTCGGCCACCAGTGCTATCCGCACAAGATCCTCACCGGCCGCCGCGACCGCATCCACACGGTCAAGCAGAAGGACGGGGTGGCGCCGTTCCCCAAGCGCGAGGAATCCGAGTACGACGCCTTCGGCGTGGGGCACTCCTCGACCTCGATCTCGGCCGCGCTGGGCATGGCGATCGCCAATGCGCGCGCCGGCAATGAACGCCGGGTGGTGGCGGTGATCGGCGACGGCGCGATGACCGCGGGCATGGCCTACGAGGCGCTCGGCCACGCCGGCGGGATGGACCCGGAGCCGGACCTGCTGGTGATCCTCAACGACAACCGGATGTCGATCAGCGAGGCGGTCGGCGGGCTGACCAAGATGCTCGGCCGGCTGTCCGGCAGCCGCACCCTGAATGCGCTGCGCGAGGGCGGCAAGAAGCTGCTGGGCGACAAGCACAACCCGACCGCGCGCTTCGTCAAGCGCTGGGAAGAACACTGGAAGGGCATGTTCGTGCCCTCCACCCTGTTCGAGGAGATGGGCTTCCACTACACCGGCCCGATCGACGGCCACGACATCCCGACGCTGCTGGCCACCCTCAAGACCCTGAAGGGCCTCAAAGGCCCGCAGCTGCTGCACGTCATCACCACCAAGGGCAAGGGCTACGAGCTGGCCGAGGGCGACCAGATCGGCTACCACGCGGTCGGGCCGTTCGACCCGCAGAAGGGCGTGGTGGCCAAGCCGGGCGCGAAGAAGCCCACCTACACCGACGTGTTCGGCGACTGGCTGTGCGACATGGCCGCGGCCGAGCCGCGCCTGCTGGGGATCACCCCGGCGATGCGCGAGGGCTCCGGGCTGGTGCGCTTCAGCCAGGAATACCCGCAGCGCTATTTCGACGTGGCGATCGCCGAGCAGCATGCGGTGACGCTGGCGGCCGGGATGGCCTGCGAGGGGGCCAAGCCGGTGGTGGCGATCTATTCCAGCTTCCTGCAGCGCGCCTACGACCAGCTGGTGCACGACGTGGCGATCCAGAAACTGGACGTGCTGTTTGCGATCGACCGCGGCGGCGTGGTCGGCCCGGATGGCGCCACCCATGCCGGCAACCTCGACCTCAGCTTCCTGCGCTGCGTGCCGAACATGCTGGTGATGGCGCCGGCCGATGAAAACGAATGCCGGCAGATGCTCACCACCGGGTTCCGGCACGTGGGCCCGGCCGCGGTGCGCTACCCGCGCGGCACGGGCCCCGGGGTCGCGGTGCAGCCCGCCCTCGACGCCCTGCCGATCGGCCAGGCGCAGCTGCGCCGGCGCGGCGCGCGCATCGCGCTGCTGGCGTTCGGTGCGATCGTGCCGGCGGCGGAACAGGTCGGCGCCGAGCTCGGCCTGACCGTGGTCAACATGCGCTTCGTCAAGCCGCTGGACCGCGCGCTCCTCCTCGAACTGGCCAACACCCACGAAGGCTTCGTCACCCTCGAGGACAACGTGGTCGCGGGCGGCGCCGGCAGCGGCGTGGCCGAGCTGCTGGCCGCCGAAGGCCTCGCGCTGCCGATCCTGCACCTGGGCCTGCCGGATGCCTTCCAGCCCCATGCCAGCCGCGAGGAGCTGCTGGCCGAGGCCGGGCTGGACGTGGCCGGCATCCGCGCCGCGCTGCTGGCGCGCTGGCCGGCGCTGGGCACGCCGGCGGTCGCGCAGGCCGCGCCGTAAGCGGCCGTCGCGCGCGGCTTACTCCTCCTCCCCGCCGTCGTCGTCCGGGGCGATCACCGCGTAGCCCTTGGCCTGCAGCGCCGCCAGGTAGCCGTTCGCGCCGAGCAGGTCGTTCAGCGGCAACGCGGCGAAGCTGACCGCGTTCTTCTCCAGCGCCGCCTCGGCGGCCGCCAGCCACTTGGCACGCAATTTGGCACGGGCATCGCCAAAGCCCAGCCGCTTGCCGATCCCGGCCTCGGTGACGGCGGCGCTGCACGCCTCCCACTGGTAGGCCGGCGGCAACGCGCGCAGCGCCGGGATGTCGCCGGTGGCCCAGGCATTGGCGCGCGCGCGCATGGCGTCGAGGTCGGTCTCGATCCGGGCCAGGGTGTTGTCGAAGCAGGCCAGGTCGTCGAGCGTCGTCTTCGACCATTCCTGCAGCAGCGGCTTGGGGTCCTTGATGACGATGGTCTCCTTCACCACCGTCACCGTCGGGTGGTGCTCCTTGATCGCCTTCTCCACCACCGGCCACACCGGGTCGCGGGTGTCCAGCCCGTTCTTTTTCATCGCCGCGGTGTACAGCTCCTGCGCGGCGAACAGCGGGCGGCGCTTCTCCACCCCGCCATCGTTGCCGATGTAGCGCGCCTTCAATCCCTGCCAGCGTTCATAGGACGCGGGCGAAACCACCTCGCGCAGGGTCTTGCCGTCCGGGTTGTCGCGCGCACCCAGCAGCTTGGGCAACAGCAGCAGGCCGCGGAAGAAGCCGACGTCGGCATCGATCTGCACCCCGCGCATGCGGATCACTTCCTGCGCGTTCGCCAGCACCCGCTGCAGCGGCACGGCCTGCCACTGCATCTTCGCCGGCAGCGGGCTCAGGGTGCCGAGCAGGTAGAGGTCGTGATCGCCCTTGCGCACGATCCACATCCCCGGCCCCGGCTGCTCGCCCTGCACCACCACCGGGGCTTCGGTGCGGATGCCGTCCGCCGGCGGCGCCTGCTGTGCGCGCGCGGGCAATGCCGCCCATCCCATCATCAGCACTGCGGCCAGTCCCAGCATCGCATCCCGCATCCGCCCATCTCCCGAATTGGTGAAGCCGCGAGTGTGACGGCATCCGCGCCCGGATGTTCAACCCACGGCTGAATCCGTGGGATGCTCTTGCCATCGCCACCGCAGGGGAACACGCCATGGCCATCCGCATCGTTCGCCTGGGCAGCCCACGCACGCCGGGCGAGGGCCTGCGCATCGGCACCGTGCGCCGCCCGCCGCGCGGGGTGCCCAAGTCCGAGTACGCGCGCCGCGATTTCTACGATGTCTGGCTGCCCACCGTGGCGCCCAGCCAGGAAGCGATGGACATGGCGCATGCGGCGACCACGCCGGCGCAATGGCAGGCATTCTTCCGCCGCTACCGCCGCGAGATGCAGCGGCCGGACGCCGCGCACGCGATCGCGCTGCTGGCCGCGCTGTCGCACGCCAGCGACTTTAGCGTGGGCTGCTACTGCGAGGACGAGGCGCACTGCCACCGCCACGCGCTGCGGGAACTGCTGCAGGACGCCGGGGCGACGCTGGCCGGCTGAGGCCACCTATTCCTGCGAACGCTTCACCGGCTTGGCCACGCCGGCGGCCGCGTCCGCGATCCGCCACAGGTAGAAGCCGGCATAGCTGCGGTACGGCCCCCAGCGCTCGCCGCGCGCGGCGAGTTCCTTCGGGGTCGGCATCGCCTCCGCCTTGTCCACCGCCTGCGCGCCCTTGCGGATGCCGAGGTCGTCCACCGGCAGCACGTCGGGCCGCCCCAGCCGGAACATCAGCATCATCTCCACCGTCCAGCGCCCGATGCCACGCACCGGCACCAGCGCGGCGACGATCGCGTCGTCGTGCATGCGCGCCATCTGGCGCAGGCCCGGGATCTCGCCGGCTTCCTCGCGCCGGGCCAGGTCGCGCAGGGCCAGCAGCTTGTTGCCGGAGACCCCGCAGCCGCGCAGGGTGGCGTCGTCGATCCGGGCCAGGGTGTCGCAATGCAAGCGGTCGCTGCCGATCGCCGCCTCCACCCGTTCCACGATCGTCGCGGCCGCCTTGCCGCTGAGCTGCTGGTAGAGGATCGCCCGCGCCAGCGCATCCACCGGGTCGAACGGCTGGCGCCAGCGCGGATCGGCCGGGATCGGGCCCAGCCGGCGCATCCACGCGCCCAGCTTGCGGTCACGCCGCGCCAGATGCGCGAACGCCTGCTCGACATCGAATCCGCGCGCGTAGCTGGCCATGCCTGCCCGGCTCATCCGCGCAGCCGGTCGGCGGCCTGCAGCAGCCAGCCGCCGATCAGCAGCACGCCGCCCACCGGCGCCAGCGCCGTGGGCGCGCCCAGCAGCGCCGCGGCGGCCAGGCTGCCGGAAAACAGCAGCACCCCGGCCAGCAGCAGCCCCTGGGCCCACAGCGCGCCGGCACGCTGCGCCAGCGGCGCCAGTGCCGCCAGTGCCAAACCGTGGGCGAAACCGAAGGCCGCGGCCAGCAGCAGGCGCTCGCGCGCGGCCGGTGCCGCGGCGTGCATGGCATAGGCCGACAGCGCCACCGCCAGCGCGGCCAGCAGGCTGCCGGCGGCGGCCAGCCAGCGGCGGGCCGTGACGATCATCGGGACGGTTGCAGGGATGCGCGTCGGCATGACGGAATTGTGCACGCTCCGGAACCCGGAAAGGCAAACGCCGCGACGGTGCGCGGCGTTTGCGGAAGTAGCGTTGTCCTGGCGGACCGGCTTACTTGATCGGCCAGTACACGTCGAACTGGCCGTCGGCGGTGAACGCGCCGGCGACGCCGGACTTGTAGTCCTCGTAGGCACGGTCCTTCACGTCGTAGCCGTGGGTGGCCGCCCACGCGCGCAGGGCGTTGCGCACGTTGTCCAATTCGGCCATGTAGCCGGTATAGGACGCCATCACCGCGCGGCCGGCCGGGACCTGCTCGTATTTCACCGGCCCCTGCAGGGTGAGCTTGCCGACCGGGCCGCCATCCTTGCGGCGCACCACCTGGGCCACGTCGAAGGTGTAGGTCTCGCGGCCGAGGTCGGTGGTGACGATGCGCACCGGGCCCACCGCTTCCAAGCCGTTGGCCTCGATCACGCGCTTGATCCACTCGCTGTTGGCGTTGATCGAGGACTGGATCTGCGCGTTGCCGCGCTCGACCGCGCCGGCGCTCACGAACAGCACGTCCTCGGCCGGGCGATCCACCACCTTCGGGGTGGTCATCTTGCTGCCATTGACCGCATAGTCCACGTTCGGCACCGAGGCCAGCATGTTGGTCAACCGCGACAGGCCCAGCTTCATGTCGTCGCCCACGTGGCGGGCCACGTACAGGCCGGCGTAGCGGCCGAGCAGGTTCCAGCCGTAGTCCACGTCGTAGGTCTGGGTGATCTCGACGTTGCGGTTGTTGCGGCCGGTGGGCTTGAGGTAGAACGCGGTGCGCTTGTTGTCGCCACGCTCGATGTTGGTGATGTCGATGGCCACCTTCTCGCGCGGCACGCTCTCGACGATCTTGTAGCTGCCGCTACCCAGGCGCTCGTTCTTCGAGGAATAGTCCAGCTGGGCACCCACGCCCTCCTCCGGGCCGGACAGGGTGATCTGCATGCCCGGGTCGCGCAGGAACAGCGGGTTCCAGTCCTTGAAGCGGCGGAAGCTGTTCAGCGTGTCGAACACGATGGTCAGCTTGCGGTTGGTCTCGATCTTCTCCGACAGGTGGCGGGAAGACGGCAGCACCAGGCCCACCACCAGGTACAGGGTGAACACGATGGCGAGGGAAATCAGGATCTCGAGCAAGCGAGTCATTCAGGAATCTCCGGGGAAGGCCGTGGCGGCCAGCAGCCGCACAGACTTGCCATCTTAGCAAACCGGCCGCGCCCCGGGCGAGGCCGCCCCGGCCCGAAACGCGACGGGGCGCACCCTTCCGCGCCGGCCAGATGCGTGCCGGCGGCGATACCGCCCCGATACCGGCCCGGCGTCAAACCAGTTGCAGCTCGAACGCCTTCAACACCGCCCGCGTGCGGTCGCGCACACCGAGCTTGGACAGGGCGAGGGGCCGCCGCATGCGCGCCGACGGCGCGCGCGGCCCCGAGCGCCCGCCGCGATGCAACGCGGCGGGCCGGGCATCCTGTCCTGATCAAACCAGTTGCAGCTCGAACGCCTTCAACACCGCCCGCGTGCGGTCGCGCACGCCGAGCTTGGACAGGATGTTGGAGACGTGGTTCTTGATCGTGCCCTCGGCCACGCCCAGCGAATTGGCGATCTCCTTGTTGGAGAAGCCGGAAGCCATCAGGCGCAGAATCTCGGTCTCGCGGTCGGTCAGCGGGTCCGGGCGGTCGAGGCTGACGAATTCGTTGCGCATGTGCTCCAGCCCCGACAGCAGGCGCTGGGTCACCGCCGGCTGCACCAACGAGCCGCCGTCGGCCACGGTCTGGATGGCGCCCACCAGCTGCTCTAGCGACACGTCCTTGAGCAGATAGCCCTTGGCCCCGGCCTTGATCCCGGCCAGCACCAGCTGGTCATCGTCGAAGGTGGTGAGGATGATGGTCGGCGGCAGGGTGCCGGCCTTGCCGAGCGCCTGCAGGGCCTCCAGGCCCGACATCGCCGGCATCCGCATGTCCATCAGCACCACGTCGGGCGCGACCTGCGGGATCTGCTCCACCGCCTGGCGGCCGTCCACCGCCTCGGCCACCACCTCCACGCCCTCGGCCAGCGACAGCAGGGAGCGGATGCCCTGGCGCACCAGGGTCTGGTCATCGACCAGGAACACGCGGATGGGACGGGCTCTGCTCATGCGACGGCTCCTGCGGGAAGGGAAAGGGCGGCGTTCGGCGCCACCGGCAAGGTAATGGTGATCTGGAATCCGTGGCCGCGCTGGCTGGCGATGTCGGCCCGCCCGCCGTGCATCCGCAGACGCTCGCCCAGCCCGCGCAGGCCGTTGCCCGGCACCACCTGGTCGCTGCCGCGGCCATCGTCGCGCACCCGCAGGACCACGTCGCTGCCCTCACGGCGAGCCGACAGCCACAGCTGGCCGGCCCCGGAGTGGCGCACCGCGTTGGTGATGGCCTCCTGCGCGCAGCGCAGCAGCACGTGCGCACGCTCGGGGTCGTCCACCGTCAGCGGGGCCTGGATGTCCATATGGATCTGCAGGCTGGGCACGTTCTCGGCCAGCGGGCGCAGCGCCGCGCCGAGGTCGATGGCGCCGCCCTCGCGCAGCTGGCTGACCGCCTCGCGCACGTCGGTCAGCAGCAGCCGCGCCAGCGTGTGCGCCTGCTGCACGTGCTCCTTCACCCGCCCCTCGGAGAGATGGCCGGCCACCTCCAGGTTCAGGCTCAGCGCGGTCAGGTGGTGGCCCAACAGGTCGTGCAGCTCGCGCGCGATGCGGGTGCGCTCGTTCACCCGCGCACTGTCGGCCAGCAGCGCGCGGGTGGCGCGCAGCTCCGCGTTCAGGCGGCGCTGCTCCTCGCGCGCCTGCGCCTGCTGCAGCGCGACCAGGCTGACGATGAACACGAAGCCGGAGAAGCCCGCGTACAGCATCGACTGCATCAGCGCCTCCAGCGGGGGGAAGCCCAGCCAGCGGATGAACACCGGCGCCACCGCCAGCTGCCCGGCCAGCAGCCAGGCCACGCCCCACGGCAGCGGCAGCAGCCACGGCAGCACGCAGGCGGCCACCATCAGCAGCACGCTGCCGAGGCCGGAGCCGTTGTAATAGCTCACCCCCAGCGCGGCCAGGGTGAGCACCACCAGCAGCAGGTAGTCCGGCAGCCGGTGGCGGCGCCCGCCCAGCCCGCGGGTGAGCCAGGCATAGCAGGCCCCGAACGCCAGGTAGGCCAGCCAGCCCTGCCAGGGCATCGGCCGCAGCGCGAGGTCGTCGCCGCCCCCGGCCAGGTGCGGGGCCAGCCACAGGTACAGCAGCGGCAGCCCCACCATCGCCCAGGTGAACAGACCGGCGGCGCGCAGCAGGCGGGTATGCGAGATACGGACGAGCATGCCGCCTTATAACGCCTCCGGCGGCGGATCGCGCACCTCCAAGGTCATGCCCGCGCCGGCGGCACGTGCGATAATCCCCGACCGGCGCGCCATGGTGGGCCGCCCGCAGCCGCTACCCGGAGTCTGAAGGAATGACGATCGCCATCCGCGACGTGCGCGAGCACGAGCTGGATTCCGTCCTGGCCCTCAACAATGCGGCTGGTCCTGCGATCCTTCCGCTGGATGCCCCGCGCCTGCGCCGGCTGTACGACCACGCCGAGTATTTCCGGGTGGCCGAACGCGACGGCGCGCTGGCGGGCTTCCTGATCGGCTTCGGCGCGCACGCCGCCCACGACAGCGTCAATTTCGCCTGGTTCCGCGCGCGCCACCCCGATTTCTTCTACATCGACCGCGTGGTGGTGGCCAGCCGCCGCCGCGGCGGCGGCGTGGGCCGCGCGCTGTATGCCGACGTGCAGAGCTATGCCGAGCTGCGCTACCCGCAGCTGGCCTGCGAGGTGTTCCTGGAACAGGGCGCCGACCACGCGCTGCTGTTCCACGGCAGCTTCGGCTTCCGCGAGGTCGGCCAGAACGTGATGGCCGAGCACGGCCTGCGCGCGGCGATGCTGATGAAGTCGCTGTGCAGCTACGAATGGGTGCGCCAGACCTACGGTGATGCCCTGCCGGACGTGCCCTGGCTGCAGCGCCCGCGCCCGCAGGCCGCCAGCGCCGCCGCCCGCGAGGCCTGCGCATGAGCGCGCAGCCGGGTTACGCCCAGGCCGGCGAGCTCAAGTTCGGCCAGGTCGGCATCGCCAACCTGCGCATCCGCCACCTCGATCCCGAGCAGCTGGCGCGCGAGATGCGCGAGCGCGTGCAACGCGCGCCCAACCTGTTCGCGCGCGCGGCGGTGGTGCTGGATTTCGGCGGCCTGCTGCAGGCCCCGAGCGCAGAGCAGGCGCGGGCCCTGATCGCAGCCCTGCGCGAGGCCGGCGTGCTGCCGGTGGCGCTGGCCTACGGCACCCGCGAGATCGACGCCCTGGCGCGCGAGCTTGGCTTGCCGCTGCTGGCCAAGTTCCGCGCCCAGTACGAACCTGCCGCGGCGGAAGCGGCACCCGCAGCGCCGCCCACGCCGCCTCCCGCTCCCGCCCAGTCGGCCGCGCCCCCCCCGCCGCCCGCCACGCGCGCCGGCGACGGCAAGCCCGGCCTGATCCAGTCCGCCCCGGTGCGCTCCGGCCAGCAGGTGTACGCCGAACAGCGCGACCTGACCGTGCTCTCCACCGTGGGTGCTGGCGCCGAGGTGCTGGCCGATGGCAGCATCCACATCTATGGGGCCCTGCGCGGCCGCGCCCTGGCCGGCGCGCAGGGGAATACCGAGGCCCGCATCTTCTGCCGCGAGTTCCATGCGGAACTGGTGGCGGTGGCGGGCCATTACAAAGTGCTGGAAGACATCCCGGCGGACCTGCGCGGCAAGGCCGTGCAGGTCTGGCTGGACCACGGACAACTCAAGCTGGCGGCGCTCGACTGAGCCCCCGGCCCATCACGGAGAAGCCAACTTGGCCGAAATCATCGTCATCACCTCGGGCAAGGGCGGCGTGGGCAAGACCACGACCAGCGCCAGCCTCGCCACCGGACTCGCGCGCCACGGCAAGAAGGTCGCCGTGATCGACTTCGACGTCGGCCTGCGCAACCTCGACCTGATCATGGGCTGCGAGCGGCGGGTGGTGTACGACTTCGTCAACGTCATCCACGGCGAGGCCACGCTCAAGCAGGCGCTGATCAAGGACAAGCGCTTCGACAACCTGTACGTGCTGGCCGCCAGCCAGACCCGCGACAAGGATGCGCTGAGCAAGGACGGCGTGGAGAAGGTGCTGAAGGAACTGGCCGCCGACGGCTTCGACTACATCCTGTGCGACAGCCCGGCCGGGATCGAGAAGGGCGCGTTCCTGGCGATGTACTTCGCCGACCGCGCGGTGGTGGTGGTGAACCCGGAAGTCTCCTCGGTGCGCGACTCCGACCGCGTGCTGGGCCTGCTGGCCTCCAAGACCCACCGCGCCGAGCGCAACGACGGCGAGGTCACCGCGCACCTGCTGCTGACCCGCTACAGCCCGGCGCGGGTGGAGAGCGGCGAGATGCTCTCGATCGCCGACGTGGAGGAAGTGCTGGGCCTGAAGACCATCGGCGTGATCCCCGAGTCCGGCGACGTGCTGAACGCGTCCAACAAGGGCGAGCCGGTGATCATGGACATGGAGTCGATCGCCGGCCAGGCCTACGACGACGCGGTGGCGCGGCTGCTGGGCGAGGACCGCCCGATGCGCTTCACCACGGTCGAGAAGAAGGGCTTCTTCAGCAAGCTGTTCGGGGGCTGACGCATGTCCATCTTCGACTTCCTCAAGCCCAAGAAGAACACCGCGCAGACCGCCAAGAACCGCCTGCAGATCATCATCGCGCAGGAGCGCAGCTCGGCCGGCGCGCCGGACTACATGCCCCTGCTGCGGCGCGAGATCCTGGAAGTGATCAGCAAGTACGTGGCGGTGGAAGCCGACGCGGTGAAGGTGGACCTGATCAAGGACGGCGAGCACGACGTGCTGGACATCTCGGTATCGCTGCCCGACCGCGGCAGCGCCCCCGCCGGCGCCTGAGCCCGCCCCTCCGCGCGTCCACGCCCCCCGCCCCGCAACGGCCGGACCCACGCTGCAGATGCCATCGCCGCACCCCCCGCACGGCACCCTTCCCGCCGCCGACGTGCTGCGGCTGTCCGACATCGGCTTCGACGCGCCGCGCGCGCTGCTGCAACGCTACGGCCTGGCGCTCGTGCAGGTGCCCGACGGCGCGCCCATCCCGGGCAGCTACTGGGGCGAGCCGGAGGCCGGCATCATCGGCGCCACGGTGTATGCGCGCGCCGATACCCCGGTGCACTCGCTGCTGCACGAGGCCGGGCACCTGGTCGTGCTGCCGCCGGAGCGGCGCGCGGCGATCCATACCGACGCCACCGACTCGATCCCGGAGGAGGATGCGGTGTGCGTGCTGCAGGGCCTGCTCGGCGACGCCCTGCCCGGCGTCGGCCGCGACCGGGTCTGGGCCGACATGGATGCCTGGGGCTATACCTTCCGCCTCGGATCGGCGCGCGCCTACGTCGAGCACGATGCCGAATCGGCCTGGGCCTGGCTGCGCGCGCACGGGCTGGTGGACGCCCGCGGGGCGCTGCTGTTCCCCGCCTGAGCGCGGGCAGCACGAACGGCACGCCTGCGCGGCTTCGACCAGGCCCTCGCCCTCCTTCGTTTTTGCCCACGTTCAGCGCGATACTCCGCGCATGGACGCCGACCTCGCCCCGCAGGACCCCGCCACCGCCACCGCGCTGCCGGCCCGCTTCTACGTCGATCCGGCGATGCCGGCGCGCGACCGCCGCGCCATCTTCGACCGCAGCTGGCAGCTGGTGGCGCACGTCAGCCAGTTGCCGCAGGCGGGCGACCACGTGGTGGCCGACCTCGCCGGCCTGCCGGTGCTGGCGGTGCGCGATGGCGGCGGCGCGATCCACGTGCTGCACAACGTCTGCCGCCACCGCGCCGGCCCGATCGCGCAGTGCGACGGCCGCGGCGCGAAGGCGCTGCGCTGCCGCTACCACGGCTGGACCTACACCCTGGACGGGCGCCTGCGCGCGGCCCCCGAAATGCAGGGCGCGGCGGGCTTTGCGATGGCCGATGTGCGCCTGCCGTCGCTGGCGGTGCGGATCTGGCAGGGGCTGGTGTTTGCCGCGATCGACGCCGACGGCGCGCCGGACTTCGACGCCTTCGTCGCCGGCATCGACGCGCGGCTGGGCGCCGAGCGCAACCTGGCCGGCTACGGCGGGCACCACCGCGTGGCCTACGACATCGCCTGCAACTGGAAGGTGTACGTCGACAATTACCTCGAGGGCTACCACGTCCCGCACGTGCATCCCGGGCTGAACCGGCTGCTGGACTACCGCAGCTACCGCACCGAGCTGATGCGCTGGCACAGCCTGCAATGGAGCCCGCTGGAGAGCGACCCGGCGCTGTACGGCAACGGCGATGCGCTGTACTACTGGCTGTGGCCGAACACCATGCTCAATATCCTGCCCGGCCGGCTGCAGACCAATACCGTGATCCCGCTGGGCGTGGACCGCTGCCGCGTCCTGTTCGACAGCTACTATGCCGCCGATGCCGACCCCGCGCGGCGCGAGGCCGACATCGCCTTCAGTGACCAGGTGCAGCACGAGGATCTTTCCATCTGCGAGGACGTGCAGCGCGGGATGGCCTCCGGCAGCTATGTGCCGGGCCGCCTGAATCCACTGCGCGAGACCGGCGTGCACCACTTCCACGAACTCCTGCGCGCGGCCTACCGCGCGGATGCCGCGGCGTGAGCCCACCGCGTCCGCTGGGGCTGTGGGCGGCCACCGCGCTGGTGGTGGGCAGCATGATCGGCAGCGGCGTGTTCCTGCTGCCGGCGGCGCTGGCCCCGTATGGCGCCGCCAGCCTGCTGGGCTGGGGCATCGCGCTCACCGGCGCGCTGCTGCTGGCCGCCACTTTCGCCCGCCTGGCGGTGCAGTGGCCACATACCGGCGGGCCGTATGCCTACACCCGCCACGCCTTCGGTGATGGGGCGGGGTTTGCGATCGCCTGGAGCTATTGGGTCTCGATCTGGTCCGGCATGGCGGCGATCGCGGTGGCCTTCGCCGGCAGTCTGGGCGCGCTGTTCCCGGCACTGACCGCCACCCCGCTGCGCGCCGCGCTGTGCGCGCTGGCGGCGCTGTGGGCATGCACGCTGGTGAACCTGACCGGGCTGCGCGAGGCCGGGCGCATGCAGGTGCTGCTGACCGCGCTGAAGCTGCTGCCGCTGCTGCTGTTCGGACTGGTGGCGCTGTGGTGGCTGGAGCCCGGCCGCTACGTCCCGTTCAACCCGAGCGGGCAGCCGCTGCCGCAGGTGGCCAATACCACCGTGATCCTCACCATGTGGGCGTTGTGCGGGCTGGAGGTGGCAACAGTACCGGCCGGCGCGATCCGCGACCCGGCGCGCACCATCCCGCGCGCCACCGTGCTCGGCACCCTGCTGGCGGGCGTGGCCACGCTGCTGGCCTGCACGGCGGTGATCGGGCTGGTCCCGGCCGACGTGCTGAAGACCTCGGGCGCGCCGATGGCCGAGGCCGCCAGCCGCACCTGGGGCCCACTGGCGGGCCAGGCGATCGCGGCGCTGGCCGCGGTGGCCACCTTCGGCGCCATCAACGGCTGGGTGCTGGTCTGCGCGCAGGTGTCGCTGGCCGCGGCCGCCGATGGCCTGTTCCCACGCGCATTCGCACGCCGCGATGCGCGCGGCACCCCGGCCTTCGGCCTGCTGGCCGGCAGCGGCCTGGCCACCGTGCTGGTGATCGCCAGCTACAGCCGCTCGCTGGTGGCCCTGTTCACCTTCATCCTGCTGATCTCCACCTCAGCCATCCTGCTGCCGTACGCGGCCAGCAGCGCGGCGTGGCTGCGGCGCGGCACCGGCGGCGGACGGATCGTCGCGGCGCTGGCGCTGCTGTACAGCCTGTACGCGCTGTCCGGCGCCGGCGCCGAGGCGCTGGCCTGGGGCGCGGTGCTGCTGCTGGCAGGACTACCGGTCTATCTGGCGATGCGCGCGGGCCGGGCGCGCTGACTGCGCACGCGCCGGCGACGATTCATCCGCCTATAGCTCGCTGGGCTCCAGCGCCGCCGGTTCCTCGGGCACCCGCAGCGCCTGCCGCCAGGAATGGCCTTCCCAGCGCCAGAACAGCCAGCCGACCAGCACGAAGGCGGCGGCGCCCAGCGCCAGATGCAGGCCGCTGGCGCTGACCAGCGGCGAGAGCACGCCGGCGATGACGGCATTCACCAGCAGCCCGAAGAACGCCTGCAGCGAGGACGCGCTGCCGCGCTGGCGCGGGAACAGGTCGAGGATGGCCAGGGTGATGACCGGGAACGCCAGCGCGATCCCGAACGCATGCAGGCTGACCGGCAGCACCGCCCACGGCACCGCCGGCGTGGCCACCCCGAGGTTGTAGCCGATGTCCAGCAGCATCGCGACGCCGGAACAGGCGAACCCGAGGTTGGCCAGGCGGCGGCCATCGATGCGGCCGGCGACGCGCCCGGACACGAACGCGCCCAGCATCATGCCCGCGATCATGGGAATGAAGAACCAGCCGAACTGGCGCTCGTTCAGGCCCAGCAGGTCGAGCACGAAGGCCGGGGCCGAGGCGATGTACAGGAACAGCGCGCCGAAGTTGAAACCGGCCGCCAGCGACAGCCGCAGGAAGCGCGGGTGGCGGCCGATGCCGAGGTAGCCACGCAGCAGCGACCGCGACCGCAGCGGCAGGCGTGCCGGCGGCGGATGGGTCTCGGGCAGTGCGCGCCACACCGCCAGCGCCAGCAGCGCCGCGAACGCCGCCAGGAACCAGAAGATCGCCGGCCAACGCTGCCAGCCCAGCAGCCAGCCGCCCAGGATCGGCGCCACCGCGGGGGCGATGCCGAAGATCATCGAGACCTGGCTCATCAGGCGCTGGGCGGCGTGGCCGTGCAGCACGTCGCGGATCACCGCCCGCCCCACGATCAGCCCCACTCCCGCACTGAGGCCCTGCAGGGCGCGGAACGCCAGCAGCTGCGGCAGGGTGGTGGCCAGCGCGCAGCCCAGCGAAGCCAGCACGAACACCCCCAGCCCGGCCAGGATCACCCGCTTGCGGCCCAGCGCGTCCGACAGCGGGCCGTGCACCAGGCTCATGCCCGCGTAGGCCAGCAGGTAGGCGCTGATGGTTTGCTGCATCGCCAGCTTGTCGGCCCCCAGCTGCGCGCCGATCTGCGGGAAGGCCGGGAAGAGGGTGTCGATCGAGAACGGCCCGAACATGGCCAGCCCGCCCAGCAGCAGGGCCAGGCGGCGGGGTGGCGGCGTCGATGGAGAGGGCATCGACCGATTGTACGGAGACGGCGACCGGCGGCGGCCGCCACGGGCGGCCCGCCCTGTATAATCACGGCCGCACGGAGGGAGAAGCACGCGGGCCCCAGGCACGCGGCGCTGCCGAAGGCGCAACCGCCCGGAATCGCTCAGGCCGAAGACCGCCGTGTGACCACACTCTGGAGAGATCGGCACGCCCATCCACCGGGCGATGCCGGCGCCGAAGGGGCACGAAGCCGCGCGGACCACCCTCCCCGCCCGCGCGCTTTAAAACTCTCAGGCAGAAGGACAGAGCGGGCATCCCCTCCCCCGCGCGATCGCGCCCCCGGATGCCGCCATGACCCAGCCCTCGCTCCGCTCGCTCGAGCACCACGACGCCTTCATCGAACGCCACATCGGCCCCAACGACGCCGAGATCGCGCACATGCTGCGCACGCTCGGCTTCGAGTCGCTGGAGGCGTTCACCGATGCCATCGTCCCGGCCGCCATCAAATCGGAGGCGCCGCTGGCGCTGCCCGAGGCGATGACCGAAGTCGAGGCACTGGCGAAGATCCGCGCGATCGCGCAGAAGAACCAGGTGTTCAAGAGCTTCATCGGCCAGGGCTACTACGGCACCCACACGCCCAACGTCATCCTGCGCAACATCCTCGAGAACCCGGCCTGGTACACCGCCTACACCCCGTACCAGGCGGAGATCTCGCAGGGCCGCATGGAAGCCCTCATCAACTTCCAGACCATGGTGGCCGACCTCACCGGGATGGACATCGCCAATGCCTCGCTGCTCGACGAAGCCAGCGCCGCCGCGGAAGCGATGACGCTGGCGAAGCGTTCCTCGAAGTCGAAGTCCGACACCTTCCTGGTGGTCGGCGATACCCATCCGCAGACCATCGAAGTGCTGCAGACCCGCGCCGAGCCGCTGGGCCTGAAGGTGAACGTGGTGCGCGGCACCGACGCGGTGCACGCCGCGATCGCCGCAGGCGACTACTTCGGCGTGTTGGCGCAGTATCCGGCGTCCAGCGGCTGGATCGCCGACTGGGAAAAGGACGCCGAGGCCATCCACGCGCACGGCGCGCTGTTCGTGGTCGCCACCGACCTGCTGGCCCTGACTTTGCTGAAGTCGCCGGGCGAGATGGGCGCGGACATCGTGATCGGCAACAGCCAGCGCTTCGGCGTGCCGTTCGGGTTCGGCGGCCCGCACGCCGCGTTCATGGCCTGCCGCGACGCCTACAAGCGCAGCATGCCGGGCCGCCTGATCGGCGTATCCATCGACGCCGACGGCAACCCCGCCTACCGCCTCACCCTGCAGACCCGCGAGCAGCACATCCGCCGCGAGAAGGCCACCTCCAACATCTGCACCGCGCAGGTGCTGCTGGCGGTGATGGCCTCGATGTACGCGGTGTACCACGGCCCGGATGGCCTGAAGCGCATCGCCCGGCGCGTGGCGCGCTACACCGCCATCCTCGCCGCCGGTCTGCGCCAGCTGGGCCACGCCAGCGTGCACGCCACCGCGTTCGACACCCTGTGCATCGACGTCGGCGACCGCACCGCCGCGCTGGTCGAGCGCGCCCGCGCGCACCGCGCCAACCTGCGCGTGCGCGGCAACGGCTCGATCTGCATCTCGCTGGACGAAACCACCACCCGCGCCGACCTCGAACTGCTGTGGCGCATCTTCGGCGGCGACGATGCCACCCTGCCCGACATCGATGCGCTGGACGCCAGCGCGCCTTCGCTGATCCCGGCGGAACTGGAACGCAAGAGCGCCTTCCTCACCCACCCGGTGTTCAACACCCACCACAGCGAGCACGAACTGCTGCGCTACCTGCGCACGCTGGCCGACAAGGACCTGGCGATGGATCGCACCATGATCCCGCTGGGCAGCTGCACCATGAAGCTCAACGCCACCGCCGAGATGATCCCGGTGACCTGGCCGGAGTTCGGCAACCTGCATCCGTTCGCGCCGGCCGAGCAGGCGCAGGGCTACAAGGAGCTGATCGAGGGGCTGGAAGCGATGCTGGTGGAGGCCACCGGCTACGACGCGGTGAGCCTGCAGCCGAACTCCGGCGCGCAGGGCGAGTACGCCGGCCTGCTGGCGATCCGCGCCTACCACGCCTCGCGCGGCGAGGGCCACCGCAACATCTGCCTGATCCCGGAATCCGCGCACGGCACCAACCCGGCCTCGGCGCAGATGGCGGGGATGAAGGTGGTGGTGACCCGCTGCGACGCCAACGGCAACGTGGACATCGAGGACATCCGCGCCAAGGCCGAGCAGCATTCGGCCAACCTGGCCGCGATCATGATGACCTACCCGTCCACCCACGGCGTGTTCGAGGAGGACGTGGTCCGCATCTGCGAGATCATCCACCAGCACGGCGGCCAGGTGTACACCGACGGCGCCAACATGAACGCGCTGGTGGGCCTGGCAAAGCCGGGCAAGTGGGGCTCGGATGTGTCCCACCTCAACCTGCACAAGACCTTCTGCATCCCGCACGGCGGCGGCGGCCCCGGCGTGGGCCCGTGCGCGGTGAAGTCGCACCTGGCGCCGTTCCTGCCCAAGGCGTTCGGCGATGGCGGCCTGAAGACCGCCGGCACCGGCGGCGGCGCGATGGTGGCCGCGGCCAGCTTCGGCAGCGCCTCGATCCTGCCGATCAGCTGGATGTACATCGCGATGATGGGCCGTGACGGCCTGCGCAAGGCCACCCAGGTGGCGATGCTCAACGCCAACTACATCGCCAGGCGGCTGGCGCCGCACTTCCCCACCCTGTACACCGGCCGCAACGGGCTGGTGGCGCACGAGTGCATCCTTGATCTGCGCCCGCTGGAGAAGCTCTCCGGCATCAGCGCCGAGGACGTGGCCAAGCGCCTGATCGACTTCGGCTTCCACGCGCCGACCCTGAGCTTCCCGGTCGCCGGCACGCTGATGGTGGAGCCGACCGAGTCCGAGTCGCAGCACGAACTGGACCGCTTCATCGACGCGATGATCCAGATCCGCGCCGAGATCCAGGACGTGATCGATGGCAAGCTGGACCGCGCCGACAACCCGCTCAAGCACGCCCCGCACACCGCGATGCGGGTGTCCGCCAGCGAGTGGACGCACGCCTACCCCCGCGAGCTGGCGGCATTCCCGCTGCCCAGCCTGAAGCAGGTCAAGTACTGGCCACCGGTGGCGCGGGTGGACAACGTCCACGGCGACAAGAACGTGTTCTGCGCCTGCATCCCGGTGGACGCGTACAAGGACTGAGCCGCCCCCGCGCGGGCATCGCCAGCGGATGCTCGCCGGCAGTCCCGGAAAACGCACAGGCCCCGCAGTGCGGGGCCTGTTCGTGTCCAGCGATCGCGCCCGATGGCGCGCGGGATCAAACGCCGCGCTGCTTCAGCCACGCCTCGACCTGCGGCAGCCGCTGCTGGCGCAGCTTCACCCGGGTCTGGATGCCGTTGACCACGCGCTGCGCCTCGCGGCGCGAGGTCGGCGCGATGTACTGCTCGGCGAAGGCGTTGATCTTATCCACCATCTTCAGGTCATCCGCGCCGCTGCCGAGGCCGGGGTAGTAGCGCGCGCGCGAGGTGGAATCGACCAGCGCGTCCACCTGGGTGCGGTGGGCGGTGGCGAAGTCGAAGGCCAGGTGCGGGTGCTCGCGGGCGACGGTGGCGATCATCGAGGCGCTGTTGGTGGCGCCGGGCTCGGCGGTCAGCGCCATGTCCAGCGCGCGCTGCGCCAGCGCCTTGTCCTTGGCCATCGCCAGCAGGCCGTAGTACTGGTCGCGCAGCATCGAGGACTTCTCCGCCTGCGCCAGCGCGTGCAGCTTGTCCCAGGTGGCGGCATCGGCATTGCGCGCGACCATCCCCAGCACCGTCCGGCGCAGATCGGGGCCGAGCGAGGCCGGGTTGGCGAGGAAGGCATCGAAGCGGCGGCGCGCCTCGGCCAGCACCTTGGCATCGCCGAGCATGCCGAGCACGCCGATCAGGCTCTGCCGCAGCTGGCGGACGGCGGCGGAATCGTCCGCGCGGTTGTCCCAGCCCAGCTGCGCCAGCTTGGGCGACAGCTTGGCCTGGGCGAACGTGCGGAAGGCGGCCTGGCGCTTGGGATCGGCCTTGAGCAGGTCGTCGATCCCGGCCAGCTGGCCGGCCACGTTCTGCCACAGCTCCGGCGCGGCCGTCATCGGCACCTGCATGGCCAGGTCCAGGCTGTCGGCCTCCGGCTGCAGGCCGACCGCGGCCAGCGCCTGCGCGTCCAGCATCACGCCCATCTGATCCACCACCGGCAGCTTGGCGAAGCCGGCGCTGATGGCCTTGAACTGGGCCGGCGCGTACAAGGTGCGGAAATAGCCCTTCTGGCCGGCGTTCACCAGCACCGGGGCGGTGCAGCCGGGCAGGCTCAGGCTGGCCTGGCCGTCCACCAGCACGCGCTGCACCTGGCCGTCGCCGCCGCGCACGCTGACCGGCACGTGCCAGCGCAGCGGCACCTTGCCGGGACGGTCCACGGTGTATTCGCCCTGCTCCAGCTGGAGCACGGTATTGCCGCCCTCGCAGCGCGCGCTGGCCTTGATCAGCGGCACCCCGGGCTGCAGGGTGAAGTCATGCGCCACTTGGGTGAACTGCTTGCCGGGCGCGGCGATCTCCATTTCCTTCCACAAATCGTCGGTCACCGCGTTGCCATACGCGTGCTTGGCGATGTAGCTGCGCACGCCGGTGCGCCAGGCATCCTCGCCCACGTAGTCCTCCAGCATCGAGATCACCGCCGAGCCCTTGCCGTAGGTGATGCCGTCGAACGCCTGGCTGGCCTGCTCCACGGTGGCGATGTGCTGCACGATCGGGTGCGTCGTGGCGTAGGCGTCGCCGTTCATCGGGCCGCGGCTGGTGAAGGCGGCATCCACGTTGTCCACGTCCCATTCCGGATGCAGCTTGCGGGTGGTGCGGCCTTCCATCCAGGTGGCGAAGCCCTCGTTCAGCCACAGGTCGTCCCACCACGCCATCGTCACCAGGTCGCCGAACCACTGGTGCGCGATCTCGTGCGCGGCGGTGGTGAAGATGCGCTGCTTGTCGGACAGGTTGGAGGTGGCGGGGTCGAACAGCAGCGAGGACTCGAAGGTGAAGATCGCGCCCCAGTTCTCCATCGCGCTGAAGAACTGGCTGCGGCCCGGCGCGGCGATGTTGTCGAGCTTGGGCAGCGGGTACTTCACGCCGAAGTAGTCGTCGTATTCGCGCAGCACGTCGCGGCCGGATTCCAGCGCGAAGCGGGCCTGGTCCACCTTGCCCTTCTGCGCGATCACGCCGACCTCCACGCCGTTGTCTGACAGGGTGGTGCGGTCGAAATCACCCACCGCCATGAACAGCAGGTAGGTGGACATCTTCGGGGTCGGCGCGAACACGGTCAGGCGGCGGCCGTCGCCAAGGTCGTGGGTGCTGGCCGCCGGCATGTTGCTCACGACCATCTGCCCCGCCGGCGCGGTCACCGCCAGGTGGAAGGTGGCCTTCAGGCTGGGCTCGTCCCAGGACGGGATGAAGCGGCGCGCGTCGGAGTTCTCGAACTGGGTGTAGAGCGCGCGCTTGTTGCCGGAAGCGGTCGGGTAGTCGAGCGCGAACAGGCCGTTGGCCTGGGTGCCGATCTTGCCGCTGTAGTCGATCGACAGCAGGTAGCTGCCGGGCGCGAGCTCGCGGTCGAAGGTGAAGGTGGCGGTCTGCGCCGCCGCATCCATCGCCACCTTGGGCACCAGATCCTGGCCCTGCGCGCGGCTCAGGCGGACGCTGGAGAAGGCCATGTCCACCGCATTCAGGGTGATGCTGCGGATGGGCTTGAGCACGTCGAGGTTGATCCGCACCTTGCCGTCGAACGCCAGGCGCTCGGCATGCGGCACGATCTCGACGTCGTAGTGGGTCGGGCGCACGTCGCGCGGCAGCTGGGTGGTGGCATCCACCTGCGCATCAGCGGGCGCGGGCGCGGCCGGGCGCGCCAGCGCGGCGGTGGCGGAACCGGCCAGGGCCAGGGCGATGGCGGTGGTCAGAAGGCGACGCATGCAAACCTCGGGGGAACGTGGGAGACGGGCGATCTTCCCGCCGCCCCGGGGCGCGGCCCACCCCCGGAAGTCATGCCGCCGGCGCGTTTACAGCAGGTGGTGCATTACGGAAATGTAATGACAGACGCTGCCGGCGATCACGAACCCATGCCAGATCGCATGCGACCAGCGCATCCGCGGCCGCAGGTAGAACAGGGTGCCGAGCGTGTAGGCCACCCCGCCGGCCAGCAACCAGCCCAGCGTGGCCGTATCCAGCGCGCGCAGCAGCGGCCCGGCCGCGACCACCACCAGCCAGCCCATCGCGAGGTAGATCAGGGTCGAGAGGCGGCGGAAGCGTCCGGTGTAGAACAGCTTGAACACCACGCCCGCCAGCGCCAGCGCCCAGATCGCGCCGAACAGCCACCAGCCCACCGCGCCGCGCAGGCCGACCAGGGTGAACGGGGTATAGGTGCCTGCGATCAGCAGGTAGATCGCGCAATGGTCGAATACCTTCAGCCGCCCCTTGGCGACCGGATGCGAGATCGCGTGGTACAGGGTGGACGCGGTATAGAGCAGCAGCAGCGCCACGCCGAAGATAATGGCCCCGGCCAGCTGCCAGCCGTCGCCATGGATCGCCACCAGGGTGATGAGCACCGCGCCGCCGGCCAGCGCCGCGGCCGCGCCTACGCCGTGGGTCAGCGCATTCGCCAGCTCCTCGCCAGGATGGGCCAGGGGATCGGGACGGACGCGCGCGGTCTGCTGCATTGCAGCAGGATACTCCCGCCGGACGCCGCCGCGGTCAACCCCGTGCGCCGGCCGGCGTTGCCACCTGCAGAAACCCGCCTCCTCGCACAATTCCCCAGCCCGCCATGCCCGCCCTCCCGCACGCCGCCATGCGCCCGCTTCCGCGCCCCGCCCTGCCCCACGTCCTGTTGCTGTCGCTGGCGCTGCTCCTGGCGGCACCGGGCGTGCAGGCCGCAGCCCCGCCCGCCACAGGCGCGGAAGCAGTTGCCACGGTCGACACCGGCACCCTGGTAGTGGACGGCATCCCACGCAGCTACCTGATGCAACGCTCGTCGCGGCAGCCGGCACCGCTGGTGCTGGTCCTGCACGGCAATACCCAGCAGGGCCGCGACATCCTGGAGCACACCTCCTGGCCGGACGTGGCCCGCCGCGCGGGGTTCGTACTGGTGGCACCGGACGGCTTGAACCGCGGTTGGGCGGACCTGCGCAGCGATGCCGAGGTCGCCGGCCGGCGGCCACCGGCCGGCACCGATGACGTGGAGTTCCTCACCATCCTGATCCAGGACCTGGTCCGGCGCGGCATCGCCGATCCGCACCGCATCTACGTGGCCGGCATCTCCAACGGCGGCGCGATGGCGATGACCCTGGCCTGCGAGCGTCCCGACCTGATTGCCGCCGCCAGCAGCACCATCATGGCGCTGACCCGGCACATGGCGGCGGCCTGCCATCCGGCGCAGGGCACGCCGCTGGTGCTGATGAACGGCACCGCCGACCCGCTGGTCAACTTCGACGGCGGCCGCGGCAGCAACCGGATGATGGGCGTTTCCGGGCTGCTGTCGGCGGAGGACACCCTGCGCTTCTGGCGCCGCCTGGACGGCTGCGCCCCGGAGGATGCCGGCACGACCGCGCTGGCGGACGTGGCGCCCGACGATGGCTCGCGGGTGGTGCGGGTGGATTCGCGCTGCCCGCCCGGCACCGGGGTGCTGCTGTACAAGGTGGACGGCGGCGGCCACCGCATGCCCGACCTCCTCGCCGATGCCCGCCACCCGGCGCTGGTGGACCGCCTGCTGGGGCCGCAGAACCGCGACATCGACGGCCCGCAGCGGATCTGGGACTTCCTCAAGCAATAC
The DNA here is from genome assembly GCF_004346265.1 of Thermomonas haemolytica. Lineage (GTDB taxonomy): Bacteria > Pseudomonadota > Gammaproteobacteria > Xanthomonadales > Xanthomonadaceae > Thermomonas > Thermomonas haemolytica. Next base: position 532,608 of record NZ_SMAP01000001.1, read on the forward strand.
GCCCGGCCATGAGCCGGGCGCATGCAGGCATGGGCACAGCGGCACGCAGCCGCCGGCCCGCGTGGACGGGGCTCAGGCGAACGGGTCGCGCAGCACCATGGTGTGGTCGCGGTCCGGGCCGGTGCTGACAATACTGATCGGGCAGCCCGCCAGTTCTTCCAGGGCACGCAGGTAGGCACGCGCGGCCGGCGGCAGCTTGTCCCATTCGGTGATGCCGTGGGTGGTTTCGCTCCAGCCCGGGAACTCCAGGTACACCGGGGTGATCTCCTCCCAGCCCTGCGCGTCCAGCGGCGCGTACTCGGTGCGCTTGCCGCGGTACTCGTAGGCGATGCACATCTTCAGCTTCTCCATGCCGTCCAGCACGTCGAGCTTGGTGATGCACAGGCCGCTGATGCCGTTGATCGCCACCGCGCGCTTGAGCGCCACGATGTCCATCCAGCCACAGCGGCGCGGGCGGCCGGTCGATGCGCCGTACTCGGCACCGCGGTCGCGGATGCCCTGACCGATCTCGTCGTCCAGCTCGGTCGGGAACGGGCCGCCGCCGACGCGCGTCGCATACGCCTTGGCGATGCCCAGCACGTAGTCGATCGCGTCCGCGCCCACGCCGGTGCCGGCCAGCGCGCCGCCGACCGTGGTGTTGGAGCTGGTGACGTAGGGATAGGTGCCGTGGTCGATGTCCAGCAGCGCGCCCTGCGCGCCCTCGAACAGCACGCGCTTGCCCTGCTTGCGCAGGTCGTGGCAGATGCCGGCCACGTCGGACTTCATCGGCTCGACGTATTCGCCGAACGCCAGCGCCTCGGCATACACCGCGTCGAAGTCCACCGCCTCCACGCCCAGGTACTTGGTCAGCACGAAGTTGTGGTAGTCCAGCGCGCTGCGCAGCTTCTCGGCCAACTGTTCCGGATAGTGCAGGTCGGCGATGCGGATGCCGCGGCGCGCCACCTTGTCTTCATACGCCGGGCCGATGCCGCGGCCGGTGGTGCCGATGGCCTTGCCGCCGGCGGCCTTCTCGCGCGCCTGGTCCAGCGCGATGTGGTACGGCATGATCAGCGGCGCGGCCGGGCTGATCTTCAACCGCGAGCGCACGTCCACCCCGGCCGCCTCCAGTTCCTCGATCTCCTTGCGCAGCGCCGCCGGCGAGATCACCACGCCGTTGCCGATCAGGCACAGCGCGCCGTCGCGCAGGATGCCGGACGGAATCAGGTGCAGCACCGTCTTCTTGCCGTTGATGACCAGGGTATGGCCGGCGTTGTGGCCGCCCTGGAAGCGCACCACCGCACCGATGTCCTCGGTGAGCAGATCGACGATCTTGCCCTTGCCCTCGTCGCCCCACTGGGCGCCCAACACCACGACCGACTGGCCCATGGCCTCAACTCCTGCTGCGTGCGGCCATCGGGGCCGCGGGATGGATGGGTCCGGAGCCCCGCGCCGCCGGGCCGGAACGCCATCGGGGCACTCCGGGCAACGCGCGTCCAGACACGGAAAAAGCCGAGGCGAGCCCCGGCTTTCGTGCATTCTACCCGTATCGGCCGCCCCCCGCGACCGCCGCCCTCACTCCATCCGCCGCCGCCGCGCCAGCAGGTCGCGGTCGAGCTGCAGCAGGTAGCGGAACAGCTTGCGCTGGGCGACCGGGGTGAGGTTGACGAACTCGCAGCCGGCCTGGGTGACATCCGGGCCGAGGTGGCCGCGGCTGATGATATGGCGCACCTGCAGGCTCACCTCCACCTCGCCCAGCTCGGGCAGGTCGATCCGGCAGTCGCGCAGCACGTCGCCCACCTGCAGGCGCACCTGCGAGCGGGTGGCCACCACCGCCAGCCCGCCGCCGCCGATGTCGCGGATGGTGGCATCCACCTCGCGCTCGCGTTCGCCCTCGTCCAGCCGCAGGCGGCAGAACAGGGTGCCGGCCGGCGGCTCGCGGCGCATGAACTCGCGCCGCTGCAGGTACAGCACGCGCTCGGGGATCGGCAACCGGAACGCGGCGCCATTCTCGAACGCATCCAGCAGGGCCGGCCCTGTCGAGAACCGCAGCGCGGCGCGGTCGATGCTGCCCTCGAACCGCAGCAGCGGCGCCGCCAGCCAGGCGTCCTGCACCGAGCGGCTGGCGGGCACGTCGATCAACAACCCGGCGGCATCCACCTTCAGCAGGATGGTGGGCAGCGCGCTGGCGGTATTGTCCGGGCGCACGCTGAGCGCACTGCGCTCGCCCACCAGGCGCTGCAGGTGGTGGCGGATCTCGCCCGCGTCGTGGATGTAGAACTTGTCGTAATACCCCTCCAGGTCGGCCACGTCCGGGGCGGGAAGGTCGGGCAGGTCGCTCATTCCACCAAGCTTAACGGCAGTGGCCGGCGCCTGCTTGATGGGCGTCAGCCGCGGCGGACATCGGGTTCGGCCTGGTCGCCCTCGGCCAGCCCCACGTTGCTCGGCGCCGCCTCGTAGATCGCCCGGTCCAGGCGCCCGGTTTCCTTCGCCACCAGCACCGGCACCAGCACCTGGCCGGTGACGTTGGTCATCGTGCGCATCATGTCCAGCACGCGGTCGATCGCGTACAGATAGCCGATCACCTCCAGCGGCAACCCCGCGGCCGACAGCACCACGGTGGCCATGATCACCGCGGTGCCCGGCACCCCGGCGGTGCCGAAGCTGCCCAGCACCGATGCGAGGGCGATGATCAGGTACTGGGTCAGCGACAGCTCGATCCCGGCGTACTGCGAGATGAACACCGCCGCCAGCGCCGGATAGATTGCGCCGCAGCCGTCCATCTTGATGGTGGCGCCCAGCGGCACCGCGAACGCCGCGTAGTCTTTGTCGACACCCAGGTTGTGGGTGGCGCTGCGCAGCGAGACCGGCAGCGCCGCGAAGCTGCTGGAGGCCACGAACCCCACCTCCATCGCCGGCGCCGCGCCGCGGAAGAACCTCAGCGGGTTCAGGCCGTGCGCCAGCAGCAAGGCGCTGTACACCACCACGATGTGGAAGGCGCAGGCCGCGTACAGCGCCAGCACGAAGTTCAGCAGCGGACGCAGCTGCTCGAAGCCGTAGCCGCCCACCAGCGCGGCGATCAGGCCGAAGGTGCCCAGCGGGGTGAACTCCAGCACGTAGCGGGTGACCTGGATCATCACCTCGCTGGCCTCGCCCACCAGCTTGCGCACGCCGGCGACCTTCTCGCCCAGCTTCACCATCGCGAAGCCCACCAGGCCGGCGAAGAAGATCACCTGCAGCACGGTCCCGCTGCGCGGCACCAGCACCTTGGTGCCGTCCGCCAGCTTTGCCGTGGCGGCACCGCCCAGGGCCTGGAACGGATTGGCCGGCACCAGGTTCAGCAGCATGTCCAGCGCGCCTGGCACCTGCTTGGGCGAATAGTCGGATGCGATCTTCAGCGTCCCCACCCCGGTCCCGGGCTGGATGATCCAGCCGAATGCCAACCCCACCCCCACCGCCAGCACCGCGGTGATCGCGAACCACAGGAAAGTGCGCCCGGCCAGCGCCGCGATCGACGCCTTGCCGCTGAGCGAGGCCACCGCGTTGATCACCGCGAAGAACACCAGCGGCACCGCGATCATCGAGATCAGGGTGACGTAGAGGTCGCCGACCGGCCCGAACCAGGTCTCGGCGTCCTTGCCGAACGCCCAGCCGGCCAGCGCGCCCAGCACGAAGCCGAGCAGCACGCGCTTCCAGAACTTGATGCGGAACCACCAGTCGAACATGCGGGCCATCCGGGCTTGGTCGGCCTGCACGATACCCGACCCGCCGCCGCGCGTCAGCGCGCGGACGTCCCTGCAATCCCACCGACACCACGACCGGTGATAATGCCGGCATGAAGATTCCGCATACCCCTGCCCGATCCCGCCTGCTGCCGTTGGCCGGCAGCCTGCTGCTGGCCGCCTGCGCCAGCACCAGCCCCCTCCCGCACGCCGCCGCCCCGGTCGGCCCCCAGGCCGCCGCGCTGCACGTGGACGTGCCCGCCATCCGGCATCCGGACGGCGAGACCCCGCAATGGTGGTACCGCGCCGGCGCCGCCCAGGCCGCGGAGCGCGGCGCCATGAACGGCCGCGCCAAGAACGTGATCGTGTTCCTCGGCGACGGCATGAGCCTGGCCACGGTGGCCGCCGCGCGCATCCTGGAAGGCCAGCGCAAGGGCAGCAGCGGCGAGGAAAACCGCCTGGCTTGGGAGACCTTCCCGGACACCGCGCTGAGCAAGACCTACAACACCAATTCCCAGACCCCGGACTCGGCCGGCACCATGAGCGCGATCGCCACCGGCGCCAAGACCCGGCTGGGCGTGCTCAGCATCGGCCAGAGCGCGCCGCGCGGCGACTGCAAGGCGGCGCTGGCCACCCCGCTGCTGACCCTGTGGGAGCTGGCGGCGTCCGCCGGCATGGCGACCGGCGTGGTCACCACCACCCGCGTCACCCATGCCACCCCGGCCGCGACCTTCAGCCACAGCGCCGACCGCAACTGGGAAACCGATGCCGACCTGCCGCAGGAGGCGCAGGCCGAGGGTTGCATCGACATCGCCCGGCAGATGGTGGAATCGCCGTACGGCAACGGCCCCGACGTGCTGATGGGCGGCGGCCGCGTGAACCTGATGCCGGTCAGCCAGCGCGACCCGGAGTACGACGACAAAGTCGGCGCGCGCCTGGACGGCCGCGACCTGATCGCCGAATGGCAGCAGCGCCACCCCGGCGGGGCCTACGTCTGGAACGCGGCGCAGCTGCGCGCGGCGCCGGCCGACAAGCCGCTGCTGGGCCTGTTCGAGCCCGACCACATGCACTACGAGCACGACCGCCCGCAGGACCCCGCAGGCGAACCCTCGCTGGCGGAGATGACCCGCGCCGCGATCACCCGCCTGGCGCGCAACCCGGACGGCTACGTGCTGCTGGTGGAAGGCGGCCGCATCGACCACGCCCACCACTCCGGCAACGCTTTCCGCGCGCTGGACGAAACCATCGCGTTCTCCGACGCGGTGCGCGCCGCCACCGAGATGACCTCGCCGCAGGACACCCTGATCCTGGTCACCGCCGACCACTCGCACACCCTGACCTTCGCCGGCTATCCCGCCCGCGGCAACCCGATCCTGGGCAAGGTCAAGGGCGGCAGCGGCGAAGATGCCGACCCCACCCAGCTGGCGCGCGACGCCAGCGGCCTGCCCTACACCACCCTGAGCTATGCCAACGGCCCCGGCTACACCGGCGCCAGCGCGCGCCAGCCGGAAGGCCCCAAGCACTTCGAGCACTGGATGGAAGACGTGCGCCCCGCACACGGCCGCCCGGACCTGACCCACGTGGACACCGAGGACCCGGACTACATGCAGGAAGCGCTGGTACCGACGAAGTCGGAAACCCACGGCGGCGAAGACGTCGGCATCTGGGCCAGCGGCCCCGGCAGCACCGCGGTGCGCGGCTCGCTGGAGGAAAACGCGATCTACCACGTCCTGCTGCAGGCCACCCCGCGCCTACGCGCGGCGGCCTGCGCGCACCAGCTGTGCGACGGCAACGGGGTCCCGGTGACCCTGCCCGACCCCAAGGCCGTGGCCACGCCGCGCTGAGCGCATCCGCACGCGAATACGCCACGCCGCACACCGGCGTGGCGCTGCGTGAAACGCGTAGTCAGAACGGCTTGGCCAGCACCAGATAGACCACCATCACCAGCAGCAGCACCGGCAGTTCGTTGAACCAGCGCAGGGCACCGGACGAAGGCAACGGGTGCCCGGCGGCGTTGCGCTTGAGCAGGCGCCCGGCGACCACGAAATGCGCCAGCAGCAACGCCACCAGCGCCAGCTTGGCGTGCAGCCAGCCGCCGCCGATGTGGAAATGCAGCCACAGCGCCAGCCCCAGCACGAAGGCGATGCCGAACATCACGTGGCCGAAGCGGTACAACCGCCGCCCCATCAGCAGAAGGCGCTCGCGCACGGCGGGCACGTCGCCGGCCTCGGCCAGGTTGACCAGGATGCGCGGCAGGTAGAACACCGTGGACATCCAGGCGATCACGAACACCAGGTGGAACGTCTTGGTCAGCAGGTAGGCCATGGCAGGTCCGTCATGCCCGCACAGCGGGGCTTGGGCTTTTGATTCTTGCATGCCGCCTCGGTCAAGCTGAAGCACGCCGCCTGCCCGCGCAGGCCCGACCTCGCCCCCCCCGGAAGCCATGACCAAGACCTACGACCGCGCTTATTTCGACCGCTGGTACCGCCATGGCGGGATCGGCCACGCCGCGCGCCTGGCGCGCAAGGTGCAGCTGGCGGTGGCGACCGCCGAATACCACCTGGAACGGCCGATCCGCAGCGTGCTGGACATCGGCTGCGGCGAAGGCGCGTGGCGCGCGCCGCTGCTGAAGCTGCGCCCGAACGTACGCTACCTGGGCTTCGACAGCAGCGATTACGCCGTCGCCCGCTACGGCCGCAGCCGCAACCTGCACCTGGCGCGCTTCGCCGATTTCGCCCACCTGCGCCCCTGCCCGCCGGTCGACCTGCTGGTGTGCAGCGACGTGCTGCATTACCTCGACACCCGCGAGCTGGACCGCGGCCTGCCGGCGCTGGCCGAGCTGTGCGGCGGGGTGGCCTTCATCGAGGTGTTCGCGCGCGGCGACGGCGCGGAAGGCGACGAACACGAGTTCAAGCAGCGGCCGGCGGCGTTCTACCGCGAGCGCCTGCGCGCGCTCGGCCTGCAGCCGCTGGGCTCGCACTGCTGGCTGTCGGCAGCACTGGCAACACACGCCACGGCGCTGGAACTGCCCGGCTGAACGCAGGCCGGGCGCGGCCCGGAAGCGCGACCGCCGTCACGTCCGCTTGCCGCGCCTGCGCTATGCTGCAGCGCCGCAATCCAGGCCAGGGACCCCACCGCGATGCTGCTGTACGAACTGCACGAACTCTGGCGCGCCGGACTGGCCCCATATGCCTACTGGGCCGATGCCGGCGCCAAGATGTATTCCGCCCACGACAGCTGGCTGGCGGCACTGCCGGGCGCGCAGCGCACCGCGGCCGCGTTCGAGCTGATGTACCGGCTGGGCAAGGAATACGAGAAGCCCGAATTCGGCATCCACCAGATCGAGGTGGACGGCGTGCCGATCCCGGTGGTCGAGCGGGTGGAGCTGGAGCAGCCGTTCTGCCGGCTGCTGCGCTTCAAGCGCTACCACGACCAGGCCGATGGCCTGGCGCGGATGAAGGACGACCCCACCGTGCTGGTGGTGGCGCCGCTGTCCGGGCACCACGCCACCCTGCTGCGCGACACCGTGCGCACCCTGCTGGCCGACCACAAGGTGTACATCACCGACTGGACCGACGCGCGCATGGTGCCGCACGCGCAGGGCGCGTTCACGCTGGACGACTACGTGGCCTACGTGCAGGCCTTCATCCGTCACATCGGCGCCGCCAACCTGCACGTGATCAGCGTGTGCCAGCCCACCGTGCCGGTGCTGGCCGCAGTGTCGCTGATGGCGGCGCGCGGCGAACCGCTGCCGCGCACGATGACGATGATGGGCGGCCCGATCGATACCCGGCAGTCGCCCACCGCGGTCAACAACCTCGCCACCCGCCAGCCGCTATGGTGGTTCGAGAACAACGTCATCCACAGCGTGCCGGCCAACTACCCCGGCGCCGGCCGCCGCGTGTATCCCGGCTTCCTGCAGCACCTTGGGTTCGTGGCGATGAACCCCGAGCGCCACGGCATGTCGCACTGGGACTTCTACCAGGACCTGGTCAAGGGCGACCTGGAATCGGCCGAGGCGCACCGCCGCTTCTACGACGAATACAACGCGGTGCTGGACATGCCCGCCGAGTACTACCTCGACACCATCCGCGTGGTGTTCCAGCAGCACCTGCTGCCGCGCGGGCTGTGGGACGTGGCCGGCGAGCGGGTGGACCCCGCGCGGATCCGCGACTGCGCGCTGCTCACGGTCGAAGGCGAGCTGGACGACATCTCCGGCCAGGGCCAGACCCGCGCCGCGCACGCGCTGTGCACCGGCATCCCGCAGGCCTCTCACCGCCACCTCACGGCGGAAGGCGCCGGCCATTACGGCATCTTCAGCGGCCGTCGCTGGCGCACCCAGGTGTACCCGCAGGTGCGCGACTTCATCCGCGCCCACACCAACGCGCCCGCACCCCGCGGCAGGCGCACGCGCAAGGCCTGAGGGCGGCCGGCGGCGATCGTCCGCGCGCTATGCTGGGCATCTGACCACCGGAGCCCGATGATGCGCGCCACCCTGCTTGCCACCGCCCTGCTCGCCCTGCTGACCGCCGACCTGCACGCCGCGGAGGCCGCGCAGCCTGCCAAGCGCAAATCCGCGCAGGAAATCATCGATGCCGCCCCGGCCAGCGCCTGGCGCGACCTCGATCCCGCCAACACCCTGTACATGGAGCTGCCCGCCGGGCGGGTGGTGATCGAACTGGCCCCCGGCTTCGCGCCGGAGCACGTGGCGAACATCAAGACGATGGCCAAGGGCCGGTTCTGGGACGGGCTGAACATCTACCGCTCGCAGGACAATTTCGTGGTGCAGTTCGGCGACCCCGACGGCGAGGACGCCGGCAAGGCCAAGCCCTATCCGCCCGGCACCCGCACCCACCTGCCGGCCGAGTTCACCCGCAGCGACCAGGGCGTGCGCTTCGACCGCCTGCCGGACGCGGACGGCTGGGCGCCGCAGGTCGGCTTCGTGGACGGCTTCCCCGCCGCGCGCGACCCCAAGGCCGGCAAGGTATGGATGGCGCACTGCTACGGCGTGGTCGGCGCCGGCCGCAACACGCCGCCGGACAGCAGCATCGGCGCCGAGCTCTACGTGGTGATCGGCCAGGCCCCGCGCGCGCTGGACCACCAGCTGACCGTGGTCGGACGCGTGGTGAAGGGCATGGAGCTGCTCAGCGTGATCCCGCGCGGGCCCGCCCCGATGGGCTTCTACACCGACCCCAAGCAGCGCACGCCGATCCTTTCGATCAAGCTGGCCAGCGAGGTGCCGAAAGCCGAGCGCACCCGGCTGCAGCTGCTGCGCACCGACAGCCAGGCCTTCCGCGACGCCACCGAGGCGCGCCGCAACCGGGTGGACGATTTCTACACCCAGCCGGCCGGCCATATCGACCTGTGCAACGTGCCGCTGCCGGTGCGCGAAGCCCCCGCCGCGCGCTGATCCCGACGGCGCATCTGCACGCGGAATGATGCGGTTGCGATGACGCGCAAGGCGGCCGGAGGGCCGCCTTGCGCATGGCCCGGCACCGTCCCGGGCGTCCCGGTGCCGCGGCTCAGAACTCGCGGCTGAAGCGGATGCCCAGGGTGCGCGGCTGCGCGATCACGGTGTACGGCTCGTAGCCGCAGGTCAGTGCCGCGCATTCGGCGAAGCGGGTCATCTGCGCGCGCGAATTGAACGCGTTCTTCAGGAACACGTCGATCGCCCAGCTGTCCTTGCGCCAGCCGGCCGAGAGATCGACCAGGGTGTACGCATCCAGGTAACCCAGCAGCGCGGTCTCGGCGGTGCGCATGTCCACCCGGCGCTTGCCCGCGTGCGAGAACGAGGCCTGCCAGTACGCCTCGCCGGGGCCGAGGTCGAAGGTGTAACGCGCGTTGAGGCTACCCTTGAAGCGCGGCGTGATCGGCAGCTGGGTACCGGCCGCGGCCTGCGGGCCGCTGACCACGTTGCCGTTCGGGTCCAGGGTGCCCGCCGGGCACACCGTCTCCGGCTTGCCATCCGGGCGCAGCCAGCCGCAGAAGTTCTGGGTCAGCTTGGCGTCGTACCAGGCGAAGCTGCCGGTGATCTGCAGGTTGTAGGTGGCCGCCCAGACCAGGTCGGTCTCCAGGCCGTTGATGCGCGCCTGGTTGGCGTTGCGGATCTCGGTCAGGCCGTTCTGGCCGAGGTAGGAGAACTGGAAGTTCTTCCAGTCCTCGCGGAACACCGCGCCGTTGAAAACGAAGCTGCCGTTGCCCCAGGAGGTCTTCCAGCCGGCCTCGTAGTTGGTGAGGAAGTCGGACAGGTACGGCGGCAGGGTGCCGCGGCGGTTGATGCCGCCGGGACGGTAGCCTTCCGACCAGGTGGCGTACACCAGCTTGGTGTCGTTGATCTTGAAGGTGAGGTTGGCGCGGTAGATCGACCCGTTCTCCTTCACGCCCTTGTCGAACACCATGCACGGCGCGCCCTTGTAGGGCTGCCAGTTGGACGGGGCCCCGTACTGCGCGTAGCAGCCGGCCTCGCCGTAGCGGTCGGCAGGCGGCTGGCTGGACTGCGAGGAATACCCCTCGGCGAAGCCGAAGAAGCCCTTGAGGCTGTTGCGGGCATGGAACCAGCGCCCGCCGGCGTTGAGCTCCAGGCGGTCGGTCAGGTCGTAGCTGAGTTGGCCGAACACGGCGCGGTCGTCGTCGGTGCGGTCCTGCCGGGTCAGCCAGATGGTGTTCGGCCAGCCGCTGACCGAGAGCACGCTGGCCAGGCCATCGATCTGGTAATTCTGCAGGATGTCGTGGCTCTGGTTCTGCCAGAACAGGCCGGCCACCAGCCGCAGCCGGTTGTCCTGCGGCGAGGCGATGCGCAGCTCGTGGCTGGTGCGCCGGTAGCGGTCGGTGGCGTTGATGTGCTGCGCCGGATTGATCAGGTTGCCGTTGTTGTCGTAGAAGTACGCGCCGTAGCCGGCCAGGCTGTCGTACCAGTAGCCGTAGTCGCTGTAGTCGGCGGCGGAATCGACGTCGCGATTGAGGTGCGAGAACACGTAGGTCAGGTCGAAGTTGCCGATCTTGCCTTCCACCGTCATCGCCGCCTGGTACCAGCGGTCGTCGGAAAACTCCGGGTAGAAGTGCTTGACCGCGGTCTTGCCGTAGGAGCTGTCGTAGCCCGCGCTGGCGCTGCCCACCAGCGGATCGATGCCGGCGCTGCCGTGCGCCTTCATCTTCTGCGCGATCAGCTGCGGGGTGATGGTCCAGCGGTCGTTGATGTCGAAGCGCATGGCCGCGCGCACGCCGACGGTGTCGGCGGTGTTGTAGTTGTTCTTGGCGAAGGCGGCGTTGTCCGCGACGATCCCCGAGGTCGGATAGGTGCGGGTACCGTGCAGGTTGTCCACCCAGCCGGCGTCGTGCTTCTGCCAGCCCACCAGGCGCACCGCCGCGGTGTTGTTGTTCATCGGCAGGTTGACGAAGCCTTCCAGCACGTGGCCGATGCCACCGCCGTCGATCGCGTTGGCTTCCACCGCGAAGCCCGCCGCATAGCCGGACGGATCGGGCTTCTTGGTGATGATGCGCACGGTGCCGGACTGCGAGCTGGCGCCGTACAGGGTGCCCTGCGGGCCGGCCAGCGCTTCCACCCGGTCGATGTCGTACATGTGGATGTCGAGCGCGCCCTGGATGGTGGTGATGGGCTGCTCGTCCAGGTACATGCCCACGCTGGGCTGCGAACCGGAGTGGTTGCCGTCGCCGCCGCTGGCCACGCCGCGCATGTACACCTGCACGAAGCCGGGACCGGAGAACACGCCGCCGCCGGCGGTGCCGTAGCTCAGGCTGGGGATCATCTTGGCGTAGTCGCTGAACGACGCCACGTCCTGCTGCTCCAGCTGGGTGCTGCCCAGCACCTGCAGGCTGATCGGCACCTTCTGCAGGTTTTCCTCGCGCTTCTGCGCGGTCACCGTCACCGTGCCCAGCGTGCGCGTGTCCTTGTCCTTGTCTTTCGCCACCGCGTCCTTGGCCGGCGCCGGCGCGTTGGCGTCCTGGGCCCAGGCCGGTGCGGCGAAGGCTAAGGCCACCGCGACCGCCAGCGGGAGCTTGCGGAACGCCCGGCCGCGCCGGTTTTCCCCTTTCCGAACAACGTGTTGCGCAGACATGCCTGACTCCCCAGAGTGATGATGTCGCCGCGTTGACAGCCGGATTGCCGCCAAGATTTAAACCTGTTTTAACCGCTTTTCAACAATCGCCCCGAGCCCCGCCTTGGGCCGCCCCCAAGTCCGGCGGCACCGCCGGGTAGGCCTCCAGCACCGGCCCCAGCGCCTGCTTCAACGGCTCCAGCCACGGCTCGAAGCGCCGCCACTGCGCCAGGCCCTCGCGGTAGATCGGCCGCCGCACCTGCTCGGAACTGGCGGTGCGCACCGCGCGCGGATTCTCGAAGAAACGCAGGCAGCGCGCATCGAACGGCAGGCCGCAGTAGTCCAGCAACGCGCGCACCTGGGCCTCGGTGTCCTCCACCATCGCCTCGTGGAAGACGCGATGGATGCGCCCGGGCAGCACTGCGTCGAAATGCGCCATCAGCATCACGTAGTCGGCGTAGTAGTGGCCGAGGTCGGCCAGGTCGTAGCTGAAGGCCTGGCCGCGCGCGAAGTGCTGCTTGAAGTTGGAAAAGCAGCAGGCCAGCGGATGCCGGCGCGCATCTATGATCTTGGCATTCGGCAGGATCGCGTGGATCAGGCCGATATGGGCGAAGTTGTTGGGCATCTTGTCGATGAACAACGGCCGCCCTTCGCGCCGCTGCGGCTGTACCCGGCGCAGATAGTCACGCCCGAGCTCGGCCAGCTCCGCGCGCGGCAGCGCCGCCAGCACATCGTGATAGGAGGTGGTTTCCGGATTCCCGCTGCGCTCGCGCAGCTGGCGGGTGATGGCGATGATCGCCGGCAGCTCCATGGTGCCTTCCACCTGCGGATGGCTGGCCAGGATCTGCTCGACCAGGGTCGAGCCGGCGCGCGGCATGCCAACCACGAAGATCGGATCAGGCGCGGGGCAGCCGGCGCCGGCGCGCTCGGCGAAGAACTCGCGGGTATAGGTGCGGATCGCGCGACGCGTGCGCTCGCGCGCCAGCGCCGCGTCGTAGGGCAGCTGCGCGCGCCGCAGCGCGTTGCCGCGCGCGTAGTGCGCGAACGCCGCGGCATCGTCCTCGCCGGTATCTTCCAGCGCCTTGCCCAGCGCGAATTCGAAATGCAGCCGCGCATCGTCGTCGAGGTCGGCGCGCCGCAGCTGCGTGCGCATCGCCTCGATGTCGGCGGCATCGAAGCGCACGGTCTTGAGGTTGGCCAGGCTCCACCAGGCGCCGCCGAACCCGGGGTTCAGCGCGATCGCGCGGCGATAGGCGGCGATCGCATCGCCGGTGCGGCCGGCGGTCTTCAGCGCATGGCCGTAGCCCAGCCATACCTGCCATTGCCCGGGCACGCGCGCCAGCACTCGCTCGTAGGCGCCGATCGCGGCCTCGAAATCGCCCAGCTTGCCCAGGATCACCGCGCGCAGGTTGTGCAGCGACTGGCTGTCGGGCGCGCGCTCCAGCAGGCGATCGACCTCCACCAGCGCCTCGTCGTGGCGGTTGCCGCGGTTGAGCAGGCCGGCGTAGTTCTGGCGCGCGGCGTCGAAGCCCGGTGCACGCGCCAACGCCTGTTCCAGCAGGGCGATGGCCTCCTCGTTGCGGCCGAGGCGCGCGCCCAGCTCGGCCAGCATGCGCAACGCGGCCACATCGCCCGGCTGCGCGGACAGGCGCGCGCGCAGGCGGGTCTCCGCATCCGGTAGGTCGCCGCGGGCCAATGCGTCGGCAGCGGCCATCAACACCGGATCGCGCACGCTGTGCCGCACGTGCTGCAGGTAGGCAGCATCGGCACCGGCGCCATCGCCGCGGGAAAAGCGCAGATCGGCCAGTGCCAGCCACGCGCCGGGCAGCGCCGGCTGCAGCGCGACCGCGCGCTCCATGCTGGCCTGCGCCTGCGCGTCCTCGCCCTGCGCGGCCTGCGCGCGGCCCAGCGCCAGCCAGGTCATGGCCGATCCCGGCTGCGCCTGCGCCAGCGCCGCCAGCCGCCGGACCGCGCCCGCGGCATCGCCCACGGCCGTCTCCGCCATGCCCAGCACCAGCTCGCCGCCGGGATGCCCGGGCGCGGCCTCCAGAATTGCCAGTGCCTGCTCGGCGGCCAGTTCCGGCCGGGTTTCCAGCAGGCGCAGGGCATGCGCCAGCGCGGCATCCAGGCCGGCGACCGGGGCCTGCGCCTCCACGCTCACCGGGCGTCGCTCCCGCGCGCGGACGCGCATCCACGCCGGTGGCACCGGCAACTGCCCGCATGGATGCACATGGCGACCTCCCCGACCGTGACTACCGGCATGTTGCCACGCCGGCGCGGTTCGCACATCGTGCGGGGATTACCGTCCGCATGACGCCGGGGATTCCATGCACAGCCGCCACCGGGCAACGCTTGCCCTGTCCACCCTGCTCGTCCTGATGCCGGCCCTGGCCGCCGCCAGGACGCCTTCCGCCAGCCCCGCCGCGCCCGACGCGCCCACCGGCTGCCCGACCATCCCGCTGGCCGCGCCGGATGCGGCCGCGGTGCGCGTGGCCAGCGCGGCCGACGCCTGGGGCGGCCCGCGCACAGGCAAGGAAGCCACCCTGTCCGACCGCGTGGTGGAGTATTCGATCGACGCCGAGCTCGACCCGGCCAAGCACACGGTCAAAGGCAAGCAGACCCTGACCTGGCGCAACCGCAGCGCGCAGCCGGTGTGCAGCGTGTACCTGCACCTGTACCTCAACGGTTTCGACGGCCCCGGCAGCACCTTCATGACCGAGCAGCGGGCCAGCAGCAGCGGCTTCCGCAGCAATGTCGCCACCAAGGACGGCGAATACGGCTACATCCGCCTCGACAAGGTGGCGCAGGCCGGGCAGGCGGCGAAGTGGACCTTCGTGCAGCCGGACAACGGGCCGAAGACCGACCGCAGCGTGGTCCGCATCGACCTGCCGCAGCCGGTGGCGCCGGGCGCCAGCACCACCCTGGCCATCGACTTCTTCGACCAGCTGCCGCGGGTGGTGGCGCGCACCGGCTACTACGGCAGCTTCCACCTGGTCGGCCAGTGGTTCCCGAAGATCGCGGTGCTGGAGCTGCCGGGCGAACGCGGCGCGCTCGCACCGCGCTGGAACGCCCACGAGTTCCACCTGCACAGCGAGTTCTACGCCGACTACGGCCGCTACGACGTGCGCATCACCGTGCCCAAGGACTACACCGTCGGCGCCACCGGCCAGCAGGTGGGCGCCCCGGTGGAGAAGGGCGGCAAGACCACCCACCGCTACGTGCAGGACGACGTGCACGACTTCGCGTGGACCGCCGACAAGCGCTTCGCCACGCCGCTGGTGAAGACCTGGGCCGGCCCGCGCGGCCCGGTGGACGTGAAGGTGCTGTACCCGCCGGAATACGCCAGCAACGCCGAGCCGGTGCTGCAGGCCACCATCGACGCGCTGGACTACTTCTCGAAGACGCTCGGCGCCTACCCCTACAAGACCGCCACCGCGGTGGTGCCGCCCTACGGCGCCAAGGAAGCCGGCGGCATGGAGTACCCCACCTTCTTCACCGCCGACAACACCGACACCGTGACCCCCGGCAGCCTGCCGCGCTGGATGCTGGATTTCGTCACCGTGCACGAATTCGGCCACGGCTACTTCTACGGCATCCTCGGCTCCAACGAGTTCGAGGAACCCATGCTCGACGAGGGCATGAACGAGTACTGGGACCAGCGCATGATGACCGCGCGCAAGCAGGACCTGGTGCTGCAACTGCCGTGGATGCGCTGGCTCGGGATCGGCACCCGCATCACGCCGTTCGACATGGAGCGCCTGGGCGCCTCGCTGCACGACCCGGCCGACCCGCTGGGCGCCAACTCGTGGGACCGCCTGTCCAGCGCCAGCTACGGCACCGTGTACTCGCGCACCGCCACCGCCATGCGCCAGATCGAGGCGCTGGTGGGCACCCCGGCGATGGAGCGCGCGATGAAGCTCTACTACGAGCGCTGGAAGTTCCGCCATCCGTCGGCGGCCGACCTGCGCGATGCGCTGGCCGAAGGCACCGGCAAGCCCGCGATCGTGGATGCCGCGTTCGATGCCTACGTGTACTCCACCGGCCGCACCGACGACCGCATCGCCAGCCTGTCCAGCCGCGAAGTGCTGCCGCTGCCGGGCTACCACGCCTACCAGGGCCGCCAGGTGCTGGTGGGCAGCAAGGCCATCGACGCCGCGATCGCCAAGCGCCGCGAGGCGTGGAAGAAGGCGCATCCGGACGCCAAGCTTGGGCACGGTGCCTTCCCCTACCGCACCACGGTGGTGGTCCGCCGCGACGCGGTGAAGCCGCCGCAGACCCTGCGCATCCACTTCGCCGATGGCAGCCACCGCGACTACCCGGTCACCGCCCAGAACAGCTGGCAGCGCTTCGTGGTGGTGGCCCCGGCCAAGGCGGTCTCGGCCCAGCTCGACCCGGATGACCGGGTGCGGATGGACGCCAACCGCCTCAACGACGGCCGCACGCTGGAGCCGAAGCCGCAGGCCTCGCGCCGCTGGTTCGGCGAATTCACCGCACTGCTGCACTCCCTGCTGGCCCTGCTGGCCACGGTCTGAAGAGGCGCTACCCGATGACTACCTCGATCCGTCCCCTCCGTGCCCGCGCCGCCGCCCCGCGCGCCCTCGCCGCCGCCCTGCAGTGGCGGCTGCTGCTGCTGTGGGTGGCCGCCGGCCTGGCCTGCACCCTGGTCGCCGCGCTGCCGGTGTGGAGCTGGCTGGGCAGCCTGCTGGACTATTCGCCGCAGGCGCCGGCGATCGCCGCCGGCCACGACCCGATGCCGCTGCTCGGCGCGCTGACCGCGCCCGACGCGCCGATGCCGCTGCTGACCTCGCTGCTGCGGGTCTCGGCACTGCTGATGCTGCTGCTCTCGCCGCTGCTGGCCGGCGCCACCCTCACCGCCGCGCGCAGCCGCAGCACGCTCGGGTTCGGCGAGTTGCTGCGCGGCGGGCTGGCCGAATACGGGCCGCTGCTGCGCCTGCTGCTGTGGTCGGTGGTGCCGCTGGGACTTGCGCTGGGGATCGGCGCTGCCGCCCTCGGCTTCAACGAGCAGATCCACGAGCACGCCATCCTCGAATCGGCCGTCAACGATGGCCGCAACATCGCGCTGGCGATCGGCGGCGTGCTGTTCCTGCTGGCGCATGCCAGCCTCGAGGCCGGCCGCGGCTGGCTGGCGGCCGACGCCCGCCTGCGCTCGGCGCTGAAGGCCTGGTGGCGCGGCCTCGCGCTGCTGCTGCGGCGGCCGCTGGCGGTGCTGGCCGCCTATCTGCTGCCGACCGTGTGCAGCCTGCTGCTGGCGCTGCTCCTGCTGGCCGTGCGCGGGCACGTCGCGCCGGCGGGCGCCGGTGGTTTCGTGCTGGCCTTCCTGCTGGGCCTGTGCATCGCCGGCGCGCTGGCCTGGGGCAAGGTGGCACGGCTGTTCGCGATGCGCGCGCTGGCCGAGGACGCGCACGCCAGGCGCTGAGCGGACGCCCGCCCGCGCGGCGGGCTTCCCCGTTCAGGCTAGAATTGCGCCCGGTTCGCCCCGGGGAAGCGTGCGCATGTCCTTGTTCGACCTGTTCAAACGCAAGCGGCCGCAGCCTGCACCGGCCGCGGCCTCCATCCAGCCCGTCGCGCGCGTGGCCGCTCCGGCCGCGCCCGATGCCGCCGCGCCCGCCACCGAGCCCGGCGACGATGCCGCCCTGCACGGCGGCCCGGAGCGGCGCGAGCGCGACCGCCGCAATGCGCGCCCGGGCACCCGCATCCTGGTGATCGACGACTCCCCCACCATCGTCGCCCTGCTCAAGCGCATGCTGCAGCAGAACCACTACGACGTGCTGGTGGCCTACGACGGCGAGAGCGGGCTGGAGATCGCGCGCCGCGAGGTGCCCGACCTGATCTTCCTCGACATCGTGCTGCCCGGCATCGACGGCTTCAGCGCGCTGCGCACCCTGCGCCGCGACCCGCTGACCAAGGACGTGCCGATCATCATGATCAGCGGCAACGCCCAGGCCACCGAGCAGTTCTACGTGCAGCGCATCGGCGCCGACGACTTCATGAAGAAGCCGTTCTCGCGCCCGGAGGTGTTCAGCCGGATCGAGGCCCTGCTGGACGAAACCGGCACCCCGCGCCACGTGGCACGCCCGGCCCAGCGCCCCGGCGCCGCCGCGCAGCCGGCGGCCCCGGCCTGACCCGCATTCCGGCCCGCAGCCGGCGGCGCATCCCGCCCGAGCCACTGCCGAAACGACGAAGGGGCCTTGCGGCCCCTTCGTGCATGCGGGTGCTGGACGCCCGCGCTTACTGCGGCATCACCTCGACCCGCACCCGGATGCGGTCGCCGGGGTTGTAGTCCATGCGCCGGGTGTAGCGGCGGCCGTTGTACTCGTAGGTGACGTCGTAGGCGCGCACCCCGCTGTCGCCGCGATAGCCGCCGTAGCCGTCGCGCACCGGCTCGGGGTCGCACACGCGCACGGTGGCGGTGCGCGGGACGCGATTCTGCTGCGACTGGTCGTAGATCTGGCGCCCGGCGATGCCGCCGACCATCGAACCGACCGCAGTGGCGGCGAAGCGCCCGCTGCCGCCGCCGACGTGGCTGCCGAGCACCGCGCCGATCACGCCGCCGGCGATGGTGGCCATCGAACGGCCCGCGTTGTCGCCGTAGGGACGATAGCCGTCGTCGCGGCCATACCCGTCGTAGCGCGGGTAGCCGCTGCCGTAGCCGCCGTATCCGTTGCCGCCATAGCCCCCGCCGTAGCCGCCGGCGGTCGTGGTGGTGGTCTCGTAGCAGCGCGGCGCCTGCATGGGCTGGCTGCGGTAGCCGGCGTCGAACACCGGGTCCACCCGCACCACCTGCGCATAGTCGTAGTAGCTGCCGCCCGGATTCCCGCCGGCGTAGCCGGGATTGCCGTAGCCGGCGTCGCTGCCGTAGCGGTCCCCGTAACGGTCGCCGTAGCCTCCATACGACTGCGCCGCGGCGGAGGCGCTGGCCGCGACCATCCCCAATGCGAACAGGCTGCCGATCAAACGCTTCATGGTGGTTCCCCGTGGATGTGGAGTGGCGTCGCGGCCAACACTGCGGGGCCGCGCTTGACGCGAGGCTGAATACCGCCACCCGCGTTTAGCGCCGCGTCAGCCCGCCGGCCGTGGCCGGGCTGCCGGGCGCCATGTTGCGGCGCACGCACCGCGGCCATCGCGCTGCGTTAAGGTGGAGCCACGCCATGACCGCCCGCCGAGCGCCGCGCTCCGGCGCGAGACTGCGGACCGCCATGACGCCACGTCCATCCGCACGCGAAGGAGGTTCGGGCTCATGTCCTACAGCACTCCCCAGATTCGCAACGTGGCCCTGGCAGGCCACCCCGGCACCGGCAAGACCACCCTGTTCGAAGCCCTGCTGCATGCCGGTGGCGCACTCCAGGCGGCAGGCACGGTCGAACGCGGCAATACCGTGTCCGACTTCGATCCGATCGAGAAGGAACGCGGGCACTCGATCGACGCCAGCATCGCCAGCGTGGATCACGCCGGCATGCACCTGAACCTGATCGACACCCCCGGCTACCCCGATTTCCGCGGCCCGGCGCTGGCGGCGCTGGCGGCGGCGGACACGGTGGCGGTGGTGGTGGATGCCGGCTCCGGCATCGCCCACGGCACCCGCCGGATGATGGACTACGCGCGCCAGCGCGGCCTGTGCCGGATGCTGGTGGTCAACAAGATCGACCAAAGCGGGCACGACCACGGCGCGCTGCTGGCCGCGCTGCGTGAGGCGTTCGGCCCCGAGGTACTGCCGCTGAACCTGCCCGCCGACGGCGGCGCGCGGGTGGTGGACTGCTTCGCGCAACGCGAAGGCCACAGCGACCTCGGCGCGGTCGCGGACTGGCATCAGAAGATCCTCGACCAGGTGGTGGAGATCAACGAAACGGTGATGGACCACTACCTCGACCTCGGCGAGGGCGGGCTGTCCGGGCAGGAGCTGCACGATGCCTTCGAACAATGCCTGCGCGAAGGCCACCTGGTGCCGGTGTGCTTCGTTTCCGCGCGCACCGGCGCCGGCGTGCGCGAGTGGCTGGACGTGGCGGAACGCCTGCTGCCGCACCCCGGCGAGGCCAATCCGCCGCCGTTCCGCAAGGGCAGCGGCCACGATGCGGAACCGGTGCACGCCCGCCCGGATCCGGACGCGCACGTGATCGCGGACGTGTTCAAGATCGTCAACGACCCGTTCGTAGGCAAGCTGGGCATCTTCCGGGTGTACCAGGGCACCGTGCGCAAGGACGCGCAGCTGTTCGTGGACGACGGCAAGAAGCCGTTCAAGGTGGCCCACCTGTACCGCCTGCAGGGTAAGGAACACATCGAAATCGCGCAGGCGGTGCCGGGCGATATCGCCGCGGTGGCCAAGGTGGACGAGCTGCACTTCGACGCCGTGCTGCACGACTCGCACGACGAGGACCACATCCACCTCGCGCCGTCCGCCTTCCCGCGTCCGATGTTCGGGCTGGCGGTGGCGCCGGCCAGCAAAGGGCAGGAACAGAAGCTGGCGCTGGCGCTGCAGCGGCTGGCGGAGGAAGACCCGGCGTTCGTGGTGGAACACAATGCGGAGACCAACGAAACCGTGGTGCGCGGCCTCTCCGACCTGCACCTGCGGGTGATGCTGCGCCGCCTGCAGGACCGCTACGGGGTGGAAGTGGCGACCCATCCGCCGCGGATCGCCTACCGCGAGACCATCGCCCAGCCGGCCGAGGGCCACCATCGCCACAAGAAGCAGACCGGCGGTGCCGGGCAGTTCGGGGAGGTGTTCCTGCGCATCGAGCCGCTGCCGCGCGGGGCCGGCTTCGAGTTCATCGACGAGGTGAAGGGCGGCACCATCCCCGGGCAGTTCATCCCCGCGGTGGAGAAAGGCGTGCGCCAGGTGCTGGCCAGCGGCGCGCTCGCCGGCTATCCGATCCAGGACGTGCGGGTGGTGGTGTACGACGGCAAGCACCATCCGGTGGACAGCAAGGAGGTGGCGTTCGTGGCCGCCGGCAAGCGCGCCTTCCTGGATGCGATCGGCAAGGCCCAGCCGCAGGTGCTGGAGCCGATCGTGGAGCTGGAAGTCAGCGCGCCAGAGCAGTACATGGGCGACGTCAGCGGCGGGCTCGCGGCCAAGCGCGCGCGCATCCACGGCACCGACAGCCTCGGCGGCGGCGAGATCGTGGTGCGCGCGCAGGTGCCGCTGGCGGAGCTGGAGGGCTATGCGGCCGAGCTGAAATCCGCCACTGGCGGGCGCGGCCGCTACGCACTGGATTTCAGCCACTACGAGCCGGCCCCGGCGCCCGTCCAGCGGCGGCTGGCCGAGGCGTGGAAACCGCGCGCCGAGGAGGACTGAAGCACATGCCGACCCGATCGACCAGGCACTACGTGTGGCTGGCCCTGCTGCTGGCGGCCTGCTCGCGCGCGCCCGCTCCGCCGCCTGCCGCCGCGCCTGCACCCACGGCCGCGCCTGCGCCCGGCGCGCCATCCGCGCCGGCGACCGCGCCCCCCCCGTCCGCCGCGCCTGCCGTCACCGGCACTGCCGCCGCGGCCGATCCGTGGCTCCTGCCCGGCAGCCTGCATCCGCTGATCACCCAGGCCGAACTGGAAGCGCGCTTCGGCAAGGCCAACCTGCGCGCGGAAACCCGTCCCGGGCCGGAGGGCGACGGCGAATACCCGGTGCTGGTGGTGTTTCCGGACGATCCGGCGCGACGGCTGGAACTGGAACTGGATGCAAGCGATCGCGACGCCCCCCTGCGCGGCCTGCGGGTGTCGGATCCCGGCTCGCGCTGGCACGATGCCCATGGCCTGCGGCCGGGGATGTCACTGGCGGAGCTGGTACGGATCAACGGCGCGCCGATCAGCTTCTACGGGCTGGACTGGGACTACGGCGGCGTCGTGCAGGACTGGCACGGCGGGCACCTGGCAAACGGGGTGGACGCCGTGCCGTTCCGCGCGGTGACCCTGGCCGCGCGCGCGGGGCTGGCGGCCGGCGCCCGGCTACCGCAGGGCGACCGCGTGTACCGCAGCGATGATCCCGCCTGGCCCAACATCGGGCGCGATCTAGTGATCGAAACGCTGGGGATGAGCTGGCCGGCTCCAGACCAATGAGCGCTGCGCGCTGGCACCCGTCGCCAGGGGCGCCTGCGATGTGCGCTAGCGCTTGGGCTTGAGCATGGTGCCGGTGCAGTCGGGGGCACCGCAGCGGCAGGCCCAGATCTTCTTCAACCGCGGCGTGTGGCGCTCGGCCAGGGTGATGCCGTAGTCGTAGGTCAGCTCCTCGCCCGGCGCGATCGCACGTATGGCCTCGATGAACACCCGCGAGCGCTTGGGATCATCCGCATCCTCCACCAGCACCGCCTCGCAGTTGGGATCGCAGCTGTGGTTGATCCAGCGCGCGGCATTGCCTTCGAAATTGGCGTCGATCACCCAATCTTCATTGAGGGTGAACAGGAAGGTGTGCCCGCTCTCGATGTCACCACTGTCGCCGGCATCCACTTCCGCATGGGTGCGGCGGCGCCCCTTGTACTCGATCACCCGTTCGCCCTTGGCGATCGGGCGCGCGGCGAACACGCCGTTGCCGTGGATGGCGGACTTGCGGGTGCGGATCTTGCTCGGCATGGACGGCGCAGTCGTGGGCGGGAGGAGTGCCGCATTGTCGCGCAGGCCGCTGGCTTGTCCAGCGCATGGCCGCCCGCATCCGCGGCCTGCGTTGGCTTGGGCACCTTCGACACGCGACCCATCGCCATGCACGCCTCCCGTTCGTTCGCATCCGCTTCCCTGCTGGCGCTGGCCCTGCTCGCCGGCTGCCAGGCCGCCTCCACCCCGGCGGCCGTGGCATCGGCCTCGCCGCGGGACGACCTGCTGGCGCGCGGCGAATACATGGCCAGGATGGCCGGCTGCAACGACTGCCACACCCCCGGTTATGCCGAACGCGGCGGCGACGTGCCCAAGGCGCAGTGGCTGGTCGGCTCGCCGCTGGGCAACATGGGCCCGTGGGGCACCACCTACGCCGCCAACCTGCGGCTGAAGCTGGCCGCGATGGACGAGGCGACGTGGATGCAGTATTCGGCCAGCCTGCACACGCGCCCGCCGATGCCCGACTTCAACCTGCGCGCGATGCACGCCGAGGATCGCCGCGCGCTCTACCGCTTCATCCGCGCACTGGGGCCGGCGGGCGGCAAGGCGCCGGAGTTCCTGCCGCCCGGGCAGCCGCCGGCGCCGCCCTACATGCAGCTGGTGCTGCCGGCTTCCGCTCCCGCAGGCTGAGCGCGCCCGGCGACCGGCTCAGTGGTGCAGCCACCAGGCCGCACCGCTCCACCACAGCGCCATGCCGATCCCGAACAGGCTCCAGAACAGCTTGCGCAGGCCGCGGCCCATCCGCCACAGCAGGAACACCGCGGCCACGACCAGCAGCCAGCGCAGCAGGCGCGAACGCTCCGCGCCCGGCGCGGCGGCCACCGCGCGCTCCATCAGTTCGCCCACCTTGGCCTGCAGCGGCGTGGCCAGCGCGGAGAACAGCGGATCGGTCGCCCCGGCCTGGGGCTGTGACGTGGTCTGGGTCTGCATGGCGGTCTCCCGTGTCCGGAATGGACGCCTCGCATTCTCCGCAGCGGCACCGGCGCACCCAGCCACGGGCATCAACCAATGGCGCTGACAGCTGTCATCCACCGCGCGCGTCAACCGCAGCGAACGCTGGTGCGTTGCCAGGCCCGCACATCCCTCCGGAGCCTTGCCGCCATGCGCATTCCCCGCGTCGCCCTCGTTTCCCTCACCACCGGCCTGGTGCTAGCGATCGCCAGCCATCCCGCCCCCGCCCAGCAGCGCCTGCGCGAACGCCTGATGCAGCGCCTGGAACAACGCGCCGGCAGCGAGGAAGGCGAGGGCCGCGCCACCCCGGCCACGCCGCCGCCCGGATCGCGGGTCGAGCGCGACATCGCCTACGGTCCCGACCCCAAGCAGCGCTACGACGTGTACCTGCCGGCGCAGGTGGCGCCCGGCGCGCCCATCCTGGTGATGGTGCATGGCGGCGGCTGGCGCACCGGCGACAAAAACCTGGCGCGGGTGGTGGACCACAAGGCGGCCTGGTGGCTGGCGCGCGGCGGCGTGTTCGTCTCGGTCAACAACCGGCTGGTGCCGGACGCCGACCCGCAGGTGCAGGCGCGCGACGTGGCCGCGGCGGTGGCCTCGGTGCAGCAGCATGCGCGGCAGTGGCGGGCCGATCCGGGCAAGACGGTGCTGATGGGCCACTCCGCCGGCGCCCATCTGGTGGCCCTGCTCGGCAGCGATCCGTCACTGTTGCGGCAGGCCGGGGCGCAGCGCCCGCTGGGGGTGGTGTCGCTGGACAGCGGCGCGCTGGACGTGCCGGCGCTGATGCAGCAGCGGCGGGTGCCGAAGCTCTACCACGACGCGTTCGGCAGTGATCCTGCGTTCTGGGCGGCGGTCTCGCCGCAGCAACAACTCCAGCGCGATGCCCTGCCGATGCTGCTGGTGTGCTCCAGCACGCGCAAGTTCCCGACCTCGCCCTGCGAGGAAGCACGCAAGTTCGCCGCGCGCGCACGCACGCTCGGGGTCGCCATGCAGGTGCAACCGGAAGCGCTGGAGCACGCGGAGATCAACGACCAGCTCGGCCTGCCCTCGGCTTATACCGATGCGGTGGCCGGCTGGATCAACCAGCGCCTGCGCTAATGCCTGCGCTGATGCGCGCGGTGGCGGCCGGCTAACCCGGCCGCCGCCAGCCGCGGCGCAGGCAGAGGAAGCCGCGGTATGCCGCTTCCAGCAGGCGCAGGCGCCAGCCCGAGCCCAGCAGCCGCCCCAGCCAGGCCCAGCCCGGCAGCGCCTGCCATAGCCCGGCGAAGGCGGCGGCGCCGTCCAGCAGGCGGCCATCGGGCAGGCGCAGGTGCAACCGCGCCAGCGCCGCCTCGCGGGTGAGGCCGGAGCCAAGCCGCGCGCCATCGCAGCGGGCCACGTCCACCCATTCCACTCCGTCCGCGCCCGGCTGGCGGCGGTACAGCGCGATCTCGCGTGCGCACACCGGGCAGGCACCGTCGTAGTAAAGCGTGGGTTTGGGTCGCGCAGCCGGTTCCATGCCTGCGATACGCAGCCGCCGCACGCGTGGATGCGGGCGGTACGCAACCGATCCGGCGCCTGGCCCGTATCGTCCGGCGACCCTCCACGGATCCCCGGCCATGCTTGCCCCCTCGCGCATCCCGCCCCGCCTCGTGGCCCTGCTGGGCTATGGCGGCCTGCTCCCCTTCCTTGCCCTGGCCGCATTGGCCTGGCTCGATCCGCCGCGGCAGGCGCGCTGGTCGGGCGCGCTGCTGGAGTACGGCGCGGTGATCCTCGCGTTCGTGGGCGCCCTGCACTGGGCGCTGGCGATGCAGGCGACCACGCTGGCGCAGGCCCGCCGTGCGCAGGCCTATGCCTGGAGCGTGGTCCCCGCCCTCATCGCCTGGGGCGCACTGCAACTGGCCCCGGGGCCCGCCGCGCTGCTGCTGGTCGTAGGCTTTACCCTGCACTTGTGGGCGGACCGCACCCTCGCGGCGCGGATGCCACTGCCGGCCTGGTACCTGCCGCTGCGCCTGCGGCTGACCGCGGTCGCCTGCGCCTGCCTGCTGGCGGAGGCCTGGCGCAGCGCCGGAATCGCCTGAAGCACGGGCGGGTCGCACTTGGCCCCGGCGGCCCGAAATCGTACAATTCCGGTACGCATTTACCCCCTGCCGCCCGCGCCATGCTCCGCGTCACCAAGCTCACCGACTACGCCACCGTCGTCCTGACCGTGCTTGCCGCGCGCCCGGATGCCGTGCTCAGCGCGCCCGAGCTGGCCGAACAGGCCGGGCTGGAGGTCCCCACGGTGGCCAAGGTGCTCAAGCCGCTGGCCGCGGCCGGGCTGGTGGAAGGCTTCCGCGGCGCCAACGGCGGCTACCGGCTGGCGCGGCCGGCGGCGGCCATCAGCCTGGTCGAGATCGTGGAGGCGATGGAAGGCCCGCTGGCGATGACCGAATGCAGCGTGCACGAAGGCCAGTGCGGGATCGAGCACAGCTGCGGCGTGCGCGCCAACTGGCGGCGGATCAACGACGTGGTGGCCGAGGCGCTGGGCAGCGTGACCCTGGCGCAGATGCTGCAGCCGCCGCGGCCGCCGGCACGCGCACGCATCGACGCCCGCCTCGCGCAGGCCTGAAGGATTTCCCCATGAACGCACCGCAGAACGCCCAGATCCACGCCCAGCTCGGGCGCAAGTACGAGGCCGGCTTCGTCACCGAAATCGAATCCGACTCGCTGCCGCCGGGGCTGTCGGAGGACATCATCCGCGCCCTGTCCGCGAAGAAGGACGAACCGGAGTGGATGACCGAGTGGCGGCTGGCTGCCTACCGCCACTTCCTCACCCTGCGTCAGCCGGACTGGGCCAAGCTCAAGATCGGCCCGATCGATTTGCAAGCGCTGTCCTACTACAGCGCGCCCAAAGGCCCGAAATACAAATCGCTGGATGAAGTCCCCAAGGAACTGCTGGACACCTATGACAAGCTCGGCGTGCCGCTACACGAGCGGGCGAAGCTGGCCGGCGTGGCGGTGGATGCGGTGTTCGATTCGGTCAGCGTGGGCACCACCTTCCGCAAGGAGCTGGCCGAGCGCGGGATCATCTTCTGCTCGATGAGCGAGGCCATCCGCGAGCATCCCGAACTGGTGCGCCAGTATCTCGGCACGGTGGTTCCGGTCGGCGACAACTACTTCGCCGCGCTCAACTCGGCGGTGTTCTCCGACGGCAGCTTCGTGTTCATCCCCAAGGGCGTGCGCTGCCCGATGGAACTGTCCACCTATTTCCGCATCAATGCCGGCCACACCGGCCAGTTCGAGCGCACGCTGATCGTGTGCGAGGACGGCGCCTACGTCAGCTACCTCGAAGGCTGCACCGCGCCGATGCGCGACGAGAACCAGCTGCATGCGGCGGTGGTCGAACTGGTGGCGCTGGAGGATGCCGAGATCAAGTACAGCACGGTGCAGAACTGGTACCCGGGCGACGAGAACGGCGTCGGCGGCATCTACAACTTCGTCACCAAGCGCGCCGAATGCCGCGGCGCGCGCAGCAAGGTCACCTGGACCCAGGTCGAAACCGGCAGCGCGATCACCTGGAAGTACCCGTCTTGCGTGCTGCTGGGCGATGACAGCGTGGGCGAGTTTCACAGCGTGGCGCTCACCCACCACCGCCAACAGGCCGACACCGGCACCAAGATGATCCACGTCGGCAAGCGCACCAAGAGCAAGATCGTCAGCAAGGGCATCAGCGCCGGCCACGGCCAGAACAGCTATCGCGGGCTGGTGAAGGTGGCCGCCTCCGCCGAAGGCGCACGCAACCACACCCAGTGCGATTCGCTGCTGATCGGCAAGCACTGCGGCGCGCACACCTTCCCCTACATCGAGGTGAAAAACCCCACCGCCACCGTCGAGCACGAGGCCACCACCTCCAAGATCAGCGACGAGCAGCTGTTCTACTGCCGCAGCCGCGGCATCGGCGAGGAGGACGCGGTCTCGATGATCGTGGACGGCTTCTGCAAGTCGGTGTTCCGCGAACTGCCGATGGAGTTCGCGGTGGAAGCCAAGAAACTGCTGGACGTATCGCTGGAAGGGGCCGTCGGCTGAGCCCTCACGCGCATGCCGCCATGCCGCACGCAACGAATCGAACTGGAAAGACCATGCTGAAGATCGACAACCTCCATGCCCGCGTCGCCGGCAAGGACATCCTCAAGGGCCTGTCGCTGGACGTGAAGCCCGGCGAGGTGCATGCCATCATGGGGCCGAACGGCGCCGGCAAGTCCACCCTGGGCAACATCCTGGCCGGGCGCGAGGGCTACGAGGTCACCGCCGGCAGCGTCACCTTCGACGGCCGCGACCTGCTCGCGCTGGCGCCGGAGGAGCGCGCCGCCGCCGGGGTGTTCCTGGCCTTCCAGTATCCGGTCGAGATCCCGGGCGTGAACAACACCTACTTCCTGCGCGCCGCGCTCAATGCGCAGCGCAAGGCGCGTGGCGAGCCGGAGCTGGACTCGATGCAGTTCCTGAAGAAGGTGCGTGAGAAGCTCGCCGTGCTGCACCTGAAGGACGAGCTGCTGCACCGCGGCGTGAACGAAGGCTTCTCCGGCGGCGAGAAGAAGCGCAACGAGATCTTCCAGCTGGCGCTGCTGGAGCCGAAGCTGGCGATCCTCGACGAAACCGATTCCGGGCTCGACATCGACGCCCTGAAGTCGGTGGCCGATGGCGTCAACGCGCTGCGCTCGCCCGACCGCGCGTTCATCGTCATCACCCACTACCAGCGCTTGCTCGACTACATCAAGCCGGACGTGGTCCACGTGCTGGCCGACGGCCGCATCGTCCAGACCGGCGGCCCGGAACTGGCGCTGGAGCTGGAAGCCCACGGCTACGACTGGATCCGCCAGCGCACCGGGCCGGAGGTCGCGTGATGGCAGCCGCTCGCCTTGCTTTTGCTCGTCATTCCCGCGAAGGCGGGAATCCAGCGTTTGTCCTTGCGATGAAACGCTGTGACTTGTGGGAGCGCCTCGCATGAGCGCCCTGCTCGACTCGCTGGCCGCCGGCTTCGACGGCGACGCCGACCGCCGCGCGCAGCTGGACGCGCTGCTGCACGACGGCCTGCCGGCGCGCGCGGAGGCGTGGAAGTACACCTCGCTGCGCGCGCTGGAGCGCCGCCGCTTCGGCGCGGCGCAGGCGGTCGCGGTCGATCCCGCGCACCTGGCGGACATCCCGGCGCCGCGCCTGGTGTTCGTCAACGGCCACTTCGACGCCACGCTGAGCGATCTGTCCGGGCTGCCGGCCGGCGTGGACGTGCAGCCGCTGTCGCAACTGCTGCAGGGCGACGATGCGCGCGCGGTGAACTTCCTCGCGCGCCGCTATGCCCGCGCCGATGAGCCGTTCGCCCGCCTCAACGCGGCGCTGGCGCGCGAGGGCGCGGTGGTGCGGGTGGAGGCCGGCGTCGAAGTGCAGGCACCGCTGCACATCGTGTCCGTGGGCGCGCCCCAGGACGGCGATGCCGCCTGGCACCTGCGCCATTTCGTCGAGCTGCGCGCCGGCGCGACGCTGCAGCTGGTGGAGCATGAACTGGCGGCCGGCGAACACGCGCACCTGGGCAACATGCTGCTGCATGCGCACGTGGCGAAGACGGCCCGGCTCGCGCACGTTCGGGTGCAGCACGCGGCCGTGCGCGCCAGCCTGTTCGCGCGCACCGACGCGGTGCTGGCGCGCTCCGCCGAGTACCTGCGCACCGACCTCGAGCTGGGCGCGGCGCTGTCGCGCAATGAACTGAACGTGCGCCTGGAAGGCGAAGGCGCCCGCCTGCGTGCCGACGGTGCGCTGCTGGCCGATGGCCGCCGCCACGTGGACACCCGCCTCGGGATCGACCACATCGCCCGCGACACCGCCTGCAGCCTGACCTGGCGCGGCCTGGCCGACCAGCGCGGGCGCGCGGTGTTCCACGGCGGCATCACCATCCATCCCGGCGCCGACGGCACCGAGGCCGCGCTGTCGAACAAGAACCTGCTGCTGTCGGCCGATGCCGAGATCGACACCCAGCCGGTGCTGGTGATCCACGCCGACGAGGTGAAGGCCGCGCACGGCGCGGCGGTCGGCCAGCTCGATCCCGACGCGCTGTTCTACCTGCGCGCGCGCGGGATCCCCGAGGCGCGCGCGCGCACCCTGCTCACCGCCGCGTTCTGCCGCGAGGTGCTGGCCGGGATCGCCGATGCGCCCACCCGCGCGCTGACCGAGGCCGCGCTGGAGCGCGCGCTGGAGCGGCTGGGCGCATGACCACGCACGGGCCCACCGCCGGCGGCGGCACCGGCGCGGCGGCGGCCACGCCCGACTGGGAGCGCGTGCGCGCCGATTTCCCGCTGCTGCAGCGGCAGGTGCACGGCAAGCCGCTGGTGTACCTGGACTCGGCCAATACCGCGCAGAAGCCGCGCGCGGTGATCGAGGCGGTGGACGATTTCTACCGCCGCCACAACGCCAACGTCAGCCGCGCGGTGCACCAGCTCGGCAGCGAGGCCACCGATGCCTATGAAGGCGCGCGCCGCAAGCTGGCCGCTTTCCTCAATGTACGCGCCGACGAGCTGGTGCTGTGCAGCGGCACCACCTTCGCACTCAACCTGGTCGCCTATTCGTGGGCGCTGCCGCGGCTCAAGGCCGGCGATGCCATCCTGCTGACGCGGATGGAGCACCACGCCAACATCGTGCCCTGGCAGCTCGTCGCCCAGCGCACCGGCGCGAGCATCAAGGTGGCTGAGCTGCATGCGGACGGCAGTCTCGATCTCGAGGCACTGTACGCCGCGATGACGCCGGAAGTCAGGCTGCTGGGCCTGGCCCACGTCAGCAACGTGCTGGGCACGGTCAACCCGGTGGCCGAGATCTGCAGGCAGGCGCGCGCGCGCGGCATCACCACCGTCGTCGATGGCTCGCAGGCAGTGCCGCACATGCCGGTGGACGTGGCCGCGCTGGGTTGCGATTTCTACGCCTTCACCGGCCACAAGCTGTGCGGCCCCACCGGCACCGGCGGCCTGTGGGCGCGCCGTGCGCATCTGGAAGCGATGCCGCCCTTCCTCGGCGGCGGCGAGATGATCAAGGAAGTGCGCTTCGACGGCAGCGTGTTCAACGACCCGCCGCACAAGTTCGAGGCCGGCACGCCCAACATCGCCGGCGTCGTCGGGCTGGGCGCGGCGGTGGACTACCTGTCCGGCATCGGCATGGCCGCCATCCACGCGCGCGAGGCGGCGCTGCTGGCGCATGCAACCGAAGAGCTCGGCAAGATCGATGGCCTGCGCATCTTTGGCACCGCACCGGACAAGGCGGCGGTGATCAGCTTCGCCATCGACGGCGTGCATTCGCACGATCTGGCCACCCTGCTCGACCTCGAGGGCGTGGCCGTGCGCTCCGGCCAGCACTGCGCGCACCCGCTGCTGCAGTGGCTGGGCGTGGGCACCACCTGCCGCGCCTCGCTGGCGTTCTACAACACGCACGCCGAGGTCGATGCGTTCGTCGCGGCACTGCGCAAGGTGGTCCGCCTGCTGGCGTGAACGCCGCAGGCGGTTGCCGCAATCAGCGCAGCACGCGCAGGGTGAACGGGTAGCGCCACGACTCGCCGTTCAGCGCCTTCACCGTGGCGACCAGGCCGCACACCAGCCAGCCCACGGCCACCACCGCCGCCAGCACCGCCAGCACGACCCCGGCCGGCAGGGTGAGCACCGCGCCGAGCCCGAGGGTGAGCACGGTGGCGCCCACCAGCAGCAGCCCCGCCAGCGCCAGCGCGCAAAAGGCCAAGAACAGCGTGAGGTTGAAATTGAAGGCTTCGCGCGCATGCGCCGCGATGAAGTCGGAATCCCCCTTCTTCAGCGCATACACCGCCAGACCGGCCAGCATGCCGGCGACCCCGGCGGTCCAGCTGGTGAGGAAGGCCAGCAGCAGCGCGCCGGCATGGGCGCTGGCGGCCCACAGGCGTTCGTCCTGGCGTACGCCCGCGCCTGCAGCGGCCGGCCCCAGCGGGTCCTGCGCGGTCTCGTGGATGCTGTCCATCATGGTCTCCTCCGCCGGCACCGTGCCGGCATGGCCCCATGATGGCGGCCGCCGCGCCCGATGCAAGCCGGCCTGCGACCGACGCCCGCCGGCGGCGACGAACCGCGCCGGCGCGGGCATGAACCCCGGCGCGCCGGGGCGGCGGGTGCAGGCGGCTTACTTCACCAGCCGCAGCGCGACCGGATAGCGGTAGCTTTCGCCACGATTGGCCGCCATCCCGGCGATGATGGAGAACACCAGGCTGAACAACCACACCAGCGGCATCAGCAACGCGCCGATCAGGATCACCGCCAGCACCGAGCAACCGACCAGCGCGATCGCGATGGTGATCTGGAAGTTCAGCGCCTCGACCGCCTGCGCAGTGAGCCAGGCTTTCTCCGGCCGGTCCTTGTTGGTCAGCCAGATGATCAGCGGGATGATGAAACCCAGCAGGATGCCGGACAGGTGGGTGAGCATGGCCAGGTTGCGGTCGTCCTGGGAGACGGCGACATCGTTCATGGTGGTGGATTCCCCGGTTCGCGGCGCGAAAGGCGCCTTCTGCACAGATTAACGCAAAGCACGCCCGCGGGCGGTCATGCCGTCCGCACCAGCCCGGACATCGGCGCCAGCGCCGTGCTGTCCGGGAACACCCGGCGCGCCAGCACGTCCGCATCCAGCCCGAGGTGGTCGCGCAGCACGCCTTTGAACACCGCGCGCAGGTCGGTGGTGGCGCGCAGGTCGCGGCCCTCGTTGAGCTGGGCGCGGCCCAGCCCCGGCCAGTCGCCCGCCACGCGCCCGCCGTTCACGGCGCCGCCGGCAAGGAAGGCCACGCCGCCGGTGCCGTGGTCGGTGCCGCCGGTGCCGTTGATGGCGGCGGTGCGCCCGAATTCGGTGACCACCGCCACCACCGTGCGCGGCCACACCGGCTGCGCGCCGTCGCGGAAGGCCTGCAGCCCGGCATCCAGCTCCGCCAGCTTGCGATCCAGCACCGCCAGCTCGCCGCCGTGGGTGTCCCAGCCGGTGTCCTCCACGAAGCCGATCCGCGGCCCGTCCGGCGCGGCCATGAAGCGCGCCGCCGCCGCCATCGCCTGCGGCAGGCGCAAGCCGCCGCCGGCCTGCATCGCGGCCTGGCCGGCGTCGATCCCGGCGAAGGTGGGTGCCAGCGCCGGATCGGCGGCATACAGCAGCTGCAATTGCTGCCAGAGGATCGGATCGATGCGGTTGCCCAGCGGCGGCGACCAGGTGCTGACGTTGCCGCCGCCGCGCATCGCCAGCGGCATCACCGCCGAGATCGCCAGCCCCGCCCCGCCCGGCATCGCCGCTACGCAGCGGTTCAGCCAGCCGGTGGTGCCGCCGGCGCCGGTGGTGCCGTTCTCCACGCAGTCCTGCGCCTCGAAATGCGAACGCTGGCGGTACGGCGGCGCCACCGCCGCGACCGGCAGCAGCTCGCCGCGCGCATGCAGCGCGGCCATGCCGGGCAGCTTGCCGTGCAGGGCGAAGTCGGCATCCAGCCGCAGTGGCGCGGGCTGGCCGGCACTGGCGGCGAACTCCCCACGCAGGGCCGCGAACGCGGGGTCGCCCAGCGGTTGCAGCGCATGCAGGCCATCCATCCCGCCGCGCAGCAGCACCAGCAGGAAGCGGGTGTCATGCGCGCCGGTCGCGGCCAGCGCGAATTTCGGCAATGCCGCGAGAGCCAGCGCGGAGGCGCCGAGGCCGAGGAATCCACGTCGATCGATGCGCAGGGTCATCTCAAGTCCTCCACTGGAAGGCGGGGCTGGCCAGCAGCAGCGCCACGCCCTGCTGGATGGATTCGGCGCGGCGTAGGGCGGTGGCGGTCTGCGCGTCCAGCGCCTCGCCCAGCGCGGCCTGGCCGAGCGCCAGCGGGGTTGTGCCGGTGTCCGGCAGACGGTTGGCCAGCGCCTGCGCCGCCTGCACCCGTTTGAACAGGGCATCCGGCCCGCCCCAGTCGGCGGCGACATCGCCAAAGCCAGCGGGCGAACGCGGCTGGAACAGCGGCTGCCCCAGCTGCGCCTGCAGCCGCAGCCCCAGCGCGAGGTCGGACTCCACTCCCAGCCCGCAGGCGCGCAGCGCGGACAGGCAGAAGTCGTCCGGGTTCTTGAACTTGCGCGCGCCCGGCTGCCAGGCGGCGGGATCATCGAGCAGCACGCGGTACACGCTGGGCAGGTCGCCCTCGCTGTCCACCCAGGCGCGGGCCATGCGCTGCACCAGCGCCGGCGGCGGGTCGTCGCCGACGAAGTGGCGAGCCAGCTTGAGCGAGACGTGGCGCGCGGTGGCCGGATGCACGGCCAGATCGTGCAGGATCGCCACGCCCTGGCGCTCGCCATCCTGGCGATAGGTCTTGCCGAACACCCGCCGCGCGCCTGGCTCGTGCGCGGCCGGACGGAACCGGAAGGCATCGCTGCCGCCGGCGTTGGGGTCCACGCTCCAGCCGGTGATCGCGCGCGCGAATTCGGTCACGTCCTGCTGGGTATAGCCGGCATCCACCCCGAGCGTGTGCAGCTCGAGGATTTCGCGCGCCAGGTTCTCGTTCAGGCCGCGGCGCCCGCCCTGCCCGTTGCGCTGGCGACGGCGTTCGGCCAGCAGCGCGGCGCGCGAGTCATCGCCCACCGACTGCGCATTGTCCAGGTACAGCAGCATGCCCGGATGGCGCTCCACCGCCAGCAGCAGGTCGGCGAAGCGGCCGTTGACGTGCGGCCGGATCGCCTCGCGCTCCATCGGCGCGGCGAACAGCGCGGCCACCCGCTTGTCCACCGAGATCGCAAAATGGTTCGACCAGAACCGCACCAGCCGCTCGCGGAAGCCATCGTCCGCCGTCGCCGCCACTTGCTGGCGCAGCAGCAGCTCGCGCTGCAGGCCCTGTCGCAACAACTGGCCGGCCTGCATCTGCGCGGCCTTGGCATCGCCATCACCGCTCTGGCGCGCCTGCCGGCGCATCTGCTGCAGGCGGCGGTACTGCCCCAGGTAGTCGGCGCTGGACGGCAACCCGGCGAGCGCTGCCGGCGCGGGCGCCGGCCCCAGCTGCGCAAGCAGCCAGCCGCGCGGGTCCGGGTCGATCCGCTGCAACTCGCCGGGGCGGGCACCGAGGCCGAAGCGGTTGGCGGCACTGGTCGCGGACAGCAGCGTCATGGGCGCGGGCTCCAGGGGCAGGCCTCACCGCCAACGCGCCTGCCGCGCGGCGGTTGACAGCCCGCGGCGCGCATTCAGGCGATCAGCGCCCCGCCACCGTCATCTTCCCCACCAGGATCGAACCGGTGCGGATGTGCGAACGCGCATCCACGTCGCTGCCGACCGCCTCGATCGCCGCGAACATGTCCTTGAGGTTGCCAGCGATGGTGATGCCATCGACGGGATGGGCGATCTCGCCGTTCTCCACCCAGAAGCCGGCGGCCCCGCGCGAATAGTCGCCGGTGATGGCGTTCACGCCCTGCCCCATCAGCTCGGTCACCAGCAATCCGCGGCCCATGCCGCACAGCATCGAGGCAAGGTCGCCGGCGTTGGCGCGCACCGTGAGGTTATGCACGCCGCCGGCGTTGCCGGTGCTCTGCAGGCCGAGCTTGCGCGCGGAATAGCTGCCCAGCACGTAGCGCCGCACGATGCCGTCCTCGACCAGCATCGAACGGCGGGTGGCCACGCCTTCGGCATCGAACGCGGCGGAGCGGAAGCCGCGCGGCAGGAACGGGTTTTCCTCGATCGCGAACCAGTCGGGGAAGACGCGGGTGCCGGCACTGTCGAGCAGGAAGCTGGCGCGCCGGTAGAGCGCGCCGCCCGATACCGCATTGACGAAGCTGGCAATCAGCGAGCGCGCCATCTCGGCACTGAACAGCACCGGCACCTGGCCGGTGGGAAGCGCGCGCGGTTCGAGCCGCGCCAGCGCGCGCTGCGCGGCCTTGCGGCCGATCGCGCCCGGCGCCTCGAGGTCGCCCTGCGCCAGCGCCACGCTGTACCAGCCGTCGCGCTGCATGCCTTCGCCTTCGCCGGCGATCAGCGCGCAGCCGGTGCTGTAGGACGTGCTGCGCTCGCCGCCCAGGAACCCGTGCGAATTGGCGTACACGCTCAGCGAGGCGTTCGCGTTCACCGAGGCGCCGTCGGAATTGCCGATGCGCGCATCCACCTCGCGGCCGGCGGCCTCGCATTCCAGCGCCAGTGCGATCGCGCGGTCGGCATCGAACGCAGCCGGATGCCAGGCGTCGAACTCGCGCAGCGCGGTCGCCATCAGCGCGGCGTCGGCCAACCCGGCATCCGGGTCCTCCTCGGTGTGGCGGGCGATCGCGCAGGCCTGCGCGACGGTCGCGGCCAGGCTGTCCTCGCGCAGGTCGGCGGTGCTGGCGCTGCCCTTGCACTTGCCGAAATAGACGGTGACGCCGATGCCGCGGTCGCGGGTGGCCTCCACCGTCTCCACTTCGCCCATGCGCACGTTGACCGCGAGGCCGGCGTCCTCGTTGCAGGTGACTTCGCACTGGTCGGCGCCGGCGGCGCGGGCGCGCTCCAACAACTGCTGGGCGATGGCGGACAGGCGCTGCAGCCGCTGCTGGCTGTCGTCGGTGATGGAAGGCAGGTCGGTGGCGGGCATGTTCAATGGCTTATCCTGTAGCGATGCGAGGACGTGACGAAGAAACCGGCGAATACTTCAGCCCCAGCCGCAGCGAGCAGCGCCGCGCGGCGCTGGACGTGCTGGAACTGGGCGGGCAACTGGTGGCGCTGAGCGCCGCCCAGCTGGCGCGGCTGCCGGTGCCGGAGGACCTGCTGCCGCACATCCGCGAGGCGCAGCGGATCACCGCGCACATCGCCCACAAGCGGCAGCTGGCGTTCCTGGCCAAGCAGATGCGCAAGCTGGACGCGGGCGTGCTGGACGCGATCCGCGACGCCATGCGCAAGGACGGCGAGGCCGCGCGCCGCGAGACCGCGCTGCTGCACCGCGCCGAGGCGCTGCGCGAGGCGCTGCTGGGCGACGACGGCGACGCCGCGCTGACCGGCCTGCTGGCCGCGCACCCCGGGGCCGACCGCCAGAAGCTGCGGCAGCTGGTGCGCAACGCGCATGAGGAGCGTGCGAAGAACAAGCCGCCGCGCGCGTTCCGCGAACTGTTCCGCGAACTGCGCGACCTGCTCGCGCAGGACGCCGCCGCGCCCGGCGAGGACGCGGGCGGCGGATTCGACGAAGAAGGCGAGGACGGCCACGCCTGATCAGCCCGCCTGGGTGCCGCCCACGGTGATCTCCGAGATCAGCAGGGATGGCTGGCCCACGCCCACCGGCACGCTCTGGCCGTCCTTGCCGCAGATGCCAACGCCATCGTCCAGCGCGAGGTCGTGGCCGACCATCGCCACCTTCTGCATGGTCTCCGGGCCGTTGCCGATCAGGGTGGCGCCCTTCACCGGCGCGGTGATCTTCCCGTCTTCGATCAGGTAGGCCTCGGTGGCGGAAAACACGTACTTTCCGCTGGTGATGTCCACCTGGCCGCCGCCGAAATTGACCGCGTACAGGCCTTTCTTCACCGAACGGATCATCTCCTCCGGGTCATGCGTGCCGGCGCGCATGTAGGTGTTGGTCATGCGCGGCATCACCAGGTGCGCGAAGGATTCGCGGCGGCCGTTGCCGGTCGGCGCCATGCCCATCAGGCGTGCGTTGAGCGTGTCTTGCATGTAGCCGACCAGCACGCCGTCCTCGATCAGCGTGGTGCAGGCCGTCGGCGTGCCTTCGTCGTCGATGTTGAGCGAGCCGCGGCGGCCGTCCAGGGTGCCGTCGTCGACGATAGTCACGCCCTTTGCCGCCACCTGCTGTCCGATGCGACCGGCGTAGGTGCTGGTGCCCTTGCGGTTGAAGTCGCCCTCCAGCCCGTGGCCCACCGCCTCGTGCAGCAGCACGCCCGGCCAGCCGGCGCCGAGCACCACCGGCATCGTGCCGGCCGGTGCATCGACCGCCTCCAGGTTCACCAGCGCCTGGCGCAGCGCCTCGCGCGCGAACTTCTCCGGCTTGCCGTCGGCCAGCAGCTCCGCGTAGGAATAGCGCCCGCCGAAGCCGGCGAAGCCCGACTCGCGGCGGCCGTGCTGTTCCACGATCACCTGCACGTTCATCCGCACCAACGGGCGTACGTCGCCGGCCAGCACGCCGTCGCTGCGCGCCACCAGCACGGTATCGACGCCGCCGGTCAGGCTCACCATCACCTGTCTGACGCGCGGATCCAGCGCGCGCACCAGCGCATCCACCCGGCGCAGCGCCTCGACCTTGGCGGCGTTGTCCAGCGCATCGACGGGATCGAGCGCCGGATACAGCATGCGCCCGCCGGTGCGCTGCAGCGCGTGCGCGCCGTGGGCGCGGCCGTCGCGGGCAATCGCACGGGCGTTCTGCGCCGCCTCCAGCAAGGCCGGAAGCTCCAGCACGTCGGTGTAGGCCAGCCCGGTCTTCTCGCCGCTGATGGCGCGAACGCCCACGCCCTGCTCGATGCTGTGGCTGCCGTTCTTGACGATCCCGTCCTCCATGCTCCAGGCCTCGCGGCGGGCGTGCTGGAAGTACAGGTCGCCGAATTCCACACCGGGCCCCAGCAGGCTGGCGAAGGCGCGCTCCAGCGCGGCGTGGTCCAGCCCGGCGGGGGCAAGCAGTCGGGATTCGGCGATGGCCAGTGCGTTCATGCGGGGAACCTTCGGAAAGTCTGCAGGGGATATGGCGACGCGCGGGCGGGGATCAATCGCCGCGGCCGTCGGTGGTGGTCGCGGCCTCCTCGCGCTTGGCCACCACCTCGACCTTGGGCGCGCTCCACGGGCCGGTGACCCGGTAATGCTTGGCGCCGATGTCGCGCATGGGTTTGTCGAAAACGGCGTTGGCGACCGCGCCCACCGCCGCACCCACCGGGCCGGCGGCCAGCGCCCCGACCGCGGTCAGCAGGCCGGCGGACTTGGGCTCCACATCGACGTACTGGTCGAAACGCTCGTTGCGCAAATCGGTCTGCCCGCGCACCAGGATGACCGCGGCCGGGCCGCGGATGGTCAGGTTGTCGGTATGCAACACGCCATCGGCGATGCGCGCATTGCCCTGGATGCGGTCGAAGGTGAAGCCCTTGCTGAAGAAATCACTGAAATCCAGCATCAGCCGCCGCCGCAGCTGGGCCACGCCAAGCAGGCCGAGCACGCGCCCGGCGCCCGGCTCCAGTTCCAGCAGGCGCCCGTCCTTCAGGTCCAGCGCCAGGGTCGCATCGAGATTGGCCGGGACGAAGTCCTGTGGACCGCCGCGCCAACTGGCTTCCAGCCCGAGCTTGCCGTGCCCGCCGCCGATCTGGCCGCCGAACCCGAGCGCGCCCAGCAGGGCGCCAGCATCGTCGCTGTCCACGTCCAGCCGGAACTGGCTGCGCTGGGCCGCGCCCTGGCCCAGCCAGCTGCCGCTGCCGCGCAGGCGCTGCTTGCCGCCGCTGGTGCTGAACTCGTCCATCCGCAATCCGCCCGCCGCGGGCGTGCTGCGGAAGCGCGCGCGCCCCATCGGCACCCCGCCCAGGCGCAGGTCGGCCACGTCGATCTGCAGCGGCGGGATCGCGGCGGGATCCACCCCGTCGCCCGCAGGCGCGGCGGCCGGCGCGGCGTCCGCTTCCGCCGCCGGCAGGGCCCAGTACAGGCGGTCGAAGCGGCCGCTGACGGGCACGCCATGCGCCTGCGGCACCTGCAGGCTGCCATCCAGCCCCGGCGCCTGCACCCGCATCGCCAGCGCGCCGGTCACCGGTGCCAGTTGCAGGTGGGCATCGCCGAAGTCCGCGCCCAGCAGGCGCAGCTGCGCAGCCTGCACGTCCACCCGCTGCAGGGGCGGGCCCTCGCCGCGACCGCTGCCGAGTACGCCCAGCCAGCCCAGCGCGTCCAGCCGCGTCGTGCGGCCTTCCACCAGCAGGCCGTTGGCCGGCGGCGCCCCCACCGCGCCGCCGCCCAGCAGCAGGCGCACGCCGGTGCGCCCGCCCGCGCTGCGGCTGCGCAGGGCGAGCACGTCGCCCAGGCTGACCGAAACCTCGCCGTTCTCCAGCGGCAGCTGCAGCTGGAGGCTGGCCGGCAGCGCCTGCGCCGCCGGCTTGTCCAGCGGTGCGGGCAGGTCGAAGCGGGTGCCGACCAGCGAGGATTGCAGGCGCAGACGCGCCGTGCCCGGGGCCGCGCGCGGCACGTCCAGCTCGGTGGTCCACGCCGAACTGCCGCGTACGTAGGGCTTGAGCCACTCCAGGTTGCCGGCCCTGTCCAGCAGGGCGTCGATGTCGGCGCTGGCCTGCAGCTGCGCCTCGAACGCCTGCGCCGGATCGCGCACATGCGGGCCCGAGCGCAGCGACAGCAGCCCCGGCACGCCGTCGTGGCGGACCTGCAGGCCTTCCGCCTGGAAGCCGTCGTGGTCGAAGCGCACCGTCCCGCGCACCTGTTCGAACGTGAGCTTGTACTGGCGCTCCAGCAGGCGCACGCCGGCCAGCGCCACCTGGCCGTCGATCACCGGTGCCGGGGCGTCGTGGTGCAGCGGCAGCCGCATGTGCAGGCTGGCCTGCGCCGGACCGGACGCGGTCAGTGCGTCGAGGGTGGCGGCGTTGTCCTTGCGCAGCGGGCTCGCGCGCAGCAGCGCTAGGAACTGCCCGGCATCGCCGGCGGCCTCGGCATCCACGGTCAGGTCCGGCTGGTGGAAGCTGGCGATGCCGGCGCGCAGCGTGGTCACCGGCACCCCGCCCAGGCGGGCGCGCCCGTCCACACTGAAGCCATCGGCCACGAACGCAAGGTCGGCATCGAGGTGCTCGGCCGCCGGCCAGTCCGGGCGGAACTTGACGGTGGCGTCCTGCACCTTCGCCTGCACCCGGAACACGCCGGCGCCGGCCAGCCCGGGCGCGTCGCGGAACGGCCAGTCGTCGAGGTCGCCGGCCACCACCGCATGGATGTCGCGCAGCTGGCCGGCGCGCAGCGCGCCATCCAGCCATTCCACCGTCGCCTTCGGCATCAGGTAGTGGACCCAGAAGCCACGCGCATAGGTGATCGGCACCTCGCCGATGTCGGCCGCGATGTCCAGGTGCGGATGGCTGCCGTCGCCCTGGAAGCCGATCCCGCCGCGCGCCCGGACCTGCAGCGGGCCGCCGCTGATCGCCAGCCCCGGGGTCTGCGCGTCCCAGCCGTTGCCGTCGCGCCAGGCCACCGCCTCGCCGTCGAGGGTGAAGGCATGCGGCACGCCGAACCCGGCCGGCCAGTCGAACACCACCTGCGCGCCGGGATCGAAGCGCAGGCGCAGCCCGTCCTGGTCGGCCAGCAGCCAGCCCCCGACCCCGCGCAGGCCCGGCGCATTCCCGACCGGCTCGAAGCGCAGGCCGCTGGCGCGCAGGCGGGCGCGCAGGCGGCCCTGGCCGTCGGCGGCGAACTCCACCTCGTCCAGCGCACCGGCCGGGCGCGCCGTGCGCAGCCAGTGGCGCAGCCCGGGCGGCAGCGCATCGCCCAGCGCCGCCAGCTGCAGCAGCGGCTGGATGTCCACGTGCGCCGCGCGCAGCGCAAGGCCGTGGCCGCCGGCCAGTGCCAGCCCGCCCATCTGCTGCTGGCCGATACGCAGGCGCGCGGCGCGCGCCTGCCAGGCATCGATGGTGCCGGCCCAGGCCGCATCCAGCGCCACCGGCCCGAGGGCCTGCACCGGCGCCGGCTGGCCCGGCCCCAGCGCGCGGCCGCGCAGGGCCACGCCTTCGAGGTCAGCCACCGCGCGAATCGCCACCACCCGCAGGCCCTTCAGCGTGGCCCAGGCCTGGGCGCGGCCGTGCCCGGCCTGCGGCGCGATCCCGCCCCAGGCAAGCACACCGGCGAGTTCGGCCAGGTCGGCCTGGCGGCTGCCGGCATACACCCGGCCATCGCCGCTGGCGCGGTCCAGCGTGCCGGCCACGTCCAGCGGCTGGCCGGCGCGGTGCAGCCAGGCGCGCGCACCGGCATCCACGCGCGCGCCGCTCACGCGCAGGCGCAGGTCGATCCGCGGCACGCGCACGTCCACGCCCAGCTCCGGCGCCAGCACCCGCAGCCGCGCCTGCGCCAGCTGCAGCTCGCCCAGCTGCGACAGCGTGTCCAGCGGGTTGCTATCGGTTTGCTGGCCGGGCAGGCCGCGCACATGCCATTGCCCGTTCGCATCGCGCTGCAGGGTCAGGTCCAGCCCGCGCAGGCGCAGCTCGGTCAGCGAGCGTCCCGGCAGCCAGCCGGTGTAGGGCGCAACCAGCAGTTCGGCATCCCCGATCGCCAGCGGATGCGCGCCTTCGCCCACCCGCAGGTTATCCAGCCGCAGCAGCGGCCCGCGCCGGGTCCATTCGGTGCTCACGCGGTCGAACGCCACCGGATGGTGCGCGCGCGCGCTCAGCCAGGCGGCGATCTGCTGCGGATGCTGCTGCAGCAGCGGCAGCAGCTGGCTGGCCACGGTCACCACCAACGCCACCGCCAGCAGCAGCAGTGCCAGCGCATACCAGGCGCCACGGCGCAGCAGGCGCAGGCGGTGGCGCCAGGGCATGCTCATCGCGCCGCGCCCCGCGTGCAGCGGGAGGGAATGCGCTCAGAGCAGCACCACATCGAACTGCTCCTGCAGGTACTGGGCATCGGCCTGGAAGCGGATCGACTTGCCGATGAACTCCTCCAGCTCGGCCACCGCGTTGGATTCCTCGTCGGTGATCCGCGCCACCACCTTGGGCGAGGCGATCACCAGCAGCCGCGCCGCCTCGAACTGGCGCACCGCGCGCACGATCTCGCGGAAGATCTCGTAGGTCACGGTCTCGGCGGTCTTGACCATGCCGCGTCCGCCGCATTCGTGGCAGGGCTCGCACAGCTGGCGCTCCAGCGAATCCACCGTGCGCTTGCGGGTCATCTCCACCAGCCCCAGCGGCGAGAAGTCGTACACCGTGGTCTTGGCGTGGTCCTTGGCCAGCGACTTCTCCAGCGTGCGCAGCACCTGCCGGCGATGCTCGGCATCGTGCATGTCGATGAAATCGATGATGATGATCCCACCCAGGTTGCGCAGGCGCAGCTGGCGCGCCACCGCCTGCGCCGCCTCCAGGTTGGTGCGGAAGGCGGTTTCCTCGAGGCTGCGCTGGCCGAGGAAACTGCCGGTATTGACGTCCACCGTGGTCATCGCCTCGGTCTGGTCGATCACCAGGTAGCCACCGGACTTCAGCGGCACTTCCTTGTCCAGCGCGCGCTGGATCTCGTCCTCCACCCCGTACATGTCGAAGATCGCACGCGCGCCGGTGTAGTGCTCGATCTTGTCGGCCAGCGCGGGCATGTAGCGCGCGGCGAACTCGCGCAGGCGCTCGCAGGTTTCGCGCGAATCCACCCGGACCCGCTCCACGTCGCGCCGGATCAGGTCGCGCACCGCGCGCAGCGGCAGGCTGAGGTCTTCATAGAGGCACTCACCGACCGCTGCCGTCGCCGCCTTGCGCTCGATCTGCTCCCACACCCGCCCCAGATAGCCGATGTCCTCGGCCAGCGCCTCGGCCGGCTGCTCTTCCGCGTTGGTGCGCACGATGTAGCCATTTCCGGGGGCACCCACGGCGAGTTCCTGCACCAGCGCCTTCAGGCGCGTGCGCTCGGCCTCGTCCTCGATCCGCGCGGAGATGCCCACCACCTTCGAGCGCGGCAGCAACACCAGGTAGCGCGAGGGAATGCTGATCTGGGTGGTCAGGCGCGCGCCCTTGCTGCCGATCGGGTCCTTCACCACCTGCACCACGATCTCGGCGCCGTCGCGCAGCAGCTCGGTGATCGGCACCTGCACCTGCGGCGGGGCCAGCGGCGGGGCATCGGCATCGCCCGTGCCCAGCGGCGCGCCGCGGAAGATGTCGTTGACGTGCAGGAACGCGGCGCGCTCCAGGCCGATGTCCACGAACGCGGCCTGCATCCCAGGCATCACCCGCTGCACCTTGCCTTTGTAGACGTTGCCGACCACCCCGCGCTGGCTGCCGCGCTCGATGTGCAGCTCCTGCAGCATGCCGTTTTCGACCACCGCGACGCGGGTCTCGCGCGGGGTGACGTTGACCAGCAGTTCCTCGCTCATGCCGGCAGCAGCCCGAACTGGCGCAACAGGCCGGCGGTGTCGCGCAGCGGCAGGCCCATGACCCCGGAATAGCTGCCGTCCAGCCGCGCCACGTGCATCTCGAAGCGGCCCTGGATGGCGTACGCGCCGGCCTTGCCCTGCCATTCGCCGCTGCCGAGGTAGCGCGCGATGTCGGCCTCGGACAACGCATCCAGCGTGACCCGGGTCAGCGATGCCGCCTGTGCCTCGCGGCCGGCGCCGACCAGCGCCACCGCGGTCAGCACCTCGTGGGTGCGGCCGGACAGCGCGCGCAGCATCGCCGCCGCCTCGCCGGCATCGGCCGGCTTGCCGAACACGCGGTCCTCGAGGATCACCTCGGTGTCCGCGCCCAGCACCACCGCGCCGGGCGCGCCCAGCACCTTCAGCAACCCGGCGCCGGCCTTCTCGCGCGCCACCCGGCGCACGTAGTCGAACGCGGGCTCGCCCGGCGCCTGCTGCTCGGGGACGTCGAGATCGAGGAGGCCGAAGTCCAGCCCGAGGCGGGACAGCAGTTCGGCGCGGCGGGGGGAACGCGAGGCAAGATGCAGCATGGCCGGAAGTCTAACCCGTGCCCGCCGGCCAACCGCACCCGCGCACCGAAGGCCGGCTGGCGGCTCACCGCCCGTTCACCCCCGGCATGCGAAAGCTTTGCGCCAACCATCCCGGGAGCCTTCCATGACCCTGCGTCCGCTGTTGCTCGCCCTTGCCCTCGCCGCCGCCCTGCCCATGACCAGCCACGCCCAGTCGCCCGCCACCGCCCCGTCCGCGCCCGCCGCGCAATCCACCCTACTGTCGGTATCCGCCAGCGCCGAGGCCAGCCGCACGCCGGACATCGCCACCCTCTCCACCGGGGTGGTGACCCAGGCCACCGACGCCAACGCCGCGATGCGCGACAACGCCCAGCGCATGGACCGGGTGATGGCGGCGCTGCGCGCGGCCGGGATCGCCGAGCGCGACATCCAGACCAGCGGCATCAACCTCAACCCGCAGTACAAGTACGTGGACGGCGCGCCGCCGACGATCACCGGCTACCAGGCCAGCAACACCGTCAACCTGAAGGTGCGCGACCTGGCGCGGCTGGGCAAGGTGCTGGACGCGCTGGTGGCGCAGGGTGCCAACCAGATCAACGGCCCCAGCTTCGGGATCGACAAGCCGGAGGCAGCGCTGGAGGAGGCGCGCATCGCCGCGGTGCGCAAGGCGCAGGCGATGGCGCGCACCTATGCCGACGCGCTCGGCCTGCGGGTGCTGCGGGTGGTCAGCATCAACGAAGGCGGGGCCACCCCGCCGCGACCGCTGCCGGTGATGCGGGTCGCCGCCGCGCCGATGGCGATGATGGAGAAGGACACCGCGGTGGCGATGGGCGAGAGCAGCGTCTCGGTCAGCGTGGAGATGGTGTTCGAACTCGGGCGCTGACGCCGCGCATCCCGCGCCCCGCACCTTTCGCAGCACGACGCCCGCCCTGTGCGGGCGTCGTCGTTTGCGGCCGGGGCTGCGGCCACCGCCTGCCTGAATCGGGACGCAACCGGCGGC
This sequence comes from Thermomonas haemolytica, assembly GCF_004346265.1. GTDB lineage: Bacteria > Pseudomonadota > Gammaproteobacteria > Xanthomonadales > Xanthomonadaceae > Thermomonas > Thermomonas haemolytica. The sequence goes on from NZ_SMAP01000001.1 coordinate 577,421, forward strand.
GCGCGCCCCATTGCCGGCAGGCGTCCCGCCGTCGCAGCGTAGGGGCGTGCAGGCCGCCACGTGCCGCACGCGTCGTGGTTCCCCGTTCGCGCCGACCGAAGGAGATCGACCATGATCCAAGCCCATCCCGCTTCCGCCCTGCCCGCCGCCCGCCCGCGCCTGGATGCCGCGCGCGTGCTGACCCTGAGCGCGACCCTGGTCCTCAACCTGCTGCTGTTCGGGCTGCTGATGATGCCGATGGCGCTGCCGCCACCGCAGCTGCCCGCCACGCAGCCGCGCACGCCGCAGTTGCGGATCATCCCGCGCACGCCGCCGGTGGTGGAGGTCACGTCCTTGCCGCAGCCGGCACCGCCGCCGACGGCCACGCCCGTGCAGCCGCCGGCGCGGGCGAACATGCACACCCAGCCCGTGTCCGACCCGGCACCGGTGATCCGCAGCGATGCCGGCCCGGTGCAGGCGGCGGACGCTGGCGCGCGCACCGACGCCGACCCCGGCATCGACGCAACCCCGCCTGGTCCGGCCGCGCAGCCGATGCAGCTGGCCTACCTCAGCGCCCCCGCGCCGACCTATCCGCGCGCGGCCTTGCAGCGTGGGCTCGCCGGCACCGTGCTGCTGCAGGTACTGGTGGACGTGGATGGCCGCCCGCTGGAGGTGACGGTGGCGCGCAGCAGCGGCTACCGCGAGCTGGACGACGCCGCGCGCACGCAGGTGCTCAAGCGCTGGCGCTTCCAGCCGGCGCTGCAGGGCGGCCAGCCGGTGCAGGCACTGGGACTGGTGCCGGTGGAGTTCAGCCTCAAGCGCTGATCGCGCTGCTTTCTCCCCCGCCCCGCGCGCCACCTGCACGCGGGGCGGGGCTGTAGGCAACGGCGGGCCGCGATCACCCGCCGCATATGCAGCCCGCGCATACCGGCATGGCGGCGCATCCTTTCCCGGCGCGCGGCGGCGCGCCTAGCCTGCGGCGGTCTTCCTGCCCGACGTCCCACCATGCCGCCGTCCGCCCTGCCACTGCCTGCACCGCTGTCCGGCGAACAGGGCGCGCTGCTCGCCCGCTTCGCCGATACCGCGCCCCCCGCGGCCCTGCTGTGGGCCTCGGGCTACCTGGCCGGGCTGGCGCGCGCGCCGCTGGCGGCCGCGATCGCGACGGATGCCGGCAGCGCCCAAGCCGCCGATCCCGCCGGCGCCCACGCACCGGCACCGGTCGCGGCCACCGTGGTGTACGGCAGCCAGAACGGCAACGCGCGGCGGGTGGCGGAAGCCCTGCATGCCGCGCTGCAGGCGGCCGGGGTGCCGGCGCGCCTGCTGCGCGCGGACGCCTACCCGCTGCGCGCGCTGGCCACGGAGCGCCTGCTGTACGTGGTGATCAGCACCCAGGGCGACGGTGACCCGCCGGACGACGCGATCGCCCTGTGCGAGTTCCTGCACGGCAAGCGTGCGCCGCGCCTGCCGCAGCTGCACTACGCGGTGCTGGGGCTGGGCGATTCCAGCTATGCCGATTTCTGCGGCGTCGCGCGCCGACTGGATGCGCGCCTGGCCGAACTCGGCGCCACCCGCGCGCAGGCGCTGGGCGAAGCCGACCTCGACATCGACGCCGTGGCCGCGCCGTGGCAGGCGCAGGCCCTGGAACGGGCGCAGGCGCTGCTCACGCCCGCACCCTCCCCCGCGCCGCAACCGGCGCTGGCCAGCGTCACCCCGCTGCGTCCGCCGTCGGCGCAGGAGCGCGCGCGGCCGCAGGCGTTTGCCGCCGAGGTGCTGGCCAACCAGCGCATCACCGGCCGCGAGTTCAAGGGCACCGGCTTCCGCCGCTACCAGGAGCCGGAGCAGGACGTGCGCCACATCGAACTGGCGCTGGACGGCAGCGGCCTGGACTACGCGCCGGGCGACGCGCTGGCGATCCACCACCACAACCCGCTGGCGCTGGTGGACGCGGTGCTGGACGCCACCCGGCTGGATGGCGATGCCGAGGTGGCGCATGCGGACCGGCGCCTGCCGCTGGCGCGCTGGCTGGAGCAGGAACGCGAGCTGACCCGGCTCTCGCGCCCGCTGCTGGCCGCGCTTGCGGAACGCGCCGGCGCCGCCGACCTGCGGCGCTTGCTGGACGGCGATGGCGACGGGCTGGCCGCGCTGCTGCGCGACCACCAGGTGATCGACGTCCTGCGCCGCTGGCCGGCGGACTGGGATGCCCCGGCGCTGCTGGCCGCGCTGCGCGCCCCCGCGCGGCGGCTGTATTCGATCGCCTCCAGCCGCACGCGGGTGGGCGAGGAGGCGCACCTGGCGGTCGCCGTGGTGCGCTACGCCGCGCACGGGCACGACCACCTCGGCGCCGCCAGCGGCTTCCTCGCCGGGCTTGCGGCGGGCACGCAGGTGGAGGTGGCGCTGGCGCCGAACGAACGCTTCCGCCTGCCCGGGGATGGCGACCGCGACCTGCTGATGGTCGCCGCCGGCACCGGCATCGCCCCGTTCCGCGGCTTCGTGCAGGAACGCGCCGAGACCGGCGCGCGCGGCCGCAACTGGCTGTTCTTCGGCGCACGCAATCCGCGCACCGGCTTCCTCTACCAGGCCGAATGGCAACAGGCACTCCAGCGCGGCGAGCTGCACCGGCTGGAACTGGCGTTCTCGCGCGCGCAGCCCGAACGCATCCACGTGCAACAGCGCCTGCGCGAGCACGGCCGCGCGGTGTACGCCCGCCTGCAGGAGGGCGCATACCTGTACGTGTGCGGCGCCACCGCGATGGGCCGCGACGTGCACGCGGCGCTGCTGGAGATCGTGGCGGATGCAGCGGGATGCGATGCCGACGCCGCCGCCGACTACCTGGCCGCCCTGCAACGCGACGGGCGCTACGCCCGTGACCTCTACTGACCGGACCCCGCGATGAGCCATCCTTCCGTCGAGACCATCAAGCGCGAGAGCCGCCGCCTGCGCGGCACCATCGCCGAGGGCCTGCGCGATGCCAGCACCGGCGGGCTGGCGTTCGACGACCAGCGCACCCTGAAATTCCACGGCAGCTACCAGCAGGACGACCGCGACCTGCGCGAGGAACGCCGCCGCCAGAAGCTGGAGCCGGCGCACCAGTTCATGGTCCGCCTGCGCGCGCCCGGCGGGGTGTTCACGCCCGCGCAGTGGCTGCGGCTGGACGCGATCGCCACCACCTTCGGCAACCACTCGCTGCGCGCCACCAGCCGCCAGACCTTCCAGTTCCACGGGATCATCAAGCAGGAGCTGAAGGCCAGCCTGCAGGCGATCCACGCCGCCGCGCTGGACACCATCGCCGCCTGCGGCGACGTGAACCGCAACGTGCTCGCCGGCGGCCATCCCGCGCTGTCGCCGCTGCACGAGCAGGCGCACGCCTGGGCGCGGCGGCTGTCCGAACGCTTCCTGCCGGCCACCCGCGCCTGGTACGAGCTGTGGCTGGACGGCGAGAAGCTGGCCGACAGCGAGCAGGAGGAGGAGCCGGTGTACGGGCCCACCTACCTGCCGCGCAAGTTCAAGATGGCGGTGGCGGTGCCGCCGGTGAACGACGTGGACGTGTTCGCCAACGACCTCGGGCTGATCGCGATCGCCGACGCCGATGGCGGGCTGGCCGGCTTCAACCTCGCGCTCGGCGGCGGCATGGGCGCCAGCCACGGGATCGCCGCGCACTACCCGCGGCTGGCCAGCGTGGTCGGGTTCGTCGCGCCGGAGCAGGTGCTGGCGGTGGCCGAAGCGGTGCTCACCGTGCAGCGCGACCTCGGCAACCGCGAGGAGCGCGCGCTGGCGCGCTTCAAATACACCATCGACCGCCACGGGCTGGATGCGATCGTGGCGCTGGTCGAGGAACGCGCCGGCCTGCGCCTGCAGCCGGCGCGGCCGTACCGGTTCCAGGCCGCCGGCGACCGCTTCGGCTGGCAGCAGGGCAGCGACGGGCGCTGGCATTTCACCCTCGCGCTGCCCGCGGGGCGCATCGCCGATACCCCGGGGCGGGGGCTGCTGTCGGCGCTGCGCGCGCTGGCCGGCCAGCACCACGGGCAGTTCCACCTGACCGCGCAGCAAAACCTGACCATCACCGACATCCCCGCCGCGGCGCGCGCGCAGGTGGAAGCTCTGCTGGCGGCGCACGGGCTGGAAAGCGACCCCGCCGGCGCCATCCCGCTGGCGCGCGATGCGCTGGCCTGCGTCGCCCTGCCCACCTGCGGGCTGGCGATGGCCGAGGCCGAGCGCTACCTGCCCGACCTGCTGGCCGCGCTGCAGCCGCTGCTGAACCGCCACGGCCTGCGCGAGGCGCCGATCGGCCTGCGCATCTCCGGCTGCCCGAACGGCTGCTCGCGGCCGTACCTGGCGGAGATCGCGCTGGTCGGCCGCGCGCCGGGGCGCTACAGCCTGTTCCTCGGCGGCGATCACCTCGGCATGCGCCTCAACACCCGGGTGCTGGACAACGCCGACGAGGCGCAGGTGCTGGCCACCCTGGAGCCGCTGCTGGCGCGCTATGCGCGCGAACGCACGCATGGCGAGCGCTTCGGCGATTTCCTGCACCGCGCCGGGATCGTCGCCCTGCCGGACTACCCCACCCACGTGCGCGTGGCATCGCCCGATCCCCTTTCCCCCGCATGAGCACGCTCGATCCCGCCGCCCTCGATACCGACACGCTGGCCGCACTCAACCGCGAACTGGCGGCGCTGGACGCGCCGGCGCGGATCGCCTGGGCGCTGCGCCACCTGCCCGCCACCCATGCGCTGTCCACCAGCTTCGGCGTGCAGTCGGCGGTCTCGCTGCACCTGCTGGCGCAGGCGCGGCCGGACATACCGGTGATCCTGGTCGATACCGGCTACCTGTTCCCGGAGACCTACCGCTACGCCGACCTGCTGGTGGAGCGTCTGCAACTGAATCTGCATGTGTACCGCCCGCGCCTGGGCCGGGCCTGGATGGAGGCGCGCCTGGGCCGGCTGTGGGAAACCGGCCGCGAGGGCCTGCGCCGCTACAACCAGCTGCGCAAGGTGGAGCCGATGCAGCGCGCGCTGCGCGAGCTGCGGGTGGGCTGCTGGTTCGCCGGCCTGCGCCGCGCCCAGGCCACGACCCGGCAGGGGATCGCGGTGCTGGAAGTGCGCGACGGGCGCTTCAAGTTCCACCCGATCGCGGACTGGAGCGATACCGACGTGGGCGCCTACCTGCTGCTGCACGACCTGCCGGAGCATCCGCTGGCCGGGCAGGGCTATGTCTCGGTGGGCGACGTGCACACCACCCAGCCGCTGCAGCCCGGCATGGACGCGGCGCAGACCCGCTTCTTCGGCCTGCGCCGCGAATGCGGGCTGCATTTCGACGAGCCGATCGCCGGCAACGGCGGCTGAGCCGACGCCTGCAATGGCCGCAGGTTCGCCTCAGCCCGCCGCCTGCCAGCGCGGCGGCTCGGGCCAGCGCGCGTCCTGGTTGCCTTCCAGGATCCGGCGCAGGTCGCGCGGATCGATCTGCGGCGCCAGCGCGTGCAGCAGCGCCAGCGCGTATTCGCGCAGCACGCGGCCGCGCGGCACCACCGCCCAGGTGACGCACTCCGGCAGTTCCAGTGGCGCCTGCAGCACCCGCAGGTCGGCATCCTCGCGCCCCGACACCGCCATCTCGGCCAGCAACCCGGCGCCCATGCCGGTGCGCACGTAGGTCTTGATGAGGTTGGCGTCGCGCGCGGTCATCGCGATCTGCGGCACCACCCCGGCCTGCGCGAACGCGCGCTGCAGCGAGGAATCGGGGTGCTTGGAGGATTCGTAGGAAATCAGCGGATACAGCGCCAGCTCGGCCAGCGTGGGCGCCTCCTCGCGCGCCGCCAGCGGATGCGTGGCCGGCACCAGCAGCACCCGCCGCCAGCGGTACAGCGGCACCGCCACCCCGCTGGTGGCCGGCGCCGGGCCGGCGGTGCTGATCAGCCCGAAGTCGGCCTCGTCCAGCTTGTCCAGCACCTCGGCATCGCCGGCCGCGAACAGGTCCACGCTGACCTGCGGATAGCGCCGCGCCAGCTCCGCGATCACCGGCGGCAGCACGTAGCGCGCCTGGGTATGGGTGGTGGCCAGCAGCAGCCGGCCGCGGTATTCGCCGCGCTCGTTGGCGGCGTAGCTGCGGATGTTGGCGGCCTCGGCCAGGATCTTGCGCGCGCTGTCGATCACCTTCACCCCGGCCGGCGACACGCCCTCCAGGCTGCGCCCGCGGCGCAGGAAGATCTGGAACCCCAACTCGTCCTCGAGCTGCTTGAGCTGCTTGGACAGGCCCGGCTGGGTGGCGTGCACGCGTTCGGCGGCCTGGGTGATGTTGAAACCCGCATCGGCGATCGCGACCAGGTAGCGCAGCTGGGTCAGGGTCATGGCGTGGGGTCTTTGTATCGCTGCATCTGGATGATGCGATGAAGTATAACCGCGGCCGCGGGCATTTCCGGGCAAGGCTTATGCCCTGCAAGCATAAGCAAAAACCCGCCCACCATTTCCCCTCCCCGCCGGCGGCCCCTAGCGTGGCCGCATGTCCGGCCCCCCGCCCCCACCCGTCCTGTTCCCGCTGTTCCTCGACCTGCGCGACCGCCTCGTGCTGGTGGTGGGCGGCGGCGCGGTGGCGGCGCGCAAGATCGCCGCGCTGCGCGAGGCCGGCGCCGCGGTGGCGGTGGTGGCGCCGCGGCTGGACCCGGCGCTGGCCGCGCTGGCCGGGCAAGGCGCGATCGCGCACGTCGCGGACCGCTTCGCGCCGGAACAGCTGGACGACGCCTGGCTGGTGATCGCCGCCACCGACGACGGCGCGGTGAACCAGGCGGTGGCCGCCGCGGCCGCCGCGCGCCGGCTGTGGGTGAACGTGGTGGACGACGCCGCGCTGGCCAGCGCCCAGCTGCCGGCGCGGGTGCAGCGCGGCCCGCTGCAGCTGGCGATCTCCAGCGGCGGGGCCGCGCCGATGCTGGCGCGCCACCTGCGCGAGTGGCTGGAAGTGCAGCTGGACGATGCATGGACGGCGCTGGCGCAGCTGCTCGCCGGATGGCGCCCGCGCATCCGCGCGCGGTTCCCGCAGCCGGCGGCACGCCGCGCCTTCTTCGAGCGCCTGCTGGCCGGCCCGCTGCTGGCCCTGCTGCGGGGCGGCGACACGGCGGGCGCGCAGCAGGCGCTGGAGCAGGCCCTTGCCGACGATGCCCCGTCTGCGCGCGGGCGGGTCTCGCTGGTCGGCGCCGGCCCCGGCGATCCCGGCCTGCTCACCCTGCGCGCGCTGCGCGTGCTGAACCAGGCCGACGTGATCCTGCACGACCGCCTGGTCAGCGCGGAGGTGCTGGCGCTGGCGCGGCGCGATGCCGAGCGGATCGCGGTCGGCAAGGAGATCGGCGGCGACCACCACGCCACCCAGCAGCGCATCCATGCCCTCATGCTCGAACTGGCGCGCGCCGGCAAGCACGTGGTACGGCTGAAGGGCGGCGATCCGTTCGTGTTCGGGCGCGGCGGCGAGGAGCTGGAACTGCTGCGCGCGCACGCCATCGACTACGAAGTGGTGCCCGGCATCACCGCGGCGCTGGCCTGCGCCGCCTATGCCGGCATCCCGCTCACCCACCGTGCGCATGCGCAGTCGCTGCACCTGCTCACCGCGCATGCCTGCAGCGGCGACCCCGACCACGACTGGGGTGCGCTGGCGCAACCCGGGCAGACCCTGGTGTTCTACATGGGCGTGGCCGGGCTGGCGCGCCTGCGCGATGCCCTGCTGGCGCACGGACGCCCGCCGTCCACCCCGTTCGCGCTGGTGGAACGCGGCAGCCTGCCGCAGCAGCGGGTACTCACCGGCCGCCTGGACACGCTGGCGGAGCTGGCGCAGGCGCACGCGATCCAGGCCCCCGCGCTGCTGGTGGTCGGCGAGGTCGCCGCGCTGGCCGGCCGCCTGCACTGGTTCGGCGCACCGCCGCTGGTCGGCCCGCCCGATACCGCGCTCGCCACCGCCGCATGATGGCGGCCCCGGCACACTCCTGACTTTCCTCTCCCTCTTCCCTGCCTCCCAAGGACATCCCTATGGCGCTGTACGACAGCATCCTCGACACCATCGGCCACACCCCCATCGTCAAGCTGCAGCGGCTGGCGCCAGCACACGCGACGGTGTACGTGAAGGTGGAATCGTTCAATCCCGGCGGTTCGGTCAAGGACCGCCTGGCACTGGCCATCGTGCTCGATGCCGAACGCCGCGGCCTGCTGCAGCCGGGTGCCACCATCGTCGAGGCCACCTCCGGCAACACCGGCGTCGCGCTGGCAATGGTGGCCGCGGCGCGCGGCTACAAGTTCGTCGCGGTGATGAGCGAGACGTTCTCGGTCGAGCGCCGCAAGCTGATGCGCGCCTACGGCGCCAAGGTCATCCTGACCCCGGCCGCCGAGCGCGGCAGCGGCATGGTGCGCAAGGCTCGCGAGCTGGCCGAGCGGCACGGCTGGTTCCTCGCCAGCCAGTTCGCGAATCCAGCCAACCCGGCCTTCCACCGCAGCACCACCGCCGCCGAGATCCTGCGCGACTTCGCCGGGCGCCGGTTGGACGTGTTCGTCAGCGGCTGGGGCACCGGCGGCACGCTGACCGGAGTCGGCGAGATGCTGAAGGCGGCGCGCCCGGACGTGCGCATCGTCGCCACCGAACCGGCCGGCGCGGCCCTGCTCAAGGGCGAGGCCTGGCAGCCGCACAAGATCCAGGGCTGGACCCCCGACTTCGTGCCGGAGGTGCTCAACCGCGGCGTGGCCGACGAGCTGCGCACCGTCAGCGACGACGACGCCATCGCCACCGCGCGCCGGCTGGCGGCGGAGGAAGGCATCTTCGTCGGCATCTCCGCCGGCGGTACCGCCGCCACCGCGCTGGCGCTGGCGCAGGAGGCCCCGGCCGGCAGCGTGCTGCTGGCCATGCTGCCCGATACCGGCGAGCGCTACCTCAGCACCGCGCTGCTGGCCGACATCCCCGAAGGCAGCGACGACGACTGGCTGGCGACGCTGGGGTGAGCGCCCGCCTCGCGGCAACGCCCCGCCCCGGATCGGGGCGGGCGCGCTTTGCGGCTACTTGCCTGCGTCCAGCACCTGCGAGAGCTTATCGGCATCGAAATACTGGGTGAGCTCGCCCATCCCGGCCTCGACCGCCGGGTCGCTGAAGATGCCTTGCGAGGCCACCTGGCCCAGCAGCTGGAACGCGCTGGCGATCGCGGCCTGGCCTTCGTACTTGAAGGCGGTCGCGGTCTGGCTGCGGCAGGCCTCGGTGAGCAGGTGCATGTAAAGGCCGGCGGTCTGCTTGTTGATGTCGGCGCGCACCTCGGCCGGCATGCGGGTGTAGGGCGCGATGTCCTTCTGCAGCGCGATCGCCGAGAAGATCCATTTCACCAGCAGGGCCTTGTCGGCATCGCTGGTGGACGCCACCAGGCACTTGCCCAGGTCGTCCGCATACACGCCGGCGCGGGCGTACTGGGCCGGCAACGCCAGCGATGCCGCGACGCAGGCGGCGAAAACGCGCTTCATGCAATCCTCTCCCCGGATGGTCGCTCGCCTGCGCAGGCTAGCATCGCGTAAGCACCCACCGCCAGCGCCTCAACTGCGGCCGTACGCGTCCTCGTAGCGGACGATGTCGTCCTCTCCCAGATAGTCGCCGGACTGCACTTCGACCAGTTCCAGCATCTCGCTGCCCGGGTTCTCCAGCCGGTGCTTGGCGCCGATGGGGATATAGGTGCTCTGGTTGGCGAACAGCTCGAACACGTCGTTGTCGCGCGTCACGCGGGCGGTGCCGCGCACCACCACCCAGTGCTCGGCGCGGCGGGTATGCGACTGCAGCGACAGCCGCGCGCCGGGCTTGACCTTGATGCGCTTGACCTGGAAGCCGTCGCCGATGTCGATCGAATCGTAACTGCCCCACGGGCGGTGCACTTCGCGGTGCAGCACCGCCTGCGGGCGCGCCTCGGCCTTCAGCCGCGCCACCACGTCCTTGACCTGCTGCACCCGGTCCTTGCGCGCCACCAGCACGGCGTCGTCGGTCTCCACCACCACCAGGTCGTCCACGCCGACCAGCGCCACCAGCCGGCGCGCGTAGGCATAGCTGTTGCGGCTGTCGATTGCGATCACGTCGCCGTGGTGGGCGTTGCCGTCGGCATCCTGCGCGCTCACTTCCCACAGCGCCGACCACGAACCGACGTCGTTCCAGCCGATGTCCACCGGCAGCACCGCGGCCGCGTCGGTCTTTTCCATCACCGCGTAGTCGATGGAATCCGAGGGGCAGGCCGCGAACGCGGTTTTGTCCAACCGGATGAAGTCGCCATCGCGCGCGGCGGCGGCGAACGCGGCGCGCACGCCGGCGAGGATGTCGGGACGGAAGCGCTGCAGTTCCTGCAGGTAGCGCGAGGCCAGCAGCAGGAACATGCCGCTGTTCCAGTAATAGCCGCCGGCATCGAGATAGGCCTGCGCGGTGGCGGCATCCGGCTTCTCGACGAAGCGCAGCACCCTGCGCACGCCTTCGGCGCCGCCGCGCTCGGCCTGGATGTAGCCGAAGCCGGTTTCCGGCGCGGTAGGCACGATCCCGAACGTCACCAGCATGCCCGCCTCGGCCGCCGGCATCGCCGCGCGCACGGCGGCCTGGAACGCGGCGGCGTCGCGCACCACGTGGTCGGAGGGCAGCACCAGCAGCAGCGGGTCGTCGCCTGCGGCCATCGCCTGCAGCGCGGCGGCGGCGATCGCCGGCGCGGTGTTGCGGCCCACCGGCTCGAGCAGGATCGCAGGCCGCGGCGCGCCGATCTGGCGCAGCTGCTCGGCGACCAGGAAGCGGTGCTCCTCGCCCGCCACCACGATCGGCGCGGTATCCGCCAGCGCGGCCACGCGCCGCCAGGTGGCCTGCAGCAGGGTGTCGTCATCGACCAGCGGCAAAAACTGCTTGGGATAGGCCTCGCGCGAGAGCGGCCATAGGCGCGTGCCGGAACCGCCGGACAACAGGACGGGCTGCAATGGGGCCACGGATGCCTTCCTATGACTGCGCAAAGACCGGGCCGCAGTTTACCCTTTGCGCATGAGCGAACCCGCAACGCACGACGCCCGCGCCGCCCAGCGCCTGGCCTGGGCCCGCGCGGCCCTGCAGCAGCCCGACGCCGGGCTGGAACGCGCCTCCACCGATGCCGGCCTGCGCAGCTACTGGCGCACGCTGGGCGCGACCCCGTCCCGCATCGTGATGGACGCACCGCCCGGCCAGGAGGACGTGCGCCCGTGGCTGCGCATCCGCGACCTGCTGGAGGCCGGCGGCGTGCGCGTGCCGCAGGTGCTGGCGCGCGACGTGGACGTGGGCTTCCTGCTGCTGGAGGACCTCGGCGGCCCCACCCTCGCGCAGGTGATCGATGCCGGCAATGCCGATGCCCACATGGCAGCCGCCATCGCGCAGCTGGTGCGGCTGCAGTCGATCCCCCTGCCTGCCGACATCCCGGTGTTCGGCGAGGCGCTGCTGCAGCGCGACGCGAGCCTGTTCGAGGAGTGGTTCGTGCGCCGCCACCTCGGCCTCGAACTGGACTGTGGCGATGCCGAACGCTTGCAGCTGGCGCAGCGCCGGCTGATGGACAACCTGCTGGCGCAGCCGCGGGTGCCGGTGCACCGCGACTACATGCCGCGCAACCTCATGCCTATCGAGGACGGCCCGGCGGTGCTGGACTTCCAGGACCTGGTGCTGGGGCCGATCGGCTACGACCCGGTGAGCCTGCTGCGCGATGCCTTCCTGAGCTGGCCGGAAGCGCGCGTGGAGGGCTGGCTGCGCCACTACCACGCACGCGCCGCCGCGGCCGGCCTGCCGGTGCCCGTGCTCGACGTGTTCCTACGCGATGCCGACTGGTGCGGGGTGCAGCGGCACCTGAAGATCCTCGGCATCTTCGCCCGTCTCCATCACCGCGATGGCAAACCGCGCTATCTCGCGGATGCCCCGCGCTTCTTCGCCTACCTCGATGCGGTGGTGCCGAAATACCGCGAACTCGACCCGCTGCGCGAGCTGCTGGAGCGCACGCTCAAGCCCGCCTTCGCGAAGATGGCAGCCGCATGAAGGCGCTAATCTTCGCCGCCGGCCTGGGCGAGCGCATGCGCCCGCTCACCGACACCACGCCCAAGCCGCTGCTGCACGTCGGCGGCAAGCCGCTGATCGAATGGCATCTGGAGAAACTGGCGGCGCTGGGCATCCGCGACGTCGTCGTGAACACCTCATGGCTGGCGGACCAGTTCCCCGCCGCGCTGGGCGACGGCGCGCGCTGGGGCTTGCGCCTGCACTACGCCTACGAAGGCGATACCCCGCTGGAAACCGGCGGCGGCATGCTCAACGCACTGCCGCTGCTGGCAGACGGCGGCGCGGACGATGCGCCCTTCCTGCTGGTCAATGGCGATGTGTGGACGGATTACGACTTCGCCCGCCTGCCGCGCGCCCCGCGCGGCTTGGCGCACCTGGTGCTGGTGGATCCGCCGGCGCAGGCGCCACGAGGCGACTTCGCACTGGATGCTGACGGCCATGTACGCACCGATGGCCAGCACATGCTCACCTATGCCGGCATCGGCGTCTATCGCCCGCAGCTGCTGGACGGCTGGCGCGCCATCATCCCCTCGCCCCTGCGCGCCAACGGCAAGCCGAAGTTCCCGCTGGCCCCGCTGCTGCGCGCGCACATGGCCGCCGACGCGATCCGCGGCGAACACCACCGCGGGCGCTGGACCGACGTGGGCACGCCGGAGCGCTTGCAGCGGCTGGACGCGGAACTGCGCGCTCAGTCCGCGCCCAGCACCTGACGCAGGAACGGCACGGTCAGCCGCCGCTGCGCCGCCAGCGATGCGCGGTCGAGGCGCTCGAAGATCGCGGTGAGATTGCCGAGGTCGCGGCTGGCGCGGCGCAGCAGCCAGTCCAGCGCGGCGGCGTCGAAATCCAGCCCGCGCGCGGCGGCGCGCTGGCGCAGCAGTTCCGCGCGCCCGGCATCGTCCAGCACCGGCAATGCCCAGCGCACACACTGCATCAGCCGCGAACGCAGGTCGGGCAGCCCGAGGCCGAGCGCATCCGGCGCCTCGCTGGCGGCGTACAGCGGCGCGCGCCCGGCATCGCGCAGGCGGTTGTGCAGGTCGAACAGCGCGACTTCGTCCTCGCGCCCGCCGGCCACCGCATCGAGATCGTCCAGCGCCAGCAGTTCGGCGCGCTCCAGCCCCTCGCTGGCCAGGCGCACGCGCCCGCGCAGCCCGCGCAGCGACAGGTAGGCCACCTGGCGGCCGGCCGCCTGCGCCTCGGCGCAGCAGGCCAGCAGCAGATGGGTCTTGCCGGTGGCGGGCGCACCGTGCAGGTACACCCCGGCCACCCGGCCCGCGTCGCCGGCGGCGAGCGCGCGCAGCTGCGGCAGCAGGCCGTCCGGGGCCTGCACGTAGCGATCGAGACGCTGGTCCGGCGGCGCCCGCAGCGCCAGCGGCAGCTGCGGGCCGAGGTGTTCCGCCATCTCAGCCCGCGTCCTGGTCGTCGCCGGGCGGCGTGGGCGCGGCGTCCAGCAGGATCGCCGGGGTGTCGCCGGCATACAGGCGGCTGTGGCGGTAGCGCTCCTGCGCGTAGCGCAGCAGCACGTTCGCCACCGCGGCCACCGGCAGCGCGAGCAGCATGCCGAGGAAGCCGAACAGGGTGCCGCCGGCCATCACCGCGAAGATCACCGCCATCGGATGCAGGCCGATGCGGTCGCCCACCAGCATCGGCGTGAGCAGGAAGCTCTCCACCACCTGGCCGACGCCGAACACGATGCCCACGCCCGCCAGGTGCTGCCAGTCGCCGAACTGGACCAGCGCGGCGATGCCGCCGAACAGGATGATCGAGGCCGGCCCGAGGTAGGGCACGAAGGTCAGCAGCCCGGCCACCAGCCCGATCAGGATGCCCAGCTTCAGCCCCACCAGCCACAGCCCCAGCGCGTACAGGATGCCCAGCACCAGCATCACCAGCAGCTGCCCGCGCAGGAAGCCGCCCAGCACCTCGTTGGCCTCCAGCGCCAGCCGGCGCACGGTGTCGTAGTGGTCGCGCGGCACCAGCGCGCCGACCCGGCCCACGATCAGGTCCCAGTCGCGCAGGAAGAAAAAGGTCAGCACCGGCAGCAATGCGATGTTGGCCAGCCACGCCACCAGCGCGAAGCCCGAGCGCGAGACGTAGCCGAGCACGCTGGCGGCGATCCCGCCGGCGCCCTGCCAGTGCTCGCGGATCAGCTGGAACAGGCGGTCGGGATCCAGCCACGACAGGATCTGCAGGCCGGTGCGCTGCTCGATCCACGGCAGCGCGGTCTGCACGAACCAGTCGCGGTAGCCGGGCAGCGAATCCACCAGGGTCATGATCTGGTCCTCCAGCAGCGGCACCAGCAGCACCACCGCCAGCAGCAGGACCAGGATCATCACCGCGAACACCAGTACCACCGCGCTGTTGCGCGACATCCGCCGCTCCAGGCGGTCCACCATCGGATCGCCCAGCCAGCCCAGCAGGGCGGCGAACACGAACGGGCTCAGGATCGGCGCCAGCAGCCACAGGCACCACAGCAGCCCCACCCCGAGTGCGGTCCACTGCACCCGCCGATAGAACGCGGCGATGCTGGCCAAATCCTGATCGCGCTGCATGCTCAACCTCCACCCAGATGGAATGCGGCCGGCGCGGCGGCGCTACCGTCACCCGCATCGGGCACCGGCACCAGCACCCCGGCGCGTCCCACGTAGCGGCTGAAGTTGGCGATCCCGCTGACGAGATCCACGTCCAGTTCCAGCGCATCCGGGCTGGCGCTGACCGGCGCGATCCGGCGCACCACCGGCAGGCCGTCGAGGTAGCCAGCTAGGCGCAGGTAATCATCGCTGCCGTGGAGGCCGAGGATGCGCAGTCGGAACCGCCCTGGGGCCGCATCCTGGCTGGTCCTGGCGTAGCGCCGGGCCAGGGCGTCCGCCGCGCCGTCGGCACCGCCCGCCATCGCCCGCAGCGCGTCCGCATTGCTGGTCTGCCAGTTGCCCAGCACCTTGCCGTTGTCCACCAGGGTCCAGTCCGCGCTCCAGCCGCCGGCGGCGCGGTAGAGCTTGCCGATCAGCTGGATCGGCGGGCTGTAGCGGCGCGACAGCGCGCTGATCGCGGCCACGTCGCCGCGCCAGATCGCGCCCACCGCCGCCATCTCGGCAGCATTGCCGGCCGGCAGGCCGAGCGCGTAGCCGCGTGCCTTGGCAGCATCCAGGATCGAGCGCGCGGCATTGACCTGGCCCAGCCCGACCAGGCGCGGGCCGCTGCCATCGTCGATCGCCAGCCACAGCACCGGCTTGGGCCGCGGCTGCGGCCAGCTGGGCAGGCCGAACATGTCCACCAGGCCGTCGATGTCGGCCGGCCGGAAGCGCACCACCAGCATGGTCTGGAAGCTGGGCGCGCCGGTCGGGCCCACGCCCTCGTCCTGGCGGTAGTCGTAGCTGTCGACGTAGTCCTTGGCATTCGCCAGCTCGTCGCGCACGCCGTCGCGCAGGGCCGCCTCGCGATTGCCAGTGACGTTCGCCAGCACCTGCGCCAGCGCGCGCGCAAACGCCTTGTCGCGCTCGCCGTCGGTCTGGTTGCGCACGCTCACCTCGGTCTGGTACGGCCCCTGCGCCACCGCGCGGTCGCCCTCGGTGCGCTGCGCCAGCGCCGCGCCCGGCGCCAGCAGGCCCAGCAGCAGCCACAGCGCGAGCAGCCGCGGCCATGCCCGCGCGATCCCTTGCGGTGTTGCTTGCATCGGCAATCCTCGCCCGCCGGACACCCCGGCCTCGTGCCGGAATGTTGCCGCAGCCGGGCGGGCGCGTCCATGACCGCGCCCGGCGGTGGCAGCCGGCGGCTGTTAAAATCGCGCGTTTCCCGCGCCTGCCCGAGCCCGCCGTGACCAGCCAACCCCCTTCTCCCCCCGGCCTGACCTACCGCGACGCCGGGGTGGACATCGACGCCGGCAACGCCGTGGTCGAACGCATCAAGCCGCTGGTCCGGCGCACGCTGCGCCCCGAGGTGCTGGGCGGCGTGGGCCTGTTCGGCGGCCTGTTCGACCTTTCCAATCGCTACAAGGAACCGGTGCTGGTGTCCGGCACCGACGGCGTGGGCACCAAGCTGATCCTCGCCAAGCAGCTGAACCACCACGACACCATCGGCCAGGACCTGGTGGCGATGTGCGTGAACGACGTGCTGGTGCAGGGCGCCGAGCCGCTGTTCTTCCTCGACTACTTCGCCACCGGCAAGCTCGATGTCGAGACCACGGTGAACGTGGTCGCCGGTATTGCCAGAGGCTGCGAACTCGCCGGCTGCGCGCTGATCGGCGGCGAGACCGCGGAAATGCCGGACATGTACCCGCCGGGCGAGTACGACCTCGCCGGCTTCACCGTCGGCGCGGTCGAGAAGGCGAAGCTGGTCGATTCCCGCAAGCTGCGCGCGGGCGACGTGCTGATCGGCATTGCCTCCAGCGGCCCGCATTCCAACGGCTATTCGCTGATCCGCAGGATCCTCGAGCGCGCAGGCAGCCCGCTGGACCTGGACCTCGGCGGCACCACGCTGGCCGACGCGCTGATGGCCCCGACCCGCATCTACGTCAAGCCCGTGCTGGAGCTGCTGGCCAGGCACGACATCCACGCGATGGCGCACGTCACCGGCGGCGCGCTGGTGGAAAAGATCATCCGCGTAGTCCCGGCCCCGCTGGGGCTGGACATCGACACCACAAGCTGGCCGCGGCCGGCGGTGTTCGACTGGCTGCAACGCGAAGGCAACGTGGCGGATGCGGAGATGTGGCGCACCTTCAACTGCGGCATCGGCTACGTGCTGATGGCCGACCCTGCCGACGTGGCCGCGATCGAAGCGGACCTCGACCGCCTCGCGCTGGCGCACTGGCGGATCGGCCAGGTCACCGCGCCGCGCGACGGCGAGCGCCTGCGCATCGGCTGACGGCCAATCCCGTGACCGCCCGCCTCGCCATCCTCGCCTCCGGCCGCGGCAGCAACCTGCAGGCCATCCTGGACGCCATCGCCGCCGGCACGCTGGACGCGTCGGTGGTCGGCGTGTTCTCGGACAAGCCCGAAGCCCAGGCACTGCAGCGGGTGCCGGAGGCCTTGCGCTGGGCCCGCACGCCGAAGTCCTGCGGCGGCCGCGATGCCTTCGACGCCGCCCTCGCCGAGGCCATCGAGGCAGTGCGTCCGGACTGGGTCGTCTGCGTTGGCTACATGCGCATCCTAGGCGCCGCCTTCGTGCAGCGCTTTGCCGGGCGCCTGCTCAACATCCACCCGTCCCTGCTGCCCAAATACAAGGGCCTGCATACCCACCAGCGCGCGCTCGAGGCCGGCGATGCCGAGCACGGCGCCAGCGTGCATTTCGTCACCGCCGAACTGGACGGCGGCCCGGTGATCGCGCAGGCGCGCGTGCCGGTGCGGCCGGGCGACGACGCCGAAACGCTGGCGGCGCGCGTGCTGGCGGTGGAGCATCCATTGTTGCTGCAGGTGTTGCGCCTGGCCGCCGCCGGCCGCCTGGCTGAACGGGACGGGCGCGTGTTCGTCGATGCTCAGCCGGTGTTTACGCCGCTGCCGCTAGAGTCGGCCCCGGCGTGACGGCCGCGCCCTCTGCGCACCGTCCCGCCCGTTCGTTCCGGTCATGCAAGGAATCCCGATGAAGGCGCTTCGTCCGTTCGTGTTGCTGCCGCTGCTGCTGGCCACGGCCCAGGCCTGGGCGGTCAAGCCGTTCGTGGCCGATTACGACGCCAGCTGGAAAGGCGTGCCGGCCACCGCCCGGATCAGCCTGCAGCAAGCCGATGGCGGCCGCTGGAACTACGAGCTGAGCGTGCAGAACGCGGTTGGCAGCGCGCGCCAGGCGACCGTATTCGACGAGGTGGGGGGCAGCTTCCGCCCGCTATTCGGCAGCGATACCGCGCAGTTGCTGTTCAAGAAGTCGCAGAAGGACGCCCGCTACGACTGGGCCCAGCGCGAGGCACGCTGGAGCGGGGACGTGAAGCCCGACCGCGCCGGCCCGATCAAGCTGCAGGACGGCGACCTCGACGGCATGCTGGTGAACCTGGCGATCGTGCGCGACGTGGCCGCCGGCAAGCCGCTGAGCTACCGGGTGGTGGACAATGGCACCGCGCACGTGCAGACCTACCAGAACCTCGGCAAGGACACCGTCACCGTCGCCGGACAGGCGCGTACCGCCACCAAGGTCGGGCGCACCAGCGACGACAAGCAGGTACTGGTATGGGTGGTGGACGGCCTGCCGACCCCGGCCCGCATCCTGCAGCGCAAGAACGGCCAGGACGAGCTGGAGCTGACCCTGAAGTCGGTGCGCTGAGCACACGCGGGCGCCCCGACCAAGCACACGCACCCCGAGGCCCGCGCATGCGGGCCTCGTGCCGTCCGTACCCCGCCTGCCGCGACCGATGGTGACGGTGGATGGGTGCCGCGACTCAGCGCCTGGGCAGGTACTGCAGCGGATCGACCGGCTTGCCGTTGTAGTGGGCAAGCAGGCGTGCCGGCAGTCCGCAGGACTGCACGCCTGCGCGCGCCCGATGCGTATTCGCATCGGGCCGGGGATCCGCCGCCGCAGCAGCGCATGGAGCCCTCAGCGCCTGGGCAGGTACTGCAGCGGATCGACCGGCTTGCCGTTGTAGCGGGCAAGCAGGCGTGCTGGCAGTCCGCAGGACTGCACGCCTGCGCGCGCCCGATGCGTATTCGCATCGGGCCGGGGATCCGCCGCCGCAGCAGCGCATGGAGCCCTCAGCGCCTGGGT
>NZ_SMAP01000001.1:596109-682228 GCF_004346265.1 Thermomonas haemolytica
CAGTCCGCAGGACTGCACGCCTGCGCGCGCCCGATGCGTATTCGCATCGGGCCGGGGATCCGCCGCCGCAGCAGCGCATGGAGCCCTCAGCGCCTGGGTAGGTACTGGAGCGGATCGACCGGCTTGCCGTTATAGCGGATCTCGAAGTGCAGCATGTCGCGGGTAGCGCCGCTGCGGCCCATTTCCGCGATCTGCTGGCCGGCCTTGACCAGCGCGCCCTCGTTGACCAGGCGCGCGCGGTTGTGGCCGTAGGCCGACAGCCACTGGTCGTTGTGCTTGACGATGATCAGCTCGCCGTAGCCCACCAGCCCGGAGCCGGAGTACACCACCACGCCGTCGGCGGCGGCGCGCACCGGCTGGCCGGCATTGCCGGCGATATCCACGCCCTGGCGGGTGGGATCGCCCGCGGCATAGGTGCCGACCACGCTGCCCTGCGCCGGCCACTGCCAGGCCAGGCTGCTGGCGACCGGCGCGGGTGCAGGAGAGGGCGCGGGCGCGGGAGCGGGCACGGATGCAGGCGGCGGACGCGTGCCGGTGGATGGCGCGGGCGCCGGGCCGGAGGCCACGCTTCCATCGCGCGGATACAGGCGCAGGCGCTGCCCGGGATAGATCGTGTAGGGCGGCACAATGTCGTTCCACAGCGCCAGGTCCAGCGGGGTGATGCCGTTCTCGGTGGCGATCCGGTACACCGTCTGCCCGCGCTGCACCACCACGGTCGCGCCGTACTTGGGCTGCGAGGCCTGCACCGCCGGCGCGGGCGCGCCGACCGTCCTGCCGGGGGCGGCATCGCGTGGCGGCTTCACCACCCGGGTATGGCTGCAACCGGTGCCGGCGAGCGCGGCCACCAGCAGCAGCGCGGGGATTCGCAGCGGGATCATGCCCGCCATCATGCCGCATGCCCGCGCAGGAGCAACCACCCGGCCAGCGCCGCCAGCAGCATCAGCGCCGCCCAGCCGATGTGTTCGATCCAACGGTGCAGCGCGCGCTCGGCGCGCTCGCCGCCGAGCCGGATCACCAGCGCCAGCAGGTACACGCGCTTGCCGCGCCCGACCAGCATCGCGGCCAGGAACGGCAGCAGCGGCACGCCGACCACGCCGCTGGCCCAAGTGAAGATCTTCAGCGGGATCGGGGTGAACCCGGCCAGCACCAGCAGCCAGAACGCCTGCCACGGCGAATGCGCGACGATCGCGCGCAGGTCCTCGACCTGGGCATCGATCCGCTCCAGCCAGCCCAGGGCAGCCAGCGCCGGCTTCACCAGTTCGTAGGCGTAATGGCCCAGCAGGTAGCCGACCACCGCGCCCAGCAGCGAGCCCAGCAGGCTGATCCCGGCGAAGCGGAACGCACGCCGCGGCTGCGCCAGGCACATCGGCGCCAGCATCACTTCGGGCATCACCGGGAACACGATGGCTTCGACGAAGCTGAGCCCGCCCAGCAGCGCGGGCGCCTTCGGATGCCGGGACCAGGCCAGCGCGCGCTGGTACAACGGACCGAACAGGCGCATCAGTCGATCATCCCCGACAGCAGCGGAACGAATACCACCGCGCCCAGTTCCTCGCGCGTGATGCCACCATCGGCCTCCTTGCGCAGGCGCAGCAGGGTCTGCGCGCCGGTCGCGCCGACCGGGGCCACCAGCACGCCGCCGGGGGCGAGCTGCTCCAGCAGCGCGTCCACCAGCGCGGGGGCGGCGGCGGTGACGATGATGGCATCGAACGGGGCCTGCTCCGGCCAGCCGATGCGACCGTCGTCGTGCTTGCTGCGCACGTGCAGGCCAAGCGCGCGGAACCGCTTGCGCGCGGTGCGCAGCAGGTCGCCGATGCGCTCCACCGTGAACACGTCCAGCCCCAGCGCGGCCAGCACCGCGGCCTGGTAACCGGAGCCGGTGCCGACTTCCAGCACCCGCTGCGGGCTGCCATCGCGCAGCAGGGCCTCGGTCATCTTCGCCACCACGTACGGCTGCGAGATGGTCTGCCCATGCCCGATCGGCAGCGCGTTGTTCTCGTAGGCACGGCTGGCCAGCGCCTCGTCCACGAACTGGTGGCGCGGCACGGTGCGGATGGCGTTCAGCACGCGCTCGTCGGCGATCCCGCCGGCGCGCAGGTCCTCGATCAGGCGGTCGCGCACGCGCTGCCCGGTCAGGCCCATGCCGACGTCGGCCGGCTGCAGGCGCAGGCGCGCGATCACGGGCGCGCCTCCAGCGCCGCAGCCAATCCGCCCACCCAGCCGGCCACCTGCTCCAGCGCCTGGTAGCGGGTGAGGTCCACGTGGATCGGGGTGATCGCGATATGGCCGCTGCGCACCGCGTGGAAGTCGGTGCCCGGGCCGGCGTCCTGCTCGTCGCCGGCGGCGCCGATCCACCACCACTGGCGGCCGCGCGGGTCCTGCTGCGGCGTGCACGGCTCGGCGCGGTGGCGATGGCCCAGGCGGCTGGTCTCGAAGCCGCGGATCTCGTTCCAGGGCAGATCCGGCACGTTGACGTTGAGGATGGTGCTGGCCGGCAGCGGATCGCGGCGCAGGCGCTCGACGATCTCCACCGCGGCGCGCGCGGCGCTGGCGTAATGGCGGCCGCGATGGTCCTCGGTCACTAGCGACACCGCCACCGACGGCAGGCCGAGGAAGCGCCCTTCCATCGCCGCTGCCACCGTGCCCGAGTAGATCACGTCGTCGCCCAGGTTGGCGGTGTTGTTGATGCCGGACACCACGATGTCAGGCTCCAGCCCGAGCGCCTCCAGCATCCCGGTGACCGCCACGTGCACGCAGTCGGTGGGCGTGCCGTACACCTTCCAGGTGCGGTCGTCCATGCGCAGCACCCGGATCGGCGCGTCCAGCGTCAGCGAATTGCTGGCGCCGCTGCGGTCGCGGTCGGGCGCCACCACCACCACGTCGTGGCCGGCATCGCGCAGGCCCTGGGCCAGGGCGTGGATGCCGGGGGCATCGACGCCATCGTCGTTGCTGACCAGGACCCGCATCACGGCATTGGAACGATGTGCATGCGGGCATGATACCGGATGCCCGGCGCGCTTCGCGGTACCCTGTGGCGCATGCGCAAGGCCCCGCCCGCCGACGATCCGGCTGCCGCCGAGGACGACGCCAGCCTGTTCCGCGCCGCGATCGGCGCCGATGCCGGCCGGGTGCGTCCGCTGCCGCCCGCACCGCCGCCACCCGCGCCGCCGAGGCCGAAGCCCGCGGCCCGGATGGCCCGCCGCGACGAGGATGCCGCGCGGCAGGAGTTCCGCCAGCTGCTGGTGTCGGCGCTGGAAGCCGGCGACGTGCTGGCCTACCGGCGCGAGGACGTGCCGCCGCGGGTGCTGAAGACGCTGGCGCGCGGCGGCTATGCGGCGCAGGAGGAACTGGACCTGCACGGCCTGCCCGCGCGCACTGCGGAGGCCCTGCTGCGCGCCTTCCTGCGCGACTGCCGCATGCACGGCGTGGCCTGCGTGCGGATCGTGCACGGCAAGGGCCGTAATTCGGAGGAACGCCTGCCGGTGCTGAAGAACCTGGTGGACCGCCTGTTGCGCCAGCGCGGCGACGTGCTCGCCTTCCATTCCCCGCCGGCCGCACAGGGCGGCACCGGCGCGGTGCTGGTGCTGCTGGAGAAGCGCTGAAGGCCCACGGTCTGCTCGATGCGCGGCGCCCCGCTTCGGCGCAATGAGGATGACGACGCGCCCGCTAGACCGATGCCTCGGTCGATGCCGATGGCGCGGCCGCGTCCACGACTTCGCCCAGCTCGCGCAGCACGGTCGTCGCATAGCCGCCGGGCGGCAGCGCGAAGCGCAATTCCAGGACATCCTCCGCCGGCCAGTCCCAGGCCAGGTCTTGCGGGCGCAGGCGCAGAGCGCGGCGTTCCTGGGTGAGGCCCGCCTGTTCCAACCCGCGCCGCAGGCGGGCGGCGGTCTCGCCCTCCAGCGCGGCCAGCTCCAGGGTGCGCGCCGCATCGGTGCTGCGCAGTTCGCCCGCGCCCCACAGCGGGCCGCTGGGATGGATGTCGAACGCCTCCAGCCGCGCCTGCAACTCCGGCGTGAACGGTTCCGGCCCGAACACGCTGCGGCGGCCATCCAGCAGCCACACCTCGCCTTCCAGCGGGCGGTCCCAGCAGTCCTGCGCGACCCGCGCCGCCAGCACCCGGTTGAACAGTTCCGAGCGCGCCGCCGACAGCAGCAGCGCGCGCTCCTCGCGCTTGACCCGGCGCCCGGCGAACATCGCCACCGCCTGCTGCACGTTGCCGCCGCCGCGCCCGAAGCGCTGCTCTCCGACGTAGTTGGGCAACCCACGCGCGGCCAGCGCCTGCAGCCGCGCCTCGATCGCCGCGCGCGCGCCCGCGACCTGCCGCAGCACCAGCACGAAGCGGTTGCCGGCCAGCGCGCCGCGCGGCAGCTTGCGCGCATGCCAGACATGCGCCAGCACGCGCAGATCATCGCTCTCGAGCGCGGCCAGGTCGGGCGCCTGCTTCTTCGGCAGCCACACGCTGAAGCGCTGGCGGGTGACGGCGTGGCGGTCCTTCATCCCGGCATAGCCCACCGCAGACTCCGCCACACCCGCCCACTGCGCGATCCGGCGCGCGGCGAACGCGGTGTTCATGCCGCGTTTCTCGACCGTCAGCAGCAGGTGCTCGCCGGCCCCGCTGGGCGCGAACCCGGGCAGCTCCTCCACGAAGAAGTCCGCGGGCGTGCTGCGCATGCGCGCAGCGAGCACCGGCGCGCCGTGCGCGCGCGGCAACGGGTCGCGCGCGGCCTCCGCCGGCTGTCCGGCACCGCTCACGCGCGCACCAGCAGGCACACCGCCTGCGCGGCGATGCCCTCGCCGCGGCCGGTGAAGCCAAGCCGCTCGCTGGTCGTGGCCTTGACGCTGACCGCATCGGTATCGATGCCGAGGTCGGCGGCGATCGCCTCGCGCATCGCCTGCGCATGCGGGCCGACCTTGGGCGCCTCGCAGACCACGGTGATGTCGCAATTGCCCACCCGCCAGCCGCGCGCGCGCAGCAGCGCATCGCAGTGGCGGACGAAGGCGCGGCTGTCGGCGTCCTTCCAGCGCGCGTCCGACGGCGGGAAATGGCGGCCGATGTCGCCCAACGCCAGCGCGCCGAGCATGGCATCGCACAGCGCATGCAGCGCGACATCGCCATCGGAATGCGCCAGCACGCCGCGATCGTGCGGGATGCGCACGCCGCCCAGCATCACGTGGTCGCCCGCGCCGAAGGCATGCACGTCGAAGCCCTGGCCGATGCGGATGTCGGTCATTCGCGGTTCTCCAGCAGGAAGGCCGCCAGCGCGAGATCCGCCGGAGTGGTCACTTTCAGGTTGTCCTCGCGACCTTCCACCAGCCGCGGGCGCAGGCCCAGGCGTTCGACCGCCATCGCCTCGTCGGTGGCCACCACGCCGTCCGCGCGCGCCGCCAGCAGCGCACGCCGGAGCAGGTCGCGGCGGAACGCCTGCGGGGTCAGCGCGCGCCACAAGCGCTCGCGCGGCTCGGTGGCCGCGATCCGGCCATCGCCGTCCGCGCGCTTGAGGGTGTCGCGCACCGGCGCGGCGAGGATGGCACCCTCCGCGCAGGCCTCGGCGGCCGCGATCAGCCTGCCGATGTCATCCGCGTGCAGGTTGGGACGCGCGGCATCGTGCACCAGCAGCAGCGCATCGTCGGCGACGCTCGCAGGCAGTGCCTCAAGCGCGGCCAGCACCGAATCGGCGCGCTCGCCGCCGCCGGTGCAGGTGATCACCGGCTTGCCCTGGCGCGTGGTCCAGCCAGGCCAGTAGGGATCATCCGCCGCCAGCGCGATCACCGCACCCTCCACCTGCGGATGCGCCAGTAGCGCATCCATTGCGTGCGCGAGCAGCGGCTTGCCGGCGACCTCGAGGTACTGCTTGGGACGCGCACCACCGAAGCGCAGGCCGCGTCCGGCGGCCGGGATCAGCGCCCAGCTCATTGCGAAGGCTCCTCTTCATGCGCAGGCGGCTGCGCCGGCGCGGCCGACGCCGGGCGGTCGATCACCCGGTAGAACGTCTCGCCGGGCTTGACCATGCCCAGCTCGACGCGCGCGCGCTCCTCCACCGCCTCGCCGCCGCCCTTGAGGTCGGCCACCTCCGCCGCCAGCGCATCGTTGCGCGCCTGCAGGCGCGCATTCTCGGCCGCCTGCGCGGCGACCTGCGCCTTGAGCGCGGCTACGTCGCGCTGGCCACCACTGCCATACCACAGCTTGTACTGCAGCGCCGCCAGCAACAGCAGCAGACCCAACAGCAGCCAGCGCATGGGTTTCACCGCCGCCCCGGCCGCCTTCAGCGCCGCAGGGACACGAACGCCTCGCGCCCGGCATAGCGCGCCGCGGTGCCCAGCTGCTCCTCGATCCGCAGCAGCTGGTTGTACTTGGCCACGCGGTCGCTGCGGCACAGCGAGCCGGTCTTGATCTGGGTCGCGGTGGTGGCCACCGCGATGTCGGCGATGGTGGTGTCCTCGGTTTCGCCGGAGCGGTGCGAGACGACCGCGGCATACCCGGCCGCCTGCGCCATCGCGATGGCCTCCAGCGTCTCGCTCAGGGTGCCGATCTGGTTGACCTTGATCAGGATCGCGTTGGCGATGCCATCGGCGATGCCCTGGCGGAAGATGCGCGGATTGGTGACGAAATTGTCGTCGCCCACCAGTTGCACCTGGGCGCCAAGGCGCTGGGTGAGCAGCTTCCAGCCGGCCGCGTCCTGCTCGGCCATGCCGTCCTCGATGCTGACGATCGGGTACTGGCGCACCCAGCCTTCGAGGAACTCGACCATCTGCTCGGCCGACAGGCGCTTGCCCTCGCCGGTCAGCTGGTACTTGCCGTTCTCGAAGAACTCGCTGGCGGCGGCGTCCAGGCCCAGCGCGATGTCCTCGCCGGCCTTGTAGCCGGCCTTGCCGATCGCCTCGAGGATGGTCTCCAGCGCTTCCTCGTTGCTGCGCAGGTCGGGCGCGAAGCCGCCCTCGTCGCCGACCGCGGTGGACAGCCCGCGCCCTTTCAGCACGCTCTTGAGCGCGTGGAACACCTCGGCGCCGGCACGCAGTGCCTCGGAGAAGCGGTCGAAGCCGACCGGCAGGATCATGAACTCCTGCAGGTCCACGTTGTTGTCGGCGTGCGCGCCGCCGTTGATGATGTTCATCATCGGCACCGGCAGCATCGGCGTCGCACCGGTCATGCTGGCCAGGGACTGCCACAGCGCCTGCTTGCGCGAGGCCGCCACCGCATGCGCGGCCGCCATCGACACGCCCAGCAGCGCGTTCGCGCCCAGCCGCCCCTTGTTCTCGGTGCCGTCGAGGTCGATCAGGCGCTTGTCCAGCCCGGCCTGGTCGGCAGCATCGAAGCCGGCCAGCGCCGCAGCGATCGCGCCGTTGACGTTGCCCACCGCCTTCAAGACGCCCTTGCCGCCGTAGCGGGTCTTGTCGCCATCGCGCAGTTCCACCGCCTCGCGGGTGCCGGTGGACGCGCCCGAGGGCACCGCGGCGCGGCCGAAGCTGCCATCGGCCAGGGTCACTTCCGCCTCGAGGGTGGGGTTGCCGCGACTGTCGAGGATCTCGCGGGCGTGGATGCGGGTGATCGTGGTCATCGTGTTGGATCGTCCAGGGATGTTCAGAGGGTCTGTTCCAGGAAGCCGCCGCGTTTGGTCGCCGCGTCCAGTTCCAGCAGGGTTTCCAGCAGCGCTTCCATCTTGCCCAGCGGCCAGGCGTTGGGGCCGTCGGACAGTGCCTTGCTGGGGTCGGGATGGGTTTCCATGAACAGGCCGGACACGCCCACGGCGACCGCCGCGCGTGCCAGCACCGGCACGAACTCGCGCTGGCCGCCCGAGCTCGTACCCTGCCCGCCCGGCAGCTGCACCGAATGGGTGGCATCGAACACCACCGGGCAGCCGGTGTCGCGCATCACCGCGAGGCTGCGCATGTCGCTGACCAGGTTGTTGTAGCCAAAGCTGGCGCCGCGCTCGCAGACCATGATCTGGGTGTTGCCGGTGGACCTGGCCTTCTCCACCACCGGCTTCATGTCCCAGGGCGACAGGAACTGGCCCTTCTTGATGTTGACCGGCTTGCCAGCCTCGCAGACCTTGCGGATGAAATCGGTCTGGCGCACCAGGAACGCCGGCGTCTGCAGCACGTCCACCACCGCGGCCACCTCGTCCATCGGGGTGTACTCGTGCACGTCGGTGAGCACCGGCACGCCCAGCTGGCGCTTGACCTCGGCCAGCACGCGCAGGCCCTCCTCCATGCCCGGGCCGCGGAAGCTGTGCAGCGAGGTGCGGTTGGCCTTGTCGAAGCTGGACTTGAAGATGAAGTGGATCCCGAGCTTGCCGGTGATCTCCTTCAGCTGCCCCGCCACGTCGATCTGCAGCTGCTCGCTCTCGACCACGCAGGGGCCGGCGATCAGGAACAGCGGTTGGTCCAGCCCGACCTTGAAGCCACAAAGATCCATGGATGCGCTCACTTCTGCTTGCCCGCCCGGCGTTCGCGGGCGGCGCGGATGAAGCCGATGAACAGCGGATGCCCGCTGCGCGGCGTGGACAGGAACTCGGGATGCGCCTGGCAGGCCAGGAACCACGGATGCACGGCCTGCGGCAGCTCCACCATCTCCACCAGCAGATCATCCATGGACACGGCAGAAATCACCAGGCCGGCGGCCTCCAGCTGGGTGCGGTAGCGGTTGTTGAATTCGTAGCGGTGGCGATGGCGCTCGGCGACCACGTCCTTGCCGTACAGCGCGTGCGCCAGCGTGCCCGGCTTGATGCGCTGCTCCTGCAAGCCCAGGCGCATGGTGCCGCCGAGGTCGGAATCCTCGCTGCGACGCTCGACCTCACCGCTCTGGGTGCGCCATTCGGTGATCAGGCCGATCACCGGATGCGCGGTGTTGCGGTCGTTCTCGGTGCTGTTGGCGCCGGCCAGCCCGGCCTCGTGGCGGGCCATGTCCACTACCGCCGCCTGCATGCCGTAGCAAATGCCGAAATACGGCAGCCCGGTGGCGCGCGCGTACTGCGAGGTCAGCACCTTGCCTTCGAAGCCGCGGTCGCCGAACCCGCCCGGCACCAGCACGCCGTCCACGTCGGCCAGCAGCGCGGCCGCACCCTCGCGCTCGACGTCGCCGGCCTCCAGCCACTTCAGGTTCACCCGCGTGCGCTGGCGCAGGCCGCCGTGCTTCAGCGCCTCGGCCACCGACTTGTAGGCGTCCTTGTGGTCGATGTACTTGCCGACCACCGCGATCGTCACCTCGTCGTCCGGGTGCTCGGCGGCATCCACCACCGCGTCCCATTCCGACAGGTCTGCCGCGCGCGCCTTGTCCTGCAGGCGCAGCTGCTCGACCACGATCTGGTCCAGCGCCTGCGCATGCAGCCAGCGCGGGATCTTGTGGATATTGTCGAGGTCGATCGCCGACACCACCGCCTTCTCCGGCACGTTGGTGAACAGCGCGATCTTGCGGCGCTCCCCCTCTGGCAGCGGCTTCTCGCTGCGGCACATCAACACGTCCGGC
Organism: Thermomonas haemolytica; assembly: GCF_004346265.1. Classification (GTDB taxonomy): domain Bacteria; phylum Pseudomonadota; class Gammaproteobacteria; order Xanthomonadales; family Xanthomonadaceae; genus Thermomonas; species Thermomonas haemolytica. The sequence goes on from NZ_SMAP01000001.1 coordinate 605,576, forward strand.
TGGATGCCGATGCCGCGCAGCTCCTTCACCGAGTGCTGGGTGGGCTTGGTCTTGAGCTCGCCGGCGGCGGCGATATAGGGCACCAGGGTCAGGTGCATGAACATCGCCTTGTCCGCGCCGCGCTCGATGCGCAGCTGGCGGATGGCCTCGAGGAACGGCAGCGATTCGATGTCGCCCACGGTGCCGCCGATCTCCACGATGCCCACGTCGAAGCCGGCGGTGGCGGCGTCGATGCAATGCTTGATCTGGTCGGTGACGTGCGGGATCACCTGCACCGTGCCGCCCAGGTAATCGCCGCGGCGTTCCTTGCGGATCACCGTGTCATAGATCTTGCCGGTGGTGATGGAATTGCGCCCGGACAGACGGGTATTGACGAAGCGCTCGTAGTGGCCGAGGTCGAGGTCGGTCTCGGCGCCATCGTCGGTGACATAGACCTCGCCGTGCTGGAACGGGCTCATCGTGCCCGGATCGACGTTGAGGTAGGGATCGAGCTTCATCATCGTGACCCGCAGGCCACGGGCTTCGAGGATGGCCGCGAGCGAGGCGGCGGCGATGCCCTTGCCAAGCGAGGACACCACGCCCCCGGTCACGAAGAGGAGGGGCGTATGGGAGGCTGGGGAAGTCATGTCGGCAGCGCGGCGCTGGAAATGCACATTCTAGCGGCAAGCCCCGGGCGCGTGCACGGCGCCCGCCACGCTGCGCAGGCTTAAGCCATTGATCCGGATACACAAAGCGGGCTGCCAGCGGCTCCGCCGACGGGGCAGACGCCGCCCGCCTCAGGCGCGCGGCTGCGCCGCGAGCCAGGCTGCGGCCCCGACCAGGCCGAGGTCGCCGTGCTCCAACGCGTGCACCGGGACCTGGCGCAGGGTGTCGGACAGCACGCCCTTGTCGAGGAAACGCCGCATGAACGCGCCATCGCGCAGGTGTTGCAGCAAATGCCCGGTGAGGCCGCCCGCCAAGCACACCGAGCGCGCGCGGAAGACCAGCGCCAGGTCGCCGGCGAAGCTGCCCAGCCAGCCGCACAGCAGGCTCAATGCCTCGGCGGCGAGCGGGTCCTGTCCGCCGTCCGCTGCCGCCACCACCTCGGCCGGCGCCTGCCAGCGCGTCGGCACACCGCGCAGCGTGCCCAGCGCCTGGTATAGCGTCACCAGCCCGGGCCCGGAGAACACCCGCTCGCTGGCCACATGGCCCAAACGCGCCTGCAACAAGCCTACGACCTCCAGCTCGAGCGGCGTGCCCGCCGCCAGCGCGGCCTGCCCCGCCTCGCTGGGCTGCACGATCAGCCGCCCCGCGTGCTCCACCAGCAGCGCGGCGCCCAGCCCGGTGCCCGGACCCAGCAGCAGGACCGGCAGCGGCAGGCCGCGCGCATCTCCCAGCGGCTGGAACTGCGCCCGCGGAATGCGCGGCAGCGCCCACGCCAGCGCCTCGAAATCGTTGACCAGATGCAGTTGCGCGATGCCGGCATCGCGCCGGGTCGCCGCCAGCGATACCGGCCAGGCCAGATTGCCGTTGAGCAGGGCATCGCCCTGCAATACGCCGGCAATGGCCACCACGCAGACCTTCGGGATGTCACGCTCGCCCGCCGCCTCGGCCTCGTGGCGAAACTGGCGCAGCACCGCCGCCAGGCTGGCGAAGGCCGCGCATGCGTAGCGGCGGTGGAAGCCGACGCGGAACCCATCGTCCGCAAGATCCACCAGGCCCAGCCGCGCATAGGTGCCGCCGACGTCGGCCGCGAGCACGCGCAGGGCGTGCGGCGCTGCGGCTCCGCCTGCGCCCCGTGCCAACGTCTCGCCCGTGCCTGCCGCCATCCCTTGCTCCGAAGAACCGCGCCGAACGGCGATTCGGCCGGATTGTAGGCGATCGCCCCGGGCGGACCGGCCTCAGTGGCCGGGGTAACGTTCGGTGAAGGTGGCGCAGACCACGCCCATCGCCGTGCGCCAACGCGCCAGCAGGGCCGGCGTGGCCTCCGGGTCGGTCTCCGCGATGACCGCAAGCAGGCTGTCGATCCAGTACGGGTACAGCGCCGGATCAACCGGCGCGCGGCCGTGGCGGGCGTGCACGTCGGCCATCTGCTCGGTGGTCCGCCGCGACAGCCCGCTGCCGGCCGCGTGCAGGATCGCCACGCTGATACCGCGCCGCAGCGCCACGCGCTGGGCGCCGAAGTCGGTCCTGGCGAACATCGGCGGGATCGCCGGATGGCTGGCCATGAACACCTCGTAGAAACGTTCGATGAAGCGCTTGTCGCGCAGGCAGCGGCCGTAGCTCTGCTGCAGGTCTTCGTACTGGTCGGCCATCGCCGGCCTCCGTGGTGGGGAACGCGCGGCATGGTCGCGTCCACCGGCCATGCAGGCGTTGATCTGGCGCAAATCCGGCGCCTTGCGTGCCACGGTTCGCGGCCGCCGTCCACCTTGACCACGCCGGGCGGCCCGCCCATCCTGCACCGTCCCCACGCAGTCAGCACGCATGAACACCCGCTACAACGCCGCCGACATCGAAGTCCTCTCCGGCCTGGACCCGGTCAAGCGCCGGCCCGGCATGTACACCGACACCAGCCGCCCCAACCACCTGGCGCAGGAAGTGATCGACAACGCAGTGGACGAGGCGCTGGCCGGGCACGCGAAGGGCATCGAGGTGACCCTGCATGCCGACGGCAGCTGCGAGGTGGCCGACGATGGCCGCGGAATGCCGGTGGACATCCACCCGGAGGAGAAGATCCCCGGGGTCGAGCTGATCCTCACCCGCCTGCACGCGGGCGGCAAGTTCAGCAACAAGAACTACACCTTCAGCGGCGGCCTGCACGGCGTGGGCGTGAGCGTGGTCAACGCGCTGTCATCGAGGGTCGATGTCTTCATCAAACGCGACGGCAACGAATACCACATGGCGTTCGCCAACGGCGAGCGCGCATCGGAGCTGGAGATCGTCGGCAGCGTTGGCAAGAAAAACACCGGCACCCGCCTGCGCTTCTGGCCGGACCCGAAGTACTTCGACACCCCGAAGTTCAACCTGCGCGCGCTCAAGCACCTGCTTCGCGCCAAGGCCGTGCTGTGCCCGGGGCTGACCGTCTCCCTGTTCGACGAGGCCAGCGGCGAGCGCGTGCAGTGGCATTACGAGGACGGCCTGCGCGACTACCTCAAAGGCGAGCTCGAAGGCCGCGAGCTGCTGCCGCCGGAGCTGTTCGTCGGCTCGCTGAAGAAGGACACCGAAATCGTGGACTGGGCGGTGGCCTGGGTGCCAGAGGGCGAGCTGGTGCAAGAGAGCTACGTCAACCTGATCCCCACCGCCCAGCACGGCACCCACGTCAACGGGCTGCGCACCGGCTTCACCGAGGCGCTGCGCGAGTTCTGCGACTTCCGCAACCTGCTGCCGCGCGGCGTCAAGCTGGCGCCCGAGGACGTGTGGGATCGCGTCAGCTTCGTGCTGTCGCTGAAGATGACCGACCCGCAGTTCTCCGGCCAGACCAAGGAGCGCCTGTCCTCGCGCCAGGCCGCTGGGTTCGTGGAAGGCGCCGCACACGACGCGTTCTCGCTGTGGCTGAACCAGCATGTCGAGCTCGGCGAGAAGATCGCGCAGCTGGCCATCGAGCGCGCCGCGGCACGCCTGAAAACGGAAAAGCAGATCGTCCGCAAGAAGGTGACCCAGGGCCCGGCCCTGCCCGGCAAGCTGGCCGACTGCATCAGCCAGGATCTCTCACGCACCGAGCTGTTCCTGGTCGAGGGCGATTCCGCCGGCGGCAGCGCCAAGCAGGCGCGCGACAAGGAGTTCCAGGCCATCCTGCCGCTGCGCGGCAAGATCCTCAATACCTGGGAAGTCGCCTCCGGCCAGGTGCTGGCCTCGCAGGAAGTGCATGACCTGGCAGTGGCGATCGGCTGCGACCCCGGCAAGGACGATATCTCCGGCCTGCGCTACGGCAAGATCATCATCCTGGCCGACGCCGATTCCGACGGGTTGCACATCGCCACCCTGCTCAGCGCGCTGTTCCTCAAACACTTCCCCGCGCTGGTGCGCGCCGGCCACGTGTTCGTGGCGATGCCGCCGCTGTTCCGGGTGGACGTGGGCAAGCAGGTGTTCTACGCGCTGGACGAGGAGGAAAAGCGTCTGCTGCTGGAGAAGATCCAGCGCGAGAAGCTCAAGGGCCCGGTCAACGTCACCCGCTTCAAGGGCCTGGGCGAGATGAACCCGCAGCAGCTGCGCGAATCCACCATGCACGTGGACACCCGCCGCCTGGTGCAGCTGACCGTGGACGACGATGCCGCCACGCACGGGCTGATGGACATGCTGCTGGCCAAGAAACGCGCTGCCGATCGCAAAGCCTGGCTGGAGCAGAAGGGCGATCTGGCGACCCTCGAAGTCTGAGCCCGGCGAGCCATTGCCCTCGGCCGTCGCGACGGCGCCACCGTCATTGCCGCGGATGATCCCCCGCGGCGCGGCTGGAGCAGAAGGGCGACCTGGCGACGCTCGAGGTCTGAGCCCGGCGAGCCACTGCCCTCGGCCGTCGCGACAGCGCCACCGTCATTGCCGCGGATGATCCCCCGCGGCGCGGCTGGAGCAGAAGGGCGACCTGGCGACGCTCGAGGTCTGAGCCCGGCGAGTCACTGCCCTCGGCCGTCGCGACGGCGCCACCGTCATTGCGGCGGGTGATCCCCCGCGGCGCGGCTGGAGCAGAAGGGCGACCTGGCGACCCTCGAAGTCTGAGCCCGGCGAGCCATTGCCCTCGGCCGTCGCGACAGCGCCACCGTCATTGCGGCGGATGATCCCCCGCGGCGCGGCTGGATCAGAAGAGCGACCTGGCGATGCTTGAGGTGTGAGCTGGAAGACGCCTCTTTTGCTCGTTATCGCGACGATGACCTCCGCCCCTCCTTCAGGCCGAGGAATTCAAGTCCTAGCTGCAGCCTGGGGTCTGCGGTTATCCTCGCAAGCAGGGATTGTTTTAACTCGGGGAAAGTTCATGCGTCGTTTTATGTTCACGATCTTGGCTGCGATGACCATTCTTGCACCCGCAGCGCAGGCACAATCGATACCGGCCGAAGAATTCACCAAGCGCCCAGAAGCATGGGAAGTGGAGCTATCGCCTTCCGGCGAATACATTGCCTTTGCCGTGCCTTCGGCCGATGGAATGGAAACGACCCTGGAAGTGACGCGGCTGTCCACCGGAAAATCACAGATCATGCGGTTCGGCCGGCAGCAGCACGTCTCGGACATTTATTGGACGGCGGATGACCAGCTGGTGGTGTCACGCGCCGCAATGGAACCCCTGAAGGCGCGACCGGTCTCGCAGGGCGAGCTATACACCACCGACATCCACGCCAAGAACCAGGACGTCCTGTTCGGCTTCGTTCCCGACAACCAGACCAAGCGCGGCAAGCGCAAGGATCGCGGTTGGTCGGTCATCGCCAAAGTGCTGCACGATGAACCCGGCATGGCGCTGGTGGATTTCACTTGCTGGGACTGTGGCGAGGAGCCAGGCACCACGATATTCAGGGTGAACACCCTCACTGGCGAGCGCAAGGAGATCGAACGCAGCAGCGGGCTTGCGTCCTACCAGTTCGACAATAGCGGCGAACCACGCTTCAGGACCACCTGGGACGAAAATGACGAGCCAGTGCTGGCTTATCGCAAGAACAAAGGCGGCGCTTGGGAGCCCTTACCGAAGTCGATCGCAGGGCGGATGCTTTACTCGGCCAGGTTCGCGCCCGACGGCAACACTGTCTATGCGCTGGTGACCGATGCGCTGGAGCCGGCACAAGCGTACAAGATCGACCTCCAAGCGGGAACGCGCACCAAGCTCGCCGGCGATCCCGATGTCGCCGTCAGCGGATTCCTCTATTCCGGCCTTGATGGAATTCCGTTCGCGGTGACCTACGATGCCGCGAAACCGGCACTCCAATACATCGACCCGAATTCGGAGTGGGCCAAGCTGCATGCGGGACTTATGGCCGCTTTTCCGGGCTACATGGTGTCTTTCACTGGCTTCAGCCGCGACGGCAACAAGGTGCTGTTCTCCACCTGGTCGGACCGCGACCTGGGCAGCTACTACATCTATGACCGCACGACCAGGCAAGTGCAGAAGATCATCGATTACAAGCCGTGGTTGAAGCCCGAGTCGATGGCGCAGACCCGCCCCATTGAGTTCACCAACCGCGGCGGCCAGAAGATATTCGGCTTTTATACTGCCAAGGGCGATGGACCGAAGCCCATGGTCGTGATGGCGCACGGTGGGCCTTTTGGCATCTATGACAGATGGGGCTTCGACGAATACGTGCAGTTCCTCGCCAGCCGTGGTTATGCCGTGCTCCAAGTCAACTACCGGGGCTCCGGCGGGCGCGGCGAAGAGTTCCAGCGCAGCGGCTGGCAGGGCTGGGGCACCAAGATCCAGGATGACATCACCGACGGGGTGCGCTGGGCCATTGCCAACAAGCTAGCCGATCCTGCCCGCATCTGTACTTTCGGCGGCAGCTTCGGCGGATACACCGCGCTGATCCAGCCAATCCTCAACCCTGGCATGTACAAGTGTGGGATCGGCTACGTAGGCGTTTACGATCTTCCTCTGATGCGCAAGACGGACAAGAACCAGGGCATTTCCAAGCGGTCCCTCCGCTTCCTCGATCGGACTCTCGGCACCGACATGGACGCGCTAGCCAAAGTATCTCCGGTACAACGCGCCAGCGAGATACAGGTACCCGTGTTGCTGGCCCATGGCCGCAACGACAAGACCGCTGACTTCAATCAGTTCAAGGTCATGGAAGCAGCCCTGAAGGCGCAAGGAAAATCCGTCGAATCGTTCGTCGTGGACGGCGAAGGCCATGGCTTCGTCGACCCCAAGAACCGCGCTGAATTCTATCGCCGCATAGAAGCTTTCCTGGGCAAATACATCGGCCAGGGCGCAGCGCCTGCAGGCAATTGAGCGCGGGGCTGGAACCACCGCGCATATCGGAGGGGGCGGCGCGAGCCGCCCCTTCTTGCATCTGTAGTCCTGCAGCCAGGGCGGCTCAGCTTCACCCCTGGCGCAGCGCCAGCCACACCCCGGCAAGAGCCATGACCAGCAGCACCAGCCAGGTCAGGGCGGTGCCCCAGAAGCGGCCGAAGGAGTGGCCGCTGCGGCGCGAGAGGCCCTGCGCGTGCAGCACGCGGCCCAGCAGCAGGGCGGCGCCGAAGCCCCAGACCCAGCCCGAGGGCAGGCCGCAAAGCTCCAGCAGGGCGAGCAGCAGCAGGGCGATCGGCGCGTGCTCGACGAAATTGCCGTGCACGCGGATGCGCCGCACCAGGTCCGGATCGCCGCCGTCGCCGAGGCCGATGCCGCGCGCGTGCCGCACCTGCGAGATGCGCGCCAGCAGCACCAGCATCAGCAGCACGTGCAGGCCGGTGATGAGCAGGGTGATCCGGGGCATCGCGATTCCTCAGGCCGCCAGCGGGCGGGCGTGCAGTTCGGGGTATTCGTGCGCGGTGGCGAAGCGGCCCTTGTCGTCGCGCACCACCTGCGCCAGCGCGCAGCCGGGATCGTGGGTGAAGAACAGGCGCACGTCGCGGGCCAGCTTGTCCTCGAGGAAGGCGCGCTTCTCGTCGATCAGCAGCTCGGGGTTGCGGTCGTAGCCCATGGTGATCGGCACGTGCACCCATGGCCGGCCCGGGATCAGGTCGGCGCAGAACACCACGCCGCCGTGCGGCTGCCCGTCCACCGTTTCCGGGCCGACGATCTCGGCCAGCAGCAGTCCCGGCGTGTGGCCGTCGCTGTGGTGGAAGCGTACGGCCTCGCCCAGCGCAGCGCTGTGGTCGCCGTCCACCAGTTCCAGCCGGCCGCTGGCCTCCAGCAGCGCGGGCAGTTCCGGAATGAAGCTGGCGCGGTCGCGCGGGTGCGGATGGCGCGCGCGCTCGAAGTGGTCGCGGCCGACCACGAAGGTGGCGTTCGGGAACAGCAGTTCCGGCGCTCGGCCCTCCGCCCACGGCGCGAGCAGCCCGCCGGCGTGGTCGAAATGCAGGTGGCTGAGCACCACCACATCGATGTCCTCGTGCGAGAACCCGGCCGCGGCGAGCGAATCCAGCAGCACGTGGCGGCCTTCCACCACGCCGTAGCGCTCGCGCAGCGGCGGCGGGAAGAACGCGCCGATGCCGGTCTCGAACAGCACGGTCTTGCCGTTCAGCGGGCTGGCCAGCAGCGCGCGGCAGGCCAGGTCGATGCGGTTGTCGGCGTCCACCGCCATCCAGCGCGCCCACAGCGCCTTGGGCGCGTTGCCGAACATCGCGCCGCCATCGAGCTTCTGCGAATTTCCCAGCAGGGACCAGAGTTTCATGGGGATGCCTCCTGCGCGGTGGCGCGGGGATGGCGCGCGCCGGTCAGGGCTGCGCCAGTACCGCGGCCTTGCCTTCCGGATTGCGCGGGTCGCTGCCGCCGCGCATGACGTTGGCGCGGCGATCCCACTCCACCGTCTGCAGATTGCCCCAGACATGGCTGGAGCCGCGTCCGCCCTCGGCGCGATCCGGCGGCAGCTCGATGGTATGCCCCATCGCCTGCAATGCCTGCGCGGCCTCGGCGGAGATCGCCTTGGGCTCGGCGTCGATCACATCCGGCAGCCACTGGTGGTGGTAGCGCGGCAGCGCGGCGACCTGCGGCGCTTCCAACCCGGCGTCATAGCCAAGGATGCCCAGCAGCACCATCGTGATGATGCGGCTGCCACCCGGCGTCCCCAGCACCACCACCTTGTCGCGGGACTCCATGAAAGTGGGCGTCATCGAGCTGAGCATACGCTTGCCCGGCTTGGGCGCGTTGGCCTCGTAGCCCATCACCCCGAACGCATTGGGCGTGCCGGGCTTGAGCGCGAAGTCGTCCATCTCGTCGTTCAGCAGCACCCCGGTGCCGGGCGGCACCAGGCCGGAGCCGAACAGCAGGTTCACGGTCTGGGTGGCGGCCACCCGGTTGCCGTCGGCGTCGATGATCGAGAAGTGGGTGGTCTCCTCGTCTTCCAGCGGGGTCGGCTGGCCCGACAGCAGGTTGCTGGGGGTGGCCTTGTCGGGGTCGATGCCCGCGCGCAGGCCGGCGGCGTAGTCGGGCGACAGCAGCAGCCGCTGCGGGATCTTCACGAAATCCGGATCGCCCAGGTAGAAGGTGCGGTCGCGGAACGCGCGCCGCATCGACTCCACCACCATGTGCACGCGCTCGGCCTCGGGCATGGCCTTGAGGTCGTAGGGCGCGAGGATCTGCAGCATCTGCGCCAGCGCGATCCCGCCCGAGGACGGCGGCGGCGCGGTGGTGATGTTCCAGTCGTGGTAGCGGAAGTGGATCGGCTCGCGCTCCTTGATCCGATAGGCGGCCAGCTCCTCCAGCGTCCATTGCCCGCCCGCGGCGTTCACGCCCGCGACCAGGCGCTTGGCGGTGGTGCCGCGGTAGAAGCCGTCGAAGCCCTGCGCGGCGAGGCGCTCGAGTGTGGCGGCCAGGTCCGGCTGGCGGAAGACATCGCCCTCGCGGATCGGCTTGCCGCCCGGCGAGAACACCGCGCGGGTGCCGGGATAGCGGTCCATCACCTGGCGCTTGACCGCGTAGCCGTTGGCCATCCGCGCATACACCGGGAACCCCTCGCGGGCGATCCGGATGGCCGGGGCCAGGCTCTGCTTCAGCGGCAGGCGGCCGTATTTCTCGGCCACGTGCACCAGCATCGCCGGCAGGCCGGGGATGCCGGCCGACCACGGGCCGTTTTGCGACCGCTGCGGGTCGAGGTTGCCCTTGGCATCGAGGAATTTGTCCGGGGTGGCCGCGGCCGGGGCGGTCTCGCGCCCGTCCACGAACACGTCGCGCCCGCTCTTGGCATCGTGCAGCAGCCACATGCCGCCGCCGCCCAGGCCGGAGCTGATCGGTTCCACCACCGACAGCACGCCGGACACCGCCACCGCGGCGTCGAACGCATTGCCGCCCTGGCGCAGGATTTCGATCCCGGCCTCGGTGGCCAGATGGTGCGCGGAGGCCACCGCGGCGCCGGGCGGATGCGCGGCGGGCGCGGCCGGGCCGGCGGCAGCCGCCAGCGGAAGCAGGAAGGCCAAGAGCAGCCAGGCGATGCGGTTCATGCGTTCACTCCTTGCGGTACCACGGGCAAGACGGCGGCCGCCGGGGCGGCGCGCCGGAGTGGCGATGGACGGCGCGCACCGGCGTCGGCCCTGCGCCTGCGTCCGTCGCGGGGCGGGCCCGCGGCGGACGGTTGCTGCCGGCTTACTTGGCTTCTTCGAAGATGTAGCTGACGCCGGCCGGCTCGACCGCGGCCTTCACCCGCTCGCCCAGGATCGGGGTGCCGATGAAGACCACCTTGACGCCCTTCATGCTGCCCTGGGGCACGTCCTTGAAGGCGGCCTCGATCATCTCGACTTCCTTCTCCGGCGCCGGCGAGGCGAACACCAGCATCACGCCCTCGGTCATGCCGCGGCCGAGGTCGGTCTGCAGCTTCTCCAGCTGGCGCTGGTACTTGCCGTCGAAATCTTCGGTATCGGCCTTCGGCAGGAAATACACGTAGGGGCTGCTGGTGATGCCGCCCATGTGCGGGGTGAGCTTGTATTCCAGGTAGGGCTTCCAGTCCTTCTGTTCGCTGCTGGTGGGCAGCGGCGGCGCGACCTGCGCCTGCGCCTGCGGGGCTTCTTCCTTCTTGCAGGCGGTGAACGGCAGCACCAGGCAGGCGACGACGAGCAAACGGGACAACAGGTTCATGGGCTTTCCCCCGGGCGTGGCAGTGGATGTGGATGCAGCGGTGGCGGCGGCCTGGCTCATGTGGCCCGGCCACGCCAGTGGGCCTCGAGCGCCGCCGCGACCGCGGGCGGGACGAAGCCGGAGACATCGCCGCCGAGGCGCGAGATCTCGCGCACCAGCGACGACGAAATGAAGCCGTATTGCTCGGCCGGGGTCAAAAACAGCGTTTCAACCTCCGGGATCAGGTGGCGGTTCATGCTCGCCATCTGGAATTCGTATTCGAAGTCGGACACCGCGCGCAGGCCGCGCAGCAGCACGCCGGCGCCGATGTCGCGCACGAAGTGCGCCAGCAGGCAGTCGAAGCCGCGCACTTCCACGTTGGCGTGGTGGCCCAGCGCCTGCCGCGCCAGCCCCACCCGCAGTTCCAGCGGTAGCGCCGGCCCTTTCGACGGGCTGGCCGCCACCCCGACCACCAGGCGTTCGAACAGCGGCGCGGCCCGGTCCACCAGGTCCAGGTGGCCATTGGTGATCGGGTCGAAGGTGCCGGGATAGACCGCGGTGCGTGCCGCCACGCTCATGTCGTCGTCGAACCGCCGCTGTTCAGGATTGCCCCAGTGTACCGCGCCGGTACAGCGCATAGCGCACCTGGCGGGTGTGGTTTTCGCGATGCAGTGCCCACTCCGCGGGCAGCTCCAGTGCCTGATCGGCCGGACTCTCCACGTACAGCCAGGCCTGCGCCGCCAGCCGCGCCGGCAGCAGTTCCAGCACCGCCGGCCACAGTCCGGCGGCGAACGGCGGATCCACGAAGGCGATGTCGAACGGGGCACCGGCATGCGCGCGCAGGAACGCCAGCGCATCGCCCTGGTGCACCGCCACCCGGCGCTGCGGGTCCAGCCGCGCGGCGGTGCCCGCCAGCGCCTGCGCCAGCGACGGCTCGGCCTCCACCAGCTGCACGTGCGCGGCCCCGCGCGAGGCGGCCTCCAGCCCCAGCGCGCCGCTGCCGGCGAACAGGTCCAGCACGCGTGCCCCCGGCAGCACCGGCTGCAGCCAGTTGAACAGGGTCTCGCGCACGCGGTCGGAGGTGGGCCGCAGCCCGGGGCGATCCGGCACCGGCAGGCGCGTGCCGCGCCACTGCCCGGCGATGATGCGGACGCTGCCGGGCCGCGCCACGGAAGGGTTTGCGCGGGCGCGGTTCATCGGGAAGGGGCAAGGGCGGGTGCTACCATGCGCGCCATTCTCCGCTATTCCCCCGGCCTCATGGTCAGCTGGTTCCGCCGCAAGCAACCCGACCCGCAAACGCCTCCGCCGGAGACGCCCGCGCCGCCCGCCGTCCCGGCCGCGGCCGATGTTCCCGCCCCCGCCGCGCCCGCTGCCGAGGCCGAGCTGCCCGCCCCTGCCGCCGCCGGCAAATCCGGCTGGCGGCAGCGCCTGCGCGGCAGCGCCTTCGCCCGCACCTTCAGCGGCCTGTTCTCGCGCAACCCGCGCCTGGACGACGACCTGCTGGACGAGATCGAGACCGCCCTGCTCACCGCCGATGTCGGCGTGACCGCCAGCAGCGCGCTGGTGGAAGGCCTGCGCAAGCGCATGCAGGCGCGCGAGTTCGCCGACGCCAATGCCCTGCTGTCCGCGCTGCGCGCCGAACTGGTGGCGCTGCTGCGGCCGGTGGCGCGCCCGCTGCGCATCGATCCGGCGAAGAAGCCCTTCGTGCTGCTCACGGTCGGCGTCAACGGCGCCGGCAAGACCACCACCATCGGCAAGCTCGCGCGCCGCTACAAGGACGAAGGCCGCAGCCTGATGCTGGCCGCCGGCGACACCTTCCGCGCCGCCGCGGTCGCGCAGCTGCAGGCCTGGGGCGAGCGCAACGGGGTCGCGGTGGTGGCGCAGGGCCAGAACGCGGATGCCGCCTCGGTCGCGTTCGATGCCCTGCAGGCGGCGCGCGCGCGCGGCATCGACGTGCTGATCGCCGACACCGCCGGCCGCCTGCACACCCAGGGCGGGCTGATGGACGAGCTGGCGAAGGTCGCGCGCGTCCTGCGCAAGCTCGACCCGGAAGCGCCGCACGAGGTGCTGATGGTGATCGATGGCACCACCGGCCAGAACGCGATCAACCAGGTGCGCAAGTTCAGCGAGAAGCTGCCGGTCACCGGCCTGGTGGTGACCAAGCTGGATGGCACCGCCAAGGGCGGCGTGGTGTTCGCACTGGCGCGCGAGTTCGGCATCCCGATCCGCTACGCCGGCATCGGCGAACGCCCGGAGGACCTGCGCGAATTCGACGCCGAGGCGTTCGTGGACGCGCTGCTGCCGGAGTCGCTGGGCGGGTGAGCGCGGCGCTGCCCGCCGGCCCGCGCCCGCGCCGGTGGCTGCGGCTGGCGGCACTGGCCATCGTGCTGGCGCTGGCCCTGCTGCTACTGCTCATGGCCTGGCTGGCCCCGGCCCCGCGCGCCGGACGCGCCCTGCTGGCGCTGGCCGGCGATGCGCTGGCGCTGGATCTTGAGGCCGACGGCTTCGACTACCGCCTGCGCGGCACCCCGCAGCTGGAACTGCGCGGGCTGGTCGCGCGCGAACCTGGCGCCGCCCGTGCCCTGCTGCGCGCGCGCCGCGTGTTCGTCGCGCTGCCGTGGCGCACCCTGCGCACCCGCGGCACCGACCTCACCGTGCAACGGATCGAGCTGGACGCCCCGGTGCTGGACCTGCCGGCGCTGCAGCATTGGCTGGCCGGGCGGCCACCCGGCGAGACCCGGCTGCCCACCCTCGTCGCTGGCCTGCGCGTGCGCGACGGGCGGATCGACAACGACGACTGGCGGATCGAGGCGCTGGCCATCGACCTGCCCGCGCTGCATCCGCGCCAGGTGCTGCACCTTAACGTGCGCGGCCGCTACGCCGCAGGCACGTTCACCCTGCCGGCCGCGCTCGCGCTTTCGCTGGATACCCCGCAGCGGCTGCTGGAGCGGCAGCCGGCGCAGCTCTCCGCGCGCGGCCGCCTGGAGTTTTCGGGCGAGGGCTGGCGGATGCCGGCGCAGGTGTTCCTGGCCGGGCCGCTGCGGATCGGGCGCGATTCGGCGCTGATGCAGCCGGTGCGGCTGGGGCTGGATGCGCGCTACCAGTCGGCCGGCGGCAGCACCGCGTTCCGGCTCGGGCTAGCCGCGCCGATGGCCTTCAACGATGCCCGCTGGCGCTTCGTACCGGCCAGCGTGGTGCTGGAAGGCGATCCTCAGGTGCCACGGGCCAGCGCGCGCGGCAGCCTCCGCCTGGGCGCGCGCCTGCGCCTGCAGCTGACCGGTGAGATCGCCGCCTGGCCGCCGGGCTGGCCGCCACTGCCGGCACCGCTGCACGCGTCCTCCACGCCGCTAAGCTTCACCCTCGCCTACGACGGCGCGCCGGATGCCTCCGGCCCGGCCCGCCTCACCCTGCGCCGCGACGCCACCGCGCTGGAGGCGGGCTTCCGCCTCCCCGAGATGCTGGCGTGGCTGGACGCTGGCGGTAGCGGCTCGCCGTTGCCGCCACTGGCCGGCACCCTGACCACCCCGCATCTGGTGCTGGACGGGGTGACGCTGGACGGGGTGCAAGTGCAAATCGACGACGCGCCATGAGCGCCGCACCCGACATCACCGCGCACCTGCTGGCGTGGTTCGATCGCCACGGCCGCCACGACCTGCCCTGGCAGCACCCGCGCACGCCGTACCGGGTGTGGCTGAGCGAGATCATGCTGCAGCAGACGCAGGTATCGGTGGTGGCGGGCTATTTCGAGCGCTTCGTCGCCGCCCTGCCCGACCTGCCGGCACTGGCGCGCGCGCCGCAGGACGAGGTCCTCGCGCTATGGTCGGGCCTGGGCTACTACGCCCGCGCCCGCCACCTGCATACCGCCGCAAAGCTGTGCCTGGAGCGCCACGGCGGCGAGCTGCCGCACGACCTCGATGCACTCATCGCGCTGCCCGGCATCGGCCGCAGCACGGCCGGAGCGATCCTCGCCCAGGCCTGGGGCGATCCCGCACCGATCCTCGACGGCAACGTCAAGCGCGTGCTGTGCCGGGTGTTCGGCATCGAAGGCTGGCCGGGCCAGCCGGTGGTGGAGAAGCGCCTGTGGGCGATCGCCGAATCCCTGCTGCCGCCCACGCGGCTGGCCGACTGGACCCAGGCGCAGATGGATTTCGGCGCCACGTTGTGCACCCGCGCCAATCCCGCCTGCGCGCTGTGCCCGCTGCAGGACGTTTGCGTTGCGCGGCGCGACGGTCGCATCGCCGACCTGCCTGCGCCCAAGCCGGGCAAGCCGTTGCCGCAGCGCGAAGCGCACCTGCTGCTGGCCGAGGATGGCGAGGGCCGCGTGCTGCTGCAGCGGCGCCCGCCCACCGGGGTCTGGGCCGGGCTGTGGTCGCTGCCGCAGCTGGACGATGCGGCGCAGGCACGCGCCTGGTTCTGCGACCACCTGCGCGGCGATGCCAGCGCAACGCAGGCGCTGCTCCCGATCGAACATGCCTTCAGCCACTACCGCCTACGCCTGCACCCGCTGCGCGCGCGCGTCGAGGGCCTCAAGCCGCGCATCGCTGATAATGACGGCCTGCGCTGGGCTCGCCGCGCGGAGCTTTCCGCGATCGGCCTGCCCGCCCCCATTCGCAAACTTCTGCAGGAGCAAACCGCATGACCCGCCAAGTGCATTGCGTGGTGGACGGGATCGACACCGACGGCCTGGACTTCCCGCCGTGGCCCGGCGAGCTCGGCCGGCGCGTGTTCGAGACCGTCGGCAAGCCGGCCTGGCAGCGCTGGCTGGCACACCAGACCATGCTGATCAACGAAAACCGGCTGTCGCCGCTGAACCCGCAGCACCGCGCCTTCCTCGAAGGCGAGATGGCCAAGTTCCTGTTCGGCGGCGGCGCCGACAAGCCCGCCGGCTACGTGCCGGAGGCCTGAGCCTTCGCCTGCGCGCGCTGCGCGTTCTCCGCGGCGCGCACCGCCTTGGCATCGAGCGGGCGGATCTCGCGGATCTGGCAGCTCATCGGACCGCCCGGCACCTGCACCCGATCGAACGTGGACAGGGTCATGCCGTCGCTGGACACCACCTTCAGGAACGGCGACCCGCCGGCCCAATCCAGGCACGGCCCCGACAGCGTCAGCAGCCAGGTCTCGTTCGGCCGCATTTGCAGCGCGACGTGCTGGCCATCCACGCGCTCCCAGCCGATCGGGTCGTAGTAGCGCACCTGCGACACCGGCGCGCCGGCATGCGCCTGGTACAGCGCCAGGCGCTGGCCATCGTCGATCCGCGCAGTGGCGCAACCGGACAAGACCAGCGCGGCGATCATGGCAACGGGCAGGGACTTGGCAGTGATGGCGTTCATCGCACGACTCCGTGGTGGCCTGCAGGCATCATCCGCGCGCCTGCCGCAACCCAAGCTTAGCCAGTCGCGCGCGCCCTGCCCATGTTCACCCCGCAGACGGCTTGCCGCGGACGCGATCACCCCGTATCATGCGCGGCTCGCACGCCCATGGCCGGGTAGCTCAGTTGGTAGAGCAGGGGATTGAAAATCCCCGTGTCGGGGGTTCGATTCCCTCCCCGGCCACCATGTTCAAACGCAATCCCTGCAACGGTTCCAGCCGATGTGGGGCTTTTTGTTTAGTAATTCCTAGCCAAACCGGACCAGATCAACGAGCGTAAGCTCCGCCGTCAAGCGGACATTTCAAAAGTAGAACATCTGGCGGGTTGGTTGCTCGCCGTGAAGCAGAAGCGCGAATTCTGTCGGCCTGAATCCCCCCAGGGTTTAGGCCCAGACTTCATCCAGATTCTTGGCCGCCAACAACTTTTCCCGCAGCGCGTAGCGGGACGACTGCATATTGATCTCGCTGTTCTCCGGGCGCGGGATCGGGACAATCGCAGTCGCAGGCCCTTTGAACTTGATCAAGTACTTCCCTGTGTCATTGTAAGGCAGGATGGCCTCGACCTCGGCAATGTGGGTGATCGCTGCGACGGGGGCGACCTGATAGGCAGCGATGAACTTCAGCTTCGGGATGTGCTTCGCATTGATCCGAACGGCAAACCAGCAGTGCTCGTTCAGGAAGCGCTGCTTGAATCCTTCCTCGCGTGCGGGAACAACGATGGTGTCGAACTTGTCGTTCTCCGAACCAACTGGCTGCACCTGATCGCTCGGGTCTTCCTGTTTCGGCGGGGTGAAAGCGTTGATGCCCAGCATCGGCAGGATCAGCAA
Organism: Thermomonas haemolytica; assembly: GCF_004346265.1. Taxonomy (GTDB): domain Bacteria; phylum Pseudomonadota; class Gammaproteobacteria; order Xanthomonadales; family Xanthomonadaceae; genus Thermomonas; species Thermomonas haemolytica. The sequence goes on from NZ_SMAP01000001.1 coordinate 622,430, forward strand.
CATGTCGGCCAGGAAGGCCTGCGCCGTGGCCTTGGCTGCCGGGGCCATCGTCGGAGCAGTCGGGTTGTTCTTGTTCAGCAAAATGGCCCGGTCATGCTTCTTGGCCAGCGCCACCAGTGCCGACTCCAGGTATTGGACTTCGGTCTTGCCGATCTTGTGGTTGCGGTCGAAGAAGTAGACGCCCAACACCCAACCTTCCTTGTTCGAGACGTGGTTCTTCAGCCGGTCACCGACCGGGTCGGCCTCGCCGATGTAGATCGTTTCTTCGGCGGCATTCCCGACGAGGATGTAGATGCCAGCCTGCGAGAAGCCCGGCTCCTGCTTCAGCTGATGGAACAACTCCTTGGTGAAGACGACGCCGTAGCCCGACCAGTTCGACTTGTCGACGTGACGAATCCCTTCGGGGTCACCGGAGGTTGCGAAAAGCGTGATGGAGAACGGTTGTATGGGTATCCCGCCTCAACTCTTCTCTTCGAAGCGCAGGAAGTCGGCCAGCCGCTCCGATTCCATGATTTCATCGTGCGGCACCAGGATGTACTTCCACGGCTTGCTGCCGACGCTCTTGGCGTACTCGGTCGCGTGCTGGCACCAGCGCACCGCCGCAGCGGCCTTGGCCTTCACTTCATCGGTGCCCAGGTCGTCCCGCTTCTTGGTCTCGGCCATCAGGATGCATGCATCCATCTCCACCACGAAGTCAGGAACGTACTCCGGCTGCTCGGTGCCGAGCTTGTAGTAGATCTGGAATTGCCCCTTTGCCGGCTTAAACCACTTGCTGGCGTCGCGCTCCAGAATGACGGCGAAGCGACGTTCGCTGTCCGAGTCGAACTTCTGCAGCGGGTACAGGCATTTCGTGAACCCGCCGAACAGCATTTGGCGGATCGCGCTCACGTCCTCCACCGTCTCGCGGAAATGGCGCGGGTCCTGTCCTGCCGTGGCGGTGTAGGTGCAGGGTTTGAGCGCCGTGAAGCCGCGACTGACCTGCACCTCGAACTCGGTCGCCTCCTCATAGAAGTGCGCCATCATTTGCGCGTGGATTTCCCGCGCGATGAGTCGCCTATCCCGATCCAGTACGCGGATCACGTCGTCCGGTGACAAATAGCCCTGTAGGTGCTGCACCATCTGCCCTGCCAGGTCGTAGAGCAGATCGGCCTGGGTGAAGTAATCGATGTCGTCGAAATCCACCAGCGCGTGGACGATGTAGTCCTCAGGGCGTTGTTCTTTGAGGCCAATTTCAGCGGCCAGCGTGTCCTGCTCGTTGGTGTGCAGGTTGTGGATCACGATTTCACGTTCACCGGGTTGGAGGTGAAGCTGGCTCACATCGAGCCGGAAAGGACGAAAGCCGGTCGTGACCTCACCCTTGGGCACCACGGTGATGCGCGGGATGTCGATGGTCTGCTGAACGACGATCTCCGCCGTTTTGGCCACCACGGCCGAGAGGTCCAGCACAGCAACAGCCTCATCCACGCCCGCCAGCAGCTCGCCCTGCATCGGCTTCAGCCGCTCCGCCACTTCCGCGAGGATGGCGGCTTGCACCTCGGGGTTGAGCAGCGCACGGCTGGTTGGCACCTGGTCGCGCCTGACCTCGTAAGTGCCGATGACGTCCATGACAACGCGCGCAGCCTGCTTCTCCGCTTCGCTGGTGAACACCGGCGTCGGTGCGGGTGTGGCCCGGCCGCCCTCCGATCCGCCGTGGGTCGCCGCCGAAGCGTGGTCGACGGCGGGAGCGGCATCCGTGAGGCCCAGCCGCACCGCAGCACCGGAGCTGACCTGCACGCTGACCTTCTTATCGTCCGCGCTCGGCGCGTCGAGAATGACCTGCTTGAGGCGAATCGGCGAGTCGCCCCGGTTGGCTTCGTCGATGATCTCCTGGAATTTGTCGTGCGCGACGATATTGAGCCGATCCACCGCCGCCACGCCGGTGCGTTTGCCATAAGGCAAGCGCAGGCCGCGCCCGATGCTCTGCTCGATCAGCGTGCGCGCGTTGGCGGCGCGCAGCGGCACGATGGTGTAGAGGTTGGTCACGTCCCAACCTTCTTTGAGCATGTTGACGTGAATCACGATCTCGGTCGGCTCACTCACGCTCTCCACGGCCAAGAGGCGCGTGATCATTTCCTCCTCTTCCGCCCCGGTGCGGCTGGAATCGACCTGGATCACCTTGCCTGCGTAGCGCCCGTCATAGAACGCCTCCGACTCGATCAGCGCCTTGAGCTGCGCCGCGTGCGTGGTGTCGCGCGCAATCACCAGCATGAAAGGCTTGACGGGCTTGACGCCGTTTTCGCGGGCGTAGGTGGTGAGTTCCACCTTGGTCGTCTCGTGCAGGCGCACGCCGTCTTCCAGTTTGATCTTTTCGACTTCCTCCGGCGTGTGGTCGCTGGCCTTGAAGTTGCGCTGGGTAACGACTGCCGGCTCCTTGACGAAGCCGTCTTCCAGCGCCCGCGCCAGCGGGTAGTCCATCACCACGTTCTTGAACGGCACTGGCCCGCGGCTCGATTCCACGAAGGGCGTGGCCGTCACCTCCAAGCCGAACAGCGGCTTCAATTCGTTGATCGCTCGCATGCCCGCCTGCGCCCGGTAGCGGTGCGACTCGTCCATGAGCAGCACCAGGTCAGGCAGGTTCGCCAGATGGTTGAAGTAGCTGTCGCCCAGCACCTCGCGCATCCGCTTGATGCGCGGCTCCTTGCCGCCGCGCACCTCGGAATTGATCTTCGAGATGTTGAAGATATTGATGCGCACGTCGAAGCCCAGCCCCAGCGCGGTCTCATCCACCACCGCGCCGGTCTGGTCATAGTTGTCGCCGGTGATGATGAGTGGCGGGCGTTGTGCGAACTCGGCAATGCCCTTGAACACGTACTTGGGCGTATTGGGCGTGAAATCCGTGATCAGCTTGTCGTAGATGGTGAGATTGGGCGCGAGCACGAAGAAGTTGTGGATGCCATGCGCCAGGTGCAGATAGGCGATGAATGCCCCCATCAGCCGCGTCTTGCCCACGCCCGTGGCCAGCGAAAAGCACAGCGAAGGAAACTCGCGCTCGAAGTCCTCCAGGGTGGGGAACTCGGCTTTGAGCGTGGACAGGATGACCGCAATATCCCGTTCGTGGCCCAGCATCTGCGGCGCGGCCTCGATCGCGCGAGCCAGCTTCGAGAGTGATTCCGCCTGCGGCGGGCGCAGAGAAAGACGGCCGGTGACGGCATGCAGGACGCGGCTGTTCATTGTTTGTCCTCCCCGCCGTTCCGCTCGAAAAGGCTGCCCTGATCCGCGCTCGCAGCGGATCCTTTTCTGCTCCGGGTTTTCCTGCTCGCCTCGGCTGCTGCGGAAGATTCAACCGGGTCGGGCTTGGCCATCGGCAGGTTCGCCACGTTCAGGCTGTAGTCGTCATGCCCCCATTCGCAACGCGCCAGCACCGCCTTGGGGATTTTCTTGAGCGTCAGATTCGGCCAGCGCAGGGCCGCCTCACCTGCCGTCACGCCGCGAAACGCGCTGCACACCACGAGTAGGCTGCGTTCGCTGCCCACCTCATCGGAAAGCGCCTGCAAGCGCTCGGCAGAGAGGTTTTGCGTGGTCACGTAGATGAAATCCCGCTCGCTGGAGTGCCCGTGCTGCCACCAGAACACCTCCGAAGGCGCGTAGGTAAAGCCCTCCAGCTTGCACAAGGCTTCCGCCAGCATCGCCGCGTTGTATTCGGGGTTGATGATGGGGTTGCCCCAGCGGTCGTTGACGATGAGCGTGGGCGCGAGCTTGAAGTAGCGAAAGCCGCCACCGCCCTGCCAGCCCACGGCCTTCGTGATGCCGCCCGGGTCTTCGCCGTCGATGACCTTTTTCAGGCGCGGAATGATGTGCGTGTGGCAGTGCTCACCCAGCTCCACCATGATCCAGCGCCGGCCCATTTTGTGGGCGACGGCACCGGTGGTGCCGGAACCGGCGAAAGAGTCGAGGACGAGGTCGCCGGGGTTGGTGGCAAGTTCGATCACGCGTTTTATCAGCCTTTCAGGCTTGGGAGTGTCGAAAAAATCGCCTTCGACAAATGCTCGAACCTCGGCGCTTGCCTCTCTGGTTGTGCCGACATCTTTTGCAAACCAGATGGTCTCCGGGACGCGTCCTTCCTGATCAGCCAAGTAAATTTTCCGTATGATGCGCGTCTCATCATCGGAGAACTTAATCTTCCCCTCTGCAAGTTCCTTTTCAAACGTTTCTCTACTAAACCTCCATCCCTTTGGCGGGTGACGAATCAGCTTTCCGCTTGGCGTCACAATGTCATACATGAGATTTGGCCGCACAAGCGAATTTCGCACGTCTCCTGCGCGCCATGGGCCGCGAGGGTCGTTGTCTGGATTGGAGTAATTGACATTGTGCTCCTCCTGTCTTGGCAGGTCTTTCAGCACAAACTCAGATGACTTCTGGTAAACAAGAATGTAGTTGTGATGGACAGAGAATTTACCTCTATAACCCTTAGACTGAACGCTGTGATTCCATACCGAACATGACAAAAAATTTCTCCGCCCAAAAATCTCATCGCACAATACCTTGAGGTAATGGCATTCGTTGTCGTCGATGGTGATCCACAGCGAGCCATCCTCCGACAAGAGCCGCCGGATGATCTCCAGCCGGTCGCGCATGAGCGACAGCCAGATCGAATGCTCCAGCCCGTCGTCGTAATGCGTGAACGCGCTGCCGGTGTTGTACGGCGGGTCGATGAACACGCATTTCACCTTGCCGGTGAACTCCGCCTCCAGCGCCTTCAAGGCCAAGAGGTTGTCGCCAAAGATCAGCCGGTTATCGAAAAGATCGTTTTTCGTCACGCGCTGCTTGGCGTGGTAGGACTTTTCCAGGTCTTCCAGCAGGATGCGCGGCTCCAGCTTGGGGCGCTTGTCCTTGCCGATCCAGGTGAGTTCCAGTTTTTGTTTATTGTTCATCGCTCTTTCAGCCAGGTTTCTTTAGCGGGTGCAATCGACGGGTATCGCCGCCATTGCGCCAGTAGCTGCCCGTGTCCTTCATAGGTCGCCCATGATCGGGGCAGACAAGGGCATCAGACAGTTGCTCAACTAACTTGGCAAAGCGGATGCCATCTTCAGGGTAAAGATCGAAGCCGGTTTGGTTGAAGTGCGCACCCAACACATTCCTGGTTTGGGCCACCTGCATGATCTCATCCAGGATGGGTTTCAGTGCAACGGTGGTGACGACATTGCCGGCAGTAGTCTGGTCCAGGACTTCAACCTTTAGTGCCGCAAGCAGCTTGCCATTTACTGCGCCCAGTAAATCACCCAGCACATAGGTGTTGCCGTGCTTTCGAGGCACGGCGCAGGCATATTGCAGCGTGAGGAAGTCGAGCAACGCCTCCAAGATAACGCCCGCCTTGCCCGTGACGGCCTGAACATCAGGGTTCGGGTCAGCCAAGAGCATCTTTAACCGAGTGATCTCTGGGATTATGGCGCCACTCAAGCTGATGCCTTTGTCAAGGCCCCACTTGCCGAGTTCGACGAAGTGACAGGTCTGATCGGGCTTCAACATGCCCCAGCGAAACTTCTCGCGCCAAGGCCGGTAGTGCGTAGTGACTACAGCGTGCCGGAACTTCTGAAGCACGTCGTAGATCATTCCAATAATGCGTTCGACGTGCGGCTCGTCAACGCTGCCCAGTACATCGTCGAGTACTAGCAGCTTTTCTTCCGGAGCGTCGCGCTCAGCCAAGGCCAGAAAGATGCACAGTCCCAAGGTATCCAAGTGCGAGTCGCTGAAATACGCCTGTGGCGGCGCATCCTTCTTACCGCAGAACTCCGTGGCTATTTCCAAGGAAGCCCGTTTGGCGGCATCCAGCGCCAAGACGATCTTGTCGAGCCCTTCATTCGGGTGGATGGCGTCGTAGAGTTCTCCGACTCTGCTGGAAATCGCGCTCAAGATGTCGTCGGTGAACTTCTTCCGCTGCTCTGCAACTAGTTCGGCCACTTCCTTGATGCGCGGGACAAGGGCTTCTAGCTCCTTTGCGATCCTTTTGTTGGCCGCCAGCGTATCAAGGGAGGTGCGCAAGGTGTTGATGAACTTTTTGTCGGCTACACAGTCGTTCGAGGCTTTTTCCCAGGCAGTTCGTTTGTTCTGATTAGCCTTTATCCACTGCACCAAATTTGTGAGATCGTCGGGCACCGGAAGCGTTGGGATAACCAAGTCCAGCGACAATTCGCCGCTGCCGCAGAGCGTTACAAATGCTGCCGCATCCTCGCGGATCTTCTTCTCTGCGTCGGCCAATCGCTGATTTGCAGCATCAAGCGCCTTTTCCTTGGATACAACATTCTGCTTCGCGGCTTCGAGCTTCCTGTGGGCATCTTGAGATCGAATGCGGTGATTGACTTTCTCTACTAGCCCAGCGACCTTTTCGCTGCTTTCGCACAAAGGGCAAACGGTCGGGTTCGGATGTGATTTAAAGTGTGCTTGTGCAGCCTTCAACAGATCGAGCACTGCCAAGTAGTCGTTTGCCACCGTTCCTGTGATGTCCGCGAGTTCCTTTTTAGCTTGCTGGTGAGCAGATTCAGCGACCTTCGCCTGATTGGCAAGCGCGGCTAATTTGTCCGGGTGCGCTGCCAAAGCATCCCAAGCAGCGATGAGTCGATCGATCATGGCCTTTCGGGTGTCGAGATAGCTCTGATCTTTCTGCACTTCCTGCGTAGCCCAATCTAGCGCATTGGCGCCTGGGCTTCCTGCCTGCCGCCAGAACCGTTCGATTTCACCCAGATTTTCCGAAACGCGCGTGGTCGCGGTTTCGTACTCCTTGCCCTTATCTATTGCCAACTTTCGGAGTGTGCCCTCAGCGGACTCGACACCTGTGACATCCACGAACCGTCTGATCTGCTCATAGCGATCAGCCGGCTTGGCTTCAATCAGACCCAAGATTTCACTTCGCCGCAGAACGGCTACCTTTGGGCGAAGGTTATCGTTCGAAACCACGATACCCTTCTTATCGAGGGCAACGCTGCATGCCCCGGCTTGCGTTTCCAACGTTACTTTAACCTCGGTCGCAGTCTTGCCAATGGAGGGCCAGAACTTCTGCGTCGGGCCGAGCCCTCTGCGATCCAGCGAGCCGACGTTGCCGTTTCCGAGGAAGTCGAATGCATCCGCCACAGTGGACTTGCCCGTGCCGTTCTCGCCATAAATTATGGTGAGCTTCTTGTTCTTCTCGAAGGTCAGCTTGAAGGGCGTGACAGACCCGCGCAGGTTTTCGATCTGGATGCTGATCAAGGGGTTAGTGTTCATGAGTCGCCCCCTTTTGCAGCGCCTTCTCGATGGCGAGCAGCCAGTCTTCCGGCTTCATCGTTCCAGTCGCGATCTTGTCTCTGTACTTCTGCGCGTCTTCTTGTAGAAAGAGCTTGGTTTCGACCAAGTGCAATACAATACGATCTGTCAGTGCTTCTGATGGCGTCGTCATGCCAACTCCCATTCGATGGTAAATAGCGGGCGCTCTTCGACCTGCTGGTGGAGCTGCGCCTCCAGCTGGCTGATGAGGTCGTTGCGTTTTGCTTCGACTTCATCTTGCCGGATGAACAACTCGCGCCGCAGCTTGCTGCGCCTGGCCTCCAGTTCGCGCTGCTTTTTTTGCCACGAGAGCTTTTCTTCCAGTGTGGGCGAGGTCGCTGCCGTGCGGCGCACTTCCTTGATCTCGCGATCGATTTCCTTGATTTCCTGCTCCAGCCCCAGCTTGAGGTCGTCCGCCCAGGCGTCCAGCTTCTGCACTTCCTGCTCGAAGTAGCCGAGGTTGCGCTGGTTGATCTCCCGCAGCATTGCGGTCTTTCGACCTTCCACGTCGGCGTCCAAGGTGGCGTTGCCCGCGTTGTGGAACAGGCCCACCGGACGTAGGGTGGCAGGCAGGCGCAGCAGCTTCTCTGGGTCTTCCTCGGCCAAGGCGACGCCATCGGTGGTGACGGCTGCGACCAGTAGGTGCTGTTCCTGACGACCCAGCGCTTCGACCGTCAGCAGCTTGCAGGTGAGCCATCCGGCTTTACCGCGATACGGCTCCAGGGTGCTGATTCGGGTGCCGTGGGCGCCATAGTCGAACACCAGTTTGGCTTCCCCCAGCTCGCGGCATTTGGCGCGATGGATCACCCATTGCGCCAGCGGGTGATGGATGCGGTAGAGGTGCGCTTCGCCAGAACGACGCGGCAGTTCGTAGCGGCCAAGATCGATGCCCTCGATGCCACTGGCCGCGATGCCATCTGGTGCGCGTCGCAGCGTGAAGCCCTCATCGTCGAAGTCGGCGCAACCGTCCAACTCCGTCCGGGTTAGATCCATCAATATGCGCTCGAAGCGATTACGCGCACTGCGGCTGTCCTCCGCGCGGACGCGGAGCTTGTCCTGCACCTCCTCGTCGAAGTTCTCCAGCAAAATCTGCCGCGCTTTGACCATGGCCTCGTTGATCTCGCTGGAAAGCTCGAGTTGGAGCTGCTCGAAGCTGGCCTTGATCTCATGGGGTTCACGGCAGTTTTGATAGATCTCCGCGATTCGCCGCTCGAAGTCCACGCCCGATCCGATCGCGCCCAGCACTTCGTCGCTGGCCCCGAACACGCCTTCGAAGAGTTGGAACTTTTGTGACAGCAATTCATAGACGCGTCTGTCCGCCTCGTTGGTCAAGTCGACGAAATTGACCACGACCACGTCGTGCTTCTGCCCGTAGCGGTGGCAGCGCCCGATGCGCTGTTCGATGCGCTGCGGATTCCACGGCAGGTCGTAGTTGATGACGAGTGAGCAGAATTGCAGGTTGATGCCTTCCGCGCCCGCTTCGGTGGCGATCATCACCGTGCCACGTTCTTTGAAGTGCTCAACCAGTGCAGCGCGGGTGTCGGCGGTCTTGGAGCCGGTGATGCGGTCCGTGCCCTCGTGGCGTTTGAGCCAATCCTTGTAAATGGCTTGCGCGCGGGCATCGCTGTTGGTGCCATTGAAGAGGACGATGCCGTCTCCGTAGGGCGTGTCAGCCAACAGGCTCAAGAGGTAATCCTGCGTGCGTCGGGACTCGGTGAAGATGATGGCCTTTTTGGCCGCACCCAGCCGTTCCAGTTCAGCGAAGGCCTTGTCCAAGGCCGTGAGCAGTGCGCGGCCCTTGGCGTTTTCTCGAATACGAGTGGCCAGGTTCCTGAAATGGCGCAGCTCGTCAATTTCGGTCGAGATGGCGGCGCGTTCTTCCTGGCTGAGCGCTGCAGTATCTGGTTCTGGAGCTTCCACGCTCTCGACAAATTCCTCGGCGGTCTCGTCCAGCGACTCGTAGTCTTCGTCCAGTTCGTCCGTCAGGTCGACGACGGGCGATGCGTCGAGCACGCCTTGCAGGCGCTTGGCCATCGTTTCCAGCGCGCCCGCAATGGCGTGCGTGCTGGACGCCAAGAGCTTCCACAGCACAAGCGTGATCAGCTGGCGCTGGCTCTGTGGCAGCGCCTTGAGGTTGGGGCGACGCAGGTATTCGGCGACGAGACGGGAGAGCTCTTGTTCCTCGCTCGATGGGGTGAACTCCTGCACGATGGCGCGCCGCGCCGTGTAGGAAACATAGGGCTGCACCTGGCGGCGCAAAGTACGTTTGCAGACGGCGGCCAGCCGTTCGCGTAAAGCGCCGAAGGCTTGATCCCGGCCATTGGCGGCGAACTGCGTGCGGAAGCTGTCCAGATCACCGAAGACACGATCGTCGATGAGGCTGACAAGGCCATAGAGTTCCAGCAACGAGTTCTGCAAGGGTGTGGCCGTGAGCAGCACCTTGGAATGGACGTGGGCCAAAGCCTCCTTGAGCGTTCTAGCGATGACGTTGCTGGTCTTGTAAACGTTGCGCAGGCGATGGGCTTCGTCAAGGACGACCAGGTCCCACTCGATCTCTTTGATGTCTTTGGCCTTTGCCTTGGCGAACTGGTAGGAGCAGATCACGGGGCCGGAGGGCATCAGAAACGGGTTTTGCCGCTCCTGCTTGGCGATGCGGTTGTAGCTCTTGGCTTCGAGGATCAACCCCTGCAGGCTGAACTTGTCTTGCAATTCCTGATGCCACTGCTTGCGCAGGTTGGCCGGGACGATGATGAGAATCCTGCGCCGCCGCTCCGCCCAGCGCTGGGAAATCACCAGGCCCGCTTCAATGGTCTTGCCGAGGCCGACTTCGTCGGCAAGGATGACTCCGCGCGAGAGCGGGTTGCGGCAAGCGAAGAGGGCCGCATCGACCTGATGCGGGTTGAGATCGACCTGCGAATCGACCAACGTCGAGGCCAACGACTCCACGGTGTCGCCCGCCGCGCGGCGCGTGAGCAGCCACGCGATGTACTGGCTTTGATGCGGCGTCAGTAGCGGTTGCGTCATTTCCGTCCCTTGGGCTTTACCTCGTTGATGCTTGCGGCGATCCAGCGATCCAGCTCGGAACGCCGGAAACGCCACGTCCCGCCGAGCTTGAACGCAGGAATCTCCCCGCTTGCTGCGAGCCGATAGATCGTGCGCTTGCCCGCCTTCAGGTAGGCCGCGACCTCGTCCAAGGTCAGGATGTCGCCATCAGGCTCTGCCATTGCCGTTTCTGCGCAAACGTTGAAGTTTTACTGCCAAAGTTTGCAAATTCTCCCACATAGGGGCGACGCTGAACAGTTTGACGCGCCACCCGATCACAAAACGGTTATCGGTCGCGAACTGCAGCAGAAGGCCCACGCGCTGGTAGGCGCTCTGAGTATCGAAACGGCCAAATTCTCTAATCCTTGTCCGCAAGGATGCGCGCGTTAGCATTTGCGTCGGGAATGGGGCGCGGGTTTGGTTCCGGGTTCCGCCACCACGTTTCCACGCCCACCCTTCTCGGTTGGGCGTTTTGCTTTGGGCCTTGCGCGACACCACGCGGGCTGCGGTGTCGATCTGCGTGTGCCACGCTAGGTGGTGCCGCGCCTGAAGTCACCAGGTTGGACTCTCTATTTGCTCTTAAGTTCTCTCGAAACCTGCGCTAGCTTCTTCGCGCCAGCACACACGACGCCCCCTCTTTCGAACAGCACCGCGATCTGGAGTCCAATCCCCGACGATAAGGAGATTGGACGTGAAGAAGCGTTGTACCGAAGCATGCGGGCAGCCGCGCCGGTCAGCCGAGTAGCGCTTCCAGCACTGCCATGCGCACGGCGACGCCGTTAGCGACTTGGGCGAGGACGCGCGATTGCGGGCCGTCGGCGACGGCATCGGTGATTTCCACGCCGCGGTTCATCGGGCCGGGGTGCATGACGATGGCGTCCGGGGCGGCGCGGCGCAGGCGGGCCTCGGTGAGGCCGTAAGCGCGGTGGTAGTCGTCGAGCGACGCGACCAGGCCCTCGGCCATGCGCTCGCGCTGCAGGCGCAGCATCATCACCGCGTCCACGCCGTCCAGCGCGGCGTCGAGGTCGTGGCTGACCGCGCAGCCGGCCAGGGTGTCGTCGTCCGGCAGCAGGGCCGTCGGACCGCACACACGGATCTCACCGCAGCCCAGCGCGCGCAGGGCATGCAGGTCGCTGCGCGCGACCCGGGAGTGCTTCACGTCGCCGACGATCACCACTTTGAGCTTCGAGAAATCCTCGCCCTTGGCCTGGCGCAGGGTGAGCATGTCCAGCAGGCCCTGGGTGGGATGGTGGCTGCGGCCATCGCCGGCGTTGAGCACCGCCACGCCGGGGTTCGCCGCCTCGGCCAGCGCCGCCACCGCGCCATCACCCTTATGCCGGATGATGAACCCGCGCACGCCCATCGCCTGGATGGTGCGGAAGGTATCGAGGTCGGTCTCGCCCTTGGTGGTGGAGGCGGTGGAGGCATCGAAATTGAGCACCTGCGCGCCCAGTCGCTGCGCGGCGAGCTGGAAGCTGAGGCGGGTGCGGGTGGAGGGCTCGAAGAACAGCGTGCACACCGCCACCCCGGCCAGCGCGGCGGGCGCCTGCGCGCCCTCGGCGAACATCTGCGCGCGGCGCAGCAGGGTGTCGAGGCGTGCGGCCGGCAGGCGGACGAGATCAAGCAGGTGATGGGCGTGGTCGGTGCTGGAAGGGATCATGTGGGCGGGTGGCGGGGATGCGGGAAAGCGGAAGGATCAGGGCAACGGATGGGCATCGCGCGGCGCGGCCAGCCAGCGCTCGACGATCACCGCCGCGGCCACCGCGTCCAGCACCTCGGCATCGCGCCGCTTGCGGCGGCCATCGGCGCGGGCGGCGGCGAACCGGCGCGCGGCCTCCTGCGAGCTGTTGCGTTCATCGACCATCACCACCGGCAGCCCGCTGCGGCGCTGCAGCTCCAGCGCGAACGCGCGCGCGGCCTTGCGGATCGGCTGGTCGCCGCCGTCCAGGGTCATGGGATCGCCGACCACCAGGCCGTCCGGGCGCCACTGCCGCAGCAGGCGCTCGGCCTGCGCCCAGTCCGGGCCGGCGGCATGCACGTCGATCACCGCGACCGCGCTGGCGTTGCCAGTGAGCGCGTTGCCCACCGCCACGCCGATCCGGCGCAGGCCGACGTCGAACCCCAGCACGGTGCCGTCGGCGCGGATGGCGGGCGCGGCGGCGGGCGGCGTGCTCATGCGTGCCCGCTGTGGCTGGCGTGGTTCAGCAGGTCGATGCCGATGCTGCCGGCCGCGGCCTGCCAGCGTTGCGCCAGCGGCAGATGGAACAGCACGTCGGCGCGGTTGGGGGCCAGCAGCCAGCTGTCGTCCAGCAGCTCCTGCTCCAGCTGGCCGGCGCCCCAGCCGGCGCAACCCAGGGCCACCAGCGCCTGCGGCGGGCCCTCGCCGCGCGCCATCGCCTCCAGCACGTCGCGCGAGGTGGTCAGGTAGAGGCCATCGCCCACCGCCAGGCTGGAATCGTAGGGCTGCCCGCCGTCGTGCAGGACGAAGCCGCGCTCCGGGTGCACCGGGCCACCGGCCAGCACCGCCTGCGCCTGCAGCGCGGGATCCTCGCTGGCGATGCCCATCTGCCGCAGCACCTCGCCCACGGTGTACTCGGAGGCGCGGTTGACGACGATGCCCATCGCGCCATCGGCATCGTGCTGGCAGATCAGGGTGACGCTGCGTTCGAAATAACGGTCGCGCAGCGAAGGCAGCGCGATCAGCAGGTGGTTGCCGAAGTTCTGGCGGGGCGGTTCCATGCGCGCATTCTAGCGCGCGGCCGGCGCCCGCCAGCGCCCCCGTGGGCCGCCGTCAGCGCCCGACTTCGGCCACTTCCACCCCGTCCAGGCCCTGCGCCAGGGTGCGCACGTCGCCGCCCTGCGCCAGCTTGATGCGCAGCCGCACCTCGTTGGCGGAGTCGGCGTAGCGCAGCGCGTCCTCGTAGCTGATCTCGCCGGCCTGGTACAGCTCGAACAGGCTCTGGTCGAAGGTCTTCATGCCGAGCTGCACGGATTCCTTCATCACTTCCTTCAGCTTGTGCACCTCGCCGTCGCGGATGTAGTCCTGCACCAGCGGGGTGCCCAGCAGGATCTCCATCGCCACCCGCCGCGCCTTGCCGTCGGGGGTGGGGATCAGCTGCTGCGCCACCACGCCCTTGAGGTTGAGCGAGAGGTCCATCAGCAGCTGGTTGCGACGGTCCTCGGGGAAGAAGTTGATGATGCGGTCCATTGCCTGGTTGGCGTTGTTGGCATGCAGGGTCGCCAGCACCAGGTGGCCGGTCTCGGCGAACGCGATCGCGTGGTCCATGCCCTCGCGGGTGCGGATCTCGCCGATCATGATCACGTCGGGGGCCTGGCGCAGGGTGTTCTTCAGCGCGTTCTCCCAGCTGTCGGTGTCGATCCCGACCTCGCGCTGGGTGATGATGCAGCCGTCGTGCTTGTGCACGAACTCGATCGGGTCCTCGATGGTGATGATGTGGCCGGTCGAGTTCTGGTTGCGGTAGCCGATCATCGCCGCCAGCGAGGTGGACTTGCCGGTGCCGGTGGCGCCCACGAACAGGATGATCCCGCGCTTGGTCATCGCCAGGGTCTTGATGATCGGCGGCAGGTTGAGCTCCTCGACCGTGGGGATCCGGGTCTCGATCCGGCGCAGCACCATGCCCACCTGGTTGCGCTGGTAGAAGCAGCTCACGCGGAAGCGGCCGACCCCGGCCACGCCGATCGCGAAATTGCACTCGTGGGTCTTCTCGAACTCCTCTCGCTGCTGCGGCGTCATCACGTTGAGCACGAGGTCGCGGCTCTGCTGCGAGGTCAGCGGGTTCTGGGTGATCGGGCTGATCTTGCCGTTCACCTTCATCGACGGCGGCATGCCGGCGGTGATGAACAGGTCCGACGCTTTCTGGTGCGCCATCAGCTTGAGGAACGAGGTGAAGTCGATGCTGCTCATCGGAATGCTCCTGCGCGGGGGCGCTTATTCGAACAACCGCTTGTCCTTGGCGTATTCGCGGGCCTGCTGGCGGCTGACCATGCTGCGCTTCACCAGCTCCTGCAGGTGCTGGTCCAGGGTCTGCATGCCCTGGCCCTGGCCGGTCTGGATGGCCGAGTACATCTGCGCCACCTTGTCCTCGCGGATCAGGTTGCGGATGGCCGGGGTGCCGACCATGATCTCCCACGCCGCGGTGCGGCCGCCGCCGATCTTCTTCAGCAGCGCCTGGCTGATGACCGCGCGCAGGGACTCCGACAGCATCGAGCGCACCATCGGCTTCTCGCCGGCCGGGAACACGTCGATGATGCGGTCGATGGTCTTGGCCGCCGAGCTGGTGTGCAGGGTCGCGAACACCAGGTGGCCGGTCTCGGCCGCGGTCAGCGCCAGGCGGATGGTCTCGAGGTCGCGCAGCTCGCCGACCAGGATGTAGTCCGGGTCCTCGCGCAGCGCCGAGCGCAGGGCCTCGTTGAAGCCGTGGGTGTCGCGGTGGACCTCGCGCTGGTTGATCAGGCACTTCTGCGAGGTGTGCACGAACTCGATCGGATCCTCGACCGAGAGGATGTGCGCGTATTCGTTCTTGTTGATGTGGTCGATCATCGCCGCCAGGGTGGTCGACTTGCCCGAGCCGGTCGGACCGGTCACCAGGATCAGGCCCTGCGGCTGCTCGATCAGCTCCTTGAACACGCGCGGGCAGCCGAGATCCTCCAGGGTCAGTACCTCAGAGGGAATGGTGCGGAACACCGCGCCGGCGCCGCGGTTCTGGTTGAACGCGTTGACGCGGAAGCGGGCCAGCGAGGGGATCTCGAACGAGAAGTCCACCTCGAGGAATTCCTCGTAGTCGCGGCGCTGCTTGTCCGACATGATGTCGTAGATCAGCGCGTGCACCTGCTTGTGGTCCAGCGCGGGGATGTTGATCCGGCGCACGTCGCCGTCCACGCGGATCATCGGCGGCAGCCCTGCGGAAAGATGCAGGTCCGAGGCCTTGTTCTTGACCGAAAATGCCAGAAGTTCGGCGATATCCATGCGTAGCTCCCCAACGCGTCCTGATCGGTAGTCGCCGCCGTGCGGCCCAGCGCACGGTAGCATCGGTGGCACCCCGCAGGCAGTATGAGCACCATCCGCGCCCGCATTCAACCTCCGTGAGCACTTCCGCCGCCGCCCCGCCACCCCTGCAGGCGATCCTGTCTGCGATCGCCAACGCAAAACCCCGCCCCGGCAGGCCAGCCGCCCGCCTGCTGGCGGTGTCCAAGACCCGCGGCGCCGAGGCGGTGGCGGCGCTGGCGGTGCAGGGCCAGCGCGCGTTCGGCGAGAACTACGTGCAGGAGGCCCTGCCCAAGATCGCCGCCCTGCGTGCGCTCGGGCTGGAATGGCACCTGATCGGCCACCTGCAGTCGAACAAGGCGCGCGAGGCCGCGCAGGCCTTCGACTGGGTGCAGAGCGTGGACCGCCCCAAGCTGGTCGAGGCGCTGGCCCGCCACCGCCCGCCCGAGGCCGGCCCGCTGAACGTGCTGGTGCAGGTGAACATCGACGACGAGGCCAGCAAATCCGGCTGCCGGCCGCAGGACGTGCCCGCGCTCGCGCAGGCGATCGCCGCCCAGCCCGCGCTGCGCCTGCGCGGGCTGATGGCGATCCCCGCCCCGGACCCGGACATGGCGCGCCGGCGCGCCGCGTTCCGCGCGATGTCCGCCCTGTTCGACACCCTTGCCGCGCGCCACCCCGGGGTGGATACCCTGTCGATGGGGATGAGCGAGGACTACCTGGACGCGATCGCGGAAGGTGCGACCATGGTGCGCATCGGCAGCGCCCTGTTCGGGCCACGCCCGCCCAAGCAGGAGAAACCCGCATGAACCACGACATCGCCTTCATCGGCGGCGGCAACATGGCACGCAGCCTCATCGGCGGACTGGTCGCGCGCGGGCACGCCCCGGCCGCGATCCGCGTGGCCGAACCAGTGGCGGCGCTGCGCGCGGCGCTGCAGGCGGATTTCGGCGTGACGGCTTGCGAACACGGCGCGCAGGCGGTGGCCGGCGCCGGCACCTGGGTGCTGGCGGTCAAGCCGCAGGTGATGCGTGCGGTCTGCGAAGAACTGGCGCCGCTGGCGCAGGCACAGCGCACGCTGGTGGTGTCGATCGCCGCCGGCATCACCACCGCCCAGATCGACCGCTGGCTGGGGTGTGGCCTGCCGGTGGTGCGTGCGATGCCGAACACCCCCGCCCTGCTCGGCGCCGGGGTCACCGGGCTGTATGCCGGCCCTGCGGTGGATGCCGCCGGACGCGACTTCGCGCAGGCCCTGCTGTCCGCGGCCGGCACCACGGTGTGGATCGACAGCGAGGCGCAGATGGACGCGGTCACCGCCGTCTCCGGCAGTGGTCCGGCCTATGTCTTCCTGCTGGCCGAGGCGATGGTCGACGCCGCCCAGCGCGAAGGCCTGCCGCCCGAGGCCGCACGCGCCCTGGTCCTGCAGACCGTGCTGGGCGCGGCGCGCATGCTCACCGAATCCGATGCCGATGCCAGCGAACTGCGCCGCCGCGTCACCTCGCCCGGCGGCACCACCCAGGCCGCGATCGAGACCTTCGAAGCCGGCGGCCTGCGCGCGCTGGTCGCCGCCGCCATCCATGCCGCGCGCGTGCGCGGCGCCGAACTGTCCGCCGCCAACGACTGAACACCGCCCACCGGGAGCGCCATCATGCCCCTGCCGCCTCGCCCGCTCTTCCCTGCATCTTCAGCGCTGGCCAGCGTGCCGGCCGGCGCGCTGCCGCTGCTGGCCGCCCTGCTGCTGGCCGGCTGCGGCGGAACCTCGGTGCCGCAACCGGCCGGCGCACAGCTCGCCGCCAGCGCCAGCCATGCCACCACCACGGCCACCGCGGGCGACGCGGTGCTGCAGGCCACCGCGCTCGACATCGCCCAGCTCGATCCCGCCATGGCCGCGCGCTACGGGCTGGATGCGCGCCAGCAAGGGGCGCTGCTGCTGGTGACCCTGCGCGACGCCAACGGCGATGCACTGGCGCCCGACGACCTGGTCCTGACCGCCACCGCCAGCGTGCTGCCG
This sequence comes from Thermomonas haemolytica, assembly GCF_004346265.1. GTDB lineage: Bacteria > Pseudomonadota > Gammaproteobacteria > Xanthomonadales > Xanthomonadaceae > Thermomonas > Thermomonas haemolytica. Next base: position 639,760 of record NZ_SMAP01000001.1, read on the forward strand.
GATCCGCCGCGGGGGCTGGCGCTGCAGCCGATCCGGGTGGACGGGCTGACCGACTACATCGGCGTGTTCGCCGCGCGCCCACCGGCCAACGTGCGCTTCCACCTCACCGCCACCCGCCACGGCGCCCGCGCCGAATTCGACGCCAGCGCCGACCTATATCCGCGCTAGCGCCTGCCTGCGCGTACTGTCGTCCCCTGCCCCCATCAGCCACTCCTGCGACGGCCGGGCGTCTGGATCGGATGGCTGGCCCCGGACAGAATTGGACGGCGCATGGGAGGGGATTTCCAGATGGAGCAAGACACAACGACTTGCGCACTACAACCACCTCATGACCGCCACCTTCTGGAGCGCACGGCAGCTGGCGACCAGGATGCGCTGCGGCAGATACTCGACCTGCATGGGCAGGCGGTGTTCGCCTTTGCCCTACGCCGGCTTGGCTCACCCGAAGATGCCCGCGACGTCCTCAATGACACCCTGCTGGCGCTGTGGCAGCAGGCGCATCGCTCGCTGGCAAAGACATCCTCGCTGCGCGCCTGGTTGCTTGGCATCGCCCGCCACAAGATCGCAGACATCCTGCGGGCACGTGGGCAGGCATGGCGGGAGATTGCAGACGAGGACGGAACCCTGCTCGCCACCGCCACCGATCCGGACCCCTCACCGCTGGAACGACTGTGTCAGGCATGCGATGCCTTCCGCCTGGAGGAGGCCTTGCAGACCCTGCCGGAAGTCCAGCGCGAGGCCCTGTATCTGTTCACCTACGAAGGCTTGTCCTTGGCCGACATCGCCGCCATCCAGCAGGTGCCGCAGGCAACCGTCGGCACCCGGCTGCATCTGGCGCGCCAGCGTTTGCGGCAGCGCCTGGCGGACGGCGCCAAGAATCCGCGTTGAAAAAAACCATCCTCCCCAGCGACTCTGATGACATGGACGAACACGACGCCCGCCTGCCACGCGACGATGCGCTCGCCCATCGCCTGCGCCAACACTGGGATGCCGCCACCCCGCGCGTGGACCAGCGCGAAGCCTGGCGGCGGTTGCAGGCCCAGCTCCCCCCCGCTCCGGCGGCCCGGAAGCGGCCGCGCCTGGCCGAGCGCCTGGCCGAATGGCGGTCCTGGTGGCTGCCGACGCTGAGCTTCGCCAGTGGCGCCGCCTGCGCGGCGCTGGCGTTGGCTCTGCTGGCACCGATGACGCTCTCGCCTGCCCGCGCGCCAGCGGCGTTCGAGCCGCTGGCGGGCCCGGCCGCAACGACGCCCGCGGCGGGTACGCGCCTTGCGGTGGCCTTTGCCGCGGATGCACGCCTGGCCGACATCAACACCCTGCTGCTGCAACTGCAGGCCAGCGTGGTGCAGGGGCCGAGCGCGCTCGGGCTGTACACCCTGGAAGTGGCGCCGGACATGGCCGAGCAGGCACTGCAACGCCTGCAAAGCAGCCCGCTGGTGGACAGTGCGACCCTGGCCCCGGCGTCGTGAGCGCGCCATGATGCCTCGCCAGCGGCCTGCCATTGCGCGGTTTTCAGCATGGCTGCTGGCGCTGGCCAGTCTGCCGGCACTGGCGCAGACCACCCCCGGCACGCCGCCCAAGCCCCCTGCGCCGCCTCCCGTCCAGCAGCCCACGGACGCAGGCCGCAGCCACAGCAGCGCCGTCGGCGTTGGCGTGGGCATGCAGATCGATCTGAATCAGGTGCTCCGGCTCGGTCGCCGCCTGTTCGATGCGCCATCACCGCCACCCGCCTACGCTCCGGGGCGGGCGCTGCTGGCGTTCGCGGCTGACGGCGGGCTGGACCCGGCCCAACTGGCAGCAGAGGCAGGGTTGCAACTGGTGGAAAGCACCTCCCTGGAAGCGCTGGGCCTGGTGGTGGCCGAACTGCAGGGCGCGCCCGACACCCTGCCCGAGGCACTGCAGCGGCTGCGTGCAGCGCATCCTGACGTCACCGTGGATCTGGCCCCGCTGTGGCGCCCGCAAACGGTGGCCGCCCCGGCTGCGAATCCGGCGCCGCTGCCGGGCCAACATCCCGGCCGGCTGTATGCCGCCGCGCTGCTGGGAGTCCAGGCAGCGCAGCCGCTCGCCCGCCCGGTGCGGGTAGCCCTCATCGATGGCGCGGTGGATCCGGCCATCGGCCTGGAACTGGCCGGCTTCAGCCAGGCCCGCTTCGGCAACGGCGGCGATCCCGGCCAGCATGGCACCAGCGTGGCCTGCCTGCTGGCCTGCCAGAGACGCGGCACGTCGCAACCGGGCTTCTTCGGCCTCAGCCCCGGGGTGATGCTGCTGAACGCCGCCGTGCTCGGCACGGATGCGCGCGGCCAGGCGCAGGCGCGCGCACTGGATGTCCTGCGCGGCCTGGATTGGGCCTTGCGGCAGAACGCCGAGGTGATCAATGTCAGCCTGGGCGCCGCCCCGGATGCCGTGACGGCCCGCGCTTTCACGCTGGCACAGGCGAAAGTGGCGGCACTCATCGCGGCGGCCGGCAACGGCGGCCCGCAGGGCGGGCTGACATATCCTGCCGCTTTGCCGGGCGTGATCGCGGTCGCCGCCGTGGATGCCCAACGCCGCCCCTACCGCGACGGCACCCGCGGCAGCTGGATCAGCATCGCCGCGCCCGGCGTCGAGGTCTGGGTGCCTGCACTCGATGTCTCGGGCGGCCGCTATCTGACCGGCACCTCGTTCGCCGCCCCGTTCGTCACCGCCTGGGCCGCGCAACGGCTGGCGCGCGGCCTGCCGGCAACGGCGGCCGTGCTGTGCGCGCAGGCCATCGACCTGCCACCGGCCGGACGCGACCCGCAGACGGGCTGCGGCCTGTTGCGCTGGCAACCAGACGCGCCCTGACCTCCTCACGCATAGCGAGCCGCGCCGGTCCGGCGCAGAAGGCAAGCTGCGGCATCCCTCATGCAAGCCGCCCGCGCCCGCAATCCGGGACGGCGCAAGACGCAGCGCATCCACGCACCTGCGCAGCGGCGCTGCACGGATCTACCCAAGAAACCGAAGAAGCCTCGGATCACAACTCAAAAGGGCTCCCTAAGGCCATGGTTGGCCGGTCGCGCATCGATCATGCAGGCGATCGATGCGCGTGCGTCGAATCCGCACCCGTGCCGGATCTGGCGTTGGCCAGACTTTCCTGAACGCTTCCCACAAGACGGATCCGTTCTGTCTGGCCTTCAAAAAAAACGTTGCGCTTCCTCCGATTTCTCGCACGTGTGCCACCTGCACCTACCGCGGTTTCCATCGCCCCGCATAGTTTCAAGGAGCTTCGTCATGGATCTGCTTGCCCGCCGCCACTACCTGCCGTTCTCCGTTCTGCTGGGTCTTGCGTCCCTCGCCCCGGCCCAGGCGCACCCGTCTTCCGTCGGGCAGGAGCAGGCCGCGCAAGCCACGCCTGCATCGCCAATCTCCGCGCGCCATCAAAAACAATGGCTGCCTTCGAATTTCAGACTGCAGCAGTCCACACCAGGCGCCTCCGGCAACGCGGCCGGCACCATGGGGCCGGCCAGCCGGCAACCCGCGCCGGTGGATGCCATCGCCGCCGGCGCCAAGCTCACCAAGGCCGACGCGGCGCGGAGGAAAAATTCAGCCAGCGTAGGTCTTGGAGATCATCGCGATGCAGACAGCCAGGCGACGCGGATGCAAACGCCAGCGCCGGCGCCGGCCGATGCAGCGCAGCTGCGCGGGATCGAGAAAAAGGACATCCGCCGCGGCATGGTCATCGCAAAACCCGGCTCGATCACGCCGCACACCCGCGAAGCTGATGCAAACCGCCCCTGCCCGCCGCTGTGTGGGGAGCAGATCGCGCCCGGGATGGCCACCGACCCCCTCACGGGCAAGCAGACGGCACCTGCCCAGCCGCTCAAAACCAAGCATGACACCGTCAAGAACTCGATCAGCAACATCCGCTGATCGCAGGCATCACATGCCTGCTGCGCTGTGACTGACCCTACCCCCACGGTGGGGATACACAGCCCCACCGCGCCTTTCCACGTTCTTCAATCGACTGACAAGGAACTTGCCATGTCCAGAACATTCCATCTTCCGCTGCTGCTCGTCCTGGGCTCGCTCAGCCTGGGTCTGGCCCACGCGCAAAGCACTGACAATGGGCAATCCAGCGCACAGCGCATCACCATCAAGCAGCCCAGCAGCAATGAGAAATGGTGCAAGCCGTGGCCGGATTGCAGGTATAACCCCGATAATCGCCGCACGCTGCCGCCGCAGGCGCCGGGAAATGCCGCGCCCGGCCTCCCGCGCCAGCCGGGCATGCAGGACGATCCGCCCCCGCCGCCGCACCCGGTCGACCCCCTGCCGCCCAAGCCGCGCAGCGTCGGTGGCGCGGTCGAACTGCCCACCGCACCGCATCTGCCGCGTGATCCCGGCATGGGCAATGGCCAGATGCCGCGTGATCCCGGCATGGGCAATGGCCAGATGCCGCGCGACCCGGGCATGGGCAATGGCCAGATGCCGCCGGCACCGCGGCCGCTGCCCAAGCCCGGCGTCGGCAATGGCGGCATCATCCCGAACCCGGGCGGCAACCCGGTGGAACCGGCCCTGCCTTGTCCTCCCGGCTACGTGGTCGTCCACCTGAAGAACGGCCAGACCAGTTGCGCGAAGCCCACGCCGACCAATCCAACGCCGCCCGCCGCGACGGCCAAGCAGGCCGCCTCCGGGCAGGATCACGTGCAGATCTGCCCGCCCTACTGTGGCAGCAACGGCCCGCAGGCGACGGACAAGCAAGACAAGCCCGGACGGCCGGTACTGATCAACCGTCCTGAAGCGCCCAAGCCGATCGAGGATCGCCTGGCGCGTCCGAATGGCCCTGGCAGTGAACAGGTTGCGATTCCGGTCAAGTCGGCCGATGGCAGCACGGCCAAGCGCAGCGCCGGCCCGACGATCAGCAAATGCCCGGCGGGCTGGCACTGGGTGTCATTCAAGGGTCACTGCGAGCGCGACGGCACCCAGACGCAGTGAGACCGCAGCCGCATGATTGATCCGGGAAGGGGTGTGATGGGCCGGTGATCGCCGCCATCGCATCACCACGGCGGCGCCGGGTTCGCGCCGCCGGGGGCAGGGACGCCCCACCCTCTCCGGATCGCCCCGCTGCTTCATCGCAAGCCGGGCAAGGCGGTGCGTGTAAGGCGTCTCGCGCCTCTTTCTCCGTTCCGGGATCAGTCGCCGCCGGCCGCTCCCCCAGCCGATGCCTGCCGCGCCGCCCAGGCGCGCACGATGCGGGCGATCTCTGCCACCCCATCGGTCAACGCCGCCGGCCCCGGCTGCAGGATGATGGGCGATTTGATCTCGAACAGCTGCCCGTCCCGCACGGCAGGGATCGCCGACCAGCCGGGACGGGCAGCCACCTTTTCCGGGCGGAACTTCTTGCCGCACCAGCTGCCGAGGATGATGTCCGGCGCGCGGCGGATCACTTCATCGGCGTCCTCGAGGATGCGCGCCTTCGCCAGCGGCTCGCGCGCGCGTTCGGGGAAGAGGTCGTCGCCGCCGGCGATCCGCACCAGCTCGGCCACCCACTGGATGCCGGTGATCGGCGGCTCGTCCCACTCTTCGAAATAGACCTTCGGCCGCCGCGGCAGCATTGCCGCTTCGCGCTCGATGGCTTCCAACCCGCGGCGCAGGCCATCGACATACGCATTCGCCTTGTCGCCGGCACCGACCAGCGCGCCGAGCCGGCGCACGTAGTCGAAGATGCCCGCCACGCTGCGATGGTTGCTGATCCACACCTCCACGCCCCGGCGAACCAGTTCAGCGGCGATGTCGGCCTGGATGTCGGAAAAGCCGACCACGAAGTCCGGCGCAAGCTTCAGGATCTCGTCGATCCTGGCCGAGGTGAACGCGCTGACCTTGGGCTTCTCGCGCCGCGCCTGCGGCGGGCGCACGGTGAAGCCGCTGATGCCGACGATACGGTCCTGCTCGCCCAGCGCGTAGAGCACCTCGGTGGGCTCTTCGGTCAGGCAGACGATGCGGCGCGGCCCGCTCATGACGGCGGCGCCCAGATCCAGCACTCATCCACGAAGATCGCCGGCACTTCCCAGGGATGGTGCGGGCGGATGCCGGCCTCGATCACCCGCGCCAGGCGCTCGGGATCGCGCGGCAGGACGAACACCAGGCGCACGCTGGGCACCTTCGCCAGCTCACCGATGCGGCCATAGCCGGGATGCGCACCCGGCAACGGACGGAACTGCTCCTCGCCGACCGCGTCGATCCACATCACGCGGTCGTAGTGGCCACCCCGCAGGGGTTCCACTGCACAGATTCCCTCCTGCACCGCCTGCAGATGTTCGGGTGGCACCTGCACGCTGACGCGGTAAGCCGGCTGCAAGGTCATGGATACAGCATCCGCTCGGTCCAGCGGCCGTCCGCATCGCGCGTGTGCAGATGCCGCTCGTGCAGGCGGTATTGCGCGCCGTACCAGAACTCCACCGCATGCGGTACCACCCGGAACCCGGTCCAGCGCGGTGGGCGCGGCACCTCGCGCCCGGCGAACTGGCGCTCGAATTCGGCCAGACGCGCCTCGAACACCGCGCGCGACTCCAGCGTCTCGGACTGCCGCGAGGCCCAGGCACCGAGCTGACTGCCGCGCGGACGGGTCGCGAAATAGGCATCGGCCTCGGCATCGGAGACCAGCTCCACCGCACCCTCGATCCGCACCTGCACCCCCTCGCGCACGCGCGGCCAGTGGAACAGCAGCGCCGCGCGCGGATTGGCCTGCAGCTCGCGCCCCTTGCGCCCATCGAGGTGGCTGTAGAACACGAAGCCGCGGGCATCGTGCGCCTTCAGCAGCACGGTGCGCGCCGAAGGCACGCCGTCGCGCGTGGCGGTGGCCAGGGTCATCGCGGTGGGGTCGGGCTCACCTGCCGCCGCGGCCTCGGCGAACAGGGCATCGAAGGTGTGCAGGATGACATCGGGCAGTGTGCTCATGCCCCCATTGTCGCGCGCGCCTGGCATCCCTGCACCTTGGCAGTGATCGCCGGACCAGCGCTGCTAGCATGTGCACATGCCTGCGCCCGCCCTTGCATCCGCCCCCATCGTCCTGATCGGCCCCATGGGCGCGGGCAAGACCACCCTCGGCCAGGCGCTGGCGGCGCGGCTGGGGCGTAGCTTCGTGGACCTGGATGCGCGCATCGAAGCCGAGGCCGGGCAGACGGTGGCGGCGATCTTCGCGCAGGAGGGCGAGGCGGGCTTCCGCCGGCGCGAGGCGCAGGCGCTGGCCGCCGCGCTGGAGACGGCGGAGGCGGTGATCGCCACCGGCGGCGGCGCGGTGCTGGATGCCGGCAACCGTGCGGCGATGCGCGCCAAGGCCACGGTGGTGTATCTGACCGTCGCGCCGGCGCTGCAGCTGGAGCGTCTGCGCGACGACCGCAGTCGCCCGCTGCTGGAAGGCGCCGACCCGGCGGCGCGGCTGGCGCAGCTGCAGGCGCAGCGCGAACCGCTATACCGCGAGGCCGCGCACCTGCTGTTCGACGCCGGCACGCTCGCCCCGGACGCCGCCGCCGCCGCGCTCGCCGCACGCCTGGCCGAGCGCGAGGCAGTGCCGGCATGAGCGCGCCGATGCGCACGGTCGAAGTCGGCGGGGTGGCCCCCTACCGCATCCACATCGGCGCGGGCCTGCTCGCTGATGGCACGCTGCTGGCGCAAACCCTGCGCGGCCGCCATGTGCTCGTCGTCAGCGACAGCCACGTGGCGCCGCTGTATGCGCAGGCGGTGGAGGACGCGCTGCACGCGGCGCATCCGGAGCTGCGCATCGGCCGCCACGTGCTGCGCGCCGGCGAGGCGGAGAAGACGCTGGCCAACTTCGGCGCGGTGATCGACGCCCTGGCCGCGCTCGGCGCCACCCGCGACGCCTGCGTGTTCGCGCTCGGCGGCGGGGTGGTCGGGGATCTCGCCGGCTTCGCCGCCGCGTGCTGGATGCGCGGCATCGACTGCGTGCAGTTGCCCACCACCTTGCTGGCGATGGTGGACTCCTCGGTGGGCGGCAAGACCGCGGTGGACATCCCGCAGGGCAAGAACCTGGTCGGCGCCTTCCATCCGCCGCGCGCGGTGGTGGCCGATACCGCCACCCTGCGCACGCTGCCGCCGCGCGAACTGCGCGCCGGGCTGGCGGAGGTCATCAAGTACGGCGCGATCGTGGATGCGCCCTTCCTCGCCTGGCTCGAGGCACATGCCGAGGCGCTGCTGGAAGGCGATACCGCCGCGCTGGCCGAGGCCATCGCCCGCAGCTGCCTGCACAAGGCCGCGATCACCGAACGCGATCCGCACGAGCACGGCGAACGCGCGCTGCTCAACTTCGGCCACACCTTCGCCCACGCCATCGAGGCCGAGCAGGGCTACGGCCGCGGCCTCAACCACGGCGAGGCGGTGGCGGTGGGCATGCTGCTGGCCGCGCGCCTGTCGGCGACGCTGGGGCTGGCCTCATGGGCCGACGCGGAGGCGCTGCGCACGCTGCTGCTGCGCTTCGGCCTGCCGGTGGCGCTGCCCGCCGGGCTGGCGCCGGAGGCACTGCTGGCCCGCATGCATCTGGACAAGAAGGCACAGGCCGGCGGGCTGCGCTTCATCCTCTGGAATGGCCCCGGGCTGGCGCACGTGGTGTCCGGGGTGGACGAAGCCGCGGTGCGGTCGGTGCTGGGTGAGGCCAGCTGACCATCCGCGCGGGACTCATTGCCCCGGCGGCGGCTCCCACAGCTCGACCTTGTTGCCGTCCGGGTCCATCACCCAGCCGAACTTGCCGAATTCCGAGTCCTCGCGCTTGTCGAGCACCTCGCAGCCCTCCGCCCGCAGCGCGGCCAGCAGGGCGTCGAGGTCGGCGACCCGGAAATTCACCATGAACGGCGCGGCGCTGGGAGCCATGACGTCCGTGTCCGCGGCGAACGGCGTCCACAGGGTCATGCCGGGCGCGCCATCGGGCCCGCCCCACGTGAACACCGCGCCACCCCAGTCGGCGACATCCACGCCCAGATGCGTCCGGTACCAGGCGCCGAGACGCTTGGGATCCGGGGATTTGAAGAAAATGCCGCCGATGCCGGTCACGCGCTGCATGTCGCTCTCCAGAAGTGATTCCCGTCCAGCGCGTCCGGCCGGCGCAAGAGCGCCGGAGCGTACGGGCGCCGGTCCTGCACCTTACAATGCCGCCCCATGCGCCTGCTGCTGCAACAACGCCCCGATGGCCGCGAAGCCCCGCGCTTCGTCCAGCTCCAGCTCCAGCCCGACCTGCTGGGCGGCTGGGAACTGCTGCGCGAGAGCGGCCAGACCGGCGGCCGCAGCACCCTGCGGCGCACGCTCTACCCCGACCAGGCCAGCGCACTGGCGGCGCTGGAGAAGGAGCGCGACGCCCAGCTGCGCAAGGGCTTCCAGCTGATGTTCGCGCAGGGCGCCGATGCGCCGAAATAACCGCTGCGCGGCGGCTGCCGCCCGCCGCCCGGCCCACCACCGGCCCGCGCCTGCGGGCCGGCCGTCTTACCCGGAGAGTCCCACGTGTCCACGCCCCTGAAGAACGACCGCTTCCTGCGCGCGCTGCGCCGCGAGCCGGTGGACTGCACGCCCGTCTGGCTGATGCGCCAGGCCGGCCGCTACCTGCCGGAATACCGCGCCACCCGCAAGGCCGCCGGCAGCTTCCTGGCGATGGCCAAGACCCCGGAACTGGCCTGCGAGGTGACCCTGCAGCCGCTGCGCCGGTTCCCGCTGGACGCGGCGATCCTGTTCTCCGACATCCTTACCGTGCCCGATGCGATGGGGCTGGGGCTGCACTTCGTCGAGGGCGAAGGCCCGAAGTTCGAGCGCCCGCTGCGCAGCGTCGCCGACATCGACGCGCTCGCGGTGCCGGACATGGAGACCGAGCTGCGCTACGTGATGGACGCGGTGCGCCTGATCCGCCGCGAGCTGGACGGGGCCGTGCCGCTGATCGGTTTTTCCGGCAGCCCGTGGACGCTGGCCTGCTACATGGTGGAAGGCGGCGGCAGCAAGGAGTGGGGCAAGGTCAAGGCGCTGGCGCTGAACGAACCGGCCGCGATGCACCGCCTGCTGGGCACCGTCACCGACGCGGTGATCGCGTATCTGGCCGCGCAGCGTGCGGCCGGCGCGCAGGCGCTGCAGGTGTTCGACACCTGGGGCGGGGTGCTGTCGCCGGCGATGTACCGCGAATTCTCGCTGCCCTATCTCACCCGCATCGCGCGCGAGCTGAAGTCCGATGACGTGCCGGTGATCCTGTTCGGCAAGGGCAACGCCCCGCACCTCGACGCGCTGTTCGGCAGCGGCGCGGACGCCATCGGCGTGGACTGGACGGTGACCCTGGAGGATGCCGCGCGCCGCGCCGGTGGCCGCGTCGCGCTGCAGGGCAACCTGGACCCGGCGATGCTGTACGGCAATCCCGAGGCGGTGCGCGCGCAGGCGCGGGCGGTGCTGGACAGCTACCGCGACGGCAACGGTGGCAGCCGCGAAGGCCACGTCTTCAACCTCGGCCACGGCATGTCGCCGGACATGAACCCCGACCACGTGGCCGCGCTGGTGGACGAAGTGCACGCCTACAGCGCGCGCTGAGCGCCGACCGGGCACGCATGCCCCTGCCCGGCCATGCTCAGGCCGGCGGCGTGCGCCCGGCCAGTACCGACCCCAGCGCCCGCGCCAGCATCGCGCCGGTCACCGGCTTGCGCAGGAAGGCATCGAACCCGGCGGCGCGCGCCTGCGCCTCGGCCTGCGCATCGGAGCGCGCGGTGACCGCCAGCAGCGGCGCGGTGAAGCCCTGGGTGCGCAGCATCCGCGCCAGCGCCAGGCCGTCCATCCCCGGCAGGTCGAGATCCAGCAGCGCGGCATCGAAGCGGCAGGCCGCCGCCTCCGCCAGCGCGCCCAGCCCGTGCCCGACATGCGCGACCGCATGCCCCTGCGCCTGCAGCAGGCCGGCGATCGCCTGCGCCACGATCGGGTCGTCCTCCACCAGCAGCAGCTGCAGGTCGCGCACCGGCTCCACGGGCTCCACCGGCGCCTCCTCCTCCGGTGCGGCGGCCGGTGCCAGCGGCAGTTCCACTACGAACCGCGTGCCCTGCCCGGGCGTACTGTCCACGGTGATGCGGCCGCCCATCGCCGCCGCCAGCTCCTGCGAGATCGCCAGTCCCAGCCCGCTGCCGCCGTAGCGCGCCGCGGTGCGCGCGCCCTCGGCCTGCTCGAAGCGGCGGAACAGGCGCTCGCGCTGCTCCGGGTTCAATCCCGGCCCGGTGTCCGCCACCACGCAGCGGATGCCCTGCGGCTGCAGTGCCTCCACCTCCAGCGTCACCTGCCCGATCTCGGTGAACTTCACCGCATTGCCGAGCAGGTTGAGCAGGATCTGCTGCACGCGGGTGCGGTCGCCATGCACGGCGACCGGAACGTCATCAGCGATGTGCTCGAAGAAGGCCAGCCCCTTGCGCGCGGCCAGCGGTGCCATCAGCGCGCCGATTTCCTCCAGCAGCGGCCGCAGGGCGAAATCGGCGGGCACCAGCTCCAGCTTGCCGGCCTCGATCCGGGCCAGGTCCAGGGCATCGTTGACCAGCCGCAGCAGGTGCTCGCCGGCGCGCCGGATGGCCTGCACGTAGCCGCGCTGCAGTTCGTCCAGCGGCCCTTCCTGCAGCAGCTCGGCCATGCCCAGCACGCCGGTCATCGGAGTGCGCACCTCGTGGCCGAGGGTGGCCAGGAAGCGCGACTTCGCCTGCGAGGCCTGCTCGGCCAGCAGGCGCTTTTCCTCAGCCAGCTGCCAAGCGTGGCGACGGTGCAGGCGGGCGCGGTAATTCCACGCCAGCAGGCCCAGCAGCAGCAGGCCGGCGAGCACATAGGCCACCAGCGCCCAGGGGCTGCGCCACCACGGTGGCGGGATCTCGAACACCAGCACCTGCTCCGCCGACGGATTGCCGGCCGCGTCCTGCGCGCGCATGCGCAGCACGTAGCGGCCCGGCCCCAGGCCGGTGAACACCCGCTCACCGCTGCTTCCCAGCGCCACCCAGCCGCGGTCGAACCCGTCCAGGCGCGCCCAGTAGCGGTTCGCGGCGGGATCGTCGAAGTCCAGCAGGCGCGCGCGGATGCGCAATTCGCGGTCCTGCTGCGCCAGCTGCACGCCGGCGCGCGCCGGCAGTTCCTGCCAGCGCCCGTGCCGGCGCACCGCGATGCCGTCGAAATGCAGCCGCGGCCGCCGCGGCGGGGGATCGGCCAGCGCGGTGTCCACCATCCGCAATCCGCCGTCGGCGGTGCCGGCCACCAGCAGGCCGTCGTCGCGCAGCAGGGCCGCGCGGTCGAGGTATTCCTCGCCGCCGGCCTCGTCGCGCACGCCGACGTGGGCCAGCCGCTGCTGCCGCGGATCCCAGCGGTACAGCCCGCGGCTGGTGGTGATCCAGACCCGGTGGCGCGCGTCCACCAGCAGCGCCGACGCCGCCACCGCGGGCATGCCGTGGCGGGTATCGATGCGCGCGACCCGGCGCCAGCCGTCGCCCTGTTGCCGGTATTCCTCCAGCCCGGACAGTCGCTGCAGCCACAGGCGGTCGGGGCCATCGAAGGCAAGCGCATACACCCGGCCTGCGCCCATCGCCGCCACCGGCACGAAGCGGCTGGTCGCTGGCGCGAAGCGCAGCACACCGGTGCTGGTGGCCAGCCATGGGGCACCATCCGCCGCCAGCACCATGTCCTCGATATCGGCCTCGCCCAGCCCGCTGTCACCCTCGGCACGCAGGTCGCGCAGGACCGCGCCGCTGGCCGGATCGCGCTGCTGCACGCCGCCGCCGATCGCCGCCAGCCACAGGCGGCCGTCGCGCGCGGGCAGCACGAACCCGACCTGCCCGGGCGGCACCGGGGCCTTGGCGTCCTCGGCCGTCCATTCGTCCACCGCGCCATTGGCGATGCGCAGCAAGCCGCCGCGGTGGGCGATCCACAGGCGGCCCGCGGCATCCTCGGCGATCGCGGCCGGCTTCACGTTGCGCAGGCGCTCCAGGAGGTCGTCGGTCAGCGGCGCGATGCTGCCGTCCGTGCCGAGGTGCTCGACCACGCCGCCCAGCCCGCCGAGCCACACGCCGCCGTCGCCCGCGCGCCCGAGCGCGCGGTACATGGCCCCGTGCAGGCCGTCCTCCGGGCCCTGGAACAGCGCCATCTGGCGCCAGTCCGAACGCAGGTAGCCGAGGCCACGGCCGAGCACCGGCACCCACAGCGCGTCGCCCTTTTCCCCGAGCAGGGCGCTGATCGCGCGTGGGATCGCCGGCCCGCCCAGCGGCACCGGGGCCGGCGCCTGGCCGCCCTGCTGGTACCACAGGCCGCGCTGGCTGCCGATCCAGTGGTCGCCCTGGGCATCGGTGACGATCGCCAGCAGCGCGTTCGGGCGCTGGAACATCGGCGCCCACGCCGGCTGCGTCCAGTTCCCATCGGCATGCCGCCATACCCCGAGCGCACTACCGACCCACAGCCCGTCCGGCTGCGCGGACAGGGCGTACACCATGCCCGGGCCTTCCGCGCCGGGCAGCGGCACCGCCTCGAACCCCGCCCCGCGCTGGCGCGCCAGGCCCTTGGTGGTGCCCACCCACAGCACGCCCGCGGCATCCACCGCCAGCGCCAGCACGGTCGGCGAAGGCAGGCCGTCCTCCACGCCGTAGTGGCGCATGCCGCCATCGGATGCAACCCGGGTCAGGCCGCCGTCGTAGGTGCCCAGCCACACCGCATCGCCCTGGCGGGCCATCGCCCACACGTCGTCGCTGCCGAGCTGCGGATGGGTGGCCTTGCGCAGCGCGCGGAAGTGCTGGCGCGCGGCATCGAGCACGCTGACGCCCTCGCCTTCGACCGCCACCCACACCCGGTCCTGCGCATCCACAAGCAGCGCCTGGACATTGTTTCCGGGCAGGCCGCCGGCGATATCCGGCGCGTGCCGCCACACGCGCATGCCGATGCCGTCGTGGCGGGCCAGGCCGTCGGCGGTGCCGATCCACAGGTAGCCCTCGGCATCGCGTACCAGCGCCTTGATCTCGGTCGAGGGCAGGCCCTGCGCCGGGCCCACGATGCGGAAGCGCGGGCGCTCCGGCGCCGCTGCCCAGCTGCAGGCGCAGGCCACCCACAGCAGCAGCAATGCGATGCGTCGAAGCATGGTCCCCTCCCCGGATGCGGCGATGCTGGCAACCCCGGGCCGCGTATGCAAGCGCAGCCGCCCCCGGCGCGCGCTATCCCGCAAGCCAGCGCCGCACCGCGGCGGCATCGAATGGCCAGTCCAGCTCGCGCGCATCGGCGTCCGCGCGCAGCACCGGCACCCGCTGCCCGTAGCGCGCCTCGAGCTCCGGGTCGCCGTCGATGAACACGCTGGCAAACGCCGGCGCGCGCGCCGCCGCCAGCGCAGCCAGGGCCTGGTCGCACAGATGGCAGTCGTCGCGCTGGTAGAGGGTCAGGCCCATACGCCCGCGTCCTGTCTCGCCTCGCCGGGCGCCTAGAATACGCAACCCCCCAGCCCGGCAGCGCGCATGGCCGTCTCCACCTTCGACCTCTACAAGATCGGCATCGGCCCGAGCTCCTCGCACACGGTGGGGCCGATGCGCGCCGCGGCGCGCTTCGTGAGCCACTGGCTGGAGGAAAACGGCGCGCTGGAGCGCACCGCGCGGGTGCGCGCCGAGGTGTTCGGCTCGCTGGCAATGACCGGCCGCGGCCACGGCACCGACAAGGCGATCCTGATGGGGCTGGAAGGCCACTGGCCGAACGCGATCGACCCCGACCTGATCCCGCCCGCGCTGGAACGCATCCGCGGCGAGAAGCGCCTGTCCCTGCTCGGCCGCCACCCGATCGCGTTCGACGAGAAGCACGACCTGGTGATGAACAAGCGCCAGAAACTGCCGTTCCACACCAACGGCATGCGCTTCACCGCGTTCGACGCCGACGGCGGCGTGATCGCCACCCGCGACTACTACTCGGTCGGCGGCGGCTTCGTGGTCAACCAGGACGAGGCCGCGGAGGACCGCATCGTGGCCGACACCACCGAACTGCCGCACCCCTTCCACAGCGGCGCGGAGCTGCTGGCGCAGTGCCAGCGCAGCGGGCTCGGCATCGCCGCTTTGATGTTCGAGAACGAACAGGCCTGGCGCAGCGCAGAGGAGATCCGCGCCGGCCTGCGCGAGATCTGGCAGGCGATGCAGGACTGCGTGGCGCGCGGCATCCGCCAGCCGGGCGAGCTGCCGGGCGGGCTGCACGTGGCGCGCCGCGCCCCGGCCCTGCACGCGGAGCTGGCGGCGCGCCCGGAAGCGGCGATGCGCGACCCGCTGACCGTGCTCGACTGGGTCAACCTGTACGCGCTGGCGGTGAACGAGGAAAACGCCGCCGGCGGCCGCGTGGTCACCGCGCCCACCAACGGGGCGGCCGGGATCCTGCCGGCGGTACTGCACTACTACGACCGCTTCTGCCCCGGCGCCAGCGAGCAGGGCGTGTTCGATTTCCTGCTGACCGCCGCCGCGGTGGGCATCCTGTACAAGGAGAACGCCTCGATCAGCGGCGCCGAGGTCGGCTGCCAGGGCGAGGTCGGGGTGGCCTGCTCGATGGCCGCGGCCGGGCTCACCGCCGCGCTCGGCGGCAGCCCGGCGCAGGTGGAGAACGCCGCCGAGATCGGGATGGAACACAACCTCGGCCTGACCTGCGACCCGATCGGCGGGCTGGTGCAGATCCCGTGCATCGAGCGCAACGCGATGGGCGCGGTGAAGGCGATCAACGCCAGCCGTATGGCCCTGCGCGGCGACGGCAGCCACAAGGTGTCGCTGGACAAGGTCATCCGCACCATGCGTGACACCGGCCGCGACATGCAGGACAAGTACAAGGAAACCAGCCGCGGCGGGCTGGCGGTGAACGTCATCGAGTGCTGAAGGCCACCGCGGCGAGCGCCGGCCCGCGGCCCCCGCCCGGGGTCAAGTCCCGCGCGCACGGGCCGCTATCGCTTTCAGGGTAATCTGGAATCCCGGGACTTTCGGGGGACGGTCCGATCATTCGCGCATCCGCCATGCGTCACGCACGGGCGACGCGACCGCCACGCGGGTGGTGGCCGTGGCGGGCGCTGCCGCGCCTGCTGCTGGCCGCGCTGCTGCTGGTGCTGGCGGCCGGCGCGTGGGCACTGGACCCGGGCAAGCCCTACCGCGACTACGTGGTGGAGACCTGGGGGGTCGAGAAGGGCCTGCCGCAGATCACGGTGATGGCGATCGCCCAGGACGCCGACGGCTACCTGTGGCTGGGCACCCAGGCCGGGCTGGCGCGCTTCGACGGGGCGCAGTTCCGCCGCTTCGAGCGCGAGGACGTGCTGAACATGGACAGCATGATCCAGGCGCTGCTGGCCGACCCGCAGGGACGGCTGTGGATCGGCAGCGCCAAGGGCCTGCTGGTGCTGGAACACGGCCGCATCCGCCCGCTGCCCGCGCCCGCCGGCATCGCACGCTTCCCGGTGGGCGCGCTGGCATTGTCCGAGGGGCGGCTGGTGGTCGGCGGCCCGGACGGGCTTTACGTAGCCGATGGGCAACGCCTGCGCCGGCTACGCGCGCTGCCGGGGCCGGTCACCAGCCTGCTGGCGGAGGGCGCCGTGCTGTGGGCCGGCGGGCCGGGGCAGGTACTGCGGATCGAAGGTGACCATGTGCAGTCCTTCCCGCTGCCGGCCAGCCTGCCCGGGGCCAGCGCCAACCACTTGGTGCGCTTCGACGGCAACCTCTGGGCCGGCACCCGCAGCGGCCTGCTGCGCCTGCACGCTGGCCATTGGGAAGTCGTGCCCGGGCGCGATGGCGGACAGGTGCGCGCGATCGAGGCGCTGGCGGCCGACCGCGACGGCAACCTGTGGCTGGCCACCCCGCAATACCTCGAACGCCTGCGCCCGGGGCAGGCGCCGGAACGGATCGAGAACGCACCCGGCAGCATCGCCATCCGCACGCTCTTCGAAGACCAGGACGGCAACCTCTGGCTGGGCAGCCAGACCGAGGGCCTGGCACGGGCCTGGAGCGGCCGTACCCGCCGCCTGTCCCGCGCCGAAGGCTTGGCCACGCCGCTGCTGTGGTCGCTCTCGGCCGCGCCCGATGGCGGCGTGGTGGTAGGCACCGGCAATGGCGTCGAGGAATGGCGGCAGGGCCGTTTCCAGCGCCTGGTGGCCGGGTCCGGCCTGCCGCACCCGGAGGCCTACAGCGTGCTGGCCGAGGCCGGCCAGGTCTGGATCGGCACCCGCGCCGGCGCCGCCGTGCTGCGCGCAGGCCAGGCGCGCGCGGAGATCCCGCCGGCACTGGCCCCGTTGCGCGGGGTGCAGGTGCCTGCGCTCCTGCGCGACCATGCGGGAAACCTGTGGTTCGGCACCCTGGACGGCGCATTCCGGCTCGCCCCCGACGGCCGCCTCACCCGCTATGCGGAGGCCGAGGGGCTGGTCGATCCGCGCGTGCGGATTGTGCACGAGACGCGCAACGGCCGGCTGCTGCTGGGCACCGCGCAGGGCCTGTACGAATGGCGTGGCGGGCGGCTGCGGGCGCTGACCGGTCCGAACGGGGACGGCACCGACATCGGCGTCACCGCGATCACCGAGCTTGGTGACGGGCGCTGGGTGGTGGGCAGCGGCAACGGCGACCAACTGCGTATTTTCGATGGCCGCCGCTGGCAATCGCTGGGTACCGCGAATGGATTGCCGGAAAACATTCCGTTCCACATCGCCCAGGTCGGCAACGACCTCTGGGTGGCCGGCATGCAGGGCGTGTACCGGCTGGGGCTGGCGGAACTCGACCAGGCCCTGGCCAACCCCAAGGCGCGGGTACAGGCACGGATCATCATCAACTCCGGCTTCAACCTCCCCGGCGGCCAGCAGGACAAATGCTGCAACGGCATGGGCAGCGGCCGCGGCCTGCTGCGCGACGGCCAGCTGTGGCTGCCCACCCGCGATGGCGCGCTGGTGGTCAGCACCGCGCGCCTGCCCCCGGGCCCGCAGTGGCCGCCTCGGATCGAAGACGTGCTGGTGGACGGCAAGCCGCTGCTGGCCGAGGCTGGCCGGCTGCGCCTGCCGCTGGGTGCGCGTAGTCTGAAGATCGAATTCAGCGTGCCGGCCCTGGACCCCGACCGCCTGCCGCAACTGCGCTACCGGCTGGTCGGCTACGACGCCGATTGGGTGGAGACGGAAACCCCGGCGCAGCGGCAGGCCAGCTATGCCAACCTGCCGCCCGGCGACTACCGCTTCGAACTGGCCGACTTCTCCCGCGACGATCCACTGGATGCGCAGGCCACGCTGGTGCTGCAGCTGCCGCCGCGCCTGTACGAGACCTTGGCCTTCCGGATCCTGCTGGGGCTGGCGCTCGTGGTGCTGGTGTGGCTGGGCTACCTCGCCCTGCGCCTGCGCTACGGGCGTCGCCAGGCCGAGCTGGAGCGGCTGGTGCGGGAACGCACGCATGACCTGCAGATCGCCAACGCGCGCCTGAAGGAGCTCAGCTTCACCGACCCGCTGACCGGCCTGCACAACCGCCGCTACCTGTCGCAGCAGGTGCCCATCGACCTGTCCTTCTACGACCGCGACCCGGCCTTCCGCAGCGGCGAGGAGGCGGTGGTGCTGGCACTGCTGGACATCGACCACTTCAAGCACATCAACGACACCTGGGGCCATGCCGCCGGCGACCTCGTGCTGGAACAGCTGGGCCGGGTGCTGGAAGGGCTCAAGCGCAGCGGGGACTACGCCGCGCGCTGGGGCGGCGAGGAGTTCCTGCTGGTGCTGCGGCCGCAGCCGCGCGGCGGCCTGGCCGAGATCGGCCGGCGCGTGTGCCAGCAGATCGGCAGCCACGTCTTCGACCTCGGCAACGGCCAGCAGCACCGGTTGACGGTGTCGGTCGGACTGGTGGAATGCCCGCTGTTCCCGCAGCACCCGCGCCTGCTCGGCTGGGACCAGCTGGTGACGCTGGCCGACCGCGCCCTGTACGCCGCCAAGGACGCCGGACGCAACGGCTGGATGGCCTACCGTCCGGCGCCTGGAACCCGCCTGCCCGCCGACCTCTCCAGCGCCAGCGGCGACCCCGGCTGGCTGGTGGAGAACGGCTTGCTGGAACGCTTCGGCGAAAGCTGCACGATTTCTGGCGGGAATAGCCACCGCAACGGACAGGAACCAGCACCAGATTCCAGCCCGCCACCGTCGCTGCCAGAAGCGACCTGAAGGAGCGAGCCCATGCGCGACATTCCGGCGATGGTATCCAGGGGCGCGCTGCTTGCCGCCCTGTACTTCGCCGGGGCCGGGATGACCGTGCTCTACCTGCAGACCCCGGCCGACGTGGCGCTGTTCTGGCCGGCCGCCGGCATCGGCTACGCGATGGTGCTGCGCTTCGGCAAGCCCTACGTGCTGGCCATCGCCGCCGGGCAGGCGCTGCTGCACCTGCTGCTGGTGCCGGCGCCGCCGCTGTTCCTGCCGTTTTCGATCGGCAGCAATGCGCTGGCGACCTGGCTGGCGGCGGCGTACGTCAGCGCCCATGCACGCCAGCTGCGGCTGCGTACCAGCGACGGCTTCCTGCTGATGCGCGGCGCCGGGGTGCTGTGCCTTGCAAGCGCCGGGATCGGCAGCCTCGGGATGCTCGTCGCCGGCATGATCGCGGCCGCGGACTGGCCGCGCGCCTTCCTGCAGTGGGCGCTGGGCGACTTGCTCGGCGCCACCGCCACCACCTCCAGCATGCTGTTGCTGTTCGGGGTGCCGCGCCAGGAGCAGACCCGTCTGGCCCCCGCCCTGGGCAGCCTACGCGAACGCCTGCTGTGGTCGCTGCTGATGGCGCTGCTGCTGGCCGGCGGGATCGCGATCGCGCATCGCGGCAGCATGTATCCGCTGGCGATCGCCACCCTGCCGCTGGCCCTGCTGCTGTGGTCGGCGGCGCGCTTCCCGCCCACCTTCACCTCGGTCGCTACCACGGTGGTGACCATCACCCTGGCGCTGATCCTCGGGCTGGGCATTGGCCTGGACGGCGTCCAGCGCCCGGATTCACTGCAGGACACCGCGCTGCTGGTGAGCTCGCTGGTGGTGGTCTCCACCATCCCGATCCTGCTCGCGGCGTCCTACCACGAGCGCTTCGTGGCGATGGCCGCGCTGCACCAGCGCGCCACCCGCGACCCGCTGACCGACCTGCTCAACCGCGATGCCTTCGAGGAGCACGCGCGCCTGCGCCTGGCCGCCAATGCCGGCCCGCTCAGCCTGCTCTACATCGACCTGGACAATTTCAAGCTTGTCAACGACTCCGCCAGCCATGCCGCCGGCGACGAGATGCTGCGGCATGCCGCGCGCCTGGTGCAGGCGGAATTCGCAGCCGGTGATGCCTTGATCGCACACAGCGGCGGCGACGAATTCACCGTGCTGGCCGCGCTGCCCGACGAACAGGCCGTGGCCGCGGCGCGCCGCCTGTTGGGTGCGATCGAGGCGATGCGGGTGGCCTGGCAGGGCGGCAACCTGCGCATCACCGCCAGCATCGGCCTGGCCGGCAGCCAGCCGCCGCATGCCAGCTTCGACGAACTGCTGTCGCAGGTGGACGCCGCCTGCCACGAAGCCAAGGACCTCGGCGGCAACCGCGTGCTGGCGACCGCCGAGAACGCGGAAAGCCTGCGCAACCGCAGCCGCATGATGCGCAGCGCGCTGGATGCGCGCGAGGCGCTGGACCAGCGCCGGCTGGAGCTGTGGTGCCAGCCGATCGTCCCGCTGGCGCAACCGGCGCAGCCGAACCGGGTGCATTTCGAGGTACTGCTGCGCTGGCGCGACGGTGAGGGCCTGCTGCGGCCGCCGGCCAACCTGATCGCGGCGGCCGAACGCTTCCGCCTGGGCCCGCGCCTGGACCGCCACGTGCTGGATGCCACCCTGGCATGGCTGGAATCGCATCCGGACGTGGCCGCGCGGGTCGCGCAATGCAGCATCAACCTCGGTGCCGCGACCCTGGTGGACGAGGAATTCGGCGAGTATCTCGCCGCGCGCCTGCGACGCAGCGCGCTGCGCGCCGGGCAGCTGTGCCTGGAGATCACCGAGACCAGCGTGGTGCGCGACATGACCCGCACCCGCCGCTTCATCCGCCGCATGCGCAACCTGGGCTGCAGCTTCGCGCTGGACGACTTCGGCACCGGCTTCTGCTCCTTCAGCTACCTGCGCGACCTGCAGGTGGATTACCTCAAGATCGACGGCAGCTTCGTGCGCGACCTCGCCAGTTCGCCGCTGTCGGAGGCGGTGGTGCGCTCGATCACCGAGATCGCCCACCTGCTCGACATCCGCGCGGTGGCCGAGCATGCGGAGGACGAAACGCAGATCGACCTGCTGCGCGCGTTGGACGTGGACTACGCGCAGGGCTATGCGTTCCAGCGCCCACTGCCGATCGCGGAGTTCTTCGGGGTGAAGTCCTAAGGAAATGGGATGGACGCGCGGGGAACCGCGACGCGATCCGGCGCGTGGCCGGGCGCACCGTCCTGCGGCCGGTCCCGCGGCAGGCCACCGGCGGCGGCCTGGATCGCCAGCGCATCGTCCAGCAGGGCGGCGGCGGTGACCTCGGCGCCGGCGCCCGGCCCCTGGATTACCAGCGGCTGGCGCGGATAGCGGTCGCACCAGATCGCCACCCGGTTGTCGGTGCCGCTGCCGCCGGCCAGCGGATCGTCCGCGGCCAGCGCCTCCAGCCCCACCGTCGCGCGGCCATCGGCCTGCAGGCGGGCGATGAAGCGCAGCCGCTGGCCGCGCTTGTAGGCCTCGGCGTAGCGCGCGCGCAGCGGCGCATCCAGCACCGGCAAGGCCGCATCCAGCGCCGCACGCGACGCGCCGGCCAAGGCATCCGGGACCAGCGACTGCACGCGCACGTCGGAAGCTTCCAACTGCACGCCAGCGGCCCGCGCCAGGATCAGCAGCTTGCGCCGCACGTCCTCGCCGGACAGGTCCTCGCGCGGGTCGGGCTCGGTATAGCCCGCCGCCTGCGCCTCGCGCACGAAGCCGGAGAACGGCCGTAGCCCGTCGTAGTGGTGGAACAGCCAGGCCAGCGAGCCGGACAGCACCCCGGCGATCGCGTGGATGCGGTCGCCGCCGGCCTGCAGCGCGCGCAAGGTGCGCAGCAAGGGCAAGCCCGCGCCCACCGTGGCGCTATCGCCGTAGCACGCATGGCCGGCGGCGGCCGCCTCCTGGATCGCCCGCCAGCGCGCCAGCGTGGTGCCCTGCCCCAGCTTGCAGGCGGTCACCACGTGGATGCCCTGCGCCAGCCAGTGCGCGTGCCGGTCCGCCACGGCCTCCGAGGCGGTGGCGTCGATCACGATGCGGGTCGCGGCGCCGGCCAACGCGGCGTCCACCCGTTCCAGCCGGCTCGGCTGCGGCGAGGCACCCAACAGCTGCCGTAGGTCGCCCCCCAGCATCAACGGCGCGGCCTGCGCGGTGCGCGAATTGGCCACGTACGCCAGCTGCAGACGTTGGCCCAGCGCACTGCCCTGCCAGCCGGCCAGGCGTACCCATACCGCGCGTCCCACGGTGCCGCTGCCCAGCAGCGCCACCCGTGCCGGTAGCGGCTGCGGCGCCTGCAGCGCGTCCGCGTGCGTGCTCACCGTGCCGCCTGTGGCGCGTGCACGCACGCGGCCTGCGCGCGCCCGAGCGCGGCGGCGAGGTCGGCCACCAGGTCGTCGGCATGCTCGATGCCCACCGACAGCCGCAGCAGGCCATCGGAAATCCCGGCCTGCGCGCGCGCCTGCGCGCTCATCGCCGCATGGGTCATGGTGGCGGGATGCGCGACCAGGCTTTCCACCCCGCCCAGCGACTCGGCCAGGGTGAACCAGCGCAGGCCGTCGAGGAAGGCGCGCACCGCCGCCTCGCCGCCCTCCAGTTCCAGGCTCAGCATCGCCCCGAAGCCATATTGCTGGCGCGCCGCGATGGCATGCCCCGGATGCGTTGGCAGCCCCGGCCAGTGCAGCGCGCTCACAGCCGGGTGGCCGTCCAGCAGCGCCACCAGCGCCTGCGTGTTTTCTTGATGCACGCGCAGGCGCGCCTCCAGCGTGCGCAGCCCGCGCAGGGTCAGGAAGCTGTCGAACGGCGCGCCGGTCAGGCCCAGCGCGTTCGCCCACCACGCAAGTTCAGCATGCAGGCCGGCATCCTTCGCCACCACCGCGCCACCGACCACGTCGCTGTGGCCGTTGATGTACTTGGTGGTGGAATGCACCACCGCGTCCGCGCCGAAATCGGCGATCGGCCGCTGCAGCAGCGGCGACAGGAAAGTGTTGTCCACCACCACGCGCGCACCGGCCGCATGCGCAGCGGCGATCGTCGCGCGCAGGTCGGTGATGCGTAGCAGCGGGTTGGATGGCGTCTCGATCCAGACCAGCGCAGGCTGCCGTGCCAGCGCCTCGGCCAGCGCGCGCTGATCGGTGAGGTCGCAGGTCAACAGTTCGAACGCGCCCTTCGATGCCAGCGCGTTGAACAGCCGCCAGCTGCCGCCGTAGCAGTCATGCGGCACCACCAGCACGTCGCCCGGCCGCAGCAGCGCGTGCAGCACCACGGTCACCGCCGCCATGCCGGTGGCGGTGACGACGCCGCCCGCGCCGCCTTCCAGCGCGGCCAGCGCCTCACCCAGCAGGTCGCGGGTGGGGTTTCCGCTACGGGTGTAGTCGTAGGTGCGCTTGTCGTTGAAGCCGGCGAAGCTGAAGTTGCTCGACAACACCAGCGGCGGGGTGACCGCGCCGAAGGCGGTGTCGCGGTCGATGCCGGCGCGCACCGCGCGGGTGGAGGCGCGCGCCGGCGCGGCGGAAAGGGAATCGCTCATGCAAGGGCTCCGTGCGGCAGTGGGGCGGAATCGGGATCAGGGGCGCGCCGGCAGCGGCGCGGCCAGCTCGCTGGCCAGCAGCGCATCCATGCGCGCGGTGTCCTTCAGGAAGGCGTCGTGGCCGTACTCCGAACGCAGCACGCGCAACCGGCCGTGGCAGCCGAGGCCTTCCTGCAGCGCCACCGCATCCGCCAGCGGCACCAGGCGGTCGCCATCCACCGCAATCACCGACACCGGCAGCCGCACCTGCGCCGGGTCCACCCGGTGCAGGTCGATGGATTCGGACAGCCGCAGCCAGGCGGTGGCGGGCATGCGCGCGACGAACTTCGCGCCGGCCGCGTCCAGATAATCCTCGGCGGCCACCCGTACCCGCCCGTTGCACAGCACCGGCGGCGCGTCGAACCGCTCGGCGAACTCCTCCGGGGTGCGGTAGCTGAGCATGGCCAGCTGGCGCGCCAGCGACAGGCCTTGCTCATCCGCACATTGCAACTGCCCCAGCGCCACCACCTTGCGCTGCAGTGCGCGCCAGGCCGCGGCATACGGATGCGGGCGATGCGCGCCGCTAACGGCGATCAGGCGCCGCAGCCGCTGCGGATGGCGCACCGCCAATTGCAACCCGACCAGTGCGCCGTAGGAATAGCCGACGAAGACCGCCAGCTGCGCGATGCCCAGCGCATCCAGCAGCAGCGCCACCGCGTCGGCCTGGTCGGCGGTGTCGATCGGGGCGTCCAGCGCGCCGTCGGCACCGACGTAATCGAACGCGAGGATGCGCCAGCGCGCCGGGTCCAGCGCGCGCCCGGCGTCCAGCAGGCCCTGGGCCCAGCCCGGGGACGGGTCCAGCACGTTCGCCGCCACGTGCCGGTGCGCGGAAATCCCGCCCGCCACCAGCGCCACCGGCGCGTCCTCGGGGCCGGCCAGCTCGTACTGCAGGTGCAGCCGGCGGGTACCGGCATAGCGGGTGGCCAGCACCGCATCGATGCTGCCGCGGCCGGCGGGAATGGCCGGGCGCGGCGGCGCGTGGGCCGCCTCCGGCGCCGGGACGGGGCGGGAAGGGGCGACGGCGCTGCGTTCGGCGGGGGAAGGATGCATGGCGGACTCCGGGCGGTGGACGGGCCATCGGAGTCGCGCGGGGGTGCGGGAAGAGAGCCGACACGTCGGCGTCGCGCGCCGCGCGTGCGGCTTCGCAACCATCTTCCGGCAGACGCTCAGGTCCCCGCAGGATTTGGCACCTCGCGGCGGCTTGCGCCGCCCGCAGGTTGCCCCGGCATCAAAGGGCCTGTCCCTCCGCCGGTCTCGATGGATGCGCGCAGTCTGCGCAGCCGCCGGCGCCGTGTCAATCGCTTCATTCGGATAAAGCGATTCATATAACGCATCGTCATGTCCCTGGCTCCGGCATACTCGCGCCGATGCCGTCCCTGCCCCGCCCTCTGCGCGCACTCCTGGTGGCCAGCCTGCTGGCGCTGCTGCCGCCCGACGTGCCGGCGGCCGACCCGCCCGCCGCCGCGCCCGGCCCGAACCCGGCCTTGGCCAGCCTGCGGGTGGAGCCGAATGGCAGCGAATACCTGGTATGGGCAGACAACCATCTGGCCGGGCCGATCGAAGTGCGGCTGGACAGCGCCGGGCCGCCGCCGGCCTGGAGCCAGCCGCCGCTGCCGGCGCGCGCCGGGGTGCCCGCCGGCGGCAGCGCGCTGCTGGCGCACCTGCGCATGCCGCCAGGCAACGGGCTGCTGCGGCTGCGGCTGGAGGCCACGCCCGGCAGTTCCAACGCGCGTCCGCGCGACGTGGCCTACCTGTTGCCGCTGGCCGACCCGCAAGCGCGCATCGACCAGGGCTTCGAGGGCGGTTTCAGCCACCAGGACCCGGAAAACCGCTACGCGATCGACTTCGCCACGCCCGAAGGCACCCCGGTGCTGGCCGCGCGCGGCGGGGTGGTGATGCAGGTGCAGGACGGTTTCAGCGGCCACGGCCTGGACCCGCACCGCGATGCCAGCCGCGCCAACCTCATCCGCATCCTGCACGACGACGGCAGCATGGGCCTGTATGCCCACCTGGCCAACGGCGGCGCGCGCGTGCGCGTCGGGCAACGGGTGGAGGCCGGCCAGCGCATCGGCCTGTCCGGCAATACCGGCTACAGCACCGCGCCGCACCTGCATTTCGCGGTGCAGGTCAACCGCGGCATGCAGCTGCTGTCGATCCCGTTCCGGCTGGCCGGGCCCGCGCAGGGCGCAAGCGCGCCAGATTGAAGCGATGCGGCCCCCGAATGCGCCGGGTCCGAACGGATGCGGCCTATGCCTCGTCCTCGGCGACCACCGTCGGCTGCACCCATTCGCGCCACTGCGGCAGCCGCTCCAGCATGCCCACCGAGCGCAGGTAGGCCTCGTCGGGCTCGCGCCCGGCCACCAGCGCGGTGGCCACGTGCACCGCACCGGCCACCCAGAACCCGGCGGCACGCAGGTGGCCGGGACGGTGCTGGTAGGCCACCGCCTCCACGATCGGCATCGGCAGCCCCCACAGGCCCATCAGATAGGCGCCCGCTTCGGCGTAATGCGGGCCTTCCTCGCCCGGCTCGCCCGAGGACACGCCCGGCAGCAGGCGCCCGACCTCGGCCAGCAGGCTGGCGGTGGCGGCCAGCTCGGCGCTGGGCCCGGGCAGCAGGCGGCGGGCCAGGTTCGACGCGCGCAGGGCGCGGTCCTGCATGGCCTCGCGCTCCTGGCTGCTGGCCAGCTTGGGGCCGCCGAAGGCCTCGATGGTGAGCACCATCCGCAGCAGGGTCTGGTGCCCCAGGCGGGTGACCGCACCGCGCATGTCGGTGATCTCGCGCCCACCGGAGAAGTACGCCGAGTTGCACAGGCGCAGCACCTTGGCGGCGATCGCCGGGTCCTGCGACAGGGTCTGGGCGATGGCGGCGTTGCTGGCGTCCGGGTCGCGCAGCAGGCGGGTCAGCTGCAGGTACAGCCGCGGCGGCGGCGGCAGCGAGTTGATCCGGCCGAGCACCCGCTTCAGGGCTTCATTGTCGAGCAGCTCGCGCAGGTCCACCACGCTTTCCACCGCGGCCACCAGCTCGGCCGCATCCAGCGGGCGCGCCAGCACCCGGTGGGCGCCATCCAGGCCCTGCGCGATGTCCACGCTGGCTTCGTCCGGGTTCTGGTCCAGCAGCAGGATGCGCACCGCCTGCGGGTACAGCGCGGCCACCCGCGCCAGCAGCTCGGGGCCGCCGATCGGACCGGGCCGCAGCCCGCACACGAACACGTCGAAGGCGGACATCGCCGGATCCACGGTGGTGCCGGCCGGCAGCCAGTCGATGGTCCAGTCCAGGCCGTAATCGGCCAGCAAGGCGTCGAACTCCGCGGCCCGACCCGCGTCTTCCCCGGCAATCACGATGCGCACTGCGTCACCCTTTCCCTTTGGCGTACCCGTTTGGCGTGCCCGTTTGGCGTACCCCTGCCGCGCCTGCCGACGGCCGGCATCCGCCCCACCGCGCAGCCACGCCGCCCAGAGTACACCGCCACACCGGCGGGAGCGACGGCCCGCGCCCGCGATCGCGGCGGCCGTCACATCCGGGGCCACGCGCGGGGGCCGGCTATAATTCCGCGATGACAGACGTTGCAACCGAAGCCGCGCGCCGGCGCACCTTCGCCATCATCTCCCACCCCGACGCGGGCAAGACCACCCTCACCGAGAAGCTGCTGCTGTTCGGCGGGGCGATCCAGATGGCCGGCAGCGTCAAGGGCCGCAAGGCCGCGCGCCACGCGACCTCCGACTGGATGGCGCTGGAGAAGGAGCGCGGCATCTCGGTCACCAGTTCGGTGATGCAGTTCCCCTACGCCGGACGCATCGTCAACCTGCTGGACACCCCCGGCCATGCCGACTTCGGCGAGGACACCTACCGCGTGCTCACCGCGGTGGATTCGGCGCTGATGGTGATCGATGTGGCCAAGGGCGTGGAGGAACGCACCATCAAGCTGATGGAGGTCTGCCGCCTGCGCGATACGCCGATCATGACCTTCGTCAACAAGCTCGACCGCGAGGGCAAGGACCCGGTCGAACTGCTGGACGAGATCGAATCGGTGCTGGGCATCCAGTGCGCGCCGGTGACCTGGCCGATCGGCATGGGCAGCCGCCTGAAGGGCGTGGTGCACCTCATCACCGGCGAAGTGCACCTGTACGAGCCGGGCCGCAACTTCACCCGCCAGGATTCCACCATCTTCCCGTCGCTGGACGCGCCGGGCGTGGAGGAAGCGATCGGCGCGGAGCTGCTGGCCGAGCTGCGCGAGCAACTGGAACTGGTGCAGGGCGCCAGCCATCCGTTCGATGCCGAAGCCTACCTCGCCGGCCGGCAGTCGCCGGTGT
This sequence comes from Thermomonas haemolytica, assembly GCF_004346265.1. GTDB lineage: Bacteria > Pseudomonadota > Gammaproteobacteria > Xanthomonadales > Xanthomonadaceae > Thermomonas > Thermomonas haemolytica. The sequence continues at coordinate 667,800 of NZ_SMAP01000001.1, forward strand.
TCTTCGGCTCGGGCGTGAACAACTTCGGCGTGCAGCCGCTGCTGGACTTCTTCGTCGAGCATGCGCCGGCGCCGCGTGCGCGCACCACCACCACCCGCGAGGTGCTGGCCGACGAACCCAAGCTCACCGGCTTTGTGTTCAAGATCCAGGCCAATATGGATCCGCAGCACCGCGACCGCGTGGCCTTCATGCGCATCTGCTCCGGCAAGTTCGTGCCGGGTATGAAGGTGTTGCACGTGCGCAGCGGCAAGGAGATGAAGCTGGCCAATGCGCTGACTTTCATGGCCTCCGACCGCGAGATCGCCGAAAGCGCCTATCCGGGCGATGTGATCGGCATCCACAACCACGGCACCATCTCGATCGGCGACACCTTCAGCGAAGGCGAGCCGCTCAGCTTCACCGGCATCCCCAGCTTCGCGCCGGAGCTGTTCCGGCGCGCGCGCCTGCGCGATCCGCTCAAGCTCAAGCAGTTGCAGAAGGGCCTGGCGCAGCTGTCCGAGGAAGGCGCGACCCAGTTCTTCAAGCCGCTGATGAGCAACGACCTGATCCTCGGCGCGGTCGGCATGCTGCAGTTCGACGTAGCCGCCTACCGCCTGAAGGACGAATACGGGGTCGAGGCCGCGTTCGAGCCGGTGCAGGTGGCCACCGCGCGCTGGATCCGCTGCGACGACGCCCGCGCGCTGGAGGAGTTCCGCGAGAAGAACGCGATGAACCTGGCGCTGGATGCCTCCGGTGCCCTGGTCTACCTCGCGCCCTCGCGGGTCAACCTGCAGCTGGCGCAGGAGCGCGCGCCCAAGGTGCAGTTCCTGGCCACCCGCGAACACGCGCAGGCGGTCGCGGTCTGAGCGCCCGCACCGCCACCCGCTCGTGGTGCTCCCACGCCGCGGTCCGTTCGCGGTGAACCTGCGTCGCAGTCCGTTCGTGGTGAGCCTGTCGAACCATGAACGGGCTGCGCCGTGCGGCCTATCGACGCCCGCACGGGCGCATCGCGGTCAGGACGCGATGTAGCGCTGCAACTGGTCGAGGGTCTGCTGCTGCTCCTCGATCACCGCCTTGACCAGGTCGCCGATCGACAGCACGCCCACCACGCGGCCGCCGTCCAGCACCGGCAGGTGGCGGATGCGGCGGTCGGTGACCAGCTGCATGCAGTGCTCCACCGTATCCGTCGGTGCCACCGTGCGCACCTGCGCGGTCATGATCTCGCGCACCGGGGTGTCCTTCGAGGCGCGCCCCTGCAGCACCACCTTGCGGGCGTAATCGCGCTCGGACACGATCCCCACCAGCGCGGGGCCCTCCATCACCAGCAGCGCGCCGATCTCGCGCTCCGCCATCCGACGCAGGGCCTCGATCACCGGAGCATCGGGGCCGATCGAGACGATCTCAGCCGGTTTCGCGTCCAACAGCTGCCGTACCGTGCGCATGGCCGACTCCTTGCGGTCTGGGGCGATGCGCCGAGGATACTCCGTCCGCCGGCCGCCAGACATCCACCAGGTACAGCGGCCGCTGCTTGGATTCCTCGTACAGCCGGCCGAGGTATTCGCCGATCATGCCCAGCGCCATCAGCTGCACCCCGCCCAGCAGCAGGATCACCGCCATCAGCGACGGCCAGCCGGCCACCCGGTCGCCCCACAGCAGCGCGCGCACGACCACCCAGGCGCTGAACCCGAACGCCAGCAGCGAGGTCATCAGCCCCACGTACGTCGCCAGCCGCAGCGGCGCGGTGGAAAAGCTGGTGATGCCCTGCAGCGCGAAGTTCCAAAGTCGCCAGAACCCGAACTTGCTGCGCCCGCCCACACGCGCACCGCGCTGGTAGGGAATCTCGGCCGCGTTGAATCCGATCCAGCCGAACAGGCCCTTCATGAAACGCTGGCGCTCGCGCAGCTGGCGCAGCGCGGCCAGCGCGCGCGGCGAGAGCAGGCGGAAATCGCCGGTATCGCGCGGCACCGGGGTGGCCGACAGGCGGCCGATCAGGCGGTAGAACAGGTGCGCGCTGGCGCGCTTGAGCCAGCCCTCGCCGGCGCGCGCCACGCGCACCCCGCGCACGTCGTCGAACCCTTCCCGCCACTTCCGCACGAATTGCGGCAGCAGCTCGGGCGGGTCCTGGCCGTCGGCATCCAGCACCAGCGCCGCGCCGCATTCGACGTGGTCCAGCCCGGCGGTGAGCGCCGCCTCCTTGCCGAAGTTGCGCGACAACCGCAGCAGCGCCACCCGGGCATCCTCGCGCGCATAGCCCTGCAGCAGCGCCCAGGTACCGTCGCGGCTGCCGTCATCCACGCACAGCAAGCGCGCGCGCAGCCCCTCGCGCTCGGCCGCATCCAGCGCCGCGCGCAGGCGCGGCCACAGCGCGGGCAGGGCTTCGGCCTCGTCGTAGGCCGCCACCACCAGGGTCAGCTGGCGGTCTTCGGGCGGGATCTCGTGCATGCGCGCAGTATGCCAGCGCACCGCCCGCCGCCCGTCCTCATTCCGGCGCGCTCATTCCAGCGTGCGCAGGAACCCGGTGCCGCCAAGCGCCGCCATCTGGCCCTGGATCGCCTGCGCACGCCGCTGCACATACGGCCCGGGATGCGCCGCATCGTAGCGCTTGGGACTGGGCAGCACCGCCGCCAGCCGCGCCGCCTCGGCCGCCGACAGCGCCTGCGCATCCTTGCCGAAGAAGCGCCGCGCTGCCGCCTGCGCGCCATACACGCCATCACCGAACTCGGCAATGTTCACGTACATCTCCAGGATCCGGCGCTTCGGCCACAGGGTTTCGATCAGCACCGTGTACCAGACCTCCAGCCCCTTGCGCAGCCAGCGGGTGGGGCCGCTGCCCTGCCACAGGAACAGGTTCTTGGCGGTCTGCTGGCTGATGGTGCTGGCGCCGCGCAGGCGCCTGACCGGCGTGCCGCGCCGCTCGGCCCGCGCGAGCATGCGCTCGTTGTGCGCCTGCGCCTTCTCGATGGCGTCGAAGTCGAACCCGTGGTGGCGCGGGAAGTTCTGGTCCTCGGACGCGATCACCGCCAGCGGCAGCTGCGGCGAGATCCGCGCCAGCGGACGGAAGTCATAGCGCACGCGGTAGCCGGGGTCGCCCTCCAGCGCGGCCTGCCCCCAGCGCGCCAGCATGAACGCCGACAGCGGCGGGTCCACCACCCGCAGCAGCAGCACCTGGGCCACGCTCAGGGCGATGCCCAGCAGCGGCAGCTTCCACCACCAGCCGCGCAGGCGGCGTTTCCAGCCGCCGCTCATGCCGGCCGACCTTGCGATCGCGCCGCGCGCGCCCCATGTCGTTGCATCATTTCCCTCCCCGTCGGCGCCGCCATTATCCGCGCGCGCCCGCCACCACGGAACCGCCATGCCCCAGACCCAAGACACCCTGCTGCGCTTCCTGCTGCCCGACGCCGGCGTGCGCGGCGTCGCCGTCCACCTGGACGCGGCCTGGCAGGCGATCGCCGGCCGCAGCCACTACCCTGAGGCGGCCGCCACCCTGCTGGGCGAGGCCGCCGCCGCCGCCGCCCTGTTCACCGGCCATGCCAAGGTGGACGGGCGGCTGTCGGTGCAGCTGCGCAGCCCCGGCGCGATCGGCACCCTGTTCGCCGAATGCACCGCCAGCGGCGGCCTGCGCGGGATCGTGCGCCTGCGCGAAGACGCCGGCGCACCGCCGCAGGATCTGCGCGCGCTGGGCGAGGGCGCACTGCTGGCGATCACCATCGAGAACCCCGCGCTGGGCGATGCCGAACCGATGCGCTACCAGGGCCTGGTCAGCCTGCAGGCCAGCCGCCTGGATGCCGCATTCGAAGGCTATTTCCAGCAGTCCGAGCAGCTCCCCACGCGCCTACTGCTGGCCTGCGACGGCACCCGCGCGGCCGGGCTGCTGCTGCAGAAGCTGCCCGGCGCGGAGGGCGACGAGGACGGCTTCCGCCGCGCCAGCGCCCTGTTCGACACGCTCGGCCGCGAGGAGCTGCTGGCGCTGCCGCCGGCCGAGGTCGTACACCGCCTGTTCCACGAGGAAACCCCGCAGCTGCTGGGCGAGAAGCCGCTGGCATTCGCCTGCTCGTGCTCGCGCGAGCGGGTGGAGGCGATGCTGGTCTCGCTGGGCAGCGAGGAGGCCGACGCCGCGGTCGCCGCCGGCGACGGCGAGGCCCGGGTCACCTGCGAGTTCTGCGGCCAGGACTACCGCTTCGATGCCGCGCAGATGGCGACCCTGTTCGCCCAGGCCGCAGCCGCCCACCCCAGCCCCGCGGCCCTGCAATAAGCCTGCGCCGGCCGCACCGCGGCGCGGATGTGACGGCGCGCACGGGGCGGCGTCCGGCCAGTTGTTAAAGAAACATAAACACGCTAACCTGCTTCCCTGCCCCTTTGCGGGAACTTTGCCGTCCGCGGTCAGTCCATCTTCTACGCCATGCCGTCGCGCCTTACGCCCATCGCCGCCGCCGTGCTCGCCCTGGCCTTCGCCAGCGGCGCGGCGCACGCGCAGGCGAAGCAGGACAAGCGCAGCGATACCCGCATGGTGCCGGTGCTGAACAAGGCCAACGGCAAGCTGGAGGCGGTGCTGATGCTGGAGCCGGCCGCGGGGGCCAACGGCAACCGCTGGCGGTTCGGCAACACCTCGCTGGAGGCCACGTTCGGCCTGCAGTCCGGCAATTCGCTGGCGCTGCTGTGCGACCGCCGCGGCGGCATGGCGCCGGCGATCGGCCAGCTCGCCAGCAACTGCGTGCTCGCCTCGCTGGAAGGCGACGGCAAGAACAACGGCATCAGCCGCCATGCCAGCGCCGGCCTCAACCTCGTGCGCCCCGGCGCCAAGGCCGGCCTGAGCGTGGGCAGCGGCCACGACACCCTGCCCGCCTGGCTGAGCCCGGGCACCCTGGGCGGGGCGCGCTATACCCAGAACGACGTCTCCCTGTTCGCCGAGAAGTCCCTCGGCGGCGAAGGCTTCGTCAGCGTCGGCGGCACCGTGGCGCGCGCGCGCCTGATCCCGGCGGCGGACGTGCCGCAGCTGGCCGACCAATGGAACACCCGCAGCCTGAGCATCGGCGGCGGCTACGGCAACTTCGGCGCCAGCATCATCGGCCGGATCGTGAACGTGCCCGGCGAGAGCGAGGTGTGGAAAGGCGTGGGCCTCGGCCTGACCTGGCGCACCCCGTGGAACGGCCAGCTCAGCGTGGGCGCGGACAACGTGATCACCCGCGGCAAGAACCCATTCGCCTCGAAGAACGGCGAAAGCGACGAAGGCACCGTGCCTTACGTGCGCTACCAGCAGGACCTCTGATCCCGACGCGCCAGATACAGACGCGTACAGTGCCCCACTGCAGAAAGCCGCATCACAACAAGATGCGGCTTTTGTGCTTTCAGGGCAGGAAGGCCAGACTGGCGTCGCCGGAGAAGGTCTGCATGCGCACCTCGCCCTTGCCGGCGCCGTAGCGGGCGCGCAGGCTGGAGCCGGGCCCGAAGCCCTCCTTCTTCGGCACCGCGCCCGGGGCGCTGAGCTTGCCGCTGAAGGTTTCCGCGGACAGGTTCGCGGAGAGCGTCGCCGGCAGCTGCAGGCGCAGCTCGCCGCTGACCGATTCCAGTCGGATCTCGCCATCCTCGGCCAGTGCCGCCTTCAGCTGCATGTCGCCGGACACGCTGCTGGCGGACAGCCGCCGCAGGCGCTCGCCGAGGGTGTCCAGGCGGATGTCGCCGGACACGCTTTCCAGCGAGACCTCGCCGTTCAGGCGCCCCTGCAGGACGAGGTCGCCACTGACGGTCTCGACCTTGAGCTGCGGCGTGTTCATCGCCAGCTGCACGTCGCCGCTGACCGCGCTGATCCGCGCGCGCTGGGGGGCGCCGTTGGCGCTGATGTCGCCGCTCACCGCCTGCAGCGACAGCTCGCGCGGGGCCACGCCGCTGACGCGGATGTCGGCGCTGACCGTGTTCACTTCGAGGTCGGCCAGCCGCGGCACCTGCAGCACCAGCTGGCTGGGCTCCGGGTTCTTGCTGCGCGGCGGGTACTGGATCTTGATCCGCAGCACCCGCGCATCGCCTTCCACCGAGAGCTTGTCCACGCCGGTGCCGAGGGTGCCGGACAGCTTCACCTCCGGGCGGTCCCAAGCGATCACTTCCACCCGGCCGCGGGCGTTTTCCACTTCCACCCGCCCGCGCGGGTCCAGCGGGCGGGTCTGGTCGATCGGGGTGCCGGCCAGCGCCGGCAGGCTGGTGGCCAGCAGGGCCAGCGACAGGAAGGGGGCGAACAGGCGCATGGTCGGTGTCCTCAGGCGTAAAGGGCGCGCCGCGCCAGGGCGATGCGGCGGGCGTAGGTCTGGCGCAGGCGTTCCAGCAGCAGGCGCGAATCCGGCTGCGCGCGCAGCGCCTGGCGGATCTGCTCGGCGCTGCGGTCGAGCGCCTGCATGCCCGGCTGCCAGCTGGCCGGGACCTGGCGCAGGCCGATCTCCGCGAGCGCGGCTTCGTAATGCCGGGTGAGCAATGCTGCCTCCGGTGGCAGCGTCGCGTGCGTGTCGGCGGCCACAGTGGCGGTCGACGCGGCGGCCGACGCGGCCTGCGTCGCCGATGGCGGCGAACCTGGCCCGACCGGCGCGCCCGGGCGCAGCTGCCAGGCCAGGCCGAGTGCCAGCGCCAGCGAAGCGGCCAGCGCCAGCGGCCACTGCCAGCCGCGCCGGTGCGGCGGCAGGCGGGTGGGTGGCGGCGTGGCAGCCGCCTGCGCCGGCAGGCGCGCGGCGATTTCCGGCCACAGGTCGCGCCCGGGCTCGATCTCCCGGCGCAGGCCGCGCAGGGCCAGGCGCAGGGCGGTGTCGTCGGTATCGTGCGGGTTGCTCATGTGCAATCTCCGATGCGCGCGCGCAACAGGCCGCGGGCGCGGTGCAACTGGGCCTTGGAGCTGCCCACCGCCATGCCGAGCTCGGCGGCGATCTCCTCGTGCTTCCATCCTTCCACGTCGTGCAGCACCAGCACCGCGCGGGCGCGCGGCGGCAGGCTGGCGACCGCACGGTCGAGGTCGCGCCCGAGCTGGGCGCGGCTGGCGGTGTCGGGCGTGGCCACCGCGTCCAGCGCCGCGTCGTCCTCGTGCCAGGGCCGGTTGCGGCGGCTGCGCAGCTCCATCAGCGCGGTGTTCACCGCCAGCCGGTGCAGCCAGGTGGACAGGGCGCTGTCGAAGCGGAACGTGGGCAGGGCCTGCCAGGCGCGCACGAAGGCTTCCTGGGTGAGATCCTCGGCGCGCGCGCCGGCCTGCCCGACCAGCCGCACGATCACCCCGTGCAGGCGCCGGTGGTGGCGGCGGTAGAGCTGCTCGAACGCGGCCACGTCGGCCTGCGCGGCGCGACGGGCGAGATCGGCGTCGTCATCCTCCAGCGGAGCTGGCGGCAGGGCCTGCGGCATCGGCATGGTGGACATCAGCATAGCCACTGGGATGCCGCGCCGGCGCAAAAGGTTTAGGGACGGTCTGAACAACGCCATCCAGGCGTTGTCAGCCCACGCCGAGTCCGGCACAGGTCCGGACTCGGCTCACACGCATCCATCACTTACGTGATGGATGCGTGGCCGGCCATCCATGGCCGGCAGGAACCTCTGAGTTGTTCAGAGGTTCCTTAGACCGCTCCGGCCGGGAACGTCCCGGCCGGGCGGTGGTCTGCGGCGGGCCGGCTCAGGCCAGCAGCGGGTTGGGCTTGTCCGCGTCCAGCTTGTACAGCTTGAGCGCGCGCGCCACGTCCTTGGCGGTCAGCTTGCCCTCGGCGGCCAGGGCCGCGACCGCGGCGTGGGCGACGTGGAAGCGGTCCACCTCGAAGTGCCGGCGCAGGTTCTCGCGGGTGTCGCTGCGGCCGTAGCCGTCGGTGCCCAGCACCGTATAGCGCATCGGCACGTACTCGCGGATCTGGTTGGCGAACGCGCGCACGTAGTCGGTGGCGGCGATCGCCGGGCCCTGGCGGCCTTCCAGCTGCTGGGTGACCCACGGCTTGCGCGGCGCCTTGGCCTCGGGATGGAAGCGGTTCCAGCGTTCGGCATCGATGCCGTCGCGCGCCAGCTCGGTGAAGCTGGGGCAGGACCAGATGTCGGCCTTGATGCCGAAGTCGGCGTCCAGCAGCGCGGCGGCGGCGATCACCTCGCGCAGGATGGTGCCGCTGCCGAGCAACTGCACGCGCAGCTCGCCCTTCTTCGGCTTGCCGGCGTCCTGCAGCAGGTACATGCCCTTGATGATCCCCTCCTCGCTGCCGGCCGGCATCTCGGGATGGGTGTAGTTCTCGTTCATCAGGGTCAGGTACCAGTACTCGTCGTGCTGTTCGGCCAGCATCCGCTGCATGCCGTGCTGCACCAGCACCACCACCTCGTAGGCGAAGGTCGGGTCGTAGCTGCGCACATTCGGGATCAGCGCGCTCTGCACGTGGGAATGCCCGTCCTCGTGCTGCAGGCCCTCGCCGTTCAGGGTGGTGCGGCCGGCGGTGCCGCCGAGCAGGAAGCCGCGCGCGCGCATGTCGCCGGCCTGCCAGGCGAAGTCGCCGATGCGCTGGAAGCCGAACATCGAGTAGTAGATGTAGAACGGCAGCATCTGCAGGTCGCTGGTGCTGTAGGCGGTGGCCAGCGCCATCCAGCTGGCGAACGCGCCGGCCTCGGTGATGCCTTCCTCCAGCACCTGCCCGGCCGCGTCCTCGCGGTAGAACATCAGCTGGTCGGCGTCCACCGGCTTGTACTTCTGGCCCTGCGGGGCGTAGATGCCGAGCTGGCGGAACAGGCCCTCCATGCCGAAGGTGCGCGCCTCGTCGGCCACGATCGGCACGCAGCGCGGGCCCACCTGCTTGTCGCGCAGGATGATGTTGAACATCTGCACGAACGCCATCGTGGTGCTGATCTCGCGCTCGCCGGTGGACTTCAGCAGGCGCTCGAAGGTGGCCAGCGGCGGCACTTCCAGCGGCTTGCTGGCCTTGCGCCGGCGCTGCGGCAGGTGGCCGCCGAGCGCGGCGCGGCGCTCGCGCATGTACTCCATCTCGGGCGACTTCGCGTCCGGGCGGTAGAACGGGATCGCGCCGTCCTTCAGCTGGGCGTCGCTGATCGGCAGCTGGAAGCGGTCGCGGAACGCGCGCACCGCATCGTCGTCCAGCTTCTTGGTCTGGTGGGTGGGGTTCAGCGCCTCGCCGGCCGCGCCCATGCCGTAGCCCTTGACCGTCTTCGCCAGCACCACGGTGGGCATACCCTTCGTGTTCACCGCGGCGTGGTAGGCGGCATACACCTTGTGCGGGTCGTGGCCGCCGCGGTTCAGGCGCCAGATGTCCTCGTCGCTCATGTTGGCGACCATCGCCAGCGTCTCCGGCGACTTGCCGAAGAAATGCTCGCGGGTATAGGCGCCACCGAAGGCCTTGCAGTTCTGGTACTCGCCGTCCACGGTCTCCATCATGATCCGGCGCAGCGCGCCGCTGGTGTCCTTGGCCAGCAGCGGGTCCCAGTAGCTGCCCCAGATGGTCTTGATGACGTTCCAGCCGGCACCGCGGAACTGGCCTTCCAGCTCCTGGATGATCTTGCCGTTGCCGCGCACCGGGCCGTCCAGCCGCTGCAGGTTGCAGTTGATGACGAACACCAGGTTGTCCAGGCCCTCGCGGCCGGCCACGCCGATCGCGCCCAGCGATTCGGGCTCGTCGGTCTCGCCGTCGCCGAGGAAGCACCAGACCTTGCGGTCGGTCTTGGGCATCAGGCCGCGCGCCTCCAGGTACTTCCAGCTGCGCGCCTGGTAGATCGCCGCCAGCGGGCCCAGGCCCATGCTGACGGTGGGGGTCTGCCAGAAGTCGGGCATCAGCCACGGGTGCGGGTAGCTGGAGATGCCGCGGCCATCGACCTCCATGCGGAAGTGGTCGAGCTGGGATTCGTCGATGCGGCCCTCGAGGAAGGCGCGGGCGTAGATGCCCGGCGCGCTGTGGCCCTGGATGTAGAGCAGGTCGCCCGGGTGGCCGTCGGACGGGGCGCGCCAGAAGTGGTTGAACCCGACGTCGTACAGGGTGGCGGAACTGGCGAAGCTGGCGATGTGGCCGCCCAGCGAGCCGGGCTTGCGGTTGGCGCGCACCACCATCGCCATCGCGTTCCAGCGGATGATCGAGCGGATCCGCCACTCCATGTGCGCATCGCCCGGCATCGGCGGCTCCAGGTGGGCCGGGATGGTGTTGACGTATTCGGTGGTGGGCGAGAACGGCAGGTGGGCGCCGGCGCGGCGGGTCAGCTCGACCATGCCTTCCAGCAGCTGGTGCGCGCGCTGCGGGCCGTCATGGTCGATCACCGCCTTCAGCGATTCGATCCACTCGCGCGACTCCTGCGGATCGGGGTCGTTCTGCAGCATCTCGTTGAGCCAGTTCATCGCGCGCGTCCTCGCCGGAAACCTAAGTCGAGGGCGCAGTCTAGCAAGCCCGGCGCGGCGGAAGTTGCTGCATCGCAGCTCAAATCATGTTTTATCCGGGTTTTTCAAAAATCGGCACGGATGCCACCTGCGAACACACGCGCCCGGCCTGCGGGCAGGCCGGAGCGGGCGCAGGGAACAGGGGTGGCCGGAGCGGCACCGACACCGGGTGCCACCCACAGGGGCGGGATACCGCGCAGACCGACGCAGCCTCAGCCGGCGCGGGCCTTCATCTCGGCGCGGATCTGCGCGTCCACCGCGGCGAGTGCGGTCATGTTGACCACCCGCCGCGAGGACGAGGCCGGGGTGAGGATGTGCGCCGGCTGGTCCAGGCCCATCAGGATCGGGCCGATCGCCACGCCGCCGGTGGCCACGCGGATCAGGTTGTAGCCGATGTTGGCGGCGTCCAGGTTCGGCATCACCAGCAGGTTGGCGCGCCCCTTCAGGGTGGTGTTGGGGAACATGCGCTGGCGCAGCGCCTCGTCCCAGGCGGTGTCGGCCATCATCTCGCCGTCCACCTCCAGCTTGGGCGCGCGCTGGCGCAGGATCTGGTAGGCGCGCGCCATCTTCTGCGCGCTGGCGTCGGTATGGCTGCCGTAGTTGGAATGCGACAGCAGCGCCACCTTCGGCTCGATCCCGAACAGCTTCAGCCGGTAGCTGGCCTGCAACGTGGCCTCCGCGATCTGCTCGGCGCTCGGGTCCACCTGCACGTGGGTGTCCACGAAGAACCACGCGCCCTGGTCGTTGAGCACGCCGGTCATCGCGGCGGTGCCGGTGATGCCCGGCTCGAAGTCGAACACGCTGCGCAGGTAGCCCAGCTTCTTGTGGTAGCGGCCCACCAGGCCGGTGATCAGCGCATCCGCCTCGCCGCGCTCCACCATCAGCGCCGCGATCAGGGTCGGCCGCGAGCGCATCAGGTTCTTGGCCGCGTCCGGGGTGACCCCGCGGCGCTCGGTCAGGGCGTGGTACTGGCGCCAGTACTCGTCGAAGCGCGGGTCGTCGTTGATGTTGGTGAGTTCGAAATCGACCCCGGCGCGCATGCGCAGGCCGAGCTTGGCGATCCGGCTTTCGATCACCTCGGGCCGCCCGATCAGGATCGGGAAGGCCAGGCCCTCGTCGATCACCGTCTGCACCGCGCGCAGCACCACGAACTCCTCGCCCTCGGCATACACCACGCGCTTGCGGTCGGCGCGCGCACGCTCGTACACCGGCTTCATCATCAGGCTGGTGCGGTGGATGAACTGGCCCAGCTTCTCGCGGTAGGCGCCGATGTCGGCCAGCGGGCGGCTGGCCACGCCGGAGTCCATCGCCGCCTGCGCCACCGCCGGCGCCAGCATGGTCAGCAGGCGCGGGTCGAACGGGCGCGGGATCAGGTACTCGCGGCCGAAGGTGGGCACCTCGCCGCCGTAGGCCGCGCCGAGGTCGGACGACTCCATCCGCGCCAGCTGCGCGATCGCGCGCACGCAGGCCAGCTTCATCGCCTCGTTGATGGTGGTGGCCCCCACGTCGAGCGCGCCGCGGAAGATGTAGGGGAAGCACAGCGCGTTGTTGACCTGGTTCGGGTAGTCGCTGCGGCCGGTGGCGATGATCGCGTCCGGGCGCACCGCGCGCGCCTCGTCCGGCAGGATCTCCGGGTACGGGTTGGCCAGCGCCAGGATGATCGGGTTCTCCGCCATCGTGGCCACCATCTCCGGCTTGAGGATGCCGCCCGCGGACAGGCCCAGGAAGATGTCGGCCCCGGCCACGATCTCGGCCAGGGTGCGCTTGTCGGTGTCGCGCGCGTAGCGCGCCTTGTCCGGATCGAGGTTGGCGCGCCCGGTGTGGATCACGCCATCGCGGTCGAACGCCAGGATGTTCTCCGGCTTCACCCCCAGCGCCACCAGCATGTCCAGGCAGGCGATGCCGGCCGCGCCGGCGCCGGTGGTGGCCAGCTTCACTTCGTCGATCTTCTTGCCCGCCACCTCCAGCGCGTTCAGCACCGCGGCACCGACGATGATCGCGGTGCCGTGCTGGTCGTCGTGGAACACCGGGATCTTCATGCGCTCGCGCAGCTTGCGCTCGACGATGAAGCATTCCGGCGCCTTGATGTCCTCGAGGTTGATGCCGCCGAAGGTCGGCTCCAGGCTGGCGATGATGTCCACCAGCTTGTCCGGGTCCTTCTCGGCGACCTCGATGTCGAACACGTCGATCCCGGCGAACTTCTGGAACAGCACGCCCTTGCCTTCCATGACGGGCTTGCCGGCCAGCGGACCGATGTCGCCCAGGCCCAGCACCGCGGTGCCGTTGGAGATCACCGCCACCAGGTTGCCGCGCGCGGTGTATTCGCTGGCCTTGGTGGGATCGGCGGCGATCTCCTCGCAGGCGAACGCCACCCCCGGCGAATACGCCAGGGCGAGGTCGCGCTGGGTCACCATCGGCTTGGTGGCGGTGACCCGGATCTTGCCCCTCGGCTCGTGCCGGTGGTAATCGAGTGCGGCCTGCTTCAGGTCGTCTTGGGCGGCGTGGTCGGACATCGAAGCGTGTTCCCTGCTTGCGGTTGCGTGGCGGCAATTGGGGGATGATACCGGCTTCCCTCCGCCCGGTTCCCCGCGTGCCGCCCGCCTCCGCGCCTTCCTCCACGCCTTCGCGCCTGCCCCTGCCCGCGGCATGGCCGCTGCTGCTGGCGATCGCGGTGCTGCTGCTGTCGTGGCCGCTGCTGCGCAATCCCGGCTATTTCAGCCATGACGAGCTGCAGTGGGCGGTATTCGCCACCGACGGCAGCGCCGCGCCCTGGCGCGACACCCACGCCTTCCAGTACCGCCCGCTGGCGTTTTCGACGTGGATGGCGCTGTCGCGCGCGCTGTTCGCCACCCCGATGCAGTTCCACCTGGTGCTGGCGGCCTGGGGCGCGGCCAACGCGGTGCTGCTGGCGCTGCTCGGGCGCGGCTTCGGGCTGCGCCGCTGGCCGGCCGCGCTGGCCGCGCTGGGCTTCGCGCTCGGCCCGTTCGCCGCCTACGTGCACGGCTGGGTCGGCTGCATCGCCGACCTGCTGTGGCTGTCCTGCGCCCTGCTGCTGGGGCTGGCGGTGCAGCGCGCGCGCCATCCGTGGCAGGCGGCACTGGCCGCCGCCGTGCTGACCGCCGCGGCCCTGCTGGCGAAGGAGGCGGCGCTGGCGATCCCGCCGCTGCTGTGGCTGGGCGGGTGGTGGCAGGGGCGGCCGCGGGCATGGCGGGCGGCGTGGCTCGCCGCCGCAGCGGTGGCGGCGGCCTGGCTGGCCTGGCGCTGGGATGCGCTGCTGCACGCCCCGCAGGCCGGCGCGCCCTACGCGCTCTCGGCCTGGCATGTGCCGCGCCGCTGGCTGGAGTACCAGCTGTTCCCGCCGCTGCTGCCCACCTTCGAAATCGGCAACAGCCTGCGCCGGCTGCCGCTGGCGCTCGCCGCCGCGCTGGTCTGGCTGGGCGTGCTGGCGGCGCTGTGGCGCGCCGGCCGGCGTTGGCCAGCGCTGTGGCTGCTCGGCGGGCTGGCCACCCTGCTGCCGGTGCTGCCGCTGGCCACCAGCGCCAACCAGTACGGCTACGGCTATTCGGCGCTGGCCGCGCTGGTGCTGGCCGGCGCGTGGCCGCGCACGTCGCGCGCCGGACGTGCGGCGATCGCGCTGCTGGCGGTGCTGGCGGCACTGCACGGGGCGCTGGTGATGCGCCAGATCCGGCAGGTGGGCCGCATCCAGGCCGTGTTCTCGCCGGCACTGGCCGCCGCCGTGGCCGCCCGCGGCGACGGCCCGCCGCTGCGGCTGCGCCCTGCCCCCGATGCGCCGGACTGGGTATTCCGCCGGCTCACCCACGAAATCCCGCGCTATGCGTGCGTGGCGATCGGCGAGCGCGTGCAACTGGTGGGCCTGGATGCCCCGGCCGAGTTCGAGATCACTCCCGACGGCCGGTTGCATCGGCTGGGCGGAGATTGAGTGAAATGCGGGCCTTGTGCGTTATGGGCGATCAGGAAGTGAACCTGAAAATTCATATCGCCGCCTCCTGGCGATGGCGGTACGTTCGTGGTTCCTACCCTACGAGCGTGCGCCACGCACCAGGAGACGACCATGGCACTGTATGCC
>NZ_SMAP01000002.1 GCF_004346265.1 Thermomonas haemolytica
AGCTTGTAGTGCCTTGTCCCCTCGCACGAAGGGCATCGCTTCATGACCAAATCCTCGTTGATCTGGTCCGGTTTGGCTAGGAATTACCTTTTCTTGCCTGCGCCCCGCGGGCACGCGCCATCAGCGCTCCAGGATCGCCACCACGCCCATGCCGCCGGCAGTGCAGATCGACACCAGGCAACGGCCGCGGCCGCGCTGCTTGAGCTCCTTGGCGGCGGTGGCGACGATGCGTGCGCCGGTGGCGGCGAACGGATGGCCGGTGGCCAGCGAAGAGCCGTTCGGGTTGATCCGGTTGGGGTCGATCCGGCCCAGCGGGGCGGAGAGCCCCAAGCGGTCGCGGCAGTAGTCGGCGCTTTCCCAGGCGCGCAGGGTGCACAGCACCTGCGCCGCGAACGCCTCGTGGATCTCGTAGAAATCGAAGTCCTGCAGGCTGAGGTGGTTGCGCGCCAGCAGTTCCGCCACCGCGACGGTGGGCGCCATCAGCAGGCCCTCGCCGTGCACGAAATCCACCGCCGCCACCTGGGCGTCGCGGATGTGGCACAGCACTTCATGCCCGTGCTGCGCCGCCCAGTCGTCGCTGGCCAGCAGGCAGGCGGCGGCGCCGTCGGTGAGCGGGGTGGAGTTGCCGGCGGTCAGGGTGCCGCGGCCGGAGGTCTTGTCGAACGCGGGCTTGAGCGTGGCCAGCTTCTCGATGCTGGTATCCGGGCGCAGGATGTTGTCGCGCGAAACGCCGCGGAAGCTCACCACCAGGTCGTCGAAGAAGCCTCGCGCGTAGGCGGCGGCCAGCTTGTGGTGGGA
Organism: Thermomonas haemolytica; assembly: GCF_004346265.1. Lineage (GTDB taxonomy): Bacteria > Pseudomonadota > Gammaproteobacteria > Xanthomonadales > Xanthomonadaceae > Thermomonas > Thermomonas haemolytica. The sequence continues at coordinate 799 of NZ_SMAP01000002.1, forward strand.
ATCGGCGGCCAGCGCGTCCTGCGCATCGCGCGGGATGTTCCATTCCTTCGCCATGTCCTCGCAGTGCTGGCCCATCGACTTGCCGGTGCGCGGCTCGGCCACGCCGGGGAACTCCGGCTTCAGCTCGGACAGCCGGAACCCCTTGAACGCGGCCAGCTTCTGGCCGAGGGTCTTGGCCGCGGCCGCGCGCAGCAGGCGCTGGCGCAGGGCCTTGCCGTACACGATCGGCACGTCCGAGGTGGTGTCGGAGCCGCCGCCGATGCCGGCCTCGATCTGGCCCGTCGCGATCTTCCCGGCGATCAGCAGGAGGCTGTCCAGCGAGGTGCCGCAGGCGCGCTGCAGGGTGATGCCCGGGGTCAGCGGCGACAGTCCGGAAGAGAGCGTGGCCTCGCGCGCCAGGTTCCAGTCGGACGAGTGCTTGATCACCGCGCCCATCGCCACCTCGCCTAGCTGCTGGCCGTGCAGGCCGAATTTCTCGACCAGCGCGCCCAGGGTGCGCACCGACAGCCCGAGGTTGCCGACGTCGGCGTAGGCGGTGTTCTGCCGGCAGAACGGAATGCGGACGCCACCCAGCACGGCGACGGGACGACCATGTTGCATGCTTCACCTCGAGGACGCGCCCGCGGCGCGGGCATAATGGCGAGTGTAGCGTTGCCCCGCCGAGCCTGGACTCCACATGCCGCCCACCGCCCCCGACGCCGCCGGATTCCGCGGCGTGATCGCCCTGGAACTGCGCGACGGCGCGCCACCGGCCCAGGCCGCGCTGGACGCCGCCGGCGCCGGCGACGTGGCCGAACGCCTCGGCCGCGACCTCGCCAAGCTGGTGCCGGAAGTGGCCGCCTGCGAGCTGGCCCTGCTCGGCGCCCACTTCGACCCGGCCGAGGCCCTGCGTCCGGGCTGGCCGCTGCACCGGCGCGCGCTGGAACTGCTGCAACGCGCGCCCGGGCGGGCGCAGGGTGCACGCATCGTCGGCTTCGGCGCGGACGCGCAGGGCGCCGTGCCGCTGCCACTGCAGGCCGATCCCGCACTGGCCGGCGGCGTCCTGCGGGTGCTGCCGTTCGTGCTGCGCGGCGAGGCCGCCGAAGGTGCCGGCGCGGCGCTGGAAGCACTGCTGCTGGACCGCGGGATGGCCGCGGCCGACACCGCGCTGGCGCTGCAGGACGGCCTGGGCGCAACGCTCGAACACGCCCGCTACCTGAGTCTGCACGACCTGCTGGCGATCATGGCGATGCAGTACCGCAACGTCGGCCTGGACGGGCTGTGGTCGCTGCTGGAAACCGCGCTGCTGGACCCCGCCGGCACCTGCCTGCTGGACGCCCCACCGGAGCCGCTGGCGCGCTACGCCGACGGCGAGGTGCGGATCGCCCTGCTCGACCCCGCCGCCTGGCGCCGGCGCAACCTGCCCGACGAGACCGACGGCGCCCGCCTGGAGCGCGGCTTCGCCCTGTTCCAGGCCCGCCAGCGACAGTACGCCGCGGTGCTGGGCGCCCATGCCATCGACGTCAACTTCGTGCACTGCGGCGACGGCGATTCCGCCTGCCTGCACTGAACCCGTGTCCCTCCCGGCGCGGACGCGCCGTCAACGAGTGACGCGGATCACCCCGCAGGCGATGCGCGCACCAGCATTGCCCGCCGGCTGGCTGCGGTAGTCGTCGGGCGCGGCGTGGACGATGATCGCGCGGCCGGCGATGTCGTTGGCCGCGCCGGTGCCGAGGCTGACGCCGGCGACGTGCACGTCCACGCGCGCCACGCCGTTGGCGTCGGCCACCAGGTTGTCGGCGTCGCCGGCATGGTGGGCACCGTGGCCGGCGCGGCCGTGCGGCTGCGCATCCGGATTGAAATGGCCGCCGGCGCTGCTGGCATCGGCCGCGCTGCAGTCGCCCTTCTCGTGGATGTGGAAGCCATGGCTGCTGCCGGGCGGCAGGCCGCCGATTTCGCCCGTGAGATGCACGCCATCGCCCATCGGCACCAGCACCAGGCGTCCGCTGACCAGGCTGCCGGAGGCGGCGGCGAGGTTGGTCACGGCCTCGCGCGCGCTGCCGGACGTGGCGGCCGCGGTCGGCAGCGGTGCGGGCGGCGGCGCGCTGGCGCAGGCGGCCAGGAGAACGCTGCAGGCGGTGGCAAAGGAAATCGCAATCGGCTTCATGGGGGATCCTCCGCGAATGGGCCGCATCACTCTACCCGCGCACGCCGGATGCCGGCATGAAGCCGCGGATCAGCGCCGCGCGCGCGACGGGCCCAGCTTGCGGGTCAGGGTGTTGCGGCTGAGGCCGAGCGCCTGCGCGGCCTCGCCGCGATGGCCCTGGTGCAGCTCCAGCGCGGCCTCCAGCAGCACGCGGTCGAAGCGCTCGCGCGCCTGCGCATGCAGATCGGGGGTGCCGGCCGCCAGCGCGCGCCGCGCCCACTCGCCCAGCGCGCGCGACCAGCCATCGTCGTCCTCCGCCGCGGCCGCGACCGCCGGCAAGGCCTGCGCCAGGTCGGCGACCCCGATGGCCTCGCCAGGGGCCAGCGCGGCCAGGCGCCAGCACACGTTTTCCAGCTCGCGCACGTTGCCCGGCCAGGCGTGCGCGCGCAGGCGCTCCTGCGCGGCGGCGGACAGCCGCTTGGGCGGCAGCCCGAGGGTGCGCGCGGCGTCCTCCAGGAAACGCGCGGCCAGCGGCGGGATGTCCTCGCGGCGGTCGCGCAGCGGCGGCAGGCGCAGGCGCACCACGTCGAGCCGGTGCAGCAGGTCGGCGCGGAAGCGGCCCTGTTCCACCAGCGCCTCCAGCGGCTGGTGGGTGGCGGCGACCACGCGCACGTCCACGCGGATCAATTCGCGCCCGCCGACGCGGAAGAACTCGCCCTCCGCCAGCACGCGCAGCAGCCGCGTCTGCAGGGCCGCGGGCATGTCGCCGATTTCGTCGAGGAACAGGGTGCCGCCGTCGGCCTGCTCGAAGCGCCCGAGCTGGCGCCGGGTGGCGCCGGTGAAGGCGCCGGCCTCGTGCCCGAACAGCTCCGACTCCAGCAGGTCGGCCGGGATCGCGGCGGTGTTGAGGGCCACGAACGGCTTGCCCGCGCGCGGCGATTCGCGGTGCAGCGCGCGCGCCACCAGTTCCTTGCCGGTGCCGGTCTCGCCGGTGATCAGCACCGACAGCGGCACCTGCGCCAGGCGGCCGATGGCGCGGAACAGTTCGCGCATCGCCGGGGCCTGCCCGACCAGCGCCTGGCCGGTGTCCGCGGGCGCGGCGGGCGGCGGCGGCGCGGGCGCAGCGGCGGCGGCGGGCAGCGCGCGGCGGACCAGCGCCACCGCATCGTCCATGTCGAATGGCTTGGACAGGAACTCCTGCGCGCCGCCGCGGAACGCACCGGCGGTGCTGGCGATGTCGGTATGCGCGGACATCACGATCACGGGCAGCTGCGGATGCGCGGCCTTCAGCTTGTCCAGCAGCACCAGCCCGCTGTCGCCGGGCATGCGCACGTCGGTCAGCAGCAGGTCGGGACGGCGCCCCGCCTGCAGCGCCGCCAGCACCTCGGCGGCATCCGCGAACGCGGTCACCCGCAGGCCGGCCTCGCCCAGCGCCGCGGCCAGCACGAAGCGTACCGAGCGGTCGTCGTCCACGATCCAGACCTGCGCCGCCTCAGCCATCGGCCTGCTCCGTTTCGCTGCCCAGCGGCAGCAACAGGGTGAACACGGTATGCCCCGGGCGCGAGCGCCAGGTGAGCGCGCCGCGGTGTTCGCGCGCCACCTGCTGGGCCAGCGCCAGGCCCAGCCCGGTGCCGTCGGCGCGCCCGCTGACCAGCGGCAGCAGCAGGTGTTCGGCCAACTCCGGCGGCACCCCGCGGCCGTCGTCCACCACCTCCAGCCGCAGCGCCAGCGTCGGCGGCGCGCTGCCGATGCGCGCGCCATGCTCGGCGCGGGTGCGCAGGCTGACGTGGCCGGCGCCGGCCTCGATCGCATTGCGCACCAGGTTCCAGACCGCCTGGCTCAGGCGATCGCCGTCGGCCAGGAATTCCGGCAGCGAAGGGTCGTAGTCGCGCTGCAGCTGGACCGCCCAGCCGGCATCGCTTTCGGCCAGGCGCAGCACGCGTTCCAGCACCGCGTGGATGTTGACCGGCGCGAACGGCCGCGGCGGCGCCGGGCTGAGCAGCTGGTCCACCAGCGCCGACAGCCGACCGACCTCGCTTTCGATGATCGCGGTCAGCTCGCGGCCTTCCGCGTCCATCCGCCGCGCCAGCAGCTGCGCCGCGCCCTTGATGCCCAGCAGCGGGTTGCGCAGCTCGTGCGCCAGCCCTTTCAGCGAGGCCGCCAGCGCCGCTGGCAGCAGCTGCGCCGGGTCCTCGCCGGGGAACTCGTCCACCGGATGCGCTTCCAGCCACAGCCCGTCCTCCGCCGGGGACAGCCACACATCGGCGAACTGCGCCGGCGCGGCGCCGGGCAGGGCCAGCCCCAGCCGCCGCAGCCGCAGCGGTGCCTGCAACCCGCGCGCCAGGCCGGCCGCCAGCTGCTGGCCGTCCTGTTCCAGCGCGGCCGCGTGCAGCCCCAGCAGGCGGCGCTGGCCGACGCCCAGCCAGCGCGCCATCGCCAGGTTGGCGAACACCACCGCCCCGCCTGCATCCAGCCGCAGCAGCGGGGTGCCCAGGGTGTCCAGGGTTTCGAGAGTCGCGCTGTCCGCCGGCATCACCATTTGCACTAATCTAGTGCAAACACCGTCCACCCGCGCAGCTTCAGCTGCCGGCCGCGCGGCCGAAAAACAACCTGAACACGCCGGCTTCCCCATCGACCGCATGCCCATCCCAACGCGCCTGCCCGACGCGCCGCCCGATCCGCTTGCCAACCGCCAGCGGCGCCGGCTGTGCCAGGTGCTGTGGCTGCTGGTGGGGGCCTTCACGCTGGTGGTCGGCATCAACCTCGCCAGCGGCGCCGCCCGCACCGCCGAACTGGAGGGACTGATCGCCAGCCTGCTGCTGGTGGCGCTGCCGATCGTGCGCCGTCACTTCCGCGGCGCGGTCGCGCTGACCGCGGCATCGCTGCTGCTGGGCCTGATCGTGCTGATCGCGCACAACCAGGGGCTGTACGACGAGGCGGTGCTGGCGTTCCCCGCGCTGCTGCTGTTCGCGGGCATGTTCGGCTCGCGGCGGATGTTCCTGGGGCTGATGGCGATCGTGCTAGCCGCGATCGTCGCGCTGTTCTTCCTGCACCAGGGCGGGTTGGTGGTCAGCCAGCCGCTGGTGCCGATGGACTGGCGGCGGCCCTTCGTGATCGGCCTGATCCTGGCCATCACCGGCCTGTTCGTGTGGCTGATCGTGGGCGATCTCAACGCCACCGTGCGCCAGCTGGAGGAAGACAAGGAGGCGCTGGAGCAGTCGCATGCACAGATCGAGATCCTCGCCCAGCGCGACAGCCTGACCAACCTGCCCAACCGCGCGCTGGCCAAGGACCGGCTCACCTACCTGCTGCAGCAGGCACGGCGCAACGGCGGCATGGTGGCGGTGATGTTCCTGGACCTGGACAACTTCAAGACCATCAACGACTCGCTCGGCCATTCCGCCGGCGACGCGCTGCTGTGCCAGGTGGCCGATACCCTGCGCGGCTGCGTGCGCGAATCCGACACCGTGGCGCGGGTCTCGGGCGACGAGTTCCTGGTGCTGCTGGGGGAGCTGCAGGACGAGGACGCGATCGTCGCGGCGGTCGCCAAGCTGACCCACCTGCTGGGCCAGGCGTTCGTGGTGGAGGACGTGGACGTGCTGGTGACGGCCTCGCTGGGGATCGCGGTGTCGCCGCGCGACGGCGACGACCCCGACACCCTGCTCAAGCACGCCGACATGGCGATGTACCGGGCCAAGGACGCCGGCCGCAATACCTTCCGCTTCTTCGACCCGAGCATGAACGAGAGCGTGGTCGAACAGCTGCACCTGGCGGCCGGCCTGCGCAGCGCGCTGGGCAGCGAGCAGTTGATGCTGCACTACCAGCCGCAACTGGAACTGGCGAGCGGGCGCATCGTCGGCGCCGAGGCGCTGCTGCGCTGGCGGCATCCGGAGCTGGGCTGGATCTCGCCTGCGCGTTTCATCCCGGTAGCCGAGCGCAGCGGCCTGATCCACGAACTCGGCGCCTGGGTGCTGCGCCAGGCCTGCATGGACGCGCAGTCCTGGCGCGAGCTGGGTTTGGGCGAGCTGGGCGTGGCAGTGAACGTCTCGGCCGTGCAGTTCCGCCGCGACGGGCTGGAGCGCCACGTCGCCCGCGCGCTCGCCAGCAGCGGCCTGCCGGCGCAGGCGCTGGAGCTGGAGCTCACCGAATCCCTGCTGATGGCCGACGCCAGCCACCTCGGCAACGTGCTGCAGCGGCTCAGCACCAGTGGCGTGCAGATCGCCATCGACGACTTCGGCACCGGCTATTCCAACCTCGGCTACCTGCGCAATTTCGCGGTGGACCGGCTGAAAGTGGACCAGTCGTTCGTGCGGCGCATGACCAGCAACCCGCACGACGAGGGACTGGTGCGCGCGATCATCGAAATGGGCCACTGCCTCGGCCTGCAGGTGGTGGCCGAGGGCGTGGAGGACGCGCAGACGCTGGCGCGCCTGGCCGACTTCGGCTGCGAACGCGGCCAGGGCTTCCACTGGTCGCCGGCGCTGCCGCCGCAGGACTTCATCGCCTTCGTGCAAGCCCACCAGGCCCGCGCCTGAGGGCCGGCGGAGACACGCGACGCGCGGCGGCATCGCAGATGGCGCGGCCGGAGGGGCGAGCGGCCGCGCCTGCGAAGCGCCCGCTTCGCGCGGACAGCGAGCGCCCGAGCGCCCGAGCGCTATGCGCGAGGGCGGGGAATCCCGCAAGAAGCGCCGTCGAAGATGGCGCGCCCGGAGGGATTCGAACCCCCGACCAATGGCTTCGGAAGCCACTACTCTATCCGGCTGAGCTACGGGCGCGTGGTGCGCGATGGCGGGCATCGCGGGGGCGCATTCTCGCACGATTGCGGGCGCTTGTGCCGCTGGTACCCTTGCCGGATGCCGATACACGCCCTTTCCACGCTGCTTCCTCCTCGCTGGCGCGAGCGCCTGCACCAGTACTGGCGGCTGGTGCGCGGCGACCGCCCGATCGGCTGGCTGCTGCTGCTGTGGCCCACCTGGTGGGGGCTGTGGCTGGCGGCCAAAGGCGTGCCGCCGGCGTGGCCGCTGGTGGTGTTCACCCTGGGCGTGTGGCTGACCCGCTCGGCCGGCTGCGTCATCAACGATTACGCCGACCGCTGGCTGGACGGCAGCGTGGAGCGCACCCGCATGCGGCCGCTGGCGACCGGCGCGGTGTCCGGGCGCGAGGCGCTGGCGGTATTCGCGGTGCTGATGCTGGTGGCGTTCGCGCTGGTGCTGAGCCTGAACCGGCTGACGGTGTGGATGAGCGTGGTCGGGGTGTTCCTGGCCGCCACCTATCCCTACCTCAAGCGCTACACCTACCTGCCGCAGGTGTACCTGGGCATGGCCTTCGGCTGGGGCATCCCGATGGCGTTCGCCGCGCTGACCGGCGACGTGCCGCCGCTGGCCTGGGTGCTGTACGTGGCCAACATCTTCTGGGCCACCGCCTACGACACCTGGTATGCGATGGTGGACCGCGACGACGACCTGCGCATGGGCGCGAAGTCCACCGCGATCCTGTTCGGTGAGATGGACCTCATCGCGCAGGGCGTGCTGTACGCCGGCATGTTTCTGGCGCTGGCGCTGGCCGGCCGCCAGGCCGCCCTGGGCTGGCCGTACTGGGCCGGGCTGGGCGTGGCCGTGGTGCTGGTGGCCTGGGAATTCGGACTGGCGCGCACGCGGGCGCGCGCCGACTGCTTCCGCGCCTTCCTACACAACCACTGGGTGGGGATGGCGGTGTTCGCGGGGATCGCGCTGGACTTCGCGCTGCGCGCAAAAACGCTCGCGGCCTGAGCCGGCGCGCCGCTCACGCCACCCGCGCGCACACCCACGCTTCGACCCGCGCCACCCCGGCCGCGCGCAGCGCGGCAGCGGCGGCGTGCAGGGTGGCACCGGTGGTCATCACGTCGTCGAACAGCACCACATGCGCCGGCAGCGGCACGTGCGTGCACACCGCGAACGCCCCCTGCAGATTGCGGCGGCGGGCATCGGCATCCAGCCGGGTCTGCGCCACGGTGGCACGGCGGCGCTGCAGCAGGTCGGTGCGCAATGGAACCCCCAGCGCGCGCGCCAGTGGCCGCGCCAGTTCCAGCGCCTGGTCGTAGCCGCGCTGGCGCAGGCGCGATCGATGCAGGGGCAGCGGCAGCAGTGCTTCGGGGCGCGGCAGCGCGGCGAAGCGCTCGGCCAGGCAGCCGGCCAGCACGCGGCCGGCGGCGAAATCGGCGTGGAACTTCAGCCGCGGCAGCAGCACATCCAGCGGGAAGGCGTAGGCAAATGCGGCATGCACCGCGTCCAGCGGCGAGGCCGTGGTCGCGCAGTCCACGCAATCGCCGGACTGCGCCAGCGGCAGCGCGCAGCGCGGGCAGGCCCGCGGCGACCAGGGCAGCGCCGCGCGGCAGCCGGCGCACAGGTCGCACCCGTGCATCCCGCGATCGCCGCAGACCACGCAGCGCGGTGGCAGCAGCCATGCCAGCGGCGCGCCGTCAACTTGCGGGGCTTCGTGTTGGTTGACGGCGGCAGGCATGCATCCCAGACTGCCGGCCTGCCCGTTTGCCGTCAGTCGGAAAACCGCCATGCCCGAGGTCACCGCCTTCCCCGTCCGCCACGACTGGAGCCGCGCCGAAGTCGAAGCCCTGTTCGCGCTTCCCTTCCCCGAGCTGCTGCATCGCGCCGGCACCGCCCATCGCCAGCATTTCGATCCCAGCGAGGTGCAGATCAGCACCCTGCTGTCGGTGAAGACCGGCGGCTGCCCGGAGGATTGCGGCTATTGCCCGCAGGCGGCGCGCTACCACACCGGAGTTGCGGCGACCAAGCTGATGGACACCGAGGCGGTGGTGGAAAAGGCACGCCAGGCCAAGGCCGCCGGCGCCTCGCGCTTCTGCATGGGCGCGGCCTGGCGCAGCCCGAAGGACCGCGATATCCCGAAGGTGGCGGCGATGATCCGCGAGGTGAAGGCGCTGGGGCTGGAGACCTGCGCCACCCTCGGCATGCTCAGCGGCGCGCAGGCGCAGGCGCTGAAGGCCGCCGGGCTGGACTACTACAACCACAACCTCGACACCGATCCCGAGTACTACGGCGACATCATCCACACCCGCGAGGTGCAGGACCGCCTGGACACCCTGGCGCACGTGCGCGACGCCGGCCTGAAGACCTGCTGCGGCGGGATCGTGGGCATGGGCGAATCGCGCCGCCAGCGCGCCGGCCTGCTGCAAACCCTGGCCAACCTGCCGGCGCATCCGGACTCGGTGCCGATCAACCGCCTGGTGCAGGTGGAAGGCACCCCGCTGCACGGCACGGTGGAGCTGGATCCGTTCGAGTTCGTGCGCACCATCGCGGTCGCGCGCATCCTGATGCCGGCCTCGATGGTGCGCCTCTCCGCCGGGCGCGAGACCATGAGCGACGAGCTGCAGGCGCTGTGCTTCCTGGCTGGTGCCAATTCGATCTTCTACGGCGAAAAGCTCTTGACCACCGGCAACCCCGACACCGAACGCGACCAGGCGCTGTTCGCGCGCCTGGGCCTGCGCCCGATGGCGGTCGAATCCGCGCAGGACGACCGCATCGACGCCTGCACCACCACGGTGCACGCCGGGATCACCGAAGCGGCCTGAGCATGCCGCGGCCGCTGCTGACCGCCCGCGTCGCCGCGCTGCGCGAGCAGCGCATCGCGCAGCAGCGCCTGCGCCTGCGGCGCACCGTGCTGCGCCGCGATGGCATGCGCTGCGAGGTGCAGGACGCAGGCGGCGGATCGCGCTGGCTGCTGGATTTCTGCGGCAACGACTACCTCGGCCTGGCGCGCCATTACAGCGTCGCCGGTGCACTGCAGGACGCCGCCGCGCGCACCGGCGCCGGCGGCGTGGCCTCGCATCTGGTCTGCGGCCACCGCACCGAGCACGTCGCGCTGGAACGCGCGGTGGCCGACTGGCTGCAGGCACCGGCGGCACTGCTGCTGGGCAGCGGCTATGCGGCCAACCTGGCGGTGGTCCAGGCGCTGCTGGGCAAGGACGACGTGTGCGTGCAGGACCGCCTGAACCACGCCAGCCTGATCGACGGCGCGCGCCTGGCCGGCTGCGCGCTGCGCCGCTACCCGCATGCCGATGCCGAGGCCGCGCTGCGCCAGCTGCGCGCCGCGCCCGAGGGTGCTGCGCTGCTGGCCAGCGACGGCGTCTTCAGCATGGATGGGGACGTCGCGCCGCTGCGCGCGCTGGCGCTGGTGGCGCGCGCGCAGCGGGCCACGCTGTACATCGACGAGGCGCACGCGATCGGCGTGCTCGGCGAGACCGGCCGCGGCAGCGTGGCGGCGGCCGGCCTCGACCATGGCGCGGTGCCGCTGCGGCTGGTGACCCTGGGCAAGGCGCTGGGCAGCTACGGTGCGCTGGTGGTCGGTGATGCCGACCTGGTGCGGCATCTGGCGGAGACCGCGCGCCCCTACATCTACACCACCGCGCTGCCACCCGCATTGGCCGCGGCCGCGCTGGCCGCAGTACAGCGGGCGCGCCGCGACGAGTGGCGCCGCGAGCAGCTGGCCGCGCGCGTGCGCCAGTTCCGCGAGGGCGCGCGCCGGCTGGGCCTGCCACTGCTGGATTCGGACACCCCGATCCAGCCGCTACTTTGCGGCAGCGACGCCAATGCCCTGGCGATGGCCGCGGCACTGGAGCACAAGGGCCTGTGGGTGGCGGCGATCCGGCCGCCGACCGTGCCGGAGGGCAGCGCGCGCCTGCGCATCACCCTGTCCGCCGGGCACGCGCCACGCGACGTGGAACAGCTGCTGGATGCGCTGGCGGTGGTGCGCGATGCCGTCGCCGCGGGCGCCACCCCGGCCGCGCACGCGTGACAGATGCGCGCGGCGGTGGCTACAGCCCGCCGACGCAGACGTACTTGATCTCGGTGTAATCGTGCAGGCCGTGCTGCGAACCTTCGCGTCCGAAACCGGACTGCTTGATGCCACCGAACGGCGCGACCTCGGTGGAGATCAGCCCGGTGTTCAGCCCGACCATCCCGCACTGCAGCGCCTCGGACACCCGCCAGGCGCGCGCCAGGTCGCGGGTGTAGAAATAGCCGGCCAGCCCGAACGCGGTGGCGTTGGCCAGCGCGATCGCCTCCTGCTCGTCGCGGAAGCGCAGCAGCGGCGCCACCGGGCCGAAGGTTTCCTCCTGCGCCAGCCGCATCGAAGGCGTGGCCTCCAGCAGCACGGTCGGCTCGTAGAAGGTGCCGCCGAGGGCATGCCGGCGGCCGCCCAGCGCCAGCCGCGCGCCCTTGGCCAGCGCGTCGGCCACGTGCGCCTCCACTTTCTCCAGCGCCTTGGCGTCGATCAGCGGGCCCTGGTCGCTCGCGTCGGACAGCCCCGGGCCCACCCGCAGCGTGCGCACCGCGGCGACGAGCTTTTCCGCGAAGGCGTCGTAGATCCCGTCCTGCACCAGCAGGCGGTTGGCGCACACGCAGGTCTGCCCGCTGTTGCGGAACTTGCTGGCGATCGCGCCCGCGACCGCGGCATCGAGATCGGCATCGTCGAACACGATGAACGGCGCATTGCCACCCAGTTCCAGCGAGAGCCGCTTGAGGTCATCCGCGCACTGCGCCATCAGGCGCTTGCCCACCGCGGTGGAGCCGGTGAACGTGAGCTTGCGCACCTGCGGATTGGACGTCATTTCCTGGCCGATGGCGGCCGCGTCCTGGCCGGTGACGATGTTGAGCACGCCCGGCGGCAGCCCCGCGCGCTCGGCCAGCATGCCCAGCGCCAGCGCCGAGAACGGGGTCTGGATGGCCGGCTTGCACACCACCGTGCAGCCGGCGGCCAGCGCGGCGCCGAGCTTGCGGCCCAACATCGCAGACGGGAAGTTCCACGGGGTGATCGCCGCCACCACGCCCACCGGCTGGCGCAGGGTGAGGATGCGCACACCGTCCACGTGGCCGGGGATCACCTCGCCATCCATGCGCTTGGCCTGCTCGCCGAACCATTCGAAATAGCTGGCGGCATAGGCGATTTCGCTGCGCGCCTCTGCCAGCGGCTTGCCCTGCTCGGCGGTCATCAGCCGCGCCAGGTCCTCCCGGTGCTCCAGCATCAGGTCGAACATCCGCCGCAGCACCTGCGCACGCTGCTTGGCGGTCTTGCCCGCCCACGCCGGGAATGCCGCGTGCGCGGCCGCGATCGCGCGCCGGGTTTCGGCCGCGCCCATGTCCGGCACCGTGCCCAGCGCCAGGCCGTCGGCCGGGTCGTGCACCGCGCAGGTGGCGCCGCCGTCGGCCGCGCACCAGCGGCCGTCGATCAGCGCCTGCTGGCGCCACAGGTCGGGGTCGGAGAGCGAGAGGCGAGTGGCGGCATCCATGGCGATCCTCCGGTAATGCAAGGGCGATGGGATGACGATACGCCGGCCGGCGTGAGCTTCGCGCGATAATGCGCGCCCGCTCCGCTTTGCTTCCCCCACCCGCCGCGCGCCGTCGCCGGCGGGACCGCCCATGACCGATCCGATGAACGCATTGCACGTGGACATCACGGGCGAAGGCCCGCCGCTGGTGCTGCTGCATGGCTGGGCCATGCACGGCGGCATCTTCGCGCCGCTGGTGCAGGCGCTGCGCGCGCAGCGCACCCTGTACGTGGTGGACCTGCCGGGCCACGGCCACAGCCGCGACGCGGGGGTGCCGCTGACGCTGGATGCCTGCGCCCGCGCGATCCTGGATGTGGTGCCGCCGGCGCCGTGGTGCGGCTGGTCGCTGGGCGGGCTGATCGCCCTGCATGCCGCGGCGCAGTGGCCGGCGCGGGTGCCGGCGCTGGCGATGGTGTGCGCCACGCCCAGGTTCGTGCGCACCGACGACTGGCCGCAAGGCATGCCGGCCGCGGTGTTCGAAGGCTTCGCCGCCGGCCTGCATGCGGACTGGCAGGGCACGATCGAGCGCTTCCTCGCGCTGGAGGCGTTCGGCTCCGAGCACATGCGCGAGGAACTGCGTCTGCTGCGCGAGGCGGTGCTGGCGCGCGGCGCGCCGGATCCGCAGGTACTGGCGGACGGACTGCATCTGCTGGAAACCTGCGACCTGCGCGCGGCGCTGCCCGGCCTGGCGATGCCGAGCCTGTGGCTGGGCGGCCGCCGCGACCGCCTGGTGAACCCGGCCGCCTTGCAGGCCGCCGCCGCGCTGGCGCCACGGGCGCGCTACGTGGAGATCGCGCATGCCGGGCACGCGCCGTTCCTCACCCATGCCGACGCGGTGGCCACCGCGCTACTCGACTTCCTCGACGGAGCCTCGGCATGAGCGCACCCCTGTTCGATACCCGCCAGGTGCGGCGCGCGTTCTCGCGCTCGGCCGCGAGCTACGACGGCGCCGCGCACTTGCAGCGGCGGGTGGAAGCGCGGCTGCTGGAATCGCTGGACTACCTCGACGACCCCGCGCTCGGCCGCGCGCCGCCGCAGGTGGTGCTGGACCTCGGCTGCGGCACCGGGCACGCCAGCGGCCTGCTGCAGCGGCGCTGGCCGAAGGCGCAGGTGCTCGCACTCGATCTGGCCCTGCCGATGCTGGCGCAAGCGCGTGCAGCCACCCGCGCGACCCTGCCCGGCCTGCCACTGCGCAATCCATTTGCGCGTACGCCGCAGCTGGTGTGCGCGGATGCGCGTGCGCTGCCGCTGGCCGAGGCCAGCGTGGACGTGCTCTTCTCCAACCTGTGCCTGCAGTGGGTGGAGGACCTGCCCGCCGTGCTCGCCGGCTTCCGCCGCGTGCTCAAGCCGCACGGGCTGCTGCTGTTTTCCACCTTCGGCCCGGACACCCTGTGGGAGCTGCGCGCCGCGTTCGCGCAGGCCGACGACGCCCCGCACGTCAGCCCGTTCATGGACGTGGCCGCGGTGGGCGATGCGCTGGTGGCCGCCGGCTTCTTCCAACCGGTGGTGGAGCGCGACCTTGAAATCACCACGTATCCGGACATGCCGGCGCTGATGCGCGAATTGCGCGCGCTGGGCGCCACCAATGCGCTGGCCTCGCGCCGCCACGCACTGACCGGGCGCCGCCGCTTCGCGGTCGCGGCCGAGGCCTACGAGGCCCGGCGCGAGGCGGCCGGGCTGCCGGCCCGCTGGGAGATCATCAGCGCGATGGCCTGGGCGCCGGAGGCCGGCACCCCGATCCGCGAACACGGGGTCGAACTGGCCGCGGTGCCGGTGGCGCGCATCCCGATCCGCCGCCGCGGCTGAGCGCGCTCAGCGCACCTGCGCCAGCCAGTCCTCGAGGTTGTAGTAGTTGCTGACCCGCGCGATGCGGCCATCGCGCAGGTCGAAGAACGCTCCGCCCGGCAGCACGTAGGCCTGCCCGCGCGCGTCCGGCAGCCCGGCATCCGCCTGCAGGTACTGGCCGTGCACCAGGTACTCAGCCGCGGCGCGGGTGCCGTCCTCGCTGGCCAGCACCACCACGTCATGCAACTGCTCGCGGTAGCAGCGCGCCATCCGCTGCAGGAAGGCCGCGAACGCCGGCTTGCCGGTCTCGCGCGGGCCCTGGTTGAGGTCGTGGATCACATCGTCCGCCAGCAGCGCCAGCATGCCGTCCCAGTCGCCGCGGTTGAACGCGGCGTAGTAGGACAGGACCAGTTCGATCGCGCGGTCGTGCGCGCGGTTGCCATCGATCTTCATGCGGCATTTCCTGCAAGGGCGAACAGGGCCGGCAACGCGTCCAGATCGACATTGCCACCCGAGAGCACGATCCCGACCCGGCGCCCGGCGAACAGCGCCGGATGCGCCAGCACCGCCGCCAGCGCGATCGCCGACGACGGTTCCACCAGCTGCTTGGTGCGCGTCCACAGCAGGCGCATCGCCTCCACCGTGCGCGCATCACTCACGGTGAGCACGCGCGCATCGGCCGCGCGCAGCAGGGCGAAGTTGGGCGCGCCCAGGGTGCCGCGCAGGCCGTCGCAGACGGTCTCGGGCACGAAATCATGGTCGAGCGCGCCGCGCGCGAACGAACGCGCGCCATCGGCCGCCCCCTCGGGCTCGGCCAGGAACAGCGCGCAATCGGGCGCCAGCGCGCGCAGGGCCAGCGCGGTCCCGGCGGCCAGCCCGCCGCCGCCCAGCGGCACGACCACGGCGTCGAGCTCGGGCACCTCGCGCAGCAGCTCCAGCGCGGCGGTGCCCTGGCCCGCGATCACCCGCGCATCGGTGTAGGGATGCACCACGCTGGCGCCGGTCTCAGCCTGCACCCGGGCGCAGGCGGCCTCGCGCGCGGCGATGGTGGGCGCGCAGGGGTGCAGCACCGCGCCGTAGTGGGCGATCGCCGCAAGCTTGGCGCGCACCGCGCCCTGCGGCACCACCACGTGGCAGGGAATCCCGCGCAGGCGGGCGGCCAACGCCAACGCTGCGCCGTGGTTGCCGGAGGAATGCGTCACCACGCCGCGCGCGGCGGTGGCCTCGTCCAGCGCGAACACCGCATTGCAGGCGCCGCGGAACTTGAACGCGCCGGCGCGCTGCAGGTGCTCGGCCTTGAAGTGCAAGCGGGCATCGGCGGCCTCGTCGAGCGTGCGCGAACGCAGCACGGGCGTGGCGTGGGCATGCACCGCGATGCGCGCGGCGGCATCGAGGACATCGTGGAAACCGGGCAAGGCGGCGTGCATCCGCACATGCTAACCCGCCGCCGAATCGGCAGGCCCGGTGCAGGCCCGGGACGGCCATCCGCGTGCACGCGGGCGCGAACCGTGACGCAACCCACAGACTGCACCGGAAAGCGTCGCAAGGGTGACCGGATGCGTCACTTCGCGCCGGATCGCGCTACTCTAGTGGTGCCGGTGTCGGCAGGATTTCCCGGATCCCCCCTGTTCCGTCGTCCTGCCGGCACCGGCGCCCGCTGCACCGGCGCGACGCGCGGCCATCGCCGCCTCCGCCACCTGGGGCGGCAATGCAGGACAAAGCGCGGCGCGCACTGGCGCGCGCCCCAGCCCGGCAAGTGATCGCAGAAAAGAACGAGGGCCGGCTGTCCCCCGACAACCGGCCCTCCCAGCATCCTCGACCTGCGCAGGGTCGGCCCCTGTTCAGTCCGACCATCACCTTGCGGCGTGCCAGGTCGAGTGCCGGCCTGATGGAAGCAGGAACCGTGCCAATCCCGCGCACGGCCACGCCCGCCGCGCGATAATGGCCCGCAAGATGAGCGACTCCTTCTACCGCTTCGACGTGATCGTGATCGGCGGCGGCCATGCCGGCACCGAAGCCGCGCTGGCATCCGCGCGCGCCGGTGCGCGCACGCTGCTGCTGACCCACAGCATCGAGACCGTGGGCGCGATGAGCTGCAACCCGGCGATCGGCGGGATCGGCAAGGGCCACCTGGTGAAGGAGATCGACGCGCTGGGCGGCATCATGGCGCGCGCCGCCGATGCCGCCGGCATCCAGTGGCGCGTGCTCAATGCCAGCAAGGGCCCGGCGGTGCGCGCCACCCGCTGCCAGGCCGATCGCGCGCTGTACCGCGCCTTCATCCGCCGCGCGGTGGAAACCCAGCCCAACCTCACCGTGTTCCAGGCCGCGGTGGACGATCTCGTCATCACGGATGAGACCGTGCGCGGCGCGATCACCAATACCGGCCTGCGCTTTGATGCCGCGGCGGTGGTGCTGACCGCCGGCACCTTCCTCGCCGGCAAGATCCACATCGGGCAGACCCAGTACGCCGCCGGGCGCATGGGCGATCCGCCGTCCACCGCGCTGGCGCAGAAATTGCGCGAGGGCCGCTTCGTGGTGGACCGACTGAAGACCGGCACCCCGCCGCGGATCGATGGCCGCACGCTGGATTACGCGGTGATGGAGGAGCAGCCCGGCGACGACCCGCGCCCGGCGATGTCGTTCCTCGGCAGCCCTGCCGACCATCCGCCGCAGGTCAGCTGCTGGATCACCCACACCACCGAGCGCACCCACGCCATCATCCGCGGCGCGCTGGATCGCAGCCCACTGTATTCCGGCCAGATCGAAGGCATCGGCCCGCGCTACTGCCCGTCGATCGAGGACAAGGTGGTGCGCTTTGCGGAGAAAGCCAGCCACCAGATCTTCGTCGAGCCGGAAGGCCTCGGCGTGGCCGAGATCTACCCGAACGGGATTTCCACCTCGCTGCCGTTCGACGTGCAGCTGGAGATGGTGCGTTCGATCCGCGGCTTCGAGCAGGCGCACATCACCCGCCCCGGGTATGCGATCGAATACGACTTCTTCGACCCGCGCGGGCTGAAGGCCTCGCTGGAAACCAAGGCGGTGGCCGGGCTGTTCTTCGCCGGCCAGATCAACGGCACCACCGGCTACGAGGAAGCCGCCGCGCAGGGCCTGCTGGCCGGGGTCAACGCCGCGCGCTTCGTCAGGCAGCAGGAGCCGTGGACCCTGCGCCGTGACCAGGCCTACCTCGGCGTGCTGGTGGACGACCTGATCACCCACGGCACCTCCGAGCCGTACCGCATGTTCACCAGCCGCGCCGAGTACCGGCTGCAACTGCGCGAGGACAACGCCGACGCGCGGCTGACGCCACTCGGGCGCGAGCTGGGACTGGTCGATGACCTGCGCTGGGAGCGCTTCGCCCGCAAGCGCGAGGCGGTGGAGCGCGAGACCGCGCGCCTGGCCGGCTTATGGGCGGCGCCGAACAACGCGCTGGGCGCCGCGCTGGCGCGCCACCTCGGCATCGAGGTCAGCCGCGAGAACAGCGCGCTGGACCTGCTGCGGCGGCCGGAGCTGGACTACGCCACGCTGATGCAGGTGCCCGAGCTCGGGCCCGCGGTGGACGACGCCAAGGTCGCCGAGCAGGTGGAGATCGCCACCAAGTACGCCGGCTACCTCGAGCGCCAGCGCGAGGAAATCGCGCGCCAGCAGCGCCATGAAGCGACCGCGATCCCCGACGGCTTCGACTACGCGCAGGTGCGCGGGCTGTCCGCCGAGGTGCTGCAGAAGCTGCAGCAGGTGCGGCCGCAGACGGTCGGGCAGGCGCAGCGCATCCCGGGCGTGACCCCGGCGGCGATCTCGCTGCTCTTGGTGCACCTGGAACGCGCGCGCCGCGAACGCGCCGCCTAAGGCGCGCGCGCAGTCCCGCAGGCGCATGCGCGGGCCGCGGCGACCGGCGTATCCTTCGCCCATGAACGCGCGCACCGCTTCCGCCCTCGCCTTCGTCCTCGCCCTGCCGCTGCTGGCCGCCTGCCAGCGCGACGCCACCCCCGCCCGCCCCGCCAATGGCGACTACGCGGTGCAGACCTGGGTGCTGCCGGCGGAAGCCGGCTCGATGGCACCCGACCTGGTGGCGGGCCCCGGCGGGCGCGTGCTGCTGGGCTGGATCAACCGCCGCGAAGGCCGCCGCAACGCGCTGCAATTCGCCTCCTACACCGAAGCCGACGGCTGGCAGAGCCAGCCGCGCACGATTGCCGTGGGCAACGCGCTGCAGGCGAATGCCGCCGACACCCCGCACCTGCTGGCCACGCCCGATGGCGCGCTATGGGCGCAGTGGGTGCAGGCGCAGCCGGACAACGCCGGCGGCACCGACGTGATGCTGGCGCGCTCGAAGGACGGCGGCATGGCCTGGGAACAGATCACCCGGGTGAACACCGACGGCATGCCCACCGAACACGGGTTCGCCGCGCTGTGGGCCGACGGCAATGACGGCGCCGGCATCGCCTGGCTGGACGGCCGCGTCAAGCGCCCGGCCTCGACGGCCGCTGCCGGTCACGATGCCTCCTCCGCGCACGACGATGGCGAAGGCGATATGCAGCTGCGCGCCAACCGCTTCACCCTCGACCTGGCGCGCGCCAGCGATGCGGTGGTGGATACGCGCACCTGCGACTGCTGCCAGGTCGCGGTGGCCATCACCCGCCGCGGCCCGCTGCTGGCCTGGCGCGACCGCGACGCGAACGAGGTGCGCGACATCGCCACCGCGCGCTACCAGCAGGGCGCGTGGACCGCGCCGCGGATCGCGCATGCCGACGGCTGGAAGGTGGAAGGCTGCCCGGTGAACGGCCCCGCGCTGGCCGCGCGCGATGCGGACGTGGCGCTGGTCTGGTACAGCGAAGGCGACGGCAGCCCCGCGCTGTGGCTGGCGCGCAGCAGCGATGCCGGCGACAGCTTCGGCACGCCGGTGCGGGTGGATGCCGGCCCCGGCGTGCTGGGGCGCCCCGCGGTGGCGATGGATGCCCGCCAGGTGTGGGTGGCCTGGCTGCGCGAGGAAAGCGGCGGCCAGCGCCTGCAGCTGGCCCGCTACGCGCCCGACCTCGCCGGCAAGCCGCTGCAGGTGCTCACCGTCGCCCGCCTCGCCACCCGCGGCCTGGCCAGCGGCTACCCGCGTCTCGTCGTGGACGAGGGGGGCGCGTGGCTGGCCTGGACCGACGTGGACGCCAGCGGCGTGGCCCACCTCAAGGGCGCGCGGGTGACGCGCTGAGGGTGCGCCGGCCGGCAGCGCTCACAGTGGCTGTGCGCCTTCGCTGAGAATGTCGAGATACTGCTGGTAGGCGAACACGCGGTGGCGTTGCTGGCCCGTGACTTCGTTGACGATGCCCAGCTCCTCCAGCGCGCGCACGGCGGCACGGATGGTGGGCGGGCTGAGCGCCAGATGCGGGGCGACCTGCGGCACGGTCAGCAGCACCCGGCGGGCAAACTGCTCGAACACCAGGCCGACATTGCCGGCGCGCTTGCCCAGTGCGGCGATGCGCGCGCGATCCCGGGCCAACAGCGCCAACAGGCGCTGTGCCGTGTCCACCGCCTGCTGCGCGGTATCGGCCACGCCGTCCAGGAAGAACCCCAGCCAGCTCTCCCAGTCGCCGCACATGCGCACGCCGTTGAGCAGGTCGTAGTAGTCGGCACGGCGGCGCTTGAAGTACAGGCTGAGGTACAGGCTGGGTTCGCGCAGCACGCCCTCGCTGCACAGGATCAAGGTGATCAGCAGGCGGCCGAGGCGGCCATTGCCATCACTGAAAGGATGGATGGTCTCGAACTGTACGTGCGCCAGCGCGGCCTTCACCAGCGGCGGCATACTGCCCGCGGGTTCGTGCAGGAACCGCTCCAGCGCCGCCAGTGCGTCGGGCAGTGCCTCCGGCGGCGGCGGCACGAAATGCGCCAGCGCTGGCGATGGGCCGCCTATCCAAACCTGCCCCGTGCGGAACTCGCCCGGCTGCTTGTTGGCGCCGCGTCCACCGCGCAACAGCAGCGCATGCATTTCGCGAATCAGGCGCAGCGACAGCGGAAACTCGTCTTCCCGCAAGCGGCGCAGGCCATGCTTGAGCGCAGCGACGTAGTTGGATACTTCCTCGACATCGTCGATCGGCACGCCGGGTGCCGCGTCGGCCTCGAACAACAGCAAGTCGGACAGCGAAGACTGGGTGCCCTCGATCTGCGACGACAGCAGTGCCTCCTTGCGCACGTACTGGTACAGGAACAGCTCCGGGTCCGGCAGCATCAACGTGATGCCGTCCAGCCGACCCAGCGCCTGATCGGCGCGTTCCTTGCGCGCAATCAGGCCACCGCCCGACAGATCTAGCGGCGGATGCGGCGGCAGCGGATCGGGGATGAAGGCCTGGTAACGGCTGCCGGCGAGCGTGCCGGGCACATAGTGGCCCGTGGTTCTGTCAGCCATGGATCTTTCCTTGCGGCGATCAAATTCCGCTACAAGGAAAGGTAAATAGCATTATTTTTTCTTAACTTCCAAATTTGCCCGGGAGACGAAAATTCCCGCGCATGTCCCTTGGGTCGCAGGCCGGCTCACCACTCCACTTCGGCCATCGAGCAGTTCAGGCCGGAGCCGATGCCGAGCAGGGCGACCCGGCTGCCCTTCTTCAGGCGGCCCATCTCGCGCAGCTTGGACAACACGATCGGCACGCTGGCCGGGCCGATGTTGCCGTGCTCGGCGAAGATGGTCATGACCTTCTTGGGGTCGATCCCCATGGCCTTGGTGAAGGCGGCGGTATGCACCTTGCTGACCTGGTGGATGACGAACTCGTCGAGCTCGGAGGCGACCCAGCCCAGCTTCTGCTTGGCGACCTCGAAGGTCTTGGTGGCCAGCTTGATGCCCTCCACCAGCAGCATGCGGGTGTCGGTGATCATGCCGTCGATGTTGCCGCGGCAGAGCTTGTTCCACTCGGTGGCGGCGCGGGTGACGCCGCCCTTGTAGCGCGGCGCGCCCGGGGCCAGCTCGGCGCGCGCCAGCACCATCGCGGCGGCGCCGGAGCCGAGGGTGAGGGTGGCCAGCTCGTTCTTGAAGTCCTCCTCGGTGACGTCGGCGCGGGTCATGCGCTCGAGCGTCTTCTCGTAGGCGAGGTTGGCGGTCTCGCCGTCCACCACCAGGGCGTATTCGATCTCGCCGCGCTCGATCATGCGCGCGGCGATGTCCATGCCGTTGATGAAGGCCAGGCAGGCGTTGGCCACGTCGAAGTTCTGGCAGGTGTCGGGCAGGCCGAGGTTGCCGCTGACGATGGAGGCGGTGGACGGCTCCAGGAAGTCGCGGCTGACCGAGGTATTGACCAGCAGGCCCACCTTGTCGGGGTCGATGCCGGCATCCGCCAGCGCCTTCACCCCGGCCAGGGTGGCGGCGTCGGAGGCCTGCACGTCGCCGTCCCACAGGCGGCGCGCATGCACGCCGGCGACGTCGCCGAGCACGTCCACCCGGATGCCGAGGCGGTCGAGGGTCGGCTTCAGGCGCGCGTTGATCTCCTCGGAGGTCAACCGGCGCGGGGCGTCGATATGGGCCAGGCCGGCGATGGCAACGTGGTGGAACAGCATGGCGGGACACTCGTGCGGGCGCCGGGGCGGCGCCGGAACCGCCTAGGATAGCGGCTTTCGCGCCCGTACGCCGGCGTATCCCCGGCCTGTTCAGGTTGGCGCGGCGCCGGCCTCAGCGGCAGCGCCACATCGCCCAGCGCTGCTCGCCGTCGGCCGGCGGGCCAAGCGGGCTGATCCGGTTGGCCGCCAGGCGCGGCGCCTCGTTGCGCGCGAGGACCTCCAGCTCGTCGCGCACGCGTAGGGCGTCGCGCTCGTAGAAGCCCACCTTGTGGGTCACCGAGACCACCACCTCGCCGCGCGCCTCGCAGCCGGCCGGGGCGGCCGCCAGCACCTTCACCTGCTGCGCCCCCGGGGCCATCTTCACGAAGGTGCAGGCCGGCAGGGCCAGCACCAGCAGGACGACGGCGGCGACGCGGATCGGCAGGGGCATGCGCGGGACTCCCGGAAAACGAAGACGCACCGGATTGTGGCCCGGTGCGTCTGAATCGTGCAAAAGCGGTGGGGTCGCCGAGCCCGCTGGACGCGACGACCGGCCGGGGCTTACTGCTTCGCCACCGGCTTGCCGTCGGCGTCGATCACGGTCACCTCGCCCAGGTTGAGCGCGCGCAGCGGGGCTTCGGTCTTGGACAGATCGCCCACCACCACCCAGGTCAGGCCGCTGGGGTCGAAGGCCTTGGCGGCGGCGTTCACCTGCGCCGGGGTCATCGCCTGGATCTGCGCCTTGCGCTGGAACACGTAATCGTCGGGACGGCCGTACAGCGCGTTGCTGGCGATGGTGTTCATCACCGAGGCGGCGGTCTCGTAGGCACCGGGCAGGGTCAGGGTGAGCACCTTCTCCATGCCTTCCACTTCCTCGGCGCTGGCCGGGCGCTGGCCACCGGCGTACTCGGCGATCTCGCGCTGCATCTCCGCGGCCGCCTCGCCGGTCTTGTCGATCTGCACCGGGGCCGAAGCAGTCCACAGGCGCTGGCCGACCGCGCCGCCGGCGCCGCTGCGGGCACCGTAGGACCAGTGCTTGTCCTCGCGCAGGTTCATGTTCAACCGCGCGGTGAAATCGCCGCCGAGCACCATGTTGGCCATGTCGTACTCGACCGTCCTGGGGTCGGTGCTGGACGGCAGCAGCTTGGCCGCGAAGATGTTGGCCTGCACCGCGCCCGGCTGGTCCACCAGGAACACCCGCGGCTTGGCTTGCGGCTGCACCTGCGGGATGGCCGGCGCGGCGGGCGCGCCGGGGGCGGCCGTCCAGTCACCGAACGCCTGTTCCAGCAGCGGCAGGATTTCCGGCAGGGTGGTGTCGCCCACCACCACCAGGGTGGCGTCCTGCGGGCGCAGGGCGGTGTCGTGCCAGCGCTGGATGTCGGCGCGGGTCAGGGCCGCGATCCCGGCCTCGGTGCCGCTGCGCGGCGCCGCGTAAGGATGCCCCGCGCCATACACCAGGCCGGGCAGCACGCGCTGCACGATCCCGTTCGGGCTGGCCTTCTCCTGCTTGATGCCGGCGATCCACTGGCCGCGCACGCGGTCGATGTCGGCCTGCGCGAAGCGCGGCTTGCGCAGCATGTCGGCATACAGCGCCAGCGACGGGGCGAGGTTCTGCTTCAGCGCCGAGAGATAGGCGCTGCTGCCGTCCTGGCCGGCGCTGGCACCCAGCTGCGCGCCCAGCGCCTCGGCGCGGTCGGCGAAGGCCAGCGCGTCGAGGTCGCCAGCGCCCTCGTCCAGCAGGCCGGCCGCGAAGCTGGCCACGCCGGGTGCGCTGGCGGCGGCGCCGCCGCGGAACTCGTAGCTCATCTGCACCACCGGCACGTCGTGGCGCTCGGCCAGGATCACCTGGGTGCCGTTGCGCAGGGTGGCGTGCTGCTGGCGGGGGAACTTGAGGTCGGGGAAGCTGGCCGGCATCGGCACCCCGGCCTTGCGGTCCACCGTGCTCGGCAGGGTGGTGTACTTGGGGTCCGGCTTGGGGGTCTTGAACGGGGCCGGGGTGACCGTGGGGTCTTCCGCCAGCGCGACCCGCTTGCCGGGGTTCACCACCAGGGTGTGGCTGCCCTTGCCCGCGCCCAGCCAGGCATTGCCGGTGGCGCGCAGGTTGGCCGGGGTCACCGTGGCCAGGGTCTTGAGGCTGTCGCGGAAGCAGCCGGGGTTGCCGGTGTACACCGCGCACTCGGCCAGCGCGTCGGCCTTGCCGCCGAACCCGCCGATGCGTTCGATGCCGCGGATCCAGCCGGCCTCGAGGGTGGTGCGCGCGCGCGCCACTTCGTCCGCGCTGGGGCCGTCCTTGAGCAGCCGCTTCAGCTCCTCGTCGATCGCCGCCTCCACCTTGGCCACGTCCACGCCCTGCTTGACCGCGGCGGTGATCATGAAGGTGCTGCTGAGCTGCGAGCCGTAGGCGCCGGCGCTGATGTTGTCCACCAGCTTGTCCTGGTGCACCAGCCGGCGGTCGAGGCGCGAGGCCTTGCCGCCACCGAGGATGCGCGCCAGCACCTGCAGGCGGTCGAGGTCGGGCCGGCCGTACTCGGCCACGTTCCACACGCGGTAGATGCGCGACTGCGGCACGTTGTCGGTCATCTCGCTGCGGGTGTCGGCGGTGTGCGCGGCGACGTCCACCTTGGGCTGGGCCATGGTCGGGCCGGCCGGGATGTCGCCGAAGTACTTCGCCACCTTCTCCTTCGCGGTGGCCAGGTCGATGTCGCCGGCCAGCACCAGCACCGCGTTGTTGGGGCCGTACCAGGTGCGGAACCAGGTCTTCACGTCCTCCAGCGAGGCCGCGTTGAGGTCGTTCATCGAGCCGATGGTGCTGTGGTGGTACGGGTGGCTGGCCGGGTACATGGTCTTGCCCAGCACGTCCCACACCTGGCCATAGGGCTGGTTCTCGCCCTGGCGCTTCTCGTTCTGGACCACCCCGCGCTGCTCGTCCAGGGTCTTCTGGTCGATCGCGCCGAGCAGGTGGCCCATGCGGTCGGATTCCATCCACAGCGCGGTGTCGAGCGCGGTGGTCGGCACGTTCTCGAAGTAGTTGGTGCGGTCGGAGTTGGTGGTGCCGTTCTGGTTGGTGGCGCCGATTGCCTTGAACGGGGTGAAGAACTCGCCCGGCGCGTTCTCGCTGCCGTTGAACATCAGGTGCTCGAACAGGTGCGCGAAGCCGGTGCGGCCGGCCGGCTCGTCCTTGCTGCCCACGTGGTACCAGATGTTGACCGCGACGATCGGGGCCTTGCGGTCGGTGTGCACGATCACGCGCAGGCCGTTGGGCAGGGTGAAGGTCTCGTACGGGATATCGACCGAGGCGGCGGCGGCGGCGGCGGCAGCAGCGGCGCGCGCCGACGGCGCATAGCCGCCGATCGGCAGGGTGGCGGCCAGGGCAAGCGCCAGCGCGGCGGGACGGAACACGGACATCGACGACTCCTTCGGGTTCTGGCGGGAGCGCGGTTCCGGCGGGGGCCCGGAACGGCGAGCCTTCGATCATAGCCGCCGCCCCGGCGGCCTACACTAGGCCGAAAGCCACCCGGAGCCATCGCCATGCCCCGCACCGTCCTCATCACTGGCGCCAACCGCGGCCTCGGGCTGGAATTCACGCGCCAGCTGCTGGCGCGCGGCGATGCCGTGATCGCCACCTGCCGCCAGCCCGCGCAGGCGACCGCGCTGCAGGCGCTGGGCGCGGCGCATCCGGGCCAGCTGCGCGTGCTGGCGCTGGACGTGGCCAGCGAGGCCGCGCGCGCGCAGTTCACGGCGGCGCTGGAGCACGCCCTCGCCGGCACGGCATTGGACCTGCTGATCAACAACGCCGGCGTGCTGCACTCGGGCGAGCGCTTCGGCCACGTCACCCAGGCCGCGCTGGAGGAGAGCCTGCGCGTGAATGCGATCGGCCCCTTCCTGCTCACCCAGGCGCTGGCCGAACACCTGCGCGACGGCGCCACCGTCGCCAACCTGACTTCGCAGCTCGGCTCGATCGCGCGCGTTTCCCGCTTCGGCACGCCCAGCTACTGCGCCGGCAAGGCGGCGCAGAACATGCTGGGCGCGCAGCTCGCGCAGGCGCTGTCACCACGCGGCATCGTGGTGCTGCAATTGCACCCGGGCTGGGTGCAGACCGACATGGGCGGCGCGCAGGCGCCGCTGTCCGTACAGGAATCGGTAGCCGGTCTGCTGGCGGTCATCGCTACCGCAACCCCCGCGCAATCCGGCCGCTTCCTCGACTGGCAGGGCCAGGAACTGCCCTGGTAGCCGCCTACAATGCCGCGATGCCGCACGTCATCCTGCATCGCCCGGAAATCCCGCCCAACACCGGCAACGTGATCCGCCTGTGCGCCAACACCGGCGCGCAGCTACACCTGGTGCGCCCGCTCGGCTTCACCCTCGATGACCGCCAGCTCAAGCGCGCCGGGCTGGACTACCACGAGTACGCGCGGATGCGCGTGCACGACGACCTCGACGCCGCGCTGGCCGCGATCGCCGCCGAATCCGGCGCGCCGCCTCGGGTGTTCGCGCTGTCCACCCGCGGCCGCGTGCGCTACGACGCGCCGGCCTACCGCGACGACGACGTGTTCCTGTTCGGCAGCGAGACCGCCGGGCTGCCGCAGGACGTGCTGGAGATTGTCCCGGAAGCACAGCGCCTGCGCCTGCCGATGCGCCCGCACAACCGCAGCCTCAACCTGTCGAACGCGGTGGCGGTGATGGTGTTCGAAGCCTGGCGCCAGGCCGGTTTCGCCGGCGGCGATTGAACTCCGCGTCGCGCGGCAAGCGAAGGCGCGCGCGTTTACTCCTGCATTCCCGAACGGTTCCTGTACCGAAGAGTTCTGGATTCAGGCCGCGTTGCGGGCGCCTGCCAACAATGGCCCCACGCCCGACCGGTCGGTCGTGCGTATAACAACAAACACGGAGGTCATCCCCCATGAAGCGTTATGCCATTGCCCTGGCCCTGATTGCTGCCCTGCCCTTCGCCGCCTCCGCGGCCGACGGCATCAACTACAACTACGTGCAGGGTGGCTACGTCGCCACCAACACCAACGGCCCGGATGCGGACGGTTGGGGCGTGAACGGCTCGGTCGCTGTCAGCCCGAACTTCCACCTGCTGGCCGAGTACACCAACCAGGACGTCAAGCACTCCAGCGCCGGCTTCGACCAGTGGCGCATCGGCGGCGGCTACAACACCGCGGTCGGCAAGAACACCGACTTCGTGGCCGACGTGGCCTATGACCGCTACGCCGTGAAGCACGGCGGCCCGAAGGCCGACGGCTACAGCGTCGAGACCGGCGTGCGCAGCGCCCTGATGCCGAACCTGGAAGGCTATGCCAAGGTCGGCTACATGGACACCAACAAGACCAGCGGCGAAGCCTACGGCCGCCTGGGCGCGAACGTGATGTTCACCCAGAACTTCGGCATGAACGCCGACGTGCGCCTGATCCAGGGCGGCGACAAGCAGTGGTTCGTCGGCCCGCGCTTCACCTGGTAAGCGACGCCACGCCGCAACACGGAAACGCCCGGCGCAGGCCGGGCGTTTTCGTTTGGCATCGTCGCATTGACCGCCACGCGGAAGCGGCGGCCAGCAGCAGATTCAGCAGAACAGCGACTGCGGGTATTCGGCCTTGCGCTCGCGCGCCATCAGCCGCGCCAGCCCTTCCGCCGGGGTGACCGTGCCGTGCAGCACGTCGCGCACGCCTTCGGCGATCGGCAGTTCGATGCCGTGCGCGTTCGCCAGCCGCATCACCTCGTCGGCGGTCTGCAGCGATTCCACCACCTGCCCGATCTCGCGCACCGCGTCCGCGATCGACGCGCCGCGGCCCAGCGCCAGGCCCAGCCGGCGGTTGCGCGAGAGGTCGCCGGTGCAGGTCAGCACCAGATCGCCCAGCCCGGCCAGGCCCATCAGGGTTTCCGGGCGGCCGCCGAGGGCGATGTTGAGGCGCAGCATCTCGTTGAGACCTCGGGTGATCAGGCCGGCGCGGGCATTCAGGCCCAGGCCCATGCCGTCGGCGACGCCGGTGGCGACCGCCAGCACGTTCTTCATCGCACCGCCCAGCTCGGCACCGCGCATGTCGTTGCCGGTGTAGGCGCGGAACGCGGGGCCGTGCAGCGCGTCGGCGACCTGCTGGCAGAAGCCGGCGTCGTCGGAATGCACGGTGAGCGCGGTGGGCAGGCCTTCCGCCACTTCCTTGGCGAACGAAGGGCCGGTGACCACCGCCAGCGGCACGCCGTCGCCGAGCACCTCGCCGGCGACCTCGTGCAGGAAGCGGCCGCTGCCCGGCTCGAAGCCCTTGGTGGCCCAGGCCACGCCGGCGCCCGCCGGCCGCAGCGGGGCCAGCGCGCGCAGGGTTTCGGCGAACGCATGCGAGGGCACCACCACCAGCACCAGACCGGCATCGGCCAGCGCATCCGGCAGCGACGTGGTCGCGTGTAGTCCCGCCGGCAGGGCGATGCCCGGCAGGTAGCGCGGGTTCTCGTGGCGCCCGGCAATCGCCGACGCCACCACCGGATCGCGCCCCCACAGCACCGTGGGGTGGCCGTGGCGGGCGATCAACGCGGCCAGCGCGGTGCCCCAGGAGCCCGCGCCGAGGACCGCGACCTTCGGCTTGGCAGCTGCCGCCATGCGTCGCCGGTCAGGCGTTGCCGGCGGTTTCGGCGTCGGCCAGCAGGCCGCCTTCCTGCCCCATCTGCGCGGCGCGCTGGCGCAGGGTCTCGGCGTACAGCGCCTCAAAGTTGATCGGCTGCATCGGGAACGGCGGGAAGCCGCCGGCCGTGATCATCTGCCCGATTGCCGCCGCGGCGTAGGGGTACAGGATGTTCGGGCACTGGATGCCCAGCATGGCGTCCATCATCTGGTCGTCCATGCCGCCGAGGCCGAACACGCCGGCCTGCTCGACTTCCGCCAGGTAGGCGGTCTTGCCGTTCAGGGTGCAGGTCAGGGTGATCCCCAGGCTGACCTCGAACGCGTTCTCGGTCAGGCGCTGCACCTTCTGGTTGAGCTTCATCTGCAGGTCGGGCTGGCCCTGCTCGTTGAACACCTGCGGCGCGTTCGGCGCTTCGAAGGACACGTCCTTCACGTACAGCTTCTCGACGGTGAAGGTCGGGCCCATCGGGGCATCGGCGGACGGCGCGGCGCCGTTCAGGGTTTCATCGGACATGGAGCACTCCAAGGGGCACGCGAGGTGCGGCTAGCGAAAGGGAAGGGCCGATTATCGCATCGAACCCGGGCCAACCCCAGCGAGGTTGGGGCGGACGGCGGCAAACACAAGCCCCGTGCGAAGGACGGGCGCTCAGCGGCCCTTGACCACCGGCAGGTCGGCGGCCAGCCAGGCGCGGATGCCGCCCTCCAGCACCGCCACGTTGGTGAACCCGGCCTTGCGCAGGCGCTTGGCGGCGACCCCGGCGGTCTGGCCGACGTTGCACACCAGCACCACCGGCAGCGCCTTGGCCGGGGCCAGCGCCTTGTTCTCGGGGTCGAACTGGCTCATCTGCACGTTCTTCGAGCCGGCGATGTGGCCCTTGGCGAAATCGGCGGCGGCGCGCAGGTCGATCACCAGCGCGTTGTCGCGGTTGACCAGCGCGGTCAGCTGGGACGGGCCGATGCGCTTGATGCCGCTGAGCAGGCCGGCGATCTCGTTGGCGATGATGGCCACGGTCAGGCCGACGAAGGCCAGCGACAGGACGGGATTGCGGCCTGCGAAGGCGGCCAGTTCGGCGAAGGTCACGGCATGGATCGGTCGGGATGGGCCGACCATTGTAGCCGCAGCCGGGGGCGCCGGCCGGGCCGCGGGCGGGGCCGGGCCTTCAGTCCGGGTCCTGCCAGAAATCGGGCAGGCCGGTGGTCTGCCACCAGGTCTTGCTGGCGGGATCAAAACGCCAGCGCTCCTGGAACAGCACGGTGCGCACCTGCTGGGTGTTGCGGTTGACCACCGTGATCTCGATCCGGCGCTGGACCTGGCTGCCGCCGACCACGCTGCTGCCGAGGTCGCGGTAGCCGGCGACCTGCAACTGCTTGTAGCGCGAGAAATCGATGTCGGTCAGCGGATGCGCGGCGCGCACGTCGGGATCGACCTGGCCCCAGGCGCTCTCGAAATTGCCCCAGCGGATCGCCTCCGACCACGCGTACTGGGCCTGGTCGAGCGCGTCGCGGCGGCTGCTGGCGGCGCCCGCCGGCCAGGCCAGCAGCGGCAGCAGCACCAGCAGCAGGCAGCGCAGCAGGAAACGGGGCATCGGCGGATCCTCGGCAGGCGGCGGATGGCAGGCATCCTAACCGGCGGCGGCGGCGGTTTTCGCAATCGCAACGTAACGCCCGGCGAAGGTCGCCGCCACCGCGCCATCGGCCAGCAATGCCTGCGCCTGCAGGCGCACGCTGGCGCGCCCCTGCGCACGCACCTGGCCGGCCAGCGCCGGCCGCGCCGCGGGGTCCTCGAAGGTGGCTTCCACCACGAGGTCCTCGAACACCGGCTTGAGATAGCGCACCCGGCTGTCGGCCACGAACACCTCGCCCGCCAGCCCGTCCGCCTCCAGCTCCAGCGCCACCAGGCCCCAGGCCGCCAACGTCATCAGCGAACCCAGGCTGCCGCCGAACGCGCAGCCCTTGTCGTTGACATTGGCCGCCAACGGCGCGCCCAGCCGCAGCCGGCCCGCCTCCCACCCGAGGATGCGCGGTTGCAGGGCCGCCACCGGGGGCATGCCGTGCAGATGGCGGGAAAGGGCGTCCAGCGCGGCGCGCGATGCGGTCTCGTCCATCGCCCAAGCCTGCCGCAAGGCAGGGGGCTGTGCCAAGCTGGAGCCATGCCGACCGCTTCCGCTCCCTTGCCGCTGCACGGCTGGACCGTGCTTTCGCTGCGCCCGCGCGGCCAGCACGGCGGCCTGCGCGCGGCGGCGGCGCGCGCGGGCGCGCGGGTGCTGGCGCTGTCGGTGCAGGCCATCGTCGCGCGCGACGACGACGCCACCCGGCAGGCGCTGGCGGCGGCGCTCGCCGCCGACGTAGTGGTGTTCACCAGCCCCAATGCGGTGCGCGCGGCGGCGGCGCTGATGCGCTTGCACCCGCGTCGCGGCCAACCCTGGCTCGCCGTGGGCAGCGGCACCCGGCGCGCGTTGCAGCGGCGGGGGATCAATGCGCAGGCCCCGGCGCGGATGGACAGCGAAGGCCTGCTCGCGCTGCCGGCGCTGGCGGACGTGGATGGCCGCACGCTCGGGCTGGTCACCGCCCCGGGCGGGCGCGACCGACTGGCACCCGTACTGCGCGCGCGCGGCGCGCAGGTGCGGCGCGCGGATGTGTATGCGCGGGTGCCGGTGGCGCTGGGCGCGCGCCCGTTGGCCGCACTCGCGGCCGCACTGGACCGGCCGCAGCAGGTGCTGCTGGCGCTGAGCAGCGGCGAGGCCCTGGCCGCGCTGCTGGCGCAGGTGGACGACCCGCGCCTGCGCACAGTCGCCGTGGCCGCCGCCAGCCCCCGCCTCGCGGACGCCGCGCACGCGGCCGGCTTCACCCGCGTCGCGCTGGCCAGCAGCGCGCGGCCCGCGGCATTGCTGCGCGCGTGGCGGCCGATGCCCGCCGAACGTCCCGCCCCTGGCGCCTGACCGGAGAGCCTGCGATGCCTGCCGCGACCCCGCTGTCGTTCTCGCTGCTGCCACAACGGTTCGTGGTGGCCAGGCTCGCGGCGGACGCGGCGATCCCGCCCGCCCTGCTCACGGCACCCGGGCTGGTGTCGATCACCCGCACCGCGGAGGAATTGTCGCTGGTCTGCGCCGAGGACATCGCGCCGGACCTGCCGCAGGCGGTGGCCGGCTGGCGCTGCCTGATGCTGCACGGGCCGTTCGCGTTCGACCAGGTCGGGATCCTGGCCGCACTGCTGCAGCCGCTGGCCGCGGCCGGGGTGGGCATCTTCGCCCTGAGCACCTTCGATACCGACTACCTGCTGGTGCAGGCGGAGCAACTGGCGCCGGCGCTGGCGGCGCTGCAGGAGGCCGGGCACCGGCTCCTGCCGTGAACATGCGTCGCGCGGCCGGGGCGGTGCGGCCGCCCCGGCGCGCCTGCCTGCATCACTGCGTCTTCAGCGACACGTCGTCGATCAGGAACGAGGTCGCCTGGCTGGAATCTTCCACCCCGAGGAAGTACACCCGCACCGTCTTGCCCTTCCACGCCGAGACATCGAAGCTGCGCTGCACGTAGCTGCTGCCCTTGTTGAGGTTGGAATAGGTGGCCAGGGTGGCCAGCACATTGCCGCTGGTGTCGCGGATCTGCACCTTCAGGGTGTCGTAGGCGGTGCTGGTGGTGGTCTCGCTGCTGTCCACCCGCAGCCAGAAGCTCAGGGTCGCGCTGGTCACGGTGGAGGGGATCGTCACCGCCTGGTACGCCGAATCGGTATGGCTGCTGCCGTAGCCGTCGAGCCAGGCCTTCCAGCTGCCGGTCTTGGCCGGATAAGTGCTGTCGCTGGTGATCACCCCGCTGCTGGCGGTCCAGCCGGTGGTGCCGGATTCGAAGCCGCCGTTGCTGATCCGCTCCACCGCCGCCGGCGCGTTGCTGATGGTGAACGCCACCGCCGAGGAGGTGCCGACGTTGCCGGCCGCATCGTAGGCCTTGGCCACCAGGGTGTGGCTGCCATCGCTGAGCGTGGTCGAGTTGAAGGCCAGCGTGTACGGCGGGGTGAGCACGCTGCCCTTGAGCACGCCATCGATCCAGAACTCCACCTTGCTCACGCCGACGTTGTCGCTGGCGCTGGCGGACAGGGTGATGGTGCCGCTGCTGCCGCTCTCGCTGGCGCTGACCGTGGGCGGCGTGGTGTCGGCGGCGGCATTGCTGATGCTGAAGCTCACCGCGCTCGAGCTGCCCACGTTGCCCGCGGCGTCGTAGGCCTTGGCCACCAGGCTGTGGCTGCCGTTGGACAGGGTGGTGGAATCGAAGGTGACGGCATACGGCGCGCTGGTGTCAGTGCCGACCAGCACGCCATCCACCAGGAACTCCACCCGGCTCACGCCGACGTTGTCGCTGGCGGCGGCGGACAGGGTGATGCTGCCCGAGGTGCCGCTCTCGCTGGCGCTGACCGTGGGCGGGGTGGTATCCGCCGGCGTGCTGCCGCCCTGGTCGATCCACACCGGCGCCGACCACAGCCGCAGGCCGTCGGCCTGGGTCACTTTCACATAGTAGAAATGCTTGCCGGCGGCGGGGGTGAAGGTGTAGCTGCCGCTGCCTTCGGCCAGCTGGGTGACGGTGCCGTTGCGGCCGGGCACGCCTTCGAAGAACTGCACCCGTTGCGCGCTCTGGCCGCTGGTGCTGGCGTAGTTGGCCACCAGCGTCAGCGGGCCGGTGTTGGAGAACGACTCGCCCATCACCCGGCCATTGGCGGTCAGCACCAGCTGGCTGGTGCGGTCCTCGGTGGCGAACACCCGGCGCGCGCGCAGGGCGTCGTAGAACGCCGCCGGCGTGAGCGCGGTGCCGGTGGGCAGCAGCACGCCGGTGCGGTTGGTGAAGCTCAGGCCCCAATTAGCGCAGTGGTTGTCCTGGTCGCTGGAAGGCGCCAACCGGTAGCCGGCTTCCAGCAATTTGTTCCAGGCACTCTCGTAGCTGCTGCGCCCGGTTTCGGTCATGGTGGTGTTGGTGGAGAACGCGGAGCTGTTCAGCACCTCCGCCAGCACCATCACCTCGGCGCCATTGGCGTCATAGGCGAGCGAAACGCCATTGATCTGGAACTGGCCGCTGCTGGCCGGATGATTGAACTGGCCGATCCAACCGCGCGCCTTCATGATCGCGTACAGGCCGGCGTAGTCCGACTTCGTGGTGGCCACGCTGCCGATCAGCTGGTTGCTGCTGTTGTATTCCCAGCTGGCCAGGCCATCGGGATTGATGATGTTGAGGTGGCCGCCGTTGCTGATCACGCCCCACTCGTTGCCGTACAGGGCGAGGAACTGCGGGTGCGCGCTGCGGTAGCTGGCCGCGGCGGCGAGGCCGGAGTTGAACAGGTTGTTGGCGGTCGTCGGGCTGGCCGAGGTGTTGGTGCCGGTCGAGCCGTCGTACATGTGGTTGTGCTCGGAGGCGAGCAGGAAGTCGCCGCCGGCCTGGGTCTGCATCATCGCGTAGGCATCGGCCGGCCCCATGGTGCCGGCCTGCGGCACTTCCGCGCCGCCGCAGGTGGCCACCGGGGTGCCGCCGTCGCTGTGGTTGGTCTGGCTGTGCAGGTTGCCGTAGTAGATGGTGTAGGGCAGGCCACCGCCGGCGGCCACCAGCGACTGCGCGCGCACCGGCGCGCCGATCGCGGCCGCGCTGACGCGCCCGGTGGGCAGCGGCTGCATCGCCGGCATGCGCGCCTTCGGCAGGCGTCCCAGCATCACATCAAAGTTCTGCTCCACCACCTCGTCGGCGAATACCGCCAGCGCCTTGCGCACGCGCTGCTCGGTACTCAGGCGCGCGTCTTCCGGCACCTCCACCATCGGCACCGCGCGCAGGCGCACCGTGTAATACCCCGCCGGCAGGCTGCGGCCGCCATTGGCGAAGCCATTCCAGCGCCCGCTGCGCACGCCGCGCCCGTGCTCCAGGGTGGCGATCCCGCTGTCGCTGCCGATCACCGCGCCGGTGGGCGAGAGCACTTCCACCAGCCATGCGGCGCGGGTGATGTCGCCGGCGCCGGGGTAGTCGAAGTCGATGCGGATCGGAAAGCCCCCGGCCTGCACCTGGAACGGCACCGACAGCGTGGCGTTGAACTCATAGTGGTCGGGCAGGCCGAAATCGGTCGCGACCACGGACGAGCAAAGCAAAGCGAGCGCGCAGGCGAGCCCCAGCCGGCGCCGGACATGGTGATGCATCGTCAGTTTTCCCCAGAGATGATCCGCGATCCCTGCGGAGAAAGTCCCGGCGAGTATTATCCGCGCAAATGCGTCGGCAAGATGACGCCGTGCCGGCAGCGGCGCCTACAATGCCGGCATGACCGCCATCCCCCCGCTCGATCACGTCCGCGACGCCCTCACCGACCTGCAGGACCGCATCTGCGCGGCGATCGAAGCCGCCGACGGCGGCGCGCGCTTTCACGAGGACGCCTGGACGAAGGACCCGGGCAGCTCACCCATCCGCGGCGGCGGGCGCACCCGCGTGCTGCGCGAGGGCGCGGTGTTTGAACAGGCCGGGATTGGTTTTTCCGACGTGTCGGGCGAGCGCCTGCCGCCCTCCGCCACCGCCCACCGGCCGGAGCTGGCAGGCGCGTCCTGGCGCGCGGTCGGCGTGTCGCTGGTGTTTCACCCGCGCAACCCGTACCTGCCCACCACCCACGCCAACGTGCGCCATTTCCGCGCCGAGCGCGACGGCGAAACCGTGGCCTGGTGGTTCGGCGGCGGCTTCGACCTGACCCCCTTCTATCCGTTCGACGAGGACGTGCTGCACTGGCACCGCACCGCGCGCGCGCTGTGCGAGCCGTTCGGCGGCCAGGCGCGCTACGCCGCGCACAAGCGCTGGTGCGACGAATATTTCTTCCTCAAGCACCGCGGCGAAACCCGCGGCGTGGGCGGGCTGTTCTTCGACGACCTCGGCGAGGATTTCGATGCCGACTTCGCCTACATGCAGGCGGTGGGCAACGGCTTCCTCGACGCCTACCTGCCGATCGTCGAACGCCGCAAACACACCCCCTACGGCGAACGCGAACGCCAGTTCCAGCTCTACCGCCGCGGCCGCTACGTGGAATTCAACCTGGTGTACGACCGCGGCACCCTGTTCGGCCTGCAAAGCGGCGGCCGCACCGAATCCATCCTGATGAGCCTGCCCCCGCTGGTGCGCTGGGAATACGGCTTCACCCCCGAACCCGGCAGCCCGGAAGCCCGCCTGGCCGAGTACCTGCGCCCACGCGACTGGCTGGCCTCGGAATAAATCGGCGCTGGAATCCGCGCGGGCACGATCACGCGCCCGTGATGGCAGGCTTTGAGCACGAACGCCCGCTTGCCACCACCACCCAATGAATCCTGCGCAAGCGGCCAAATTCCTTGCAGGAATTCGCCTTGACCGCACATTGCGCCGAGTAGCACTATCCATCTACCCCCGTTCTTGGGGTCTACTTGGTGTTAGGCCGCTAATGTCGCCTATCGCGATCCGCAACATAGCTCTCCTAGCAGCCTCCGGCGTCGGCTTCGCTGCGGCAGCCCTATTCGAGTTTCCACGAGACCCTGCGCGGCCTTACCTGCTTGTCATTGGCCTGCTTGCGCTCCTCAAGCTCAACCTTGAGTACATGCTGGGACTGCCCATGCATCTTCCACGCCTGCTGGCCTCGCGTCCCGAGCGCTCAAAGAGGCAGCGGATACTCTTTGCCACCTGGGTACTTGCTCCACTGCTGGTGTACGGTGCCATGGCATGGTAGTTACGCGGCCTAACAATTCATTCAAGCCGACGCCGCTTCGCGGCGCGGCTTAACTCACGCGTTAGCCGTCGCATGCGGTCTATCGCAATCTTGATTCTTGCTATTGCAGCAACTGCCTGCGCCATGTCACCGCGCTCTCCCGCGATCAAAGGCATTGAGGCCTCACGATCCTTGGGTCACGGTTTCTGGCTAATTACCGCTGCAGAAGAGGTTCAAGGCAGCTTTGAGTCTATCGGACACTTTGGTTATTGCTATTATCGAAACAAGAACCTGGGACGTTGTGACCGCATGTGGCCTTCACCTTCTGGCCAGTTTGCTGTGTATCAAGCTGCTTCTACAGGTCATATCTTTCTGTTCGACACTCACACAGGCCTCAGCACACAACTCACCCAAGAATTCCCTGGACTCATGTGGTCGGCCTCATGGCGAGAGCAAGAGAAAAAGGTTATTGTTCAAGTCGGCGCTGCCGGTCCCGAGCGAGAAATTTCTCTGTCTTACGCCCAAGCGGGCGGCACCTAACTATTCATTCACGCGGACGTGCGTACCGCACGACGCTTATTTCAGGTGTTATGGCGCACTGCAGATGTCAAGATTCTTGAAGGGTCTACCGCTTGGCCTCAGCAAAGCTTTGATCGCGTTTGTTCTCGTATTTGGCCTGCTCCTTGGCTATATCACCTTCTCGGAGCATTCCGCATCGGACAAAGCGGAAGCTTTCTGCAAGATCATTGCCATTGGCTCAAATGCTTCCGCCCTCCGACCCTTGGCAATTGCTCGCGGCGCTGACCCTGTGCATACCAAGTGGCTCCGGACAGATGGCCAAGACCAACTTCCAGTCACATTCTCTGGCGCCACACCCCTATCGCGGTACATCTGTTGGGTCAAGGCGGAAAATGGCCGCGTCGTTTCTACTCACGTGGTGTACCTTGATTAGCGGGGTGCGCCCTGACAATTCATTCAAGCCGAAGCCGCTTCGCGGCGCGGCTTAATTCTGGTGTTAGGCATTGGACAACGCACTCGTCGCACTCAAAGTCATTACTGCCGCGACCGGACTCGTTGGCTATCTCAGCCAAATTGTTATTCTTACTCCAGAAATACGGGACGACTTCATCTACAAGGGGCGCAATCCCCTTTACGGCGACCTAATCAAGTACACGATCTACGCTATTAATTTCTGCCTGTTCATCCGTGCGCTGTGCCCATGGTGGAAGGTATCTGCAACGCCAATGTGGGCTTGGGCTAGCGTTGGATTCTCCGGACTCGTTCTTCTTCTATATTTTCTTGAGTCGGGGGCGTCAAGCCGGGTAAAAAGCCTGGTTCTTGCGCTTCCTATCCGAGTAGGCATCGCTCTTCTAATTACACACTTAACACAGCTCGCGCTCGCCTCGACCAATGCCTAACAATTCGTTCAAGCCGAGACCGCTTCGTGGCCGCATCAATGTATGGCACATTGTCACATCGCCGCGGCCACAAATCAGCCCGGCTTAACTCTGGTGCTAGCTGTCATGCGTAGATTTCTCGCAACTCTTGGTGCCTTAATCGCGGCTTCCGTTCTCGCGGCGTCTCGTCCCAATATTCAAACTGTTAAGGCGGACCTCGATGGCGATGGGCGACCGGAAACAGCCGTCCTCACCCAACGGGCGAAATCAATCACGCTTACCGTCCACGGACCTACTCTCGGAAACTCGGGGCAAACTCTTAGCTTCGGCATTGACGCGTCTCGACAGGATGCTGTTTGCGCTACGCCAGTGGTTCTAGAAGTGACCCAACAGGACTGCAAACCAGAGGCACTCGGTGGTGAACAACTGGAAGGCTGCAAGATCAACAAGCGGTCGAAGGATCTCGTCATCAGTGACGGAGAGT
Source organism: Thermomonas haemolytica (assembly GCF_004346265.1). Taxonomy (GTDB): domain Bacteria; phylum Pseudomonadota; class Gammaproteobacteria; order Xanthomonadales; family Xanthomonadaceae; genus Thermomonas; species Thermomonas haemolytica. Next base: position 38,714 of record NZ_SMAP01000002.1, read on the forward strand.
GCGACCCAATCTATCTGTACTGGAATCATCAGAAGAACGCCGTCTGGTGGTGGCGCCTATGACAGCTAACAATTCGCCCAAGCCAACGCCGCTTCGTGGCGCGGCTTAATTCAGGTGTTAAGCCGCACAATTTCACCACCCTGCACGACTTGACCATGTCTACGATCGAGAAAGCCATCGCCCTTGCAGCAACCGCGCACGCCGGCCAGTTGGATAAGGGCGGCCAGCCTTACATTCTTCACCCGCTGCGGGTGATGTTCCGCGTCGCGACTGATGAGCAGCGCATGGCTGCAGTGCTTCACGACATCGTTGAAGACACATCCGTGACCTTTGAAGACCTGGAGGCTCAGGGCTTCCCGGCGCCGGTTGTCGAAGCCGTTCGCGCCCTGACCAAGCTGCCAGGCGAAAGCCGCCTCGCGGCTGCCGAACGAGCCGCCGCGAATCCCATCGCGCTCGCGGTGAAGCTGGCGGACAACGCCGAGAACATGGATCTCTCGCGCATCGCCAATCCAACCGAGAAGGATTTTGCGCGGCTCAGGGAATACGAGGCCGTTCGGGAACTGCTGCTTGCGCGCAGTGCGACTTAAGAAAGGTCTAAACAGCTCCCCCACTTCCAGCAACAATCCACCCCTCCCGCAAGAGAGGCCCCGCGCCCCTCAATCCCCTTTCTTGAGGATGGTGATGTGGCCGTTGGTTTCCAGCAGGGCCAGGGCGATCTGGCCCACGTCGTCCACGGCGTTCATGCGCATGGCTTCCTCGAAGTCGTGCTGGCTGATCAGCTCGCGCCGCAGCACGTGGTCGAACACACGGCCGTCGCGCGCCAGCACCACCGGCTCGCCTTCCACCAGGCGCTCGGCCAGGCGGCTGCGCGCGGTGGCCAGCGCCACCAGGTAGTTCACCGCGATCAGGGTGCTGGCCATGATCGCGGCGCCGGTGAGCGAGTTGTCGCCGCCGTTGATGCCGTTCTGCACCGAGTTGCCCAGCAGGATCAGCAGCACCAGGTCGAACGGGGTGAACTGGCCCACCGAGCGCTTGCCGGACAGCCGCATCAGCACCATCACCAGCACGTACACCACCAGCGCGCGCAGCACGAACACCCACCACGGCGCGGACAGCTGGAACAGGGCGTTCATCGCATGGTCTCCTGCCGCGCGCGGGGCGCGGTCACGGTTGCAGGGTTTGCCGGAACAGGTCGTGGATGCGGCGGTATTCGTCGTACCAGCTGTCGGGATGCACGAAGCCGTGGCGTTCCAGCGGGTACGGCGCCAGCTCCCAGCCGGTCTTGCGCAGCTCGATCAGCTTCTGCGCCATCATCGCCGAATCGCGGAAGAACACGTTGTCGTCGATCATGCCGTGCGCGATCAGCAGCCGCCCCTGCAGTCCGTCGGCGAACTCGATCGGGCTGGAGCGCTTGTAGGCCTCGGGGTCGATCTCCGGCGTGTTGAGGATGTTGCTGGTGTATTCGTGGTTGTACTGGCTCCAGTCGGCCACCGGGCGCAGCGCGGCGCCGGCCTTGAACACGCCGGGCGCCTTGAACATCGCCACGTAGGTCATGAAGCCGCCGTAGCTGCCGCCGTAGATGCCGGCGCGCGCGCGGTCGCCCTGCTGGTTGGCCACCAGCCAGTCGAGGCCGTCGAGGTAGTCCTCCAGCTCGGGCTGGCCCATCCAGCGGTAGATCGCGGTGCGCCAGTTGCGGCCATAGCCTTCGCTGGCGCGGTAGTCGAGGTCCAGCACCAGGTAGCCTTCCTGCACCAGCAGGTTGTGGAACATCTGCTCGCGGAAGTAGTTGGGGTAGCGCGCCGACACGTTCTGCAGGTAGCCGGCGCCGTGCACGAACATCACGATGGGGTACTTGCGGCCCGGCTCCAGCCGCTGCGGCCCGTAGAACTTGCCCCAGATCACGCCAGCGCCGTGGCGGCTGGGCACCTGCACGATCTGCGGCTGGATCCAGTGGCGGGCCTTGTACTCGGGCGTGCGGGTATCGGTGAGGATGCGCGCCTGCCCACCGGTGGCCGCCACCTGCGCCAGCTGCGGCGGCAGGTAGGCGCCGGAATAGCGCACCAGCAGGGCATCGCCGCGCGGGGAGAGGCTGAAGTCCTCGACTCCGTCCAGCGCGGTCACCTCGCGCACCGCGCCGCCGCGCGCGGGCACCGCGCACACTTCGTAATCGCCGGGCGCCGCGCGGTTGCACAGGAAGTAGAAGGTGGCGCCGTCGGGCGCGACGGCCACCTGCGAGGTCTCCCAGCGGCCGTCGGTGAGCTGGAGCCGGCGCGCGCCGTCCAGCGCGTACAGGTGCGAGTAGCCGCTTTCCTCGCTGAGGTACCACAGCGTGCGCTCGTCCGGCAGCCAGCCGAACTCGTTGAAACCCCAGTTGATCCACGCCGGATCGTGCAGGCGATGGCGCACCTGCAGGCTGCCGGCGGCGGGATCGACGGTGGCGATCCAGCGGTCCTTGTTGTCGATCGCGCGCAGCATCACCGCGGCGCTGCCGCCGTCGCCGCGCCATTGCAGCGCCGCCACCTGCAGCGGGCGCGGGCCGGCCAGCGGCGGCTTGCCGGCGGCCTTGCGCAGGTCGGCCAGCGGGTCTTCGGCAATGCCCGGCAGGGCATCGAACTTCAGCTCGCGCAGCGTGCCGGTGGCCAGCTCGGCCAGCCACAGCCGCTGCGGCAGCGGCGGGTTGCGGCCGACCCGGGTGCGCACGTCCTCGAACTCCTCGTAGCCGGATTCGGTGACGTACATCGGCATCTTGCCCGCGCGCCCGGCGTCGGCGCCCTTGGGATTGGTCACCACCAGCAGCCAGCGCCCGTCCGGCGACAGCGCGGAATCGGCGATCTCCACGTCCTTGCCCAGGTACACCGGGGCCGGCGCGCGGGTAGGGTCGGCGGCACGCCAGGCCTCGGCCTGCACGCGCGCGGCATCGCGCAGGGCGCGGTCGCGGCGCAGGGTGTCGATCAGGCGCAGCTGCTGCTCGCGCAACGCATCCGCCGCCGGAGGCGTGCCCGGCGCGTCCTCGGCGCGCGGTTGCGCGGCCTGCGCCACCAGCTGGCCGTCCCAGCGGTACCAGCTGCCGCCGGCCTGCCACACCAGACCGGCGCTGCCCCACTGCAGGCGGCTGGCGGCGACGTTGCCGCGGGTGAGCTGCTGCAGCGCGCCGCTGCGCAGGTCGCGCACGAACACGTCGCCGTCGCGCACGAACGCGGCACGCTCGCCGCGCGGCGCATACGCCGGGTTGGCCGCATCCATGCCCGCGCGCGCGGCATCCTCCAGCTTGCGCGGCGCGCTGCCGGCGGCGACTTCCCAGGCATCGCGCACGTTGCTGCCGGCGCGCTTCTGCAGGAAGTACGCGGCCTTGCCATCCCAGCGCCACCACGCCTGCTCCACCGGCGCGCCGATCCAGTCGGGATCGGCCATCGCCTGTTCCAGGGTGATGGGGTCGGCCGCGCGCGCCGACGAGGTGGCGAGAAGCAGGGCCAGCACGAACGGGGACAGGCGCATCAGGAAGCTCCGCGAAAAGGCAGGCGGCAGGGTAGCAGCCGCCGCCGCGTGCGCTTGTGCCTAAGGTCCTGTCGGGTTCCGCCGCGCCGCGCTTTCCCGCACAATCGCTGCGACGCCGCCATTCCATCCCCCGGGCCGCCATGCTCGCCTTCGTCTACAAGAGCCTGAAGAAGGCCGATACCTACGTGTACCTGGCCGCGCGCGACGATTTCGCGCGCCTGCCGGCGCCGGTGCGCGCGCAGCTGGGCGAGCTGCGCTTCGTGCTGGAGGTGGCACTAACCCCGGAGCGCACGCTGGCGCGCGAGAACCCCGAAGTGGTGCGCCGCAACCTGGCCGCCAACGGCTTCCACCTGCAGCTGCCGCCCAGCGTGCAGGACCCGCTGCTGGACGATTGGGGCACCGATGCCTGAGCGCGCCCCCCTCGCCGGCACCGCATGGCTCGTGCCGGGGCTGGCGCTGGCGGCGTGCGGCTGGCTGGGCGGCGTGCCGGCGGCGATCGGCCTGCTGCTGGCGCAGGTGCCGGTGGCGCTGGGCCTGGGCCTGCTGCGCGGCACCCGCGCGCGCGCCGGGCTGCTGGCCGATGCCGGGCGCCTGCTGCTGCAGTGGCTGGCGGCCGCGGCGGCCGGCGTGCTTCTGCTGGCCGGGCCGCTGCGCTGGCTGCTGGCGCAGCCGAGCCTGGGCCATGCGCTGCTGCTGGCCGGCGGCGCCGGGGTGCTGCTGATCGGGCTGTGGTGGCACTGGCCCGGCCTGCACCTGCTGGCGCGCAGTGGTGGCGAAAGCCTGCGTCGGGCGCGGCGCGCGGCGCTGGAACAGGCGTCCTGGCGCGGGTTGCTGCGGGTCGCGCTGCCGATCGCCCTGCTGGTCGCCGGCGGCCTGCTGCTGGCGTGGCCCGGCCTGCTGGCCGGCCCGGCACGGCTGCTGGGACTCATCCTGTTCGTCGTCCTGATGCCGCTGCTGCACCTGCTGGTGCAAGCCGCCGCGCCCGCGCCGACCCTGCACAGCCTGCCGGTGGTCGAGATGGACGCCGGCGAAGCCGCCGACGCCGCGCCGCTGTTCGATGGCCCCGCCAGTACCGCAGCTGCGCGTGAAGCCGAGGCCGATGCGCCCGATCCCGCCCGCCTCGCCCGCGAGCTGTACGCCGCCGCGCGCAACGGCCGGGTGGAGCGCGCGCTGGCGCTGCTCGCGGAAGGCGCCGATCCCAATGCCCCGCCGGAACCCGACGCGCGCGACCGCCGCAGCCTGGCGATGCTGGCGGCCGTGCTGCCCGACCTGCGCCTGCTGCGCGCCCTGATCGAGCACGGTGTGGACGTGAACGCGATGCAGGCCGGGATGAGCCCGCTGCTGGCGGCCACCCGCGACAGCTGGCACGGCCGCCCGGAAGCGGTGATGACCCTGCTGGCGAACGGTGCCGACCCGCGCCAGGCCGATGCCGAGGGCAATACCCCGCTGCACTACGCCGCGCGCAGCGTCGATCCCGGGGTGGCCGCGCTGCTGCGCGACGCCGGCGCCGAGGTGGATGCCTGCAACCACGAGGGCGTGTCGCCGCTGGGCAGCGCCTGCCTGGCCGGCAACTGGCGGCTGGCGCGCTTCCTGCTGGAGCGCGGCGCGCGCCCGGAGCCGCCCGGCGGCCAGCCGGCGCTGCTGTGCGCCGCCGCCGGTGAGGACGACGATGCCGCCGGGGTGCAGCTGCTGCTGCGCCACAAGGCGCGCGCCAATGCCCGCGACGGGCGCGGCCGCAGCGCCCTGCACGAAGCCGCCGCGCTCGACCACGTGGAGATCTGCCGGGTCCTGCTGGAGGCCGGCGCCGAGGTGGATGCACGCGACGCCCAGGGCCGCACGCCGCTGCTGGAGGCGGTGCGCGGCGGCGCGGTGCGCGCGCTGGAAGCCCTGCTCGCGGCCGGCGCCAACGTGCACGCGCAGGACGCCGCCGGCGCCAACGCCCTGCACCTGGCCTGCGCCGCGGAAACGCCCCGCCTGGACCTGGTGCGCGACCTGCGCGAGCTCGGGGTGGACCCGCACGCACCGGACGCGCATGCGCGCAGCGCGCTGGACGTGGCCATCGCGGCCGGGCGCTGGACGCTGGTGGCGGCACTCGATCCCAAGCGCCCGCTGCCGGTGTCGCTGCAGGACGACGACGCGGCCCAGGTCGAACGCCCGCCGCAGGTCCTGCTGCGCGAGCGCCTGCTGGAGGGCGCGGCGGAACCGGAACTGGCGGCGCTGGCCGCGCTGCTGGGCGCGCGCGATCTCGAGGCCCTGCTGCACGACGATGCCGTGATCGCCGACCCCGGCCGGCTGGACTGGCTGCTGCGCCACGGCGCGCAGCCGGAGGCGCCCGACCCCACCGGCCAGACGCCGCTATGGCGCCTGCTGGCGCGCGGCGAGGATGGCATCGCCGCCGCCCGCCGCCTGTTCGCCGCCGGCGCCGGCGCGGGCGGAGCCGGCGGGCTGGCGCGTTTCCTCGCCGCCTGCCTCGGCCGCGCGGCCGGCACCGAGGCGGAGGCGTTCGCGCTGGACCTGCTGGAACGCGGGGCCGACCCGTTCGCCGCGAGCGCGGACGGCGATCCGGCGCTGGTGCTGGCCACGCGCCTGGGCTGGATCGGGCTGCTGCGCGCGCTGCTGGCGCGCGGGCTGGACCCCGACGCCAGCGACCGCCGCGGCATGGCCGCCCTGCACCACGCCGCCGCGCTCGGCCGCGCCGACCTGGTGAAGGCACTGGTGCTGGCCGGCGCCAACCCCGACCGTCGCGCCGCCGATGGCCAGACCGCGCTGGGGATCGCGCTGTCCTGCGGCCGGCGCGACCTCGCCGACTGGCTGGACTGGCGCAGCTGGCGGCTGCCGCGGCGGCCGCTGCTGCCGTCCGACCTGCCGGCCACCGCCATCGTCGGCGACCTCGACGCGGCGCGCCGCTTGCTGGCGCTGGGCCTGCCCGTGAATGCCACCGATGCCCAGGGCTGCACTGCCCTGTTGCGTGCGGCCGGGGGCGGCCACCGCGCGCTGGTGGAGTTCCTGCTGGCGCAGGGCGCCGACCCCGGGCTGGCCGCCAGCACCGGCGCCACCGCGCTGTCGGCGGCGGTGAGCATGCGCCACCTGGAGATCGTGGACCTGCTGCTGCGCGCCGGCAGCGGGCTGGACCAGCGCCTGCCGGGCGAGGTCAGCGTGTTGATGCTGGCCGCCGCGCTGGGCCTGCCGGACATGGCCGCGCGCCTGCTGCAGGCCGGCGCCGACCTGCACGCCACCGACGCCCAGGGCCAGACCGCGCTGCACTGCGCCGCCCTGTACGGCTTCACGGCGCGCGAGCGCCCGCGCCTGATGGCGCTGCTGGACGCGCTGCTGCTGGCCGGCGCCGACCCGCACGCCGCCACCCGCGCCGGGCTCACCCCGCTGCTGCTGCTGCTGGGCGCGCGCGCCGAACCCGGCACCCCGGCCAACGAGGACGTGTTGCTGGGCGCGCTGGAACGCCTGCTGGACGAAGACGTGCGGCTGGACGACCGCGACAGCCGCGGCTACGGCCCGCTGCACCTGGCCGCGCTGCACGGCCTGCAGCGGGTGGCACGCGCGCTGCTGGACGCCGGCGCCAACCCCGACCAGCGCGACAACCTCAACCGCAGCCCGCGCGACATCGCGCTGATGCGCGGCTACGTGGACGTGGCCGCGGAACTCGGCAACGCCCCGCTGCCGCCCGGCGGCGGGGTGTCGATGGCGCGCTTCCTGCGCGAGTAGCAGGCGCAACCCACGCCCGCACGCCGCCGGTGCCGCGCGGCACTCACTCCCGCCCGCGCGCGGCCGCCTCGGCTTGCGACTGCGGCTGCGCCGCCGGCACCGCGGCGGCCGCCCCGGCGTCAGCCTGCCCGGCATCGGCCGCGAACAGTTCCTCCAGCTCGCGGCGGGCATCGCGCGCGGCCTGCAGCAGCGCGTCCTCGTCGTCCTGCAGCAGGCGCTGCTGCTCCAGCAGCGATTCGTCCCAGGCGCGGAAGCGCTGCACGCGGTCGTCCGCCTGCGCCGGCGGCATGCCCAGCGCCACCAGCACCTCGCGCCCCATCTCCAGGCTGCTGCCGTAGGTCTCGCGCAGCGCATGCGCGCCGAGGTCCACCAGCTGCCAGGCATGGCGGCGGTCGCGCGCGCGCGCGAACACCCGCGCCTGCGGGTAGTGCTTGCGCACCAGCCGCACCATCCGCAGGCTGGCCTCGACCCCGTTGATGGCGACCACGAACACCTTCACCTGCGCGGCGCCGGCCGAGCGCAGCAGTGCCAGCCGGGTGGGATCGCCGTAGTAGATCTGGTCGGTGCCGATCCGGCGCGACAGGTTCACCTGCTCGATGTCCGGGTCGATCGCGATGAACGGGATGCCCTGCGCGCGCAGCAGGCGCGCCACGATCTGCCCGAAGCGGCCGAACCCCGCCACCAGCACCTGCGGCTGGCGGTCGGGGATGGCGTCATAGGCTTGCGCCTCGCGCGGCGCGCGCACCGGCAGCAGGCGCGCGTACAGCAGCAGCAACAGCGGGGTGGCCGCCATCGACAGGCCGACCACCGCGGTCAGGCGGTCGCGGGTGGCCGCCTCCAGCAGGCCGGCCTTGGCCGCCTCGCCGAACACCACGAACGCGAACTCGCCGCCCAGTGCCAGCACCCCGGCCAGCATCCACGCGCCGCGCACGTCCAACCGCCCCGGGCGCAGGCCGAGCGCGAACAGCAGCACGCTCTTCACCACCAGCAGCAGGGCCACCCCGGCCGCGACCAACCACGGTTCGGCCAGCACCCGCTGCACGTCGATGCCCATGCCCACGGCCATGAAGAACAGCCCCAGCAGCAGGCCCTCGAACGGGCGGATCTGCGCCTCCAGCTCGTGCCGGTATTCGGATTCGGCCAGCAGCACGCCGGCCAGGAACGCGCCCAGCCCGGCGCTGAGGCCGGCCGACTGCATCAGCCAGGCGCTGCCCAGCACCACCAGCAGGGCCGCGCCGGTGAACACCTCGGGCATGTCGGCGCGCGCGATCGCGCGGAACAGGTGGCGCAGCAGGTAGCGCCCGCCCACCACCAGCGCCGCGATCACCGCCAGCGCGCGCAGCACGTCGGCGCCCTCCAGGCCGGCGCCCTTGGCCTTGCCCAGCAACGGGATCGCCGCCAGCAGCGGGATCGCCGCCAGGTCCTGGAACAGCAGGATCGCAAACGCCAGCCGGCCGTGGTCGCTCGCCAGTTCCTTGCGCTCGGCCAGCAGCTGCAGGCCGACCGCGGTGGACGACAGCGCCAGCCCCAGCCCCACCACCAGCGCCGCCTTCCAGCCCAGCCCGGCGAGCAGCGCCAGCCCGCCCAAGACCGCACCGCTGAGCAGTACCTGCAGCCCGCCGACCACGAAGATCGGCCGCCGCATCAGCACCAGCCGCGGCAGCGACAGCTCCAGCCCGATCACGAACAGCAGCATGACCACGCCGATCTCGCTGGCGGCCAGCACCGATTCCGGATTGCGCACCACCGCCAGCTCGTGCGGGCCCAGCAGCACGCCGGTGGCGAGGTAGGCCAGGATCGCGCCCAGCCCCAGCCGCTTGAACAGCGGCACCGCCAGCACCGCGGCCAGCAGGAAGACCAGAGCCAGTTCCAGGCCGTCGCTATCCATCCCGAAGGGTTCCGTCCGTGCGTGTCTGCAACGACCAGCTTACGGCACGCCGGCGGGCGTGGGCGCCTGGGTGGCGCAGCGGCTGGCCTTGATGCGGGCGTCGATCGCATCGAACTCGGCCTGGCGCGCGCGGCGGGTGTCGTCGCCGGCGTAGCGCAGCTTGAACTCCGCATCGTCCAGGCGCCGGTACCAGGCCGCGCACAGCTGCGCCTCCGGCACCGCGGCGCAGTCGTCGTGCTTGACCTCGCAGGCCGCGCCTAGGCCCGGGTCCGGGCGGCCGTCGATGCCCACCACCTGCAGCGGCGCGCAGCGCGGCGGCGGGCTGGCGGTCTCGCCGTAGTAGGTGTCGCCCTCCCAGGTCCGGCACTGGTACAGCGCCGGTGGCGGCGGCAGCCCGGCGGCCTCGGGCGCGGGCGTGCGCTGCGGGCGCGGGCCGCCCACCTGCACGAACTCGCCGTATTGCACCGGCGCGGGCACGTCCGCCGCGGCCGGCTTGGGCGGCGGAGCGGGCACCGCCTTGACCTCGCCCACCCGGCGGATTTCCTGGCGCATGCCGGGCGCGCACGGGGTGCCGTTCTGCATCGACACCCGGCCCTGGGCATCGGTGCATTTGTAGAACACGGTCTCCTGCGCCAACGCCGGCGCCGCCAGCGCGCACAGCCACAGCAGGCAGGCGAGGCGACGCATCCTCAGCGCCCGCCGCAGTCGTTGTCGAGGCGCGCGTTGAGCGCGCGCTCCTCGCTGCGCAGGGCGTCGCGCTCCTTCTCCTGCGCGTTGAAGAAGCGGGTGCGCAGCTCGGCGCGGCGATCGCGCAGGCGCGCGCAGGCCTCGGCCGGTGGCAGCATGCTGCAGTCGTCGCGCACCCAGGTGCCACCGCCACCGACCAACGGCCAAGGCTGCCCATGCCGCGGCGGATGCGCCGGAGCATCCGGATCTGCCGCAGCCGGATGCGGCAGCCGGTATCCCAGCGTCCACAGCGGTACCCAGCGCGGATTGCCGCGGCCATCGTCGCTGGTGTAGCGGGTGCCATCCGGCGTGACGCACTCATACAGCGGCCGCGGCGGCGCGAGATACACGGTGCGCGCCGCTGGTGCCGGCGCCTGCACCGGCGGCGTCGCAGGCGCGGCGGGCGGTGCGGGCGGCGCATCCTGCGGCCGCAGCATCTGGCGCTCCTGCTGGGCCTGGCCGCGGGCGCAGGGGGCATCCTGCAGGCTGACCTTGCCGGCGGCGTCGGTGCAGCGGTACACGATCACCGGCGGGGCCGCGGGCGTGGCGGGCGCGGGCGGCACCTGCGCCGCAGCGGCCACGGCGGGCAGCAGGCAGGCGAACAGGGCGGCGGCGGCGCGCATGCGGCTATCTTGGCGCGCCGCGGCGGGCGACGGAACCCCCGTGCGCGGCCGCTTCAGGCCCGCCTCATCCGTGCCGGCGCCGCCCGAGCACGCGCCAGCCCTGGTGCAAGGCCACCGCCGCGGCCAGCATTCCTCCCAGGGCCGGGGCGCCGGCCTGGCGCAGCGCCAGCACCGCCAGCGCGAACAGTCCCAGCTCGATCCCCAGGCGCACCGGCGGCGGCAGCGGCCAGCGCGCCTTGGGCGAGACGCACAGCGCCCAGAGCAGGCCGCCGGCCAGCGGCGCCAGCACCGCCAGCGCGACCGCCGCCGGCGGGTTGGGCCCCGTGCGCAGACCCCAGACGGCCAGCGCGGCGAGGGCCGCCAGCTCCAGCAGGAAGCGCAGGGCGAGATTGACGGGATGCATGTGCGCGGGCGCCGGCGGCCGGGCCGCGCGGCGCGGATCAGAACGGGGCATCCTCGCGCGCGGCCGGCTTCACCACCCGCTTCTTGCCCGGGGCCACCTTGGCCGCGGTCAGCAGCGGCTTGGCGGGCTCGCGGTCGCCCGACAGCGGACGCGCGGCCTTCTTCGCCGGGGCCTTCTTGGCGACGGCCTTCTTCGCCGCCGTCTTCTTCGCAACCTTCTTTGCGACCTTCTTCACCGCCGGCTCCCCGGCCACGGCTTTCTTCGCGGCGGCCTTCCTGGCCGGCGCCTTCTTCGCGGCGAAGCCCTTGCGCGCCGGCTTGCCGGTTTCCTCCAGCAGCGCCAAGGCCTCCTCCAACGACAGCGAAGACGGCTCGCGGTCCTTCGGGATCTTGCCGTTCAACTTGCCATCGCTGATGTAGGGGCCGAAGCGGCCGTTCAGCACCTGCACCGCGTGCCCCGGCCATTCCTTGATCACGCGGTTGCGCGCGATCTCTTCCTTCTCCTCGATCAGGAAGACCGCCCGCGCCAGGTCGATGGTGTAGGGATCGTCCTCCTTCTTCAGCGAGGCGTAGGTGCTGCCGCGCCGGGCGAACGGGCCGAAACGGCCGATCCCCACGCTCACTTCCTCGCCGTTGGCGTCCACGCCCAGCAGGCGCGGCATCTCGAACAGCTTCAGCGCCTCCTGAAGGCTGATGCTGTAGATGCTCTGGCCCGGCCGCAGCGAGGCGAAGCGCGGCTTCTCCTCGTCCTCGACCGTGCCGATCTGCACCAGCGGGCCGAACTTGCCGATCCGCGCGCTGACCGGGCGGCCACTGGCGGGATCGGTGCCGAGCACGCGCACGCTGCCGGCATCGGCCTTGTCGAGGCTGGCCTTCTTGTCGTCCACCAGCGCCTTGAACGGGCCCCAGAACTTCTCCATCAGCGGGATCCAGTCCTCCTCGCCGCGGCTGACCGCGTCCAGCTCGTCCTCGAGGTTGGCGGTGAAGTCGTAATCGACGTACTTGCTGAAATGGCTGGACAGGAACTTGCTGACCGCGCGGCCGATGTCGGTGGGCTTGAACGCGCGCCCCTCCAGCACCGCGTACTGCTTGCCGAGCAGGGTCTGGATGATGGCGGCATAGGTGGACGGCCGGCCGATGCCGTATTCCTCCAGCGCCTTCACCAGCGAGGCCTCGGTGAAGCGCGGCGGCGGCTGGGTGAAGTGCTGGTCGGCGTGGATGCGCTCCAGCGGCACGTCCTCGCCCGGCTTCATCAGCGGCAGCTTGCGGCCTTCGTCCTCGTCGTCCTTGCCCTTGCCGTCCTTGCCTTCCTCGTACACGGCGAGGAAGCCGGGCACGACCACGGTGGTGCCGCTGGCGCGGAACGCATGCTGGCTGCCGGCCGCCAGTTCGACCGTCACCGTATTGAGGGTGGCCGGGATCATCTGGCTGGCCACCGCGCGCTTCCAGATCAGCTCGTACAGCTTGCGCTCGTCTTCGCCCAAATAGCGCGCGACCTGCGCCGGGGTGCGCAGCGCCGAGGTCGGACGGATCGCCTCGTGCGCTTCCTGTGCGTTCTTTGATTTGGTCTGGTAGAAGTTGGGCTTGTCCGGCAGCGCGGCGGTGCCGTAGTCGCGCGCGATCACGTCGCGGATCTCGGCCAGCGCGTCCTGCGACAGGTTCACCGAGTCGGTACGCATGTACGAGATCAGGCCGACCGTGCCTTCCTCGCCCAGGGCCACGCCCTCGTACAGCTTCTGCGCCACCTGCATGGTCTTGCGGGTGGTGAAGCCGAGCTTGCGCGCGGCCTCCTGCTGCAGGGTGGAGGTGGTGAACGGCGGCGCCGGACGGCGCTTGCGCTCCTTGCTGGCCACGTCGGTGACGTGCAGGCGGCCGCCGGCGGCCTGCTGGATGCGCAGCCGCGCGGCCTCCGCGCTGGCCCCGTCGGTCAGGGTGAACTGCTCGAACTTCTGCCCGTCCAGCTTCACCAGCTTGGCAGTGAAGGCCTGCCCCGGATGCGCGCACTCGGCCTCGACCGTCCAGTACTCGCGCGCCTGGAACGCCTCGATCTCCTCCTCGCGCTCCACGATCATGCGCAGCGCCGGCGACTGCACGCGCCCGGCGGACAGGCCCGCCTTGATCTTGCGCCACAGCACCGGCGAGAGGTTGAAGCCCACCAGGTAGTCCAGCGCGCGCCGCGCCTGCTGCGCATCGACCAGGTTGCTCGCGATGGACCGCGGCTGCTGCATCGCCTCGCGGATCGCGCGCGGGGTGATCTCGGTGAACACCACCCGCTGCAGCGACTTGTCCTTCAGCAGGTCGCGCTCCTTCAGGATCTCGGCGATGTGCCAGCTGATCGCCTCGCCCTCGCGGTCCGGGTCGGTGGCCAGATACAGGTGGTCGGCGGCCTTGGCGGCCCTGGCGATCGCATCGACGTGCTTCTCATTCTTCTCGATGGTCTCGTAGCGCATCGCGAAGCCGTGCTCGGGATCGACCGCGCCCTCCTTCGGCACCAGGTCGCGGACGTGGCCATAGCTGGCGAGGACGGTGAAGTCCTTGCCGAGGTATTTGTTGATCGTCTTGGCCTTGGCCGGCGATTCGACGATGAGCAGGTTCTTGGCCATGGTGGTGCGGGTTCCGGTGGTGCGGACGGGGCGGCCGGCGGCGGCCGCAGAAACCGACGCCCGGAGCAAATGCCCCGGGCGCCTTCTTTTATAGTGGAATCACGCCGCGGGGGCGGCTGTCAAGCCGAAGGACGGCGCGGGCGCGGCCCAATCCCGGCTCAGTGCAGCGGCTCGGGGTCGTCCGCGAAGATCTGGGTTTCCATCCAGGCGTAGGCGGCCTCGCTGCCGGGCTGGTCGAACAGCACCATCAGCACCACCCATTTCAGGTCGTCCAGGTCGATCTCGTCCTGGTCCAGCGCCAACGCGCGGTCCAGCACCAGCTCGCGCTGGCCGGCGTCCAGCACCCCGTGCTGCTCCAGCGCCAGCAGGAATCCGCGGGCGGCCACGTCCAGCCGTTCCAGCTCGGCCGCGTGGAACACCCGCACCGGTCCGACTCCGCGCGGCGCATCGGACGCTGGCCGGCGGCGGCTGAGCCCGTCCAGCCAGTCGAAGGCCTTGCCGATCTCCGCCGGCGAGAACCCGGCCTTGACCAGCTCGCCCATCAGCGGGGTGTCATGCGCCTGCAGGACATCGGAAACGGCGAGGTCCTCGCCCGCGAAGTAGTGCTCGAACAGATACAGCAGGACGTCCAGGATGCTTTCTTTCATGTCCTCCGTCCTGCGCCCGAGGGCGCCATGCAGGGCCTGCGGCCGGGGCCTTCAGGAGGCGATCCGGGTGTAGCGGCCGTAGGCCGCGGCCACCCGCCCCTCCAGTTCCAACGCCAGCAGCATGGGGGACAGTTCGGCCACCGTCAATCCGGAGCGCTCCGCCAGGGTGTCCATATCGGTTGGGTCGTGCCCCAGCGCCAGCCACAAGCGGTTGTAGTCCGGGGCCTCGGCGGCCGTGCCCGCCGCCGGGGGCGTCCCGGGGGCGATGACGGCCGCCTGCGGGTCCAGCGCGCCGCGCAGGGCGCGCGCCAGCTCGCGCACCGCGGGTGCCAGCGCCTCCACCACCTCGGCCGGGGTTTCCACCAGCTGCGCGCCCTCGCGGATCAGGCGGTGGCAGCCGCGCGCCATCGGGTTGTGGATGGAGCCGGGCAGGGCGAACACCTCGCGCCCGGCATCGGCGGCCTGGTGCGCGGTGATCAGCGCGCCGGAGCGCGCCGCTGCTTCCACCACCACCACGCCCAGCGCCAGCCCGGCCAGGATCCGGTTGCGGCTGGGAAAGTGCGCGCGCAGCGGCGGGGTGCCGGGCAGGTGCTCGGACACCACCGCACCGGCCGCCGCCACCTGCGCCAGCAGATCGCGGTGGCGCGGGGGATAGGCCACGTCCGGGCCGGTGCCGAGCACCGCGACGGTCGCGCCGCCGGCCTCCAGGGTGGCGCGATGGGCCGCGGCATCGATCCCGGCGGCCAGGCCGCTGCCGATACACAGCCCGGCGCGCGCCAGCGCGGTGGCGAACTGCGCGGCATTGGCGCAGCCGCCGGCGGTGGCCGCGCGGCTGCCGACGATGGCGACCGTGGGCTGCCACAGCAGGCCCGGGTCGCCGGCCACGAACAGCATCGCCGGGGGCGAGGCGATCCGCCGCAGCAGGGGCGGATAGGCCGGGTCGCGCCAGCCCAGCAGCTGGTGCCGCGGGCTTGCCTGCAGCCAGGCAAGGCCGGCGGCCAGCCCCTCCGCCGGTGGGGTACGCAGGCTGCGGCAGACCTCGGCATCCAGCCCGTGGCTGGCCCAGTCGCGGGCGCCAGCCGCCAGCACGGCCCGCGCGCTGCCGTGGCTGTCCAGCAGGCGACGCAGGGCGGCGGCGGGCGCGCCGCTCAGCAGCAGCCGCAGCAGGGCCTCGGATTCGGATTCGGGTTCGCGCGGATCGGGCATGCCGCCAGCATCGCGCGGAAACGACGACGGCGCCCTCGGGCGCCGTCGCGTGGGTGGCTCGGAAAACGCCGGGGCGGTCAGTAGGCCGCGTCCGGGTGCTTCAGCTCGTAGCCGACGCGGGTCGGCTTGACGCTGCTCATGATGAGCGCGTAGCTGACGTTGTCGAAGGTGCGGAACACCATGGCGTGCCCGGCGAACTCGTCCGGCAGGCGCACCTTGGATTCGTGCGGGGTGAGCGAATCGTCGCGGTCGAGGCCGTCGCGCACGCGGTCCACCACCGAATCACCGCGGCGCCAGATCGAGAACACGGTGCCGTTGTCGATGCCCTGGCGGCTGCCGCCGGAGATCGCGATCACGTCGCGGGTGCCACCGAAGCGCGCCGCGTCGGCCACCGACAGCACGGTCAGGCGGCCGTACTCGGCCTGCTGCTTGGGCGGATGCGGGAAGAACTGGAGGTCGTACGCCTGCGCCTGCACCGGCACCAGGCGATCGCCCACGCGCACGTCGCGGCCTTCGGCGTCCAGCATCAGGGTGCTGGCCTGGATGCCGCCGACCTCGGTGCGGGTGACGGTGCCGGTGGTCTGCGCCACCAGCTCGTAGCCGAGGAACTCGGTGTTCTTGGTCGGGAACACCGCCGCGGTCCACGGCGAATCCTGGCTCAGGCGGGGCTGGCCGCGGGCGTCGAGGTCCTGGGTCTGGAACAGGTCGCAGCACAGGCCGGCGCGCTCGAGCATGCGGTAGCGCTTCTCCGGGCGCACCACCACATAGCGCTGGCCGGGGGCGGCGCCTTCCAGCCCGCGCACGTAGGCCACCTGGCCGCGGCTGGCGCGCAGGCGGTTGTCCTCCAGGCCGACCACGTAGGGCAGGCCGTCGAGGCTGTCGACGATGCGCATGTCCTTCAGGAACGGCTCGACCTCGGCCAGCGGCACCGCGTTGACCGGGCTTTCCTTGCGCTCGCCCGGCTGCACCTTGGCGGTGACGCGGTCGAGGTAGGCCAGGCTGATCACGTCGCCCGGATAGATCAGATGCGGGTTCTTGATCTGCGGATTGGCCTGCCAGATCTCCGGCCACAGCCAGGGCTTCTTGAGGAAGCGGGCCGAGATGTCCCACAGGGTGTCGCCGCGCTTCACCACGTAGGATTCGGGATGGTCGCCGCGCAGTTCGACCGCGGCGGCGTAGCTGGCCACGGTCAGCAGCGCGGCAGCCAGCATGACGCGCAGACCGCGCGTGCGCGGCGCGTTGGTGCGCGCCAGGTTGGAAACCCGTTCAAGCATGTTCGCTATCTCCCCGCTCCGTATGGCGAAACCCCCTGAAGCCTGCCCAATATAGCCCACAATCCGGCGCATCTGGCAAGCGGCGGTGCAGGCTGGGCGCGCTACAATCCAAAACGTGGCGGCCCCGTGCGGCCGCCGAACCGCGGAACCCCAGCCATGGCCCTGCTCACGATCCTCGAATTCCCCGACCCGCGCCTGCGCACCAAGGCCGCCGATGTGGACCCGGCGGATCTGGCCACGCCCGCGTTCCAGACCCTGATCGACGACATGTTCGAAAGCATGTACGACGCCCCCGGCATCGGCCTGGCCGCCAGCCAGGTGGACGTGCACAAGCGCTTCATGGTGATCGACGTGACCGACGACCACAGCCGGCCACTGGTGTTCGTCAACCCGCGCATCACCGCGCGCGACGGCGAGCAGGTGTACCAGGAGGGCTGCCTGTCGGTGCCGGGCATCTATGCCGACGTCACCCGCAGCAACACCATCACGGTGGAGGCGCTGGACCGCCACGGCCAGCCGTTCACGCTGGAGGCCGATGGCCTGCTGGCGGTCTGCATCCAGCACGAGATGGACCACCTGGACGGCAAGCTGTTCGTGGACTACCTGAGCCCGCTGAAGCGCGAGATGGTGCGCAAAAAACTGCTCAAGGCCAAGCGCGCCGCCGCCGCCTGACCCGATGCGCATCGTCTTCGCCGGCACGCCGGAGTTCGCCGTGCCCTGCCTGCGCGCGGCCGCCGCCCGCGGCGAGGTGGTCGCCGTGTATACCCAGCCGGACCGCCCGGCCGGGCGCGGGCGCGGGCTGACGCCCTCGCCGGTGAAACTCGAGGCCGTGCAGCGCGGCATCCCGGTATACCAGCCGGAGAACTTCCGTTCGGCCAAATCCAAGGCCACCCTGCGCGCGCTGCAGCCGGATGTGATGGTGGTGGTGGCCTACGGGCTGATCCTGCCGCAGTCGGTGCTGGACATCCCCGTGCATGGCTGCTGGAACGTGCACGCCTCGCTGCTGCCGCGCTGGCGCGGCGCGGCGCCGATCCAGCGCGCGATCGAAGCCGGCGACACCCGCACCGGGGTGTGCCTGATGCGGATGGAAAAGGGCCTCGACACCGGCCCGGTGCTGCTGGCGCAGGCCACCGAGATCGGCCCGGAGGAGACCGGCGGGCAGTTGCACGACCGCCTGGCCGCGCTCGGATCGCGGATTCTCGCCGACGGCCTGGGCCTGCTGCGCGCCGGCCTGCTGCCGGTGCCGCAGCCGCAGCCGGAGGTGGGCGTCACCTACGCGCACAAGCTGGACAAGGCCGAAGCCAAGCTGGACTGGTCGCAGCCCGCCATCACGCTGGCCAACAAGGTGCGCGCGTTCCACCCGTGGCCGGTGGCGGAAGCGCAGCTGGCCGGCGAGCGCGTGCGCATCCATGCCGCGCGCGCCCTCGACGAAACCCACGCCGCCGCGCCCGGCAGCGTGCTCCGCGCCGGGCGCGAGGGCATCGACGTCGCCTGCGGCCACGGCGTGCTGCGCCTGGAACGCCTGCAACGCGACGGCGGCAAGCCGATCAGCGCGCAGGACTACCGCAACGCCCGCCGCGACGTATTCGCGTGAGCGATGGCGTCGCCACCCGCGTCGCCGCGGCGCGTATCCTCGCCGCGGTACTGCACCGCGGGCGTTCGCTGAAAGCCGCGCTGGGCACCCGCCTGCCGGAGCTCCCCGACCCGCGCGACCGCGCGCTGGTGGAGGCCATCGTGCTGGCCGCGCTGCGCCAGCGCGTGCGCTACAACGCCGCGCTGGATGCATGGACGCCGCGCCCACTGGGATCGCGCGATGCCCTGCTGCGCGCCCTGCTGCTGGTGGGCTTTGCCCAGCTCGAACTCGGCCTGCCCGCGCACGCCGCGCTGGCCGCCACGGTGGAGGCCGCACGCGCGCTGGGCCGCGCGCATCAGGCCGGGATGGTCAATGCGCTGCTGCGCCGGGCCACCCGCGAGCCGCTGCCGGCCGCCGCGCCCGAGGCCGCCTGGCCCGGCTGGCTGGCGGCGCAGGTGCGCGCGGACTGGCCGCAGGAGGCAGAAACGATCTTCGCCGCGAGCGCGCAGCCGCCGCCGCTGTGGCTGCGCGTCAACCGGCGCTGGATCCAGCGCGGGGATTACCTGCACCTGCTCCAGCAGGCCGGCATCACCGCCATGCCCGACGCCGATCTGGCCGACGCCCTGCGCCTGGACGCCGCGCTGCCGGTCGCCCAGCTGCCCGGCTTTGCCGCAGGCCTGGTCTCGGTGCAGGACGCCAGCGCGCAGGCGGTGGCCGACGCCCTGGCACCCCCCGGCGCGCGCGTGCTCGACGCCTGCGCCGCGCCCGGCGGCAAGGCCGCGCACCTGGCCGAGCGCGATCCGTCGCTGCATATCCTCGCGTTGGACGTGGACGCGCACCGGGTGCGGCGGATGCAGGACACCTTCGCGCGCTTGCGGCTGGAAGGACTGCACACCCTCGCCGCGGATGCCACCCGCCCCGAGTCTTGGTGGGACGGCACCCCGTTCGACGCGATCCTGGTCGATGCCCCGTGCAGCGCCACCGGCATCGTGCGCCGCCAGCCCGACGTGCTGCTGCACCGGCGCGAAGCCGACCTCGCCGCGCTGGTGCAGACCCAGGCGGCGCTGCTGGATGCGCTGTGGCCGCTGCTCGCACCCGGCGGTGCGCTGCTGTATGCCACCTGCTCGATTTTGCGCGCGGAGAACGCGGCGCAGGTCGAATCCTTCCTCGCGCGCACGCCCGATGCGAGGCTGGATGCGCTGGATGCCCGCTTCGGCCACGACACCGGCGCCGGCCGCCAGCGCCTGCCCGGCGAGGGCGGCCGCGACGGCTTCTTCTACGCCCGCCTGCGCAAAGCCTGACGTCCGCCCTGCACACTATCGCCATGCTCCGCGCCATGTCCCCTGCCATGACCCGCCCCCGCCGCGACCTCTGGCTGTTCTGGCTGCTGGCCCTGCTGATCCTGGCCACCGGGCTCGGCCTGCGCGACCCGTGGCCGGCGGATGAGCCGCGCTTCGCGCTGGCTGCGCGGCAGATGCTGGAAAGCGGCCAGTGGCTGTTCCCGCACCGCGGCAGCGAGCTGTATTCGGACAAGCCGCCGCTGTTCATGTGGATGCAGGCCGCGCTGCTGTGGCTGACCGGCAACCTGCGCATCGCCTTCCTGCTGCCTTCGCTGCTGGCCGCGCTGGGCACCCTATGGTGCGTGCTCGACCTCGGCCGCCGGCTGTGGACGCCGCGGGTGGGCGTGCTGGCCGGCTACGCGACCCTGCTGACCCTCCAGTTCACCTTCCAGGCCAAGAAGGCCCAGATCGACCCGATGGTGGTGTTCTGGATCACCCTGTCCTGCTACGGCCTGCTGCGCCACCTGCTGCGCGGGCCGGACTGGCGGATGTGGATGCTGGGTTGGGCCGCGGCCGGGCTGGGCACCATCACCAAGGGCGTGGGCGTGCTGGCGCTGCTGATGCTGCTGCCGGCCGCATTCGCTGCGCTGCGCGGCTGGCCGGGGGTGCGCGTGCATGCGCGCGACGGCCGCTTCTGGCTCGGGCCGCTGGCCTTCCTGGTCGCCTGCGGGGTGTGGCTGGTGCCGATGCTGGTGGCCGCGCTGGGCGAGGGCGGCGCCGCCTACCGCGCCTACGTGGACGACATCCTGCTGCGCCAGACCGTCACCCGCTACGCCAATTCCTGGCACCACGGGCAGCCGTGGTGGTACTTCATCGAGGTGGCGCTGACCACCTGGCTGCCGACCGTGCTGGCGCTGCCGTGGGCGTTCCCGGCCTGGCGGCGGCGCCTGCGCCGGCGCGACGCGCGCTACCTGCTGCCGCTGGCGTGGGTGGTGCTGGTGTTCGTGTTCTTCAGCATCCCGTCCGGCAAGCGCGACATGTACATCCTGCCGGCGCTGCCGATGCTGGCGCTGGCGCTGGCACCGCTGCTGCCGGGGCTGCTGCGCAAGCCGAACCCGCAGCGGCTGCTGCTGGCGTTCACCGTCCTGCTGTCACTGGTCGCGTTGGGCGCGGGGCTGGCCATGCTGCTGGGCAATCCCGGCTTCGAGCGGCAGTTCCTCGACGGCCGCGACCCCGGCGTGGCCACCGGCCTGGCCTGGATGTTCTGCGCGATCGGCGCCTTCGGCCTCGGCGCCTGCCTGTGGTTCGGGCGCCGGCGTGCGCACGCCGCGCTGCTGGCGATGCTGACCGGGCTGTGGGTGCTGTATTCGCTGGTCGGCACGGTACTGCTCAACGACGGCAGTTCCTCGCGCGGGCTGATGCGCGACGTCGGCGCGGCGATCGGCCCGCGCGCGCAGCTCGGCCTGGTCGGCTGGCGCGAACAGCAGCTGCTGATGGCCGACCGCCCGGCCGCCGACTTCGGCTTCAAGCGTCCGCTCGCGGCGCAGTTCGCCGATGGCGTGCGCTGGCAGCAGGCTGCGCCCGCCGCGCGCTGGCTGCTGGTGGAGCAGGGCGATGGCCTGCCCGCCTGCGTCGATCCCGCCCTGGCCCGCGACATGGGCCTGGCCAACGGCCGCCGCTGGTGGCTGCTGGATGCCCGCGCCAGCGCCGCCTGCCACACTTCCTCCATGCCAGACCCGACAACCTCCAAGAGCCGATGAACGACACCCCGATCCTGGACGCAAGCGATTTCGACGCACTGGTGGTGGGCGCGGGGTTTGCCGGCAGCGTGTGCGCGCGCGAGCTGGCCGATGCCGGCTGGCGTGTGCTGGTGGTGGACGCCCGCCCGCACATCGGCGGCAACGCGCACGACACCCGCGACGCCGCCGGGCTCTTGATCCATCCCTATGGCCCGCACATCTTCCACACCAACGGCAAGCGCATCTTCGAATACCTCTCGCGCTTCACCCACTGGCGCTTCTACGAGCACCGGGTGCTGGCGCAAGTGGATGGCAAGCTGTATCCGATCCCGATCAACCGCACCACCATCAACCGCCTGTACGGGTTGAACCTGGACGAAGCCGGGGTGGAGGCGTTCCTGGCCGAGCGCCGCACCCAGCGCCTGCCCGCCAGAACCAGCGAAGACGTGGTGATGAACAGCGTGGGCGCGGACCTGTGCGAGAAGTTCTTCCGCGGCTATACCCGCAAGCAGTGGGGGCTGGATCTGTCCGAGCTGGCGGCAGGCGTGGCCGCGCGTATCCCCACCCGCACCAACGATGACGATCGCTACTTCACCGACAGCTTCCAGTTCATGCCGGCCGAGGGCTACACGCGGATGTTCCAGCGCATGCTCGATCACCCAGGCATCGAGGTGCGCACAGGGGTGACCTATGTGCGCGCACGCACCCGGCCGCCGCGCCGGCGCACCATCTACACCGGCCCGATCGACGCCTTCTTCGACCACTGCTACGGCAAGCTGCCCTATCGCAGCCTGCGTTTCGAACACGAGCATCTACCGGACGTGGAAACCTTCCAGCCCACCGGCACCGTGAACTATCCCAACGACCACGCCTACACCCGCATCACCGAGTTCAAGTACCTCACCGGCGAGACCGCGCCGGGCACCTCGATCGTGCGTGAGTATCCGATGGCCGAGGGCGATCCCTTCTACCCGATTCCACGCCCGGAGAACGAAGCGCTGTACCAGCGCTACAAGGCGCTGGCCGAGCAGACGCCGGAGGTGAGCTTCGTCGGCCGCCTGGCGCAGTACCGCTACTACAACATGGACCAGGTGGTCGGCGCCGCGCTGGCGCTGTGCAACCGCCTGCTCGGCAAGCCGCAGGAGGAACCACAGGCATGAGCCAGCGCCGCAACCTGGTGATCGTGCGCGCCGGCGACAACTCGGTGCACCCGGGCTGGCTGGCCGGCAGTGCGCGCGACTTCGATCTCTTCGTGAGCTATTTCGGCAACCAGCCGGGACGCTATGCCGAGCAGGCCGAATACCACGAGGACCGCAAGGGCATGAAGTGGCCGGTGCTGGGCGAGCTGCTGCAGGCGCATCCCGAGCTGGTCGAGCGCTATGACTATTTCTGGCTGCCGGATGACGACCTGGTGGCGGATACCGCCACCATCGACCGCATGTTCGCCTTCGCCCGCGCCTACCAATTGGCGCTGGCGCAGCCGGCGCTGACCCGCAACTCCTACTACACCTGGCCGCTGCTGCTGCAGGATGCGCGCTACCAGCTGCGCTACACCCGCTTCGTCGAAGTCATGGCGCCGATGTTCGACCGCGACGCCCTGCGCACCTGCCTGCCCACCTTCACCGAGAGCACCAGCGGCTGGGGACTGGATTCGGTCTGGCCGCGCCTGCTGGCCGATCGCGGCGAGCAGGCGATGGCGATCATCGACGCGACCGCGGTGTATCACTCGCGCCCGGTCGGCGGTGGCGAGCTCTACAAGAGCACTGGTTTCAAGGCGGCCCTGGCCGATGAAGATCGGGTGATGGCCAAGTACGGGCTGGACCGACGCGCGCGGGTGGAAGCCCGCTACTTCTCCAGCGGCGTGCGCCAAGTGCCGCTACCGCTGTGGCGGCGCCTGCGCGACCGTATCTCCCGCGCCATCCGGGTCGCCAACTACCGGCGGCTGGAACAGCGGGCGCACAACCGGATGCAGGACGAAGGCTGAGATGGGACTGCCTGCCGACTGTCTGTGCCTGGTGCTGAACCTGGCGCGTGCGCCGCAGCGGCTGGCGGCGATGCAGCAGAAGCTGTCCGCGCTGGGCATCGCCTTCGCCCGCATCGAGGGCGTGGATGGCGCCACCTTGCCTGCGGATGAACTGGCGCGCCTGACCCGGGTCAACCGCTACTACAAGCCGCTGCGCCCGGGCGAAGTCGGCTGCTACCTCGGGCATGTGCAGGCGCTGCGCAGCTTCCTGGCCTCATCCGCGCAGTTCTGTCTGTTGCTGGAGGACGACGCCTGCTTCGAGGACGGGTTCCTGCCGGCGCTGGCGGCGGCGCTGGAACGCCGGCGCGCGGAGGCCGACCCGCTGTGCCGCTGGGACGTGCTCAAGCTGTGCAATACGAGGCGGCGCTGGATGCCGCTGGCGCCGCTCACGGCCAGCTGCTGTCTGGTCGAATACGGCCCCAGCGTGCCCAGCACCACCACCGCCGCGGTGTGGACGCGCGCGGGCGCGCAGCGGTTCGTGGCCGCCTTCGCCGGGGTGGCGCGGCCGATCGACTGCGATCTGCAGCACCCTTGGGAATTCGGCCTGCGCATCCTCTCGCTGCATCCGCCAGTGGTCAGCGCCGAGCCGGTGCCTTCGACCATCGGCAGCGGCAAACCGCGCTCGCGCAATCCCTGGCCCAAGCTGCGCTACGAGGCGCGGCGGCTGTGGCCGCGCTGGCACCATTTCAGCCGCCTGTACGGGCCGCTGTTCTGGCTGCGCTGGCGCCGTGGCACGACCTGCCCGCCAACGGATGACCGCGCATGACCCCGCCCGTGCGCGTGCTGCATTTCGTCACCGGCGGGTTCTCCGGCGGCGCGACCCAGGTGGCGATCCAGCTGGTGGAGGCCGCGCGTGCGGGTGGGGCGATCGAACCGCTGCTGGTGCTGCGCCGCAAGCGGCGCACGCCGCCAGAGCGGATCGCACAATTGCACGCGCGCAACGTGCCGCTGCAACTGGTGCCGGGCTGGTCGCACCTGGCCACGGTGCTGGCACTGGCACGCGTGTGCCAGAAGTTCCGCCCCGACGTGCTGATCGCGCACGGCTTTTCCGAACACCTCTGGGGCCGCTACGCCGGGCTGCTGGCGAAGGTGCCGCACCTGGTGCACGTCGAGCACAACACGCGCGAGCGCTACACCCGCTGGCGGTTGGCGCAGACGCGCTGGCTGGCGCGCCGCACCGACCGCATCGTGGGCTGCTCGGAAGGCGTGCGCCAGGCGCTGCTGGCGATGGGTATGCCGGCCGCGCGCACGCTGGCGATCCCCAACGGCATCGACCTGGCCCCGTTCGCGCAGGCCGAGGCACATCCGCATGCCGCGCGCATCCCCGGGATCGTGATGGTCGCGCGCTTCTCCAAGCAGAAGGACCACGCCACCCTGCTGCGCGCGGTGGCGCAACTGGCCGCACGCGGCCTGCGCGTGCCGGTGCAGCTGGTCGGCGGCGGCAAGGCCCTGCACCGCGCGCCGTTGGAACGGCTGGCGGCGGAGCTGGGCATCCGTGCGCAGGTGGATTTCCCGGGCGTGGTGCGCGACGTGCCGCAGCGGCTGCTCGCGCACCAGATCTGCGTGCTCAGCACCCATTACGAGGGCATGCCGCTGGCGCTGCTGGAAGGCATGGCCGCCGGTTGCGCGGTGGTGGGCAGCGCGGTGCCGGGCGTGCGCGAGGTGATCTCCGACGGCGTGGACGGGCTGCTGGTGCCGGAAGGCGATGCCACGGCGCTGGCGCAGGCGCTGGAGCGCCTGCTGCGCGATCCGGCGCTGGCCGCGCGCCTGGCCGCGCAGGCGCGCGTCACCGCACTGCGCGAGTACGGACGCGAGCGCATGCACCGCCGCTACGCGCAGCTGTGCCTGGAACTGGCCGGCCGCGCTGCGGAGGCCTGAAGCCGCGCCGGTTCAGCGCGACCATTTAGCGTGCTGGCGCTCCCAGGCCCAGGCATCGGCAAGGATGCGCTCGAGATCGGCATGCCGCGGCTGCCACCCGAGCACGCGGCGTGCGGCGCTGGCATCGGCCACCAGCACCGGCGGATCGCCCGCGCGGCGCGCGCCGACCTGCACCGGGATCGGGTGCCCGGTGACGCGCCGCGCCGCTTCGATCACCTCGCGCACCGAATAGCCGTTGCCATTGCCGAGGTTGTAGCGCGCGCGCTCGCCGCCGGCCAGCAGCTGCCGCAGCGCCAGCAGATGCGCCTGGCACAGGTCCTCGACATGGATGTAATCGCGGATGCAGGTGCCATCCGCGGTCGGGTAGTCCTCGCCGTACACCGTGATATGCGGGCGACGGCCGGAGGCCACCTGCAGGATCAGCGGGATCAGGTGCGTCTCCGGCTCGTGGCATTCGCCCAGCGCGCCCTCGGGGTCGGCGCCGGCGGCGTTGAAGTAGCGCAGGCAAACCGACTTCAGCCCGTAGGCGCGGTCGAAATCCTCCAGCATCTGCTCCACGAACCACTTGCTGCGGCCGTAGGGATTGATCGGCGCCTTCGGATGCGCCTCGTCGATCGGGGTGTACTGCGGGTCGCCGAAGATCGCCGCGGTGGAGGAGAAGATGAAGCGCGTAACGCCGTGCGCACGCATCGCTTCCAACAGCACCAGGGTGGCGGCGACGTTGTTGCGGTAGTACTTGGCCGGGTCGGCCACCGATTCGCCGACCTGGATGAAGCTGGCGAAATGCATCACCGCCGCCGGCCGCACCTCCTGCAACAGCCGATCCACGAACGCGGCATCGCCGATGTCGCCGACATGCAGCGGCGCGCCCAGCACCGCCTCGCGGCGACCGGAGGACAGATCGTCGGCCACCGCCACCGCAAACCCTTCGCGGCGCAGCTGCTTGACCATGTGCGCGCCGATGTAGCCGGCGCCGCCGACGACGAGGATGGGAGCGGTCATGCCTAAGCCCGTATGTATGCCGGCTGGTGATTGTCGCCGATCCGCCGGCGCGCGTGCCGTATCCTTGCCCGATGCCGATCCTCCGTGAACTACGCCCCCTGCGCGCGCCGCTGCTGGCCTGGCTGGCGGTAGCGCTGCCGTCGATCTTCCTGCACGGCCCGATCCCGCTGTATTCCACCCGCACCCTGGCGGTGGCCTGGGAGATGTGGGATCGCGGCAGCTTCCTGGTGCCGCTGTTCAATGGTGCGCCGTATTCGCACAAGACCCCGCTGCTGCCGTGGCTGATCCACGCCGGCTGGGCGGTCGGCGGGGTTGGCGATGTCTGGCCGCGGCTGCTGATGGTGCTGCTGGCGGCGCTGGTGATCGCCCAGAGCGGCCTGCTGGCGCTGCGCCTGCTGCCGCAGCGACCGCGCCTGGCGCGCGACACCGCCTGGGTGATGGCCGGGCTGTGGTACTTCGTGCTGTTCTCCTGGCAGCTGATGTACGAGCTGCTGCTGGCCGCCACCGTGCTCGGCGGATTGCTGGCGCTGTGCCGGCGCCAGGGCGAGGCGTGGCGGCCGAACTGGCCCGGGTTTGCCCTCGCGGTCGGGCTCGGGCTGCTGGCCAAGGGGCCGGTGGCCCTGCTGCACCTGGGCGTGCCGCTGCTGGGCGCACGCCTGTGGCATCCGGCAGCGCGCGCCGAGGGCCGCCGCTTCGCCCGCCACGCACTGCTGGCCGTGCTCGGCGGCATCGCCCTGTTCGCGCTGTGGCTGCTGCCGGCGGTGCTGCTCGGCGATCCCGAATACCGCCAGGCGCTGCTGGTGACGCAGACCGCCGGCCGCATCCAGCACAGTTTCGACCATGCCGAGCCCTGGTGGTGGTACGCCCCGGTGGTGCTGGTGTTGCTGGCGCCGTGGTGGTGGCAGGCCTGGTGGTGGCGGCAGGTGCCCGCGCTGTGGCGCACGCCCGAGCTGCGCATGCCCTGGCTGTGGCTGCTCGGCGTGCTGCTGCTGTTCAGCCTGATCAGCGGCAAGCAGGCCTACTACCTGCTGCCGGATTTCCCCGCCGCCGCGCTGCTGCTGGCCGCCGCCGCCGAGCGCCAGCCGCGCCTGGGCTGGCTGCCGGGCGCGCTGCTGCTGGCGCTGGGCGGGCTGCTGCTGGGCGCGCGTGCGGGCTGGCCGCCACTGCCGGCCGCGGTGCAGGCCGGCGCCCCACTGGCAGGGGGCGTGCTGATCCTGCTGGGCCTCATTCTGCTGCGCTGGCGCAGCCTGCCGGCGCAGGCTGGCGGGCTGCTGCTGGCGGTGGCGACGCTGCATGCCGCAGCAACGCCGCTGCTGCGCACGCAATACGACCTCACCCCGACCGCGCGCGTGCTGGCCGAAGCCGCGCGCGCGCAGCGTCCGCTGGCCTATGTCGGCGTGTACCAGCTGCAGTTCCACTTCGCCGGCCGCCTGCATACCCCGGTGGCGGCGCTGGATGAAGCCGACGCGCGCGCCTGGGCGCGCCGGCATCCGCACGGGCTGGTGGTGGTGGAGGACGCCACGCCGGCGCAGACCCCCGCGCCGCTGTTCCAGCAGCCCTGGCGGCAGCGCTGGGTGCAGGTCTGGCCGGCCGATGTCTGGCTGCGCCTGCCGGCGCAGCAGCGGCCGCTGCCGCCCGAAGCGCACCATCTGCGCTATCAGCCGCGCTGACGTCGCCTGCAGCGCCCTGCGTTCAGTACAGATCGCGGTAGGGGTTGTCCTCGCCGCTGCCGGGCGGGCGCAGGGTGTAGCGCTTGTAAGTCCACTGGTACTGGGTGAAATCCGCGCCGATCGCCGCCTCCAGCGCGGCATTGAGCGCGGCCACCGCGCGCTGCGGATCGGCATCGGCCACCGCATCCGGGGCCGGGACGATGTGCAGCGCGAACCGCGGCGGCCCGTCGCCGGGCAGGCGCCGGCACCAGGCCAGCACCACCTGCGCGCCGCTGCGATGGGCCAAGCGCGAGAGCAGCGTCATGGTCAGCGCCGGCTTGCCGAAGAACGGGGCGAACTCGCCTTCGCCCGCCTTGGGCTGCTGGTCGGGCAGGATGCCGACCACGCCGCCTTTCTGCAGGCGCTTGAGCAGCGTGCGCACCCCGGCGGGTTCGGCCCGCACCTGCTCGACCTGGCCGCCGGCGCGCGCGCGCACCCGGCGCAGGAAGGCCTCGCCGATCGCCGATTCCGGCGGCCGGTACAGGATCGCCAGCGGCGTCTTGTGCGCCAGCCACTGGTTCAGCAGCTCCCAGTTGCCCAGGTGCGGTGCCGCCACGATCAGCCCGCGTCCGTCACGCAGCGCCGCGTCGAACAGCGCCTCGCCGTGGACTTCGACGATGTCGGCGAGGTTGCGCGCCGGCGCGCGCGTCCACAGCCGCAGGGTTTCGATGGCCTGCCGGGTGGTGGTGCGCAGGATCTGCCGCACCAGGTGTTCGCGGCGTTCGTCGTCGAGATCGGCGCGGATCAGCTCCAGATTGCGGCGCGCCACGCGCGCCTCGCGGGCATCCAGGCGGTACCACAGCGTGGCCAGACCGTCGGCCAGCGCGCGCAGCAGCGGCCACGGCAGGCGCGCCACGGCCCAGGCGCAGGCATACAGGACGGCGGCGGCCAGTTCGGTCATTGGTCGCATTGTAGGCAGGCCACCCTACAATCCGCGCATGCTTGCCCTGATCCAGCGCGTGACCCAGGCCCAGGTGACCGTCGATGGCGCGGTGGTCGGGGCGATCGGCCCCGGCCTGCTGGCGCTGGTGGGGATCGAGCCCGGCGACGGCGAGGCGCAGGCGCGGCGGATGGCGCAGCGCCTGCTGGGGTATCGCGTGTTCGAGGACGCCAACGGCAGGATGAACCGCTCGTTGACCGACACCGGCGGCCAGTTGCTGCTGGTCAGCCAGTTCACCCTGGCCGCCGACACCCGCAGCGGCATGCGCCCCAGCTTCACCAGCGCCGCCGCCCCGGACATGGCGCGGCGTGAATTCGACCGCCTGCTGGCGATCTGCCGCGCGCTGCACCCGCCAGGGGTGGAAACCGGGCGTTTCGGCGCCCATATGGTGGTCAGCCTGGTCAACGACGGCCCCGTGACCTTGCTGCTGCGGCCGTGACCGGGCCCGCGCGGGCGGATGCTGCGCCCACGCGGTATAATGCCGGGTTCTTTCCTGCGCCTCCCGCAGACCTTCCACAGGGTACCGCTTCCATGGCCAACGACCGCCAGACCGCCCCCCAGTCCGACATCAAGTCCCTGATCAGCAAGGGCCTCGAGCAGGGCTACCTGACCTATACCGAGGTCAACGACCACCTGTCCGACGACATGGTCGATCCGGAGCAGCTGGAAGACATCATCGGCATGATCAACGGCATGGGTATCGAAGTCCATGAAGTGGCGCCCGATGTCGAAACCCTGCTGCTGACCGGCCAGCAGACCGGCGGCCGCGAGGTGGACGAAACCGCCGCCGAGGAGGCCGCCGCCGCACTGACCTCGCTGGATACCGAGGGTGGCCGCACCACCGACCCGGTGCGCATGTACATGCGCGAGATGGGTACGGTGGACCTGCTGACCCGCGAGGGCGAGATCGCGATCGCCAAGCGCATCGAGGAAGGCCTGGCGCAGATGAACGCCGCGCTGGCCAGCTTCCCGCCCTCGATCCGCCAGCTGCTGGAGGACTACGAACTGCACAAGGCCGGCAAGAAGCGCCTGGCCGAGATCGTGGTCGGCTTCAATGACGAGGAGCCGGAACCGGAGGAATTGCCGGTCGCGGAGATCGACACATCTGCGGACACCGAGGCCGACGACGACGATGACGAGGCCGACGACGCCGGCGGCGAGGCCGACGAGCCGGCACCGACCGGCCCGGACCCGGCCGAGGTGGCGGTGCGCATGGAGGCCATGGCCGCCGCGTTCGCGCGCTTCGAGAAGGCCTGGGCCAAGGGCGGCCCGGCCGGCAAGGCGACCCTGAAAGCACGCGATGAGATGGCGGCCATCTTCGTGACCTTCAAATTGCCGCTGCCGTTGACCGACGCCTTGGTGAAGAACCTGCGCGAGGCGGTCAACGCGGTCAAGGAACACGAGCGCCGCATCCTCGACCTGTGCACCCGCGTGGCCAAGATGCCGCGCAAGGACTTCCTCAAGGCCTGGGACGGCAACCTGACCAACCTCGAGTGGGTGGATGAACTGCTCAAGCGCAAGCAGAAGTGGGGCTCGGCGCTGCGCGAGGTGAAAGACCAGATCATCGCCGAGCAGCAGGCCGCGCTGGCGCTGGAAAAGACGATCCGGGTCACCCTGGCCGAACTCAAGGAGATCAACCGCGCCCTGACCCTGGGCGAGACCAAGGCGCGCAAGGCCAAGAAGGAAATGGTCGAGGCCAACCTGCGCCTGGTCATCTCGATCGCCAAGAAGTACACCAACCGCGGCCTGCAGTTCCTCGACCTGATCCAGGAAGGCAACATCGGCCTGATGAAGGCGGTGGACAAGTTCGAACACCGCCGCGGCTTCAAGTTCTCGACCTATGCCACCTGGTGGATCCGCCAGGCGATCACCCGCTCGATCGCCGACCAGGCGCGCACCATCCGCATCCCGGTGCACATGATCGAGACCATCAACAAGCTCAACCGCATTTCCCGCCAGATGCTCCAGCAGTACGGCCGCGAGGCCACGCCGGAGGAGCTGGCGAAGGAAATGGACATGCCCGAGGACAAGATCCGCAAGGTGATGAAGATCGCCAAGGAGCCGATCTCGATGGAGACCCCGATCGGCGACGACGAGGACTCCCACCTCGGCGACTTCATCGAGGACACCAACGTGATGTCCCCGATGGAGGCGACCACCGACATCAATCTGATCGAGACCGTGCGCAACGTGCTGGCCGGGCTGACCCCGCGCGAGGCCAAGGTGCTGCGCATGCGCTTCGGCATCGACATGAACACCGACCACACCCTCGAGGAGGTCGGCAAGCAGTTCGACGTGACCCGCGAGCGCATCCGCCAGATCGAAGCCAAGGCCCTGCGCAAGCTGCGCCATCCCAGCCGCTCGGAGATGCTGCGCAGCTTCCTCGACATCGACTGAAGCCCGCCGCCATCCGCGCGCCACGAAACCCGCCCACCGGCGGGTTTCGCGTTTGCGGGCCATTACAATCCTCTCAGCGGGCCTATAGCTCAATGGTCAGAGCAGGGGACTCATAATCCCTTGGTTCCAGGTTCGAGTCCTGGTGGGCCCACCATCCTCCGCTCGCACCCGATCCGTCACCCCAGCCGGCGGCGGGTATCAGGCGCGCGCCATCGCTGGTACGCGCAGGCGTATCGCGATTTCGCGCGTGCCGCTTGCATCAATCCCGACGCAGGCCAATCCGGCAGCCGTCCCTCTCTCCGTTATTTGTAGTAATGTTTCTACAAATGTCGCCAGCAGAGGTGCGCCATGACCATCACTACCCTCTCCAGCCGGGAATTGAACCAGGACGTGACGCGAGCCAAAAAGGCCGCCAAACGCGGGCCGGTGTTCATCACCGACCGCGGCAAGCCGGCACACGTACTGCTCAGCTTCGAGGACTACCAGCGCCTGACGCGCCAGCGACGCAATATTGCCGACGCGCTGGCGATGCCGGGGGTTGCGGACATCGGGGTTGACCCACCGCGCGTGACCATCGGAGCCCAGCCGGCTGATCTTTCATGATGTACGTGCTCGATACCAACGTGGTGTCCGAGCTGCGCAAGGTACGGCTTGGCAAGGCTGATCGGAATGTGACGGCATGGGCGGAAAGCGTCGATGCCGCCGACCTCTTCCTTTCGGCCATCAGCATCATGGAACTGGAGCTGGGCGTTCTGTCGATTGAACGCAAGGACGCTACCCAGGGGGCCCTGCTGCGCACCTGGCTGGAACAGCATGTCTTGCCCGAATTCTCCAGCCGCACGTTGCCGGTCGATACCGCTGTGGCGCTGCGCTGCGCTCGGCTGCATGCACCAGACAAGCGCGGCAAGCGTGATGCGCTCATCGCGGCTACGGCACTTGTGCACGGCATGACCGTGGTCACGCGTAACGTGGCCGATTTCAAGCCGACGGGCGTGGCCATCGTCAATCCGTGGGATCCATCACCATGACTGCCTTGGGGTTCAAGATCGCCTCGGATGGCGGTGCTCCAGCGGTAGAGGGCTTAGTTTTGTCTGCCTTCGCCAAGCTGCGCCAAGCTACCGATGCAGCTTACTTTTTGTTCTGTGGCTTGTGCGGCCTTATAGCTTGATTTTGCCGGTCAGTGCGCGGCACAAGTCTCGCCATGGACAACTGCACGACGAACACGCCGGCACCCGCAAGGAAGAGCACCGCAGGGTTCGTGATGCACACGCCACCTGCTGCCGCGATGAACAGCGCAGCGACCAGCGCGTGCGGCGCAGCGCGCCTGAGCCGGTGCCCGGGATCAGGGGTAGATGCTGCACCCAACAGCGTCAGGCCTAGCATCACTGAGGTCGTGCCTCCCACGAAGATCCATTGCGAAGAGCGGCTCAGCGTGTCCAGCCCGGCGGCGTGCACCGTGCCGGCGGCCAACGCCGCCAGGCCCAGGTACAAGGGCACGTGGGCATAGGCCCACAGGCGCAGATCGCGCCCCGCGTGACGGTCCATCACCTCGCGCTCGCGCTGGGCGCGAACGCGGTCGAAATAGCCGATCCAGATCATGAAGGTCAGCAAGGCCGCACCCAGCGCTGCAAACAAGGCGTTGGCCGTGAGCGCTGGCCCGTGGTCGAGCGCATGCACGGTCGAAGCCATGCCCTCACCGAGCAGGATGATGGTGAACAGGCCGAACCGCTCCGGGAGATGCTCCGGGTGCGGCGGCAGCGCATGGGTGTAGCGGGCGACCAGCCACGGTGTCGCCTGGTCCAAGATCAGTGCAAGCGACCACAGCAGCCAGCGGGCCTGCGTCGGCAGCGTCAGGGAGCCCGCCCACAGGATCGCCTGCACGCAATAGACGGCAGCGTAGGTGCGGATCAGGCCGCGTGCGCCATGCCATTTGCGCCAGCCCATCCCGTAAGCGCAGGCCAACAACAGCTTGAACGCCGCCACGCCGGAGGCAAACACCCAGGCCCGCCCATGGCTCAGTTCGGTGGCGCCGTACGCCATCCAGGCCACTGCAAGGATCTGCACCAGACCGAGCCTGCGTTGGCCCGGTAAGTCTTCGTCGAAGCGCGTGGCAAAGAAGGTCTGCCCCAGCCAGCACCACCAGACCACCAGCAAGCCAAACACGAAGACACCCGCGCCCTCCCAGTCGTAATGGTGGGAAAACGCCCCGGTCAGCTGCGCCACGGCGACCACGAACACCAGGTCGAAGAACAGCTCGAACCAGGTCGCCTTGCGCCCGTCCATGTGGACGGGCACGTCGGTGTGTGCCGTGGCGCGAACGCGGTCGTTCATGGCCGGCGCAGCATCGCGAACGCAAACCGTCGGCCCAACCCCTGCTTGATGGCCAGGTGGATCCACGTCATCGCAAACGGCTCCAGGTAGCGCGCCGCCATCAACGGGCCCATGTCCACCGCCTCGAAGCCGATCAGCGTGGCCAGCGCCATGGCGCGTTGCCGTGCCTCGGCATCGTCGCCACACACCGGCATCATCGGGGCGCCCTTCGGGTATCGGCTGTCGGCCATGTTCTCGGCGCCGGTGGTGTTGAAGGCCTTGACCACCCGCGCTCCGCGGGCAAGCTTGGCCAGTTCTTCCGCACCCGATGTGCTGGTGCCCACGGACAGCCCTGACAACCCCGGTGCCAACGGATTGGTGGCGTCGATCAGCACCTTGCCCTGCCAGTCGGGCATGCTTTGCGCGATGCCCGGCAGGGCGGCATACGGCACCGCCAGGATGACGGTGTCGCTGGCAGCGATGGCCTCTGCGGTCGTCGTGACGCGGGCGTTTCCGCCCAGCGCGGTGACCGCATCGGCGTACCTGGCGGGCTCGGGAACGCCGTAGACGACGGTTTCACCGCGCTGGGTGAACGCCTGCCCCAAGGCCATGCCGACGTTGCCGGCACCGATGATGGAAATGCTCATAGTCGTGTGCTCCTGTACATGGTCATTGCCAGACGTGGCGGTGCTCGGCCACGAAGTCCGGCCAGGCGGTCGCCGGCCGACCAAGCAGGCGCGGCACATCGTCGGTCACCTCGGCCACCCAGCCGGCTGCGATGATGCGGTTGAGGCTGGACATGGCTTGCACCAAGGGCTCCGGCATTCCGGCCTGGCGCATGCCGACGACGGCCTGTTCTTCGCTGATGGCCACCAGCTCAATCGGTCGGCCGATGTGCTCGGCGATCACCGCCAGCGCTTCGGCATTGGTGAGTGCCTGCGGGCCCGTGAGGGTGTAGACCTTGCCCGCATGCGCCATCGGCTCCAGCAGGACGCGAGCGGCCACTGCGGCGATGTCGCGCGCATCGATGAACGGCACGCGGCCATCGCCCTGCGAGGAGTACACCGTGCCGCTGCGGATCATGTCGCGCAGGAAGGTCGTGAAGTTCTGCATAAAGTTCTTCGGCCGCAGCAGCGTGTAGGCGATGCCCGAGTCGATGACGATCTGGTCGCACCGCCCTTGCAGCTGGGCGATGGCGATATCCGATTTGGGATCGGCACCCGCGCCCGAGATGCGCACGATGTGCTGCACGCCGGCGGCCTGTGCCGCGCGCACCGCATGGGCGGTCATGGCCTCCATCTCCGGGTGCGCCGGGGTCAGCAGGAACAGGCATTCGACGCCCTGCATGGCGGCCCGGGCGGAATGCGCGTCGAGCAGGTTCAATGCCCGGCCCGGGGCGCCGGCCACGGGCTGACCCGATGGCGATGCCGCGATCACAGAGGCTGTGGACGGCGCCTTCTGCAAGTACTCGATCAAGGTACGGCCGATGTTGCCTGTCGCGCCCGTGGCGAGGATGGTGGGAAGTTCTTTCATGACGCGCACCTCTTTCACCGCCCCAGCGCCTCGACCACGAGCCGCGCCGTCTCCTCGCCGGAGAAGTTCTGCTGCCCGGTGATCAGGTTGCCGTCGCGCACCGCAAAGCCCCGCCACAGACCGGCCTGCACGTAGTTCGCGCCGATTTCCTTCATGCGGTCCTCGATGCGCCAGGGCATCACGTGCTTGTCGCGCGGCAGCAGGCCGTAGTCCCACACCGCGTTGTCGGCGAAGTCCTCCTCGCAGTTGGCGAAACCGGTGACGGTCTTGCCGCGCGCCAGGTACTCGCCCTGCGCGTCCTTCACGTAGGCGAGGATGGCCACGCCGTGGCACAGCGCGGCCGCGACCTTGCCGGCGGCATGGAACGCGGCGAACTTGGCGTGCAGGTCGCTGGCTTTCTCGAAGGTGAACATCGGCGACTGGCCGCCGGCTACGACGATGGCGTCGAAGCGCGCCACGTCGATGTCGGTCACCTTCTTGGTGTTGTCGACCAGCGCCTTGAGTTCGGGCGTGTGGATGAAGCCTTGGCTGATCAGGTCGGTCTTGCTGTAGCCGCTGGCGTCGTTCGGATCGCTCATGGCGTCGGCCTCGCACTTGCCGCCGTTGGGGCTGAACACCTCGACCTCGTAGCCGGCCTCGGTGAAGACGTGGTACGGATGGGTCAGCTCGCTCCACCAGAAGCCCACGGGCCAGCCGGTGGTGGTGGACACGGCCGGGTTGGCAATCACGATGGCCACACGCTTTTTTGCGCTGGGGTTCAACACGTTGGGGTCTTTCAAGCTCATCTGGTGCTCCCGGCTTCGTTGACGATGGGCGGGAGTGTGAGTCTTGCCCGAATGGAGAAAAATACCTTCTAATATGACTATCCGTTGCCTTTATCGACAACAATGGAACTCGCCGCACTTCGCGCCTTCGTCAAGGTCGTGCAGACCGGCAGCTTCACGCGCGCGGCCGAGGCGCTGAACACGCAGAAGGCCTATCTGTCCCGCGTGGTGGCCCAACTCGAGAAGGAACTGGGTGCGCGGCTGCTGGAGCGCACGACGCGCTCGCTGTCACTGACCGAGATCGGACGCGAGTTTTTCGAACGCGCCGTCGGCATCCTGGCCTCGGTCGAGGATGCCGAGCGCGCCGTGCAAAAGGCGCAGGGCGAGCCGCGCGGCGTGCTCAAGCTCACCTGTGGCGTGGAGTTCGGCATGATGGCGGTGAGCGCTTGGATTCGTGACTACCTGGGGCGATACCCGCAGGTGCGGATCGATGCCGACTTCACGAGCCGTCTGGTGGACATCGTGCACGAAGGCTTCGACCTGGCCATCCGCGTCGGGCCGCTGGCCGACTCCACGCTCACCGCGCGCAAACTGGGCGAGCTGAGCTACGGCCTCTATGCAGCGCCCGACTACCTGGCCCGGCGCTCGGCCCCGGCTCAGCCGAACGATCTCGCCAGCCACGAGACGCTGGCTTTCTCAGGCGGCAGCCATCAGGCGACGTGGTCGCTTTCACGCGGTCACGCGCTCGAGCGCGTGACCGTGCAACCCCGGCTCAAGGCCAATAACGTGTTCGCCGTGCGCGATGCGGCGGTGGCGGGGTTGGGCATCGCGCAACTGCCGGTGCTGGTCGCCGACGCCGCAGTGGAGGCCGGGCAGTTGCGCCGCGTCCTGATCGACTGGTCATTGCCGACGGTTCCCGTACACGCCGTGTTTGCCAGCGCCCGATACCTGACCCCCAAGGTGAGGGCCTTCATCGACCTTGCATCACAGGCCGAGCTTTAGACCGATCTGCCCGCGAAATTTCAAACGGCAGCAGATAAGGCGCACGCGTTGCGCAGTCACGTCTCCTGCAATGCCCGGATCAGCGGACAACGCGCTTCGCCTTGGGTGAAGCGGCCGCGTTGCACCAAAACAACCCGCGTTGACGCCTCAAGCGCGGACCCCAAAGCAGATTTTGGGCTTCTCCTGCCGTGTGCACGCGCATGGCACGTTGGCGACGAACTCACACTCTCTTGGTTCCAGGTTCGAGTCTTGGTGGGCCCACCATCCGCCACCGCCTCACCCCGGGCCGGTAACCACCACCACCCGCCAGGCATCTTCCCAACGCACCTGCCAGCCGAGCCGCTGCGCGAGGCGGTCGAGCAGGGCCGAGCCGGTGCCGGTGTCGGCCCGCGCGGCAGGAGCGATGCCGGTGTCGGCGGCTTCGCGCTGCAGCAGGAAGCGCGGGGCCTGCCAGTGCAGGCGCAGCACGCCGCCGCCGTCCGCCTGCGCCAGCGGGCGCAGCACGCCGGCCAGCAGCAACAGGGCCTCGGCCGGGGCGGCCTCGAGCTCGCCATCGGCCTGGAGTTCCAGCGTCGGCCCGGGGCGGCCGGCCAGCGCGGCGTCGGCCGCCTGCCGCAGCAGGGCCGCGGCCGCCACCCGTTCGCCGCGCAGCGGCTTGCGTCGCGCCGCCGCCAGCATCGCCTCCAGCAGCCGGCGCATGTCCGCCGCGCCGCGTGCCAGCCGCGCCAGCCGCGCCTGCTGCGCGGGCGAGGTGGCCGGATCGTCCTGCAGCACGTCCAGCGCGCCCTGCACCACCGCCAGCGGGGTGCGCAGTTCGTGGCTGGCGTCGGCCAGGAACGCCTGCTCGCGCGCGTCCGCCGCCACCAGCCGCGCCTGGTAGCGGTCGATGGCGTCCGCCAGCCGGCCCAGCGCATCGTGGCTGAGGGCATCCGCCAGGCGGGTCGGCTGCGGCTGCGCGGGCAGCGCGTCCACCGCGCGCGCCAGTGCCTGCAGCGGGCGCAACGCGATCCCCGAGAACACCCAGCCCAACCAGCCCGACAAGAGCGCGCCGAAGCCGATGATCAGCCCCATCAGCAGGCGCATGTGGCGCTCCATCGCCTCGATGTCGCCGAGGTCGATCACGAACACCAGGCGCCCGGCCGCGGTATCGAACACGCCGACGTGGGTATCCGGATCTGCCGGATCTTCGTGCACGCCGAGTGGAAAGCCGGCATAGGCGTGCGGCAACGCCGGGTCGTGCAGGCGATAGCCGCGCAGGCGCTGGGTCTGCGGCAGCTGCACCGATTGCCCCTGCGCCAGCCGGCGGCCGTAGTCCTCGGCCTGGCCGCGCAGGATCTCGCGCGAGACGATGTATTCGTCGTCATAGGCCGCGCGCATCAGCACCAGCGCCGCCAGCCCCGACAGCAGCAGCCCCAGCAGGGTGGCCAGCAGCGCGAAGCGCCAGCGCAATGGCAGCCGCCACCTCATCTCATTCCAGCTCTGCCAGGCGATAGCCGACCCCGCGCACCGCGTGCAGCAGTGGCCGCGCGAACGGTTTGTCGATCGCATTGCGCAGTTCGTACACCTGGGTCTGCAGCGCGGCCACGTCGGCGCCGCCGCGCCAGGCGCTCTCGATCAGGGCGGCGTGGCTGACGATGCGCGGCGCCTCGCGCAGCAGCGCCTGCAGCAGCGCGCCCTGCAGCCGGGTCAGCGGGATCCGCCGGCCCTCGCGCTGCGCGGTCAGGCTGCGCGGGTCGTAGGACAGCCCGGCGAACGCCGGCAGCGCCTCCGGCAGCGGCTGCGCGCGCCGGCGCAGGGCGCGGATGCGCGCCTCCAGCTCGGGCATCGCGAACGGCTTCACCAGATAGTCGTCGGCGCCCTCGGCGAAGCCGCGCAGCTTGTCGTCGAGGGTGTCGCGCGCGGTCAGCATCAGTACCGGCACCCCGTGCCCGGCATCGCGCAGGCGCCGGCACAGGGCCAGCCCGTCCAGCCGCGGCAGCCCGAGGTCGAGCACGATCACGTCGGCTTCGCCGCGCAGCGCACGCGCCAGCCCGGACGCGCCGTCGGCGCAGTGGTCCATCGCGTAGCCGCGCCGCTCCAGGAAATCCCAGATGCTGGCGGCGATGTCGTGCTGGTCCTCGATCAGCAGGATGCGCGCGGCAGGCGGACGGGAATCGGACATGGACGGCGGGGCCTGGGACACGCCTGCAAGCTTACTGCGCCGGTGCCGGTGATTCGCAGCGATCCGCGCTGACGATGACTTCCGGCGCTGGCGAACGCCGCCACGCGGGCGCATGCTCGAGGGCACGCCCGCCCCGGACCCCGCCCATGCGCCGCCTGCTCGCCCTGCTGCTGTCCTGCTGCCTGCCGCTGGCGCAGGCCGCCCGTCCCGCCCCGGCCGACGTCGCGGTGCTGGTGACCCTGCACCAGATGCACGCGCAGGTGCCGGCGTATCCGCAGGCCGCGCTGGCGCAGGCGATCGAACGCCTGGCGCCGGACGTGCTCTGCATCGAGGTGCGGCCCGACCACTACGCCGCGCGCGCGCCGGAGCCCAACAAGGTGGAATACCCGGGCACGGTGTATCCGCTGATCGACGCCCGCCACTACCGGGTGTATCCGATGGAGCCGGCCTCGCCGCGCTACGAGGCCATCCTGCAGCCGTACCTGGCCGCCAACCGCGCGTTCGCGGAGGGCCAGCCGCAGGCCGCCGCCGCGTTCTCGGCCCACGGCGAGGCGCTGTACGCGGCGCTGCGCGCCTACTGGACCAGCCCGGCGCGGGTCAACGACGCGGTCACCGATACGCAGATGCGCGCCAAGCATGCGCTGCAGGCCGGGCTGGTGGGCCCCGGCGAGGCCACCGGCTGGGAGGCATGGAACGGCGAATTCCTCGCCACCATCGCGCGCGCCGCGCGCGAGAACCCGGGCAAGCGGATCGTGGTCCTGGCCGGCGCCGAGCACGGCTACTGGCTGCGCGCGGCGCTGGCGAAGACGCCCGGCGTGCGCCTGCTGGACACCGCCGCGCTGCTGGCGGCGCCCGCCGGCTGAAGGCCGCGCCGGCATAATGGCGCGGCCCCGATCGCAGGAACCGCGCATGCTGCTGGACACCGTCGAACACGAAACCGCGCCCGATCCGCAGTGGGCCGTGCTGTGGCTGCACGGGCTGGGCGCCGACGGCCACGACTTCGCGCCGATCGTGCCGGAGCTGGTGCGCGCCGGCTGGCCGCCGCTGCGCTTCGTGTTCCCGCATGCGCCGCTGCGCGCGGTGACGATCAACGGCGGCATGCGCATGCGCGCCTGGTACGACATCCGCGACCTCGACCTCGCCCAGCGCGCCGATCTCGCCGGCGTGGACGAATCGATCGCGCAGGTCGAGGCCCTGATCGCCCGCGAAGCCGCGCGCGGCATCCCGCCGCAGCGGCTGCTGCTGGCCGGGTTTTCGCAGGGTGGCGCGGTCACCCTGGCGGCCGGACTGGCGCGGCAGGTGCCGCTGGCCGGGCTGGTCGCGCTGTCCACCTACCTGCCGCTGCCGGCGCAGACCGCGCGCGAACGCCTGCAGCCGCAGGCCGTATCTCAGCCATTGTTCATGGCACACGGGGTGTTCGACCCGGTGGTGCCGCTGGCCGCCGGCGAGGCCGCGGCGGAGCTGCTGCGCGGGTTCGGCTTCGACACCACGCTGCGCCGCTACCCGATGCAGCACGCGGTGTGCGCGGAGGAGATCGCCGACCTTGGCGACTGGATGACGGCGCGCTTCGGCGCAGACTGAGCTTGGCAACCGGGGCGTGCGCGCACGACGAGGCCCGCGTGCGTCCCGGGATGACGCACGCGCCGCGCCGCGGCTACCATCGCGGCGAAGGCGGAAACCGGCGTCGGAGGGAGGGCGGATGGCCACGCGACCGCTGCAGGTGTTGATCGTCGATGACGAACCGCTGGCGCGCACCCGCTTGCGCGCGCTGCTGGACGCCCAGCCCGGGGTGCAGGTGGCCGGCGAGGCAGGCGATGGGCAGGCCGCGCTGGAGGCCTGCCAGCGCCTGCATCCGGACCTGGTGCTGCTGGACATCGCGATGCCGGGCCTGGACGGAATGCAGGCCGCGCACCGGCTGGCGGCGTGCCGGCCGCAGCCGGCGGTGGTGTTCTGCACCGCGTTCGACGCGCACGCGCTGTCCGCGTTCGAGGCGCAGGCGCTGGATTACCTGGTCAAGCCGGTGCGCGCCGAGCGCCTGGCGCAGGCGCTGGACAAGGCGCGCACCTTCCTCGCCGGGCGCGATGACGGCGGTGCCGGCACACCCCCCGGACGCGACCACCTGTGCGCGCGCCTGCGCGGCAGCCTGCGGCGGATCCCGCTGGAGGACATCCGCTACCTGCAGGCCGACGAGAAATACGTGGTGGTGCACCACGCCCGCGGTGAGGACCTGATCGAAGAGCCGCTGAAGGCGCTGGAAACCGAGTTCGCCGACCGCTTCGTGCGCATCCACCGCAACTGCCTGGTGGCGCGCGCACAGCTGATAGAGCTGCGGCGCACGCCGGATGGCCACGTGCAGGCGGTGCTGCGCGACGTGGCGCAGCCGCTCGACGTCAGCCGCCGCTGCCTGCCGCAGCTGCGCGAGACGCTGCAGCTTGCCTGAGCCGCCGCGGCCACGGAACGGCGATAATCCGCGCATGACCCGCCTGCGCATCGCCACCCGCAAGAGCCCGCTCGCCCTGTGGCAAACCGAGCACGTCGCCGCCCGCCTGCGGCAAGCGCACCCCGGCCTTGCGGTCGAACTGGTGCCACTGAGCACCCGCGGCGACGAGATCCTCGACCGCTCGCTGGCGGCGATCGGCGGCAAGGGCCTGTTCCTGAAGGAACTGGAACTGGCGATGCAGCGCTTTGATGCCGACTGCGCCGTGCATTCGCTCAAGGACGTGCCGATGGAACTGGAACCGGGCTTCGCGCTGGGCGCGATCCTCGCCCGCCACGACCCGGCCGATGCCTTCGTCAGCCCGCGCTTCGCGGACCTGGCGGCGCTGCCGCCGGGCGCGCGGGTCGGCACCTCCTCGCTGCGCCGGCAGGCGCAGCTGCGTGCGCTGCGGCCCGACCTCGACCTGCGCGACCTGCGCGGCAACGTGAACACCCGCCTGGCCAAGCTCGACGCCGGCGAGTACGACGCGATCGTGCTGGCCTGCGCAGGGCTGGAACGGCTGGGGCTGGGCGCGCGCGTGCGCGCGCGGCTGGACGCGCCGGACTGGCTGCCGGCGCCGGCGCAGGGCGCGATCGCGATCGAATGCCGCAGCGACGATCCCGCCACCCGCGCGCTGTGCGCGGCGCTGGACGATCCCGCCACCCGCACCTGCGTGGAGGCCGAGCGCGCGATGAACCGCGCCCTGCACGGCAGCTGCCACGTGCCGGTGGCGGCGCTGGCCACCCTGGACGGCACGCGCCTGCGCCTGCAAGGGCTGGTCGGCAGCGCCGGCGATGGCCGCCGGGTGCGGGCGCAGGCGGAAGGCGCGGCGGACGCGCCGGAGGCGCTCGGGCAGGCGGTGGCGCAGGCACTGCTGGCGCAGGGCGCGCGCGCCCTGCTCGACGCCGGCTGAAACCGGCCGAGACCGGCGCGGCCACGACGCCGGCGTCAGAACGCGTACTTCAGCTTCACGGTGGCGTCGGTCTGGTCGCGCCCGGCCAGGTCGCGGTCGCGCCGCATCTCGACCCCGGAACTCAGGGTCAGCGCCGGCTGCAGCTGCACGTTCAGCAGCAGGCTGTTGCGCAGGAACGCGCCGTGCTGGCCGGTTTCCAGCCGGGTCACCTGCGACAGCCGCGCATGCCGCCCCAGCGCCTGGTTCCACTCCAGCTGGCCGCGCACGATCGGGCCGGTGCCGGCGATGCCGTCGTCGGCATAGGGCTTCAGGCGGTAGCCGGTGTCCACCGACAGCTTCACGCTGGTGTCGCGGGTCTGCAGCGCCTGCAGG
Source organism: Thermomonas haemolytica (assembly GCF_004346265.1). GTDB lineage: Bacteria > Pseudomonadota > Gammaproteobacteria > Xanthomonadales > Xanthomonadaceae > Thermomonas > Thermomonas haemolytica. Next base: position 81,370 of record NZ_SMAP01000002.1, read on the forward strand.
CCGTACTGCATGCCCACCCGCGCATTGCTGCCCTGCGCCTTCACCCAGTCGCGGGTGGCGCCGGGCACGCGCAGGCGGCCACCGCCGCCGGGCAGGTCGTCCGGCCCGACCCGGCGCTGGCCCAGCGGGATCGCCGGCATCGCCTCCACCACCCATTCCCCGTTGGCGCAGCGCGCGGCCAGGCAGCGCGGCGGATCCAGCAGGCGCTGCACCACCTCCGGCTGCAGCACCGGCAACGGGGGAACGGCGAGGGCGGTCGGCGGTGCGGCCAGCACCAGCCACAGCAGGGGCAGCATCGGCGGCGCGTTCGGGAGGGGCTCGAGGGGGAGTCTAGCGAATCCGGCGCCTGCCGCCGATGAACGCGGGGCGTGGACGTCGGGCACACGGGCGGCTGCCGCATAATCCGGGCATGGACCGCTATGAACGCATCATTGCTCTGGATCGCCACCTGCGCGCCGCACGCCGGCCGGTGACCGTCGCCCACCTGCAGGACGAACTGGGCTGCTCGCGCGCCACCGTATACCGCGACATCGCCTTTCTGCGCGATGCGCTGATGGCCCCGGTAGTGGGCGACGGCGAGGCCGGCTTCCACTACGACAAGGCCGAGGCCGAGCGCTTCGAGCTGCCGGGGTTGTGGCTGAGCTCGGAGGAGCTGCACGCGCTGCTGGCCGCGCAGCAGCTGCTGGCGCGCAGCAGCGGCGGGATGCTGTCGTCGGCGCTGGCGCCGTTGCAGCAGCGGGTGGAGAAGCTGCTGGACGCGCAGTCCGGCGGCAAGCGCTGGCCGCTGGAGCGGGTGCGGGTACTGCCGCACCGCGGGCGCCGGATGGACGAGCACGTGTTCCGGATCGTCGCCTCGGCGGTGCTCGACCGCCGCCAGCTGGCATTCGACTACCGCGCGCGCACCACCGACGAGAAGACCCGGCGCACGGTCAGCCCGCAGCGCCTCACCCATTACCGCGACAACTGGTACCTCGACGCCTGGGACGAGGACCGCGAGGCGCTGCGCAGCTTCTCGATCGACCGCATCGGTGGCGCGCGCCTGCTGGATGCTGCCGCGCGCGACGTGGACGAGGCGGCGCTGGATGCGCACCTGGCCGGCAGCTACGGCATCTTCGCCGGCAGCCCCAAGGGCTGGGCCACTATCCGCTTCTCGGCCAAGGCCGCGCGCTGGGTGGCCGACGAACGCTGGCATTCGCAGCAGCAGGGCCGCTTCCTGCCGGACGGCCGCTACGAGCTGAAGCTGCCGTATTCGGTGCCGCGCGAACTGCTGATGGACGTACTGCAGTACGGCGCCGACGCCGAGATCGTGGAGCCACTGGCGCTGCGCGAGCAGCTGCGCGCACACCTGCAACTGGCACTGGCGAACTATCAAGATGACTGACACCACCTCGGCGGCAACTTCCGAGACATCCCATCCAGCAATCACCCTGGCGCTGGGCGGCGGCGGCGCGCGCGGGCTGGCCCATATCGGCGTGATCGAAGTGTTGCAAGAGCGCGGCCTGTATGTGGAAGCGGTCGCCGGCACTTCCTGTGGCGCGCTGGTGGGCGGTGCGTTCGCCGCCGGCAAGCTCGACGAGCTGCGCGACTGGATGTTGAACACATCGCGCAACCAGATGCTGCGCCTGCTCGATCCCGGCCTCGGGCGGCCGGCGATGTTCACCGGCAACCGGCTGGTGCGCGCCCTGCGCGAGGTGATTGGCGAGCCGCGGATCGAGGAGCTGCCGATCGACTTCACTGCGGTCGCGGTGGATCTGCACCGGCAGCGCGAAATCTGGCTGCGGCGCGGCGACCTGTGGGACGCACTGCGCGCCTCGTTCGCGATCCCGGGCATCTTCACCCCGCTGATGGTGGGCGAGATGGCGCTGGTGGATGGCGGCCTGCTCTCGCCCCTGCCGATCACCGCCACCCGCCTGGCTAGCCGCCACCGGGTGATTGCGGTGGACATCAATGGCAGCGCGTCCGCGCACCGGGACACTCTTCCCTTGCGCGAAACGGACGCCAGCTTGCGAACGGCGGGAACCGGCCCGTACGGCCGCCGGGCGAAACCCTACTCCCTTGGCACGCTGTTGAGCCAAGACAATCTGAATCTGGTCGAAGTGATCTCGCGCACGATGGACACCATGCAAGCACGCATCACCCGCGTGCAGCTGGCGCTGGATCCGCCCGACCTGCTGATCCAGATCCCGCGCGATGCCTGCCTGTTCTATGAGTTCTGGCGCGCTGCGGAGTTGATCGCGATCGGCCGCCGCGCCGCCAAGGCGGCGCTGGATGCGGCGGGGTTCTGAAGCGTCGCAACCTGTGAGATGCGGGCGCGGGAAGCTGGCCGCCATCGCCCCGATGGAGTTGCCGTCATGACCCGCCAAGACCTTGACCGCCTGCTGCGCCACCTGGTCACCCTCGGCGCCCTCGCCGTGCTGCTCATTCCCGCCGCGCGCGGCAGCAGCACGCTGCTGGGCTGGCTGCCGCTGTGGCTGCTGGGGATGCCGCTGGCGGCGTGGTGGAGCCTGCGCCGGTTCCCGCTGCCTGCGGTCGCCTTGCGCCTGCCGCGGCGGCGGCGCGCGCAGGCGCGGCGGGTGGCGCGCCGGGCCTGACCTTCGTCCATCGGCGGCCTCTCGGGCCTGTGCTAGCGTTCCGGGTCCACGATCCCCCGGAGCCCGCCATGTCCCAGCTGCCCCACGCCGCCCTGATCGCCGGCCTCGCCCTCGCCGGCGCCGCCCCCGCCCAGAACGCGCCCGACGGCGATCCCTACGCCTGGCTGGAAGACGTGCAGGGCGAGAAAGCACTGGACTGGGTGCGTGCACACAATGCCCGGACCGAAGCCGAGGTCGCCAACACTCCGGAATTCAAGACGCTGGAGGGGCAGATCCGCGCGATCCTCGATTCCGAGGCCAAGATTCCCGCGGTCGAAAAGATCGGCGATTACTACTACAACTTCTGGAAGGACGCCCAGCATCCGCGTGGGGTGTGGCGGCGCACCACGCTCGCGGAATACCGCAAGCCCGCGCCGCGCTGGGAAACGGTGCTCGACCTCGACGCGCTGAATGCGGCCGAAGGCACCCAGTGGGTCTGGCATGGCGCCGACTGCCTGCGGCCCAAATACGAGCGCTGCCTGATCGCGCTCTCGCCCGGCGGCTCGGATGCGGATGTCACCCGCGAGTTCGACCTTGCCACCAAGCAGTTCGTCAAGGACGGCTTCTTCCGCCCGGAGGCCAAGGGCGGGCTGGCGTGGATCGACGAGGACACCGTGTACGTGTACACCGACTTCGGCCCCGGCAGCCTCACTAGCTCCGGCTATCCGCGCATCGTCAAGCAGTGGCGGCGCGGCACCCCGCTGTCTGCGGCCAGCGTCGTGTACGAGGGCAAGCCGGACGACATGTACATCGCGGCCCTGCGCGACCACACCCCCGGCTATGCGCGCGATTTCGTCAGCCGCACCCTGGCTTTCTACAACGACGAGCTGTACCTGCGCGACGCACATGGATGTGCGAGTGCCGCGGGCGCAGGATGCGCAGGAGCGGCCAACAAAGACGGCAGCCTGATCAGGATCGACGCGCCCAACAGCGCGCAGAAGAACGTGCACAAGGACTGGCTGCTTCTGGAACTGCGCGAGCCCTACACCGCCGGCGGCAAGACCTATCCGGCCGGCGCGCTGATCGCCACCCGCTTCGATGATTTCCTGGCCGGCAAGCGCGACTTCACCGCGCTGTTCGAACCGACCGACAAGTCCTCGCTGGCCGGCTATGCGTGGACCCGCGACCATCTGGTCCTGAACGTGATGGAAGACGTGAAAAACCGCCTGACCGTGCTCACCCCGGGCAAGGATGGCTGGGTGCGCGCGCCCTTCGTCGGCGCGCCGGCGATCGGCAGCGTGAGCGTGAGCGCGGTCGATCCGGATGAAAGCAACGCGGTGTGGCTGACCACCACCGACTTCCTCACCCCCACCAGCCTGGCGCTGGCCGAGATCGGCAAGGCGCCCGAGGTGCTCAAGTCCAATCCCGTCTTCTTCGACGCCAGCCGCGACGTGATCGAGCAGCACTTCGCCACCAGCAAGGACGGCACCCGCGTGCCCTACTTCCTGGTACGGCCGAGGGACCTTGCGTTCGACGGCAAGGCACCGACCCTGCTGTACGGCTACGGCGGCTTCGAGGTGTCGATGACGCCCACCTATTCCGGCGCACTCGGCAAGGGCTGGCTGGAGAAAGGCGGGGTGTACGTGCTGGCCAACATCCGCGGCGGCGGCGAATACGGCCCGCGCTGGCACCAGGCCGCGCTCAAGGCCAACCGTCACAAGGCCTACGAGGACTTCGCCGCGGTCGCAGACGACCTCGTCGCGCGCAACATCACCTCGCCAGCGCACCTGGGCGCGATGGGCGGCAGCAACGGCGGGTTGCTGATGGGCAACATGCTCACCCAGTACCCGGACAAGTTCGGCGCGATCGTGGTGCAGGTGCCGCTGCTGGACATGAAGCGCTACAGCCACCTGCTGGCCGGCGCCTCGTGGATGGCCGAATACGGCAACCCCGACACCGACGACTGGGCCTTCATCCAGACCTTCAGCCCCTACCACCTGTTCGACCCGGCGCGTCGCTATCCGCCGACGCTGTTTCTGACTTCGACCAAGGACGACCGCGTGCACCCGGGGCATGCACGCAAGATGATGGCCAAGATGGAAGCGGCCGGGAAGGACGTGCACTACTACGAGAACATCGAGGGCGGGCACGGCGGCGCCGCCGACAACGCGCAGGCCGCGCACATGGCCGCGCTGGCCTATACCTTCCTGTGGCAGCAGCTGGCACGCTGATCCGCCCCTTGCCGCCCCAGCCCCATCCTCTGGATCGCCTGACTGACCCGATGCCCGACACCGTCCTTCCCCCCGATGCCCCGCAGCGCCCGCACGTGGTCACCGCCCCGTTCGGCGCCACCCGCCACGACCCGTATTACTGGCTGCGCGACGACACCCGCAGCGATCCTGCCGTGCTGGGCTATCTGCAGGCCGAAAATGCCTATGCCGACGCCGTGCTGGCGCCGCTAGCGCCACTGCAGGAGACGCTGTACGCCGAATTCACTGGGCGCATCCAGCAGGATGACGCCAGCGTGCCGTTCCGCGAACATGGCTGGTGGTACTACGCCCGCTTCGAGGCGGGCAAGGACTACCCGATCCACGCCCGCCGCGCCGATGCGCCGGGCGTGGACGCCGCGAGCATCCTGGCCGCCAACGCCGCCGGCGACTTCAGCGGCGAGCAAGTGTTGCTGGACGTGAACGCGCTCGCCGCCGGGCATGCCTATTTCAGCATCGGCAGCTACGAGGTCAGCCCGGACGGCCGCCTGCTGGCCTGGACCGAGGACACCAGCGGCCGCCGCCAGTACGTCATCCGCACCCGCGAACTGGACAGCGGGACGCTGCTGCCGGAAGCAGTCGCCGGGGTCGCGCCGGACCTGGTGTGGGCCGCCGATGCGCGCACCCTGCTCTACATCGAAAACGACCCCGAGACCCTGCTGACGGTACGGGTGAAGGCGCACGTGGCCGGCACCGACCCGGCGACGGATGCGCTGCTGTACGAAGAGGAGGACGACAGCTTCTACCTCGGCATCGACCGCAGCCGCGACGAGCGCTTTCTGCTGATCCACGCCAGCAGCACGGTCTCCGACGAGGTGCGCTATGCCCCGCTGGAGGCGCCGCACGCGCTGGCGGTGCTGGCCGCACGCGAGCGCGGGCTGGAATACGACGCCGACCACCACGGCGGGCGCTGGGTGATCCGCACCAATGCCGATGGCGCCACCAACTTCAAGCTGGTCACCGCCGCCGATGGTGCGACCGCGCGAAGCGACTGGCGCGACTGGGTCGCGCACGATCCGCAGGTGTTCATCGAAGGCTTCGAACTGTTCGCCGATTTCACCGCGATCGCCGAGCGCCGCGGCGGACTGGAGCGGTTGCGCCTCCTGCATGCCGATGGACGCGAGGAATCCGTCGCCGCCGACGAGCCGGCCTATTCGATGGGGCTGGACGTCAACAGCGAGCCCGACAGCGACTGGCTGCGCTACGGCTACACCTCGCTCACCACCCCGGCCACGGTGTACGAGGTGAACGTACGCACCGGCGAGCGCCGCCTGCTCAAGCGCCAGCCGGTGCCGGGCTACGATCCAGCCGACTACGTGACCGAACGCCTGTGGGCGAGCGCGCGCGACGGCACCCGCATCCCGGTCTCGATCGTGTACCGCAAGGGCTTCCGCAAGGATGGCCGCGCCGCGCTGCTGCAGTACGGCTATGGCAGCTACGGGCTGTCGATGGACCCGGCGTTCTCGCCGACCGTGGTCAGCCTGCTCGACCGTGGCATGGCCTATGCCATCGCCCACATCCGCGGCGGCCAGGAGCTGGGCCGGCCGTGGTACGAGGACGGCAAGCTGCTGAACAAGCAGAACACCTTTACCGACTTCATCGACGTCACCGACTTCCTGGTCCGGGAAGGCTATGCCGCGCCCGACCGCGTGGCCGCCTACGGCGGCAGCGCCGGCGGCTTGTTGATGGGCGCGATCGCGAACATGGCGCCGGAGAAGTACCGGGTGATCCTGTCGCAGGTGCCGTTCGTGGACGTGGTGACGACCATGCTCGATCCATCGATCCCACTGACCACCAACGAATACGACGAGTGGGGCAACCCGGAGCAGCCGGAGTACTACCAGTACATGCTGGGCTATTCCCCATACGACAACCTGCGCGCGCAGGCCTACCCGGCGATGTTCGTCGGCACCGGGCTGTGGGACTCGCAGGTGCAGTACTGGGAGCCGGCCAAGTACGTGGCGCGTCTGCGCGATCTCAACCAGTCGCGTGCGCCCGTCGTGCTGCGTACCAACATGGATGCCGGCCACGGCGGCAAGTCCGGGCGCTTCCGCCGCTACCGCGAGCAGGCCGAGATGTACGCCTTCCTGCTGGAGCAGCTGGATGTGGCCGCCGCAGGGTGACGCCGGGGCCGGCCGGTGACGCGCTGGCTGTGGGCGCTGCTGGCATGGACCAGCCTGTTGCTGGGCATCATTGGCGCGCTGCTGCCGGTGATGCCGACGGTGCCGTTCATCCTGCTCTCCGCCTTTGCCGCCGCGCGCGGCTCGCAGCGCCTGCGCGCCTGGCTGCTGCGGCATCCGCAGTTCGGCCGCGCGATCCTGGATTGGGAGCGCGACGGCACCGTGAGCCGCCGCGCCAAGTGGCTGGCCACGGTGATGATGGCGGCCTCCGGCATCGGCGTCTGGTTCACCGCGCCGCGGCCTTGGATGGCGGCGACGGTGGACGTGGTGATGGCGCTGGTGGCGCTGTGGCTGTGGCGCCGCCCGGAGCCGCGACAGCCGCCCGGGCGCTGAGTACACTGCGGACATGATCCGACGCCTCGCCTTGCTCCTGCTTTCGTCCTGCTTGCTCGCTGCCTGCGGCAACAAGGGCGCGCTGGTGCTGCCGGACAAGCCGGCCCCCGCCGCGCCGCCGGCCACTCCGGCCCAGGATCCGCCGCCGGTGCAGGGCTGAGCGGGGACGGCATGCGCTTCAGCAAGATGCACGGCGCCGGCAACGACTTCGTCGTGCTGGACCTGCGCGACGGCCGCGCCCCGCCCACGCCGGCCGACTGCGCGCGCATCGCCGACCGCCATTTCGGCATCGGCTGCGACCAGCTCCTCACCATCGAGCCGGCGCGCAGTGCGCAGGCGGTGGCGTCCTATCGCATCTGGAATGCGGATGGCAGCGTGGCCGGCCAGTGTGGCAACGGCGCGCGCTGCGTCGCGGCCTGGCTGGTGCGCGCGGGCGCAGCGCCAGCGCAGGGCGCCTTCAGCATCGATAGCCCAACCGGAGCGCACGCGGTGCAGCGCAATGCCGACGGCGACTTCGTGATCGACATGGGCGCGCCGCGGTTTGCGCCCGCCGAGATTCCGCTGCTCGGTTTCGTGCAGGCCCAGGATGCCTACCCGCTGGAGCTGGACGGCCGCGTGCTGGCCATCGGCGCGGTGTCGATGGGCAACCCGCACGCGCTGCTGGAAGTGGACGCGGTGGAGACCGCAGACGTGGCCGGCCTCGGCGCCGCCCTGCAGCGGCACCCGGCCTTCCCGCAATCGGCCAACGTCGGCTTCGCCCAGGTGCTGGCGCCCGATCGCATCCGCCTGCGCGTGTACGAGCGCGGCGCCGGCGAGACCCTGGCCTGCGGCAGCGGCGCCTGCGCGGCGGTGGCGGTGCTGGACCGACGCGGGCAGGTGCATGCCGCGGACGGTGTGACGGTGGAACTGCCGGGCGGGGTGCTGCGCATCCAGCGCCGCGCCGATGGCCATCTGTGGATGGCCGGCCCGGCCGCATTCGTATTCGAAGGAGAGTGGTCGTGAGCAAGGAGTTCGATGGCATCACCGAATCGCTGGGCGCGCATCAGGTCGCGGCCTGGCTGCGCCGGCATCCCACCTTCCTGCAACAGTTCCCGGACCTGGCGCTGGCGCTGGTGGTGCCACGTGAAAACGGCCCGGCGGCGTCGCTGGCCAGCTACCAGCTGGAGATCTTGCGCGACAAGAACCGCGAGCTGAGCCGCCGCCTGCACGAGCTGTTCGCCAATGCGCAGGAAAACGAGCGCCTGGCGGTGCGCACCCACCAGCTGACCCTGGCCCTGATGAGGCAACGCACCGCCGCCGATACCCTGCGCGCGCTGGTGGCCAGCCTGCGCGAGGATTTCCAGAGCGACCTGGTGCGGATCGTGGCGTTCCGCCCGGTGGCCGGGCTGGAGGAGGCCGACTGGCTGCAGGTGATCGCCGAGGACGATCCGCGCCTGGCCGGCTTCCACGACCTGCTGGCCAGCGGCGATCCGGTCTGCGGCCGGCTGCAGCCGGACAAGCACGCGCTGCTGTACGGCGCGCGCGCGGGCGAGGTGCAGAGCTCGGTGCTGCTGTCGCTGCGCGGGGTCGCGCTGGTGGCGGTGGGTAGTTTCGACCCCAACCGTTTCTTCCCGGGCATGGGCACGCTGTTCCTGCGCATGATGGGCGAGGCGCTGGCGACGGCGCTGCAGCGGTTCGAGGGCTGAGCCGCGCCACCGGCGCAGGCGCGGACGACGGCACCGGGCGATGAGCGCGATCGACGACTTCCTGGCCCACCTGGCGGTCGAAAAACAAGGCTCGCCGCATACCCTCGACGCCTACCGGCGCGATCTGGAGGCGCTCGCGCAGTGGGCGGCAGGCCGTGACCTGCTGGCGCTGGAAGAAGCCGACATCCGCGCCTTCGTCGCTTCCGAACACCGCCGCGGGCTGGCCCCGAAATCGCTGCAGCGGCGGCTCTCGGCCTGCCGCAGCCTGTACCGCTGGCTGCTGCGGCATGGCCGCATCGCGCGCGATCCCTGCGCCGGGGTACGCGCCCCGAAGGCCGCACGCAAGCTGCCGCAAGTGCTGGACGTGGACGAGGCGGTGCAGCTGGTGGCGCTGCCCACCGAGGCCCCGCTGGGCCTACGCGACCGCGCCCTGCTGGAGCTGTTCTATTCCTCGGGCCTGCGCCTGTCGGAAGTCTGCGCGCTGCGCTGGCAGGACCTGGATTTCGACAACGGGCTGGTGACGGTGCTCGGCAAGGGCAGCAAGCAGCGCATCGTGCCGGTCGGCTCGCACGCCTGCGCCGCGCTGCGCGACTGGCAGGCGCAGGCCGCGCCCGCCGGCGACGCCTACGTGTTCCCCGGGCGCGGCGGCGCGCGCATCAGCGCACGCGCGATCCAGCTGCGGATCAAGCAGCTCGCGCAGCGCCAGGGCGTGTTCAAGCGCATCCATCCGCACCTGCTGCGGCACAGCTTCGCCAGCCACGTGCTGGAATCCTCCGGCGACCTGCGCGGCGTGCAGGAGCTGCTCGGCCACGCCGACATCGCCACCACCCAGATCTACACCCACCTCGACTTCCAGCACCTGGCGAAGGTGTACGACGCCGCCCACCCGCGCGCGCGGCGCAAGCGCTGAATCCCTGCCGCGTCGCGTCTCAGCCTTCCGCGCACCGCGGCCGCAGGACGTGCCGCCCCTGCGCATCCAGCTCCAGCTGGTAGTGCGCGTCCAGCCCGCGCCGGTGCAGCGCGCGCCGGGCGGCGTCCAGGCTGGCCTGCACCTGTTGCGCGCGATGGGTGTGCGAGAGCGAGCCGGCATGCACGCGGTAGCGGTACAGCGGGCGCGCAAGCTGGCCGATGCCGACCTGCTCCGACAGGCGCAGGCAGAGGTCGTAATCCTCGGCAAGCCTTGCGCGCGGATCGTAGCCGCCGACCGCGCAGTAGGCCCCGCGCCGGATCAGGCGGAAGTGGAAGGTCATGAACGCCACCAGCAGGTGCCGCGGCGAATAGGGCAGCAGGCAGCGCGGCCCCAGCCCGTGCAGGCCTCCCCCGGCGTCGATCTCGCGGTACTGCGAATAGGCCATGCCGAGGTCCGGCCGCGCGCGCAGGAAGGCCAGCATCGCCGAAAGCGCCTGCGGCTCCAGCAGGTCGTCGCCATCGAGGCTGGCCACGAAGTCGCCGCGCGCCTGCTGCAGGGCCGCCGCCAGCGCGCCCGCGGTGCCGCGGTTGCATCCGTCGCCCAGCAGCCGGAAGCGCGGGTCGCGGGCGGCGTAGGCGGCGGCGATCGCGCGGCTGCCATCGCGGCTGCCGTCGTCCCACAGCAGGCATTCCCAGCGCGGTTCATCCTGCGCCAGCACGCTCTCCAGCGCCTGCGGCAAGGTGCGCGCCACCCCGAAGATGGGCACGGCCAGGCTGACCAGCGGCGGAACCATGCATGCCCCCCGGACGGATCGACTTGAAGGCGCGCCGGATGCGCCCCACATGCTGAATTCAACGGAGGAAACGATGGATCCCAGCCAGAACCCCCACGTATTCCACGCCACCACCATCGTCTCGGTGCGCCGGGACGGCCAGGTGGTGATCGCCGGCGACGGCCAGGTCACGCTCGGCCACACGGTGATGAAGGCCAACGCGCGCAAGGTGCGCAGGCTCGGCAAGGACGGCCGCGTGCTGGCCGGGTTCGCCGGCGCGGCGGCGGATGCGTTCACCCTGTTCGAGCTGTTCGAGGCCAAGCTGGAGAAGCACGGCCAGCTGACCCGCGCCGCGGTGGAGATGGCCAAGGATTGGCGCACCGAGCGCCGCTTCGGCAAGCTGGAGGCGCTGCTGGCGGTGGCTGATGCCGACACCTCGCTGGTGATCTCCGGCACTGGCGACGTGATCGAGCCGGAGGACGGCCTGATCGCGATCGGCTCCGGGGGCATGTACGCGCTCGCCGCCGCGCGCGCGCTGTTGGCGCACACCCCGCTCGACGCGAAAGCCATCGCCACCGAGGCGCTGAACATCGCCGGCGACATCTGCATCTACACCAACCGCAACATCGTGGTCGAGACGTTGTAACGACGCGCGATCCCGCCGCCCGGCGCCGTACCGGGGGCGGCCCGATCAACCAAGCGAGTATCGGGGAGCGACTTGATCGGGTCGCCCCCGGTGCGGCGCAGCCAGGGAAACACCGATGACCGACTCCTCCTCCATGACCCCGCGCGAGATCGTCGCGGAACTCGACCGCCACATCGTCGGCCAGCACGCCGCCAAGCGCGCGGTGGCCATCGCCCTGCGCAACCGCTGGCGGCGCGCACAGCTGCCGCCCGAGCTGCGCAACGAGGTGATGCCGAAGAACATCCTGATGATCGGCCCCACCGGCGTGGGCAAGACCGAGATCGCGCGCCGCCTGGCCACGCTGGCCAACGCGCCGTTCGTGAAGGTGGAAGCCACGCGCTTCACCGAAGTCGGCTACGTCGGCAAGGACGTGGAGCAGATCATCCGCGACCTCGCCGACACCGCGGTGAAACTGTACCGCGCGCAGGCCAAGCAGCGCGTGCGCACCCAGGCCGAGGAGCGCGCCGAGGAGCGCATTCTCGACGCGCTGCTGCCGCGGCGCGAGGCGCCGCCCGCGTTCGGCTTCAATCCGGCGCAGACCACCACCAGCGACATCGGCGCCGAACCGTCGGCGCAGGACTCCTCGACCCGGCAGAAGCTGCGCAAGCAATTGCGCGCCGGCGAGCTGGACGCGCGCGAGATCGAACTCGACCTCAGCATGAACATCGGCGTGGACATCATGGCGCCGCCGGGCATGGAGGAAATGGGCCAGCAGCTGCGCCAGATGTTCAGCCAACTCTCCGGCAGCAAGACCCACAAGAAGCGCATGACCATCGCCGCCGCGCGCCCGCTGCTGGTCGAGGAGGAAGCCGGCAAGCTGGTCAACGAGGACGAGGTGCGCGAGGCCGCGATCGAGGCCTGCGAGCAACACGGCATCGTGTTCATCGACGAGATCGACAAGGTCGCCAAGCGCAGCGAGGGCATGGGCGCCGACGTCAGCCGCGAGGGCGTGCAGCGCGACCTGCTGCCGCTGGTGGAAGGCAGCACGGTGAGCACGAAATACGGCCCGGTGAAGACCGACCACATCCTGTTCATCGCCAGCGGCGCCTTCCACCTGGCCAAGCCGTCCGACCTGATCCCGGAGATGCAGGGCCGCTTCCCGATCCGGGTGGAGCTGGACGCGCTGGGCAAGGACGAGTTCGTGCGCATCCTCACCGAACCGAAGGCCGCGCTGACCCGGCAGTACGTCGAGCTGATGGGCACCGAAGGCGTCGCCCTGGCCTTCACCGCCGAGGCGGTGGAGCGGATCGCGGAGATCGCCGCGCACGTCAACGAGCGCCAGGAAAACATCGGCGCACGCCGCCTGCACACGGTGCTGGAGCGGCTGCTGGAGTCGCTGAGCTTCGAGGCCCCGGACAAAGGCGGCAGCGTCACCATCGACCGCGCCTACGTGGATGCCCAGCTGGGCACGCTGGTGCAGGACCCGGACCTGAGCCGCTACATCCTGTGACGGCCGCCCCGCGCGGCGGCCGGGCCGGTGCCCGGCGCCGCGGCGGGCGCGTCCTCAGCCGTGCAGGCTGTAGGTGCCGTAGATGGCGGCCTCGGCCAGCACGTGGCCGTGCAGCGCGCGCAGCAGGTCGGCAGCAGTGAACGGCTGCGGCAACTGCAGGCTGGGCACGTCCAGCGCGAACAGGCGGAAGAAATAGCGGTGGATGCGCAGGTCGTGCGCCGGTGGATACGGCCCGTCGTAGCCGAAATACTGCCCGCCCATCGCCGCATCGCCCGCAAACCAGCCGGTGTAGTCGTTCAACCCGCGCACGCCGCCGGCATCGCGCCCGGCCGGTTTTCCTTTGACGGTCAAGCCGTCGCTGCAGCTGCCCGCGGGGATCTCGCGCACGTCGGCGGGAATGTCCGCGACCACCCAGTGCACGAAATCGCCGCGCGGGTGTTCCACCGGGATCGGCGTCGCCGCATCGGCCACCAGCGCAGGATCGGTGGGCACGTCGGGATCGATGCACAGCAGCGCAAAGGAACGCGTGTCGGCCGGCACCTCGTCCCAGGCCAGGTGCGGGTTGCGGTTGCCGCCGAAGCCGCCGCCGGGCGCACCCAGCGCGAATTCCGGTGACAGCGGCTGGCGGTGCGCGAAACTGTCGCTACGCAGATGCATGGTCGTACTCTCCGCAGGAATCGTCGGATGATTCTACGGCGGGATCCAGGCCATCCAGCGCCGCCAGGAACCGCGCGGCCACCCAGCGCTCGCCGTAGCCGTCCAGGCTGGCGCCCTCGATGAAGGCGCAGTGGCTGCCGTGCGCGGTCAGCTCCAGGCGCACGTTCGGGAACGCCGCGATGTGGTGGAAATCCTCCAGCGGGATCACCGGATCGTCGGCCGCCATCAGGATGTCCGCCGGCACCGGCAGCGCGCGCAGGCGCTCGCCGGCCACCGAGTAGCCGTCGAAATAGGCGTCGAGGTCGGGAAACTCGGTGGCATGCCGCACCATCCAGTCGGTCAACGCGCGCATCGGCAGGCGCAGCACCGCATCGTCGAAGCCGTGCGCCTGCGGGAACAGCGCACGCTTGCGCGCCAGCGAACGTCGCCACATGCGCTCGAAATAACGCATGTACACCGCCGGTCCGATTTCCATGCTGTCCATCGTGCGCGCCGGATCCAGCAGCGGACAGACCGCCGCCACGTGCCGCAGCGGCAACCCGGCCTGCGGCGCGCGCAGCGCCAGCCTCAGGGCGAAATTGCCGCCCAGCGAGAATCCCGCCACCAGCAGCGGCAGGTCGGGCCAGCGCGCGACCACCGCGCGCGCGGCGGCCACCACCTCGTCCAGCCGGTTGGAATGGAACAGCCCCTCGTTCAGATGGTGGGTGCCGCCGTGGTCGCGGAAATTGAGCCGGAACACCACCAGCCCCGCGCGCAGCAGGTGCGCCGCGGTCATCCGCATGTAGCTGGAGTCGGCACTGCCCTCCCAGCCATGCAGCAGCAGCGCCAGCGCGCGCGGCGTGCGCGCGACCGGCACGCTGGCCACGCCCTGCAGCCGCACGCCGCCTTCCACCTCGAGCAGGGTCTGTGCATGCGTGGCCGGCGCCTGGCGCAGGCGGCGCCGGGCCTGCAACGCACGCAAGGGACTGGACGCCAGCAGCGACTGCACGTGCGGGCTGCGCAGCCAGGCCGGCGGAGCGTATCCGGTGCGGGCCAGGCCGGGGCGCATCTCAGGCCGCGGCCATCGCCTGCAGGACCTGCGCGCGCGCCGCCTCGGCGATGCCGCGGCGGCCGTCGTGCCGGCCGGGGTCGATCGGCGCGGTGAAGCACACCCGCACCGGCCGCGCGGGCTCCCCCAGCAGGCGCAGGAAATTGCCGAGGAAGCTCTCGCGCGCGGCGAACGCGACGATCGCCTGCGCCTCGCAGCCCGCGCCGTAGCACAGCGCCACCGGCTGCACCGGGGCATTGGCCTCCACCGCGGTGGCGAAGATGCGGGCGTGGAACGCGCCCAGCACGCGACCGTCGCGGGTGCCGCCCTCGGGGAAAGCCGCCACCGCGCGCCCGGTGCGCAGGCGCTGCACCATCTCGGCCATCACCTGGCCCAGTGAGTCGCCGTTGCCGCGCTGCAGGAAGATGGTCTCGGCGTGGGTGGTGATCCAGCCCACCAGCGGCCAGGCGCGGATCTCGGATTTGGCGATGAACCCCATCATGTGCTGCGAATGCAGCGCCATGATGTCCACCCAGCTGACGTGGTTGGCCACGAACAGAGTGCCACCCGGCAGCGGCGTGCCCACGCGCTGCAGGCGCATCCCGAACACCCGCAGCAACCCGCCCGACCACCAGCGCACCATCGCATGCGACAGCCGGCCGCCGCGCCCGAGCGCGATCAGCAGCAGGGTGATCGGCAAATGGACCAGCACGTGCCACGCCAGCAGCGGCGTGCGATAGGCGTAGCGCCATGCCCGCGCCGCCCTGCCGCGCCGGGCGGTGTGAACCGGGGGAGACTTCATGGGCGGCCACGATACCCGATGCCCGCCGCCAGCGGAATCGCCGCGCGGGCGCAGTGGCGCGCGTATGAACCCCGTCCGACCGGGCGGCAGGCGACCCGGCCGCACAGCGTCCCGGCCCCGGTAGGCTGCGGCGCTGGACTCCCTGCCGAGACGCCCCGATGCCGCGCCCGGTGCTGGCCTGCGGCTTCCGCCTCGACGATGGCCGCCTGCTGACGCTGGAGCTGCAGCGCGACGGCCACGCCCTGCAGGGGCGGCTGCACGCCCCGGACGGCGATTTCGAGATCCGCAGCCTGCATGCCCTGCGTGGCACCCCGGTGGCCAGCGGCACGACGCTGGGCTACGCGCTCACGCGCGCCGGCAAGACCGTGCTGGTGGTGGACCGGGTGAATGCCGGCGCGGTGGCGCTGGCGGAGCCGCTGGACGAAGGCCAGCGCATGGGGCTGGCCGCGGCCGCCTCGGCCCTGCTGCTGTTCGATCCGGCGTTCGGCGAGGGCTGAGCCTCAGCCCGGCGGCGCCGGCAGCACCGCCAGGGTGATCCGGCTGATGCAGACCGCCTGCCCGGCCTCGTCCTCGATCCGGATCTCCCAGACCTGGGTGCTGCGGCCGATGTGGATCGGCCGCGTGGTGCCGGTGACGGTGCCACTGCGCACCGCGCGCAGGTGGTTGGCGTTGATCTCCAGCCCGACCACCGCATTGCCACCCGCCATCGCCATGCCGGCGGTACTGCCCAAGGTTTCCGCCAGCGCCACCGAGGCGCCGCCGTGCAGCAGGCCGTAGGGCTGGTGGGTGCGCGCGTCCACCGGCATGGTCGCGCGCAGGTAGCCGTCGCCCAGCTCGGTGAACACGATCCCGAGCGTTTCCATCAGGGTGCCGCGCGAGCGCGCGTTGAGCGCCTCCAGGGTCAGCCCCGGCGGCCAGGTGAAGGCGGGCGCGGCCATCGTGGGCTTCAGCGCACCGAGAACACGCCCGGGCGCCAGGCGCGGGTGTAGGAGGGACGGCCATAGCCGCTGCTGCGGCCGTAGCCGACGCCGAAATCGCGCTCGCGGCGGTGGTGCATGCGCTCCACCAGCTCCTCGCGGCGCGAATCCAGCCAGTCGGTGCGGCCCAGGCTGGCCGGGTCCACGCCGCGGCGCGCGGCTTCGCGCGCACGGTAGTCGCAGAAGTCGTCGTAGGCGTCCAGCTCGTGCGCCAATTCGCGCACCGAGAGCTCGATCATCACCGCATCGTCGAGGAAGCCCAGCACCGCGACGTTGTCGGGGATGATGTCGTTCGGGTCGGCGAAATAGGCGAGTGCCGCCAGCACGCGCTGGCGATCGGCCTCCGCCATCGCCCAGGCCTCGTCGCGCAGCATCGCGATCATGTCGTCCAGGCGCAGCAGGCGCTGGCGGATGAAATCCGGCAGGGCGGCCTTCTGCGCGTCCTCCAGCAGCGCCACCGCGGCGGCCACGACCTGCTCCGGGCTCTGGCCCTCGACCGCCTTGCGCGAGCGCTCGGCCGCGGCCTGGAAATGGGCGAGGTCCTGGTCGTTGAGTTCGAAATTGAGCGTGATCGACATGGCGGCGCGGGCAGGCAAGAGAGGGGAGCCCGCAGACTAGGCGGCGCCCCGGTCGCCGTCAATCGACAGTTGTCATGCCCGGCCGGCGCGGGCACGCGGGCCTGCCCCGGGATCGACCCACCGGATCGGCTACAGGATCGGCGACAGCCCCGAGCCGAACGCTGTGAACAGGCGCACGCCCAGCCACTTCAGGCCGAGGTCCACCTCCGGGAAATCGCCCACCGGCTGGTTGCAGCGGCGGAAGTCGGTGGCGAACGGCGACGGCGGCACCTGGGTCGGCGGGCAGCCGGGGCCGGGCACGTAGTCGTAGCTGGTGGCGTACTTGCGCGGCCACAGGTCGAAGATCGGCATCCGCTCCGAGAGCTTGGCCAGGGTGTATTCCACCCCCGGCAGCAGCAGCGCGTCGTCGCGCCGGCCGATGGTCCAGGCGTTGGCCGGGGCCATGTCGCGGCGGATGCTGGCGGCCAGCTGGCGGGCGAAGGCGGGGTCGGCGATCACCACCGCGCTCTCGGTGTTGAGGGTGTCGCCGCGCGGATCGAAATTGTGGGTGCCGACCACCCCCACGCGCGCGTCCACCACCATCGACTTGGCATGCAGGCCCATGCGCAGGCCGGCGCGCTTGAGCCGCACCGGCAGGCCGCCGGAGGACGCGAACGGCGACAGCCGCCCGGCCTCGCTGACCGGCTCGCTGCGCAGGCCGCGCCTGGCCAGCCGGCGCTCGAGCAGGCTGCCGCCGGAGCCCATGGCGGCGGGCGCGTCCTGCCCCTGCGGCGCCTGTCCGTCTGCGGCGTCCTCGCCCTCGTCATCGCCAGCGCCCTTGCCATCCTGGTCGCCCGCGCCTGCCGGGCCATCCGCCGGCTCCGCTTCGCCGGCCGCGTCCGGCTCCTGCTCCGGCTCTCGCCCCAGCGCGGCGCCGGTCTCGCCCAGTTCGAATGGCGCATCCGCGGGGAACGGCTTGAACTCGTGGATCTCGAAACCGAAGTCGCGCAGGTAGCGGCGCTTGTACTTGTACGACATCGCGTAGGCGATGAAGGCATCGGTCGCGGCCAGGCTGTTGGTGGAGATCTGCACCCGCGGCGGCTGCGCGCGCTGGTGCAGGGCGCGGAATACCTGTTGCGCGGGCTTGGACATCACCAGGTAGGGCGTCTGCAGCAGCACCTCGTCGCGCGCGCCCTGCAGCAGCTGCAGCAGCCCATGGCTGGCTGCGCCCACGGCCTGCTCCTCCGGCACCTCGGCGAAGGCATCATCACGGTGCTTGCGCGGCAAATCGCCGATGAACCGCACGCCGCTGACCTCCAGCGCCGGCGCCACGAAGCGCGCCTGCAGCAGGGCCGGATCGTCGGCCTGGGCCAGCAGCGCGCGCACCCGCTCGGGGCGACGGAACGGATGATGCGGCGGCGCGGGCGGCGCCCCGTAACGGCGCAGGTAGCGGGCGACGTCGCCCAGCCGCTGTGGCGGCACGCTGCGCTGGGAGGTCCAGAACGCCTCGAAGTTGGCCTGCATCGCGCGCACCTGCGGCCCGGCCAGCAGCAGGTCGCGGTCGCGGAAGTTGTAGTCCTCGCCCCAGTCGTAATAGTCGTCCTGATAGTTGCGCCCACCGACGATCCCGACCAGCCCGTCCACCACCAGCAGCTTGTTGTGCATGCGCCGGTTGAGCTGGCGCCAGCAGCACAGCGAGGCGATGGCATACATCGGCAGCGCCAGCCGTGCGCGGTCGAGCACCGGGTTGTACAGGCGCAGCTCGAGGTTGGCATGCAGCGAGGCCAGCGCGGCCAGGGTCTCCACCTTGCGCAGCGCGGCCAGCTGGTCGATCAGGATGCGCACCTTGACCCCGCGGAAGGCGGCCGCTTCCAGCTCGTCCATCACCAGCTGGGCGGAGTCGTCCTCATCGAAAATGTAGGTCTGCAGCTCGATGCTGCGGCGCGCGCTGCGGATCAGGTGGATGCGCAGCAGCAGGGCATCCGGGGCGTTGTCGAGGATCAGCGCGCGGTGGCGCGGTGCCTGCGCGGTGGAGGCGGCCCAAACCGTGCGCGCCATGTCCAGCACCGGCGAGGGTGTGGCGCAGGCATCGGCGCGGGTGCAGTCCACCCGGGTGCTGCGCGCCGCCTGCGCGATCCCGGCGGCGGCATCGCGCTGGGCATTGCCGAGGGTGGCGCAACCCGAGCACAGCAGCAGGACCAGCCAGGCCGTCAGCCAGCGGCCGCCCCACGCCCGGCTCATGCGGTCACGGCCACCAGAAACGCGCCAGCCGCGCGGCGCCGGGTTCGACCGCGGCCTCCATCGGGAACGCCAGCACCGCGATCGCGCCCGGCGGCATCCCGCGATGGTCGCCGGACTGGCCGCTGTAGAGCAGCGCCGCCAGCTGTTCCAGCCCCGGGTTGTGGCCGACGATCAGCAGGCAGGCGGCATCGGCATGGGCATCGGCCAGCGCCGCCAGCGCGCCGGGGCTGGCCTCGTAGATCGCCGGCTCCTCGCGCACGTCGCTGCAACCCAACTCGCCCAGCGCGCCCAGGGTCTGGCGGGCGCGCAGGGCCGGCGAGCACAGCACGCGGTCGGGGCGCAGCCCGTGCTGCCGCAGCCAGTCGCCGGCGGCGCGGGCCTCGGCCAGGCCGGTGTCCGACAGCGGGCGGCCGGCGTCGTCCTGCCCGGGCGCGGCGGCATCGGCGTGGGCGTGGCGGAGCAGGATCAGTTCGCGCATCGCAAGGTATCCATGGGGAAGGGATCAGGGCTCGCCCAGCCAGTGCAGCAGGGGCGTCCAGTCCTGCTGGTGCTCGCGCACCTGGGCGGAATGGTAGTCGAACACGCTCTTGCCCAGCCCGGTCAGCACCACGTAGGCCTGGCTGTCGCGCAGCTGCGCCACCACCGGCACCGGCCAGCCGGCGAGCAGCTCCAGCGCCTGCCGGGTGGCCTGGGTATTCGGCTTGCAGCGGTTGAGCACCAGCGCCGCCGGCAGCTTGCCTTTGCGCAGGCGCGGATGGCGCAACAGGTCGTGCAGGAAGCCGGACGCGGCCTCGATGTCGAGCGCCGAGGGCTGCACCGGCACCAGCAGCGCATCGGCCTCGTCCAGGAAGGCGTCCAGCGCGTCGCGGTCGGCGCCGGCCGGGGCATCCACCACCACCCGGCGCAGGCCATCCGGCAGGTGCTTGCGCCAGGAGCGGCGGGTGCCATCCACCGCCGCCACCGCGCCCGCCAGGCCGGCCCGGCGCTCGCACCAGCGACTGGCGGAACGCTGCGGATCGGCATCCACCAGCGCCGCCGTGCGTCCCGCCAGCGCGGCCTGGGCCGCCAGATGGGTGGCCAGCGTGGTCTTGCCGACGCCGCCCTTGGAACACGCCACCAGCCAGGTCTTCATCGCAGGGCTCCGGATCGCCACCGCGACAGCCTACACGCCGGCCCGCGCCGGCGCATGCCGCCGCCCTCACCCTCACGCGCGCGCCTCCACATGCAAGCGCAGCTGTTCCACCGCGGTGCGCAGGTCGGCGGCCAGCGGCAGCACACCGGCCCAGTCGCCGTGGCGGCCAGCCGCTTCCAGCGCGGCCGCGGCGTCCGCCAGCACCTGCGCGCCGACCAGCCGCGCGGCGCCCTTGATCTTGTGCGCCTGGCGGGTCAGGCCGGGCAGGTCGCCGGCCTCGTGCAGGCGCTCCAGCGCGTGCAGGTCGTCGCGCGTGGTGGCCAGGAAATCGTCCAGCAGCCCGCCCAGCGCGGCCGGGTCGCTGCCGCCCAGCGCCTCCAGCACCGCCGCGTCCAGCACCTGCGGTTCCTGTCCGGCGTCGCCGGCGGCGGCTTCCGCGCGCGCATTGTTGGCGGCCTGGATGCGATGGCCCTCTTCCTCGTCCATGCCCGCGCCGCTGGCGGTATGCGGCAGCCAGCGCTGCAGGCAGGCACCGAGCGCGGCGATCCCGACCGGCTTGGCCAGGTAGTCGTCCATGCCCGCGGCCAGGCAGCGCTCGGCCTCGCCCTTCAGGGCGGAGGCGGTGAGCGCCACCATCGGGGTGCGCGGCAGGCCCCGGCGCTCCTCTTCCTCGCGCAGCGTGCGCGCCAGCTGGTAGCCGTCCATGCGCGGCATGTGCACGTCGGTCAGCAGCAGCGCGTAGCGCCCGCTGCGCCAGCGCTCCAGGCCCTCCAACCCGTCCTCGGCCGTTTCCGAGGCATACCCGGCGAGCGCCAGCTGGCGCTGGATCACCTGGCGGTTGGTGGCGTGGTCGTCCACCAGCAGCACCAGGCTGCGTTCGCGCTCGGCCTCGGCCACCGTGGGCAGCCGGCGCGGCGCGAAACCGCCCAGGCGGCGGCCCGCGCGCGGCGGCTGCGGCAGCGCATCGGCGGGCGCACGCGGCAGGGTGACGTGCAGGCGCATGCAGGTGCCCTTGCCGGGCGCGGACTCCATCTCGATGCGGCCGCCCATCAGCTCGGCGATGCGGCGGCTGATCGCCAACCCGAGCCCGGTGCCGCCGAAGCGGCGGGTGGTGTCGGCCTCGGCCTGCGCGAACGGCTGGAACAGCCGCGCCTGCGCCTGCGCGCTGATGCCGATGCCGGTATCGATCACCTGCAGTACCAGCGCATCGCTGCCCAGCGGCCCCGCGCCGGGGTCGTGGCCTTCGGCATCCAGCGCCACGGTGACCCCGCCGTGCGCGGTGAACTTGATCGCATTCGACAGGAAATTGCCCAGCACCTGGCGCAGCCGCACCGGATCCACCTCGTAGGCGGGCGCGAGGCCGCTGCCGATCCGGCATTCCAGCGCCAGCCCCTTGCTGGAGGCAGAGCCGGCATGGCTGGCGACCACGCTGCGCACCAGTTCCGGCAGGTCGGTGGCGACCGGCTCCAGTTCCATCCGCCCGGCTTCGATCTTCGAGAAGTCGAGGATGTCGCCGATGATCCGCAGCAGGGTCTCGGCCGAGGCCTGGATGATGTTGAGCGCGCGCCGCTGCTCGGCATCCAGGCGGGTATGCCCGAGCACTTCGATCATGCCGGTGACGCCGATCATCGGGGTGCGGATCTCGTGGCTCATCGCGGCCAGGAACGCGCTCTTGGCGTGGTTGGCCTCGCGCGCGCGCGCCTCGCTGTCGCGCAGGGCGCGCTCCAGCCGCTTGAGGTGGGTGAGGTCGGTGGCCACCGCCAGCAGGCCGATCATCTCCCCGGTATCGCTGCGCATCGCCGATAGCGCCAGCAGCACCGGTAGGGTCCGCCCGCGCTGGTGGCGCAGGGCGAACTCGCGCGGCGGCTCGCGGTGGCGGGCCAGCTCGCGCAGCGCGGTCCAGTCGGCCGGCACGGTGTGGCCGTAAGCCTCGCTCAGCCCGCGCGCCAGCGCGCCGAGCGCCTCCGGATCGAGGATCACGTCCAGCCGTTCGCGCCCGAGCAGCGCTCCGGCCGGCCAGCCCAGCAGCTTCTCCGCGAACGGATTGACCTGCGAGAACAGCCCGTTCTCGTCCACCGCGAAGATCGCCGTCTGCGCCGCCTCCAGCAGCAGGCGCTGGAATTGCTCGCGTCGCTCCAGCGCCACCCGCACCTTGTCGTTGCGGGCGAGCTGGTCGGTGAGCTGGGTTTCCATCCGCCGCACCTGCTCGCGCATGCCCAGGAAGCTCTCCATCACCTCGCCCAGCTCGCCCTGCGGCAGATACTGCGGCAGGCTGGTGTAGTCGTGGCGGGCCATGTCGCGCGCCAGCTGGTGCAGGCTCTCCACCCCGCGATAGCCGTTGCGCAGCACGCGCCGGCCGAACAAGACGACCAGCAAGAAACACAGCAGCGACAGCCCGATGCGCGCTCGCCCGAACCACGCGGCGCGCGTGAGCTCCTGCCGCACCAGCGCATCCGCGCGCGCCTGGCCGAGGGCGTCGATCTGCTCCAGGCGCGCCACCAGCGGGTCCACCGCCGGGTACAGCTCGCGGTCGGCGAACCGGCCCAGCGCCAGGATGTCCTGGCGCTGCACGATGTCCTGCAGGTCGGCCAGCGCCTGGTCGGCGCGCGGGCGCACCTGCAGCGCCTGCGCCAGCAACGCGCGGCCCTCCTCGTCCAATGGCATCGCCTGCAGCGCCCGCCATTCCAGCGCGGCCTGGGACTGCGCGCGCGCCAGCGTGGCGGCCGCCTGCTGCCAGTCGATCAGGTAGTTGCGGGTGCGGAAGGTGGTGTCCACCAGGTCCATTTCGTAGGTGTTGGACAGCCGGCGGATGCGTCGCATGCCGGCCAGCACGTCGTCGCGCATCGCCACCAGCGCGCGCTCGGCCAGGTACTGCTGGAACTGGTCGAGCACGAGCACCAGCACCCCCGTGACCAGGAACAACCCGAACAGCCCCAGCAGCTGCTTGCGGATGCTGTAGCGCAGGGCGTCGAAGCGCATGGTTCAGGCCCGGGCGGGGTCAGGCATGGTGCGCGGCCTGCTTGTATGTTCAGACCGGACCAGAACGGTAGAGTCTGATCGCCGATGAGGCGACCAGACCGGCCCGTGCAGCTTGGTACGCGCTGGGGTGATCGAGCCCGTCTCTGAGTAAAGAGCGCACGGCCGCCGTGCTGGTCTTCTTCAAGCCCGAACGGTTACGCGCGCCGGCTTGGCCGAGTGCGCATGCACAAGCAAGGGATCCGAAGACCATGTCTGCTTCCTCAGTGGTGGTGGGCATCGACGTGGCCAAGGCGCATGTCGATGTCGCGGTGCTGGGCGCCAAGTTCGATGCCCAGCGGTTCGACAACCAGGCCGAGGCTCACTCGGCGTTGACGGCGGCCTTGAAGCCGCTGGACGTGGCGCTGGTGGTGATGGAGGCCACCGGCGGCTACGAGACGGAGTTGGCCTGCGCGCTGCAGGCCGCCGGCCTGCCTGTGGCGGTGGTCAACCCTCGTCAGGCACGCGACTTCGCCAAGTCGATGGGGCGTCTGGCCAAGACCGACACGGTGGACGCGCGCATGCTGGCGGAGTTCGCCGCGGTGCTGCTGCGCCGCGACGATCTCGCCCGCTTCCTGCGCCCGCTGGCAGACCCGCAGCAGCAATGGCTGGCGGCGCTGGTCACGCGCCGGCGTCAGCTGCTGGCCATGCTGCTGAGCGAGCGACAGCGGCTGCAGATCACGCCCAAGGGGCTGCATCCGAGCATCGAGGCCATCGTCGCGGCCATCAAGGCGCAGCTCGACGACATCGAGGCCCAGATGGTCGGCCACGTGCGTGAGCACTTCGGCGAACTCGACCGGTTGCTGCAGTCGGCCAGCGGCATCGGCCCGGTGGCCAGCGCCACGCTGATCGCCGAGCTGCCCGAACTCGGCCAGCTCAACCGGCGCGAGATCGCCGCACTGGTGGGGGTTGCCCCGATGGCCAACGACTCGGGCGCGAGCAAGGGCAGAAGACACATCCAGGGCGGGCGCTTCGACGTGCGCCGCGTGCTGTACATGGCCGCGCTGACCGCCACTCGGCGCAACCCCGTCATCAAGGCCTTCTACGAGCGGCTGATTGCCGCCGGCAAGTTGCCCAAGGTCGCGCTGGTGGCCTGCATGCGCAAGCTGCTGACCGCGCTCAACGCCATGGTCAGAACCAACACGCCTTGGAAAAACTCGCTGCACGGGGCTTGACCCGGAAGACGGTTACTCAGGGCACCGGCCGCCGCCAGCGCGCGATCGCGGCGGGCAGTTCGCTGCCCGGCACCGGGCGCCCGATCAGCCAGCCCTGCGCCACCTCGCAGCCCAGTTCGGCCAGCAGCTGCCAGTCCTCGGCAGTCTCCACGCCCTCCGCTACCGTGGTCAGGCGCAGCTTGCGCGCCAGGTCCAGGCTGGCCTCCACCATCGCGCGCTTGCGCGAATGCAGGTGTGCGCCGCACACGAATTCCTTGTCGATCTTGAGCTCGCTGAAGGGCACCTGCGCCAGCTGCGCCAGCGAGGAATAGCCGGTGCCGAAATCGTCGATCGACAGCCCGAAGCCTTTCAAACGCAGGCGCGCCAGCACGCTCAACCCGCAGGCGGCATCCGCCATCACCGAGCTTTCGGTGAGCTCCAGCACCACGTCGTCGGGGCGGAGGCCATGGTTTTCGACGATCGCCTGGTAGCGGTCGGCGGCCTGGGCATCGGCCAGCGCCAGCGGCGAGACGTTGACCGAAAGCGCCAGCCGCATGCCATCGCGGTTCCATTGCCGCAGCCAGCGGCAGCCTTCATCGAGCATGCGTTCGGTCAGCGCCTGCGCCCGGCCCTCGCGCTCCAGCAGCGGCACGAACTGCAGCGGGCGCACCACGCTGCCATCGCTACGCTCCCAGCGCGCCAGCGCCTCCACCCCGACGATCTTGCCGTTGCCCAGCTCGGCCTGCGGCTGGAACCACGGCACGATCTCGCCCTGCTCCAGCGCCGCCAGCAGCGCCGGCACGCCGAACTCGCTGGCGGCCTCGTCCAGCGCCTCGCCGGCATGGTCGCCGAAGCGCGCGAGCACCTCCTGCAGTTTGTTCCGGGTCAGCGGCTTCTCCACGCTGCCCAGCACCCGCAGCCCGTAGGCGCGGGCCATGGTCTGCACCGTGTTGAGCAGGGCCGGATCCAGCGCGCTGACCACCACCACCGCACGCGCCAGCCGCTCCTGCGCGATCTGGCCGATGCATTCGATGCCGTCCATGCCCGGCATGTCCAGGTCCACCAGCACCACGTCCGGCGGGCTGGGCTGGCGCCGCAGCACGTCCAGCGCATTCAGCCCGTCGGCACCCTCGAGGGTGCGCTCGATCCCCAGCTCGGCCAGCAGCCGCAGCGCGATCCTGCGCTGGAAGCCGTGGTCCTCGATCACCATTACCTGGAGTTCCGATCCAGCCATGCCATTCCCCCCGGACGCATGCGGCGAATCGCAAGACTACCCCAGCCCGGCGGCCTGCGGGTAGGCTTGCAGGCCCCGGCCCGTGGCCGCCGCCTTCGCTTCGCCGCGCATGCAGATGCTGGTCTTCCACAATGGCCATGTCCTCACCGAGCGCGGGTTCGAGCCGGAGGCGTGCGTGGTGGTGGAGGACGGCCACATCGTGGCGGTGCTGCACGGCGCGCCGCCCGGTGGCGGGCAGCGCATCGATCTCAAGGGCGGCTATCTGGCACCCGGCTTCATCGATGTACAGGTGAACGGCGGCGGCGGGGTGCTGTTCAACAACACGCCCAGCGTGGACGGCATCGCCGCCATCGCGCGCGCGCACCGGCGCTTTGGCACCACCGGCGTCCTGCCTACGCTGATCAGCGATGACGCGGAGGTGATGCGTCGCGCCATCGCCGCGGTGCGCGCCGCCATCGCCGGCGGCGTGCCCGGCGTACTCGGCATTCATCTGGAGGGCCCATACCTGGCGCCGGCGCGCAAGGGCACCCACGATGCGGGCAAGTTCCGGGTGCCAGACGCCGACGCGGTCGCGCTGGCCACCGCGCTGGACAATGGCCTCACCCTGTTGACGGTGGCGCCCGAGCGGGTGCCGGAGGCCAGTCTGCGCGCGCTGGCCGCCCGCGGCGCGATCCTGTGCGCCGGCCATAGCGATGCCAGCTATGCGCAGGCGCAGGCCGGTTTCGCCGCCGGCATCCGCGGCGTCACCCATCTGTTCAACGCGATGTCGCCGCTGCAGGCGCGCGAGCCGGGGCTGGTGGGCGCGGCGCTGGACAACGCGGAGTGCTGGTGCGGGATCATCGTGGACGGAGCGCATGTGCACCCGGCCAGCCTGCGCATCGCCTTGGCGGCCAAACCGCGCGGCAAAGTGCTGCTGGTGACCGATGCGATGCCGGTGGTGGGCGCCGATGCGCCGACCTTCGCCCTGTACGGCGAAACCGTCACCGCCTGCGACGGCGTGGTGCGCAACGCCGCGGGCGCGCTGGCCGGCTCCGCGCTGGACATGGCCAGCGCCGTACGCAACGCGGTGCGCCTGCTCGGTCTGGGGCTGGATGAAGCCTGCCGGATGGCGGCGCAGTACCCGGCGGAGTTCCTCGGCCTCGGCGCAACGCACGGCCGCATCGCGCCGGGCTACCGCGCCGATCTGGTGTGGCTGGATCAAGACGCGCAGGTGCGCGCCACCTGGATCGCCGGCCGCGCCGATGCATGAGCATCGGCACGGCGGCGCAGGGCCTCAGCTGCCCGGCGCGTTCAGCAGCTGGAACCGCGACGGTGTCAGCGGGAATACCCCGCTGTCCGGCAAGGCCTCGGGCGAGCCGGCGAGCCGCAGCCGCTCACGCGCCCACGGCAGGTCGCGCACGGTGGGGTCGGGGATGTAGCTCTCCCATTCCCCAGGCTGGGACAGGCGCTGGCCATGCATCAAGAAGGTCACCGGCACGCGCACCAGCCAGTGGTCCAGCCCCGCCTCCTTGCCGGTGGTCGGCGGCAGGAAGGTCCATGTGCGCGCGGCACGCAGCGAAGCATCCGCGAACTGCCGGCGCAATGCGGCCATCTGCTGCTCGGTCCCCAGCGTGCGCAGGTTGACCCGCTCCACGTCCACTTGCTGCACCTTGCCGTCACGGCCGATGCTCGCGATGAGATAGACGATGCCCTGGGCTCCAAGCATCTGCGCCTCGCGCGGATAGATCGGCGGGTTTATGCGGTCTTGGCGCGGGAAATCGGTTGCAGGCCGCCCATCGTCTTCCTCTCCGAACCAGGTCGCAGCGATGCGCACCTGCATGCCGCCGTCGTCCTGCGGATGGGCGACCAGGCGAATCCGCATCGGCGCCTCGGCGGTCACCGCTACGCCATCGAGCACCACCGGCTGGAACCGCCAGTGGCGGATGGTGGCGTCGAGGAACTGCTCCAGCGGTGCACCCAGCGCGCGGGTGTCATCCAGTTTGTAATCCTTCACCGTGCCGTCCGGCGCGATCACGATCCGGCCGCTGACCAGCAGGGTCGATTCCACCTGCTTGCGCATGGCGCGTACGTTGCCGGCCTCGCTGCCCACCGGCAGCGACGCCAGCGCAATCCCCAACAGCATCCCCAGGATGTAACGCATCGGCTTGCTCTCCCTTCAAGCATGATGTCTTCAAGCGCATCGGCGCGCAGGCGCGATCCTAGCCGATCCTCTGGGCGGGTGCCGCCCCGGGCCTGCTGCCGGCGGCTGCTAAAATACGAGGTGTTTGCTCGAACGCCGCCCTGCGCGGCGTTTTCGCCGTTTCCGGAAGGCCCATCATGACCAGCACCGCCGAACTGTCCTCGCCCGAATCCGCCAAGTCGCTGCTGACGCACGACGTGCTGGACACCGACTACACGCTGGAAGACAAATACCGGCGCACCCAGGGCCGCATCTACCTCTCCGGCGTGCAGGCGCTGGTGCGGCTGCCGCTGATGCAGCGCCTGCGCGATGCGCACGCGGGGCTGGACACCGCCGGCTTCGTGTCCGGCTACCGCGGCAGCCCGCTGGGCGGGTTCGACCTGGAGCTGTGGCGCGCGAAGAAGCACCTGGAGGCGGCCGGGGTGAAGTTCACCCCGGGCCTGAACGAGGACCTCGGCGCCACCATGGTCTGGGGCACGCAGCAGGCCAACTTGTTCCCGGGCGCCAGGCACGCCGGCGTGTTCGGCATGTGGTACGGCAAGGGCCCGGGCGTGGACCGCTGCGGCGACGTGTTCAAGCACGCCAACGCAGCCGGCACCTCGAAGCACGGCGGCGTGCTGGCGCTGGCCGCCGACGACCACGCCTGCCGCAGCTCCACCCTGCCGCACGGCAGCGAGGACGAGTTCGTCAGCGCGATGATGCCGGTGCTCAACCCGGCCGGGGTGCAGGACATCCTCGACATGGGCGTGCTGGGCTGGGCGATGAGCCGCTACACCGGGCGCTGGGTGGGCTTCAAGACGATCGCCGAGACGGTGGAATCCTCGGCCTCGGTGCAGGTGGACCCGTTCGCGCTTCAGATCGTGCTGCCGGGCGACGACGACTTCGCGATGCCGCCGGGCGGGCTCAACATCCGCTGGCCGGACCCGCCGATGGAGCAGGAGATGCGCCTGCACCGCTATGCGGTGAAGGCGGCGCAGGCGTTCGCGCGCGCCAACCGCATCGACCGCCTGGTACTGGACGCGCCACACGCGCGGCTGGGCATCGTCACTACCGGCAAGAGCTATCTGGACGTGCTGCAGGCGCTGGAGTACCTGGGCCTGGACGAAGCCACCTGCCGTGACGTCGGCATCCGCGTGTACAAGGTCGGCATGACCTGGCCGCTGGAGCCGCAGGGCATCGCGCGCTTCGCGCGCGGGCTCGACGACATCGTGGTGGTCGAGGAGAAGAAGGCCTTCATCGAGCGCCAGATGAAGGAGCAGTTCTACAACTGGCCGCAGGACTGGGGGCGCCGCCCGAGCATCGTCGGCAAGTACGACGAGGCCGGCGAGTGGATCCTGCCGTCCACCGGCGAGCTGACCCCGGCCACGATCGCCGGGGTGATCGGCCGGCGCATGCTGCGGCTGGGGCTGGTCGAGGGCGGCCAGGCCGAGCGCATCCAGCAGGTGCTGCAGTGGATGGCGCAGAAGGAAGGCGAACTGGCCCTGCCGCGCGCCAACTTCCCGCGCGTGCCGCACTATTGCTCCGGCTGCCCGCACAACACCTCCACCCAGGTGCCGGAAGGCAGCCGCGCGATGGCGGGCATCGGCTGCCACTACATGGTCACCTGGATGGACCGCCGCACCGACACCTTCACCCACATGGGCGGCGAAGGCGTGACGTGGGCCGGGCAGGCGCCGTTCACCGACACCCCGCACATGTTCCAGAACCTCGGCGACGGCACCTACTTCCACAGCGGCTCGCTGGCGATCCGCCAGGCGATCGCCGCCGGCGTCAACATCACCTACAAGATCCTCTACAACGACGCGGTGGCGATGACCGGCGGCCAGCCGGTGGACGGCGTGCTGACCGTGCCGCAGATCGCGCACCAGATGCGCGCCGAGGGCGTGCAGACCATCGCGGTGGTGTCCGACGACATCGACAAGTGGACCGACCCGTCGATCTTCCCGGCCGGCACCACCTTCCACGACCGCCGCGATCTGGACGCGGTGCAGAAGAGGCTGCGCGAGGTGAAGGGCACCTCGATCCTCATCTACGACCAGACCTGCGCCACCGAGAAGCGCCGCCGCCGCAAGCGCGGCAAGCTGCCGGATCCGGCCAAGCGCGTGGTGGTGAACTCGCTGGTCTGCGAAGGCTGCGGCGACTGCGGCGCCAAGAGCTTCTGCGTCAGCGTGCTGCCGAAGGACACCGAGTTCGGGCGCAAGCGCGAGATCGACCAGAGCAACTGCAACAAGGACTACAGCTGCGTCGAGGGCTTCTGCCCCAGTTTCGTCACCGTGCACGGCGGCAAGCCGCGCAAGGGCAAGAAGGCCAACGCCGCGGAGCGGCTCGCCCACCTGCCCGCACCCACGGTGCGCAGCGACCTGTCGCGCCCGTGGAACATCCTGATCACCGGCGTCGGCGGCACCGGCGTGGTGACCATCGGCGCGCTGCTGGGCATGGCCGGCCACCTCGAGGGCAAGGGCGCGACCGTGCTCGACCAGACCGGCCTGGCCCAGAAGGGCGGCGCGGTGACCACCCACATCCGCATCGCGCGGCGCCCGGACGACATCCACGCCGTGCGCATCGCCGCCGGCGAGGCCGACCTGGTGCTGGGCTGCGACATGGTGGTGGTGAACGACTACTGGGTGCTGTCCAAGATCCGCCCCGAGCGCAGCACCGTGGTGATGAACACCTACGAGGCGATGCCGGGCACCTTCACCACCCGCCCGGACATGCAGTTCCCGGCCGCGGACATCGTGCAGGCCGTGCGCACCGCGCTCGGCGGGCAGGAGCCGGTGCTGGTGGACGCCACCCAGCTCGCCACCGCGCTGATGGGCGATGCCATCGCGGCCAACCTGTTCATGCTGGGCCATGCCTGGCAGCAAGGGCTGGTGCCGGTCTCGCTGGACGCGCTGATGCGCGCGATCGAGCTCAACGGCGCGGCGGTGGACATGAACAAGACCGCATTCGCCTGGGGCCGGCTGGCGGCGATCGACCTGCCGGCGGTGGTCGAAGCCGCCGGCATCGTGCGCAATCCGCCGACTGCCGCCGAGGCCACCCCACACGCGCTGCCCCTGCTGGCCGCTACCGCCAATGACGCCGGCGAATCCGGCCTGACCCCGTTCGCCGCCGACCTCCGCGATGGCGATGAATTGCGGCATGTGCCAGCTTCGCACGCCGGCGCCCCCATCTTCGCTCCGCTGGACGACGCGCGCCTGTCGCGCTCGCTGGACGAACTGATCGCGCGGCGAACGGCCTTCCTCACTGACTACCAAAGCGCCCGCTACGCCCGCCGTTACGCGGACTTCGTCGCGCAGGTCCGCACCGCGGAAGACCGCCGGGTGCCCGGCAGCACCGACTTGACCGAAGCCGTGGCGCGCTACTTCTTCAAGCTGATGGCCTACAAGGACGAATACGAAGTGGCGCGCCTGTATACCAGCGACGAGTTCAAGCGCCGACTCGAGCAGCAGTTCGAGGGCGATTACACCCTGCACTTCCACCTCGCCCCGCCGCTGCTGGCCAGGAAGAACGCGCAGGGCCAACTGCAGAAGCGGGAATACGGCCCGTGGGTGTTCACCGCGTTCCGCGTGCTGGCCAAGCTGCGTTTCCTGCGCGGCACGCCGCTGGACGTGTTCGGCTACACCGCCGAGCGCCGCGGCGAGCGCGCGCTGATCGACGCCTACCAGCGCACCGTGGCGGGCCTGCTGGAGAAGCTCGATGCCGGCAACATTGGACTGGCGGCGCAGATCGCCAGCATTCCCGAACACATTCGCGGCTACGGCCACGTCAAGGAAGCGCACCTGCACAAGGCGATGGCCCGCCAGGCCGAGCTGCTGAAGGAGTGGGACAACCCGCTGCGGATCGTGCAGGCCGCCTGACGCTGCACACCACCCGCGTGCCGTCACGGGCGGTAGCGATGCATCCGACGCAGAGTGCGCCGCAAAGAAAACGGCCCGCGCAAGCGGGCCGTTTCCGTGTGCAGGCCGTGGGGCCGTCAGTTCACGTTGACCGCGCTCCACGCCGCGGCCACCGCGTTGTACTCGGTCGAACCATTGCCGTACAGGGCGGCAGCCGCATTCAACGTGGCGGTGCGGGCACCGGCGTAGTTGGTGCTGCTGGTCATGTAGGTGGTGATCGCCTTGTACCAGATCGCCGCCGCCTTGGCGCGGCCGATGCCGGCCAGCGAGGTGTTGCCGTTGCAGACCAGCGAGGCCGGGGTCAGGTTCGCCCAGGTGCCGGCACCGAAACCCGCCGGCACCACCGCGCCTTCCGCCAGGAGGTAGAAGAAGTGGTTGGCCGGGCCGGAGCTGTAGTGCACGTCGATGCTGCCGATGCCGCTGTAGTAGCAGTCCGCAGAGCGCCCATCCAGGCTCGGCTTGAACATCCAGCGGATCGCCTTGCTCAGGTTGGCATTGTTCGGGAACAGCTCCTCGCCGATCACGTAGTCCGGCGTGTCCTCGGGGTTGTTGGCGTAGAACTCGACCATGGTGCCGAAGATGTCGGAGTTCGACTCGTTCAGGCCGCCGGACTCGCCGCTGTAGGTCAGGTTGGCGGTGCGGCTCATCACGCCGTGGCTCATTTCATGGCCGGCCACGTCCAGCGCCACCAGCGGCAGGATGCTCGCGCCGTTGTCGCCGTCGCCGAAGGTCATGCAGAAGCAGGAATCGCTCCAGAACGCATTGGCGTAGTTGCGGCCATAGTGGACGCG
This sequence comes from Thermomonas haemolytica, assembly GCF_004346265.1. Taxonomy (GTDB): domain Bacteria; phylum Pseudomonadota; class Gammaproteobacteria; order Xanthomonadales; family Xanthomonadaceae; genus Thermomonas; species Thermomonas haemolytica. The sequence continues at coordinate 113,884 of NZ_SMAP01000002.1, forward strand.
GCTGATGGCGCCCTTGCCGTCATTCGCAATCCCCATGCGGCCGAAGGTGTTCTTGTAATAGTCCCAGGTGGTGGCCACGCCGTAGTGGGCGTCCGCGGCCACGGTCTGCGAGTCCGACAGCAGGTTGTTGCCCCAGATGTTGGTGGTGCTGGTGAACACCGTGCCCATGCCCGAGGTCTTCATCGCCATGTTGTGGGTGGCGCCGCCACCGCGGGTGGTGTCCACCATCTGGTAGCTGCTACCGCTGCACTGCGCGGTGTTGATCACGACGTCGGCCAGGGTCAGGGTCTTGCCGGTGCCCACGGCCGGCGTGGTGCAGGTGCTGCTGCCGCCCGGGCCCGGCTTGGCGGTCTGGATGCCGTCCCATTGGTTGAGGATGCGGCCGCTGTTGGCGTCCACGATGTAGTGCATCTCGGTCGGGGTCTGGTCGGCCTTGATGCCGTTGAACACCACCTCATGCGCCAGCACCGGCGCGACGCCGGCGGCATAGACGACCGTGCGCGCGGTCGGCGCGCCGAGGAAGCGGGTGCCGAAATGGGCGCCGGCCTCGACGATCGCCTGGTCGCGGTTGAACTTGCCAACCAGCGCCGGACGCGCGGCGGTGGACAGGGTCTGGCTGATGCCGGTCAGCTGGCCGTTGCGCGCGTGCACGACCATGTCGCCGCCGATCACCGGCAGGCCGTTGAAGGTGCGGTCGTAGCGGACGTGCTCGGTGCCGTCGGCATCGACGATCACGTCGCGCACGACGAAGGCATCACCGCTGGCCTTGCGCGCCAGCGTGGCGTGGTTGCCCACCAGGGCGTTGGCGCGGGTGATCACCGCGGATTTCTGGAGCGCCGCCGCATCGGCCGGGGCCGCGGTCACGGCGAGGGCGGAGGCGATGGCGAGGCACAGCAGGCTTGCTTGGACTTTCATGACGCGTTCTCCGTGGTGATCGAACCCGACGCGGAGCCCGCGGCGGGAAGGGGTGTACCGCTTTTGCGACGGGCGATGCGCCCGCCGTTTGCGACCGCTGCCGGTGCGCTGATGCGCGCCGGCGCCTGCAACACGGCGTCGTCGAAGTACGACACGCGCAGCTGCAGGCCGCGAGGTGAATATCCGATGAATACCGCATCGAAACCGGGCTCGACCGCACGTTTATACGCCGCGGCGATCTTGGGGTTCTCGATTTCCAGCAGGATGCCCAGGCTTTCCGGCTGCTTCAGGCCGGCGTTGTAGTCGTGCAGCACCTGCTTGCAGCGCTGGAAAAACTTCAGGATGTGGCCGCGCCCGCGCAGCTGCGGGGCGAAGAACTGGCGGTAGTAGTAGGTGGGCTGGCGCAGGCGCGGAATGACCTTCACCAGCGCAGTGCCGACCCCGCGCAGCACGCCCTTGTCATCGCGGGCGATACAGACCGCTTGCTGCGCACGCTCACGCGCGATGGTCTCGTCCGCGATCGCCTTGTGCTCGCGCCAGAACGCGACCAGCTCGTCCGCCAGCTCCGGCGTCACCTGCTTCCAGACCGGGATGAACTCGACCTTCACTTCTTGCCGCCCTTGCCCGCGTCCTGTTGCGGCGCCAGCGTCTGCACCAGCTTCACGTATTCGGCGAACTCGAGCTTGCCGTCGCCGTTGGCGTCGAAGCGGGCCAGCTGCGGCGCGGCCTTGCCGGCCTGCTTGATCAGCACCAGGTTGCCGTATTCGCTGGCGTCGATGGCGCCGTCGTGGTTGGCGTCGATCGCCGCGAACTGCCGCCGCAGCGCCTGCTCCACCCGCAGCGCGGCCTGCATCTGCTCCCAGCCGGCGCGGAACTCGACCAGCGACAGCTGGCCATCGCCGTTCTTGTCCCAGGCCTTGAAGGTCGCGGCCACCGGATCGGGCGTGGCGGTGGCTGGCGCGGGAGCGACCGGCTTGGTCTGCGCCTGCAGCAGCGCCGCCGGCAGCAGGCCGGCCAGCAGCAGGGCGAGGGAACGCACTCGGCTCATGCGACGGCCGCCTCCACGGGGATTTCGGATTCGAAGGTGATGAGGTCGCGGATCTCGTTGGTGCGCAGGCCGATCATCATCGGGTGCTTCACGTTGGGCAGGAAGCTGATGTCGAAGATCTCGGTGATGTCGCCATCGAACCGGATCCAGTTGGTGACGTCGCCATTGGCCAGCGACACGATCTGCACCCCGCACCACGGTTCGGCGTCGCGCTTCTTCAGCTCTTCGTCCAGCTGCAGGCCCTCGAAGCGCTGGTTGCGCGGCTTCGACAGGCCCACCGCGGCGACGTTGCCGATGATCGACAGCCCGCGCGCGAAGCCCGGCACGAAGGCATGCGGCACGAACGCCTTCTTCTCGAAATCGACCCAGCCCAGCTGGCCGGTGCCGGCGTTGAGCAGCCACAGCTTGCCGTTGTGCCAGCGCGGCGAGTGCGGCATCGACAGGCCTTCGCAGACGATCTCGTCGGTCTGCACGTCGATCACCACGCCGCCGTCGCGGCGACGCTCGCGCCAGCCATCCACGCTGTCGCTCTTGCACACCGCGGTGACGTACTTGGGCTCGCCGTCCACCATCGCCAGGCCGTTGAGGTGGCAGCGGTCTTCCGGGGCCAGCTTGCTGATGAACTTCGGCTTCCAGATCGCCTTGAAGCTGTGGGTCGGGCTGAGCTCGGCCAGGCAGGAGTACTTGGTGTTGACGAACACCACCCGACCATCCTTGCGGATGCCCAGCTCGTGGATGTCGAGGTCGCCGATGGTCTGCGCGTTGCGCGGCACGTAGCACTTGTCGAACTGGCCGTGGATGACCTCGTTCGGGCGCAAGATGTTCTCGAACCGCCACAGCTGGTAGAGGCCGCCGAGGTAGATGCGCTGGGCGTTGCCGACTACGCCCATCGCGCGCTCGAAGATGCGCTCGAAGAACGACACCCGGCCCTGCTGGTCGCTGCCGACGAGGTAGATGCGGCCGGTCTGGTAGGAGGTGATCGCCAGCGACAGCCGGTTCTGGCCGAGCCAGCCGGCAAGCCCGCGCGAGCAGCTCTTCTCGACCCGCAGCTTGGTGAGATCGCGCGGGGCTTGCGGTTGCTGCGGTTGCGCGGGCGCCGCCGCCTGCGCGGCAGGCGCCGGTGCCGGGGCCTCGTTCGCGATGGCATCCAGCCCGGTCTCGAGCTCGGGCTTGTCCTGGTTGGACTGGATCTGGGGGTCGTTCTGCGGGTTGTTTTCGTTGGACACGTGTTTTCCAGACTGCAGATGCCCGGCCCGGGCCCGGCGTCATGCCAGGCCCGGTACCGCGGCGATTACCAGGAGTAGCGCAGGTTGGCCTGGGCGCCGACCACGCTCTTGTACGGGCCACCGTCGTTCCAGCTGGCGCTCAAGGTGAAGCCGAAGCCACCCTTCTGCATGCCCACGCCCAGCTCGGCCATCGCGCTGCTGCCCTTCAGGGTGGTGCTGCCACTGAACACATTGGCCACCGTGTAGGTGCTGGTGCCGCTGAAGTCATGCACGGCGCTGATGGTGGCGTACGGCATCCAGCGCACGTCGCCCGACACATAGGTCTTGTTCAGCTCCAGGCCCAGGCGGCCGCGCTCGAACGTACCGCCATGCACCACTAGGGTGTCCAGGCCGCCGGTATAGGTGGCGTCCTCGACCTTGGTGCGGGTGTACTGCGCCTGCGGCACCAGGTTGAAGCCGCCGACGTTCCATTCGTACCCGGCTTCCAGGCTCATGGCATTGACATGGGCACGGCTGGACATGGTGCCGGCCGAGGTGGACAGGTGGATGTCGGGCGCCATCTGGCGCGCGCTGAAGTCCACGTACCAGCCGTTCGGCACATACCAGGTCAGATAGCCACCGACCGTCATCGCATGCATCCGGCTTTCACCGCTGCCGCCACCGGTCAGGCGCTGGCGGCCGTCCATGCTGCCCAGCACCAGGCCGGCATGGAAGTTGCCGAACAGGTTGGCGTTGACGCCGACCTCGCGGCCCCAGCTGGCGGTATCGAAGTCGAAGTAGCCGCCGTTGCCGAAGTTGCTGGCGTGCTTCTGGGACACATCGCCCTGGTCGGCATACACGCGGACGAAGGCGCTCATCACCTTGCCGGCATCGCCGTACGGATTCACGCCCAGGCGCTGGCGGAAGGTGCCCATCTGCGCGTTCATGAAACCGGCCATGCCGGACGCGGTGGACGCGCCCAGGGAGCCGCTGTCGCTCAGCCCGTTGACGGACATGCTGATCGAGAACACGTCATCGGCGGTGTTGGCGGTGTTGATGGCGCTGTTGACCGCCAGGCCCAGGGTCAGGAAGTTCGCGTTCGCGTTGTAACCGATGAATTGGCCTGCCACGAAATTACCCGCCGCCGAGGTGCCACTGACGTTGGCGAAGGCGATATCGGTGGTCATCGACGTCGGCAGCCCGGTGAACTGCACGTTCACGGTCTGCTTGGCGTTGGCGGCCACATCCCCGTTCACCACCAGCTGATCGGCGGTGTTGGTGTTCAGGTTGACATCGATGTTCATCGCCCCGGCACCGGCCAGGGTGCCGTCCAGGGTCAGGCTGTCGGTGGTGACGCCGTTCTGGAAGTTCACCACCCCGGTGTTGTTGAAGGTGCCGCCGTAGGTGTCGATGCTGTTGCTGCCGATCACCTGCAGGGTGCCGGTGTTGTTGAACACGTTGGTCTCGGCCGCCAGCGGCGCGAACAGCGGGACCATCGGGCCCATGCTGATGCTGCTGTTGGTCATCTTGATCAGGCCGGCATTGTTCACCGTGTCGTCGCCGGCGCCGAAGGCGATGTGGCCGCCGTTGAGCAGGACCTGGCCGCCCGCCGCGTTGTTCAGGGTGTCGTTGCCGTCCCCGAAGTCGCTGTAGGTGGTGGCCCCGACATCCCACACGCCCCCGGCCTTGTTGTTGAACACGTCGTTGCCGCCCAGCAGGGCCACGTTGCCGAGGATGCGGCCGCTGTTGTTGATGGTCTCGACCGCATTGCTGCCGTACACCGCGAACGCGTAACCATCGGCGCCACTGGCGCTGATCACGCCGCCCGCCATGTTGTTCAGGGTGCTGGTGCCGTACACGTTCTCCATCAGCACGCCGGCGTTGTAAACGCCGCCGCTGGCATGGACGATGCCGGCGTTGTTGATCACCACGGTGCCGTCGTAGCTGGCGGCATGCACACCGATCGCTGCGCTACCCCCGGCGGCCTCGATATGGCCGGTGGCGGAATTGTTGACGGTCACCGTGCCGTATGCGCTGTAAGCCAGCACGCCTTGTGCCTGGGTGTAGCTGCCGCCTGTTGTCGCCGTGATGTTGCTGCTGTTGCTGACGGTGACATTGCCGTAGGCGCCGGCATAGATGCCGATCGCATTGGCATAGTCGGAAGTCGCGGTGATACCCGCCGTGTTGGTCACGCTGGCGTTACCGCCGTAGGACATTGCCTCGATGCCGGTCGCGCCGAGATAAATGCCGCTGGCGGTGATCGTGCTGGCATTGCCGACCTGGACATTACCGTACACCGAGCTGGCATTGATGCCCGTGGCCATCCCGGTCGCCGTCGCGACAATGCTGCCTCCGGTATTGCTGACCACGGTGCCGTGCACCGAGATCGCCTCGATGCCCGTCGCGGCGTAGTAGCCGTCCACCGTGATGCTGCCGCTGTTCCCCGCCTGCGCGATGTCGCCGCGCACGAACATGCCGTAGGCGGAATAGCCGGTGTAGTAGCCGCCCGGGAAGTCGGTGGCGTGGATGCTGCCGCTGTTGACCGCAGTGGCGGTGCCGTAATCGGCGCGGGCGAACACGCCCACCGCGACATTGCCGCCGCTGCTGACATCGATGCTGCCGCTGTTGCTGACGCTGGCGTCGCCCTGCAGTGCGACCGCGAACACGCCGGCGGACTGGCCGTAGGCATAGCCTTCGATGCTGCCGGCATTGTTGACCATCACGTCGCCCTGGCTGGACACGGCCAGGATGCCGAAACCACGGCCGAAGTAGGAGTAGAACCCGATGTCCGCGCCCGCCCGGTTGCTGACCATCGCATCGCCGGTACCCGCGGAGGCATACACGCCGAACGCGTACTTGTCGCCATTGGCGTACAGCGAACCGCCGTTGACCACGGTGACATCGCCGAAGGCGCGCGCATCCACCGCGGTCGCCTGGTACTTGCTGGTGACATTCACCGTGCCGTAGTTGCCGACGGCCGCGTTACCGTTGGCGGAGAAGGCCGTGATGCCGGTGGCGCCGTAATAAAGCGCGGCGGTATTGGTGACTTCGAGATCGCCATGGTTGATGACGGTGGCGTCGCCGGCGAACGACAGCGCCGCCAGGCCGGTCGCCAAGCCGTCTGAGCTCACCGTGACGGTGCCGGTGTTGTCGATGAACGCATCACCGTCGGCCGAGGCAAACACGCCATACGCGCCGTACCCGTACTTGTTGGCCTGGCTGACGGTCAGGTTGCCGTCGTTGTAGACCTCCACCACGCCGCCCAGGCCGCTGGCCACCGCGCTGATGCCATTGGCGCCGAAGATGCCGCTGGCGGTGATGTCGCCGCTGTTGTCCACCAGCACCACCGCGCCATCGCCATTGCTGCTGACGTTGATGCCGTTGGCCAGCTGGGTGCCGTAGTAGTACGTGTTGCCGCTGTAGCTGTCGTAGTAGCTGGTCAGCCCGCTGCCGGAGACGATGTCGCCACTGTTGACCACCACCGCGTTGCCGGCCGACTGCACGAAGATGCCGTCGGTGTAGCCGCCTTCCACCGAGATCGCGCCGCTGTTGGTCACGCGCACGCCGTAGCTGCCGCCGGTGGCATAAATGCCGAAGGCCTGGCCGCCGTTGGCGTAGCCCAGGGAGTTGCCGTAGTAATCCACCGCCTGCTGGAACGGCATCGTGTAGGCGGTGATGTCGCCGCTGTTGGTGACGCGCGCGTACGCGGTGCCCTGCGCCTCGATGCCCGCGCCCCAGGCGTAGCCGCCCGCGGTCAGCGCACCGGAATTGTCCACGTCCACCACGTAGCCGGAGGCGAAGATGGCGTCGGCGATGCCGCTTCCGGAATAAGCGGTAATGGCGCCGGTGTTGTGCACGCTGGCCATGCCGTAGACGCTGTAGGCGTACAGGCCGATCGCATTCGCAGGGCTGTACATCGAGTAGAAGGTTGCCGCAGTGACATCGCCGCCGTTGTCGATGCTGGCATCGCCCACGATCGTGTAGGCCTTGACGCCGGTGGCCGGGCCCACCAGCGACAGCGCGGTGACGCTGCCGGTATTGCTGACCGCGGCATTGCCCAGCACGCTCTCGGCATCAATGCCGCTGGCGCCGCCATAGATCCCGATCGCGCTGACGCTGCTGGCGTTGGTGATCGTGGCGTCGCCGTAGAAGGCACTGGCGAGCTCGCCGATCGCCTGACCCAGGGCGAAGGCATCCACGCTGCCGTCGCTGCTGGTGATGGTGGCCGAGTCCATTGCGCTGGCCGCCACGCCGATCGCAGCGGAATAGCCATCCGCCGACACCGTGCCGCTGTTGTTCACCGCCGCGTCCATGCCGCGCGCGATCACGCCATAAGCCACGCCGCTGTTCGAGTAGGCCAGGACGCTACCGCTGTTGTCGACGCTGGCCATGCCGTTGTCGGCGCGCGCGAACACGCCGACCGCGGCGCTGCTGCCGCTGTAGGCGGTGATGCTGCCGCTGTTGTCGACGCTGACGTCGCCATAGCTGGACACGCCGAACACGCCCACCGACTGCCCGCTGACGTAGGTCACGATCTCGCCACTATTGTCGATCGCGACATTGCCGTTGGTGCTGACGCCGAGGATGCCGAACGCGGTGCCCGAATACCCGCCGGTGTAGGTGGCATAGATTGTGCCACTGTTGTCCACGACCACGTCGCCATTGCCCGACTGGGCGCGAATGCCATAGGCGCGCCAGGCATCGACCATGATGTCGCCGCTGTTGTCGGCGGTGGCACCGGTCAGGCCGCCCACGTCCATGCCGACGCCGATGTACTTGGTGGTGACGTCGATGCTGCCGCTGTTGCTGGCCATCGCGCCGCCGTTGCCGGAGAACGCGACCACTCCGTAGGCGTTGTAGAGGAAGAACGCCGTCGAATCGACCGTGATGTCGCCCGAGTTCACGACGCTGGCATCACCGGCGAAGGACAGCGCAACCGCGCCCGCAGCCGCACCGGCCGAGTTCACCGTGATCGAGCCGGAGTTGGTGATCAGCGCATCGCCATCCGCCGACACGAAGATGCCGTTGGCGCCATAGCCGTACTTGCTGCCCTGGGCAACCGTCAGGTTGCCGCTGTTGTCCACGCTGGCGGTGCCGCCGAGGCCGCTGGACACCACCGAGATGCCGGTGGCGCCGTAGTAGCCGAACGCGGAAATATCGCCGCTGTTGGTGATGTCGACCGCCGCGCCGACCCCGCCGCTCATCGCATCGATGCCGGTCGCAAGCGCGCTGTAGTAGCCACCGGCATACACGTAGCCGGCGGTGATGTTGCCGCTATTGCCCAGCGTGATGCTGCCGCCGGCGGAGCTGGCATAGATGCCGGTCGCGTAATAGCCCTGGGCCTGGATATTGCCGGTATTGTCGATGCCCACCCCGGCATCGCCGGTGGTGTAGATGCCGAACGCATGCGCGCCGGCCGCGCGCGCATAGGCGGTGATGTCGCCATCGTTCTGCACGCTGGTCATGCCCGTGCCCTGCGCCTCGATACCGGCCGCCCAGGTATTGCCATTGGCATAGAGCGCGCCGGAATTGACGATGCTCACATCGGCACCGGAGGCGAAGATGGCATCGGCCAGGCCATTGACCGAGATCGCGGTGACATCGCCGCTGTTGGCGATGCTGGTATTGCCGTACAGCGAATAACCGTACAGGCCGATCGCATTGCCATTCACGGCGTAAGCGAACACCGGGCCGCCGTTGCTGACCGACACATCCCCTACGCTGCTCAGCGCGCGGATGCCGGTGGCACCGGTGCGGCCCACGGCGGTGATTTCACCGCTGACATCGACGGTCGTGCCGTAGTAGCCGGACGCGGTGATGGCCGTTGCGGTGCCCTGCTGGCTGATCGCGGTGACGTCGCTGGCGCCGTCCACCAGGACCGTTCCCGCCGAGGCACTGGCGCTGACGCCGACCGCCGTACCATTGGCATAGGCCGCGATACCACCGCCGACGTTGTGGACCGTGGTGCCGTACACGGACTGCGCGACCTCGCCGAACGCCGCGGTGTTGCCGCGGGCGACGATGTTGCCGTTGTTGGACACCTCGGCATAGCTGCCGCTGGCGAACGCGCCAAAGGCCTGCCCGTTGTTGCTGGTGGCGTAGATATCGCCCGTATTGCCGATGCTCGCGGTGCCGTTGCTGGCCACCGCCAGCACGCCGCGCGCGGTGCTGTTGACCGACACCACGTTGATCATGCCGCCGTTGCTGACGTCGATGTCGCCCTGCGGCGCCTGCGCCAGCACGCCGTAGGCCTGGTTCAGCGCCAGGCCGGCGATGTAGCCCTGGTTGTCGATGCTGATATTGCCATCCGCCGCGTACGTCCACACGCCCCAGCCGCGGCCGGCGGCGGAGAAGAACTCGATGGCGCCATAGGCATCGTTGTTGACCGTGATGTCGCCACCGTTGGCCAGCGCGTACACGCCCAGCGCCAGGGTGCGGCCGCGGGCATAGATGGTGCCGCTGTTGTCGACGGTGATGTCGCCGCCGCCGGAGATCGCCTTGATGCCGTTGGCGCGCCCGGAGTTGGCACCGCCCGCGGTGGTGATCGCGCCGATGTAGCCGCTGTTGTTGACGCTCAGGTCGCCGTAGCCGCTGATGTCCACGCCGCTGGCCACGCGCACGCCGGTGGCCTTCACGAACCCGGAATTGTCCACCGTGGCGCTGCCGTAGCCGCCGGCGGCCAGGATGCCGGTCGGGGACACCGAGGTGCTGTTGATGTTGCTGGAGACGACCACGCTGCCGGAATTGCTGACCGAGGCCTCGCCGGTGGTGGACAGCGCCGCCAGGCCGAACGCAGGCCCGCGCGAGGTGACCGTGATATCGCCGGAATTGTTGATCCCTGCATAGGCATCGCCAGCGGCCAGGATGCCGTAGCCGCCGTAGCTGGTGATGGTGCGGTTCTGCTGGACCACGATGTCGCCATCGTTGTTGACCACCGCGCTGCCGCCGACGCCCGAGGCCACCGCGGAAATGCCGGTGGCGCCGTACACCGCCGCCGCGTGGATGTAGGCGCTGTTGTCCACCTGCACCACCGCATCGGTGCCGTTGGAGGAAGCGTAGATGCCCCACGCCAGCGCACTGCCGGTGATGGTGCCGGCATCGATGCTGCCGCCGGCATAGTTGGCGATGGTGACATCGCCGCCGGATTCGGCATGGATGCCGGTCGCGTAATACCCACGCGCGGTGATGTTGCCCGCGTTGACCACGCTGGCGCTGGCATCGCCCGTGGCATAAATGCCGTACGCCAGGCCATAGGTTGCGGTCGCCGTGATGCTGCCGGTATTGGTGACGCTCACATCGTTGCCAGCCTGCGCCTCGATGCCCGCTGCCCAGTAGTAGCCGGTCGCGGTGAGGCTGCCGGTATTGATCACGGTGACGTCGCTGCCGGAAGCGAAGATGGCATCCGCCAGCCCATTGGGCGCGTCGGCCACGATGCTGGCCGCGTTGGTGATGGCGACATCGCCGGAGAGCGCGTAGCCGTAAATGCCGATCGCATTGCCGAAGTCGGAATGCGCGCTGATGGCACCGAGCGCGCCGTTGATGATGCTGACGTTGCCGGTGTCGCTGTAGCCGTAGATGGCCGTCACGTCACCGGCGCCGGTCTCGATGATCGGCGTGTTGTTGACGATGTTGACGTCGCCGGAATAGTGCCCGCCGATCAGGGTGGGAGCCGGCGCGCCGCCCGCAGGCACCAGGCCCTGCACCGCGGTGAGGTCGAAGACGGGGGCGAAATCGATGGCCTGGCGCTCGACCCGCAGCGCATGCATGGCCGCTGCCGATTGCGGGGTCGCTGCCGCTGCGCCGCCACCGAAGCCGATCGCCAGGGTCAGCGCGGACACTGCCAGTGCCGAGCGCACGGCGCGGGTCACGGGGGCGACCTTGATGGTGCGGCGGTTGCGCGCCTTGCCCGACGTGCCGACGTTGCGGATCTCGCTCATGTTGAATCCCCCATCCATTGAAGTGTGTCCCGCGTTGCCCCGGCGGCCTTCCAGCCGCTGCAGCATGCCCTCGCGATGCTGGCGCCTGTCCGATGCGGATCCCCCGGCCAGGCGGCTTGAAGGTCGGTTTATCGCCGCTGAACGGGCGGCCTGTCAACTAGGTCACGGTTTGAGTGCGCTCTGAAGCTTTCCTGAATGGGCGACCACGCCGAAATCCGCGCGGAACCGCCCAGGTCCCAGGCAGCGGTGCCATGCCCCGTCTCGCATGGCGCGTCCGGTTTCTGGAATAATCGGGGCTGAATGGCCAACTTCGGCCACGACTTGCGGGGGCACTGTGCGCGCGTACGACTTGGCTTTCCTGAAGCGTTTCTCGATGGTGATCGCCTTCCTGTTCCTGGTGATGGTGGGCCTGATCCTGTTTGCCCACTACCTGAACGGCAAGGTGGTGTACCCGACCGATCCGATGGCCGAGCAGAAGACCCTGGCGCGGATCGCCCCGGTCGGCGCGGTGTATGCCGGGGCCACCGGCGCGGCGGCCCAGGCGGCGGCGGCGGCAGCGGCGGCGGCCGCCGCCGTGGCGAACGTGCCCTTCGGTGGGCGCACCGACGGCGCCGAGATCTTCAACAATGGCCCCTGCACCGGCTGCCACACCGCCGGCGTTGGCGGCGCGCCCAAGCTGGACGCCGCCGGGATCGGCGCGCGCGTGGCCCAGCAGGGCATCGACGAGCTGGTGAAGAAGGCGATCTCCGGCTTCCAGGGCAGCGTGGGCGTGATGCCGGCCAAGGGCGGCAACCCGGCCCTGACCGACGACCAGATCAAGGCCGCGGTCGAATACATGGTGGCGCAGAGCAAGAAGTAAGCGCGCCTGGCCGGCCCGCGCGGACGCCGCCTGCGGGCGGCGTCTTCGTTTCCACGGGGCAGCGGCGCACCCGACCCGGTTTAACGCCCGCTTCGGCATCATCCGCGGCATGGACATGGATACCCCCACCACCATTGCCGGCCCCGCCGGTCGCCTCGAGATCGCACTCGACCCCGCCGACGCCCCCGCGCGGCCGGTGCTGGCGATCGTCTGCCATCCGCTGCCGACCGAAGGCGGCACCATGCATAACAAGGTGGTGACGATGGCCGCGCGCGCCCTGCGCGAGTGCGGCATCGCCACCCTGCGCTTCAATTTCCGCGGGGTAGGGGCTTCGGACGGGGCCTTCGACGACGGCCGCGGCGAGCTGGACGACCTGCGCGCAGTCGCCGCCTGGGCGCGGCGACAGTTTCCGGAACATGCGCTGTGGCTGGCCGGTTTCAGCTTCGGGGCCTGGGTCTCGCTGCGCGGCGCGGCGGAGCTGGGCGCGGGTGCGCTGATCAGCATCGCGCCACCGGTCGGCCGCGGCTGGGACTTCGACGGGATCGTCCTGCCCGAGGTGCCGTGGCTGGTCATCCAGGGCCAGGCCGACGAAATCGTGGATGCCGCCGCGGTGCGGGCCTGGGTCGCCGGCCTGCCGCGGCCACCGCAGCTGGTGGAGATGCCGGACACCGGGCATTTCTTCCACCGCCGGCTGATGGACCTGCGCGGCGCGCTGAAGAACGGCATCCGCGACTGGCTGCCGCCCGTGGCTCCGGCATGAGCGGCGCAATTTTGCTTCCTTCCCAGCGCTATGCCGAGGGCGTGGCGCGCGGCGACTGGCTGGACGACCCCGCGCAACAGCCGGCCCTGCGCGCGCTCGACCGCCTCCAGCGCGAACTGCTGGCCAGCGCGCCCACCCCCGGACTGCTGGGCCGGCTGCTGGGCAACGGCCAGCGCGCTGCGCACGTGCGCGGGCTGTACCTGTGGGGCGGGGTGGGCCGCGGCAAGACCTTCCTGATCGACCTGTTCTTCGCCGGGCTGCCGCTGGCGCAGAAACGCCGCACCCACTTCCACCGCTTCATGCGCGAGGTGCACGAGGGCCTGCGCGCGCATGCCGGCGAGCGCGACCCGCTGGCGGCGATCGCGCGGCAGTGGCGGCAGGCGCTGCGGGTGCTGGTGCTCGACGAGTTCTTCGTCAGCGACATCGGCGACGCCATGCTGCTGGAGCGCCTGCTGGACCGCCTGTTCGCCGAGGGCGTGGTGCTGGTCACCAGCTCCAATAGCGCGCCGTCCGAGCTGTACAAGGGCGGCCTGCAGCGGGCGCGCTTCCTGCCGGCGATCGACCTCATCCAGCGCGAATGCGAGGTGATCGCGCTGGTGAGCGACACCGACTACCGCCTGCGCGCGCTCACCCGCTCGCCGGTGTACCGCACGCCGCTGGACGCCGACTCCGACGCCTGGCTGGAACAACGCTGGCACGAACTCGGCGGCGACGACCGCCAGCGCGATACCGAGCTCACCATCGACGGCCGCGCGATCCCGGTGCGCGCGCTCGCCCACGATATGGCCTGGTTCGATTTCAACGCGCTGTGCGAAGGCCCGCGCGGCACCACCGACTACATCGAGATCGCGCGCGAGTTCGCCACCGTGCTCCTCGGCGGCATCCCGCGCTTCGACGCCCTGCGCGACGACGCCGCGCGCCGCTTCGTCAACCTGATCGACGAGTTGTACGACCGCCACGTCAACCTGGTGTGCACCGCCGAAGCGCCGCCGATGGCGCTGTATGCCGGCGAGGACCTGGCCGGCCCGTTCGAGCGCACGTCCTCGCGCCTGACCGAGATGCAATCCACCGAATACCTGTCCCACGAGCACCACAGCGAATGAGCACACAGACTCCCGACGGCTCGCCGCTGGGCCGCGACACTGCCTACCCTTCCGCCTACGATCCCGGCCTGCTGTACCCGATCCCGCGCGCGCCGGCGCGCGCCCGGCTGGGCCTCGGCGCGGCGCTGCCCTTCGTTGGCCATGACCGCTGGCAGGCGTTCGAGCTGTCGTGGCTGGATGCGCGCGGCAAGCCCTGCGTGGCCACCGCCACCCTGCAGGTGCCGGCGGATTCGCCGCATCTGGTCGAATCGAAATCGCTGAAGCTCTACCTGAACTCGCTCAACGCCACCCGCTTCGAACATGCCGACGCCGTGCGCGCGCGGATCGAGGCCGACCTGTCCACCGCCGCGGGCGCGCCGGTCGCACTGGCGTTCGGGCTTGCACCGTTGCAGGAGGATGACGGCACGGCCATCAGCATCGACGGGCTGGACATCGCCATCGACCACTACGGCCCGCCGGATGCCGCGCTGCTGCAGGCGGACGCCACCACCGTGGTGGAGGAGACGCTCACCAGCGCGCTGCTGAAGTCCAACTGCCCGGTGACCGGCCAGCCCGACTGGGCCGACGTCAGCATCGCCTACCGCGGCCCGCGCCTCGACCGCGCCGGGCTGCTGCGCTACATCGTCAGCTTCCGCGAACACGCCGGCTTCCACGAGCAGTGCGTGGAGCAGCTCTTCGTCGATCTGCTCACGCGCTGCGCGCCGCAGTGGCTGTCGGTGGAAGCGCGCTACACCCGCCGCGGCGGGCTGGACATCAACCCCTGGCGCGGCAGCCCCGGCTGCACGCCGCCACCGCCGCGCCGCAGCCTGCGCCAGTGAACGCGGTCGCGCGCATCGCCATCCTGCTGCCGGCACTGGCCGCGCTGCCGGCGGGCTGCCAGCGCGCGACGCCGCCGGCCGCCACTGGCACCGCTGCCGTACCTGCCCGCCCCGTCGCGCCGCCGGCGCCCGCCAGCGGCGCGCGCATCACGCGCCTGGAGCTCGGCAACGCGGTGGATGCGCAGGGCCAGGTGGTGCAGCCGCTGGTGCGGTTCGCGCCGCGCGACACCTTCCACGCCAGCATCGAACTGGTGCTGCCGGATGCCGCTGCGCACGCGCTGGACGCGCGCTGGACCTACCTCGACACCCGCCAGACCGTGCTCGAGGAACGCAAGCCGGTGGCCGGGCCCGGGCGCGTGCTGACCACCCTGCAGCTCAGCAAACCGGATGCCTGGCCGGACGGCCAGTACCGCCTGGAGTTGCTGCTCGACGGCCAGCTGGCGCAGGCGCGGGTCTTCGAGGTGGCCGCCGCCGCGCCGTGAGCGCGCGTTTCCGCGCCCGCATGGATGCGCGACAATGGCGGCTTCCCCAGCGTCCGCGAGCCGCCATGTCCAAGATCCTCTACACCCTGACCGACGAGGCCCCGTTCCTCGCCACCGCCAGCTTCCTGCCGATCGTGCAGGCGTATGCGCAGACCGCCGGGGTGGCGGTGGAAACCCGCGACATCTCGCTGGCGGCGCGCATCCTGGCGCAGTTCCCGGAGCGGCTGGACGACAAGGCGGTGGCCGACGACCTGCACGCGCTGGGCGAACTGGCGAAGACCCCCGAAGCCAACATCATCAAACTGCCCAACATCAGCGCCTCGATCCCGCAGCTGAAGGCGGCGATCGCCGAACTGCAGGCGCAGGGCTTCCCGCTGCCGGACTACCCCGACGCACCGCAAAGCGATGCGGAGAAGGACATCAAGGCGCGCTACGACCGGGTCAAGGGCAGCGCGGTGAACCCGGTGCTGCGCGAAGGCAATTCCGACCGCCGCGCGCCGAAGGCGGTGAAGGCCTATGCGCGCAAGCATCCGCACAAGCTGGCGGCGTGGTCGGCCGACAGCGGCGCGCACGTGGCGCACATGGACGATGGCGATTTCTACGGCAGCGAGCAGTCCGTGACCATGCCCGCCGCCGGCAGCGTGCGGATCGAGTTCACCAGCGCCACCGGCAGCCGCTTCCCGCTGCGCGCGCCGGTGCCGGTGCAGGCGGGCGAGATGCTGGACGCCAGCGTGATGCGCGCCGACCGCCTGGCCGCCTTCGTGGATGCCCAGATCGAAGACGCCAAGGCGCGCGGGGTGCTGTTCTCGCTGCACCTGAAGGCGACCATGATGAAGGTGTCCGACCCGATCATGTTCGGCATCGTGGTGCGCCGCTTCTACGCCCCGGTGCTGGAGAAGCACGCCGCGACGCTGGAGCGCATCGGCTTCGACCCCAATAACGGCATCGGCGATCTGTACGCGCGCCTGCCGCAGCTGGACGGCGCAACCCGCGCGCAGATCGAGGCCGACATCGCCGCGCTGTATGCGCAGCGCCCGCCACTTGCGATGGTGAACTCCGACAAGGGCATCACCAACCTGCACGTGCCTTCCGACGTGATCGTGGATGCCTCGATGCCGGCGATGATCCGCGACGGCGGGCGTATGTGGAACGCGCAGGGCCAGCTGCAGGACGCCAAGGCGGTGATCCCGGATCGTTGCTATGCCGGCATCTACCAGGCCGTGATCGACGACTGCAAGGCGCACGGCGCGTTCGACCCGGCGACCATGGGCAGCGTGTCCAACGTCGGCCTGATGGCGCAGGCGGCCGAGGAATACGGCAGCCACGACAAGACCTTCCAGATCACCGCCGACGGCGTGGTGCAGGTGCTGGACGAGGCCGGCCATGTGCTGATGGAACATGCGGTCAAGGCCGGCGACATCTGGCGCATGTGCCAGACCAAGGACGCGCCGATCCGCGACTGGGTGAAGCTGGCCGTCACCCGCGCGCGCCTGAGCAACACCCCCGCGGTGTTCTGGCTGGACCCGCAGCGCGCGCACGACCGCCACCTGATCGCCAAGGTCGAACGCTACCTGGGCGAGCACGACACCACCGGTCTGGACATCCGCATCCTGGCGCCGGTGGAGGCGATGAAGCTCTCGCTCGCGCGCATCCGCGCCGGCCAGGACACCATCTCGGTGACCGGCAACGTGCTGCGCGACTACCTCACCGACCTGTTCCCGATCCTGGAGCTGGGCACCAGCGCGAAGATGCTCTCGATCGTGCCGTTGTTGGCCGGCGGTGGCCTGTTCGAGACCGGTGCCGGCGGCAGCGCGCCCAAGCACGTGCAGCAGTTCCTGGAAGAAAACTACCTGCGCTGGGATTCGCTGGGCGAGTTCCTGGCGCTGGCGGCCTCGCTGGAGCATCTGGCCAACGCCACCGGCAACGCCCGCGCGCAGGTGCTGGCGGACGCGCTGGACGCGGCCACTGCCACCTTCCTGGACAACGACAGATCGCCGGGCCGCAAGCTGGGTACCATTGATAATCGCGGCAGTCATTTCTACCTGGCCCTGTACTGGGCGCAGGCGCTGGCCGCGCAAACCACCGATGCCGCGCTGGCGGAGACCTTCGCGCCGCTGGCCCGGCGGCTGGCGGAGTTCGAGGCGAAGATCGTCGAGGAGCTCATCGCGGTGCAGGGCAAGCCGGTGGACATCGGCGGCTATTACCGCCCGGACATGGCCAGGCTGTCCGCCGCGATGCGTCCCAGCACCACCTTCAATGCGGCGCTGGCCACGCTCTGAGCGGCCGCGCCGCGCGCCGGCCAGCGCGCCCGCCGCGGGTTCAGGCGCGCACGTCGAGCAGGGTGCCCAGCAGGGCATCCTGCGTGCGCAGCACCTTCAAGTTGGCCTGGAACGCGTAGGTGGCCGCGCGCGCATCGACCAGCGCGCCTTCCAGCCCGGACGCCGACGCATCGCTCCGCAGGGACGTGGAAACCCCGCCGGTTGCCCTGTCGGCCTGCTCCACCCGGGGGCCGGCCGCCTCCGCCAGCGGCTGGCGGGCGATCACGGAGGCCGCCGCATCCAGCTGCCGCTGCGCGGCCTGCAGCCCGCTTGAAGCCGTGGTGGATACCGACATGACGCGTTTCTCCGGCGTGCTCTCGGCTGGCAGTCTGCGCCCGGGCCGCAGCCATGACCGTGCCGGCGGTCACGGATGCCGCATCGCAGGCACCGGCCAGGGCGGACGCGGATGCTGATCGCCTTCAACAAACCCTACGGCGTGCTGTGCCAGTTCACCGACCGCAGCGCCAGCC
This sequence comes from Thermomonas haemolytica, assembly GCF_004346265.1. GTDB lineage: Bacteria > Pseudomonadota > Gammaproteobacteria > Xanthomonadales > Xanthomonadaceae > Thermomonas > Thermomonas haemolytica. The sequence goes on from NZ_SMAP01000002.1 coordinate 131,799, forward strand.
CGCGGCCGACGCTGGCGGGGTTCGGCCTGCCCGCGGGCGTGTATCCCGCCGGGCGCCTGGATTTCGATTCCGAAGGCTTGCTGCTGCTGACCGATGACGGCGGCCTGGCGCACCGCCTGACCGACCCCCGCCACAAGCAGCCCAAGACCTACTGGGTGCAGGTGGAGGGCACCCCGGGCGAAGCCCAGTTGCAGCAGCTGCGCGAGGGCGTGCGGCTCAGCGATGGGCCCACCCGCCCGGCCCGCGCACGCCTGTTGGCCGCGCCGGCGCTGTGGCCGCGCGACCCGCCGGTGCGCTTCCGCAAAACAGTGCCGGATGCCTGGCTGGAACTGGAACTGCGCGAAGGCCGCAACCGCCAGGTGCGGCGGATGACCGCGGCGGTCGGCCTGCCGACCCTGCGCCTGGTGCGGGTGGCGATCGGTCCGCACCGCCTGCAGGGGTTGCAGCCCGGGGAGTGGCGGGAACTGGCCTCGGCCTGAATGCGCTATCCGCCACGTGCGGGCTCTGCTAGCGTAGCCCTCCAGCCCGGCAAGGAGCCTGCAGGATGCCGCACCAGATCGCCCGCACCGGCCGCATCCTGATCGTAACGGCCCAGCCTCCGAGTTGCCCGGCGTGTGCACTGCTGGGCGAAAACGGCCATGAGGTAATGCGCGCCGCGGATGCCGAACAGGCACTCGCGCTGGCGCAGGCGCAACCGCCGGACCTGATCCTGCTGGACCTGCCGATTCCCGGCACCACGGCGGTCGAACTGCTGCACGGGCTGCATGCGACCGCGGCACTACAGGCCGTGCCAATCATCGTGCTGACCGCCACTCCCGACCAGACCCGGCTGTTGCGCGCCTTCGATGCCGGCGCGGTGGACTATATCGGCCAGCCGTGCAGCGCCGAGGAACTGCTGGCACGGGTGCAGGTGCACCTGCGGCTGAAGCTGACCCGCGACCGCCTGGAGCAGGTGGCGCGCGAGCGCCAGGCGCTGGTCACCCTGGTCGCGCACGACCTCAAGAATCCGCTGACCAGCGTGCTGTTCGCCTGCGAGATGCTGGCCCAGCCCGACTGCCGGCCGGAACGCGCGCCACGCTACCTGCAGATCATCGAGGACAGCACCCGCGAGGCGCTGACCTACATCCACGACTACCTCGACACCCAGGCCAACCCCGCGCGCGCCGGCGGCGCAGCGTCCGGGGGCTGTGCCCACCTCGGCGAGACCCTGCACTGGCTGGCGGCCCGCTACGAACTGCAGCTGGAGGCGCACGGCCTGCGCCTGCGGGTACAGCCGCCGGAGACCGAGGCCTGCGTGGCGATCAGCCGCCAGGTGCTGCGCCAGGTGGGCGAGAACCTGATCAGCAACGCGCTCAAGTACGCCCGCGGCGGCGGCGAGCTGGAGCTGGTGGCGCGCGCCGGTGCCCCCGGCTACTGGCAGGTGGTGGCGCAGGACCGCGGCCCCGGCGTGCCGGCGTTCTTCCAGCCGCGGCTGTTCCAGCCGTTCGAACGCCTGCGCGGGAACGGCGAAGACCCCGGCCACTCCAATGGGTTGGGGCTGGCGCTGGCGCGCCAGATCGTGGTCAATGCCGGCGGGCAGCTGTGGTACGAGGACCGCGAAGGCGGCGGCGCGCGATTCCTGCTGGAGTTGCCCGAAGCCCGCTGCGAGTCGCGCTGCAACTGAGCAGGGCGCACCCGGCCGGATGCGCGCGTGCAGCGCGCCGCTGCGCACGCATTGGCGATCCCACCCGCGGTCACTAATATGCGCGGGCCGCCGGGATTGGCGGCGCATACCCATACACAAGGAGTTGCACATGAAGAAGTCCCTGATGCTGGCCTGCGCGCTGGCCCTGTCCGTCCTGTCGGCCTCCGCCTTCGCCGGAGACGGGTTCGTTCGCGCCGAAGTCGGCCAGAGCAAGGTCAAGGGCAGCCTCGACGGCGGCGACAGCGCGCATGACGATGACACCGCCTACTCGCTGCGCGGCGGCTACTGGTTCAATTCGAATTTCGCCGTGGAAGGCAACTACAGCCGCTTCTACGACCAGACCCTGTACAACGATGGCGTGGACTATGCGAAGGGCAAGCTGTCCTCGATCGGCCTCGGCGTGGTGGTCAAGGAACACGCGACCCCGACCGACCTCGGCTTCTTCGTGCAGCTGCGCGGCGGCATCGCCCGCGGCAAGCTCTCGGTCAACTCCTCGCTGGGCAACGGCAGCGCGACCTCGACCAAGCCGTACTACGGCATCGGCGCCGGCTACGACTTCAGCAAGACCTTCGGCGTCAGCCTGAACTACGACCACAACCAGGGCTCGGGCGACGGCCTGCGCATCAGCGCCAACACCCTGTCGCTGGGCCTGGAAGCGCGCTTCTGAACCAACCTCCTTCCCCAAGGAGTTGGAGTACGACTGCCGCCGCAAGGCGGCAGTCGTGTTTTCGGGGCCGGCTACAGTCGATTCGGCCACGGTTTCAGGGTGCGGGCTTAAGCTCGGCGGCCGTCCCATCCATGTGACCGGATCCTGTCCATGCGCCAGCCGTTCGTCCTCGCCTGCATCGCCACCCTGCTGGCCGCCTGCGCCAGCACGCCCAAGGCCCCGCCCGTGGCCGCGCCGGCTACGACCACACCCGCCGTATCGGTGCCGCCGCTGAAGATCGGGCTGGCGCTGGGCGGTGGCGCCGCCAAGGGCTTCGCCCACATCGGCGTGATCAAGATGCTGGAGGCCAACGGCATCCAGCCGGCGGTGGTGGCCGGCACCAGCGCCGGCAGCGTGGTCGGCGCGCTGTATGCCGGCGGCATGGATGCCTACGCGCTGCAGCAGAAGGCGGTGGCGCTGGACGAGGCCAGCATCCGCGACGTCAGCCTGTTCTCGGGTGGGCTGGTGAAGGGGCAGAAGCTGCAGGACTACGTGAACGCGCAGCTCGACGGCCGTTCCTTCGCGCGCCTGAAGAAGCCGTTCGCCGCGGTCGCCACGCGCCTGGAGGATGGCCAGCGCACGGTGTTCGTGCGCGGCAACGTCGGCCAGGCGGTGCGCGCCTCCAGCGCCATCCCCGGGGTGTTTGAAGCGGTGGCGATCGACAAATACCACTACGTGGACGGAGGCGTGGTCAGCCCGGTGCCGGTGGACGCCGCGCGCGAGCTGGGCGCCGACATCGTGATCGCGGTGGACATCTCCACCAAGCCCACCGGCAGCGCCGATGCCGGCAGCCTGCTCGGCAACGTCAACCGCAGCATCGCGATCATGGGCCAGAAGCTGGGCGCGGCCGAGCTGGCGCGCGCCGACGTGGTGATCCGCCCCGCGGTGAACGACATCGGCCCGGCGGATTTCGCGGCCCGCAACCGCGCGATCCTGGAAGGCGAGCGCGCCGCCCAGGCCGCGCTGCCGCAGATCCGCGCGAAGATCGCCGCGATGCAGGCGCAGCGCCTGGCGCAGGCCCGCGCGCAGGCCGAGGCGCGCGCAGCGCAGCAGCGCGAGGCCGAGCGCAAGGCCCGCTGCGCGCAGCAAAGCGGCTGGCTGGACAAGTGGCGGCGCGATCCGGACTGCCGCGCCAACTGACCGTCGCCACCATTCCCGATCCGCCTTCACGCCATTTGAATCGCACGCGGGCAAGGCTGGAGGCCCTGCAGCGATCGGGAGTCGACCATGGGCGATCACACCCCGGCCAGCGGGCCGGATTTCGGCCGCGGCATCGCCATCTCCGCGATTCCCGATGACGGCGTGCTCGCCGGGCAAGTGGACGGCCAGCGGGTCCTGCTGGCGCGCGTGGGCGGAGCCCTGCATGCGGTCTCGGGCAGCTGCAGCCACTACGGCGCGCCGCTGGGCGAGGGCCTGCGGGTGGGCGATGAAATCCGCTGCCCGTGGCACCACGCCTGCTTCGACCTGCGCAATGGCCGCGCCGTGCATGCCCCGGCGTTCGCACCGCTGGCCTGCTGGCAGGTGGAGGTGCGCGACGGCATGGCCTACGTGCGCGCCGCGTCGTCGCCCGCACCCGAGGCCGCAACGGCGGTGGAGGTCGCGCCGCGCAAGGTGGTGATCGTCGGCGGCGGTGCGGCCGGGTATGCCTGCGCGCGCCGCCTGCGCGAGCGCGGCTTCGGCGGCAGCATCGCGCTGCTTAGCGAAGACCGCGCGCCGCCGGTGGATCGGCCCAACCTGTCCAAGGACTACCTCGCCGGCAATGCGCCGGCGGACTGGATCCCGCTGCAGGCGCCCGAGGAATACGCCGCGCAAGGGATCGCGCTGCACCTGGGCTGCACGGTCGCGGCGCTGGACCCGGGCGCGCGCCAGGTCCGCTGCGCCGACGGCGCGGTGTTCGACTACGACGCGCTGCTGCTGGCCACCGGCGCCGAGCCGGTGCGCCTGCCCGGCTTCGATGCGCCCAACGTGTTCACCCTGCGCAGCCTGGCCGATGCCGATGCGCTGCTGGCCGCGCTGGATGGCGCGCGCACGCTGGCGATCGTCGGTGCCGGGTTCATCGGGCTGGAAGCAACCGGCGCGCTGCGCAGCCGCGGGCTGGAGGTGCACGTGGTCGCGCCCGAGGCGCTGCCGCTGGCCGGCCTGCTGGGCGATGCGCTGGCGGCCAACCTGCTGGCCCGGCAGTGCGCGCAGGGCATCGTGTTCCACCTTGGCTGCAAGACCGAAGGTTTCGATGGCCGCACGCTACGGCTGTCGGATGGCAGCACGCTGGCGGTGGACGCGGTGCTGCTCGGGGTCGGGGTGAAGCCACGCACCGCGCTGGCCCAGGCGGCCGGCCTCGCGGTGGAGGACGGCATCCGGGTGGATGCCGGGCTGCGCACCTCGGCGCCCGGGGTGTACGCCGCCGGCGACGCGGCGTGCTATCCGCATGCCGATGGCTGGGCGCGGGTGGAGCACTGGGTGCATGCCCAGCGCCAGGGCCAGGCGGTGGCCGATGCGATGCTGGGCGACGAGGTGGCCTACGCAGTGCCGCCGTTCTTCTGGACCCACCAGGCCGACATCGAGCTGCGCTACGTCGGCCACGGCCGCGGTTGGGACAACCTGGAGCTGGACGGCGATCCCGCCGCCGGCGACTGCCTGGTGCGCTACTACCGTGGCGGACAACTGGTGGCCGCCGCCGCGATCGGCCGCGACCGCGCGCTGCTGGAACTGGAGGCGACGCTGGCCGGCGCGCGGTGATGGCCCGGTGACCGCGGCCTGCCGGCTGGGCCTTACGCCTCCGGCACCAAGGCCTGCGCACGCTTGACCGTGCGCAGCACGAAGCTGGTGTTGACGTCGGCCACCTCGGCCTGCGCCAGCAGTTTGTCCAGCAGGAAGCGTGAGAAATGCTCGAGGTCGCGCACCACCACCTGCAGCAGGTAGTCCATGTCGCCGGTCAGGGCGTGGCAGGCCACAATCTCCGGCCAGCCGTTCACCTGTTCGGCGAACACCGCGATGCGCGCCGCGTCGTGGCTCTTCAGCTGCACCCGGACGAACGCCTGCAGGCCCAGGCCGAGCTTTTCCGGATCGACCTCGGCGCGGTAGCCGGCGATCACCCCGGCGCGCTCCAGCCGCTGCACCCGGCGCAGGCAGGCCGAGGGCGACAGGTGCACGCGCTCGGCCAGCTCGGCATTGGTCTGGCGCGCCGCGCGCTGGAGTTCCGCCAGCAGCAACAGGTCGATCCGATCCAGCGAATACCCGGACATTTTCTCCACCATTCCACGTTCATACGCAATTATATTGCGCGTATTTCCGATATCTGCGCAACAACGCAGACATCTTGCGCCGCCCGCGGCTTAGGCTGGAAGGCCCAAGCCGCCTGCCGGATCCGCCATGTCCGCCCTGCCCACGCCCCGCCGCCTCGAGAACATCCAGACCGACCGCGGATCGCTGCCGGTCTACGCCACCGGCACCGTGGAGCAGCCGTGGGAGAGCTACACCGCCACCGACCACGACGTGTGGCGCCGGCTGTACGCGCGCCAGCGCGAGATCCTGCCCGGCCGCGCCTGCGATGCCTTCCTGCGCGCGCAGGACACGATGGGGATGACGCCCGACCGCATCCCGAAGTTCTCCGATCTCAACGCGGCGCTGGGCGCGGCCACCGGCTGGCAGATCGTCGGGGTGGAAGGGCTGCTGCCGGAGCTGGATTTCTTCACCCATCTCGCCCATCGCCGCTTCCCGGTGAGCTGGTGGATCCGCCGCCCCGACCAGATCGACTACATCGAGGAACCCGATCTCTTCCACGACCTGTTCGGGCACGTGCCGCTGCTGATGGACCCGCTGTTCGCCGACTACCTGGAGGCCTACGGCAAGGGCGGCGTGAAGGCGCACGCGATTGGCCCGGACGCGCTGATGCAGCTGGCGCGGCTGTACTGGTACACGGTGGAGTTCGGGCTGATCCGCCAGCCCGACGGCCTGCGCATCTACGGCGCCGGCATCGTCAGCTCCAAGGGCGAATCCATCCACTGCCTGGAATCCGCGGCGCCGAACCGGATCGGCTTCGACCTGGAGCGGGTGATGCGCACGCGCTACCGCATCGACACCTTCCAGAAGACCTACTTCGTGATCGACAGCTTCGAACAGCTGATGGACGCGACGCGGCCGGACTTCACCCCGATCTATGCGCGCCTGGCCGGGCAGGACACGATCCCGGCCGGCAGCGTGCTGCCCACCGACCACGTGTTCCAGCGCGGCAGCGGCGAAGGCTGGGCCAACGGCGGCGACGTGTGACGCCGGCGCGGGGGAGCCGGGCAGCCGCGCCTGCTACAATGCGCCCCGTCATTGGGGAGTAGCCTCCCGTCCGCGCGACGGGGCTTGCGTCAACATACTCGGCCAGCCGGCCGTGGCGCAGGCAGGTTCCCGTGCTTGGCAAGACCTTTGACCACAGCGCCTCCATCCGTGGCCGGGGAGGCGTCGTGGTCATGCGTCCGTGATCCGGCCCGGGAGTACCGATGGAATCCCTGTTCGTCCCCGCCGCCGTGGTCGCCCTGGCCGAGATCGGCGACAAGACCCAGTTGCTCGCCTTCCTGCTCGCCGCGCGCTTCAAGAAGCCGCTGCCGATCGTGCTCGGCATCCTCGCAGCAACCCTGGTCAACCACGGCCTCGCCGGCGCGCTCGGCGCGTGGATCACAAGCGCGCTCGACCCGGCGGTGCTGCGCTGGGTGCTGGGCCTGTCCTTCCTCGGCATGGCGGCGTGGACCCTGGTGCCGGACAAGATCGAAGACGAGGAAACCCGGATCGCGCAACGCTTCGGTGTGTTCGGCGCCACCCTGGTGACCTTTTTCCTCGCGGAAATGGGCGACAAGACCCAGGTCGCCACGGTGGCGATGGCCGCGCACTACGCCTCGCCGCTGGGGGTGGTGATCGGCACCACGGCCGGCATGCTGGTGGCGGACGTGCCCGCGGTGTTCCTCGGCGACAAGCTGGCCCATCGCATCCCGATGCGCCTGGTGCACGCGGTGGCCGCGGTGATCTTCGCCCTGCTCGGCCTCGCCACCCTGCTCGGGGCGGGCGCGCGCTTCGGGTTCTGAGCCCTCGTCGCGGCGCGGCACCCCGCTATCCTTGGCGCATGGACAGTTCCCGGTTCGATCTGGCCTCCCCCGCGGCGTGGTGGCGGTGGGCGCGGCAGTGGCGCAAGACCCGGCTGGTGGACGGCATCGACCGCATCGCGGTGCTCGAGCACGTCCACGAGGGCGGCCGTGCCGGTCCGCGCTATGCCTTCATGGTGGTGATGTCCTGCGGCATCGCCACCCTCGGCCTGCTGCAGAACTCCGCCGCGGTCATCATCGGCGCGATGCTGATCTCGCCGCTGATGGGGCCGATCATCGAGCTGGGCATGGGCCTGGCCACCTTCGACCTGCGCACCGTGCGCGAATCGCTGGGATCGCTGGCGATCGGCATCGGGCTGGCGCTGGCGATCGCGATCGGCATCGTCTGGCTCTCGCCGCTGCAGGCGGCGACCAGCGAAATCCTGGCGCGCACCCGGCCCACCCTGTTCGACCTGCTGGTGGCGGTGCTGTCCGGCCTGGCCGGCGCCTACGCCACGGTCACCCGCAAGGGCGAGACCATCGTCGGGGTGGCGATCGCCACCGCGCTGATGCCGCCGCTGGCGGTGGTCGGCTTCGGGATCGCGGTGGCGAACTGGGACGTGGCCGGCGGCGCCGCCTTCCTGTTCATGACCAACCTGCTGGCGATCGCGCTGTCGGTCACCATCGTCGCGCGCTGGTATGGCTTCGGTGGCGCGGATACCCCCAAGCAGACGGTCTGGCAGGCGATCCTGATCGTGACCGTGTTCGTGCTGCTGTCGGTGCCGCTCGGCCTTGCGCTCAAGCGGATCGCGCAGCAATCGCAGGTCCAGCTCACCGTGCGCAACACCCTCCAGCAGGCCGTCGCCGCGGCCAACGGCCGGATTTCCGCGCTGCGGGTGGAGGCCAATGACGAGAGCATCGGCGTGGATGCGGTGATCATGGTGCCGCACCATGTCGGCGGCCTGGAGGCCACGCTGCAAGGCCAGCTGGAGGCGCAGCTGGGCAGGCAGGCCGTCGTGCACATCCGCGAGGTGCTGACCTCGGACGACGCCAGTTTCGCGCGCCAGCAAGGCACCCTGGCCGAACTCCAGCGCAGCGTGCTGGCCTTGCAGGATGCCGAGAACCTGCGCCTGCAGCGCCAGCAGGCGGCGCAGGATACGCGGATGCAGCTCATCCAGGCCTTGCTGCCCTACCTGGGCCGCCTGGAACGCAGCGAGGACGGGGCCCGCTGGGAGTTCCGGCTGGCGGCGGATGCCCGCGTGCCGCCGCTTCGCGCGCAGCAGATGGAGCGCGACCTGGCCAGGCAACGCAAGGATGGCGCCGCGCCGCTGGTGGTGATCCCCGCGCTGCAGACCCTGCCCGCCATTCCGATGGCCAGCGGCAACGCCCGCGAAGCGGCGCCCGATGCGAACGGACAGGCGGCGCTGGACGCGCAGGCGTGGGCACTGGAGCGCTGGCAGGCCGGACGCGTGGATGTACTCCTCGTCGGCCGCGATGCCACTGCGCTCGATCACTGGGACGATGCCGCACGCGCCGCGCTGGCGGCCCATCATCTGCAGGTGGGCGAGGTCACCCGGCGCCGCGGCAGCCCCGCCGTGTTGCAGCTGCGTCCTGCTTCGGAATGAGCCTGTGCGTGCGACATCGGCGACAATGCGCGCCTCCGTACCCGCCGAGGCCGTGCCCATGACGCAAGCCCAGATCTCGCTGACCCGCTTTTTGATCGAGGAACAGCGCGCCGGCCGCATCACTCCCGAACTGCGGCTGCTGGTGGAAGTGGTGGCACGCGCCTGCAAGCGCATCTCCATCGCGGTGGGCAAGGGCGCGCTGGGCGGGGTGCTGGGCGACGCCGGCGAGGCCGGGCAGGCCAGCATCAACGTGCAGGGCGAGGCGCAGAAGAAGCTGGACGTGCTCTCCAACGAAATCCTGCTGGAAGCCAATGCCTGGGGCGGCCACCTGGCCGGGCTGGCCTCGGAGGAGATGGACCACAGCCAGCCGATCCCCGATGTGTACCCGCGCGGCAACTACCTGCTGCTGTTCGATCCGCTGGACGGCAGCTCCAACATCGACGTGAACGTCTCGGTGGGCACCATCTTCTCGGTGCTGCGCTGCCCGGAAGGCGTGACCACCCCAGGCGACGAACATTTCCTGCAGCCCGGCACCGCGCAGGTGGCGGCCGGCTACTGCGTGTACGGCCCGCAGACCACGCTGGTCCTCACCGTCGGCCACGGCACCCACGCCTTCACCCTGGACCGCGAGGTAGGCAGCTTCGTGCTGACCGTGCGCGGCATGCGCATCCCGGAGGAAACCAAGGAATTCGCGGTCAACATGTCCAACCAGCGCTTCTGGGAGCCGCCGATGCAGGCGTACGTCGGCGACCTGCTGCGGGGCAAGGACGGCCCGCGCGGCAAGGACTTCAACATGCGCTGGGTGGCCAGCATGGTGGCCGACGTGCACCGCATCCTGACCCGCGGCGGCATCTTCAGCTATCCGCTGGACAGCAAGTGCGCGCCCAAGGGCGGCAAGCTGCGGCTGATGTACGAGGCCAACCCGATGGCCTTCCTGGTCGAACAGGCCGGCGGCGCCGCCAGCACCGGACGGACGCGCATGCTGGAGGTGCAGCCCACCGGCCTGCACATGCGGGTGCCGGTGTTCCTGGGTTCGAAGGCCGAAGTGGAGGCCGCGGTGGCCTACCACCTGCGGCATGACGCCGCCGCCGGCTGATCCCGGCGCGACAGAACCGGGCGGCCGCACCGCATTCCGGGCCGGAATGCGGTGCGTGCCCGGATTTTGGGCAGAATGGGTGCATGCACATCGCCCACCACCTGTGGCCCCAGATCGCGTTCGGCCTGATCCTGGCCGGCGGCCTGTATCTGTTCGTCACCGAAAAGCTGCGGATCGACATCACCGCGATGCTGATCCTGCTGGCGCTGGTGCTGACCCGCACCCTCGATTCCAAGCAGGCGCTGTCCGGCTTCGCCAGCGAGCCGGCGATCATCGTCGCCGCGGTATTCGTGATCTCCGGCGCGCTGGCCGCCACCGGGGTCACCGAGCATATCGGCGCCTGGATCGGGCGCGCCAGCGGCCGCAGCGAGTGGCGCACGATCGCGGTGGTGATGCCGATGGTGGCGCTGCTGGCCTCGTTCACCCACCACGTGATGGTGACCGCGATGATGCTGCCGCTGCTGCTGAAGCACGCGCGCGACCGCCATTTGCCGGCCTCGCGCCTGCTGATGCCGATGTCGCTGGCGGCCTCGCTGGGTACGACCCTTACCCTGGTCAGCGCGCCGGCGTTCCTGCTCGCCAACGACCAGCTGCAGCGCATCGGCAGCGAAGGATTGGGCATCTTCGCGATCACCCCGATCGGCGTCGCGCTGGTGGTGGTCGGTACCCTGTACATGCTAGCGGCGCGCTGGCTGCTGCCCAAGCGCAGCGGCGAGGGCGGCGAGGACGACTACCTGCGCCTGGGCCGCTTCCGCACCGAGCTGCTGGTGGTGCCCGGCGGGCAATGGGCCACCCGCACCCTGGCCGAGATGCAGAAGGCGATCGGCCCGTCGGTGCAGGTGCTCGGCTGGCTGCGCGACGGCGTGCGCCGCAGCGACCTCACCGCCGGCAGCCCGCTGCTGGGCGGCGACGTCCTGCTTGTGGAAGCCAGCGCCGACGAGCTGATGTCGCTGCATGACGATCCCGGGCTGGACCTCAACGCGATCGCACGCTTCCACGACACCCTCAGCGGCGAAGGCACCCCGCAGCTGGTGCAGACCGTGGTCGCGCCGGGCTCGGAGTTCATCGGCCGCAGCATCCGCGAGCTGGATTTCTCGCGCCAGTTCCACGCGGTGGTGGTCGGGTTGTGGCGGCACTCGGGGCCGGTGGCGGAGCGCCTCTCCGACGCACGCCTGCGCGAGGGCGACCTGCTGGTGCTGTGGGGGCGGCCCTCGCGCTTTGCCGAGTTGGCCACCCATCACGGCTTCCTGCTGCTCGCGCCGTTCGCGGGCGAAGCCAAACGCCGGCTGCGCGCGCCGCTGGCGTTGGCGATCCTGGGCGCCACCGTCCTGATCGCCGCCAGCGAGTGGCTGCCGGCACCGCTGGCCTTCCTGCTCGGCGCGGTGATGATGGTGGCGACCGGCTGCATCGACATCCGCCAGGCCTACCGCGCGATCGACGTGCGCATCTTCGTGATGATCGCCGGGGTGATCCCGCTGGGGATCGCGATGGAACAGACCGGTACCGCCGACCTGCTGGCCACCGGGCTGGCGCACCTGGTCGCACACTGGCCGCCGCTGGCAGTCCTGCTGGTGATGTTCACCGCCGCCGCGCTGCTGACCCAGCCGATGTCGGATGCCGCGACGGTGGCGCTGCTGGGGCCGGTCGCGATTTCGCTGGCACAGGCGCTGCACCTGCCGCCGACGCCGTTCGTGGTGTGCACCGCGATGGGCGCGGTGGTGGCCTTCCTCACCCCGATCGGCCACCACGGCAACCTGCTGATCCTGCGCCCCGGGCAATACCGCTTCGGGGATTTCCTGCGGGTCGGCCTGCCGCTGACCGTGCTGATCGGCTTCGTCAGCGCGTGGATGGCGCGCTGGCTGTGGCTCAAAGGGCCGCTGCTGCCGCATTTCGGTTGACGGCCACGCCGTCGAGGAGGCGCGATGACCACCCTGATCGTTCCTCGCAGCCACGATCTCGGCGGCTTCGACGTGCGCCGCGCCGTGCCCAGCCTGCAGGCGCGCAGCGTCGGCCCGTTCGTGTTCGTGGACCACATGGGGCCGGCGCTGTTCGAGCCGGGCCGCGGGCTCGACGTGCGCCCGCATCCGCACATCGGCCTGGCCACCGTCACCTACCTGTGGGCCGGGGTGCTGCGCCATCGCGACACCCTCGGCAGCGTGCAGGACATCCAGCCGGGCGACGTCAACTGGATGACCGCCGGCCGGGGCATCGCGCATTCCGAACGCACCCCGCCGGATCCGCGCGCCGCCGGGCACGCCCTGCACGGGATGCAGACCTGGGTGGCGCTGCCGAAGGCGCACGAGGAGATCGCGCCGGCGTTCCACCACCACGCCGCCGCCACTTTGCCGTTGCGCGATGATGCCGACGGCGTGCGCCTGCGGGTGATCGCCGGCCGCGGGTTCGGGATGGAATCGCCGGTGCAGGTGTTCGCGGACACCTTCAACGTCGCCGTCGACCTCGCGCCCGAGGCCGAACTGGCGATCGCCGCGGAAGCACCGGAACGCGCGCTCTACCTGCTGGACGGCCAGGCCCAGCTGGACGGCGCGGATGTGCCCGCCAAACACCTGGTGCTGCTCGACCGCGGCGCGCGCCACGTGCTGCGCGCGAAGACCCCGCTGAAGGCGATGCTGTTCGGCGGCGAGCCGCTGGATGGCCCGCGCCACCTGTGGTGGAACTTCGTGTCGAGCTCGAAGGAACGGATCGAGCAGGCCAAGGCGGACTGGGAGCGCGGCGCCTTCGGCCTGATCCCGGGCGACGCGGACGAGCGCATCCCGCTACCGGCATACTGAAGGGCGCGCGGTTTCCCGACGTCTTCAGGCCAGCGCGGCTTTCAGAACAGCATGCCCTGGGGCGACGCTGGCCGCGGCGGCGCGAACAGGTCGCAGCGCAGCGGCGGCAGTGCGCCGTAGCCGAGGCGCCGGCAGGCGGTGGAAAAGCGCCTTTCCAGCAGGTCCGCCAGCGGCCCGCTGCCGCGCTGGCGGTGGCCGAAGCGGGCGTCGTAATCGCGCCCGCCGTGCATCTGCCGCAGCAGGCCCATCACCCGCGCCGCGCGATCCGGCACGTGCAGCTGCAGCCACTGCCGCCACAGCGCCTTGAGTTCGTGCGGCAGGCGCAGCAGCACGTAGCCAGCGGCCTGCGCGCCGGCCTCGCGCGCCGCGGCGAGGATGCGCTCGAGCTCGGCATCGGTCAGCGCCGGGATCACCGGCGCCACCAGCACGCCCACCGGTACCCCGGCCTGGCGCAGCGCGGCGATCAGCCGCAGGCGCGCATGCGGGGCCGCGGCGCGCGGTTCCAGCCGCGCCGACAGCCCGTTGTCGAGGGTGGTCACCGACACATGCACCTGCACCAGGCCCTCGCGTGCCAGCGCCGCCAGCAGGTCGAGATCGCGCCGCAGCGCGCTGCCCTTGGTGACGATGCTGACCGGATGGCGCGCCGCCAGCAGCACCTCCAGGCAGGCACGGCTGATCCCGTGGCGGCGCTCGATCGGCTGCCAGCCGTCGGTATTGATCCCCAGCGCGATCGGCGCCGGCACGTAGCCGGGCCGGGCCAGTTCCGTGCGCAGCACCTCGGCGGCATTGGTCTTGGCGAACAGGCGGGTCTCGAAATCCAGCCCCGGCGACAGGTCGAGATAGGCGTGCGAGGGCCGCGCGAAGCAGTAGGCGCAGCCGTGCTCGCAACCGCGGTAGGGGTTGACCGACTGCCGCAGTCCGAGGTCGGGCGACTGGTTGCGGCTGATCACCCGGCGCGCGCGCTCGACGCGCACCTCGGTGCGCAGCGCCGGCGCGTCCGCCTGCGCGGCGTACACCGACCCCCAGCCATCGTCCTCGGCGCAGGCCTGCTGGCGCGCGAAGCGACCGGCCAGGTGGCTGGCGGCGCCCCTGCCGTGGATCGGCGCCTGCGCGCGCCCGGCATCGTCATCGCCTGCGACAGGTGAAATCTCCATTCGCGCAGCCTACCCTTTGGCGGTCGCACCGCCCGCGACGATCATCCACCCGCCGACGCCCACGTCCAAGGATGCCCCGATGCCCGGTTTGATCCCCGCCTGGGACGCGCTCTGGGCGGTTCCCCACATCCACGCCTGGCTGCTCGCCGGCTGGCTGCTGTACCTGCTGTGGCTGGGCGGCTGGATCGTGCTGCAGAAGCGCGAACCGGTGGCCACCCTGAGCTGGCTGATCAGCCTGGCCGCGCTGCCCTATATCGGGTTCGCGGTGTATTACTTCCTCGGCCCGCAGCGGATCGTGCGCCACCGCAGGCGCCGCCTGCGCCACCACGCCCGGCTACCCGCCGATTCCACCGGCGGCGATGACAGCGCCGAGCTGCGCACGCTGGCGCACGCCACCACCGGGCTGGCGCCCAGCACCGCGCGCACCGTGCAGTTGCTGGTGGACGGCGGCAGCAAATATCCGGCCCTGCTGGAGGCCATCGCCCGGGCGCGCGACCACGTGCACCTGGAGTACTACATCTACCAGCCCGACCGCACCGGCAGCACACTGCGTGATGCCCTGGTCGAGCGCGCGCGCGCCGGGGTCAAGGTACGCCTGCTGCTGGATGCGGTCGGCTCCAAGCAGGCCGCGCGCCGCTTCTTCGCACCACTGCTGGAAGCCGGCGGCGAGCTGGCCTGGTTCCATCCGGTGCGCCCGTGGACGCCGTGGAAGCGGCCATGGATGAACCTGCGCACCCACCGCAAGCTGGTGGTGATCGACGGCCGGGTCGGCTTCCTCGGCGGCATCAACATCACCGACGAGGAGGACGAGCGCCTGCGCGAGGACGCCTACCGCGACCTGCACCTGCGGGTGGAGGGCGACATCGTGCGCTCGCTGCAGGAAGTGTTCGTCGAGGACTGGGCGTACGCTACCGAGCGCGACGATTTCGTCGGCGAGGTGGTGCGCGCGATGCCGCCGCCGCTGCCCGGCCCGGTGCGCGCGCAGCTGCTGACCTCGGGCCCGGATTCGCCGTGGGAGGCGATCCACCGCATGTACGTGTCGGCCATCCACGTCGCCACCCGGCGGGTGTGGCTGACGACGCCGTACTTCGTGCCCGGCGAGGCGGCGATGATGGCGCTGACCTCGGCCGCCCTCGGCGGGCTGGACGTGCGCCTGCTGGTGCCGCGGATCAGCGACAGCCGGTTGGTGACCTGGTGCGTGCGCTCCTATTACGACGACCTGCTGGCGGCCGGGGTCAAGGTGTACGAATACGGTCCGCGCATGCTGCACAGCAAGGCGCTGCTGGTGGACGATGGGCTGGCCATCATCGGCAGCGCGAATTTCGACCATCGCAGCTTCCGCCTGAACTTCGAGGCCTCGCTGCTGTTCGAGGACGCCGGCGTCGCCGCCACGTTGGCGCAGCAGATCGAACGCGAGTTCGCATTCGCGCCGCGGGTGCGCCCCGATCGTCCGCGGCCGCTGTGGCGCGCGCGGCTTCCGGAGGCGCTGGCGCGCCTGCTGGCCCCGCTGCTTTGACCGCCGGCCGCGCGTACACTGCTCGCCAGTCCACTCCGCGAGGCCGCCCATGCACTGGCTGTTCCTCCTGCTGGCATTCGCCGCCATGGCGTTCGCCTTCCTCACCCATTCGATGGCGGTGCTGTTGGGCTGCCTGTTGGCGGCGCTGGTGCTGTTCGTGCTGTGGGTGCTGGGCCTGTACCAGGCGCGGGTAGCGGGCAGCGGGCGCGACGTGTCCGCGATGCTGGATCCGGCGGAGCTGCGCCGCCTGCGCGAGCAGGCGCAGGCGCGCCGCGACGACGACACCGCCGGCCACGCGCCGTGACCGCGCTCAGCGTCAACCTCAACAAGATCGCGGTGCTGCGCAATTCGCGCGGTGGCCGCGAGCCGGACGTGCTGCAGGCCGGCATCGCCTGCCTGGATGCCGGTGCCGACGGCCTCACCGTGCATCCGCGCCCGGACGCACGCCACATCCGCGCGGACGACGTGGAAGCGCTGGGCGCCCTGTGCCGCCACCGCGCGGTGGAGTTCAACGTCGAGGGCAATCCGTTCGCGCCGCCGCGCCCGGGCTATCCGGGGCTGCTGGCGCTATGCGAGGCGGTGCGCCCAGCGCAGGTCACCCTGGTCCCGGACGGCGATGGCCAGCTCACCTCCGACCACGGCTTCGACTTCGCCCGCGACGGTGCCGCGCTGCGCCCGCTGGTGGCCGCGTTCAAGGCGCTGGGCTGCCGGGTAAGCGTGTTCGTGGATGTCGGCGACCCAGATGTCGCGCAGGCCGCCGCTTGTGGTGCCGACCGGGTGGAGCTGTACACCGGCCCGTACGCCGAGGCCTTCGCCGCCGGCACCCCGCAGGCCGCCCTGGCCGCTGCGGCGGCGACCGCGCGCCTGGCGCAGGCCGCGGGCCTCGGGGTCAATGCCGGGCACGACCTCAACCAGGCCAACTTGCCGGCGTTCCTGGCCGCGGTGCCCGGCGTGCTGGAAGTGTCGATCGGGCACGCCCTGATCGGCGAGGCGCTGTATGCCGGCCTGGCGCCGACCGTGCGCGCCTACCGCGCCCTGGTGCGCGCCGCCGCCTGAGCCCGATTTCCGGCGCCATCCAGAGTCCCGCCCCACTTCTATTGATTGCAGTGCGCCTGCAGGCGCACCTCAAGACGCCATCGGCGCACGGTATCGCCTCCTGATCGCGCACAAAAAAAACGCCGCCCGAAGGCGGCGTTTCGTCATCCACGACGTGCTCCGCAAGACCGGAGCAGGGAAATCTTCAACGTATTGCGGATGGATCAGTTCTGGACGAAGCCGATCTTGACCATCTCGGCGTTCTTGGCTGCGGTCAGCACCTTCGCCAGCACGCCGTATTCGGCCTGGTCGTTGGTGTCGATCTGCAGCTCCGGCTGGTTGGTCGGGTCGCGCGCCACTTCTTCCATCATGCGCTTCTGCAACTCGCCCACCGCGGCCGGGGAATCGTTCCAGAACACCTGGCCCGAGGCATCGATGCGCAGGCGGATCGGATCCGGCGGCTCCTTCGGGTTCTCCGGCGGCTTGTCCGTCTTCTGCGGCAGGTCCACGTCCACCGGGATGGACTGGATCGGCATGGTCACCATGAAGATGATCAGCAGCACCAGCATCACGTCCACCAGCGGAGTGACGTTGATGTCGGCCATCGGGCCGCCAGACTTGTTGGTCGAAAAGGCCATCGTGCGTTCTCCTTACTGGCCCTTCTTCGGCGGCGTGGTGACGAAGCCGACCTTGGCGATACCCTGCTGCTGGGCGATCTTCACCACGTCGTTGATCAGCCCGTAGTGGGTGGTCTTGTCGGCGCGGATCTGCACCGGCGGCTGCGGGGTCTTCTGCGCCTCCACCGACAGGCGGCTTTCGATCGCCGCCTTGGTGGAAGGCTCATCGTTGAGGAACAGTTCGCCCGCATCGGTCACCGTGATGGTGACCGGCGGCACCTGCTGTTTCTCTTCCTTCTTCTTCTCGACCGTCGCTTCCGGCAGCGCCACCTTGACCTTGTGGTTCATCAGCGGCGTGGTGATCATGAAGATGATCAGCAGCACCAGCATCACGTCCACCAGGGGCGTGACGTTGATTTCCGCCATCGGCGCGCCGTCTTCCTTATTGCCTACACTCGCACCCATGGTCCGTGGCCTCCGTCAGGTTCCGGTCGATCCGATCAGCGCTTGCCGGCCGCTTCGCCGACGCGCGAGCCGGTGGCGAAGAAGTCGTGCAGGTCGTGCGCGAAGGTGTCGAACTGGTTGTTCGTCACGCGGTTGAAGCGCACGAAGGCGTTGTAGGCCAGCAGCGCCGGGATCGCGGCGAACAGACCAATCGCGGTCATGATCAGCGCCTCGCCCACCGGGCCGGCCACCGCCGAGATCGAGGCGTCGCCCGAGGAACCGATCTTGATCAGCGCGTGGTAGATGCCCCACACGGTGCCGAGCAGGCCGACGAACGGCGCCGACGAACCCACGGTGGCCAGCACGGTCAGGCCGTCTTCCAGGTTCAGCGACTCGCGGGTCACGGCCTGGCGCAGCGCGCGGTCCACGAACTCGGAACGGTTGAGGGTCTCGGCCAGACGCGAGCCGTCCTGGCGCGAGTGGTGGGCCGCGGCCTGGGCGGCGTCCAGCGCGATCTTGGAGAACGGCTCGGACTTCGGCTGCTCTTCCATGAAGCGGATGGCGTCCTGCGCGTTCGGGGTTTCCCAGAACGTGTCGACGACGCGGTCAGCACGCGCACGCAGGCGCATGTTCTTGATGAAGTTGATGATGATCCAGTACCAGGACATCACCGACATGATGGACAGCGTCAGGAAGACGGCCCAGCCGACCGCGTCGAAGCCCTGGATCAGATGGTCGAAGCCCATCTGCTGCAGCGCGGCGGCGTTGTTGCCTCCGGCGGCGGCAGGTGCGGCGGCAGCAGTTTCTTGCAACATACGCTTACCTTTTGATGTCGTGGATGAGGGTGGAACGAAAAGGTGGAACGGGGTGGAACGGGGTAGAACGGACTGCGTGTGAACGGCTTAATTCAGCTTCCACTCGACGGGCACGCGGACGCGGCTGGCGACCTTCTGCCCGTTCTTGATCTCGGGGTTGAAGCGCCACTTGCGCGCCGCCTGCTGGGCCGCGCGGTCCAGGTTGCGGTTGCCGCTGGACTTCTCGATCTCGACGTCGAGTACGCCGCCACTGGCATCAATGACGACGATCAGAACCGTAGTACCCTGAATGCCGCGACGCATTTCCTCCGGCGGATACCGTGGCGGATTCATCGCGCGCGAGGACGGATCCACGCTGGAACCGATGTCGGGCACGGAGGCCGGCGGCGACGGCGGCGACGGCGGCGGCGCGGCCACGTCGACCGCACGCGGCGTATCCAGCACGACCGGCGGTTCATCCGGCGGCGGCGGCAGGGTAGGCGTCGGCCGCGGCGGCGACAGGGTCTTCGGCGGGGTGAGCTGCTTGGGCGGCTCCGGCGGCGGCGGCGGCGGCGGCGGCGGCGGCGGCGGGGGTTCGATGAAGGTGACGCTGACCACGTCGTCCTTCTGCACGTCCGGTGCGGGCGGTGCGACCGGCGACAGCAGCAGCAACAGCGCGGCGGCATGCAGCGCGATGGCGAAACTGATACCGGCGATGCGCGGCCAGCTCAAGCCGCTATCGCGGCCTTCTTTCTTCTCGATGTAGGCGAGATCTTGCGTCATGCGCACGGCTCTGGTGTGGGGGGCCCCGGGCATCGGCACCGGGGCGTCATCTGAGCGGCTTGTGGGCCGCAGGAATCCCGTAGTCTATACCAATCGCGGCGACTTGTTCCAAGCCCCGACGCTGGCGTATGTAAAAAATGCGCGCAGCGTCTCAACGCGCCAGGATGCGGTTGGCGTCCTCGGGTTTTTTCACGCCCTTGGCCAGCGCCTGCTTGGCCGCCTCCTTCGCCTCCGCCTTCTTGCCCGTGTAGTCCAGCACCTTGGCCAGGTTGAGATAGGCCTCGCCATCGGCGGCCATCGGCGCGGCACGCCTGTACATCTCGACCGCCAGCGGCATGTTGTCGTTCGCGTAGGCGGTCTGCGCCAGGATCTGGTAGTCGCGGGCCAGATCCGGACCGGGTTGCAGGATGCCCTTGGCCACGCCGTCTTCGATCACCTTCTGCGCCTCGGCCCACTTGCCGGCATTCATGTACCCAATGTAGAGCGCGCGCAACTCACGCGGATCGGTCAGCATGCCGCGCTTGTAGGCATCCCCGAGCAGCGCGTTTGCCTCGTCGAATTTCTCGGCGCTCTGCAGCACCGAGACCGCGTTCATCAGCATCCGCTTGTCGTCCGGCTTCTGCGCGAACAGCCGCTTGTAGATCGCTGCAGCCTCGTCGTAGCGATCCAGATTGGCCAGGATGGAAGCCCGCAGGGACAGATGCTCGGGCTTCTCGGATTTGGTTTCCGCCAGGAATCGATCGACGGTCGCGAGCGCATCGGCGTACTTGCCCTCGCCGTACTGGGTCGCGGCCAGGTTGTACATCGTGGCGTAATGACTGTCGTTGTCGAGACCGTTCTCTGCAATGGCCTTGGCAAAGTACTCCGCGGCCTTGGCCTGATCATCCATGCTCGCGGCGGCATTGCCGGCCATCGAGTAAGCGAAGGACTTGTCGTAGGCGTTCGCCCCGGACATGCCGGCGATCTCCTCGGCCTTGGCGATCACGCCTGCCCAATCGTCCTTTTCATAGCGTTCCTGCATGGCCTGCAGCTGCTTGATCACCTTCGGCGACGCCTTGGCATCGGGCGACTGGCGGGTTGCATTGGGGTAATCAGGGGCCTTGGCTTCGGCCTTCGCCGTCGTCTTGCCCTTGCCCAGCTCGGCTTCGCGGCGGGCACGCTCCTCGCGCATGCTCGACTGCGGATCTGCGTGCACCATGGGCGCCAGCGTCAGCGCACCCAGCGCGACGGACAGGGCGATCACGAGCGGTTGACGGGACATCTGCGGCATGGGGCACCTCGGGAGATAGTGGGGCCGCGCCGGGCGCGGCATACGGAAAACCTAGCAAAACGCGCGTGAACGGACGTGTGCCGGATGGCCTGCCGGAACACCGCGCGGCGGGGCGTCACACGTCCAGGTTGGCGACCTTGAGCGCGTTGTCCTCGATGAATTCGCGACGGGGTTCGACCACATCCCCCATCAACGTACTGAACAGGGCGTCGGCGGCCACCGCATCCTCCAGCTTCACCTGCAGCAGGCGGCGGGTTTCCGGGTTCACCGTGGTGTCCCACAGCTGCTCGGGGTTCATCTCGCCGAGGCCCTTGAAGCGCTGGATCTGGCGGCCTTTCTTGGCTTCCTCGAGCAGCCACGCCTGCGCCTCGGCAAAGCGGGTGATCGGCTGTGCCTTGTTGCCACGCAGGATGCGCGCGCCCTCGCGCACCAGCCCGTGCAGCTGGGCGGCGGCATCGCGCAGCGGCTTCAACTCACCATGCTCGAACAACGCCTGCGGCAACACCTGGGTGAGCTCCTCGCCCATGTGCGTGCGGGTGACCAGCAGCGCGGCCGATCGGCCTTCCTGCGCGGCCTGCCAGCGCAGTGCGTAGCGCGGCTTGCCGAGGCCGCTCTGGTTGAGGCGGGAGGCCAGTGCGGCCAGCGCCGCATCCAGGTCGCCGTGCACGGCCAAACTGGCGGCATCCAGCGGCAGGAAATCGATCAGCGCCTCCAGCACGCCCGGATCGAAGCGGTGCGCGTTGCGGGCGATCGCCTCGCGCGCACGCGCGAACGCCAGCAGCAGGCCCTCCAGCGCGGCGCCTTCGATCGCCGGCTCGCCCTCGGCGGGCACCAGGCCGGCGCCTTCCACCGCGTTGCCGGCGAGGTAGGCGTCCAGCGCGGCATCGTCCTTCAGGTACAGCTCGTTCTTGCCCTGCTTGACCTTGTACAGCGGCGGCAGGCCGATGTAGATGTGGCCGCGCTCGATCAGCTCCGGCATCTGCCGGTAGAAGAAGGTCAGCAGCAGGGTGCGGATGTGGCTGCCGTCCACGTCGGCGTCGGTCATGATGATGACGCGGTGGTAGCGCAGCTTGTCCGGGTTGTACTCGTCCTTGCCGATGCCGGTGCCGAGCGCGGTGATCAGGGTGCCGACCTCGGCGCTGGCCAGCATGCGGTCGAAGCGCGCGCGCTCGACGTTGAGGATCTTGCCGCGCAGCGGCAGCACCGCCTGGTTCTTGCGGTTGCGGCCCTGCTTGGCGCTGCCGCCCGCGGAGTCGCCCTCGACGATGAACAGCTCGGACAGCGCCGGATCCTTTTCCTGGCAGTCGGCCAGCTTGCCCGGCAGGCCGGCGATGTCCAGCGCACCCTTGCGGCGGGTCAGGTCGCGCGCCTTGCGCGCGGCCTCGCGTGCGCGGGCGGCATCCACGATCTTGCCGGCGATCGCCTTGGCCTCGTTCGGGTGTTCCTGCAGGAACTCCTCGAGGCGGGCGGAGAAGATGCTGTCCACCACCGGGCGCACGTCCGAGGAGACTAGCTTTTCCTTGGTCTGGCTGGAGAAGCTGGGATCCGGCACCTTCACCGACAGCACCGCGATCATGCCTTCGCGCATGTCGTCGCCGGACAGCGCCACCTTGGCCTGCTTGGCGATCCCGCTCTGCTCGATGTAGTTGGTCAGGGTGCGGGTCAGCGCCGCGCGGAAGCCCTGCAGGTGGGTGCCGCCGTCCTTCTGCGGGATATTGTTGGTGAAGCAGAACATCGTTTCCTGGTAGGCGTCGGTCCACTGCAGGGCGACCTCCACCGTGATCCCGTTCTGCTCGCCGCTGACCGAGATCACGCTCGGGTGCAGCGGGGTCTTCAGCTGCGCCAGGTGCTCGACAAAGCTGCGGATTCCACCTTCGTACTGGAACACGTCGCGGCGGCCCTCGCCGCGCTCGTCCACCAGGGTGATCTTGATCCCGGAATTGAGGAAGCTGAGCTCGCGCAGGCGGCGCGCGAGGATCTCGTAATGGAACTCGACATCGCTGAAGGTCTCGGCCGACGGCCAGAACCGCAGCGTGGTGCCGCGCCGGCTACCCTGCTCGCCGACCCGCTTGAGCGGATACACCGGTTCGCCGTGCGCGTATTCCTGCTGGTGGTGGCCGCCGTCGCGCCAGATGTCCAGGGTGAGCTTGCTGGAGAGCGCATTGACCACCGACACGCCCACGCCGTGCAGGCCGCCGGAGACCTTGTAGCTGTTGTCGTCGAACTTGCCGCCGGCGTGCAGCACGGTGAGGATGACCTCCGCCGCCGACACGCCCTCTTCCTTGTGGATGTCCACCGGGATGCCGCGGCCGTTGTCTGACACGCTGACCGAGCCGTCGGCATGGATGGTGACGACGATGTCGTCGGCGTGGCCGGCCAGGGCCTCGTCCACCGAGTTGTCCACCACCTCGAACACCATGTGGTGCAGGCCGGTGCCGTCGTGGACGTCGCCGATGTACATGCCCGGGCGCTTGCGCACCGCTTCCAGCCCGCGCAGGACGGTGATCTTGCTGGAATCGTAGTTGCTGTTCGGGGTGGCTTCGGGCGACTGGCCCGGGGTCTGTTCGTTCTGCGACATCGACGCGTTCGACTCCCGCGGCGCGCCGGGCGCGCCAGGACACATTAGCTATAGGAACCGGCAGTATAGCCGACCCTGCCGCCCGCCACGCCGGCGGGCCGGGCCCGAACTTCAGGCGGCGCCGGGCAACGGCCCGGACACCGTCCCATGTTCCACGTGGAACAGTGCCGCCGGGAGGTCGGCCAGCGGCCAGCCCGCCGGCCGCTCGGTTCCAGTCACCAGCACCTGGGCCCCGGTATCGGCCAGCAGGGCCAGCACTCGCCGCTGGTGCTGTCGGTCCAGCTCCGAGCCCAGATCGTCCAGCTGCAGCAGCGGCCAAGCCCCGCGGGATTCGGCCAGATGCGCGGCCTGCGCCAGCAGCAGCGCGAGCGCCAGCTGCTTGGCCTGCCCGCGCGACAGCCCGTCGCGCCCCGGCAGCGATTGCAGGACGAAGCGCAGGTCGGCCCGGTGCGGCCCCAGCGTGGTATGCCCCAGCGCCAGGTCGCGCTCGCGCGACAGCAGCAGGGCATCCGCCAGCCCCAGCTCCTGCCGCTTCCAGCCTGGCTGCAGGCCCAGTTCGATACTGCCGGCGGCCGGCAGTAGCAGCGGCAGCATGCGCGCCAGATGCGGCTGCAATCCCGCGACGTAGGCCTGGCGGAGGCCGGTGATGGCTTCCCCGGCCTGCGCCAGCTCATGCTCCCAGGCCTCCAGCGACGCCCCCCCGCCCTGCCGCAGCAGGCTGTTGCGCTGCTTGAGCGCGCGGGCATAACGCCGCCACTGCGGAAGGAAGCCATGTTCCACGTGGAACATGCCCCAATCGAGATAGCGGCGGCGCACCTCGCTGCTGCCATCGACCAGCGCATGGCTGCCCGGCTCGAAGGTCACCACCGCCAGGGCTTCGCACAGCGCGCCCAGCTGGGCCACGTCCTGCCCGTCCAGGCGCGCCTGCCAGGCATTGCCGGTGTGCCGCAGCCCGGCGCGGCGCGGCGCCCCCTGTGCATCCTCCCATTCCACGTAGACCTGCAGCGCCGGCGCGCCCTGCCGGATCAGGCCGTCGCGGACCCGGCCGCGGAAGCTGCGGGCATGCGCCAGCAGGTGCAGGGCCTCGAGCAGGCTGGTCTTGCCGCTGCCATTGTCGCCGGTGATGAGGTTGAATCCCGGCTGCGGCGCGAAGCGGGCGTCATCGAACCGGCGTAGGCCCTCCACGCGCAGCTGGCGGATCAGCATGGCGTGCCCGGGCGACGGGCATCAAAACGGCGACGCCCGGTCGAAGCCGGGCGTCGGAAGCCAAGTTCCACGTGGAACACGTGCAGCATCACAGCCGCAGGGGCATGACCACGTGCCGCGCATGCTGGCTTTCGGCGCCGCGCACCAGGGCGGAGGAATTGGCATCGCGCATCTGGATCACGACGTACTCGTCGCGCAGCGCGGTCAGCGCCTCCAGCAGGTAGGTGACGTTGAACCCGATTGCCAGCCCGTCCACGGCGGTCTCGGCCTCCACATCCTCTTGTGCCTCCTCCTGCTCGGGATTGTGTGCGCTGATCTTCAGCAGGTTCGGCATCACTTCCAGGCGCACGCCGCGGTATTTCTCGTTGGACAGGATGGCCGCGCGCTGCAACGCGGCGCGCAGGGCTTCGCGGTCCACCTTCACTTCACGGTCGGCGCCGATCGGGATCACCGCTTCGTAATCCGGGAACTTGCCGTCGATCAGCTTGCTGGTGAAGGTCACGTCGTCGCGCTTGATGCGGAGGTGGCCCTTGCCGACTTCCAGCTCCAGTTGGCGATCACCGCCTTCCAGCAGGCGCTGCAATTCCTGCACGCCCTTGCGCGGAACGATGATCTGGCGCCTGCCGCCGTGCCCGGTTTCCAGTGCGGTCTCGCACAGCGCCAGGCGGTGGCCGTCGGTGGCCACGCAGCGCAACGCGTTCTCGCGCAGGTCGAACAGCAGGCCGTTGAGGTAGTAACGCACGTCTTGCTGGGCCATCGCGAACGCGGTGCGTTCCAGTAACTCCTTCAGGGCCGCCTCGGGGATGGTCACGCGCTCGCTCGCATCTACCTCGTCCAGCGCCGGGAAATCGTTCGCCGACAGGCTGGACAGGCTGAAGCGGCTGCGGCCGGCCTGCACGCCGACCTTGTCGCCGCTCTGGGACACGGTGACCCGGCTGCCGTCCGGAAGGGAGCGCACGATCTCGAAGAACTTGCGCGCGGGAATGGTGATTTCCCCGTCCACCGCGTCATCCACGCTGGTGCGGGCCACCATCTCCACCTCCAGGTCGGTGCCGGTCATCGAGAGCACGCCGGCCTGGATCCGCACCAGCAGGTTGGCCAGGACCGGCAAGGTATGCCGGCGTTCGACGACGTTGACGACCTGCGCCAACGGCTTGAGCAGCACTTCGCGTTGCAGGGAAAACCGCATGTGGACCCCTCGGCCGATCGGTTGGGAAGCGGGGCAGGCGGGCTGCTCCTGCTTCTGAAAATGGTGATAAATCTGAAAACGGGGTGGAGCTGGTGTCCGGAAAATCCCGGGATAAGTGGTTCAACTCATTGTTTTTGCTATTGAATTCTTGGACAGAAACGCACTGCAAAAGCCTGTTCGAGCAAGGGGAAAAGCTGTGGATCGTTTTGCGGATCGCGGCTGCCCGCAGGTTGTCCACAGCTTCTCCCGGGTTCACTCACTGAGTTTGCGCAGCAGCTTTTCCCAATCTTCATGCAGCTTGGCATCGCTTTCCATCAGGGTGCGGATCTGGCGGCAGGCGTGCAGCACCGTGGTGTGGTCGCGGCCGTCGAACGCCATCCCGATTTCCGGCAGGCTGTGTTCGGTCAGTTCCTTGGCCAGTGCCATCGCCATCTGGCGCGGACGGGCCAGCGATCGGTTGCGCTTCTTCCCCAGCATCTCCCGCAGCTGCAGCCCGTAGTAGTCTGCCACGGCCTTCTGGATGTTGGGGATGCTGATCGACTGCTGCTGCGCCCGCCACAGGTCGCGCAGGGTCTCCTGGGCGAACTCGATGGTCACCGCGCGGCCCAGCAGGCCGGCCTGGGCGGTCAGCTTGTTGATCGCCCCTTCCAGCTCGCGCACGTTGCTGCGCATCTTCTTGGCGATCAGCTGGGCCACCTCGTCCGGGATCACCGCGCCGCGCTCGCGCGCCTTGGCCAGCACGATCTGCGCGCGGGTCTCGAAATCCGGCGGATCGATCGCCACCGACAGCCCCCAGCCGAGGCGCGACTTCAGCCGCGGCTCCAGCCCGTCCACCTCGCGCGGATAGCGGTCGCAGGTCAGGATGATCTGCTGGCGCCCCTCGAACAGGGCGTTGAAGGTGTGGAAGAACTCCTCCTGGGTGCGGTCCTTGCCGGCGAAGAACTGGATGTCGTCGATCAGCAGCGCATCGATCTTCTGGAACTGGCGCTTGAACTGGTCGGTGCTCTTTTCCTGCAGGGCGCGGAAGAACGCGTCGTAGAACGTGTTGGAGCGCAGGTACAGCACCCGCGCCTCGGGGTTGAGCCGGCGCATCTCGTTGCCGGCCGCGTGCATCAGGTGGGTCTTGCCGAGGCCGGTGCCCCCGTACAGCAGCAGCGGGTTGTGCCCGCGGTCGCCCGGCTTCTGCGCCGCGTGCCAGGCGGCGGCGCGCGCCAGCTGGTTGCTGCGGCCTTCCACGAAGTTGTCGAAGGTGTAGTGCAGGTCCACGTTGCCCTGGAACGGCGCCGCCGCCGGGGCGGGCCGGGCCGCGCTGGCCGCGGCGGCCTGCACCGGGGCCACCGCGCGGCGCGGGGCGCCGATGTCCAGCAGCACCTCGGTATTGCCGCCGTAATGGCGGGCCAGTTCGCGGATGCGCGGCAGGAAGCGCGACTGCACCTCGTCGCGCACGAAGATGTTGGGCGCGTACAGCACCAAGCCATCGCCCTCCTGGGCGGCCTGCAGCGGGCGCAGCCAGGCCAGCACGTCCTCCTGCGGCAGTTCGGATTCCAGGCGTTGCAGGCAGGTGGGCCAAACATCCATGCGCGGGCGGGTCTCGAAAACGGGAACGGACCAGGCGCCTGTGGAGCGCCTGTGGATAAGGTCGGGGAATGCGCCAGACTAGCATCGCCCCGGGCCGAGCAAAACCCCGTGGGGCCGGGTGCCGCGACAGGCCGGCTTGCGCCGCGTCGGGACGGCCGCTATCATTGGCGGTCTTTTCCGTTGAAACAAAGCAAGCAGGCCCGCCATGGCGACCAAGCGCACCTACCAGCCCAGCAACCTCAAGCGCAAGCGTGACCACGGTTTCCGCGCCCGTATGAAAACGGCCGACGGCCGCAAGGTGCTGGCCCGCCGCCGCGCCAAGGGCCGTCATCGCCTGACGGTCTGACCCACGCGGCCGCAAGGCCGTCTCCGGCCTTGCGCCGGAATCCGATGACCGCGCCCGCAACACCTTCGACGCCGGCCTCCGCGCAGGATGCCGGCGTCGTCGCGTCTGTCGAACGCCCTTGCCGCGGGTTCCCGCGCGCGGCGCGGGTGCGCGCCAAGGCCGAGTTCGCGCGCGTGTTCGAGGCCGGCACGCGCAAGGCCGAGCCCGACCTCGCGCTGCACTGGCTGGAAGACGCCGCGCCCGCGCGGCTGGGGCTGGCGGTTTCGCGCAAGGTGGACCCGCGTGCGGTCGGTCGCAACCGGATCAAGCGCGCCCTGCGCGAAACCTTCCGCCAGCTGCGCCCGCAGCTGCGCCCCGGCGCCTATGTGATCGTCGCCCGTCGCGGCGCGGCGCAGGCCGATGCGGCGACCCTGCGTGCCACCCTGCAGCGTCTGCTGCGCCGGGCCGGTGCGTTGCCCGTACCGGCCGCGGTCGGCACAATGCCGGCCGCGACGTCCTCCCACCCCCCCATTGATCCGGCTGCGCGCGTGCGCGGCCCCGAGACGGCTGACGAATGAACCAGACCCGCACCTTCCTGCTTGCCGCCTGGCTGATGGTGGCCTTCCTGCTCTGGCGCGAATGGGGCACGCCGCCGCAGGAGGCCGCGCCGGCCGCAGTCCCGGCGGCCACCGCGAGCGCGACTGGGGCCGCGGTGCCTGCGATCCCGGCCGCGACGCCCGCCGCGTCCGCCCCCGCTGCAACCAGCGTGGCGGCTCCGGCCCCGGTCAGCGTGCAGCTGCGCAACGACGTGCTGGCGCTGGTGCTGGACGGCCGCGCGGTGACCCATGCCGAACTGCTGAAGTATCCGCAGAGCCGCGAGGCGGGCAGCCCGCCGGTGGTGCTGTTCGATGCCGACCCGACCAGCTTCTTCGCGGCCGAGGCGCTCTGGCGCGATGCCCACGGGCGCGAGCTGGCCTGGCGCCCGCAGGCCCCGGCGCGCGCGATCGCGCTGGCCCCCGGACAGCCGGCGGTGCAGGCGGTGTTCCTGGCCGGCGATGCGGGCGGCGTGCAGGTGCAGCGCACCTTCACCCTGGCGCGCGGCAGCTACGCGCTGCACGTGCGCGATGAAGTGGTGAACGCCGGCGCCAGCCCGTGGAGCGGCGACATCGACCGCCGCCTCGAGCGCGTCCCGCCGGTGGTCAAGAGCGGCTTCACCAATCCGGAGTCCTTCAGCCTCAGCGGCGCGGCCTGGTACAGCCCGCAGGACAAATACAAGAAGCGCAAGTATCCGAACTTCACCAAGGACGGCCCGCTCGACCAGCAGGTGACCGGCGGCTGGGTCGCGCTGTCGCAGCATTACTTCCTTGCCGCCTGGGTGCCACAGCCGGACCAGCCTGCGCTGTACACGCTGGGCGAAAAAGGCGCGCTGTACAGCATCAGCGCACGTGGCCCGGCGATCACCCTGGCCCCCGGCCAGCGCTTCCAAAGCGAGGCCACCCTGTGGGTCGGCCCCAAGCTGGCCGACAAGCTCGATGCCACCGCGCCGGGCCTGGGCCTGGCCATGGACTACGGCATCTTCACCGTGCTCTCCAAGCCGATCCACTGGCTGCTGACCCAGCTGCACAAGCTGACCGACAACTGGGGCTGGGCGATCGTGCTGTTGGTGGTGCTGATCAAGCTGGTGCTGTACCCGCTGTCGGCGGCGCAGTACAAGTCGATGGCCAAGATGCGCAGGTTCCAGCCGCGCATCGAGCAGCTCAAGGAGCGCTACGGCGACGACAAGCAGAAGTTACAGATGGCGATGCTGGATCTCTACAAGAAGGAAAAGATCAATCCGGCCAGTGGCTGCCTGCCGGTGTTGATCCAGATGCCGGTGTTCCTTGCGCTGTACTACGTGCTGCTGGAGGCGGTCGAGCTGCGTCAGGCGCCGTGGATCGTCGGCTGGGTCAGCGACCTCACCGCGCGCGATCCCTACTTCATCCTGCCGCTGCTCAACGCCGCGATCATGTTCCTGACCCAGCGGATGACGCCGATGGTCGGCATGGACCCGATGCAGAAGAAGATGATGCAGATGATGCCGCTGGTGATGGCGGTGATGTTCGCCTTCTTCCCCGCCGGCCTGGTGCTGTACTGGGTCACCAACGGCGCGCTGGGCATGCTGCAGCAGTGGTGGAACACCAAGCGCTTCGCCGAGGAGCCGGCCAAGGCCGCCTGACCTGCGCGCCGCGCACCCTGCATGGACCCGCCGCGCGGCGGGTCCATGCGTTTCTGCGATCATGCCGCGATGAACGCCGCCGCCGGCCACGACACCATCGTCGCCATCGCCAGCGCGCCGGGCGCGGGCGGGGTGGGGATCGTGCGCCTGTCGGGCCCGCGCGCGAAGGCGATCGCGGAAACCGTCTGCGCACGCCCCCTGCGGGTGCGCCATGCCCACCACGTGCGCTTCCTGGACGCCGATGGCACGGTGATTGACGACGGCATCGCGCTGTATTTCCGCGCCCCGGCCAGCTTCACCGGCGAGGACGTGGTGGAACTGCAGGCGCACGGCAGCCCGGTGCTGCTGCGGGCGCTGGTGGCGCGCTGTGTGGCGCTGGGCGCGCAGCAGGCCGGGCCGGGCGAATTCAGCCAGCGCGCCTTCCTCAACGGCAAGCTGGACCTAGCCCAGGCCGAGGCGATCGCCGACCTCATCGCCGCCGCCGACCTGCAGGCCGCGCGCGCGGCGCGGCGCTCGCTGGACGGCGTGTTCTCGCGCCGGGTCGAGGCCGTGATGGCCGCCGTGCTGGGCCTGCGGGTGCAGGTCGAGGCCGCGATCGATTTCGCCGACGAACCGCTGGACACCCTCGGCGGCGAGGCCCTGCGGCGTGCGCTGGAGCAGGCCGCGGGCGAATTGGCCGCGCTCCGGGACGAAGCCGAACGCGGCCGCCGCCTGCGCGACGGCCTGCATGCGGTGCTGGTGGGGCCGCCGAATGCCGGCAAGAGTTCGCTGCTGAACGCGCTGGCCGGCAGTGCGCGCGCGATCGTCACCGACATCGCCGGCACCACCCGCGACCTGCTGCAGGAAACCGTGCGCATCGACGGCGTGGAACTCACGCTGGTGGATACTGCCGGGCTGCGTGAAGCCGCCGGCGATGCGATCGAGGCCGAGGGCATCCGCCGCGCGCGGGCTGAATTGGCGCGCGCGGACCTGGCGCTGGTGGTACTGGATGCGCGCGAACCCGAGGCCGGGCGCGCGGCGGTCGCCGCCGATCTGGCGGCGGTGCCGCAGGTGTTGTGGATATACAACAAGGTCGACCTGTTGCCGCAGGTGCCCGCGCTCGGCGCGGATGCGCTGGCGGTCTCGGCGCAGACCGGTGCCGGGCTGCCCGCGCTGCACGCGCGGCTGGCGGCGCTGGCCGGCGCGGGTGGTGGCGACGGCGCGTTCTCCGCGCGCGCGCGCCACGTGGACGCATTGGCGCGTGCGCAGGCGGGGCTGCGCCAGGCCGGCACGGAGCTCGCGCACGAACGCCTGGAACTGGCGGCCGAGGCCCTGGCAGCGGCGCACGCCAGCCTCGGCGAGATCGGTGGGCGGGTGGACGCGGATGCGCTACTCGGTCACATTTTCGCCAGCTTCTGCATCGGAAAGTGAGCGCGGACGCGCCTGCGGCTTGACAAGCTGGCGCCGCTGCCGCGTGCTATCGTGGAATTGGGAGCATCTCCACAGGGGAATCGAGAACATGTCTGCAAGCAACAAGCGGCACCGGGGGTTGGTGCCGGTCGCGTTGACAGTGGCGGTCGCGGTGGCGCTGGCCGGCTGCAAGAAGGACGAGGCAACCACGGCCGGCCCGCAGGCCGCACCGACGGCCGCCAAGGCACCCGCCCCGGAATCGGTGGTGGCGGCCTCGGTCTCCGCGATGGGCGCGGACGAGCTGCGCGAAGCCGCCAGCAAGGCGTACAACGAGAACCGCTTGTACGCGCCGGCTGGCAACAACGCCATGGAGTACTACCTGGCCTTGCGCGACAAGCAGCCGGCCAATGCCGGTGCCGCCAGCGCGCTCAGCGACCTGCTGCCGATGGCGGTGATCGCCGCCGACCAGGCAGTGGCCCGCGACGACGTCGACGAAGCCAAGCGGCTGGTGGCCCTGATCGGCAAGGCCGATCCCAACCACCCGGCGCTGGGGCGGCTGAAGGCGGGCATCGCGGGCGCCGAGGCGACGGCCAAGAAGCGCGCCGAGGCCCAGACCCTGAGCGCCGAGGAAGAGGCCAAGCGCAAGGCCGAGCTGGCCAAGCAGCGTGAGGAAGACCAGAAGAAGCTGCAGGAGCAACAGCGCCAGCAGCAGGCCGCCGCCGAGCAGCAGCGCCAGCAGCAGGCCGCGGCCGAGGCCGAGGCTGAACGCCAGCGCCAGCAGCAGGCGGCGGCGGCCGAAGCCGAGCGCCAGCGCCAGCAACAGGCCGCCGCGCAGCAGGCTGCACCTGCCGCCGCCGCGCCGCGTCCTGCGGCCGCGGCCGGTGGCAATGAACTGCGCCCGGTCAGCCTGCCGGGGCCGAAGTTCCCGCCGGCGGCCCAGCGTGCCGGCGCCAGCGGCTCGGTGCAGGTGGAATACACCGTCGGCACCGATGGCAGCGTCACCAGCGCGCGGGTGGTGTCCAGCGACGTGCCGCGCCAGTTCCAGCGCGATTTCGAGCGCGAGGCGCTGGCCGCGGTCAAGCGCTGGCGCTTCCAGCCGGTGAACCAGGCGGTCACCAGCCGGCGCACGATCGCGTTCGAGCAGTAAGCATGTGCACACCGCGGGCGCGCCCTGCGGTGCGATGGACACGAAAAAGCCCGGCATGCGCCGGGCTTTTTCGCGAGCGACGCGCGAGCGGCTTCAGGCCGAGATCGCCAGCTTCTCCTGGCGGTAGCGCCACACCGCCAACGCCCACAGCAGCGCCGCCAGCGCCAATGAGCAGGCCAGGTACAGCCCCCACTGCGTCATCGAGGCCGACTCGCCGCGGGTGATCTTCTGGATCAGCTGGTTCTGCGCCAGGAACGGCACCGCGTACTGCCAGACCGCGGTGTCCTTCAGCGGGTAGGCCATCAGCCCGTAGGCCGGCAGCATCGGCATCAGCATCAGCCACATGATATGGCTCTGCGCCTCCTTCATGCTCTTGGCGCCCGCGGCCAGCGCGGTCATCAGCGCGGTGCCGATCAGCACCAGCGGCAGCAGGGTCAGCAGCAGCTTGCCCATCGCCAGGACGCTCACGTCCATCTGCTTGGCCATGCCGCTGGCGAGGGTGGCCGAGACCTTGAACGAGACCAGGATCAGCAGCAGCGAGGCCAGCCCCAGCGCGGTCGCGGCCAGCATCTTGCCGCCCACCAGCGCGCCGCGCGGTGCGGGCGTGGCCAGCAGCGGCTCCAGCGACTGCCGCTCGCGTTCGCCCGCGGTGGTGTCCATCGCCAGATGGGCACCGCCGATGAAGGCGAAGATGGTCAGGATCATCGGCAGCAGCACCGCCATGAACTGGCTGTTCTTGGCTTCCGGGGTGGCCATGTCGCGGGTGCCGACGTGCAGCGGGGTGGCGATCGCCGGGTCGATCCCGCGCACCAGCAGGCGCAGCGCGCCGACCCCGGCGCCGTAGCTTTCCAGCACCTTGCTCACCCGCGCCACCTTCACGTCGCCGTTGCGGCGGGTGGTGTCGGTGATGATGTCGATCTTCGCGGG
The DNA here is from genome assembly GCF_004346265.1 of Thermomonas haemolytica. GTDB lineage: Bacteria > Pseudomonadota > Gammaproteobacteria > Xanthomonadales > Xanthomonadaceae > Thermomonas > Thermomonas haemolytica. Next base: position 164,929 of record NZ_SMAP01000002.1, read on the forward strand.
CTTGCCGGCGCGCCAGTCCTCGGCGAAGCCGGGATCGACGGCCAGCGCCAGGTCCTCCTGCTGCGCGCGCACGCGCGCCTCGATGTCGGCAGGCGCGGGTTTGGTATCGATGCCGTAGCTGGCCAGGAACTTCATCAGGTTCGGGGCGCGCTCGATCCCGAGTACCGGCACGCTCAGGGGCTTTTCCAGCTGGGTCTCGGCGCGCAGCTGGGTGAGCTTGCCGATGCCGAGGAAGAGCAGCGGGTACAGCAGCGGTGCCACCAGCAGGCTGAGGAAGAAGGTGCGGCGATCGCGCGCGAAGTCGCGCCATTCCTTGGCGGCGACCGTCAACAGGGTGGCGAAGAAGGAGGGCGTGTTCATGCGTGCAGGCCCTCCTCGCTGCCGATCAGCGTGACGAAAGCGTCTTCGAGGTTGGCTTGCCCAGTGGCAGCGCGCAGTTCATCGGGCGTGCCCTGCGCCACCACCCGGCCCTGCGCGATCACCACGATGCGATCGCACAGCGCGGCGACCTCCTGCATGATGTGGCTGGAGAAGATCACGCAGCGGCCTTCCGCGCGCAGTTCGCGCAGGAAGCCGCGCAGGCCGCGGGTGGTCATCACGTCGAGGCCGTTGGTGGGCTCGTCGAGGATCACGTTCTTCGGGTCGTGCACCAGCGCGCGTGCGATCGCGGTCTTGGTGCGCTGGCCCTGCGAGAAGCCTTCGGTGGCGCGGTCGAGGAAATCCTCCATCTGCAGCGCCTGCGCGAGCCTGGCGGTGCGGCTGGCGATGGTGGCGGCATCCAGCCCATGCAGCTTGCCGAAGTAGGCGATGTTCTCGCGCGCGGTCAGGCGCTTGTACACGCCGCGCGCGTCCGGCAGCACGCCTAGGCGGTGGCGGACTTGCGCGGGGTCGGCGGCCACGTCCATGCCGTCCACCAGCACCCGGCCGGATTCCGGCGCCATCAGGGTGTAGAGCATGCGCAGCGTGGTGGTCTTGCCGGCGCCGTTGGGGCCGAGCAGGCCGGTGATCTCGCCGTCGCGGGCGGTGAAGCCCACGTCGTCCACGGCGACCACGGGGGTCTTGTCCTTGCCCCGTCCGGGGAAAGTCTTGCGCAGGTGTTCTGCGACGATCATGGTCAGGCTCCTGTCGGAAGGGGGGTCACGGCGCGGCGCCGTTGTAATCGAGGAACGGGGCCGGGTACGCCAGGCTGTCCAGGCAGCGGCCGTCGAGCGCCTTGGCGTCGGTCTTTTCGATGAACTGGGTGAACAGCTTCGGCATGCAGCCGGCGCCGAGCACCGAATGGCCCTGGCCCTTGAGCACGAACAGGCGCCCGTTCGGCAGGCTCTGCACCACCTCGCGGCCGTAGCGCGGCGGGGTCACCGGGTCGAATTCGCCCTCCAGCACCAGTGCCGGCACGGCGGTGGAAAGCGGCTGGTGGAAATCGTCCGGCACCCGGCCCTTCGGCCACACCTTGCACATCGCCGCCATGCCCTCGGCCATCTGGTTGCCGAGCACGGTGCCGGCATCGTCGGCGCGCGCGACCATGCTGCTGGCGTCCTCGCTGCACACCACCGACAGCTGCATGCCCATCGCCATCGCGTCTTGCATGCCGCCGGAGAGCATCCGCGCCAGCGCCATCAGGCCGTCGTAGTGGCCGGCGTTGGCCTCGTGGATCAGCAGCGGCAGCAGGCCGGCGGCCAGCGGCATGTAGGCGTACATCCGCACCAGCCCGGCCACGGTCTCGGCGCGCAGCACGCCCTGCTTGCGTTCGCCGCTGCGGGCGTCACGGTAGTCCACCGTCACCGGCTGCGCGCGCAGGTGCGCCAGCAGGGTGTCGAGCTCGGCGCGCGGATCGCCCAGCCGGCCCTTGCAGGCCGGGTCCTTGCTGCACAGGCCGAACTGCAATGCCAGCGCATCGTCGAGGTTGCGCGCGAAGATGTTGCCGAGGCCCAGGGCATTGGGCACCACCGAATCCAGCACGATGCTGCGGGTGGCCTGCGGATGGCGCATCGCGTACTGCTGCGCGACCCGGGTGCCGTAGCTCACGCCGACCAGGTTCACCTGGCGCGCGCCGATCGCCTGGCGCACCGCATCGAGGTCGGCCACCGCGTCGGTGGTGGTGTAGAAGCGCAGGTCGGCCTTCTTCGACAGCGTGGCCGCGCAGGCGGCGGCCTGGGCCTGCATCGCCGACGTCGAGAACATGGTGTCCGCATCGTCCTCCGGGGGCTGGCAGGTCAGCAGATTGGACTTGCCGGTGCCGCGCTGGTCGATCAGCAGCACGCTGCGCTGCTTGCGGATGTCGCGGAACACTGGGTCTAGCGGCGGGTAGCTCTGCACCGCCGACTGCCCGGGCCCGCCAGCGAGGAAGAACACCGGGTCAGGCTGCTGCTCGCCATTGGCGGTCGGCTGCAGCCACGCGATGTTGAGCGTGACCTTGCGCCCGTCCGGATGCGCGCGGTCCTCCGGCACCGCATAGGTGCCGCACAGCGCCTCCAGGCTGTCCTTGCTCATCGGCGCGCTGAGCGTGCACGGGGTGAACGGGATCCTGCCCAGCATCACCGGCTTGGCCGCGGCCACCGGGGCCGGCGCACCGGCGGCGGGCGCGGCATCGGCGTCCCCGGGCTTGGGTTGCAGGGCCTTGTAGCCGAGGATCGCGGCGGCGATCGCGGCGGCCAGCACGAATCGGGTCTTGCGGGAGTTCATCGGGACGACCTCGCGGGAGGGACGCGGTGGAAGGAAGGGGCGGGATCAGGGCGCATCGGGCAGGAACACGTCTTCGATCCGGCAGTCGAACAGGCGCGCGATGCGGAACGCCAGCGGCAGCGACGGGTCGTACTTGCCCGTCTCCAGCGCGTTGACGGTCTGCCGTGAGACCTCCAGCCGCTGCGCCAGCTCGGCCTGCGACCAGCCCTGGTGTTCGCGCAGCTCGCGCAGGCGGTTGTTCACCGTGCGGGCCTCACAGGTAGCGCCTGGCCAGCACCATCTTGGCGATGCCGTAGGTGGCGCACAGCAGCGGGAACACCCAGATCATCGCGGCGGCGGCATCGAGATCGATGACCTTCGCCTTCTGCAGCAGGCCGCCGGCGAAGTACAGCAGCGCCACCAGCAGGCTGGCGATGCCGATGGCCTCGGTCTCGATGCGCCGCTGCAGTTCGTCGATCTCGCGCAGGTAGCGCAACGCCGCGCGCATCAGCAGCGCGATCGGCAACGCGGGCAGCACGGCCACCCCCGCGCGCAGCGGGACGGCATCGATCCCGCGCTTCAGCAGCCAGAGCGATAGGAACAACGTGAGGGAATAGGCCACCATGATCGGCCACAGCGCGCGCAGGTAGCGGCGCCCGGCCGGCTGCGCGTACATGTCGTCGCAGTGCTGGCGCCACCAGCGCGGCACCAGCGCCAGCAGCGCCGCGCCCAACAGGTAGCCGGCGCCGATCCCGGCCCACATCCCGACCGCCGTGTCCGGCCAGCGCAACCACCAGCGGCCGGCGCCGGCCAGGGCCAGACAGCCCAGCGCGATCGCGACGAAGATCCACATCCAGCGGCGCAGGGTCATCGGCTCAACCCCGGCGCGAACGGGCGAGGAACACCACGCCCAGCGCGATGAAGGCAGTGGCCACGCCGATGAAGGCGGTCTGCCCGGCGGCCAGCGCGGCGGCCGAGAACGCCACGCCGGCACCCAGGAACGCGATGCCGGCGCCGCGCAGCGGCTTCGGGTCTTGCTGGGTCATGCGCCACCTCATGTCAAGGATGCTTGACACGACGATACGGCGGCCTTGGGCCACTTGTCAAGCGTCCTTTACATGGATGGCCGCCGCCACCGAGCGCCGCGTGCGTGAGCGCGTGGCGGGGGATCCGCCGCCTAGGTCACTTGTTGCTGACGTATTTCTCGCGGCGGATCATCGGCACCGGCAGCCCCACCGTCTTCAACGCCTCGAAGCTCGCATCCACCATGTCCGGGTTGCCGCACAGATAGGCGATGTCGCCGGCCGGGTCGGGCGCCAGTTCCGGCAGCACGTTCTGCACGTAGCCGTGGCGCACGTCGGGGTGGGCCTGCGGTGAGCCGTCGGCCGGCAGCTCGCGCGAGAAACAAGGCAAGTAGCGGAAGCCGGGATGGGCCTCGGCGAAGGCGCGGAACTCATCGCCATACAGCAGCTCGGCCGGGGTGCGCGCGCCCTGCAGCAGCACGACTTCCACGCCGCGTTCGGCCATCAGGCGCTCCAGTTGCGGCAGCATCGCCCGGTATGGGGTGATGCCGGTGCCGGTGCCGATCAGCAGGTAGCGGCGGTTGGCATCCTGGGGCAGCAGGCAGAAACGGCCGAACGGCCCGCTGGCGTCCAGCGTGGCGCCGATCGGCAGCGCCTCGAACAGCGCGGTGGCGGCACCGCCCGGCACGTAGCTGACGGCGATTTCCACCCGCGCATCCGGCGCGGCGTCCAGCGCGCGCCCGACCGCGATCGAATAGCTGCGCCGCGCGGGGGTGCCGTCGGCGTACTGGAAGTGGATCTGGATGAACTGCCCGGGGATGCAGGGCAATGGCTGGCCGTCGTCGCGTTCGAACGACAGGTGCGCCACGGTCGGCGCGATCATGCGGCGGGCGACGAGCTTGAGCGGGAAATGGGCGATGGCCACGGCGATGCAACAGTGCGTGGCGGGGGTGGAGCCACGGGGCTGCCTATACTAACGGCTTCCCGCGCGACCCTCCGCGCACGAGGCTACCCATGACCGTCGATCCCGCTGCGCCCGCGCTGCGCGTGCGCGACCTGCGCAAGACCTACGACAATGGCGTCGAAGCCCTGAAAGGCGTCAGCCTGGACGTGGCGCCCGGCGATTTCTATGCCCTGCTCGGCCCCAACGGCGCCGGCAAGAGCACCCTGATCGGCATCATCAGCTCGCTGGTCAACAAGACCTCGGGTTCCGTGCAGGCATTCGGCGTGGACATCGACGCCGACCGCAGCGCGGCGATGCGCCTGATCGGCCTGGTGCCGCAGGAATTCAACTTCAACATGTTCGAAAAGCCGTTGGACATCTGCGTGAACTACGCGGGCTTCTATGGCGTGCCGCGCGGGCAGGCGCTGGCGCGTGCCGAGCAGGTGCTCAAAGAGGCCCAGCTGTGGGACAAGGCGGACAAGATGAGCCGCACCCTGTCCGGCGGCATGAAGCGCCGGCTGATGATCGCGCGCGCGATGATGACCGCGCCGAAGCTGTTGATCCTGGACGAGCCCACCGCCGGGGTGGACATCGAGATCCGCCGCGGCATGTGGAAGACGCTGAAGGAAATCAACGCCGCCGGCACCACCATCATCCTCACCACGCACTACCTGGAGGAAGCCGAGAGCCTGTGCCGCAACCTCGCCATCATCGACCACGGCCGCATCGTTGAGCAGGGGCCGATGAAGTCGCTGCTGGCCAAACTCGACGTGGAGGGCTTCCTGTTCGATGTCGAGGACGCACTGCCCGCCACCCTGCCCGCGATCGAGGGCGCCACCCTGGTGGCGGTGGACGCGCATACCCTGGAGCTGGACATGCCGCGCGCGATGGATCTCAACCGCGTCTTCGCCGCCTTCGATGCCGCCGGTATCCGGGTGTGCTCGATGCGTACCAAGAGCAACCGGCTGGAGGAGCTGTTCGTCCGCATGACCGCCCGTGAAGGAGCCCCGGCGTGAGTAATCCGAACCTCGTTGCCCTGGGCACCATCGTGCGCCGGGAAGTGGCCCGCATCCTGCGCATCTGGGGCCAGACCCTGATGCCGCCGGCGATCACCATGACCCTGTACTTTTTGATCTTCGGCGGCCTGATCGGCTCGCGCGTCGGCACCATGGACGGCATCCGCTACATGGAGTTCATCGTCCCCGGGCTGGTGATGATGAGCGTGATCCAGAACAGCTACGGCAACATCAGCAGCTCGTTCTTCGGCGCCAAGTTCGGCCGCCATGTCGAGGAGCTGCTGGTCAGCCCGATGCCCAACTGGGTGATCCTGGGCGGCTACGTGGCCGGCGCCGTGCTGCGCGGGCTGATGGTGGGTGGCATCGTGCTGTGCATCGCCATGTTGTTCACCCACGTGCACGTGCCGCATCCGCTGGTGACCATCGGCTCGGTGCTGCTGGGAGCGATCATCTTCTCGCTGGCCGGGTTCGTGAACGCGGTGTATGCGAAGAAGTTCGACGACATCGCGATCGTGCCGACCTTCATCCTCACTCCCCTGACCTACCTCGGCGGCGTGTTCTATTCGGTCAAGCTGCTGCCCGGCTGGGCCGAGGCCGCCACCCACCTCAACCCGATCTTCTACATGGTCAATGCCTTCCGCTACGGCCTGCTGGGCGTCTCCGACGTGCCGCTGGGCGTGGCCTTCGCGCTGATGCTGGGCTTCGCGGTGGCGCTCGCCGCACTCGGCCTGTGGCTGCTCCAGCGCGGGGTCGGGCTGCGCCACTGAATCACCCGCGTGGCGTCCTGCCATCGCTTACACTCCGCGCCTTCATTCCCCCGACATGGAGCCGATGCGATGCCGATGAGAAACGCAATGCTGGTGCTGGCCCTGGGCGTGACCCTGGCCGGCTGTGCCAAGAAGCAGGACGCCGCCGCGCCTGTGGACGCGGCGCCTGCGGCCACCACGGCCGAGCAGCCTGCGACGCCCGCCTCCGCGCCGGCGGCCACGCCTGCGCCGGCTGCGGTGGCTTTTGACATCAACGCCATCCCGGTGAGTACGGCCGCGCTGCCGGCCTGGCCGTACGTCGTGCTGCCGGCCGGCTACCAGTTCAGCTATGCCGATGATCTGGCCTCGCGCACCAAGGACCTGGCCCGCGTGCCGGTCTGGACCGGCGGCCAGTTGCTGTGGGTGGAAGGCAAGGTGTTCAGCGATGCGATCGACAACGTCGATGGCAAGACCTACTCCAAGTTCGAAGTGCGCAAGAACCTCCAGCAGGCGATCGAAGCGCTGGGTGGCGTGCGCCTGACCGAACGCAGCTTCGACGAGGCGACCTACAAGGCGAACGAGAAAGCGCTGGGCGACTTCTCGCAGGAGTTCATTCGCATGCAGAGCGCCTACTCGTACGACAGCGACGCCGATACCTATGTCATCCGCCGTGCCGACAAGGCCATCTGGATCGTGTTCCAGAGCAACAACGATCGCGGCGCGCTGCTGGTGGCGGAGGGCCCCCTGCCGGAGGCGCCGGCGAAGTCCTGACGGTCGTTCGTCGCGGACGATGGCGCCCGGCTCCGGCCGGGCGTTTTCGTGTCCGGGGTCAGGCCGGCAGGCGGAAGAACGCGCGGGCGGTGGCGGTGGTCGCCGCGGCGGTCACTTCGACTGCCTCGCCGCGGTCGCGCGCCAGCTCGGCCACGATATGCGGCAGGAATGCCGGTTCGTTGCGGCGGTCCTTCGGCATCGGCGTGAGCGTGCGCGGCAGCAGGTAAGGCGCGTCGGTCTCCACCATCAGCCGCTGCGCGGGGATGTTGCGCACCAGTTCGCGCAGGTGCTGGCCGCGGCGTTCGTCGCACAGCCAGCCGGTGATGCCGATGTGCCAGTCGCGGTCGAGGTAGTCGAACAATTCCTCGCGGCTGCCGGTGAAGCAGTGCACCACCGCCGGCCCGATCCGGCCCTCGAAGGCCCGCATCATCGCCAGGAAGTCGGCGTGGGCGTCGCGCTGGTGCAAAAACAGCGGTTTGGGATTGCCGGCGGCGGCAAGGTCAGCGGCCAGTTGCAGCTGGCGTTCGAACGCGCGCCGTTGCGCCGGGCGCGGCGAGAAATCGCGGAAGTAGTCCAGCCCGCATTCGCCCACCGCCACCACCTCGGGGTGCGCGTGCAGCGCGTGCAGTTCGGCATCGCATTCCTCGGTGTATTCGACCGCGTGGTGTGGATGCACGCCGGCGGTGGCGAACCATTCGCCCGGCCGGCTGCGCGCCAGCGCCAGCACTTTCGGGTTATGCGCGCGGCTGGCGCCGGTGAGGATGGCGTGCGCCACCCCCGCGTCGCGCGCGCGCTGCCAGACCGCGTCGCGGTCGCGGTCGAAGCTGTCGTGGCTGAGGTTCAGGCCGATGTCGATGAGTTGCATGGTGCGATTTTAGCGAGAGTGCCCGCGACGCCTGGAAGTAAACGCCGCCATGCCGTGCGTCGGCGGCGGGGTGCGTTTCGAGCGCGCCAAGGATGGCGCGCGGCCGCGCATCGAAGCTGGATGCGGAGCCTGCGCGGCGAAGCGCACCCCGCCGACGGCGCACGGCCCACCCGAAGCAGGGAGCCATGCTCCCGTATCCTTTGCAGGTGAGTACCGCCGCATTCCCCATTGCCCCCCTGCTGCCCGACCTCCTCGCTTCGCTGGAGGCGCATCCGCGGCTGGTGCTGGAGGCGCCGCCGGGCGCGGGCAAGACCACCCAGGTGCCGCTGGCGTTGCTCGATGCGCCGTGGCTGCAGGGGCGCAAGATCGTGATGCTGGAGCCGCGTCGCGTCGCCGCGCGCGCGGCGGCCGGCTTCATGGCGCAGCAGTTGGGGGAAGCGGTCGGGCAGACCGTGGGCTACCGCATCCGCTTCGAGAACAAGACAGGGCCGGCCACCCGCATCGAGGTCGTGACCGAGGGCATCCTCACCCGCATGCTGCAGGACGATCCGCTGCTGGAGGGCGTGGGCGCGCTGCTGCTGGACGAATTCCACGAGCGTCACCTGGCCGGCGACCTCGGCCTGGCGCTCGCCCTGGACGTGCAGGCCGGCCTGCGCGACGACCTGCGGCTGGTGGTGATGTCGGCCACGCTGGACGGCGCGCAGCTGGCGGCTTTTCTCGATGCGCCGCGGCTGGCCAGCGCGGGGCGCAGCTTCCCGGTGGAGATCGCGCACTTCCCGGCGCGCCGCGACGAGGCGCTGGAGCACCAGGTGCGGCGCGCGGTCGAGCAGGCGCTCAGAGCGCATCCGGGCGATGTCCTCGTGTTCTTGCCGGGCCAGCGCGAGATCGCCAAGGTCGGGGCGCTGCTGGCGCAGGCGGCCGTGGATGCCGAGGTATCGCCGCTGCACGGCGAGCTGCCGGTCGAGCAGCAGGCGCGCGTGCTGCAGCCGGCGCCCGACGGCCGCCGCCGGGTGGTGCTGGCGACCAACGTGGCCGAATCCAGCGTCACCCTGCCGGGGGTGCGCGTGGTGATCGACAGCGGGTTGGCGCGCGAGCCGCGTTTCGATCCCAACAGCGGCTTTTCGCGGCTGGAGGTGGTGGCCATTTCGCAGGCCAGCGCCGACCAGCGCGCCGGCCGCGCCGGGCGCGTGGCCGAAGGCTGGGCGTATCGCCTGTGGCCGGCCTCGCAACGGCTGGAACCGCAGCGCCGGCCGGAGATCGCGCAGCTGGACCTGGCGCCGCTGGCGCTGGAGCTGGCGGCCTGGGGCAGCAGCGACCTGCGTTTCCCGGATCCGCCGCCGCCCGGCGCGCTGGCGGCCGGGCGCGACTTGCTGCGCCGCCTGGACGCGCTGGAGGCCGGCGGCGCCATCACTGCGCGCGGCCGGCGCATGCTCGCGCTGGGCACCCATCCGCGCCTGGCCGCGATGCTGCTGGCCGCCGACACTCCCGAGCAGGTCGCGCTGGCCTGCGATCTGGCCGCACTGCTGGAAGCGCGCGACCCGCTGCGCAGCCGTTCCGATGCATTGGCCGCGCGCTGGCAGGCGCTGGCTGCGTTCCGCACCGGACGCAGCCCGCCCGAGGCCAGCCGCAGCGCGCTGGCGGCGATCGATGCCGCGGCCCGGCAGTGGTGGCGGCGCCTGCGCTGCGAGGCTGCGCCGCCCGCCGCGGCACCGGCGCATGCGCTGGGCGACCTGCTGGCGCATGCGTTTCCCGACCGCATCGCCCGTCAGCATCCGCAGGATGCGCGCCGCTATCTGCTGGCGAACGGGCGCAGCGCGCGCCTGCTGGAGGATTCGGCGCTGTACGGCGAGCCGTGGCTGGTGGCCAGCGAGCTGCGCCTGGAGGCCAGGGACGCCCTGCTGCTGCGCGGCGCGCCGGTGGACGAGGCCGCACTGCGGCGCGACTTCGCTGCGCAATTCTCCGAGGCCGACGAGGTGCGCTGGGACGCCGAGCGGCGCGCGTTGGTGAGCGAGCGCATCGCCCGCTTCGACGGCATCGTGCTGGCGGTCAAATCCGCCGGCCGGGTCGATCCGGCGCGGGCCGCGCGCGGGTTGACCGAGGCCGTGCGCGAGCTCGGCCTGTGCGTGTTGCCGTGGAGCGAGGCGCTGGCGCAGTGGCATAGCCGCGTGCAGTGCCTGCGCGCATGGATGCCGGAGCTGGGGCTGCCGGATGTCTCCGACGCCGCGCTGCTGGCGACGCTGGAGGACTGGCTGACGCCTGCCTTCGCCGGCAAGACCCGGCTGGATGCGCTCACATCCGAAGAGCTGGCCGCGGCGTTGCAGGGCCGGCTGGAATGGGCGCTGCGTTCGCGCCTCGATCAACTCGCGCCGACCCGCATCGCGGTGCCGTCCGGCATGCAGCGCGGCATCGCGTACGCGCTGGAGGCCGACGGCACGCCAGCGCCGCCGGTGCTGGCGGTGAAATTGCAGGAACTGTTCGGCCTGGCCGACACCCCGCGTATCGCCGATGGCCGCGTGCCGCTCACCCTGCATCTGCTCTCGCCCGCCGGCCGCCCGCTGCAGGTGACCCAGGACCTGCGCGGGTTCTGGGAGCGCACCTATCCCGAGGTCAAGAAGGAAATGAAGGGCCGTTACCCGCGCCACCCGTGGCCGGACGATCCGTGGAGCGCCACCGCCACCCACCGCGCCAAGCCGCGCGGGACCTGATCATCGCGCCATCGCGACGGCACCCCCGTTCGTGGTGAGCCTGTCGAACCACGAACGCGCGCGAGTAGCAACAAGCGCGCCGCACCCGCCATCGGCGGGCGCAGCGGCTCAATGCCCCGGCGCGCCCCCGGCGCTGCCGAACGGCGGCCTGGCCCACCACACCAGCACGATCATCGCCACGAACAGGCCGGAGAACAGCAGGAACAGGTCGTTCACCGCCAGCGTGAACGCCTGCAGGTTGATCACCTGGTCGGTCAGCGACAGCGCCTGCGCCTGGCCCATGTCCACGCCCTGCAGCGTGCCCAGCCACTGTTCCGCCGGCGGCCGCGCGCTGGTGACGTGTTCGGTCAGCACCGCATGGTGGTAGTCGGCGCGGTGCTGCCACAGGGTCACCGAGACCGCGGTGGAAATGCTGCCGGCGATGGTGCGGAAGAAGTTGGACAGCCCCGAGGCGCTGGCGATCTCGTGCTGCGGCAGCCCCGACAGGATGATCTGGTTCAGCGGGATGAAGAAGAACGCCACCCCCATGCCCTGGATCAGGCGCGGCCAGATCAGCTGGCCGAAGCTGGCCTGCGCGGTGAAGGTGGAGAACCAGTGGGTGGTGAAGGCGAACACCAGGAACGCGAAGCTGACCATGATCCGCAGGTCGGCCTTGCCGATCATGCGCCCGACCAGCGGCGAGAAGAACACCGCAAGGATGCCGACCGGCGCGGTCGCCAGGCCGGCCCATTCGGCGGTGTAGCCCAACGTGGTCTGCAGCCACAGCGGGTAGATCACGTTGATGCCGAAGAAGCCGAACATGCCGACCGAGAGCGCGATCACGCCGACCCGGAAATTGCGCTGCTTGAACAGCGACAGGTCCACCACCGGGTGTTTGTCGGTCAGCTCCCAGGCCACGAAGAAGGTCAGGCAGACCAGCGCGACGATCCCGAGCGTGGTGATCAGCGGCGAGCTGAACCAGTCCTTGTCGTTGCCGTTGTCGAGCATGAACTGCAGCGAGCCCACCCCGATCACCAACAGCGCCAGCCCGATGCGGTCGATCGGCACCTTCTGGATCGGGGTCTCGCGGTCGCGCAGTAGGGTCCACACCACCAGCGCCGCCAGCAGCCCGACCGGCGCGTTGATGAAGAAGATCCAGTGCCAGGAATAGTTGTCGGTGATCCAGCCGCCCAGGATCGGCCCGAAAATCGGTGCCACGATCACCGTCATCGCCCACAGCGCCAGTGCCATCCCCTTCTTCTCGTTGGGGTAGTTGGCCAGCAGCAGGGTCATCGACAGCGCCACCATCGGCCCCGACACCAGCCCCTGCAGCAGCCGGAACAGCACCAGCATCGGCATGCTCGCGGCGAACCCGCACAGGATCGAGAACACCACGAACAGGGTGACCGAGGCGGTGAAGGTGCGCACCTCGCCGAAGCGGCGCGCCAGCCAGCCGGTCAGCGGCTGCACGATCGCGCTGGCCAGCGAGTAGGAGCTGATCGCCCAGGTGCCTTCGGACACGCCCACGCTCAGGCTGCCGGCAATGGTCGGCACCGACACGTTGACGATGGTGATGTCCAGCACCTCCATGAAGGTGGACAGCGCGATCGCCAGCGTGAGCAGCGCCAGCGCCCCGCCGCGCAGGGGCGGCTTGGGGATCGCCGGCACCGGCATCGGCGCGGCGTCGGTGGCGGCGGCGGCCACGGCCACGGCCAGGCCTCAGCGGCCGCCGTTAGCGGCGATGATGGCGTCGGCCTCGCGCGCGGCGGCGTCGAGGTCGTGCGCGTACACGTCGGTCTGGCCGACCGCGGCCGTCGGCGGCTGGCTGGGCAGGCGCGGCCCGGACTGGTCGCGGGTGTCGATCTCCACTTCCATCGACAACCCCAGACGCAGCGGATGCTGGCGCAGGGTGTCGTCGCGCTCCAGCGCGATCCGCACCGGCACCCGCTGCACCACCTTGATCCAGTTGCCGCTGGCGTTCTGCGCCGGCAGCAGCGAGAACACGCTGCCCGCGCCGGCGGCAATCCCGGCGACCTTGCCGTGGAAGACCACGCCGCTGCCGTACAGGTCGCTGGTGAGCCGCGCCGGCTGGCCGAGGCGGATCTTGTCCAGCTGGCCTTCCTTGAAATTGGCATCCACCCACAGCTGATCGAGGGGCAGGATCTTCAGCAGCGGCTGCCCGGGTGCGACCAGCTGCCCGACCTGGACATTGCGTCCGGCCACGATGCCGTCCACCGGCGCCACGATCGCGGTGCGGTGGTCGGCCACCCAGGCCTCGACGTAGGCGGCGCGCGCCAGCTGCACCGCCGGGTTCTGCGCGATCGCCACGCCTTCCACCAGCGCGCGCTGCGCCCGTGCCTGCCCGCTGGCCTGCGCCAGCGCCGCGCGCGCGCGCTCCACCGCCTCGCGCGCGTGCGCCACTTCCTCTGGCGGCACCGCTTTCTCGGCCAGCAGCGGCAGGCGCCGGCGGTAGTCGGCCTCGGCCTGCGCCAGCGCGATCTTCGCCTGCGCCTCGGCGGCCCCGGCGGCGGCGGCCCCGCTGTCGGCCTGGCGCGCCTGGCGCACCGCCTGCGCCAGCGCGGCGGCGGCGCGTTGCAGCGCCAGCCGGGTGTCGGTCCCGTCCAGCCGCACCAGCACCTGGCCGGCGCGCACCAGATCGGTGTCGTCGGCGTAGATCGCGGTGACGGTGCCGCCCACGCGCGCGTTCACCCCGACCTGGTTGCCGCCGACGTAGGCGTTGTCGGTGGTCTGCCGCAGCGAGAACACGAACAGCCACAGCAGTAGCCAGGCCAGGCCGGCGAGCGCGAACAGCGCGGCGATCACCAGCAGCACGCGCTTGCGCTTGCCGGTCCCGTTGCCGTTGCTGGGTGCAGTGGAATCGGCGGAAGGCGTCGGCGTGCTCATGGCGTGGGGGCGTCCTTGGAATCGGGGGAAGGCGCGGCGGTGGCCGGATCGGCATAGCCGCCGCCGAGGCTCTGGATCAGGGCGATGTCGGCCGCCAACCGCGCCGCGGCCAGCACGCGCGCGGCGTCCTCGGCCTGCAGCAGGGCCAGCGCGGCCTGGGCGCGGCTGCGGTCGTCGCCCAGCCCGGCGCGGGCGCGCGCATCGGCATTGGCCTGCAGCGCGCGCGCGGCGGCCAGCGCGGTGGCCTGCTGCTGCGCCTCCTCGCCCAGCTGGGCCAGGGTCAGCGCCTGCTGCTGCACCTCGCGCGCGGCCTGCACCACGCTGGCGTGGTAGTCGGCGATCGCGGCGTCGAGCTGGGCGCGGCTGATGCCGTAGCCGGCGCGCAGGCGACCGCCGTCGAACAGCGGCAGGCTCAGCGCCGGCTGCAGCAGCGCGACCCGGCTGCCCGCCGTCAGCAGCTTGCCGAGGTTGATGCTGGACAGTCCAAGCAGCGCCTTCAGGCTGAGGTCGGGGAAGAACGCGGCGCGCGCGGCGGCCACGTCCTGCGCCGCGGCCTCCACCCGCCAGCGGCTGGCCGCAATGTCCGGGCGGCGCGCGATGAGCGCCAGCGAGGCATCCGCGGGCAGGCCCGCCGAGGCCGGCGGCAGCGGCTGCGCCTGCAGCGGCGGCAGCGCGTCCGGGGCGATCCCGAGCAGCGCCGCCAGTGCGATCCGGCGGCCCTCGGCGCTGGCGGTGAGCGCGGTGCGCCCGCGCTCGGCCGCGGCTAGCGCCGATTCCGCCGCATGCACCGCATCGCTGCCGTCGATCCCGCGCGCGGCGCGCGCCTGCGCCAGCGCCAGCAGGCGCTGCTGCGCGGCGATCGCCTGCGCGGCCAGCGCCAGCCGGGCCTGGTCGGCCTGCCAGCCGAAATAGGTCTGCGCGACCGCGGCGGTCAGCGCCAGGCGCGCGGCGTCCGCCTCCGCGGCGGCGGCGCGGGCCTGGTCGGTGGCGGCGGCGACCTGCGCGCGGTGCTTGCCCCACCAGTCCACGTCGTACTGCAGCTGCACCCCGAGGTCGGCCTGGCTGTACCAGGTGAAGCCGAGGAACTGCACCGGGAACAGCCCGTGCTCGCTGATCCGCTGCCGCTGCAGGTCGGCACTGGCGCCGACGTAGGGATTGCCGGACGCCGCCTGCGCGGCGATCGCGGCGCGCGCCTGCGCCACCCGGGCCTGTGCCTGCGCCAGGCTGGGCGCGCCGGCCAGCGCGCGCGCCATCAGCGCGTCCAGGGTCGGGTCGCGGTAGCGCGCCCACCAGTCGGCGGTCGGCCATGCCGCGTGCATGTCGCCGCCGGAAGCGGGCAGGGGCGCGCGCGCGTCCAGCGCCGGGGGCGGCAGGCGCGGCGGCGCGGCGGCGCAGGCGGCCAGCAGCGCCGCGGCCATGCCGGCCAGCAGCGGACGGAAAGCAGAGGGGTTCATGCGGACATGCGCTCCTTGGTGGCGTCCATCAGTGCACAAGCAAGTCCACGAGCAGGCCCGGTTGCGCCGAAGGCTCGGTGCTGGCATACGCAGATGGTAGCGCGGCGGATCGCATCGGCGTCATCCCGCTCACGATCCATCAACGGGCGCGGGTGGATAGTCGCCCCGGTAAGCAGGCAAACAAACGACGGAGGAATCCATGCGCAAGTTGAATGACACCCAGGACCGGGCGCAGGAGCTGATGGGCGAGCTCGGCGACGGCCTGCGCAAGGCCCTGCCGGGCAGCGCCAAGCAGTGGCTGGAGACCGGGGCCGCGTTGGCGGCAGTGCGCGCGGGCACCAAGGTGGCCGGCGGCTTCGTGCGCCGCAACCCGCTGCTGGTGGGCGCGGCGGTGGCCGGTGCCGGCCTGCTCTGGTACGCCGCGCGCCAGCGCGCCCGCCGGCAGGCGGCGCTGGAGGGGCAGGCCCGCCAGGTGCGCGCCCTGCGCCGCGGCGAATACGAGCAGGACGACTACGGCGTTTGAGCGCGCGAGCCGCGAGGATCTGCTCGCGGGTTCAATCGCCCCTCTTGCGGGAAGATTCGACAGGCGCGGACGCAGGCCGCCGCAGTGGTACGACCGTACCCGTGCCCGGTGCGGACGCCGGGCGCTGCCACAGCACCGGCACGTCCGCAGGGGCGGGCGGTTCGAACTGCGCGATATCAGCATCGGCGCGTTCGCGCGCGGCCGCTTCCTGCTGTTCCTCCAGCTCCCAGCTGTAGGGCGCGCGCGCGGGCGGCGGGTCGCTGCGGCGGAACAGGACGGCGGCGAGCAGGCCGGCCAGTGCGCCGCCGAGGTGCGACTGCCACGAGATCCCCGCCTCGTGCGGCAGGATGGTCAGCAGCATCCCGCCATAGAACAGGAAGCCGATCATGCCCGCGGCGATCGCCGCGCGGTCGCGCCGCAGCAGGCCCAGGGTGAACACCAGGAACCCCAGGCCGTGGGCGAGCCCGCTGGCGCCGAGGTGGTGGCTGCCGGGGTCGCCCAGCAGCCAGGCGCCCAGCCCCGAGCCCAGCCACAGCAGCGGCCATGCGCGCAGGGTCGCCTTCGGGTACACCACCAGCGCCAGCGTGCCCAGCACCAGCAGCGCGAAGGAATTGGCCAGCACGTGCTCCAGCGAGCCGTGCAGCAGCGGCGCGGTGAGCACGCCCACCAGGCCGGCGCCGGTGCCGGGGGTCAGCGTCAGCCCGGTCCAGTCCACGCCCAGCCGGTCCAGGGCGTGCTGGGCGAGGAAGCAGGCCCACAGCAGCAGCACGAAGCCGCCGCTGGCGAGCATGGCGTGGCGCAGGCGGCGGCGATCCTGGCGCGCGGCGGTGGCGGCAAGCGTGTCCATCGCAACGAGATGGGGCGCGCCGGCGCCCACGCAAGGCGTGCCCCTGGTCTCAGCCGTGGCCGCTGCGTGCCGCCGGCGGCCGCAGCAGGCTCAGCGCGATAGTGGTGCCGATGATCGCCGCCACCACGCCCAGCGCCAGCAGCACCGGCGGCTTGTACAGGTCCACCAGCAGCATCTTGGCGCCGATGAACACCAGCACCAGCGCGAGGCCATAAGGCAGCAGGTGGAAACGGTCGGCCATGCCCTGCAGCAGGAAGAACATCGCGCGCAGGCCCAGCACCGCGAACACGTTGCTGGTCAGCACGATGAAGGGGTCGGCGGTGATCGCGAAGATCGCCGGGATGGAGTCCACCGCGAAAATCACGTCGGTGATGCCAATCATCGCGATCACGATGAACAGCGGGGTGAACTTGCGCCGCCGGCCGCGGCCGATCCACAGCGCGCTGCCCACGTAGCGGCGCACGAACGGCACGTGCGCGGTCAGCCAGCGCAGCACCGGGTTGCGGTCGAGGTCGGGCTCCTCGCCGGCCGCGCGCCACATCTTCACCCCGGTGAACAGCAGGAACGCGCCGAACAGGTAGAGGATCCAGTGGAACCTGGCGAGCAGCAGCGCGCCGGCGAAGATCAGGATCGCGCGCAGCACGATCGCGCCGATGATGCCGATCACCAGCGCGCGCTGGCGCTGCATCTCCGGCACCGCGAAATAGCCGAAGATCATCAGGAACACGAAGATGTTGTCGACCGCCAGCGCCTTCTCGACCAGGTAGCCGGTCAAAAACTCCATGCCGATGCGCTCGCCTTCCGCGGCGCCGAAGCGCTGCCCGGCCTCCCACCACAGCCAGGCATTGAAGGCCAGCGCCAGCGCGACCCAGCCCAGGCTCCACCAGGCGGCTTCCTTGAACGTGACCTTGTGCGGCCCGCCGTGGCGCATCAGCACCAGGTCGACCACCAGGGCCAGCAGCACCACGCCGGCGAATACCAGCCAGAGAAAGGGGGTTCCGATCGTCTCCATGCAACGCTCCACGGGTTCGAGCGGCGGAGGCGTCCATGCAGGGACGCATGGAAAGGGAGCGCGCTTCGCCGTTCGGCGAAGGTCTCATCCACAGACCCGGTGGCCTGCCGCGGGGCCGGGGCGGGATGTCCGGCAAGGACATCGGCCCGTCATGACGACCGTCGCGCGCGGGATTACTCCCCTTCTTCGGCGACAATAGCCGATCCCGCCCGCCCGTCGTCAAGCCCCATGTCCGAGCCCCTGCCCGTCGTCCGCCTGAAGAACGCCTGGAACTCCACCCATCCGTGGATCTTCCAGCGCCTGGTCGAGAAGCCGGCGCAGCGGCCCAAGCCCGGCAGCATCGTCGAGGTGGTCGGGGTGGATGGCGCCTTCGTCGGGCGCGGCTTCTACAACGGCCACTCGCGGATCGCCCTGCGCATGCTCGAACGCGACCCCGACGTGGCGGTGGACGCCGCCTGGTTCGTGCGCAAGATCGGCGAGGCGGTGCGGCTGCGCCGCGAGATCCTCAAGCTGGATGCGGTCTCCAACGCGTGGCGCGTCGTCCACAGCGAGGGCGACGGCATCAGCGGGTTGGTGGTGGACCGCTACGACGACCTCTTGGTGGTCGAGTTCTTCAGCGCCGGCGCGTGGCGCCATCGCAGCATCATCTTCGACGCCCTGCGCGAGCATTTCCCCGGTTGCCGCTTCCACAGCTTCGCCGACGAGCACGTGCAGAAGCAGGAGAGTTTCGACTACAAGGACACCCAGGGCACCGAACCGGCGATCGTCACCGAGCACGGCATCCGCTTCCGCGCCGATCCGGCCGGCGCGCACAAGACCGGCTTTTTCGCCGACCAGCGCGAGAACCGCGAGTGGTTCAGCCGGCAGGTCGAAGGCAAGCGCGTGCTGGACCTGTGCTGCAACACCGGCGGTTTCGCGGTGTACGCCGCAGCGCGCGGCGCGGCCGAGGTGGTGGGCATCGACATCGACCCGGCGGTGATCGAGCTGGCCAAGCAGAACGCGCACCTCAACAGTGCGTTGATCGGCAGCCGCAAGCCGCGCTTCGTGCAGGCCGACATCTTCCCGTGGCTGCGTGATGCCGCGCTCAACGGCGAGCGCTTCGACGCGGTGATCCTCGACCCGGCCAAGATGACCCGCGACCGCGAGCAGGTCATCAACGCGCTCAAGAAATATCTCGACATGAACAAGCTGGCGCTGGGCGTGGTCAAGCCCGGCGGCCTGTTCGCCACCTTCAGCTGCACGGGGCTGGTCAGCGAGGAGCAGTTCCTCGACATGCTGCGCCGCGCCGCGTTCTACGCCGGCCGCACCGTGCAGGTGCTCAAGGTCGCCGGTGCTGGCCCGGACCATCCATGGCTGGCGCAGGTGCCGGAATCGCGCTACCTGAAGGCGGTATTCTGCCGCGTGCTGGACTGAACGCGATCGCGCGGACTGCGCGCCTTGCCCCCATTCAAGCCGAGGGATCCACCATGCCTGCCGAGCGCCACCACCATTACCACGAGGTCCATCGCAGCCAGCACTCCGGGTGGCTGCGTGCCGCGGTGCTGGGCGCCAACGATGGCCTCATCTCCACCAGCAGCCTGGTGCTCGGCGTGGCCTCGGCGCAGGCGGCGCCGGCGACCATCCTGTTGACCGGCATCGCCGGGTTGGCGGCCGGCGCGCTGTCGATGGCGGCGGGCGAGTACGTGTCGGTCAGCTCGCAGGAGGACGCAGAGCTGGCGGATATCCGGATGGAGCGCAAGGCGCTGGAACAGCATCCCGAGGCGGAGCTCGAGGAGCTCACGCAGATCTATATCGGGCGCGGGCTGGAGCCGGTGCTGGCGCGCCAGGTGGCCGAGCAGCTGACGGCGCACGACGTGCTGGCGGCCCACCTGCGCGACGAGGTCGGCATCCACGACCTGCAGCGCGCGCGTCCGGTGCAGGCGGCGCTGGCCTCGGCCGCCTCGTTCACGATCGGCGCATTGCCCCCGGTGCTGCTGGCGTGGCTGTGGACCGCACCGGGCCTGTCCGCCGTGATCGTCGCCAGCACCCTGGTGCTGCTGGCGGTGTTGGGCTACGTCGCCGAACGCGTGGCCGGTGGTGGCGGAATGAAGGGCGCGTTGCGGGTCCTGCTGTGGGGCACCCTCGCGCTGGCGGTGACCGCCGGCATCGGCCGGATCTTCGGCATCAGCGCCGGCTGAAGTCGCAGGCGCTGCGACCGCGCGCCGCTACACTGACGCGATGGACACCACGACCCTGCTGTTGAGCGTGCTGCTGCTGGCGGTGCTGGCCGCGCTCGCGATGCTTGCCCTGCTGCTGGCCCGCGGCCGCGGCGATCACCTGGCGGATCTGCTGCGCGCGCAGGCACGCGAAGGCCGCGACGAGCTGCGCGCCCAGCTCGACAGCTTCGCCCTGCAGCAGGGCCAGCGCATCGACGGCTTCGGCCTGCAGGTGCAGGCGGTGGCCACCCGCACCGACACGCGCCTGGACGAGCTGACCACGCGTACCGATGCCCGCCTGGAGGACCTGCGCGCCGCGCTCACCCACGATGCCCGCCAGGCGCGGCTGGAGCTGGCCACGCAGCAGCAGCAGCACGCCGAGTCGCTCGCGGCCAGCCTGCGCGAGCTCACCCAGCGCAACGAGGCGCGCCTGGGCGAGCTGCGCGCCACCCTCGAGCAGCAGCTCACCGGCATGCGCGAGGACAACGCGCGCAAGCTCGAACAGATGCGCGCCACCGTGGACGAGAAGCTGCACGCCACCCTGGAGACCCGCCTGACCGAGAGCTTCGCCAGCGTGCACCAGATGCTGGCGCAGGTGCACCAGGGCCTGGGCGACATGAGCAAGCTGGCGGCCGATGTCGGCGGCCTGCAGCGGGTGCTGACCAACGTGAAGTCGCGCGGCATCTTCGGCGAGGTGCAGCTGGCGGCGCTGCTGGAGCAGGTGTTCGCGCCCGACCAGTACGCCGCCAACGTGGAGACCGTGCCCGGCAGCAACCGCCGGGTGGAATTCGCGGTGCGCTTCCCCGGCACCGCCAGCGACGGCGTGGTCTGGCTGCCGATCGACGCCAAGTTCCCGCGCGAGGACTACGAGCGCCTGCTGGATGCCCAGGAGCGTGCCGATGCCGAAGCGGTGCGCGCCGCCGGCGATGCGCTGGAGCGCGCGGTGCGGCTGCAGGCGCGTGAGATCCGCAAGTACGTCGCGACCCCGCATACCACCGAGTTCGCGGTGATGTTCCTGCCGACCGAAGGGCTGTACGCGGAAGTGCTGCGCCGACCCGGGCTGTTCGAGGCGATGCAGCGCGAGCACCGCATCACCCTGGCCGGCCCGACCACCCTGCTGGCACTGCTGACCAGCCTGCAGATCGGCTTCCGCACGGTGGCGATCGAGAAGCGCTCGGCCGAAGTGTGGCGGATTCTGGAGAAGGCCAAGACCGAGTTCGGCAAGTTCGGCGACGTCCTCGACAACGTCAAGGCCAAGCTCGACCAGGCCAGCAAGCAGATCGAGCAGACCGGCGTGCGCACCCGTGCGATCGAACGCAGCCTGCGCGAGGTGGACGTCGCCGCGGATGCGGGCGGGGATGCGCCGCCGCGCCTGGGCGGCCCGGACGCGGCCGCGTCCTGAGCTGGCACCGGGATCGGATCAGGGCTGCTGCGCAGGCTCCGGCTTTTCCGGCTCCACGGGGGCGTCCATCAGGTACGGCGGCAGCGCGTCGATGCCTTCGTCGCCATGCTTGCGGTCGCTTTCGATCAGGTAGCGGCGGCGCGCCAGCCAGGCGTCGCGGGTCAGCACGTATTCGTCCGGCGCGGACTGGCGCAGGGCATCCAGGCTCAGCAGCCCGGCGCGCAGGTCCACCGCTTGCAGTGCCTGCAGGCTGATGCGGGTGCGGTCCTTCTCGATATGGGTCAGCGGCGAGAGTTCATAATCGCCGGCCTTGCCGAAGGCATCGCGCAGGGTGCTCGGGCCGAGGAACGGCAGTTCGAGATAGCGCGACTCGCGCCAGCCCCAGCGCGCGAAGGTGCGCCCGAAGTCGGCGCTGTGGCGGTGCATCTTCAGCGCCTTGCCGGCGGGATCGAACAGGCCGCCGATGCCGACCGTGGTGTTCACCAGGAACCGGCCCAGGGTTTCCAGCGCCTCGCCCGGGCGGCCCTGCAGCAGCAGGTTGGCGAAGGCGATCGGTGCGCCCAGGTTGTCGAAGAAATTGCCGACCCCGGCGCGCACCGGTGCCGGCACCACGGTGGCGTACGCGCGTGCGACCGGGCGCATCACCGCGCGGTCCACCGCCAGGTTGAAGGCGTGGACGCGGCGGTTCATGGGTTCCCACGGGTCCAGCACCGGGGTGGTGTCGCTGCTGCCGTCCACGCCGGCGCTGCCGTAGATCGCGGCGTAGTCGGCGTCCGCGGCGTCGGCCGAGGCATCGCTGGCGGCCAGCTCGGCCGCGGACAGCGGGGGCTGGTCGGCCGGCGGCGGAGCCGCGTCCGGCGCCGGGGTGCCGGTAGCATTGGCCGTGGCGGCACCATCGGTGTCGCCGGCGGCCGGGGTGGCGTCCGGCGCGACCTGGTCCGGGGTGGCGGCCGGGGCCTGCGTTTCCACGCGTGCCGGGGAGACATCCGCGCGCACGGCCTGGCCGGCGCAGCCGGACAGGGCCAGCAGCAGGAGCGGGGCAAGCATCAGGCGCGCCATGGTGGTCTCCCGGAAAACGTGGGCGGGCTCAGCGGCCGGCCTTGGCGGCGGGCGCCGGAGTGGCGGCGCCGTTGCGCAGCTCGGCCGCGACCTGCGCGATCGACTTCTGCTGCAGCGGGCCGTCGAACTGGCTGCGGAAGGTCTGCACGTAGGACACGCCTTCGATCATCACGTCGAAGATCTTCCAGCCGCCGTTGTTGCGCACCAGGTAGTCCACCGGCACCGGCGCGCCGTTGTCGCGCAGCAGCTCGGTGGAGACCTTTACCCCGCGCCCGCCGGGCAGCGCGGTCTCGCCCTTCAGGCGCAGCCGCGGGTTGCCTTCGAAGTCGAGCAGGGCCGCGCCGTAGCGTTGCATCAGGTTGTCCACCAGCGCATCCGCGAACAGCTTGACGTCGGCATCGCTGGCGCCGCGGCCGTGCACGCCCAGCACCAGGCGCGCCGCGTACAGGCTGTCGAAGCTGGTGCGCAGCTCGCCGTTGACGAACACGCGCAGGGCGGCCGGGTCCTTGCGGAATTCGGCGCGGCGTTGCTGCAGGGTGGCCAGCACGCGGTTGCCGGTAGCGACGATCTGCTGGCCCGGGGTCGCAGTGGCCGCCTGCGGGGTCTGCGCGAGCGCCGGCGCGGCCGCCAGCAGCGGCGCGCCGAGGGCGAGGGAGAGGCTCAGAAGCAGGGTCTTCATGGCTTGGCTTCCGTGGGGGTGGGGGCGGTGGCCGGCGCAGAGGTCGCCGTGCCACCACCGAACATGTACTTGCCGGCGAGCTGGATCAGATCCACCGCCGGCTGGGTGAAGGCGATCTGCTCGCCCGGCTTGAGGTTTTCGGGGTCGCCACCGGGTTGCAGGCCGACATAGCTTTCGCCCAGCAGGCCGCTGGTGTAGATGCCGGCCGAGGTATCCGCCGGCAGCGGGTAGCGCGCATCGATGTCCAGCGTCACTACCGCATTGAAAGTCTTGGGGTCGAGCTCGATCTTCGCCACCCGTCCCACCGTCACCCCGCCGATCCGTACCGGCGCCTGCAGGCGCAGCTGGCCGATCGACGTGAAGCTGGCGCGCAGCGGGTAGTGGCTGCCGCCGTCACCGAACTGGCGGTTGGTGGACACGAAGGCGAGCACCAGCAGGGACGCCAGCGCCAGCAGCAGGAAGGCGCCGACCGCGAATTCGATCCTGGGGCTACGGATTGCCATGTACGACCTCTATACGAACGTGGAGGGCATTTCGGACGCCCTGTGTTTCTGTTGACCCCGCGCGCACCGGCGCGGGGCTGTGGGATTACTTGAACAACAGCGCCGACATCACGAAATTGAACATCAGCACCAGCAGCGAGGCGTTGACCACCGCGCGCGTGGTGGCCACCGAGGTGCCTTCGATGGTGGGTTCGGCATAGTACCCGGCATACGCCGCCACCAGCGCCGCGGTACCCCCGAACACCGCTGATTTCAGCAGCGCCACGCCGAAATCGTCCCAGGCATCCACGCTGCTCTGCAGGCCCGCCCAGAACGTGCCGTTGTCCAACCCCAGCGAGGGCACGGCCTCGAACCAGCCGGCGGTGACCGCCAGCAGGCAGAACAGTCCGGTCAGCAGCGGCAGGCTGATCACCGCCGCCCAGAACCGCGGCGCCACCGCCTTGGCGACGGGATCGATCGCCATCAATTCCAGTGCCTTGAGCTGGTCGGTGGCGCGCATCAGGCCCAGTTCGGCCGCGATCGAGCTGCCGGCGCGGCCGATGAACAGCAGCGCGGTCAGCACCGGCCCGAGTTCGCGGTACAGCGACAGCCCGAGCAGGGTGGACAGTGCGTCGCTGGCGCCGAAGGTGGTCAGGGTGCGGTAGCCCTGCAGGGTGAGCACCAGCCCGACGAAGGCGCCGCCGACCACGATGATCGGCAGCGATCGCGCGCCGATCTTGTAGATCTCCTTGACCAGTTCGGCCAGGAAATCGCGGGTCGGGCGCGAAGCGCGCAGCACTGCCAAGGCGAACAGCCCGGAACGACCCAGCGCGCGAAGACTGTTGGCGAGCGGCATCAGGCGGCCCTCTGTCCGGTGACGTCGTCGAAGGCGATCGGCCCGTGCGCGGCGCCGTCCAGGAACTGCCGCAGCAGCGGATCCTGGCTGGCCTGCAGCACGTCGGGCGCACCTTCGAAGACCAGCGTGCCGTTGGCGACCACCACCGCCTGGTCGCAGACCGGCAGGGTTTCGCGCACGTGGTGGCTGACCACGATGCAGGTCAGCCCCAGCGACTGGTTGAGCTGGCGCAGCAGCGCCATCACCACCCCGCTGGCGATCGGGTCGAGCCCGGTCAGCGGCTCGTCGCACAGCAGCAGCGGCGGATCCAGCGCGATCGCCCGCGCCAGCGCCGCGCGCCGCGCCATGCCGCCGGACAGCTCGCGCGGGAACAGGTCGGCGGCGGCGCCCAGGCCCACCGCATCGAGCTTGGCGGCCACCCGCGCGCGCAGCTCGGGCTCCGCCAGGCGCAGGTGCGCGCGCAGCGGCAGCGCCACGTTCTCGGCCACGGTCAGGTCGGTCAGCAGGCCATTGCCCTGCAGCAGCACGCCCAGGCGCTTGCGCATCTCCAGCAGCGCGCGCGCGCCGCGCGGCACCGGCTGGCCGAACACCTCCACCGTGCCCTGCGCCGGCACCAGCTCGCCAGTGATCGCCGCCAGCAGGGTGGACTTGCCGCTACCGGACGGACCCAGCACCGCGGTCATGCTGCCGCGCGGCACCGCCAGGTCCAGCCCGCGCAAAATCGTGCGGCCGCTGTATTCCAGGCGGACATCGGACAGGCGCACGGCGGGGGAAGTGGGCGTGGGCATCGGTTCCGGGGCGTGGGCGGGACGAGGGAAAAACGCGGACTGCGGCCTTCCGCTGCGGGCGCGTCGGCGCGCAGCTTGGCGGGCACTGGCTGAACAGGGGCGGAGCGGGTAAACCCGCGGGTACAGGAATTATCGCCGATCCGCGCCGCGCGTGCACGCCGGCGCGCGCCCGCGACGGAGTTGGCGCTGGAATGCAGCATTCCGCGCCCCGCACCTGCGCTAAGATGGCCGCCAAGGAGAAGGCATCCTCCGGCCTGTTTCGACAGGCGAACCGCACGCGGCGCGAACGCCGGGGTGCTGATGATGCCTGCCCATCCGGACGATCGCCGGTGCGCAGGCTCATCGCGGGTTGCGCATGCCGGCCACATGCGAGGCACAGGCCGTGAACTTCATTGCAGCCCTGGGAATCTTCATCGGCGCCGGGTTCGGCGCACTGGCGCGCTGGGGCCTGGGCCTGGCGCTCAATCCCCTGTTCCCCACCGTGCCGCTGGGCACGCTGGCCGCGAATACCGTGGGCGGCCTGCTGATGGGTGTGCTGCTGGCGCTGTTCAACCAGTTCGATGCCCTGCCCCCCGCGTTGCGGCTGGCGCTGATGACCGGCTTCCTCGGCGGGCTGACCACGTTCTCCACGTTCTCCGCCGAGATCACCACCTTGATGATGCGCGGCCAGTTCGGCTGGGCCGGTGCCGGCATCGCGCTGCATGTCGGGCTGTCGCTGCTCGCCACCTGGGCGGGGTATACCGCCACCCATGCCCTGCTGCAGGCCCAATTCCAAGGAGCAAGCTCATGAAAGGCATCCACCTGCGGATTTACACCTACGAGAACAGCCGCCATGCGGGCAAGCCGCTGTATGAATGGCTGCTGGAGGCCGCCAAGGCGCAGGGGATTCCCGGCGGTTCTGTGTTCCGCGCGATGGCCGGCTACGGTCGCCACGGCGTGTTGCACGAGGAGCGCTTTTTCGAGCTGGCCGGTAGCGAGCCGGTGCTGGTGGAGTTCATCACCGCACCGGAGCAGGCCGATGCGCTGCTGGAGCATTTGCAGCAGGAAGGCGTACAGGCGTTCTACGCGCGCATCGAGGCGGATTTCGGGGTGATTGCACCTGCCTAGGGAAGGTCTGAACAACGCCATCCAAGCGTTGTCAGCCCACGCCGAGCCCGGCACAGGTCCGGACTCGGCTCACGCGCATCAATCACTTGCATGATGGATGCGTGGCCGGCCATCCATAGCCGGCAGGAACCTCGGAGTTGCTTGTATGTTCAGACCGGACCAGAACGGTAGAGTCTGATCGCCGATGAGGCGACCAGACCGGCCCGTGCAGCTTGGTACGCGCTGGGGTGATCGAGCCCGTCTCTGAGTAAAGAGCGCACGGCCGCCGTGCTGGTCTTCTTCAAGCCCGAACGGTTACGCGCGCCGGCTTGGCCGAGTGCGCATGCACAAGCAAGGGATCCGAAGACCATGTCTGCTTCCTCAGTGGTGGTGGGCATCGACGTGGCCAAGGCGCATGTCGATGTCGCGGTGCTGGGCGCCAAGTTCGATGCCCAGCGGTTCGACAACCAGGCCGAGGCTCACTCGGCGTTGACGGCGGCCTTGAAGCCGCTGGACGTGGCGCTGGTGGTGATGGAGGCCACCGGCGGCTACGAGACGGAGTTGGCCTGCGCGCTGCAGGCCGCCGGCCTGCCTGTGGCGGTGGTCAACCCTCGTCAGGCACGCGACTTCGCCAAGTCGATGGGGCGTCTGGCCAAGACCGACACGGTGGACGCGCGCATGCTGGCGGAGTTCGCCGCGGTGCTGCTGCGCCGCGACGATCTCGCCCGCTTCCTGCGCCCGCTGGCAGACCCGCAGCAGCAATGGCTGGCGGCGCTGGTCACGCGCCGGCGTCAGCTGCTGGCCATGCTGCTGAGCGAGCGACAGCGGCTGCAGATCACGCCCAAGGGGCTGCATCCGAGCATCGAGGCCATCGTCGCGGCCATCAAGGCGCAGCTCGACGACATCGAGGCCCAGATGGTCGGCCACGTGCGTGAGCACTTCGGCGAACTCGACCGGTTGCTGCAGTCGGCCAGCGGCATCGGCCCGGTGGCCAGCGCCACGCTGATCGCCGAGCTGCCCGAACTCGGCCAGCTCAACCGGCGCGAGATCGCCGCACTGGTGGGGGTTGCCCCGATGGCCAACGACTCGGGCGCGAGCAAGGGCAGAAGACACATCCAGGGCGGGCGCTTCGACGTGCGCCGCGTGCTGTACATGGCCGCGCTGACCGCCACTCGGCGCAACCCCGTCATCAAGGCCTTCTACGAGCGGCTGATTGCCGCCGGCAAGTTGCCCAAGGTCGCGCTGGTGGCCTGCATGCGCAAGCTGCTGACCGCGCTCAACGCCATGGTCAGAACCAACACGCCTTGGAAAAACTCGCTGCACGGGGCTTGACCCGGAAGACGGTTACTCAGAGGTTCCCTAGTGCAGACGGATGTTGGGCGGCCTGTGCGCAACCGGCGCCAGCGCCGGCACCGGTGCTTCGCGCAGGCCGCGCAGCACGGCCACCAGCCCTTCGTAATGCGCGGCCAGGTGCGCGAACAGCTCGGCATAGGCATTGCGGCAGGCGTCGGCCACGTCGCGATAGGCGCTGCGGCCCAGCGCCAGGAAGTACTCCACGCTGACCCGCCGGCGTTCGGCCTGCGCAGGGAACAGCCCGGCGATCAGCAGGCAGCGATCGCCGACGTCGCGCAAGTGGTCGGCACGCATTTGTCCGACCCGTTCCTGTGCCTGCAGCCAGTCCAGTGCCTGCACCCGCGCCAGCAGGTCGGGATCGTTCTGGTGCCGCAGCAGGACGAACACCAGATAGCTCTCCTGCATTTCGTCGAGAGCGACGTGGCTGCGGTTCTCGGCCTCGCGCAGCAAGGTATGCCACAGTTCGGCGGCGGTGCCGTGGTGCAGGGTGCGCATGATCCACCTCCAATGAACGCGAGACGTTGCGCCAACGTAGCGCGGTTGGGCGCGGCGGTGTTGGCAGCAGAATGGCCTTCCTGCTGCCAGCAACGGCAGAATGGGATCGGGCTTGATGGGCGGAGAACGGGCGATGGCGGAACTGTGCGTAGCGACACACGAGGTGTTCAACCAGCCGTCGCCGCCCGGCCCGTTCGACCTGTGGGCGGACGATCCGGGGCTGCGCGCGGCGGTGGCACGCGAAGGCGGCGCGGCGTTCGATGCGCACCTTGCGGCGTACGGTGCGCTGGCCGGGGATGCGCTGCTGCGGCTGGCGGAGGAGGCCCACCGCGACCGCCCGCGCCTGCAGACTTTCGATGCCTACGGCCGCCGCATCGATCGCGTCGCCTTCAACGCCGCCTACCACGAGGTGATGGGCACGGCGATCGCGCATGGGGTCGCTGCGCTGTCGTGGGCACGCCCGCAGCCGGGGGCGCACGTCGCGCGCGCGGCGCTGAGTTATCTGCACTACCAGGCCGAGCCCGGCAGCAGCTGCCCGCTGACCATGACCCACGCCGCGGTGCCGGTGCTGCGCCAGGCGCCGGCGCTGCGCGAGTGGGCGGACAAGGCCTGCGCATTCGTCTACGACGGCCGCGACGTGCCGATGGCGGACAAGCGCGGCGTCACCCTCGGCATGGGCATGACCGAGAAGCAGGGTGGCAGCGACGTGCGCGCCAACACCACCCGCGCGCTGCCGCTCGGTGCGGACGGCGAATACGCGCTGGTCGGGCACAAGTGGTTCTTCTCCGCCCCGATGTCGGATGCGTTCCTCGTGCTGGCACAGGCGCCGGGCGGCTTGAGCTGCTTCCTGCTGCCGCGCTGGCGGCCGGATGGCACCAAGAACGCGCTGCGGCTGATGCGCCTGAAGGACAAGTTGGGCGACTGGTCGAATGCCTCCAGCGAGGTCGAGTTCGAGGGCGCCTGGGCCTACCGGATCGGCGACGAAGGCCGCGGCGTCGCCACCATCCTCGAGATGGTGATGCTGACCCGCCTCGATTGCATGCTCGGCTCGGCCGGATTGATGAAGATGGCGCTGCGGCAGGCGCTGTACCACGTGCGCCATCGCAGCGCGTTCGGGAAACGCCTGCTCGACCAGCCGCTGATGCGCAGCGTGCTGGCGGATCTGGTGCTGGAGTCGGAGGCCGCCACCGCCCTGTCGTTGCGGGTCGCCGGCGCGGTGGATCGCACGCCGCACGATCCGCGGGAGGCGGCGCTGGCGCGGATCGCCACCGCCATCGGCAAGTATTGGGTCTGCAAGCGCGCGCCGGGTTTCGTCAACGAGGCGCAGGAATGCCTGGGCGGGATCGGCTACATCGAGGAGACG
The DNA here is from genome assembly GCF_004346265.1 of Thermomonas haemolytica. Taxonomy (GTDB): domain Bacteria; phylum Pseudomonadota; class Gammaproteobacteria; order Xanthomonadales; family Xanthomonadaceae; genus Thermomonas; species Thermomonas haemolytica. The sequence goes on from NZ_SMAP01000002.1 coordinate 194,135, forward strand.
CTGCTGCCGCGGCTGTACCGGCAGGCGCCACTCAATTCGATCTGGGAAGGCAGCGGCAACATCCAGTGCCTGGATGTGCTGCGCGCGCTGGCGCGCGAACCGGAGACCGGCGCCGCGCTGCGTGCGGAATGGCAGGCGGCGGCCGGAATGGACGCGCAGTTCGACACCGCGCTGCAGGCCGGCATGGCGATGCTCGAGGCCGGCAGCGACGAAGCCGGCGCGCGCGCCTTCGTCGAACGATTGGCCCTGCTGCTGCAGGGTGCCACGCTGCTGCGCGCGCAGCATCCGCTGGCGCAGGCGTGGTGCGCCGCGCGGCTGGGCCCGGCACGTGGTGCCACCTACGGCAGCCTGCCGGCTGCGACGGCTGCGGATGCGGCGCTGGCGTGGGCGGTTCCCGAATGAGGGCATGGCAGCAGGCTTCGTTCCATATTTCGGCCATTTCGTCGCAAACCGCTTGCCGGGGCGGGGCGGCTGGGCCACGGTGCGGGTGCCGGAGTGCCGGCGGCGTGCCGGAGGAAGCCGCGATGAAAACCCTGACTGCCCTGCTGCTGTGGTGCCTGCTGTTCGTGCTGTGCTGGCCGCTGGCGCTGCTGGCCTTGGTGCTGTGGCCGCTGGTGTGGCTGGTGTCGCTGCCACTGCGGCTGGTAGGGATCACGCTGTCGGCGGTGTTCGCGTTCCTGCGCGCGCTGCTGATGCTGCCGGCGCGCCTGCTGGGTGGCCGCGCCGCGGCAGCGGGTTGATCCGGGGCCGACGCCAATCGCGCTACCATGCGGCCCCCACGCACGCCCGGAGCCGCCATGTCCGATTCCCGCCCCGATGACGTCCGCCACGGCGTCGCCCGCGCGCAGGCCGAGGAGGCCGTGCGCACGCTGCTGAAATGGGCTGGTGACGATCCGGCGCGCGAGGGCCTGCTGGACACGCCCAAGCGCGTGGCCAAGGCCTACGAGGACTGGTTCAGCGGCTACGCGCTGGACCCGGACGACTACATGGCGCGCACCTTCGAGGAGGTGGACGGCTACGACGAGATGATCGTGCTGCGCGACATCGAGTACGAAAGCCATTGCGAGCACCACATGGCGCCGATCATCGGCAAGGTCCACGTGGGCTACCTGCCGGACGGCAAGGTGGTGGGCATCAGCAAGCTGGCGCGGGTGGTCGAGGCCTACGCGCGCCGCTTCCAGGTGCAGGAGAAGATGACCGCGCAGATCGCCCACTGCATCCAGCGCGCGCTGCAGCCGCGCGGCGTCGGCGTGGTGGTGGTGGGCACGCACGAGTGCATGACCACCCGCGGCATCCACAAGCGCGGGGTGAGCATGGTGACCAGCAAGATGCTGGGCAGCTTCCGCGATGACGCGCGCACCCGCGCCGAGTTCCTGCGCTTCATCGAGGTCGGGCCGGGGCGCTGAGCCGTGCCGGAGGAGTCCAGCCACGCAGCAGGCCCGCCGCAAGCGGTCAGCCCGTTCCTGCGCTGCACCGCGTTTTCCGGCAGCGACCGGGTCGCCAGCGGCGAGCTGCGCCACGTCGCGCTGAAGGCCAAGCAGGCCTTCGACGCCTATCCCGAGCGCCCGCTGCGGGTGTTCGATGATCGCGATGCGCGCCTGCTGGCGCTGCCGCTGGAACTGCCGGCCGCCGACCTGCTGGCATGGCTGTCGCGGCCGCAGGCGGGTGCGGCCGGCCCCGGCCGCCCGCGCCGGCCCGGGCGCCCCAAGCTGGGCGTGGTGGCGCGCGAGGTGACCTTGCTGCCCGAGCAATGGGACTGGCTGTCGGCGCAGCCGGGCGGGGCGTCGATCGCGCTGCGCCGGCTGGTGGACGCGGCGCGCGCGGTCACTGCGGCGGAGGACCGCCGGCGCGCGGCGCAGGAGGCGGCCTACCGCTTCATGCAGGCGATCGGCGGCGAGCTGGCGGGGCGCGAGGAGGCCGCGCGCGCGCTGTTCGCCGGCGATTTCCACCGCTTCCAGGCGCAGCTCGCGGCCTGGCCCGAGGACGTGCGCGAACATGCAGAATGGCTGGCCACGGAGGCCTTCGTGGCCTGACCCCAGGATTCCCGGCCCGCCGCGCGTGGGCCCCCAACCGGAATGACCGCGTGACTCCGATCCCGCCGCCCGCCGCGCGCAAGGCCGCGCTGGCCTTCATCTTCGTGACCGTGCTGATCGACGTGCTGGCGTTCGGGGTGATCATCCCGGTGCTGCCGCACCTGGTGCAGCAGATGGTGGGTGGCGAGCTGTCCACCGCCGCCTACTGGACCGGGGTGTTCGCGTTCGCGTTCTCGCTGGTGCAATTCTTCAGCGCGCCGGTGCAGGGGGCCCTGTCCGACCGTTTCGGGCGGCGCCCGGTGATCCTGCTGTCCTGCCTCGGGCTGGGCGCGGATTTCGTGTTCATGGCGCTGGCGCCGAGTCTGGGCTGGCTGTTCGCGGGCCGCCTCATTTCCGCGATCACCTCGGCCAGCTTCACCACCGCCAATGCCTACATCGCCGACGTGCTGCCGCCGGAGCGGCGCGCCAAGGGCTTCGGCATGATCGGCGCGGCGTTCGGGCTGGGGTTCATCGTCGGCCCGCTGCTGGGTGGCGTGCTCGGCGGGATCGACCACCGCCTGCCGTTCTGGTGCGCGGCCGGGCTGGCCCTGCTGAACTTCCTGTACGGCCTGTTCGTGCTGCCGGAATCGCTGCCGCGCGAGCGCCGCAGCCCGCGCTTCGACTGGCGGCACGCGCGCCCGCTGGGGGGTGTGCAGATGCTGCGCGAGCATCGCGCGATCTGGGGCCTGGTGGCGGTGGTGTTCATCGCCAACTTCGCCCATTACGTGTACCCGAGCACCTTCGTGCTGTTCGCGGATGCCGCCTTCGGCTGGAAGGAACGGCAGGCGGGCTACGTGCTGGCCGCGGTCGGCGTGCTCAGCGTGATCGTCAACGTGGCGGTGGTGGGGCGGCTGGTGAAGGCGCTGGGCGAACGCCGCGCGCTGCTGCTGGGGCTGTCCTGCGGCACCCTCGGCTTCCTGCTGTACGGGCTGGCCGGGCAGGGCTGGCTGTTCCTGCTGGGTCTGCCGATCAGCGCGCTGTGGGCGGTGGCCGGGCCGGCCACGATGGCGCTGATCACCCGCCAGGTCCCGGCCAACGAGCAGGGGCGCATCCAGGGCTCGCTGAGCAGCCTGGTGTCGCTGGCCGGGATCGTGGCCCCGGCCACCTTCGCCGGGGCGTTCGGGTTCTTCATCAGCCCGCAGGCCCCGCTGCGCCTGCCCGGCGTGGCCTTCCTGCTGGCGGCGGGCCTGCTGGCGCTGGCCGCGCTGGTAGCGCGCCGCTACGCGCCCGATCCCGCCGCGCAGGCGCCGCTGCCGGCGCCCGCGGACGCGCTGGAGTGAGCCGCGCTCAGCCGCAGCTGATCTTGTCGATCTTGCCGGCGGCGTCCTGCAGCACGTTCAGGCGGTCGCCGCGGTAATCCATCGTCATCGGCTGGCCGGGCTTGAGGCTACGCACCGTGCGCGCACCGGCGGCCTGGCGCGCGGCCTCGACGTTGGCGCTGGTGGCCGGCTGGCCCACGAACCGCTGCGCCGGCGCGGCATCGCAGGCCATCGCCAGCGGCGGGGGCGGGGCTGCCGTCGGCGGTGCCGGCGTGGCGGGGGGCGTGGGCGGCGGGGGAGCCATCCCGGCCGGCGGGGCGGGCGGTGCCGGAGGCGGCGGAGGCGGTGCCGGTTGGCTGGCGCAGGCGGCCAGCAGCAGGGCCGGGAGGAGTGCGAACGGGCGCAGCGGCATGCGGAAGCCCTCGGTGGTGATGGGAGGGTGGAGCGTGCGCCGGCGCGGGTCAAGGCCGCGTGCAGGGGCTTACATGCCTTTCGGCATAGGGGTGGCGTGGCCGCCACCAGTAGGATGCGGGTTTACCCCCGCTGCCCGGAGTCCGCCATGAAGCGCCGCCTGCTGCCCCTCGCCCTGTCCCTGCTGCTTGCCGGAGTCGCCTATGCCCAGGCCCCGGACATCCCGCCGCCGCAGGACGTGCCCTACCCCGGCACGATCAGGCTCGAGGTGGATGCCACCCGCCTGTCGCAGCGCATCTTCCGGGTGAAGGAGACCATCCCGGTGCAGGCCGGGCCGCTGACCCTGCTGTATCCGAAGTGGGTGCCGGGCGGCCACAGTCCGCGGAATCCGATCGACAAGATCGCCGGCATCACCTTCAAGGCCAACGGCAAGCCGCTGGACTGGAAGCGCGACACCCTCGACGTGAACGCCTTCCACCTGGACGTGCCGGCCGGGGTCGGCGAGATCACCGCCGAGTTCGACTACCTCACCCCGACCAGCCCCAGCCAGGGCCGGATCGTGATGACCCCGAACATGCTCAACCTGCAGACGCTGGCGACGGTGCTTTACCCGGCCGGCTACTACGCGCACCGCATCCCGTTCGACATGCGCGTCACCTACCCGGTCGGCTGGACCGCCTTCACCGCGCTGCGTGAGGACGGTCGCCAGGGGAACACCGTGGACTATGAAGATGTGCCGCTGGACATCCTGGTGGACTCGCCGGTGTACGCCGGCCGCTACGCGAAGAACATCGACCTCACCCCGGCCGGCAGCAAGGTGCCGGTGAAGCTGGGCGTGATCGCGGATGCGCCGAAGTACCTGGAGGCCAAGCCGGAGCAGGTCGCGCTGCACAAGGCGATGGTGGAGCAGGCGCTGAAGCTGTACGGCGCCCAGCACTACGACCACTACCAGTTCCTGTTCTCGCTGTCCGAGCAGATGGGCGGCAACGGGCTGGAACACCAGCGCTCCAGCGAGAACGGCGTCGGCACCGACTACTTCACCGGCTGGAACGAGAAGACCGGTTTCACCGACCTGCTGGCGCACGAGTACACCCACAGCTGGAACGGCAAGTACCGCCGCCCGGCCGACCTGTGGATCCCGAACTTCAACGTGCCGATGCAGGACAGCCTGCTGTGGGTGTACGAGGGCCAGACCCAGTACTGGGGCAACGTGCTGGCCGCGCGCAGCGGCATGCGCCCGCTGCCGGCCTCGATCGACGCGCTGGCGCTGGTCGCCGCGACCTACGCCGAGAACCGCCCCGGCCTGTCCTGGCGCAACATCCAGGACACCACCAACGACCCGATCATCGCCAACCGCGCCCCGCTCGCCTACCGCAACTACCAGATGAGCGAGGACTACTACTCCGGCGGGCAGATGATCTGGCTGGAGGCGGATGCGCTGATCCGCACCCGCACCGGCGGCAAGAAGTCGCTGGACGATTTCGCCAAGGCGTTCTTCGGGGTCAACGACGGCGAGTGGGAGAAGCAGAACACCTACACCTTCGACACCGTGGTGGCCACCCTCAACGGGGTGATGCCGTACGACTGGGCGACCTTCCTGCGCGAGCGCCTGGACGGCAAGAAGGCCCTGACCGGCGGGATCGAGGCGGCCGGCTGGAAACTGGTGTTCAAGGACACTCCCAGCGCCTATGCCAAGGCCAATGCGCGCTGGGGCGGCGCCGACTTCACCTATTCGCTGGGCCTGAGCGTGGGCAAGGACGGCACCATCAACGACGTGCGCTGGGACGGCCCGGCGTTCAATGCCGGCATCGGCAGCGGCGCCAGCGTGGTCGCGGTCAACGGCCAGGCCTACAGCAACGACGTGCTGGAGGAAGCGGTGAAGGCCGCGGCGAAGGATCCCAAGGCGTCGATCGAGCTGCTGATCAAGGAGTTCGACCGCTACCGCACGGTCACGCTGGATTACCACGGCGGCCTGCGCTACCCGCACCTGGAGCGCATCCCCGGCAAGCCGGACCTGCTGACCCCGATCCTGACCGCGCGCAAGTAAGCCGCCGCGGTAGAGGCGTTGCCACGGGGCCCGCGCAAGCGGGCCCCGTGCGTTTCGGGGGCCTGCGGCCGGGCGGGTGGAAGGGTCAGAAAAATCCTACCCGACGGCAAGAAAAGCTCTCATGGCGGTGGCCGCCAGTTGCCGCCAAGCTTGCCTCACCGGCAGCGCTCGGATCCGCCCGTGACCCCTGGGTGGCGAAGGACATCCTTCCGCTGCGGGCCCCGTCAGGGAGGACGGGGCTGCCGGTTCTTTCCTGCATCCCCGCACCCGCCTCGCGGCGTGCGCCGTGCGCCCGGCATGCCGGCGCTGCGAGTCCCGGCACGCCGCCATCGCCCCCGCCTTCACTCCCAGCCCGGCTGCCCGGCCGCATCGCGGCGCCCGCGTCCGCCCGGCTCCCCGCGCCTACGCCCGGGAGGCGCACATGCAAAAACCCCGGGCCTGGGGCCCGGGGTCTCGGGGTGGCCGGCGCCCGGCCCGGCTTTCGGGGCCGGGCCGCGGCGAGGCTCAGATCGTGTAGTACAGCTGGTATTCCAGCGGGTGGGTGGCCGCGCGGAACGCGGTCACTTCCTTCATCTTCAGCGCGATGTAGCCGTCGATGAAGTCGTCGGTGAACACGCCGCCGGCCTTGAGGAACTCGCGGTCGGCATCCAGCGCTTCCAGGGCCTGGTCCAGCGAGTGGCAGACGGTCGGGATGCCCTTTTCCTCTTCCGGCGGCAGGTCGTACAGGTCCTTGTCGCTGGGCGCGCCGGGGTCGATCTGGTTCTTGATGCCGTCCAGGCCGGCCATCAGCAGCGCGGCGAAGGTCAGGTAGCCGCTGTTCATCGGGTCGGGGAAGCGGATCTCGATGCGGCGCGCCTTCGGGTTGGACACGAACGGGATGCGGCAGGACGCCGAGCGGTTGGACGCCGAGTACGCCAGCATCACCGGCGCCTCGAAGCCCGGCACCAGGCGCTTGTAGCTGTTGGTGGTGGAGTTGGCGAAGGCGTTGATCGCGCGGGCATGCTTGAAGATGCCGCCGATGTACCACAGCGCCAGCTGCGACAGGCCGCCGTAGCCGTCGCCGGAGAACAGGTTCACCCCGCCCTTGGCCAGCGACTGGTGCACGTGCATGCCGCTGCCGTTGTCGCCGACCAGCGGCTTGGGCATGAAGGTGGCGGTCTTGCCGTTGCGGTGGGCCACGTTCTTGACGATGTACTTCATCGTCAGCAGGTCGTCGCCCTTCTTCACCAGCGAGTTGAACTTGGTGCCGATCTCGCACTGGCCGGCGTTGGCCACCTCGTGGTGGTGCACCTCGACCTCGATCCCCACCTGCTGCAGGGTCTTGCACATCTCCGCGCGCAGGTCGTGCAGCGAATCCAGCGGCGCCACCGGGAAGTAGCCGCCCTTCACCATCGGCCGGTAGCCGCTGTTGCCGCCGTCGTAATCGCGCCCGGAGTTCCAGTGCGCCTCTTCCGAATCCACGTGGAAGAAGGTGTGGCCCATCTCGTTGGCGAAGCGCACGGAGTCGAAGATGAAGAACTCGGGCTCCGGCCCGAAGAAGGCCTGCTCGGCGATGCCGCTGGCCTTCAGGTAGGCCTCGGCGCGCTTGGCCACGCCGCGCGGGTCGCGCGTGTAGGCCTGCATGGTGTTGGGATCCAGGATGTCGCAGGTCATCACCAGGGTGGGATCGGCGGTGAACGGGTCCACAAACGCGGTGGAGGCGTCCGGCAGCAGGACCATGTCGGAGTTCTGGATGCCGCGCCAGCCGGAGATCGAGCTGCCGTCGAACATCTTGCCGTCCTCGAACAGGCCGGCATCGATGATCGAGGCGGGGAAGGTGACGTGGTGCTGCACGCCGCGCATGTCGGCGAAGCGCAGGTCGACGAATTCGACCTTGTGATCCTTGACCAGTTTTTCGACGTGTTCGAGCGACATCGGGGAACCTCGGGCGGCAGTTGGGAAGGGGCGACGCAGGGCTGCGACAGGCCGGATGTAGCAGGATGCGTGCCAGTCATGCAAAGCATTGATTCAATTAGGGATAGTGAAATCGCCCAGGCGCGTTTGCATTATTTTTGAGCGAGATGGGCGGCTGATTGCACACAAATAGTGCGCGAGGGAATCGGCTATCCTGCGCCCTCGGCCGCGCCTGCCGCGCGGCATTCCTGTCGGCCATCCCAATGCACGATCTGTTCATCGCCCTGCTGCTGGGCATCATCGAAGGCATCACCGAATTCCTGCCGATTTCCAGCACCGGCCACCTGCTGATCGCCGAGCACTGGCTGGGCGCGCGCAGTGACCTGTTCAACATCGCCATCCAGGCCGGGGCCATCCTTGCGGTGGTGGTGATCTACTGGAAGCGGCTGTGGGGGATGCTGCTGGCCTTCCTCGGCAAGGACGCGCCCGCCGCCTACGACCCGCTGGGGCAGACCGCCACCCCGGCGCAGTCGCGCGACTATGCCTTCAAGCTGATCGCCGCCTTCCTGGTCACCGCGGTCGGCGGGCTGCTGGTGAAGAAGCTGGGCTGGCGGCTGCCGGAGACGGTGACGCCGGTGGCGTGGGCGCTGGTGATCGGCGCGGTGTGGATGGTGCTGGCCGAGCAGCTGGCCGCGCGCCGCGCCGCGCGCGAGGGCGAGCGCAGTGCCATCACCTGGACCGTTGCGTTGCTGGTGGGCGCCGCGCAGATCGTCGCGGGGGTGTTTCCGGGCACCTCGCGCAGCGCCGCCACCATCTTCGTGGCGCTGCTGGCCGGTACCACCCACCGCGCCGCCGCCACCGAGTTCGCCTTCCTGGTCGGCATCCCCACCATGTTCGCCGCCACCGGCTACGAGCTGCTGGGCACGCTCAAGGCCGGCGGCGCCGCGGGCGAGGACTGGACCGCGCTGGCGGTGGCGTTCGTGGCCGCCGCGATCACCGCGTTCGTGGCGGTGAAGTGGCTGCTGCACTACATCCAGCAGCACCGTTTCACCGGCTTCGCGGTGTACCGCCTGCTGGTCGGCCTGGCCCTGCTGCTGTGGCTGCCGGTCGGGCAGTGAGGCCCGCGCCGCGCCGAGGAGGACGCATGATCCCGCGCACCCACCGCCATCTGCCGCTGCCGCTGGCGCTGCTGCTGGCCGCCTGCCAGGCCCCCGGCCCGGCCGCGCTGCCGGCGGCCGCGGCCGATCCCGCCCCGGCGCCGGCGCCGGCGCTGCAGCAGGCCACGCCGGCGCCGCCCGGCTCGCTGGAGACCACCCTGCGCCTGATCCGCCACCACTGGCGGCTGGTGGCGGCGGTGGATGCCGGCGGCCACCGCATCGACGCCCTGTTCGCGCGGCCCGAGGCGCCGTTGCAGCTGGACTTCAACGCCTCGCTGGTGAGCGTGGGCAATGCCTGCAACGTGCTCAGCGCGCACCACACGGTGGAGGCCGACAGCCTGACCATCGACGCATTCGCCTCCAGCATGCGCGCCTGCCCGGACCCGGCCCTGGCCGCGCTGGACGGCGCGATCGCCCACCGCCTGCAAGGCCGCCTGGCGATGCAGCTGGATGCCGGCACCCCGCCGCGATTGGTGCTGGTCAACGCGGCCGGCGATACCCTGACCTTCGCCGGCCTGCCTACCGCCGCCGACCGCTTTGACGGTCCGCCGTCGAGTCCTTCCGCTGGCGCGTCCGGCGCCGCAGGGCGACAGCCGTAAACGGCGACGCCCCGCGCGGGGCGGGGCGTCGGTCGGTGCGCGGGCGGCGGGCCGTCAGCGCTTCATCGAGGCGAAGAACTCGTCGTTCGACTTGGTGTTCTTCATCTTGTCGAGCAGGAACTCCATCGCCGCGATCTCGTCCATCGGGTGCAGCAGCTTGCGCAGGATCCAGATCTTCTGCAGCAAGTCCGGCTCGATCAGCAGATCCTCGCGGCGGGTGCCGGAGAGATTGACCGCGATCGCCGGGTACACGCGCTTTTCGGTGATGCGGCGGTCGAGGTGGATTTCGCTGTTGCCGGTGCCCTTGAATTCCTCGTAGATCACCTTGTCCATCGCGCTGCCGGTGTCCACCAGCGCGGTGGCGATGATGGTCAGGCTGCCGCCTTCCTCGACGTTGCGCGCGGCGCCGAAGAAGCGCTTCGGGCGATGCAGGGCATTCGCATCGACGCCGCCGGTGAGCACCTTGCCGCTGCTGGGCAGCACGTTGTTGTAGGCGCGCGCCAGGCGGGTGATGGAGTCGAGCAGGATCACCACGTCCTTCTTGTGTTCGACCAGGCGCTTGGCGCGCTCGATCACCATCTCCGCGACCTGCACGTGGCGCGCCGCCGGCTCGTCGAAGGTGGAGCTGATGACCTCGCCGCGCACCGTGCGCTGCATCTCGGTCACTTCCTCCGGGCGCTCGTCGATCAGCAGCACGATCAGGTGCACGTCCGGGTGGTTGTAGGTGATGGCGCTGGCGATCTGCTGCATCATCATCGTCTTGCCGGCCTTCGGCGGGCTGACGATCAGCGAGCGCTGGCCCTTGCCCTGCGGGGCCATGAGATCAAGGATGCGGCCGGTGATGTCCTCGCTGGAGCCGTCGCCGCGCTCCAGCTTGAAGCGCTTGCGCGGGAACAGCGGGGTGAGGTTCTCGAACAGGGTCTTGTTCTTGCTCGCTTCCAGCGGCTCGCCGTTGATGGTGTCGACGATGTTCAGCGCGAAATAGCGCTCGCCGTCCTTCGGCCAGCGGATGCGGCCGGAGACGTGGTCGCCGGTGCGCAGATTGAAGCGGCGGATCTGCGACGGGCTGATGTAGGTGTCGTCCGGGCCGGCCAGGTAGCTGGCCTCGGCCGCGCGCAGGAAACCGAAGCCGTCGGGCAGGATCTCCAGCACGCCGTCGGCCTGCACGCCTTCGCCGTGGCGGGTGAGCACCTTCAGGATCGCGAAGATGATGTCCTGCTTGCGCGCGCGCGCCACGCCCTCGCTGATCGAGAGCTGGTCGGCGATCTCCAGCAGCTTGTAGGCGGGCATCCGCTTGAGGTCGCCCAGGGTGTAGGTGGGGAAGCCTTCCGGCACCTGCGGGTGCGGGCGTGGGACGAAGGGCTCGCCATTGCCGCCGTCGTCGGGCATGCCGCCGGCTTCGCGCTGGCGTTCGCGCTGGCGCTCGCGGCGGTTCTTGAAGCGTTCGCGGCGGCTCATGCGGTGGCCGCCCTCGCGTGGCTGGCCGCCGTCCTGCGACGCGCCGTCCTGTGCCGGCGGGTCGCCAGCGGGCGGGCGCGCGGCCTGCGGTGCGTCAGGGGCCTCCGCCTGGCGCGCGGGCGCGGGGGCGGAAGCATTCGCGGCGGCATCCGGGGCCGGCGCGGGTGCCGGCGGCGGGGCGTCGCCGAAGCTCATCTCCGGCTGTTCGGGGCTGCGGGGCTTGGCCACGCGGGTCTTGCGCGCGCGCTTCTCGGCGACTTCGCCGGTGGCGTCGTTGGTGGTGTCGGACAAGGGGGAATCCTCGCTATGGTGGCGAGCGTCCGCGTCGCGCGGACGGGGTCGTGGGAATGGATCAGAAGGAGGTGCGGCGCGCCAGGCTGGCGGGGGGATCGGCACCGGGACGGCGGAAAACTAGCACCCGCGCGGCATTGCGTGCAAGTTCGGGGAGACGCCTGCCCCTGCGCACGTGGCAGGGGCAGGCCGGAAATGGGGCCGCTTACGGCCCCGTGAGGCCGGCGGGATGGGCGGCGCTCAGAGCGCCTTGTCGAGCATCTGCGCGAGCTGGGCCTTGCCGACCGCGCCGATCTGCTGGCTGTGGATCTGGCCGCCCTTGAACACCAGCAGCATCGGGATGCTGCGCACGTGGTACTTCATCGCGGTGGCCTGGTTCTGGTCCACGTCCACCTTCACCACCTTGGCCTTGCCGGCGTAGTCGGCGGCCAGCTGGTCCAGCGCCGGCGCGATCATCTTGCACGGGCCGCACCAGGGCGCCCAGAAGTCCACCAGCACCGGCACGTCGGAGGCCAGGACCTGGGCGTCGAAATCGGCATCGGTGGCATGCAGCACGGTGTTGCTCATGGGGGCTCCAGATGGGAAGGGCGCGGCGAACGGCGCGCGGATGTTAAACTCGGGGGGATTGGCCGGGGTTCCAAGTGTTCGCCCCGTGCCCGTGCCGGGAATGACCAGCCCCGGAATCCTCCCGGCAGTCTGCGCGGCTGCCCCCATCATGACAAGTGGCCGAGTGCAACGCGACGTTCCGGCCCGCGTGCATCCGCCGCCCTCGAGGCCGTATCCGTGTCCGACAAGCCCCTGACCGACATCACCTTTTCCTCGTTCGACCTGCACCCGGCCCTGCTCGCCGGGCTGGAAGGCGCCGGCTTCACCCGCTGCACCCCGATCCAGGCGATGACCCTGCCCGTGGCGCTGGCCGGCGGCGACGTCGCCGGCCAGGCCCAGACCGGCACCGGCAAGACCCTGGCCTTCCTGGTCGCGGTCATCAACCGCCTGCTGACCCGCCCGGCGCTGGCCGACCGGACGCCTGCGGACCCGCGCGCGCTGATCCTGGCGCCCACCCGCGAGCTGGCCATCCAGATCCACAAGGACGCGGTGAAGTTCGCCTCCGACCTCGGCCTGAAGTTCGCGCTGGTGTACGGCGGCGTCGATTACGACAAGCAGCGCGAGCTGCTGCAGGCCGGCGCCGACGTGATCATCGCCACCCCCGGGCGCCTGATCGACTACGTCAAGCAGCACAAGGTGGTGAGCCTGCACGCCTGCGAGATCTGCGTGCTGGACGAGGCCGACCGCATGTTCGACCTCGGCTTCATCAAGGACATCCGCTTCCTGCTGCGGCGCATGCCCGAGCGCACCACCCGCCAGACCCTGCTGTTCTCGGCCACCTTGAGCCACCGCGTGCTGGAGCTGGCCTACGAGCACATGAACGAGCCGCAGAAGCTGGTGGTGGAGGCCGAGACCGTCACCGCCGCGCGCGTGCGCCAGAAGCTGTACTACCCGGCCGACGAGGAGAAGCTGCCGCTGCTGCTGGGCCTGCTCTCGCGCAGCGAGGGCGCGCGCACGATGGTGTTCGTCAACACCAAGGCGTTCGTGGAGCGCGTCGCGCGTGCGCTGGAGAAGGCCGGCTACCGGGTCGGCGTGCTGTCCGGCGACGTGCCGCAGAAGAAGCGCGAGTCGCTGCTGAAGAAGTTCCAGGCCGGCCAGCTGGAGATCCTGGTCGCCACCGACGTGGCCGCGCGCGGCCTGCACATCGACGGCATCAAGTACGTCTACAACTACGACCTGCCGTTCGACGCCGAGGACTACGTGCACCGCATCGGGCGCACTGCGCGCCTGGGCGAGGAAGGCGATGCCATCAGCTTCGCCTGCGAGCGCTACGCGATGTCGCTGCCCGACATCGAGGCCTACATCGAACAGAAGATCCCGTCCGAGCCGGTCACCGCCGAGCTGCTGACCGCGCTGCCGCGCAAGCCGCGCGAGGGCGTGGAGGCCAACGCCGAGGAAGGCGAGAGCATCGGCGAGATCTTCAAGGAAGTGCGCGAGGCCCGCGCCGCCGAGGACGCCAGGCGCGGCGGTGGCCGCGGTAGCCGCAGCGGCGAGCGTTCCGGCGAGCGCCGCAGTGGCGGGCGCGGTGGCGAAGGACGCGGCGAGGGCCGTGGCCCGCGCCCGCCGCGCAAGCCGCGCGCGGCAGATGCGGAGACAGTGGAAGCCGGCGCGCAAGCCGCGCTTGCGCCGGCACCCGCCAAGCCGGCCGCCGCCGAAGGCGAGGCGCCCGCACGCAAGCGCCGCCGCCGTCGCCGCGGGCGTCCCATCGAGGGCGGCGAGGCCGCCGCGGCGCAGGCGCAGGGCCAACCGTCCCGCCCCGACGCGCCGAAGTACGTGCCGGCGAACAAGGCGGCGTCGAGCGCGCCTGCGGCCGGCAAGCCCTCGCTGCTCAAGCGCATCGGCCGCGGCCTGAAGTCGCTGGTCTGGCGCGGCCCGGCCGGCCCGCACTGAGCGCACGCCACGCGCAGCCGCGCCCGCCGCGTCGCCGGGTGGCGCTGGCCGCCGGCGACGCTGGCGGCGATACTGGTGCCCCTTTCGGATAGCCTGTGCGCATGCCGGTCCTGCGGTTCGACAACGTCAGCAAGCACTATCCCGGCGGCCACGCCGCGCTGGCCGAGGTGAGCTTTGCCGTGGAGCCGGGCGAGATGCTGTTCGTCACCGGCCGTTCCGGCGCCGGCAAGAGCACCCTGCTCAAGCTGATCCAGCTGGCCGAGCGGCCCAGCCGCGGCGCGGTGCTGTTCGAGGAGCGCAACCTGGCGCGCGTGCGCGGCGGCGGCATCGCCCGCCACCGGCGCGAGGTCGGCGTGGTGTACCAGAACCACCAGCTGCTGGCCGACCGCAGCGTGGCCGACAACGTGGCGCTGCCGCTGGTGCTGCGCGGGATCGCGCGTGGCGAGATCGGCAAGCGCGTGCGCAGCCTGCTCGACAAGCTGGGGCTGGCCGCGCGCGCCGGCGCCCTGCCCGGCCAGCTCTCGGCCGGCGAGCAGCAGCGGGTGGGCATCGCCCGCGCCATCATCGCCGAGCCGCGCCTGCTGATCGCCGACGAGCCCACCGGCAACCTCGACCCGGGGCTGTCGGCGGAGATCATGGACCTGTTCGCCGCCCTGCCCGAGCGCGGCACCAGCGTGCTGGTGGCCAGCCACGACCTCGCGCTGGTCAAGCGCATGCGCAAGCGCGTGCTGGTGCTGGAACAGGGGCGGCTGGTGGACGACATCGCGCCGGAGGACCTGGTCGATGCGTGAGCGCACCGCAGGCACGCATGCCGGCCGCTTCCGCACCTGGCTGGCGCACCACGGGTTCAGCGTGATGGCCAGCCTGGGCCGGCTGCTGCGGCGGCCGTGGTCGAGCCTGCTCACGATCGCGGTGATGGCGCTGGCGCTGGCGCTGCCGCTGGCGCTGGGGCTGGCGCTGCAGAACCTGGCGCGGCTGGACGGCGCGGTGCAGGCCGCGCACGAGGTCACGGTGTTCCTGCCGCCGGGCACCGGCGCGGGCGAGGCCGAGGCGCTGGCGCGCACGCTGCGCGCGCGGGCCGACGTGGCGACGGTGGAGACGGTTTCGCCGGCGCAGGCGCTGGCGCGCATGCGCGAGCGCCCGGACCTGGCCGCCGCGATCGACGCCCTCGGCGAAGACGCCGCGCGCAGCGCGCTGCCGTCGGTATTGCGGGTCTCGGCGCGCGGCGACGAACGCGCGCTGGCCGCCGCGGTGCAGGCCATGCCCGGGGTCGAGCGCGTGCAGTACGACGCCGCCTGGCGCCAGCGCCTGCAGGCGTGGCTGGGCTTCGGTACGCGTATCGCGCAGGTGCTGGCGGTGCTGCTGGGCCTCGGCGCGCTGCTGGTGGTCGGCAACACCGTGCGCCTGGACATCCAGTCCCGGCACGAGGAAATCGCCGTGCTGAAGCTGCTGGGCGCCAGCGATGGCTTCGTGCGGCGGCCGTTCCTCTATCTCGGCCTGTGGTACGGACTGGCCGCCGGCGCGTTGGCGTTGGCCATCCTGGCCGCGGCGGGGCAGGCCCTGCGGGCACCGCTGGCCTCCCTCGCCGCCAGCTACGGCGGCACCTTCGCGCTGCAGGGGCTGGCCTGGCCGGAGGTCGCCGGCGTGCTCGCGGTAGCGGGCCTGCTCGGCTGGCTGGGTGCGGCCGCGGTCGCCGGCCATCATTTGCGACAGAACCGCCCGGTGGAGGGCTGACATGGCCGACAAGCACGATCTTCGCCACGTGGTCAGCGACGCCCCGCGGGTGATGGTGGTCGATGGCAGCAAGCTGGTGCGCAAGCTGATCGGCGACACCCTGCGCAAGGAATTGCCGGGTGCGCAGGTGATCGGCTGCGGCGGCATCGCCGAGGCGCGCCAGGCGCTGCAGGACGGCGCGGTGGACCTGGTCACCACCGCGCTGGTGCTGCCCGACGGCGACGGCCTGGCGCTGGCGCGCAGCGTGCGCGAGGCGGCCGGCCAGGCCTACGTGCCGGTGATCGTGGTCTCCGGCAGCGCGCAGGAAGCGCTGGAGGCGCGCGCCTTCAGCGAGGACATCACCGACTACTTCGACAAGTCGCTCGGCCAGGACGCGCTGGCCGCGTTCATCCGCGGCTACGTGCACCCGGCCCCGATCGAGGGCGCGCGCGTGCTGTACGTGGAGGACAGCAAGGTGGTGGCGGTGGCCACCAAGCGCATGCTGGAGCGGCACGGCCTGCAGGTGCTGCACATGATTTCCGCGGAGGACGCGCTGGAGCACCTGCACCGTTTCCTCGGCCGCAGCGACGGCGACGTCGGTGCCGACCTGGTGCTCAGCGACGTGTACCTCAAGGGCGCGCTGTCCGGGCGCGACCTGCTCAACCAGATCCGCGCGGTGTTCCGCTACGGCAAGCGCCGCCTGCCGATGGTGATGATGACCGGCGACGACAACCGCGACAACCAGGCCGCGCTGCTGCGCGAAGGCGCCAACGACCTCGTGCTGAAGCCGATCGAGGAGCGCCTGCTGGTGACCAAGGTGCTGTTCCAGCTGCGGCTGGCGCGGATCAAGCAGGAGTAAGGGAAGGTCTGAACAACGCCATCCAGGCGTTGTCAGCCCACGCCGAGTCCGGCACAGGTCCGGACTCGGCTCGCACGCATCAATCACTTATGTGATTGATGCGTGGCCGGCCATCCATGGCCGGCGGGAACCTCTGAGTTGTTCAGAGGTTCCTAGCGCGGTGCGCCTCATTTCTCCGTACGCCAGTTGATCGAGGCGCGGTTCTCGACCGTGCTGGATTCCACCTGGATGTCGAAGCCCTTGCGCAGCAGGTACTTCAGGGTCACCACCTGGCCGGTGCCGAGCAGCGACACGCCGTAGCTGACGTACAGCCGCGGCGAGAGGTACTTGCCCACGCCCAGCACGTCGCCGCCGAGCGCGCGCGAGTTGCTCACGCCGGCATCGTCCAGCCCGATGCGCGCGCCCAGCTGCGCGGTGAGCAGACCGACGCCGGTGTTGAGCGCGGATTTGGCCAGGTCCACCTGCTGCAGCTCGCTGCGGTTCAGGCTGGGCAGCGGGCGGCCGAGGGTGAGGTAGGCCAGCGCCTCGGACTGGCTCATCGCCGGGTTCGACCACACGCTGGCCTGCGGCGCGGAGGCGCGCCCCGACACCTGCACGCCGGCGGTCACCTCGCCGATCTCGCGCTCGGCGCGGATGTCCAGCCGCGGGTCGCCGATCGCTTCGTTCGACCACAGCAGGCGGCCGCGGGTGATGCGCAGGTCCTGTCCGTAGGCGCGGTAGCGGCCGCCGACGTCGAGCGCACCGGTGGCACGCACCTCACTGCCGGGCAGCTGGCGCACGCGCAGGCTGCCGCCGAGGGTGCCGGCCAGGCCATAGCCGTCCAGCTTCACCGCATCGCCCACCGTCAGCGTGAGGTCGAGGTCCAGCGGCAGCGGGGCGCGGGCGGCCTGCTGCGGATCGGCCGGGTCCAGCACCACCACGTCCGGTGAGGGCGCCACGGCCATGTCCAACCGCTCCAGATGCAGGTTCGCCTCCGGCACGGCCACGCTGCCGCGCACCTGCAGCGGGGTGCCGGCGCGGTAGTCCACCTGGATGTCGGGCGAGGCGAGCAGGCGCAGCTGGCGGGTGTCGGCCAGCAGCACGCGGGTGCCGCGCAGCGTCAGTTGCAGCGGGGTGTCGGCGTCCTGCCAGTCGAGGCGGCCGTCGATCTGCAGCGGGCCCTGGCCGCTGCCGAGGCGGCCGGCGATGCGCGCGCTGCCGTCTGCCTGCGCCTGCAGCTGCACGTCGCCGTCCTGCAGGGCGATGCCCAGCGCCGGCAGTTCCGCGGCGAAGCGTTGCAGGCGCGCATTGCCCGCAAGCTGCGGCTTGCCGCGGGTGCCGCCGAGGCTCACATCCACGTCCAGCGCACCGCTGGGCTCCACCAGGTCGGGCGAGAACAGTTCCAGCCAGCCGAGTTCGCGCACGCTGGCTTGCAGCTGACCGGACAGCGGCGCAGGCGCGTCCCAGCCGGTGGTAAAGCGGGCATCGAGGCGGCCGCCGGAGTCCAGCCCGGCGGTGATGCGGGCCTCGATCCGCTGCGGGTCGAGGCTGGCGGCCAGCGTCAGGTCGCGATACGCGAACAAGGCGCGGCGCGCGCGTGCGCTGTTGCGCAGGCCACCGCTGGCCGAGGCGAGGTTGGCGCTGGCGCGCCACGCGCCGCCCTGCGGGCGCAGCTGCGCGGTGAGGTCCAGGGTGCCTTCGAAGGCCCAGCGGCGGCCGTCCTCGCGGCGCGGCAGCCAGTCGCCGAGCAGGGCCAGCGGCAGCGCCTCGCCGCGCAGGTCCAGCCCGCGGCGCGGCCAGTCGCCCTGCACGCACAGCGTGCCGCCGCCGGCTGCGGCCAGGCAAGCCTCGGACAGCGCGCCGCTGCGGCCATCCCAAGCCCAGCGCGCCGGCTGCCGCAGCGTCCACGCCGCCGCCTGCGCGGGCGCGAGCGTGAGGGTCGCCAGCGTGCCGTCCCAGCGCGCGCCCTGCCGGCGCGCTTGCGCGGACAGCGCCAGGCGGCCGGCCTCGCCGCGCGCCTCGGCGTCCAGCTGCAGGCGCTCGACCGCGCCGCGCAGGCGGGCGTGCAGGGTGTCCAGCGGCAGGCCGGCCTGCACGCCACTGGCCTCGAGGCGCAGATCGCCGTCGCCGGCCCGCCACGGCAGCCGGCCCTGCGCCTGCACGCGGCTGGCGCGGTAGGCGCCGAAGGCGAGGTCGCTGCCGGCAAGATCCACCGCGATGTCCGGCGCGGTGCGCGCGCCGCGCAGTGCCAGCGTGCCGCGCAGCACGCCGCGAGCGCCCGGCAGCAGGTCGTCCAGGCGCAGCGGGGCGAGGCTGGCCGTCACCGCGACGGTGGTGTCCACGCTGCCGCGCGCGTCGATCCGGCTGCCGCCGAGGGTGAGCGCAAGCTGCCCGCGGTAGGCATCGCCGTCGATCGCGGCGTCGGCATGCCCGGCCAGCGCGCGCCCGCGCAGGCGGCCGCCGAGGTCGCGCGCCTGCAGCTCGGCGCGCAGCCGGCCGTCGGCGCGGAGGCCGCCGCGGCTGCGCAGTTCGCCGCGGAGCGCGCCCGGCCAGTCCGGCGCGAAGTAACCGGGATCGAACCCGGCCAGCGTGGCCTGCGCCGTCCATGCCAGCGCCGGCGTCCACGCCAGCGCGCCGGTGGCCTCCAGCCGGCCCTGCGGCATCGTCGCCGTAAGGCGCGTCACCTGCATCCGGTCCATGTCGCCGGTGCTGGTGAGCTCCACCTCCGCGCGCTCGTTGCCGCGCAGCAGGCGCAGCTGGCCCTGCAGCGCCCAGCGCTGCAGCTGGCCGGCCACGCCAAGATCGGCATCGCCGCGCAGGGTGGTGCGGCCGTCGGCGCTGTTCCAGTGCAGGCCGCGCGCGTTCAGCGCCAGCCGCACCGCGGCATGGGCGGGATCGCGCAGGTCGGCGCTGCCGTTGGCGGTGACGCGGCCGCCGAAGGCATCCAGCACCAGCGGCTGCAGCTGCAGCTGCTGGTCCTGCAGGCGCAGCCGCGAGGGTTGCAGGACGAAGGCGCGATCGCCCTGGTGCAGCGCGCCCTGCAGCTGCGCGTCGCCGCCGTCGCCGCGCGCGCTGAGCGAGAACCGCAGTGGAGTGGCGGGCGTGGCCGCGCCCAGAAGCAGGCCCAGGTCCAGCCCGTCGCCGCGTGCGTCCAGCTGCCAGTGCGGGGTCGCCTTGTCGCCCTGCAGGAGGAGGCTTGCGCGCAGCGGGTCCGGGACCTCCCCGGCCAGCGCCACCACCATCCGCTTCAGGTCGCCGCGCACTACCAGGCCCAGTCGCGCCGGGGTGCGCCCGGGCGCGGCGGCGAGCACCGCGGTGGCGGTGAGGTCGCTGCGGAAATCGCGCGCCGGCTGGTAATCGCCGTGCAGGGTGAAACGGCCGCGGTCGCTGTCGATCGCCAGGTGCTCCACGTGCAGGTGGCCGCTGCTGGCCTGCAACCCGCCGCGCAGGCGCTGGATCACCACCAGCGGCGCGCCCTCGTGGCGGATCGCGAGGTCGTCGATGCGGATGGCGTCGGCGCGCAGCGCCAGCGGCGGCGCGATCTGCGGCAGCACGTCCGGCCAGCGCGGCAGTTCCAGCGGGGTGTCGCTGCGCGGCAGGTCGAGCACGCCGCCGCGCACCTCCAGCGCGTCCAGGCGCAGGGTGCGGCCCAGCAGCGGCAACAACGACGGCGCCAGCACCACGGTCTGCGCCTGGAAGCGCAGGGTGCCCATCGCGCAGCTGGCGCGGGCCGTGGGCACGCAGTCGGGGTCGCGCTGGCGCGGCATCGAAAAACGCACGCCATGCAGGGTCATCGGTCCGGACACCGGCCCGTCCGCCGCCTCCCAGGTCAGCTCGGTGCCGGCCGGCAGCCGCGCCACGAGTTGCGCCAACAGCGCGTCGCGCCCGCGGATGGTCATCAGCAGCCAGGTGACGGCGACGGCGGCCAGCAGCAGCAGCGCCAGCGCGCCGATCCCGCTGCGCACGGCCAGGCGGCGCCGGCGTGCGTGGCGCAGCGCGCGCAGCTGCGCGATCCGCGCCTCGCGCTGTTCCGGGGTGGCGTCCGCCGGCAGCGGCGTAAGCCCGAAGCGGCGCTCGCCGCGGCTCACAGGTCGGCCCCGATGTTCAGGTGCAGGGTGAACGGCGAGTCGGGCGACTTCAGCCCGCGCGCGATGTCGATCCGCACCGGGCCCACCGGCGAGCGCCAGCGCAGGCCGATGCCGACGCCGGTGTGCAGGTCCGGCGTGCGCCCGGCGAACGCGCTGCCGCTGTCCACGAACACCGCTGCACCCCATGGGCCGTGGAAGTAGCGCTCGTACTCCAGGCTGGCGGTGACCACGTTCGGCGCACCGGTGAAGTAGTCGCCGCCGGTGGTGACGATGCGCGGGCCGATCTCGTGCCAGCCGTAGCCGCGCACGCTGCGGTCGCCGCCGGCGTAGAAGCGCAGGCTGGGCGGCAGGTCGAGCACGTCGCGGGTGAAGGTGTGGCCCAGCTCGCCGCGCACGATCAGGCGGCTGTCCGCATCCATCCCGTGGAACCACTGCGCACGCGCGTGCAGCTGGGTGAAGGTGGCATTGCCGTCGGCGCCGCCGCTGCCGCCGCGCAGGGTGAGGGTGAGGCCACCGCCGCGGCGCGGGGCCAGGCGGTCGTCCACCGCGATGTACTCGCCGCGCAGTTCCGGGAACACGAAGCTGGCGAACTGGAAGCTGGGCGTGGGCTTGGTCAGCACGGAGTAGGCCCAGCGTTCGCGCAGCACGTGCAGGCTGGCCGACAGCTCCAGGTGCCGGCTGTATTGCCCGGTGCGCCCGGCGACGAGTTCCAGCCGGCGACTGTTGACGTAGTCGGTCTGCTCGTCGGCGGCCTGCAGGCTGGCGGTGTACCAGCCGTCCAGCCAGGCGAAGGCCGGGATGCGGTACTGCACGGTCGCGGTCTTGCGCTTCTGCGCCCAGTCGATCTGCGCCAGCGCCTTGTGCCCGCGGCGGTTGAGGTAGCGGCGCTCGATGCCGAGGCTGATGCCGGCGCCGCTGACGTTTCCGTAGCTGGCGCCGGCGCTGTAGATGCTGCGCTTGGCCGGGGTCAGCTGCACCTGCACCGGCACGCGGTCGTCGCTGGCGGCGGCGGGGTCGGCCTGCACGTCCACCAGCGCGAAATAGTCCAGTGCCTGCAGCGACTGCCGCAGGCGGTCCACCTGCGCCTCGTCGTAGGGCGCGCCCGGCTTCCACGGCACCAGCTTGTCCAGCAGGCGCGGCCAGACCACCGCCTCCGGCTGCTGGGTGAACTGCGCCGGCCCGAACGCGGCGCGGCTGCCGCTGGCCCAGCGCAGCGCGATGTCGGCGGCGTGTTCTGCGCGGGTGACTTCCACCCGGTGCTGCAGCAGCTGCGCCTGGAAATAGCCGTGGCGCGCCAGCGCGCCTGCCACCTGCGCCTTGCTGGCTTCGTAGAGCGCGTGGTCCAGCACCTGCCCCGGGCGTGGCTGGAACGCCTGCAGCGCGTCGGCCACCGTGGGGTCCGATCCCCCGGGGCCGTCCACCCCGAGATCGAAGCCGCGCACCCGCACCGGCAGTCCCGGGGTGATGCGCAGGATGACGGTGATCGCGCGCCCCGGCGCGTTCTCGGCGGCGGTATCGCCATCGGCGGCATCCTCCGCGCTGGCATCGTCCGCGTCCGCTGCCGGGCGGTCGCTGCGCAGCACTTCCACCGTCGGCGCGTAGTAGCCGAACGGCTCCAGCGCGCGCCGCGCCTCGTCGTCGGCCACCCGCAGCAGGTAGCCCAGGCGGCGCGCGCGCAGGTCCTTGCCCAGTTCGTCGTTGAGCGACAGCGCGCTGCGCACGTTGTCGCGCAGGGCGGCGTCCTTGAGCCCTTCGATCTCGATCCGGTCCACCTTCACCGCCCACGCCGGGGCGGCGGCGCACAGGCAGGCGAACAGCAGCGGAAGGCGGGGGGGACGGATCGGCATCGGCGCAGGATACCGGCGCGGCGTCAACGCGGGATTAAGCCCGCCGCCGCGCGGCCCTCACGCCGACAGGTGCTCGATCGCCGCCACGCTGCCGAGGCGCTCCGCCAGCCGCTTGAGCAGGGCCAGGCGGTTGGCGCGCACGGCAGGATCGTCGGCGTTGACCATCACCGCGTCGAAGAACGCGTCCACCTGCGGGCGCAGCCGCGCCAGATGGGTGAGCACGTCCACGTAGTCGCCGCGCGCCAGCGCCGGCCCGGTCTCGGCGTAGGCGGCTTCCACCGCCTCGGCCAGCGCGCGCTCGGCCGGCTCGGACAGCAGCGCCGCGTCTTCCATCGCCGGGATGGCGATGTCCGCCTTCTTCAGGATGTTGCCGATGCGCTTGTTGGCGGCGGCCAGCGCCGCGGCTTCCGGCAGCTGCGCGAACACGCCGATGGCGTCGAGGCGGCGGTCGAAGTCGTACAGCGAGGCGGGCCTGAGCTCCGCGACGGCGTTGAAGTGCGCGGCAGGAACGCCGCGATCGGTGTAGTAGCCGCGCAGGCGGTCGAGGATGAAGTCGTAGAGTTCGGCGAGGTCTTTCTGAGTGAACTCACTGGATGCCGATTGACTAAGTGGAACCTCTACGCCCTCAGCGCGTGCTTTTTCAGCAGCTATATCAAGTCGGTCAACTTCAGTTCCTGCGATGGCAATGCTTACCTGGGCTCTGGCATCGTGAATCAACATTTTCAAATCGAGATCGAACCCGCTTTCGATAATCGTCCGCGCCAGCCCCAGCGCATTGCGGCGCAGCGCGAACGGGTCCTTGTTGCCGGTCGGCTTCAGGCCCGCGGCGAAGCCGCCGGCCAGCGTGTCCAGGCGCTCGGCGATCGCCAGCACCTTGCCCAGCGCTGAGGCCGCGATGTTGTCGGCGGCGAAGCGCGGGCGGTAGGCCTCGTCGATGGCGAGCGCGACTTCATCCGTTTCGCCCGCGCGCTGCGCGTAGTAGCGGCCGGCGATGCCCTGCAGTTCGGGGAACTCGCCCACCATGCGGCTTTGCAGGTCGTTCTTCGCCAGCAGTGCCGCACGCCGCGCCTGCACCGGGTCGGCGCCGACCTGCGCGGCAATGGTTTCGGCCAGCGCGGCCACGCGCGCCACCTTGTCGGCCACGCTGCCCAGCTTGGCCTGGTAGGTGACGCTGGCCAGGCCTTCGCCCATCGATGCGAGGCCCTGCTTGAGGTCCTCGTCGAAGAAGAACTTGGCATCCGCGAAGCGCGGGCGGATCACGCGCTCGTAGCCTTTGCGGATTTCCGCGGCGTCCTTCGATTCGATGTTGGCGATGCCGATGAAGTGCTCGGTCAGCCGGCCCTGCGCGTCCAGCACCGGGAAGAACTTCTGGTTGGCCTCCATCGTCTCGACCAGCGCTTCCTGCGGCACCGCCAGGAAGTCGCGCTCGAAGGTGCAGGCCACCGCGACCGGCCATTCGTTGAGGCAGTTCACCTGCTCCAGGTTGCCGGCGTCGATGCGCGCGCTGCCGCCGGCGGCCGCCGCCGCGCGCGTCACTTCCTCCACGATGCGCGCGCGGCGTGCATCGGGATCCACCAGCACGAACGCCTGGCGCATGGCCTGCACGTAGTCCTGCGGCTGCGCGATGGCGACGTCGTCCGGTGCGTGGAAGCGATGCCCGCGCGAGTGGCGGCCGGCGCGGATGCCCAGTGCCTGCACGTTGGCGACGGTGCTGCCCAGCAGCACCACCAGCCAGTGCAGCGGGCGCGCGAAGCCGTAAGGATGCGCGCCCCAGCGCATCGGCTTGGGGATCGGCATGCCGGCCAGCGCCTCGTCCAGCACCGCCTGCAGCAGGTCCAACGTCAATGCGCCCGGGGTGGTGGCGCGGTGCACGAAACGTTCGCCCTTGGCATCGGTGAGGCGTTCGAGCTGGGTCCACTCCACCCCGAGTTTGGCGGCGAAGCCCTGCAGCGCCTTGGTCGGCTGGCCATCGGCGTCCAGCGCGATGTTGAGGTAAGGGCCCAGCACTTCGGAGGTCTGCTCCGGCTGTTCGATGGCCACGCCCGGCAGCAGCACCGCCAGCCGGCGCGGCGAATACAGCGGCTTGGCATCGCCGCGTTCGACTGTGATGCCGCGCTTTTCCAGCGCGGCGATGATGCCGTCGAACAGCGCCTGCGCCAGCCCAGGCAGGGCCTTGACCGGGAGTTCCTCGGTGCCGAGTTCGATCAGCAAGGGTTGCATGCTCATGCCGTGGCCTCCGTGCGGGCGGCGTCGTTCTTCAGCCCTGGGAAACCGAGCTTCTCGCGCTGGGCGTAGTAGCTTTCCGCCACCGCCTGCGCCAGCTTGCGCACGCGCAGGATGTAGCGCTGGCGCTCGGTCACCGAGATCGCGCGGCGCGCGTCCAGCAGGTTGAAGCTGTGGCTGGCCTTGGTCACCTGCTCGTAGGCCGGCAGCGGCAGCCCCGCCTCGACCAGCGTCAACGCCTCCTTCTCGCAGGCGTCGAAGCGGTGGAACATCTCGGCCACGTCCGCGTGCTCGAAGTTGTAGGCGCTCTGCTCCACCTCGTTCTGGTGGTACACATCGCCGTAGGTGACCGGCAGCCCGTCGGGGCCGTAGGTCCACACCAGGTCGTAGACGTTGTCGCAGTTCTGCAGGTACATGCACAGCCGCTCGAGGCCGTAGGTGATCTCGCCCAGCACCGGGCGGCATTCCAGCCCGCCGGCCTGCTGGAAGTAGGTGAACTGGGTCACCTCCATGCCGTTCAGCCAGACTTCCCAGCCCAGGCCCCAGGCGCCGAGCGTGGGCGATTCCCAGTTGTCCTCGACCAGCCGCAGGTCGTGCACCAGCGGGTCGATGCCCAGCGCCTTGAGCGAGTCGAAGTAGAGCTCGACGATGTTGTCGGGGCTGGGCTTCATCACCACCTGGTACTGGTAGTAGCGCTGCAGGCGGTTGGGGTTCTCGCCGTAGCGGCCGTCGGTGGGGCGGCGGCTGGGCTGCACGTAGGCGGCGTTCCACGGCTCCGGGCCGATCGCGCGCAGGAAGGTGGCCGGGTGGAAGGTGCCCGCGCCGACTTCCAGATCCAGCGGCTGGATCAGCACGCAGCCCTGTTCGGCCCAGTACGCGTTGAGGCGGGAGATGAGTTGCTGGAAGGTGATCGGTACGCGGTCGGCGGCCATCGGCGGGTCAAGCGGCAACGTGGCCGGCTAGTATAAGTGGCCGACCACCGCCGCCCGCCCCTTCGCACCCCATTCCCGACCTTCCCCGCGCATGCCGCGGCGGGAGACGCCAACGCCGATGACCGCTCCCCTGCTGATCCTGCAAACCGGCCACCCCACCGCGACCATGCGTCGGCATGGCAGCTTCGCCCACTGGATCCGGGTGGCGGCCGGGCTGGACCGCGATGCCGCGGTGGTGGTGGACGTGGAGCACGGCGAGGCGCTGCCCGGGCGCGCCGGGTTTGCCGGCGTGATCGTGACCGGCTCGGCGGCGATGGTGACCGAACGCCGCGACTGGAGCGAGCGCAGCGCGGCCTGGCTGGCGGAGGCCGCGCAGGCCGGGTTGCCGCTGCTGGGCATCTGCTACGGCCACCAGCTGATCGCGCACGCGCTGGGCGGCGCCGTGGGCGACAACCCGCAGGGGCGCGAGATGGGCACGGTGGCGGTCGAGCTGCTGCCGGAGGCCGCGGCCGACCCCCTGTTCGCCGGCCTGCCGGCGCGGTTCCCTGCCCAGGTGACCCACCTGCAGAGCGTGCTGCAGCCGCCGCCGGGCGCGACCGTGCTCGCGCGCAGCGCGCAGGACGCCTGCCAGGCCTACCGCTGGGGCGCGTGCGCCTGGGGGGTGCAGTTCCATCCCGAGTTCAGCACGCTGCATATGCGCGGCTACATCCGCGCCCGCCGCGAGGCGCTGGCGCAGGAGGGGGGCGATGCGCGCGCGCTGGAAGCCGGGGTGCGCGCCGCGCCGCTGGCCCGGCGCGTGCTGCGGCGCTTCGTGCGACACGCGCGCGCCGGTTGAGGGCGCCGGTTGGGTATGCTGTGCGCGATGCCCGCGCCGCGGGCCTTGGCATTTCCACGGGGGACACACGGATGACGATACGCGCGGTGGGCGCCACGGCCAGCATCGACTGGCTGCGGCGGGCGCTGAACCTGGGTCGCGACAACCCGAAGGCGATCTTCGGCGGCGCGCTGCTGCTGCTGGCGGCGATCCTGGCGCTGGCAGTGGCGATGGTGGTCGTGCTGGTGGCGGTGGGCATGGTGGCCAAGCCCGACGGACTGGTGGCCAGCGGCGTCTCGATGCTGGTAGGACTGGTGGTGACCGCGCTGATGGCGGCCCTGATCGCCGGTTACCTGCGGCTGGTGGACGCGGTGGAACACGGTCGCGGCGCCAGTGCCGGCGATGTGTTCTCGGTACTGGCCGAACCGCCGGTGGCGGCGCGCGCGGTGCTGTTCATGCTGGTGCTGATGCTGGCCCAGAACCTGCTGCTGGCGGCGCTGGTGGGGCTGCTGGCGCCCGACATCGGCAGCTGGTACCTGCACACCCTGCAGGGCCCGGCCGGCGGCACCCCGCCGACCGCGCTGCCGGACGGCTTCAGCCTGGCGATGCTGGTGATGTGGGTGGTGGGGCTGCTGTTTTACGGGGTGCAGGCGGTCGGCTTCGGCCAGATCGCGCTGCGCGGCAGCAGCGTCGGCGCGGCCCTGGCCGACGGCGTGCGCGGCACCCTGCGCAACCTGCCGGCGCTGCTGCTGCTGTTCGTGCTGGCGGTGCTGGCGGCGATCGCGCTGGCGATCGTGCTGGTGCTGGCGATACTGCTGGCCGGGGTGCTGGCCAAGCTGGTCGGCGGCTGGGTGGTGGCGGCGATCGCGGTGCCGCTGTACCTGGCGTTCGTGGTCGGCCTGATGGTGGTGATGTTCGGGGTGATGTATTTCGCCTGGCGCGATATCAGCGGTGCTGGCGGCGATGGCCAATCGATGCCGGCGCGCGAGGACCACATCGAGCTGTAAGCCGCGCCCGGCGGGCGCTCAGCTGCCCAGCGCCGCGCGCAGGGCGGCGTCCACCTGCGCCTGCAGGAGGCGGTAGAGCCAGGCCAGCGCGAACACGCAGGCCGTCGCCTGCAGCCACAGCCAGGCGCGCGCCCATGCGGGCAGGCGCGGATCGCCGTCGCGCGCCAGCACGCGGGTGCCGCTGAGGCGGTCGTGCAGGGCCAGGTGCGGCGGGAACGCGGCCAGCGCGTGGCCGAGGTTGAGGCTGGCCCAGGACAGCCCGGCGGCGAGGTGGCGCAGCAGCACCCGTCCCGCGCCGGCGCGGGCGCCGGCGGCATCGGTCACGCGCAGCCCCAGCGCGCGCTGGCCCGGGGTGGCCTGCCACGGCGAGGCCTCGAACCCCAGCGCCCAGGCCATCGCCAGCAAGGCGTACAGCAGCAGCGGCAGCCCCAGCAGGGTGCCCAGCGCGGCCGTCAGTGCACCCGCCGCGGCCTGCAGCCGGGGGTCGCCGGCGGCGGCCAGCGCCAGCGCCAGCGGCGGATCGCCCTGCGCCAGCCCGGCGTCCAGCCGGCCCGCGACGAGCGTCATCAGCGCCTGCAGTCCGGCATCGGCCTGCGCCCATGCCCGCCGCAGCGGACCGGCGCCAAGCAGCATGACCAGCGGCAGCAGGCAGGCGGCATCCAGCGACCACGCCGCGTAGCGGCGCCAGAAGCCGGCGGCCACGGGATCAGGCGGTCGCACCATCGCGGCCGGGGCGGGGCGCGACCAGACGCGCGGCGAGGATGCCCGCCTCGTACAGCAGGCACATCGGGATCGCCAGCATCAGCTGGCTGACCACGTCCGGCGGAGTCAGGATGGCAGCCACGATGAAGATGCCGACGATCGCGTAGCCGCGCGCCTCGCGCAGCTGGGCCGGGGTCACCCAGCCGAGCAGGGCCAGGATCACCAGCGCCACCGGCAGCTCGAACGCCAGCCCGAAGGCGAGGAACAGCACCAGCACGAAATCGAGGTAGGCGCTGATGTCGGTCATCATCGCCACCCCGTCCGGGGTCACCCGGGCGAGGAAGCCGAACACCATCGGCAGCACCAGGAAATAGGCGAACGCGCAGCCGGCGTAGAACAGTGCCAGCGCCGAGGTCAGCAGCGGCAGCGCCAGGCGCTTCTCGCGCCGGTACAGCCCCGGCGCCACGAACGCCCACAGCTGGTACAGCAGCCACGGCATCGCCACCATCAGCGCGGCGAAGAACGCCAGCTTCATCGGCGCGAAGAACGGCGCGGCCACTTGCGTGGCGATCAGCTGGCCGCCCTTCGGCAGCTTGGCCAGCAGCGGCTGCGCCAGCCATGCGTACAGGCGGTTGGCCAGCGGCAGCAGCGCCAGCAGTACCAGCGCCAGCCCGGTCAGGCCGCGCAGCAGGCGCATGCGCAGCTCCAGCAGGTGCGCGATCAGCGGGCGCTCGCCGGCATCATCACCGTGTTCAGTCGTCACGGCGCACCTCTCCGGCTGGCGCGGCGTTGGCTGCGGGTGGAGGGGCGGCGGCAGCGGGTGCACCTGCCGTGGGTGCGGCGGCCTCGCGGCCGGCTGCGTGCAGTTGCGCCTGCACCTCGTCCAGCGCCTGCCGGCCCTCGCGCAGGCTGCGCGCCAGTTCCTCGCGCGCCAGTTCCTGCTCCAGCTCGTTCTTCATCGACACCCACTGCGCGCGCGCGCGGCGCAGCCACAGCCCGGCCAAGCGCGCGGCCTTGGGCAGGCGCTCGGGGCCGAGCACCACCAGCGCCACCAGCGCCACCACCAGCATCTCGCCGAGCGAGAACTCGAACATCGCCGCCTGCGGGCGTCAACGCGAAGCGTCGTCGTGCTCGCGCTGTTCGGAGGGCGCACCCGCCGGCGGCTCCTGGCCGATGCGCGGCGCGGGCTTCTTCGCGTCCTGCGCGGCCTCGTCCTCGCCGCGCATGCCCTTCTTGAACTCGTGCACGGCCTTGCCGAGGTCGCGCGCGCCCGAGGTCAGCCGCTTGGTGCCGAACACCAGCAGCACGATCAACAGCACGATCAGCCAGTGCCAGATGCTGAAGCCACCCATGGTGCACCCGTCAGAAGAAGTGGAATCGATAAGACCGCCAGTCTAGCAGGAGCGCCGTGCGCACCCGCGGCGGGCTTGGATCAGGGCTTGGTGGGCGGCGGCAGCGGCGCGCTGCTGGCCGGGTTGTCGCTGTCCAGCGGGGTCACCGTGGCCGCGCCCGGCGCGGGCGGCGGCGGGGCCGATGCCGCCTCGGCGCGCTGGCGCGCGTAGCGGGCGGCGGCGGTGGCTTCCTCAAGGGTGTCGCGGAAGGCGGTGATCGCGGCCGAGGGCGTACGCACTCGGCCTTCGAAGATCATCCGCGGGGTCACGCCCTCGCCGTACACGCTGCGGTCGGCGCCGTGGTCGATCTGCAGCACCGCGCCGTCCAGCGCCACCCCGGCGAACAGCCCGCGCGCGCGCGACCACGACCAGATCTCGGCCTTCATCGCGCCGTCGGTGGCGGCCGCCGCGTTGCGGCCGACCGGGCCGGCGGCGACGCTGGCATCGGCGCCGAGGGTGAACTTGCCGTTGACGATGTTGTCCAGGCCGCGGTCGCTGCGGAACACCAGGATCACGTCGGCCGACTGCACCCCGGCCTGGAAGCCGAAGCTGGCACCGGACAGCTTCACGAACACCGGGTTCGACCAGCTGCCGTCCGGGCGCTTCACCGCCATCATGCCGAGGCCGCGGCGGCCGCCCAGCATGAAGCCGGCCTTGATGGTGTCGGGCACCACCACGATCCCGCGCGCGTCCTCCAGCAGGCGGTCGGGGATCGAGGATTCCGGGATGGCCTGGATCTGCTTCAGCACCCGGATGGCCTCGTCGGCGCGCGCATCCTCGCGGGTCCCGGCGGCGACGCTGCCGGCGGCGAGGAGGACGGCGAGGGCGAGGGTCAGGCGGCGCGGGGTGGCGGTCATCGGGGTCTCCGGTTGCGTGGGGGACTGCCGCATCCTGGCGCGGCGGCGATGAATCGATGTTAAGCCAGGCCGGCCGCGCGCGCGCTTCGTGCCATCCTATGCACATGCAGGACGACGCCCCCCACGACGCTTCCGCCGCCCCGCCCGCGCTGCTGCTGGTCAACCTCGGCACCCCGGCGGCCCCCACCGCGCGCGCGGTGCGCCGCTACCTTGCGCAGTTCCTGCACGACCACCGGGTGGTGCAGCTGACGCGCTGGCTGTGGTGCCCGCTGCTGCACTTCGTGATCCTGCCGCTGCGCAGCCCGAAGGTGGCGCGCAAGTACGCCGAGATCTGGATGGAGGATGGTTCGCCGCTGGCGGTGCACACCGCCGCGCTGGCCACCGCGGTGGGCGCGCGCCTGCCGGGCTGGCAGGTGCGGCACGCGATGCGCTACGGCGAGCCGTCGGTGGCTACGGTGCTGGCCGAGCTGCGTGCGCAGGGCGTGCGCCGGGTGCGGGTGCTGCCGCTGTATCCGCAGTATTCCACCACCACCACCACCAGCGTCGAGGACGCGGTGGCTGCGGCCGTCCCCGGCAGCGGCCTGCAGGTGCAGCTGCGGCGCGATTACCACCTTGACCCGGGCTGGGTCGCGGCCATCGCCGAGCGCATCCGCGCGCACTGGCAGGCGCACGGGCGCGGCGAGCGGTTGCTGCTGTCGTTCCACGGCATCCCGCAGCGGCTGGTGGACGCGGGCGACCCGTATGCGCGCCAGTGCGAGGCCAGCACCGCCGCGATCGCCGCGGCACTGGGAATCGCGCGCAAGGAGATCGTGCTGACCTTCCAGTCGCGCTTCGGCCGCGAGGCCTGGCTGCAGCCCTATACCCAGCAGACCCTGGAAGCGCTGGCGCGCGAGGGCGTGCGCACGGTCGACGTGGCCTGCCCGGGGTTCGCGGTGGACTGTCTTGAGACATTGGAGGAGATCGCGATGCAGAACGCCGAGGCCTTCCGCGCCGCCGGCGGGCAGGCGTTGCGCTACATCCCCTGCCTCAACGCCGCGCCGGCGCATGCCGATGCGCTGGCGGCGCTGGCGCGCACGGACGCGGGCTGGAGCTGATGCGCGAGATCACGCTCGATATTCCGCTGGGCCGGATCGCGGCCCTGCGCAACGATGGCCACGGTCCGCGCGTGCTGGCGCTGCACGGCTGGCTGGACAATGCCGCCAGCTTCCTGCCGCTGGCGCCCTACCTGCGCGAACTGGACCTGGTGGCGCTGGACATGCCGGGCCACGGGCACAGCGTGCACCTGCCGCCCGGTACCGACTACGGGTTCCCGCTGGCGCTGAACACCCTGCTGGACGTGGCCGATGCGCTGGGCTGGGAGTCGTTCTGCCTGCTCGGGCATTCGATGGGCGCCGGCTTGGCCAGCCTGCTGGCGGCGGCCTGCCCGCAGCGGGTCGAGCGCCTGGCGGTGATCGAAATGCTCGGCGCGCTGGCGGAGGTACCGGAGCGCACCGCCGCGCGCATGCGCGAGGCGATCGCCCAGCGCGGGCGTTCCGGGCGCGGGCTGCGGGTGTTCCCCGACGTCGATACCGCGGTGCGCGCGCGATTGCAGTCGCAGCGCGTCCCTGGCACCGGGCTGGAGGCGGCGCAGCTGCGGCTGCTGGTGGAGCGCGGCCTGCGCGCGGTGGACGGCGGGTTCGTCTGGCGCAGTGATCCGCGCCTGGTGCAGCCGACCATGATCCGGATGACCGAGGCGCAGATCGACGACGTGCTGCGCGCGATCGAATGCCCGGCGCTGGCGGTGTTCGCCGATCCCGCGCAGCCCTACCTGCCGGATGCGCAGCGCCGCCGCCGGGTGGCGCTGCTGCCGCGTGGGCGGATGGTGGAGCTGCCCGGTGGCCATCATCTGCACATGCAGCAGCCGGAGGCGGTGGCGCAGGTGCTGCGCGAGTTCCTCGGCGCGCACTGAGCCACCCGGATTGCGAAGTCGGCCGCCACCGCCCGCAGGCCGCGGATGGCGGATTCAGTCGCTGGCAGCCACCCGCACCGCCAGCTGGGTGCCGCCGGCATCGTCGCGCACCAGCTGGTAGAACACCTGGCGATGTTCCTTGCGGAACGCCAGCGTGCTGCCGTCGTCCGACTGCATCGCCAGCTCGCGCTTCCAGCCGCGCGCCTGCATCAACCGGTCGGCTTCCGCATATACCGCCTCGGTGGTCGCCGGGGTCACCAGGTTGACCATCTGCATCCCCGCCATGTCCACCGCGGTGGCCACCCGGTGCCGCGCCGGCAGGTAGATGTCGGTGGGAAAGCCCGGCGGCAGCGCCACGCGGGTGCCGCCATCGGCCGCCGCCGCAACCCGCGTCGCCGCCGGCCCGCGCTCCGCCGCCGCTTCCGGCGCGCCCTGTTGCACCTTGCGGCAACCCATCGCCAACACGACCACGGCCGCGAGCAGCAGCAGGCCCGGCAGGCGGCTGTGCATGGTGGTCATGGATCCCCCGGGCGCTTGGTCTGTGCCTGCCGGGGAAAACGCGCGCGCGCGCCTCAACCGGCCAGCAGCGCGCGCAGCCGCGCCTTCAGCCGGCGGCCGTCGGCGCGCAGCACCTCGCGCTGCTGGCGCCAGCCGGGGCAGCGCTGTTCCACCGCCTGCCAGAAGCGTGGCGAATGGTCGGCGTGCAGCAGATGGCAGAGCTCGTGCACCAGCACGTATTCGAATGCCGCCGGCGGCGCCAGCACCAGTGCCAGGTCCAGCGCCAGGGTGCCGTCCGGGGCCAGCGAGCCCCACAGCGAGGTGGTGCGCTTGAATACGATCCGGCGCGGCGCGCGCGGCAGCCCCGGCAGGTAGGCCGGCAGCCAGCGGCCGACGTCGGCGCGCGCCTGTGCTTCATAGAAATCGCGCAGCACGCGCCGCAATGCCGCATCCCCGGCGCGTGCGGGCGCGGCGAACACCAGGCCGTCGGCCTCCGCCTGCAGGCGCGCGGCGCGGCCCTCGGCCCAGCGCAGCGGGACCTCCTGTCCGCGCAGCGGCAGGGATGCGGTCTGCCCGCGCAGCAGCGGCGCCTGCGCGTCGGCGGCGTGCGCCTGCAGCTGCGCGGCCAGCCAGTCGCGGTGCTGGTGCAGGAAGCGTTCGCCGGCGGCCAGGCTGGTCCCGGGCGGCACGGTCAGGCGCGCGCCGCGCTCGCTGACGCTCAGCCGCAGCCGCCGCGCGCGCGGGTCGCGTACCCGTAGCACAGAGATCTCGCGGCCGTCGGCCAGTGCCAGCGCGACCGTCTCGCGCCGGGTGGCGGGCGCCGCGGATGCGCCGCGGGCGGGGACGAGCAGGCGGAACAGGGCGCGCATGCGGCCAGTCTAGCCGGGCCGCGCCGGCCTCACTCCGCGCGGCTGAGCTTGAACGCCTTCTCCAGCACCGGGAACAGCCGTTTGAACTCGCCGGTCATCAGCGCGAAGCGGGCCTGCAGCTCGGCCACGAGATCGTCGTGCTCGGTGGATTCCAGTGTGTCCACCGCGCCGTCAAGCAGCTTGAACTTGCGCACGATCAGGTCCTCGCCGATCACGAAGCTGACGTGGTCGTCCAGCACCAGCGCCAGCCGCGTGCACTGCTTGCCGGCCTCGAGGTGCTTGGCGATTTCCTCGCCCGACAGCTCCATGCGCTGGATCTTCACCACCGCGCCGGAATCGGTAGGGTCTCGCAGCTCGCATTCATCGCCCAGGGCGAGGCCGTCGGGTAGCGCATCGCCGGCCAGCCAGCCGGTGAGGATGGCGCGCGGCGCCACTTCCGCGTTCAGCGGCAGCGCCGGGAAACTGCCCAGCGCGCGCCGCACTTCCGACACCACCGCTTCGGCCGACTTGCGCGAGGAGGTGTCCACTGCGATCACGCCCAGCTGGCTGTCCAGCAGCGCGTCGGTGCGCACCGGGCGCACGAACGCGCGCGGCAGCAGCTCGGTGATCAGCTCGTCCTTCAGCCGCTTGCGGGTGCGGCCGCCGGGCTTGCGGCCCTCCTTCTCCTCGATCGCGGCCAGCTTCTTCTGCAGCAGGTCGTTGACCACCGCGCCCGGCAGCAGCTTGTCCTCGCCGCCCACGGTCAACCAGCGCGCGCCGTCGCACAGGTGCAGCAAGCCGTCGTGGTGCTGGCCCATCGGCGCGACGAAGCCGCGCGAGGACAGCTCCAGCGGGCCCACCGGCTTGAGCGCGCATTCGGCCAGCTGCGGTTCGAGGTCGGACAGGTCGAGCGAGGACGGGAAGCGGAACAGGGTGAGGTTGCGGAAGAACATCGGGAATCCTGTGCGGGCTGCGGCGTGGTAGCGGTGCAGCGATGTGGGAACGAGGCGGAGTGGTTTTTTTGATGCAGCGATTGGCAGGTCGGGAATGCCGGAGCGCGTGATAGGGGGAACAGCTGGGTTCTGGCGAGTCCCGTTCATGGTTCGACAGGCTCACCACGAACGGTACTGCCTTCGGGCGGGCAAGGACGCGGCACGCACGAGACGGCTTTGGGCTGGCTAGGACTTGAGGATGTCCAGGCCGTCGTGGTTGCGCACCGGGTGCAGCGCCATCGCCACCGGTTCGGGCTCGGCCGGCGCGCCCGCCAGCCAGGCGTGGGCGTCGGGCAGCGGGGCGTCGCTGTGCCGCCCCAGCGCGAGGAAGTCGAACAGCTTGGGGTCGGCCAGCTGCGACGGGCGGATGTCGCCCAGCGCGCGCGCCATGGTCTCGATCCGGCCGGGCGCCTCTTTCTCCCACTGCGCCAGCATCCTCGATACCTGCTTGCGCTGCAGGTTTTCCTGCGACCCGCACAGGTTACAGGGGATGATCGGGAAGCCCCTGGCCTCGGCGTAGGCGGCGATGTCGTCCTCGCGCACGTAGGCCAGCGGCCGGATCACCACGTGCTTGCCGTCGTCGCTCAGCAGCTTGGGCGGCATGCCACTCAACTTCGCGTGGAAGAACAGGTTGAGGAAGAAGGTGTTGACCATGTCGTCGCGGTGGTGGCCCAGCGCGATCTTGGTGAAGCCGTGTTGCGCGGCATGGGTGTACAGCGCGCCGCGGCGCAGGCGCGAGCACAGCGAGCACATCGTCTTCCCCTCGGGGATGACGCGGCTGACCACCGAGTAGGTGTCCTGCTCGAGGATGTGGAAGTCCACCCCGATCGAGCGCAGGTACTCCGGCAGCACGTGCTCCGGGAAGCCGGGCTGTTTCTGGTCGAGGTTGACCGCGGTGATGGAAAAGCGCACCGGCGCTTTCTTCTGCAGCTGCAGCAGCACGTCCAGCAGGGTGTAGCTGTCCTTGCCGCCGGACAGGCAGACCATGACCTTGTCGCCGTCCTCGATCATGCCGAAATCGGCGATGGCCTTGCCCACCTGGTGGCGCAGGCGCTTGGCCAGCTTGTCGGCCTCGCGCTTGTGGCGGGCGGGGGGCGGCGCGGGAATGTGGGCCTGGGTCGTCATCCGGCCGCATTTTACCCGCCTGCCGCGGCGCGCCGGGCGCGCTATGCTCGGGGCATGAACCAGCCCCTCGATCCGGCCGAACTCTCGCGCCTGGCCCGGCGCGTCGCCGAGCTGCGCCAGGAGCACCGCGCCCTGGACGAGGCCATCGCCCGCCTGCAGGAGGGCATCCAGGCCGACGAGCTGGTGCTCAAGCGGATGAAGAAGCACAAGCTGCGGCTGAAGGACCAGATCGCCTGGATCGAGAACCTGCTGATCCCGGACGAGCCGGCGTGACCGCGTTCAGCTTGCGCCGTTCGTGGCGGCCGGATCGGGCGGCAGCGCCGGCTGCTCGCCGCTGCTGCGGCCGCTGCCGGCGGGACTGATCTTCTCGATGGTGTGGCGCAGCTCGCGCCCGAGCACCACGCGCGCATCCTTGGCCCAGGCCTTCAGGCGCTCGTCGAACGCCAGCCGTCCGGTGTCGTCCGGCCACACCAGCTTGAGTTCGCGCAGCTTCTGGATGAAGCCGCGGAACAGGGTTTTGTCGAAGAACTCCGGCGCGGCCGGCGCATACAGCAGCGACAGGCGCTGCGCGGTGAGCTGGCACAGGCTTTCCAATTCGCCGGCCTGGAGCGTGCCGGAGCCATTTTTGACCAGGATGGCGATGGCGATGTAATAGCGTTCGAAGGCCTGTTGCAGGGTATGTCCCAGCGCGCGCAGGCGGAACACCTCGTCGCTCTGGCCGGCATTGCGCTGGAGGATGCCGCCGTCCTCGTCGCTGACCTGCTCCAGCAGGCCCTCGCGCACGAACACTTCGATGGTGCGGTCGATGCGGGCGGCGAAGGTCTCCTCGTCCCAGGGCAGGAACAGCTCGGCCTGCAGGAACGGGTACAGGGTGCGCCCGATCTGCTGCAGCTGGCGCCGGCCCATGCGGCGGTTGTTCTGGAAGCACACCGCGATCCACGAGGAGGCGGTGAACAGGTGCAGCACGTTGTTGCGGAAGTAGCTCAGCAGCACCGCGTTGTCGCCCTCCACCCCGAGCACGTCGCCCAGCGGGTGCGCGGTGCGGGTGATCAGGCCGATCTCCTCGCCATGGGCGATGATCTGCTCCGGCGTGTGCGGGGTCACCGTCACCCAGTCGGAATACGGCACCTCCGCCAGCAACGTCTTGGACAGCGCGATCTGCGCGCGCAGGTCGGCCTCGCCCATCGCGTGCTTGGGCGTGGACAGCAGCGCCAGCGCCAGCAGGTTGATCGGGTTGACGTCGGCGGCGCGGTTCACGTTGGTCTGGATGCGCTGCGCCAGCGCGTCCACCGTGCGCGCGAACCAGGCCGGCTTCTCGTCATCGCCGATGGGCTGGCCGTCCCACTCCGGCGCCAGCTCGGCCAGCACCTGGCTGAGCTGGATGCGCTCGCCGAAGTTCACCACCACCTGGCCGTAGTTGCTGCGCAGCACCTTGGGGATGCCGGCCAGCAGCTGCCAGATCGATTCCTTCTCCTTCGGCTTGCCGGACAGCTCGTCCAGGTAGCTGCGGCCCTCCATCAGCTTCTCGTAGCCGATGTACACCGGCTGGAACAGCACGGGACGGGTCGGTTGGCGCAGGTAGGCACGCACGGTCATCGCCAGCGAGCCGCCCTTGGGCTGCAGCAGCCGCCCGGTGCGCGAGCGCCCGCCCTCGATGAAGTATTCGATCGAATAGCCACCGGCCACCAGCTGCGCCATGTACTCGCGGAACACCGCCGAATACAGGGCGTTGCCCTTGAAGCTGCGGCGGGCGAAGAACGCGCCGCCCTTGCGCAGCAGGGTGCCCACCACCGGCAGGTTGAGGTTGATGCCGGCGAAGATGTGCGGCGGCACCACGCCGTGGGTGTAGAGCAGGTAGCTCACCAGCAGGTAGTCCATGTGGCTGCGGTGGCTGGGCACGTACACCACTTCGTGGCCCGGCGCCTCCTGCTTGAACTGGTCGAGGTGGTGCACCAGCACGCCGCGGTAGATCCGGTTCCAGACGAAGGTCAGGGCGAAGCTGGCCGAGCGCACCACGGTGTTGGAGTAGTCGGCCGCGATCTCCCAGAAATAGGCGTTGGCCTTCTCCCACGCCGCCTCCGGCTTGCTGCCGTCGCGCCGCGCCTGGTCGGCGATGGCCTCTTTCACCAGGGGCGACGACAGGACCTGGTCGGCGAGCATGCGCCGGGTGGACAGGTCGGGCCCGATCACCACCTCGCGCACGCGCCGGAAATGGGTGCGCAGGATGCGCGAGAGCTTGCGCACCGTGCGCTCCGGCTCCAGCCCTTCGGCCACGATCTCGCGTACCGGCACCGGTGCGGCGAACTTGACCAGGGTGTCGCGCCCGTTCAGCAGGATCGCCAGCAGCCGGCGGAAGCGGCCGACCAGGGTCCAGTTCTCCGAGAACAGCACGCTGAACCAGCCGCTGCTGCGCTTGGGGGCCTGGCCGACGAAGATCGACACCGGCACCAGGTGCACGTCCAGCTCCGGCTGCTGCTGGTGCGCTTGCAGCAGCCGCGCCAGCGAGCCGGAATGGGTCTTGTGCTCGGCCCCCGGCAGCAGGCCGAGCGCATTCACGTGCCTGCGCGACAGCGCCACGTAGGCGCGCCGGCGGCCCAGCGGATCGCCGGCGATCGGCTGCAGCGGCGGCGGCAGCGCGGCCTCGCGGCAGGCGCGCTGCAGGATCAGCGCGTTGGACAGGCCGTAGTCCTCCAGCACGTAGCAGATCGGGCGCGGATCGGCGGCGATCGCGGGATCGACCTCGATTTCGAGCCGCAGCCACGGTGCCAGCAGCCGCCCGAGCAGGCGCGCCCACAGCGGGTTGCGCGCCTTGCCCGCGGGGGGCGGGGATGGCGGGCCGGGGGGCGTGGCGGCGTCGGCCGCAAGGAACCCGGGCAGCGGCAGCGGCGCGGGCCCGGCGGGGCCGGTCGCGGCGTCGTCGGCGGCGGCCGGCGGGTCGAACAGGCCGGGCTGGTCGGGGCTGTGGCGGTCAGGCATCGCGGCCATTATGGCCGAGCGCCCGTTGCCGCAGGGACGCCCCACCGCAACCCGGCGTGACGGGGATCACGCTTTCCCGTCCGGCTCCAGCCAGTACGCCGCCGGCTGCGGGCGCCCGAACAGGAAGCCCTGCGCGCGCTGGCAGCCGATCTCCAGCAGCGCCTGCCGCTGCGCCTCGGTCTCCACTCCCTCCGCCACCACGCTCATGTCCAGCGAGCGCGCCAGGCTGAGCACCGCGTGGATGATGGCCAGGCTGCGCTGCGCGTTTTCCTGCCCGAGGTCGCGGATGAAGCTGCGGTCGATCTTGATCTTCTTCAGCGGGAAGCGGTGCACGTAGCTGAGCGAGGAATAGCCGGTGCCGAAATCGTCCAGCGCGGCGGACACCCCAGCGGCCTGCAGCCGCTCCAGGATGCGCGCCACTGCGTCCGGATCGCCGAGCAGGGTGCCCTCGGTCACCTCGATCCGCAGGCGCTCCGGCGCAAAGCCGGTCTCGCGCAGCAGCTCCAGCAGGCGCTGGTCGAAATCCTCGTACTGGAAGTGGCGCGGCGAGATGTTGATGCTGATGAAGCCGCCCTTGGCCACCAGCGGCGCGCCTGCGGTGCAGGCCAGCCGGTACATGTGCCAGTCGATCGCCTCGATCAGCCCGCTTTCCTCGGCCACCGGCAGGAACTCGCCCGGGCCGAGCAGGCCGCGCACCGGGTGCTGCCAGCGGATCAGCGCCTCGTAGCCAAGCGTGCTGCGGTCGTCCATGCGTACGATCGGCTGGAAGTACGGCACGAACTCGCCCGCGTGCAGCGCGTTGCGCAGCGCCAGTTCCAGCTCCAGCACGTTCATCGCCGCGGTCTGTTGGCTTTCGTCGAACAGCACGAAGCGCTGGCGGCCAGTGGACTTGGCGCGGTACAGCGCCACGTCGGCATCGTGCAGGATCTCGTCGATCGCCAGGTAGCGGTCATGGCTGATGGCGATGCCGATGCTGACCGAGGCCTGCACCTCGCGCTCGCCGACCGGGAGCGGGGCCTGCATCCGCGCCTGGATGCGCTGCGCGATCTTGACCGCGGTGCCTGGCTGCGCGCCTTCCTCCAGCAGGATCGCGAATTCGTCGCCGGACAGGCGGGCCACGATGTCGGGGCCGCGCACGCAGTCCAGCAGGCGCCGTGAAACTTCACGCAGGACCGCGTCGCCGGCGAGGTGGCCGAGGCTGTCGTTGAACAGCTTGAAGCGGTCCACGTCGAGGTACAGCAGGGCGAAGGACTGCTCGGGGTTGCGCTGCTGGCTGGACAGCGCGCGCTCCAGGCGATCGCGCAGGTACAGGCGGTTGGGCAGCCCGGTCAGCGGGTCGTGCATCACCTGGTGCTTGAGCTGCGCCTCCACCTGTTCGCGCACCGCGATCTCGCGGCGCAGCTCGCGGGTGCGCACCTGCACCCGCTGTTCCAGCTCGGCGTTGAGGTTGCGCAGGGCCTCCGCATGCCGGCGCCGCTGCACGCTGTTGGCGATCTGGTGGGCGACGAAGGTCAGCAGCTCGGCATCGTCGCGGCTGTACACCAGCTCCGGCCGGTAGCTCTGCACCACCACCAGCCCCATCACTCCGTCGCTGCCCAGCAGCGGCGCGCCCAGCCAGCACACCGCCGGGGTGCGGCTGGCGTGGTGGGCGGCGTCCATCTCGCCGCGTGCCACCAGTTCGCGCACGCCGGCATCGTCGATCAGCAGGGTCCGGCCCAGGCGCAGCACGTACTCACTCAGGCCGCGGCCCAGCGGGCGGTCGCGGCGCTCGTCGCCGGCGGCGTCCACCGTGTAGGGGATCTGCAGGTCCTGGCCATCCGGGGAAACCAGCCCGATGTAGAAGTTCTCGGCGTCGATCAGTTCGCCCACCGCCTGGTGGATGCTGCGGTAGAAGTCCTCGTCGCGCGCCTCGGTATTGGACAGCTCGGCGAGCTTGTAAAGGGTGGCCTGCAGGTGCGCGGCGCGTTCGCGCTCGGCGATCTGTTCCTGCAACTGCGCATTGGCCACCGCCAGCTCGCGGGTGCGCTCGGCCACCCGCTGTTCCAGTTCCTCTTGGCCGCGCTTGCGCTCCACCGCGTTCAGCACGTGCTCGGCCACGAAGCTGAGCACCGCGCAGTCGGACTGGGTGTAGCTCACGCCCTCCTGGTAGCTCTGCACCACCAGCGCGCCGTAGATCTGGCCGTCGCGCTGCATCGGCACGCCCATGAAATCCACCGACGGCGTGCCGATGCCGTGCTCCGGCGGCAGCCCCAGCAGGTCCATGATCTCCTCCGACGGCCCGCGCACCGCCCGGCCGTGGCGGATCAGGCCCAGGGTCAGGCTGCCGCGCATCTGCGCCGCCGGGATCTCCTGGTCGGGGTCGTACATCTCGCCGTCCATCTGGTCGACGAAGTAGATGAAGCGCAGGGTGTCGCGCTCCGGGCTGTACAGCGCGATGTAGAAGTTCTCGGCGTACATCAGCCGGCCGATGATCTGGTGCAGCCCGCGCAGCAGGCTCTGCATGTCGCGGTCGGAGGCGGCCATGTCGGCGATCGCGAACAGCGCGTGCTGCAGCTGCTCGGCCTGCTCCAGGTCCTTCACCGAGGCGTGCAGGCGCTGGAATGCGAACAGCTCGGCCAGGCGCTGGCCGGCCAGTGCGAGCAGGCGGCTGGGGCCCGGCTCCAGCCGCGCCAGCGCCCCGTGCGGGGCCAGCAGCACCGCCCCGGCATCGGCCGCGCCGGGTGGCAGCAGGCGGGTGTCGGGGGCATCGGGGCCGCTGAGGGGCCGCCCGGAGAAGGCGGCGATGGCCGCCTGCCGGCGGGCGGCGCTGCCGCCTTCCGGTGGCTCGAACAGCAGCTCCCCGTGGTCGGTCCAGGCCACCGCATCGGCGCTGCGGCCACACCCGGCCAGTCCGCGCAGCAGCGCGCTGGCGGCCTCGCGCACGCTGGCCGCGGTGCTGATCGCCAGCCCTGCCGGTGCGATCCCGGGCAAGGCGACGCCCGCGTCCGCGCCGGCTGCGTCCTGCTGTCCCGTCTGCCCGCCTTCGCTCATGCCTTGCTTCTCCCATGCAGGCGCGTGCCGGCATGCTCATGCCGGGGGCCGCGCATGCCGGGCATGCACGGACGCCTTGGCGAGTATATCGGCAGGTTTCGCCCAAGCTGTTGCCTGCCCGGCCGGGGTCAGCGCCCGGGTGGCGAGGCGGCCCCCAGGCTGCGCTGCGCGCTCTGCACGTAGTCGGCCAGGTACCAGCGACCGTCGATCCGTACCGCGGTGGCCAGGGTGTCGATCGGGGTCCCGGCCAGGGTGTACTGCAGGCGCAGGCGCGCGCGGTCGCCGGTCTGCTCGACCAGGCTGACGCGCAGGCTGCGCAGGCTGGCGTCGATGTCGAGGCCGTACTGCTGGCGCAGCTGCGCCAGCAGGGTGGCGAAGAACGGGGACAGCCGGTTCAGGCTCTGGGTCATGCCCAGCGCCGCGAACGCGGGCCAGCCGGCCTTGCCGTCGATGCCGCTGCGCACCGCCGCGGCCGAGAGCACGGTGAAGAAGCGCTGCGCCCGCGCCGGGTCGTCCAGCGGTGCCGCGATCGCCCAGCGCCCGACGGCGGCGATCGCCTGCGCGGCGTGGTCGCGCTCGTCCGCGCTGTAGCCGGGGTCGCGCTGCACGTATTCGCCGCCGAAGACCATCAGCGTGCGCACCGCCTGGTCGATGTCGGCATCGGCCCCGGCGAACTGCCTGCGGAAGGTGGCCATCAGCCGCCGGTCCGCGTCCGGCGCCTGCAGCGCGGCCAGCATCGCCGGGATGCGCGCATCCAGTGGCAGTTCGTCCAGCGGCCAGCGACTGCGGCCGTCGCGCCAGGCCCGCCGCAGGTCGGCGTGGATCGCCGGCGGCACCGCCACCCGCGCGAAGCCCACCCCGTCGCGCGCCAGCAGGCGGTCGCGCAGCACGTACACCGCATCCACCGGGCGCGCGGCCGGCACCGGTTCACCGGCCGCCTGCGCGTCGTCCCGCGCCTCCACCCCGGCCGGCTGCCGGCAGCCGGCCAAACCCGCCAGCAGCGCCACCAGCGCGAACGCGAAGGCCACGTGGCGGCGAGGGGTCGGCGGCAGGGCGTCCCGGGACGGCATGCGCGGAGTGTCGCGGCAGCCCGCGCGCGAGGCAAGCCGCCGCGTGCGCTCCTACTTCGCCTGCCGGGCCGGGATCACGGCTGCCAGCCGTAGCTGAGCTTGATGAAGACGCTGCGGGTATCGCCGAACAGCGCGGGGTGGTCGTCGTCGAGGAAGCCGCCCCAGGCGCCGCCGGCGTACAGCGCGGTGTGCGGGTTGATCTTGTAGGAATAGACCAACTGCGCGGCGCGGTCGCGGGCATGCTGGTTGACGGTGTCTGCGTACAGCGCCTGGTTGCGCTCCACGTTGCTGCCCTGCAGGGTCAGGCGCAGGCGCTGGCGCGGGGTGAGCTGCCAGCTGCCGCCGAGGTTGGCGATGCTGGCGGTGAACGCGGTGCCGCCGTCGCGGTGCATGCGCTGGTGGATGAGGTCCCAGTTGAGGTTGATGCCGCGCGCGACATCGGCTTCGCCGTTGAGGTTCAGCAGCAGGCGCTGGCCGAGGCGCGATCCGGTCAGGTCGAGCACGCGCCCGGCGTTCGCGGCCAGGCCCAGGCGCACGTTGGGCAGCGGCCACAGCCCGGCGAACAGCGACAGGTCGCGTTCGTGGAACAGGGCGCCGTTCCAGAAGCGGGTGCGCACCAGCGGCGCGAGGCTGAAGCTGCTGCGCATCGGGCCCTGCACGGCCAGGCTCAGCTTGAAGTCGCGCTGCAGCAGCTGCCCGTCGAAGCGCGAGCTGGTGCCGCCGGTGGCGGCCAGGGAGATGCGGTTGAACGCGGCATCGTCGCGGTACCAGACGCGGTTGCCGGACAGCGCGCTGCGGCGGTAGCCGACTTGCCCGATGAAGCCGAGGTCGGCGCGGAAGCCGGGGTCGATGTCCACGTGCAGGGCGCTGAAGCCCCAGTTGCGGTTGCCGTAGTTGTACTGCACCTGCCAGGCATTGCCGGACGGGCGTGGGTTGTCGCCGAGCGCGTCGGAATAGGCATCCACGATCGCCTGCGGATAGCGCGAGTCGCTGTGCAGCAGCTGCGCCGACAGGGTGTGTCCGCCCTGCTGCCAGCGCGCATCCAGCCCGGCCACGCCGTTGTCGTAGCCCTCGCCGCGGCGGAAGGTGCCGATCACGCCGACGCTGGCGTGCTGGTTGAAGTCGTAGCGGTAGCGGCCGACCGCCACGTCGGCCTTCTGGTCCAGCGATTCGAAGCTGGAGCCCAGCACGCCCGGCACCAGCAGCTGGGTGGTGGCGTCGCGCGCCAGCAGCGCGCCGTAGGTGCTGCCGTCGCTGCGCCCGGTGATGCGCAGCCCGAAA
The DNA here is from genome assembly GCF_004346265.1 of Thermomonas haemolytica. Taxonomy (GTDB): domain Bacteria; phylum Pseudomonadota; class Gammaproteobacteria; order Xanthomonadales; family Xanthomonadaceae; genus Thermomonas; species Thermomonas haemolytica. The sequence goes on from NZ_SMAP01000002.1 coordinate 237,998, forward strand.
TCGGGGTCCGCGATCTGGCGTGTGTAGAGCACGTTCAGCGGGGTGGTGAAGTAATCCGCGCCCTCCAGGAAGAACGGCCGCTTCTCCTGGTAGAACAGGGCGAAGCCATCGTTGAAGTTGACCTGCAGCTGGTCGGTCTCGACCTGCGAGAAGTCCGGGTTGAGGGTGGCGTTGAGCGTCATCGCCGGCGAGGGCGCCCAGCTCACGTCCAGCCCCGGGGAGACCTTGGAGTCGGTCTTGCCCCAGGGCGTGCCGGCGGCATCGCGGGTCTGGCCGAGGCCGGCGGTGAGGGTGGGCACGATCTCGAGGTTGCGGCCCTGGTGCACGCCCTCCATCCCGGTGTACTGGCCCCATTCGCACTGGAAGCAGCGCGAGTCGCGCGGCACCCGGTGGCTGGTCAGCTGGTGGCGCTTGTCGCGCGGCCAGTTGCGGAACAGCGAGATGCCCCAGCGCTGCAGGCCGCCGCTGCGGGGGAAGCGCAGGGTCGAGAACGGGATCCGGATCTCCACGTCGTAGCCGGTCGCGGTGAGCCGCCCGGCGCTCTCCCACAGGCCGTCCCAGCTCGGGTCTTCCTGGTTCTCGGGGTTGCTTTCGTCGCGGATCAGGTCGGCCTGCACTCCCAGCGGGTTGACGATCAGCTCGTAGCCGCGGCGGTGGTCGTTGAAGGTGTCCAGGAACACGCCCACCCAGTCGTCGTTGAAGGCGCTGTCGCGGTCGCGCAGGTGGGCCTGGATGCGCGCGGGGTCCGGGTCCTCGGCATGGAAGGCGAAGTACAGCGCGTTGCGGTCGTAGCCGATGCGCACGCTGGTCTTCACCGGCGCCGGGGTGTTGTCGCCGGGCTGGATGTCGTAGGCGATCTCCTGCACCAGCGCGCCCTGCCAGGCCGCGTCGTCGAGCTTGCCGTCGATCACGATCGGCCCGTGCAGCAGCGGGATGCGGCCGCCGGGAACGTAGGCCGGCGGCGGGGCGGCGTCTTGCGCGCCGGCGCGGGCGGAGTCGTGGGCCTGGGCGAACGGGGCGCACAGCAGCAGGGCGGCGATCAGGGCATGCGGTTTCAAGCGGGGCGTCCTGGCGGAAGAGTTGGGTGGTGCGGGCAGGGATGCCGCGAGCGCCGCCACGGTTGCCATGACCGATGGCAGGGGTCGCGACGGTTCCGCCCGCATGGCAGGCACGATGCCCGCGGCGCGCGCGCGCCCGAAGTGCCGCAGGTGGGTGCGACCTTCGGCACGGGCGGCGGCCCGCAGGCGATGGCGCTAAACTCGAAGCTTTCCGCTGCAAGGCCGAACTTTCATGCGTCAGCTGCTCCTGTCCGTCTCCATCGCCGCCGCGCTGGGCGCGCCCCTCGCCGCCTGCAACCGCGCGCCCGCCCCGGAAACCGCCGCCGCCCCCGCCGCCGCGCCCGCCGTGGCCGAGAAAATCGTGGACGAACATTCCTTCTCGCAGCCGGACAAGGTCCGCACCACCGACCTCGCGCTCGATCTGGCGATCGACTTCGACAAGAAGGTCATCAGTGGCACCGCCACCTACACCCTCGACTGGGTGGACAAGTCCGCCACCCAGCTGGTGCTGGACACCCGCGACCTCACCATCGACAAGGCCGAGGGCCTGGGCGCGGACGGCAAGTGGGTGCCGCTGCAGTTTTCGCTGTCGGACAAGGACAAGGTGCTGGGCAGCGCGCTGACCATCGAGGCCCCGACCCGCCCGGCCAAGGTGCGCGTCACCTACGCCACCTCGCCGCAGGCCTCCGGCCTGCAGTGGCTGGCGCCATCGATGACCGAGGGCGGCAAGCAGCCCTTCATGTTCAGCCAGTCGCAGCAGATCCACGCGCGCTCGTGGGTGCCGCTGCAGGACACCCCGCAGATCCGCTTCACCTACAGCGCCCACGTGAAGGCGCCGAAGGACGCGATGGTGCTGATGAGCGCCGACAACGACCCGAACGCGGTCCGCGACGGTGATTACAGCTTCAAGATGCCGCAGAAGATCCCGTCCTACCTGCTGGCGATCGCCGCGGGCGACCTCGTGTTCAAGCCGATCTCCGCGCGCAGCGGGGTGTGGGCCGAGCCGGCGATGGTGGACAAGGCCGCGCACGAGTTCGAAGACACCGAGAAGATGATCGACACCGCGGAGTCGCTGTACGGCCCGTACCGCTGGGGTCGCTACGACCTGCTGGTGCTGCCGCCGAGCTTCCCCTATGGCGGCATGGAGAACCCGCGCCTGACCTTCGCCACTCCGACCGTGATCGTCGGCGACAAGTCGCTGGTGTCGCTGGTGGCGCACGAGCTGGCGCACAGCTGGTCCGGCAACCTGGTGACCTTCGCCACCGACAAGGACGCCTGGCTCAACGAGGGCACCACCACCTACGTGCAGAGCCGCATCACCGAGGCCCTGTATGGCCGCGACATGGCCGACATGGAGGAGGTGATCGACCGCGACGAGCTCAAGCAGGAGTACAAGACCCTGCGTCCCGAGCTGCAGCGGCTCTCGCTCAAGCCGGGCACGTTGGCCGATCCGGATGACCAGTCCAGCGCCACCGTGTACACCAAGGGCGCGTGGTTCCTGGAGTTCCTGGAGAAGCGCTTCGGCCGCGACGTGTTCGACCCGTGGCTGAAGGGCTATTTCGACCACTTCGCGTTCCAGAGCATCACCACCCAACAGTTCCGCGACTACCTGAAGGCCACCCTGATCGACAAGCACCCGAACGTGGTGACGATGCAGGAGGTGGACCAGTGGCTGTACGAGCCGGGCATCCCCGGCAACGCGCCGCAGGTCGAGTCGGGCAAGTTCGCCACCGTGAACGCCGCGCGCATCGCCTGGCAGGGCAGCGGCCAGCTGCCGGCGAAGTCGGTGACCGATGCCTGGACCACCCAGGAGTGGGTGCACTTCCTGGAGAGCATGCCGCCGACCCTGAAGCAGGAGCAGCTGGCGCAGTTGGATGCCGCCTACCACTTCACCGGCACGCCGAACGGCGAGATCGCGATGCGCTGGTATCCGCTGGCCGAGCGCAGCGGCTATACCGCCGCGCGCGAGGAGATGGGCAAGTTCCTGGAGAAGGTGGGCCGCCGCAAGCTGATCCTGCCGATCTACAAGGCGCTGGTGGCGACCCCGGACGGGCTGGCGTTCGCCGAGCAGGTGTTCGCCAAGGCCAAGCCGGCCACCCACCCGATCACCGCCGGCTCGGTGCAGGCGATCCTGGATGCCGCCAAGGCGCAGGCGACGCCGGTCGCCGCCGCGCAGTAAGCCGGCGCCAGGCGCGGGATGGCGATGGGCGGCGCGCTGGCGCTTGCCGGGCTGCTGGCGCTGGCGCTGCTGGCCGCGTGGGCGCTGGCGCGCGATCCGTTCCGGCTGGTGCAACTGGTGTTCGCCGCGCAGCGCGTCGCCAGCGGCCTGCGCCGCCGCCGTTGCCTCGCCGCGGGCCACCGCTGGGTGTATGCGGCGCGCGCCGCCGCCGATCCGCAGGCGCCCACGCTGGTGTTGCTGCACGGGTTCACCGGCAGCAAGGAGAACTGGTATCCGCTGGCGCGCGCGCTCGGCCGCCGCTACCACCTGCTGATCCCCGACCTGCCCGGCTGGGGCGAGTCCGAGCGCAAGCCGGAGGCCGCCTATGGCTTCGTCGAGCAGGCCGAACACGTGGCGGCGTTCATCGCGGCGCTTTCGCCTGCGCGGCCGGTGGTGCTGGTGGGGCATTCGATGGGCGGCGGGATCGCCGCGCTGGTCGCCGCGCGCCATCCGCAGCAGGTGGCGCAGGTGGCCTTGCTGAATGCCGCCGGCGTGCGCTTTCGCGACAACGCGTTTGGCCTTGCGGTGCTGGCCGGCGAGAACCCGTTCGCGGTGTCGGATGCCGCCTCGCTGCGCCGCTACCTTGCCACCGTGTTCTTCGATCGCCGCGCGCGGCCGTGGATCCCGTGGCCATTCTCCGCCGCGTTGATCGCCCGCCGCCGCCGCGATGCCGCGTTCGAGCAGGCGGTGCTGGAGCGGATCGGGCGCGGCCCGGACAGCCTACGGCCCGGCGAGGAGGCGGCGTGCATTCGCCAGCCGGTATTGCTGGTCTGGGGGCGGCAGGATGCGGTAATCGACCCCAGCGCGCTGGAGCTCTACGCGGCACGCCTGCCGCAGGCGCGCCAAGTCCTGCTGGACGGCTGCGGGCATATGAGCCTGATGGAGCGGCCACGCGAAGTGGCGCGGGCGCTCGTGGCCTGGATCGAGGACACGCCCGCCGCGGCCGGCTAAGCTCCCGGCTTCCCGCAGACTGCTTTGATGCCCGCCATGTCCCGCACCGCCATGCCCGCCGCGTTCGCCGTGTTCGCCGCCGCCCTGCTGCTGGCTGCCTGCCAGCGCGGCGAGGATCCGAAGGCTGCCGCCCAGGCCGCCGCCGCCCAGGCCGCGGCCAGGGAGCAGGCCGCCGCCGCGATGGAGAAGCAGTTCGAGGATGCGGTGGCGGCGCAGAACTGGCGCCTGGCCAAGGGCTATGCCGAAGTGCTGCAGGTGGACTATCCGACCACTGCCGCCGCCGCGCGGGTCAAGCCGCGCCTGGAGGAGGTGCGCGCCAAGGCCGAGGCCCAGGTGCAGCAGCAGCGGCTGGCCGCGCTGTGGAGCTACGACGACATTCCGGTCGCCGGCGGCGGGCATCAGCTGTCGGCTGCGATCTACTCGCAGGAGCCGGTGGACACCGACGGCAGCGGTGCGCACCCGGTGCGGCTGATCTTCCGCGACCATCCGGCCTGGGGCCGCAGCGCTTACCTCGTGCTGCAGGCCGGCGACTTCGACTGCTACGCCGGCTGCCGGCTCAAGGTCACCCTGGACGGCCAGGTGCACACCCTGCCCGGCTCGCGCCCGAAGACCGACGAGGCCATCGCCATGTTCATCGACGACTGGAAGGGCTTGTGGAAGCTCGCCAAGTCCGGCAAGCAGCTGGCGATCGAATTCCCGACCAAGGCGGTCGGCGCGCGCACCGCCCAGTTCGAGGTCGGCGGGCTGGACCCGGCGAAACTTCCGAAATGGAACTGAAGGCGCGCGCGGCCCGCGCGGGCGCCGCGCCTCAGGCCAGCGCGTAGCCGAACTGCTGGCGGAACTGCTCGGCGAATTCGGCGTAGTCGAAGCGCTGGTTCTGGGTGCCGGGGTGTTCGACCTTGAGCGCGCCCATCAGGTTGCCCATGCGGCCGATGGTCTCCCAGTCGTAGCCCTTCTCGATCCCGAACAGCAACCCGGCGCGGAAGGCGTCGCCGCAGCCGGTGGGGTCGGTGACGCGGCGCTCGTGCGCCGGCGGGATGCGGTAGGTGGTGCCGTCGGCGTGGATCTCCGCGCCCTTGGGGCCGCGGGTGGTGATGTAGGCCTTCACCTTGCCGGCGATGTCGCGCTCGCTCCAGCCGGTGCGCTCCTGCAGCAGGTTGGATTCGTAGTCGTTCACGCAGACGTAGTCGGCCTGCTCGATGAAGTGGCGCAGTTCCTCGCCGTTGAACAGCGGCATCGCCTGGCCGGGGTCGAAGATGAACGGGATGCCGGCCTCGGCGAACTCGCGCGCGTTCTGCAGCATGCCCTCGTAGCCGTCCGGGCTGACGATGCCGATGGTGACGCCCGGCACGTCCTTCACGTGGTTCTCGTAGCTGCGCATCATCGCGCCCGGGTGGAACGCGGTGATCTGGTTGTTGTCGTGGTCGGTGGTGATGAACGCCTGCGGGGTGAACAGCTCGTCGATCACCTTCACGTGCTCGAGGGTGATGCCCTGCTCGTTGAACCACTCGCGGTACGGGCCGAAATCGGCGCCGACGGTGGCCATCGGGATCGGGTCGCCGCCCAGCAGCTTGAGGTTGTAGGCGATGTTGCCGGCGCAGCCGCCGAATTCGCGGCGCATCCGCGGCACCAGGAACGACACGTTCAGGATGTGCACCTTGTCCGGCAGGATGTGGTTCTTGAACTGGTCGGGGAACACCATGATGGTGTCGTAGGCCAGCGAGCCGCAGATCAGGGCTGCCATGGACGCCTCGGTCGTTAGGGATGCAGGGCCGCGAATGATACCCGCCCGGCCCGGCCGGCGGCACCGCCGCTGAATGCCGGCGGGGCGGTTCCTTGCCGCCGGCGGGGGGCGTTGCTAGGCTTGTCCGCCCCCGGCGTCCGCCGCGGCATCCCCCGCCCCAGGCGAGTATTCCCCGTACCGCGTCGCCCACGCGGCCCACCTCCCATTCCGGCACGACACCCGCATGTTCAAGTTCCTCAGGGGCTATTTCTCCAGCGACCTGTCCATCGACCTCGGCACCGCCAACACGCTGATCTACGTGCGCGGCCAGGGCATCGTCCTCAACGAGCCGTCGGTGGTGGCGGTGCGCCAGGACCGCGGCGGCGGCGCCAAGGCGGTGGCGGCGGTCGGCAGCGAGGCCAAGCAGATGCTCGGCCGCACCCCCGGCCACATGACCACGGTGCGGCCGATGAAGGACGGCGTGATCGCCGACTTCACCTACACCGAGGAGATGCTCAAGCACTTCATCCGCAAGGTGCACAAGTCGCGCGTGCTGCGGCCCAGCCCGCGGGTGCTGGTGTGCGTGCCGGCCGGTTCGACCCAGGTGGAGCGTCGCGCGATCAAGGAGTCGGCCGAGGAGGCCGGCGCGCGCGAGGTGTACCTGATCGAGGAGCCGATGGCCGCGGCGATCGGCGCCGGCATGCCGGTGACCGAGGCGCGTGGCTCGATGGTGGTGGACATCGGCGGCGGTACCACCGAGGTCGCGGTGATCGCGCTGAACGGCATCGTGTACTCGCAGTCGGTGCGCATCGGCGGCGACCGCTTCGACGAGTCGATCATCAACTACGTGCGCCGCCACCACGGCATGCTGATCGGCGACGCCACCGCCGAGCGGATCAAGCTGGAGCTGGGCAACGCCTTCCCGCAGCAGCAGGTGCGCGAGATCGAGATCTCCGGCCGCCACCTGGCCGAGGGCGTGCCGAAGATCATCACCATCAACTCCAACGAGGTGCTGGAGGCGCTGCGCGAGCCGCTGGCCGGGATCGTGTCCGCGATCAAGCTGGCGCTGGAGCAGACCCCGCCGGAGCTGTGCGCGGACGTGGCCGAGCGCGGCATCGTGCTGACCGGCGGCGGCGCCCTGCTGCGCGACCTCGACAAGCTGATCAGCGGCGAGACCGGCCTGCACGTGCAGGTGGCCGACGACCCGCTGACCTGCGTCGCCCGCGGCGGCGGCCGCGCGCTGGAGCTGGTGGACATGCACGGCAACGAGTTCTTCGCGCCGGACTGACCGCCGCGGCGCGCACGCCGGGCCGCGCGCGCCGCGCCCGGCCCCGTTTCCTCGGCCGCTGGCCGTTCTCCCGGTTTCCCGACTTCCTCCGCGCAGCCCTCGCCCGATGCCCCAGGCCGGTTCCCCTGCATCCCGCCCCGGCGATATCGCCGGCGTGCTGCGGTTGCTGGCCTATCTGGTGGCGGCCGGCGCGCTGATGGTGCTGGATTTCCGCGGCGGCTGGCTGCACGCCGCGCGCGCGCAGGCCGAGGCGCTGGTGCAGCCGCTGTGGTGGCTGGCGGCGCAACCGGCGCGGCTGGTGGTCGGTGTGCGCGAGAACGCGGTCTCGCGCAGCCAGCTGATCGCCGACAACGCGCGCCTGCGCCAGGCCCTGCTGCTGACCAACGCCCGCAACGCGCGCCTGCAGATGGTGGCGGCCGAGAACGCACGCCTGCGCGGCCTGCTCGACAGCGCCGCGCGTGCGCGCCTGGACGTGCAGCTGGCCGGCGTGCTCGACGTGGACCTCGATCCCAGCCGCCAGCGCCTGCTGCTGGACGCCGGCAGCCGCAGCGGCGTGCACGTGGGCCAGGTGGTGATCGACGACGGCGGCCTGCTGGGGCAGGTGATCGCCACCACCCCGGCGACCGCGACCGTGCTGCTGGTGACCGATCCCGACCACGCGGTGCCGGTGATGGTGGCGCGCAGCGGGGTGCGCCTGGTGGTGTACGGCACCGGCCGCAGCGACCTGCTGCGGCTGGCCGACGTGCCGCTGTCGGCGGACGTGCGCGCGGGCGACGAGCTGCTCACCTCCGGGCTTGGCGGCCGTTTCCCGCCGGGGTTCGCGGTGGGCCGGGTGGTCGCGCTGCGCGCCGACGACAGCCGCGCCTTCCTCGAGGCCGACGTGGTCCCCGCCGCGCAGCTCGACCGCGGCCGCGACGTGCTGCTGTTGCGCGGCTACCAGCCGCCGCTGCCGGCCTGCCCGCCGGCCCCGGCCGGCAAGAAGCCGGCCGTCGCGGCGCCTGCCGCTGGCGCCTGCGAGCCATCCACCGCGGTGTCGATGACGAAGGCAGCAACGCCCACGCCCGCCGTGGCGGCGCCCGCGGCCGCTGCCAGCCGTCCGCCGGAGCGTGCGCGATGAGCCGCCCGCGCAATACCTGGGTGCTGCCGCTCAGCCTCGCCGTGGCACTGCTGCTGGGGCTGCTGCCGCTGCCGGATGCACTGCAGCCGCTGCGCCCGTACTGGCTGGCACTGGTACTGGCGTACTGGTTGCTGGAAGCGCCGGAACGGGTGGGCCTGGGCAGCGCGTTCGTGCTCGGCCTGCTGGCCGACCTCGCGTTCGGCAGCCTGCTCGGCGAGCAGGCGCTGCGGCTGGTGGTGCTGGCCTTCATCCTGGAGCGCTTCCGCGCGCGCCTGCGCTTTTTCCCGATGTCGCAGCAGACCCTCGCGCTCGGCGTGCTGCTGTTCAACGACCGCGTCATCACTGCGGTGATCCACCTGCTGATGGGCGTGCCGCAGCTGGCCTGGGCCTACTGGCTGGCGCCGCTGCTGGGCATGCTGCTGTGGCCGCCGTTGCACCTGCTGCTGGATACGGCGCGCCTGCGCCGGCGGGGCTGAGCCATGCTGCGGCGGGTGCGGCCACTCAAGGACCATGCCAGCGAGGCCGCGTTGTTCCGGCGGCGCGCACTGGTGGGCCTGCTGGCGGTGCTGGGCGGGCTGGCGGTGCTGGCCGGCTGGTATTTCAACCTGCAGGTGACCCAGCACGCGCTGTACGCCACCCGCTCCGACCGCAACCGCCTGCGCCTGGTGCCGGTGGCGCCGGCGCGCGGGCTGATCTACGACCGCAAGGGCCGCATCCTGGCCGACAACGTGGCCGCCTGGCGGCTGGACGCGGTGCCCGAGCGCGCCGGCGACGGCGTGGCCCTGCTGCGCGCGCTGCAGGATGTCGTGACGCTGGATGCCGAGCAGCAGGAGCGCTTCCTGCGCGAGTATCGCGCGGCGCGCCCGTTCAAGCCGGTCACCCTCAAGCTGCGTCTCAGCGACGAGGAGGCCGCGCGTTTCGCCGCCAACCGCTGGCGCTTCCCCGGGGTGGACCTGGTGCCCTACCTCGGCCGGGTGTATCCGTACGGCGCGCTGTTCGCGCACGTGATCGGCTACGTCGGGCGCGCCGACGAGCGCGACCTGGAGAAGCTGGGCGAGGCCGCCGCGGCCTATACCCACGTCGGCAAGAGCGGGCTGGAGCGCTATTACGAGGATGAACTGCGCGGGCGCCCCGGCTACCGCCGGCTGGAGACCAACGTCGCCGGGCGCACCGTGCGCGCGCTGGATACCGTGCCCGCGGTGCCCGGGCACGACCTGCGGCTGTCGATCGACGCCGACCTGCAGCAGGCGATGGTGGATGCCTTCGGCGATCTCGAGGGCTCGGCGGTGGCGGTGGACCCGCGTACCGGCGAGGTGCTGGCGATGGTCAGCCTGCCGGCGTTCGACCCCAACCTGTTCGTCAACGGCATCAGCCGCGCCGATTTCGCCGCGCTCAACGACAACCCCTCGCGCCCGCAGTTCAACCGGGTGGTGCTGGGCGGGGTGGCGCCGGGCTCCACGGTCAAGCCGTTCCTGGGCCTGGCCGGGCTGGACAGCGGCGTGCGCCGGCCGGAGGACAAGGTGCTGTCCACCGGCATGTTCTACCTGCCCGGCTTCAAGCGCGGCTACGGCGACTCCCACCGCGGTGGCCACGGCTGGACCGACCTGCGCAAGTCGATCTACGAATCGGTCAACACCTACTACTACAAGCTGGCGCTGGACATGGGCATCGACCGCGTGGACCAGTACATGGGCAGCTACGGGTTTGGCCATCCCACCGGGATCGACCTCGCCGGCGAGATCGGCGGCATCCTGCCGTCGCCGGCGTGGAAGGCGAAGTACGCGCGCACCCTCGGCCCCTGGTATCCGGGCGACACCGTGATCACCGCGATCGGCCAGGGCTTCTGGAAGGTGACCCCGCTGCAGCTGGCGCAGGGCACCGCCGGGCTGGCCACCGGCTGGCTGCGCCCGCCGCATCTGGTCAAGGACATCCGCGCCGGGTTCGACGCGCCGTGGCGGCCGGTGCCGCTGAAGCCGGAGCGCCGCATCAGCGACAGCGACGCGCACCTGCAGGTGGTGCGCGAGGGCATGATCGGCACCGTGCATGGGCCCGGCACCGCCACCAACATCCGCCCCGGCCTGACCTACCTGATCGCCGGCAAGACCGGCACCGCGCAGGTGGTCAGCCGGCGCGGCGACGCCGCGGTCAACCCCAAGAGCCTGCCGATGAACCTGCGCCACCGCGCGTTGTTCATCGCCTATGCGCCGGCGGACGCGCCGCGGATCGCGATCGCGGTGGCGGTCGAGGGCGGCGGCTACGGCGCCGATACCGCCGCGCCGATCGCGCGCAAGGTGTTCGATGCCTGGCTGTTGGGCAAGATGCCGGCGCCGCAGCCGGTCGCGGGCGAGGGCGGCGCGGCCAGCGCGCGCGCGCGCCCGGATTTCTCGAACGTGCGCGGCAGCCCGGACGCGCAGCCGCTGCCGCCGTCGGCGACCCCCGCGGCCAGCCCCGCCGTCGCGCCCGCGCCGCGCCTGCCGGCGGCGACGCCTGCACCCGCGCCTGAGCCTGCGCCAGCGACGGCGCCCGCTGCCGGAGCGCCGCGATGAAGGGGCTGCTGTTCCTGCTGTTCGACCTGCTGCGGCGGTTCGTGCGCACCCTCGACCCGGTGCTGATGCCGGCCCTGCTGGTGCTGATGGGCATTGGCCTGGTGACCCAGTACAGCGCCAGCAACGAGTCGGTGCGCGGGGTGGCGATGCAGGGCGCGTTCTACCTGGTCGGGCTGGGCGGGCTGTGGGTGGTGTCGCGGCTGCCGGTGCCGCTGCTCAAGCAGGCGACGCCGGCGATCTTCGTGCTGTCGATGCTGCCGATGGTGGCGGTGCTGTTCATCGGTAGCGGCAAGTACGGCAACCACTGGATCAACCTCGGCTTCTTCAACGTGCAGCCGGCCGAGCTGTGCAAGCTCACCCTGCCGATGCTGCTGGCCTGGCATTTCGACCGCCACCGGCTGCCGCCGTCGCTGCCGGTGCTGCTGGGCGCGCTGGCGATCATCGCGGTGCCGGTGGGCCTGACCCTGCTCCAGCGCGACCTCGGCACCGCGGTGCTGATCCTGGCCACCGGCGTGTTCGTGCTGTTCCTGGCGGGCACCTCGTGGTGGTGGTGGGGCGCGGCGGCGGCGCTCGGGGGCGGCGGGTTTGCCATCGCGATGTGGGCGCCGATGGAGTGGCTATGGTTCCTGCGGCCCTACCAGCAGGAGCGCATCCTCACCTTCCGCAGCCCCGACAACGACCCGATGGGCGCCGGCTGGAACATCCTGCAGTCGCAGATCGCGATCGGCGGCGGCGGCCTGACCGGCAAGGGCTGGGGCCAGGGCACGCAGTCGCACCTGAACTACCTGCCCGAGCACACCACCGACTTCGCGTTCTCGGTGCTGGCGGAGGATTTCGGCTGGCTCGGGGTGGCGCTGGTGCTGGCGCTCTACCTGCTGCTGATCGCGCGCTGCCTGTGGATCGCGGCGGAGTCGCGCGACGGCTATGGGCGCCTGCTGGCGGGGGCGATCGCGCTGTCGCTGTTCGCGTTCGTGTTCGTCAACGGCGGCATGATCGCCGGCCTGCTGCCGGTGGTCGGGGTGCCGATGCCGCTGCTCAGCTACGGCGGCACCTCGGCGGTGAGCATCCTGCTCGGCTTCGGCCTGGTGATGGCGATCCGCGCGCACCGCCCGGTGCACCGCTGATGCGACGCCGCCGCGCGCTTGCCTGAATGGGTCGTTCCGATCGCCGCGACGGCGCATGCTACCCTCGCCGCCGATGATCCGACGCAGCCTGCCCAGCCTGGTCGCGCTTGCGCTCTGCGCCTGCGCCGCACCCTCGCCGAAACCGCTGCCGGCCGCGGCGCCGGTGGTGCCTTCCACCCCCGCCGCTCCCGCACCGGCCGCGCCGGCCGTCGCCGATGCCACGCTGCCGGCAGAGGCCGACCTCGCCGCCGCGCGCGCCGCGTTCGTGCGCGAGACCGCGCAGCGGTTCGCGATCCCCGCCGCGCAGATCGAGGCGGTGCTGGCGCGCGCGCAGATCCGCGAACCCATCCGCAAGGCGATGGCGCGCCCGGCCGAGGCCAAGCCGTGGCGCGACTATCGCCCGATCTTCATCCAGCCGGCGCGGATCGCCGGCGGCCGTGCCTTCCTGGACGCCCATCGCGCCGCCCTGCAGCGCGCCGAGGACACCTACGGTGTGCCCAAGGAAATCATCGTCGCCATCCTCGGGGTGGAGACCAGCTACGGCGCCAACCAGGGCAGCTGGCCGGTGGTGGACGCGCTGTACACCCTGGCGTTTGCCTACCCGCGCAGCGGCGATCCCGCGCGCGTGGCCTACGAGGACAAGCGCCAGGCGTTCTTCCGCGACGAGCTGGCGCAGCTGTTCGCGCTGGGCAAGGAGGAAGGCCTCGACATCGGCACGCTGAAGGGCAGCTACGCCGGGGCGATGGGCTGGGGCCAGTTCATGCCGTCCAGCTACCGCCAGTACGCGGTGGATGGCGATGGCGACGGCCGGCGCGACCTGTTCAACGACAGTGACGACGTGATCGCCTCGGTCGCCAACTACTTCGCCAGGAAGGGCCAGTGGCAGCGCGGCGGCGCGGTGATGGTGCGCGCGCAGCGCGACGCGGGCGCGGCCGACTTCGCCAACCCCGGCAACGCGGTGACCCTGGACCAGACGGTGGACGCGCTGGCGCGGCTGGGCTACCGCCCGGTGGTGCCAGGGGTGCCGGGCGATGCCGGGGCCACCCTGATCACCCTCGACGGCGTGGACGGCCCGGAGTACTGGATCGTCTACAACAACTTCCGCGCGATCACGACTTACAACATCTCCCGCCTGTACGCGACCGCGGTGTACCAGCTCGCGCAGGCGATCGCCGGCCGCGGGGACGGCGGCGCATGAGCCTGGCGCGGCGCGTGCGGCTGCCGGCGGCGCTGCTGCCGCTCGCGCTCGCGGCCTGCGCCACTACGGGTGGCGGCAAGCCGGGGCCGGCGCCGGTGGCGCACGTGCCGCCGCCTTCGCCCGCGCCCGCGCATCCGCCGCGCAAGGTCTCGCCGTACGCGCCGGCGCAGGAAGACCCGTCCAAGCGCGGCGACTACGTGGCCGGCGGGCTGTTCCGCCCCGGGGTGCCGGATTCGGTGCCGGACGAGATCCCCGACGTGGACGCGATCCCCGAGCCCGAGGTGCGCGACGAGCCGCGCGCGGCCACCGGCAACCGCGACTACGTGGTGCTGGGCAAGCAGTACCGGGTGATGGACGACCCCAGCGGCTACGTCGAGGAGGGCATGGCCTCCTACTACGGCAACAAGTTCCACCGTCGCCGCACCTCCAGCGGCGAGGTGTACGACATGTACGCCTTCACCGCCGCGCACAAGACCTTGCCGCTGCCCAGTTTCGCGCGTGTCACCAACCTCGAGAACGGCAGGAGCGTGATCGTGCGGGTGAACGACCGCGGCCCGTTCCATCCGGGCCGGGTGATCGATCTCAGCTATGCCGCCGCGGTCAAGCTGGGCTACCGCGACAAGGGCAGCGCGCGGGTGCGGGTGGAAGCCCTGACCCCGGTGGACGATGCGCTGGCCCGGCGCGCGCCGGCCAGTTCCTCTCCCAGTGCGCCAGCCGCCAGCGCGATGGACGGGCTGGTGGCGCGCCTGCCGGCGGCGTCCGGCCCCGTGGCCGCTGGCGACGACGACAACCGCTTCCGCATGCTGGACGCTGCGCGCCCGCGCACCGCCGACGAGTTCGACGCCTGGCTGCGCGCGCGCCAGATCCGGGTGGCCACCGGCAAGCCGGCCACCCCCGCGCCCACCACTGCCGGCGCGGTGACCGCTGCGCCGCCGGCAGTCGCATCGGCGCCAGTGCCGGTAGTGCCCGATCTGCCGCTCGCGTCCGCCACCCTCGCGCCGGCCCCGGCCGTCGCCGAGACCGGCAGCATCTGGCAGGTGGCCAGCTTCAGCGACCAGCGCAATGCCGAGCAGGCGCTTGCGCGCCTGCGCAATGCCGCGATCGACGGCGCCCGCCTGCAGGACGTGGACGTCAATGGCCGCAAGGTGTGGCGGCTGCGGGTCGGGCCGGTGGCCGAATCCGCCAGCGCGGAACTTGCGGCCCGCATCGCCGGTCTCGGATTCGGCCCGCCGCAGCGCGTGCGCAACTGACCCCCTTCCATTCGCGGCTTAGAATGGCCGCTTGCATGTCTCGCGCCGCGCCGTTGCGGCCCCAGGAGTGTTGTTGATGATGCGTTCCCTGTTCCCGGTTGCCCTGGTCTCCACCGCGCTGGTGGCCGCCTCGGGGCTGGTGCTGGCCCAGACCCCGGCCCCCGCCGCGCCCGTCCGCGCCGCCGCGCTGAGCGACGCCCTGCCGATCCCGGACGCGCCCGCGCCCAAGGTCAGCAAGGCCTGGCTGGTGATGGACTACGCCACCGGGCAGGTGCTGGCCGGCGAGAACATCGACACCCCGGTGGAACCGGCCAGCATCACCAAGGTGATGACCAGCTACGTGATCGCCGCGGAAATGGCGGCCGGCAAGATCAAGGCCGATGATCCGGTGATGATGACCGAGCACGCCTGGCGCGAGGGCGGGGCCGCCACCGACGGCAGCTACAGCGGGTTCGAGGTCAACAAGACCGCGCCGCTGGTGGAGATGGAAAAGGGCATGGTGGTGCAGTCGGGCAACGACGCCGCGATCGCGCTGGCCGAGCACGTCGCCGGCAGCGAGCAGGCCTTCGCCCAGCTGATGAACGCCTATGCCAAGAAGATCGGGATGAAGAACTCCCACTTCGTCAACCCGCACGGGCTGTCCGCCCCCGGCCACGTCAGCACCGCGC
Source organism: Thermomonas haemolytica (assembly GCF_004346265.1). Taxonomy (GTDB): domain Bacteria; phylum Pseudomonadota; class Gammaproteobacteria; order Xanthomonadales; family Xanthomonadaceae; genus Thermomonas; species Thermomonas haemolytica. Next base: position 253,139 of record NZ_SMAP01000002.1, read on the forward strand.
ACGACCTGGCGCTGCTCGGGCGCGCGCTGATCCGCGACTACCCGGTGGCCTACAGCTACAACAAGATCAAGGAATTCACGGTCGGCCCGATCACCCAGCCCAACCGCAACCTGCTGCTGTGGCGCGACCCGTCGGTGGACGGCATCAAGACCGGCCACACCTCGGCCGCCGGCTACTGCCTGATGGCCTCGGCGCAGCGCGGCGACCAGCGCCTGATCACGGTGGTGATGGGCGACTCCAGCGAGAACCAGCGCGCGGTCGATTCGCAGGCGCTGCTGAACTGGGGCTTCCGCTTCTTCGAGACCCACCGCCTGTACGAGGCGGGCAAGGTGCTGGCCACGCCGAAGGTGTGGAAGGGCAGTACCGACGTGGTGCAGGTGGGCGTGGCGCAGCCGCTGCTGGTGTCCACCCCGCGCGGCAAGTACGACCGCCTGAAGGCGACCATGGAGCTGCCGAAGGCGCTGGTGGCGCCGATCGCGCAGGGCCAGAAGCTGGGCACGGTGAAGGTGACCCTGGACGGCAAGCTGGTGGCGCAGGCGCCGCTGGTGGCGGTGGCGGCGGTGGAGGAAGGCGGCTTCTTCAAGCGCCTCTGGCACGAACTGCTGATGTGGTGGCAGGGCTGACCCGCCGGCCGCGCGCGCGGGCGGGCTTGGGCCCGCCGCCGCGCATCCCCATAATGGCGGCATGAACGGCATCCATTCCGACAATCCCGAGCACGGCTTCCAGTTCCCCGGCACCTTTGAGCTGTCGGCGATGGGGGCGGCCGACCAGCACCTGGAGGCGGTGCTGCCCCAGCACCTGCTGGAGGCCGGGATCGACGTGCTGCACGAGAGCGTCAACTGGCGGCATTCGTCCAACGGCAAGTACGTCTCGGTGCGGATCTCCTTCCGCGCGCGCTCGCGCCAGGAGTACGACCGCGCGCACCAGGCGCTGCGCGACCACCCGGAAGTGAAATGGACGCTGTGAGCGCGGCCTGCGCGGCCGAGCCGGCCGCCACGGCGCGCGCCGGCATCGCTCGCGACCTCGGGCGCCGGGCCTACGAACCGGTCTGGCGCGCCATGCAGGCGTTCACCGACGCCCGCAGCGAGGACACCCCGGACGAGCTGTGGGTGGTCGAGCACGATCCGGTGTTCACCCTCGGCCAAGCCGGCAAGCCCGAGCACGTGCTGATGCCGGGCGAGATCCCGGTGCTGCACGTCGATCGCGGCGGCCAGGTGACCTACCACGGCCCGGGGCAGCTCGTGGCCTACCCGCTGCTGGACCTGAAGCGCCTGAAGATCGGCGTGCGCGACTACGTGTGCAAGATCGAGCAGGCGATCATCGACACCCTGGCCGACTGGAACATCCACGCGGCGCGCAAGGACGGCGCCCCCGGGGTCTACGTCAACGGCGCCAAGATCGCCTCGCTGGGAATCCGCGTGCGCCGCGGCTGCACCTTCCACGGGCTGGCCTTCAACATCGCCGGCGAGAGCACCCCGCCGTTCGCGCGGATCAATCCCTGCGGCTATGCAGGGTTGCAGGTGGTGGCGCTGGCCGACCTGGGCGGGCCGTCCGCGCTGGAGGCGGTCAAGCCCGCCCTGCTGGCGCATCTGGGCCGCCAGCTCGGGCTTACCTGGCGCTTGGAACCGGCGCCGCCGTCCGCGCTGGCGGGCTGAGCGCGCCGCCCCGCCGTCAAGGCGGGTGGCGTTCACACAAGCGGCCGGCTTGCCGATACAGTGGCGGCACGGGCACCGTGAACTTCCGGCACTGGCCGGAAGTCGAAGATGCCGCCACAGTCACCGCCACCCTGCAAGCGGCCCCCACGCCGCGGGACTCCGATGATCCGCAACCGCCTCCTGATCGCCCTCACCCTCGGCCTGGCGCTGGCGTCGCCGCTGGCACTGCTGGCCGGTGCCGGGGATAGCTCGCTGCCGGCCGGCCCCAGCCAGAACCAGGCCACCACCGCGCGCATGGTGTACGGGCTGCTGTCCGACAGCCGCTACGCCTACCGCCCGCGCGCGCTCGACGACGCCCTGTCGCAGGAGATCCTCACCGAATACCTGAAGGCGCTGGACCCGGCCAAGGTGTTCTTCACCGCGCAGGACGTGGCCGGTTTCCAGGCCGCCTATGCCAACCGCCTGGACGATGCCATCAAGTCGGGGCAGGTGGACCCGGCCTGGGCGATCTTCTCGGTCTATCGCCAGCGGGTGGACGAGCGCACCGCGTACGCGCGCAAGCAGCTCAAGGGCGACTTCGATTTCAGCAAGGACGAGCGCTACGAGTACGACCGCAAGGACGCCCCGTGGGCGGATGCGGCCGCACTGGACGCGCTGTGGCGGCAGTCGGTGAAGAACGACTGGCTGCGCCTGAAGCTGGCCGGCAAGCAGCCGGACGAGATCCGCAAGACCCTCGACAAGCGCTACGCCAACCTCGCCACCAGCGTGCAGCAGCTCAAGGGCGATGAAGTCTTCCAGACCTTCATGAACGCCTATGCGGGCAGCATCGACCCGCATACCGACTACATGACCCCGCGCAGCGCGGAAAACTTCAACGTGCAGATGTCGAACTCGCTGGAGGGTATCGGCGCGGTGCTGTTCCGCCAGGACGACGTGGTGACGGTGCGCGAGATGGTGCCGGGTGGCCCGGCCGCGCGCAGCGGCAAGCTCAAGCCGGGCGACCGCATCGTCGGCGTCGGCCAGGGCAGCAGCGGCGAGATGAAGGATGTGATCGGCTGGCGCATCGACGACGTGGTTGCACTGATCCGCGGCGCCGCCGACACCCAGGTGCGGCTGGACGTGGTGCCGGCCGAGGCGCCGCTGGACAGCAAGCCGCAGCTGGTGACCCTGACCCGCGCCAAGGTGCGGCTGGAGGACCAGCGCGCCAAGGCCGAGACCATCGTGGTGCCGGCCAGCGCCGGCCAGCCGGCGCGCCGGATCGGGGTGGTGAAGCTGCCCGGCTTCTACCAGGACTTCGAGGCCCGCCGCCGCGGCGAGAAGAACTACGCCTCCGCCACCCGCGACGTGGCGCGCATGCTGGCCGAGTTCCGCGCGCAGAAGGTGGACGGCGTGGTGCTGGACCTGCGCGGCAACGGCGGCGGCTCGCTGAACGAGGCGATCGAGCTGACCGGGCTGTTCATCGACAAGGGCCCGGTGGTGCAGGTGCGCGAAACCGGCGGGCGGGTCAGCGTGCAGTACGACCAGGACCCGGGCGTGGCCTGGGACGGCCCGCTGGCGGTGCTGGTGAACCGCGGCTCGGCCTCGGCCTCGGAGATCGTGGCTGGCGCGATCAAGGATTACGGGCGCGGCCTGATCATCGGCGAGAACACCTTCGGCAAGGGCACCGTGCAGACCATGGTGGACCTCGACCGCTGGCCGGCCAACGAGACCCCGCGCTTCGGCGAGGTCAAGCTCACCGTCGCCCAGTTCTTCCGTCCCGACGGCAGCAGCACCCAGAACAAGGGCGTGCAGCCCGACGTGGCCTTCCCGACCAGCGTGGATGCCGCCGAGTTCGGTGAAAGCACCTACCCCAACGCGCTGCCGTGGACCCGGATCGCCGCCGCGCCGCACGTGCGCTACGGCAACTTCGCGCCGCTGCTGCCGCAGCTGGACGCGCTGCACCAGGCGCGCGCGGCCAAGGACGTGGAGTACCAGTGGTGGGTGGAGGACGTGCGCCGCTTCCGCGAGGAGCAGGCCAAGAAGTCGATTTCGCTGAACGAGGCCGAGCGCCGCGCCGAGCGCGACAGGTTCGACGCCCAGCGCAAGCAGCGCGCCGAGGAGCGCGAGCGTCTCGGCCTGCAGCAGGATCCGCTGCTGGACGCGCGCCCCGACGATGGCCTGGCCGCCGACGAGCGCAACGTGGCCGATTCGGTGGCGCGCGAGGAGGCGGCGAAGAAGGCCACCGACCCGCTGCTGCGCGAATCCGCGGCGATCCTGTCGGATGCGATCGGCCTGCTTAGCAAGGATGCGGGGCTGGCGGCGCAGGTGCTGCCGGCCACCCGCAATGCCGCCGGCCACTGGGCCGACTGACTGCGCCGTTTCCGGTTTTCCATGGGGTTTCCGGCGGGCGTCCTCGGGCGCCCGCCGCTGTTAAGGACTGCCGTCCGGGGTATCTGCAATGCCGTCTTCCACACCGCCCGCCGCGCGCGTCGCGCTGGCGCTGGCCGCCGTATACGTGATCTGGGGTTCCACCTATCTCGCCATCCGGTTCGCGCTGGAGGGCGGGTTTCCGCCGTTCCTGCTCGGCGGGATCCGCTTCGTCATCGCCGGCGCGCTGCTGTTCGCGCTGCTGCGTTGGCGCGGGCTGCCCGCGCCGACGCCCGCGCAATGGCGCAACACGGCGGTGATGGGCGCGCTGATGCTGCTGCTCGGCAACGGCATGGTGAACCTGGCCGAGACCACGGTGTCGTCCGGGCTGGCCGCGGTGACGGTGGCCTCGGCGCCGCTGTGGATGGCGGTGTTCGCCGGCCTGCGCGGCGAGCGCCCGACCCGCGGCGAGGCGTTGGGCCTGGCGATTGGGTTTGCCGGCGTGGTCTGGCTCAGCACCGGCGGAAGCCTGACCGGCGCGCCGCTGGGGCTGGTGGCGCTGCTGCTGGCCTCGGTCAGCTGGTCGTTCGGTTCGATCTGGAGCCGCGGCCGCGATCTGCCGTCGCCGCTGATGTCGGCCGCCGCGCAGATGCTGTGCGGCGGGGTGCTGATGCTGGCGGCTGGGCTGGCGCTGGGCGAACGCCTGCACGGCCTGCCCACGCTGCACGCCCTCGGCGCGTTCTGGTACCTGGTGGTGATGGGCTCGCTGGTCGGGTTCTCCGCCTACATCTGGCTGCTGCACCACGTGCGCCCGGCGCTGGCCGGCAGCTATGCCTACGTGAATCCGGCGATCGCGGTGCTGCTGGGTGCGTGGCTGGCCCGCGAGCGTTTCGGCGCACGCGAGCTGGTGGCGATGGCGGTGATCCTCGCCGGCGTGGCCATCATCACCTTCGCGCGCACCGCGAAGGCGAACCGGCCGGTGCCGGTCGCGCCGGAAGAGGCGCCGTGAGCGCGCATGCGCAGGCCGTGCGCGGCACCTGGGTGGCGGTGGGCACCTTCGTGCTGTGGGGCGTGGCACCGCTGTACTGGCACCTGCTGAAGGCGGTGCCCTCGCTGCAGATCGTGCTGCACCGGGTGGTGTGGAGCGCGCTGCTGGTCGGCGCCTTCCTGACCTGGCGCGACGGCCGCCACTGGCTGCGCGACGTGCTGGCCGGGCAGCCGAAGCTGCGCTGGATGTTGCTGCTCAGCGGGGTGCTGATCGCCGGCAACTGGGGCCTGTACATCTGGGCGGTGAACGCCGGGCACGTGGTGGAGACGGCGCTGGGCTACTTCATCAACCCGTTGCTCAACGTGGTGATCGGCGTGCTGTTCCTGCGCGAGCGGCTGCGCCCGCTGCAGTGGGCCTCGGTGGCGATCGCCGCGGCCGGCGTGCTGTGGCTGACCGTGCGCTACGGCCAGTTCCCGTGGATCGCGCTCGCGCTGGCGGCCTCGTTCGGCGTGTACGGCGTGCTGCGCAAGCTGGCGCACGTGGATTCGGTGACCGGGCTGGGCGTGGAGAGCGCCTACCTGTTCCTGCCGGTGCTGGCGCTGCTGGCCTGGAGCGAGCTGCACGGCCGCGGCGGGTTCCTCGCGCTGGGCGGGCACCCGGGCTATGGCCTGGGGCTGGATGCGCTGCTGGTGCTGTCCGGGCTGGTGACCGCACTGCCGCTGGTCGGCTTCGCCTATGCGGTGCGCCGGATCTCGCTGACCAGCGTGGGTCTGCTGCAGTACATCGCGCCGACCCTGCAGTTTTTGATCGGCGTGTTCGTGTTCGATGAGCCGTTCGACCGCACCCGCCTGCTTGGCTTTGCCTGCATCTGGCTGGCGCTGCTGGTATTCGTGGCCGATGGCATCCGCCACGGCCGCCGCCAGCGCGCGCAGGCGCTGGCCGAGCTGGCCTGAGCGCAGCGCCGGCTCAGGCCGCGCGCAGGGCCTCGGTCACCGGCAGCCGCGCCGCGCGCAGTGCCGGCAGCAGGCCGCCGACCAGGCCGATGCCGAGTGCCCACTTCAGCCCGGTCCAGGCCAGCGCCGGGCTGACCTTGAACTGGAACACCACCTGGCTGAAGTTCTGGCCCAGCGTGCTCACCGTGTAGCCGTTGAACACCACCCAGGCGACGGCCGCGCCCAGCAGCCCGCCCAGCAGCGCCAGCAGCAGGGTTTCCAGCATCACCGCGGTCACCACCGGCAGGCCGCGGAAGCCGAGCGCGCGCAGGGTGGCGATCTCGCGTGCGCGCCCGGCCACCGCCGCGTACATGCTGTTGAGCGCGCCGAACACCGCGCCGATCGCCATGATCGCGCCGATCACGGTGCTGAGGATGCGGATCAGCTTGGTCAATCCTGCGGACTGCCGCCCGTAGTAGTCGCGGGTGGTCAGCACGTCGAGCTTCAGCCGCGGGTCGGCCGCCAGCGCCGCCTTCAACTGCTTGAATCCGGCCTTGCCGTCCAGCTTCACCGTCACCGACTGGAACGCGCTGCGCTGGTAGGCCGGCCCCAGCACGTCGGCATCGGTCCACAGTTCGGACTCGTGCGAATCCTTCGATTCGAACACGCCGACCACGGTCCATTGCTGGTTGGCCAGCTTCAGCGGCCTGCCCACCTCGAGCCCGCGGAACTGGCGCTGCGCGCCGCGCCCGACCACGATCTCGCGCAGGCCCGGGGTGAACTTGCGGCCTTCGACGATCTTCAGCTGCGGGCGGATCGCCCAGCCGGCCGGGCCGACCCCGCGGAACTGCACGTTGGCGTCGGTGCCATCGGCGCGGCTGGGCAGGTTCACCACCTGCGACAGCTCCGGCGAGGCCAGCGCCTGGCCGTCGGCACCGCGCGCGATGCCCGGCAGCGCGGCGATCAGCGGCACCTGGTCGCGGGTGATCACCGAATTGGTCTCGGCCTGCGAGCCGGCGCGCAGGATGATCGCGGCGCTGGCGTCGCCGGTGCGGTCGAGGGTGGCCTTGAAGCCTTCCGCCATCGCCAGCATCGCCACCAGCACGCCGACCACGCCGGCGATGCCCACCACCACCACGCTGGCGGCGCCCCAGCGCTGCGGCAGCGAGGCGATGCCGAGCTTGGCCGCCTCGCGCGCCAGATGGCCGCTGCGGGTCAGTGCCAGCCACAGCGCGAGTGCCAGCACCAGCACCAGCACGCCCTGCCACGGCAGCGCGATCCAGAGGGCCAGCAGCAGCGCCAGCAGCAGGACAGTGGCAAGGCCGGAAACGAAACGCTTCATGGGAAGTCCTCGTCAGCGCCCGGCGAGGGCATCGACGATGTTCAGGCGCATGCCGCGCAGCGCGGGCAGCAGGCCGACCACCAGCCCGATCGCCACCATCAGCGCGATCCCGCTGGCCCAGGTCTGCGCCAGCAGACCCGGCAGCTGCACCATGCCGCCGCTGGCCGCGGACACCATCGGCACGATCGCCGCCGCCAGCAGCATCCCGAGCAGGCCGCCCAGCACCACCAGCAGCACCGATTCGGCCAGCACCAGCCACAGCACGCTGCGGTTGGAGAAGCCGATGGTCTTGAGCACCGCAAGTTCGGGAATCCGCTCGCGCACCGCCTGCGCCATGGTGTTGCCGGTCAGCAGCAGCAGGGTGAAGAACACCGCGCCCATGATGGCGGTGACAATCAGCCCGATGTCCGCGAACTGCTTGGCGAAGGCCTGGTTGAACGCGGCCTCGCTCTGGGTCTTGGTCTCGTGGTCGGAATTGGCCGACAGCGCATCGATGGCCTTGGCCACGCGGTCGGCCACGGCCGGGCTGGACGGTTCGATCACCCACCAGCCGACGCGCCCCTTCACGTAGTCGTTGGCTTCGTCGAAGTACTTCCAGTGGAAGAACAGCACGCGCTCCTGCGCCTTCTGCTTGGGGTCTGCGACCTTGTAGATGCCGCGCAGGGTGAACTGCCAGTCGTTGCTGCCGCGGGTGGGGAAGATGGTGGCCTGCAGCGGGATGGTGTCGCCCACCTTCCAGCCGAACTGCTTGGCCAGCGCCTCACCCACGATCGCGCCGCGCTGGTCGGCCAGCCAGGCCTCCTTCTGCGCTTTCGGCAATTTGAACTCGGGATACAGGTCGAGGTAGTCCGGGCTGACGCTGAAGTTGGCGAAGAAATTCTTCGGGTCGCGGTAGATGCCGCCGAACCAGGCCGCATAGGCCGCCTTCTTCACCCCCGGTACCGCGCGGATCTGCGCATCCAGGCGGTAGGGCAGCATCTGGGTGATCGACAGCCGCGACAGGGTGATCATGCGGTTGGCGCCGGCCACGCTGCCGCCGGCGTTGAATGCCACCCGCACCGAGTCGAGCAGGCCGAACAGCAGAAACGCGGCCAGCACCGACAGCAGGGTGAGCAGGGTGCGGGTCTTGCTGCGCATCAGCGCGGCCCAGACCAGGTGCAGGTACTTCATGGGAAGCCTCCAGCTGTGCCTTCTCCCTCCGGGAGAAGCTGGCGCGGAGCGCCGGATGTGGGTTCGGTGCGGGAGTGAAGGTTCGCGTGCCTCCGGACCCTCACCCCAACCCCTCTCCCGAGGGGAGAGGGGCTCATGCCGCTTGCTCGACCAGCACGCCCTTGTCCAGATGCAGCGTGTGGGTGGCGTACTCCGCGGCCTTCGGGTCGTGGGTCACCATCACGATGGTCTTGCCGTGCTCGCGGTTGAGCTGCTGCAGCAGGCCCAGCACCTCCTCGGCGGAGGCGCGGTCGAGGTCGCCGGTGGGCTCGTCGCAGATCAGCAGGGTGGGGTCGGAGACGATCGCACGCGCGATCGCCACCCGCTGCTGCTGGCCGCCGGAGAGCTCGTTCGGGCGATGGCGTGCGCGATCGGCCAGACCGACCAGCTGCAGCGCGATCTCGGCGTTGCGGCGGCGCTGCGCCGCATTCAATGGCGTCAGCAGCAGCGGCAGCTCCACGTTCTTCTGCGCGGTCAGGGTCGGCATCAGGTTGTAGAACTGGAACACGAAGCCGACGTTCTGGCTGCGCCAGTGCGCAAGCTCGCCGGAACGCATCTTCTCGATGTGCTGGCCGGCGATTTCGATGCTGCCGGCGGTGGGCGAATCCAGGCCGCCGATCAGGTTCAGCAGGGTGGTCTTGCCCGAGCCGGAGGGGCCCATCAGCGCGACGAAGTCGCCCTGCGCGATGTCGAGGTCGATCCCGCGCAGCACGTCCACGGTTTCGGGGCCGCGCCGGTAGGTCTTGTGCAGGTCGCGGATACGGACGAGGGCGGTCATGTATGGATCTCCGGCGGATGGGGCGCGCCGGTCGCGGCGCGCGGGGAAGCAGTCGTCATTCGTCGTTCGCGTCGGCCGGCGCATCCTCGCGCGCCGCCGCCACCCGTGCGCCGTCGGCCAGGGTCTCGGGCGGGTCGAGCACCACCTGCTCGCCGCCGGCCAGCCCCGAGAGCACCTCGCGGTCATCGCCCAGGGTGCGGCCGAGGGTGAGCGCGCGCTGCACGGCCTTGCCGTCCTGCACCACGAACGCCACGTCCTTGCCGCCGCGCGCGGTGATCGCGCGGGCGGGCACCAGCACGCCCGGCGTGCGCTGCGCCGGCGCGGGCGTCTCGTCCAGGAAGCTGACCCGTGCGCCCATGTCGGGCACGATCCGCGGGTCGCCCTTGGCATCCAGACTCACCCGGACCTTCACGGTCGCCTTGCCGCGGTCGGCGGCGGGGATGATGGCGATCACATGGCCCGGGATCTTCCAGTCCTGGTAGGCGTTGAGCACGGTCTGGGTGGGCATGCCGGGCCTCACCCGGCCGATGTAAGCCTCGCCGACCTCCACCTCGACCTCCAGCGAATCCATGTCCACCACGGTGCCGATGCCGGTGCGGGTGAAGCCGCCGCCGGCCGACAGCGGCGAGACGATCTCGCCCGGCTGCGCGGCCTTGGCGATGATCACGCCGGCGAACGGCGCGCGCACCACGGTGTTGTCCACGCCGTTGTCGGCGATGCGCAGGGAATCGGCCGCGACCTGCGCGTTGCGCTGGGCGGTGGCCAGCTGCGCGCGCAGGGCATCGCGCTGGCTGATGGCCTGCTCGGCCTGGGCGCGCGACACCAGCTGCTGCGCGGCCAGGGCGGACAGCCGCACGGCATCCGCCTCGGCCTGCTTCAGCTGCGCCTGCACGCTGCCGATCTGGCTGCGCGCGGCGGCCAGCTGCGAGGCCGCAAGCTGGCGCTGGGCATCGGCATCCACCGGGTCCAGCCGCGCCAGCACCTGCCCGGCCGCGACCTTCTGGCCTTCCTCGATCAGCACCTCGCGCACCTTGCCGGTGACCTTGGCCGAGACCGTGGCCATCCGCCGCGCCACCACGTAGCCGCTGGCGTCCAGCACCGAGGCAGCGGCTGCAGCGCCGTTGCCGATCGCCGTCGCCTCGGCCACCTGCACGCGCGCCGGCCGGCCGCCGCGCAGGGCGAACCCGGCGGCGAGGGCCAGCACCACCGCGCCGGCCACCGCCAGGGCGATCCACAGCCGGCGGCGCGAGGCCCGCGGCGGCGGTGCGCTGCGGTCGATCTTGAGGGAATTGAGCAGGTCGGCGTTCGAGGTCATGTCGGTATCCGGGGCGGTGGCGGAACGGCGGGGCCGGTCGAGGCCCGCGCTGCATCGCCATCGTGGCACAGCCTACGCAGGGGGCTCCGGGCGGTCATGTGATGGCTGTCATCCGGATGTCCTGACGCCCGTGCCTGCGGGCGCGGACGGGCCATCGGCATGCTGGCGCCATCTTCGCGGAGGCCTACGATGGACGGACACGGGACGGATGCGCGGCCGCTGCTGGCGTGCCTGCGCGGTGCGCACAAGCGGCATGGCGCGATCCATGCGCTGCAGGGCCTGGACCTGGCGCTGCGCGGCGGCGAGCTGCTGGCGCTGCTGGGGCCGAACGGCGCCGGCAAGACCACCGCGATCGGCCTGCTGCTGGGCCTGGCACGCCCGGATGCGGGCAGCGCCGAACTATTCGGGCGCGACCCACAGGACATCGCCGCGCGCCGCCACGTCGGGGTGATGCTGCAGGAGGCGGCGTTGCCGCCGACCCTGAAGGTGCGCGAGCTGCTGCGCCTGACCGCGAGCTATTACCCCGCGCCGCGCAGCATCGCCGACGTGGTCGCGCTGGCCGGCATCGAGGACCTGCTGGCGCGGCCCTACGGCAAGCTGTCCGGCGGCCAGCAGCGGCGCGTGCAGTTCGCGCTGGCGATCTGCGGCAACCCGCGCCTGCTGTTCCTCGACGAACCCACCGTCGGCCTCGACATCCAGGCGCGGCAGGCGCTGTGGGCGGCGATCCGCGCGCTGGTGGCGGATGGCTGCGGGGTGGTGCTCACCACCCATTACCTGGAGGAAGCGGAAGCCCTGGCCGACCGCGTGTGCGTGCTCGCGCACGGCCGGCTGCTGAGCGAGGGCAGCGTGCAGGCGCTGCGCGCGCGGGTCGCGCGCAAGCGGGTGTGGTGCGCGACCACGCTGCCGCTGGCGGAACTGGCGGCGTGGCCGGAGGTGGCGGAAGCCGCGCGCGATGGCGAGCGCCTGTGCCTGTCCAGCGACGCCCCCGAGCGGCTGCTGCGCCGGCTGCTGGCCGCCGACCCGGCGCTGTCGGGGCTGGAAGTGCGCGCGGCCGGGCTGGCCGAGGCGTTCACCGAACTCACCGGCGCGGCCAGCGCCGCGCAGGCCGCGGAGGCCGCATGAACCGTGCATCGCTCGCGTCATCCACTTCTTCATCCCATCCCGCGGCGACCACCGTGGCCATGCTGCCGGCGCTGCCGCGCGCGCGGCTGCTGGGCGCCTACGCGCAGGAGGCGCGCAGCGAGATCGTCCGCTACCTGCGCAACCCCGGCTTCCTGCTGCCGGTCATCCTGTTCCCGAACGTGTTCTACCTGATGTTCGCGGTGGTGCTGAACCACGGCAGCGGCGAGGCCACGCGCTACATGCTGGGCAGCTACAGCACCTTCGGGGTGATGGCGCCGGGGCTGTTCGGCTTCGGGGTGTCGCTGGCGCTGGAGCGCGATGGCGGCCTGCTCACCCTCAAGCGCGCGCTGCCGATGCCGCCCGGCGCCTACCTGCTCGGCAAGATGCTGATGGCGGTGCTGGTGGCGCTGGTGGTGGGCGCGCTGCTGTTGGCGCTGGCCGTGGGCGTTGCGCGCGCGCCGCTGGCGCCGGCGCAGATGGCCACCTTGCTGCTGGTGGATGCGCTGGGCGTGTTGCCGTTCTGCGCGCTCGGCCTGTTCATCGGCACCCTGCTCAAGGGCCAGGGCGCGCCGGGGCTGCTGAACATGGTGTACCTGCCGATGGCGTTCCTGTCCGGCCTATGGTTCCCGCTGCAGATGATGCCGCCGCTGCTGCGCCAGCTGGCGCCGGTGTGGCCGAGCTACCACCTGAACGCGCTGGCGCTGTCGGCGGTGGGGTTCGACACCGGCGTGCGCTGGCCGCACGTGCTGGTGCTGGCCGCGTTCACCGCCGGGCTGCTGTGGCTGGCGGCACGCCGCCTGCGCAGGCGCGGCTGAGGCGAGGCCTGCAGTAGGATCGCGCCTGGCCCGCGGGAGGGACGTGATGGACGCAGACACTGGCAGCGGCATGGCCGATCGGCTCGACCGTCGCCTGCGCGGCTGGCTGGCGCGCCACTTCGCGCCGGCGCCGGATTCGCTGGTCGCGCGCGAGGCGCGCCTGGAGCGCCCGGCCTGGACCAGCTTCATCCACCTGGTGTGGTCGATCTGGGTGTTCATCACCCCGGCCTTCTCCGGCGGCGCGTACGGCTATACCGGGCGCTGGCTGCTGCTGACCGCGGTCAGCTATCCGCTGTTCCTGTGGCTGTACGCGGTCAGCGTCTGCGCCAGCGAGCGCCGCGCGCACCTGGCCGCGCTGGGCATGCTGCTGCTGTGCTTCGCGCTGCTGCCGTGGTACCCATCCGGGCTCAGCTACTTCGTGTTCGGCTGCGTGATGCTGCAGCCGCGCGGCAACGGCGCGCTGCGCCGCTACGTGGTCTGGCTGCTGGCCTGCAACCTCGCGCTGATGGGCTATGCGCGCCTGATCGGCTATCCGTGGGTGGCGCTGGTGTGGATGCCGGCGGTGACCGCGATCATCGGCCTCATCACCTTCGTCGAGCGCTTGAACCGCCAGCGCGACGCCGCGCTCAAGCTCTCGCACGAGGAAGTGCGGCGGCTGGCGGCGCTGGCCGAGCGCGAGCGCATCGGGCGAGACCTGCACGACCTGCTCGGGCACACGCTGTCGATGGTGGCGCTGAAGTCCGACCTCGCCGGCCGCCTGCTGGCGCGCGATCCGCAGGCGGCGCAGGCGGAGATCGCCGCGGTCAGCCAGGTCGCGCGCGAGGCGCTGGCGCAGGTGCGCGGCGCGGTCAGCGGCATCCGCGCGGCCGGGATCGCCGCCGAGCTGGCTGCCGCCAAGCTGCTGCTGGAGAGCGACGGCGTCGCCTTCGACTACCACGTGGACGAGGCGTTCTCGGTGCAGCCGCTGCCGGCCGCGGCCGAAACCGCGCTGGCGATGTGCCTGCGCGAGGCCGCCACCAACGTCCAGCGGCATGCGCGCGCACGCAGCGCGCAGGCGCTGTTCACGCGCGACGCCGGCGAGCTGCTGCTGCGCATCCGCGACGACGGCCGCGGTGGCGAGCTGGTCCCCGGCAACGGCCTGTCCGGCATGCGCGAGCGCGTGCGCGCCCTCGGCGGACGCCTGCGGCTGGACAGCAGCGCGCAAGCCGGCACCTGCGTGGAAATCCGCCTCCCGCTGGCGGCCAATGCGGCCCTTCCGGCTGCGCCGACCTGCTAAGGTCTGGCTCCCGTTCCCGCGTATTCCCGTTGCCTGCCCGCGCGATGATCCGGATCCTGCTCGCCGAAGACCAGACCATGCTGCGCGGCGCGCTGGCGGCGCTGCTGGGGATGGAATCCGACCTCGAAGTGGTGGCCGCGGTGGGCGACGGCGAGGCGGCCTGGCGCGAACTGCAGCGGCATCGCCCCGACCTGCTGCTGACCGACATCGAGATGCCCGGCTTGACCGGCCTGGAGCTGGCGCAGCGGATCGCCCGCCACGAACTGCCGGTGAAGGTGGTGGTCATCACCACCTTCGCCCGCGCCGGCTACCTGCGGCGCGCGCTGGAGGCCGGGGTGCGCGGCTACCTGCTGAAGGACGCCCCGGCCGAGCAGCTGGCGCAGGCCCTGCGTAACGTCCACCGCGGCGGCCGCGCGATCGACCCGCAGCTGGCGCTGGAGGCCTGGGGCGAGGCCGACCCGCTCAGCGACCGCGAGCGCCAGGCCCTGCGCCTGGCCGGCGAAGGCCTGTCCGCGGCCGAGATCGCGCAGCGCCTGAACCTCTCGCACGGCACCGTGCGCAACTACCTGTCCGAGGCGATCGGCAAGCTCGGCGTCGGCAACCGCATCGAGGCCTACCGGCTGGCGCGGCAGAAGGGGTGGCTCTGACAGGCGGGTGAAAACCTGCTGCAGATTGACTCCGCTGTTAGCCGTGCAGCGGCATGCGATCCGCGCGGCTTCGGCGTAGGCTGCGCTGATCCGACTGGGGAGGGGTGGCCATGCAGACAGCGAAGCGTCCGATGTGGTTCGTGGTGGTGGCGGTGCTGGCCGTGCTCTGGAATGCGTTCGGCCTGTGGTCGTTCTACTACCACGTCACCGCCACGCCCGAGGTGATCGCCACCTGGCCGGCGGTGCAGCAGCAGATCGAGGCAGTCACGCCACGCTGGATCTTCGTGGCCTTCGCCATCGCCACCATCGGCGGCACGCTCGGCACGCTCGGTCTGCTGCTGGGCAGGCGCTGGGCGGTGACGGTGCTGCTGCTGTCGCTGCTCGGCATCATCGTGCAATTCGGCGCCTACTACCTGCTCACCCCGACCTGGGCGCTGACCGGCATCGGTGGCGCGGCCTTGCCGCTGTGCATCGGCCTGATCGGCTTGGGCCTGTGGCTGTTGGCGCGCAAGGCGACCGTGCGCGGCTGGCTCAGCTAGACGCCACCGCCATGCCTGCCCGCGCCTTCAGCAGCGCGTAGGCGGCGCGCAGGCCCTGCGCCTCGCCGCCGGCCGGCTTGCCGGGGCGGTCGCCGTCGTTCCATGCGTACACGTCCACGTGGCCCCAGCGCACGCCGTCCTCGACGAAGCGCTCGAGGTACAGCGCGGCGGTGACGCTGCCGGCCATCGTGGTGTTGCTGCTGTTGGCCAGGTCGGCGATGCCACTGGTGAGGTAGCGCAGGTATGGCCGCCACAGCGGCATCCGCCACAGCGGATCGCGTTCATGCTGGCCGGCGGCCAGCCAGTCGTTAGCCAGCGCCTCGTCGTTGGCGTACAGCGCGGGCAGGTCCGGCCCCAGCGCGACGCGCGCGGCGCCGGTGAGGGTGGCGAAGTCCAGCAGCAGCTCGGGCGTGAGTTCGCAGGCGCGGGTGAGCGCGTCGCACAGCACCAGCCGGCCTTCGGCGTCGGTGTTGTCGATCTCCACGCTCACGCCCTTGCGGGTGGCGATGACTTCGCCGGGGCGGAACGCGTTCGGGCCCACCGCGTTCTCCACCGCGGCCAGCAGCAGGGTGATGCGCAGCGGCAGCTTGCGCGCCATCACCAACCCGGCCAGCGCCAGCGCGTGCGCGGCGCCGCCCATGTCCTTCTTCATGTTGCGCATGCCGGCGGCGGCCTTGAGGTCCAGCCCGCCGGTGTCGAAGCACACGCCCTTGCCGCAGAGCGCCACGTGCGGATGCGCCGCCTCGCCCCAGGTGAGTTCGATGAGGCGCGGCGCGCGGTGCGATGCGCGGCCGACCGCGTGGATGGCGGGGTAGTTCTGCGCGAGCAATGCGTCACCGGCGACGACGGCGACCGTGGCGCCGTGCGCCTGCGCGAGTTCGCGCGCGGCGGCTTCCAGTTCGTCCGGGCCCATGTGCTCGGTGGGCGTGTTGACCAGATCGCGCACGCGCACGCAGGCGGCCAGGATGTCGAAGGTCTCGGCGTCGAAATGCTCCGCGGCCAGCTGCGCGGCAGGTGCCGGCTGCGCCTTGTAGCGGGCGAAGCGGTACCGGCCCAGGCCCCAGCCCAGCTGCAGGGCGCGTGCGGCTTCGGGAGCGACGTGCCCGACCAGCTGCCAGTCGCCAGCCGGCAGCGCACGCGGCGCGTGCGCCCAGGCGAACGGATCGTGGGGATCGTCGATGCCCAGCACTGCGCCAGCCACCCGGCCGTCGCCGTCGGCCCAGCTGCAGGCGCTGCCGGGTGCGGCGTCGAAGCGCTGTGCCGCCAGCCAGGCCTGCACCGGCGCCGGCTGCGCCTGGCACCAGGTGGCGAACTCGGCCTTGCGCACCGCGTGCAGCGGCAGCGCGGCATCGACGGAGGATGTGAAACCGGCGGGCAGGCTCATGCGGCGTCCTCGAAGCGGGCCCCCGCGTCCAGCCAGTCGGCGAGCGCGGTCAGGGTGGTGACGCGAAGGTCGGCGCGGGCCAGACCCTCCGGCCAGGCGTGGTCGCCACGGTCGATCCAGCAGCTGCGCAGGCCGGCATGGGCGGCACCGGCCACGTCCATATGCGGATGGTCACCCACGTGCATGACCTCCTCTGGTGCAAAGCCGAGCCGGCGGCAGGCTTCCTGGAACAGGCCGGCATCGGGCTTGGGCGCGCCGTATTCGCGCGCGCCGAGCTGGAAGCGGAACAGCCCGGCGATGCCGATCACCGCGAGGTCGGCGTTGCCGTTGGTCAGGGCGGCGATCGGCAGCTGCGCGGCGATCCGGCGCAGGCCGTCCTGCGCGTCGGGATAGAACTCCACCCGGTTGCGCTCGCGGAAGAAGATCGCGTAGGCGGCGCTGGCCAGCGCGGGGTCGTCGCCGCTCTCGCGCAGCGCGCGCTCGATCGTCAGCCGCCGCAGCAGGCCGAGGTCGTGCGCGTGCTCGGGGAACTCCGCGAACACCCGCTCGCGCAGGGCGCGCATCTCGGTGATCGGGAAGCGCTCGGCAGTGCGCGGGCTGTGCTCGACGAACCAGGCGTGCAGGGCGTTCTCGATGCGCTCCCCGATCGGGGCGAACGGCCACAGGGTGTCGTCGAGGTCGAAGGTGATGGCGCGGATGGACGGGTTCACGCGCGCATTGTAGGCCGCCGCGGCGGCGCCGGCAGGCGCGCGCTCATTCCAGCAGGCGGGCCCAGCCCTCCATGCCGTCCAGCCGGGCCAGCACGATCTTCGCGCACACCAGCATCGGCACCGCCAGCAGCAGGCCGACGATGCCCCACAGCCAGCCGAACAGCATCAGCGCCAGGATCAGCACCAGCGGCGACAGCGCCATCCGCCGGCCCAGCACGATCGGCGTCACCACCTGTCCCTCGATGCCGTGCAGCAGCAGGTACAGCCCCGCCGGCGCCAGCGCCTGCAGCGGCGCGTCGTAGCTGGAGAACCCCATCAGCAGCAGCACCACGATCCCGATCAGCGGGCCGACGTAAGGCGCGAAGTTGAGCAGCATCGCCATCGTGCCCCACAGCAGCGCATCCCCGGGCGGCAGGCCCAGCAGCAGCCACAGGCCGCCGGCCAGGGCCAGCCCGAGCGCGGCGTTGACCGCGCTGATCGCCAGCACGTAGCGGCTGATCTCGGTTTCGATCGCATGCAGGATCTCCACCGTCAGCTTCTTCTTCTGCCGGTCCGGCAGCAGCGCGATCGCGCGCCGCTGCAGGTCCTCGCCGTACACCATGAAGAACAGCGTCAGCAGCACCACCGCCAGCACCGCCGCCAGCGCGCGCGGGGTGGCGGTGAGCGAGCGGTAGGGGTCGCGGGTGTCGGCGCGCACCACCTGCGCCGGATGCGCGCCGGCATCGCCGCCGGCGGCGCGCGCGATGTTCTCGGCCGCCTGGTTGGCGTCCTGCATCGGCTTGGTCAGTTTCTGCAGCTTCGGGGCCAGGGTGCGCAGCGCGCGCGGGGCCTCGTGCACCCAGTCCGCGGCCGGCTGCACCAGCTGCGCAGCCAGCAGGATCGCCAGCGCCAGCCCGCCGCACAGCACCGACAGCGCGGCCAGGAAGCGCGGCAGGCGCAGCCGCTGCAGCAGCCGGAGCAGCGGATTGCCGACCAGCGCGAGGAACATCGCCAGCAGGATCGGCAGGATCAGATCCTGCGCGGCCCACAGGGTGTAGCCGACCGCCAGCACCGCCAGCACCAGCAGCGAGAACGGGCCGCGCGGGCGTGGCGGCAGCGGGTCCGCGCCGGGCGGGAGCTCGCCGGTCGAATTCATGCCGGGGCGTCGTCGTCGCCCGTGCCCGCGGTGGCGGCGCGCACCGCGTCGAGGGTGGCCAGCAGCGGGCCGAGTGCGCGCAGTGCGCCGAGCACGCCGCTTTCGCCGGCCAGCCGCAGCGGGCGCGCGCGGCCGCTGGCGAAGCCCAGGGCGAGGCCGACCACGAGGATCCGGCCCGGGGTCCAGGCCGCGCGCCAGGTCGATTGCAGGCGCTGCCACTGGCGCTGCGCGCGCTGTTCGCGCACGGCGAGCGCGTGCTCGGCGTGCTGCACGCGCTGCAGCAGGGCATCGAAGCCGCGGTCGAGGCTCATGGCGTGGGGGCTCCGTTCGGTCTGGCGTCGCCCTCACCATCGGCATTGGCCGTGGCCTCGGTGTCGGGCGGCTCCTGCGCGTCGCGGCGCAGCAGCGCCTCCAGTTCATCCAGCGCGCCCAGGCCCAGGCGCGCCAGCTGGCGGCGGGTGGCGCGCAGGCTGCTGTGCTCGAAATAGCGCATCGCCGCCCGCGCGGAGACCGCGGTGACCGCCAGGCTGAGCAGCGCGGTCACCAGCAGGGCCGCCAGCCACGACAGCCCCAGCGCCTGCAGCGCCGCGATCAGCGCCGCCATCAGCAGCAGCCAGGCCGAACCGCCGAAGATCACCGCCAGCGCGACCCCGACCAGCGCGCGGATCAGCGCCGCGCGCGCCAGCGCGATGTCGGCCGCCACCAGCAGCCGCAGCGCCCTCAGCGCATCGCGGCTGGCGCGCAGCCCGGCGCGGCCTTCGGCGCCCAGCGCGCGCAGGCTGTCGGCGACGCCTGCCGCCGTGCCCGCATGCGCATCGGCCTGCCCCGTGCCGGCGCCTTCGCCCGCGGCCTGCCGCGGTTCCCCGGTGGCCATCGGCGGCTTACTTGTCGCTGCGGGCGAGCTTGGACAGGATGAAACCGGCGGCGAAGGCCACCCCGAACGCGGCCAGCGGACGCTCGCGGATCAGCTCGGAAGCGCTGTCCAGCAGGTCGCGGCCCTTGTCCATCAGTGCGTTCATCTGTTCGCCCGCGGCGCCGCCCAGGTGCTCGGCCGCGCCCAGCCCGGCCACAGCGCCGTCGGCCAGTTCGGCCTTCACCTGCGCCTTGCCCAGGCGCAGCTCGTCGCCGGCCGCGCTGGCGGCGTTCTTCACCGCGCCACCGGCGGCGCTGGCGGCCTGCTTCAGGTGGGTGCCGGCCTCGCCCAGGTTGCTCTTGACCGCTTCGGTGTGCTCGCTCATCTGCTGCGTCCTCGGGTGGTGGAAGGGAATCGCGCCGGCAGTGTCGCACCGGCGCTGCATGGATGGCGTCAACGCCGGGATCAGCGCCGAGGTCAGCGCATCGGCAGCTGCCCGCTGGCGTTGCCGCGCAGCACCCGCAGCACCAGCTGCGGTACCGGCGCGGACAGGGTGGCACGGAATCCGGTGAGGTCGCTGAACGCCCCGCTGCTGGCGGCCAGCACCACGTCGCCGGGCTGCAATCCGTTCTGCGCGGCGCGGCTGCCGCGCTGCACCTGTTCCACCAGCACCCCGGCCAGGCCCTGCCGGCGCAGCGATTCGGGCAGTTCCGCGAAGCGCGCGCCGGCCAGGCGCGGATCCAGCTGGCCACCGTCCAGCGCCTTCGGGGCCTCGCGCAGGCCGCTGGTGATGCGCAGCGGCTTGCCGTCGCGGCGCACGTCCAGCACCACGGTGGCGTCCGGCGCCTGCAGGCCCTGGAAGTTGCGCAGCGCCTCGGCGTTGTCGATCGGCTGGCCGTTGGCGGCCACCACCACGTCGCCCACCTTCAGCCCGGCGGCGCCCGCGGCCGAGCCCGGGAACACCCGGGTCACCACCGCGCCGCGCGCCTCGGCCAGGCCCAGGCCCGGCGCCAGGCGCGCGTCCACGTCCTGGGTATCGATGCCGAGGGTGCCGCGGCGGACGACGCCGCGGGCCAGGAGGTCGTTCATCACCCGGTGCGCGAGGTTGGAGGGGATCGCGAAGCCCAGCCCGATGTTGCCGGCCATCGAGCCGCGCGGGTTGAAGCTGGCGGTGTTGATCCCGACCAGCTCGCCGTTGAGGTTCACCAGCGCGCCGCCGGAGTTGCCGGGGTTGATGCTGGCATCGGTCTGGATGAAGTTCTGGTAGCCGGCGCCGGGCAGGTTGTTGCGGCCGACCGCGGACACGATGCCCGAGGTCACCGTCTGTCCCACGCCGAATGGGTTGCCGATCGCCACCACGAAGTCGCCGATCTGCAGCTTGTCGCTGTCGGCCAGCGGGATCGCGGTCAGGTTCTGCGCCGGGATCCGCATCAGCGCGATGTCGGTGTCGGGGTCATTGCCGACGAACTGGGCCTTGAGGCTGCGCCCGTCGGCCAGGGTCACCTGCACCTCGTCGGCGTCCTCGACCACGTGGTTGTTGGTCAGCACCAGCCCGCGCTGGGCGTCCACGATCACGCCCGAGCCCAGCGACTGCGCGATGCGCTCGGCCGGGATGCCGAAGATACGGCGGAAGACGGGGTCGTCGCCGAACGGGGTATTCACCCGCACCACCTGCTTGGTGTTCACGCTGACCACCCCCGGCAGCACGCGCTTGAGCATCGGCGCCAGCGACGGCACCGGGGTGCCCGCCACCGCCGCCGGCAGGGTGCCGCCGGCCACCGGCATCGCCGGGGTGGCCGCGGCGGCGCGCGCCGGCTGGTCCAGCAGCAGGTTCAGCCCGGTGGCGGCGAAGCCGCCGAACGCGGCGGCGGCGGTCAGGGCGAGCAGGGTCTTGGTGGCGGTCTTCATGCGCGGCGATCGGAACCAACGGCGGGCCAGGCCGCAAGTATTGCCGAGACCCGCCGCGGCTTGCGCAATCGTCGCTGAAGGGGCGGACGCGGCCATCGCAGGCCCCGGGCACTGCACTGCAGCATCCGGCGGACGCGGAGTTTCGCGCATTCAGTTTCACGCCGAAAACACGCCGGATCGCGTGGAACACGCATCCTTGGCGGGTGTCAGCAATGGGCGCGGGATTGCAAGCCGGGGCAGCGCAATTTTCGCGTTGACTTGGGCCGGAGGCGTGGCTATGGTCTTGCCGGTTGGCCACAACATCTTGTGGTCGGTTTTGCAGGAAATCCCAAGGCTAGTGGCGCAGGGGTGCCGAGTCGAGGGCAACGACGTCGGCAGGGGAGCGGCGCGTGACGAAGCAAGAACCGGCGGTGACGCCACCACAGTGAGGCATTCGCAGGCTGCGCGCATCGTGCGCGGCCTGCATCGTCGCCCCCGACGGATGCCGGGGGCGGGATACGGGCAACGGATCCGCCAGCGCGGGTCTATAAAGACACAGGAGAGTCGAAGGGCATGAGCACGGCGAGGCTTGAAGCGGTGACCACGGACGCGAATCAGGACATCCCGATGCAGCCGGCGTCGGTGGACATCTGGGACAAGAAGTACCGCCTGAAGACCAAGCAGGGGGTGCCGCTGGATGCCGACATCGACGGCACCTACAAGCGCGTCGCCAAGGCGCTGGCCGAGGCCGAGCCCACCGCCGAGCTGCAGCAGTACTGGCAGGACCGCTTCCTGTGGGCGCTGCGCCGCGGGGCCATTCCCGCCGGCCGCATCACGTCCAACGCCGGCGCGCAGGAGCACAAGCCCGCCACCTCGACGATCAACTGCACCGTCTCCGGCACGATCGAAGATTCGATGGACGGCATCCTGGAGAAGGTTCACGAAGCCGGCCTGACCCTGAAGGCCGGCTGCGGCATCGGCTACGAGTTCAGCACCCTGCGCCCGCGCGGCGCGTTCGTGGCCGGCGCCGGCGCCTACACCTCCGGCCCGATGTCCTTCATGGATATCTACGACAAGATGTGCTTCACCGTGTCCTCCGCCGGCGGCCGCCGCGGCGCGCAGATGGGCACCTTCGACGTGTCGCACCCGGACGTGAAGGACTTCATCCGCGCCAAGCGCGAGGACGGCCGGCTGCGCCAGTTCAACCTGTCCCTGCTGATCACCGACGGCTTCATGCAGGCGGTTGAGAACGACGCCGACTGGCCGCTGGTGTTCCCGGTGAACATCAAGGAGAAGGGCGACGTCGACCTGGACGATCCGGCGCAGGTGGTCTGGCGCGAGTGGCCCACCCACCGCAACTACATCGTGCGCGACGACGGCCTGGTGGCCTGCAAGATCTACGGCCACATCCGCGCCCGCCACCTGTGGGACATGATCATGGTCTCGACGTACGACTACGCCGAGCCGGGGTTCATCCTGATCGACAAGGTCAACGAGATGAACAACAACTGGTGGTGCGAGACCATCCGCGCCACCAACCCCTGCGGCGAGCAGCCGCTGCCGCCGTACGGGGCCTGCCTGCTGGGCTCGGTGAACCTGACCAAGTTCGTCAAGCACCCCTTCACCGACCGCGCCGAGTTCGACTGGGAGGAATACAAGGAAGTCGTCCGCGTGTTCACCCGCATGCTGGACAACGTGGTGGAGGTCAACGGGCTTCCCTTGCAACAGCAAAGGGACGAGATCATGCGCAAGCGACGCCACGGCATGGGCTTTTTGGGCCTGGGCAGCACCATGACCATGCTGCGGATGAAGTACGGCAGCCAGGAATCGTGCGAGTTCACCGAGCGCATCGCCCGCGACATGGCGGTGGCCGGCTGGGAAACCGGCCTGGCGCTGGCGCGCGAGAAGGGCCCGGCCCCGATCATGGACGAGGTGTTCACCGTCACCGCCGAGATGCTGCGCAAGCGCCCGGAGATGGCGCGCGACGGCTGGAAGATCGGCCAGGAGATCCAGGGCAAGACCCTGCATGCGCGCTACAGCCGCTACATGCAGAAGGTGGCCGAGGTCGCGCCCGAGCTGGTGGACGAGCTGGCCGAGGTCGGCGCGCGCTTCACCCATCACACCTCGATCGCACCCACCGGCACGATTTCGCTGTCGCTGGCCAACAACGCCAGCAACGGCATCGAGCCCAGCTTCGCGCACCACTACAGCCGCAACGTCATCCGCGAGGGCAAGAAAACCAAGGAGAAGGTGGACGTGTTCTCCTTCGAGCTGCTGGCCTACCGCGCGCTGGTCAACCCGAAGGCCATGCCCTACGCCGAGGACCCGGCCGCCAAGCTGCCGGACTACTTCATCGCCGCCGACGACATCAGCCCGAAGGAGCACGTGGACGTGCAGGCCGCGGCGCAGAAGTGGGTGGATTCCTCCATCTCCAAGACCGCGAACGTCCCCACGGACTACCCGTACGAGGACTTCAAGGACATCTACCGCTACGCCTACCAGCAGGGCCTGAAGGGCTGCACCACCTTCCGCTTCAACCCGGCCGCCTTCCAGGGCGTGCTGGTGAAGGAAGCCGACCTCGAGAACACCACCTACCGCTTCGAACTGGAGGACGGCAGCGTGGTCGAGGTGAAGGGCAACGAGCAGATCGAATACGACGGCGAGGTGCACACCGCCGCCAACCTGTTCGATGCCCTCAAGGAAGGCTATTACGGCAAGTTCTGAGCGCGCCCGCGGCGGCGCGCGCGGAAGGCCGCGCCGCCTGCTGCACGCGCGCCGTTTCCGGGTATAGGATCGCGCTGCGGTACCCACCAACCACGCCCTTGAGGAGGGCCTATGAGCAATGGAGATGGAGTGACGGCGACCCTGTCGGATGCCGTTGAAACTGCGAAAGAGAAGGTTGCGGAAGTCGGCGGCGCGATGGCCACCACCGCCAGCGCCACCGTGGCGAAGGTGAAGAAGGCCGCGAAGTCGGCCGAGAAGAAGGTCAAGACCGAAGTGGCCAAGGCCAAGAAGGCGGTCGGCAAGACCGTGGCCAAGGCCAAGAAGAAGCTCGAAGCCGCCAGCAAGGACGCCAAGAAGGAAGTGGCCGCGCTGAAGAAGAAGGTCGCCGCCAAGAAAGCCGCCACCAAGAAGGCGGTGAAGAAGGTCGCGGCCAAGAAGCCGGCGGCGAAGAAGGCCGCCAAGAAAGTGGTGAAGAAGGCGGCCGCCAAGAAGGCCGTGGCCAAGAAGGCGGTGAAGAAGGCCGTGAAGAAGGTCGCGGCCAAGAAAGCCGTCGCCAAGAAAGCCGTGGCCAAGAAGGCACCCGCCAGGAAGCCGGCGGCGAAGAAGGCCGCCAAGAAGGCCGCCCGCAAGTAAGCCGTTCCCTTTGCGCCCGCCCGGCCGTGCCGGGCGTGGCGCGCAACCCGCAACGCACAGACCGCCAGAGTCAGGACCATGACCGTCAGGATCGAGAAGAAAATCAAGGGCTACGCCGTCGTCACCCCGGACGACAAGGCGAAGGAGAGCGCCAAGGCCGCGGAAGTCGCCGCGCCAGCCGCCCCCGAGGACAACGTGATCCAGATGCACGAGCGCATCGAGCGCCCGGAAGTCCTGATCGGCAGCACCTACAAGATCAAGTCGCCGCTGGTGGAACACGCCATGTACGTGACCATCAACGACATCGTGCTCAACGCCGGCACCGAGCACGAACACCGCCGCCCGTTCGAGATCTTCATCAACAGCAAGTCGATGGAGCATTTCCAGTGGATCGTGGCGCTCACCCGCATCATGTCCGCCGTGTTCCGCAAGGGCGGCGACGTCACCTTCATCGTCGACGAGATGAAGGCCGTGTTCGACCCGCGCGGCGGCTACTTCAAGGCCGGCGGCGTGTACATGCCGTCGCTGGTGGCCGAACTCGGCAGCATCGTCGAGGACCACCTGAAGTCCATCGGCCTGCTGCACGACCCGGAGATGAGCGAGCACCAGCGCGCGCTGATCGCCGAGAAGCGCAAGCAGTTCGAAGAGCGCTCAAAAAAAAACGCTGAACCCGCCGCGCCCGGCCTGAGCAGCACCGCCGGCCACCCCGAGGACATCGCCGTCACCGGCGAAGGCGCCAGCTTCCCGCCGTCCGCGACCATGTGCCACAAGTGCAACACCAAGGCCCTGGTGCTGATGGACGGATGCGCGACTTGTTTGAATTGCGGGTATAGCAAGTGCGGGTGAGGTAATGATTGATCGGGGGGAGGACGTAGTGGTTACGCCCGCTGAAAGTCGTCTGGTTAGTGCGACTTGGGGAGCTCTGGCCGCTTCTTCGCCCGACCCCATATCGTTGGCCAGGGAAAAAATACTGCGATGGGTTGCAAGCAGATCTGATGAGGCGCTGCCATCGAATGCATATTCCGGTGCATCTTTCTCGCTTGCATTAGGGCATTGCGACGTAATCTCAGGTAACGGGCTTTGGGCGCTTCGGTTCGATACGGCGGATGAAGAGCTTAGAGACGAGGCTGGAATTGAGCGTCGTTGGCGTACCGAGGCGGTAATTGCTGAGATAAAAGAGAAGGCAATTTTCACGGTGCGCTTGTCTGTGGTGACGGCGATACCGGGGGTGCCATTTTTCCGATCCTCGCCAAGCTTAGTGCGCGAACTCGCTGAGGCGCCAGGGCTAATCTTCGATGGTCTGCTTAATCCGCAGGAGCTAAGTCGCAATGCGGCGCTTTTGTTCCAGTTCTTATCGAGGAAAGACAGGCTTCCTGTACTTGCTGTAGCTGACAATGAAGATGGTTCTGAATCTTTTTATGTCCAGGCGATAAGTAAATCCGTCTGCGGCTTCGCTCATGTGGTTCGAATTCCAAACCAAACAGCTTGGGATATTACTAAAGCATTTGGCCGTAAATGGTCCGTCTTTAATGGCGCGTTGCGTCTCTTTATGCCAGGTGTTTCCCTGGAGCTGGGCAATTACAGGGATCATCCTATATGGCTAAAACAATCGCTTCCGGCGGATCGCGAGGGGGTGCGTGCTTTTACAAGGCGGCTTCTTGATCGGTTGCTTACTAGTTCTGTTTCGCGAACAGATTTGGATGAGTTGGCTCCAAGCTTTAACTCAATCAACTCACATCTACGGGCGCTTCAACTTGCGGATGCCTCGACTGTTGCAAGGAAGGCGCAGGCCGAGGTTGCAGCTGCGAAAACATCCGAAGATAGAGTTGCTGCGCAGCATCGACAAATCGACGCGATGCGGGTGGAGGCAGATAGCTTGCGTGCTCAAGTTGCATCTATCGATGCGAAATTGCTGGAGGCAATTCAAGATAGAGATATGGCATACGAGTTTAACCGGGAGCTCGAACAAGAAATTGATCGACTAAAAGCTCAGATTTTTGGTATCTCCGCACGAAATCGATCGCTGGAAGCGCAGCTGGCAGAATATGGTGAGGCTCGTGTAGCGGTGGAGCCATTAGTGTCGTTTGAGGATTTGGAAGATTGGTCGGAACGGCATTTCGCGGGTCGGTTGGTGATCCTGCCGAAAGCGGCGCGAGCGGCAAAGAAGGCTGTATATGAGGATGTGGATCACATTTCTAGCTGTCTAACTCTACTCGCCTCCCACTATGTTGATATGCGCAGGGGTCGTGATTCTGCAGCTGAATCATTTAGGAATGAATGCGAGCGTTTGAGGGTAGAAGTTTCTGATGTTGGGGAAGCGCTTCAGAATCATCGCTACAGGCAGCAGTTCCTTGCGCCCTATCAACGAGGAAGCATCGAGCTAGATCTGCATTTGGCTCCTGCCCCGGGTACATCTGAAAGGGGTAGCTGGGATCCTAAGAGGACTTATCGGATTTATTTTGCTTGGGATTCTGAGCAGGAAGTTGTTGTTATTGGTAGCTTGCCTGGTCATCTGACGACGAGTTTGACTCACTAACGAGCAAAACAGAGGGGAAACAAGGAACCAAAACGGTGTCAGGTTCACTTTTCCGATCCTTTTCCCCGCTTCAGGACTAAGCTGCTTTAGTCGCGGGTAGCGGAGGTGGGCGGGATGAGGCACCAAGTCGGATGGGGTCTGGGCCTTCTGCTACTTGCCCTGGCTGGCGTTGCCGCCGTGGACGCGCAGGCGCGGGTGGTGGTGGAGACGCTGCACTCCACGGCGCTGCGCGGCAATGCGATCGGGGATTCGCCGGACCGTGCGATCACGGTCTATCTGCCGCCCAGCTACGACACGCAGGTCGCCCGGCGCTATCCGGTGGTGTACCTGCTGCACGGGGCCACGTCCGAGCCCGGCGAGTGGTTCGACGGCAGCTACCAGGGCATGGACCTCGGCGCGGCGCTGGACCGCATGGCCGGCCCCGGCGAGTTCATCGTGGTGATGCCGGCGGCGAACAATCGCTACGGCGGTTCGTTCTACGTCAACTCCGCCCGCTTCGGCCGCTGGGAGGACTTCGTGGCGAAGGAGCTGGTGGCGTTCGTCGATGCTCGCTTCCGCACGCAGCCGGAGCGGCGCGCGCGCGGGCTGGCGGGGCAGTCGATGGGCGGATTCGGCGCCCTGTACCTGGCCGGCCGGCATCCCGACACGTTCGCCTATGTGTATGCCGTGAGCCCCTGTTGCCTGGGTTTCGTCGGCGACCTGGCGCAGGCGGGCGCGCGCTGGCGGCAGCCCCTCGGCGGCTGGCTGCGCGCGATGGCGATGGCCTTCGCTGCCCCGGGCAACACCGCCCCGGAGGCGGAGCCGCCGCTGCCGTTCACGGCCACGCCCGACGGTGGTGTTGAGCGGCACGTGGCCGTCGAGGCAACGTGGAAGCGCTACATGCCGCTATATCGGCTCGAGCGCGATCCGGCCGGCTATCGCCGCCTGTGCGGGATCGCCTTCGACGCCGGGCTGCAGGACCAGATCACCAGCGTGACGGCCGGCGCGCGCGCGTTTTCGCAGGCGCTGGATCGGCACCGCATCGCGCATGCCTTCGCCACCTACGACGGCACCCACACCGACCACACCCGCGAACGCTTCGAGACCGCGATGCTGCCCTTCTTCGCGCACGCCTTTGCTTCGGCCGCCGCGCCGAAGGCGTGTGCGCGGTAGGCAGGCATCGCGACACCGATCATCCGATGGCAGGCGCGGCGACGCGCCCTTGCCGGCAACCTGTCGATCCGCGCCCTGCCGGATCGTCGCAGTGGGACAACCCTTCCGGAGGACGCTCCATGAAATACCTCGGCCTTGCCTACTTCACCCCCGAACGCTTCGCCGCGCTTCCGCCCGACGCCGTGAAGGCGTTGGTCAGCCAATGCCCGCCGCTGGACCAGGCGATGCGCGCCACCGGCAAGGTGCGGTTGTCCGCATCGCTGGGCGACCTGGACACCTGGGCCACGCTGCGCCCGCGCGCCGGCAAGACGCACGTCAGCGACGGCCCCTACGCGGAGGCCAAGGAGGTGGTGGGCGGCCTGTTCATCATCGAAGCCGACAGTCGCGACGAGGCACTGCGCCTGGCCGCCATGCACCCGGCCGCGCAGATCGGCGAGGAGGGCGGCTGGGCGGTGGAGCTGATCCCGCTGGAGTTCTACCTGGAGGGGTGACGCCGGCTGGCGTGGGTGAGCCCCGCACGCATTCACCGCGCCACCACGCGCGGGGCGCGAGGATGCACGCATCCCCCGCCGGAGTTTGCCCATGCTGCGTCCCCTCGCATTCGCACTCGCGCTTGCCGCCGCCACGGCCACGGCGCAGGAACCGCCGCTGCCGAACGCGCCGGTGCCGGCGCTGGACCTGCAGCGCTACGCCGGCAGCTGGCACGAGATCGCGCACCTGCCGATGTTCTTCCAGCGCCAGTGCGTGGCCGATATCAGCGCCACCTACAGCCTGCGCGCGGACGGACTGGTGGGCGTGCGCAACGCCTGCCGCACCCGCGACGGGAGCTTCGACGTGTCCGATGGCGTGGCGCGCCGGGTGCCGGGCCAGCCGGGTGCGCTGCAGGTGCGCTTCGCGCCGGATTGGTTGGCGTGGCTGCCGTTCACCTGGGCCGATTACTGGGTGGTCGAGCTCGATCCCGACTACCGCTGGGCGGTGGTCGGCAGTCCATCGCGCAAGTACCTGTGGGTGCTCTCGCGCACGCCGGCGATGCCGCGCGCGGAGTTCGAGGCGATCCGCGAGCGCGCCGCCCGCCGCGGCTATCCGGTGCAGCGGCTGGTGCTGCCGCAGGGCACGCTGGAGTGAGCGCGATGCTGGACGCGCGCGACGTCGCCTGCCCGTACTGCGGCGAGACCATCACCCTGATGCTGGATGCCAGCGCCGGCGCGCAGCACTACATCGAGGACTGCGCGGTGTGCTGCCGCCCGATCACGGTGGTGGTGGAGGTGGAGGACGACGGCGCGCTCGCGCTGGCGGTGTATTCGCAGGACGAGGCCTGACGCGGGCGGCCACAGCCGCCCGCGGATGACGCGCGAACGATCAGGCGGTCACTGCGGCAGCAGCACGCCGTCGATCACGTGCACGATGCCGTTGCGCTGGCGCAGGTCGGCCGCGACCACCTTGGCGGTGCCGCCCTTGGCATCGGTCAGGATGATGCCGCCCATGCCGTCCGAGGTGGCGGTGAGGGTGCCGCCCTGCACGGTGGTCAACGTGGCGCGGCCGCCACCGGCGGCGATCTGCTTGGCGAGGCTGGCGGCATCCACGTTGCCGGCAACCACGTGGTAGGTCAGCACGCCGGTCAGCGCGTCCTTGGCCTGCGGCTGCAGCAGGCCGTCCACGGTGCCGGCCGGCAGCTTGGCGAAGGCGTCATTGGTGGGCGCGAACACCGTGAACGGGCCTGCGCCCTGCAGCGTGCCGACCAGGTCGGCCGCCTTCACCGCGGCCACCAGCGTGCTCAGGCTGGGGGTGGCCACGGCGGCCGCCACGATGTCCGGCTGGGCGTGGTCGGCCTTGGTGGCGGCGGGCGAAGCGGCCAGCGCGGGCTGGGCGCACAGGGCGATGGCGAGGGCGCTGGCGACGGCGTAAGGCAGGGTCGGCTTCATCGGAAGTCTCCGGAAAGAGTGGGGGAAGGGCAGCGCCTCCGCGCTACCCGCGCAGTGGCCGGCATGCAAGGCGTTGCCACCATCGATACGCGCGCCTTGTGGCGATGGATGCGCAGCGTGCAGCCCGGTGCGCGCGCGGCCGCACCTGAATGCGCGCAGGCCGCGATAGCCAGCGCGCGTTCAAGCAATCCTTGCTAGCGTCGGCCTGCACCGCCCGCCGGGCGGGACGAACCCGATCGAGGACGCCGACATGCGCAAGGCCCTGGCGATGGCTGCAGTGTGGTGCGCGCCGGTGCTGCCGGCACTGGCGGGAGGATGGCCGGAAGGCCCGCAGTCGGCGCTGGACCTGTCGCTGCCACCGGCGCAAGTCTTCGATTCTGCGCCGCTGGCCGCACCGGTGGCCGCGCCCGTGACCTCGCCGATGGCGCCGGGCATCGGCAATGCCGGCAGCGGCTGGGTGGCGGCTTCCGGCTGCCCGCGGGATGCGCAGGGCAACCCGCGCCATTTCAGCGGCAGCGTGAGCGCCGGCGTCGGCTACACCGAGCACTACGGCAGCAGCAACTTCACCGCGGCGCGCCTGCACTACTGCACCGATACCGCCACCGACGGCGGCAAGGCCGGCACCGTCAACGTGGACGTGCAGGTGGGCAATGCCAGCGGCCCCGGGCTGGTGCGCCCGTGGGGCTGGCGGCGCTGGTAGCGGCCGCCGCTTGCGCGCCGCTCAGGCGCGCGCGAAGAACCCGGCGAAGGCGTCGGCGGTGCGCGCGATCCCGGCGTCGTCCACGTCCAGATGCGTCACCAGGCGCAGCGTCGGCAGGTAGCCGATGCTGATGCGGATGCCGGCCGCGCGCAGGTGGGCATCCAGCGCGCGCAGATGCTCGGCCGGCACGTCGATGAACACCATGTTGGTGTGCTGGCCGAGCAGGGTGATGCCGTCGATCCCAGCCAGCGCCGCGGCCAGGCGCGCGGCACGCGCATGGTCCTCGGCCAGGCGCGCCACGTGGTGGTCCAGCGCGTGCAGGCAGGCGGCCGCGAGCATCCCGGCCTGGCGCCAGCCGCCGCCGCACACCTTGCGCCAGCGCCGCGCCTTGTCGATCAAGGCCTGCGTGCCCACCAGCACCGAGCCGACCGGCGCGCCGAGCCCCTTCGAGAAGCACACCGACACGCTGTCGAAATGCTGCGCGATCGCGCGCGCCGGCACTCCGCAGGCCACCGCGGCGTTGAACAGGCGCGCGCCGTCGAGGTGGTAGCCCAGGCCGTGTGCGCGGGCGAAGTCGCCCGCCGCGCGCAGGTAGTCCAGCGGCAGCGCGCGCCCGTGCCAGGTGTTCTCCAGCGCCAGCAGGCGGGTGCGCGCGAAGTGCGGATCGACCGGCTTGATCGCCGCGGCCACGCGCGCGAGCGGCAGCGTGCCGTCCTCGGCCTGCACGATCGGCTGCGGCTGGATCGAGCCGAGCACCGCCGCGCCGCCGCCCTCGAACTTGTAGGTATGCGCGTCCATGCCGACGAGGTATTCGTCGCCGCGCTCGCAGTGCGCCAGCAGCGCCAGCAGGTTCGACTGGGTGCCGCTGGGCACGAACAGCGCCGCCTCGAAGCCGAGTTCGTCGGCCAGCCGTGCCTGCAGCGCGTTCACCGTCGGGTCTTCGCCGTACACGTCGTCGCCGACCTCGGCGGCCAGCATCGCCGCGCGCATCGCGCTAGTCGGCCGGGTGACGGTATCGCTGCGCAGGTCCACCCAGTCCATCGTCATTGCAGTTGCACCGTGTGCGTGGGGAAGGCGCGACTTTACTGCGGATGCGCGCCGTGGTGCGCGCGCGGCCTAGCGTGGATCGCGCAGGCGGTGGTTAAGCCCGCGTCAGTGTTCAGGTTGTGGGGAACGGTGCGTTCAGAGCGCGTGGGTAAGGTGCGGGGTGTCGATGCGATCCGCATCGGCATCCATCCGTTTTGATCCCCCGCAGAACGAGGAGAACTTATGCGCAAGATCCAAACCCCGCTGGTCCTGTCCGCCGCCCTGCTGGCGTCCATCGCCACCACGTCCGCCTTCGCGCAGGACGCCGCCGTCCAGGCACAGGCGCAGGCGCAACCCCAGGACAAGGCCGCGCCCCGCCAGGACGAGGGCCACAAGAACTGGTGGGCCGAACTGGACGCGGACGGCGATGGCCGCCTGAGTGCCAACGAGGCCGCCGCGATGGAGAACGTGGCGAAGATCTTCCCGGCCGCCGATGCCGACCACGACGGCCAGCTGACGGTCGAGGAGTACAAGGCCTGGCTGGCCAGCAACGGCGGCGAGGCCGGCACGCCGTAAGCCTGGTCTCGCGGCCTGCCGCAATCCCCCATCCGGAGAGCACAACAACAGGCGCAGGACGCGCCACCGGACGCAGCGTGGCACGCAGGGCGGCGCAAGCCGCCCTGCGTTTTCCCGCGCCCGGGGGCATCCGCGGCGTCCGTTAGAATAGTCGCCCCCCCCTGTCACGGCATCCGCGATGTCCACGCTTCCTCCCTGCCCGAGCTGCGGCTCCGAATACACCTACGAGGACGGCGCGCAGCTGGTCTGCCCGGAATGCGGCCACGAGTGGCGCGCGGGTGAACCGGCGGCCGAGGACGAGGCGGTGCGCGTGGTCAAGGACGCCGTCGGCAACGTGCTGCAGGACGGCGATACCGTCACCGTCATCAAGGACCTGAAGGTGAAGGGGTCGTCGCTGGTGGTGAAGGTGGGCACCAAGGTGCGCAACATCCGCCTGGTCGACGGCGACCACGACATCGACTGCAAGATCGATGGCATCGGCGCGATGGGCCTGAAGTCGGAGTTCGTCAAGAAGGCCTGAGCGCCAGCGGCCTCAGGCGTGCACCCGGTTGCGGCCGGCGCGCTTGGC
Organism: Thermomonas haemolytica; assembly: GCF_004346265.1. Classification (GTDB taxonomy): domain Bacteria; phylum Pseudomonadota; class Gammaproteobacteria; order Xanthomonadales; family Xanthomonadaceae; genus Thermomonas; species Thermomonas haemolytica. The sequence continues at coordinate 285,909 of NZ_SMAP01000002.1, forward strand.
GGCGTACAGGGCCTCGTCCGCGCGCTGCAGCAGCGCCGCCTTGTCCTCGCCCGGCTGGCGCGCGGCTACGCCGATGCTGATGGTCACCGGCAGGCTGGTCGATGCCAGCGCCACCGCCCGGCGCAGCGCCTCGCAGTGCCGGCGGGCCGCGTCCAGGTCCATGCCCGGCAGCACCAGCGCGAACTCCTCGCCGCCGTAGCGTGCCAGCAGGCCGGCCTCGCCGTTGGCCACCCGCAGACTGGAGGCCACCCGCACCAGCACCTCGTCGCCCACCGCATGCCCGTGGGTGTCGTTGACCGCCTTGAAGTGGTCGATGTCGGCCAGCGCCACGCACAGCGCGGCGGTTCCCGCCAGCGCCTGTTCCAGCGCATCCGCCAGCGCGCGCCGGTTGGCCAGCCCGGTCAGCGGATCCATGCGCAGCTGCCGGGTCAGGTCCGCGTTCTCCAGCTTCAGGCTCTCGTTGAACGCATGCAGGGTCTGTTCGAACCAGGCGCGGTCCTCCAGCTGCAGTTTGAGCTCGCGCGCGGTGCGGCGCAGTTCCAGCAGCGCGGTGACCTGCCGCGACAGCGCCTGCAGGGCCTTGACCTGCGGCGGCGCCAGTTCGCGCGGGCGGCTGTCCATCACGCACAGCGTGCCCAGCGGATAGCCCTCCGGGGTCAGCAGCGGCGCGCCGGCGTAGAAGCGGATGCCGCCCTCGGCGGTGACCACCGGGTTGTCGTGGAAGCGGCGGTCCAGGGTTGCATCCTCGACCACGGTGACCTGGTCGGGGGTCAGGATGGCATGCGCGCAGAACGCGGTATCGCGGTCGGTCTCCGGCGCATCGTCCATGCCCAGCTTGGCCTTGAACCACTGGCGCTCGGCATCGATCAGGGTCACCGAGCCCATCGGCACGTCGCAGATCGCGGTGGCGATCGCCACCAGGTCGTCGAAATCCGCCTCGCGCGGGGTGTCCAGCACCTGGTAGCGGCGCAGGGCCCGCAGGCGCTCGGCTTCGTTGGCGGGCTTGGCGGGGCGCTGCATCGGCGGAAGGCGGCGGATAGAGACCCGCCTAGCCTAGCGCGCCCGGCGTCGCCGGTGTTGGGGCCGCGCCCGGCTTATAGTGCCGGGCAGGCCCAACGGGGAACCCACCATGCGCCAGCCGCTTGCCGCGCTCTTGCTGTGCCTTGCCAGCCTCCTCATCGTGCGTCCGGCCGCCGCCGCCGAACCGCCGCGCACGCCGACCCTCGCCAGCTACCACGCCGCCACCGGCGACGACGCCTGGACCGGCGGGGTGCGGATGATCCCGATCCACACCGCGCATGGCGACTTCCGGGTGTGGACCAAGCGCGTGGGCCACAACCCGCGGATCAAGGTCCTGCTGCTGCACGGCGGGCCGGGCGGCACCCACGAGGCGTTCGAGGCGTTCGACAGCTTCCTGCCGGCGGATGGCATCGAGTACTACTACTACGACCAGCTGGGCTCGTACTACAGCGACCAGCCCAAGGACATGACGCCGTTCCTGAGCATCGACCACTACGTCGAGGAAGTGGAACAGGTGCGCCAGGCGCTGGGCCTGGACCGCGACAACTTCTTCCTGCTCGGCCACTCCTGGGGCGGCATCCTCGGCATCGAGTACGCGCTGAAGTACCCGCAGCACCTCAAGGGGCTGGTGATCTCCAACATGATGTCCAGCATCCCGGCGTACAACCGCTACGCGCACGAGGTGCTGATGCCGCGGATGGACCCGGCCGCGCTGAAGGAGATCCTGGCGCTGGAGGCGGCGCAGAAATACGACGATCCGCGCTACGAGGAACTGCTGGCGCCGTTCTACGAGGAGCACGTGCTGCGGCGGCCGATGGCGCAGTGGCCGGAGCCGGTGCTGCGCGGGTTCGGCCGCCATCTCAACAAGGCGGTGTACGTGCCGATGCAGGGCCCCAGCGAGATGGGCGCCAGCGGCATCCTGGTGGACTGGGACCGCACCGCCGACCTGGCGAAGATCGCCGTGCCCACCCTGGTGATCGGCGCCGAGCACGACACCATGGACCCGAAGTGGATGCGGATGATGGCCTCGCGCCTGCCGCGCGGCGAATTCCTGTACCTGCCCAACGGCGGGCACATGGCGATGTACGACGACCAGCAGGCCTATTTCGCCGGGCTGCTGGCGTGGCTGCACAAGGTGGACGCCGCCGCACGCTGACGGCGCGTCCGCAGCGTCCGCCGCCTCACACCACCAGCGCGGCCTGCAGCGGCGCGGTGACCGGCCAGCGCGCGCGGCCGCCCAGCGCGGCGAGTTCCAGCAGCACGCCGGCGCCGGCGATCTCGGCCTGCAGCCGCTGCGCCAGGGCGCAGGCCGCGGCCAGGGTGCCGCCGGTCGCCAGCACGTCGTCCACCAGCAACACCCGCGCGCCCGGCGCCAGCGCGCCGGCCTGCACCTGCAGGGCATCCTCGCCGTATTCCAGCGCGTAGCGCTGCTCGCGCACCTCGCCGGGCAGCTTGCCGGGTTTGCGCAACGGCACCAGGCCGGCGCCGAGCGCGTGCGCCAGCGGCGCGCCGAGCAGGAAGCCGCGCGCCTCGATCGCCAGCACCGCGTCGATCCGCGCATCCCGCCACGGCGCGGCCAGCGCGGTGATCGCCGCGGCGAAGGCCTGCGGGTCGGCCAGCACCGGCATCACGTCCTTGAACAGGATCCCGGGCTTGGGGAAATCCGGGATGTCGCGCAGCAGGCGGGTCCAGTCGGTCATGGCGGTGGCGGCGGGGTGGCGGGAAGCGAGACGGCGCATCATGCCGCAGCGCCCGCCTGTTTAGAATGCGGCGATGGATTCCCCTTCGCCGCGCGGCATCGCGCTGGTCGGCTTCGATGCCGACGACACCCTCTGGCGCAGCCAGGACTACTTCGACGACGCGCAGGCGCAGTTCGAACGGATCATCTCCGCCTATGTTGACCTTCAGGACGTGGGCCGGCGCCTGTACGCATACGAGGCGCGCAACATCGCCATCTTCGGCTACGGCGTGAAGGGGATGGCGCTGTCGATGGTGGAGGCGGCGGTGGAAATCACCGAGGGCCGCATCAGCGCCGCCGACATCCACCGCATCGTGGAAATCGCCAAGGCGCTGCTGCAGCACCCGGTGGAACTGCTTCCGGGCGTGCGCGCGGCGGTGGAGGCGGTGGCCGCCGAGTTCCCGGTGGTGCTGATCACCAAGGGCGATTTGTTCCATCAGGAAGCGAAGGTGCGCCAGTCCGGGCTGTCCGACCTGTTCCGGCGGATCGAGATCGTCAGCGAGAAGGACCCGCCGACCTATGCGCGGCTGCTGGAGGAATTCGCGATCGCGCCGGCGCAGTTTTTGATGGTCGGCAATTCCCTGCGCTCGGACATCGCGCCGGTGCTGGCGCTGGGCGGCTGGGGCGTGCATGTGCCCTACCACACGACCTGGGCGCACGAGGCGCAGGCGCGGGTGGAGGCCGGCGGCGAGCGCATGCGCACGCTGCAGGCCATCGCCGCCCTGCCGCAGGCGGTGCGCGACCTGGCCGCCCTGGCCGTGGCAGGATGAGCGCCACCGACCACGCACGAGGGGGCGTTGCATGATCGACCTGAGCGGCCGGGTGGCCATCGTCACCGGCGCCGGCGGCGGGCTGGGTCGCGCGCATGCGCTGCTGCTCGCCAGCCGGGGCGCGAAGGTGGTGGTGAACGACCTCGGCGAGGACGCCGACCTGGTGGCCGCCGAGATCCGCGCCGCCGGCGGCAGCGCGCGCCCGGCGCAATGCGCGGTGGACGATCCGGTGGCGGTGCAGGCGATGGTGGACGCCGTGGCCGCCGACTGGGGCGGCATCGACATCCTGGTCAACAACGCCGGCATCCTGCGCGACAAGAGCTTCGCCAAGATGCCGCTGGAGGATTTCCGGCGCGTGCTCGACGTGCACCTGATGGGCGCGGTGCACTGCACCAAGGCGGTCTGGGACGGCATGCGCGCGCGCAACTACGGGCGCATCGTGATGACCACCTCCTGCAGCGGCCTGTACGGCAACTTCGGCCAGGCCAACTACGCGGCCGCCAAGATGGCGCTGGTGGGGTTGATGCAGACCCTCGGGATCGAGGGCGCCAAGCACGACATCCGGGTCAACTGCCTGGCCCCGACCGGCGCGACCCGGATGATGGAAGGCATCCTGCCGCCGGAGCAGCTGGCCTGGTTCAAGCCGGAGCTGGTCAGCCCGGCGGTGCTGGCGCTGGTGGCCGAGAACGCGCCCAACCGCGCCATCCTCAGCGCCGGCGCCGGCGGCTTCGAGCTGGCCTATATCGCGTTGACCCAGGGCATCCACCTGGGCGAGGCCGCCAGCGGCGAGCAGATCCTCGCGCGCTGGGCCGAGCTCACCGACCGCAGCAGCGACTTCGCGCCGATGCAGGGCTTCGACCAGGCCCGCCACGAACTGCGCAAGGCCGGCTTCCACGCCGATCCCTGAACACCGTCGCAGGGCCGGCCCCGTTTTTACGGGGCATTCACCCGAATCGCCGACACTGGACCCCCGCCGGACCTCCGGCACCCGCCGAGGAGCCTCGCATGCAACGCAACCGCCTCCTGCCGTCCCTCGCGCTTGCCCTTGCCTTGGCCGCCGGCCACGCGGCCGCGCAGGACATCTCCCTCCACTGGAATCCCCGCAGCGGCGACGTCTGGGTGGACACGTGGCTCGGCGACATGAACCGCTACGGCACCCGCTACCGCGACCCGTTCATCGACGAGATGGTGCGCTACCACGGCGCGCCGCGTGACCTGGTCACCGACCTGCTGCTGAACCGTCGCTGGGCCCCGGGCGACGTGTACTACGCCTGCGCGATCGCGCAGGTCATCGGCCGGCCCTGCCGCTACGTCGTCGACATGTGGGAGGCCAACCGCGGCCAAGGCTGGGGCGTGGTCGCGCAGCGCCTCGGCGTCAAGCCGGGATCGCCGGCCTTCCATCGGCTGAAGCAGGGCTTCGTCCCGACGTACGACCGCTGGTCGCGGCCGATCACCCTCGACGAGGAGCTGCGCCGCGCCTATCCGAACCGCGGCAAGTCGGGGCAAGCCCCCGGCCAGGCCGCGCATCCCGCCAAGGGCGCGCCTGCCGCCCATGGCAACGGGCACGGCAACGGGAACGGCAACACCGGTCGTGGCAATGAAAGGGCGTTGGCCTTGGCAAGGGCAAGGGCCACGGGCACTGACGCAGCCCGGGCAGGCCGCACGGCGCTCAGTCGTGCGGCACCCGCACCCAGCCTTCCATCAGCACCCGCGCGCTGCGGCTCATCACCGCGCGCGTCACCGTCCACTGGCCGTCGCGCTGTTCCACCGAAGCGCCCACCCGCAGCGTGCCGGAGGGATGCCCGAAGCGCACCGCGTCGCGGGTGCCGCCGCCGGCCGCCAGGTTCACCAGCGTGCCCGGCACCGCGGCGGCGGTGGCGATCGCCACCGAGGCCGTGCCCATCATCGCGTGGTGCAGCTTGCCCATCGACAGTGCGCGCACGTTGAGGTCGATCGCGTCGGCCGCGACCTGCTTGCCGCTGGAAGCCACGTAAGCCTTCGGCGGTGCCACGAACGCCACCTTCGGCGTGTGCTGGCGGGTGGCGGCCTCTTGCGGAGACTGGATCAGGCCCATGCGCAGCGCGCCGGCCACGCGGATCGCCTCGAGCTTCGCCAGCGCGGCCTTGTCGTCGTTGATCGCCGGCTGCAGCTCGGTGCCGTCATAGCCGATGTCGGCCGCGTTCACGAACACGGTGGGGATGCCGGCGGCGATCATCGTCGCCTTGAGCGTTCCCACGCCCGGCACGTCGAGATCGTCCACCAGGTGGCCGGTGGGGAACATCGCGCCGCCGGCCTCGCCCTCGTCGGACGGGTCGAGGAACTCCAGCACGATCTCCGCCGCCGGGAAGGTGACGCCGTCCAGTTCGAAGTCGCCGGTTTCCTGCACCTGGCCGCCGCTGACCGGTACGTGCACCAGGATGGTCTTGCCGATGTTGGCCTGCCACACGCGCACGGTCACGATGCCGTCCTGCGGGATGCGCTCGGCGGGAATGAAGCCGTTGGCGATCGCGAACGGGCCGACCGCGGTGGACAGGTTGCCGCAGTTGCCCGACCAGTCGACGAACGCGGTGTCGATGCTGACCTGGCCGTAGAGGTAGTCCACGTCGTGGCCGGGCCGGGTGCTGGCGGAGATGATCACGCACTTGGAGGTGGAGGAGGTCGCGCCGCCCATGCCGTCGGTGTGCTTGCCGTAGGGGTCGGGCGAGCCGATCACCCGCATCAGCAGCGCGTTGCGCGCCGGCCCCGGCACCTGTGCCTCGGCCGGCAGGTCCTGCAGCCGGAAGAACACGCCCTTGCTGGTGCCGCCGCGCATGTAGGTGGCGGGAATGCGGAGCTGCGGGGCGTGCGGCATAGCGGGACTCGCGTGGCGGTGGGGGGCGTCCATTATCCCTCCGCCGGCGCTGGCCGGCGCCGCTGCGTAGAATCGCGGGATGACACGCCTGGTCCTGATCGACGGTTCCTCCTACCTCTACCGCGCGTTCCACGCGCTGCCGCCGCTGTCGAACGCGGCCGGCGAGCCGACCGGCGCGCTGTTCGGCGTGGTCAACATGCTGCGCGGGCATCTGAAGGAGCAGCCCGAGCACATCGCCTTCGTGGTGGACGCGCCGGGGCCGACCTTCCGCGACGAGATGTACCCCGACTACAAGGCCAACCGCCCGCCGATGCCCGACGAGCTGCGCGCGCAGGTGGCGCCGATGCTGGACGTGGTGTCTGCGCTGGGCATCCCGATCCTGCGCGAGCCCGGGGTGGAGGCCGACGACGTGATCGGCACCCTGGCCGTGCGCGCGGCGGAGCAGGGCATGCAGGTGACCATCTCCACCGGCGACAAGGATTTCGCCCAGCTGGTGCGGCCCGGTATCGCGCTGGTCAACACCATGAGCGGCAGCCGGCTGGATTCGGAGGAGGCAGTGCGCGCCAAGTTCGGCGTGCGCCCGGCGCAGATCGTCGATTACCTGGCGCTGATGGGCGACAGCATCGACAACGTGCCGGGTGTGGAGAAATGCGGCCCCAAGACCGCGGCCAAGTGGTTGGACGAATACGGCTCGCTGGACGCGGTGATGGCGCAGGCCGAAGCGATGAAGGGCAAGCTTGGCGAGAACCTGCGCGCGGCGCTGCCGCGGCTGCCGCTGAACCGGCAGCTGGTCACCATCAAGACCGATGTGCCCCTGGATGTGGCGCCAGAAGATCTTGCCTTGCGTCCGCGCGACGTGGATGCGCTGCGCGCGCTCTATACCCGCTACGGCTTCAACCAGGCGCTGAAGGAGCTGGACGCCGGGGCGTCTGCGGCGGCCGCTCCCGCGCCTGTCGCCACGGCTGCGTCTGTAGCCGCGCAGACCGACCCCGCGCTGGCCGCGCCCGGCGAATACGAGACGGTGCTGACGCAGGCCCAGCTCGACGCCTGGATCGCGCGCCTGCAGGCAGCGGCGGAGTTCGCCTTCGACAGCGAGACCGACAGCCTCGATCCGTTGCGCGCCAATCTGGTGGGCCTGAGCTTCAGCGTGGAACCCGGGCGTGCCTGCTACATCCCGCTGGCGCACGTCTATCCCGATGCGCCGGCGCAGCTGGACCGCGCCGCGGTACTCGAGGCGCTGCGCCCGCTACTGGAGGACCCGGCGAAGCACAAGCTCGGCCAGCACGGAAAGTACGACCTGCACGTGCTGTGCCGGCACGGTATCCAGGTGCGTGGTTACGCCGACGACACGATGCTGGAAAGTTTCGTGCTGGAGGCGGGCCTTGCGCGCCACGACATGGATTCGCTGGCACGCCGCCATCTTGGCTATACCACCATCAAGTACGAGGACGTGGCCGGCAAGGGCGCCAGGCAGATCCCGTTCTCGCAGGTCGCGATCGACGCCGCCACCCGCTATGCCGCCGAGGATGCCGACATCACCCTGCGCCTGCACCGCGTGTTGCGGCCGAAGCTGGAGGCGGAGCCGGCGCTGTTGGCGGTCTATCGCGATATCGAGATGCCGCTGGTACCGGTGCTGGCGCGGATCGAGGACAACGGCGTGATGATCGACGTGGAGGAGCTGCGCCGGCAGTCGGCCGACCTCTCGCGGCGCATGCTCGCCCTGCAGCAGCGCGCTACCGCGCTGGCCGGGCGCAGCTTCAACCTGGATTCGCCCAAGCAGCTGGGCGCGCTGCTGTTCGACGAGCTCAAGCTGCCGGCGCGGGTGAAGACCCCGGGCGGCGCGCCTTCCACCAACGAGGAGGCGCTGGAGGCGATCGCCGACCTGCACGAGCTGCCGCGGGTGATCCTCGACTACCGCAGCCTGGCCAAGCTGCGCAGCACCTATACCGACAAGCTGCCGGAGATGGTCAACCCCGACACCGGGCGCGTGCACACCAGCTATCACCAGGCCGGCGCCGCCACCGGGCGGCTGTCCTCGTCCGATCCCAACCTGCAGAACATCCCGGTGCGCACCGAGGAGGGTCGGCGCATCCGCGCCGCGTTCATCGCGCCGCCCGGGCGCCGGATCGTCTCGTTCGACTATTCGCAGATCGAGCTGCGGATCATGGCCCACCTGTCGCAGGACCCGGCGCTGCTGCGCGCATTCGCGCAGGGCGCCGACATCCACCGCGCCACCGCCGCCGAGGTGCTGGGCAAGCCGCTGGAGGCGGTGACCAGCGAGGAGCGGCGCGCGGCCAAGGCGATCAACTTCGGGCTGATCTACGGCATGGGCGCGTTCGGGCTGGCGCGCCAGCTGGGGATCGACCGCGGCCAGGCGCAGGACTACATCGCGCTCTATTTCAGCCGCTATCCGGGCGTGCGCGACTACATGGAGCGCACCCGCGCGCAGGCGCGCGAGCAGGGCTACGTCGAGACCGTGTTCGGGCGCCGGTTGGCGCTGGAGTACATCCACTCGCGCAATGCCGCGCAGCGCGCCGGCGCCGAGCGCGCCGCGATCAACGCGCCGATGCAGGGCACCGCCGCCGACATCATCAAGCGCGCGATGGTGGCCGTGGATGCGTGGCTGGAGGACCAGCGCACCGCCGCCGGCGCGCCGCGCGCGCTGATGATCCTGCAGGTGCACGACGAGCTGGTGTTCGAGGCCGATGCCGATTTCGTGCCCGAGTTGCAGGCCAAGGTGCCCGCGCTGATGGCCGGCGTGGCCGACCTGCGCGTGCCGCTGCTGGTGGAAGGCGGCGTGGGCGCGAACTGGGACGAGGCGCACTGACGCCGCCGCGCGGATGCCGCCTGCGGGCGGGGGTGGCAAGCCCGAAACCGTGACCGAATGCCGGCGCGGGCGGCAGCGGCCGGAATGCAATGAATCATTCCTGAACCGAACGGTTTTTTAACCCGAATCTTCACGAACCATCAAGGCGCGGAGTGGTCATATAGCCCGCAACAGGTGCAACGCCTGTTGTCGATCACTACCCCTCCCCTGGTGTGATCAACCGGAAGGCAACCGGTCCTCCCCAACCGGCCTTCCCCGGCCCCGCAGTCCCCCCTGGCTGCGGGGCTTTTTCTTTTCCGCTCCCGCTTCTTCCGCGTGCGTCCGGCCATGCGCGCCTCGCCCGCCGTCCCCGCCACCCCGCCGGCCTACAATGCGCCCTCCATCGACTGCAGGTGCCCAGCATGCAGCGGGAGTCCCCTGATCCAGCCGTGTGCGGCCGTCGCCGATGCTGACCGCCGCAGCGCTTCCCCCCTGCGCGCTCTGCGCGGGCGAGACGCGGGCGTTCTGCGCGGATCGCGCGCGCCGCTATTTCGAATGCACGTGTTGCGCCCTGGTGATGGCCGATCCGGCCTCGCACCTGTCCGCGGTGGAGGAACGCGCGATCTACGACCTGCACCAGAACGATCCCGCGGATGCGCGCTACCGCGCGTTCCTGGCGCGGCTGGCGGAGCCGCTGCTGGCGAAGCTGGCGCCGGGCATGCGCGGGCTGGACTTCGGCTGCGGGCCGGGGCCGGTGCTGGCGCTGATGCTGCGCGAGGCGGGCATGGCGATGGCGGCCTACGACCCGTTCTACGCGCCGGACGCGACGCTGCTGCAGGCGCAGTACGACTTCGTCACCTGCACCGAGGTGGTGGAGCATTTCCGCGATCCGCTGGCCGGCTGGACGCAGCTGGCCGCATTGGTGCGCCCCGGTGGCTGGCTGGGGGTGATGACCCAACTGGCGCCGGCGCTGCCGGCGAACTTCCTGCGCTGGCGCTACCGCGACGACCGCACCCACGTCAGCTTCCACCGCCTGGCCACGCTGGAGTGGCTGGCGGCCCGCTTCGGGTTCGCGCTGGAGCAGGTGGAGAGCCAGGCCTTCCTGCTGCGCAGGCAGGGCTGAGGCAGGCGCACCGCCTACAATGGGCGGATGCGCTTTCCCGACTATCCGTTCACCCCGCACCGCTTCGACGTCCGCCCCGGCATCGCGATGTCCTTCCTCGATGAAGGACCGCGCGATGGCGAGGTGGTGGTGATGCTGCACGGCAATCCGTCGTGGAGCTATTACTGGCGCCACTTGGTGTTGGGCCTGCGCGACAAATACCGCTGCATCGTGCCCGACCACGTCGGCATGGGCCTGAGCGACCGTCCGGACGATGGCGTGTCCGCGCAGCCGCGCTACGACTACACCCTGCAATCGCGCATCGATGATCTCGATGCGCTGCTGAAGCACCTCGGCATCGACGGCCCAGTGACGCTGGCGGTGCACGACTGGGGCGGGATGATCGGCTTCGGCTGGGCGCTGCGCGATCCCGCGCGGATCCAGCGCCTGGTCATCACCAACACCGCCGCGTTCCCCCTGCCGCCGGCCAAGCGCTTCCCGCGCCGGCTGGCGATGGGACGCGATTCGCGCCTGGGCGGCTGGCTGATCCGCCGCTTCAACCTGTTCGCGCGCGGCGCGGCGTGGTTCGGCACCAAGCGCTCGCTGCCGAAGGACGTGCGAGCGGCGTATGCCGGCGTGTACGACGGCTGGGACAACGCGATCTCCACCCTGCGCTTCATGCAGGACATCCCGCTGCACGACGGCGACCGCGCGCTGCCGCTGGTGCAGGCCAGCGCACGCGCGCTGCCGGGCTATGCGGACCGCCCGGCGTTCCTCGGCTGGGGTCTGCGCGATTTCGTGTTCGACCAGCACTTCCTCGACGGCTTCCGCAAGGCGCTGCCGAACGCGGAAGTGCATGCCTACGCCGATGCCGGCCATTACGTGCTGGAAGACAAGCACGAGGTGCTGGTGCCGCTGATCCGGGCGTTCCTGGACCGCCATCCGCTTTAGCGCCAGCTCCAGCACGTGGCATCGACGGAACGATGGCACTGCAAGTTGCGAGGCCAGCCGGATGGCAGCGGCCGCGCAACCAAGCGAGTATCGGGGAGCGACTTGCGAGGCCGCTGCCGTGCGGTTGGCTGGCTCCGGCGGTAACAGCGTCGTCAGAGAATCCAGCCGCCGTCCACGGTCAGCTCCGCGCCGGTGATGAAGCCGGCGTCCGGACCGACCAGGAACGCCACCGCGGCGGCGATTTCCTCGGGCTTGCCGATGCGCTTCAACGGGGTGGCCTCGATGCCGGCCTGGTTGGCGTCGGGTGGGTTGTTGTCGAGCATCGGCGTGTCGATGAAGCCCGGATGCACCGAGTTCACCCGGATGTACGCCGGCGCCAGTTCCAGCGCGGCGGTCTTGGTCATCCCGCGCACCGCCCACTTGGTGCCCACGTAGGCAGCCGCATTGGGGAAGCCCAGCTGGCCGGCGATCGAGCTGATGTTGACGATGCAGCCACCGCCGGCCGCGCGCAGCGGCACCTGGCCGTGCTTCATGCCCAGGAACACGCCCAGTTGGTTGACCCGGAACTGCTGCTCGACGTCGTGCACGGCGGTGTCGGCGATCTGCCCGGGATGGAAGATGCCTGCATTGTTCACCACGATATGCAGGCCACCGAAGTGCGCCGTCGCCGCAGCCAGGGTGTCCACCCATGCGGCTTCGTCACTCACGTCGTGATGGAAGTAGGCGACGCGCTCGCCCAACTCGGCGGCCAGCGCCTGGCCAAGGTCATCGAGGATGTCGGTGATGGCGACGCGCGCGCCATCCGCGTGCAGGCGGCGGACGATGGCGGCACCGATGCCGCGCGCTCCGCCGGTGACCAGGGCGATCTTGCCTGCGAGCGTTTCGTTCATGGCATCCCTCCGCGGCCAATGGAAGGTCAGCCTGCGCGAACGCGCGGCGGGATGCTTTGATCGGCATCAAACCGACGCCGGGGCAGGGGACGCGCGGGTGGGCGGATGAAGCGGGTGGGATTCACTTCGGAGCGAGCGGCTCCGGCGTGGTGTGACCGGCTTCGGCCACGTCCACCCAATCTGCGGGCGTCAACACCGGCAGGCCATAGGCGAGGCGGGCCTTGTCGCACTGCGGGCTGGGCCGGCCGAATTCCCACGAGGCATCGACTTCGCGGCAGACCGAGGGGCGGTTGGGGTGGATGGTGCAGCGCGAATGGCGGCCGATGTCGGCCTCCAGCGCCACGCAGCGGATCGGCGGTGCGTAGGTGCCGCGCATGCACAGGCGGTGGGCGTCCACGCGCTCGGTGAGCGCGGCCGGCACCCCGCCCGGGGTCACCTCGTCCGATTCCATCCAGTGGAAGGCGACGCGGTACTGGGTGCAGCAGGCGCCACAGGTCAGGCAGGGATGCATGCGGGCGGGCCGGGCGGTGCGCGGCGGAAGCGGCGGGGCCGCGATTGTTGGCCGCTGCCGCGCGCCGTGCAAGGGGCGGCGCGGGTGGCGGGCGCGGGCGATAATGCCGGCATGAGCGAACCCTGCAACATCGCCGCGGCGCTGCCGCATCTGGCGCGCGAGCGTCCCGGCCAGGTGGCCATGCGCTGCCCCGGCGCGGGCGGCCGCTACGACCTGGCGTTGACCTATGCCGAGCTGGACGCGCGCAGCGATGCGATCGCCGCGGGCCTGGCCCGGCGCGGGATCGTGCGCGGCACCCGCACGGTGGTGATGGTGCGGCCCACGCCGGAGTTCTTCCTGTTGATGTTCGCGCTGTTCAAGGCCGGCGCGGTGCCGGTGCTGGTGGACCCCGGGATCGACAAGCGCGCGCTCAGGCAATGCCTGGACGAGGCGCAGCCGCAGGCGTTCATCGGCATCCCGCTGGCGATGCTGGCCAAGGCGCTGCTGGGCTGGGCGCGTGCGGCGCGGGTGCGCATCACCACCGGGCGCTGGCCGCTGCTGGCGGATGCAACCCTGGCCCAGGTCGAGGCCGAGGGCACCGGCGCCGGGCCGCAGCTGGCCGCGACCGAGGGCGAAGAGGTGGCCGCGATTTTGTTCACCAGCGGCAGCACCGGCGTGCCCAAGGGCGTGGTGTACCGGCACCGGCATTTCGTGGCGCAGATCGAAATGCTGCGCGCGGCGTTCGCGATCGCCCCCGGCGGGGTGGATTTCCCCACCTTCCCGCCGTTCGCGCTGTTCGATCCGGCCCTCGGCCTGACCAGCATCATCCCCGACATGGACCCCACGCGCCCGGCGCGCGCCGACCCGCGCAAGCTGCATGCCGCGATCGCGCGTTTCGGTGCCGACCAGCTGTTCGGCTCGCCGGCCCTGATGCGCGTGTTGGCCGATCACGGCCAGCCGCTGCCCACCCTGCGCCGGGTCACCAGCGCCGGCGCGCCGGTGCCGCCCGAGGTGGTCGAGAAAATGCTGGCGCTATTGCCGCCGCAGGCGCAGTTCTGGACGCCCTACGGCGCCACCGAATGCCTGCCGGTGGCGGTGATCGAGGGCCGCGAGCTGTTGACCTTGCGCGCGCGCACCGAGGCCGGCGCCGGCACCTGCGTCGGACGCCCGGTGGCAGGCAATACGGTGCGCATCATCCGCATCGATGATGATGCGATCCCGGAGTGGCATGACGGCCTGCAAGTCGCGCCGGGGCAGGTGGGCGAGATCACGGTCGCCGGGCCCAGCGCCACCGATGCCTACTTCAACCGCGAGGCGCAGACCGCGCTGGCCAAGATCCGCGAAGCCCTGCCCGGCGGCGGCGAGCGCATCGTGCACCGCATGGGCGATCTCGGCTGGTTCGACGGCGAGGGCCGGCTGTGGTTCTGCGGGCGCAAGTCGCAGCGGGTCGTCGTCGATGCGGCCACGACCTTGTGCACGGAACAGGTCGAACCCGTGTTCAACACCCATCCCGAGGTGGCGCGCAGCGCGCTGGTCGGGGTGGGGGCGAAGGGCGCGCAGGTGCCGGTGCTGTGCGTGGAATTGAAGCGCGGCATCGACAAGCGCGAATGGCCGCGCATCGAAAACGAATTGCGCCAGCTTGCCGATGGCTTCGTGCATACCGCGAAGGTCGCGCGGTTCCTGTATTACCCCAAGCCATTCCCGGTGGACATCCGCCACAACGCCAAGATCGGCCGCGAGCGGCTGGCGGCCTGGGCCGCGGCGCGACTGGAGGACGCATCCGCATGAACATCCTCGTCACCGGCGGTGGGGGCTTCCTCGGCCAGGCGCTGTGCCGCGCGCTGCTGGCGCGCGGCCATGCGGTCACCAGCGTCAGCCGCAGCCATCATCCCGCGCTGGAGGCGCTGGGCGTGCCCCAGCGGCAGGCCGACCTGGCCGACCGCGAGGCGGTGCTGCGCGCATTCGACGGCGGCTTCGACGCAGTGCTGCACAACGCCGCCAAGGCCGGCGCCTGGGGCAGCCATGCCAGCTATTTCAGTGCGAACGTGCTGGGCACCCGCAACGTCATCGCGGCCTGCCGCGCGCACGGCATCGGCCGGCTGGTGCATACCTCCACGCCCAGCGTCGCCCATCGCGCCACGCATCCGGTCGAGGGCGCGTCCGCCGACGAGGTGCCCTATGGCGAGGGCGTGAAGGCGCATTACGCCGCGACCAAGATCATCGCCGAGCGCGAAGCGTTGGCGGCCAACGGCCCGGACCTGGCGACGGTGGCGCTGCGCCCGCGCCTGATCTGGGGCCCCGGCGATACCCAGATCCTGCCGCGGCTGGTGGAGCGCGCGCGCAGCGGCCGCTTGCGCCTGGTCGGCAGCGGCGACAACCTGGTCGATACCACCTACATCGACAACGCCGCGCAGGCGCACGTCGATGCGCTCGACCACCTGCATCCGGGCGCGGCCTGCGCCGGCCGCGCCTACTTCATCAGCAACGGCGAGCCATGGCCGTTGCGCGCGGTGCTCAACGGCTTGCTGCGCGCCGCCGGGGCGCCGGAAGTGCATGCGACCATCCCGTTCCGCGCGGCTTACGCGCTCGGCGCCGTCTGCGAGGGGCTGTGGACGCTGCTGCCGCTGCGCGGCGACCCGCCGATGACGCGCTTCCTCGCCGAGCAGCTGGCCACGCCGCACTGGTATTCGATGGCGCCGGCGGCACGCGATTTCGGCTACGCCCCGCGGGTGTCGATGGCGGAGGGGATGGCGCGGCTGCGCGCGTCGCTGGCGGCGCAAACCTGAACGCCGGCGATGCCCTTCACCTCACGACGACCGCCCGGGCGCGACCCTCGGCTCCACGCCAATCCGGCGTGCCCGCACGGAGTTGCCAGATGCTGCATTACGCGCTCGTCTTCCTCGTCATTGCCCTGATCGCGGCGTTCCTGGGCTTCAGCGGCCTGGCGGGCCTGGCCGCCACGATCGCCAAGATCCTCTTCATCGTGTTCCTGATCCTTGCGGTGGCTGCATTCCTGCGCAAGAAGACCTGAAGCGGACGGCCGCGGACGGCGGCGTCCTGCACGGGCATGGCGCACCCTACAATGCGCCCATGACCGAGCTCCCCTTCAACTGGAAGCAGCCTGCCGGGCGGGCGCTGGAAGCCGCGCTCAACCGCGCGCTGGCGCTGGACCCGGAGACCCGCGCCACGCTGCCGGCGCTGGATGGCCGGCGCATCGCGCTGCACCTGGCGGCGCCGCCGCTGGCGCTGGAGATCCGGGTGGACGGCGAGGCGCTGCGGGTGGGGCCGCCGGATGCGGCGCAGGCACCCGACCTCGGCGTGCGCGCCAGCCTCGGCGCGCTGCTGCGCCAGCTGCCGCCGCTGCGCGATACGTCCGCGCCGCCGGTGGGGCAGCTGCGGATCGAGGGCGATGCCGAATTGGCGCGCCGCCTGCAGAAGCTGGCGCAGCGTTTCGATCCCGACTGGCAGCTGCCGTTCGTGGCCGTGTTCGGCGAGGTGCTGGGCGTGCAGGTGGCGAAGGCGGTGGCCGTCGCGCTGCGCCAGGCGCAGGGCGCAGGGCGCCATCTCGCGCAGGCGGCGGCCGAGTACGTCACCGAGGAGAGCCGCGACGTGGTGGCGCGCGCCGAACTGGACGCCTTCCACGACGACGTGGACGCGCTGCGCGATGACGTCGAGCGGCTGGCGGCGAAGATCGCGCGGTTGCGTCGGCAGCGGGGATTGCCGGCATGAGGTCGGCGCTGCGGGCCTGGCGGATCGGCCGCGTGCTGTTGCGCTACCGGCTGGATGCTCTGCTGGACGGCACCCCGGCCGAGCGCTGGCTGACCCTGATGCGGCCGCTGGTGCCACGCGCCCCGCGCGAGGTGGCCAGCCTGTCGCGCGGCGCGCGCCTGCGCCTGGCACTGCAGGCGCTGGGGCCGATCTTCGTCAAGTTCGGGCAGATCCTGTCCACCCGCCGCGACCTGGTGCCGCCCGACATCGCCGACGAATTGGCGCTGCTGCAGGACCGGGTGGCGCCGTTCCCGGGCGAGCAGGCGCGCGCGCTGGTGGAGCAGGGGCTGGGGCGCGCGATCGAGGCCGCCTACGCCAGCTTCGACACCGTGCCGCTGGCCTCGGCCAGCATCGCCCAGGTGCACGCCGCGACCCTGCACGACGGGCGCGAGGTGGTGGTGAAGGTGCTGCGCCCCGGCATCGATGCCCTGATCGCCTCCGACATCGCCCTGCTCGAGAGCATCGCTGCGATCGTCGAGCGCGCGCATCCGCGCGCCGACAAGATCCGCCCGCGCGAGGTGGTGGCCGAGATCGAGAACACCCTCGCCGCCGAGCTGGACCTGCAGCGCGAGGCCGGCAACGCCAGCCTGCTGCGCCGCAACTGGGCCGGCTCGCCCGACCTCTACGTGCCCGAGGTGATCTGGAGCCATACCGCCGAGCGGGTGCTGACGCTGGAGCGCGTGCGCGGCATCCCGTCCGACGACATCGCCGCGCTGGATGCCGCCGGGATCGACCGCAAGGCGCTGGCGGCCAAGGGCGTGCGCGTGTTCTACCAGCAGGTGTTCCGCGACAACTTCTTCCACGCCGATGCCCACGCCGGCAACATCTGGGTGGACCCGGAGCGCAAGGCCGACCCGCGCTTCATCGCGCTGGATTTCGGGATCATGGGCCAGCTCTCGCGCGACGACCAGTACTGGCTCGCCGAGAACTTCATGGCGATCTTCAACCGCGACTACCGCCGCATCGCGGAGCTGCACGTGCAGGCCGGGTGGATGCCGGCGCACATCCGCCTGGACGAGCTGGAGGCGGCGGCGCGCGCGGTGTGCGAGCCGTACTTCACCCGCCCGCTGAGCGAGATCTCGCTGGCCGAGGTGCTGGTCAAGCTGTTCCGCACCGCGCAGCGCTACGAGCTGACCTTGCAGCCGCAGCTGATCCTGCTGCAAAAGACGCTGCTGAACATCGAGGGCGTGGGCCGCCAGCTGGACCCGCAGATCGACATCTGGGCGGTGGCCAGGCCGGTGCTGGAGGACATCCTGGCCGAGCGCTACAGCCCGCGCCGGCTGCTGGGCGAGCTGCGCAAGCAGGTGCCGGAACTGGTGACCCGCGCGCCGGAGATGCCGCGCCTGCTGCACGCGTGGTTGCAGCAGCAGGTGGAGGGAAGGCACGAGCTGGCGATGCGCTCGGCCGACGTGCGTGAGATCGCCCAGGTCTTGGTGCAGATGCAGCGCCGGATCGTGGCCTCGGTGCTGGGGGTGGGGCTGCTGATCGCCGCCGCACTCCTGTACGCGCTGGACGCGGGTGGCCCGCGCCTGCTGGCGCTGCCGGTCTCGGCGTGGATCGCCGGGCTCGGCGGGCTGTGGGCGGTATTCGCGGCCTGGCCGCGGCGCTGACCGCGGCCGTTCCGTTCGCCACTGCAATTGTGTACCAGCGCGGCGGCGGCTAGGGTGCCGCGCAATTTCCGCAGGAGCACCCGCGATGGGCGCAGGCCATTCCCACGACCACCACGATTCGCACGGCCACAGCCACGTGCCGAGCGAGATCCGCCACGAACGGCCGCTGTGGATCGCGTTCGCGCTGACCCTGCTGTTCATGCTGGTGGAAGTGGCGGGCGGCCTGTGGAGCAACAGCTTGGCGCTGCTGTCGGATGCGGCGCACATGTTCACCGACGTGATGGCGCTGGGCATCTCGCTGTTCGCGGTGCGCATGGCGCGACGCCCGGCGGATGCGCGCCGCACCTACGGCTACGCGCGGATGGAGGCGCTGGGCGCGCTGGCCAACAGCGGCCTGCTGTTCGTGGCCGCCGGCATCATCCTGTGGGAGGCGGTGGGCCGCCTGCGCACGCCGCAGCCGGTGGCGCTGGATGCCATGCTGGGGGTCGCGGTGCTGGGGCTGGTGGTGAACCTGGTGTCGATGCGGCTGCTGGCGGCGGGCGCCGGCGAGAGCCTGAACGTGCGCGGCGCCTATCTCGAGGTATGGAGCGACATGCTCGGCTCGCTGGGTGTGATCGCGGGCGCGCTGCTGATCCGCTATACCGGCTGGACCCTGCTGGACCCGATCATCGCGGTGCTGATCGCGCTGTGGGTGCTGCCGCGCACCTGGGCCTTGCTGCGCGCGGCCGGGCAGGTCTTGATGCAGGGCGTGCCGGCCGGGCTGGACATCGACGCCGTGCGCGATGCCATGCAGGCCGTGCCCGGCGTGGCCGCGGTGCACGACCTGCACGTGTGGGCGCTGGGCTCGCGCGAGCCGATCCTGACCGCGCACGTGCTGCTGGCGGAGGCCGCTGCCGATGCCGACGGCGTGCGCGTGCAGGTCGCGGCGATGCTGCAGGCGCGCTTCGATATCGACCACGCCACCCTGCAGGTGGAGGCGCGGCATTGCGGGGCCGAGGGCCTGCATGACTGAGCCGGCACCGCTGCCAGTGCTGTATCAGGATGTGGCGCTGGCGGTGGTGGGCAAGCCGGCCGGGCTGATGGTGCACGACAGCGCGCTGGCGCGCGGCGTCACCGAATTCGCCGCCGACCACCTGCGCGCGCAGTTCGGGCGGTCGATCCACCTGGTCCACCGCCTCGATCGCGCCACCAGCGGCTGCCTGCTGCTGGCGTTCGACCGTGACACCGCCTCCGCGCTCGGCAAGATGCTGATGTCGCGCGAGGTCGAGAAGGACTACTGGGCGATCTGCCGCGGCTGGCCGGCGGAGCGCGAATTCGTGGTTGACCACCCGCTGGACGGCGGCCCCGGCAAGCCGCAGAAGAAGGAGGCGCGCACCGCGTTCGAGGTGCTGGCCACCTGCGAGCTGCCGCTGCCGTCCGCGGGCTTTCCGACCTCGCGCTATGCCTGGCTGCGCGCCAGCCCGCACACCGGCCGCTTCCGCCAGATCCGCCGCCACCTCAAGCATGTCTCGCACCACCTGATCGGCGACTCCAGCCACGGCGATGGCCGCCACAATCGCCATTTCCGCATGCTCGGCATCCACCGCATGCTGCTGCACGCGCGCCGGCTGGCGTTCGCACATCCGCAGACCGGCCAGCGCATCGAGGTGCTGGCGCCGGTGGACGCGGAGTTCGCCAGGGCGCTGGCCCTGTTCGGCCCGCAGCCGGCCGTAGGCCTCGTTTAAGATCGACGGATGCAGGTCGGCCCGCTTTCCATTCCCGAACACGAACTGGTGGAGCGCTTCGTGCGCGCCTCCGGGCCGGGCGGGCAGAACGTCAACAAGGTCGCCACCGCGGTCGAGCTGCGCTTCGACGTGGCCGCTTCGCCCGCGCTGCCGGAGATGGTGCGCGCGCGCCTGCTGGCCCGGCGCGACCGGCGTATGACCACGGACGGGGTGCTGGTGCTGTCGGCGCAGCGCTTCCGCACCCAGGAACGCAACCGCGAGGACGCGCGCGCGCGGCTGGCCGCCTTCATCGAAAGCGGGCTACGCGCGCCGACGCCGCGCATCGCCACCCGGCCCACCCGCGCCGCGAAGGAGCGCCGCCTCGGCGAGAAGCGCGTGCGCGCCGCGCGCAAGCAGGGCCGCAGTGGGCGGGGCTGGGAATGAACGGCGACGCGCACAACGGGGTGGTACCGGCGCTGCCGCCGCGGGTGCCGCGGATGCCGCACGGGCGGTTCGCGCCCTGGTTGGGGCGGACGGTGCTGCGGCTGGGCGGCTGGCGGGTGGAGGGCGAACTGCCAGACATTCCCAAGGCCGTGGTGATCGCCGCGCCGCATTCGTCCAACTGGGACGGCTTCTGGGGCATCGCGGCCAAGCTGGCGCTGGGGATCCGGCTGTCGATCCTGGGCAAGCACACCCTGTTCCGCATCCCGCTGCTGGCCCCCTTGCTGCGCTGGCAGGGGGTGATTCCGGTCAACCGCGCCGCCCCGCAGGGGGTGGTGGAGCAGGCGGTGGCGGCCATGCGTGCGCGCGAGGTGATCTGGTATGCGATGGCGCCGGAAGGCACCCGCCGCCAGGTGGCGCAGTGGAAGCCGGGGTTCTGGCGGATCGCGCATGCGGCGCAGGTGCCGGTGGTGGTGGCCGCGTTCGACTACCCGCGGCGCCGGATCGTGCTCGGCCCGGCGTTTGCCACCAGCGGCGACATGGCGGCGGACATCGCGGGCATCCAGCGCTGGTACGCGCCGTTCCGGGGCCGCCACCACGACGTGGTGCAGCCCGGCTGAATGCGGTCGCCCCGCGGCCGGAACTGACGCAGTGCGTCAGTTCCACTTCCAGAATTTCATGAATTTCCCGTGGCAAACCCGCGACTCCGGGTTTGGCATGGGAATTGCGTCGCAGTTTTCGCGTGCGCCGTGTGCGCGCGCCGGGATACCGCCCCGCAAGGCCCTTCCGGGCGGCGCGCGCTGCGTGCGGCCGGGAGTAGTGCGGCTGGCGGGAAATGAGGGCAGTGCGGCGGCATCAGGTGCGTCGATGGGTACGGAAAGTTAAGGGAGCAGCAGCGGTTTGAATCGGTCATGGCCAGCGATGGAAGGTGTCGGGCGGCGCGCATGCGCGCGGCTGGCATTGGCGCGCGCGGAGGCCGGCCGATGAACGTCTTCGACCTGCTCTACAGCAGCGACCCGCGGGTGGTGTTCGCGTTCTGGGTGGGCCTGAGCATGACCGTGGCCTCGCTGGTTCTGTTCGTGGCGGTGCTGGTGCTGCGCCGGCTGGCGCAGCGGCGCGAGCGCCAGCACCAGCAGGCCGTCGCGCGCTGGCGGGCACTGCTGGAGGACGCGATGCGCGACGGCCTGCCCGCGCGGCTGCCGCTGCTGCTCGAGTACGAGATGACCGGTTTCATGGAGGCTTGGAACGCGCTGCACGAGCTGCCGCAGGGCGTGGACAACCTGGGCATGCACCAGCTGGCGTGGGAAGTCGGGCTGGCGCCGAAGCTGGAAAAGATCGCCAGCAGCGGCCGCTTCCATGACCGGGTGATGGCGATCATCGCGCTCGGCCACCTGCGCAGCGTGTCCAGCTTCAGCCGGATCGAGCCGCTGCTGGACGACCCCAGCCCGATCGTCTCGATCAGCGCCGCGCGCGCCTTGATGCGGATCGATGCCGCACGCGCGGTGGAACGGGTGGTGCCGCAGATCGAGGCGCGCCAGGACTGGGTGGACGGCGGCGTGGCGCAGATCCTGTCGGAAACCGATGCCGAGGTGGTGCAGGGCCCGCTGAGCGGCGCCGCGCTGCGCGCCAACGACGAGGTGGCGCCGCGCATGGTGCGTTTCCTGGCCGGGGTCAGCCCGCAGGCGGCGGCCCCGGTGATCCGCCGCATCCTGTCCGAGCCGCACGACGAGCACCTGGTCTCGACCTGCCTGCAGGTGATGACCGAGGCCGCCGACCTCGACAAGGTGCGGCCACTGCTGGCGCATCCGCGCTGGCACGTGCGCATGCACGCGGCGGCGGCGCTGGGCCGGCTGGGCAATGCGCGCGATGCCGAGGCGCTGCTGCCGCTGCTGGGCGACACCCAGTGGTGGGTGCGCTACCGCAGCGCGCAGGCGCTGCAGCACCTGCTGGGCGACGACGAGGCGCTGGCGCGCATCCGCGAACGCCAGCAGGACCGCTACGCGCGCGACATCCTCACCCAGGTGCTGGCCGAGCAACACCTGCAGGTGGCGGCATGAGCCTCGCCGCCCAGGCCCTGGCCATGCCCGCCATCCCGGCCGCGCTGGCGACCACCCTGGAGGCCCTGCAGTGGGCCTTCCTGCTGTATTTCGTCAGCATCAACGCGGTGTACCTGGGGCTGAACTTCATCGCGATGTTCGCGATCCTGCGCTACACCCGCGAGCACGGCGCCAGCTTCCGCCTGCGCAATTTCGCCGAGTACCAGCCGCCGGTCAGCATCCTGGTGCCGGCCTGCAACGAGGAAAAGACCATCGTCGCCACCGTGCGCTCGCTGCTGCGGCTGGGCTATCCCAACTTCGAGGTGGTGGTCGTCAACGACGGCTCGCGCGATGGCACCCTGCGCGCGGTGGTGGAGGAGTTCGGGCTGGTGGAGTTCCCGGAGGCGTACCGCGCGCGCCTGAAGACCGCGCCGGTCAAGCGCATCTTCGTCTCCCCCGGCAACGGCCGGGTGCGCCTGGTGGACAAGGAGAACGGCGGCAAGGCGGACGCGCTGAACGCCGGCATCAACACCGCCCGCTACCCGCTGTTCTGCGTGGTCGATGCCGACTGCATCCTGCAGGAGGACAGCCTGGCGCGGGTGGTGCAGCCGTTCCTGGAGGACTCGCGGATGATCGCCGCCGGCGGCGTGATCCGCATCGTCAACGGCTGCAAGGTCAAGGACGGGCTGCTGTCGGAGATCGACCTGCCGGACCGGCTGCTGCCGCTGACGCAGACCCTGGAATACCTGCGCGCGTTCCTGTTCGGGCGCCTGGGCTGGTCGCCGCTGAACGCGCTGCTGATCATCTCCGGCGCGTTCGGCGTGTTCTACAAGGAGCGCGTGATCGCCGCCGGCGGCTACAAGAGCGACCTGGTCGGCGAGGACATGGAAATGGTGGTGCGCCTGCACAACCAGATGCGCGAGGAGAAACGGCCCTACCGGATCGCGTTCGTGCCCGACCCGATCTGCTGGACCGAGGTGCCGTCCGACCTGCGCTCGCTGTACAACCAGCGCGTGCGCTGGCAGCAGGGCCTGGCCGAGAGCCTGTTCGGGAACTGGCGGCTGATGGCCCGGCGCAACGGCGGCATGGTCGGCTGGGTGGCGTACCCGTTCATGCTGCTGTTCGAATGCCTGGGGCCGCTGATCGAAGTGTTCGGGTATTTCTCGGTGATCGTGCTTGGGCTGGCCGGCATGCTGTCGCCGCAGGCGTTTTTCGTGTTCCTGTTCGCCTCGGTCGGGCTGGGGATCCTGCTGTCGGTGAATGCGATGATGCTAGAAGAAATCTCGTTCCACCTCTACCCGCGCCCTGGCCAGCAGCTGAAGCTGTTCCTGGTGGCGGTGCTGGAGAACTTCGGCTACCGCCAGATGATGTCGCTGTTCCGGGTGGTCGGGCTGCTGCGCTGGCTGGTGCGCATGCTCCGGCTGCGGCGGCGCTCGCACTGGGGCCACATGCGCCGCAACGGCGACTGGCACGAGGACGACCCCGGGGAGGCAGGCGCCGGCGCCGCCGCTTCCCGTCCCCTGCAATCCGCGCCGGGAGCGACCCGATGATCCTGCTGTCCCCGGCCGTGCTGCAGGCGGCCGCCCTCCTCGCGGGCAGTCCCGCTGCGACCGCGCCGTTGCAGGTCGCGCCGCCCGTGGCCACCGCGCAGGAAGATGCCGAGACCTTGCGTCTGCGCCAGGCGCGCGAACTGGCCACGTCCGGCGACCCGGGCAAGCGCGCGCAGGCGCTGGCCCTGTACGCGGCGATGCTGCAGGACTCGTCCGGCAACAGCGACGTGCTGCTGGCGCGCGGCCGCACCTATGCCTGGGACGGGCGCTATGCCGAGGCCGAGGTCGACCTGCGCGCGGTGACCGCGGCCAAGCCCGGCTATGCCGATGCCTGGTCGGCGCTGGGCGATTTGTACCTGTGGAGCGACCGTCCGCGCGAAGCGGCGGCGGCGTATGCGCGCTGGGTCGCGCTGGCGCCGACGGACGCCGCTGCGTATCTGGCCCGTGGGCGCGCCTGGCGCGCCGCCGGCGAGCGCGATGCCGCGCGTGCGGATTTCGATGCAGCCGCGGCGCACGGCGCCGATCCGGCGCAGGTGGCCGCGCTGCTTGCCAGCCTGCGTCCGGCCGCCGCGCCCGAGGCGCTGCGCAGCGACGGCTACCGCTGGCAGCTACGGGCCGGGCTCGACCGCACCGCCTTCAGCGGCGGCCGCGATGCCTGGACCGATGCCGGCGTTTCGCTGCGGCGCTATTTCCCGCGCGGCTCGCTGGCGCTGGAATGGCTGAGCGCCGACCACTTCCGCCAGCGCGACGATGCCTGGGCGCTGGATGGCTACGCCAGCCTGTGGGCACGCGCCTACGCCAACCTGCGCTACCAGCAGGGCCCGGCGTCCGGGGTGCTGCCGCGCACGGCGTGGCGGGCGGAGCTGTTCCAGGGCGTGGGCAGCGGCTGGGAGCTGTCGGCCAGCGTGGACCACCTGCGCTTTTCCACCACCACCGCGTTCTACGGGGTGGGGGTGGGCCGCTACTGGGGCGACTGGTACGCCCGCTACAAGCTGCAGCACGTGCCCGGCGTGGGCTCCGGCAGCTGGAGCCAGCGCGTGCAGCTGCGCAACTACTACCACGGCAATGCCGACGACTACTGGGAAGTCAGCGCCGGCCACGGCCGCAGCGTGGACCTCGACCGCGGTGGCGCGCTGGTGCGCAACAGCAATGCCGTGCTGGGGGTGTCGTGGGTGCGCTATTTCGGCAGCTGGGGCCTCAAGCTCGGCGCCGGCTATGCCGACGATGCCGACGGGTTCAACGAGCGCCAGCTCTCCTTCGCGCTGTACCGACGCTGGTGAGGCGGGATAACGCACCCCGGCCCGCGGACGACGGGCGCGAAGGCGCGGGCGCACGCCTGCTGGCGTGGTTGCCGGCGCTGCTGGTGGCGCAGCTGGTGCTGGCGCTGTGGGCGGGCGCGCGTGCGCTGCCGCCGGGCGCGGGCGTGGCGGCGTGGGCGCTGGCCGTGGCCGGGCAGCTGCTGTTCCTGCTGCGCGCGCTGCCGCTGCTGCTGCCGGCCAGCCTCGCGCTGGCCGCGCTCCCGGCGCGGCGCTGGGCGCTGCTGGGGGTCGGCGCCTGCTGGGCGCTGTTCCTGCTGGCGCAGGCGCTGCTGGAGCAGTACTTCCTCACCGCCGGCGTGGCGCTCGGCGCCGACCTGTTCGGCTACCGGCTGGAGGAAATCCGCACCACCCTCGGCGGTGCCGGCGGCGAGCTCGGCCTCATCGGCGCGGTCGGCCTGCTGCTGCCGCTGCTGGTGCTGGCGGTGCTGCTCGCCTGGCGCGCACGCCGCCCTCGGCCGGCGCGGCGTGGCGTGCTGGCGGTGCTGGTGCTAGCCGGGCTGGCGGCCTGGGCGCTGCCGCTGGCGCCCGGCGTTTCCCTGCTGCGCGGCGAGGCGGTGCGCGCCGCGGCCACCAGCAAGGGGGCCTATTTCGTGGCCGACAGCCTGCGCTGGTGGCGCGCACGGGACATCCCCGCGATCGCCAGCGCCAGCGCCGCCGCGCCGACGGCGACCGTGGCGGCGGGCGGCGATCCGGCCTATCCCTTCCTGCATGCGGACGCCACCCCGGATGCGCTGGGCGCGTACTTCGGCCCCACCCGCGACGGCCGCCCGCCGAACGTGGTGGTGATCGTGGTCGAGGGCCTGGGCCGCTCGTTCTCCGGCCCGGAGGCGGCGCTCGGCAGCTTCACCCCGTTCCTGGACGAACTGGTCGGGCGCAGCCTGTACTTCGACAACTTCCTCGCCAACCAGGGCCGCACCTTCGGCGTGCTGCCCTCGCTGCTGGCCTCGCTGCCGATGGCCGAGCAGGGCTTCACCGCGCTGGGCGCGGACATGCCCGCGCATGCCGGCCTGTTCAACGTGCTGCAGCGCCAGGGCTACCACACAGCGTTCTACAGCGGCACGAATCTGGATTTCGACGACGAGCGCATCTTCCTGCAGCGGCAGGGCGTGCAGGACATCGTGGACCTGCGCACTTTCGGCGCGGGCTACCAGCGCAACCCGTTCGATGCATGGGGTTATCCCGACCGCGAGCTGGTGGCGCGGGTGCTGGCCGACAGCCCGCGCCTGCAGGCGCCGTTCGTGCTTGGCATGCAGACCATCAGCATGCATACGAACTACCGCTTCCCCGGGCAGGAGGCCTACCGCGCGCGGCTGGAGCAGCGCCTGCAGCAGCTGGGCATCCCCGAAGCGCGACGCGCGGCCTATCGCGCGCAGTCCGATATCTTTACTGCGATCCTCTACACCGACGACCAGCTGCGGCGCTATTTCGAGGGCGTTGCCGGCGCCCCGTGGTATGCCGACACCGTCTTCGTGATCACCGGCGACCACCGCCTGCCGGAAATTCCGATGGACACCCACATCGAGCGCTACCACGTGCCGCTGCTGGTGTTCTCGCCGCTGCTCAGGCAACCGGCGCGGGTGCGCGCGGTGTCCTCGCACCTGGACGTGACGCCCTCGCTGCTGGCGCTGCTGGCGCATACCTACGGGCTCAAGCGTCCGGCGCGTGCGGCCTGGACCGGCAGCGGGCTGGACATGGCCACCACCTTCCGCAGCACCCACGAGTTTCCGCTGAAGCAGACCAAGACCAGCGCGCTGGATTTCGTCTCCGGGCGCTGGTTCCTGCACGACAGCACGCTGTTCGAATTGCAGGACGGCCTGCGCACTTCCGAGGTGGACGATGCCGACCTGCGCGCGCAGGTGCAGGCGCGCCTGCAGGCGTATGAGGCCGCGAACGCCGCATTCCTGCGCAGCCGCCGGCTGTCGCCGGAGGGCGCGGTCCCGGCGCTGGTGGCCTGGCGCGAGGCGCCCGCCGCCGCGCCGCAGGCGGTACAGGCCGCCGCGCCCGGACTCGGGGTGGAGGCACTGGCTGTGGCGGTGGCGGCCGACGGCATCCACCTGCAGGCCGGGTTCGCCAATGGCGACGGCCATGATTCCACGCGCTTCGTCCCGCTGGCGGTGCTCACCACGGAGGACGGGCGCGAGCTGCACGAAAGCTATGGCCCGGCCCTGCGCCTGCCCGCACAGGGGCAGCAGCGGGTGTCACTGGTGCTGCCGCGGCCGGCGGCGCCGGGGCGCTATTTCGTCTCGGTGCGGCCGTCCGATCCGGACACCGGCAAGCCCCTGGGGCGCGGGCGCTACCATGTGCCGGTGGACATCGCGGGCGCCACGCAATGAGCCTGCGCCGTGCCGGTGGCTGGCTGCTCGCCGCGCTGCTGGCGGTGATCGCCAGTGCCGCCGCGCAGACGCCGGAATCGCGCGCGGACGGCGGCCACGCGCCGCGCGCGGTCTGGATCTGGGAAGCCGACGCGTACGCGATGCTGACCGCTCCGCAGGTCGCCGACGAAGCGCTGGCCTTCCTGCAGCGCAAGCGCATCGGCATCCTCTACCTGTATGCGGATGCCTACCAGGAGCGCAACCTGCTGGTGCAGCAGCCGCAGCGCTACCGCGGCCTGATCCGCGCCGCGCATGCGCGCGGGATGCGTGTGTACGCCCTGCTCGGCTCGTGGTACCTGCATACCGAGCGTTACGTGCTGCCGCGCCAGCAGTACAAGGCGGTAGCGATGCTGCAGCGGGTGCTGGACTACAACGCCGCCGCCGCGCCGGACGCGCGCTTCGACGGGGTGAACTACGACATCGAGCCGCACATGCTCGATGCCTGGAATGAGACCACCCGCCCGCGCCTGCTGCGCGGCTTCCTCGACATGACCGCGGCGATGCTGGAGGCCCGGCGCAAGTCCGGGCAGGCGCTGCCGGTCGGCCCGGCGATGCCGTTCTGGTGGGATGGTATTTCCCTGGAGTGGCGCGGCGTGCGCAAGCCGGTGAGCGAGCACGTGCTCGACCTGACCGACTACGTGGCGCTGATGGACTACCGCAACTTCGCCGAAGGGCGCGACTCCATCCTCGCCCACGCCGACTCCGAAATGGCGTACGCCGACCGCGTGGGCAAGCGCGTGGTGATCGGGCTGGACTTCAACCCCGGCGAGCCGGCCAAGCTCAGCTTCCACGGCATGACCGAGGCCGCGTTCGAGGCCGAGGCGGCCAAGGTGGAAAGCGCCTACCGCGCGCGCCCGGCGTTCGCCGGTTTCGTGTTCCACCATTACGCAGGCTACCGCCGTTTCGTCGGCGAGCCGGTGCCGGAGGCGGAGTAAGGGCAGGCTGCGGCGCCGCTGGCAGCGCCGCCCCGCGCCGCGTCACTGCAACGGCTTGCCGCCCAGCTTCCAGGTCAGCTGCAGGAAGAAGCTGCGGCCGATGCTGTCGAACCACGAGGTGTCGTAGTAAGGGTAGTTGCCCCAGGTAGGATCCTTCGGCGGCATCTGGTTGAACAGGTTGTCCACCGTCAGCGCCAGGCGCAGATGGTCGTTGATGTCATAGCGCGCGCCGGCATTGAAGCGCCAGGTGGCGTGCGTCCATGCATCGTTGGCGTAATTGGCCACCCGTCCGAGGTAGGTGCCGAACAGGCTGGCACCCCATGCGCCGCGGTCCCAGTTGATCCCCAGGTTGCCCTTGGCGCGCGGCAGGGTGGTATCGCTGAAGCTCACCGCCAGCATGTCCTCGGTAGGATCGCCCGGATACTGCTGGCGGGTGTGCCGGCGCGTCCAGTTGTAGTTGCCGGTGAAGCGGAAGTCGCCTGCCGCAGTCTGCAGGCGGTAGTTGGCGGTGACGTCGATCCCCGAGGTCTGCTCGCGCGCGATGTTGATCGGCCCGAAATGCACGCTGGTGATGTCGCCGTTGCCGTCGCGGATCACCCGCGCGATGGCATCCACGCAGGTGGGCGAGTTGATGTCCACCGGCGTGCCGGTGTCGGTCTGGCCGAGCCGGCAGTTGGCCTCGGTCTGGCGCAGCAGATCGCGGTCCTGGGCCTGCACCTGGTTCTGCACGCGGATCGCGTAGTAGTCGACCGCGATGTCGAAGTCGTGGCTGGGCGACCACACGAAGCCGAACGTGGCGGATCGGCTGGTCTCCACGTCGAGCGCGATGTTGCCGGTGTAGACGTCGAAGGTGCTGATGTCGTAGCCGCCATCGTCATAGCACCAGGCGTTGCTGGCGCCAGGGTTGTCCACCCGGCACTGGTAGTAGTCGGTGGCGTAGCGGGTGCGGTAGTAATCGTTTCCGGCGAACAGGTAGTGCATGTCCGGCGCGCGGAAACCGGTGCCGTAGGAGCCGCGCACCAGCAGCGTATCCAGCGGGCGCCATTCCAGGCCCAGGCTGTAGGTGAACTTGCCGGGCTGGCGGCCAGCGTAGCGATATTGGTCGTAGCGGCCGGCGAGGCTGCCCTGCACGCTGGGCAGCAGGGGCAGGCGCAATTCGGCGGCGGCGCTCCAGTGGTTGCGGCTGCCGCGGCCGTCGCCGTAGCGCGGCCCCACGTACGCATCGTCGGTGAGCGCCAGCGGGTCGGGATTGATGCGATAGGACTGGCGGCCGAATTCCAGCGCGCCCGCGAACCCGGCATCGCCGGCCGGCAGGGCGAACAGGGCCGGGGTGTCCAGGGTCAGGCTCAGGTTGTCGTTGTCCGCCTTCGGGCGGAACACCGACATCGACGCGATGGAGGCGAACTCGGCCTCGGTCAGCGGCTTGAACAGGCGCGCCGGATCGGCGTCGTAGATGGCGTAGCCGTCGGCGTCGTAGCCCAGGCGCGGCCCCAGGAACAGGGCGTTGGCTGCCGCCGCCTTGATCCGCGGCATCGCCACGTCGGCATCGTATTGCGAGTGGTTGTAGGCCGCTTCCCAGTTCCAGTCGCGCCCGAAGCTGCCCTTGAAGCCGGTGGTGATGGCCAGGGTCTTCTGGGTGGTGGTGTTCATGCGGTTGCGCAGCCCGCCCATCTCCTCGGGCGTGAACTGGCGCGACCAGATCTCGTAATGCCCGGTGGCCTGGTTGAAGAACATCTTGTTGCGGTAGTTGTCGGTCGAGGCCGGATCGTGGAACTCCCAGCCCATGTTGTCGCTGACCACGTCGTTGCCGTTGGTGCCGGTGAGCAGTTTCACCGTCTGGCGCGCGGCCTGCACGTCCGCGAACCAGGACAGGTCGCCGGACATGCGGTACTCGAACGATCCATACGCGCTGACCCCGGTGCGCTGGTTGCGGATGGTGCGGTAGGCGATCGCACGGTCGCTGCCGCAGTAGGGCTCGCCATAGCGGTCGTAGGCCAGCACCGTGGTTCCGCCATTGAGTCCCGCCATCGCCTGGCAGCCATCCGGCGGCGCGAGATTGATATCGTCGTCCCAGTCGTACACCTGCGCGATCAGGCGCGGCAGGCGGCGGCGCGGGATCGGCGCATCCAGGGTCGAATCCTGCACCTTGCGCTGATAGCCCCACAACGGGCGCTGGTCGATCAGCTCCAGCCCCAGCACTGCGCTGAAATCACCGCGCTCGAAGCCGGTGGTCAGGGTGAGGTCGTGCGACTCGCCTCCGCCCTCGCTGGTGCCGCCGTAGCGGTAGTCGAGGATGGTGCCGTCCACCGATTTCTTGAGGATGATGTTGATCACCCCCGCCATGGCATCCGAGCCGTATACGGCGGAGGCGCTGCCGGTGAGGATCTCGATGCGCTCGATCATGCCGAGCGGGATGTTGCCGATGTCGGTGAAATTGCTGCGGCTGTTGAGCGGCAGCGGGAAGTCGGCGATCCGGCGGCCGTTGACCAGCACCAGGGTATGGTTCGGGCCCAGTCCGCGCAGGTCCACCGCCTGCGCGCCGGGAGTGGACTGCGCGCTGGTGGTGTTCTGCTGGCCCTGCACGCTGCCGCTGTTCTGGCTGAGCGAGCGCAGCACCTCGGGCAGCGTGGTCAGGCCGGCGGCCTGGATCTGCTCGGCGCTGACGATGGTGATCGGAGCCGGGCCTTCCACCTGCGCGCGCGGAATGCGGGAGCCGGTGACCTGCACCGCCTCCAGGTTGGTCACCGGAGCCTCCGCCTGCGCGGCCGGCTTGCGCGCTGGTGGCGCGGCCGGCGCATTGGCGGCCGGCACGATCAGCACGGCCCCGGAGGCGTCGCGCCGCGCGATGAAGCCACTGCCTGCCAGCAGGGCATCGAGCGCCTGCGCGGAAGGCACTTGCCCGCGCAGTCCACGGCTGCGTGCGCCCTTCAGCTGGTCCGCGCGGTACACCAGCTGGGTGCCGGTCTGGCGCGCATAGGCATCCAGCGCGGTGGCGAGGTCGCCGGCGGGGATGTCGAGGCGGGTGGCGGTTTGCGCCTGCGCCGCCAGGGCGGCGGAACAGGCGAGCGACAACAGCAGGACGCGTAGCGGTTTCATGGCGAAGATTCCCCAGTGGGCGCTCGACGTGGCGCCATCGCGGCATCATGACGAGCGACCGCGGGAAATCCCGCATTCGCTTTCCTCAGCGCGCGTGCAGCAGGATCCGCCCGTCCTGGGCCTCGGCGCGGATCGGGAATCCGGCCTCCAATAGGCGGACGAAGCCATCCTCGTTGTCCCAGCGGAAGCTGCCGCCGATCCGCAGCGCGCCGGCGCGCGCGTCGGCCAGCACCAGCTTGCGCGCGTTGTAGCGGTTGAATTCGGCCACCGCCTCGGACAGCGGGGTGTCGCGGAACACCAACCAGCCTTGCTGCCAGTCCAGCAGATGCTGCGCGTCCTCGAGCGCGAGGTTGCGCACCAGGACGCCATCCGCGCGTGCCAGCGCCAGGCTGCCCGCCGGCAGCAGTGCGGAGGCGCCGGCGGCACCTGCCGCGTCTTCCAGGCGCACGGTGCCTTCGGTCACCACGACCCGCACGCTGCCGGGATCGCGCCGCACCGAGAAGCGCGTGCCCACCGCCACGGCGCGATAGCCGCGGGCGGCGACGGAAAATGGCCGTGCGGGGTCCTTGGCCACGGCGAAGATCGCCTCGCCCTGCAGCAGGTGGACGCGGCGCGCCTGTCGCGTCAGCTGCACCTCGATCCGGCTGGCGGCGGCCAGGGTCACCCGGGAGCCATCGGTGAGCACGATCTGGCGCACCTGGCCGATGCCGCTTTCATAGGCATATGCGGGCGGTTGCGATGCGGGTGGTGTTGGTCGCCATAGCCCTACGGCGACCAAGGTGCAGGCGGCCAGCATGGCCGCTATGGCCCACGGCCAGCGAGGGCGGCGATGGCGGACGTGGCGGGCAGGACGTGCCGCAAGCGCCTGCAGCATCTGCTCGCGGCGGGCGGGGCGGCCGGCGCCCAGCGCCTGCAGGCGCGCGCTCTCCTGCCAGGCCGCCTGCAAGCGCAGGAAGGCCACGCGGTGCGCGGTGTCCGCGGCCAGCCAAGCCTGCAGGGCGGTTTCGTCCTGCCGGCTCCAGCGTTCACTGTCGCGCTGCGCCAGCCAGGCGGCGGCGGCGGCTTCGATGGCGGCGCTATTTGCGGCCATGGCCCGGCTCCGCCTTGCCCGGCGCGCTGGCTGTGGGTGCAGGTGCCGGTTCTCCCGCAAACAGGGCATCAGCCAGCAGACGCATGGCTTTGGCGATGTGTTTTTCCACCGTTTTCTCGCTGATTCCTAGCCGCAGGGCCACGTCCTTCTGGGAAAGCTCCTCGACCCGCCGCAGCCACACCACTTCGCGGCAGCGATTGGGCAGGCGGTCCAGTGCCTGCGCCAGCCGCCGCAGGGACTGGCGTCCGCCGCACCAGCGTTCCGGCGAGACCTCGTCCACCAAGACGTGCGAAGGCGGCAAATCACCCATCGGTTCGATCGAGACGACCTTGGCGCGGCGCAGGCGGTCGGCCATCAGGTGGCGCGCGCTGGCAAACAGGAAGGCCTTGGGCTGGGTCGGAAGCGTGCGCGAGGCGGCTTCGTAGATGCGGGTGTAGAGCTCCTGGCGCAGATCGTGCCATTCGTCCGGGTGCGGCCAGTGCCGGCGCAGGAACGCCATCAGGGCCTGCTCATGGGCCAGGATTTCGTGGATGAACCAGCGGTCGAGGTCGGCCTGCATGGCTCTACCATAGCGAAAGCCGATACTTCGGCGGGGGAAATCGCGCGTCCATTCGTCTATCCCAGGCATGCCCCTGCGAGAGGAAGCGATATGAAGCGACTGAGCGGCACCACGCAGCTTCTGGTGGCGGTACTGGCGCTATTGTTGCCGTTGCTGGCGCCCGCGGCGAATGTGGACCACTACCTGCTTGGAAATCCCACCGCCAAGACTCCGGGGCGGGTGCAGCCGGGCTTGCTGCTGATGGGTGGTGGCGACCGCAACTTCGATGCGCTGCGCTGGTTCATGGCCAAGGCCGGCCACGGCCATATCGTGATCCTGCGTGCTTCGCTGGGGGGCGAGATCGGCCAGGAGTTCTACGAAAAAGTGGGCGGGATCGCCTCGGCCGAGACGTTCGTGTTCAAGGACCGCGAGGCGGCCAGCGATCCGGCCATCCTCGCCGCGATCCGCCGCGCCGATGGCATCTTCATTGCCGGTGGCGACCAGTCGCGTTACGTACGCTACTGGCGCGGTACTCCATTGGCGAAGGCGCTGGATGCACACGTGCGTGCAGGCAAGCCGTTGGGCGGCACCAGCGCGGGGCTGGCGATCCTGGGCGAGTACCTGTACGGCGCGATGGATGGCGGCAGCATCACCAGTCCACGCGCGCTGGCCGACCCACTGGGCGATGGCAATACCATCGAGACGGGCTTCCTCAACATTCCCCTGTTGGAAGGGGTGGTGACCGACACCCACTTCAGCGAGCGCGCCCGCCTGGGCCGGCTGGTGGCGTTCCTGACCAAGAGCGAGCAACTCGCCGGGCGTCCCCTGCTGGGCCTCGGGGTGGACGAACGCGCCGCGCTGGCGGTGGAGGCCGACGGCCGTGCGCACGTCTATTCCACCGCGCCTGGCGCCGGCGTCACCGTGGTGCATGGCGGCTTCGAGCGTATCCAGAAGGAGGAGCATCCGCTGCGCATCGATCGCCTGTGGACGGTGGGCGTGGATGCCAATTCGGTCCTGCACCTGCCATCCGGCGAAGTGGAGCGGCCGGCGTTCACCCGCAACTATGCGGTGCGCGACGGCGTGCTGGTGGCGCTGGACATGCCGACGCTGGTGATCCACGGCGGTGCCGGCGTGGAGCCGGGCGATCTCACGCCTGACGAGGAAGCGGCGGCCAAGCAGGCGCTGGAGGCGGCGCTGCGCGCGGGCTACGTCAGACTGCAGGGCGGCGGCAGCGCGCTGGATGCGGTGACGGCGGCGATCACCGTGCTGGAGGATGCGCCGCAGTTCAATGCCGGGCGTGGTGCGGTGTTCACCCATGACGGCCGCAACGAGCTGGACACGGCGATCATGGATGGCGCCAGCGGCAAGGCTGGCGCGGCAGCCGGGTTGCATCGGGTGAAAAATCCGATCCTGCTGGCGCGCGCGATCATGGACAAGTCCAACCACGTGATGATGGTGGGTGATGGCGCCGAGCAATTCGCCAAGGAGCAAGGCATCGCGCTGGTGGACCCGGCCTATTTCCGTACCGAGAAGCGCTGGCAGCAGCTGCAAAAGGCGCTGGAGCAGGAGCGGCAGGCGCAGGCAGCGCAGGTTCCGCTGGTGCTGCCGGGCAAGGCCTATTTCGGCACCGTGGGGGCGCTGGCGCTGGATGCGCGCGGGCATCTGGCTGCCGGCACTTCGACTGGCGGCATGACCAACAAGCGCTACGGGCGTGTGGGGGATAGCCCGATCATTGGCGCCGGTACCTGGGCCGAGGCCGGCTGCGCGGTGTCCGGTACCGGCTGGGGCGAGTTCTACATCCGCGCCGCCGCTGCACATGAGATCTGCGCGCGGGTGCGGCTGGCCGGCGAACCGCTGCCGAAGGCGGCCGATGGCGTCATCAACCGCGACATTCCAAAGGCGGGCGGCGATGGGGGGGCGATCGCGCTCGGGGCCGATGGCGTGGTCGCGTTCCCGTTCAACACCGGCGGCATGTACCGCGGCTGGATCGGCCCCGACGGCGTGCCGCACGTGGCCATCTACAAGGAAGATGCGCTGGCAATCCCGGAGCGCTGAGCGTGCGCTGCTTCAGCGCTCGGAGTGGCCGCTCTCGTCGTAGCCGCGCGGCGCCAGCAGGCCGGGCTGGAGCAGTTCCGCGAAGGCGCGCGCCTGCGGTGACAGGAACTTGCCCTTGCGCACCACCACGCCATAGCTGCGCGAGGGGAACCAGCGTGCCAGTGAGCGCGCGGCCAGGCGCTCGCGGTCGGCTGCGGTCAGGCAGATCGCAGTGACAATACTGATGCCGAGGCCCATCGCTACGTACTGCTTGATGACCTCCCAGCCGCCCACCTCCAGTGCCACCGTGTACGGCACCCGGTTCTGCTGGAACACCAGGTCCACCAGGCGGTAGGTGGTCAGGCGCTTGGGCGGCAGGATCAGGCCATACGGTGACAGGTCTTCCAGCGCCAGCTCGGGCTTGGTCGCCAGCGGGTGGTCGGGCGGGGTGATCAGCATCGGCTCGTAGCGCTGCGCCGGGGCGTAGGCGAGGTCGGCCGGCACGTCCAGCATCGAGCCGACCGCCAGATCCACCGCGTCGCTGCGTAGCAGGTCCAGCCCGCTGGCGCCGGTCACGTTGTGCAGGCTCAGGCGCACGTCCGGGTACTGGCGGCGGAACGCCTCCACGATCGGCGGCAGCAGGTAGAGGATGGTCGAGCTGCCGGCGGCCACGTGCAGCTCGCCGGCATCCAGCCCGCGCACCTGCTCGCGGAACTGCGCGGCCAGCCCGTCCAGCCCTTCCACCAGCGGACGCGCCATCGCATACAGCAGCTCGCCCTCGCGGGTGGGGGTG
The DNA here is from genome assembly GCF_004346265.1 of Thermomonas haemolytica. Taxonomy (GTDB): domain Bacteria; phylum Pseudomonadota; class Gammaproteobacteria; order Xanthomonadales; family Xanthomonadaceae; genus Thermomonas; species Thermomonas haemolytica. The sequence goes on from NZ_SMAP01000002.1 coordinate 321,812, forward strand.
AGCCGGCGGCCGCTGCGCTCCAGCAGGCGTACCCCGAGCTCGCGCTCCAGCGCCTGCAGCTGCAGGGTCACCGCCGGCTGGCTGAGGTACAGCGCTTCCGCGGCGCGGCTGATCGACCCCAGGCGCGCCACCTGGCAGAACGCGCGCAGCGGCTTCAGGCGCGAGCCCTTGTAGGAAAAGCGTGGCGGGCGGGCGCCGGAGGCCGGCATGCGGGGTCAGCCAAAAGTATTTGAATTACAAATACTAATCATTGATAAATCTCGTTTGTCAAATACCACACGCTGGCGGATGGTGCTGCTCCACGCAAGACGCGCAAGGAGAGGACGGATGTCGGCAGTGCTGCAGCGGGTTCCGGAGGCGGAACCGGAGGCGACCCTTGAAATCGACGGCCAGGCGCCCGGCCAGGACGCCCTGCTGACGCCGGCCGCGCGGGCCTTCCTTGCCGACCTGCACCGCCGCTTCGAGGGCGAACGCCAGGCCCGGCTGGCCGCCCGCCGCGCGCGCCAGCAGGCGTTCGATGCCGGCGCGCTGCCGGACTTCCGCGCCGACACCGCCGCCCTGCGCGCCGCCGAGTGGACGGTGGCCCCGGCCCCGGTTGCGCTGCGCGACCGCCGGGTGGAGATCACCGGGCCGGTGGACCCGAAGATGGTCATCAACGCGCTGAACTCGGGCGCCAGCTGCTACATGGCCGACTTCGAGGACTCCACCGCGCCGACCTGGGACAATCTCGTCGCCGGCCAGCAGGCGCTGCGCGCAGCGGTGGCCGGCACGCTGGCGTTCACCGCTGGTAACGGCAAGCACTACGCACTGAAGCCGGAGGCCGAGCAGGCGGTGCTGATCGTGCGCCCGCGCGGCTGGCACATGGACGAGAAGCACGTGCGGGTGGACGGCGTGCGCCTGGCCGGGGCGTTGTTCGACGCCGGGCTGTTCTGCTTCCACAACGCCCGCGCGCTGGCCGCGCGCGACCGCGGGCCCTACCTGTACCTGCCCAAGCTGGAGTCGATGGAAGAGGCCGCGCTGTGGGACGCGGTGCTGGCCCACATCGAATCCGTGCTCGGGCTGGCGCGCGGGCAGATCCGGGTCACTGTGCTGATCGAGACCTTGCCGGCCGTGTTCGAGATGGACGAGATCCTGCATGCCCTGAAGGGGCGGGTGGTCGGCCTCAACTGCGGACGCTGGGACTACATCTTTTCCTACATCAAGACCCTGCGCCGGCACCGCGACCGGGTCTTGCCCGAGCGTGGGCAGGTGACGATGGTGCAGCCGTTCCTGCGCGCGTATTCGGAGCTGCTGATCCGGACCTGCCACCGCCGCGGCGCGCACGCGATGGGCGGGATGGCCGCGCAGATCCCGATCGCGCACGACGCGCAGGCCAATGCGGAAGCGCTGGCGCGGGTGCGCGCGGACAAGCTGCGCGAGGTCACGGCCGGTCACGACGGTACCTGGGTCGCGCACCCGGCGCTGGTGCCGCTGGCGCGCGAGGTGTTCGACGCACGCATGCCCGGGCCGAACCAGCTGCACGTCGCCCGCGAGGACGTGCACGTGGAGGCCGCCGACCTGCTGCAGCCCTGCCTGGGCACCATCACCCGCGCCGGCTTCGACGGCAACGTCGAGGTCTGCGTGCGCTACCTCGCGGCATGGCTGGACGGCAACGGTTGCGTGCCGATCCACCATCTGATGGAGGACGCGGCCACCGCCGAGATCGCGCGCGCACAGCTGTGGCAATGGCTGCACTACGGCGATGACGGCCGCGAGGCACTGGCGCTGGATGACGGCACCCCGGTCGATTTCGCCCTGTTCGAGCGCGCCCTGATCGCGCTGCCCAGCCGCCTGCGCGCGCAGCCCGGTCTGCCGGGCGCGAGCCGGGTGGCGGAGGCGATCGGGATCCTCGACCGCCTCACCCACGCCGATGAGCTCGCCCCGTTCCTGACCCTGCCGGCCTACGAACGTCTGGATTGAACCCTGCGCCCGGTCGCCGCGCGCAACGGGCACGCATCCCACTGCCTTCCACCAAGGACACCGCCATGATGAAGCACACCCTGCCGACCGCCGAGCAACTGAAGCTGGACTGGGCCAACAACCCGCGCTGGGCCGGGATCACCCGCACCTATTCCGCCGAGGACGTGGTGCGCCTGCGCGGCACCGTGCACGTGGAGCACTCGCTGGCGCGGCTCGGCGCGGAGAAGCTGTGGAAGTCGCTGCACAGCGAGGATTTCGTCAACGCGCTCGGCGCGCTCACCGGCAACCAGGCCATGCAGCAGGTGAAGGCCGGGCTGAAGGCGATCTACCTGTCCGGCTGGCAGGTCGCGGCGGATGCCAACCTCGCCGGTGAGATGTACCCCGACCAGTCGCTGTACCCGGCCAACTCGGTGCCGGCGGTGGTCAAGCGCATCAACAACACCCTGCTGCGCGCCGACCAGCTGCACCATGCCGAAGGGGATGATTCGATCGACTTCCTGCAGCCGATCGTGGCCGACGCCGAGGCCGGTTTCGGCGGGGTGCTCAACGCCTATGAATTGATGAAGGCGATGATCGAAGCCGGCGCCGCAGGCGTGCATTTCGAGGACCAGCTGGCCAGCGTGAAGAAGTGCGGGCACATGGGCGGCAAGGTGCTGGTGCCGACCCGCGAGGCGGTCGAGAAGCTGACCGCCGCGCGCCTGGCGAGCGATGTGATGGGCGTACCGACCCTGATCGTCGCCCGCACCGACGCCGAGGCCGCCGACCTGCTGACCTCGGACGTGGACGACAACGACCGCCCGTTCTGCACCGGCGAGCGCACCGTCGAGGGCTTCTTCAAGACCCGCAAGGGCCTGGAGCAGGCTATCAGCCGCGGCCTGGCCTACGCGCCCTATGCCGACCTGGTGTGGTGCGAGACCGGCAAGCCGGATCTGGAGTTTGCGCGCAAGTTCGCCGAGGCCATCCACCGCAAGTACCCGGGCAAGCTGCTGGCCTACAACTGCTCGCCCTCGTTCAACTGGAAGAAGCACCTGGACGACGCGACGATCGCGAAGTTCCAGAGGGAACTCGGGGCGATGGGCTACAAGTTCCAGTTCATCACCCTGGCCGGCTTCCACGCGCTCAACTACGGCATGTTCGAGCTGGCGCATGGCTATGCGCGGCGGCAGATGAGCGCGTTCGTGGAGCTGCAGGAAAAGGAGTTCGCCGCCGCCGAGCGCGGCTTCACCGCGGTCAAGCACCAGCGCGAGGTCGGCACCGGGTACTTCGATGCGCTCACCCAGACCATCCAGGGCCAGCACAGTGCCACCGTCGCGCTCAAGGGCAGCACCGAGGAAGAGCAGTTCCACGGCGACCGCGTGGCGGCCTGAAGTCCGCGCTGCCGGGGGCTTGCAATGCGCCCGGCGGTGCTATCCTGTCTGGGCCTGAATAGGCGCAGGGGGAGTGGGGGCGCGTGGCTGCAGTGAGCACCATCGGCAAGGCACGGATCGCGGACGAGCCCGGCGTATCGGCGCTGGACCCCCGCGAGTACGCGCTGTTCGCGCAGGTCGCTCGCCCGCGCGAGGTCGCGGCCGGCCAGCACCTGTTCCGTCGCGGCGATGCCGGCGATGCGATGTTCGTGGTCGCCAGCGGCGCGGTGGAGCTGGATTTCGGCGACGACCTGATCAGCAAGCGACTGGGCGAGCGCGCGTTCTTCGGCGAGCTGGGCCTGCTGATCGGCGACCATGCGCGCAGCGCGGACGCCCACGTACTGGAAGATAGCGCGCTGCTGGAACTGGGCCGCGGCGAATTCGAGACCCTGGCCGAGCGCGACCCGCACCTGCTGGCGCAGTTCCTGCGCCGCGCGATCATGCGCGTGGTGTTGAACGAGCAGGCGCTGATCGGCCGCCTGCGCCGGCGCAACCAGGAGCTGCAGGACACCCTGGACGCACTGCGCTCCACCAGCCACCGGCTGGACCAGACCGAAGTGCTGACCCGCACCGACGAGCTCACCGGGCTGGCCAACCGGCGCGGCTTCCTGCAGCACCTGGAGCAGCTGCAGGGCGAAGGCATGCTCGCCGGGCACGCGCTGCTCCTGCTCGATTGCGACCGTTTCAAGGCGATCAACGATACCCACGGCCACCTGGTGGGCGACCGCGTGCTGCAGAGCGTGGCCAACCTGCTGCGCGCGGTGGCTGGCAAGGACGACATCGCCTGCCGCCTGGGTGGCGACGAGTTCTGTCTGCTGCTGCAGGGCCAGGGCCGCGACGAGGCGAAGCGCATCGCCGGCTACATCGCCGACAGCGCGCGCATGCTCGAGCGCATGCACAGCAACCCGCCGCAGATGGCCACCCTCAGCATCGGCGCCTGCCTGGTCGGCCCCCATGAGGCGCCGAGCTGGGAGCAGTGCTACGCCCGCGTGGACCGCGCGCTGTACCGCGCCAAGCGCCGCGGCGGCGGCCATGTCGAGTGGCTGGACTGAGCACGCGGCGATGGATCAGGCGGCCCACGCCCCGCAGGTCCGCACCCTGCTGCTCACCGACCTGGTGGACTCCACCCAGCTGGTGGAGCGCCTCGGCGATGCGCCGGCCGCGGCCCTGTTCCGCGCGCACGACCGCCTGGTGCTGGAGCTGCAGCAGCGCTGGCGCGGGCGGCTGATCGACCGCAGCGACGGGCTGCTGCTGCTGTTCGAACGCCCGATCGACGGCCTCGGCTTCGCCCTCGACTACATGCGCGGCCTGCGCGAGCTCGGGCGGCAGATGCAGCTCAACCAGCCGCTGCAGGCGCGCGCCGGCCTGCACGTGGGCGAAGTGTTGCTGTGGGAGAACAGCCCGGACGCGGTGCGGATGGGCGCCAAGCCGCTGGAAGTGGAGGGCCTGGCCAAGCCACTGGCCGGGCGCCTGATGGCGCTGGCGCGGCCCGGCCAGATCCTGCTCTCAGCCACTGCCGAGCCGCTGGCGCACCGCGCGGCGCGCGAGTTGGGCGAACGCGGCGAGCTGCTGGTGTGGAAGTCCTACGGGCGCTGGCGCTTCAAGGGCGTGCCCGAGGCGCAGGAGGTGCACGAGGTCGGCGAGCCCGGCCTGGCCGCGCTGCGCATGCCGGCGCACACGCCGAAGGCCTGGCGCGACCTGCCATTGTGGCGGCGGCCGGTGGCACTCGCCGCCGAGGCGCTGCTGGTGGCCGGCATGGCGGTGGGCGCGTGGTTCCTGACCCAGCCGAAGCCGGCCATCGCTTTCAACGAGCGTGACTGGGTGGTGGTGGGCGACCTGCGCAACCTCACCGGCGATCCGCGCCTGAGCGATGCCCTGGAGCAGGCGTTCCGGATCAGCCTGGAGCAGTCGCGCTACGTCAACGTGCTCAGCGATCTGAAGGTGCGCGACACCCTGCAGCGGATGCAGCGCAAGCCGGACGTGCAGGTGGACCGCATGCTCGGTTCGGAGATCGCACTGCGCGACGGTGCCCGCGCGCTGCTGCTGCCCACGGTCTCGGAGGTGGGCGGGCGCCTGCGGGTGAGCGCCGAGGTCATCGATCCGCACACCCAGACCACCGTGTACGCGGTCTCGGCGGACGGCAAGGGCGTGGAGTCCGCGCTCGCTTCCATCGACGACGTCACCGACCAGCTGCGCGCCAGGCTCGGCGAGGCCCTGCAGAACGTGCAGAAGACCTCGGTGCCGCTGCCGAACGTCGCCACCCCCAGCCTGGATGCATTGAAGGCGTTCGCGGTCGCGCGCCGGCTGGCCGCCACTACCGCCGACCGCGAGCAGGTGCTGGGCATGTACCGCCGCGCCTTGCAGCTGGACCCGGATTTCGCGCTGGCGCATGCCGACATGGCGCGCCTGCATGCCTCGCTGGGCGAAGTCGCGCAGGCGCGTGAGGAATGGCGCAAGGCGCTGGCGATCCCGCAGCGGCTGTCGCCGCAGGAGCGCCAGATGGTCGAGCTGATGCTGATGCAGTACGACAATCCACAGGCCTATTTCCGCAAGGCCGAGGAATACCTGGCGCTGTATCCGGACGATTTCCGTACGTTGGGGAGGCTGGCGACCAACCAGTGGCACCAGAACAACGATTTCCGTGCCGCGGAGATGCTGGTTCGGCGGACGCTCAAGCCCCAGTACGAGCGAATCCTGATTTCTCGCTACATGCTTGGAACCTATTTGCTGGGACAGGAGCGATATGACGCGGCCCTGGCAGAGTTCCACACCAGCCGCGCCGGGGGATTCTCTGGTTGGGCCGAAATGTACGCGCGCGCGCTGGAGCTGCGCGGGCAATTCCGGGAGGCAGACAGGATCTACTTCGGCAGTGCTGCTGGACGCGATGGCTGGCAGGGTGATGCGGCCGTGATGACGTGGACGATCCGCCATGATCCGGCCCGCGCGGCGGCGGCCGCGCGCGACTGGCAAGCCAAGGCCGAAGCCGATGGGGATGTGCTGGACTCCGGCCGCGCCCGCGCGGCCGTCGCCACGCAGGCAGTACTCGCGCATCAGGGTGATGCACGGCAGGCGCTGGCAAGGCTGTTGGCGGCCATCGATGCCAATGGCGTGCGGAGCGACGCCCTGTATCCGCCGTATTCCGTCGAGCTGCGGCTCTATGCCGGCTTGTTGTCGGCGCGTCTCGGCGACCGTGCCGGAGTGGCGGAGGCGCTTCGCCGGACCGAAGGCAGCGGCATCCTGCGCGACTATCCCACCGTCGCACAGTTGCGCGAGGTGGTGTTGGCAGAGCAGGAACGGCTGGCTGGCAAGCCGCAGGCGGCGATCGCGCGCCTGCGGCCGCTGGCGGGAAAGGACACGGCTTTGGTGGCGGTGCACTGGGCATTGCAGCAGGCCGCGCAAGCGGCGGGCGATGAGGCCATCGCCCGCGCACAGACGGAATGGCTGGCGTCCCACCGCGGACGCATCGTGACCGAGAGCACCACATCCGAGGTGCTGCGGTTCCTCAATGCCACGCTTCTGGCGGATCAGGCGCGGCCCGAGGCAAGGACACGGTGATCGCGAGAGAAGCGGGGCCGGGCTGTGCCCGGCCCCGCTTCAATCAGCACCCTTCTCAATCAGTATCCTTCTTGCGCCTCCAGCACGCAGTCGGCCTTCTGGATGCCCGTCATCGCTTCCTCCAGCTTCGTCCGCTGCGCACGGATCTGTTCCGGCGAAGCAAGCGTGGCGCCCCCCTTCAGTCCCATGCACTCCCAGGCGTCGGTGTACCCGATCGACCGCAGCGCCTGCTCGGGCGATTGCTGGAACAGCGTGCGGAAGGCGTCGTTGCTTTCCAGGTTGTCCAGCAATCGCTTTACAATGATGGGATGCAATCCGGCGGGAGGAGTCTTTTCAGCGCTCACGGCAGCACTCTCAGCCAATTAGTGAAGACTGAGATTCAAACGGGCAAAGCATCCCCTGGATCTGGGTGATGTTCCTCAATAGCTTGTCTCGAGCAGCAGAGATTTCGGATTTGCTAGCTAGTGTGCCTGCAAGCGAACCAAAGCATATTGCGGGATGAGGGAGTCGCTCATCAGAGTGGATGTATCCGGCGATCTCTAGTGCAGCTTTAGTGTTGCTAACGAATAGCTCGCGAAATTCATCGCTCACAGAGAGAAGGTTAAGTAGTTCATTGGCCACTTTAGGCTCGAGTGCTGGCGGTGCAACGCGCATGTCCATAATTGGTTCCTTAAATTTTTGCTGCGGATTGCAGCAACAGCAGACTATCATTATAGTCACGTGCCTTTAAAGCTGTATGGGATGCGTAATGTTGCGTCGTTGCGCGACGGTGTGGCTTGAGCCACGTGAGCTGGCTGAATTCCGGCTGGACAGTCTGATGTCAGGTGGCACGGGCATCGTGAGTCGTTTGGCATGGTTCGCTTATGCACCACATCTGGATCATGCGGTTGAGATAGGTGCAGACCAGGCGCGGATGCTGGGTGACTTGAGTGCAGTAGACTGGATCAGCCGTAAGGAACTGGATAAACGGTATGGAAGCGAGTCAGTCGATCAGCTAATAGCCGCTGGACTATTGCTGCTCAAAATGGGGGGAGATCAAGCGCAGACTGACGAGCGCTACCGTGCACAAGGCTGGTATCCGATGTCAGCAGTCGCGCACATGGCCGCGCGCTGGGAGGCCATCGACGGCCCTGCCGGCATGGCCGAGCAGGGCCTGGACAGCAACGAAGGCCTGCTGCGGCAGCACGGGCTTCCGCCGCCAGCGGAGGGGCCGCTTCCCGAAGGCGCGCCATTGCATGCCCTGCCGCGTCCCGCCCGCGATGCGTTCGACGCCTTGCTGGATGCACGCACCACCTGCCGCAATTACGACCCGCAGGCCAGCATCCCGCTGGAGGTGTTTTCCGGGATCATGGCCCGCACCTTCGGCCGGCGCGGAAGTGGCCGGCCCGCTCCGGGCTTCGAGGTCATCAAGCGCACCAGCCCGTCGGGAGGGGCGCTGCATCCGGTGGAATGCTTCCTGATCGTGCAGCGGGTGCAGGGGCTGGCCCCGGGCCTGTATCGCTATCGTGCGGCGGAGCACGCCTTGCTGGCCGTGGCTCCGCAGGTCGCGGCGCCCGTGGCGGGCGATGTCGGCACGCGTGCGCTGCCGGCCGGCGAGGCGGCCACCGCATGGAGCAGCGAGAGCCTTCGGGCGTTCGCGCAGATCGCCGTGGCCGGGCAGGGCTTCTTCGCCGATGCCGCGGTGCTGTGCGTGCTGGCCCCGCGCTTCCATCGCAACTTCTGGAAGTACCGCAACCATGCCAAGGCCTATCGGGTCTGCATCCTCGATGCCGGCCACCTGTCGCAAACCCTGCAGCTGTGCGCGACGCAGGCCGGGCTGGGGCCATTCGTCACCAGTGCGATCAACGAAGTCGATCTGGAGCGGGCGTTCGGGATGACCCACTACGAGCAGAGCCCGCTGCTGGTCTGCGGCTTCGGGCCGCGCGCCGGGACGCTGGTCGAGTCGGAGTTCGATCCCAACCGGCGGGTGTGGCCGCGCTGACCGGCGTTTACGGGGCTATGCCGCCACGCGGTCGCGCCCGCGCTCCAGCTTGCGGTAGCCGATGGCCTCGGTGAGGTGTGGGGTGTCGATGGCGTCGCTGCCGGCGAGGTCGGCGATGGTGCGGGCCACGCGCAGGATGCGGTGCAGCGAGCGCGCGGAGAGTTGCAGCGCTTCCACCGCGCGCTCGAGCAGGCCGGCGTCGCGCGCGGACAACGCGCAGAACGCGTTGGTCTGTGCCTGGTCCAGGCGCGCATTGGTGCCGCCGCTACGCGCCTGCTGGCGGTCGCGCGCGGCCAGCACGCGCTCGCGCACGCGCGCGCTGGACTCGCCTGGGGCGCCGTCGGTGCGCAGCGCGGTGGGTGGCAGGCGCGGCACCTCCACGTGCAGGTCGATGCGCTCCAGCAGCGGGCCGGAGATGCGCGCGCGGTAGCGGCGGATCATCTCCTCGTTGCACAGGCAGCGCCCCGACGGGTCGCCGGCCCAGCCGCAGGGGCAGGGGTTCATCGCCGCCACCAGCTGGAAGCGCGCCGGGAACTCGCAGTGGCGCGCCGCACGCGCGATGCTGACGCTGCCGGATTCCAGCGGTTCGCGCAGCACTTCCAGCGCGTGCCGGCTCCACTCCGGCAGCTCGTCGAGGAACAGCACGCCGTGGTGGGCCAGCGAGATCTCGCCCGGCCGCGGGTCGGCGCCGCCGCCGACCAGCGCCACCGCGCTGGCGGTGTGGTGGGGCGCGCGGAACGGGCGCTGGCGCCAGCGCGCGAGGTCCAGGCCGCGCCCGCTGGCGGAAGCAATGCTGGCGGCTTCCAACGCTTCCGAATCGGTGGGTGGTGGCAGGATGCCGCACAGGCGCGAGGCCAGCAGCGTCTTGCCGCTGCCGGGCGGCCCGACCAGCAGCAGGTGGTGGCCCCCGGCCGCGGCGATCTCCAGCGCGCGCCGCGCCTGCGCCTGCCCGCGCACGTCGGCGAGGTCAGGGGCGGCGGTGTCCGTGGCCGCGGGCGCTTCCGCGGGCGGCAGGGCACGACGGCCTTCCAGCGCGGCGCAGACCTCCAGCAGGGTGCGCGCGGTGCGCACCTCGACGGCGCTGGCCAGCGCGGCCTCCGCGCCGTTGGCGGGAGCGACCAGCAGGCGGCGTCCGCTTTCACCAGCGGCCAGCGCCGCGGCCAGCGCGCCGTCCACGGGCCGCAGTTCGCCGGTCAGCGCCAGTTCGCCGATGAACTCCCAGCCGTCCAGCGCCTCCACCGGCAGCTGCCCGCTGGCGGCGAGGATGCCCAGCGCGATGGCGAGGTCGTAGCGGCCGCCGTCCTTCGGCAGGTCGGCAGGCGCGAGGTTCACCGTGATCCGGCGCGCCGGGAATTCGAACTGCGCGCACTGGATGGCGGCACGCACGCGGTCCTTGGCTTCGCGCACGGCCGCTTCCGGCAGGCCCACGATGGACATGGCCGGCAAGCCGCCGGCCAGGTGCACTTCCACCCGGACTTCGGGCGCGCGCACGCCCATCCGCGCACGGCTGTGCACGATCGCAAGGCTCATGGCGGCGGCCCTCAGCGCGCGGCGGGATCGTCGCCGCCGGCCAGTTCGGCCAGCTGGCGTTCCAGCGCCTCGAGCTTCTCGCGGGTGCGCGCCAGCACCAGGCGCTGCACCTCGAACTCCTCGCGGGTCACCAGGTCCAGTTTGGCCAGCCCGGCCTGCAGCACGGACTTGAAGTTCTGCTGCAGCTCCTCGCGGCCCTCGCGCAGGCCGGGGGGCACCAGGCTGCTGAGGCGGCGGGCGAGGTCGTCGAGGTGGGCCAGGTCGATCATGCTTGCGGGGCTCATGGTGGGTCTCCTGCCGGTAGGGCCAGCATCGCGCGGGGCGCGGGCGGATGGCCGTCGGCGGGTTCCGCGCGGCAGGGTAGGGGAAACCGGGTGGACGCGGTCAGTATGCCGGCATCGGCCGCGCTATGCTCGCCGCATGCAAATGGAGGCGCGACGATGAAGATGGTGATGGCGGTGATCAAGCCGTTCAAGCTGGACGATGTGCGCGAGGCGCTGGCCGAGGCGGGTGTCACCGGCATCACCGCGACCGAGGTCAAGGGCTTCGGGCGCCAGAAGGGCCACACCGAGCTGTACCGCGGGGCCGAGTACGTGGTGGATTTCCTGCCCAAGATCAAGCTGGAGATCGCGGTCACCGACGACCGCGTGGAGGCGGTGGTGGAGGCCATCATGAAGGCCGCCGGCACCGGCAAGATCGGCGACGGCAAGATCTTCGTCTGGGGCCTGGACCAGGTGGTGCGCATCCGTACCGGCGAACTCGACGCCGACGCGCTGTAAGCATCGGCGGTCCGTTCGCTAGTCGGCGACGCGATCGCGGCCCTGCTGCTTGGCGCGGTACAGCGCGGCGTCCGCGCGCGCGAACAGCGACTCGTAAGTGTCGTCCGCCCGCGCCTCGGCGATGCCGATGCTGGTGGCCATGCGCAGCGCCGGGTCGATGTCGGGCAGGCGGATGGCGCGGGTGGCGTCCAGCAGCCGCTGCGCGATCATGCGTGCCTGCGCGAGATCGGCGCCGGCGCAGACGACCGCGAACTCCTCGCCGCCGATCCGGCCCAGCACGTCGCGATCGCGCAGCTGCGCCTGCCAGGCCTGCACGGTGTCGCGCAGGACCGCGTCGCCGGCGGCATGGCCGTGGCGGTCGTTCACGTTCTTGAAGTGGTCGAGGTCGAGCAGCAGCAGCGACAGCGGCTTGCCCTGCCGCTGCGCCACCTCCAGTGCGCTGGCGGCGGTTTTCTCGATTGCCCGCCGGCTGGCGGCGCCGGTCAGCGGATCGGTCATCGCCAGCGTGCGCAGCCGGCGCGCGCGCCGCTGCTGGCGCCAGGCCAGGGTTGCCAGCAGCCCGAGCAGCAGCACGCCCAGGGTGAGTGCCAGCCATTGCCAGCGCTGCTCGCGTTCGAGTGCAGCCAGCTGCTGCCGACGGGCCAGGGCCTCGGTGCGCAGGCGCTGGTTTTCGAAGTCGCGGCGGCGGATCTCGTATTCGTATTCCAGCAGATGGCTTTGTTCCAGCCGCATCTTGGCCTGCAGGCTGGCCTGCAGACTGGCGTAGCGCTTGTAGTCGGCCAGCGCCTCGCCGATCCGCCCCAGCGCTTCCTCGCTGGCCGACTGCGCCTGGTAGAGCATGGCCAGGTAGCGCTGGTTGCCGTCCTTCTCGATCAGCGGCAGTGCCTGCCGGAAATGCGCCAGCGCCTGCAGGTGCTGGCCCTTGCCGGCCACGGCCTCGCCTTCCATCAGCTGCAGCATGCCTTCGTTGGCGGTCACCTGCTCGGCGGCATAACCGGCGCGCGCCTGCGCGAGGGTGGTCAGCGCGGAATCGAACTCGCCCTGGGCGATCTGCGCCGAGGCCAGCCCCAGCCGCGCGCTGGCGATGTTCAGGCCGCTCTCGTGCTTGAGGGCCACCGCCAGTGCGCGCTCGAAGCTGGCACGTGCCTTGGGCAGTTCCCCGGATTCCTCGTACAGGTAGCCGAGCTGGATCAGGTCCGACACCTGGCGCTCCCAGTCGCCCAGGTCCTGCTGGCGCGCGACCGAGCCGGTGAAGTAGCGCTCGGCCTGGCCGAAATCGCCGATCCGGCGGTAGGCCACCGCGATCTTCATTTGCAGGTAGTCGATCTCGTGGTCGATCCCGGCGTCCCGGAACGCGGCCCGCGCGCGCTGGAAATCGATCAGGGCCTTGGCTTCCTCGCCGATGTCCGAGAGTAGGCCGCCGCGCAGCATCAGTGCTTCGCCATACAGCTGGCGCTCGCCCGAATCCTGCAGCAGGGCGACCAGCTTGTCCGCCTCGCTGATCGCCTGGCGGGTGCCGTGCAGCAGCTGCACGAATCCCACCCGGCAGAACTGCGCGCGGCCCTGGGAGGCGATGTCGCGCGCGGCCTGGGCCCGGCGCAGGGCGTCATCGGTATAGGCCAGGCCCTGCTGCGCATCCTTCCAGCGCGGGCTGCCGCAGTACACCGAGCGGAACTGCACTTCGCGTGCGGCATCGCCCGGAGGCAGCAGGGTGCGCAGCTGCTCCAGCCAGGTGTTGTAGGTTTCGTAGGGGGCATCCATCGAGGACGGCCCGACCACGTTCTGGAAGATCGCGTCGAACTGCGCGGCCTTCTGCGGCGGTGCTGGCGGCGTGTCCAGCAGCGAGGCAAACGACGGCGCTGCCGCCGGCAGCAGGGCCAGCAGCAGGAGCAGGTTTCGCAGCCATGGGGCTGTGCCCATTCGCGCTCCGAGTGGGTAGGAGCCCGAATGTATTACAAACCGGTGACGCCCGCTGTGCCGGGGATCGCAGTCCGCGCGGCCGGGGTCAGCCGCCCAGGGCCTCCGCCATGAACGGCGGCAGGGCCTGCGCGCCTTTGTGCACGTCCGCGCTGTAGTAGCGGGTTGCAAATGTCTTGGCGCGGGCATCGGCCTCGCGGAAGCCGAACCCGGCGTTGGCCGCCTTCTTCGCCATCGTGCAGCTCCACCAGCCGGTGGGATAGCAGGGCTGCGGGAACGGCAAGGTCTGGAAGCTCGCAAAGCCGGCCTTGCCCATCTCCGCGCGCATCGCCTGGATCAGGTCCAGCAGCACCAGCGGCGACTCGCTCTGCTGGACCAGGATGCCGTCGTCCTTCAGCGCGCGGTGGCAGCTCTCGAAGAACGCCTTGTTGAACAGGCCTTCCGCCGGGCCCACCGGGTCGGTGGAGTCCACGATCACGATGTCCACGCTGCCCGGCGCGCAGTTGGCCATGTAGGCGATGCCGTCGTCCCACAGCAGCTCGGCGCGCGGATCGCCGTTGGACTCGCACAGCTCGGGGAAATACTTCTCCGCCATGCGCGTGACCTGTTCGTCGATGTCGCACTGCACGGCTTTCTCCACGCCCGGGTGGCGCAGCACCTCGCGCAGGGTGCCGCAGTCGCCGCCGCCGATGATCACCACGCGCTTCGGGTCCGGATGGGTGAACAGCGCCGGGTGCGACATCATCTCGTGGTAGAGGAAGTTGTCGCGGGTGGTCAGCATCATCGCGCCGTCGATCAGCATGACGTTGCCCCAGTCGGTCGATTCGAAGATCTCGATCTTCTGGAACGGCGACTGCACCTCGTCCAGCTTGCGGGTCACGCGGAAGCCGATCGAGGAGCCGGCCTTGTCGAAATTTTCGTGCAGCCAGGTCGGCTCGGTCATGGCGGTATCCTGTGGGTTGAGGCCTGTCATCCGCGCGCGGACGGCGTCCGGCGGGGGTGCGGATTGTAGCGGATGGGATGGCTGGCCCCGTGCGGGTGGCTGGCGAGGGTTCGGAAAAGCGAAGGGGAGAGGGATGGAAAGGGCGAGTGCGCGGCGTGCGCTGATCGAACGTCTGGAGAACGAGGCGGCCATGGCCCCGGGGCGCTACCGGACCAAGGTCGCGCTGTTGGCGCTGGCGGGTTTTGCGGTTCTGGGCGGCGGGGTACTGCTGGCGTTTGGCCTGTCCATCGGCTTGGTGCTGCTGCTGGTGGCTATCAGTCCCTGGCTGTTATTGAAGCTTGCCAAGTTGATCTGGATTCCCATCGGGTTCGGCTGGGTGCTGCTGCGCAGCCTATGGGTGAAGTTCTCCCCGCCCGACGGGCATCGACTGGCGGCGCACGAGGCCCCGGCGCTGTGGGCCGAGGTAGAGCATCTCCGCGTGGCCACCGGTGCCCCCAAGCTGGCGGGGATCGTGATTGACGCCGACTTGAACGCTGCCGCGGTCAGTGTGCCGCGCGCGCTGGGACTGTTGGGGCATCGTCATTACCTGCTGCTTGGCCTGCCGCTGATGCAGTTGTTGGATCGGTCGCAGTTCGCTGCGGTGGTGGCGCACGAGTTCGGTCATTTTGGCGGTGGACACGGCCGCTTCGCGGGCTGGATCTACCATGTCCGTGCCAGCTGGTACCGGCTGCTGGGCGCGCTCCAGGCGCAGGAGGCCTGGACCAGCCAGCTCTTCGTCCGCTTCTTCAACTGGTATGCCCCGTATTTCGACGCCTACAGCTTCGTGTTGGCGCGGAAGCAGGAGTACGAAGCGGATGCGGCGGCGGCCCGCGTGGCGGGTCCGCAGGCCGCAGGCAAGGCGCTGGTCCGGGTGAACGTGGGGGCCGCGCGGCTGGATCAGGAATTCTGGCCGGGCCTGCAGCGCGCATCGCAGACGCAGCCGGCGCCTCCGGCCCTGCTGTATCGCGAGATGGGGGAACAGCTGCGTGTGCCTGCTTCCAGTGATGGCGACCGGTTGGCGCAGGCGTTGGCCCGCGTCCCTGATTTCGACGATACGCATCCCACCCTGGCCCAGCGCCTGGCTGCACTGGGTATCGATCAGGTCGAGATGCCGGAGGCACAGACGGGGTGCGCGGAAGAATTGCTGGGTCCGTTGCTGCCGGAACTCGAGCGCCGCTTCAGCGACGAATGGCGCGAGCGTGTCGAAGAAGACTGGCAGCGGGGATTTCGGCAGCACGCGCAGGATCGGGCGCGGCTGGAAGCGCTCGAGGCGCAGCCGTCGCGCACGCCCGACGAGGCAGTCGAACATGCGGGACTGGTGGAGTCCCTGCGCCCGGAAATGGATGCTTTGCCGGTTTACCAGCAGGCGCTGATGCTGGCGCCAGAGCACGCCTTTCTGCACTTCCGGGTAGGGTGTTTGCTCTTGGATCGTGGGGACGCGTCCGGCATCGGGCATCTGGAGAAGGCGATGGCGCTGGACGATGGCAGTAGCGAGGCGGTCCTCCAGCGCCTCGACAGCTTCTACCGAGATACCGGGGACCTGGCTGGACGGGACCGCGTCGCCGATGAATGGGCACGCATGCAGGCCCGGTGGAGCAGGATCCAGCAGGCCAGAAACACACTCGCGGCCAATGACGAGTTCCTTCCGCATGGCCTCGACGCGTCTGCCACGGAAGAGCTGCGCGCGGCGTTAGCGCGTTTAGGTGGTGTTGGCCGGGCCTGGCTGGTTCGCAAGCGCCTGCCGCCCGGGGGCGAAACCGTCCCCCACCACGTCATGCTGGTGACGCTGCGCGGTTTCGTATGGAACGAATCCGCTAAGTTACAGCAGGTCGTGGACGCACTGGTGCTGCCGGGCAGTGTCCTGGTGTTCGTCGCCACTCACCGCCGCGGCATCGCCCGCCGGGTCCGCAAGGTGGCCGGTACCCCGCTTTACCGCAGGGGTTGGTGGTAGCCCGTAGAATGCGCCTCCCCTGCCGTTGACGTTGCCGCCATGACCCGTTGGCCCCCCGACCTCGCCCGCAAGACCTACTCGATCCCGCACTGGGCGGACGGGTATTTCGACGTTGATGACCGCGGCCGCATCGTCGTCCGGCCCCAGGGCGCGCAAGGCCCGGTGGTGGCGCTGCCCGAGGTGGTGGATGCCTCGCTGGCGCAGGGCGGCAACCTGCCGGTGCTGGTGCGCTTCCCGGACATCCTGGGCCATCGCCTGGGCAAGCTGCAGGCGGCGTTCGCGCAGGCGCAGCAGGACTGGGACTATGCCGGCGGCTACACGGCGATCTATCCGATCAAGGTCAACCAGCACGCCGGCGTGGCCGGCACCCTGGCCGCGCACCACGGCGAGGGCTTCGGGCTGGAGGCCGGCAGCAAGCCGGAGCTGATGGCGGTGCTGGCGCTCTCGCGTCCCGGCGGCACCATCGTCTGCAACGGCTACAAGGACCGCGAGTACATCCGCCTGGCGCTGATCGGGCGCAAGCTGGGGCTGCAGACCTTCATCGTCATCGAGAAGCCCTCCGAGCTGAAGGTGGCGCTGGAGGAAGCGGCCGCGCTGGGCGTGAAGCCGGGCCTGGGCGTGCGCATGCGGCTGGCCTCGCTGGGCGCCGGCAAGTGGCAGAACAGCGGCGGCGACAAGGCCAAGTTCGGGCTGGACCCGCGCCAGCTGCTGACCCTGTGGAAGGAGCTGCGCGATGCCGGCATGGGCGATTGCCTGCAGCTGCTGCATTTCCACATGGGCAGCCAGATCAGCAACGTGCGCGACATCGCCGCCGGCATGCGCGAGGCCACCCGTTATTTCGTCGAGCTCTCGCGCCTGGGCGCCAAGATCCGCCACGTCGATGTCGGCGGCGGCCTCGGCATCGACTACGAAGGTACCCGTTCGCGTTCGTACAACTCGGTGAACTACGGCATCCACCACTACGCCTCCAGCATCGTGCAGCCGCTGGCCGAGGCCTGCCGCGCCGAGGGGCTTGCGCCGCCGCGCATCCTCACCGAATGCGGGCGTGCGATGACCGCCCACCACGCGGTGCTGGTGGCCAACGTCAGCGAGGTCGAGCAGGCGCCGGAAGGCCGGGTGCCGGAGTCGCATGACGACGAGTCCACCCCGGTGCGCCAGCTGCGCGAGCTGCATGCGGAGATGGCCCAGCGCCCGGCGGTGGAGGTCTTCCACGAGGCCAGCCAGGCGCATGCCGACGGCCTGAGCCTGTACGCGCTGGGGCAGCTGGACCTGGTCCAGCGCGCGCGCATCGACGACCTGTTCTATGCCATCGCGCACGCGGTGAAGGCGCGCCTGAGCTACGACGAGAAGAGCCACCGCGACCTGCTCGACGAACTCAACGAGCGGCTGGTGGACAAGTACTTCGTCAACTTCAGCGTGTTCGAGTCGATGCCCGACGTGTGGGCGATCGACCAGGTGTTCCCGATCGTGCCGATCGAGCGCCTGGACGAGGCGCCGACCCGGCGCGGGGTGATCTGCGATCTGACCTGCGATTCCGACGGCAAGATCGACACCTACGTGGAGAACGAGGACCTCGACTCCGCACTGCCGCTGCATCCGCTGCGCAAGGGCGAGAGCTACCGGCTGGGCTTCTTCCTAGTCGGCGCCTACCAGGAGATCCTGGGCGACATCCACAACCTGTTCGGCGACACCGACGCCATCGAGGTGCGCTGCGACGGCGACGGCTTCGCGATCAGCCAGCAGCGCCGCGGCGACACCACCGACGTGATGCTGGACTACGTCGGCTACAAACTCGACGACCTGCGCCGCGAATACGCCGCCAAGGTGGATGCGGCGAACCTGCCCGCCGCCGAGGGCGCCGCGCTGAAGGCCGCGCTGGAAGCCGGGCTCACCGCCTACACCTACCTTGACGACACGCCGCAGCACTGATTCGCCACCCGTTCGCCGCACCGTCCACCGGTTCGCCGCAGCTGCATCGACAGCGGTGCGGGCGACAGCGTCCAATCGGCATCCTACGGCATGAGGAGGCAGGCAGATGGATGCACGACGCAAGGCGGGATGGGGTTTCGTGGTTGCGCTGCTGGTCTGCGCGCCGGTGTTCGCACGTGCGCCGAACGACGCCGCAGCCGAAGCGCAAGTGCGCGAGGTGATCCGCCGCTTCGACGCGGCCATCGTCGCCGGCGACGGCGCGACCTTGCGCAGCCTGTTCCGGCCGCAGTCCAGCGCCTGGGCGTCGGTGCTCGGCGAGTCCGAATACGCTCGCCTGAAAGCGCGCCGTCCGGAGGCCCAGCGGATCCGCCCGGATACCTACGAGAATTTCGCGAAGATGGTGGAAACGGCGAAGCGGCCGCAGCGCGAACGCTTCACCGACATCGACATCCGCACCGACGGCGCGATGGCCAGCGTGAGTTTCGACTACGTGTACGAGGAAGACGGCGTGGCGCAGAACCGCGGCATCGAGAGCTGGCAGCTGGTCAAGGCCGACGACGGCTGGAAAATCGTGTCCATGCTGTATTCCGTGCACAGGCCCTGATCCCGTCGATGACGCAGGCCATGCCGCCGCAAGCCACTGCGCAGCCGCCATTCTGGCTGGCCCTGCTGGCCGGACTGCCGGCCATCGCCTCGCTAGCGTTGATGGTGATCCCGGATCTCGGGCACGGTCATGTGGCGGTGTTCAAGAGCCTGTATCTGGGGTTGTGCCTGCTGTGGAGCATCCCGCTGGCGGTGCTGCAGCGGGCCCTGTGGCGGCGCGGCCTGGCGTGGTGGCGGCTGCTGGGCATCGTGTTCGCCGCGACCTATGCGATGGCGGTGGCCAACAACCTGGTCGGCCAGCTGCTGGCCATCGCAATGGGCTGGAAGCGCAATCCCGCCATGCAGTGGGCGTCGCTGCTGGGCGGGCTGGAATCCTGCTGGCTGGCCCTGCTAGCCGCCAGCGCGGCGCACGCGGTGCTGGCCTATGCCTACCGGCTGCGCCGCGAGCAGGCGCAGCACCTGTCGGCCCGCGCGGCGATGCGCGATGCGGAGCTGCGCGCGTTGCGCTACCAGTTGCAGCCGCATTTCCTGTTCAACACGCTCAATGCGGTGTCGACGCTGGTGGCGGAGCGGCGCAACGCCGAGGCGCAGGCGATGATCGCGCGGCTGGGCGACTTCCTCCGCGGCACCTTGGACGTGCCGCAGGCGCACGAGGTGCCGCTGGGCGAGGAGATCGCCGCTGCCGAGGACTATCTGGACATCGAGCGCACGCGGCTTGGCGACCGCCTGCGGCTGCGCTGGCAGGTCGGGCCGGAGGTGCTGCGGGCGCGGGTGCCGCGTCTGCTGCTGCAGCCGCTGATCGAGAACGCGATCCGCCACGGCATCGCCCCCGGCGCGGGCGCGGGGCGGCTGGAGATCGCCGCTGTGCGTGACTGCGGCCGCTTGCGAGTGCAGGTGAGCAACGACATGGCTGAAACGCCGGCGCCCATCGATGACAGTGGCGATGATGGCGAGCGGATCGGCCTGCGCAATCTGCGCGAGCGCTTGCAGGCGCTGTACCCGGACGATCACGCGTTCTCGGCGGATGCGGACGGCAGCGAGTTCCGGGTCGCGCTGGACTTGCCGTGGCGAGAATCCGATGGCCATCGCGCGGCAGAGACGGCGCCATGATCCGCATCGCCATCCTCGACGACGAACCGCTGGCCAGGGCCGGCGTGCGCGCGCGCCTAAAGGCGTATGCGGACGTGCGTGTGGTGGCCGAATATGCCGACGGCCAAAGCGCGCTCGACGGCCTGCGTGCGGAACCGGTCGACCTGGCCTTCGTCGACGTGCGCATGCCCGGGCTGTCCGGCCTGGAGGTGCTGGCGCTGCTGCCGCCGGCGCAGCGGCCGCTGTCGATCCTGCTGACCGCGCACGACGGCTTCGCGGTGCGCGCGTTCGAGCTGCGCGCCATCGACTACCTGCTGAAGCCAATCGACGATGCGCGCTTCGCCGAAGCCCTCGATCGCGCCCGCGAGCTGCTGGCGCTGCGTGCCGGTGCGATGCCAACGCAAGTGGCCCAACCGACCGCCGGCGGCCGCATCGAAATCCGCATCGGCAACCGGATCCGCTATGTCGAGCCGGAGCGGATCGACTGGGTCGAAGCCGACGGCGACTATGCCCGGCTGCACGTCGGCGCGCATTCGCATCTGCTGCGCGAACCGCTGTATCGGCTGGCGGAGCGGCTTGATCCGCAGGTCTTCCTGCGCGTGCACCGCTCGGCGATGGTGCGCGTGGCGATGATCGACGAACTGCAGCCGCTGGCGAACCGCGACGCCCTGCTGCGCCTGCGCAATGGCACGCCGGTGCGCGCCAGCCGCACCTACATGGAAGCCCTGCTGGCGCGGCTGCGCCACGCGGGCACGAGGACTTGATGAACGCAACGAACGCTTCCCCGCGCCGCTTGCCCGGCCTCGACCTGCTGCGCGCCATCGCGGTGCTGTGGACGATGCAGTTCCACAGCTTCCTCGTCGGCGGGCTGGGCGCGGACTGGCACTGGCTGGAACGTTACGGCTGGATGGGCGTGGACCTGTTCTTCGTGCTCAGCGGCTACCTGATCGGCGGGCAGCTGCTGCGGCCGCTGGCGAACGGGGGCACTCCGTCGCTGCGCGACTTCTACCTGAAGCGTGCGTTCCGCATACTGCCCGCGTTCTGGGCGGTGCTGGCGGTCTACCTGCTGTGGCCGGGCTTCCGCGAGGCGCCGGGGATGGAGCCGTGGTGGAAGTTCGCGCTGTTCGTCGTGAACCTCGACATCGATTACGCCACCAACGCCGCGTTCTCGCACGCCTGGTCGCTGTGCGTGGAGGAGCACTTCTACCTGCTGTTCCCGGCGCTGGCGCTGCTGCTGTCGCGCAAGCCGTCGGCGATGAAATTCTGGACGGTGTGCATGGCCGTGCTGCTCGGTGGCATCGCCCTGCGCAGCGGGATCTGGCTGCACGATGACGCCACCCAGCCGTCGCGCCCGTGGTTCGTCGAGGACCTCTATTACCCGACATGGAACCGGCTCGACGGCCTGCTGTTGGGGGTGATGCTGGCGGCGTGGCAGGCCTACCGGCCAGGGTCGTGGGCGCGCGCCGCGAGGCACGCGAACCTGTTCGCGCTGGCCGGCGTGGCGGTCATGGCGCTGGCGTTCTGGCTGTTCCGTGACCGCGTCGGCCTGCTCGGCAACAGCGTCGGCTGGCCGGTGCTGTCGCTGGGGTTGGCCCTGCTGGTGTTCGCCGGTGCGCAGCCGCATGGCCTGCTCGGCGGGCGCGCCATCCCGGGTGCGGCATGGATCGCGGCGATCTCGTACAGCCTCTACCTCGTCCACAAGCCGATCTACGGGCTGGTGCAAGTCCACTGGGGCGGGGTGCTGGACGGGCGCGGCGTTGGCGCATGGCTGGTGTACGGCCTCGCCTCGATTGCCGCGGCGGTCCTCCTGCACTACGGCGTGGAATGGCCGGGGCTGCGCCTGCGAACGCGGGTACTGTCGCGCGGCGCGCCCGGCGCCTAGGACGCCGATCGCGCGTCGGCGCTCGCCGCGGCGGCAGTTCCCGGGGTTTTCTGCGCGTGCGCCCGCCAGGGCGCCACCACCAGCACCACGCCGGCCAGCACCAGCAGGGCACCGGCGATCCGCACCGCGTCGACCGGTTTGGGCGCCTGCAGCACGCCGTACTGGTCCAGCAGCAGGGACGCAGTGACCTGGCCCAGCACCGCCAGGCAGATCATCCCGGCCGCGCCGATGCGCGGCACCAGCAGGGTGAAGCAGGCCACGTAGAGCGCGCCGAAGGCGCCGCCGATCCAGATCCACGCCGGCAACTTGACGCTGCCCTGCAGTGTGACCGGGGTGCGCGTGGCCAGCAGGTACAGGCCCAGCACCGCCGAGCCGACCAGGAACGACACGAAGGCAGCCGCCACCGGTCCGCCGATGTGGGCGCCCAGCCGGGCATTGACCAGCCCTTGCAGCGGCAGCACCGCGCCGATCAAGACCGCCACCAGCAGGGCGCCGAGCAGGTTCATGCCTGCGGGTCGCGGTGCACCTGGAAGCCGGCGAACGATTGCGAGGTCGGCATCAGTTCCAGCCGGTTGATGTTGAGGTGCGGCGGCAGGCTGGCGACCCAGAAGATCGCCTCGGCGATGTCCTCGGCGGTCATCGGATGGGCGCCGGCGTAGA
Source organism: Thermomonas haemolytica (assembly GCF_004346265.1). Classification (GTDB taxonomy): domain Bacteria; phylum Pseudomonadota; class Gammaproteobacteria; order Xanthomonadales; family Xanthomonadaceae; genus Thermomonas; species Thermomonas haemolytica. The sequence continues at coordinate 344,035 of NZ_SMAP01000002.1, forward strand.
GTTTGTCCGAGGCGGCCTGGTCGCCGTGGGTGCGGACCACGGTGAACTCGGTTTCGGCCATGCCCGGCTCGATGCTGGTCACGCGCACCCCGGTGCCGTGCAGGTCGGAGCGCAGCCCGAGCGAGAACTGGCTGACGAAGGCCTTGGTGCCGCCGTAGGTGTTGCCGCCCGGGTACGGGTACACGCCCGCCACCGAGCTGATGTTCACGATCGCGCCCTTGCGCGCCACCAGCGTGGGCAGCACCGCGTGGGTCAGGGTCACCAGCGCGGTGACGTTGGTGTCGATCATGGTCTTCCAGTCCGACAGCAGCGCCTCCTGCGCGGGCTTGGTGCCCAGTGCCAGGCCCGCGTTGTTCACCAGCAGGTCGATCCCGCGGAAGCGCTCGGGCAGGGCGTCCAGCGCGGCGCGCAGCGCGGTTTCGTCGCGGATGTCGAAGCAGGCCGGATGCAGGGCGTCGCCAAGTTCCGCGCGCAGGGCGTCGAGGCGGTCGGCGCGGCGGCCGGTGGCGATCACCTGCCAGCCGGCGGCGATGAAGCGGCGCGCGGCGGCGCGGCCGAAGCCGGCGGTGGCGCCGGTGATGAGGGCGGTGCGGGGGGTATGTGCGTCCATGCCGCCATTCTAGCGGCGCGGGCCTGCCGGTCCGGTGGGATGCGAAGGCGCACTCAGGCCCTCGGCTTCGCGGGAGGCTTGCGTCGCGTCGCGGACTTCGCCCCGTCGGTAGCGGAATCCGCCGGGGCGGCGGGCTTGCGCTTGCGTCCGGTGCCTGTCTTGCCTGCGGTCCTGGCCTTGCTGGCGCGGTGCTTCTGCAGCATGTCCTCGGCCAGCAGCACGTCCTCGGACAGGAGGCCCGCGGCCTTGGCTACGGCGATCCGCGCCTGCGCCTTGTTCTCGTCCGGATTGGCCAGCAACAGCTCGCGGATCGCCTCGCGCAGCGCGGCCTCGGCGTTGCGCTTCAGGGTGGCTTTCTCGCCGCGCTGGAGCAGCGTCATCAGCGCATCCACGACGGGTTTGATCAGGGCGGCTTCGATCGGCATGGCGGCATCCTCGCGGTTTGACGAGGATGCCACGCGGGCATCTCAGCGGCTGCGATGCGATGTGAACAGCCGGTCGCGCCAGTGCGCGCGCGCGCGCCGCGGGGCGCGGCGGGCACGGATCACTGGGTCTTGACCGCGATCGCCGACAGCCCGCCGTCGGCCAGCTTGGCCTTGGCGTCGCTGAGTTCGCCGGCGCTGCCGTAGGGGCCCATGCGCACGCGGTACACGGTCTTGTCGCCGATCTGCGCCGATTCCACCCGCGCGTTCAGGCCGAGCAGGGCGATCTTGGCCTTGAGCGCTTCGGCATCGCCGGAGGCGCCGAACGCGCCGGCTTGCAGGATGTAGTGCGCGTTGCCGGCAGCCGGTTCGGTCGCGGCGGTGGCCTTGGCGATTGTGCGCTCGCCGGCGGACGGCGTGGCCGTGGCCGGCGCGTTGCCGGCGGGCGTGTCGGCCAGCGGCTGCGGCAGCGCGGGTGCGGCGGCGGGTGCGGTCTCGGCGTCCGCCTGCTTGCGCGCGCGCGCGGCGGCCTCGGCTTCGGCCTTGGCGCTGGCGGCCAGCTCGGAATCGCTCATCGCCACTTCCTGCCCCGGCAGCAGGGTGTAGAAGTCGTACTGGGTCGGCTTCGGCTTGCCGGTATCGGGCTTGGCGGCCGGCGCGGTGTCCGGGGCGATGGACTCGCCTTCGCCGCTGACCGCGGCCGGCAGCGCATCCGGGTTCGGCTTCGGCCGGAAGAAGCCGTCGCCGCCGCCGGACTTCAGGTAGCGCGGGACCAGCAGCACCGCCAGCAGGGTCAGGGCGATGCCGATCACCAGCCAGGCCCAGCCGGGCAGGCCGTTGCCGCTGCTGCGGCGGGCTTGGGATTTGCCGCGTCGTGCTGCCATCACATGCTCTCCGGGGCGGACACGCCCAGCAGGTCGAGGCCGTTCGCCAGCACCTGGCGGGTGGCCAATGCCAGCGCCAGGCGGGCGTCGCGCAGGTCGGCGTCGTCCACCAGCACCGGGCTGGCGTGGTACCAGCCGTGGAAGGCCTGCGCCAGCTCGCGCAGGTACTGCGCCACCAGATGCGGCTCCAGCGTGGCGCCGGCCGTCTCCACCACCTCCGGGAAGCGCGACAACTCGCGCAGCAGCTCCAGCGCCGGGGCGTCGTCCAGGCGGTGGAGCGCGGCCTGCCCGCGCGCGGCATCGAACGCATGGCCCTTCTCGCCGGCCTGGCGCAGCAGGCTGCAGATGCGCGCATGCGCGTATTGCACGTAGTACACCGGGTTGTCGTTGGACTGCGAGCGCGCCAGGTCGATGTCGAACACCAGCTGCGAATCCGGCTTGCGCGCGATCAGGAACCAGCGGGTGGCATCGCGGCCGGCCTCGTCGATCAGGTCGCGCAGGGTCAGGTAGCTGCCCGCGCGCTTGGACAGCTTCACCTCCTCGCCGCCGCGCATCACCGTGACCATCTGGTGCAGCACGTAGTCCGGGTAGCCGGCGGGGATGCCGCAGTCCAGCGCCTGCAGGCCGGCGCGCACGCGCGCCAGCGAGCCGTGGTGGTCGGCGCCGAGCTCGGTGATCGCGCGCACGTAGCCGCGCTGCCACTTGGACAGGTGGTAGGCCACGTCCGGCACGAAGTAGGTGTAGGTGCCGTCGGATTTGCGCATCACCCGGTCCTTGTCGTCGCCGAAGGCCGTGGTGCGCAGCCACAGCGCGCCGCCTTCCTCGTAGGTGTGGCCGTGGGCGATCAGCTCGCGCACGGTTTCCTCCACCTTGCCGTCGGCGTACAGCGAGGACTCCAGGAAATACACGTCGAACGCGACCCCGAACGCGGCCAGGTCCGCGTTCTGCTCGCGCCGCAGGTAGGCCACCGCGAACTGGCGGATGGCATCGAGGTCGTCGGCATCCGCCTTGGCGGCCACCACGTGGCCTTCCACTTCCACGCTGTCGCCGCGCAGGTAGGCGGCCGAGACATCCGCGATGTAGTCGCCGTTGTAGGCGTCGGCCGGCCAGCCGGCATCGCCCGGCTTCAGGCCCTTGGCGCGCGCCTGCACCGAGCGCGCCAGGTTCTCGATCTGCACCCCGGCGTCGTTGTAGTAGAACTCGCGCTTCACGTTCCAGCCGTTGGCGGCCAGCACCCGCGCGATGCAGTCGCCGATCGCGCCGGCGCGGCCGTGGCCCACGTGCAGCGGGCCGGTCGGGTTGGCGGAGACGTATTCCACGCCCACCGTCCTGCCACCGCCGGAGGTGTTGTGGCCGAACGCGGGGCCGGCGGCGTGGATGGCGCGCACCTGCTGCTGCCAGGCGGCCGGCGTCAGGTGGAAGTTGATGAAGCCGGGACCGGCGATCTCCACCTTGGCGATGGCCTCGGAGGGGGGCAGGGCGTCCACCAGCGCCTGCGCCAGCGCGCGCGGGTTGCTGCGCGTGGCCTTGGCCAGCAGCATTGCTGCATTGGTGGAGAAATCGCCATGCGCGCGCTCCTTTGGGCGCTCGATCACGAACTCGGGGAGGGCGAGGTCGGCCGGCAGGGTACCGGCGGAACGCAGGGCGGTCAGGCCCTGGTCGATCAGGGCGCGGAGCTGGGCTTTCACGGGGGTTGGGCACTGCAGGTTCGACGATCATCCATTGTACGTCCCAATGCCGCCGCGCCGAAGCGGGCCGCGGCCAGCGGGCCGGTGCGAGAATGGGCGCCCGCTCTTCCCGGACCTGCGCATGTCGGCCGTCGCCAGCTTTCCGCCGCCCCTGATCCCGTTGCCGGCGCTCGACCAGGCCCTGCACGCGCGCGGCTATGCCGTGCTGGGCGCGGCCGACGTGGCCACGTTGGCGGGCGTGCCGCTGGCCGCGCTGCAGGCGCTGGCACCCGGCTGGGACGACCTGCCGGCGGACGAATACCTCAAGGACGGCGGCCGCTACCGCCGGCGCCGCCACGGTTCGTTCGTGGTCGAGGCCGGCCGCCTGCACCCGGTGCCGCACCGCCGTCACTGGCAGCCGCTGGACTACAACGCGCTGCACGGCGGCATGGACCGCTGGTTCGCGCCGCTGGAGCCCGCGACCGTGGCCGCACCGGGCTTCGCGCCGCTGGTGCTGGGGCTGGCCGCGGCCTGCAGCCGCCAGCGCCCGGGGGTGCCGCGCTGGCACGTGGAGGTGCACCAGTTCAGGATCGACACCAGCGGGGGCATCGGCCGCCCCACCCCGGAGGGCGCGCACCGCGACGGGGTGGATTTCGTCGCGGTGCTGCTGGTGGCGCGGCACGCGATCCGCGGCGGCGAGACCCGGGTGTTCGCCGCCGACGGCCCGGACGGCCAGCGCTTCACCCTGGCCGAGCCGTGGTCGCTGCTGCTGCTGGACGATGCGCGGGTGATCCACGAATCCACCCCGATCCAGCCGGAGGCCGCATCCGGCGGCCATCGCGACACCCTGGTGCTGACCTTCCGCGCCACTGGCTTCCTCGGCGATCCGCCGCCGGAGGCGGATCGGCCCGGTGCCGACATGGCCGCCGCGCCCGGGCAATGATTACAATTGCAACTAAATCCGACGATTCCGAAACCGCAGCAGCGAGGTCGCAATGAAACTGGGCTCTCTCAAGGAAGGCGGGCGCGACGGCACCCTGGTCGTGGTCTCGCGCGACCTGTCGCGCGCGGTGCGCGCCGACGGCATCGCGCCGACCCTGCAGCGCGCGCTGGACGACTGGCAGCAGGCCGCGCCGCGCCTGAACGCGCTGGCCGAGGCGCTGGAGGCCGGGCCGGTCGCCGGCGAATTCGCGCTCGACATGCAGGCGCTGGCAGCACCGCTGCCGCGCGCCTACGAGTTCGTCGACGGCAGCGCCTACCTGCCGCACGTGGAGCGCGTGCGCCGCGCGCGCGGGGCGCAGGTGCCGGAGAGCTTCTACGTCGATCCGCTGATGTACCAGGCGGTCAGCGCCGGCTTCTACGGCCCGCGCGATCCGGTGCTGGTGGCCAGCGAGGACTACGGCATCGACCTCGAGGCCGAGGTGGTGGTGGTGACCGACGACGTGCCGATGGGCGTCACCCCGGCGCAGGCGGCTGGGCATATCCAGCTGGTCGGGCTGGTCAACGACGTGTCGCTGCGCAACCTGATCCCGGACGAGCTGGCCAAGGGCTTCGGCTTTTTGCAGTCCAAGCCGCGCAGCGCGCTCAGCCCGGTGCTGGTCACCCCCGACGAACTCGGCGATGCCTGGCGCGGCAACAAGGTGCACCTGCCGATGCTGACCCACATCAACGGCCAGTGGTTCGGCGCCCCGGACGCGGGCGTGGACATGCAGTTCGACTTCGCCCAGCTGGTGGCGCATGCGGCCAAGACCCGCCCGCTGGCGGCCGGGACCCTCGTCGGCTCCGGCACCGTGGCCAACCAGGACACCGCCAAGGGCGCGTCCTGTTTCGCCGAGAAGCGCACGGTGGAAACCCTGGAGCACGGCAAGCCGCTGACCCCGTTCATGCGATTCGGCGACGTGGTGCGGATCGAGATGCTGGACCACGACGGCCGCAGCGTGTTCGGCGCGATCGAGCAGCGGATCCAGCAGGCCCCCGCCGGCTGAGGGCGGCGGGCGGTCGAACCGGCGCCGCCAGCGGCATGGCGGCAGTGCATGCGCGGCAGTAAGGTGGACAGATGAGCGAACCTTTGCGGCTGTATTCCTACTGGCGCTCCAGCGCGGCCTACCGGGTGCGGATCGGGCTGAACCTGAAGGGCCTGGCCTACGACACCGTGCCGGTGCACCTGGTGCTGGACGGCGGCCAGCAGCACTCGGAGGCCTACCGCGACCTCAACCCGCAGGCGCTGGTGCCCACCCTGTGCCACGGCCAGCGCCGGCTGACCCAGTCGCTGGCGATCCTGGAATACCTCGACGAGGTGTGGCCGGAGCCGGCGCTGCTGCCGGCCACCGCGCGCGAGCGCCAGCGCGTGCGCGCACTGGCGCTGCTGGTGGCCTGCGACATCCATCCGCTCAACAACCTGCGCGTGCTGCAGTATTTCGAGCGCGAGTGGGGCGTGCCGCAGCCGGAGCGCGACGGCTGGGTGCGGCACTGGATCGAGGACGGCTTCCGCGCGGTCGAGGCGCTGCTGGCCGACCATCCCTCCACCGGCGATTTCTGCGAAGGCGAGACGCCGACCCTGGCGGACTGCTGCCTGGTCCCGCAGGTGTACAACGCGCGCCGGTTCGGGGTGGACCTTGCCGCGTATCCGACCATCCGCCGGATCGAGGCCGCCTGCCTGGCGCTGCCGGCGTTCATCGCCGCCCGCCCGGAACACCAGCCGGACGCCCCGGCTGCGGCCTAAAGATACAAGGCGCGCCCGCGCGCACCATCACGCGCGAGCGGGAAACGCAGCCGTCAATGGCTGCCGAACACCTCGGCATAGGGGTCGTGCTCGGCGCTGGCGCCTTCCGACAACCGGAACTTCAGGGCCAGGCCGTCGCGCGAGTCGGCCGCCTTCAGCGCCTCCTCCATCTCGATCTTGCCTTCCTTGTACAGCCGGAACAGGCACTGGTCGAAGCTCTGCATGCCTTCCTGCAGCGAGTCCTCCATCGCCATCTTGATCTCGTGCACCTGCCCGCGGCGCAGCAGGTCGCGGATCAGCGGGGTGTTGATCAGCACCTCGGTGGCCGGCATCCGGCGCCCGTCCACGCCCAGCACCAGGCGCTGGCTGACGATCGCCTTCATGTTCAGCGCGAGGTTCATCAGCACGTTCTTGTGCGCGCCTTCGGGGAAGAAGTTGAGGATGCGCTCGATGGTCTGGTCGGCGTTGTTGGAGTGCAGGGTGGCCAGGCAGATGTGGCCGGTCTCGGCGAACGCGATCGCCGCCTCCATCGTCTCGGCGTCGCGGATCTCGCCGATCAGGATCACGTCCGGCGCCTCGCGCATCGCGTTCTTCAGCGCGGCGTGGAAGCTGTGGGTGTCCAGCCCCACCTCGCGCTGGTTGACCACCGACAGCTTGTGCCGGTGCAGGTATTCGATCGGGTCCTCGATGGTGAGGATGTGGCCGGTGGTGGTGCTGTTGCGGTGGTCGATCATCGACGCCAGCGTGGTCGACTTGCCGGAGCCGGTGGAGCCCACGATCAGCACCAGCCCGCGCGGGGCCATGATGATGTCCTTCAGCACCGTCGGCAGCTGCAGCTCCTCGATGGTGGGGATGTCGCTGCGGATCGCGCGGATCACCAGCCCGACCTCGCCGCGCTGCTGGAACACGTTGACGCGGAAGCGCCCGCAGCCGGGCACCGAAATCGCCATGTTCAGCTCTTTCTCGCGCTCGAACTCGGCGACCTGGGCGGCGTCCATCAGGCCGTAGGCGACGTCGCGGCATTCGCCGGAGCCCAGCGGGGCCTCGCTCACCGGCTGCAGCATGCCCTCGATCTTGATGTTCACCGGCGCGCCGGTGGACAGGAACATGTCCGAGGCGCCTTTTTCCGCCATCAACTTGAAATAGTGGCCGATCTCCATGCGGTCTCCCCGTGCTGCCCGCGCCGGCGTTGCATCGACGCCGGCGCCTTCCCACAATGGCCGCGACCTCCACGCAGAGCCGCGACCCCCATGCGCCCAAGCTTCGCACACTTCCGCAGCGCCCTGTACGCCTCCGCCGTCGCGGGCGTGATGTCCATCGCAGGCTGCGCCAGCCTGCCGCCGCCGACGGCGGAACTAGACACCGCGCAGCAGGCGCTGGCGCGCGCCGAGGCGGCGGATGCCGACCAGTACGCGGCGGACGACCTGGCCGCCGCGCGCAACGCGCTGCAGGCGGCGCAGGCCGCGCAGGCGCGCGGGCGCAACGACGACGCGAGAGATGGTGCGCTGGCCGCGGCCGCGGCCGCCGACCTGGCGCGGGTGCGCAGCAGCGCGGCGCGGGTGCGCGCCGACTGGCGCCAGAAGGAGGACGAACTGGCCACCCTGCGCAGCCACCTGCAGATGCCGGCCGCGCAGGCGGGCGAGGATCCACTCGACATCCCGGTGCCGGCCGGCGGGCCGGAGCAGCGCCTGCAGGCGCTGGACGCGGACATCCGCCTCAATCCGTTCGCGCAGTACGAGCGGCTGCAGGCGCGGCAGGCGGTCACCGCGCTGGCCACGGTCAGCCGCAAGGCGCTGCCGGCGGCGCTGGCGCGTGCCGACCAGCGGGTGGCGATCGCCGAACTGGCGGCGCGGGTGGAGGCCGCCCGGCGCGAGCTGGACCGGATGGAGCGCGAGCGCAGCGAACTGCTGGTGGAAGCCAGCCGGCGCGATGCCGAGCGTGCGCGCGCCGAGGCCGAGCGGTTGCGCATCCAGGCCCAGCTGCAGGCGGAGGAAGCCGAGCGCCTGCGCGCGCAGGCGCAACAGGCCGAGGCGGCGCTGGACGGGGCGCAGGCCGAGCAGCAGGCCAAGGCCGACGCGGCGCGCGCGCAGGAAGCCGCGCTGGCGCGCAAGGAGGCCGAGCTGGTGGCCGGGGCCAAGCTGCCGCCGGTGCAGCGCGATGCGCGCGGCGAGGTGTTCACCCTGGCCGGCGATGCCTTCGCCTCCGGGCAGGCCAAGCTGACCGCGAAGGCGGCGGCCAGCCTCAAGGCGCTGGGGCTGTACCTGGCGGCCCTGCCCGGTGGCCCGGTGCAGGTGGTCGGCTACACCGACAGCCAGGGCGACCCGGCGGCCAACCGCAGCCTGTCCGAGCGGCGCGCGCAGCAGGTGCGCGCGGCGCTGGTGGCGGCCGGGTTGGAGCGCGCGCGGGTCACGGCGCAGGGCCGTGGCGAGGAGGCGCCGGTGGCCGACAACCGCACCGCCGCCGGTCGCGCCAAGAACCGCCGGGTGGAAATCGTGGTCGCGCCGAAATCCTGAAAAATCAATTATTTGCACTGATTTTCAGGAACGTGGCCCGGGCCTGAGCCGCGGCCCGCGCGGGCCTTGCCAAGCGCGACCGGCAGGCGTAGGTTCGATGTCCCGGGGGCGCCGATTGCGCCGCCGGACGGAGACCGGCCGATGCACGATCCGTTCGCCATTGCACCGAAGGCCCCCGCGAGGGTCGCCGCCGCAAGCCGGGTTGCCGGGCGCGGCGCGCGCAGCGATGCGGCCACGCCGGTTGTTTCCCGTTTCCTGCAGACGCCCCGTGCCTTCGCGCCGGGGCGTCGCGTTTTTGCGCGCCGGCCCGTGCCGGCCACGCAGAACCGTCGATCGCCGTGGGCGACCGGCGGTGTTTCCCGGCAGCCGTCGGGCTGCCGTTCCCCCGCCATGCCCGCGCGCAACGGCCGGGCGTGGCCCAAGCCGAGTCAGGAGGTTTCCATGTTCGAAGGTCAACCGCAGGCGGAAATCGAAGCGTTGATGAAGGCCAACAGCGAGTTCCGGCAGCTGTACTACCGGCACCGCGAGTTGGACCGCCAGGTCCTGGATGCGGAGCTGGGCGTGCTGCCGATCGACGACACCACCCTGGGCCAGATGAAGCGCGAGAAGCTTGCGGCCAAGCAGCGCCTGCTGCAGATGTACGAACGAACGCATTGACGACGGCCCCTGGCCGGGCGGGTCGCGGCGCGCCGCCGCCCGCCCGCGGCCGGGGCGATGCTAGGCTTTCGCCGGGTGCCGCAAGGGCTGGGCGATGAGCGTAGTTGCAGACGAATGGAGCGCGCCGCGCAAGGCGGCGCTGGTGGTGGAAGTTCTGGGTGGCGGCGATGCCGCCGCGATTGCGGCCCGCGCCGGGTTGCGCAGGGAGCAGGTCGAGGCCTGGGCGGCCACCGGCCTTGCCGCGCTGGAACAGGCATTGCGCGTCCCCGACGGCCCCGATACCGCGCGCGTGCGGCATGGCGACCTGCGCGACCTCATCGCGCATCCGCATACACAGGCGGCCACGGTGACCGCGGCCCCGGAGGATCCCCTGCACCTGGCCCTGCAGCGCATGCGCGCGCACGATGTCTCGCAGCTGCCGGTGGTGCAGGAGGGGCGCATCGTCGGGCTGCTGGATGAATCCGACCTGCTGCTGCACGTGTACGGCGACGCGGCGCGCTTCGACGACCCGGTGGCGGCGGCGATGGTCGATCGCCTCGACAAGCTGCCGCACACCGCGCCGATCGAGGCCTTGCTGCCGGTGTTCGGGCGCGGCCACGTGGCGATCGTGATGGAGGGCGAGCAGTTCCTCGGCCTGGTGACGCGCAGCGACCTGCTCTCGCACCTGCGCCAGCGCCAGCCATGAGCGCGGCGCGCGACGTGGCGCGGCACCGCCCGCGCAGAGGCGGCTGATGGCGGCGCGTCCGCACGCCGGCCCGCTGCCGCGCCAGCGCCAGCACCTGTGGCTGGCGTGGGAGTTGGCGCGGCGGGAATGGCTGGGGCGCTACCGCGGCGCCCACCTCGGGCGGCTGTGGGCCTTGGCCACCCCGCTGCTGATGCTGGCGGTGTACCTGCTGGCGTTCGGCCCGCTGGTGCGCGGGCATTGGCCGGGCGTGGATGGATGGGGCGAATTCGCGCTGGTGGTGTTCGCCGGGCTGGCGGTGCACGGGCTGTTCGCCGAATGCCTGGCGCGCGCGCCGATGCTGGTGGCGGCGCAGCCCGGCTACGTCACCCGCGTGCTGTTCCCGCTGGATCTCCTGCCGTGGCCGGTGCTGGCCGGCGCGCTGCTGCAGTTCGCGATGCAGCTGCTGGTGCTGCTGGGCGGGCTGGCGTGCACCCGCGGGCTGGCCTGGAGCGCGCTGGCGCTGCCGCTGGTGGTGCTGCCGGCGCTGCCGTTCCTGCTCGGCCTGCTGTGGGCGCTGGGCGCGTTGGGGGTGTTCCTGCGCGACCTCGGCCAGCTGGTGGCGCCGGCCACCACCGCCATGCTGTTCCTGTCCTCGGCGCTGGTGCCGCTGGCGACGGTGCCCGCGCGCTGGCGCTGGCTGTTCGAACTCAATCCGCTGACCACGATCATCGAGCAGCTGCGGCGGGTGCTGTTCCTCGGCCTGTGGCCGCAGTGGCCGCTGCTGCTGGCCTATCTCGGGCTGGCCTGCGGCTTCGCGCTGCTGGCGCATACCCTGTTCCGCCGCCTGCAGCCGGGGTTCGCCGATGTCCTCTGAGCAGGCGGTCGAACAGTCGGCCGGGCTGGCGGTCGTCGCGCGCGGGCTGGGCAAGCGCTACACCACCTACGCGCGTCCGTGGCACCGCCTGCACGAACTGCTGGGCGGGCCCGCGCGCGGCACCCCGTTCTGGGCGCTGCGCGGGCTGGACCTGCAGCTCCGGCGCGGCGAGACCCTGGGCATCATCGGCCGCAACGGCTCCGGGAAGTCCACCCTGCTGCAGCTGATCGCCGGCACCCTACCGCCCAGCGAGGGCCAGGTGCAGGTGCACGGGCGGGTGGCCGCGCTGCTGGAGCTGGGCAGCGGCTTCAACCCCGAGTTCACCGGGATCGAGAACATCCACCTCAATGCCGCGCTGCACGGGCTGACGCGCGCGCAGGTGGAGGCGCGGATGCCCGACATCCTCGCCTTCGCCGACATCGGCGCGCATGCGCAGCAGCCGGTGCGCACCTATTCCAGCGGCATGCTGGTGCGGCTGGCGTTCGCGGTGCTGGCGCACGTGGACGCCGACGTGTTGATCCTGGACGAGGCGCTGGCGGTGGGCGATGCCTTCTTCGCGCAGAAGTGCATGCGCTTCCTGCGCGGGTTCCAGCAGCGCGGCACCCTGCTGTTCGTCAGCCACGACACCGCGGCGGTGAACGCGCTGTGCCGGCGCGCGATCTGGCTGGAGCAGGGGCGGCTGCGGATGGACGGCGATGCGCGCGCGGTCGGCGAGGCCTACCTGGAATCGCAGGTGGCGGAGCGCGAGGGCGTGCCCGGCTATGCGCCGCGCCCGGCCCCGGCCGCGCCTTTTCCATCGCGGCAGGCGGCGGACGACGACGGCGGCGACGTGCGCGCGGCGCTGGCGTCCGGCCCGCTGTGCAACCGTATCCAGGTGCCGGTGTTCGACCCCGCGCGCGATACCGGCTTCGGCGAGGGCAGCGCGCGCCTGCTCGACGTGGCGCTGCGCGATGCCGGCGGGCACCGCCTGGCCAGCGTGGCCGGCGGCGAGCGGGTGACGCTGGAGATCGTGGCGGAGGCGCAGCAGGACATCGACGCACCGATCATCGGCTTCTACCTGAAGGACCGCCTCGGCCAGCTGCTGTTCGGCGACAACACCTACCTCACCACCGCCGGCGCGCCGCTGCGCGTGCCGGCGGGCACGCGCTACCGCGCCCGCTTCGAATTCCGGATGCCGCGGCTGCAGGCGGGGGCGTACATGTTCGCGATCGGGCTGGCGCGCGGCACCCAGGCCGAGCACGTGGTGCAGCACTGGTCGCACGAGGCGCTGCTGCTGCAGGCCGAGGGCCAGGGCCTGCCGACCGGCATCCTCGGCCTGCCGATGCTGGACATCGCGCTGGAGCCGCTGGATGGCTGAGCGCCTGCCGCTGCTGCTGGCGTCGGCCGATGGCGGGCCGCACGCGGGCGGCTGGTATCGGCTGCAGGTGGCGCTGCAGGCGCCGGGCCTGCGCGTGCAGCGGCTGTGCCTGCAGGTGGAGGATGCCGGCCCGCCGTGCGCGGACGAAGCCTGCGTGATGCTGCCGCCGGTGCGCGCCGATGCCCGCGTGCAGGCATTGGTGCGGCTGCGGATGGACACCGATGCGCTGCGGCTGGGCGTGCCCGGGCATGCGCAGGCGGCGGTGGCCGCCGACGCGCGCCTGCAGCGGATAGGCCGGCTGCGCGCGCTGGCGGCGATGCTGGGGGACCTGGCCCACCACGCCGGGCGCGGTGCCGCGCTGCGGCTGGCCGCCGGCACCCTGGTGCGCATGCTGCGCGGCCCGCGTGCGGCTGGCGATTGGGCGTATGCCTGCTATCGCCACCAGCTCGGCGCACCGCTGGAGCCGTATGCCGGCTGGCTGCTGGCGCGCGCGCTCGACCCGCCGGCCGACCCGCGGCAGTGGCCGGCGCAGCTGGCGGCCCTACCGGCGCGGCCGCGGGTATCGATCCTGCTGCCGGTGTACGACCCGCCGCTGGAATGGCTGCGCGCCTGCCTCGACAGCGTGCTGGCGCAGGCCTATCCGGACTGGGAGTTGTGCATCGCCGACGATGCCTCGCCGTCGCCACAGGTGCGCGCGCTGATCGAGGACTATGGCCGCCGCGATGCCCGCATTCGCGCCGTGTTCCGCGCGCGCAACGGCCACATCGCCGCGGCCAGCAACGATGCGCTGGCGCTGGCCCGCGGCGAGTGGGTGGCGCTGCTCGACCACGACGACCTGCTTGCACCGCACGCGCTGCTGGAGATGGTGCGCGCCGCGCTGGCGCATCCGCGCTGGCGGATGCTGTATTCCGACGAGGACAAGCTCGACGCCGACGGCCGCCGCTGCGACCCCTACTTCAAACCGGATTTCAACCACACTCTGCTGCTCGGGCAGAACTGCATCGGCCACCTTGCGATGTACCGCACCGACCTGCTGCGTGAGGTCGGTGGCTTCGCGCCCGGCGTGGACGGCAGCCAGGACTGGGACCTCGCGCTGCGCTGCGTGGAACGCCTGCAAGACGACGAGATCGGGCACGTGCCGCAGGTGCTCTACCACTGGCGCATGCATCCCGGCTCCAGCGCGGCCGATCCGGCGGCGAAGGACTACGCCACCGCGGCCGCCCAGCGCGCGGTGCAGGCGCATCTGCAGCGCAGCGGGCAGGCGGCGCAGGTGGAGATCCTCGCGCCCGGCCGCCTGCGCGTGCGGCATGCATTGCCGCAGCCGGCGCCATGGGTCTCGCTGATCGTGCCTACCCGCGACCGCGTGGATCTCTTGCGCCCCTGCATCGACGGCCTGCTGCACGCCACCGACTACCCGGCGCTGGAAGTGCTGGTGGTGGACAACGGCTCGGTGGAGGCGCAGACCCGCGACTACCTGGCGGCGATCGCGCGCGATCCACGGGTGCGCGTGCTGCGCTTCGACGCGCCCTTCAACTATTCGGCGATCAACAACTTCGCCGCGCGTCAGGCCACCGGCAGCGTGCTTGGCCTGGTCAACAACGACATCGCGGTGATCGAGCCCGGCTGGCTGCGCGAAATGGTGGCCCAGGCGCTGCGGCCCGGGGTCGGCGCGGTCGGCGCGCTGCTGCTGTACCCGGACCGGCGCATCCAGCACGCGGGCGTGCTGCTGGGCATCGGCGGGGTGGCCGCGCACCCGTGGTGCGGCTGGCCGGAACACACCCGCGGGCAGATGGATCGCCTGCTGCTGGCGCAGGAACTCTCGGCCGTCACCGGCGCCTGCCTGGTCTTGCGCCGCGCAGCGTTCGATGCCGTGGGCGGGCTGGACGAGGCGCTGGCGGTGGCCTTCAACGACGTGGACCTGTGCCTGCGCCTGCGCGTGGCCGGCTACCGCAACGTGTGGACCCCGCACGCGCGGCTGGTGCACGCCGAATCCGCCACCCGCGGCGACGACCTGCGCCCGGACAAGCGCGCCCGCCTGCAGCGCGAGGCCGATTTCATGCGCGCGCGCTGGGGCGCGCTGCTCGACGACGACCCCGCCTACAACCCCAACCTCAGCCTCGACGGCGAAGCCTTCGCCCTCGCCACCAGCCCGCGGCCGCGGGCGCGGGGGGAGTGGATGGTGCTGGGGGGCAAATAGAATTGCCTCCATCTGCGGGGCGATGCCGGAAGGGGCTGCTCTTGAAACGGGTTTGATCAATCCAAAGGAAGTTAGATCACATGAACGTGCGTTCCAAACGGCTGGCCCTGTGCTTTCTTTCGGTCGTCTTGTTTGTCGCACTGCCCGCCATCGCGGGCTCCGACAAAGGGGTGGCCGCATACGGGAGCGATTACGCAAGGGCCTACAAGGAGTTGCGGCCGCTTGCAGAACAAGGAAATGCCGCCGCGCAGAAAAGCCTTGGCTGGATGTACGAGAACGGCCTGGGCGTGCCGCAAGACGATGTCGAGGCCTTGAAGTGGTATCGCAAGGCGGCCGAGCAGGGGTATGCCGACGGCCAAAACACCCTCGGTTGGATGTATGAGCATGGCCGTGGCCTGCCGCAGGACGAGGCCGAAGCGGTACAGTGGTACCGCAAAGCGGCCGAGCAGGGGTTTGCCATGGCGCAATACAACCTCGGCGTGATGTATGACAACGGCCGCGGCGTGCCGCAGGACTACGTCGAGGCGGCGCAGTGGTATCGCAAGGCGGCCGAGCAGGGGTATGCCGACGCGCAATACAACCTCGGTTGGATGTATGCAAACGGCCGCGGCGTACCGCAGGACTACGCCGAGGCGGCGCAGTGGTATCGAAAGGCCGCCGAGCAGGAGCATGTCGATGCGCAGAACAATCTCGGTTGGATGTACGCGAACGGCCAAGGCGTGCCGCGGGATGATGCTGAGGCGGCGCAGTGGTATCGCAAGGCGGCCGAGCAGGGGGATGCTGTCGCGCAATTCAACCTCGGCGTGATGTATGCGAACGGCGAGGGCGTTTCGCAGGACGATGCCGAAGCGGTGCAGTGGTATCGCAAGGCGGCCGAGCAGGGGAATGCCACTGCGCAAAACAACCTCGGTTGGATGTATGCGAGCGGCCGTGGCGTGCCGCAGGATGATGCGGAGGCGGTGCATTGGTATCGCAAGGCGGCCGAGCAGGGAGATGCTGATGCGCAATACAACCTGGGCTTTAGATATGCGAACGGCCAGGGCGTGTCGCGGGACTACGTCGAGGCGGCGATGTGGTATCGCAGGTCTGCCCAGCAGGGGGATGCCGATGCGCAAGTCAATCTCGGCGTGATGTATGAGAAAGGCCAGGGCGTGCCGCAGGACGATGCCGAGGCGGTGTGGTGGTATCGCCTGGCGGCCGAGCAGGGGAATGCTGTCGCGCAATTCAACCTGGGCGTGATGTATGAGAACGGCCGAGGCGTGCCACAGGAGTATGCCGAGGCGGTGAAGTGGTGGCACCGCGCCGCCGAGCAGGGGGTTGCCGTCGCACAAACCAACCTCGGCGTGACGTATGCGAACGGCCGCGGCGTGCCGCAGGACGATGTCGAGGCGGTGAAGTGGTACCGCAAGGCGGCCGAGCAGGGGGTTGCCCCCGCGCAGTACAACCTCGGTTGGATGTATGCGCTCGGCCGGGGCGTGGCGCGGGACCATGCCGAGGCGGAGAAGTGGTATCGCAAGGCGGCCGAGCAGGGGGATGCTGCTGCGCAATTCGGCCTCTGTGTCATGTACATGGGCGGCAGAGGCATGCCGCTGGACGATGCCGAGGCGGTGAAGTGGTGCCGCCTAGCCGCCGGGCAGGGGGAGGCCGCCGCGCAAAACAACCTCGGCTGGATCTATGCGAACGGCCGGGGCGTGTCGCGGGACGATGCCGAGGCGGCGAAGTGGTATCGCAAGGCTGCCGAGCAGGGGGCTGCCGCCGCGCAATACAACCTCGGCAGGATGTATGAGTCCGGCCAGGGTGTCGATGAGGATCAGGTGCTGGCCTATGCGCTATACAACCTTGCGGCGGCGGACAATTCTTTCAAAGAAAAAAAGTTGCTTGCCGATCGCGACCGTCTGGGAAAAGCCTTGAGCCGCGCCGAGGTGCTCGAAGGGCAGGCGCTCACGCGCGAGCTGGCCAAGCCGGGCAATTTCGCCAAGGTGCTGGCGCTGCGCATGACCAGCGCCGACAGAAAAGGCGCGCGGTAAGCGCGCCAGATACTCCTTAAGCAAGCGGCAATGCGGCGGCCGGCAGCAAGCCCGCCGCCCTGCCACGCAAGCCGATGCCCCTATTCACCCGCGCCTGCCAAGGTGCCGTGGGCATCCGCTTCCTCACCAAACGGTTCATGGTGCTCAGGACAGGCCGGGGCTGGCCTGCCGGCTTGCGCAGCCCACAACGCACAAGGCCCGCATCGCGGCGGGCCTTGGCGTATCCGGGCGAAGGATGCGGGCGGCGGGGGATCACCCCAGCGCCTTCTCCAGCTCCGGCAGCACCTGGAACAGGTCGCCGACCAGGCCGATGTCGGCCACTTCGAAGATCGGCGCGTCGGCGTCTTTGTTGATGGCGACGATGGTGCCGGCGTCCTTGATCCCGGTGAGGTGCTGGATGGCGCCGCTGATGCCCACGGCGATATACAGCTCTGGTGCGATGATCTTGCCGGTCTGGCCCACCTGCAGTTCGTTCGGCACGTAGCCGGCATCCACCGCGGCGCGCGAGGCGCCGACCGCGGCCCCCAGCTTGTCGGCCAGGCGGTAGATGATCTCGAAGTTCTCCGCCGAGCCGACGCCACGGCCGCCGGAGACCACGCGGCGGGCCGACTGCAGGTCGGGGCGGTCGGACTTGCCGGCCGCCAGGCCCACGAAGCGGGTGTGGGTGGGTAGCGCCACGTCCACGCTCGCCGCTTCCACCGGCGCATTGCCGCCGCGCGAGGCTTCCGGCCACGAGGCGGTGCGCACGGTGGCGACCACGGTCTGGTCGGCCGGCGTCTCGACGGTGATGATGGCATTGCCGGCGTAGATCGGGCGCTTGAAGGTGTGTGGGCCTTCCACCGCCATCAGGTCGGAGACCTGGTTCACGCCCAGCAGGGCGGCCACGCAGGGCATCAGGTCCTTGCCGAAGGTGGTGGAGGGGCCGAACACGTGGGTGTAGCCGCTTGCCAGCGCGGCGATCTGCGGCGCCAGCACCTGCGCGATGGGATGCGCGTTGGCGGGATTGGCGACGGTGAGCACCTTGGCCACGCCGGCGATCTGCGCGGCCTCGGCGGCCACGCCGGCGGGGTCGGCGGCGAGCACGACGATGGTGATGGATTCCGGCTGCAGCGCCTGCGCGGCGCTCACGCACTTGGCGGTGGCGGGGTTGAGCTTGCCGTCCAGGTGTTCGGCGACGATGAGAACCTTGGCCATCACAGGAGCCCCTTCTGCTTGAGCGCGGCCACCAGTTCGGCCGCATCCTTCACCATCACGCCGCGGCTGCGCTGGGCGGGCGGGGCGTAGTGGGTGGTCTTGAACGAATCGTGGGCGTCCACGCCGAGGTCGGCGAAGGCGATCGTCTCCAGCGGCTTGCTCTTGGCCTTCATGATGTCCGGCAGCTTGATGAAGCGCGGCTCGTTCAGGCGCAGGTCGGTGGTGACCACCGCCGGCAGCTCCACCTTGAGCGTCTCCAGGCCAGCGTCGACCTCGCGCACCACGGTGGCCTTGCCGTCGGCGATGTCGAGCTTGGAGGCGAAGGTCGCCTGCGGGCGGCCCCACAGCGTAGCCAGCATCTGCCCGGTCTGGCTGGCGTCGTCGTCGATCGCCTGCTTGCCCAGGATCACCAGGTCGGGCTGTTCCTTCTCGACCAGCTTGAGCAGGGTGCGGGCGGCGGTCAGCGGCTGGATGGCGGCATCGGCCACCACGTGGATGGCGCGGTTGGCGCCCATGGCCAGGCCGTTGCGCAGGTGCGCCTGGGCGTCGGCGGGGGCAATCGTGGCGACCACCACCTCGCTGGCGATGCCCTTGTCGCGCAGGCGCAGCGCTTCTTCCAGCGCGATGTCGTCGAACGGGTTGGGCGACAGCTTGACGCCGTCGGTGACCACGCCGGAGCCATCCGGCTTGACCTGGATGCGGACGTTGTAGTCCACCACGCGCTTGTAGCCGACGAGGATTTTCATCGTGCGGTTGTCCTTGGGGGAACGGAGGGCGGCCCTGGCGGCCGGACTGCGTATTTTAGCGGACGGGCGCCGGCACTGCCCGCGGCGGCGGCCGGGGCGGGCGCTTGCCCGAAAGTACGCTGGGCGTTGTCGCACGAAACGCTAGAATGGCGGCTCTAACCGGCAGTCGGAGATCCGCCCGTGGCGTCCGCCAAGAGCAAGCTGTACGACAGTGCCGCCGCCGCCCTCGCCGGGCTGGTGGCGGATGGCCAAACCCTCGCCGTCGGCGGCTTCGGCCTGTGCGGCATCCCGGAGGCGCTGATCGCGGCGCTGCGCGATTCCGGGGTGAAGGACCTCACCGTGATCTCCAACAATGCGGGCGTGGACGGCTTCGGCCTCGGCCAGCTGCTGGCCACCCGCCAGATCCGCAAGATGATTTCGTCCTACGTGGGCGAGAACAAGGAGTTCGAGCGCCAGTACCTGGGCGGCGAGCTGGAGCTGGAGTTCAACCCGCAGGGCACCCTGGCCGAGCGCCTGCGCGCCGGCGGCGCGGGCATCCCGGCGTTCTTCACCGCCACCGGCTACGGCACCGTGGTGGCCGAGGGCAAGGAGACCCGCGAGTTCGGCGGCCGCATGTACGTGCTGGAAACCGCGCTGAAGGCCGACGTGTCGCTGGTCAAGGCGTGGAAGGCCGATCATGCGGGCAACCTGGTGTTCCGCAAGACTGCGCGCAATTTCAATCCGGTCTGCGCGATGGCCGGCAAGGTCTGCGTGGCCGAAGTGGAGCAGATCGTGGAGATCGGCCAGATCGACCCCGACCACGTCCACTTGCCCGGCATCTATGTGGACCGGATCGTGCTCAATCCGCATCCGGAAAAGCGCATCGAGCAGCGCACCATCCGCCAGGAGGGCAACTGACATGGCCTGGACCCGCGAACAGATGGCGCAGCGCGCCGCCCGCGAGCTCACCGACGGCGCCTACGTGAACCTCGGCATCGGCCTGCCCACGCTGGTGGCCAACTACATCCCCGATGGCATGCACGTCTGGCTGCAGAGCGAGAACGGCCTGCTCGGCATCGGCCCGTTCCCGACCGAGGACGAGGTGGACGCCGACCTGATCAACGCCGGCAAGCAGACCGTCACCGCGGTGCCGGGCGCCAGCTTCTTCGGCAGCCACGACTCCTTCGCGATGATCCGCGGCGGCCACATCGACCTGGCGATCCTCGGCGCGATGGAGGTCACCGACAAGGGCGACCTCGCCAACTGGATGGTGCCCGGCAAGATGGTCAAGGGCATGGGCGGCGCGATGGACCTGGTGGCCGGCGTGCAGCGCGTGGTGGTGCTGATGGAGCACACCACCAAGGCCGGCACTCCGAAGATCCTGCCGCAATGCACCCTGCCGCTGACCGGCGTGGGCGTGGTGGACCGCATCATCACCGAGCTGGGCGTGTTCGACGTGACCCCGGACGGCCTCGCGCTGGTCGAGCTGGCCGAGGGCGTGACCCGGGACGAGGTGGCGGCCAAGACCGGCGTGCCCCTGCGCTGAGGCGCTTCGGTCCCTCCCTTGCGCAGCAGGGGAGGACGGGAGAGGGGTGGCCTTGAGCGGGCCCAGGGCGCAGGCCTGTCCGGTTTCCTCCGATTTTCCCGCTTCAAGGGAAACCTGACGACGGAAATGCGGCGATGGCCTGGAAAAGCGTGCAGAGCTACAGCTTCGGCTTCCGGCCGAGCGACAAGAAGTATTGGCTGTATTTCACCCTGGACGGTGCCACCGCGGCCACCCAGGTGTTCCTGACCGCGACCCAGTTCACCGCGCTTGCGGCGATGTTCGGGGCCGCGAGCGCCATCCAGTACGAAACCACCGGCGGCTACTTCGCCACCGCGCCGCGCAACCTGTGAAGGCGGGCCGTGGGCCGCGCCCGCCTCACATGTTCTGGTAGTTCGGCCCGCCGCCGCCCTGCGGGGCCACCCAGACGATGTTCTGGGTGGGGTCCTTGATGTCGCAGGTCTTGCAGTGCACGCAGTTGGCGGCGTTGATCTGCAGGCGCTCGCTGCCGACATCGCCGACGTACTCGTACACGCCGGCCGGGCAGTAGCGCGCCTCGGGCCCGGCGTACTCCTTCAGGTTCACCTCGACCGGGATCGCCGGGTTCTTCAGCGTCAGGTGCGCCGGCTGGTTCTCGTCGTGGTGGGTGCTGGAAAGGAATACCGAGCTGAGGCGGTCGAAGGTCAGCACGCCGTCCGGCTTCGGATATTCGATCTTCGGCTGCGTCGCCGCCGGTTCCAGGCAGGCGTAATCGGGCTTCTGGCGATGGATCGTCCACGGCGGATTGCGGATGCCCAGCTTGGGCAGTAGCCACTGCTCGATGCCGGTCATCAGGGTGGCGAACCTGCGCCCCTTCTTGAACCACTGCTTGAAGTTCTTCGCCTGCAGCAATTCTGCATGCAGCCAGCTCGCCTCGAACGCGGCCGGATACGCCGCCAGTTCGTCGCGCGCCCGGCCTTCGCCCAGCGCCGCGAACGCGGCCTCGGCGGCCAGCATGCCGGTCTTGATCGCGGCGTGGCTGCCCTTGATGCGGCTGGCGTTGAGGTAGCCGGCCTCGCAGCCCACCAGCGCACCGCCGGGGAACACCGTCTTCGGCAGGCTGAGCAGGCCGCCGGCGGTGATCGCGCGTGCGCCGTAGCCGATGCGCTTGCCGCCTTCCAGGTGCTTGCGGATCGCGGGATGGGTCTTGAACCGCTGGAACTCGCCGAACGGGCTCAGCCACGGGTTCTTGTAGTCCAGCCCGACCACGAAACCGACCGCGATCTTGCCGTCCTCGGCGTGGTACAGGAACGAGCCGCCATAGGTGTCGCCGTCCAGCGGCCAGCCGGCGGTGTGCACCACCAGGCCAGGCCGGTGCTTGGCCGGATCGGCCTGCCACAGCTCCTTGATGCCGATGCCGTAGCTCTGCGGGTCCTTGCCCGCGTCGAGCTTGTATTGGGCGATGAGCTGGCGGCCGAGCTGGCCGCGCGCGCCCTCGGCGAAGATCGTGTACTTGGCGTGCAGCTCCATGCCGCGCTGGAACTGGTCGGTCGGCTGGCCGTCCTTGCCGATGCCCATGTCGCCGGTGGCCACGCCCTTGACCGCGCCGGCCTCGTCGTACAGCACCTCGGCCGCGGCGAAGCCGGGGAAGATCTCCACGCCCAGCGCCTCGGCCTGCTGCGCCAGCCAGCGCGTCACCGCGCCGAGGCTGACGATGTAGTTGCCGTCGTTCTTGAAGCAATCCGGCAGCAGCCAGTGCGGCGTGGCCTTGGCGCCGGTCTCGTCGAGGAACAGGAATTCGTCCTCGGTCACCGCCTGCTTGAGCGGCGCCCCACGCTCGCGCCAGTCGGGGAACAGCTCGGTGAGCGCACGCGGGTCCATGATCGCGCCGGAGAGAATGTGCGCGCCGGGCTCGGAGCCCTTCTCCAGCACGCACACCGATACCTCGCGCCCGGCTTCCGCCGCCAGCTGTTTCAGCCGGATCGCGGTGGACAGCCCGCCCGGGCCGGCACCGACCACGACGATGTCGTATTCCATCGATTCGCGTTCGATTGCGGTCTGCGGGTTGGCGCTCATGGGGGCTCTCCTGTGGCGAACCTGCGATTGTCCGGGCTTTGCCGGGAGCGGGCAATCCGGACGCCGGCTCCCGGCTCCCGGCTCAGGGCCGCGTAGGGGCCGCCGGCGTGCGCGCCGCCTGCCCGGTGGCCAGCACCCAGCCGGCGATGTCGTGGCCGAGCGTGCCCAGCCCGGCGGCGAAGGCCTCCGCCAGCGCCGGGGCATCCGCGCCGGCGGCGGGCTGGCGGACGCTGAAGCCGCGGCTGCCGACGATCGCCATCGCGTCCACCTTCAACAGCTTGGCGCCGACCTCGATCCGCGCTTCCGGGCTGCCGCCCACCTCGGCCTGGAAGCGGCGCACGTCCAGCAGCAGGCGGTAGTCGGCGGCCTGGCCGCTGCCCTGCCGGGCCACCGCGAGGATCTTCCCGCTGTCTTCCAGGGTGCGCAGCACCGCGTCCTCCACCATCGACGAGGGCGAGCGTGCCCAGGCCGCGCCGCGGTAGGGCTGCAGCTCGTCGCCGCCCGGGTTGACCAGCAAACGCTGGCCATCCAGCAGGCTGGACTCGCCGCTGGCGGCGATCGACAGCGACCAGTCCACGGACGGCCAGGCGGGATCCGCCGACTGCAGGCGCGGCGCGGGATCGAAGATCCGGGTGGCCTGCGTCGTGCCGCCGCCGAGCAGGCTGCCGCAGCCGGCCAGCAGCAGGAGGGCCAGCAGCAGGCCGGGCAGGGCGAGCGCCGCGCGCGCGGCGGCGGAGGGCGTGGCGGCGGAGGGCGTGGCGGGCGACGGGAGGTGCGGCAGTCGGCTCATTTCGGCTCGTACTCCTTGGGTGCGTCGCGCCCCAGCAGGTAGCGCGCGGGGTTGCCCTGCAGGCGGCCGGACAGCGCGCGCAGGTCGCGCACCAGTCCGCGCAGCTCCACCAGGGTCGGCTCCAGCTGCGGCAGGCCGTCGTGGGTGAAGCTGCGGACCGCCGGGCGGTTCTCGGCGATCATCGCATTGGCATTGCCGGCGGCCGCATCGAGCTTGGCGATGCTGGCGTCGAGCTTGTCCAGCACCGCCGGCAGCCGCTGCACGAGATTGCGGTCGAGGCCCTGCAGGGTGCCGTTGGCGGTATCGAGGGTGGTCTTCATCGCGGCGCCGGCGTCGCGCGCGTTGACGATCAGCTGCTCGAGGTCCTGCCGGCGCGCGGCCAGTCCGGCGCTGGTCTGCTCGAGGTTGGCCAGGGTGGCGTTGATGTGGCGGATGTTGTCCTCGCTCAGCAGCTCGTCCAGCCGTGCCACCAGCCGGTTCGCGCTGTCGGCGATGTTCTGCAGCGCCGAGGGTTCGGTGCGGATCACCGCGATGTCGCTGCCCGGCGGCGGCTGCAGCAGCGGCGCGTTGGGGCTGCCGCCGCTGAGCAGGATGAACGGCACCCCGGTGATGCCCTGCTGCGAGAGCTTGGCGCGGGTGTCCACCTTCACCGGCACGTCCGCCTTCAGCTTCAGCAGCGCCACCACCCGGCGCGGGTCGGCCGGGTCCAGGCTGAGCTTGTCCACGGTGCCGACCGCGATGCCGTTGTACTGCACGGCGCCGCCCTCG
This sequence comes from Thermomonas haemolytica, assembly GCF_004346265.1. Classification (GTDB taxonomy): domain Bacteria; phylum Pseudomonadota; class Gammaproteobacteria; order Xanthomonadales; family Xanthomonadaceae; genus Thermomonas; species Thermomonas haemolytica. Next base: position 367,704 of record NZ_SMAP01000002.1, read on the forward strand.
GTGAGGCCGACCACCGGCTCGGTGAACACCACCTGGTAGCGCTGCCAGTTGCGGTCGGCGCCGAACTTGGTGGCCCACAGCACGAACAGCAGCAGGAACACCGTCGCCAGCAGGGCGAAGCTTCCGATCAGGACGTAGTTGGCGCGGGTTTCCATCGGCGGGACTCGGTCGGCTGGAGGCGGTCGTGCGGGTGCGATCGTCCGGGAGTGGGGGAGCGTGGTCGGGACAGTGCCGCCCGCGGCGTGTGCATGGCGTGCAGGTGGCTCATGGCGGATCGCCGCGCGCGGCGCGTCCGCGCGGCCCGTTGAAGTATTCCTGCACCCACGGATGGTCCAGGGTTTCCAACTCGCGCACCGGCGCCACCGCCACGATCCGGCGGTCGGCCAGCACCGCCACACGGTCGCAGATCGCGTACAGGGTGTCGAGGTCGTGGGTGATCAGGAACACGGTCAGCCCCAGCGCCTCGCGCAGGGTGTGCAGCAGCTGGTCGAACGCGGCCGCGCCGATCGGGTCCAGCCCCGCGGTGGGCTCGTCCAGGAACAGCAGCGGCGGGTCCAGCGCCAGCGCGCGCGCCAGCGCGGCGCGCTTGCGCATGCCGCCCGACAGCTGCGAGGGCAGCTTGTCCAGCGCATCCGCCGGCAGCCCGGCCAGCTTCACCTTCAGCAGCGCCAGTTCGTAGCGCAGCGAGTCCGGCAGGTCCGGGTAGTACTCCTTCAGCGGCACCTGCACGTTCTCGCCGACGGTGAGCGAGGAGAACAGCGCGCCGTCCTGGAACAGCACGCCGATGTTGCGTTCGATGTGCCGGCGCAGGGCCGGGTCCTGCGACCGCGCGTCCACGCCGAGGATCTCGATCCGGCCCGCCGCCGGCACCTGCAGCCCCAGCAGGCTGCGCATGAACACCGACTTGCCGCTGCCGGAGCCGCCGACCACGCCCAGGATCTCGCCGCGGCGCACGTCGAGATCGACGCCGTCGTGCACCACCTGGCTGCCGAACCGGTTCACCAGGCCGCGCACGCGGATGATCGGCGCGTCCGCGCCGGCGGCCTCGTCCAGGGCGTCCATGCGCGCCTCGCTGGCGTCCTGCGTGTTCAGAAGTTGATCTCCATGAACCACAGCGCGGCCAGCGCATCCAGCACGATCACCAGCGAGATCGCCTGCACCACGCTGGAGGTGGTGCGCTCGCCCAGCGACTGCGCGGTGCCCTGCACCTGCAGGCCTTCCAGGCAGCCGATCAGCGCGATCACCAGCGCGAAGAACGGCGCCTTGGCCATGCCGACGACGAAGTGGCGGATGTTCATGGTGTCCTGCATCCGCGCCAGGTAGGCGGCGGCCGGGATGTCCAGCACCAGCCCGCCGATCGCGAGCCCGCCGAGCAGGCCGGCGATCATCGCGATGAAGGTCAGCAGCGGCAGCATCGCCAGCAGCGCCAGCACCCGCGGGATCACCAGCAGGTCGATCGGGTCGAGCCCGAGCACCCGGATCGCGTCCACTTCCTCGCGGTTGACCATCATCCCGATCTGCGCGGTGAACGCGCTGGCGGTGCGCCCGGCCAGCAGGATCGCGGCCAGCAGCACGCCGAACTCGCGCAGGAAGGCGATGGTGACCAGCTGCACCACGTAGATGGTGGCGCCGAAATCGGCCAGCACGGTGGCGCCGAGGAACGCGATCACCGCGCCGACCATGAACGCCAGCAGCGCCACCAGCGGCACCGCGTCCAGCCCTACCTGCTCCATGTGGTGCACGGTCGCGGTGATCCGCAGCCGGCGCGGCTCCTTCAGCAGGCGCAGCAACTTCACCAGCACCTCGCCGAGGAAGGCCACCAGCGCCAGCACCTCGCGCGCATTGGCCACGATCGCGCGGCCCAGGCGCTCCAGCGCGGCGGTGAAGCCGGTATCGCGGCGGCCCTTGGGGCGGTCGTCGTGCACGTCCTCGATCGCGGTGATCAGGGCCTGGTGCTCGTCGCGGAAGCGGAAGCGGTCGAACGCCAGCCCGCGGCGGTCGGCGCAGCGCAGCAGCTGCAGCACGCCCAGCGAGTCCAGGCGGTCCACCCCGCGCGCATCGATGCAGGCGATGCCGTCCGGGACCGCGCGCAGCACCTCGCCGATCTCGGCCGCGAAGCGCAACGTCCAGCGTCCGCCCAGGCGCAGCACCTGCGGGTCGCCGGGGTCGGGGCTGGCGCTGGGCGGATGGTGGTTGGGCGCGCGGCTCATGCGCGGGCAAGCTTACGCAAAGCCGTGATGCGGGTGTGAATCCGGCACGCGCATGTCATGCTTGGGCGATGCATGCGCACGCCCGCCACGACGCCGTTTCCTACACCGAGCGTGTCGCCTTCGTGGTCGACCTGGCGGCGCACCTGCACGCCTACGGCACCACCGCGCAGCGCCTGGAGGGCGCGATCGTGGCGGTGTCCAGGCGGCTGGGGCTGGACTGCGAGCCGTGGGTGAACCCCACCGGGATGATCCTGGCCTTCAGCGACCCGCGGCGTGCGCCGGGCGAAACCGAGACCACCCGCGTGATCCGGCTCGGCGGCGGCGACACCAACCTGTACAAGCTGTGCGAGGCCGACCGCATCGCCGAGGACGTGCTGGCCGGGCGCATGCAGGTGGCGGAAGGACGGCAAGCCTTGCGCGCGTTGCAGCGGGTGGCCGGGCGGCGCGGTCGGCTGATGCAGGTGCTGGGGTTCGCGCTGGCGTCGGCCGCAGTGGCCGGCCTGCTGCGGCTGCCGTGGCTGGACATCGGCACCGCCGCCGCGATCGGGCTGGTGATCGGCCTGCTGGCGCTGGTCGTGCAGTCGAAGCCGCAGCTGGGCGAGGCGTTCGAGGCCATCTGCGGGCTGGTGGCGGGCGCGATGACGATTGCGGTGTCGGTCTGGATCGGCCCGCTCAACCTCAACACCGTCATCATCGCCTCGCTCATCGTGCTGCTGCCCGGCATGGCGCTGACCAACGCGATGAACGAACTCACCAGCCACCACCTGGTCTCGGGCACCGCGCGCTTCGCCGGCGCGCTCACCACCATCCTCAAGCTGACCATCGGCACCGCGATCGCGCTCGGCCTGGCCAGCCTGCTCGGGATCGAGCCGCAGGTGCGCGCCTTGCGACCGCAGCCGGACTGGGTGATGTGGGCGGCGCTGGCGCTGGGTGCGTTCGCGTTCGCGGTGCTGTTCCGCGCCCACCGCCGCGACTATCCGCTGGTGATGGTGGCGGCGGCCTCCGGCTACCTGATCTCGCGCTACGGCGGCGAGTGGTTCGGGCCGCAGGCGGGGCTGTTTCTGGCGGCGCTGCTGACCACCGCCGCCGGCAATCTGTACGGGCGCTGGTTCAACCGCCCGGGCGCGCTGATCCGGCTGCCGGGCCTGATCATGCTGGTGCCGGGCAGCGTGGCCCTGCGCGGGGTGATCACCCTGGTCCAGGCGCAGGACCTGGGCGCCGGGCAGGAGGCCGCGCTGGCCGCGCTGAATACCCTGATGGCGCTGCTGGCCGGGCTGCTGTTCGGCAATCTGCTGGCGGGCGCGCGCCGTAACCTGTGACTGCGCCGCCCCGCGGCGGCGGGGTATCGGTCGCGCGCAGGCGGCCCGTGGGGCCAAGACTCCGCTGCATTTGAATGGGGAATCCCGCTGGCCGCGAAACCGGCGCCATGCCGCGCACGGCCCGGCCTGATTCCCCTGCGGGGCCAAAAGAAGGTAATTCCTAGCCTTTCCGGACCAAAGTTGGCATGAGTTCCTGGATCGACGTCTGCTTGAGAAGCTTGTAGATCAAGGGTTTCAGGTCTTCGCCCCGATGGTTGTAGCGGTAGCAAACCTCACCCAGA
>NZ_SMAP01000003.1:0-155629 GCF_004346265.1 Thermomonas haemolytica
CAACGGAAGCCGGTGGACAGGTCAAGGCGATACCTTCAGCCCGGGAGCGGGAGAATCTTTTTCGTGCCTGTTGACACGAGCGGCGAAATGGTGACCCCGATATTGGTTAGCTCATCGCCGCTCGAAGCGATTAGAGAGAACAACGATTGCCATGAGGAAAAGATAGAGGGCGATTCCGCAGATGAGCGCCCTAATGAATCCTTGTTGCCACCAAGCGATCAATGACAGCACCAAGACGAGAATTGCTATCGCTCGCCCTTGTGCACGAAACACCTCTTGTTGAGCCCTCCTCAACAAATCAATCTTCTTGGCAGACATTTAATCTTCCTTCTCACGCTTGGCCTTAGCAATTTCGGCAGCCGCGTTCAAAGCTCCTCCTGCTCTCTCGCCAGACTGCGATGTCGCTGCTGCAACCACCGATTTATCGGAACCCACAATTGCGGATCTTGAAGCATTAGCGACATGGGGATTCAAACCACCTTTGGCAGCCATGGCTTCAAGCCGCGCCAATGGCGCCAGAGCGAGCTTCGAACCTACAGCCCCGCCAAGTGCTGCGCCTGCCCCCTCTAATGTCGCCTTGGTTGCGCTCGGATTTTTTCCGTTAGCGACATCTTTAACCACCGATCCAGTCGCGCCAGCAGCGAACCCAGTGGCTGCCGTGCGAGCCACCGCTGTACCAACGCTTATGGTACCCCTTGCCGCCAATAGGGCACTAGCGGAGGCAACTCCACCAGTTAGGGCACCTACGCCTGCGGCAACCAATACGTCACTCCTATCAATCTGGGAGAAGGATTTCCCTTGAATCGCGACTTGAATGAAAATCTCGACGCCCGCTCCAGCGGCGGCTCCCCAAAGGGCTTGAACCAAGCGCCCATCCGGGTCGTTGAACTTGTAAGGATTGTTCGCGGCGTAGCAGTACCGGCAGAAGTTCCAACCCGTGACCGTATCAGCACTTACAGGATCAACCGATAGAAAAACGCCCATCGGATCATAATAGCGCTGCTGCATATACGTCAGCCCGGTCGCGCTGTCCTGCACATGCCCGGTGTAGCCGGGGCGGTCGTCGTTGGCGCGGTTCAGCAGCAGGCCGTAGGGCTCGTACTCGCTGGTCTCGACCACCGCGCCGGCGGCATCGGTCTTGGCAATCGGGCTGCCCAGCGGGTCGGTGTGCAAAAAGCCCACGCTCGCCGTGGTGCCGGACAGCGGACGGCGGTACTCCGCCACCAGGCTGCCGGACAGGTACACGTTCACGCTGCGCGTGCCGGCCACTTCGTCGCGCTGCCACAGCAAGCGCCCGTCCTGCGCGTAGAAACTGTACCTGCGCTGCGCCCCGCCCACGTCGCTGCGCACGCGCCGGCCCTGGGCGTCGTAGCGGTACCCCTGGCCAGCGGCGCTGCGCAGGCGGTGGCGCGATCTACGCCCATCGCGCCGGCGACGCAAATCAGCAGTTGCAAGCACGCTGCGAGGCATGGGGCGAGCATAACCGATGCGAGCACAGCAAAGGAAAGCCGCGCCCTTAGCTTTTGCAGCAGATTGAGCCGCTGATCGGCCATCGCCGCGCATCAGTCGCCGCGCACCACAACGCCGCAAACAACAAGGTCCGCAACTTGCGGTGCGGGCCTTGTGCGTTATGGGCGCTGGCTAATTGTCCCTGGCACCTTTTCTACGAATCATACGATCTTAATCAAAACCCATAGAAATAAGAAAAGCGTTGCAATATGGGAGAAAACTATCGACCAGTAACCTTTAGGGTCTTCCATCCGTTTTGCGCTAATCCCCAAGTTGGAGCCACCCCATTGCGCTGTCCCCGAGCATAGAGAAGAAAAAACTAACCACGCCGCTCGTATCATGATGGCAATCGCAACAGCCGGTAAAAAAATATTTATTCAATTGTCTTCTCGCCGACTTCTTTCCAGCGCCTCCTCAGAGGCCTTGCCTCCGGCCTCGCCAACGCCGTCTTCCAGAGTGCGCTGAACGCCCTCATTGACAGTCTTTGTGACTGGCTGGCCACCGAATGTAAATTACCGCCCCCTAAGCGACCTTACAACTACGCCAGGGATCGCCGGTGCTGTTTCAGTTGCCATTGCTCTGCCTGCAGCAGCACCAACCGTATTCCCGACTCCAAGGCCCGCTGCATTTGCAGCACCCGCAATAGCGGCTTGTTGGCCATCAACGTTTCCTGTTTCTATCTTTTGCTGCGCAGCGTTTCCAGCACTACCGATAGCCGCAGCTGTGCCGCCCGCAACTGCCACCTTCGCTGGAATTGTCGCCACCCTTGCCGCCGCAGCTCCAGGTATCACAGCAGTCGCAGCACCAACCACTCCAGAAATAGCTATTTGTGTTTTATTGATGGGCTGATCTGGCGCTTTAATTTTTTTTTTGCACCATAACGTCAACAATCATGCTGACGATTGCGCTTCTAACAATAATCTCCGCTATGCACCAAATGCATCTCCCATCTGGATCCTTGAACTTATACGGATTGTTCGCGGCGTAGTTGTAACGGTTGAAGTTCCAACCGGTGACGGTATCGGCTGTTACAGGATCAACGGACAGGAACCACCCGATCTGCGAATCGTAATAGCGCTGCTGCATATACGTCAGTCCGGTCGCGCTGTCCATCACATGCCCGGTGTAGCCGGGGCGGTCGTCATTGGCGCGGTTCAGCAGCAGGCCGTAGGGCTCGTACTCGCTGGTCTCGACCACCGCGCCGGCGGCGTCGGTCTTGGCAATCGGGCTGCCCAGCGGGTCGGTGTGCAAAAAGCCCAAGCTCGCCGTGGTGCCGGACAGCGGGCGGCGGTACTCCGCCACCAGACTGCCGGACAGATACACGTTCACGCTGCGCGTGCCGGCCACCTCATCGCGCTGCCACAGCAAGCGCCCGTCCTGCGCGTACAGGCTGTAGCGCCGCTGCGCCCCGCCCACATCGCTGCGCACCCGCCGGCCCTGGGCGTCGTAGCGGTAGTCCTGCCCTCCCGCGCGGCGCGGGCGGTGGCGCGATCCACGCCCATCGCGCCGGCGACGCAAATGAGCAGTTGCAAGCACGCTGCGAGGCATGGGGCGAGGATAACCGATGCGGGCACAGCAAAGGAAAGCCGCGCCCTTGCTTTTGCAGCAGATTGAGCCGCTGATCGCCCATCGCCGCGCATCAGTCGCCGCGCACCACAATTCCGCAAGCAACAAGGCTCGCAACTTGCGGTGCGTGACTTGGGCGTGATGGACGATCAGAAAGTGAACTTGACCCCGCTAACCGACCGTATTACCCGTGGCCTCGGTCAAGCGCCAGTGACTCGCATCAATCAGCATCCCTATCGCGCTGCACCATTGTCGCCGACAGTGGAGGAGTTGCTCAGGCCTTCTTTAGCCTTAAACAGCTGAGTACTCTTCTGCTCACCAACTAATATTCCATACAACATCACCTGCCTGTACGTGGCAGCACTCTTGCCCTGCGGAATCTCAAAACGCAGCTTGCAACCATTGGAGTTGAGCGCGTATTCGGTTACCTGCTTATCGGCAGACGACACGCCAGCAGGTACATCACTTTTGATGATTCTAAGCTCTTCATCTGCATCGTCTGAGCACGCCTTTGACTCAATGATTTTCATTGGAGAGGCGCCGTCTGCGGTTCGGGCCTGCAAACTCCAAACCCTTGAGTTGTCAGCATCCTGCATACTGATAGAACCATCAAAAGTGGCAATACACCAAGCTGTAGTCCCAAGTTCGCACTTAATTCGTGGCACCGCCTGTGCGTCGGCGTCCCTGGCCAAGAGACAAAACAGCAGAGTGACAGTGAAGAAGAAAATGTTCATTAGCAACCTGCCGACGTCCCCCCGCTTTCAGTAGCGGGGCGATTTAGAGTCCTGGGTGGATGGTAGTGGATGCCAGTTGCTTCGCATAGGCGCTCGGCGTCAGTCCGCCCAATGCTCTCTTCGGTCGCTCCTCGTTGTATTCCCGGCGCCAGGTTTCGATGACGGTCCGGGCGTGCAGCAGGTGGATGAACCAGTGTTCGTTGAGGCACTCGTCACGCAGGCGGCCGTTGAAGGATTCGACGTAGGCGTTCTGGTTCGGCTTGCCGGGTTGGATCAGGCGCAGTTGCACGCCACGTTCGTGTGCCCAGGAGACCATGGCCTTGCCGCAGAACTCCTTGCCGTTGTCGGTGCGGATTACCTAGGGCGGCAGCAGCTTGCCCGGGTTGAGGATGCCGTCCGGGTCGAAGGCGTGCTTCACCGCGCGCATCGCCGCCAGCGTAGGGGCATCATAGGCGCGCGCCATGAACTCGCGCTTGGACAGGCCGATGCCGTGTTCGCCCGAGAGCGTGCCGCCCAGCGCCAGCGCGAGATCGAACACCTGCGGCAGCGCGGCCTGCGCGCGCGCGGTCTCGTCGGCATCGTCCGGGTGGTAGAGCAGGTTGACGTGCAGGTTGCCGTTGCCGGCGTGGCCGAAGCAGACGATGGTCAGCCCATAGGCATCCGCCAGCGCCTCCACGCTGGCCACCAGCTCGGGGATGCGCGAGACCGGCACCACCACGTCCTCGTTGATCTTGCCGGGGGCGATCGTGCGCAGTGCCGGCGACAGCGCGCGCCGCGCCGCCCACAGGCGGTCGCGCGCGGCGCCATCGGGGGCGACGTCCATGTCCAGCAGGCCCTCGCCCTCGGCCGCGGCACCCAGCGCGGCCAGGATGTCCGGCAAGGCCTCGGCGCTGCCATCGGCCTCGACCAGCAGCATCGCGCCGGCCTCGGGCACGTCGCTGCCGTTGCGCCGCAGCAGCATCAGGCTGCGGCGGTCCAGGAATTCCAGCATCGCCGGCACCACCGGCTGCGCCATCAATCGCGAAACCGCCGCCGCGGCGCTGGCGGCATCGCGGTAGAAGGCGCGCAAGCCGGCCTGCGCCTGTGGCCGTGGCGCCAGCTTGAGCGTGGCCTCGACGATCAGCGCCAGCGTGCCTTCGCTGCCGACCAGCAGATGCGTGAGGTCATAGCCGGCGGAGGCCTTCGTGTAGGCACCGCCGACCCGGATCAGCTCGCCGGTGCCGGTGACCGCAACCAGTCCCAGCACGTTGTCGCGGGTGGCGCCGTATTTCACCGCGCGCGGCCCGCCGGCATTGGTGGCGAGGTTGCCGCCGACCGTGCAGGACTCCGCGCTGGACGGGTCCGGCGGCCAGAACAGGCCGTGCGCTGCCAGCGCGGTCTGCAGTGCGCCGTTGAGGACGCCCGGTTCCACCACCGCGCAGCGGTCGGCGGGGCGGATGGCGAGGATGCGGTCCATGCGCGCGAACGAGACCGCGATGCCGCCGTGCGTCGGCACCGCCGCGCCGGTGGTGCCGGTGCCGGCGCCGCGCGCCACGATCGGCACGCCATGCGCACGGCAGGCGCGAACGAGGGCCACGACCTGCTCGCGCGTGCGCGGCAGCGCCACCGCATCGGGGCGTGCGTGGCGGCGCGAATCATCGCCGCCGTGGGCGTCACGCGCGGCGTCGTCGATGCGCCAGCCATCGCCCAACAAGGCGGACAGCTCGACGACGAGGGTGGCGGGCAGGGCCATGCGGCTCACACCCCGTCGGCGCGGAAGGCATCGCGCAGCCACTCGAAGGCGGGCGCGGCCGGGTCGCCCGCGGCGGCCACCACGTCGAAGCGGCAGGGCGCCTGCGCGTGCTGCGGATGCCGAAGCAGGAAGGCCTGCGCGGCATGCACCAGCCGGCGCTGCTTGCCGGCATCCACCGAGGCCGCGCCGCCGCCGAAGCCGGTGGTGGCGCGGTAGCGCACCTCCACGAACACGACGGTGCCCGCGTCGTCCATCACCAGGTCGAGTTCGCCGCCGCGGCTGTGGGCGTTACGTGCCAGCAGGTGCAGGCCGCGTGTTTCGAGGAAGCGCAGCGCCGCGGCTTCCACCGCGTCGCCGCGCGCGCGTCGGTCCGGCTCAGCGCGCGCCATCGGCCAGCGGCACTGCCACGCCGGCGCTGAAGCGCGACCACGCCGGCCGCCGTAGCACGTTGCCGAACCCGTCGAGGCTGAGGCGCCCGGTGGCGCCGCGGATGCCCGCGTTCGGCTGCAGGGCCAGATGCTCGAGATAGCCGGTGAGCTTCCAGGCGTCGAAGCCGAACGCGAACAGGCGCGCCGCCGGGCCCTGCGCGGTGGCCACCCGCGCCGCGGCGGCGCTCTGGCTGGGCAGCCCGGCTACCGGTTCCACCAGCCAGGGTTCGGTGGGGAAGATGGTGCCGTCCAGCGCCATGTCCTCGCCCGGCTTGCCGGTGCCAAGGGTGATCTGCGAGCTGGCGTAGCGCGGCAGCTGGCCGAGGTTGGCCAGCGCCAGCTGCGGCACCACGGTGCGCGCCTGCGCGCCCTTCAGCACCAGCAGCACCGCGTCCGGGCGCGTACCCAGCCCGGCCAGCGCGGCATCCAGCTGCGGGGCGTAGTCCAGGCGCGCCACCACCTGCACCCCGCGGCGCTCCAGCTGCGCCTGCGCGGCCGCGGCGGTGCGGCGCTGGGCGTCCTCGCCGCCGGCGATCAGCAGCACGTGGCGGCTGCCGCGTTCCACCAGCGCCTGCGCCAGGCTGATGCCCTCGTCCTCCGGCGACAGCGAGAACGCGGCGCTGCCCGGCGCCGGCGCGCGGTCGCCGCGGTTCAGTGCCAGCAGCGGCAGCGGCGGATCGTCGGCGAACACCGCGTCCACCGCGTCGCGCGCGAGCGGGCCGACCGCGAAGTCGTTGCCGTCCGCGGCCGCGCGCGCGAGCGCGGCCTGGGCACCACCGGCAGTGTCGTAGAAGCGCAGCAGCGGGCGCCGGCGGGACTCGGCGTAGTAGCCGGCCAGGTAGCCGTCGCGCACGGCCGCCGCGGCGGGCGCCTGCGGCCCGGACAGCGGCAGCAGCACCGCCACCTGCAACGGCGGGCGGTAGCCGTCGGCCTCGGCCGCGGGACGGTTGGCCGCGCCAAAGTGGATGTCGCCGCGGTCGAACGCATGCGGCAGCGGCAGCCCGCGCCGCAGCAGCGCGCGCCCGGCGAAGTTGTACAGCGGATCGCCCGCGGGCAGGCGTGCGGCGTCGCGCGCCAGGGTGGCATCGTCCAGCCCGGCCAGCAGGTGCTCGATGGCCTCGCTATTGGCGCGCCGCGCCGGCCCGGCCAGGCCGGCGTGGTTGGCGGCCAGCGCCTGCGCCTGCACGGTGGCCTCGGCATACGGCGGCGGCGGCGGGGCTTTCGGTGCCACGTTCGCGCAGCCGGCCAGCGCCAGCAGCAGGACGAGCAGGAAGGATCGCATCGGGGCCACGGGCGGGGCGCTCGCTGGGGGAACCGGCTAGGATTCTACCCGCGCCCACGTTGAAGGCATCCATGCAGGTTCCCGGCACTCTGTTCGTCGTCGCCACCCCGATCGGCAACCTGGGCGATTTCACCCCGCGCGCGCAGCAGGTGTTGCGCGAGGTGGCGGCGATCTGCGCCGAGGACACCCGCCGCAGCGGCCAGCTGCTGGCGCATTTCGGCATCGCCACCCCACTGCTGGCGCTGCACGAGCACAACGAGGACGCGATCGCGCAGCGGATCGTGGCGCGCCTGCTCGGCGGCGAGTCGCTGGCGCTGGTCAGCGATGCCGGCACCCCGCTGGTGTCCGATCCCGGCTTCCGGCTGGTGCGCGCGGCGCGCGCGGCGGGGGTGAAGGTCAGCCCGGTGCCGGGCGCCAGCGCGCTCATCGCCGCGCTCAGCGTGGCCGGGTTGCCTAGCGACCGCTTCGTCTTCGAGGGCTTCCTGCCGGCCAAGGCCTCGGCCCGGCGCGAACGCCTGCAGGCGTTGGCCGGCGAGGCGCGCACCCTGATCTTCTACGAGTCCTCGCACCGCATCGTCGAGGCCCTGGCCGACATGGCGGCCGCGTTTGGCGGCGACCGTCCCGCGGTGCTGGCGCGCGAGCTGACCAAGCTGTTCGAGACCGTGCGGGACGGCAGCCTGTCCGGCCTGCTGGCGCAGGTTGAGGCCGATCCCGACCAGCGCAAGGGCGAGTTCGTGCTGCTGGTGCAGGGTGCCGCCGAGGACGGTGACGCCAAGGTGGCGGAAGGCCTGCGCCTGTACGCGAAGCTCAAGGAGCACCTGCCGCCCTCCACCGCGGCGAAGCTGGCGGCGGAACTCTCCGGCGCACCACGCAAGGCGCTCTACGGCGCCGAGTAGCGTTGAATTTTGCGTGCCAACAGGCCTGCCATAGCCCCCCTTGGCAAGGGGGGGCGCCGCGACAGCGGCAGGGGATCGGAAGCAATGGAGCGGAGCCCAAAGTTCGTGCTCTTGCAAACGTCGGGGTCATTTGACGGCGAAAGCCGTAAAATGCACGCGGCGGAGTCGGCCAGGCAGTCGCGTCATCCTTCGGGGATGCCGAGGAAAGTCCGGGCTCCACAGGGCACGGTGCCAGGTAACGCCTGGGCGGCGCGAGCCGACGGAAAGTGCAACAGAAAGATACCGCCGATGGCCCTGTCACCCCTTTGCCGCCGCGGCCGACGCGGCCCGGCATCGGACTTGTCGGCGCAGCCGACCAAGTCTCTTTCGGAGGCGGCAAAGGGGTGGCAGGGCACAGGCAAGGGTGAAATGGTGCGGTAAGAGCGCACCGCGAGCCTGGCAACAGGCCGGCACGGCAAACCCCACCGGGAGCAAGACCAAATAGGGAGACGATGAGGCGGCCCGCCGAGTCTCCGGGTAGGTTGCTCGAGCGTAGCGGTGACGCTGCGCCTAGAGGAATGGCTGCCACGGCGCGCAAGCGCCGACAGAACCCGGCTTATCGGCCGGCTCCGCCGCCTTCGGGCCGGGCCTTGCGCCCGCGGTTCGACAGGCTCGCCACGAACGCGATGACAGGTGCGCCGCGCGCGGCCGTTCTTGCGGACACCCGGCGCGCTTTAACACTTGGCTGTGTTTCGGCTGAGCCAGGTTTACGCCGGATCGATCATGCTATTGCCGGTCGCGTCGGGGGTCCGGCGCTGGATGAGGCTTGGCGCATGCACCCCGTTTCCGAATCGTCCCCGCCCCTGGAGCCGGCCGCCGGCGATGCCGCGCTGGCGGCGCGCGCGCATGCGCGGCCCAGCATCTCCTGCGTGATCCCGTGCCGCAACGAGGCCGGCAACCTCGACCTGCTGCTGCCGCGGCTGCTGGCCGTGTTGGAGCCGCTGGCGCCGGCGTGGGAGGTGATCCTGGTGGATGACGGCAGCACCGACGACACCCCGCAGCGGCTGGCGGCGTGGACCCGCCGCGCCGGCATCCGCACGGTCGAGCTGTCGCGCAACTTCGGCAAGGAGGCGGCGCTGACCGCCGGGCTGCAGGCCGCGCGCGGCGAGGTGGTGGTGATGCTGGATGCCGACCTCCAGCACGAGCCGGAGCTGATCCCGACCCTGCTGGAAAAGTGGCGGGAAGGCGCCGACAGCGTGTATGCCGTGCGCAGCAGCCGCGCCGACGAAAGCCTGTTCAAGCGGCTCGGCGCGCGCGGGTTCTACGCGCTGGTGAACGCGGGCGACCGCGTGGAGATCCCGCCCAACGCCGGCGATTTCCGGCTGATGGACCGCGCGGTGGTGGAAGCGCTGTTGGCTCTGCCCGAGCGCAACCGGTTCATGAAGGGGCTGTACGCCTGGGTCGGGTTCCGCGCGGTGGCGGTGCCCTACATGCCGGCCGCGCGCGCCGCCGGGCGCACCCATTTCCGCCCGATGCGGCTGGTGAACTTCGCCCTCGATGGGCTGATCGGCTTCTCCACCTGGCCGCTGCGCCTGCTCACCCTGACCGGCTTCGCGCTGGCCCTGCTGGCGTTCGGCTATGGCCTGTTCCTGGTGGTCGAGTACCTGCTGCACGGGCACCGGGTCAGCGGCTGGACCACGATCGTGGTCGGCATCATGTTCTCCGCCGGGCTGCAGCTGGTGTCGCTGGGGGTGGTCGGCGAATACGTCGGGCGGATCTTCGAGGAGGTCAAGCGGCGCCCGCTGTATATCGTCAAACGCCGCCGCGGCCAGGGGCTGGGCGAGTGAGCACGCGCCTGCAGGATGACCGTCGCGGGCTGGCCAGGGTCGCGCTGCTGGCGCTGCTGTGGCTGGGCCTGCTGGCCTGGGCGCGGCCGCTGATGCTGCCGGACGAGGGCCGCTATGTCGGCGTGGCCTGGGGCATGCTGCGCAGCGGCGACTGGCTGACCCCGACCCTGGACGGGCTGCCGTATTTCCACAAGCCGCCGCTGTTCTACTGGATCACCGCGGCGGCGATGAAGCTGCTGGGGGTGTGGGAGTGGCCGGCGCGGCTGGCTTCCATCCTCGGCGCCTGGGCCGGCGCGCTGGCGGTGTTCGCGCTGCTGCGGCGCTGGTGGGGCGAGCGCGATGCGCGCCTGGCGCTGTGGGTGCTGCTGCTGCAGCCGGCGTTCTACCTGGGGGCGCAGTTCGCCAACCTCGACATGCTGGTGGCCGGCGCGATCACCGTCACCATCGCGCTGCTGGCGCAGGCGGCGCTGGCGCTGGAGCGCGGCCTGCCGTACCGCGGCGCGCTGCTGGGCGCGTACGTGGCGGCCGCGCTGGCGGTGCTGGCCAAGGGCCTGATCGGGATGGTGCTGCCGGGCCTGGTGGTGACCGCCTGGCTGCTCTCGGGCGGGCGCTGGCGCACCTGGCTGCACCTGCTGTCGCTGCCGGGGCTGGTGCTGTTCGCGCTGATCGCCGCGCCGTGGTTCATCGCCATGCAGCAGCGGTTCCCGGAATTCCTGCACTACTTCTTCGTGGTCCAGCACTTCCAGCGTTTCGCGGAGACCGGCTTCAACAACGTGCAGCCGTTCTGGTTCTACCCGGCGGTGCTGGTGCTGGCCACATTGCCGTGGCTGCCCTGGCTGAAACCGCTGCTGGCCCGCGGGCAGGCCGTGGATCCGCTGCGCGCCGACCTGCGCCGGCTGATGTGGCTGTGGGTAGTGGTGGTGACCGCGTTCTTCTCGCTGCCGGCGTCCAAGCTGGTGGGCTACATCCTGCCAGCCATCCCGCCGCTGGCGGTGCTGCTGGCGGATGGCATCGCTGCGCATCGCCAGCGCCATGGCCACCTCGGGCGCGGGATCTGGGTGAGCGCGGGCGTCTCGGTGGCGCTCTGCGTGCTGGCGATCGGCCTGCTGGCGGCGCGCACCCCGAATTCGAGCAAGGAACTGGGGCTGGAGCTGCGCGCCCAGCGCCAGGCCGGCGAGCCGGTATTCCTGCTGGGCGAGTACTACTTCGACCTGCCCATCTACGCGCGCCTGGAGCAGCCTGAAGTTTACGTGCTGGACTGGGACGACCCGGCGATCCGCCGCCGCGACACCTGGCGCAAGGAACTGGCCGATGCCGGCGATTTCGACCCGGCGCTGGCGGCCCGGTTGCTGCTGCGCCCGCCGCAGCTGGCGCTGGCGCTGTGCCGGGTGCCGGTGGCCTGGCTGGTGGGGCCGAAGACCGCGCCGCAGGCCTTCCCGCTGCTGGGGCAGGCGCGCCAGGTGGCGGCCAACGACGAGGCCGCGCTGTGGCGGATCACGCCGGAGACGCCTTCGGTCAGGGCCGCGCTGGGCTGTCCCGGAACACCCATAGCCGGCTCAGCAGCCAGGTGATCCCGGCCACGAACACCAGCACCGCGCCCAGCAGCAGCTGGTAGCCGATCCGGCTCAGGTGCAGCGCCAGCGCGTAGGTGGTTTCGTTCAATGCAAAGCCGAAGGCCGAGAGCAGGAAGAACCGGCGCGCGGAATCGCGTACCGGCACCCCGTGGCCGCGGAAGGTGAGGTGATGGTGGCCGGCGAACGACACAGTGAAGGCCACCAGCCAGCCCAGCACGTTCGCCGCCAGCGGCGGCAGGCCGGCGTGTTCCACCAGCGCCACCACCACCAGCCAGTGCACGGCGGCGGCGGCGCAGCCGACGGCGATGAAGCGCAAGGGGCGCGGGATGTGGTGCACCATGGCGGGGTCAGGGCTTGAAGAGACGATGCGGATGGTCGAGGGACTGCCGGAGGTGGGGCTGTGCATCTGCGCCGATGATTACGGGCTGGATGCGGGGGTCAATGCCGCGGTGGCGCAGCTGGCCGGGCGCGGCCGCCTGCAGGCCACCGGGGCGCTGGTGGGCGCGCCGGCCTGGCGGCAGGGCCTGCACTGGCTGCGCGGCGGCGCTGACGGCGGGCTGGAGGTGGGGTTGCATCTGGACTTCACCGAGGCGCCGCTGACGCCGGGGGCGCGCCACCGGTTGCCGGCATTGATCGCGCAATCCTACGTGGGTTCGCTCGATGCCGCGATGGTGCGCGCCGAGATCCGTGCCCAGCTGGACGCGTTCGAGGATGGCCTCGGGCGGGCCCCGGCCTTCGTCGATGGCCACCAGCACGTGCACCAGCTGCCGGTGATCCGGCGCGCGCTGCTGGAGGAACTGGCGCGGCGCTATCCGGCCTCCGGCCCGCGGCCCTGGCTGCGCGACACCCGCGGGCGCTGGGCGGGAATGCGGGTGGCGGGCCTGCAGGATGCGGCCAAGGCCGGCGTCATCGCGGCGCTGGGCGCGCGGGCACTGGCGGCCGGCGCGCGCGCTGCCGGGTTCCGCCAGAACCGCGGTTTCCTCGGCGTGTACGGCTTCGCCGGCGGGCAGGCGCACTACGCCCGGCTGCTGCGCGGCTGGCTGGCGGCGGCACGCCCCGGGGACCTGCTGATGTGCCATCCCGGCGATGGCGCCGGCGATGCGCTGGCCGCGGCGCGCCAGGCCGAATTCGCGGTGCTGGCGGCGCCCGCGCTGGACGACTGGCTCGCGCAGGCGCGGGTGCGGCTGCTGCCGATGCGCCGCCTGCTCGCGGCCTGAGTGGGCGCTTGCCGCCGCCGCCCGCCTGCGTGCGTTCAGTCGGCCAGCGTGGTTTCGCCCAGGAACACCCCGTCCGGCCCGAACCGGCGCTCGCAGATGCGCCCGCGCCCGGCGGCGTCCACCAGCAGCAGGGTGCTGGCGCGGGTGCCGTAGCGCGGGCCGCGGATGAAGCAGGGCGACAGCTGCCGCTCCAGCGCAAGTCCAACGCCGGTCTCCGGCAGCTCCGCGTCCGCGGCCGGGGTTTCGTCCGCCAGTGCCTGCCACAGCGGCTGCAGGTCGTCGTCGCCGGCGTCCACCCAGGCCTGCAGCACCGCGCGCAGGCGACGCACCTTGGGCCAGTCGGCATCGAAGGCGCCGTTCGACAGCCCGTGCACGCCCGGCGCGATCGCCTGCACGCCGGCGGCGGGATGGTTGCCGATGTAGAAGCAGCCGCGCGCATCGGCCACCACCAGGTTGAACGGGGCGTAGCGCCCGGCCTGCGCGGCCAGCTGCGCGGCGTAGTCGGCGGCGGCCAGCGAGCCGGCCAGGAACGCCGCCGGCAGGTCGCCGCGCGAGGGCCCGTCGAACGGGCGCGGCAGGCCGTCGCGCACATTGGTTACCACCGCGGCGCGGCCGTCCGCGCCCAGGCCCATCCAGGTGCCGCCGGCCCGCAGGTCGCGCCCGGCGCGCACCGGGGCGTCCGGCCAGGCCGCCAGCGCCGCCGCCGGCCGCGCGTGTGCCTCGTCGCGGTTGCCGGCCAGCACCAGTCGCCAGTGGGGATGGGTGTTCCAGGCGAGTGCGAGCAGGCACATCCGCGCATTGTGCCGGCGTGTGGTGACGGGATTTGCTGCGGCGCAGCAATCCTTCGAAATGGCGAAAGCGCCTGAATGCGGCCAGCTCCGGAAGCGTGCGCTGTCTCAAAATTTGAGACGGAACATAAGCTTGTGGATAAAGCTTGAACAACTTCTTGAAGTTTGCTGCAAGTCCTTGACCGGGCTTGGGAAATTTCCAGCGCGAAGTTGTTGACAGGCGGGTAGGGCCTGCTAATGTGGCGCTTCGTGGGAAAACCGGGAAAAAAGTGGTTTTCCCGGGGCGAACTCCGCGGCAGACGGGGCAGGCGACAGGCAATGTTTCACGGCGAAACCGCCATCACCATCGACGACAAGGGCCGGCTGGCGATCCCGACCAGCTACCGGGATCTGGTCGCGCGTGCGTGCGGCAACCGCCTGGTGGTGACCTACAGCCCGTTCGACACCGACGCGCTCTACATCTACCCGCACCACGTGTGGGAGGCGCTGCGCGAGAAGGTCAACGCGCTGCCCAAGGCCAAGCGCGCCAACCGCATCCTGCAGTTCAAGCTGGTCGGCGCGGCGACCTTCGTCGAGCCGGACGGCAGCGGCCGCATTTCGCTGCCGGCCAGCCACCGCAGCGCGGTCGGGATCGACCGCCGGGTGGTCCTGCAAGGCAGTGGCGACAAGTTCGAGCTGCGCAGCGAGCAGGCGCATCTGGGCCAGGTCCACCAGATCCTCGGGGACGAGGACATGGACGACGACCTGCTGGGCCTGCCGTTGTGACGGGCGGTGGCGCGGACAGCGCGTCCGCCCACCTCCCGGTGCTGTTTGCCGAGGTCATGGACGGTCTGGCGGTGAAAGGGGATGGACGCTATCTGGATGGCACGTTCGGGCGTGGCGGGCATGCGCGCGGGGTGTTGCAGCGGCTGGGGCCGCAAGGGCGTTTGCTGGTGATGGACAAGGACCCGGAAGCGATCGCGGAGGCCATGCGGATGGCCGCGGCCGATGCGCGCCTGCACTGGCGGCGCGGCAGCTTCGCCACCCTGGCCGGCTGGGAGGAAACCGCCTCGGGCCTCGACGGCGTGCTGCTGGACCTGGGCGTGTCCTCGCCGCAGCTGGACGTGGCCGCGCGCGGATTCTCGTTCGGCAAAGACGGCCCGCTGGACATGCGCATGGACCCCGAGGCCGGCGAGAGCGCGGCCGACTGGCTGGCGCGCGCCTCCGAGCAGGAGATCGCCGACGTGCTGTGGACCTACGGCGAAGAGCGCCAGAGCCGCCGCATCGCGCGCGCGATCGTGGCCCGCCGCAGCCAGCAGCCGATCGCCCGCACCGCGCAGCTGGCTGAGCTGATCGCGCAGGTGATGCCGCGCGGCGACAGCAAGACCCATCCGGCCACCCGCAGCTTCCAGGCCATCCGCATCCACATCAACCGCGAGCTGGCCGATCTCGAGGCCGGCCTCGACGCCGCGCTGGCGCGCCTGAAGCCCGGTGGGCGGCTGGTGGTGATCAGCTTCCATTCGCTGGAAGACCGCATCGTCAAGCAGTTCATGGCCCGCCACGCGAAGGCGCCGCCGGCCAACCGGCGGATGCCGGTGGCGGTGGCGTTCACCCCGATCCTGCGTCTGGTCGGCGGCGCGCAGAAGGCCGGCGCGGCGGAGCTGGCGGCCAATCCGCGCGCGCGCAGCGCGGTGCTGCGGGTCGCGGAAAAGCTGGAGGTGGCGGCATGATCCGTGGCCTGCTCGTCGCCGCGCTGGTGCTGGCCAACGTCGCCAGCGCACTGCTGATCGTGCGCGACCGCCACGAGCACCGGCAGGCGTTCATCGCGCTGACCCGGCTGGAGAAGGCGCGCGACGACCTCAACATCGAGTTCGGCCGGCTGCAGCTGGAGCAGGCCACCTGGGCGGAGAGCAACCGCGTGGACCAGGTGGCGCGCGCACAGCTGGGCATGGCCTTCCCGCGCACCGAAGACGTCGTGGTGGTGCGGCGATGACCCGCTTCGGCAAACAGCGTCCGCGGGTGGCCGGCAGCGGCGAGCGCCGCGAGCGCGCGCGCCTGCAGCTGGACCTGCGCAAGCGCCTGCTGCTGGTGTGCGTGCTGCTGGGGGCGGGTTCGATGGCGCTGCTGGCGCGCGCGTTCAACCTGCAGGTGGTGGACCAGGCGTTCTACCGCAAGCAGGGGGATGCACGCTTCGTGCGCGAGATCCCGATCGCCACCTCGCGCGGGATGATCACCGACCGCAACGGCGAGCCGCTGGCGATCTCTTCGCCGGTGGAATCGATCTGGGCCAACCCGAAGGAGCTGCTGAAGTCGCCCGAGCGCCTGCCGCAGCTGGCGCAGGCGCTGGGCATGCCGCAGGACGAGCTGGCCAGTCGCCTGAGCGCGCGCGCCGACCGCGAGTTCGTGTATCTCAAGCGCCGGATCAACCCGGACGAAGCCGCGCGCATCCTCGCGCTGGACATCCCCGGGGTCGCCGGCCAGCGCGAATACCGCCGCTTCTACCCGCAGGGCGAGGTGCTGGCGCACGTGCTGGGCTTCACCAACATCGACGACCGCGGCCAGGAAGGGCTGGAGCTGGCGTTCGACGACTGGCTGAGCGGCACCCCGGGCGCCAAGCGCGTGATCCGCGACAACAAGGGCCGGATCGTCGAGAACGTGGACCTGGTGCGACCCGCGCAGCCGGGGCACGACCTGGTGCTGAGCATCGATCGCCGCATCCAGTACCTGACCTACCGCGAGCTGCGCAACGCGGTGGCCGAGACCGGCGCCAGCAGCGGTTCGGCGGTGGTGCTGGACGTGGCCACCGGCGAAGTGCTGGCGATGGCCAACATTCCCTCGTTCAATCCGAACGCGGTTGGCGCCAGCCCGCGCGACGCCCACCGCAACCGCGCCGTCACCGACCTGATGGAGCCGGGCTCGACCATGAAGCCGCTCACCGTGGCGGCGGCGCTGGAAGCGGGCGTCATCACCCCGGCCACCCTGTTCGACACCAATCCCGGCTGGATCCCGAACGGCACCTACCGCACCACCGACACCCACAACTACGGGGTGCTGGACACCACCGGCGTCATCCGCAAGAGCTCCAACGTCGGCGCCGCCCTGATCGCGCGCCGCCTGAGCAACGCGCAGTTCAACGAATTCGTGCGCCGCTTCGGCTACGGCCGGTCCACCGGCAGCGGCTTCCCCGGCGAGGCGGCCGGGTTGTTCCCCACGCCCGACCGCTGGAGCGGCACCAGCAAGCAGACCATGAGCTACGGCTATGGACTGAGCGCGACCCCGCTGCAGATCGCCACCGCCTATGCGGCGCTGGGCAACGGCGGCCTGCTGCACCAGCCGACCTTCGTGAAGGGCCAGCACAACCCGCCGCGGCGGGTGCTGGATGCGAGGATCGCCCACGAAGTGCTGCAGATGATGCAGACCGTCACCGAGCCGGGCGGTACCGCCACCCAGGCGGCGATCCTCGGCTACCACGTGGCCGGCAAGACCGGCACCTCGCGCAAGGCCAGCGCCGGCGGCTACTCGCGCCGCTACATCGGCTACTTCGCCGGGCTGGTGCCGGTGGACCATCCGCGCTTCGCGATGGCGGTGGCGATCAACGACCCCGATCCGTCGCGCAAGGGCTATTACGGCGGCGTGGTCGCCGGCCCGGTGTTCCGCAACGTGATGGAAGGCGCGCTGCGCCTGATGGACGTGGCGCCCGACGACCTGCCGGCCTGGCTGGCCGCGCAGCAGGCCGCCGAGGCCCGGCGCCAGAAGGGCGACGGTCGCGCCGTGCTGGCCACCGCCGCGGTGGCCTCGCCGGTTGCGGCGGCGGGAGGTGCGCAATGAGTGCCGAACACGTGCGCCGGATGCTGCTGGGCGAGCTGCTGCCCGAGCTCGAGGGGCTATCCGCCGAGCTGGCCATCACCGGGCTGGTGCAGGACAGCCGCGAAGTGCGCCCGGGCGATGCGTTCGTGGCGATCGGCGGCTTCGGTGCGCATGGGCTGCATTTCGCGGACGCGGCCAAGGCCGCTGGCGCCGCCGCCGTGCTGTACGAACCACCGGCTCCGGACGATCTGCCGGCGCCCGCCGACGCGATCCCGGTACCGGGCCTGCGCGCGCGCATGGGCGCGTTGGCCGACACCTTCCACGGCCATCCCAGCGCGGCAATGGCCACCGTCGGCGTCACCGGTACCAACGGCAAGACCTCGACCGTGCAGCTGCTAGCCCAGGCCTGGACGTTGCGCGGGCAGAAGGCGGGCACGCTGGGTACGCTGGGGGCCGGGATCTGGCCGAAGGCGGTGCCGACCGGCTTCACCACCCCGCTGGTGCTGCGCCTGCACGCCCTGCTAGCCGAGCTGCGCGACGAGGGCGCCTCGGCGGTGGCGATGGAAGTCTCTTCGCATGCGCTCGACCAGGGCCGGGTGGACGGCGTGCATTTCGACGTCGCGGTGTTCACCAACCTCACCCGCGATCATTTGGACTACCACGGCGACATGGCGCGCTACGGCGCAGCCAAGGCGAAGCTGTTCGACTGGCCGGGGCTGCGCGCGGCGGCGGTGAACCTGGACGATGCGTTCGGGCGCGAGCTGTTCGCGGCGGTGCAGGGCAAGGTGCGCGCGCTGGGGTTCTCCTCGCGCGGGGCACCCGGCGCCAGCGTGCGCGCCGAGGAGCTGGTGCTGGACGCCGGCGGCATCGGCTTCC
Organism: Thermomonas haemolytica; assembly: GCF_004346265.1. Classification (GTDB taxonomy): domain Bacteria; phylum Pseudomonadota; class Gammaproteobacteria; order Xanthomonadales; family Xanthomonadaceae; genus Thermomonas; species Thermomonas haemolytica. The sequence continues at coordinate 18,215 of NZ_SMAP01000003.1, forward strand.
TGCTGCATGCCGGCGGCCAGGCGCACCCGGTGCGCTCGCCGCTGCTGGGGCGCTTCAACGTGGACAACCTGCTGGGCGTGGCGACCACCCTGTTCGCGCTGGACATGGCGCCGGCGCTGATCGCCGAGACCCTGTCGCAGTTGCTGCCGGTGGACGGCCGCATGAACCGGCTGGGCGGCGCGCCGGGGCAACCGCTGGTGGTGGTGGACTACGCGCACACCCCGGACGCGCTGGAGCAGGCGCTGGCCTCGCTGCGTGCGCATGCCGCCGGGCGCCTGGTCTGCGTGTTCGGCTGCGGTGGCGAGCGCGACACCGGCAAGCGCCCGCAGATGGCGGCGATCGCCGAGCGCCTGGCCGACGTGGTGATCGTCACCGACGACAACCCGCGCGGCGAGGACGGCGATGCGATCGTGGCCGACATCCTCGCCGGCTTCCTCGCCCCGCAGGCGGTGGTGGTGCAGCGCGACCGCGCCACCGCGATCGCCAGTGCGATCGCCCAGGCCGCGCCCGGTGACGTGGTGCTGGTGGCCGGCAAGGGCCACGAACCCTACCAGGAGATCGCGGGCGTGAAGCACCCGTTCGAGGATGCCGCGGTGGCGCGCGAGTGCCTGCGCCGGCGCGGCGGGGAGGATGCGGCATGACCCCGCGCCTGCTCAGCTGGATCGCGCAGGCCACCGGCGGCCGCCTGCACGGCGCCGACCGCACGGTGGATGCGATCGCCACCGACACCCGCGCGCTGCCGGGCGGCGACGCGCTGTTCGTCGCCCTCAAGGGCGAGCGCTTCGACGGGCATGCGCACGTGCAGGCCGCGGTCGATGGCGGCTGCGTGGCCGCGCTGGTGGCGCAGGTGCAGGAAGTCGACATCCCGCAGGTAGTGGTGGCCGACACCCAGCGCGCGCTGGGCAGCCTGGCCGCCGCGGTGCAGATGGGCCGTGCCACCAAGGTGCTGGCGGTCACCGGCAGCAACGGCAAGACCACGGTCAAGACCCTGCTGCTGTCGATCCTGCGCCAGCTCGGTGGGGCCTACGCCAATCCCGGCAACCGCAACAACGAAATCGGGCTGCCGCTGGCAGTGCTGGAAGCGCCCGACGACGCGCGCTTCGCGGTGTACGAGATGGGCGCCGGCAAGCCCGGCGACATCGCCTACCTGTGCGCGATCGCGCGGCCCGACGTGGCGCTGGTCAACAACGTCGGCGCCGCCCATCTGGAGCGCATGGGCAGCCTGCTCGGCGTGGCCCAGACCAAGGGTGCGATCTACCAGGCGCTGCCCGACGACGGGGTGGCGGTGGTGAACGCGGACGATGCGTTCGCGGTGTATTTCAGCGAGCGCCTGCGCGGGCGGCGGATGATCCGGTTCGGGATCGAGGCCGCGGCCGAGGTCAGCGCGCGCGCGATCCAGGCCGGGATCGACGGCTCGCGCTTCGTGCTGGTGACGCCCGCGGGCGAGGTGGAGGTCGCCCTGCCGCTGGCGGGCCGCCACAACGTGCGCAACGCGCTGGCGGCGGCGGCGATGGCGCTGGCGGTCGGCGCCGGGCCCGACCAGATCCGCGCCGGGCTGGAAGCCAGCGAACGGGTGGCCGGGCGGCTGGTCGCGCGCCCGCTGCGCAGCGGCGCGCTGCTGATCGACGACAGCTACAACGCCAATCCGAACTCGCTGGCGGCCGCCATCGACACCCTGGCCGAGGGCGGCGGCGAGGCCTGGCTGGTGCTGGGCGACATGCGCGAGCTGGGCGAGCATGAAATCGCGCTGCATGCCGAGGCTGGCGCGCGTGCGCGCGAATCAGGGATCACGCGGCTGTACACGCTGGGGCCGCTGAGCGCACATGCCAGCGCGGCGTTCGGGCGCGGCGCGGCGCATTTCGAGACGCATGAAGCGCTGCTGCAGGCGCTGGCGCCGGCGCTGCGCCCGGGCGTGCGGGTGCTGGTGAAGGGGTCGCGCGGCAGCGCGATGGACACGATCGTGGCCGCGCTGCTGGCGCGGGATGCCGCATGCGGCAGTGAGGAGGGAACCGATGCTGCTTGAGCTCACCCGCTGGCTGGAACAGCTGCACGGGCATTTCAACCTGTTCAACTACCTCACCTTCCGCGCCATCCTGGCCGCGCTGACCGCGCTCGCGCTGTCGCTGTGGTGGGGCCCGGGGATGATCCGCTACCTCGCCGGGCTCAAGGCCGGCGGCCAGCCGATCCGCAAGGATGGCCCGCAGTCGCATTTCTCCAAGGCCGGCACTCCGACCATGGGCGGCGCGCTGATCCTGCTGTCGATCGCCGCCTCCGTGCTGCTATGGGGCGACCTGCGCAACAAGTACGTGTGGGTGGTGCTGGCGGTGATGCTGGGCTTCGGCGCGATCGGCTGGGCCGACGACTGGATCAAGATCGTCAAGCGCGACCCCAACGGCATGCGCTCGCGCACCAAGTACGCGCTGCAGTCGCTGCTGGGGCTGGCGGCCGGCATCTTCCTGTACGTGAACGCCGACGTCGCCGCGGCCACCACCTTCTACCTGCCCCTGTTCAAGACGGTGGCGCTGCCGCTGGCCGGCGTGGGCTTCGTGGCGATCGCCTATTTCTGGATCGTCGGCTTCTCCAACGCGGTCAACCTGACCGACGGCCTCGACGGGCTGGCGATCATGCCCACCGTGCTGGTGGCATGCGCGCTGGGCGTGTTCGCCTACGCCTCCGGCAACGCCACCTTCGCGCAGTACCTGCAGATCCCGCGGGTGCCGGGCGCCGGCGAGCTGATCATCATCTGCACCGCGATCGCGGGCGCCGGGCTGGGCTTTCTGTGGTTCAACACCTACCCGGCGATGGTGTTCATGGGCGACATCGGCGCGCTCGCGCTGGGCGCGGTGCTGGGCACGATCGCGGTGATCGTGCGCCAGGAGCTGGTGCTGGTGCTGATGGGCGGGATCTTCGTGGTCGAGACCCTGTCGGTGATGATCCAGGTGGCCAGCTTCAAGCTCACCGGCAAGCGCGTGTTCCGGATGGCGCCGATCCACCACCACTTCGAGCTGAAGGGCTGGCCGGAGCCGCGGGTGATCGTGCGCTTCTGGATCATCAGCGTGGTGCTGGTGCTGGTCGGGCTGGCGACGTTGAAGGTGCGCTGAGATGGCGGCGATCGGCTACGACGTCTCCGGCCAGGCCACCCGCATCGACGAGATCGGCGGGCGCTTCGACCCGTGGCTGCTGGGCGCGGTGGTCGCGCTGGCCTGCCTGGGGGTGGTGATGGTCGGCTCGGCCGCGATCGCCGGCGGTGGCCAGAACGTCGGCCCCTGGTACTTCCTGGTGCGGCACGCGGTCTATCTCGGCATCGGCATCGCGATCGCGCTGGTGGTGATGCGAATGGAGCTCAAGCAGGTCGAGCAGTACGCGCAGTGGCTGCTGCTGGCCTGCTTCCTGCTGCTGCTGGTGCTGTGGCTGCCGCACGTGGGCAAGACCATCAACGGCGCGCGCCGCTGGCTCAACCTCGGGCCGGCCAGCTTCCAGGTGGTGGAACTGGTGAAGGTGTTCTACCTGGTGTGGCTGGCCAGCTACCTCAAGCGCTACAGCGAGGAGGTGGCCGAGCGCTGGTACGCGATGATCAAGCCGGCCGGCATGGCCCTGCTGCTGGTCGGGATGCTGATGCTGCAGCCGGACTTCGGCTCCTCGATGCTGCTGCTGGGCATCACCGTGGGGATGCTGGTGCTGGGCGGGGCGCCGCTGAAGCGCCTGGTCCTGCCGATCCTGCTGCTGCTGCCCGGGGTGGTGGCGCTGGTGATCCTGGAGCCGTACCGCATGCGCCGGGTCACCTCGTTCATGGACCCGTGGCAGGACCAGCTCGGCGCCGGCTACCAGCTCAGCAACGCGTTGATGGCGATCGGCCGCGGCGAGTGGCTGGGCGTGGGCCTCGGCGGCTCGGTGCAGAAGCTGTCCTACCTGCCGATGGCGCATACCGACTTCATTTTCTCGGTGGTGGCCGAGGAGCTGGGGCTGGTCGGCGTCGCGCTGGTGATTGGGCTGTACGGGTTGCTGGTCGGGCGCGCGTTCTGGCTGGGCCTGAAGTGCATCGAGCTGCGCCGCCACTTCGCCGGCTACCTGGCGTTCGGGATCGCGCTGTGGATGGGCATGCAGAGCTTCATCTCGATGGGCGTCAACCTCGGCCTGCTGCCGACCAAGGGCCTCACGCTGCCGCTGGTGTCCTACGGCGGCTCCTCGGTGGTGATGACCTGCGCCGCGCTCGGGCTGCTGCTGCGGGTCTCCTACGAATACGAGCGCGCCGTGCGCCAGGTGGCGCGGCGCAAGGCCGCCGGCGCACTGGCTCCGGTGGCGGCGGCGGACGCTGGCGGGACGGCCGGCGCCGCGTACGCGGCGGCTTCCGCCCGGGTGGAGCCTGCGCGTGCGCGGGTGGAGCCGGTGCTGGGCAAGCCGGCGCGCCCGGAGTCGCCGGCGCTGGCGGCACTGCGGAGGGCGCGATGAACGCACGCGCACCGAACGTCATGATCATGGCCGGCGGCACCGGCGGCCATATCTTCCCAGGCCTGGCGGTGGCGCAGGCGCTGCGCGCGCGCGGCGCGCAGGTGTGCTGGCTGGGGGCGGACGGCGGCATGGAGACCCGGCTGGTGCCGGCGCACGGAATCGCCATCGACACCCTGCCGGTGAAGGGGCTGCGCGGCAAGGGCCTAGCCACCCTGCTGGGCGCGCCGCTGCGGGTGCTGCGTGCGGTGCGCGCGGCGGCGGCGCTGCTGCGCGTCCGCGCGCCGGATGCGGTGGTCAGCTTCGGCGGCTATGCCGCAGGTCCCGGCGGGCTGGCGGCGCGGCTGGCCGGCATCCCGCTGCTGGTGCACGAACAGAACCGGGCGGCGGGTCTGACCAACAAAGTGCTGGCGCGGCTGGCGCGGCAGGTGCTGGTCGGCTTCCCGCAGACCTTCGCGCGCGAAGTGCATGTCGGCAATCCGGTGCGCGAGGCGATCGCCGCGGTGCCGCCGCCGGAGCAGCGCGGGTTCGACCATTCCGGCCCGCTGCGCCTGCTGGTGCTGGGCGGCAGCCAGGGCGCGCGTGCGCTGAACGCGGCGGTGCCGGCGGCGGTGGCGGCGCTGGGCGTGCCGGTGGACGTGCGCCACCAGGCCGGCGAGAAGCTGCTGGACGAGGCGCGCGCCGCGTATGCCGAGGCCGCGGTGCCGGCGCAGGTGGAGCCGTTCATCGCCGACATGGCGGCGGCGTACGCCTGGGCCGACCTGGTGGTCTGCCGCGCGGGTGCGCTGACCCTGGCCGAGCTGTGCGCGGTCGGCGTCGGCAGCGTGCTGGTGCCGTTCCCGCAAGCGGTGGACGACCACCAGACCCGCAACGCCGAGTACCTGGTGGAGCGCGGCGCCGCCGTGCTGCTGCCGCAATCCGAACAGCTGGCCGCGCGCCTGCGCGCGGTGCTGGCCGAACTGGCCGCCGATCCCGGCAGGCGCCTGGCGATGGCGCGCGCGGCGCGCGCGCTGGCGCTGCCCGATGCCGCCGACCGCGTGGCTGCGGCGGTGTTGTCGGAAATTTCCCATGAGGACGCTCGATGAGCGCACAGCGTTTGTATCTGCGGCAACTCGATGATCCTGCGCGGGCGTTGCCGCGCGTGCATTTCGTCGGCATCGGCGGCGTCGGCATGAGCGGCATCGCCGAGGTGATGCAGACCCTGGGCTACCAGGTCAGCGGCTCCGACAGCGCCGAAAACGCCACCACCCGCCGCCTCGCCTCGCTCGGCATCACCCTCTACAAGGGCCATGCCTCGGCCAACGTGCTCGACGCCGACTGCGTGGTGGTCTCCAGCGCGATCCGCGAGGACAACCCGGAGCTGCTGGAGGCGCGTGCGCAGCGCATCCCGGTGGTGCCGCGCGCGGAGATGCTGGCCGAACTGATGCGCTTCAAGCGCGGGGTGGCGGTGGCCGGCACCCACGGCAAGACCACCACCACCTCGCTGACCGCCAGCGTGCTGGCGGAAGGCGGGCTGGACCCGACCTTCGTGATCGGCGGCAAGCTGCTCGCAGCCGGCGCCAACGCGCGCCTGGGCAAGGGCGACTGGCTGGTGGCGGAAGCCGACGAGAGCGACGGCAGCTTCCTGCGCCTGAACCCGGTGGCGGCGATCATCACCAACATCGACGCCGACCACCTGGAGAACTACGGCGGTGATTTCGAGCGGGTCAAGGACGCGTTCTCCGAGTTCCTGCACCGGCTGCCGTTCTACGGCCTGGCCGTGCTCTGCATCGACGACGAAGAGGTCGCGCAGCTGGCGCGCAAGACCCCGCGCCACGTGGTGACCTACGGCTTCGCGCCGGAGGCCGACGTGCGTGCCGCCGACGTGCGCCAGCAGGGCGCGAACATGCATTTCACCCTGTGCCTGCCGGACGGCAGCCGCACCGCCTGCACGCTGGCCCTGCCGGGTCGCCATAACGTGCAGAACGCGCTGGCCGCGGCTGCCATCGGGTGGCAGCTGGGCGTGCCGAACGCGGCGATCGCGCGCGCGCTGGAGGGCTTCCAGGGCATCGGCCGCCGCTTCAACCAGCTGGCGACGCTGCAGCTGCCGCAGGGCGGGCAGGCGGTGCTGGTGGACGATTACGGCCACCATCCGAAGGAGCTGGCGGCGGTGTTCGAGGCCGCGCGCGGCGGCTGGCCGGAGCGGCGCCTGGTGGTGGCGTTCCAGCCGCACCGCTACACCCGCACGCGCGACCTGTTCGATGAGTTCGCGGCGGTGCTGTCCGGGGTGGACGCGCTGCTGCTGACCGAGGTGTATCCGGCCGGCGAGGCGCCGATCGCCGGCGCCGACGGCAAGGCGCTGGCCCGCTCGATCCGCACCCGCGGGCGGGTCGATCCGGTGCTGGTGGGCAGCGCGGCCGAGCTGGCGGCGGCCCTTCCGGGCGTGCTGCGCGACGGCGACCTGTTGCTGATGATGGGCGCCGGCGACATCGGTGCGGCGGCCCAGCAACTGGCGCGCGACGGTTTGGCTGGAGGTGGCGCATGAGCCTGCCGCTGCCGCCGCTGCGCACCCATGACCCGGCCGCTTTCGGGCGGGTGGCGCTGCTGCTGGGCGGCACCAGCAGCGAGCGCGCGGTATCGCTGGACTCCGGCCGCAACGTGCTGGAGGCGCTGCGCGCGCGTGGGATCGACGCGCAGCCGGTGGACGGCATCGCCGCCCTGCGCGAGGGCCTGCTGCAGCAGCGCTTCGACCGCGTGTTCAACATCCTGCACGGCGGCGAGGGCGAGAACGGCGTGCTGCAGGGCCTGTTGCAGGCGTTCGGCATTCCCTATACCGGCTCGGGCGTGCTCGGCAGCGCGCTGACCATGGACAAGATCCGCACCAAGCAGGTGTGGATCGCCGCCGGCCTGCCCACTCCGCGCTTCGTGCGGCTGGCGCCCGGCGCCGACCTGCGCGCGGCGGCGCTGAAGCTGGGGCTGCCGGTGTTCGTCAAGCCGTCCTGCGAAGGCTCCAGCGTGGGCGTGGCCCGGGCGCAGGCGGAGGCCGACATCGCCGCCGCCGAAGCGGTCGCGCGCGCCTACGGCGGCGAGATGCTGATGGAGGAGATGGTGGTTGGCGACGAGCTGACCGTGGGTATTCTCGGCGACCTCGCGCTGCCGTCGATCCGCATCGTCCCCAAGGGCGGCTGGTACGACTACGCGGCCAAGTACGTGGCCGAGGACACCCAGTACCTGTGCCCGGGGCTGGATGGCGCCGAGGAGGACGCGATCCGCGCGCTGGCGCTGGCCGCGTTCCGCGCCGCCGGCGCCGGCGGCTGGGGCCGGGTGGATGTGATGCGCGCGCGCGCCGATGGCCGCCTGCTGCTGCTGGAGGTCAACACCGCGCCGGGCATGACCAGCCACTCGCTGGTGCCGAAGGCCGCGCGCCAGGTCGGCGTGGGGTTCGAGGAGCTGTGCTGGCGGATCCTGGAGCAGACGCTGGCGCCGTCGGCAGGGGGCACGCCATGAAGGCGCTGCTGCATCCGGTGGCCTGGCTGCTGGCGCTGGCGCTGGTCGCGTTGCCGGTGGTGGGCGTGGTGGACGGCTGGTGGCTGACCGCGCATTTCCCGCTGCGCACCCTGCGCGTGCAGGGCGAGCTGCAGCGCGTGGATCGGGCGCAGCTGCGCGCCACCGTGCTGCCGTACGCGCAGCGCGGCTTCTTCGCGGTGGACCTGGGCCAGGTGCAGCGCGCGGTGGGCCAGCTGCCGTGGGTCGAGCAGGCGCAGGTGCGCAAGCACTGGCCGGACGTGCTGGAACTGCGTATCAGCGAATACCGGCCGTTCGCGCGCTGGGGCGCGACCCGGCTGCTGTCCGAGCATGGCCACCTGTTCCCGGCCGGCAAGGTGCAGGTGCCTGCCGGGCTGCCGCTGCTGGACGGCCCGGAGACGCGGGTGCCGGAGGTGGTGGCGCTGTACAACCAGGCGCGCGAGCAGCTGGCCAACGCCGGCGGCGTGCGCGGGGTGGCGATCGACAAGCGCGGCAGCTGGTCGATCACCCTGGCCGACGGCACCCAAGTGGTGCTCGGCCGCGACGATCCCTCCACCCGGCTGGAGCGCTTCGCCGCGCTGCTGCCGCAGCTGGCCGCGCAGAACCCGCAGCGCCGCCTGCTGCGCGCCGACCTCCGCTACACCAACGGCTTCGCGCTGAGCTGGGCGGCCGCGCCGGCGGCGCCGGCCGCTCCCGCGCGTGCGCCCCTCCCCCTTCCGAATACTGGCTCCAAGACATGAACCGCAAAGGCGACAAGACCCTCATCGTCGGACTCGACATCGGCACCTCCAAGGTGACCGCGCTGGTGGGCGAATACGCGCCCGGCGAGCCGGTCGAGGTGATCGGGATCGGTTCGCACGAATCGCGTGGCCTGCGCCGCGGCGTGGTGGTGGACATCGATTCCACCGTGCAGTCGATCCAGCGCGCGGTGGAGGAGGCCGAGCTGATGGCCGGCTGCGAGGTCAGCAGCGCCTACGTCTCCATTTCCGGCAGCCACATCCAGTGCCGCAATTCGCAGGGCGTGGCCCCGGTGCGCGATGGCGAGGTGACCCACGCCGACCTCGCGCACGTGCTGGACGCGGCCAAGGCGGTGGCGATCCCGGCCGACCAGCGGATCCTGCACGCGGTCCCGCGCGACTACGTGCTGGACGGCTCGCAGGAAGGCATCCGCAACCCGATCGGGATGACCGGCGTGCGCCTGGAGGTGCATGCGCACCTGGTGACCTGCGCCGCCGCCGCGGCCGCCAACATCAGCAAGTGCGTGCAGAAGTGCGGGCTGCAGGTGGACGAGCTGCTGCTGGGCGTGCTGGCCTCCAGCCACGCGGTGCTGACCTACGACGAGCGCGAGCTGGGCGTGGTGCTGGTGGACATGGGCGCGGGCACCACCGACATCGCGGTGTTCGTGGGCGGCGCGATCGCGCACAGCGCCAGCCTGCCGATCGCCGGCGACAAGGTGACCGAGGACATCGCGCACATGCTGCGCACGCCCACGCCGCACGCCGAGGACATCAAGGTCAAGTACGCCTGCGCGCTGGCGCAGCTGGCGCGCGCGGAGGAAAGCATCCAGGTGGAAAGCGTGGGCGACCGCCCGCCGCGGCGGCTGCCGCGGCACGCGTTGGCGCAGGCGGTGCAGGCGCGCTACGAGGAGATCTTCGAGATGGTGCAGGCGGAGCTGCGACGCAGCGGCTTCGAGCAGCGGGTGCGCGCCGGCATGGTGCTCACCGGCGGCGCCGCGAAGATGGAGGGCGTGGTCGAGCTGGCCGAGGAAATGCTGCAGATGCCGGTACGGGTTGGCATTCCGCAGCACGTCGGCGGGCTGGGCGAGGTGGTGGGCAACCCGGTGCACGCCACCGGCGTCGGCCTGCTGCTGATGGGCGCGCGCATGGAGAGCCCGAAGCGCGCGGTGTTGCCCACCGGCAAGGTGGGCGGGGTTCTGGGCAAGGCGTTGAAGTGGTTCCGCGGAGAGTTCTGAGCGCACGCGCTCGACGGACGGCAGGCGGGTCAGGGATTGGCAAGGCATCTACAACAACAAAGGACACGGACATGGCACATTTCGAACTGATCAACCAAGTGGCACCCAATGCGGTCATCAAGGTCGTGGGCGTGGGCGGCGGCGGCGGCAACGCCGTGGCGCACATGGTCAACAGCGGGGTGGAGGGCGTGGAGTTCATCACCGCCAACACCGACTCGCAGGCGATCAAGAACTGCGGCGCCAACCTGCAGCTGACCCTCGGCTGCAACGTCACCAAGGGCCTCGGCGCCGGCGCCAACCCGGAGGTCGGCCGCCAGGCCGCGCTGGAGGACCGCGAGGCGATCATGGACGCGCTGCAGGGCGCGGACATGGTGTTCATCACCGCCGGCATGGGCGGCGGCACCGGCACCGGCGCGGCGCCGGTGGTGGCGCAGCTGGCGAAGGAGATGGGCATCCTGACGGTGGCGGTGGTGACCAAGCCGTTCCCGTTCGAGGGCCGTCGCCGCATGCAGGTGGCGCAGAAGGGCATCGAAGAGCTGAGCCAGCACTGCGATTCGCTGATCACGATCCCGAACGAGAAGCTGATCACCGTGCTCGGCCGCAACGCGACCATGATCCAGGCCTTCCGGGCCGCCAACGAGGTGCTGCAGGGCGCGGTGCAGGGCATCGCCGACCTGATCGTCAGCCCGGGGCTGATCAACGTGGACTTCGCCGACGTGCGCACGGTGATGAGCGAGATGGGCCTGGCCATGATGGGTACCGGCAAGGCACGTGGCGACGACCGCGCCCAGGCCGCGGCCGAGGCGGCGATCCGCAACCCGCTGCTGGACGACGTCAACCTGCACGGCGCCAACGGCGTGCTGGTGAACATCACCTCCGGCACCGACCTGACCATGGCCGAGTTCGACGAGATCGGCCGCGTGGTCAGCGAGTTCGCTTCCGAGGATGCCACCGTGATCATCGGCACCTCGCTGGATCCGTCGATGCAGGACGAAGTGAAGGTCACCGTGGTCGCCACTGGCCTCAGCCGCGCCGCGGTGCGCCAGGCGCCGGTGGACGCGACGCGCGGCAACCGGTTCGAGGCCAGCCAGGAGCCGCTGCGCCGGCCGCAGGTGGAACTGGTGCGTACCCAGGCCAAGCGCGACGGCACCACCGGCCTGCCGATTGATGCGGTCGCCGACGGCTACGCCACGCTGCCCCCGTCCAGCCTCGCCGGCAGCCTGCGCCGCAACGCGGATGCCGCGCCGGTGGCGGCCGAGCTGCCGAAGGACGATTACCTGGACATCCCGGCCTTCCTGCGCCGGCAGGCGGACTGAAGGCCCTCCATGGCGCAGGCAATCGACTCCGGATGGCCCCGCCCGGCCATCCGTGGCCGGGCGCTCGGCCACGCGCGGGGCAATGCCCCACGAGCGCGTGTCCTCGCCCTGCGCCGGCCGGCGGACTGAAGGCCGCCGCGGCGTCCCGCGGGGCGCCGGTTCCGTGTCCGATCGCCCGCCGGGGGTGCCACCCCGGCCGGCTTGCGGTCGGCCAGCTGCGTGCTGGCCGGCCTTTTCCGCGCCGGCGCGTGCCGCCACCGCGCGCTGCCACGCCATCCGCGCAACGCAGTGTTTACGTTCAGGTTCAGCCTGGCGCGTGGTAAATTGCGCCGATGTTGCGCCAGCGCACCCTCAAGAACGTCATCCGCGCCACCGGCGTGGGCCTGCATGGCGGCGAAAAAGTCTTCCTGACCCTGCGCCCGGCGCCGGTGGATGCCGGGATCGTGTTCCGCCGGGTCGATCTGCAGCCGGTGGTGGAAATCCCCGCGCGCGCCACCCTGGTGGCCGAGACCACCCTGTGCACGGGCCTGAGCTGCGCAGGCGCCAAGGTGCAGACGGTCGAGCACCTGCTGTCGGCGCTGGCCGGGCTGGGCATCGACAACGCCTACGTGGAGCTGACCGCGCCGGAAGTCCCGATCATGGACGGCTCGGCCGGCCCGTTCGTGTTCCTGCTGGAATCGGCCGGGATCGTCGAACAGAACGCGCCCAAGCGCTTCATCCGCATCCGCAAGCCGGTGGAGGTGCGCGACGGCGACAAACTCGCGCGCTTCACCCCGTACGATGGCTTCCGCTTGGAGTTCACGGTCAAGTTCGACCATCCGGCCATCCCGGAGGCGCTCTCGCGCGCCACCCTGGACTTCTCCACCGGCGACTACATCCGCGAGATCAGCCGCGCGCGCACCTTCGGGTTCATGCGCGACCTCGAGTACATGCGCGAGCGCAACCTGGGCCTGGGCGGCTCGATGGACAACGCCATCGTGCTGGACGACTTCCGGGTGCTGAACGAGGACGGCCTGCGCTACGCGGACGAGTTCGTGCGCCACAAGATCCTCGATGCGGTAGGCGATCTGTATCTGGCCGGGCACCCCATCCTCGGCGCCTATGAGGGCTACAAGTCCGGGCATGCGCTGAACAACCAGCTGGTGCGCGCGCTGCTGGCCGATGCCGAGGCCTGGGAAGAGGTGAGCTTCACCGATCCGGCGCTGCCGGCCCCGACGCTGGGCTACGGGCTGGTCGCCAGCGCCGCCTGAGTGCGGCCCTTGCCGTGACCGCAGTCACGGTTTCCTCGGTGCTGCTACGCATTCCTTAACAAAATCACCGGCTTGTGCCGCTAGGATGCCCCCTCGCCGCGGCGGACCGGGGGTCCCTGCGGCGGGCCCTGCTCAGCGCGGCTCCGGCGCGTCGTCCGCACCGGAGCGCAGCAGCGCCAATGCCGCCTGCAGGCCCGGCGAAGGGCCAGCGGCCGGCGGCGGGCGCGGCGCGGCGGGCGGGTCCAGCGGCTGGGCGGCCACCTTGATGCCCACCGCCTCCACCTCCAGCCCGAGGGAACGGGCGGCGTCGATCAGGCCGGGCGAGGCCAGCCGCAGCCGGGCATGCCAGGCCGGGGCATCGACGAGGAACACCAGCCGGCGTCCGCGGACGTTGGCCAGGCGCGCATGCGCCGCCAGCCCCGCCGGCAGGTGGGGACGCAGCAGTTGATCGACCGCGGCGAGCCATTGGGCACGGCGCAACGTCCCCCCGGAGGGGCCGGCGAGCAGCGCGTCCAGCGCGACGCGCGGGCCGGCGCCGGGGGCGGAGCGGGAATCAGGCATCGAGGCATGGCAGGAACGGACCACCCACACGATACTCCGCGGCGCGCGATCGCGCAGGCGTACCGCCTGCGCGCATGGATGCGGCGCAGGCCGTGGGCCACCCTGGCCCTGCTGCTGGGCGCCGGCATGCTGTGCGGCGCCGCGGTCCGCAGCGCGATCGGGCTGGCCGAGGTCGAGGCCCTGCAGGCCGCGGATTCCGCGCGCCAGGCCGAACTGGACAAGCTGCGCCGCGATGCCCAGCGCGAGGTCAACGCACTGGCGGCACGCCTGGCCGAGCTGCAGGCGCAGGCCAACCGCCTGAACGCACTGGGCAGCCGGCTGGCGCGCGCCGGCCAGCTGGACGACGGCGAGTTCGATTTCGACCAGGAACCGGGCCAGGGCGGCGGCGAGGCCGCGCACGACATGCCGCCGGCCGAGCTGCAGGCGCGGCTGTCCGCGCTGGAGGCCGACTACCGCCGCGCCGACACCCAGCTGGGCGTGCTCGAGGCCCTGCTGTTCAACCGTCAGCTGGACCGCAACGCGCTGCCCTCGCGCCTGCCGATCGCCGGCAGCTACGTCACCTCCGGCTTCGGCGACCGCGCCGATCCGTTCGGTGGTGGCGGCCAGTTCCACAAAGGCATCGACTTCCAGGCCAACGTCGGCGATCCGGTGCTGGCGGTCGCCGACGGCATGGTCAGCTTCGCCGGGGTCCGCAACGGCTACGGCAACACCATCGAGGTGGACCATGGCAACGGGTACGTCACCCGGTATGCCCATAATTCGCGCCTGACCCAGCAGGTGGGCGATCTGGTGCGCGCCGGGCAGGAGATCGCCCGCGCCGGCTCCAGCGGCCGCTCCACCGGTGCCCACGTCCATTTCGAGCTGTGGCAGGACGGGGTGGTGCGCAATCCGCGCAAGTTCCTGGGCCACAACGATGCTCTGGCCCGGCACGGGCCCGCCCGCGGCTGACAACGGCCGGGGCTTGCCAACACGGCGGGCCGCCACCAGCTAAACTTGACGATTCCCGATCGCCGGGCCTCCCGCGGTCGGGCGCGTTGCCGTCCACATCTACGATGCCGCGCCGCAGGCGCCCATCCCGCAGGGATTGCCCAACCGATGCTCAATAGTTTGCTCACTAGTATTTTCGGCAGCCGCAACGAGCGCCTGCTCAAGCAGTACGGCGCCGTGGTCAGGAAGATCAACGCGCTGGAACCGCAGATGCAGGCGCTGTCCGACGAGGCGCTGAAGGCCAAGACCGCCGAGTTCCGGGAGCGCATCGGCAAGGGCGAGTCGCTCGACAAGCTGCTGCCCGAGGCGTTCGCGGTCTGCCGCGAGGCGTCCGTGCGCGTGTTCGGCATGCGCCACTTCGACGTGCAGCTGATCGGCGGCATGGTCCTGCACGCCGGCAAGATCGCCGAGATGCGCACCGGCGAGGGCAAGACCCTGACCGCGACCCTCGCGGTGTACCTGAACGCGCTGGAAGGCAAGGGCGTGCACGTGGTCACCGTGAACGACTACCTGGCCCGCCGCGACGCCGCCCAGATGGGCAAGCTCTACAACTGGCTGGGGCTGTCGGTCGGCGTGATCTACCCCGGCATGAGCCATGCCGACAAGGGCCCGGCCTACGCCTGCGACATCACCTACGGCACCAACAACGAATTCGGCTTCGACTACCTGCGCGACAACATGGCGCTGGCCAAGGAGGACCGCTTCCAGCGCGGCCTCAACTTCGCGATCGTGGACGAGGTGGACTCGATCCTGATCGACGAGGCGCGTACGCCGCTCATCATTTCAGGTCCTGCCGATGAATCCCCAGAGCTGTATATCAAGGTGGATGCCATCGTCCCGGCGCTGAAGCGCCAGGAGACCGAGGAGTCCGAAGGCGACTACTGGGTGGACGAGAAGCAGAAGCAGGTCCACCTGTCCGAAGCCGGCCAGGAGCACGCCGAGGCGCTGCTGCGCCAGGCCGGCGTGCTGGGCGAGGACGAGAGCCTGTACGCCGCGCAGAACATCCACGTGGTGCACCACCTGAACGCGGCGCTGCGCGCGCACTCGATCTACCAGCGCGACGTGGACTACATCGTGCGCGACGGCGAGGTGATCATCGTCGATGAGTTCACCGGCCGCACCCTGCCGGGGCGGCGCTGGTCGGACGGCCTGCACCAGGCGGTGGAGGCCAAGGAGCGCGTGCCGGTGCAGCGCGAGAACCAGACCCTGGCGTCGGTGACGTTCCAGAACCTGTTCCGCATGTACAAGAAGCTCTCGGGCATGACCGGCACCGCCGACACCGAGGCCTACGAGTTCCAGAACATCTACGGGCTGGAAGTGGTGGTGATCCCCACCCACCGCCCGATGATCCGCAAGGACCATTCCGATTTGGTGTTCCTCAACAAGGCCGGCAAGTATCGCGCGGTGATTCGCGACATCCTGGAGTGCGTGGAGCGTGGCCAGCCGGTGCTGGTCGGCACCACTTCGATCGAGGTGTCCGAGCTGCTCAGCAACGAACTGGCCAAGGCCGGGATCGCGCACGAGGTGCTGAATGCCAAGCAGCACGAGCGCGAGGCGCACATCGTGGCGCAGGCCGGCCGCCCGGGTGCGGTGACCATTGCGACCAACATGGCCGGTCGTGGTACCGACATCGTGCTCGGCGGCTCGCTGGAAGCGGAGCTGGCGGCGCTGGGCGAGGATGCCCCGGTCTCCGAGAAGGAGCGGGTGAAGGCCGAATGGCAGCAGCGCCACGACGCGGTGGTGGCCGCCGGCGGCCTGCACATCATCGGCACCGAGCGCCACGAGTCGCGCCGCATCGACAACCAGCTGCGCGGCCGTTCCGGGCGCCAGGGCGACCCGGGGTCGTCGCGCTTCTACCTGTCGCTGGAAGACAACCTGATGCGCATCTTCGCCGCCGACTGGGTGAAGAAGGTGATGGAGCGCATGGGCCTGAAGGAGGACGACATCATCGAGTCGCCGCTGGTGACCCGCCAGATCGCCAATGCCCAGCGCAAGGTCGAGGCCCACAACTTCGACATCCGCAAGAACCTGCTGGACTTCGACGACGTCAACAACGACCAGCGCAAGGTGATCTACCAGCAGCGCAACGAGTTGCTGGAAGCCGACAGCATCCAGGAGAACATCGAAGGCATCCGCCGCGACGTGGTGGCCGACACGGTGGCGCGTTTCGTGCCGCCGGAGTCGATCGACGAGATGTGGGACCTGCCGGGGCTGGAGGCCGAGCTGGCCGCCGAATTCGGGCTGCAGCTGGACCTGGTGGGCCTGCAGAAGGGGCGCGAGGAGCTGGACGCCGGCCAGGTGCTGGAGTTCGTGCAGGAGGCGATGGACGCGCTGTTTGCCGAGAAGGAAGCGCAGACCGGCAGCGAGACCATGCGCATGCTGGAAAAGCACGTGATGCTCAACGTGCTGGACCAGAACTGGAAGGAACACCTGGCGCGCATGGACTACCTGCGCCAGGGCATCCACCTGCGCGGCTATGCCCAGAAGCAGCCCAAGCAGGAGTACAAGCGCGAGGCGTTCGAGCTGTTCTCGGAGCTGCTGGAGCGGGTCAAGCGCGAGGTGATCTCGCTGCTGGCGCGCATCCGCGTGCGCAGCGAGCAGGAAGTGGCCGAGGCCGAAGCGCAGGAGCGCGCCCGCGCCGAGGCGGTGGCCCGGCAGATGCAGTTCCAGCATCCCGACATGGGCGGGCTGGGCGCCGACGAGGAAGCGGCGGATGTCCAGCTGCAGCGGCTGATCGCCTCCGGCCGGATCGGGCGCAACGATCCCTGCCCCTGCGGCAGCGGCAAGAAGTTCAAGCACTGCCATGGACAGTTGGCCTGAGCCACGGGCCATGCGGATGCGCCCGGCGCCATGCCGGGGGCGCGGGCGGCCGCGATGAGCGCGCCCTCGGTACACGTGGTGGCCGCGGTGCTGCGGGATGCGCGCGGGCGCATCCTGCTGACCCGGCGCACCGAGGGGCGCGACCTGGCCGGGCTGTGGGAATTTCCCGGCGGCAAGGTGGAGCCCGGCGAGGCGCCGGAGGCCGCGCTCGCGCGCGAGCTGCGCGAGGAGCTGGAGATCGAGGCCGAGGTCGGTGGGCAGGTGGCCTGCGTGGAGGCCGACAGCCCCGGCAAGCGGGTGCGGCTGGACGTGCGCGAGGTGCGTTTCCGCGGCAAGCCGCGCGGCGCCGAGGGCCAGGCGCTGGCCTGGGTGCCGCTGCACAAGCTGCCCGACTACCCGATGCCGCCGGCGGACCTGCCGGTGGTGGAAATCCTGCTGGGCGCCGCCGCGGATTAAGCCATCGGGCGCGTGCCTGCCGCGCTCAGGCGGAGGCAGCCAGCCGGCGATACAGCCGGTCCAGCGCGGCCACCTGCGTGGCCAGGGCCTGCGGCGGGCCGTCATTGCTGATCACGTCGTCGGCGATGGCCAGACGTTCGGTGCGGCTGGCTTGGGCCTCCAGCATCCGCCGCGCCAGCCCGGCCTCGATCCCGTCGCGCGCCTGCAGGCGCGCCAGCCGGGTGGCCTCGGCGGCATCGATCACCAGGATGCGGCGCAACCACGGATAGGCGCTGCGTCCGCCGACCTCGGCCAGCAGCGGGATCGAGGCCACCGCATAAGGGCTATCGGCAGCCTGGCAGGCGGCCTGCAGGCTAGCGCGCACACGCGGGTGAACGATGCCCTCCAGCACGCGCTTGGCCCCGGCATCCGCGAAGATCCGCCGCCGCATCGCGGCGCGGTCCAGGGTGCCATCGGCCGCCAGCACGCCCGCGCCGAAGGCCGCGACCACCTCGGCCAGCCCGCTGCTGCCCGCGGCCAGCGCCGCGCGCGCGGCGGCATCGGCATCGGCCACGAAAATGCCGAGATCGCGGAATACGGATTCGGCCAGGCTCTTGCCTGAGGCCACGCCGCCGGTGAGGCCAATGATGGTGTCGCTCATGCCGGGATTATGGCGCGCCGCGTCGGCGTGCTTATGCCAGCCCGGCCCAGTGCAGGTACAGCCGGACCAGATCGTTGCCCCACATGAAGCTGATCCAGCCGGCGAGGGCGAGGTAGGGGCCGAACGGGATCGGGGTGGCCTTGTCGCGGCCCTTGGCGGCCAACCACAGCGAGCCGACCACCGCCCCCACCAGCGAGGACAGCAGGATCGTCGGCAGCACGCCGGCCAGCCCGGTCCAGGCCCCGATCGCGGCCAGCAGTTTGAAGTCGCCGTGGCCCATGCCTTCCTTGCCGGTCAGCTGCTTGAACAGCCAGTACACCGACCACAGGCTCAGATACCCGGCCATCACCCCCAGCACGGCCGGCTTGGGCTGCACGTACAGGTGCTCCATCGCCGCCACCAGGCCCAGCCACAGCAGCGGCAGGGTGAGCTGGTCGGGCAGCAGGCGGGTGCGCAGGTCGATCCCGGCCAGCGCGACTAGATAACTGGTGAACAGCAGCGCCCCGAACCCCTTCCAGCCGAACCCGAAGCGCCAGACGCAGGCCAGGAACAGCACCCCGGTCAGCAGCTCGACCAGCGGGTACTGCAGTGAGATCGGCGCCTTGCAGCTGCGGCACTTGCCGCCCAGCGCCAGCCAGCTCAGCAGCGGGATGTTCTCGTACCACGCCAGCTGATGGCCGCAGTGCGGACAGTGTGAGCGCTCCACCACCACCCCGGGCGGTGGTGGCTCGTACAGCTCGGGGATCTCCAGGATCTCGCGCGCCTCGCGCTTCCACTGCCACTCCAGCCGGCGCGGCAGGCGCAGGATCACCACGTTGAGGAAGCTGCCCACCAGCAGCCCGAGCCCGGCCGCGGCGGGGTAGCCGAGGCCGGGATGCGCGTCGAGGAATGCCATCTGTCGCGATCGCCCCGCTTACATCACGGTCATCGCGATCTTGAAGATCGGCAGGTACATGGCGATCACGATCGAACCCACCAGGCCGCCGATCACCACCATCACCATCGGCTCGATCAGGCTGGAGAGCGCATCCACCGTGTTGCTGACCTCTTCCTCATAGAACTCGGCCACCTTGTAGAGCATGGTGTCGAGCGCGCCGGCTTCCTCGCCGATCGCGGTCATCTGCACCACCATGTGCGGGAACAGGTTGACCTGCTTCATCGCCACGTTGACCGGGTAGCCCACGGCCACGTCGTCCTTCATCTTCAGCACGGCCTGTTCGTACACCATGCTGCCGGTGGCGCCGGCCACGCTGTCCAGTGCTTCCACCAGCGGCACGCCGGCCTTGAAGGTGACCGCCAGCGTGCGCGCGAAGCGCGCGATGGCGGATTCGTGCAGGACTTTGCCGATCACCGGGATCTTCAGGAGCAGCCGGTCAACGGTGTGCTGCAGCTTGCTCGAGCGCTTGTAGCTGAAAATGAAGAAGCCGATGCCGGCGCCAACGATGATGCCGATCAGCCAGAACCACTTCACCATGATGTCGGAGATGCCGAACACCAGGTTGGTGAAGGCGGGCAGGTCGGCGCCGAAGTCCGCGAAGGTGGACTTGAAGATCGGTACCACGTACACCATCAGCACCGCGCAGACCAGGATCGCCACGGCGATCACCGTCGCCGGGTAGAACAGCGCCTTCTTGATCTTGCCCTTGATGCTCTCGATGTTTTCCTTGTAGTTGGCGATGGTCTCGAGGATCGTCTCCAGCACGCCCGAGGCCTCGCCGGCGCGCACCAGGTTGCGGTAGAGCTCGTCGAACTGCACCGGGAACTGGCTCATCGCCTCGTAGATCGAGGCGCCGCCCTCGATGTCGTTGCGCAGGCTGTTGACCATCTTCTTCATGGCCGGGTTCTTGTTGCCGCCGCCGATGATCTCCAGTGCCTGCACGATCGGCACGCCGGATTTCATCATGGTCGCGATCTGGCGGCTGAACACCGCGATGTCGCGCGAGGAGATCTTCTTGGCCGCGCCGCCGAACAGCGGTTTCGGCTTGGGCTTGACCATGGTGGGGTTGATGCCCTGCTTGCGCAGCTCGGCGCGCAGCAGGTTGGCGTTGCGCGCCAGCTGCTCGCCCTTCATTACCTTGCCGCGCTGGTCGCGGCCCTGCCAGACGAACTCTTCCAGGGGGTTCAGGCGGCGGGTGTCGGCTTTCTCCCGGGCCTTGTTGATCGCGGCTCTGCGTGCGGACATGGGGCTCCCCTTCAATCCTTGGTGACGCGGTTGATCTCGACCAGGCTGGTGATCCCCTGTTTCACCTTGTCCAGCGCGGAACGGCGCAGGTCCCGCACGCCGCTGCGCGCCGATGCCTCGGTCAGCTGCTGGACATTACCACCAGCCAGCACGATTTGCTGGATTTCCTCGGTCATCGGCATCACCTGGTAGATGCCGGCGCGGCCCTTGTAGCCTTCGGTGCAGTCCGGGCAGCCCACCGCCTCGTACACCGTGATGCCGGCGTGGACCTCGTCCGCGGTGAACCCTTCCGCCAGCAGGGCGTGCTCCGGCAGGTGCACCGCGCGCTTGCAGTCGTGCAGGCGCCGTACCAGGCGCTGGGCGATCACCAGGTTGACCGAGCTGGTGATGTTGTAGGGCGCGATGCCCATGTTCATCAGGCGGGCGATGGTCTGCGGGGCGTCGTTGGTGTGCAGGGTGGACAGCACCATGTGGCCGGTCTGGGCGGCCTTGACCGCGATCTCGGCGGTCTCAAGGTCACGGATTTCGCCGACCATGATCACGTCCGGGTCCTGGCGCAGGAAGCTGCGCAGGGCGGCGGCGAAGGTCATGCCGCGCTTGGCGTTCTGCTGCACCTGGTTGACGCCCGGCAGGCGGATTTCCACCGGGTCCTCGACCGTGCTGATATTGCGGGTCTCGTCGTTCAGGATCCCGAGCGCGGTATACAGGCTCACCGTCTTGCCGGAGCCGGTGGGGCCGGTGACCAGCACCATCCCGTAGGGTTTGTGGATGGCCTCGAGGAACAGCTTCTGCTGGGCCGGCTCGTAGCCCAGTTTCTCGATGCCCATCTTGGCCGCGCTGCCGTCCAGGATGCGCAGCACCACCTTCTCGCCGAACAGGGTGGGCAGGGTGCTGACGCGGAAGTCCACCTGCTTGCCCTTGCTGATGTTCAGCTTGATGCGGCCGTCCTGCGGCACCCGCTTCTCGGCGATGTCCAGCTGCGCCATCACCTTCAGGCGCGCGGCGATGCGCGCGTGCAGTTTCACCGGCACCTTCTTGAAGACCTTCAGGATGCCGTCGATGCGGTAGCGCACCCGGTATTCATTTTCGTAGGGTTCGAAATGGATGTCCGAGGCGCCGCGGCGGATCGCATCCACCAGCGCCTTGTTGACGAACTTGACCGTGGGGGTGTCCTCGCCCTTGGCGTCCACCCCGGTGTCGTTCGCGAACTCATCCTCGCCGCCGCTGACTTCCAGCCCTTCCAGTCCTTCGGCATCGTCGAGGTCATCGCCCAGCGCCTCGGCCGCCTCCTGCCACTGCTCCAGGCAGCGCTTGATCTGGTCGGCGTCCACCAGGATCGGTTCCACCGTCAGGTTGGTGTGGAACTTCAGCTCCTCCAGCGCCTGGTTGTTGGTCGGGTCCGCCGTGCCCACGAACAGCCGGTTGCCGCGTTTGAACAGCGGCAGCACATGGTGCTTGCGCAGCAGCTCCTCCTTGACCAGGGAAATCGCGGATTGCGCGGGGTCGATGGCCAGCGCGTCCACCAGCGGCATGCCGAACTCGATGGAGTTCGCTGCGGCCAGCGCGGAAGGGGTGGCCAGACGGTGCTGGGCCAGGTAGATCGCCAGCGGCGTGCGCTCGGCGGTGGCGGCCTCCATTGCGCGGCGCGCGGTGGCCTCGTCCAGCGAGCCGTCCAGCACCAGCCGGCGGGCGATGCCGGTGATGCCCATCAGGTTGGGGGTAGCGGCGGTGTTCATCGGTAGGCGGACTCCCCGGGAATGGCGAGACTTTAGCCTAAACGCGGCTGGCGGCGAATCCGGGAGGGTGGGGATAAGCCAGCTGGCGCCGCCGGGCCGGGGCGCCCGGTGGCGCCGCGGGCTGGCCGGTGGCGATCTGGAGGGAATGGCCGGAAGCAGCCGCGACCGCGGCAATGATCTTCCCCCGGTGCGGCGTTCGGGCTACCTTGCGGGAATGGGGAATCCGCGCTCACTCAGCATCATCCTGCCTGCCAAGAACGAAGCCGAGGGGCTGCGGCGCACCCTGCCGGCGTTGCGCGAGCGGTTCCCGCAGGCCGAGGTGATCGTGGTCGATGACGGCTCCACCGATGGCACGGCAAGCGTGGCCGTGCAGGCGGGCGCGCGCGTGCTGTCGTCCCCGTATTCGATGGGCAACGGCGCAGCGATCAAGCGTGGTGCGCGTGCGGCTGCCGGCGAGGTGCTGGTGTTCATGGATGCCGATGGCCAGCACGGGGCCGAACATGTCGCCGCCCTGCTGGCCAGGCTGGACGAGGGGTATGACATGGTGGTGGGCGCGCGCGACAGCAGCGGGCAGGCGAGCCTGCACCGCGGGCTGGCCAATGCCTTCTACAACCGGCTGGCCAGCTGGATGACCGGCCATCGCATCGCGGACCTCACCTCGGGGTTCCGCGCGGTGCGCGCCGACAAGTTCCGTGAGTTTCTGTACTTGCTGCCCAACGGGTTCAGCTACCCCACCACCTGCACCATGGCGTTCTTCCGCAGCGCCTACCCGGTGGCCTACGTGCCCATCCCGGTCGCCAGGCGGGTCGGCAACGGCAGCCATATCCGTCCGTTCAAGGATGGCATTCGCTTCCTGCTGATCATCTTCAAGATCGCCAGCCTGTATTCGCCGCTAAAACTGTTTGCGCCGACAGCTGCCGCGTTCTTTCTTGCCGGCCTTGGCTGGTATGCCTGGACGTTCCACGAGACCGGCCGCTTCACCAACATGAGCATGCTGCTGATCAGCGCGGCGGTGATCGTCTTCCTGATTGGCCTGGTGTCCGAGCAGATCACCAACCTGATGTATCGGCGAGATGGGTGATAACGCTTCGCTGCCCCGCATTCTTCACATCACCCGCAACCTGCCGCCGCTGGTGGGCGGCATGGAACGGTTGAACTGGCACATTGCCGATGAGCTGTCGCGGCAGGCGCAGGTGCAGGTCATCGGCCCGCGCGGGGCTGCTGCGCTCAAGCCTGCGAACGTCGAATTGAGCGAAGTCCCGCTGCGCCCGCTGCCGCGTTTCCTGCTGACGTCTGCATGGCGGGCGCTGCGGCTGGCGCGGAGGCAGCATCCGCAGCTCGTGCTGGCCGGCAGCGGCTTGACCGCACCTGCGGCGTGGCTGGCGGCGCGCGCATGTGGCGCGCGCGCCGCGGTCTATGTGCACGGGCTGGATGTCGCGGTCAGACATCCGGTCTACCGCATGCTCTGGCACCCGGTATTGCGGCGGATGGATGTGGTGGTGGCGAACAGCCATCCGACGAAGGCGCTCGTGCGCGGTATCGGCGTCTCCCCGGAGAAGATACGTGTCGTCCCGCCCGGGGTGTCGCTTCCGGAAGCGCCGCAGTCGCCGGAGGCGTTGCGGGCATTCCGCGAGCGGCATGGACTTGGCGATGCCAGGCTGCTGCTCTCCATCGGCCGCTTGACTACGCGCAAGGGGCTGCGTGAATTCGTGCGCGAGTCGCTGCCCGCCATCATCAGCCAGGCTCCCGACGTCCTGCTGGTGGTGATCGGGGATGCACCGACGGACTCGCTGCTTGCAGGCGTGCAGAGCCCCGAGAGCATCCAGGCCGAAGCCGATGCCGCCGGCATCGGTGCCCATCTTCGCTTCCTAGGCGTCATCACCGATCCACAGCAGCTGGCGTGCGCCTACGAAGCTGCCAGCGTGCATGTTTTCCCGGTGCGTGAGATCCCGGGCGATCCCGAAGGATTCGGCATGGTGGCCATCGAGGCCGCAGCACACGGCTTGCCGACCGTCGCGTTTGCGACCGGGGGAGTGGTGGATGCGGTCGAGGACGGGGTAACCGGGCGGCTGGTGCCCCCCGGCGATTACGATGGCTTGCGTGACGGCGCCCTCGCCGTGTTGCGCGATGGCGAAGGCGCATGGCGCATGCGGGCGCAGGATTTTGCGCGCCAATTTGTTTGGCCGCGGTTCGGGAGCGCACTCCGGGCATGCCTGAGGGTGGGGGATGCCAATCGCGAGGTCGGGCGGTGAGCGATCATGTTCCCGCCATCTGGTTTCCCGCCATTCGCACCGGCACCGGCACCGACGCGTTCACCGAGCGGTTGGTGGCGGGACTGCAGGCGCGTGGCCTGCGTGCCGAAATCACCTGGTTGCCGCTGCGCGCGGAGTACGAGCCTTGGACGGTGCGCGTGCCCAAGGCGCCGGAATGGGCGACTGTCTGTCACATCAATACCTGGCTGCATCCCCGTTTTATCCCTCGGCAATTACCGGTCGTGGCGACGCTGCACCACTCAATCCACGACCCGGCATTGAGGCCTTACAAGGGATGGTTGCGTTCTGCCTACCATCGCTGGTGGATTGCACCCATTGAACGTCGTGTCTTGCGCCGAGTAGACCGGGTCGTGGCTGTTAGCCGTTTCGTGGCCGATATGGCCCGCCTGACTTTGTGCGATGTGCCGATGGAGGTCATCTATAACGGGATCGATACGGAGATGTTCCGGCCCGGAAACCGCGCGCGGCAACCGGGTGGGCCGTTCAAGCTGCTCTATGTCGGCAGCTGGATGGCGCGCAAGGGCGTGGATCTTCTGGCGCCGATTATGCGCGAGCTGGGTGAAGGCTTTGAGTTGCAGTACACCGGCGGTGTGGCTGCCGAAAAAGAACGGCACTCCATGCCGGGAAACATGCGTGATTTGGGGCGTCTGTCAATCCATCAAGTCATCACTGCCATGCAGAATGCCGATGCATTCCTGTTTCCGTCGCGCAGCGAGGGGCTGCCGCTGGTAGCCATTGAGGCCATGGCTTGCGGTCTGCCTGTCATTGCGATGGAGGGAACGTCTGTGGGAGAGGCGGTTACGCATGGGAGAACAGGTCTGCTGTGCAAGCGGGAAGACGTTCTGGCATTCGCAGAGGCCGCGCGCGCCATGGCGACGGATCGGCAGCTGCGCCTTGCGTGCGGTGCGGCTGCGCGCGAAATGGTCGCGAGCTGTTTCCGGGAAAGCAGGATGGTCGATGCCTATATCCAGATGTATCACGACCTTCTGGATGGAAAGATATGACCGCCGCCATCACCATCCACTTCCGCAAACCGGAGCTGACGGCAAGGTGCATCGACAGCTTGTTGGCGGATGGGTGGACGCCGGTGCTGGTCTGGGACAACTCTGCGGACGAAGGGCGCAGTTTGCAGGCGCTGGCCGCCCGCTGTGCCGGGGAGCCGCGCGTGCAGCTTGTGGGCAATCCAGTCAACATCGGGTTCGGCAAGGGCATGAATGCCGCCCTGGCCGAGCTGTCGCGCAGGGGCTACGCCGGCCCCGTCTTGCTGGTCAACAACGATGCGGAAGTATTGCCCGGCATGCGCGAGGCGATGCTTGCAGCCCTGCCCTGCGATGATGCCGTCCCGGCGTTGGTGGCGCCTCGGATCCTGCAGGATGGACGTGCGCATGGTTGGCTGTACTACCAGCCGTGGCTGGCGTTGGTGACCGAGCGGCCGCTGCCGGGCAGTTTCGCCTATCTCAGCGGCTGCTGTCTGCTGGTGGCACGCCCGGACAACGCGCAGCCGCTGTTCGATGGAGACTTCTTCATGTACGGCGAGGATGTGGAGCTGTCTTGGCGCTGGCGCAGGAGTGGGGGGCGCCTGGTGCTGCTGGATCGGGTGCATGTCCGGCATGAGGGGTCAGCGAGTAGCGGGCAGGCGAGCGAGGGCTACGAGCGATACCTGGTGCGTTCGCACTGGTGTTTGGCTGGGAAGTTCGCCGGAAATAGATTTACGACGCTGCTCATGCGCGCTTCGCGTTTGCCTGCCCTATTCTTGCGTGCTTGTGTGCGGGCTTTGCGGTATCGATCTTGCGTGCCGCTCAAGTCGTTGGGAGAGGTCTGCAAGAGGTAGACGGTAGGTTGGCAGGTCGCCTGATTTCTTAGCGTTGGAGTGCGTAGATGGCGAGGATATGCTGGGTTGTCCCAAAAATAAAAAGGCGCAAATTTTCGGGCGGGATTTATTGCATATTGAGGCATGCGGATGGCCTCGCGCGAAGAGGGCACTGCGTGACGGTAGTGCCGATCTTGGACTCATCTCGGCCGGACTGGTTCAAGGATTTCCAGTTTGAACTGAAGCTTGAAAGGAAATGGGGTTTGGCATGGCGGGCCCTGCGATCTGGCTGGCAAAAGCGGTCGCTAGAAGCCATGTTGCAGGCTTCTGCTTCAGGCATGACCATGGTCGAGCCCAGAGTTCTCCCGTTTTCACTGCGGCACTCGGTGATGTGCGAGCGGGCGCGCTTGTTATTGCCTGAGGCTGACATAACGGTCGCGACTTCATTCGAGACCGCATTGCCCGTGCATCTTTATGGAAGAGGTGTCCTTGCTTATTACGCCCAGCATTTCGAGCCGTACTTCAAGAATGAATTCGATGATCCCGGTTTTGCCGAGACGATGGCGCGCCTGAGCTATTCATTGCCTTTGAAAATCATCACCAACTCGGCCTGGCTTGAGGCGACGATCTCGGCCGAGACAGGCGCCAGCGTGCATGCGGTTGCAGGCAATGCAATCGATGATGTCATGTATATCGATAAGCCCCATGTCATTCCCGAAGAAGGGCCCTTGCGCGTCATCAGCTACGGCGGCCGAGGTGCTGTTTGGAAAGGCTTCGATGATATGGCGGAGGGAGTCAAGAGGGCGCGGGCGCAGGGGGTTGAGATTGACTGGGCTGTCTATGGGGACTGTGCGCTCTCCCCGGAAAACTCAGTCGCCAACTTTAGGCATTTGGGGTTCCTAGGGCCTGCCCAGCTCGCGGCGGCCTATCGTCAGTCGCAGGTGCTATTGAGTGCATCTTGGTACGAGAGCTTTCCTCTTTTTCCTTTGGAGGCGATGGCCTCCGGATTGGCAGTCATTACCACCCAGCCTGGAACGGAGGCGTTCGCGGAGCATATGAGAACAGCTTGGGTTGTACCTCCCAAAGATCCAGATGCGCTGTCCGATGCGCTGATTGGGCTGGCGCGGGATAGGGAGTTACGGCACAAACTTGGGGCTGCCGCAATGGAAGAAGCGAAAAGGCACTCTTGGGATGTTGCCACCGGTCAAATGGAGCGCATTTTGCTGGGTCTTATCTAGTCTTATTTGCCTCTCCACTTTTGGCGGCTCAGGGTTGCGATCATCGCAACTTCTGCAGCATAGCCGGCGATTACGGCGCCGTTGATGCCAAAAATGGGAACTAGGGCTGACACGCCTGCCACGCTGGCCGTAGCGCCAAAGGCGTAGGCCCATCCGATCAACTGCATGCGCGCGTGGTGGATGGCCTGGAAATTCAGCAGCGCACGGAATGCCTGCAGCGCGGGCAGCCAAGCCAGCCAGCGCAGAGCACCAACCGTATCAGTGAAGCTTCCGCCCAAGAGCAAGGGCAATAGCGGTGCGGCCAGCCATATGGCAGCGCCCAACGCCAGTGCCATGGCGATCAGCACAAGCCCGGTCCGGCGCAATTGACGCATCGGATCCGGCTGCGCATGCAGCCGCGGCCATAAGGCTTCCTGCAATGCCATCAAGGGCAGGCTGGCCATATCCACCAAGCGCTGTGCGACGTTGTAATTGCCGGCTAGGCCGAACGAAGTCTGGGCCAGCACGGGCTTGTTGAACTCGGCCTGGAGTCTGGAGGCGAACACGGCCAGACTGAAGGGCAATCCGCTGGTAGCGGCCATCGCTTCCGAGGCAGTCTCGGTCTTGGTATCTGTGGTGGCGCTCAGACACCAATAGAGAAAGCCGGTGTAGGCCAGGCCGCTCGTCGCATAGGCCCACAGTGCCGCCGTTGCTGAAACCTCATGGAGTGACAGAAAAAGTACTATCAGTGCCAAGAGACGCAAGAGCGGCAGGCCGGCCTGGATAGCCCCGAAGGCATGCATGTCCTGCTGTGCCTGGCGGTGGCGCGCGCCGAGTTCCGTGAACGAGGTGGCTGCAATCTCCGCTGCGATGGCGATGCAGGCGGCAAAGGTGGGGAGGTTGCCTGGGAGTAGCATGGCAGCAGCGACGATGGCAGCCATGGCGCTGGGTGCGAGTGTGAGCCACCACCATCGCCGCGCAATTCCAAAGTACACCGCTTCGTGCGCAGGATCGCGCGCGGCATTGCGCAGTACAATGTGGGAAAGGCCGAGCCCAGCGAACGGGGCGACGAAGGATGTCGTGGCCAGTATCGCAACGACTTGGCCATAGGCAGTCGCACCCAATCCCCGTGCAAGTAGCAGCACGGTCACCGCCTGCGCTGCCGCACGCAGAAGCATCCATCCGAGCGTGACCCCGCCATGGCGTGCCAGCCTGCCTGGCCGCCACTGGAGAATCGACAGGCTGCGATCAAGCAAGCGCGTCATGTTCCGTCTTCGGTGCCGGCCAGTGGCTGGCGATGGCTGGTCACAATCACTAGCGCCGTGGACTTAGTCATTCATCGCGGTTGCAGAGGTTGGGCCGGCCGACATGCAGCGGCGCCTCGAAGGCAGGGGGCGCCGTGGATGGCGAGGTCGGCGGGGGTACGGATCTGCTTGGTGCCCACGGGGATGGATGCTCTTGCGCGCCGGGTTAGCGGGAGTGTGTGTCGGCTGCGACCCGGATGCGCAGTTCCTGGGAGAGCTTATCCGCCCATCCCGGATGGCCTTCTTTGCGGAGATCGTCGATCAGGCTGGCGGCGAATGCGGGGTCCCGGGTTTCCAGCACGGCTTGTGCGAAGTAAGGATAGGCCTGGTCGGGGGCCTGGGTGTGGCCGAGGATGAAATAGCCCATCGCAGCGGCTTCGATGGGCTTGAAGCGGGCGCGTTGGTTGATGATGCCGATGGCCTCCAGCATCTTGTCCCCGTTGACCGGCATCCCGTCACGCGCCCTATTCAGGATGACCCAGACCGAGGAAGCGTTGTCCGGCGTCATCGTCACGTGGCGCAGCCGGGCCAGGTAGCGGTCCCAGTCCGCGTCCGGCACCGGCCCGCGCAGGGCCTTGAAGGCGATGATATTGGTGAGGCTCTTGATCGAATCCTGTCCGGCCTCCGCGGCCTTGTCGCAGGCGGCGATGGCCTTGTCCAGGTTCGGGTTGTCAGCCTTCGCGCCTCCGCCGAGTTCGAAGTAGCTCACGCAGAGCGAGTTCCATGCCCGGGCGGAGCCGGGGGCGAGCGCCGTGCTGGTCATGGCCAGCGCCAGTTCGCTGTCCCAGGAGCGCGCACGTACGATGGTCGTGGCCATCAGTGCCGCCAGTCCCAGCGAACAGACGGCGATGGCGGGGGCTTTCCCGAGCTTCACCCGGCTGGCGGCCAGCGACAGGAGGTCCGCTGCGGCCAGCAGGATGCCGATCATCGGGAAATGGTTCCGATGCTCGAACGCCAGCTCCAGGCCAATCACGTTGCTGGTGACGAAGTGTCCGGCGAAGAACAGGAAGATGCCGAGGGAAAAGACCGGGCGGCGCCGGCGAAGCTTCCATGCCGTCGCCAGCAGGATGCCGAGCAAGGCAAGTGCGGGAAGGGTGGTCCATGGCGAGAGCAATCCGCGCGATGGCTGCAGCCAGTCGTAGTAGAACGGCATGTGCGCAGGCAGGGGAATCAGGATCTCCCCGAGGTACATGCACAGCACGCGGCCTTGCGAGAGCAGGCGCTCGATGCTGGAAAAATCACGGACCGGATAATTGCCCCAGGACCAGAAATAGGGGACGACCAACAGCAGGTAGAGCGCGGCCCCGAGGAGGATGGCCACCAGATACCCCTTGCGCAGCGCGGCCGCCAATGCGGGGTCACGCGCGCCGAAGCGCAGTACGGTCAGTTCCAGTGCCAGCGTGTAGGCGGGCAATGCGATCGCATCCTCCTTGCAGCTGAACGCGGCTGCCCAGAGCAGGCCTGCCAGCAGCCAGCCGAAGCGTCCCGGGCGCCCCTGCATCTGGGCCTGGCGGGCGTGCAGGTAGCTCCACAGCGCGAGGAGCAGGAACAGCGTGGACAGCGTTTGCATTCGCTGGACCACGTACAGCACCGCCGACACTTGCAGCGGGTGCACCGCCCAGGCCAATGCCACGGCGAGCGCCATCCAGTGCGCGCGCGTGCGGGAAGCGCCGGCCGCAATGAGCAGGGCGCGCAGGAAAAAGGCCAGCACGATCGCCGTGAGGGCATGGATGGCGATATTGGTGGCCTTGAAGGTGCCGGGGTCCATGCCTCCCGCCCGGTAGTAATCCAGGGCGAAAGTCAGCATCGGGAGGACGCGCGTCGCGCTGCCCGGTTGCGAGCTGAACGCGGCGTCCATCACCGCGGAGGGCTGCAGCGACTGCAGCTGGATCCCGGGGTTCTGCACGATGTTGTAGGCATCGTCGAACACGAAGCCGCCAGGAAGGCCCGGCAGGAAAGTGGCGGCCGCCAGTGCGGCAAGCAGCAGGCTAAGAAGAAGGAAGCCGCGCGGGGACTGCGTCATGTGCGAACCGATGGCGATGCCGGCGGGAATCGCGAGTATGGTCGATCCGATGCGCTTCTGCAGGGGTTGCGATGGGCGCGGGCGTGCCCGGCCCGTGCCTCATGGCATGCTCAGAGCGAGCAGTTGGCCGTGTGCATGTCGCACGTCGTCACGGCGATGCCGGGGGGCTTGGGCGTGCCGGTGATCGGCGTGGCCATGCCGGTGGCCGTGTCTGCAATTCGGCACGCTTGACGCGGTGGTGCAGGAATTGGGGAGCTGGTGTAAATGGCGGCCAGTGCGAATTGCGCATAGTTTTTCATTTCTGCCAGGCAGGCACTCTCGGCGGACTTGATGCGATACCGGTTGTAGGCTGGTAGCGCGATGGCGGCGAGGATCGCGATGATCGCGACCACGATCATCAGTTCGATCAGGGTAAAGCCGCGGGCAAGGTGGCGCATGGCAGGTAACCCCCTGGGGTGTCTTCAGTCCGGCTGAAGCAAGAAGCGAACCTATTCCGGGGTTTCGGATGGTTCCGCGGTTTGAAATGTGGCGTTCGTCGCAAAAAAAGAGGCCCCGTTGCGGGGCCTCTTTTAGAACAGCCTGATGCGATGTGCCGGTCGGATTAGACCGACGGGGTCATCGTGCAGGTGGCGGTCGAGTTGCTGCACACAGTATTGGCAGTGCCCGGGCTCTTTGGGACGAAGTTGGTGGTACCGGTGATGGAGCTGATGGCGGTGGTCGGAGAGGTGCAGGCCTTATGCTCCGGGGCGGCAACGGTCATGCTGGACATCAGGGCCGACACCGCCGAGTTCATATAGGCCTTGGCCTCGGCCTGGCAGGCGCCTTCGGCCGAACGGATGCGGTAGTTGTTGTAGGCCGGCAGCGCGATGGCGGCCAGGATGGCGATGATCGCGACCACGATCATCAGTTCGATCAGGGTGAAGCCTTGCTGCTTGTTCATGGTGTATCCCCTAGGGTGTGGTTGGGTGGTTCACGTGCTGCGTTGCCCGCCGGTACCGGTCCCGACACGGGGCGGCCTCACGTGCGGGAGTTATAACGCATGAACCGTGCCAAAAGCGGCCAATCCCGCGCCGCGCTTGCATTTGCGACATCCGTCACGCAGTGGCGGGGGTGACGCCACCGAAGTTTACGACACTCTGCGTCAGTTGTTGACGCTTTGCGTCAGCTGTTGCCGATATGGCCGGAACTGTCACGAAGCGCCCGGTGGCGGGTGCGGGTTGCGGCGTGGCGCGCGCCGTGCCGGAGGGGTTCCACGTGGCCGCGACGTGATGCCCGATGATCGCGCCGGGTTCCCGGGGGCTGCCTGCAGGGGTGGGTGGCGCCGGCGGCGAAGCCGCGGCTCAATCGATGCCCAGCTTCTTCAGCTTGTAGCGCAGCGCGCGGAAGGTGATGCCGAGCTGGGCGGCGGTCTTGGTCTTGTTGTAGCGGTTGTCCTGCAGCGCCTGTTCGATGGCCTTGCGCTCGATTTCCTCGATGAAGCTGGGCAGGGCGCTGGCGGCGGATTCGCGCGGGTCGATCTTGCTCGGGTCGAGGCTGGCGGCCGCGGCGGCGGCCTGCGCGGGCAGCGGCGGCGCCGGGCGGTGTTCGGGCAGGTGCAGGTCGCTGGCGCGGATGCCGTCGTCGTCGGCCAGGGCGAATGCGCGCTCGAGGATGTTCTCCAGCTCGCGCACGTTGCCGGGGAAGGCGTAGTGCGCCAGCGCCTCCATCGCGTCGGGGTGCAGCTGCGGGCGCGGGCGGCCCTGGGCCGCCGCCAGCCGGCCGAGGATGGCATCGATCAGCACCGGCAGGTCCTCGCGGCGCTCGCGCAGCGGCGGCACCCGCAGTTCGATCACGTTGATGCGGTAGTAGAGATCGTGGCGGAAGCGGCCGTCCTCGACCAGGGCGGCGAGGTTCTTGTGGGTGGCCGAGAGGATGCGCACGTCCACCGGCACTTCGGCATTGGCCCCGACCGGGCGCACCGATTTTTCCTGGATGGCGCGCAGCAGCTTCACCTGCATGGCCATCGGCAGCTCGGCGATCTCGTCCAGGAACAGGGTGCCGCCCTGCGCGGCCTGGAACAGGCCGGTCTTGTCGGCGTGGGCGCCGGTGAAGCTGCCCTTCTTGTGGCCGAAGAACTCGCTTTCCATCAGCTCGGCCGGGATCGCGCCGCAGTTGACCGGCACGAACGGGCCGGCGGCGCGCGCGCCCTCGGCGTGGATGGTGCGCGCCACCAGTTCCTTGCCGCTGCCGGACTCGCCGGTGATGTACACCGGGGCCTGGCTGCGCGCGACCTTGGCCAGGGTGGCGCGCAGCGCCTGCATGGCCGCGGACTGGCCGAGCAGGCGGGCGGCGGCGCTGCCGCCGGGCGGGGTGTCGCCAGGCAGGCGCGGCGGGGCCAGCTTCAGGGCGTGCTGCACCAGCCCGCGCAGCACGGCCAGGTCCACCGGCTTGCTGACGAAATCGAAGGCGCCGGCCTTGAGGGCGTCCACCGCCGCCTCCTGGTTGCCGAACGCGGTGATCATCGCCACCGGGGTGTGCGGGTAGAGCTGGGCGATTTCCTGTACCAGCTCGATCCCGGAGCCGTCGGGCAGGCGCATGTCGGTCAGGCAGAGGGCGTACTGGTGGCGCTTCAGCAGCGCGCGCGCATCCTGCAGGGAGGAGGCGGTATCGCAGTGCAGGTCCATCCGGCCGAGGGTGAGGACCAGCAGGTCCCGGATGTCGCGCTCGTCATCGACGATCAGGACGCGGGCGGGTTGCGGGCTGCGGGCGGGGGAATTCATGGCGGAATCACGATACCCGCTTGCCGCGCTGCGTCCAAGTGCGACGCGCAGCGGCAGGCGGGTGCCGGGAGGGGCGTCAGGCGGTGGCGATCGCGCGCGCGCCGGCCAGGCGGATGCGGAAGCAGGCGCCGCCGGCCGGCAGCGGGACGTGGCGCAGGTCGGCCTGGTTGGTGGTGCAGATCTCGCGGGCGATGTACAGGCCCAGCCCGGTGCCGTGGCCGGAGGTGGTGAAAAATGGCCGGAACAGCTGGCTGGCGACGCCTTCCGGGATGCCGGGGCCGTGGTCCACCACGTCCAGCAGCGGCACCCCGCGCTCGTCGCGATGGACGTGCAGGGCCACCCGCGCCGGCTCGTTCGGCATCCGCCCGTAGATCAGTGCGTTGTGCACCAGCACCGTCACCACCTGCTGCAGCTGGCGGCGGTCCACCAGGCAGTGCACCGGCTGCGCCGGGGTGCGCGCGTCCAGCTGGTCGTCTTCCAGCGGATGGCTCTGGCGGTAGTCGGCCACGAACTGGCGGGCGAACTCGCCCAGCTCCACCGGCTCGGGCTGGGCGCGCTCGCGCCGGGCCAGCCCGAGCACGTTCTCGATGATCCCGTTCATGCGCCGGGTCTGCTGGTAGATGATCTCCAGCAGGCGGCGGTCGGACTCGGGGATCTCGCGCGATTCCTCCAGCAGCTGGGTGGCGTAGCTGATCGCCGCCAGCGGGTTGCGGATCTCGTGGGCCAGGCTGGCCGAGAACCGGCCGAGGGTGGCCAGGGTCAGGGTCTCGGCGCGGCGCGAGGCGAGCTCGGCGTCGTCCAGGAACACCAGCACCTGCTCCCCTCCGGCCAGCAGGCGGGCAAAACGGGGCAGTACCTCCGGCAGATCCGGGGAGAGTTGCAGTGGGGTCGGGTCGTGCTGGCCGTCGCGCAACCAGCGGCGCAGGCGGGCCTCCAGCGCGGGCGCGGCGGTGGCCAGCAGGCGCCGACCTTCGCCGGCCTCGCCCAGTTGCAGCATGGCCGCCTCATTGGCCAGGCGGATCTCGTCGTCGCCATCCACCAGCAGCACGCCGGTGCGCATGCGGCGGATGATGAGTTCGTTGATCTCGGCCAGGTTCGCGGCCTGGCTGCCGCGCTGCTCGGCCAGTGCCTCGCTGGCGCGCAGCTGGCGGCCGAGCAGGCTGGTCAGGGTGGCGATCGCCAGGTAGCTGACCACGAACATCGGTACTTCCGCGGCCGGCCGCTGCGGGACGTCGGCCAGCGCGCTCCAGGCGTATTCCAGCGCCAGCGCCAGCCCGGCCAGCCCGGCTGCCGCCAGCCCGCCGCGCAGCGGCAGCAGCAGCGCCGCGGCGCCGACGTTGAACAGCAGCATCATCGCGATGCCGGAGGCGAGGTCGGGCAGGGCGTGCATCGCCAGCGCGGTCACCACGATGTCGATCGCCACCCCCACCGCCACCTGGGCGGCGATCGCGCCGCGCCGGCGCAGCACGAACAGCCCGCAGGCCAGCAGCAGGTAGCCCACCGCCACCGCCATCGCCAGCCGCGGGTGGCGGGGCTCGGCGAACAGCCCGGCCACCGGGCTGAACACGGTCAGGCACAGCAGGGCCGCCTCGAACACCCGGTACAGGGCGAAGAAGTGCAGTTCGCGGCGCATGGCCGCTTGCAGGGCGGGCGGGTCGTCCGGGGTGTGATCGGGGGCCATCGTGGGCCGAGTATGCGGCAAGCGCTCCCGGGGGCGAGGCATGATGCGGCGCAACACGCTAAAATGGGCGTCTGCCCGGGCCGGGCCGGTAGTGCCGGCGGCCCGGCGTCCCCATCCTCTCCCCGGGTGATCCATGAACTTCCACGAGTACCAGGCGAAACAGTTGTTTGCCGATTACGGCATTGCAGTGCCGGCCGGGCGCGTCGCGCGCACGCCGGAGGAGGCCGTCGATGCGGCCAAGGCGATCGGCGGCGACTTCTGGGTGGTCAAGGCCCAGATCCATGCCGGCGGCCGCGGCAAGGCCGGCGGCGTGAAGCTGGCCAAGACCTTCGACGAGGTGCGCGAGTACGCCAAGGCGATGCTGGGCACCCGCATGGCCACCTACCAGACCGCGGGCGTCGCACTGCCGGTGGATGCGGTGCTGGTGACCCAGGCCACCGACATCGCCAAGGAGCTGTACCTGTCGGTGCTGGTGGACCGTGCCAGCAAGTCGATCACCTTCATCGCCTCGGCCGAAGGCGGCATGGACATCGAGCAGGTCGCGCACGAGAAGCCCGAGGCGATCAAGACCCTGCACGTCAACTACGTCCAGGGCCTGCAGCCGTACGAGTGCCGCAACCTCGGCTTCGCGCTCGGCCTGAACGCCAAGCAGGTCGGCCAGCTGACCAAGATCATGCTGGGCCTGTTCAAGCTGTTCAACGACAAGGACCTGGCGCTGGTCGAGCTGAACCCGCTGGCGATCCTCACCGACGGCAGCCTGGCGGTGCTCGACGGCAAGATCAATTCCGACGACAACGCCGGCTTCCGCCATCCGGAACTGGCCGCGATGCGCGACATCCGCCAGGAGGACGAAACCGAGGTCAAGGCCAGCCAGCACGACCTCAACTACGTCACCATGGACGGCAATATCGGCTGCATGGTCAACGGCGCGGGCCTGGCGATGGCGACCATGGACGTGATCAAGCTGGAAGGCGGCGAGCCGGCCAACTTCCTCGACGTCGGCGGCGGCGCCAACAAGGAGCGTGTCACCGAGGCGTTCAAGCTGATCCTGTCCAGCGACAAGGTGAAGGCGATCTTCGTCAACATCTTCGGCGGCATCGTCCGCTGCGACATGATCGCCGAGGGCATCATCGCCGCGGTCAAGGAAGTGGACGTGAAGGTGCCGGTGATCGTGCGCCTGGAGGGCACCAACGTGGAGGCCGGCAAGGCCCTGCTGGCGAACTCCGGCCTGGCCATCATCCCGGCCGACGACATCAACGATGGCGCGAAGAAGGCGGTTGCCGCCGTCAAGTCCGCCGCCTGACCACGCACGAAGGAAGCATTCCATGTCCGTCCTCATCAACAAGAACACGAAGGTGATCGTGCAGGGCTTCACCGGCTCGCAGGGCACCTTCCACGCCCAGCAGATGCTGGATTACGGCACCCAGGTCGTGGGTGGCGTCACCCCCGGCAAGGGCGGTACCCAGCACCTCGGCCTGCCGGTGTTCGACACCGTGCAGCAGGCGGTGGACGCCACCGGCGCCGATGCCTCGGTGATCTACGTGCCGCCGCCGTTCGCGGGCGACGCCATCCTGGAAGCGGCGGCCGCCGGCATCCGCGTGATCGTGGCCATCACCGAGGGCATCCCGGTGCTGGACATGCTGCGCGTGAAGAACGTGCTCAAGGGCCACCCGCACACCGTGCTGATCGGCCCCAACTGCCCCGGCGTGATCACCCCGGGCGAATGCAAGATCGGCATCATGCCGGGCCACATCCACATGCCGGGCAAGGTGGGCATCGTGTCGCGCTCGGGCACCCTGACCTATGAAGCGGTCAAGCAGACCACCGATGTCGGCCTCGGCCAGAGCACCTGCATCGGCATCGGCGGCGACCCGATCAACGGCACCAGCTTCATCGACGCCCTGCGCTGGTTCCAGGACGATCCGCAGACCGAAGGCATCATCATGGTCGGCGAGATCGGCGGCAGCGCCGAGGAAGAGGCGGCCGAGTTCATCGCCAAGTACGTCACCAAGCCGGTGGTCGGCTTCATCGCCGGTGCGTCCGCGCCCAAGGGCAAGCGCATGGGCCATGCCGGCGCGATCGCCTCGGGCGGCTCCGGCACCGCCGAGGGCAAGTTCGCGGCGATGGAGAAGGCCGGCGTCACCACCGTGCGTTCGCCGGGCGACCTCGGCGCGGCGATCGCCAAGCGCCTGGCCGGCTGAGCCACCGCGGCGCGTGCCTGCGACGCCCTTCCCGTGCGCGGGGAGGGCGTCGTCGCATCCGGGGTATGCGTCTGCTGCGTCGGCGCCGCATAATCCGGCGATGAACGACACCCGCATCCCGCTGCTCATCGATACCGACCCCGGCGTGGACGACGCGCTGGCCCTGCTGATGGCCTTCGCCGATCCGCGCCACCGGCTGGTCGGCCTGACCATCGCCGCCGGCAACGTCGGCCTGCGCCATACCGTGGCCAACGCGCTCAAGCTGTGCGAGGTGGCGGGTGTCGAGGTGCCCGTGTTCCCCGGTGCCGACGCGCCGCTGGTGCACCCGGCGCGCGACGCCGCCTATGTCCACGGCCGCGACGGCTTCGGCGATACCGGCTATGCGCCGGCCGCGCGCAGCGCCGAGGCCGAGCACGCGGCGCTGGCGATCCTGCGCCTGTCGCACGCGCATGCCGGGCGCCTGGTGCTGGTGGCGCTGGGGCCGCTGACCAACCTGGCGCTGGCGCTCAAGCTCGACCCCAGCCTGCCGCAGCGGATCGCGCGTTGCGTGGTGATGGGCGCGGCGGTCACCGCGCACGGCAACATCACCCCGGCCGCCGAGTTCAACATCGCGTTCGACCCCGAGGCGGCGCACGTGGTGTTCAGCCAGTTCCCGAAGATCGAGCTGGCCGACTGGGAGGCGGTTCTGGCGCACGGCTTCCTGCATGCCGACGTGGAGCGCTGGCTGGCGGCCGATTCCCCGCGCGCGCGCTTTTACGCCGGCATCTCCGCGCATACCCGGCAGTGGTCGCGCGCCGGCCGCGGCGAGCGCTGGCATGCCGCCGATGCGCTGGCGATGGCGCTGGCGCTGCAGCCGGAGGGCGTGCTGGAGTCGGTTCCGCGCCCGCTGGCGGTGGAGGTGGCGGGCATCCACACCCGCGGCGCCACCGTGGTGGACTGGAATCGCCAGACCGGCCGGGCCGACAACGTGGACATCCTGCTGCGCTACGACCAGGCCCGGTTCGAGGCCATGATCGCCGCAGCGCTGGCGGCCTGAGCCGCATCGCCGGGCCATGGCTTGCAACGCAAGCCGGCGCGCAGCTATAATGCGCGGCTCTTTCCCGCGCCATTTCCCAGAGTCTGCCCATGAAAGCCGGCATCCATCCCGAATACCGCGAAGTCGTCTTCCAGGACGTGACCTCGGATTTCAAGATCCTGACCCGCTCGACCCTCTCCAGCAAGGAGACCATCAAGTGGGAAGACGGCAACGAGTATCCGCTGGTCAAGGTGGAAGTCTCGTCGTCCTCGCACCCCTTCTATACCGGTCAGAACAAGATCGTGGATACCAGCGGTCGCGTGGACAAGTTCCGTAAGCGTTACCAGAAGTAAGCCGTCGCAGGCTTGCTGCCCGCCCCGGCAGCGCGCCGGGACGACTCCGAAGGCCACCCTCGCGGGTGGCTTTCGCGTTTTCCGGGCCGGATGACGCGGCGGCGGGGCCCCCGCTCCGTCCCGGGGTCTGGACCATGGTCGGGGTTCGCCGCCGGGTGGCCTGTGCGATAATTCGCGCTTCCCATGCGCAGGCGCATGGCGCGCTCGCGCCGGCGCCCCGCACCCCCACAAGGAGTTGCGCCATGTCCGAACTTGACAAGATCACCCTGACCGCGGGCGGCAAGGCATTCGACCTGCCCGTGCTGCAGCCCACCCTGGGCCAGCCCTGCGTGGATATCGCCGCGCTGCCCAAGGAGTCCGGCTGCTTCACCTTCGATCCGGGCTTTGGCGCCACCGCCAGCACCAAGAGCGCGATCACCTACATCGACGGCGACGCCGGCGTGCTGCTGTACCGCGGCTATCCGATCGAGCAGCTGGCCGAGAAGTCCAGCTTCCTGGAAGTGGCCTACCTGCTGCTCAACGGCGAACTGCCCAGCAAGGAGGAGTTCGCCGGCTTCGAGCACGCGGTGTCGCATCACACCATGATGCACGAGTCGCTGAAGCACTTCTTCCGCGGCTTCCACCACGACGCCCACCCGATGGCGATGCTGGCGGCCTCGGTGGCCTCGCTGTCGGCCTTCTACCACGACAACTTGGACGTGGATGACCCGGCCGACCGCAAGATGGCCGCGATCCGCCTGATCGCGAAGATGCCGACCATCGCCGCGGCGTGTTATCGCTATTCGATCGGCTGGCCGTTCAGCTATCCGCGCAACAACCTCGAGTACGTCGAGCGCTTCCTGCACATGATGTTCGAGGTGCCCAGCGAGCCGCTGCAGCTGAACCCGGTGGCGGCCAAGGCGCTGGACCTGCTGTTCATCCTGCACGCCGACCACGAGCAGAACGCCTCCACCTCCACCGTGCGCCTGGTCGGCTCCACCGGCGCCAACCCGTACGCCTCGGTCGCCGCGGGCATCACCGCGCTGTGGGGTCCGGCGCATGGCGGCGCCAACGAGGCGGTGCTGAAGATGCTGGAGGAGATCGGCAGCCCGGACAACGTGGAATCCGCGGTGCGCCGCGCCAAGGACAAGAACGACAACTTCCGCCTGATGGGCTTCGGCCACCGCGTGTACAAGAACTTCGACCCGCGCGCGAAGATCATCCGCGAGATGTGCCACAAGGTGCTGGCCGAGCTGGGGGTCAACGACCCGCTGCTGGAGGTCGCGATGAAGCTGGAGGAGGCCGCGCTGAAGGACGAGTACTTCGTCGAGCGCAAGCTGTACCCGAACGTGGATTTCTACTCCGGCATCATCTACAAGGCCCTGCGCATCCCGACCGAGATGTTCACGGTGATGTTCGCGATCGCGCGCACCGCCGGCTGGATCGCGCACTGGATCGAGCAGCACGAAACCCCCGGCGCCCGCATCGGCCGCCCGCGCCAGCTCTACACCGGCAGCGGCGTGCGCGACTACGTCCCGGTGGACAAGCGCTGAGACGCCCGCCAGGGCTGCGACGAGTCCGGTCTGGCATGACCACGCAACGCCCCGCCCCGCGCGGGGCGTTCGCGTTTCCGGGGGAGATGCGGAAGGGCTGCCCCTTGGTCAGCGCGCCAGCGCCTCGGCCTCGTGCCCGGCGATTTCCTCCGCGGCCAGCAGCGCGCGCAGCTGGCGGGCACTGCCGCGGCGCATCGGCCGCCCGTCCACGCCCGATAGCGGGGCCTGGCGCAGGCAGTCCAGCGGCAGCACGGTGGCGTCGAACTCCAGCCCGTCGGCGGCGAACAGCCAGGCCGGTGCATCCACCTCGCGCTCGTGGTCCAGCCGCAGGCGGTGGTGGCGCGGGCGCGCCGGGATCGCATGCTCGGCCAGCCAGCGCGGCACCGCGTCGGGATCGTCGCTGTGCAGGTGCAGGGCGATCGCGGAGTGGGCATCGGCGGTGCCGTCCCAGACCGGGCCGACCACGCGCGGCTGGAACGCCGCGAAGAACTCCAGCGCCGGCAGCGCGGCTTCCCGGCGCTGGCGCAGGGCGTCCGGTTGCTGCGCGCGCTGGAACAGGCGCTGGTATTCGCGCAGGGCGTCCTCGATCTCGCGGTTGCCGGGCAGCGAGGCGTCGTCGAAGATCCCCAGCCGCTGCGCGGCCTTGCGCTTGGCCAAGCGGAAATCGCGGATGCCGCCTTCCACCATCACCCGGGCGGCTTCCGCGGCGAGCCGCTGGCGGCGTTCGCGGACCCGGGTGACGGCGTGGGTGTGGGCATGCGCGGTGGCATGCGGGCGCGGTCCAGGCATCGTCGGATCCTCCGCGGTGGCCTGCCCCGACTCTACCCGAGCCGGGGCCGGGGCGTCACCCGCGGCGGATGACGGCCGCGGTCAGAAGATGTCGAACGCCTGTTCGGCCGGCGCCTGCTGGCTGTCCTGCGGTTCCGGCTCGGTCAGCGCCTCCTCCTGCATGCGCTGCAGGTCCTCGGCCTTGATCCACTCCACGATCCCGCCATCGCCGTCGCCGCCGGGCAGCAGGCGGCCGTTGGCGCCCACCACCACCTTCACCATGCCGGCCGGCGGATCGGGCAGGCGCAGCGGCTGGTCCTTCAGCGCCACCTGCATGTAGCTGATCCAGATCGGCAGCGCGGCCTTGCCGCCGTACTCGCGGTAGCCCAGCGACTGGAAGTCGTCGCGGCCGACCCAGACGGTGGTGACGTAGGGGCCGCCGAAGCCGGAGAACCAGGCGTCGCGGTGCTCGTTGGTGGAGCCGGTCTTGCCGCCGATGTCATCCCGGTTGAGGACGCGCGCGGCGGTGGCGGTGCCGCGCTTGACCACGTCGCGCATCATCGAGGCCAGCTGCCAGGCGACCCGCGGGTCGATCGCGCGCGGCGCCAGCGACGGCGCCGGCTGGTCCGCCGGCGCAGGTGCCGGCGCGGGGCTGGCGGTTTGTGCGGCAGGACTGGCGGGTGCTGGCGCGGCGCCGGCCGGGCCGAGGTCGAAGCCGTCCACCTTGCCGCCGACGCTGGCGGTGGTGGCCGGCTGCCCCGGCACCGCGGCGGTCTGGCAGGTGGGGCAGGCGATGGCCGGATGCTCCTGGAACACCACCTTGCCGTCGCGGTCGCGCACGCTGTCGATCACCCACGGCGTCACCAGGAAACCGCCGTTGGCGAACGCGGTGTAGCCGCGCGCCACCGACAGCGGGGTCAGCGAGGCCGTGCCCAGCGACATCGACAGGTTCGGCGGCAGGCTGGCCTCGTCGAACCCGAAGTGGCTGATGTAGCGGCGCGCGTAGTCGACCCCGATGGCATCCAGCAGGCGCACCGAGACCAGGTTGCGCGACTGCACCAGCGCCTCGCGGATGCGCATCGGGCCGGCGAAGTTGCCGGTGTCGTTCTGCGGCCGCCACTCGTGGCCCTTGCGGTCCTTGAACACCACCGGCGCGTCCAGCACGATCGAGGCGGGGTTGAAGCCGCGCTCGAACGCCGCCGCGTACAGGAACGGCTTGAAGCTGGAGCCGGGCTGGCGGCGGGCCTGGGTGGCGCGGTTGAACTTGTTGCCGGCGAAGCTGTAGCCGCCCACCAGCGCGCGCAGGGCGCCGGTATCGGCATCCAGCGACACCAGCGCGGCCTGCGCGCGCGGGATCTGGTCGAGCTCCCACTGCGGCGGCGCGTCCGGCTTGTCGCCCGGCAGCCGGCGCACGCGCACCACGTCGCCGCGCTGGGCCAGGGCCGCCGCCGGCTTGCCGGTCCAGGCCAGCGCGCTGCCGGCCAGCGCCAGCTCGCGGCCATCGGCCAGCACCACGCGCAGCACGCCGCCGCCG
Source organism: Thermomonas haemolytica (assembly GCF_004346265.1). Taxonomy (GTDB): domain Bacteria; phylum Pseudomonadota; class Gammaproteobacteria; order Xanthomonadales; family Xanthomonadaceae; genus Thermomonas; species Thermomonas haemolytica. The sequence continues at coordinate 60,555 of NZ_SMAP01000003.1, forward strand.
TTGTCCACCACCACCGCCGGCAGCAGGCCGCCCTGGGCGGGGATGGCGCGCAGCAGCTGGCCGATCGCGCGCGGGTCGGCGCCGGCCGGGATCTGCACGCTCTGCTCCGGCTTGCGCCAGCCGTGGCGGCGGTCGTACACGCGCAGGCCGTCCACCACCGCGCGGTCGGCGGCGGCCTGCAGCACCGGGTCGATGGTGGTGGTGACCCGGTAGCCCTTGTTCAGCACGTCGCCGCCGAAGCGGTCCACCATCTGCTGGCGCACCATCTCGGCCACGTAAGGGGCATACACCTCGACCTTGGGCTCGTGCGGCGCGGCGTGCATCGGGACCTGGCGCGCCGCCTCCGCCTCGGCGCGGCTGACGAAGCCCAGCTCGGCCATGCGCGGCAGGATGTAGTTGTCGCGGCGCAGGCGTGCGCGCTCGGGATTGCTGATCGGGTTGCCGCTGGACGGGAACTTGGGGATGCCGGCCAGGGTGGCGGCCTCGTCCAGGCTCAGCTGGTCGAGGGTCTTGCCGTAGTAGTACTCGGCCGCGGCGGCCACCCCGTAGGCGCGGTTCCCGAAGAAGCTCTTGTTGAGGTAGAGCTCGAAGATCTCGTCCTTGCTCAGCTCGCGCTCCATCTTCATCGCCAGCAGCATTTCCGCGAACTTGCGCCGGAAGCTGTATTCGGAGCTGAGGAAGAACTGCTTGGCCACCTGCTGGGTGATGGTGGAGCCGCCGGCCACGCGCTCCTGGCCGCCGGTCTTGGCCAGCAGCCAGACCGCGCGCGCAATCCCGCTCGGATCCACCCCGCCGTGCTCGTAGAAATTGGCGTCCTCGGCGGCCAGGAAGGCCTGCCGCACCCGCAGCGGGACCTGCTGGATCCGCACCGGGTAGCGCCGCATCTCCCCGAACAGGCCGATCAGGCGGCCATCGCGCGCATACACGTACATCGGTTCCTGCAGCTCGATGGTGCGCAGCGCCTGCACGTCCGGCAGGCGTGCGTTGACCGCATACACCATCGCCCCGACCACGCCTGCGCCGATGAGGCAAATGAGGAAGGCCGCCAGCAGCAGCCAGCGCACCAGGCGAGGAAAATGGAGCATGGTCACGGAATTCCGATTGCAGCAAACGTGGCCGCGGAGTATATGATGGCCGCGCCGGTATCCACCGGCCCACGGGGGTGGCCGGCCGGCATCGACGACAGCGTTGGTGCAGCCGAGCGGGACGGAAAGCGGCAGTGGCGCGGGCAATGCCGGCAGTCGGGGCTTGCCTTGAAGTGAAAACTCCGTTATTCATGTATTACTGCACCAGGCGCGTGTAAGCGCCCGTGGGAAGGGGAGATGCCGTGGGGCTGGGGACGAAGACGCAAGCGCCGCTGATCGGCGTGGACATCAGTTCGACTGCGGTCAAGCTGCTGCAGTTGGCGCGCACCGGCGACCGCTACCGCGTGGAGCACTACGCGGTGGAGCCGCTGCCGCCGAACGCCGTGGTCGAGAAGAATCTGGTCGAGGTCGAGGCGGTGGGCGAGGCGATCCGCCGCGCCGTCGCCCGCTCCGGCTCACGGGTCAAGAACGCCGCCGCCGCGGTGTCCGGTTCCTCGGTGATCACCAAGGTCATCACCATGCCGGCCGCGCTGGACGAGGACGAGATGGAGTCCCAGATCGAACTCGAGGCGGTCAACTACATCCCGTATCCGGTCGAGGAGGTCAACCTCGATTTCGAGGTGCTCGGCCCGGTGCCCGGCAACAACGAGATGGTGCAGGTGCTGCTGGCGGCCTCGCGCTCGGAGAACGTCGAGGTGCGCGCCTCGGCGCTCGAACTCGGCGGGCTGGTGGCCAAGGTGATCGACGTCGAGGCCTTCTGCATCGAGAACGCCTTCGCGCTGATCGCGCCGACCCTGAACATCCCGCGCGATGGCCTGGTGGCGCTGGTCGATGTCGGCGCCACCATGACCACGCTCAACGTGCTCCGCGGTGGTCGCAGCATCTACACCCGCGAGAACGTGTTCGGCGGCAAGCAGCTCACTGACGAAGTGATGCGCCGCTACAGCCTCAGCTACGAGGAGGCCGGCCTGGCCAAGCGCCAGGGCGGCCTGCCGGAGAGCTACGAGATCGAGGTGCTGGAGCCGTTCAAGGAAGCGATGGTCCAGCAGGTCAGCCGCCTGCTGCAGTTCTTCTACGCCGGCAGCGAGTTCAACCGGGTCGACCAGGTGGTGCTGGCCGGCGGCTGCGCCTCCATCCCCGGCATCGCCGCGATGGTCGAGGAGCAGCTGGGCATCCCCAGCGTGATGGCCAACCCGCTGGCGCAGATGACCCTGGGGCCGCGCGTGCAGGCCAATGCCCTGGCGCAGGACGCGCCGGCACTCATGATCGCCTGCGGGCTCGCACTGAGGAGCTTCGACTGATGGCACGGATCAATCTCCTCCCGTGGCGCGAAGAGCGCCGCAAGGCCCGGCAGAAGGAATTCTTCGGGATGCTGGGGCTGGCGGTGGTCGCCGGCATCCTGGTCTCGATCCTGATCTACAGCCTCTACGGCGGCTGGATCGCCGGGCAGAACGCGCGCAATGAATACCTGCGCGGCGAGATCACCAAGGTCGATGGCCAGATCAAGGAAATCCAGGAGCTCGACAAGAAGAAGGCCAAGCTGCTGGCGCGCAAGGAAGTGATCGAGCAGCTGCAGGCCAACCGCTCGCAGATGGTGCACCTGTTCGACTCGCTGGTGCGCACCATCCCCGATGGGGTGGCGCTGACCTCGATCAAGCAGGAAGGCGACATCCTGACCCTCAGCGGGCGTTCGCAGTCGAACGCGCGGGTGTCCACCTATATGCGCAACCTGGAGAGCTCGGGCTGGATGACCAACCCCGATCTCAACGTGATCGAGGCGAAGGAAGGCAACCCGGCCCTGCCGTATGAGTTCAACCTGAAGGTCAAGCTGGCCAATCCCAGCGCGGCCAAGGACGGGCAGGGCGCCAGCCCGCAGGCGCCGGCTGCTGCGCCTGCAGCAGCGCCCGCATCGACGCCGGCCGCCGCGCCGGCCCAGGCCGCGCCGGCCACGCCCGCCGCCGGAGGGAATGCGTCGTGAGCACGAAGAAGAAGATCAATCTCCGCGAACTCGACATCAACAACATCGGCGGCTGGCCGCGTGAGGCGCAGCTGGTGTTCTGCGGACTGCTGGCGCTGGTGATCGTGGTGATTGCCTGGTTCCTGGCCATCAGCGGCCAGCGCGACGAGCTCAAGCGCCTGGAGGCGCAGGAATCCGACCTGCGTACCGAATTCGAGACCAAGCAGGGGCGCGCCGCCAACCTCGAGCCGCTCAAGCAGCAGCTGGCGCAGATGGAACAGCAGTTGCAGCAGATGCTGCGCCAGCTACCCAGCAAGACCGAGATGCCCGACCTGATCGTGGACATCTCCCAGACCGCGCTGGCGACCGGCATCCAGAACGACCTGTTCCAGCCCGGCCCGGAAGCCAAGCAGGAGTTCTACGCGGAGAAACCCATCATGCTGCGGATGGTGGGCACCTATCATCAGTTCGGGGCCTTCGTCAGCGGCGTGGCCTCGCTGCCGCGGGTAGTGATCATGACCATGCATGACATCTCCCTGCAGCCGAAGAAGAGCAAGGACAACCCGAACGCCCGGATCGGCCCCAACACCCCGCTGGAGCTGGCGGGCACGGTCAAGACCTACCGCTACCTGGATGAGGATGAATCCGCCGACTCCGAGTCGGGCAAGGCTGGCGACAACAAGGGGGGCAAGTGAGCATGCGCACCTCAATGCTTCGTCGCCTCGCTGGCGCGCTCGCCCTGCTGCTGGTCACGTTGTCCCTGGTCGCCTGCGGTGGCAGTCGCGGTGACCTCGAGAAGTGGGTGGCCGAGGTCAAGGCCAAGCCGGCGCCGCCGCTGGAGCCGCTGCCGACCATGCAGCAGTTCGAGACCTTCGAATACACCGCGCAGAACATGCGCGATCCGTTCGACCAGACGTTCACCGGCGAGGGCGCCGGTGGCCCGCGCCCGGATCCGGGCCGGCGCAAGCAGACGCTGGAGATGTTCTCGCTGGACAGCCTGAAGATGGTCGGCACGCTCGGCAGCGGCAAGAACCTGGTCGCGCTGGTGATGGCGCCCGACAAGGTGACCTACCGCGTCAAGCCCGGCGACTACATGGGGCAAAGCGATGGCCGGGTGACCGGCGTGTTCGAAGACCGGATTGAGCTGGTCGAACTGGTACCGGATGGCGCGGGTGGCTGGCTGGAACGCCCCGCCAAGATGGCGCTCGACAATTGATTGGGGAATAGACAGATGACCTTCACCAACGCCAAGCAAATGCAGCCTGTCCGGCGCCACCTGCCCTCGCGGGCCCTCGCCGTCGCCCTCGCGCTCGGCCTGGCCACGGTTGGCGCGGGCTCCATGTCGTCCCCAGCGCATGCCGCCGGCATCGGGCAGTCCGCGACCGGGGGCATGGCGGATCCCGCCAAGCGCCTGCCCGACGCGGTGTCCGTGTCGGCGATCGACTTCAAGCGCGGCGACGGCGGCTCCGGCAAGCTGATCCTGCGCTTCTCCGGCAACGGCGCCGCCCCCGACCTGCGCACCATGGGCTCCAACGTGGTGATCGATATCGGCAACGCCCAGCTGCCGGCCTCGCTGCAGCGCCCGATCAACGTGGTCGATTTCGCCACCCCGGTGCAGCGCGTCGAGGCCCACGCCACCAGCAGCGGCGCGCAGCTGGTGCTGGGCACCAAGGGCATGTTCGAGTCGATGGCCTACCAGAGCGGCAACGAGTACATCGTCGAGATCGTGCCGCGCGCGAATCCGGTTGCCGCCGCCACGGCCGGCGCCGGCAAGGCCATGGGCGCCGCCAGCAGCGGTGATACCAGCGCCAGCGCCTCCGTGCGCTATAGCGGCAAGCCGGTGACCTTCAACTTCCAGGACGTGCCGGTGCGCACCGTCCTGCAGCTGATCGCCGAGGAGTCCAACCTCAACATCGTCGCCGCCGACACCGTGCAGGGCAACGTCACCCTGCGTCTGGTCAACGTGCCCTGGGACCAGGCCTTGGACCTGGTGCTGCAGGCCAAGTCGCTGGACAAGCGCCGCAACGGCAACGTGGTGTGGGTGGCCCCGCAGAAAGAGATCGCCGACTTCGAGCAGGCCAAGGAAGACGCCCGCATCAACCTCGAGGAGCGCGCCGCCAAGGTCACCGAGTACATCCCGGTCAACTACGCCAACGCCGAGGACATCGCCCGCCTGCTCACCGAGGAGAGCAAGGGTAACCAGATGACCGGCGGCCAGCCAGGCGGCCAGAACGCCCAGGACCGCGGCTTCCTGTCCGGTCGCGGCAGCATCAGCTTCGACAAGCGCACCAACACCCTGCTGGTGGTGGACATCCCGCAGAAGGTGGAGGGGATCAAGAAGCTGGTGCAGGAGCTGGACAAGCCGGTCGACCAGGTGGTGATCGAGGCCCGCATCGTGATCGCCAACGAGAACGTGGCGCGCGAGCTGGGCGCCAAGTTCGGCATCACCGGGACCGGCAACAACAATAAGATCTACTACGGCAACAGCATCGCCAACAACATCCTCAACCAGAACGCCATCACCAACGCCGCGCTGGCCAACAGCACCACGCCGCCGCCTAGCCCGCCGGCGGTGCCCACCATCACCCGCGGCCTCAACTGGAACATGCCGGCCGCGCTGCAGAACCCGGGCGGTTCGCTGGCGCTATCGATCCTCAACGCTGGTTATGCGCTGGACGTGGAGCTGTCCGCGATCCAGGAGCAGGGCCGCGCCGAGGTGATCTCCAACCCGCGCGTGGTGACCAGCAACCAGAAGGAAGCCACCATCCGGCAGGGTAAGGAAATCGGCTACCTCACCGTGTCCGGCGGCCAGGGCGGCAACGTGCCCACCGTGCAGTTCAAGGAAGCGCTGCTGGAGCTGAAGGTGACCCCGACCATCACCAACGACGGTCGCGTGTTCCTCAACATGGGCGTGAAGAAGGACGAGCTCGACGGCTTCATCAGCCTCGGCAGCTTCGGCCAGGTGCCGCAGATCGCCCGTCGCGAGGTCAATACCGCGGTGCTGGTGGACGATGGCCAAACCGTCGTGATCGGCGGCGTGTATGAGTTCAACGACACCACCGATATCTCCAAGGTGCCGTTCCTGGGTGACATCCCGATCCTTGGAAACCTGTTCAAGAACAAGAGCCGCTCGAAGACCAAGGCCGAGCTGCTGATCTTCGTGACCCCGAAGGTCATGCGCGTCGCCCAGCGCTGAGCGTTGCGCCATCGCTGTACGGAGACGGGAGCCGCAGGGCTCCCGTTTTCGTTCGTGCGGCGGCACCATGGGCGAACCTTCGCCGCGCCGCGCGGTCCAACCGCCATTCGCAGGATGCCCGCCCATGGATACCGCACACGCGCCTACTCCGTCATTGCATGACCGCTTCCAGCAGCTGCAGCAGGCCTTGCAGCAGGAGATCATCGGCCAGGAGGCGCTCATCGAGCGGCTGCTGATCGCGCTGCTGGCCGACGGCCACCTGCTGGTGGAGGGCGCGCCGGGGCTGGCCAAGACCACCGCGATCCGGGCGCTGGCGGCGCGCCTGGAAGCCGATTTCGCGCGCGTCCAGTTCACCCCCGACCTGCTGCCGGCCGACCTCACCGGCACCGAGGTCTGGCGTCCGCAGGACGGCCGGTTCGAGTTCCAGCCCGGCCCGATCTTCCACTCCCTGCTGCTGGCGGACGAGATCAACCGCGCCCCGGCCAAGGTGCAGTCGGCGCTGCTGGAGGCGATGGGCGAGCGCCAGGCGACCGTGGGGCGGCGCACCTATCCGCTGCCGCCGCTGTTTTTGGTCATGGCCACCCAGAACCCGATCGAGCAGGAGGGCACGTTCCCGCTGCCGGAGGCGCAGCTGGACCGCTTCCTGATGCACGTGCGCATCGGCTACCCGCAGGCCGAGGCGGAGGCCCAGATCCTGCAGCTGGCGCGCCTGCGCGCCCGCGATGCGCTGCAGCCCCCGCCGCCCGCCCCGACGGCGCGGATCAGCCAGGACGACGTGTTCGCCGCGCGCCGGGCGGTGCTGGAGCTGCACCTGGCGCCCGCGCTGGAGCGCTATCTGGTGGAACTGGTGCTGGCCTCGCGCGATCCCAGCCGCTACGACGCGGCGCTGGCGCGCCGGATCGCCTGGGGTGCCAGCCCCCGCGGCTCGATCGCGCTGGAACGCTGCGCGCGCGCGCGCGCCTGGCTGGCCGGGCGCGATTTCGTCACGCCCGAGGACGTGCGCGCGGTCGCGCCCGACGTCCTGCGACACCGGGTGCTGCCCAGCTTCGAGGCCACCGCGGAAGGCTGGGACGGCGCGCGGCTGGTGGATGAACTGCTGCAGCGGGTGCCGCTGCCGTAAGCCATGAAGGCAGCCGGGGCCACGCAGACAGGTGCGCAGACCATTGGCAGCGGGGCTGGCATCGCCCCGCAGCTGGCCGAGCTGCTGGCCCTGCGCGCGCTGGTGCAGGGCCGGCGGCCGCCGCGGCGCGGGGCGCACGGCGTGCAGGGGCATGCGCTGTCCACCCTGCGCGGGCGCGGGATGGAATACGCCGAATCGCGCGAATACAGCCCGGGCGATGATGCCCGCCACATCGACTGGCGGCTCACCGCCCGCAGTGGCAAGGCGCATACCAAGCTGTTCCAGGCCGAGCGCGAGCGCCTCACCCTGCTGGTGGCGGACACCTCGCCACTGCTGTATTTCGGCACCCGAGTGCGTTTCAAGTCGGTGCAGGCGGCGCGCGCGGGGGCGCTGATGGCGTGGCTGGCGCTGCGCGACGGCGATCGCGTGGCAGCCCTGCGCGGCAGCATGCAGGAAGCGCCGGTGCCGCCGGCGACCGGCACCCGCGGCGTGCTGCACGTGCTGGATGCGCTGGTGCGCTGGTATGCGCAGCCACCGCCGGACGATGCCGGGCTGACGCTGGCGCTGGAGCACGCGCGGCGCTTGTTGCGCCCTGGATCGCGCGTGCTGGTGCTGGCCGATCCGGCCAGCGTAGGTGGCGTGGCGGCGACGCTGTGGGCGGCGCTCGGACGCTTCGATGCCAGCGTGCTGCTGCTCACCGATCCGCTGGAAGAGGCGCCGCCGCGCGCGACGCTGGCGTTCGCACCGGCACAGGGGGCGCACCTGGCGCTGGCGCTGGATGCCGAAGGCGTGCGTCGGCGCTGGCAGCATGCGTTCGCGCAGCCGCTGGCACAGGCGCAGGCGCTGCTGCAGCGGGCCGGCGTGCGCGCGCAGGTACTGTCCGGCGCGGATCCCAGCAACGCCTGGCTGCCGCTGCTGGATGCACCCAGGCCACGGGGGGCACGATGACGCCGGGCGTGCCGCTGCCGCTGCGCGACGTGCACCCTGGTGTGGCTCCCGGCTGGTGGCCGCCGGCGCCGGGCTGGTGGTGGCTGGCGGGTGGGCTGCTGCTGGTGCTGGTGCTGCTCACGGCCTGGTTCTGGCGACGGCAGCGCCGCCTGCGCATGTGGGCAAGGCTGTTCGATGCGCACGTGGCCCAGGCGCAGCCGGGCCCGGCACAGGTGGCGGCGATCTCCGAGCTGCTGCGGCGCGCGGCGCGCCGGATCGACCCACAGGCCGACCGCTTGCAGGGCGAGGCCTGGCTGCGCCTGCTGGATGCGGGCTGGAAACAGCCCGCCTTTGCCACCGGGCCGGGGCAACTGCTGCTGGAGGGCCTGTACCGGCGCGAGGTGGATCCGGCGGCGCTGGAAGCCCTGCGCGTGCTGGCGCGGCGGCGATTCCTGCAGTGGATGCAACGGGCATGAGCATGCTGGCGGAGTGGTGGCCCTTCGACGGATTCGCCTGGCCGTGGCTGCTGCTGGCGCTACCGCTGCCGCTGCTGGTGCGCCTGCTGTGGCCGCCGCGCGCGGCGACTGAGGCGGCGCTGCGGGTGCCGTGGGGCGCGCGCCTGCGCCAGGTCGCCGCCGGTGCGTCCGGCCCGGCCCGCGGGCACGGGCCCCTGTGGCTGGCCGGGGCGGCGTGGGCGTTGCTGTGCGTGGCGGCGGCGCGGCCGCAGCAATGGGGGCCGCCGGTGGTGCCGCCACAGACCGCGCGCGGGATGATGATGGCGCTGGATCTGTCCGGCAGCATGGGCGAGGAGGACATGGAACTGGGCGGCCGTCCGGTGGACCGGCTCACCGCCGCGCGCGCGGTGCTGGCCGATTTCCTGCAGCGCCGCACGGGCGATCGGGTCGGCCTGATCGTGTTCGGCGACCGCGCCTTCGTCCTGGCACCGTTGACGGCGGACCTGGCCAGCGTGCGCCAGCAGCTGGGCGATGCCGTGATCGGCCTGGCCGGGCGCGCCACCGCCCTGGGAGATGCCATCGCGCTGGCGGTGAAGCGGCTGCAGGACGCCCCGGCCGCCGAGCGCGTGCTGATCGTGCTCACCGACGGGGTGAACACGGCCGGCGTGCTGGATCCGGACAAGGCCGCCCGCATCGCCCGCGATGCCGGCGTGCGCATCTATCCCATCGCCTTCGGCGGCGAAGGCGCGGCGGTGTCGGTCTTCGGCTTCCGCCTGCCGCTGGGCGGCGGCGACGAGGTGGACGAAGCGGGCCTGGCGCGCATTGCCCAGCTCACCGGCGGGCGTTTCTTCCGCGCCCGCGCCACCGACGAGCTGGCCGCGGCCTATGCCGCGATCGACCGCCTGGAGCCGGTGGCCCAGGCCGGGCAGGCGGTGCGGCCGCGGATCGAGCGCTACCCGCTGCCGCTGGCGGCGGCGTTGGGGCTGGGCCTGCTGGCGCTGGCCTGGCGCAGGGGGCGGGCATGAGCATCGCGCTGCTGCCGGAGGGCCTGCATTTCCTGCGCCCGTGGTGGCTGCTGGGCTTGCTGGCGCTGCCGGTGCTCGCGCTGTGGCTGCGCCGTGCCGCGCGCCGGCGCAGCGGCTGGCAGCAGGCGGTGGACGCGCATCTGCTGCCGCATCTGCTGGAGGGCGGCACCGCCACCCGCCGCGCCTGGGCGGAATGGTTGGGCCTGCTGGGGGCGGCACTGGCGGTGCTGGCGCTGGCCGGGCCAAGCACGGGCAAGCGCGCGCAGCCGCTGTGGCAGAACCGGCAGCCGCTGGTGCTGGCACTCGACCTGTCCTCGGCGATGCTGGCACGCGATCTGCCACCGAACCGGCTGGCGCAGGTGCGGGCCAAGCTGGCCACGCTACTGCGTGAGCGCAGCGGCGGCGAGGTGGCGCTGGTGGTGTTTGCCGATGATGCCTATACGGTGGCGCCGCTGACCGACGATGCCGCCAACGTCGCCCTGTTCCTCGATGCACTGGCCCCGGACGTGATGCCCGCCGACGGCCACCAGCCCGCGCGTGCGATCGCCTGGTCGCAGCGGCTGCTGCAACAGGCCGGCTTCGCCCGCGGCGAGATCCTGCTGCTGACCGACCATGCCGACGCCGAGGCGCTGGCCGCCGCCGCGCGTGCGCGCGCGGCCGGCTATACGGTTTCCGCGCTGGGCGTCGGCAGCGCACGGGGCGGCGTATTCCCGGGACCGGGCGGACTGGGGCAGGCACGGCTGGATGCGGCCTCGCTGCGGGCGTTGGCCGCGGCCGGCGGCGGCCGCTACCAGGCGATGACCGCGGGCGATGCCGACCTGCGCGCGCTGGGCGTGCTGCAACCGCAGTCATCCGAGGGGGAGGCAGCGGGGCAGATGGCGCAGGTCTGGCGCGACGATGGCTTCTGGCTGCTGCCGCTGGTGCTGCTATGCGTGCTGCCGCTGTTCCGGCGCGGCGTCATGGCGGCGATGCTGCTGGTCGCGTTGGGATGGCCATCGCCGCCGGCCGCGGCGCAGGAGGGCGCGCCGCGCGGCACCCTCTGGCAGCGCGCCGATCAGGCGGCCCATGCGCGCCGGCTGGAGGGCGTGGCGGCCTACCGGCGCGGGGATTACGCCACCGCCATCGCGCGCTTCTCCGGCCTGCCCGATGCCGACAGCCAGTACGACCTCGGCAACGCGCTGGCTCAGGCCGGGCGCTACGACGAGGCGCTCGCCGCCTACGACCGCGCGCTGCGCCTGCGCCCCGGCATGGCCGATGCCATCTACAACCGCAAACTGGTGGAGGCGGCCCGCCAGCGCAAGTCGCCGCCCCCTGCGTCCTCTGCGTCCGGCAATACGTCTGCGCCCCGCCCCGGCAGCGGCCCGCCGGCGTCCGGGCAGAAGGAGGACGGCCGCGGCCAGGGCAGCAAGGACGCGGCGGGCAAAAACGGCGCGCCTCCGCCGTCGCCCGCGCAGGATCGCTCCGGAGCGCAGGCCGCCGGGAAGATGCCGGATGGCCCGCCGCAGCCATCGCAGCCGTCGCCAGAACAGGCGCTGGCGCAGGCGCAGGCCGATGCCGCCCAGCGCGCGCGCATGCAGCAGGCGCTGCAGGGCCGCCCGGCGGGGGGCGCGCCGATGCAGGCCACGCCGGCGCCGCGCCCGGAAACCGCCGAGGAGCGCGAGCGCCGGCTGGCCAACCAGGCCTGGCTGCAGCGGGTGCCGGACGATCCGGGCGCGCTGCTGCGCGCGCGCCTGCAGCTGGAGGCCCGGCGCCGGGCCGAGGCGGGCGGGCCGTGATCCGGCACCTCGCCATCGGCCTGCTGGCGCTGCTGGCCGCGGTCGCGCTGCCGGCCGCAGCGCAGACCCGCGCCTGGCTGGATCGCAGCGAGATCAGCGACGGCGAGACGGTGGCGCTGAACATCGTCACCGACCAGGCCGTGGACCAGATCGACTACGCGCCGCTGCGCGCGCAGTTCGCGCTCGGCGGACAGAGCGTGCGCCGCCAGTTCGGCTGGGTGAACGGGCAGGCGCGCCGGCAGGCCGTGTTTTCGGTGGGGTTGCGCCCGCGCGGCCCGGGCACCTGGACGGTGCCATCGCTGCGGGTGGGCAATGCAACCACCGCGCCGTTGCAGCTGGTGGTGCGCGCGCCCACCGTGCAGCCGGCCACGCCGAACTCGGACGTGTTCGTGGAAACCACGGTCGATGCCGAGCATCCCTACGTGCAGCAGACCGTGGGCGTCACCGTGCGGTTGAACTACGCCATTCCGCTGCTGTCCGGCCAGCTCGACCTCGATCCGCCGGCCGGTGCCAGCCTGCAGCGGGTGGGCGAGGACATCCAGTACCAGCGCATGCTCGGTGGCCGCCGTTTCGAGGTGCTGGAGCGGCATTACCTGCTGATTCCCGAACGCAGCGGCCCGCTGCTGCTGCCCGGCGCGCGCCTGACCGCCATCCGTGGCGCCGGGTTCACCGGCCCGCTGTTCGAGGACGATCGCACGCCGGTGGCCGCCGCGGCCCCGGCGCGGCTGCTGCAGGTGCGCCCGATCCCGGCGGATGCACCCTCGCCGTGGTTGCCGCTGCATGCGGTGCAGCTGCGCTACCTGCGGGCGCCGACCCAGGCCTTCGCCGGCGCGGCGGCCACGGTCGAGGTCGAACTGGAGGCGGAGGGCGCCACCGCCGCGCAGGCCCCGGCGCTTGAGTGGCCGGCCACGCCCGGGGTGCAGGTGTTCCCAGAGCCGGCGCAGGTGCAGGAGCGTTTCGTCGATGGACGGCCGCGGGTCAGCGTACGCCGGGTGTTCGCGCTGGTGCCGCAGCAGCCGGGCGCGCTGTCGCTGCCGGGGCCGCAGTTGGCGTGGTGGGATGCCGATGCCGGCCGCGCGCAGCGGGCCACGTTGCCGCCGCTGCGGCTGCAGGTGGCACCCGGAAACGCTGCCACTGTCTCCGCCGGAGATGGCGCCGCGCCCGCGGCATCCCCGACCGCCCCGGCCGCACCGCGCGCCCCGTCGCCTGCCGCCGGGCCACAGGCGAAGGGGCGGCCGGCCATCCACCGCGACGCCGGCGACGCCCTCGCGCTGTGGCTCTGGGGCGGCGTGCTCGCGCTGGCGCTGCTGGCGGCGGGCATGGCCGGGGTGCGGCGCTGGCGCGCGCGCCGCGCGCGTGGCTCCGCGCCTGCCGCGCAGACGGCGGCCGCACCGGCGTTGTCCACGGCGCTCGCCAGCGGCGATCTGTCGGCGATCGCTCGTGCCCTTACCGCAGGCGCCGGCGTGGCGGGCGAGGATCTGGATGCGGTGTGTGCGCGCCTGGACGATCCGGCGCAGGTGCAGGCCGTGCGCGCCCTGCAGGCCGCGCGCTGGGGCGGTGGCGCGCCGGAGACCGCGCTGCGGGCCCTGCGCCAGGCCTTCGCCGCAGGCCCGCGCTGGCGCACGCAGGCCAGGCGCGCGCAGGTGGCGCTGCCGCCGCTGTATCCGGAGTAGCGCGGCGTCTTTGTTAAGCTGGGAGTTCGCCCGTTTCCGCGAGCCCCGCATGCACGCCTCCGACACCGCACCTTCCGCGCCCGCCAAGGGCATCCCGCTGCATCTGAAGGTGGGGATCGGCTTCCTGCTCGGCACCCTGCTGGGGCTGGCGGTGCATCTGGTCGCGCCCGGCGCCGGCTGGGTGAATGACGTGATCCAGTACGCGGCGCGGCCGTTCGGCACGATCTTCCTCAACCTGCTGTTCATGCTGGTGGTGCCGCTGATCTTCTCGGCGCTGGTGCTGGGCGTGGCCGAGCTGGGCGACATCGCCAGCCTCGGCCGGCTGGGCTGGCGCACGCTGGTCTATACCGCCGTGGTCACCGGCATCGCGGTGCTGATCGGGCTGGCGATGGCGAACCTGATCCAGCCCGGCACCCACATGGACCCGGCGCTGGTGCAGCAGGCGCTGAGCAGCAACGCGGCCAAGACCGGCGCCATCGTCGAGAAGGGCCGCGAATTGCATATCGTCGACATCATCGTCGACATCGTCCCGCACAACATCGTCGGCGCCATGGGCGACGACAGCAAGAAGCTGGGCATCGTGTTCTTCGCGCTGATGTTCGGCATCGGCCTGGTGATGCGGCCCACGCCGGGCACCTTGGCATTCAAGAACGCGCTGCACGGGTTGTTCGAGGTGTGCATGCACCTGATCGGCCTGTTCGTGAAGCTGGCTCCGTATGCCGTGGCCTGCTTCATGTTCATCCTGAGCGCGCAGATGGGCTGGGAGGTGCTGGTCGGGCTGGGCTGGTTCGTGGTCACGGTGGTGCTGGCGCTGGCCATCCACGGCTTCGTGGTGCTGCCGCTGTGGGTGAAGTTCATGGGCGGCATGAGCGTGCGCGAGTTCTTCCGCGGCTCGCAGGAAGCCTCGCTGACGGCGTTCGCCACCGCCTCGTCGGCGGCGACGCTGCCGGTGACGCTGCGCGTGGCCGAGGAGAACCTCAAGCTGCCGCGCAAGATCAGCCGTTTCGTGCTGACCGTGGGGGCTTCCGCCAGCCACCACGGCTCGGCGCTGTTCGAGGGCATCACCATCCTGTTCCTGGCCCAGGTCTATGGGTTGCACCTGCCGCTGGGCGAGCAGGTGCTGGTGCTGGTGCTGTGCATCCTCGGCGGCATCGGCACCGCCAGCATCCCGTCCGGCTCGCTGCCGGTGATCGCGATGATCGCCGGCGTCGTCGGCCTCGATCCTGCGGGGATCGGCATCATCCTTGGCGTCAACACCTTCCTCGACATGTGCCGCACCTCGCTCAACGTCACCGGCGACCTGGCGATGGCGGTGGTGGTGGCCAAGCGCAGCGGTGCGCAGGAGCTGGACGATTCTGCGGTGGAGAAACTGGACGAGATCGTGCGCTGAGGGGCCGGATGGGGCTGGCGGGCGCGCCGCGCGACAGCACCCCGCCGGGGATGGGACAATAGGCGCTTCCTCCGCTTCGCCTTCCGCCATGACGACGCCCAGCCGCCGCGACCTTGCCAACGCCATCCGTTTCCTCGCCATCGACGCGGTGCAGGCCGCCAACTCCGGCCATCCGGGCATGCCGATGGGCATGGCCGACATCGCCGAGGTGCTGTGGAACGACTACCTGAAGGTGAACCCGGCCAACCCCGGTTGGGCCGACCGCGACCGCTTCGTGCTCTCCAACGGCCACGGTTCGATGCTGCAGTACGCGCTGCTGCACCTGGCCGGGTTCGACCTGCCGATCGACGAGCTCAAGCGCTTCCGCCAGCTCGGCAGCCGCACCCCGGGCCATCCGGAGAACCACGTCACCCCGGGCGTGGAGACCACCACCGGCCCGCTCGGCCAGGGGCTGGCCAATGCGGTCGGCTTCGCGCTGGCGGAAAAGCTGCTGGCGCAGCGCTTCAACCGCGACGGCCACACCATCGTCGATCACCGCACCTGGGTGTTCCTGGGCGATGGCTGCCTGATGGAGGGCATCAGCCATGAAGCGGCCTCGCTGGCCGGCACCTGGGGCCTGGGCAAGCTGGTCGCATTCTGGGACGACAACCACATCAGCATCGACGGCAATACCGACGGCTGGTTCACCGATGACACCCCGAAGCGGTTCGAGGCCTACGGCTGGAACGTGATCCGCGGCGTGGACGGGCACGACCCGGTGGAGATCAAGACCGCCATCGAGACCGCACTGAAATCCACCGGCAAGCCGACTCTGATCTGCTGCCGCACCACGATTGGCTTTGGCTCGCCGAACAAGGCCGGCAAGGAGTCCAGCCACGGTGCGCCGCTGGGCAAGGACGAGGTGGCCGCCACCCGCGAGGCGCTGGGCTGGGCGCATGCGCCGTTCGAGATCCCGGCCGAGATCTATGCCGGCTGGCGCGCGCGCGACCGCGCCGCCGACGAGGCCGAATGGAGCGCCCGCTTCGCCGCCTACAAGGCCGCGTATCCGGACGCTGCCGCCGAGTTCGAGCGCCGCCTGTCCGGCGCGCTGCCGGCCGGGTTCGAGGTCGCGGCCGATGCCTTCATCGCCAAGCTGCAGCAGGATGGTCCGGTGATCGCCAGCCGCAAGGCCTCGCAGAACGCCATCGAGGCCTTCGCGCCGCTGCTGCCGGAGCTGGTGGGCGGCTCGGCCGACCTCGCCCATTCCAACCTGACCTTGTGGAAGGGCAGCAAGTCGGTGGCCGGCAGCGACCCGGACGCCAACTACGTCTACTACGGCGTGCGCGAGTTCGGCATGACCGCGATCGGCAACGGCCTGGCCTTGCACGGCGGCTTCATCCCGTATGACGCCACCTTCCTGGTGTTCAGCGACTACGCGCGCAACGCGGTGCGCATGAGCGCGCTGATGGACGTGCGCGCGATCCACGTCTACACCCACGACTCCATCGGCCTCGGCGAGGACGGCCCCACCCACCAGCCGGTGGAGCACCTGGCCTCGTTGCGCCAGATCCCGAACAACGACGTCTGGCGGCCTTGCGATGCGGTGGAATCGGCGGTGGCGTGGAAGGCGGCGATCGCACGCGCCAATGGCCCCTCCTGCCTGGTGTTCAGCCGCCAGACCCTGCCGCATCAGGTGCGGACGCCAGAGCAGGTGGCATCGATCGCGCGCGGCGGCTACGTGCTCAAGGACAGCGTGGGCGCGCCGGAGATCATCCTCATCGCCACCGGCAGCGAAGTCGGGCTGGCAATGCAGGCCGCACAGGCGCTGGGCGAGAAGGTGCGCGTGGTGTCGATGCCCTCGACCAACGTGTTCGAGCGCCAGGACGCGGCCTACCGCGAGGCGGTGCTGCCCAAGGCCTGCCGCAAGCGGGTGGCCGTGGAAGCCGGTGTCACCGGCTTCTGGCGCCAGTACGTGGGCCTGGACGGCGCGGTGGTCGGCATCGACACCTTCGGTGCCAGCGCGCCGGCCGAGGCGCTGTTCCCGCACTTCGGCCTCACCGTCGAGCGCTTGATCGAGGTCATCAACGCGCTCTGAGCCGCGCGCGAGACTTCCCGCCGCATGATCCTGCGCTCCCGCCCGTTCCACGCCTGGATGGCCCGCCTGGCACTGGCGGCCGTCCTGCTGGTGGCGGTGATGCCGACCGTCAGCCGCTGGCTGGAAAGCCGGGCGCAGGGCTTGCCGGATGCGGTGCTGGCGATGTGCACCCTGGACGGGCTGGCGATGAAGCCGGCCCGCCTGCTGGACGATGCGGGCAAGGCGCCCGCGCCGTCCGGCGCGATGCCGGACGACTACTGCGCCTACTGCCCGCTGCTGGCCTCGCTCGCGCCGCTGGCGCTGGCGATGCTGGCCTTGCTGCTGCCGGAGCAGCCGCGTGCCTTGCTGCCATCGGGCGCGCGCCCCATACCGCACGCGCCGCCATGCCTGCGCGGCCTCGGCGCACGGGGGCCGCCGATCCTGCTCTGAACCACGACGTCTTCCCGTGGGGCGCCGCCCCCGCATCCTCGTGATTTGGAGTGTTCCATGCCTTCCTTCCGTTCCGCGACGGTGCGTCCGTCGCGCCGCGCGCTTGCGTGCGCGCTCTCGCTTGCGCTGTTCCCCCTCGCTGCCGCTGCCGCCGACGGCACGCCCGACGCCAAGACGCTTGATCGCGTGGTGGTGATCGGCACGCCCACCCAGCCGCTGACCTTCGAAACCGATCCCAAGCTGCCGCGCCAGCCGGTGCCGGCCAGCGACGGTGCCGACTACCTCAAGACCATTCCCGGCTTCACCGCCCTGCGCAACGGTGGCACCAACGGCGATCCGGTGCTGCGCGGCATGTTCGGTTCGCGCCTGAACCTGCTGACCAACGATGGCGCGATGCCCGGTGCTTGCCCGGCACGGATGGACAATCCGCTGTCCTACGTGGCGCCGGAAACCTACGACCGCCTGACCGTGGTCAAGGGTCCGCAGACCGTGCTGTGGGGCCCGGGCGCGTCCGCCGGCACGGTGCGCTTCCAGCGCGAGACGCCGCGCTTCGATGCGCCCGGTGCGCGGGTGCAGGGCAGCCTGCTGGGCGGCAGCTTCGGCCGCAACGACCAAATGCTGGACGCCGCCGCGGGCGCGCCTATGGGCTATGCGCGGATGACCGCCAACCGCTCCGAGTCCGGCGACTACCGCGACGGCAACGGCGACGTGGTGCCGTCGAAGTGGCGCAAGTGGAATGCCGACCTGGGGCTCGGCTGGACGCCGGATGCCGACACCCTGCTCGAGCTCTCGGCAGGCACCGGCAACGGCATCGCCCGCTATGCCGGGCGCAGCATGGATGGCTCGCAGTTCCGGCGCGACAGCCTGGGCCTGCGTTTCGAGAAAACCTTCCATGGCGCTCTGCGCAAGCTGGAGGCCAGCCTGTACCGCAACGAAGCCGACCACGTGATGGACAACTACACCCTGCGCGATCCGAACCCGATGGGGCCGATGCCGATGCCGATGGCCTCCAACGTCGCGCGCACCACCGAGGGCGGGCGTGTCGCGGCGCAGTGGGCCTGGGCCGGATTCGAGCTCACCGCCGGGCTGGACGCCCAGACCAGCCGCCACCGCCAGCGCAGCGCCAGCGGGCGCGGGGCTTATCTGGCCCTGCCGTGGCAGCGCGATGCCAACCTGCGCGACACCGGTGCCTTCGCCGAAGGGCGCTGGGCGCTGGCCGCGGGCCAGCACGTGATCGCCGGTGCGCGCGTGGATCGTGCGCAAGCCACTGATCTGCGCGCCACCGCCGGAATGATGGCGATGCCCAATCCCACCTTCGGCCAGACCCGGCGCGAAACCTTGCCCGCAGGTTTCATCCGCTACGAGCGCGACATCGCCGGCAGCGGCTTCGGTTGGTACGCCGGCGTGGGACACACCGCGCGCATGCCCGACTACTGGGAGCTCATTTCGCCCAACATGGGGCCGATGGGCGCGCCGAACGCGTTTGCCGGCATCCGGCCGGAGAAGACCACCCAGCTGGATGTCGGCGCGCAGTACCGCGGCAAGCGCGTGGATGCCTGGGTCTCCGCCTACGCCGGGCGCATCGACGACTACATCCTGTTCACCTACCTGCCGGGCGGGATGATGGGCACCACCAGCCGCGCCACCAACGTCGATGCGCGCATCCACGGTGCGGAGGCCGGCGGCGAATTGCGTCCGTGGCGGGACTGGACCCTGGGCGGCAGCCTCGCCTGGGCTTGGGGCGCGAACACCACGGCCGGCACCGCGCTGCCGCAGATGACGCCGCTGGAAGGGCGGCTGAGCGCGGCCTGGGACAACGGCCGCTGGAGCGCAGGCGCGCTGCTGCGGGTCGTCGCCCGCCAGGACCGGGTGGCCCCGGACCAGGGCAACGTGGTCGGTCGCGATCTCGGCCCCAGCGCCGGGTTCGCCACGTTCGCGCTCAACGGTGGCTATCGCGTGAGCGACCGCGTGCAGCTCACCGCCGGCATCGATAACCTGTTCGATCGCGCCTACAGCGAGCACCTGAACCTCGCCGGCAGCGCCGATTTCGGCTATCCCGCGCTGCCGGTGCGGATCAACGAGCCCGGCCGCACCCTGTGGCTGAAGCTCAACTTCACGCCGTGAGGCGCACACTGCCGATGCGGCCTATCGCGCTGGCGGCGGCCGGCGCTTCCCGACACCGCACCCCGCCAGACGGCGGCGGTGCCTGCAAGCGAGGACACACGATGGACAAGAGCAATGGCAGCAAGACTTGGGCCGGCATGGGCCGGCTCGCCGCAGGAGGGCTGGCGCTGGCACTGGCATTGCCGGCGCTGGCGGGCGGCAAGCCGGCGGTGCAGGTGCAGGAGGCGTGGATGCGCGCCACCCCGCCCGGCGCCAAGGTGGCCGGCGGCTTCATGACCCTGGTGAACCCCACCGCGCAGGACGACCGCCTGCTGCGGGTGGACAGCCCCGAGGCGGCGCGGGTGGAGCTGCACGAGACCCGCAGCGAGGGCGGGGTGATGCGCATGCGCGCGCTGCCCGATGGTTTGGTGGTGCCTGCGCATGGGCAGGTGCAGCTCAAGCCGGGCAGCTATCACCTGATGTTCATCCAGCCGCGTCGCGCGCTGGAGGCGGAGATGCAGGTGCCGGCCACGCTGGTGTTCGAGCGTGCCGGCGCGGTGCCGGTGACCTTCCAGGTGCGCGCCCTGGGCGCGCGTTGAACGGGCCTGCCCGCGGCGGCGACGGTCGGCGCGGGCGGGTTTTGCCGGGGGTGGAATGCCTGCTGCGGGCCGGATGCGGTGGGTTTTCGAGGCGTTTCTGCGCCTTCGAATAAATGACCCGGGTGAAAATTGAAATTCCGCCACGGTCGATTTGTCGGGCGCGGCGGGATGTGTTCCCATAGCGCTTTCCCTGCTGCGGAGTGGCGGCCATGGCCGAACTGAAGGAAGCGCGCGTCCCTGACATCGGCGGGCATACCGATGTCCCCGTGATCGAGCTGCTGGTGCAGCCGGGCGATACCGTGGCCAAGGACCAGGGCCTGGTCACCTTGGAATCGGACAAGGCCACCATGGAAGTGCCCGCGCCGTTTGCCGGCGTGGTGCGCGAGCTGAAGGTGAAGCTGGGCGACACCGTGTCCGAGGGCGGGGTGGTGGCGGTGATCGAGGTGGCGGAGGCGGCGGCCGCGGCGCCTGCGCCAGCCGCTGCGCCGCCGCCCGCGAAGCCTGCGGCGCAGGAGCCGCCGAAGCCCGCGCCTGCCGCGCCGGTCGCGGTGCCGGCCGAGAGTGGCGCGCCGGTGCCGGCGCTGGCCCCGGTGGCCGAGCCCGGCCAGCCCGGCATCCCGCCGATGCGGTTCGAGGCGGATGCGGTGCTGCCCGAGAAAGTGCCCTACGCCAGCCCGGCGGTGCGCCTGTTCGCGCGCGAGCTGGGCGTGGACCTGGCCCAGGTGGTGGGCAAGGGGCGCGGCGGCCGGATCATGAAGGAGGACGTGCAGGCCTTCGTGAAGGCGGCGCTGGCCGGTGGCGGCGCGCCTGCGTCCGCGCCGGCGCTGGCCGCTGGCGGCGGGCTGAACCTGATCCCGTGGCCGAAGGTCGATTTCGCCAAGTTCGGCGCCATCGAGACCAAGCCGCTGTCGCGCATTCAGAAGATTTCCGGCGCGAACCTCGCGCGCAACTGGGCGATGATCCCGCACGTCACCCAGCACGATGCCGCCGACATCACCGAGCTGGAGGCGCTGCGCGTCGCCCTCAACGACGAAAATGCCAAGGCCATCGCCGCCGGCAAGGCCGGCAAGGTCACCATGCTGGCCTTCCTGATCAAGGCCTGCGTGGCGGCGCTGAAGAAGTTCCCGACCTTCAACGCCTCGCTGGAGGGCGACAACCTCGTCCTGAAAAAGTACTTCCACATCGGCTTCGCCGCCGACACCCCGAACGGGCTGGTGGTGCCGGTGCTGCGCGACGCCGACCAGAAGGGCGTGCTGGAGATCGCCCGCGAGATGGGCGAGCTGGCCGCGCTGGCGCGCGACGGCAAGCTCAAGCCCGAGCAGATGCAGGGCGGCTGCTTCACCATCAGCTCGCTGGGCGGGATCGGCGGCACTGCGTTCACGCCGATCATCAATGCGCCGGAAGTGGCCATCCTCGGCGTCTCCAAGTCGGAGACCAAGCCGGTGTGGGACGGCACGCAATTCCAGCCGCGCCTGATGCTGCCGCTGTCGCTGAGCTATGACCACCGCGTGATCGACGGCGCCGCCGCGGCGCGCTTCACCAGCTATCTGGGGCAGCTGCTGGCCGATCTGCGCCGGGCGATGCTCTGAAATCCAAGGAGAAGGCGCATGGCAGAGATCGAGAGCAAGGTGCCCGACATCGGCGGCCACAGCAACGTGCCGGTGATCGAGATCCTGGTCGCGGTGGGGGACACCGTGAAGAAGGACCAGGGCCTGGTCACGCTGGAATCCGACAAGGCGACCATGGAAGTGCCGGCGGCGGCCGATGGCGTGGTCAAGGCGCTGAAGGTGAAGCTGGGCGATACCGTGTCGGAAGGCAGCGTGATCGCGGTGATCGAAACCGCAGCGGGCGAATCCGCGCCCCCCGCTCCCGCCGGGGGAGGGGATGAGGGTACGGCGAGGCCTGAATCTTCACGCGTGCCCGAGCCCTCGCCCCAGCCCTCGCCCGGCGGGAGCGGGCGTGAGGGCGCGCCTGCGCCGCAGGCCGCCGCAACGTCCGGCGGCAAGGCCGACATCGAGTGCGCGCTGGTGGTGATCGGTGCCGGCCCCGGCGGCTATACCGCGGCCTTCCGCGCGGCCGACCTCGGGCTCGATACCGTGCTGGTCGAGCGTCACGCCACCCTCGGCGGCGTCTGCCTCAATGTCGGCTGCATTCCCTCGAAGGCGCTGCTGCATGCCGCCGAGGTGATCGAGCAGGCGGCGCATGCCGGCGACTACGGCGTGGAGTTCGGCAAGCCGAAGATCCACCTCGACAAGCTGCGTGCCTACAAGGACAAGGTGGTCGGCCAGCTCACCAAGGGACTGGCCGGCATGGCCAAGCAGCGCAAGGTGCGCACGCTGCAGGGCGTGGCGAAGTTCGTCTCCGCGAACGAACTGGAGATCGCCGCGGCGGACGGCAGCGTCCAGCGGCTGCGCTTCGGGCAGTGCATCATCGCCGCCGGCAGCCAGCCGGTGAAGCTGCCGGGTTTCCCGTGGGGCGATCCGCGCATCATGGATTCCACCGATGCGCTGCAGCTGGCCGAGGTGCCGAAAAAGCTGCTGGTGGTCGGGGGCGGCATCATCGGGCTGGAGATGGCCACCGTCTATCGCGCGCTGGGCGCCGAGGTGACCGTGGTCGAGTTCATGCCGCAGCTGATCCCCGGCGCGGACGCCGATCTGGTCAAGCCGCTGGCCGATCGTTTGAGGCAGCAGGGCGTGGCCATCCACCTCAAGACCAAGGTGGTCGAGGCCAAGGCGCAGAAGAACGGGATTGCCTGCACGTTCGAGGGCGAGTCCATCCCTGAGGCGAAGCTGTTCGACCGCGTGCTGGTGGCGGTGGGACGCAGCGCCAACGGTGCAAAGCTGGATGCCGAGAAGGCCGGCGTGCGCGTGACCGAGCGCGGGCTGATCCCGGTGGATGCGCAGATGCGCACCAACGTGCCGCACATCTTCGCCATCGGCGATCTGGTCGGCCAGCCGATGCTGGCGCACAAGGCCACCCACGAAGGCAAGCTGGCGGCCGAGGTCGCCTCTGGCGAGAAGAAGGAATGGGTGGCGCGGGTGATCCCGAGCGTGGCCTATACCGATCCGGAGATCGCCTGGGTCGGCGTCACCGAGGCCGAAGCCAAGGCCAAGGGGCTGAAGGTCGGCGTGGGCAAGTTCCCGTGGGCGGCCTCGGGCCGCGCGATCGGGCTGGGGCGCACCGAAGGCTTCACCAAGCTGGTGTTCGACGAAGCCACCCACCGCGTGATCGGCGGCGGGATCGTGGGCGTGCACGCGGGCGAGCTGATCGCCGAGATCGCGCTGGCGATCGAGATGGGCTGCGAGGTCGAGGACATCGGCCACACCATCCATCCGCACCCGACGTTGAGCGAGTCGGTGGGGATGGCGGCGGAGGTGTACGACGGCACCATCACCGATCTCTACCTGCCCAAGCGCAAGTAGCCGTAGGCGGCGCGGCAGGGGCGCCGCCGTGACGGAACGCCCCGGGCCAGGGGGCACCGGAGCGTCCGGCAGCCGCCGGGATCGACGAGGAAAGGGCGGTTGCGGCCTGTGCGACCGCGCGCGGGCCGGCGAAGTTCCCGCTCCGCGCCGCGGCCGGCGGGCCCGCCTTTGGCGGTTGCCCGGGGCAGGGGCGGGCTGCTAGACTTTTGCGGCTTCGCGGGGCGCTTCGGCGGCCCGCGGACATGCCGAACCCTCCGTTTGGTCCTGCTCGGGAATCATCTGTGTGCTGAACTCCGCCAAGGCAGGTTGGCGGCTGGCGCTGCGGGCGGTGGCTTTCCAGGCCGTCGCCACGCTGGCGACCGCCGCTGCCTGCATGACCATCGGGCCGCGCGCCGCCTTGGCGGCGCTGGCCGGGGGCGGGGCGCTGGCGCTGGGTAGCCTGGTGGCGGCCTGGGGGGCGTTCGGCGGTGGCGTGTCGGGGGGCGGCGTGGCGCTGGCGCGCCTGTTGTTAGGCACGCTGGCGAAATGGGTCGTGGTCGCGCTCGGGCTGTTCCTGGCGATCGCGGTCTGGAAGCTGCCGGCGGTGCCGGTGCTGGCCGGTGCGGCGATGGCCGCGGCGGCATTCCTGGTGTCGATGAGATTCGTGGCAAGGCGCAGTACGACGAGGACGAACGCGTGATCCTGGAAGCAATGGGGCTGGCTCCCGAAGGTGGCGAAGGCGGCGGTGGCCTGACCGGCTACATCGTCCACCACCTCACCCACAACACCATCACCGTCGCTGGCGATGCCGGGTTCCACCTGGATTCCTGGGCCATCGCGCTCGGCCTGGGCCTGCTGGCCTGCCTGTGGCTGTGGCTGTATGCGCGCAAGGCGACCTCGGGCGTGCCGGGCAAGGGCCAGGCCTTCGTGGAGCTGGTGGTCGAGTTCGTCGATTCCCAGGTCAAGGACACCTTCCACGGCGACCGCCGCTTCATCGCGCCGCTGGCCCTGACGATCTTCGTCTGGGTCGTGTTCATGAATGCGATGGACCTGCTGCCGCTGGACCTGCCTTCGGCCACGATCGCCGCGGTCGCCGGCGAGCAGGCGGCGCACCACACCTTCCTGCGCGTGGTGCCGACCGCCGACGTCAACACCACGTTCGCGCTGTCGCTCACCGTGTTCCTGCTGATCATTTTCTATTCGATCAAGGTCAAGGGCGGCTGGGGCTTCACCAAGGAGCTGTTCACCGCGCCGTTCCACGCCCACGGCGTGCTCGGCAAGATCGTGCTGGCGGTGCCGAACCTGTTCCTGAATCTGGTCGAATACCTGTCCAAGCCGGTCAGCCTGGGCATGCGACTGTTCGGCAACATGTACGCCGGCGAGCTGGTGTTCATGCTGATCGCGGGGCTGTTCATGTCCTGGGTCACCTTCCTGCCCGGCGTGCTGTTCCAGTCGGTGTGGGCGATCTTCCACATCCTGATCATCCTGCTGCAGGCCTTCATCTTCATGGTGCTGACCGTCGTCTATCTGTCGATGGCGCACGAGCACCACTGAGGGCCCGCCGGGCTTCGCGTTCCACCTTCCACCGTTCCACCCCTTCACAACAGTTCAGTACCAAAACCGGAGATCCACCATGGAATTCATCGCCAACGTCCAGGCTTTCACCGCCGTCGCCATCGGCATCATCGTCGGCCTGGGTGCGCTGGGCGCCGCCCTCGGCATCGGTGTCATGGGCAGCAAGTTCCTCGAGGCCGCCGCCCGCCAGCCGGAGCTGGTCCCGATGCTGCAGGGCCGCATGTTCCTGCTCGCCGGCCTGATCGACGCGGCGTTCCTGATCGGCGTGGGCGTGGCGATGATGTTCGCGTTCGCCAACCCGCTGCTGGCCGCCGTCCAGGCCGCCGCCGGCGCCTGATCGGTCGCCCGGGGCGTGCGCGGCAGGTCCGCGTGCGCCCGCTGCACCGCGCCGCGGCATGCCGCCGTGGCGTTGCCCAGGCGGGCGCCACTGCACGGCGTCCGTTCGACACGCAAGGTACGACATGAACCCGACCTTCATGACATTGCTGGGCCAGATGATCTCGTTCGCGATCCTCATCTGGTTCACCGTCAAGTTCATCTGGCCGCCGCTGATGCAGGCGATCGAGGATCGCCAGCAGAAGATCGCCGAGGGCCTGGCCGCGGCCGACAACGCGCAGAAGAGCCTTGCGCAGGCCGATGCCAAGGTGGCCGAGGAGCTCAAGGCCGCCCGTGCCAAGGCCAACGAGATCATCGAGCAGGCGCACCAGCGCGCCAACCAGCTGATCGACGCCGCCAAGAGCGAGGCGATCGCCGAGGCCGCGCGCCAGAAGGCGCTGGCCGAGGCCGAGATCGAGGCCGCCGCCAACCGCGCCAAGGAAGAGCTGCGCAAGCAGGTGGCGGCGCTGGCCGTGAGCGGCGCCGAGCGCCTGCTGCAGCGCGAAGTCAACGCCAACGACCAGAAGGCGCTGATCGACGAGCTGGCCGCGCAACTCTGAGGGAAGACCCATGAGCCAGGCCATGACCCTCGCCCGCCCCTACGCCCGCGCCGCCTTCGCGGTGGCGCGCGATGCCTCGCGCCTGCCGGCGTGGTCGGACGCGCTCGGCTTCGCCGCGCGCGTGGCCGCCGACCCGCAGGTGGCGGCGCTGCTCGGCAACCCGAAGCTCACCCGCGACGATGCCCTGGTGCTGCTGGCGCCGGACGCGGCCGGCGAGGAGTTCGCGAACTTCCTCGGCCTGCTGTTCGACAACCGCCGGCTGGGGCTGCTGCCGGAGATCGCCGGGCTGTTCGACGAGCTGCGCTTCGAGGCGGAGCGCGTGGTGCGCGCCAAGGTCACTTCCGCGGTGGCGCTGCCGGCGGCCGAGCTGGAGACGATCAAGGCCGCGCTGCGGCGCCGTTTCGGGCGCGAGGTCGAGGTCGAGACCGCGGTCGACCCCGCGCTGCTGGGCGGTGCGGTGATCGACGCCGGCGACGTCGTCATCGATGGCTCGCTCAAGGGCAAGCTGGGCCGCCTGCAGGCGGCGTTGGCGCACTGATCGGCGCACTAATCCGTTTATCCCGAATTCTAGAAACAGGCCGGCGGCGACGCAGGCTCCCAAGGAAACCAAGATGGCCACCACCACGCTCAACCCGTCCGAAATCAGCGAACTGATCAAGACCCGCATCGAGAAGGTCAAGCTCGCCGCCGAGGCGCGCAACGAAGGCACCGTGACCTCGGTCTCGGACGGCATCGTGCGCATCCACGGCCTGGCCGACGTGATGCAGGGCGAGATGATCGAACTGCCGGGCGGCACCTACGCGCTGGCGCTGAACCTCGAGCGTGACTCGGTGGGCGCGGTGGTGCTGGGCGACTACGAGACCCTGCGCGAGGGCGACACCGCCAAGACCACCGGCCAGATCCTGTCGGTGCCGACCGGCCCCGAGCTGCTGGGCCGCGTGGTCAACGCGCTGGGCGAGCCGATCGACGGCAAGGGCCCGATCGACGCCAAGACCAGCTCGCCGGTGGAGACCATCGCCCCGGGCGTGATCTGGCGCAAGTCGGTCAGCCAGCCGGTGCAGACCGGCTACAAGTCGGTGGACAGCATGATCCCGATCGGCCGCGGCCAGCGCGAACTGATCATCGGCGACCGCCAGACCGGCAAGACCGCGCTGGCGGTGGACGCGATCATCAACCAGAAGCACTCCGGCATTAAGTGCATCTACGTGGCGATCGGCCAGAAGAACTCGACGATTGCCAACATCGTGCGCAAGCTCGAGGAGCACGGCGCGATGGCTTACACCACCGTGGTCGCCGCCTCCGCCTCGGAGTCGGCCGCGATGCAGTACATCAGCGCCTACTCCGGCTGCGCCATGGGCGAGTACTTCCGCGACCGCGGCGAGGACGCGCTGATCATCTACGACGACCTGTCCAAGCAGGCCGTGGCCTACCGCCAGATCTCGCTGCTGCTGCGCCGCCCGCCGGGCCGCGAAGCCTACCCGGGCGACGTGTTCTACCTGCACAGCCGCCTGCTGGAGCGCGCCGCGCGCGTGTCCGAGGAGTACGTCGAGCGCTTCACCAACGGCGCCGTGAAGGGCAAGAGCGGCTCGCTGACCGCGCTGCCGATCATCGAGACCCAGGCCGGCGACGTGTCCGCATTCGTGCCGACCAACGTGATCTCGATCACCGACGGCCAGATCTTCCTCGAAACCGACCTGTTCAACTCGGGCATCCGCCCGGCGGTGAACGCGGGTATCTCGGTGTCGCGCGTGGGTGGTGCGGCGCAGACCAAGATCATGAAGAAGCTCTCCGGCGGCATCCGCATCGCGCTGGCGCAGTACCGCGAGCTGGCGGCGTTCGCGCAGTTCGCCTCCGACCTCGATGACGCCACCCGCAAGCAGCTGGAGCGCGGCCAGCGTGTCACCGAGCTGATGAAGCAGAAGCAGTACGCCCCGATGTCGGTGGCGCAGCAGGCGCTGTCGATCTACGCGGTCGACAAGGGCTACCTGGACGACGTGCCGGTGGGCAAGGTGCTGGCGTTCGAGTCCGGCCTGCAGGCGCATTTCGCCAATACCGCCGGCGAGCTCATGCAGAAGATCGATGCCACCGGCGACTGGAACGACGAGATCGAGGCCGCGTTCAAGAAGGGCATCGAGGACTTCAAGGCGACCGGTAGCTGGTAAGCCCCGGAAGCACCCGCGCGGGTCGCTGACCCGCGCAGTCGATCCACACTGACGAGACGAGCATGGCTGGCGGACGCGAAATCAAGACGAAGATCAAGAGCGTGCAGAACACCCGCAAGGTGACCCGCGCGCTTGAGATGGTCTCGGCCTCCAAGATCCGCAAGGCGCAGGACCGGATGAAGGCCTCGCGTCCCTACGCGCGGGCGATGAAGCAGCTGATCGGGCACCTGGCGCAGGCCAATTCCGAGTACCGCCATCCGTACCTGGTGCAGCGCGCCGACGTGAAGCGGGTGGGCTACATCGTGGTGTCGTCCGACCGCGGCCTCGCCGGCGGCCTCAACAACAACATGTTCCGCAAGCTGCTGGCCGAGTTCCGCGCCCTGCAGCAGCAGGGCATCGAGGTGGACGTGGTCACCATCGGCCAGAAGGCCTCGGTGTTCTTCCGTCGCGTGAAGGTCGGCATGCTGGCCTCGGTCACCCACCTGGGCGACACCCCCAAGGTCGAGCAGCTGATCGGCGTGATCAAGGTCATGCTGGATGCCTACACCGCGGGCGGCGTCGACAAGGTGTTCCTGGCCTACAACGACTTCGTCAACACCATGACCCAGCGCGCCACCTTCGACCAGCTGCTGCCGCTGCCGGCGGCGCAGGTCCCGGTGGCCCGCCACGACTGGGACTACATCTACGAGCCGGACGCCGAGAGCGTGCTGGAACACGTGCTGACCCGCTACGTGGAGTCGCTGGTGTACCAGGCGGTGATGGAGAACGTGGCGTCCGAGCACGCCGCGCGCATGGTGGCCATGAAGGCCGCCAGCGACAACGCGACCAAGCTGATCGGCACCCTGAACCTGGTCTACAACAAGGCCCGTCAGGCGGCGATCACCCAAGAGATTTCGGAAATCGTCGGCGGCGCCGCGGCGGTTTGATCCCACGAAGCAGCATCGAAGCAGCATCCAAGAGTTCCCGAGGAAACAACTCATGAGCAACCAGGGCAAGGTCGTACAGATCATCGGCGCGGTCGTCGACGTCGAATTCCCGCGCGAGAGCGTGCCGAAGGTGTACGACGCGTTGAAGGTGCAGGGCACCGCCATCACGCTGGAAGTGCAGCAGCAGCTGGGTGACGGCGTGGTCCGCACCATCGCGCTGGGCTCCACCGACGGCCTGAAGCGCGGCCTGCTGGCCGAGAACACCGGGCGCGCGATCGCGGTGCCGGTGGGCAAGGGCACCCTCGGCCGCATCATGGACGTGCTCGGCAATCCGATCGACGAGGCCGGCCCGGTGCAGGCCGACACCACCTGGGAAATCCACCGCGCGGCCCCGAGTTACGAGGACCAGGCCGCCACCACCGAGCTGCTGGAGACCGGCATCAAGGTGATCGACCTGATGTGCCCGTTCGCCAAGGGCGGCAAGGTCGGCCTGTTCGGCGGCGCCGGCGTCGGCAAGACCGTCAACATGATGGAGCTGATCAACAATATCGCCACCGAGCACTCGGGTCTGTCGGTGTTCGCCGGCGTGGGCGAGCGCACCCGCGAGGGCAACGACTTCTACCACGAGATGCAGGAGTCGGGCGTGGTCAACGTGCAGGAGCACGCCAAGTCCAAGGTGGCGATGGTGTACGGCCAGATGAACGAGCCGCCGGGCAACCGCCTGCGCGTGGCGCTCACCGGCCTGACCATGGCCGAGTACTTCCGCGACGAAGGCCGCGACGTGCTGCTGTTCATCGACAACATCTACCGCTACACCCTGGCCGGTACCGAAGTCTCGGCGCTGCTGGGCCGCATGCCGTCGGCGGTGGGCTACCAGCCGACCCTGGCCGAGGAAATGGGCGTGCTGCAGGAGCGCATCACCTCGACCAAGACCGGTTCGATCACCTCGATCCAGGCGGTGTACGTGCCCGCGGACGACCTCACCGACCCCTCGCCGGCGACCACTTTCGCGCACCTGGATGCGACCGTGGTGCTGTCGCGCTCGATCGCCTCGCTCGGCATCTACCCGGCGGTGGACCCGCTGGACTCGACCAGCCGCCAGATGGACCCGCTGGTGATCGGCAACGAGCACTACGAGACCGCCCAGCGCGTCCAGCAGACCCTGCAGAAGTACAAAGAGCTGAAGGACATCATCGCGATCCTGGGTATGGACGAGCTGTCCGAAGAGGACAAGCTGGCCGTGGCGCGCGCGCGCAAGATCGAGCGCTTCTTCAGCCAGCCGTTCCACGTGGCTGAAGTGTTCACCGGCAGCCCGGGCAAGTACGTGCCGCTGAAGGAAACCATCCGCGGCTTCAAGGGCATCGTCGACGGCGACTACGACCACCTGCCGGAGCAGGCGTTCTACATGGTCGGCACGATCGACGAGGCCGTCGAGAAGGCGAAGAAGCTGGCGGCCTGAGCCGCCGCTTCGATTGACGCGTTCGACTGAACGGAAGGAATCACGATGGCATCCACCATCCGCTGCGACATCGTCAGCGCCGAGGCCGAGATCTTCCACGGCGAGGCCGAGCTGGTCGTGGCCACCGGCGAGCTGGGCGAGCTGGGCATCGCGCCCAAGCACGCCCCGCTGATCACCCGGCTCAAGCCCGGCAAGATCGTGGTCACCCTGCCGGGGGGCGACAAGCTGGACTTCGCCATTTCCGGCGGCATCCTCGAGGTGCAGCCGACGGTGGTGACGGTGCTGGCCGATACCGCCGTGCGCGCCGACGCGATCGACGAGGCGGCGGTGCGCGCCGCCAAGGAAGAAGCCGAGCGCATCATCGCCCGCCGCGGCGAGGCGATGGAGATCGCCGAAGCGCAGAAGCGCCTGGCCGAGGTCACCGCGCAGCTGCAGGCGCTGGAGCGCCTGCGCAAGAACCTCAAGCACTGATCCAGGCGCTCGAGTGTGACCAAGTTCACGGGCTCGGCGAAGCCAGGCCCGTTCGCGTTTCTGGCTGTCCACCGTTCAGGCCGGGTATGGCCGGTGGTGCGATGATCGTGGCATCCCGCGCCCGGAGACCTGCCATGTCCCGATCCTTCAAGTTGCTGGCCAGTGCACTGCTGGCGGTGGTCGCGCTCTCGCTGTCGGCCTGTGCCACCGGGCCAAGCGTGCGCACCGATCGTGACCCCACAGCCGATTTCGGCCGCTACCGCACCTGGAGCTTCTACAAGCCGATCTCGATGGAACAGGCCGGGTACACCTCCTGGGTGTCCGACCGCATCCGTGAGGACGTGCGCCGCGAGATGGAGGCCCGCGGATACCGCTTCGTCCCCGAGAATGGGGACCTGCTGGTGAATTTCCAGACCCGCGAGCGCGAGCGCAGCCAGGTGTGGAACGTGCCGCGCGTGGATTTTGGCTGGGCCTACAGCTACCGCTACCACGCCTTCGTGTCGGTGCCGTTCTGGTATGACGAGCCCCAGGTCAGCCGTTACCGCGAGGGGGTGCTGACTGTGGACCTGGTCGATGGGCAGCGCAACCGTCTGGTCTGGACCGGCTCGGCGAGCGCGCCGGAAGCCTCCAAGCGCACCCCGGAAAAGAAGATGGCCGACATCGACCAGGCCATCAGCAGCATCTTCGCCAAATATCCGTACAAGGCCGGCCCGTAAGCCAGGTCGCCGGGCCGCGGGTAGCGACGCTCCGGGCGCCAACGATGGCGCCCGGAGCGCGTGCGGCGGATCAGAACTTCGGCTTGTCGGCGCTGCCGTCGTAGCGCTGGATCGAATCGACGATGACGCGGCGTGCCTGTTCGGCGCCTTCCCAGCCGGCCAGCTTCACCCACTTGCCGGGCTCGAGGTCCTTGTAGTGCTCGAAGAAGTGGCCGATGCGCTGCAGCCAGTGCGGGCTTACCTTCTGGATGTCGTCGATGTGGCTGTAGCCGGAGAACACCTTGTCCACCGGCACCGCCAGGATCTTCTCGTCGCCGCCGGCCTCGTCGGTCATCTTCAACAGGCCCACCGGGCGGCAGCGGATCACCGACCCCGGCACCAGCGGCAACGGCAGGATCACCAGCACGTCCACCGGGTCGCCATCGTCGCAGATGGTGTGCGGCACGTAGCCGTAATTGCAGGGGTAGCGCATCGGGGTGGACAGGATGCGGTCCACGAAGATCGCGCCCGAGGCCTTGTCCACCTCGTACTTGACGGGTTCGGCGTCCTTCGGGATTTCGATGATGACGTTGATTTCGTCCGGCGGGTTCTTGCCGGTGGTGACGAGGTCCAGGCCCATGGGGGGTCTCCGAAAGTGGGGCGCGCGCGTGGGCGCGTGAAGCAGGGAAGGAATCCCGCATTTTACCCGCGATGGCCGGATGCCGTGGCGCGCAGCCTGTATCCTTGCCACGCCTTGTTGCCCGCCGCGCCGCGCGGGCCTTTCCGTTGCGAGAACGCCCGATGACGCAGCCCCTCCGCATTGCGATGGCGCAGTTCGATTTCCCGGTCGGCGATGTGGCCGGCAACGCGGCGCGGATCGCGGAGATGATCGCGCAGGCGCGCGACGAATACGCGGCCGACATCGTGCTGTTCCCGGAACTGGCCCTGAGTGGCTACCCGCCGGAAGACCTGCTGTACCGCCCGGCGTTCCTGCGCGCCTGCGAGGAGGCGATGGCGCAGGTGGCCGCGGCCGCGCGCGGGATCGTGGCGGTGGTGGGCTGGCCGCAGCCGGCAGGCAGCGTGGTGTACAACGCCGCCAGCGTTCTGCGCGATGGCGGCATCGCCCACACCTACCGCAAGCGCGAGCTGCCCAACTACGCGGTGTTCGACGAGCGCCGCTATTTCGACGTCGACCCCGACCGCGAGGACTGCGTGTTCGAGGTGGCAGGCGTGCAGCTGGGGCTGTTGGTCTGCGAGGACCTGTGGTTCCCCGAGCCGATCGCCTCCACCGTGGGCAAGGGCGCGCAGCTGGTGCTGGTGCCGAACGCTTCGCCGTTCGAGCACGACAAGCACGCCGAGCGTGATGCGTTGTTGATGCAGCGTGCGCGCGAGACCGGCGCCGGGATCGCCTACCTCAATCTGGTCGGCGGGCAGGATGCGCTGGTGTTCGACGGTGCCTCGGTGGTGGCCGATGGGGATGGGCATGTGCATCCGGCCGCGGTGGCGTTCGAGGAGCAGTGGCTGGTGGTCGAGTTCGACCCCGAACGCCGGCGCTTCGCACCGCTGCAGTGGACGGTGGACGGTGACGAGAGCCGCGAGGCGCTGGCCTGGCGCGCGGTGGTGCGCGGCACCCGCGACTACTGCCGCAAGAACGGCTTCGGCAAGGCCTGGCTGGGGCTGTCGGGCGGGATCGACTCCTCGCTGGTGCTGGCGATCGCCGCCGACGCGCTGGGGCCGGAGAACGTCACCGCGGTGCGGCTGCCGTCGCGCTACACGGCCGGGCTCTCGAACGACCTGGCGCAGGAACAGTGCGACGCGATGGGCGTGGCGATGGTGACGCTGCCGATCGAAAAGCCGTTCCAGGGCTACCTCGACGCGCTGGCGCAGGTGTTCGCCGGGCAGCCGGTGGATGTCACCGAGGAGAACCTGCAGTCGCGCATCCGCGGCGCGCTGCTGATGGCGCTGGCCAACAAGTTCGGCGGCCTGCTGCTGACCACCGGCAACAAGAGCGAGTACGCGGTGGGCTACGCCACCATCTACGGCGACATGTGTGGCGGCTATGCGCCGATCAAAGACCTCTACAAGACCGAGGTGTTTGCGCTTGCGCGCTGGCGCAATACGGTAGGCGACCGCATCATCCCGCAGGCGGTGATCGACCGTCCGCCGACGGCGGAGCTGCGCGAGAACCAGCGCGACCAGGATTCGCTGCCGCCCTACGACGTGCTGGATGCCATCCTGCTGCGGCACGTGGACCAGGAGCAGTCGCGCGCGGAGATCGTGGCAGCGGGGTTCGATGCCGCGACGGTGGACCGCGTGCTGCGCCTGGTACGCATCAGCGAATGGAAGCGCCATCAGGCCGCGCCGGGGCCGAAGGTCAGCCGGCGTGCGTTCGGGCGCGAGCGCCGCTACCCGGTCAGCAGCGGCTGGCGCGACTGACGGCTCCGGAACGGCGAAGGCCGGCATTTGTGCCGGCCTTCGTGACGTGAGCAGCGGTTCGTGCCGGGCTCAGCGCACGTCCGGGCTCAGCGGGTTCAGGCGCTTGAACACGCTTGGGAACTTCGGCCAGCGCCCGCTCAGCCACGGGTGTTGCGGGTCGTTCTGCTCCAGCACGCGGCGGGCGTCGGCGGCCAGCTTGGACTCGCCCATGCGGGTATAGGCCTCGCCCAGCAATGCCACCGCATCGTTCTGGGATTCGCTCTGCGGATAGGTTTCCAGCAGGTAGCTGGCGCGTTCGGCCGCCGACACCCACGCACCGCGGCGGAGGTAGTACAGGCCGGTGGTCAGCTCGAAGCGGGCGAACTGGTTGCGCAGGAACACCATGCGCTGGCGGGCGTCGGCCACGTAGCGGCTGTTCGGGTAGCGGGTGATCAGGGTGTTGAAGTCGTTGTACGCCTGCATCGGCGCGTCCAGGTCACGGTTGCTGGTGTCCAGGTTGAAGGTGCGCGCCATGAACACGGTGTTGCGCGCCATGTCGGTCAGGCCGCGCAGGTAGTACATGTAGGCGATGTTCTTGTGGGTCGGGTAGGTGCGGATGAAGCGGTCGATGGTGGAGATCGCGTCCTCGTGCTTGCCTGCCTTGTACTGGGCGTAGGCCTGCTCCATCAGCGCCTGCTCGGCGTAGGGGCCGTACGGGTACTGCGCGATCAGGCGGCCGAAGGTCTCGCTGGCCGAGGTCCAGTTGCCGCGCTCCATCTGGGCGTGGGCGCGATCGTACAGCTCGGCCACCGGCACGCCTTCGTTGCGGTTCTTCTTACCCTTGAACAAGCCCTTGCCGCCGGAGCAGCCGGCGACGACGAGGACGAGCACGAGCACGGTGGCGGTGCGCAGCAGGCTGGAACGGGCGGTCATGGGCATCGAACGGGCGCCGGGGGCATGAAGGCTGGATAATAGCAGTCCCACGCTTTAATCAGGCCCGAACGCGCCGCCCGGCGCCGCCCCCATGAACGACGCATCCCCCCGCATCGCCCGCATCCCCGACGCGGCCGCCGGCCGCCGCCTGGATGCGGTGCTGGCCGAGCTGTTCCCCGAGTATTCGCGCTCGCGCCTGTCCGCCTGGATCAAGTCCGGCGACGTGCAGGTGGACGGCGCGCCCGCGCGTCCGCGCGATCCCGTGCGCGGCGGCGAGGCGGTGATGCTGGCCGTGGTCGAGGATGTGCAGACCCACGCCGTGGCCGAGGACATCCCGCTCGACGTGCTGTACGAGGACGCGCACCTGTTCGTGCTGGACAAGCCGGCCGGGCTGGTGGTGCATCCGGGCGCGGGCAACCCGGCCGGCACCCTGGTGAACGCGCTGCTGCACCGCGATCCGAACCTCGACAAGCTGCCGCGCGCCGGCATCGTCCACCGCCTGGACAAGGACACCAGCGGGGTGATGGTGGTGGCGCGCACCCTGCCGGCGCATACCGCGCTGGTGGCGCAGCTGTCCGCGCGCGAGGTGCACCGGCAGTATCTGGCGATCGTGGTCGGGGCGCTGGTGTCCGGCGGTACCGCCGCCGCGCCGATCGACCGCCACCCGCGCGACCGCCTGCGCATGGCCGTGCGCGAGGATGGCAAGGAGGCCGTCACCCACTACCGCCTGCGCGAGCGCTTCCGCGCCCACACCGCGCTGGAATGCCGGCTGGAGACCGGGCGCACCCACCAGATCCGGGTGCACATGGCGCATCTGAAGTATCCGATCGTGGGCGATCCGCTGTACGGCGGGCCGCTGAAGTTGCCAAAGGGGGCGTCCGAGGAGTTGATCGCGGCCCTGCGTGGCTTCAAGCGGCAGGCGCTGCACGCCGAGGTGCTGGAGTTCGCGCATCCCATCACCGGCGCGCCGGTGCGCTGCGAAGCGCCGGTGCCGGACGACATGCAGCAGCTGATGCGATTGTTGCGGGAAGACGCCGCCGCTCACGCCGAGGTGGAGCGGGCGCGGCGATGAGCGCGTTCCTGCGCGCCGACTGGCCGGCGCCGTCCGGCGTGCATGCGCTGACCACGCTACGCCACGGGCTGGGGATCTCCGCGCCACCGTTCGATCATTTCAACCTCGGGGCGCGCTGCGGCGATACGCCGGAGGCGGTGGCGGAGAACCGCCGCCAGCTAGAGGCGGCATTGCAGTTGCCGGCCTCGCCGCGCTGGCTGCGCCAGGTGCATGGGGTGGAGGTCGCGGTCGAGCCCGGCGGCGACGAGCCGCAAGCAGACGCGGTCGTGACGCGCACGCCCGGCAAGGTGCTCGCCATCCTCACCGCCGACTGCCTGCCGGTGGTGCTGGCGGCGAAAGACGGCTCGGAGATCGCCGCCGCGCATGCCGGCTGGCGCGGGCTGGCGGCCGGCGTGCTGGAGGCGACAGTGGCGGCGATGCGCACCCCGCCCGCGGGCCTGGCGGCCTGGCTGGGGCCGGCGGCGGGTCCGCAGGCCTATGAGATCGGCGAGGAGGTGCGCGCGGCGTTCGTCGAGCGCGATCCCGGCGCCGCCGCGGCCTTCGTGGCGACCCGGCCCGGGCACTGGCGGGTGGATCTGTACGCGCTGGCGCGGCGGCGGCTGGCCGCGGCCGGGCTGGCGATGGAGGCGATCCACGGCGGCGGGCTGTGCACCATTTCCGATCCCGCGCGCTTCCATTCGCACCGGCGCGATGGTCGCGGCGGACGCATGGCCACCTTGGCCTGGATCGCGCCCTCAGCCTGAGTCCTGTGCCAGCAGCCAGGCCAGTTTCTCCGCCCGCGGGCGGCGCTTGAGGCGGTATTCCGCGCGCAGTGCGCTGGCGCGGTCGGGATAGGGCCGGCTGGCCAGCACGCACTCGGGCGGGTGCGCGCGGGTGTATTTCGCGCCGGTGCCGGCGGCGTGCTCCCGGAACCGGCGCGCCACGTCGGTGGCGATGCCGGCATACAGGCTGCCATCGCGGCAGCGCAGCAGGTAGAGGTGCCAGGCGGGCATGCCGGCAGCATAACCGCGTCTCAACGCCGGCTGCGATTTGACTTGAATCACGCCGCCGCAACCGCATGTGGAGGACATTGGCCGCGCCGCGGCCCTCCTTACAGGAACCCCTCCCATGCGCATGGACAAACTCACCTCGCGCTTCCAGCAGGCCATTGCCGACGCGCAGTCGCTGGCGGTCGGGCGCGACCACACCATCATCGAACCGGTGCACCTGCTGCTGGCCCTGCTCGACCAGCAGGGCGGCGGCACCCGCCCGCTGCTGGCGCAGGCCGGCGTCAACGTGCCGGTGCTGCGCGAGCGCCTGGTCGAGGCGCTGGAGCGCCTGCCCAAGGTCAGCGGCCAGGCCGGCAACGTGCAGGCCGGCAATGACCTCGTCCGCCTGCTCAACGTCACCGACAAGCTGGCGCAGCAGCGCGGCGATGCCTACATCGCCAGCGAGCTGTTCCTGCTCGCCGCGTTGGAAGATTCCGGCGAGGCTGGCAAGGCGCTGAGAGCGGCCGGCGCCAACAAGCAGGCACTCGAAGCCGCCATCGACAAGCTGCGTGGAGGTGAAAAAGTGACCGACGAAAATGCAGAAGAGGCGCGCCAGGCGCTGGAGAAATACACCATCGACCTCACCGCCCGCGCCGAGTCCGGCAAGCTCGACCCGGTGATCGGCCGCGACGAGGAGATCCGCCGCACCGTGCAGGTGCTGCAGCGGCGCACCAAGAACAACCCGGTGCTGATCGGCGAGCCGGGCGTCGGCAAGACCGCGATCGTGGAAGGCCTGGCCCAGCGCATCGTCAACGGCGAGGTGCCGGAAGGCCTGCGCGGCAAGCGGCTGCTTGCGCTCGACATGGGCGCGCTGATCGCCGGCGCCAAGTTCCGCGGCGAGTTCGAGGAGCGCCTGAAGGCGGTGCTGAAGGATCTGGCCAAGAACGAGGGCCAGATCATCCTGTTCATCGACGAGCTGCACACCATGGTCGGCGCTGGTAAGGCCGAGGGCGCGATGGACGCCGGCAATATGCTCAAGCCCGCACTGGCGCGCGGCGAGCTGCACTGCATCGGCGCCACCACCCTGGACGAATACCGCAAGTACATCGAGAAGGATGCCGCGCTGGAGCGCCGCTTCCAGAAGGTGTTCGTGGGCGAGCCCTCGGTGGAAGACACGATTGCCATTTTGCGCGGGCTGAAGGAGAAGTACGCGGTGCACCACGGGGTGGAGATCACCGACCCGGCGATCGTCGCCGCGGCGACGCTCTCGCATCGCTACATCCCCGATCGCCAGCTGCCGGACAAGGCCATCGACCTGATGGACGAAGCGGCCAGCCGCATCCGCATGGAGATCGACTCCAAGCCGGAGGAGCTGGACCGCAAGGAGCGCCGGCTGATCCAGCTCAAGATCCAGCGCGAGGCGCTCAAAAAGGAGAAGGACGCCGAGTCGAAGCAGCGCCTGGCCGACCTGGAGAAGGAGATCGCCGCGCTCGAGCGTGAATATGCCGACCTCGAGGAAATCTGGAAGGCCGAGAAGGCGACCCTGCAGGGCGCGACCAAGATCAAGGAGCAGATCGAGCAGGCCAAGCTGGAACTGGAAGCCGCCCAGCGCCGCCAGGACTACGCCAAGATGAGCGAGATCCAGTACGGCCGTATTCCTGAACTGGAAAAGCAGCTCAAGGCCGCGCAAGAGGCCGAGCAGAAAGGGTTCCGGCTGCTCCAGGACAAGGTCACGGCCGAGGAAATCGCCGAGGTGGTCAGCCGCTGGACGGGCATCCCGGTCAGCAAGATGCTGGAGGGCGAGCGCGAGAAGCTGCTGAAGATGGAACAAGCGCTGCACGCGCGCGTGGTCGGCCAGGACGAGGCGATCAAGGTGGTGTCCGATGCGGTGCGCCGTTCGCGCGCCGGGCTGTCCGACCCCAACCGCCCCAGCGGCTCGTTCCTGTTCCTTGGCCCCACCGGCGTGGGCAAGACCGAGCTGTGCAAGGCGCTGGCCGAGTTCCTGTTCGACAGTAGCGATGCGATGGTGCGCATCGACATGAGCGAGTTCATGGAGAAGCACGCGGTCAGCCGGCTGATCGGTGCGCCTCCGGGGTATGTCGGCTACGAGGAAGGCGGCTATCTCACCGAGGCGGTGCGCCGCCGGCCGTACAGCGTGATCCTGCTGGATGAAGTGGAAAAGGCCCATCCGGATGTATTCAACATCCTGCTGCAGGTGCTCGACGACGGCCGCCTGACCGACGGCCAGGGCCGCACCGTGGATTTCCGCAACACCGTGATCGTGATGACCTCCAATCTCGGTAGCCAGATGATCCAGGAGATGGCCGCCGATGATTCGCCTGAGGCCTACACCAAAATGAAGGCTGCGGTGATGGGCGTGGTGCAGGCGCATTTCCGCCCGGAGTTCATCAACCGGCTGGACGACATCGTGGTCTTCCACCCGCTGCAGAAAGAGCAGATCAAGCAGATCGCGCGCATCCAGCTCTCTGGGCTGGAGAAGCGGCTGGCCGAGCGCGGGCTGCGCCTGGAGGTCGGCGACAAAGCGCTGGAATTGCTGGCCAACGTCGGCTTCGACCCGGTGTACGGCGCGCGCCCGCTCAAGCGCGCGATCCAGCAGCAGATCGAAAACCCGCTGGCGCAGGAAATCCTGTCCGGCCGCTTCACCAGCGGCGACGTGGTGAAGGTGGATGCCGAGGGCGGCAGGCTGGTGTTCGTGAATGCTTGAGTTTTGATTTGAGGAAAAGAAAACGGGCGCTATAGGCGCCCGTTTTCTTTTATGCGCAGGTCCGCGCCTAGTCTGGTTTCTGGATGGCGCAGGTGGCATCGCCGGAATTGCAAATCGTCGGGGCCACGCCAGGCGGAAATGGTTCGAAAACAACGGGTTCTGAGTTCTGTATGTCTTCTCGCGTCAGGGGTTGCATAGGCCGGCAATAGCGAGCGTTGGGGCTTGGGATGGGCTGCTCGGAAAGGCCGGCGGAGACCGCAGTGTTCATGTAGGCCTTGGCTTCCGCTAGGCATGCGCCTTCGGCTGCGCGAATCCTGTAGTTGTTGTAGGCGGGCAATGCGATTGCGGCAAGGATTGCCGTTACCGGAATGACCAGGAGAAAGCCGACGATGAATACGACAAGACAGCCGCTCAGGTGGCGCTTCTGGAGTTGGGGCTGGTCCGTGTACGCGTATTTATCCACCACCAGCGTGCCTGCAACGAAGTCATGCAGTGCTTGCTTCCTCTGCGTAAAAGCGGCCATCAGGAAGCCAATGTACAGAGTCAGATAGGAGAGGGCTGTCGCGATCCAGCGCCCGAGCGCACGCCCAAAGCTGATCCGCTTTCCCTGCAGGTCCACAACTTTGATCCCAAGTGCACGCTTGCCAAGTGTGGCTTGCGCGGAGGAGCTTTCCTGGAGCGCGTAGTAGAGTGGCGCGGAAAACAGATAAACGAGGTAGAAAATCGCATTGATCGCCCCCTCCTCGCTGCCAGCTCCTGCTGCAATTGCGATAATGGCGGCGACAATTGCGACGGGGATGCCAAGAATCAAGCCGTCGAGCATGAGTGCGGCAACCCGCCGGACGAACCCCGCATAGACGACATCTGGCGGAGACATGGACTGCGTTTGCACAGCCTCTGGAGCGGTCGAAGGTGGTGCCAATGCTTTCCCACAAGTAGCGCAGTAGAGTGCGTTATCCGCGGCCTGAGTGCCGCAGTTCGAGCAAAAAGCCATCCTTCATATCCCCTGGTGAATTGTTGGATTCGTTCCCAAGGATATTGTCGTGCTCGGGTGTTCTGTCAATAGAGAATTTCGCGTGCAGCGGTCGCCTGCCTATGGCTTGCGAGAGTTTCGTTGACGGTGTAGCCGCGGGGTCGTTTTCAATCCAGTCGGGAAATATTCGTCACCGCCACTGGCGTCTCAGGGGAGGGTCGCCGCTGGGCGCGGCGCGCCGGGGCGGGCGATCGCGTACATCTGCCAGGCGATGTCCTTCAGCAGCGCGCTGCGGTCGTCGCCTAGCGCGTACAGGTCGAAGTGGGTGCGGCCGGGCACGAAGCGGAACTCGCTTTTCGCGCCCACGCCGTCCAGCACTGCTTTGAGCCGGCGCGCCGCGCCGTCGAGGTAGAAGGTGTCGGCGGTACCGACGTACACGTGCAGCTTGCCGTCGAGGTCAGGGCGCAGGTGCGCCCAGTCGGACTGGATCAGGTGGGCGATGTCGTAGTGGTCGCGCCAGTAGGCGACCACCTGTGGATCGACGGCGCCGGTGCCGCGGTCGAACAGCGGCATTGGCCGGCCGTCGGCGCCGCGCGGGGAAAACACCCATTCGAACGAGGCCAGCTGCCCGCCCACCGGGCCGATCACTTCCTCCAGCCGCGCGAACTGCTCGAAGCTGGCCACCACCTGGCCCTTGTCGCGCACCAGCGGGAAGGCGCTGCCGTCGGCGCGGCGATAGACGTTGGCACCGTCGGCGTACAGGTCCACCCCGGTGAAGTCGTGGAAATCGCTGGGATCCGGCGCGGTGGACCAGGTGCCGCCGAACACCTTCGGGTAGCGCACTTGCAGCCACAGCGTGGCCCAGCCGCCGGAAGAGTGCCCGTTGAGGAAGCGGCCCTCGGCCCGCGCGTCCATGCGGTAGTGGCGTTCCAGGTCGGGGATCAGCTCCGCGGTCAGGGCCTGGCCCCACGGGCCGTTGTTCACCGAATCCGCGAACTCGTGGGTGCCGGTGGGGCTGGATTCGTCCAGCAGCACCCAGATCATCGGCGGCAGGCTGCCGTCGCGCATGCCGGCGTAGGCGGAGATCGCGGTCGGCACCAGCGCGCGCTGGCTGCCGCCGAAGCCGTGGGTGAAATACAGCACGGGGTAGCGCGTCTCGTCGTCGGCGTCATAGCCGGGTGGCAGCACCACCCAGCCGCGCATGTGGATCGGGCGGCCCCAGAACGCGCTGAGCGCGGGGCTGATGAAATCGATCGCGCGGGTCGCGGCCTTCGCTGCCGGCGCCGCCGCGCGCAGGGCCTGCGGGAAGCGCTCCGGCAGCTGCCAGGGGTCGCCCGCTTGCGGCAGGCGCTGGTCCAGCACCAGCGTCACCGCGCTGGCGTCGCCGCCCAGCGCCATCTTCACCGGGACGCTCAGCAGGTCGTCGGGGCCGCGCCCGGCATAGTTGTCGTCGCGCGCGGTGTCCAGCACCGCCTGCACGTAGTAGTCGCCGGCCGGCAGCTGCGAGAACGGCCGCGGCCAGGCCAACGATTCAGTGTCCATCGCCACCGCCAGGCCGGGGGCGAGCCGCACGATGTCCATGCCGGCGACGCTGGCGGCCTGGCCGCCGAACGGGCTGGCCTCCACCGCGGTGACCTTGCCGCCGAACTTGGCCGCGGCGCTGGCGGCCGGCTCCACGAACACCAGCAGGCGCCCGGAGGCCGGGGCGGTGGCGGTTGCCGGCAGCTGCACGCGCAGTTGCGGCTGCGCGGCCTGGGCGTGGGCGAACAGGCCGGCGGC
The DNA here is from genome assembly GCF_004346265.1 of Thermomonas haemolytica. Taxonomy (GTDB): domain Bacteria; phylum Pseudomonadota; class Gammaproteobacteria; order Xanthomonadales; family Xanthomonadaceae; genus Thermomonas; species Thermomonas haemolytica. The sequence continues at coordinate 102,852 of NZ_SMAP01000003.1, forward strand.
GAGCAGCGGCAGAAGCAGGGCGGTGCGCAGGGACATGGCGGGCAACCGTGGGCAGGGGGAAGCCCGCACTCTACGCCCGCCGGTCGCCGCGCGCAGGGGCGGTCAGGCGGCGGGGGGCGCGGCGCGCGGCGCGCGGTAGGGCGGGGTGGCCATCACCATGTCGGTGAGCGAATAGGCCAGCTCGCGCTCGGCCAGCACCGCCGCATCGGCGCCATGCGCCAGCAGGTGCTGCACCTCAGTATCGCTGTGCGCACGCGCCAGCACGCTGATCATGGGATTGGCGGCCTTCATCCGCGCCACCACCTCGCCGGCCTCCAGTGCGTTCGGCACTGCCAGGATGCCCAGATGGGCCCGCTCCGGATGTGCTTCCTGCAAGACGCGAACATCGGCGGCGTTGCCGTGTACGGTGGCAAGGCCCTGCGCACGGGCGGCAAGCGCGCGCTCGCGGTCGGCTTCCACCAGTACCAGCGGCACGCCGCGTTCGCGCAGCAGCTGCGCCAGGTGGCGCCCGACCCGCCCGTAGCCGACCAGGATCACGTGCCCGGCCAGGTCCTGCGGCAGCGGCGCGGCATCCTCGCGCCGCGGCGCGTCGCGTGCGGTGCGGCGCTCCAGCCACGCGAACAGCAGCGGATTGATGACGATCGACAGCAGCGCACCGGCCAGGATCAGGTCGCGCCCTTCCGCCGGCAGCAGGCCCAACGCGATCCCGAGCCCGGCGAGGATGAACGAGAACTCGCCGATCTGGGCCAGGCTGGCGGCAATGGTGAACGCAGTGTCGTTCGGCTTGCCGAACGCGCGCACGATCGCCCACGCCGCCAGCGACTTGCCCAGCACGATGATCAGCAGCGTGGCGAGCACGTGCAGCGGATGCTCGATCAGGATCAGCGGGTCGAACAGCATCCCCACCGAGACGAAGAACAGCACCGCGAACGCGTCCCGCAGCGGCAGCGAATCGTTGGCCGCTTTGTGCCCGAACTCGCTTTCGTTCAGCAGCATGCCGGCGAAGAACGCGCCGAGCGCGAAGCTGACCCCGAACAGCTCGGCGGCGCCGAACGCGACGCCCATCGCCACCGCCAGCACGCACAGCGTGAACAGCTCGCGCGAGCCGGTGCCCGCCACGCCTTCCAGCAGGCGCGGGATCAGGCGGCGGCCGACCAGCAGCATCAGCGCCACGAACCCGCCCACCTTGAGCAGGGTGAGCAGCAGGGCCAGGCCGAGCCGGCCGGCGCCGCCGTCGTGGTCGCCCAGCGCCGGCAGCAGCACCAGCGCCAGCACCATCGCCAGGTCCTCGACGATCAGCCAGCCCACCGCCACCCGGCCCTTGCCGGTGTCCAGCAGGCGGCGGTCCTCCAGCGCGCGCAGCAGCACCACCGTGCTCGCCACCGACAGCGCCAGCCCGAACACCAGGCCGGCGGCATGGCTCCAGCCCAGCCAGTAGTGCGCCATCGCCCAGCCCATCGCGGTGGCCGCCGCGATCTGCGCGATCGCGCCCGGCAACGCGATCGCGCGGACCGCCATCAGGTCCTTCAGCGAGAAATGCAGCCCGACCCCGAACATCAGCAGGATCACCCCCACCTCTGCCAGCTGCGGCGCCAGCGTCTGGTCGGCTACGAAGCCGGGCGTGAACGGCCCCACCAGCACCCCGGCCAGCAGGTAGCCGACCAGTGGCGACAGCCGCAGCCGGCGCGCCAGCATCCCCAGCGCGAAGGCCATCACGAACCCGACGCAGAGCAGGGCGATCAGCGAGGTGTGGTGCGGCATGCGGGCTCCCGTGCGGCGATGCGGGCATGATCGCATGCGCGCGGGCCGCACCTCGCGCCGGGCCGGCAAACGACGACGCCCCGGCGGGCCGGGGCGTCGCGTGGCCGGCCTGCGGCGGCCGGCATTTCGCACATCAACGGATTTTCGAACTCACCACTTGTACGACACGCGGCCGTAGTAATAGGCGCCGTTGAAGCCGAACGGGCTCTGGGTCGGCCAGATCAGCTGGCCGGAATTGGTGTTCGGCGCGATCACCTGGTCGGGATAGGTGTCGAACACGTTGTCGGCGCCCAGCGCGAATTCCCAGCCGCCGGTGCGGTAGCTGGCGCTGAGGTCGGTCAGCCACTTCGCGCCGAAGGTCTGGTCCAGCGTCGGGTTGCTGTTGCGAATGGTGAACTGGCCGTAGCGGCTCAGGTTGGCGCCCAGCTTCCACGCACCCAGGTTCCACTGCGCACCGAGCACGAACTTGTCGCGCGGCGCGCCGACCTCGAACCGGCCCAGCTCGACCCGCCCGAAGCGCAGCGCGTTGGGGTCGATCGCGGTCAGCGCGGGCGGGTTCGGCGCCACCCGGTCCACCGTGGTCTTGTTGTAGTTGTAGCTCAGCGTCCAGTCCACGCTGCTGGCGGCCAGCTTCCAGGTGTAGGTGCCGACGATGTCGATGCCGGTGGTGGTGGTGTCGAGGGCGTTGGTGAAGTAGCGGCCGCCGGCGACCGCCGGGAAGCCGTTGTTGTTGAGGTAGGTGCGCACCGCGGTGCTGGTCAGGTTCTCGGACAGGCTGATGCGGTCGGTGACCTTGATCCGGTAGGCATCCGCGGTCAGGTACAGGCCATTGGCCGGCGTCAGCACCAGGCCCAGACTGAGGTTGCGCGACTTCTCCGGCTTCAGCGGCTCGGCGCCCAGCGCGATGCCGGCCGGGTTGGTCACCCGGAACGTCACCAGGTCGTAGGGGATGCCGCCGATGAAGTTGGTGGAGGTGGTCTGGTAGTACTGCTGCTGCAGCGAGGGGGCATGGAAGCCGGTGCTGGCGGTGGCGCGTAGCGCCACGGCGTCACTGAACACATAGCGCATGCTCAGCTTGCCGGTGGTGGTATTGCCGAAATCGCTGTAGCGCTCGTGGCGGGCGGCGATGCCGCCGGAGAGCTTGTCGGTCAGGTCCGCTTCCAGGCCGACGTAGAACGAGCTGCTGTGGCGGTCGAAGGTGCCGCTGTCGCTGGGACGGAAGCCGGGGAACACCTGCGCACCGGACGGGGTCGGCTGGCCGTTGAACAGCACGCCGCCGTTGATGTACGAGTTCGGTTCGCCCGGTGCGATCTCGAACTCCTCACCCCGCCATTCCAGGCCATACGACAGCGTCGCCGGATACGCCAGTCCGAGGTTGACCGGGCGGTTGAAGTCGAGGTTCAGCACGTGCTGGGTGTACTTGAGCGTGCCGGCATAGAACTGGGTGGGCGAGCTCGGGCCCAGGCTGCGGTTGAGCGAGTTCTTCACGTCGAAGCGAAGGTCGTTGCTGCCGTAGGTATAGCTGGCGTCGAAATTGGTCTCGCCGATCGACGAGCGCATCCCCATCACGAACTGGTAGTCGTTGCTGGTGTTGAAGATCTGCGGCAGGAAGCCGTTGGGGTAGATCGACGGGATGTTGCGGGAGTCGCCGGCCGGCCGGAAAAAGCCGTTCGACAGCGTTTCGCGGTGGGTATAGATGCCGTAGGAATAGAACTTCAGGTAGTCCGTGGCGGCCATTTCCCAGTTGTAGCTCAGAGAGTGGTTGTCCACCTCGGGGTCGCCCAGGCGCTGCACGGTCTGGCCGACCGGCGGCGAAGTCGGGGTCTGCGCGCCCGAATACGGGGTGGCGCGGTTGGTCTGGTCCTGGTGCCCGAACTGCGCGGCCAGGTGTACCTTGCTGGCGGCACCCAGGCCGAACCCGGCATCGGCCATGACCTGGTACTTGCCGCCGTCGCCCTCCTTGTATTCGCCGTAGGTGGCCGAGGCGCTGCCGCCGCTGGCCGAACTCTTGAGCACGATGTTGACCACGCCGGCGATCGCGTCCGAGCCGTACTGCGCCGAGGCGCCGTCGCGCAGGACTTCCACTCGCTCGATGGCGGCGATCGGGATGCTGTTGAGGTCGGCGGGCGAGGAGCTGCGGCCCTGGCTGCCGTTGACGTTCACCAGCGCACCCAGGTGGTAGCGCTTGCCGTTCACCAGCACCAGCACGTGGTCCGGGGCCAGGCCGCGCAGCTGGGCCGGGCGCATCGCGTCGGTGCCGTCGTTGATCGCCGCGCGCGGGAAGTTCAGCGACGGCAGGGCGCGCGAGAGCGCCGTAGCCAGTTCGGTGGTGCCGGTGGACTGCAGGACTTCCGGGGTGATGATGTCGATCGGCGACTGCGACTCGGCCACGGTGCGGTCGGTGACGCGGGTACCGGTGACGATCAGGGTGTCGAGCGTGCGCGCATCTTTCTTCGACTCGGTCGGCTGGTCGGCCTGCTGCGCCAGCGCCGGGGTGGCAGCCAGCAGGGACGACAGGGCCAGGGCAAGCGGGGTAAGGCGGGGCATGGCGACCTCCGGGGTGGGTGGAATAACCCTTGTTTAACACCCGTTCACCGCGGCCGCAAACGCGCCCCGGGCATGCCGTTATGCGGTATCGTGAATAGCTTTGTTGGCCACGGCAGGCGACGACCGCGCCCCCGCCGGCCCGCTGGAACCGCCACCCCATGATTTCCTTCCGCAATTTCGCCCTCCGTCGCGGCGAACGCCTGCTGCTGTCCAACGTCGACCTGGCCCTGCACGCCGGGTACCGGGTGGGCGTGGTCGGCCGCAATGGCGCCGGCAAGTCCTCGCTGTTCGCCGCGTTGATGGGCGAGGTCGAGCCCGACCGCGGCGACATCGACCTGCCCGGCAAGGCGCGCATCGCCAGCGTGGCGCAGGAAACCCCGCATCTGCCGGACCCGGCGATCGATTTCGTGCTGTCCGGCGATGCCGCCGTGCACGCCGCGATCCAGGCGGAAGCCAACGCCTTCGCCGCCGAGGATTGGGAAGCGGTGGCCGCGGCGCACCAGCGCCTGGAAGAGGTCAACGGCTACGACGGCACCGCGCGCGCGGGCCGCCTGCTGCATGGCCTGGGGTTCCCGGCCGAGGTGCACGAGAAGCCGGTCGCGGAGTTTTCCGGCGGCTGGCGGGTGCGCCTGAACGTGGCGCGCGCGCTGATGACGCCGTCCGACCTGTTGCTGCTGGACGAGCCCACCAACCACCTCGACCTCGATGCCGTGGTCTGGCTGGAGGAATGGCTGAAGCGCTACGACGGCACGTTGCTGGTGATCAGCCACGACCGCGAGTTCCTCGACAACGTCACCACCCACATCCTGCACCTGCACGACGGCACCGCGAAGCTGTACGTCGGCAACTACACGGCGTTCGAGCGCCAGCGCGCCGAGCATCTACGCCAGCAGCAGATCGCGTTCGAGAAGGAGCAGGCCGAGCGCGCCCACCTGCAGAGCTTCATCGACCGCTTCAAGGCCAAGGCCAGCAAGGCGCGGCAGGCGCAGTCGCGGATGAAGCGGCTGGAGAAGCTGGCCGGCACCGAGGCGGTGCGGGTGGAGCGCGGGGTCAGCATCCAGCTGCCGGCGCCGCTGCGCTTGCCGAATTCACTGCTGTCGCTGCGCGATGCCGACTGCGGCTACGGCGCGGGCGCCACGATCCTGCGCAAGGTCAGCTTCGGGCTGGAGGCCGGCGACCGCATCGGCCTGCTCGGCGTCAACGGCGCCGGCAAGTCGACGCTGGTGAAGACCCTGGTCGGCGAATTGCCGCCGATGTCCGGCGAGCGCATGGCGCACCCCGACCTGCGCATCGGCTACTTCGCCCAGCACACGGTGGAGTCGCTGGTGGCCGGCACCTCGCCGATCGACCACCTCAAGGAACTCTCTCCCAACACGCCGACGCAGGAGTTCCGCAACTTCCTCGGTGGCTGGCAGTTCCCGGGCGACCGCGCGTTCGAGGTGATCGACAATTTCTCCGGTGGCGAGAAGGCGCGCCTCGCGCTGGCGTTGCTGGCATGGAACAAGCCGAACCTGCTGCTGCTGGACGAACCCACCAACCACCTCGACCTGGAGATGCGCGAGGCGCTGGCCGAGGCGCTGTCGGACTTCGACGGCGCGATCGTGATGGTCAGCCACGACCGCCACCTGATCGGCCTGGTCTGCGACCAGTACTGGCGTGTGCACGACGGCATCGTCGAACCGTTCGCCGGCGACCTCGACGACTACGCGGCCTGGCTGCGTTCGCGCCCCGGCAGCGACAATCCGAAGACGCCGGTCCCGAAGGCGGCCCCCGTGGCCGCCGCGCCTCCGCCGCCTGCCGTGCCCAAGGCCAAGCCGAATCCGCACAAAGTGCAGAAGGCCGAGGAGCGGGTGGCGCGGCTGGAAGGCAAGCTGGCCGAATGCGAGGCGGCAATGGCCGACCCGGCGATCTACGCGGATGCGGGCAAGGTGGCCGACCTCGGCCGCACCCAGTTGCAGTTGCGCGCGGAGCTGGAAGCGGCCGAAGCCGAGCTGCTGGCGCTGTACGAAGGCGCCTGAGCCGGCGTTCGCGGCTCGCCCGTTACCGCGCGTGGTTCACCCGTTCCCGTTCGTGGTGAGCCTGTCGAACCACGGACGGGCCTGCACGGCCGGACTATGTGGCGATCAGTCGGTCAGGAAATATTCGACCGTGCTGACCACCCGGATCTTCTTGATCTGCGGGCTGCCGGCATCGCGGTTCTCGATGCTCACCACGCCCTGGTTGGCGGTGCGGATGCCGCCGAGGTGGGCGCCGGAATCCTTGGCGAACTGCTCGGCCGACTTGCGCGCGGCGGCGGTGGCCTCGGCGATCAGCGCCGGCTTGATGTCGTTCAGCCGGGTGTAGTCGAACTGCGGGCCGCCGCCCTGCTCGGCATTGAGCATCACCCCGCGCGCCACGATGTCGCCGCTGCGGCGCACCGCGGCCAGCGCTTCCTTCACCTGCGCCGTGCGCAGGGTGACAGTGTTGGAGTAGCTGTAGCGCTCCGGCGGGCGATTGCTGCCGTAGGCGTAGGCCCAGCGGTCCTCCAGCCGCGGCGGGCTGACCACGATCTCGTCGTCCTTGAACCCGGCCTGGGTGAGGAACTCGCGGATGGTGCGGGTATTGGCCTCCAGCTGCGCCTGTACCGCGGCCAGGTCGTTGCCGCCGACGCTCTGCGCCAGCGGCCAGACCACCAGGTCGGCATCCACGATCTTCTCGGCGGAGCCCTTGACGGTGACGTAGCGGTCGCCGGTGCGGAGCTGGGCCATGCCGCGGGCGGCGAACCAGCCGGCCCCGACCAGGCCGAGGGCGATCAGAAGGGCGGCAAGGGCGGTACGCGGCTGCATGCGGGGAGCTCCGGCGGAGTGGAAGGCAGTGCCGGCTTGAAATCGCGGCGGGCGGCCACACTATGCCACCCGGTTTGTTGCGTTTCGAGGCCGATCACCACCATGCCGATCTATGCGTTCATCTGCGATGCCTGCGGGCATGCCTTCGACCGTCTGCAGAAGCTTTCCGACGCCGATCCCAGCGCCTGCCCGGACTGCGGCGCGCAGGGGCAAGTGCACCGCCAGCTGACCGCCCCGCAGTTCCGGTTGGCCGGCAGCGGCTGGTACGAGACCGACTTCAAGAAGGACGGCGACAAGAAGCGCAATCTGGCCGGGGATGCCGCCAAGCCGGCGGACGCCAAGTCCGAGGCGAAGCCGGACGCGAAGGCGGATGCCAAGCCGGCCGCCGCCCCTGCGGCGCCAGCCGCGATGTCTTCCGGGGGCTGATCCCCGTCCCGGCGCGCCGTCAGCGCACCCCGAAGCGCGCGCTGCAGCCGTGGTTCACCCACAGCCCGCTGCGCGCGTCATAGCCCCAGCTGAATCCCTCGCGGCAGGGCATGCCGGCAAGCTGCTGGATCAGGGTTGGCCGCCCGCGGCGAGCATCCCAGGCGCAGGTGGCGTAGCCGCCCCGGCTGGTGCAGGTGACGCTGTAGTCGCTGCCCGGGGCAGCCCCGACCTGCACCCGGAATTCACCGCGGCAACCGTCGTCCACCCATAGCTGGCGATTGCGCACGCCGAAGTTGCGGTTTTCGATGCAGCGGCCGTTGGAGAGCTGCCGTACCAACTGCGCCCGGCCGACCACGTCGTGGCCGCAGCTGGTGAACCGGCCGCCAATACTCTCGCAGCGCAGGGTGGTCCATTGCGTGCCCACCGGGCCGGTGCCGGGCTGGAACTCGCCGCGGCAGCCATTGGACACGGTCACCCGGCCGTTGCCGTTGAACCAGCTGCGGCCTTCGACGCAGGCGGCGCTCGAGAGCTGGCGGGTGAGCCGCGACGGCCCTTGCCAGGGCATGCTGCAGGTCTTGGTGCGGCCATCGGTGCTCTCGCAGCGGGCGGCTTGCATCCCCGGGCCCGGGCCGGGCGGCGGCGGGGGCGGGGGCGCGCCGGCGCCACCCAGCGACTTGGCGATGTCGTTCTTCACCTGGCTGAAGGTCCAGCGCGACAGCCGCACCTGGTCCAGGTAGAAGCGCAGCTGGTCGTCGGGGATCTGGCGGCCGCGCGACTGCTCGCGGTATTCCAGCCCGATCACCCGGCTCTGCTCGGCCGGGCTCAGGGTCCACAGGTCCTCGGGTGCGTAGGCGCGCTGCTGGGCCTGGGCATGGGCGGGAGCGGGCAGGGCGGCCAGCGCGGAGGCGGTGGCCAGGGCGAGCAGGGGGGCGGCGACCAGGCGGGACATGGCAAACCTCCGGTGATGGCAGCGGGGGGATGGAATCCGGGCCGGGCCTGCGGCCCGCCATGGCGGCACATTAGCGCCGCGCATCGTTAAAATGGCGTGTCCATGCCCCGGCGTCCCGCAGCGCTGGGCAGCCCTTTCCGGAGTTCCCATGCGTACCCATTTCTGCGGCCTGATCGACGAGACGTTGATCGGCCAGAGCGTGACCCTGTGCGGCTGGGCCGATGTCGCCCGCAACATGGGCCAGATCGTGTTCATCGACCTGCGCGACCACGAGGGCATCGTGCAGGTCGTGGCCGAGCCGGCCGACGCTGCACATGGACGTGCGAGTGCCGCTGAAGGCAGGACGCCGGAAGCGGCCGCTGCCGGCAATGCCGCGATGCTGGCCGCCGCCGCCGCGGTGGGCTACGAGGACTGCCTGCGCATCACCGGCACCGTGCGCCGCCGCCAGTCGGTGAACGACAAGCTGAAGACCGGCCGGGTGGAAGTGGTGGCCGAACGCATCGAGGTGCTGAACAAGGCCGAACCGCTGCCGTTCCACCACCATGAAAACCCGGGCGAGGACATCCGCCTGAAGTACCGCTACCTCGACCTGCGCAACCCCGAGATGCAGCGCAAGCTGCGCACGCGCACCAAGCTGGTGTCGGCGCTGCGCCATTACCTCGATGCGCGCGGCTTCCAGGACATCGAGACCCCGATCCTGACCAAGGCCACGCCCGAGGGCGCGCGCGACTTCCTGGTGCCGGCGCGCATGCATCCCGGAGAGTTCTACGCGCTGCCGCAGAGCCCGCAGCTGTTCAAGCAGATCCTGATGATGGCGGGCTTCGACCGCTACTATCAGATCGCCCGCTGCTTCCGCGACGAGGCGCTGCGCGCCGACCGCCAGCTGGAGTTCACCCAGCTCGACATGGAGTTCGCGTGGGTGTCCGAGCGCGACGTGCAGGATCTCACCGAGGACATGATCCGCAGCGTGTTCCGCGAGGTCGTCGGCGTTGAACTGGAAGCGCCGTTCCCGCGCATGACCTATGCCGAGGCGATGCGCCGCTTTGGTTCCGACAAGCCGGACCTGCGCATCGCGCTCGAACTGGTGGACGTGGCGGATCTGGTGAAGGAGTGCGGCTTTACGGTGTTCACCGCGGCCGCCAACGACCCCGACGGGCGCGTGGCCGCGCTGCGCATCCCCGGCGGCGCGGCCTTGTCGCGCAAGCAGATCGACGAGTACGCCGCACACGCCGCCAAGTTCGGCGCCAAGGGCCTGGCCTACGCCAAGATCGACGAGGCCGGCGCGGTCACCTCGCCGATCGCCAAGTTCTTCGCCGAGGACGCGTTCGCCGCGCTGCTTGGGCACGTCGGCGCCGGCAATGGCGACATCGTGTTCTTCGGCGCCGGTGCCTACGCCAAGGTGTCCGACTTCATGGGCGCGGTGCGCTTGAAGGCCGGCAAGGACTTCCACCTGGTGCAGGATGGCTGGAAGCCGCTGTGGGTCACCGATTTCCCGATGTTCGAATGGGACGAGGAGGCGCAGCGCTACGTGGCGCTGCACCACCCGTTCACCGCGCCGGCGGTGGATTCGATCGAGGACCTGCGCGCGAACGCGAAGACCGCGGTGTCGCGCGGCTACGACATGGTGCTCAACGGCAACGAGATCGGCGGCGGCTCGATCCGCATCCACCGCCCGCAGATGCAGGCGGCGGTGTTCGAGCTGCTGGGCATCGGCGCGGAGGAGCAGCGCGCCAAGTTCGGTTTCCTGCTGGACGCGCTGAAGTACGGTGCGCCGCCGCACGGCGGCATCGCCTTCGGCATCGACCGCATCGCCGCGCTGATGGCCGGCACCGACTCGATCCGCGACGTGATCGCCTTCCCCAAGACCACCAGCGCGCAGTGCCTGATGACGGGCGCGCCATCGCCGATCGACGATGCGCAGCTGGCGGAGGTGCATGTGCAGGTGAGGGACAAGGACTGATGGCTGACGCCGGAGGCTGCGACCCGACGCGTGCGAACCTCCTGTTCGACGCGTCGCCGCAGGCCATCGATGGCCCGCTTTCCGCAGTTCCCCGGCGCCATCCATCGTGGGGGTGAGTGGATGAAAGCACGTATCCGCCGCGCCACGCCCGCCGATGCCGCCGTGCTGGCGGAGCTCGGCGCGGCCACCTTCGTCGAGGCCTTCGGGCATCTGTACACACCCGAGGACCTGCGCGCCTTCCTGGACGAGAGCCACGGCATCACCGCCTACGAGAAGACGCTGGCGGATCCCCGCTATGCGCTGTGGATCGCCGAGGACGAGACGGGTCGCGCCATCGGCTATGCCCAGGCCGGCCCCTGTGGCCTGCCGCATGCAGACGTGCGGCCCGGGGACGGAGAACTGAAGCGGCTGTACGTGCGTGCCAGCCATCACAACGGCGGCACCGGGCGCGCGCTGATGGACGCCGCGATGGCCTGGCTGCTGCGCGACGGCCCGCGCCCGCTGTGGGTCAGCGTATGGTCGGAGAACTTCGGCGCCCAGCGTTTCTACGCCCGCTACGGGTTCGCCTTCGCCGGCGAGTACGCCTTCATCGTGGGCGCCCAGCGCGACCGTGAATTCATGTACCACCGCCCCGCCGCGCCGCCGGCCGTATAATCCGCGCCTTCGTTCAACCGCCCGGATACCGCCATGGGACGTGGTCCTTCCATCGAAGCCCGCAAGAACGCGCAGGATGCCCAGCGCGGCAAGATCTTCACCAAGATCATCCGCGAGATCTCGGTCGCGGCGCGCGCCGGTGGTGGCGACCCGGCCGGCAACCCGCGGCTGCGCGCGGCGATCGACAGGGGGCTGGACGTGAACATGTCCAAGGACGTGATCGAACGCGCCATCAAGAAAGCCACCGGCGAGCTGGAAGGCGTCACCTACGAGGAGATCCGCTACGAAGGCTATGGCGCGGGCGGGGTGGCGGTGATCGTGGACTGCCTCACCGACAACCGCGTGCGCACCGTCGCGGACGTGCGCCACGCGTTCGGCAAGTTCGGCGGCAACCTCGGCACCGAAGGCTCGGTGGCGTTCATGTTCAAGAAGCTCGGCGTGCTCAGCTACGCCCCCGGCGCGGACGAGGAGCGCATCACCGAGGCCGCGATCGAAGCCGGTGCCGACGACGTGGTGGTGTACCCGGAAGACGGCGCGATCGACGTGCTGACTTCGCCCGAGTCCTTCCCGCAGGTCAAGGCGGCGATGGAGGCAGCGGGCCTGCCCCCAGGCTTTGCCGAGGTGACCATGCGCGCGGACAACGACACCGTCGTGGAAGGCGAGGCCGCCGAGCAGGTGCAGAAGCTGCTGCGCTGGCTGGAGGACATGGACGACGTGCAGAACGTGTATTCCAACGCGGCCGGGTTGGGCTGACGCGCCGCGCCGCCCGCCGGCCCCGATCGCCATGTCGCTTTCCCCGTCCGCCAGCGCGCCGCGCCCGGCCCCGGTCCGGATCCTCGGGATCGACCCCGGCTCCCAGCGCACCGGCGTGGGCATCGTGGACGTGGCCGCGGACGGCAGGGTGGCGCACGTGCACCACCAGCCGCTGGTGCTGCTGGACGCGGAATCGTTCCCGCTGCGCCTGCGCAAGCTGCTGGATGGGCTGTGGGCGCTGATCGAGCAGTTCCGGCCGGACGAGGTGGCGGTGGAGCAGGTGTTCCTCTCCAACAACGCGATGAGCGCGCTCAAGCTGGGCCAGGCGCGCGGCGCCGCGGTCGCCGCCTGCGTGGCGCGCGACCTGCCGGTGAGCGAATACGCGGCGAAGGAGATCAAGCTGGCGCTGGTGGGCAGCGGCGGCGCCGACAAGGCGCAGGTGCAGCACATGGTCGGCGCGATGCTGGGGCTGAGCGGCAAATTGCAGGCCGACGCCGCCGACGCGCTGGCGGTGGCCATCACCCACGCGCACGTGCGCGCCAGCGCGCAGCGGCTGGGCGTGGCGGCACGCGAGGCGTGGGGACGCAAGGGCAGGGGGCGGCGATGATCGGACGGTTGAAAGGCATCCTCATCCACAAGGCGCCGCCGTGGGCGAAGCGACGCGATTGCGAGGCATTGCCTCGCGCGTCGCTGAGCGCCCGGACAGGGATGGCCGGGCCGGAGCATGCCGAAGCGATGCAGTCGCGCCATGGACGGCTGCGGGATGGAGCGGCGCCATGATCGGACGGTTGAAAGGCATCCTCATCCACAAGGCGCCGCCGTGGATCGTTATCGACGTGCACGGCGTCGGCTACGAGCTGGAGGCGCCGATGAGCACCTTCTACGACCTGCCGGAGGTGGGGCGCGAGGTGTTCCTGTTCACCCATTACGCGCAGAAGGAGGACAGCGTGGCGCTGTACGGCTTCCTGCGCGAGGCCGAGCGCCGCCTGTTCCGCGACGTGCAGAAGGTGTCGGGTATCGGGGCGAAGATCGCGCTGGCGGTGCTGTCCGGCGCCAGCGTGGACCAGTTCGCGCGGCTGGTGCAGGCCGGCGACGTCACCGCGCTGACCCGCATCCCCGGGATCGGCAAGAAGACCGCCGAGCGCATGGTGGTGGAGCTGCGCGACCGCGCCGCCGATCTCACGGCCGGCGCGCCCGGTGCCGCGGTGGCGGCTGGCGATCCGCTGGCGGAGGCGATCACCGCGCTGCAGGCGCTGGGCTACAAGCCGGCCGAGGCCGAGCGTATGGCGAAGAAGGTCGCCGGCGACGGCGATGCAGCCGAAACCATCATCCGGAAAGCGCTACAGTCCGCGCTGCGTTGAACCGGCGGCGCCCGCGCGCGCACGGACAGGGGATTTCATGGCCACTCATCCAGCTTCCTCCACCGCGCAGCCCGCCACCGGCGGGCATGGCGACAGCGGCAAGGCCGGCCTGTTCGGGCTAGTGGTCGGCGCCATCGGGGTGGTGTTCGGCGACATCGGCACCAGCCCGCTGTACACGCTGAAGGAAGCGTTCTCGCCGCACTTCGGGCTGACCGCCGACCACGACACCGTGCTCGGCATCCTGTCGATGGTGTTCTGGGCGCTGATGGTCACCGTCACCGCCAAGTACGTGACCATCATCATGCGCGCCGACAACGACGGCGAGGGCGGCATCATGGCGCTGATGGCGCTGGCCCAGCGCACCCTGCGCCGCGGCTCGCGCGCCGCGTATTACGTCGGCATCCTCGGCATCTTCGGCGCCTCGCTGTTCTTCGGCGACGGCGTGATCACCCCGGCGATCTCGGTGCTGTCGGCGATCGAAGGCCTGGAGGTGGTGGCGCCCAGCCTGCACCACTGGATCGTGCCGCTGACCGTGCTGGTGCTGCTGGCGCTGTTCGCCACCCAGCGCTACGGCACCGCCAAGGTCGGCAAGGTGTTCGGGCCGATCACCATCGTCTGGTTCGCCTCGCTGGCGGCGATCGGCGTGCTCAACATGCTGCACGCGCCGGAAGTGCTGAAGGCGTTCAACCCGTGGTGGGCGGCCAGGTTCTTCATGGAGCACCACTTCCACGGCATCTTCATCCTCGGCGCGGTGGTGCTGGCGGTGACCGGCGGCGAGGCGCTGTACGCCGACATGGGCCACTTCGGCGCGCGCCCGATCCGGCTGGCCTGGTACTACTTCGTGCTGCCGGCGCTGATGCTGAACTACCTCGGCCAGGGCGCGCTGGTGCTGCAGGACCCGAGCGCCATCCGCAACCCCTTCTATATCGGGGTGCCGGACTGGGCGCGCTGGCCGATGATCATGCTGGCCACCGCCGCCACCGTGATCGCCTCGCAGGCGGTGATCACCGGCGCGTTCTCGGTGGCACGCCAGGCCATGCAGCTGGGCTACATCCCGCGCATGCGGATCAAGCACACCTCCAGCGACACCATCGGCCAGATCTACGTGCCCGGGATCAACTGGACGCTGATGCTGCTGGTGGTCTCGCTGGTGCTGGCGTTCCGCACCTCCACCGCGCTGGCCACCGCCTACGGCATCTCGGTGTCGCTGACCATGCTGATCGACACCCTGCTGCTGGCGATGGTGGCCTACGCCCTCTGGCCGCGCTGGCGGCGCTGGGTCTTGCCGCTGTGCGTGGTGTTCGCCGCGGTGGAGTGCGCGTTCGTGATCGCCAACGGCGCCAAGATCCCCGACGGCGGCTGGTTCCCGCTGGTGCTGGGCGTGCTGCTGTTCACCATGCTGCGTACCTGGCGCCGCGGGCGCGAGCTGCTCAGCGCCGAGGTGCGCAAGGAAGGCATCCAGCTCGACACCTTCCTGCCCGGGCTGATGCTGGCGCCGCCGGTGCGGGTACCGGGCACCGCGGTGTTCCTGACCGCCAGCCCGGACATGGTGCCGCACGCGCTGCTGCACAACCTCAAGCACAACAAGGTGCTGCACCAGCACAACGTGTTCCTGACCGTGGAGACGCTCGACGTGCCGTATGCGCCGAAGGGCAAGCGGCTGAAGATCGAATCGATCGGCGGCGAGGACTTCTACCGGGTGATCGTGCGCTACGGCTTCATGGAGACCCCGGACGTGCCGCTGGCGCTGATGCAGTCCTGCGACCAGTGCGATCTGGTGTTCAACCCGATGGACACCACCTATTTCGTCAGCCGCGAGAGCATCGTCGCCAGCCGCCACCGCGGCATGCCGATCTGGCGCGACAAGCTGTTCGCGTTCATGCACCGCAACGCCGCCCCGGCCAGCAACTTCTTCCGCATCCCCGGCAACCGGCTGGTGGAGCTGGGCGCGCAGGTCGAAATCTAGGAAGGCCTGAACAACGCCATCCAGGCGTTGTCAGCCCACGCCGAGTCCGGCCCAGGTCCGGACTCGGCTCACACGCATCAATCACTTGCATGGTCGATGCGTGGCCGGCCATCCATGGCCGGCGGGAACCTCTGAGTGGATCAGAGGCTCCCTGGCGGCCCCGCGCGGGCCGCCGGCCGCGGCGGCTCCTATACCATAGGCGCATGAGCCAGGACCGCCTCGTCGCCCCCGCCGCCCGTCGCGAAGAAGACGCGCTGGACGCCAGCATCCGCCCCAGGCGCCTGCACGAATACCTCGGCCAGGCCCCGGTGCGCGAGCAGATGCAGATCTACATCGAGGCCGCCAAGGGCCGCGGCGAGGCGCTGGACCACGTGCTGATCTTCGGCCCGCCGGGCCTCGGCAAGACCACGCTCTCGCACGTCATCGCCAACGAGCTGGGCGTGAACCTGCGGGTGACGTCCGGCCCGGTGATCGAGAAGGCCGGCGACCTGGCCGCGCTGCTGACCAACCTGCAGCCGTTTGATGTGCTGTTCGTGGACGAGATCCACCGCCTGTCGCCGGTGGTCGAGGAGATCCTCTACCCGGCGATGGAGGACTGCCAGATCGACATCATGATCGGCGAGGGCCCGGCCGCGCGTTCGATCAAGCTCGACCTGCCGCCGTTCACCCTGATCGGCGCCACCACCCGCGCCGGCCTGCTGACCGCGCCGCTGCGCGACCGCTTCGGCATCGTGCAGCGGCTGGAGTTCTACTCGCCGGAGGAGCTGGCGCGGATCGTGCGCCGCTCCGCGCAGATCCTCGGGATCGCCTGCGATGCCGACGGCGCGGGCGAGCTGGCGCGGCGCTCGCGCGGCACGCCGCGCATCGCCAACCGCCTGCTGCGGCGCGTGCGCGACTTCGCCCAGGTCAAGGGCGACGGCCGCATCGACGCCGCCACCGCGCGCGCGGCGATGGACATGCTGCAGGTGGACCCGGAGGGCTTCGACGAGCTCGACCGCCGCCTGCTGGGCACCATCATCGATGCCTTCGACGGCGGCCCGGTCGGGGTGGAATCGCTGGCCGCGGCGCTCTCGGAAGAGCGCGGCACGCTGGAGGACGTGGTCGAGCCCTACCTGATCCAGCAGGGCTTTTTGGTGCGCACCGCGCGCGGCCGCATGGCCACGCCCAAGGCCTACCGTCACCTCGGGTTCCAGCCGAAGGCGGGCACCCCGGGGCTGTTCGAGGCCGGCGATGGCTGAGCCCTTCGCCTGGCCGGTGCGCGTGTATTGGGAGGACACCGACGCCGGCGGCGTGGTGTACCACGCGCAGTACCTGGCCTTCATGGAGCGCGCGCGGAGCGAGTGGATGCGCGCCGCCGGGCTGGACCAGGACACCCTGCGCCGCGCGCACGACCTGGTGTTCGTGGTGCGCGCGATGGAGGTCGATTTCCGCGCCCCGGCGCGCCTGGACGATCAGCTTTCGGTCAGCGTGGCCCTGCTTGAATGCGGCGGCGCCAGCCTCGTGCTGGCGCAGCGGATCGAGCGCGCGGGCACGCTGCTGGTCGCGGCGCAGGTGAAGATCGCCGCCCTGCGCGGCTCGGACTTCCGCCCCTGCCGCATCCCCGCGTTCCTGTTGCCGCACCTCATGCCATCCCCGGAGAGTCCTTGATGCTGCCGTCCGCCCTGCTGCAATCGTTGCCGCAAGCCCTGCCCGACACCGCCGCGGCCACTCCGGTGGAACTGGCGGCCAGCGGTGCGCCCGCGGCCACCGCCGCGCCGGCAGACCACGGCCTGGACATCCTGCAGCTGGTGCTGCACGCCAGCCTGCCGGTGCAGCTGGTGATGGCGCTGCTGCTGCTGGCCTCGCTGGCGTCGTGGGTCATCATCCTGCGCAAGAAGCGGGTGCTGGACCGCGCCGAGCGCGAGGCCGACCGCTTCGAGGAAACCTTCTGGTCCGGGGTCGAGCTGTCCAAGCTGTATGCCGCCGCCAGCGAGCGCCACCGTGCGATCGAAGGCATGGAGGCGATCTTCGAAGCCGGCATGCGCGAGTTCAACCGCGCCCGCCAGCGCCGCGGCGGCGACCCGCGCGCACCGCTGGAAAGCGCCCAGCGCGGCATGCGCGCGGCTACCTCGCGCGAGCTGGACGGGCTGGAGCGCAACCTCGAGTTCCTCGCCAACGTCGGTTCGATCAGCCCCTACGTCGGCCTGTTCGGCACCGTGTGGGGGATCATGATCTCGTTCCAGGGCCTGGCCAGCATGAAGGAGGCGACCATCGCCACCGTCGCGCCGGGCATCTCCGAGGCGCTGGTGGCCACCGCGATGGGCCTGTTCGCGGCGATCCCGGCGGTGTGGGCCTACAACCGCTTCGCCACCCGCGCCGAGCGCATGGCGGTGCGCTACGACACCTTCGGCGAGGAGTTCGCCTCGGTCCTGCAGCGCCAGGCCCAGGAAGGCTGAGCCGTGGCCCAGGCCCACGCCCGCCGCGGCCGCAAGCGCCGCCTGAAGGCCGAGATCAACGTCGTCCCCTACATCGACGTGATGCTGGTGCTGCTGATCATCTTCATGGTCACCGCGCCGCTGCTGAACGTGGGCGTGGACGTGAACCTGCCGCAGGCCGATGCCAAGACGCTGGAGCAGAAGCGCAAGCAGCCGGTGGTGGTGCAGGTGCGCAAGGACGGCCAGCTGGCGCTGACCTACGAGGGGCTGGACCGGCCGCAGGCGGTGGATGCCGCGCAGCTGGTGGCCAAGGTGCGCGCCTTCGTCGAGGCCGATCCGAATGTACCGGTGTACGTCGCCGGCGACCGCGACGTCAGCTACCAGACCGTGTACGAGGTGCTCTCGCTGCTGCAGCGCGACGCCAAGGTCCCGCGTGCCGGCCTGATGGGCGACCCCAAGAAATGACGGGCCGCGCGTGAAGCAGACCCGCGCCGACACCGGCATCGCGATCGCGCAGGCCGTGCTGCTGCACGCGCTGCTGTTCGCACTGCTGTTCGCCGGCCTGCGCTGGTCGCAGCGCAACGTCGCGCTGAGTGCGCAGGGCGATCCGATCGAGGCCGACCTGGTGGCGGTTTCCGACCTCAGCGCGCCGCTGCAGCGCGCCCTGCGCCGCGCTCCGGCCCAGGCGCCGTCGCCGGCGCCGCTGCCCGAGCCGCTGCCCGAGCCGCTGCCCAAGCCGCTGCCCAAGCCGCTGCCCAAGCCGCTGCCCAAGCCGCTGCCCGAGGACACCCCAGCGGTCCCGCCGCCGGCGCAGAAAGCGCTGCCGCCGCCGGTACCGGAGCCGTCGCCGGTGGAGCAGGAAAAAGTCCAGCGCGACGCGCCCTCGCCGCAGGTGGCCAAGGTCCCGCGCGAGCAGGAGGAAAAGCGCCGCCAGCCCGACCAGGCCGAGCTGGAATCGAAGAGGCAGGCGGAGGCGGAGCGCCAGCGGCTGCGTCAGATCGAGGAATTGCGGCGGCTGCGCGAGCAGGTCGCGCGCGAGCGCACCCAGGCCGAGATGCGCGCCCAGCAGCTGGCGGATGCGCGCACCGCCGCGGCCAGCCCGGCGCCGCCGCCGCCGGGCAACCGCGGCGCCGATCCCGGCCTGCAGGCGCGCTATGCCGCCGCGCTGCAGCAGGCGATCGCGCGCCAGTGGACCCGCCCGGAGTCGGTGCCGCTGGGCCAGCGCTGCCGCCTGACCATCCACCAGATCCCGGGCGGGGAAGTCACCAGCGTGGACATCTCGCCCGGCTGCCCCTACGACGCGCTCGGCCGGCGCTCGGTGGAGGCGGCGGTGCTGAAGGCCTCGCCGCTGCCGTATGCGGGCTTTGAAAGCGTGTTCAGCCGCATCCTGGAGCTCAACTTCGTGGCCGAGGACCGCTGATCGGTCAGGGCGTGCGTGCGTCCGCGCCCGCCGCCCGCGACGCCGCCTTCACGGTCTGCCTGCGTTCATCCTGCTGCTATCGTTATCCGACACTCTGTTCATCTTCGCGGACTCCTCGCCTTGCCCATGCCTGCATCCCGACGCCGTTCGCCCGCCCGCTTCGCCCTGCTGCTGTGCGCGCTGGCGCTGTCGCCGCTGGCGGCCTTCGGCCAGTCCAAGGGGCTGGAGATCGACATCGTCGGCGGCAACGCGGCCGCGCTGCCGATCGCGGTGGTGCCGTTCGGCGGCGATTGCGGGCAGACCGACGTGGCCGCGGTGGTGCGCGCCGACCTCGCCCGCTCCGGCCAGTTCCGTAGCCCGGACCCGGCCAGCCTGCCGGAGCGGCCGACCCAGGGCAGCGAGGTGGCCTATCCCACCTGGCGCATGTTCAAGCAGGATTTCCTGCTGGTGGGGCGCTGCATCCCCGGAGGCGAGGGCTACCGCACCGAGTTCGAGCTGTTCGACGTGGCCAAGCAGCAGCGCCTGCTGGGCCTGGCCCTGACCGCGCCGGCCAGCGCCATGCGCGACGTGTCGCACCAGATCAGCGACGCGGTGTACGAGAAGATCCTCGGGGTGCCGGGCGCGTTCTGGACTCGCATCGCCTACGTCACCGCCAGCGGCCTCGGCCGCAACACCCGCTATGCCCTGATGGTGGCCGACGCCGATGGCTACAACCCGCGCGCGGTGGTCAATTCCAGCGAGCCGCTGCTGTCCCCGGCGTGGAGCCCGGACGGCCGCAAGCTGGCCTACGTCAGCTTCGAGGGCGGCAATTCCGGGATCTGGATCCAGGACGTGGCCACCGGCAGCCGCGAGAAGATCACCAGCTTCCGCGGCATCAACGGCGCGCCGAGCTTTTCCCCGGACGGCACCCGGCTGGCGATGAGCCTGTCCAAGGGCGGCAACCCCGACATCTACGTGATGGACCTCGGCAGCCGCCACCTCACCCAGCTCACCAACCAGTACGGCATCGACACCGAGCCGGTGTGGAGCGCCGACGGCAGCACGCTCTACTTCACCTCCGACCGCGGTGGCCGCCCGCAGGTGTACCAGATGCCGGCCAGCGGCGGCAGCGCCAGCCGGGTCACCTTCGAGGGCAGCTACAACGCCAGCCCGTCGCTGTCGCCGGACGGCAAGAAGCTGGCCACCGCGCAGGGCGCCGGCAACGTGTACCGGATCGCGCTGATGGACCGCAGCACCGGCAGCGCGCGCTGGAGCATGCTCTCGCCCGGTTCGCTGGACGAATCCCCCAGCTTCGCCCCGAACGGCGCGATGCTGGTGTACGCCGCCCGCGAAGGCAGTCGCGGCGTACTCTATACAGTCTCCGCCGATGGCCGGGTGCGCCAGCGCCTGGGCCTCGCCGAGGGCGACGTGCGCGAGCCGGCCTGGTCGCCGCTGCGCAAGCGCTGATGCCGGCCGCCGGCGTGCGTTCCGGATTCTTGCTGTCGTTTTCCGCGATTCGTTCCGTGATTGATCCCGTGATCCAACCCAACCGTACCGAGGACCCCACCATGGCTGTTTCGATTCCGCACATCGCCCGCGTCCTGACCGTCGCCGCCCTGGCTTCCGCCGTGGCGGTGGGCTGCTCCAAGAAGGTCAAGGAGACCCCGCCGGTGCAGACCCCGGTGGACACCGGCGCCACCACCGCGCCGGTCGAGGCGCCGCGTTCCGGCATGTACACCCCGGCCGACCTCGACACCGATGCCTGCCTGCGCCAGCGCGTGGTCTATTTCGACCTCGACAAGGACGCGCTGAAGCCGGAGTTCCAGGCCATCATCAACTGCCATGCCAAGTACCTGCGCGACCGTCCGTCCGCGCGCCTGCGCCTGGAAGGCAACGCCGACGAGCGCGGCAGCCGCGAGTACAACATGGGCCTGGGCGAGCGTCGCGGCAATGCGGTGTCGGCCGCGCTGCAGGCCAACGGCGGCTCCCCGACCCAGCTCACCGTCATCAGCTACGGCGAGGAGCGCCCGGTCTGCGCCGAGCACAACGAGGAGTGCTGGGCGAAGAACCGCCGCGTCGAACTGATCTACACCGACAAGTGATGCGTTCGCGCGTCGTGTTGCTGGCCGCGGCGGTGCTGCTTGCACCGCCGGCGGCATTCGCCCAGCGCGCCCCCAGCCTGGCCGACCGCGTGGCGGCCCTCGAGCAGCGCGCGGCTGGCGATCAGAACTCGGTGGAGCTGGTGAACCAGATCGGCCAGCTGCGCAGCGAGGTCCAGGACCTGCGCGGCCAGCTGGAGGAGTTGCAGCATCAGCTGGAACAGGCCCGGCAGGGCCAGCGCGCGCAGTACCTCGACCTCAGCGGCCGCCTCGACCGCCTGGAATCGGGGCAGGCCGGCACGGCCCCGCCGCCGGTGGCCGCCCCCCCGGCCGCGCCTGCGGCGGCTGCCCCGGCCCCGGTGCGCCCGGCCGCCACTGCGCCGCCGCCCGCACCGGCCGCCACCCCGGGGCGCGACGAGCAGAGCGCCTACGGCTACGCGCTGGATGCCCTGAAGGCGGGCGACTACGTGGAATCCGCGCGTCGCCTGCGCGATTTCCTGGCCACCTATCCCGGCGGCAACCTGGCCCCGAACGCGCTGTACTGGCTGGGCGAAAGCTATTACGTCACCCAGAACTACGCGCTCGCCGCGCAGCAGTTCCAGGCCCTGCTGGACCGCTATCCCAGCCACGACAAGGCCCCCGGCGCGCTGCTGAAGCTGGGGCTGTCGCAGTACGGGCTGCGCCAGTTCGATGCCGCCAGCGCCACCTTCCGGCAGGTGCTGCAGCGTTATCCCGGCACCGACGTGGCGCGTACCGCCGAGGACCGACTGCGCTCGATGCAGGTGGCCGGCAGCCGTTAAAATGCCCGCATGAACGACGTCGCCGATGCGGCCGCCGCATCGGCGGCAGGCCAGGCCGAGCGCCTCAAGCTCACCGAAATCTTCCTCTCGCTGCAGGGCGAGGCCCGCGACGCCGGCTGGCCCACGGTGTTCGTGCGCCTCACCGGCTGCCCGCTGCGCTGCCAGTACTGCGATACCGCCTATGCCTTCCACGGCGGGCAGTGGTGGGAGATCGACGCCATCCTGCAGGAGGTGGCCCGCCACGGCGCGCGCCACGTCTGCGTGACCGGCGGCGAGCCGCTGGCGCAGAAGCGTTGCCTCGCGCTGCTGGAGAAGCTGTGCGACGCCGGCTACGTGGTCTCGCTGGAGACCTCCGGTGCGCTCGACATCGCCGGGGTGGACGCACGGGTGTCGCGCGTGCTGGACATCAAGACCCCCGGCTCGGGCGAGGTGCAGCGCAACCTGTGGGCGAACCTGGCGCTGCTGACCGCGCGCGACCAGGTCAAGTTCGTGATCTGCTCGCGCGCCGACTACGACTGGGCGCGCGCAGTGGTGACCGAGCATCGTCTGCCCGAGGTCTGCGACGTGCTGTTCTCGCCCAGCGCCACCCAGCTCGCCGCGCGCGAGCTGGCCGACTGGATCGTGGCCGACCGCCTGCCGGTGCGTTTCCAGGTGCAGCTGCACAAGCTGCTGTGGGGCGAGGAGCCGGGGAAATGAGCGCCTTCGGCGTCATTCCCGCGCAGGCGGGAGTCGCTCCTGCTCTTCGCTTCCCCCGAGCCAATCGCGGCAGCACCATCAAGCGCGATTCCCGCCTGCGCGGGAATGACGGTTCCAAGGATCCCCGGCAATGATCGAATCTTCAAAACCTGCGGTCGTCCTGGTCTCCGGCGGGATGGATTCCGCCGTCGTGCTCGCCATCGCCCGTGAGGCCGGCTTCGCGCCGTATGCCTTGAGCGTGCGCTACGGCCAGCGCCACACCTCCGAGCTGGACGCCGCTGCGCGCGTCGCCAGCGCGTTGGGCGCGGTGGCGCACAAGACCGTGCACGTGGACCTGCGCAGCATCGGCGGTTCCGCGCTGACCGATGACATCGCCGTGCCCACCGATGCCGACGGCCACGTGATCGGGCAGGGCATCCCGTCCACCTACGTGCCGGCGCGCAACACCATCATGCTGTCGGTGGCGCTGGGCTGGGCCGAGGTGCTGGGCAGCACCGACCTGTTCTGCGGCGTCAACGCGGTCGATTATTCGGGCTATCCGGACTGCCGCCCCGAGTTCATCGCCGGCTTCGAGGCGCTGGCCAACCTGGCCACCAAGGCCGGGGTGGAGGGCAGCCGCTTCCGCGTGCACGCGCCGCTGATGCGCATGAGCAAGGCCGACATCGCGCGCGAAGGCCTGCGCCTGGGCGTGGACTTCGCGCAGACCGTGAGCTGCTACCAGGCTGATGCCGAAGGCCGCGCCTGCGGCCAATGCGACGCCTGCCGCCTGCGCGCGCAGGGCTTCGCGGATGCCGGCCTGCCCGATCCCACCCGCTACGTGCCGGGGGCGGGCATCGGCTAGCCGGCATCGGTTAGAATGCGCGCCCCGGCGCAACGCCGCGGCGATCCTTTCGTGGGCCGTTAGCTCAGTCGGTAGAGCATCGGACTTTTAATCCGCTGGTCGTTGGTTCGATTCCAACACGGCCCACCATTTCCTCGCGGCAGTCGGTCTCCGAATCGGACTCAACCCGCTGGTCGTTGGTTCGATTCCAACACGGCCCACCATTTCCTCCGAGCGTTTGAGTCCTCGAGCAGTCGGTCCGGATCAGGGCTCGACGCGCTCACGCCTGCGCGAGCGTCGCGATCACCTCGCGGCCGTAGCGTTCCAGCTTGGCGGCCCCGACGCCGCCGATGCCGGCGAGGGCGCGGACGTCGCGCGGGGCGGCGAGCGCGATCGCGCGCAGGGTGGCGTCCTGGAAGATCACGTAGGCGGGTACGTTCTGGCTGCGCGCGGCGTCCGCCCGCCACTGCCGCAGGCGGGCGAAGCGGGCGGCCGCGTCGGCCGGAAGTTCGATCGTGGCGGCGCCGGTGCGGCGTTCGCCGGCGGTCGCGCCGCGGCGGCGTTCGCGGCGCGGTGGTTCGGCGCGCAGGTGCAGCGTGCGTTCGCCGCGCAGCAGCGGCTTGGCGGCGGCGGTCAGGCGCAGGGCGCCATGGCTGTCGAGATCGGTGTCCAGCAGGCCGGCGGCGACCAGCTGGCGGAACACGCCGCGCCACTGGGCGGCATCGAGCTCGCGGCCGATGCCGTAGGTGCTGAGCGCGGCATGCCCGAACTGGCGCACCTTGGCGGTATCCGCGCCGCGCAGCACGTCGATCACGTGCGCCGCGCCGAACCGCTGGCCGGTGCGGTACACGCAGGACAGCGCCTTGCGCGCCGCCTCGGTGGCGTCCCAGGTGCGCGGCGGCGACAGGCAGTTGTCGCAGCGGCCGCAGGCGCCGGGATGGGGCTCGCCGAAGTAGGCCAGCAGCGCCTGCCGGCGGCAGCCGGTGGATTCGCAATAGCCGATCAGCGCGTCCAGCTTGGCGTGCTCCAGCCGCTTGCGCTCGTCGCTGGCCTCGCCGTCCTCGATCATCCGCCGCAGCAGCACGGCATCGCCCATCCCGTAGGCCATCCACGCCTCGGCCGGCTCGCCGTCGCGGCCGGCGCGGCCGGTTTCCTGGTAATAGCCTTCCAGCGATTTCGGCAGGTCGAGGTGGGCGACGAAGCGCACGTCCGGCTTGTCGATGCCCATTCCGAACGCGATCGTCGCCACCATCACGATGGCCTCCTCGCGCAGGAAGCGGCGCTGGCGCTCGGCGCGGGTCTCGGCGTCCAGGCCGGCGTGGTAGGCCAGCGCGCGCAGGCCGTGCCCGGCCAGCAGTTCGGCGGTGGCCTCAACCTTGCGCCGCGAGAGGCAATACACGATCCCGCTTTCGCCGCGGTGCTCCGCGAGGAACTCCAGCAGCTGCCGGTGGCCGCCATCGCGCGGTGCCACCGCGTAGCGGATGTTCGGGCGGTCGAACGAGCTGATGAACTGGCGCGCGTCCTGCAACGCCAGCCGCTCCACGATCTCGCGCCGGGTGGGTGCGTCCGCGGTCGCGGTGAGCGCGATCCGCGGCACCTCCGGCCAGCGTTCGTGCAGCAGGGTGAGCTGGCGGTACTCGGGGCGGAAGTCGTGGCCCCACTGCGAGACGCAGTGCGCCTCGTCGATCGCGAACAGGGCGATCCGCACGCGTTCCAGCAGGCCCAGGAAGCGCGGGGTGAGCAGGCGCTCGGGCGCGACGTACAGCAGATCCAGCGCGTCGTCCGCGAACTGGCGCTCCACCGCCGCGGCCTCGGCGGCCTCCAGGCTGGAGTTGAGGAACGCGGCGCGCACCCCCAGCTGGCGCAGGGGTTCCACCTGGTCCTGCATCAGCGCGATCAACGGCGACACCACCACCGCGGTGCCTTCGCGCAGCAGCGCCGGCAGCTGGTAGCACAGCGATTTGCCGCCGCCGGTGGGCATCAGCACCAGCGCGTCGCCGCCGGCGAGCAGGTGTTCGACGATGGCGCCCTGTTCGCCGCGGAATCCGGAATGGCCGAACACGCGGCGGAGCGTTGCAAGGGCGGACGACGACATCCGGCTAGGGTAGCAAGCCGGGCCAGACAAGGGAGCGGGGCCGGACCATCCGGCCCCGCGCGCAGGCCCGTCGGGGACGGCTTATTCCAGCAGCGAACGCAGCATCCAGGCGTACTTCTCGTGGGTCTGCAGGCGCTGGGTCAGCAGGTCCACGGTGGGGTCGTCGTCGGCGTCGTCGGCGGTCTTGAGCACCTTGCGCGCGGTGCGGCAGACCGCCTCGTTGCCGTCCACCAGCTGCTGCACCATGTCGTGCCAGGCCGGCGCGGCGGCCTGGCCGGGCTCCTCGCGGATCGAACTGAGGCGGGTGAACTCGTGGTACGAGCCGGGCGCGTTGTAGCCCAGCGCGCGCATGCGCTCGGCGATGTCGTCCAGCGCGTTCCACTGCTCGGTGTACTGGGTCTCGAACATCAGGTGCAGGCTGTCGAACATCGGCCCGCTGATGTTCCAGTGGAAGTTGTGGGTCTTCAGGTACAGGGTGAAGGCATCGGCCAGCACGTGGCCCAGGCCCTCGGCGATCTTGCGGCGGTCGCCGGCGGCGATGCCGATGTCGATCGCACGGCTGCCGTCGGCATGCGCGGCGGTCTTGGCGGATTTGTGCTCGGACTTCTTCTTGGCCATGGCGGACTCCTCGTCGTGCCCGTGGTGGGCTTGGGGTGGGCTTGCGGCGACAATACGCCGGTTGCCCTGCGATCTGAAATCGGAATGCCCGCTGCCCGCGATACATGAAGCCTATCGAGCACGCCCCCATGCCGGCGCTTCCCGCCGACCCACGCCACGCCCGGCGCGCCATCGAGGCCGCGCTGGCGCGCGATCGTGGCCGCCTGTTGGGCTTGCTGGCGAAGTGGCAGGCCCAGCCCGGTGCGGAGGCGCCGCGCGCGGCATTCCTTGCGTGCCTGCAAGCATCGCTGGCCGCGCGTGAACGCCGCGTCGCCGCGCTGCCGGCGCCGGGCGCGGTGGACCCGGCGCTGCCAATCGCCGCGCATGCCGAGGAACTCATCGATCTGATCCGCCGCCACCCGGTGGTGGTGGTGGCCGGCGAGACCGGCAGCGGCAAGACCACCCAGTTGCCGCGGCTGTGCCTGCAGGCCGGGCGCGGCGCCGCCGGGATGATCGGCTGCACCCAGCCGCGGCGGCTGGCCGCGCGCTCGGTGGCGCGGCGCGTGGCCGAGGAACTGCAGGTGCCGTTGGGCGGCGCGGTCGGCTACCAGGTGCGCTTCAACGAGGCGGTCGGCGAGCAGACCGCGGTGAAGTTCATGACCGACGGCATCCTGCTGGCGGAAATCCAGAGCGACCGCTGGCTGTCGAGGTACGACACCCTGATCATCGACGAGGCGCACGAGCGCAGCCTCAACATCGACTTCCTGCTCGGCTACCTCAAGCAGCTGCTGCCGCGCCGGCCCGACCTCAAGCTGGTGGTGACCTCGGCGACCATCGACACCGCGCGTTTCGCGGCCCACTTCGGCGGCGCGCCGGTGGTGAGCGTGGAGGGCCGTGGCTATCCGGTGGAGGTGCGCTACCGACCGCTCGAGGGGAGTAGCGCGGAGGACGGCGAAGACGCCGGGCAGCGCACGCTGGTGGACGGCATCGTCGCCGCCTGCGACGAGATCATGCGCGAGAAGGGCATCGGCGACACCCTCGTCTTCCTGCCCGGCGAGCGCGAGATCCGCGATGTCCACCAGGCACTGGAGCGCCGCAAGTACCGCCACACCGAAGTGCTGCCGCTGTACGCGCGGCTGTCGGCGAAGGACCAGGACCGCGTGTTCCATCCCGGGCCGCAGCGCCGCATCGTGCTGGCCACCAACGTGGCCGAAACCTCGCTCACGGTGCCGCGCATCCACTACGTCGTCGATCCCGGCCTGGCCCGGGTCAAGCGCTACAGCCCGCGCCAGAAGCTGGACCGATTGCACATCGAGCCGGTCTCGCAGGCCAGCGCCAACCAGCGCGCCGGCCGCTGCGGCCGGATCGCGCCGGGCACCTGCTTTCGCCTGTATTCGGAAGCCGACTTCGCCGCGCGTCCTGCGTTCACCGACCCGGAGATCCGCCGCGCGGCGCTGGCCGGGGTGATCCTGCGGATGCTGGCGCTGGGCCTGGGCGAGATCGAAAAGTTCCCGTTCCTGGAACCGCCGGACGCGCGCGCGATCGCCGATGGCTGGCAGCAGCTCAATGAGCTGGGCGCGGTGGATGCCCACCGCAAGCTCACCGCCATCGGCAAGGCGATGGCGAAGCTGCCGGTGGACGTGAAGCTGGCGCGCATGCTGGTGGCCGCGCACGCGCACGGCGTACCGCGCGAGATGCTGGTGATCGCCAGTTTCCTCGGCATCCAGGACCCGCGCGAGCGCCCGGCCGATGCGCGCGCCGCCGCCGATGTCGCGCACGCGCAGTTCGCCGACGCGAAATCCGAATTCATCGGCATCCTCAAGCTGTGGCACGCCTACCGCAACGCACACGAGGAAATGACGCAGTCGCAGCTGCGCAAATGGGCCGACAGGCACTTCCTCGGCTTCCTGCGCCTGCGCGAATGGTGGGAGCTGCACCGCCAGCTGAAGCTGCAGTGCGAGGAGCTGTGGCCGGAAAGGGAGGCAGGTTCGGTTTCCGCAAACAGCGAACCTGACGCCCTTTCCGCAGCCTCCTACGCCGCGCTGCATCGCGCCCTGATCGCCGGGTTGCCGACCCAGCTGGGCCATCGCACCGACAAGGGCCAGTACGAGGGGCCGCGCGGGCGCAAGTTCCAGCTGTTCCCCGGTTCGAAACTCGCCAGCAAGCCGCCGCCGTGGCTGCTCACCGCGACCTTGCTCGACACCGAGAAGGTGTGGGCGATCACCAATGCCGCGATCGAGCCGGACTGGGCGATCGCCGAGCTGCCGCACCTGCTGGCACGCCGCCACCACGACCCGCATTGGTCGCGCGCGCAGGGGCGGGTGGTCGGCAGCGAGCAGATCAGCCTGTTCGGGCTGGTGCTGGCGCCGAAGAAACCGGTGCACTACGGCGCGCTGTTCCCCGAGGAGAGCCGCGGTATCTTCGTGCGCGAGGCGCTGCTGACCGGCGAGATCAACACCCGCAGCGCCTTCCTCGCGCGCAACCTGCGCACGCTGGAGCTGGCCCGGCAGGAGGAGGCCAAACAGCGCCGCGTCGGCCTGGTGGTGGACGAGGACTGGCAGGCGCGCTGGTACCTGGACCGGCTGCCGCCGCACGTGCACAACGCGCAGGCGCTGGATGCCTGGTACGCGAAGCTGGCGAAGGACGAGAAAGCCGCGCTGGAATGGTCGCGCGAGGACCTGCTGGTGGCGGACCAAAGTGATGCCGTACGCTTCCCGGCGTATCTGACCCTGGGCGAGGCGCGGCTGGCGGTGCAGTACCGCTTCGCGCCGGGCGAGCCGGATGACGGCATGACCGTGGCGGTGCCGCTGCACCTGCTCAATGCGCTGGATCCGGCGCGGCTGTCGTGGCTGGCGCCGGGGTTCGTGGAGGACAAGGCGACGGCGCTGATCAAGTCGCTGCCGAAGGCGCTGCGGCGCAATTTCGTGCCGGCGCCGGACTTCGCGCATGCGTTCGCGGAGGCCTTCCCGCAGCCGGACGCCGACAGCCTGGAAGGCGCGCTGGCGCGCTTCCTGAAGAAGCTCACCGGTGTCGAGGTCGCCGCCGCCGATTTCGACCTGGCCGCACTGGAGCCGCACCTGCGCGCCAACCTGCGCCTGCTGGACGGCAAGGCGGTGCTGGCCGAATCGCGCGACCTCGACGAGCTGCGCGCCCGTTTCGGCGAACGCGCCACGCGGGCGTTCGCGCGCCACGCCGCGCAGGGCATGGCGCAGGCCGGGTTGACCGCGTTCCCAGACGCGCCAATCCCGGTGTCGGTTCCGGGTGCCGGCGGGGTGCCGGCGTATCCGGCCCTGCAGGACGAGGGCGACAGCGTGTCGCTGGCCCTGCACGCCCAGCGCGAGGTGGCCGAACGCCTGCATCCGCAGGGCGTGCGCCGGCTCTTGGCCCTCGCGCTGGCCGACAAGCTCAAGCAGGCGCGCAAGCAGCTGCCGGTGCAGCCGAAGCTCTCGCTGCTGTATGCGGCCATCGAATCTGCCGCGCCGCGTGCGGACGGGCTGAAGGATGCCGACCGCCTGCGCGCGGACCTGGTCGAGGGCGCGTTCGCCGCGCTCACGGCCGAGGGGTTGCTGGAGATCCGCGACGCCGAGGCGTTCGGGCAGCGCCGCGATGCCATTGGCCGCGCGCTGTTCGGCGAGGCGATGCAGCGGCTGCGCCAGGCCGAGACCATCCTCGGCCTGGTCGCGGAGGTGCGCGCCAGGCTGGAATCGAAGCTGGTCGGCTGGGCGCGCGCCAATCTCGACGACATGCGCGCGCAGCTGGAGGCGCTGGCCGCGCCGGGCTTTCTGCGCGACACCCCGGCCGACGTGTTGGCGGAATACCCGCGCTATCTGAAGGCGCTGGCGCTGCGCGCCGAGCGCGCCCAGCGCGACCCCGGCAAGGACCAGGCGCGGATGCTGGAGCTGGCGCCGTTCCAGCAGGCGCTGGCGGCAGCCGATCCGGACGACCCGCAGGCGCGCGCGCTGCGCTGGGAGCTGGAGGAACTGCGCGTGCAGCTGTTCGCGCAGGAGCTCGGCGCCAAGGGCGGGGTCTCCGCGAAGCGCCTGGCCGCGCGCATCCAGCAGCTGCGCCTGCGGGGGTGAGGCGCACCGCGGCCCGTCCTCAATCGTCCACCCGCTCGCCCAGCAGCTCGCGCTGGCGGCGTTCCAGTTCCTCGGCGTAGCGCTTGCGCACGAAGCGTTCCGACAGCACCCCGAGCACGTGGCCGTCGCCGTCCACCACCGCCAGTTCGTCGCTCTGGGTGGTGTCGAAATGGCGCATCGCCGCCAGCGCGTCGGCATGCGCCGGCAGCGCCACGTCGCGGTTCTGGGCGTAATCCTGCACCGGCGCCTCGGGCTTGACCCGGTCGGCATACAGGTCGGCCAATACGACGATGCCGGCGTAGTGCTGGTGTTCGTCCACCAGCACCACCCGCGGTACCGAGCCCAGCGGCAGCTGCTGCCGCGCCTGCGCCACCGTCAGCGTGGCCGGCAGGATCTCGGGCGCGCGCTGCATCATGCTGCCGGCGGTGAGCGTGTGCACCCAGCCGATGTCGCGCGCGCTCTTGATGTCGGCGCCGCGCAGGTGGAAGCGCCAGGTCGAGAACGAATAGCCGAAGATGCGCCGGGTCACCGCGCTGGAGACCAGCACCGCGGCGATCGCGGCGCTGGTGAGGGCGAAATCGTGGGTGCTTTCCAGCACCAGCATCGCCATCGTCATCGGCGCGCCGACGATCGCCGCCGACAGCGCGGCCATGCCGATCAGCGCCGCGCCGATCTCGTTCAGCGGCGGCTGCCCCAGCGCCAGTGCGGCCAGCTTGGCGAACACCGCGCCCAGCAGGGTGCCGGTGAACAGCGAGGCGAAGAACAGGCCGCCGCGGAAGCCGAAGCCAAGCGAGATCGCCGAGGCCAGGCACTTCAGCACCAGCAGGATCGCCAGCCATTGCAGCGGCTGCTGCACGGTCAGGTCCAGGTGCTGCGCGCCGTGCCCGGCCGACATCACTTGCGGCGTCACCATGGCCAGCGGAATGAGCAGCAGGCCGCCGATGGCCGGGCGCAGCCAGGACGGTAGGCCGCTGTGCTTCACCCCGGATTCGATCAGGCCGACCAGGCGCATCACCGCCACCCCGACCAGGGCACTGGCCACTCCGATCAGCGCGTACAGGGCGTAATCCTCGAACTCCAGCCCGATCCCGGCCGGCGCCGGCAGCATGGGGAGCTGCTCGCCCAGCGCCGCACGCACCGCCACCGCCCCCAGCACCGCCACCGCCACCGGCGCCAGCGCGGCTGGACTGTAGGCGCCGATCACCACCTCGAAGCCGTAGAACGCACCCGCCAGCGGGGCGTCGAACGCGGCCGCGATCGCCGCCGCCGCGCCGGTGCCGACCAGGGTGCGGATGTCGGCGCGGCGCAGCCGCAGCACGCGGCCAAGCTGCGAGCCGGCACCCGCGCCCATCTGCGCGTACGCCGCTTCCAGCCCCACCGAGGCGCCGCTGCCGTTCGACAGCAGGGTCTGCGCGGACACGATCAGGTTGTCGCGCATCGACATGCGCCCGCCGTGCAGCGCGTTCGCCTCCACCGCGTCCACCAGCTGCCGGCGGCGCCGGTGCGCATACAGGCCGATCAGCCCGACCAGCAGTCCGCACAGTGGCAGTGCCAGCAGCAGCGGCGGAGCCACGTGCGGCAATGCGCTCAGGTGGACGGTTTCGTCCGGCAGGCGGTACCACCAGGCCTGCAGCGCGTGGGCCAGGTGTTCCTGCAACAGGGTCAGCCCGCCGGCCAGCAGGCCCACCAGCAGTGCCAGCAGCAGGAATGCGCCGTCGCGGGTACGGAACACCTCGCGCACGAGCGATGCCAGCGAGCGCACGTGCTGGCGCGCGGACAGCCGGTCGGTGTGGGGCGGCATGGAAGCGGTGAGGGCACCGGAGTGGTTGGAACCCGGACAGTCTAGGCCACCCGGCATGACGATGCCGGGCGCACATTGGCCGCTGCCGGGGCCTGCGGCTACTGTAGGCGCATGTCGAATGCCGCCCTTGCCCCTGCCGGTTTTTCCGATGCGCTGGCGCGGTTGCCCGCGGACGCGCTGCCCGCGCCGCTGGCGCAGCTGTGGCTGGCACGCGCGCAGGCGGGGGCGCCGATGCGCGACCGCCCCGAGGTGCTGGCCGATACCCTCGCGATCCTGGCCACCCTCAATGCCGACCCCGAGGTGCTGGCCGCCGCGCTGCTGGACGCAATGGTGGACGTGGAGGCGTTGGCAGCGGAGGCCGCGATCGCCCTGCCCGAGCGCCTGCGCGCGCTGCTGGAAGGCCAGCGCGCCGCCAGCCGGGTGTGGGCGCTGCACCGCGACCACGGCGGCGGCCGCAATCCCGAGGGCATGCGCCGGCTGCTGTTGGCGCTGGTGCGCGACCTGCGGGTGATCCCGATCGTGCTGGCGCGCCAGCTCTCGCGCATGCGCGCGGCGTGGCGGCTGCCGGCCGCGGAGCAGCAGGCGCTGGCGGCATTGACGCGCGACATCCACGCCCCGCTCGCCAACCGGCTGGGCATCTGGCAGCTGAAGTGGGAGCTGGAGGACCTCGCGTTCCGCATCCTGCAACCGGCCGACTACCTGCGCATCGCGCAGTCGCTGGACGACAGCCGCGCCGGGCGCGAGCGCTATATCGCCGCGGTGCTGGAACAGCTGCGGCAGGCACTGGCCGCGCAGGGCGTGCAGGCCGACGTGGCCGGGCGCCCGAAGCACATCTACAGCATCTGGAAGAAGATGCAGCGCAAGGGGCTGCCGATCGAGGAACTGTACGACCTGCGCGCGGTGCGGGTGCTGGTGGAGGACATCCCCGCCTGCTACGCGGTGCTGGGGCTGGTGCATGCGCTGTGGGTGCCGATCCCCAGCGAGTTCGACGACTACATCGCGCGGCCCAAGCCGAACGGCTACCGCTCGCTGCACACCGCGGTGATCGGCCCCGAGGGCAAGACCCTGGAGGTGCAGATCCGCACCCGCGAGATGCACGCGCAGTCGGAGCTCGGCGTGGCCGCGCACTGGCGCTACAAGGAAGGCGGCAGCGCCGGCGGGGCGGCGATGGACAAGCGCATCGCGTGGATGCGCAAGCTGCTGGAGCAGGCCGCCGAGGCCGCCGGCGAGGGCGATCCCAGCCCGCTGCAAGGCATCGACAGCGAGCTGGTCGAGGACCGGGTGTACGCGCTGACCCCGAAGGGCGAGGTGGTGGACCTGCCGCAGGGCGCCACCGTGCTCGACTTCGCCTACGCCATCCACAGCATGGTCGGGCACCGCTGCCGCGGCGCCAAGGTGGACGGGCGGATCGTGCCGCTGACCTATGTCCTGCGCACCGGCGAGCGGGTGGAGATCCTCACCGGCAAAGTGGCCGAGCCGCGGCGCGACTGGCTGCAGCCGAGCGCCGGCTTCCTCGCCAGCAGCCGGTCGCGCGAGAAGGTGCGGGCGTGGTTCAACAAGCTCGACCGCGCCCACAACCTGCGCGAAGGCCGCGAGCTGCTGGACCGCGACCTGCGCCGGATGGGCCTGCTGCACGCCGACCTCGCGCCGGTGCTGGCCAGATTCAACCTGCACAGCGAGGACGACCTGCTGGTGGCGGTGGCGCTGGGCGATGTCGGTCCCGGCCAGGTCGGACGCGCCCTGCTGGAACTGGAGAAAGCCGCGCAGGAACCGCCCGCGCCGCCCGCGCCGCCGCCGCGCCCGGCAGCGCCCGCCGCCCCCGGCACCGGCGCGGTGACGGTGCAGGGCGTGGACAACCTGCTGGTGCAGGTGGCGCGCTGCTGCCAGCCGCTGCCGGGCGAGGCCATCGTCGGCTATCTCACCCGCGCACGCGGCGTCAGCGTGCATCGCCCCGATTGCGCGGCCTTCCTGCGCCTGGCCGGCAAGGAGCCGGCGCGGGTGCTGCCGGTGGAATGGGGGCGCGCGCAGGCGGCGCAGGAGGTGGCGCTGCGGATCGAGGCGGTGGACCGCAAGTGGCTGCTGAAGGACATCACCACCCTGCTGGCGCAGCTGGGCGTGAACGTGCTCGGCCTGCACACCGAACCACTGCGCGCCGGCACGGCGCGCGTGCGCATCCGCCTGCAGGCGCGGATCGCCGACTTCGAGCAGCTGGGGCTGCTGCTGGCGCGGCTGGAATCGCTGCCGGGCGTGGAGTCCGCGCGGCGCGCATGAGGCCCGCCCTGCGCACGCGCTGGCAGATGCTGCCGCGGACCGCGCGGACGCTGGTGCTGGCCGCCGTCGGCGCGCTGCTGCTGTTCGCGGCATTGGTCATGCTGCGCGATCCGCTCGGCCGCTGGCTGTGGCCGGACCCGCGCTATGACGCCCTGCGCCAGCGCGCCGAGCAGGCCTTGCGCGCGGGTCGCCTGAGCGCGGTGGACGGTAGCGGCGCGCGCGAGTTGTTCGAGGCCGCGCTGGCGCTGCAGCCCGACCAGATGGAGGCCCGCGACGGCCTGGATCGGGTGGCGCAGGCGGCGCTGGCGCGTGCGGACGCGCGCTTGCAGGCGGGCGATTTGCCGGGTGCGCAGGCGGCCCTGCAGCTGGCGCGCGAACTGCAGGCACCGAAGCCGAGGGTGGACGCGCTGCAGGCGAAGCTGGACGCCCGCCAGACGCGGGATGACCTCGACGCGCTGTATGCGCGCGCGCGGCAGGCGCAGATGCAGGGGCGGCTGGACGATGACGCGCAGGCCGCATTGCCCCTGTACCAGCAGATGCTGCAGCGTGCGCCGCGCAGCCAGCGTGCGCTCGAAGGCCGCGAGGATGCGCTGCAGGACCTGCTGCGCCCGGCGCCCGAGGCGCTGGCGCGCGGCGACCTGGCCCAGGCCGCCGACCTGATCCGGCGCGCGGAGCGTTTCGATCCCGGCTTCCCCGCGCTGCCCGCCTTGCATGCCGGGCTGGCGCGCGCGGTGGAACAGCGCCTGCGCCAGGCGCGCGCGCGCCTGGCCCGGCACCAGCCGGAAGCCGCGGCGCGGCTCTGCGACGGGTTGCGCCCGGTGCTGCCGGCGCCGCTACCGGAGCCGTGCGGCCAGGCTCTCGGCGATGCCCTGCTGCACGCGGCGAAGAGCGATGCCGGCGCCGGGCGTACCGCGCAGGCGCGCCACCTGCTGGAGCTGGCGGCGGCCGCCGGCGTGCCCGAGGATCGCCTGCAGGCCTTGCGCCAGCGCCTGCATCCGGGCCCGATCGTAGCGCCGGCCTCCAGCGCGCCGCTGACCGCGCATGCGCGCGCGCACCTGCATCGCCTGTTGCAGCAGGCAGAGCGCGCCCAGGCGCGCGGGCACTGGCTCACGCCGCCGGGCGAGAGCGCCTGGGACCGCCTGCGCGCCGCGCGCGCGCTGGCCCCGCAGGACCCGGACGTGCTGGCCGCCGCGGACGCGATGCGCGATGCGGCGCGCAACTGCCAGTCCGCCGGCCTGCGCGACAACAACCTGGCGCGCGCGCGTGCCTGTCTGGATGTCTGGCGTCTGCTGGCCCCGAACGACCCCGGCCTGCTGCCGGCACAGCGCCGGTTGGCCGAGCGCTGGCTGGCGGTGGGCGACGAACGCCTGCGCGGCGGCGACGTGGCCGGCGCGCGTGAAGCGTTGCAACGCGCGCGCGAAGTGGATGCCAGCGTGCCCGGCATCGCCGCACTGGCCCAGCGCCTGCAGCGGGTGCAGCAGGACCTGCACTGAGCGCTGCCAGACCGGGCGTGCGTGTCCCGTTCCTCCTCCGCCAGGTGCAGGACGGACGGGGGGAAACTTTGCCGCGTATGGCCCACCTGTAGCGTGCTCGCCGCTGTGGCGGGCGCGCTTCCCGGTTCCCGTTCGTGGTGAGCCTGTCGAGCCACGGACGGGCGAGTGAGCCCCGTTCCTCCTTCGGCAGACTCAAGACGGACGGGGGAGGGTTCGTGGCGGGGCGGCATCCCGATTGCCGCTTTTCGGCGCGCACCATTTCGCCGCCGCGGGCGCTCAGTCCAGCAGCAGGCGGCGCACCCGCGGGCGCGCGACCTCGGGCGAGAAGTGGCGGGCGACGTGCGTGCGGCCATTGTCGGCCAGGCGCTGCCACAGCGCGGCATCCGTGTGCAGGCGCAGCACCGCCTGTGCGAACTCCACCGCATCGGCTGCCAGCAACACGTCGTGGCCGTCCTGCAGCTGCATGCCTTCGGCGGCCAGTGGAGTGGCCACCACCGGCAGGCCTTGCGCCATCGCCAGGTTCACCTTGCCCTTCACGCCGGCCCCCACCCGCAGCGGCGCCACCGCCACCCGGCAGCCGTCGAGCCAGGGCTGCAGGTCGGGCACGTGGCCGTGCACCTGCACGCCCGCGACCGAAGCCAGCGCCTGCACCGCCGGCGGCGCCTCGGCACCGATGCAGTGGAAGCGCAGCGTTGGATCGGCGGCGTGCAGCTGCGGCCACACCGCCTGCACGAACCAGCACACCGCATCCACGTTGGGCGGATGCCGGAAGCCGCCGACGAACAGCAGATCGCGTCGCGCCATGAATCCCGGCCCGGGCGGCCCCGCGCGGTGCAGGTTGGAGAGCACCTCCACCTGTGCGCCGGGCAGCGCCGCCTGCAGCAGCGCCTGCTCGTGCGCGCTGACCACCAGGGTGATATCGGCCGCCGCCGCCAGCGCCAGCTCCTGGCGGCGGGTGCGCGCGGCGGCGCGGCGCGCACCCACGTCGCCGGAGAGTTCGGCCTGCCGCTGCTCGCGCAGGAAGTGCAGGTCCACGGTGTCGAACAGCAGCCGCGCCTGCGGGGCGTGCCTGCGCAGCAGCGGCAGGCATTCGGCGGCGACGTAGTGGCGGCTGGCCAGCACGCTCCGGAAGCGCGCGCCATGCACGCGCAGCCAGGCCGGCAGCGGCGGCGCCCACGGTGCGTGCCAGCACTCCACGCCCAGCTGCTGCAGGGCGCGGGTGTAGCCGGCATCGGCCTGCCGGTTGGCCGGCCAGAACACCACGTGCGCGCCTTCCTCGCGCAGCAGGCGCAACAGTTCGAACATCCGCAGCGAGCCGGAGTCGTGGTCCGGGCGCGGGGTGTTGGCGTCGATCACCAGCACCTGCGGCTGCCGCGCATGCAGCAGCGCCGGGGTCGGCAGGGTGCCGGGCGCGGGCTGTTGCGCCAGTGCGCGGGCCCATTTCGCCGCGAACACCCCGCGGTTGCGCGTCTGCGCGGCCTTGATGCCGGCGTTCGGGTCGGTGCCGGCGGTGGCGCCTTCCACGTGCACCACGGTCGCCGCTGGCTGGTACAGAACGCGCCGTCCGGCGGCGCGCACCGCGAAGGCGAGGTCGGTGTCCTCGTAATAGGCCGGCGCATAGCGCGCATCCAGCCCGCCCAGCTGGCGCAGCAGCGCGGTGGGCAGCGCGAGCGCCGCGCCGCTGGCGTAATCGGCCTCGCGCAGATAGGTGAAGCGGCAGTCCTGCGGATCCTCGCCGCGTCCGTAGTTCCACGCCGAGCCGTCCGCGAACACCACCCCGCCGGCTTCCTGCAGGCGCCCGTCCGGATACACCAGCCGCGCGCCGACCAGCCCCGCGTCCGGATGTGCGTCGAAGGTGCCGAGCAGCGCCTCCAGCCAGCCCGGCTGCGGCACGGTGTCGTTGTTCAGCAGCACCAGGAACTCGCCGCGCGCCAGCCGCGCGCCGTCGTTGCAGGCGGCGATGAAGCCGCCGTTTTCGCGCCGTGCGTGCACGCGCAAACCGGTGATCCGGCGCAGCTGTGCCAGGGTGTCGTCCGGCGAGGCATCGTCCACCACGATCACCTCGAACGGCGTCGCCGGCGGATGCGCCACCAGCGCGCGCAGGCAGCGCAGGGTGTGCGCGAAGCCGCCGTGCACCGGAATCACGAGGCTGGCGCGCGGCGTGTCGGAGGTGGCCAGTGCCAGCGGTGCGCACGCCTCCGGCGCGAGTAGGTACAGCGGCAGCGGCTGGCGCAGCGGCGGCTGCCATTGCCGGTGCAGGCGGGCGAGGGTGGCGCGCAGCCCGCGTGTGCGCAGGCTGGCCCAGCCGCGCCGGGCCAGGCCGAGCATGCGCCGCCACTGGAATTGCGCATCCGCGCGCCATCGCATCCGGCTGAACTCCTGCATGACCGGCCACCGCGGCGGAGGCGGCCGGCGCGAGGGGCTGGGTTAGACTCGAAACGGTCCCCATTGTCGCATCCGCGCGCCCGCGCCCAGCCCATGCCCCGCATCCAAGACGAAGACGACGACCTGCACGACGACGCGGCGGGCGACACTGGCGCCTCGCCCTGGCGGCGGCGCCTGCTGGTCGCCGGGCTGCTGGCGGTGGCCCTGCTGCTGGGCTTCCTGGTGCCTTACCTGCTGTACCTCAACCACGAGGTCGGGGTGCGCTTCGGCCAGCTGCGCTGGCAGGTGCCGACCCGGGTGTACGCGCGCCCGCTGGTGCTGCGCCAGGGGCTGGCGCTGGACGCGCAGACCCTGAAGCTGGAATTGGATGCCGCCGCCTACCACGAGGGCGACGGCCAGCGCGCCGGCACCTATGCGCGCGACGGCGGGCGTTGGCGGATTTCCAGCCGTGGCTATGCCGACGTGGACGGGCGGGTGCCGCCCTCGGTGCTGGAGGTGGTGCTCTCGGGCGATGAGGTGGCCTCGATCCGCGACCTGCGCCGCCGCCAGGCCCTGCGCAGCGCGCGCCTGGACCCGGCGCGGATCGCCACCCTGTACGGGCAGAACCAGGAAGAGCGCCGGCTGGTGCGGCTGGAGGAAGTGCCGGAGCTGCTGATCACCGGCCTGCAGGCGGTGGAGGACCGCGACTTCAACCACCACATCGGGATCGACTTCAGCGGCATGCTGCGCGCCGCGTTCGTCAACCTCACCTCCGGGGGTGAGACCCGTCAGGGCGGCAGCACCCTGACCCAGCAGCTGGCACGCAGCGGCCTGCTCGGCATCGGCCGCGAGCAGACCTTCACCCGCAAGTTCAAGGAGATCCTGTTCGCGCT
The DNA here is from genome assembly GCF_004346265.1 of Thermomonas haemolytica. Taxonomy (GTDB): domain Bacteria; phylum Pseudomonadota; class Gammaproteobacteria; order Xanthomonadales; family Xanthomonadaceae; genus Thermomonas; species Thermomonas haemolytica. The sequence goes on from NZ_SMAP01000003.1 coordinate 141,875, forward strand.
GCTGCTGGAGGCGCGCTACGACAAGCGCACCATCCTCGAGGCCTACCTCAACCAGGTGGACCTGGGCCAGCGCGGCGCGCAGTCGATCCGCGGGGTCGCGGCGGCCTCCGAGTTCTGGTTCGGACGCGATCTCAAAGACCTGTCCACCGAGCAGATCGCGCTGCTGATCGGGATGGTGAAAGGGCCGTCCTGGTACAACCCGCGGCGCAATCCCGAGCGCGCGCTGGAGCGCCGCAACGTCGTGCTGGGGCAGATGCGCGAGACCGGCCTGATCAGCGAGGCCGAATACCGGCGCGCGCTGCAGGCCCCGCTGGGGGTCACCCGCAACGCCGGCAACCTCGCCGCCAACCGGTTCCCGGCGTATGTCGATCTGGTGCGCAAGCAGCTGGCGCGCGACTACCCGGCCGATTCCATCTCCGGCGCCGGGCTGGCGGTGATGACCGGGATGTCGCCGTCCGCGCAGGCCTATGCCGAGGGCGCGGTGGCGCACACCCTGGACGCGCTGCAGACGCGCGGCCGCCCGCCGCTGGAGGCGGGGCTGGTGATGACCGACGTGCACGACGGCGACGTGCTGGCGGTGGTGGGCAGCCGGCAGTACACCGAACCCGGCTTCAACCGCGCGGTGGATGCGCGGCGGCCAGTGGGCTCGCTGCTGAAGCCGTTCGTCTATCTGCTGGCGCTGGCCCAGCCGGCGCAGTGGTCGCTGGCCAGCACCCTCAGCGATGCCCCGGTGACGGTGGGGCTGGGCGGCGGCAGGCGCTGGATCCCGGGCAATTCCGACGGGCGCAGCCACGGCGATGTCACCCTGATGGACGCGCTGGCGCAGAGCTACAACCAGGCCACGGTGCGGCTGGGGATGGCGGTGAGGCTGCCGCGGCTGGCTACCCTTCTGCGCACGCTGGCGGGGATCGAGGCCGCGCCGCAGCCCTCGCTGATCCTCGGCGCGATCGACCAGAGCCCGTACGCGATGGCGCAGCTCTACCAGTTCCTCGCCTCCGGCGGCGAGGTGCAGCCGCTGCATGCGGTGCGCGGCGTGCTGGATGCGCAGGGGCGCGCGCTCAAGCGCTACGACAAGGACGCCCCGCCGGCGCAGAAGGGCGACGCGGTGGCCGCGCGCCTGGTCGGCAATGCCTTGCAGTACGTGGTGACCGCGGGCACCGCGCGCGCGCTGCTGGCGCAAGGCCTGGGCCACCTGGCCCCGGCCGGCAAGACCGGCACCAGCAACGACAGCCGCGACAGCTGGTTCGCCGGCTACACCGGCGACCACCTGCTGGTGGTGTGGGTGGGCAACGACCAGAACCAGCCCACCGGCCTGTACGGCGCCACCGGCGGCATGCGGGTGTGGTCGGAGGTGTTCCGGCGCCTGCCCAGCGCGCCGCTGCGGCTGTCGTCCGACGGCATCGAATGGCGCTGGGTGCTGGACGGGCAGAGCACCGACGCGGATTGCCCGGGCGCGCGCCGGTTCCCGTTCGTGGCGGGATATGCACCGGCCTACCAGCCCTGCCAGTACGCGCCGCCGGTGGAACTCGACGAATTCGGCAATCCGGTCAGTCCGCCCGCCGACGTGCCCGGCGGCAACCTGCTGCAGCGGGCCGGGGATGCCCTCCGGCATTTCTTCGGCGGTGGTGATCCGGCCAAGACCCCGCCACCCGCGCCGGCCCCGGCGCAGCCCACGCCGTGACCGGGCCGTGACCGGAACGGAATCGCGGCTGGCCCGCGCCACGATCGAGGCGCTCGGCGAACAGGCCGCGCTGGCCGGGGCGCTGCCGGGCTTCCGTCCGCGCCCGGCGCAGCAGCGGCTGGCGGCGGCGGTGGCGGAGGCGTTCGAACAGCGCGCGGTGCTGCTGGCCGAGGCTGGCACCGGCACCGGCAAGACCTTCGCCTACCTGGTGCCGGCGCTGCTGTCGGGGCTGAAGACCATCGTCTCCACCGGTACCCGCGCGCTGCAGGACCAGCTCTACCAGCGCGACCTGCCGCGGGTGCGCCAGGCCCTCGGCGTGGGCCTGAAGACCGCGCTGCTGAAAGGGCGTGCCAACTACCTGTGCCGCTACCGGCTGGAGCAGGCCAAAGGCGAGCCGCGGTTCACCACCCGCGAGCAGGTCGGCCAGTTCCAGCGCGTGGTGGCCTGGAGCGGGCGCACCCGCAGCGGCGACATGGCCGAGCTGGAATCGCTGGCCGAGGACTCGCCGCTGCTGCCGCTGGTGACCTCCACCGCCGACAACTGCCTGGGCACCGAATGCCCGTTCTGGAGCGAATGCTTCGTGGTGCAGGCGCGCCAGCGCGCGCAGGCAGCCGACCTGGTGGTGGTCAACCACCATCTGCTGCTGGCCGACCTGGCGCTGAAGCAGGAAGGCTTCGGCGAGATCCTGCCGGGCGCGCAGGCGTTCGTGGTGGACGAGGCGCACCAGCTGCCGGAGCTGGCGGCGCAGTTCTTCGGCGAGGGACTGGGCGCACGCCCGCTGGTGGAGCTGGCGCGCGATGCGATCGCCGAGGCCAAGGGCGTGCCCGGCGCGCTGGCGGCGCTGCAGGCCCCGGCGCAGGCGCTGGAGCAGGCTACCCGCGCGCTGCGGGCGGCGATGGACAGCCTGCCGCAGCGCGGCACCGCCTGGCGCGCACGCGACGGGGTGGACGTGGAGCCGGCGCTGGACACCCTGGAGGACGCGCTGCAGGGCCTGCACGCCGCGCTTGCGCCGCTGCGCGAGGCGGCGCCCGGGCTGGAGGCCTGCCACGCGCGCGCGCAGGAGCAACTGGGGCGGCTGCGCCGCTGGCTGGGGAACGGACGCGCGGGGTCGGAGCCGACGTTCGACGCCGACGCCTCGCCCTCCATGCAGGACTCTCCCGAGGTCCACTGGTACGAACTCACCCCGCGCGGGTTCCGCCTGCAGCGCACGCCGCTGGACGTCTCCGCCCCGCTGCGCGCGCACCGCGAGCAGTCGCATGCGGCCTGGGTGTTCACCTCGGCCACGCTGGCGGTGGCGGGCCGGTTCGACCATCTGGCGCAGCGCTTGGGGGTGGAGGGCGCGCGCGAGCTGATCCAGCCCAGCCCGTTCGACTGGCCGCGGCAGGCGCTGTGCTACCTGCCGCCGAGCCTGCCGGAGCCGGCGATGCGCGACTACGGCCAGGCCGTGCTGGCGGCGGTGCGGCCGGTGCTGGAGGCCTCGGGCGGGCGCGCGTTCCTGCTGTTCGCCTCGCACCGCGCCCTGCGCGAGGCGGCCGCGGCGCTGGCCGATGGCCCATGGCCGCTGTTCGTGCAGGGCAGCGCGCCGCGCCACGTCCTGCTGCAGCAGTTCCGCGAATCCGGCAACGGCGTGCTGCTGGGCACCGCCAGCTTCCGCGAGGGCGTGGACGTGGCCGGCGAGGCGCTGAGCGTGGTGGTGATCGACAAGCTGCCGTTCGCCGCGCCGGACGACCCGGTGTTCGAGGCGCGGCTGGAGGCGATCCGCCGCGCCGGCGGCACCCCATTCCATGACGAGCAGATCCCGCAGGCGGTGATCGCGCTCAAGCAGGGCGCCGGTCGCCTGATCCGCAGCGAAACCGACCGCGGCGTGCTGGTGCTGTGCGACCCGCGCCTGCTGGGCAAATCCTACGGCCGGATCTTCCTCGACTCGCTGCCGCCGCTGCCGCGCACCCGTGCGCTGGCCGACGTGCAGGCGTTCTTCGCGGATAATCCCGGGCGATGAAATTACTGGCCTTCGAAACCGCCACCGAAGCCTGTTCGGTGGCGCTTTACATCGACGGCGAGGTGCGCGAGCGCTTCGCCATCGCCCCGCGCCGGCATGCCGAGCTGGCGCTGCCCTGGGCCGAGGCGCTGCTGGCCGAGGCTGGCCTGCGGCGCCGCCAGCTGGATGCGATCGCGCTCGGGCGCGGCCCGGGCGCGTTCACCGGGGTGCGTCTGGCGGTGGCGATCGCGCAGGGCATCGCGCTCGGCCTCGACCGCCCGCTGCTGCCGGTGTCCACCCTGGCCGCGCTGGCGCTGCAGGCCGCAGGCCCGCGCCGGCTGGCCGCGATCGACGCGCGCATGGGCGAGGTGTATCTGGGCGCGTTCGGGTGGGATGGCCAGGGGCTGCAACCGCTGGCGCCGGAGCAGGTGGCCGCGCCGGAGGCGGTGATCTTGCCCGAAGGCGAAGACTGGCACGGTGCCGGCACCGGCTTTGCGGTCGCAGGCGGCATGCTGGGCGCACGCATGGGCGCGCGCCTGCATGCGGCCGATGACGCCGCCCTGCCGCATGCGGCCGACGTGGCACACCTGGCCGCTGCCGCCTTCGCCCGTGGCGAAGGCCTGCCGCCGGAGCAGGTGGAGCCGGCCTACCTGCGCAACGAGGTCGCCCTCACCCTGGCCCAGCAGCAGGCGCGGCGCGGCTGAGTTCACGCCCCACGCCGTGACTTTTGGCTATTCTCCCCTGCAGGTTCCACGTGCAAGGGGGGGGAGAGTGAAGGTTCGGATCCTGATGCTGGTCGCGGCGCTGGCCGCGGCGTCGGCGTCCGCCGAGGAGGTGCCGTTCAAGGGCAGGACACTGGAAGTCGACACCGGCCAGGAGGCCAAGCCGATCCTGAAGGTGGACGGGTCGCGCTACGTGGTGCCGGGCAGCCGCGAGCAGCTGGTGGCGAAGGCGCAGGCTTGCCTGGCCGCGCAGGAGGGCGTGAGCGTGGAGGCGGTGGACGCCGAGCAGGGACGGCTGCAGGTCACCCTGCTGACCGGGTTCCGCGCCAGTTTCGCCAACCAGACGCTGCGCACAAAGCTGGCGATGGAGGTAGGCGACGGCTACTTCCAGGCCACCGAATCCAGTCTCGAACTGGCCCAGGCCGACGGCAGCGGCTACGTCCCGCTCGGGCAGTCGGCGGGGCTGTGGGAGAAGGCGCTCGACGCGCTGGTGAAGCACGAGGACGCGCTGGTCGACTGCATGTACCGCTGAGGCCGCGGGCGGCCCGGTGCCGTGACGGCGCCGGGGTCAGCGGTCCACCAGCGTGCCGCCCGGCAGGAACTGCCAGGTGCGGGTGACGTGCAGGATGTCCGGGTCCTCGGCGGTTTTCGGCAGCGGCGGGAACGGTTCCGACAGCTTGACGATGCGTTCGGCGGCGGCATCCAGCATCGGGATGTGGCTGGACTGCACGATCCGGATGCTTTCCACGCTGCCGTCGCGGCGCACACCGACGCTGATCACCACCACCCCGCCGATGTGGCGGCGGCGCGCCTCGTCCGGGTAGTTCAGGTTGCCGACCCGCTCCACCCGGTCCACCCAGGCGCGCAGGTACTGGGCCCAGGCGTATTCGCGGGTGCTGGCGGAGACGAACTTGCGCTTCGGGCGCTTGGCGTATTCGGCCGAACGCAGCTGGATCTCGGCCGCCAGCCGCGCCATCTCGATGTCGTGGTCGATCTTCTCGCGCCCGGGCGGGCGGTCGTCGGGGCGCGATTCCGGCTGCGGGCGCGGTTGCGGCAGGGCCTGCTGGCCGCGGGTGGAGGCGGCGATCCGGCTGTCCTGCGGCGGGCTGGGCGCGGGCGACTGCGCATGCAGCGGGCGCGGCGCCAGCCCCTCGGTCGCCTGCGGCACCGGGCCGGCCTGGGGTGCGCCGGGTCGGCTGCTCTTGTCCTGTTCGCCGCCGCCCTGGTTGTTGGCCTGGGCGAGGAAGTCGGCCTGGGCCGGGGTGAGCGGGGTCTGGGTGCGGGTCTGGATCACGTCCAGGGTCGGCACCAGCGGGGCGGCGTCCTCCAGCGCGAAGCCGACCCCGAAGATCACCAGCGCGTGCAGCAGCAGCGACAGCACCACGGTGGCGCGCAGGCGCTCGGCCTCGCCGATGCGCGGGGCCGGCGGCACGGCGGGAGCGCCGGGTGCCGTCATCGCCCCCCGGCCAGCGCTTCGATGCGCTCGAACAGCATCCCGGCGATGTTCAGGCCGAACTGCGCGTCCAGCTCGCGGATGCAGGTCGGGCTGGTGACATTGACTTCGGTGAGGTAGTCGCCGATCACGTCCAGCCCCACGAACAGCATGCCGCGGCGCTGCATTTCCGGGCCGACCTGGGATGCGATCCAGCGGTCGCGCTCGGACAGCGGGCGGCCTTCGCCGCGGCCGCCGGCGGCGAGGTTGCCGCGGAACTCGTCGCCCTGCGGGATGCGTGCCAGGCAGTAGTCCACCGGCGTGCCGTCCACCAGCAGGATGCGCTTGTCGCCCTGCGCGATCTCCGGCAGGTAGCGCTGGGCCATCGCCAGGTGGCGGCCGCCGGCGGTCAGCGTCTCCAGGATCACGTTGAGGTTGGGATCACCGGCGCGGGCGCGGAAGATCGAGCGCCCGCCCATGCCGTCCAGCGGCTTGAGCACCGCCTCGCCGTGCTCGGCCACGAAGGCCTTGAGTGCGCCGGCGTCGCGGCTGACCAGGGTCGGCGGGCAGCACTGCGGGAACAGCAGCGCGGCCAGTTTTTCGTTGAAGTCGCGCAGGCCCTGCGGGTCGTTCACCACCAGCGCGCCCTGGCGCTGGGCCAGGCCCAGGATCTGGGTGTCGTGCAGGTAATCGGCATCCACCGGCGGGTCGGTGCGCATCAGCACCACCTGGCCGGGGCCGAAGTCGAGTTCGGCCCATTCACCCAGCTGGAAATGGTCGCCGTACACATCGCGCACCTGCAGCGGCGCCACGGTGGCGGCGGCGCGACCGGCGCGCACGCCCAGCCCGCCGGGGCGCACGTAGTGCAGGCGATGGCCGCGGCGCTGGGCCTCCAGCAGCATGGCGAAGGTGGAATCCTTGGCGATCTTGATGGCCGCGATCGGGTCCATCACGACCACCACGTCGAGCGGGCCAAAATGCGGCATGGCGGCTTCACAGTCGGGGGAGGGCAGGATGGTAGCAGCCCCCGCCGCGGCCGGCGCCCTCGCTGCGCGAATGCTTGACAGCCTGCCCGCAGGCTTGGATAAAGGCAGCTCGCAACGCGCGCAGACGCGGCGGTTGGCAATCGCGCAAGAGCGCGCAAGGGGCATGCATGGCGCAGCAGGATGGGGCAGGCATCAACCTCCAGGGGCTGAGGGTGATGGTCATCGACGATTCGCGGACGATCCGGCGCACGGCGGAAACGCTGCTGGCGCGCGAGGGCTGCGAGGTCGTGACCGCCACCGACGGTTTCGAGGCGCTGGCCAAGATCGCCGACCACAACCCGCAGATCATCTTCGTGGACATCATGATGCCGCGCCTGGATGGCTATCAGACCTGCGCGCTGATCAAGAACAACCAGACCTTCAAATCTGTGCCGGTGATCATGCTTTCGTCGAAGGATGGTTTGTTCGACAAGGCGCGAGGCCGTATCGTCGGCTCCGAGCAGTACCTGACCAAGCCCTTCACGCGCGAGGAGCTGCTGGGGGCAATCCGCACTTACGTCAATGCCTGACCGGGGGGTAAGGCTTTCATGGCTCGCATTCTGCTGATCGAGGACTCACCGACCGAAGCCGCGGTGATGATCCAGCTGCTGGAACGCAACGGCCACGAGGTGATCGCGTCCGCCAGCGCGGAGGACGGCATTGCCGCGTGCCGGCGCGAGAAGCCCGACCTGGTGCTGATGGACGTGATCCTGCCCGGCATGAACGGGTTCCAGGCCACCCGCACCCTGACCCGTGATGCCGAGACCGGGCACATCCCGATCCTGATCATCAGCACCAAGGGGCTGGATACCGACCGGGTCTGGGGCCTGCGCCAGGGCGCCAAGGACTACATCACCAAGCCGCCGCGCGAAAGCGACCTGGTGGCACGGATCAACGCACTGATCGGGCACTGAAGGCATGGCCAAGCGCGGCAAGCACAAGCACAAGGGGCGTCCGCCGTTCGCCGCGGCACCCGCCGCGCCGCCATCGCCGGCGGCTGTCGATGACGCGTCCGCGGCCGCCGACGTGGACGCGGACGTGGAACTCGACGCGCAGGCCGATGTCCAGGCCGATGTGCAGGCGTCGGGCGCGGAGGCGCTGGAGGCCAGTGGCATGACGGCGACCGAAGCAGGCGAGACCGCGTCGATCGCGCCCGCGCGCGTGCCGGTGCGCCCCGCGCGCCTGTTGCGCTCCCCGTTCCTGGCGCTGGCCGATTACGAGCAGCGCAGCCTGGCGCACGTCGCCGGCCTGCCCGAGCAGCTGGATGCGCCCGGCCTGTGGCGCGGCGTGGCCTATCGCGTCGGCCGCCACCGGCTCACCTCCGGGTTCGACGAGGTGGTCGAGATCCTGCCGCTGCCGGCACTGACCCACGTGCCCGGCGCGCTGCCGTGGCTGCTGGGCATCGCCAACATCCGCGGCAGCCTGCTGCCGGTGGTCGATCTCAAGCAGTTCCTCGAGGGCGAGCGCACCGTGCTGCACGAGCGCCAGCGCGTGCTGGTGGTGCGCCAGCCGGGCGGCGATGTCGCCGTCACCATCGACGAACTGTACGGCCAGCGCAGCTTCGTCGAGGCGCAGGCGATCGACGCCAGCGCGCTGATGGACGGGCGTTACGCCCATTTCGTCGATCGCGCCTACCGCATGAACGACCAGGATTGGGGCGTGTTCAGCCTCGAACGCCTGTCCCGCACCCCCGAATTCCGCCAAGCCGCCGCCTGAACAGCGGACACCAAGCAAGCCGAGGTCGCACGCATGAGCAATTTGATGGATTCCGCCGCCGGCAAGGGCCGCAATCTCAGCACCAACTTCTGGATCTGGCTGCTGGTCGGCTCGCTGTTGGTGTTCGCTGGCAATACCCTGTACGCCACTACCAAGGCCTCGCGCCTCGGTGGCGCCAGCACGGCGGCCTCGCGCCTGCAGCTCAATTCGCAGCGCCTGGCCAACCAGGCCCGCGAGGCGATCGACGGCAATGCGCAGGCGTTCGATGCACTCAAGGCCACCAAGGGCGAGGTGGACGCCGACATCAAGTGGCTGAACGACCGCTTCGGCGATTCGCCCGACGTGGCCGGCCCGATCGGCACAGTGAACGCCACCTGGGCCCCGCTGGCCAAGCGCGCGGACGAGGTGCTGGGATCGCAGCAGGCGGTGCTGGCGCTGGCCGGCCGTGCCGACAGCTTCACCGCCAAGGTGCCGCAGCTGCAGGCGCAGCTGAACGAAGTGGTGCGCGGCCTGGCCTCGGGCGGCGCCAGCTCGGCGCAGGTGTTCACCGCCCTGAACCAGGTGGTGACCTCGGCCACCATGGCCCGCCGGATCGCGGAACTGCGCGCCGGCGGCGACGGCGCCCAGGTGGCGGCCGACGCGCTGGGGCGCGACGCGGCGGTGTTCGATCGCCAGATGAACGTGCTGCTCAACGGCGGCCAGGACATCGCCAAGGTCACCGCGGTCGGCGCGATCGGCCCGCTGGCCCAGGCCAATACCCTGTGGCAGGGCATGAAGAAGGACCTCGATGCGATCGTCGGCGACTCGCGCAGGCTGATCGGTGCGCAGGCCTCGGCCGCGGCGCTGGCCGGCGGCTCGGACAAGCTGCTGGGCGACAGCGAGAGCCTGTTCGCGGCGTTCACCTCGTTCGGTTCGCTGAAGGACACCAGCATCATCGGTGGCGTATGGGTCAGCATCCTGTCCGGCGCGCTGGCGCTGTTCTCGATCGGCGGCCTGCTGTGGGCCCTGAACCGCGCCCAGCGCATCCGCTACCAGACCACCAAGGAACTGAACGACCGCAACCAGGAGGCGATCATGCGCCTGCTGGACGAAATGGGTTCGCTCGCGGAAGGCGACCTCACCGTGAAGGCGACCGTGACCGAGGACATGACCGGCGCGATCGCGGACTCGATCAACTTCGCGGTGGAGCAGCTGCGCACCCTGGTGGCCACCATCAACGACACTTCGGTGCAGGTGGCGGCCAGCGCGCAGGAAACCCAGGCCACCGCCATGCAGCTGGCCGAGGCCGCCGGGCACCAGGCGCAGGAGATCAACTCCGCCACCGACCGCATCAACGAGATCGCGGCCAGCATTAACCAGGTGTCGCGCAACTCCGCCGACTCCGCCGAGGTGGCGCGCCGCTCGGTGCAGATCGCGACCAACGGTGCCGGCGTGGTGCGGCAGACGATCGCCGGCATGGACAGCATCCGCGACCAGATCCAGGAGACTTCCAAGCGCATCAAGCGCCTGGGCGAGAGCTCGCAGGAAATCGGCTCGATCGTGGAACTGATCAACGATATTTCCGAGCAGACCAACATCCTCGCGCTGAACGCGGCCATCCAGGCGGCCTCGGCCGGCGAGGCGGGCCGCGGTTTCGCGGTGGTGGCGGACGAAGTGCAGCGCCTCGCGGAGCGCAGCTCCAGCGCGACCAAGCGCATCGAGTCGCTGGTGCAGACCATTCAGGCCGACACCAACGAAGCGGTGTCGTCGATGGAGCAGACGACCTCGGAAGTGGTCGCCGGTGCGCGCCTGGCCGAGGACGCGGGTACCGCGCTGGGCGAGATCGAAAAGGTGTCGTCCGACCTCTCGAGCCTCATCGAAGGCATCTCGGTGGCGGCGCAGGAGCAGTCCAGCGCGGCGTCCAACATCACCCAGACCATGAACACCATTCAGTCGATCACCGCGCAGACCGCGCGAGGCGCGAGCCAGACCGCCGAGTCGATCGGCAACCTGGCCCAGCTCGCGGCGGACCTGCGCCGTTCGGTCGCCGACTTCAAGCTGCCTGCTTGACGCCGGGCTGAGACGAGGACCCGGATGAACAACACCCTCCAGGCCAGCACCGCATCGCCGGGCTCCACCGGAGCGGCGTCATGACCACGGCGCTGCGGGATGCCATCGACCACACCGCGCTCGGCTGGGTGAAGCCGGAGATCGACGAGGCGCTGCGACAGGCGCGGATCGAACTCGAGGCCTTCGCCGAGGCGCCCGGCGATCCGGCACCGATGCAGACCTGCATCGACCACTTGCACCAGGTGCAGGGCACCCTGCGCATGCTCGAGCTGCAGGCCCCGGCGATGGTGGCGGGCGAGATGGAGCAGCTGGCCGCGGCGCTGCACGCCGGCGGCGTGCCCGCGCGCGACGAGGCGCTGGCCGTGCTCATGCGCGGGGTGGTGCAACTGCCGGATTACCTCGAGCGCCTGCAGGGCGGCCACCGCGACATCCCGATCGTGCTGCTGCCGCTGATCAACGCCTTGCGCGTTGCGCGCGGTGCGTCCGAGCTCGGTCAGGACGCCCTGCCGACACTGCTGGTGGCGCCGACCGAGGCCGAACTCGAGCATGCGCGCGGCAGCCTGGCCGGGCGCAACCGCGCGCTGCTGGACACCGTGGCGGCGGCGATCAAGGAAGACCTGCTGAAGGTGAAGGACGCGCTCGACCTGTTCCTGCGCGCCGGGCACGGCAACGTGCAGGAACTGCAGCCGCAGGTGGAGGCGCTGGACCGGATCGGCGAAACGCTCGGCATGCTCGGCCTGGACAGCGCCCGCGGCGTAGTCCAAGAGCAGCGCCGCATCGTGCACGCCATCACCAGCGGCGCGCGTCCGTTCGACGAAGGCGCGCTGATGGACGTGGCCGGCGCGCTGATCTACATCGACCATTCGCTGGATGACCAGGTGGCCCACCTCGGCGCAGGCGGCCGCGATGCCGAGGCCGGCGATCTGCTGGCGCAGGAATCGCGCAAGGTCATGGGCGCGCTCACCCGCGCCGCCATCAGCAATTTCTCGGAAGTGCGCAACGCGTTCGTCGCCTTTGTCGAGACCGACTGGGACCACGCCACCCTGGAGCAGGTGCCGCGCCTGCTGACCGAAGTCGCCGGCGCCCTGCGCATCCTCGAGCAGCCGGTTCCGGCGGGCTACCTGGACGCGCTACGCCAGTTCACCCAGCGCGAGCTGGTCGAGCGCCGGCAAGTGCCGGGCGGCCAGACGCTGGATACCCTGGCCGATGCGCTGGCCAGCATGGAATATTTCCTCGAGTCGCTGCACGACCCGCTCGGCCAGCGCCTGGACCTGCTCGACAAGACCCGCGCCAGCCTGGAAGCGCTGCGCTACTGGCCGCTGCCGGCTGCGGTCGAAGCCGCGGCACCGGTCGAGTCGGCCGCACCTGCGCCGGCGGCAAGTGCCGAATCCGATGCGGCGATCGCTCCCGATGCCGATGCTTCGGCCGAAACCGATGCGGATGCCGAGATCGCCGCCGGCCTCGCCGCAGAGGCCAGTGCAGCGTCGGAGGCGGCCAAACCCACCGCGGTGGCAGTGGACGTGGTGCCGGCCGGCGCCGCGATGGCGGCCGGGTTCGAATCCGCCGGCGACGAGATCGACGACGAGATCCGCGAGATCTTCCTGGAGGAGTTCCAGGACGAGATTTCCAACCTCGATGCCCTGCTGCCAGCCTGGCGCCTGACGCCCGAGGATGCCGAGGCCCTGCGCCCGATCCGGCGCGTGTTCCACACCCTGAAGGGTAGCGGCCGGCTGGTCGGCGCCAAGGTGCTGGGCGAATTCGCCTGGCACGTGGAGAACATGCTCAACCGCGTGCTGGACGGCTCGCGTCCGGCCAGCCCGGCGGTGGTGGCCTTCGTCGGCCAGGCGCGCGAGCTGCTGCCGGCGCTGCATGCGGCCCTGCGCGACGGGGCCGCGGTCGCGGCCAATATCCCGGCGATGGAGGCCGTGGCCGACCGCCTGGCGGCCGGCGAAGATGTCCTGATCGAGGCGGCCCCGGTGGCCGTGGTCGAAGCCGATGCCGCCGCCGCGCCGGCCGAGGAGCCGGTGCCCGCCGCGGCCGCCGAGCCGGAAACGGCGGTGGTGCTGGTGGACCCGGTGCTGCTGGAGATCCTGGGCGCCGAAGTCGGCGGCCATCTGGAGACCATGCAGGCCTGGCTGGCCGGTGCGCGTGCGGGCGAGGCGCGGGCCGACAGCACCTTGCTGCGCGCGATCCACACCCTCAACGGCGCCTTCGCGATGAGCGAGGTGCCCACGGTGACCGCGTTCACCGCGCCCGCCGAGGGCTACGTCAAGCGCCTGCTGGCCGCGCAGCAGCCGGCCGATGCCGCTGGCCTGGCCGCGCTGGCCGAGGTGGCCGAGGCGGTGCGCGCCTCGACCCTTGCGCTGCAGGTGACCCCGATGCAGGTGCCGGTGTATGCCGCGCTGGCGGCGCGGATGGCGGCTCTGCGCGACACCCTGCCGGAAGCCAGCCTGCCGTTCGTCGATCATGCCCAGCTGGCAGCCGAGGACGCCGCGCGCCAGGCGGCGGAAGAAGCGGCGCGTCAGGAAGCCGAGCGGCTTGCGGCCGAGCAGGCCGCGCGCGAGGAAGCCGAGCGTCAGGCCGCGGAAGAAGCGGCACGTCAGGAAGCCGAGCGGCTCGCGGCCGAGCAGGCCGCGCGCGAGGAAGCCGAGCGTCAGGCCGCGGAAGAAGCGGCACGTCAGGAAGCCGAGCGGCTTGCGGCCGAGCAGGCCGCGCGCGAAGAGGCCGAACGCCAGGCCGCGGAAGAGGCGGCGCGTCAGGAAGCCGAGCGGCTTGCGGCCGAGCAGGCCGCGCGCGAAGAGGCCGCGCGCCAGGCCGCGGAAGAAGCGGCGCGTCAGCAGGCCGAGCGGCTTGCGGCCGAGCAGGCCGCGCGCGAAGAGGCCGAGCGCCAGGCCGCGGAAGAGGCGGCGCGCCAAGAAGCCGAGCGCCAGGCGGCGGAAGAAGCGGCGCGTCAGGAAGCCGAGCGTCAGGCCGCGGAAGAGGCGGCGCGTCAGGAGGCCGAGCGGCTCGCGGCCGAGCAGGCCGCGCGCGAGGAGGCCGAGCGTCAGGCCGCGGAAGAGGCGGCGCGTCAGGAGGCCGAGCGGCTCGCGGCCGAGCAGGCCGCGCGCGAGGAGGCCGAGCGTCAGGCCGCGGAAGAGGCGGCGCGTCAGGAG
>NZ_SMAP01000003.1:155635-288138 GCF_004346265.1 Thermomonas haemolytica
GAAGAGGCGGCGCGTCAGGAGGCCGAGCGGCTCGCGGCCGAGCAGGCCGCGCGCGAGGAGGCCGAGCGTCAGGCCGCGGAAGAGGCGGCGCGTCAGGAAGCCGAGCGGCTTGCCGCTGAGCAGGCGGCCGCCGAAGCCGCGCTGCTGGAGGCAGAACGTCTGGCAGCCGAGCAGGCGGAGGCCGAGCGGCTGGCCGCGGAGGAAGCCGCCCGCGCCGAAGCCGAGCGGCTTGCGGCCGAGCAAGCCGCGGCGGAAGAGGCGGCGCGTCGCGAAGCCGAGCGGCTGGAGATGGAACGCATCGCGGCGGCCCGCGCCGAAGCCGAGCGCCTGGAGGCCGAGCGCATCGCTGCGGCCCGCGCCGAAGCCGAGCGCCGCGAGGCCGAGCGGCGTGCCGCAGAGGCGGCTGCTGCCGCCAGGGCGCGCGAGCTGGCCGCACTGGCCGCGCTGCAGTCCACCGCGGCCGCGGCCGAGGATCCGGACGAAGCCCTCGACACCCGCGAGCTCGATCTCGAGCTGGTGGACATCTTCGTGGAGGAGGCCGGCGACCTGCTCGACCACTCCGACGGCCTGCTGGCGCAGCTGCGCGAGACGCCGGACGACAACGAGCTGATTGTCGGCCTGCAGCGCGACCTGCACACCCTCAAGGGCGGCGCGCGCATGGCCGGCGTGATGGCGGCGGGCGAGCTCGGCCACGCCATGGAGACCCTGCTGGAAGCGGTGGCGGCACAGCGCGTGGAGCTGGGCGATGCCGGCGTGGCGCTGCTGGAGCGCGGCTTCGATCGCCTGCACACCATGATCACCCGGATCGCCGCACGGCGCGCCATCGGCATGCCGGACGGCCTGATCGGCGAGCTCAACGCCCGCGCCGAGAACCGCGCGCCGGCGCCGGCTGCACCGGCAGCGGAGGTTCCCGAGGCGGCCCCCGCCCGTCCCGAGGCCCCGGCGCCCAAGCCGGTGCTCACGCCGCTGTCGGCGCCGATCCGGCCGGAGGGCGCGTTCGAGGACGACGAGATCGGCGTGCGCGCGCCGCAGGAGCAGGTCCGCATCCGCGCCGACCTGCTCGACCGCCTCGTCAACTACGCCGGCGAAGTCGCGATCTACCGCGCGCGGCTGGAGCAGCAGCTGTCGGCCTTCCGCAGCACCGCGGCGGAAATGGAGCAGACCAACCTGCGCCTGCGCGACCAGCTGCGCCGCCTGGATGCCGAGACCGAGGCGCAGATCATCGCGCGCTTCCAGCGCGAGAGCGACAGCGGGCGCGAGGCGTTCGACCCGCTGGAACTCGACCGCTTCAGCACCCTGCAACAGCTCTCTCGCGCGCTGGCCGAGTCCGCGGCCGACCTGCAGAGCCTGCACGGCTCGATGGAAGAGCTCACCCGCCAGTACGAGACCCTGCTGACCCAGCAGTCGCGGGTGAGCTCGGAGCTGCAGGAAGGCCTCATGCGCACGCGCATGCTGCCGTTCGATTCGCTGGTGCCGCGCCTGCGCCGGGTGATCCGGCAGGCCGCCGCCGAAACCGGCAAGCAGGCCCAGCTGCGGGTCGAAGGCGCGCAGGGCGAACTCGACCGCAACGTGCTGGAGCGCATGACCGCGCCGCTGGAGCACATGCTGCGCAACGCCATCGCGCACGGGCTGGAAACCCCGCAGGCACGTCAAGCCGCCGGCAAGCCGGAGGAAGGCAGCATCCGGATCGCGGTACGCCGCGAGGGTGCGGAAGTGGTGCTGCAGGTCAGCGACGACGGTGCCGGCCTCAACCGCGCCGCGATCCGCGCGCGCGGCATCGAACGCGGCCTGATCAGCGCCGATGCCGAGCTCACCGATGCCGAGCTGTACCAGCTGATCATGCAGCCGGGTTTCTCCACCGCCGAGACCGTCAGCCGGCTCGCCGGCCGCGGGGTCGGGATGGACGTGGTGGCCAGCGAGGTGCGCCAGCTCGGTGGTTCGATCGACATCGCCTCGCGCCCCGGCGCGGGCACCACCTTCACCCTGCGCCTGCCGCAGACCCTGGCGGTGACCCAGGCGGTGTTCGTCAAGATCGGTGAGACCGAGTACGCGGTGCCGATCGCAGCCGTGCGCGGCGTCGGCCGCATCGCGCGCGAAGAGCTGGCGCAGGCGGGGGCGGTCTACCGCTACGGTGGCGAGGACTACGCCCTGCATGACCTCGGCGTCCTGGTCGGAACCGCGCCTGCCAAGGCCGAAGGGCATCTGCAGATGCCGCTGCTGCTGGTCGGCTCCGGCGAGCTGCGCGCGGCGGTCGCCGTCGACCAGGTGCTGGGCAGCCGCGAAATCGTGGTCAAGACCGGCGGGCCGCAGCTGGCTTCGATCCCGGGCATCTTCGGCGCGACCATCATGGGCGACGGTCGCGTCGTGGTCATCCTCGACGTGGCCCCGCTGGTGCGCCGCCAGGCGACCCTGGCTGCCTCCGGTGCATTGCGGCACGCAGCGGCGGCGCCGGTCGAAACCCGCCGCGTCCCGCTGGTGATGGTGGTGGACGACTCGGTGACGATGCGCAAGGTCACCGGCCGCGTGCTGGAGCGCCACGGCTTCGAGGTCGCCACCGCCAAGGACGGCCTCGATGCACTCGAGCGCATGGCCGAGTTGGTGCCCGACCTGATGCTGCTCGACATCGAAATGCCGCGCATGGACGGCTACGAGCTGGCCACCGCGATGAAGGCCGACGTGCGCCTGCGCGACGTGCCGATCGTGATGATCACCTCGCGCACCGGCGAGAAGCATCGCCAGCGCGCGATGGAGATCGGCGTCGAGCGCTACCTGGGCAAGCCCTATCAGGAGCCGGAGCTGATGCGTAACGTGTTCGAGCTGCTCAAGCTCGAGTACGTGGGTGACGGGCTGGCGCAATGAGCGGGCGCCGCGTGGTGGTGCTGGCGCGCCCGGGCGCCGCGCGCGAGCGTACCGAGCAGGCGGTGCGCGCGGCGGGTGCCGCGCTGGCCGCTACGCTCGACCCTGCCGAGGCCGACGAGGCGGCGGTACGCGCGCAGGCGCCGCAGGCGCTGGTGGTGGTGCTGGACGCGGCCACCGAGAGCGTTCTGGACCGGTTCGATCCGCTGCTGGCCGACCCGGCATTGGACGTGGTGTTCGACGAGGCCGAAGTCGCCGCCAAGCGCGATGGCTGGGAGGCCGCGCGCTGGGCCCGGCATCTGGCGGCCAAGCTGGACGGCCATGACGACGTGCTGCCTGCACCGCCCGAGCACAGCGCGCGGATCGGATTCGCCGAAGAGATGCAGGCGCTCGCGCTGCAGGTGGCGGCGTTGCCGGAGGTGCCGCAGGCGCCGTCGCGCGCGCCGGCTGCACCGATCGGGGCGGTGGCGATCGCCGCCGGGATCGGTGGCCCGGATGCGGTGCGCCAGCTGCTGGCCAGCCTGCCGGCGGGGTTCCCGCGGCCGGTGCTGCTGCGCCAGAAGCTCGATGGCGGGCAGTACGACAAGCTGGTGCGGCAAATGCAGCGCGCCACCCTGATGCAGGTGGTGCTGGCCCAGCCCGGCGCGCCGCTGCAGGCGGGCTGCGTGCACGTCATGCCGGACGGGCTGGACGTGGTGCGCGCGCCGGCCGGGGCGATCTTCGCCGCCTGCGAGGGCGAGCCGCGCTTTGCCGGGCTGCCGCCGGCCGACAGCGCCCTCCTGCTGCTCAGCGGCGCCGATCCGTCGGGGGTGGACGCCGCGCTGTCGCTGCGCCTGGCCGGCGGGCTGGCGTACGGCCAGGCCCCCGAGAATTGCTTCGATCCGGCCACCAGCCGCATGCTGGTGACGCGCGGCGGCGAGTCGCGCAGCCTGGCCGAGATGTCCCGCGAACTGCTGCACCGTTGGCCCGCCTGAGGTAGCCCATGTCTTCCGAATTCGCACCGATCATCCGCGGCGTCCTGATCCAGGTCGCGCAGGCGCGCCTGCTGCTGCCGAACGCCACCATCGCCGAGGTGCTGTCGTTCGCCACTCCGGAGCCGGTGGAGAACGCGCCGGCCTGGCTGCTGGGCCGCATCCGCTGGCGCGGCTGGCAGCTGCCGCTGCTGTCGTTTTCGCGGTTCGCGGGGCTGGCCGAGGAGCAGGGCGGCCTGGGCAGCAAGGTGATCGTGTTGAAGGCGCTCGGCGGCGATGCCCGGCGCCCCTATTTCGCACTGCTGACGCAGGGCTTCCCGCGCCTGGTCACGGTGACCGAGGCGGCGCTGGCGACCCTGGATGCGGACGGCGAGGCGCTGCCCCCGGGCGTGCTGGCGCGGGTGCGCCTGAACGAGGACGAGGCGATGGTGCCGGATCTCGAGGCGCTCGAGGACACCCTGCGCGAGGCGCTGGCCGCCGCGGCCTGAGCGCGCCGCCTACGCCGTTTCGGCCGAGGGTTCAGCCGAGATCGCCGGCCAGCGCCTGCAGCGCCGCGATCGCCGCCAGTCCCGCGGTCTCGGTGCGCAGCACCCGCGGCCCCAGGCGCAGGCCAGTAAAGCCGGCCGCCGCTAGAACCTGGCGGTCGCGTGGTGACCAGCCGCCTTCCGGGCCGATCGCCAGCGTGCACGCCAGCAGGCCGGTGTCGCGCAAGGCCGCCAGCGTCATGTCCGCTTGCGGATCGAGCAGGAAGCCCTGGCCTTCCCGCAGCGCCGCGGCGCTGGTCAGCAGCTGCGGCGGCAGCACCTCCGGCACGCGCGCGCGCCCGCTCTGCTCGCAGGCGGCGATCACCACCTGCCGCCAGTGCGCCAGGCGCTTGTCCGCGCGTGCACCCGCCAGCTTCACCTCGCTGCGCTCGCTCTCCACCGGCAGCACCCGCGCCACGCCCAGCTCGGTGGCCTTCTGCAGGATGAAGTCCATCTTCTCGCCGCGGGCGATGCCCTGCAGCAGGGTGATCCGCAGCGGCGATTCGGTCGCGACCGCGCGCGCGGTGAGCACCTGCGCCCGCGCCTGCCGCTTGTCGGCGGCGAGCAGGCGCGCCGCGTAGTCGTGGCCATCGCCATTGAACAGCACGCAGGCATCGCCGGGCGAAAGGCGCAACACCCGCAGCAGGTGGTTGGCGACCTCCTCGGGCAGCAGGACCTCGGCGCCGGGTGCCAGCGGGCCGTCGACATAACAGCGGGTCAGGCGCACCGGGCGGCCTCCTCCAGCGCGGCGGCGGTGGCACGCGCCAGCACCTGCAGCTCGGCCTCGCCCACGCAATAGGGCGGCATCCAGTACAGCACGTCGCCCAGCGGGCGCAGCAGCGCGCCGGCATCCAGCGCGGCGCGGTACATGCGCAGGCCGCGGCGGCCGGTGATCTCCACCGCATGGCCGTCCTCGGTATTGCCGGCCTCCGGGTGCAGCTCGATCGCAACCACCATCCCGGTCTGGCGCACCTCGGCCACCTGCGGATGCGATCTGAACTGCGCCGCCAGCGCGCCCATGCGCGCGGCGGTGGCGCGGTTGCGTTCGAGCACGCCGTCCTGCTCGAGGATGTCCAGCGAGGCCAGCGCCGCGGCGCAGGCCAGCGGGTTGCCGCTGTAGCTGTGCGAATGCAGGAACGCGCGCTCGCGCGAGTCGTCGAGGAAGCCGTCGTAGATCGCCTGGGTGGCGAGCACCGCGCACAGCGGCAAAAAGCCGCCGGTCAGGCCCTTGGACAGGCACAGCAGGTCCGGCTGGATGCCGGCCTGCTCGCAGGCGAACAGGGTGCCGGTGCGGCCGAAGCCGGTGGCGATCTCGTCGGCGATCAGCAGCACCCCGTGCGCATCGCACAGCGCGCGCGCGCGGCGCAGGTAGGCCGGGTGGTGCATGCGCATGCCGCCGGCGCATTGCAGCAGCGGCTCGACGATCAGCGCGCAGACCTCGCCGGGATGCGCGTCCAGCAGCGCGGCCAGGGCATCGGCGGCGGCCTCGGCCTTGCGCTGGGCGTCGGCGTCGTCCGCGCTGCCGAAGGCATCCGGCGAGGGCGCGAACAGGGCCTCCGCCAGCAGCGGCGCGTACACCCGCCGGTACAGCGGGATGTCGCCCACCGCCAGCGCGCCCAGGGTCTCGCCGTGGTAGCTGCCGGTGAGCGCGATGAACTTGGTGCGCCCCGGGATGCCGCGGTTGTGGAACCAGTGGAACGCCATCTTCAGCGCCACCTCGACCCCGGCCGAGCCGTTGTCGGCATAGAACACCTTCGCCAGTGGCGCGCGCCCTGGCTGGCGCGGGGCCAGGGCAAGCAGGCGCTCGGCCAGTTCCACCGCGGGCGCGTGGGTGAAGCCGGCCAGGATCACCTGCTCGAGCGTGCGCGCCTGGCGCGCGATGGCCGCGGCGATGCGCGGCTCGGCGTGCCCGTGCAGGTTGGTCCACCAGCTGCTGACCCCGTCCAGCACCCGGCGGCCGTCCATGCCCACCAGCCACGCGCCCTCGCCGCGTTCCACCGGAAACAGCGGCAGCGCGTGCGGGTGCTCGCGCATCTGGGTGCAGGGGTGCCACAGCACGGCCAGGTCGCGCGCGCGCCAGTCATCGGCCGCGGCTATCATGGAATCGTGAACGTCCTTCATCCCGCCATTATCGCCGCCGGGAGGTGCGCATGAGCCAGCGCCTGCCCGTGATCCACGGCATCACCCAGCACGACGCCGGCCCGTACCGGATGGAGCGGCTGGACCTGGAGTTCGCCAACGGCGAGCGCCGCCTGTACGAGCGCCTGCACAGCCGCGGGCATGGCGCGGTGGCGGTGGTGCCGCTGCTGGACGCGCAGACCGTGCTGCTGGTGCGTGAATACGCGGCCGGCGTGCACCGCTATGAGCTGGGGCTGGTGAAGGGCCGGATCGACGCCGGCGAGACCCCGGAGCAGGCGGCCAACCGCGAGCTGATGGAGGAGGCCGGCTACGGCGCGCGCGACCTGCGCGTGCTGCGCCGGTTGACCCTGGCGCCGACCTACATGAGCCACCAGACCCATCTGGTGCTGGCGCGCGACCTGTATCCGCAGCGTCTGCCCGGCGACGAGCCGGAGGAGCTGGAAGTGGTGCCGTGGAAGCTGGCCGACCTCGGCCAGCTGATCCTGCGCGAGGATTTTTCGGAAGGGCGCAGCATCGCGGCCCTGTTCGTGGTGCGCGAGTGGCTGGAGCAGCAGGCGCATGGATGAGGCCCTGCGCGAAGGCGTGGCCGCAATCGCCCAGCGCGCCGCTGCTGCGATCCTGGCGGTGTACGAGGGTGAGTTCGCGGTGCAGCACAAGGACGACCGCTCGCCACTGACAGCTGCTGATCTGGCCGCGCACCGCTGCATCGTCGAGGGATTGCAGGCGCTCACGCCGGGCATTCCGGTGCTGTCGGAAGAATCGGCCGCCATCGACATCGCCGAGCGCCGCGGCTGGCGCCGGCTGTGGCTGGTCGATCCGCTGGATGGCACCCGCGAGTTCGTCAAGCGCAACGGCGAGTTCTGCATCAACATCGCCCTCATCGAGGACGGCGTGGCGGTGTTCGGGCTGATCCAGCAGCCGGTGACCGGCGTGCTCTGGTACGGCGCGCCGGGGCAGGGCGCGTTCCGCCGCGCGGGTGCCGATGCGCAGCCGATCCGCGCGCGCCAGCCGGCCGTTTCCCCGCTGCGGATCGCCGCCAGCCGCTCGCACCGCGACGCGCGCACGCAGGCGCTGCTGGACGCGCTGCCCGGCAGCGAGGTGGTCGGCTGCGGCTCGGCGCTGAAGTTCTGCAAGATCGCGGAGGGCGCGATCGACCTCTACCCGCGCTTCGGCCCGACCAGCGAATGGGACACCGCGGCCGGGCAGGCCATCGTCGAGGCCGCCGGCGGCGCGGTGCTGGACACGCGCGGCCGCGTCCTGCGCTACAACCAGCGCGACACCCTGCTCAATGGCGACTTCATCGTCGTCGGCGATCCCGCCCTGCCTGCCCGCCTGCCCGCATGACCGACGCGCCCGCCGACCCGCGTGACATCCGCACCCTGCTGGCGATCATGGCGCGCCTGCGCGACCCTGATGGCGGCTGCCCGTGGGACCGCGAGCAGACCTTCGCCAGCATCGCGCCCTACACCATCGAGGAGGCCTACGAGGTCGCCGATGCGATCGACCGCGGCGACCTGGCCGACCTCAGGGACGAGCTGGGCGACCTGCTTCTGCAGGTGGTGTTCCACGCGCGCATGGCCGAGGAGGCCGGCGCGTTCGCCTTCGCGGACGTGGTGGCGGCGATCTGCGACAAGCTGGTGCGCCGGCACCCGCACGTGTTTGCCGCACAGGGACGTGCCAATGCCGCGGGAGGCAGGAGGCCGGGAGCGGCCGGCGAAAGCCGCGCGGGCGATAGCGACGAAGTGCTGCGCGACTGGGAGGCGATCAAGCGCGCCGAGCGCGCGGCCAGGGGCGAGGCCGATACCTCCGCATTGGCCGGCATCTCGCGCGGCCTGCCGGAGTGGCTGCGCGCGGTGAAGCTGCAGCAGAAGGCGGCCAAGGTCGGCTTCGACTGGCCCGGCCCGGAGCCGGTGATCGCCAAGCTGCACGAGGAGATCGAGGAGGTGCGCGCGGAGCTGGCCGCAGTGGCCGAGGATCCGGCCGATGCCGCCGCGCGCGACCGCCTGGAGGACGAGATCGGCGATCTGCTGTTCGTCTGCGCCAACCTGGCGCGGCATGCCCGGGTGGACGTGGGCGCGGCGCTGCGCCGGGCGAACGCCAAGTTCGAGCGCCGCTTCCGCGCGATGGAGGCGCTGGCCGCGGCCGATGGCGGGCTTGCCGGCCAGCCGCTGGCGGCGCAGGATCGCTACTGGGACCTGGCCAAGGCCGCCGAGAAAGCCGCCCGGGAGGATACGACGCCATGAGCGATGCCCCGCGTTTCTCCAGCTTCCGCGAGTTCTACCCGTTCTACCTGGGCGAGCACCGCAACCGCACTTGCCGGCGCCTGCACTTCGTCGGCAGCAGCCTGGCCATCGGCTTCGTGCTGCTGGCGCTCCGGCAGTCCAATCCGTGGTGGCTGCTGGCGGCGCTGGTCTGCGGCTACGCCTTCGCCTGGGTCGGGCATTTCTTCTTCGAGAAAAACCGTCCGGCCACTTTCCGCCACCCGCTGTATTCGTTTGCTGGCGACTGGGTGATGTTCAAGGACATCCTGGTCGGCAGGATCCCGTTCTGATCCGCGAGCGGTGCGCGGCTTCGCTCACTCCATGAAGATCAGCCAGGCCGCGCACACCACCAGCGCGAAGCCGGCCCAGTGGTTCCACTTCAGCGGCTGGCCCAGGTACCAGGTGGAGAAGCCGGCGAACACCAACAGGGTGATGACTTCCTGGATGCCCTTCAGCTGCGGCGCGCTGTACACCGCGCTGCCGATGCGGTTGGCGGGGACCATCAGCAGGTATTCGAAGAACGCGATGCCCCAGCTCATCAGGATGACCTTGGGCAGCGCGGTGGTGCGGTCCTTCAGGTGCCCGTACCAGGCGTAGGTCATGAAGAGGTTGGAAAACACCAGCAGCAGCGGGGTGAGCAGGCGGGCGTAGGGCATTGGCGGTCGGGACGGGCAGGGGGCGGGGCCGGGGTGCGCAGGATAGCCCTTCACGCAGCATCCACCGGCCGCCGGGCATGTTGCCGGCATGGTGCATGAGGTCACGGTAATGCGTGAAAACGGACAGGCGGGGCTGGTGCTGATCGTCGAGGACAATCGCAACATCTCCGAGATGGTGGGCGAGTACTTGGAAGGCCGCGGGTTCGAGGTGGACTACGCGATGGACGGGCTTGACGGCTATCGGCTGGCGGCCGAGAACCCGTACGACGCGATCGTGCTGGATCTCATGCTGCCGCGTCTGGACGGGGTGGAGGTCTGCCGCCGCCTGCGCAACGAGGCGCGCAAGGCCACCCCGATCCTGATGCTGACCGCGCGCGACACCCTCGACGACAAGCTCGGCGGGCTCTCGTCCGGGGCCGACGACTACCTCACCAAGCCGTTCGCGATCCGCGAGCTGGAAGCGCGCCTGCATGCCCTGATCCGGCGCGACCGCCGCCAGGTCGGCGGCGGCGTGCTGCAGGTCGCCGACCTGGTGCTCGACCCGGCCGTGCTGCGCGCGACCCGCGCCGGCCAGGAGCTGGCGCTGTCGCCGATCGCGCTGCGCCTGCTGGCGATCCTGATGCGGGAATCGCCGCGGGTGGTCAGCCGCCAGGAGATCGAGCGCGAGATCTGGGGCGACGACCTGCCGGATTCCGACACCCTGCGCAGCCACCTGTACAACCTGCGCAAGGTGATCGACAAGCCGTTCGACCGCCCGCTGCTGCACACGGTGCAGAGCGCGGGCTACCGCATCGCCGATCTGGCGGCCTGATGCCGCCCGCCGCGCATGCCCAGTTCCTCGCCCAGCCCTGACCCCGCACACGCGCCGACGCCCGCCGAGCGCCTCGCGCGTGAGCAGGATTTCACCCGCGACGCCAGCCACGAGCTGCGCACGCCGCTGACCGTGATCCGCATGGCCAGCGACCTGATCGCGCACGACGACGGCCTGTCGGAGGCCTCGCGGCGCTCGCTGGCGCGCATCCGCGAGGCGGTGGCGGGGATGGAGGCCACCATCGATGCCCTGCTGCTGCTGGCGCGCGGGCAGGAGGTGCCGCTGGAAGCCGAGGACTTCCACGTGGGCGAGTTGCTGGACCAGGTGCTGGAACAGGTGCGTCCGCAGCTGCAGCGCAAACGCCTGGCGCTGGCCCTCGAACAGCAGGCCGATCCGCTGCTGCATGCGCCACCGCGGGCGCTGGCGGTGGTGCTGGGCAATCTGCTGGCCAATGCCGCGCGCTACACCGATGCCGGGCAGGTGCGGGTGCGGGTGCTGCCGGACCGGGTCGAGATCGAGGACACCGGGATCGGGATGGATGCGGCCACCCTGGCGCGCGCCTTCGAGCCGTTTTACCGCGGCCTGGGCACGCCGCCCGGCGGCGGCGGGCTGGGGCTGTCGGTGGCGCACCGGCTGGCCCAGCGCTGCGGCTGGACGCTGCGGCTGGACAGCACGCCCGGGCAGGGCACCTGCGCCAGCCTGCTGTTCGGGCGCGCCGTGCAGGACTGATGGCACGGTCGGGTGTCATGCGGGCGGGCGAGAATGCCTGTCAACCCTGCGCGCGCCCGCGCGTTTCCGCCTGTCCACAGACTTCGCAGACTCCGCATGAGCCAGCCCCGTCGTCCCCGCCGTTCCCCCTTGCGCAAAGCCGGCATCGCCATCGTCGTCATCGCCGCCCTGGCCGTGGGCTGGCACTTCTGGCACAAGCGCGGACAGACGGCCGAGGGCGGCTACCGCACCGAAACCGTGCAGCGCGGTGACATCCGGGTGGCGATCTCGTCCACCGGTACCCTGAGCGCGATCACCACCGTCACCGTCGGCAGCCAGATCTCCGGCCAGGTGACCCAGGTGCTGGCCGATTACAACTCGCCGGTGAAGAAGGGCCAGGTGCTGGCGGTGATCGACCCCTCCACCTACGAGGCGCAGATCCGCCAGGGCGAGGCCCAGATCGCCAGCGCGCGCGCGCAGCTGGCGCAGGCACAGGCGACGCTGCGCAACGCGACGCTGGACTACCAGCGCAAGTCCGACCTCGGCCGCCAGCAGCTGGTGGCCCAGAGCGACGTGGACCAGGCGCGCGCCGCGATGGAGCAGGCGCAGGCGCAGGTCAATTCGGCGCAGGCCGCGATCCGCCAGCAGACCGCCTCCACCCAGACCACCCGGGTCAACCTGGAGCGCACGGTGATCCGCTCGCCGGTGGACGGCGTGGTGCTGACCCGCAAGATCGAACCGGGCCAGACCGTCGCCGCCAGCCTGCAGGCGCCGGAGTTGTTTACCATCGCCGAAGACCTGTCGAAAATGAAGATCGAGCTGGCGGTGGACGAATCCGACATCGGCCAGGTCAAGGTGGGGCAGGCGGTCAGCTTCACCGCCGATGCCTTCCCCGACCGCCGCTTCCGCGGCACCGTGGAGCAGGTGCGGCTGGCGGCCACCACCAACAACAACGTCGTCACCTACCCGGTGGTGGTCACGGTGGACAACAGCGACGGCACCCTGCTGCCGGGGCTGACGGTGAACGCCGAGATCGAGGTCAGCAAGCGCACCGGTGTGCTGAAGTTGGCGAACGCCGCGCTGCGCTTCAAGCCCAGCGA
Organism: Thermomonas haemolytica; assembly: GCF_004346265.1. Classification (GTDB taxonomy): domain Bacteria; phylum Pseudomonadota; class Gammaproteobacteria; order Xanthomonadales; family Xanthomonadaceae; genus Thermomonas; species Thermomonas haemolytica. The sequence goes on from NZ_SMAP01000003.1 coordinate 167,662, forward strand.
TGGCTCGCCGCTGGCGGCGCTGCAGCCGCAGGCGCCGGGCCAGGGCGGGCCGGGCGCTGGCGGCAACGGGATGGCCGACGGCCTGCGCGCGGCCGCGGCCGGGCTGGGCCTGAATGCGCAGCAGCAGGCGGCGTTCGACGAGACCCTGGCGCAGATGCAGAAGCGCCAGGCCGAGCGCGCGGCGCAGTTCCGGCAGCAGGCGGCGCAGTCGCCGCAGCAGGGCGGCAATCGCCTGTTCGGCGGTGGCGGCATGCGCATGGGCGGCGGTGGCGGTGGGCCCGACGCCAGCATGCAGGCGCAGATCCGTGCGCGCATGCGCGAGCGCATCAATCAACAGTTCGCGGCTTTCCGTGCCTCCCTGAGCGAAGACCAGCGTGCGAAATGGGACGCGGCGGTGGATGCCCAGCTCAACGCCAAGCGGGTCAGCGTGTACCGGTTGGCCAAGGGCGGCAAGCCGGAGCTGGTGAACATCCGCCTGGGCGCCAGCGACGGCAGCGCCACCGAGGTGATGGGCGACATCCGCGAGGGCGACCAGATCATCAGCGGCGAGCGCGCCGCGGGGGCGCCGTGATCGCAAACCCGCTTGCGCCGGTCATCGAGACCCGCCAGCTCAGCAAGGTGTACCTGGCCGGCACCGAGGCCGAGGTGGTGGCGCTGCACGGGGCGGACCTGACCGTGCGCCGCGGCGAGTTCGTGGCGATCATGGGGCCGTCCGGCTCCGGCAAGACCACGATGATGAACCTGCTGGGCTGCCTGGACACGCCGACCTCGGGCACCTACCTGTGCGATGGCGAGGACGTCTCCACCCTCGATGCCGAGGAGCTGGCGCAGGTGCGCCTGCACAAGATCGGCTTCGTGTTCCAGCAGTTCAACCTGCTGCCGCGGATGACCGCGCTGGAGAACGTGATGATGCCGCTGGGTTATGTGCGGATGTCACGCCACGAGCGCCGCGAGCGCGCGCTGGCGATGCTGGAAGCGGTGGGCTTGGGCAGCCGCGCCGGGCACAAGCCGACCGAGTTGTCCGGCGGCCAGCAGCAGCGGGTGGCGATCGCGCGCGCGCTGATCAACGCGCCGCCGCTGCTGCTGGCGGACGAGCCGACTGGCGCGCTGGACAGCAAGACCGGCGAGGAGATCCTGGCGCTGTTCAAGCGCCTGCGCTCGGACGGGCATACCGTGGTGCTGATCACCCACGATGCGCACGTGGCCGAGCACGCCGACGCCATCTACGAAATCCACGACGGCGTGCTCGGCGCGCGTCGTGCCGGGAGCCGCGCATGAGCCCGCTGGAAATCCTGCGCACCGCGGTATTTGCCCTGCGCGGCAACTGGCTGCGCAGCGCGCTGACCTCGCTTGGCGTGATCATCGGCATCGCCGCGGTGATCGTGATGGTCTCGATCGGGCAGGGCACCCAGGCCGAGATCGACAAGCTGGTCTCGGGCCTCGGCTCGCAGCGGTTGGACATCTCCGGCGCCGGCGGCATGGGCCCGGGCGGCGCGCGGCTGGCGCAGGGCAGCCGCTGGAGCCTGACCGAAGGCGACGTGGAGGCGATCCGCAACGAGGTGCCGGAAGTCCAGTACGTGGCCGGCTCGCTGCGCGGCGGCACCCAGGTGGTGTTCGCCGAGAACAATGCCTCCACCCAGTGGCAGGGCGTGCAGGCCGACTGGTTCCCGATCAATGGCTGGGAGATCGCCAGTGGCGACGGCTTCCAGCCCGCCGACTACGGCGGCTCCAGCAAGCCGGTGATCCTGGGCGAGACCGTGCGCCGCGAACTGTTCGGCGACCAGGAGGGAATCGGCCAGACCATCCGCCTCGGGCGGGTGCCGTTCACCGTGGTCGGCGTGCTCAAGCCCAAGGGCCAGGGCGGCTTCGGCCAGGACCAGGACGACATCGTGGTGGTGCCGCTGGAGACCGCGCGCCGCCGCCTGTCCACCTCGCAGGGGATGCCGCCGGGCGCGGTCCAGCAGATCTCGGTGGGGGTGGACGACGCCCGCAACCTCGACGTGGCGCAGTCCGAGATCGAGGCCCTGCTGCGCCAGCGGCACAAGATCCAGCCGGGCGCGGACGACGACTTCGTGGTGCGCAACATCAGCCAGATCGTGGCCACCCGCACCCAGACCACCAACCTCATGTCGAAGCTGCTGGGCGCGGTGGCCGGCATCTGCCTGGTGATCGGCGGCATCGGCATCATGAACATCATGCTGGTCTCGGTCACCGAGCGGATCCGCGAGATCGGCCTGCGGCTGGCGGTGGGCGCGGGCCCGCGCGACATCCGCGCGCAGTTCCTGGCCGAGGCGATGCTGATTTCGCTGATCGGTGGCGTGATCGGGATCGCGATCGGCATCGTCGGCGCGCTGCTGGCGGGCAAGTTCAGCGAGCTGCCGGTGGCGCTGAACGCCCAGGTGGTGGCGCTGGCGGCTGCGTTCTCGATCGCCACCGGGCTGTTCTTCGGCTACTACCCGGCGCGCAAGGCCTCGCTGCTGGACCCGATCGAGGCGCTGCGCTCGCAGTAGCGGGTGCCGGCCGCCCGCCCGGGCGGGCCGGGGGCTTGTGGCAGAATGACGGCCCGTTCCACCTGGCGTTCCGTTCGATGCCCGCTACCCGCCGCGCTTCCCGCTTCCGGACCTGCACGCATGGCTGACCTGTACGGGCATTTCCCGCGTGGACCCGCCGGCGTGATGCGCGCCGCGCGCTGGTCGCTGCTGGGGCTGCGTGCGGCCTGGCTGCACGAATCCTCGTTCCGGCTCGAGGTCTGCCTGTTCCTGCTGCTGGGCCCGCTGGGCTGGTGGCTGGGCCAGACCCCGGTGGAGCGCGTGCTGCTGGTCGGCAGCTGCCTGCTGGTACTGGCGATGGAGCTGATGAACTCCTCGATGGAGGCGGTGATCGAGCGCTTCGGGCCCGAGCGCCACGAGCTGGCCGGGCGCGCCAAGGACATGGGCTCGGCTGCGGTGTTCGTGCTGATGATGAACGTGCTGCTGGTCTGGGGCGCCCTGCTGCTGCCCCGCTGGCTGTGATGCGTACGTCGCGGCCGGTGGTGGAGGTGGGCGGATGGACCTGAGTTTCCTGGCCTCGCCCGATGCGTGGCTGACCCTAGTGACCCTGAGCGCGCTGGAGATCGTGCTCGGCATCGACAACCTGGTGTTCATTTCGATCGCGGTCAGCCGCCTGCCGGAGGAGCGCAAGCCGCTGGCGCGCCGGCTGGGCATCGCGGTGGCCTGCATCACCCGCATCCTGCTGCTGGTGACGCTGGCGTTCCTGGCGCGGATGTCGCAAGACCTGTTCCAGCTGTTCGGCCAGGGCATCTCGATCCGCGACCTGGTGCTGGTGCTGGGCGGCGTCTTCCTGCTGGTGAAGGGCGTGCTGGAGATCCGCGACCTCATCACCGGCGGCGAGGACGAGGACCCGCGTACCACCAAGGCCTCGGCGGTGTTCGCACTGGTGATCGCGCAGATCGCGGTGATCGACATCGTGTTCTCGCTGGATTCGGTGATCACCGCGGTGGGGATCGCCGAGCACATCCCGATCATGGTGTTCGCCATCCTGGTGGCGGTGGGGATCATGCTGCTGGCGGCCAATCCGCTGGGACGTTTCATCGACGCCAATCCCACGGTCAAGATGCTGGCGCTGGCCTTCATCCTGCTGGTCGGCGCCGTGCTGGTGCTCGACGGGCTGGAGGTGCACGTGCCCAAGCCCTACATCTACTTCGCCATGGCTTTCTCGGTGCTGGTGGAGTGGCTGAACCTGCTGATGCGGCGCCGCGCCGCCGCCCACCGCATCCCTGGCGCCGGCGAGTGGTAGCACGCCGGTCCCCCACGCCCTACTGCCCATGGTTCCTATGCCGTACCTGCACCAGATCGACCCCATCGCCCTCTCGCTCGGCCCGCTGAAAGTCCACTGGTACGGGCTGATGTACCTGCTGGGCTTCGCCGTGGCCTGGTGGCTGGGGCGCCGCCGGGTGCGCGCCGGGCGCCTGCCGGGGGTGGACGACAACGGCTTCTCCGACCTGATGTTCTACGCCATGCTCGGCGTGGTGGTGGGCGGCCGGGTCGGCTACATGCTGTTCTACGATTTCGGCCCGTTCATCCACGATCCGCTGCTGCTGTTCCGGGTCTGGGAAGGCGGGATGAGCTTCCACGGCGGCCTGCTGGGCGTGCTCGCGGCGATCGCCTGGTGGTCGCGCCGGCACCGCCTGCACTTCTTCGACACGGTCGATTTCATCGCGCCGCTGGTGCCGGCCGGGCTCGGGTTCGGCCGTATCGGCAATTTCATCGGCGGCGAGCTGTGGGGCAAGCCCACCCACGGCACCGTGTTCGAGCGCCTGGGCGTGATCTTCCCGCGCGCGCTGCCGGAGCCGTTCGCCTCGATGGATGCCGCCACCCTGCGCGCCCAGTACGAGGCCGGACTGCTGGATACGTTCGCGCGCCATCCCTCGCAGCTGTACCAGGCCACCCTGGAGGGGCTGGTGATGTTCTGCGTGCTGGTGTGGTATTCGCGCCGGCCGCGCCCGCGCTATGCGGTCTCCGGCCTGTTCGCGCTGCTGTATGGCTGCTTCCGGTTCCTGGTCGAGTTCGTGCGCGAGCCGGATGCCCAGCTCGGCTACCTCGCCTTCGGCTGGCTGACCATGGGCCAGCTGCTGAGCCTGCCGCTGGTGCTGCTGGGCCTGTTCTGGCTGTGGAAGTCGCGCACGTCGCCGACCCTGATGCCGGTCGCCAGTGCGGAGACGGCGCGGTGAAGCAGTACCTCGACCTGCTGGGCCACGTGCTGGAGCACGGCGCCGACAAGGCCGACCGCACCGGCACCGGCACCCGCAGCGTGTTCGGCTGGCAGATGCGCTTCGACCTGCGCGAGGGTTTCCCGCTGGTCACCACCAAGAAGCTGCACCTGCGCTCGATCGTCCACGAGCTGCTGTGGTTCCTGCAGGGCAGCACCAACATCGCCTACCTCAAGGACAACAAGGTCTCGATCTGGGACGAGTGGGCGGACGCGGACGGTGAGCTGGGGCCGGTGTACGGCAAGCAGTGGCGCAGCTGGCAGGGCGCCGACGGGCAGGCGATCGACCAGATCCGCTGGGTGGTGGACGAGATCCGCCGCAATCCCGATTCGCGCCGTCTGATCGTCTCCGCCTGGAACGTGGCCGACCTGCCGAAGATGGCACTGCAGCCCTGCCACACCCTGTTCCAGTTCTACGTGGCGGACGGCCGCCTGAGCTGCCAGCTGTACCAGCGCAGCGGCGACATCTTCCTCGGGGTGCCGTTCAACATCGCCAGCTACGCGCTGCTGACCCACATGGTGGCGCAGGTTTGCGGGCTGGGGGTAGGCGATTTCGTGCACACCCTCGGCGATGCCCACCTGTACGCCAACCACTTCGAGCAGGCACGCGAGCAGCTGGCGCGCACGCCGCGCCCGCTGCCGGTGCTGAAGCTGAACCCGGACGTGCGCGACATCTTTGGCTTCCGCTACGAGGACGTCGTGATCGAGGGCTACGACCCGTGGCCGGCGATCAAGGCGCCGGTGGCGGTGTAGGCCGGCCATGGCCGGTTCCGCCATGCGCGTCTCCCTGATCGCCGCGCTCGACCGCCATTCGGCCATCGGCCGCGGCAACGCGCTGCCCTGGCATCTGCCGGACGATCTCCGGCGCTTCAAGGCGCTGACCCTCGGCAAGCCGGTGCTGATGGGGCGGCGCACCGCGGAGTCGCTGGGGCGGGCGCTGCCGGGGCGGCGCAACCTGGTGCTGACCCGCGGCGGCCAGGTGCCGTTCCCCGGGATGCAGGCGGTGGCCTCACTGCAGCAGGCGCTCGCGCTGGTCGCCGCGGCGGGAGGCGACGAGCTGTGCGTGATCGGCGGGGGGCAGCTGTACGCGTTGGCCCTGCCGCAAGCCACCCACCTGCACCTGACCCATGTCGAGACGGAGGTGGAGGGGGCGGATGCCTTCTTCCCGCCGCTGCCGCCGGGGCGCTGGCGGGAGACCGCGCGCAGCCTGCATCCGGTCGATGCCACGCACCCGTTCGCCTTCGCCTTCGTGGACTACGAGCGGGCATCGCCCGCGGCTGGATGAGGTGCCGGGACGGGGCCGCGCGGAGCCTCCCGAAAAAATCCCGGTGCGCCGTGTTGACATGGCTGCAAGTGGCGGCAACAATAACGGGCTCTTTGAGGGGCTTCACGGCCCCGCATCGAGGGATGTACGGAGGGATACCCAAGCGGCCAACGGGGGCAGACTGTAAATCTGCTGGCTTACGCCTTCGGTGGTTCGAATCCACCTCCCTCCACCAGCTCCAAGATCCCCGGCCTTACCAGCCGGGGATGCAACAAGCAGGGCTCCCGGTGCGGGAGTAGTTCAATGGTAGAACTGTAGCCTTCCAAGCTACTAGCGCGGGTTCGATTCCCGTCTCCCGCTCCACCATTGCACGGCCCTGTCGCAAAACCTGCTCACGTAGCTCAGTCGGTAGAGCACCTCCTTGGTAAGGAGGAGGTCGATGGTTCGATTCCATTCGTGAGCACCATATTCGCAACCTCACGCCTGTTCCGGCAGGCAAACCCAACGAGACGCAGCCATGGCAAAGGGTAAGTTCGAGCGCACCAAGCCCCACGTGAACGTGGGTACGATCGGTCACGTGGACCACGGCAAGACGACGCTGACGGCGGCGCTGACGAAGGTGGGCGCGGAGCGTTTCGGCGGTGAGTTCAAGGCGTACGACGCGATCGACGCGGCGCCGGAAGAGAAGGCGCGCGGCATCACGATCTCGACCGCGCACGTGGAGTACGAGAGCCCGACGCGCCACTACGCGCACGTGGACTGCCCCGGCCACGCCGACTACGTGAAGAACATGATCACGGGTGCGGCGCAGATGGACGGCGCGATCCTGGTGTGCTCGGCGGCGGACGGCCCGATGCCGCAGACCCGCGAGCACATTCTGCTGTCGCGCCAGGTGGGCGTGCCGTACATCGTGGTCTACCTGAACAAGGCGGACATGGTGGACGACAAGGAGCTGCTGGAGCTGGTGGAGATGGAAGTCCGCGAGCTGCTGAGCAAGTACGACTTCCCGGGCGATGACACCCCGATCATTGCGGGTTCGGCGCGCCTGGCGCTGGAAGGCGACCAGTCGGAGATCGGCGTGCCGTCGATCATCAAGCTGGTGGACGCGCTGGACACTTGGATCCCGGAGCCGGAGCGCGCGATCGACAAGCCGTTCCTGATGCCGGTGGAAGACGTGTTCTCGATTTCGGGCCGCGGCACCGTGGTGACCGGGCGCATCGAGCGCGGCGTGATCAAGGTGGGCGACGAAGTCGAGATCGTGGGCATTCGTCCGACCCAGAAGACGACCGTGACCGGCGTGGAGATGTTCCGCAAGCTGCTGGACCAGGGCCAGGCGGGCGACAACGCGGGTCTGCTGCTGCGCGGCACCAAGCGTGACGAGGTGGAGCGCGGCCAGGTGCTGTGCAAGCCGGGTTCGATCACCCCGCACACCGAGTTCGAGGCGGAGGTGTACGTGCTGTCGAAGGACGAGGGTGGCCGCCACACGCCGTTCTTCAAGGGTTACCGCCCGCAGTTCTACTTCCGCACGACCGACATCACGGGTGCGGTGGAGCTGCCGGAAGGCGTCGAGATGGTGATGCCGGGCGACAACGTGAAGATGAAGGTGACGCTGATCAACCCGGTGGCGATGGACGAAGGCCTGCGCTTCGCGATCCGCGAGGGCGGCCGCACCGTCGGCGCCGGCGTGGTGTCCAAGATCATCAAGTAAGCCCCTGCGTTTCCCCCGTTTCCGCCTGCGGAAACGGGCTGGGGTGGAGGCAGGCGGCGCAAGCCGCCGTTGCCTTTTTCGGGAACAGTGCAGTTTCGATACGCCAGTAGCTCAATTGGCAGAGCAGCGGTCTCCAAAACCGCAGGTTGGGGGTTCGAGTCCCTCCTGGCGTGCCACCTCCCGGAGCGCGCGTGCGTTCCGGGTCAGTAAGCCCAGAGAGAGTCGCGCCTTGACCAGCAATTCGCTGCCCCGTCCGTCCGCAGGCTCCGCGGACATCGTCAAGTACGTGCTGGCCGCGTTGCTGGTGGCGGCGGGCGTGTTCGTCTATTACTGGTTCGATGGTGCGTTGCCGGGCGTGGCGCGGGTGCTGGCCGTGGTGGCGGGCTTGGGGCTGGGCGTGTGGGTGTTCCTCCTGACCGGGGCGGGCGCGCGCGCGCGCGAGTTCCTGTCCGAGTCCCGCTTCGAGCTGCGCAAGGTAGTCTGGCCGACCCGCCAGGAGGCGACCCGGACGATGTGGATCGTGGTGATCGCGGTCATCGCCATCAGCCTGATCCTGGCGGCCTTCGACTGGATCATCCAGCTCGGCGTCAAGACGCTGCTTGGTTCCTGATGGAGAATGCCGTGAGCAATACCGAAGTCCAAAAGCGCTGGTACGTGGTGCACGCCTATTCCGGCTTCGAGAAGTCGGTGGCGCAGGCCCTGCGCGACCGCATCGCGCGGATGGGCATGCAGGATCGCTTTGGCGAGGTGCTGGTGCCCACCGAGGAAGTGGTGGAGATGCGCGCCGGCCAGAAGCGCCGTTCCGAGCGCAAGTTCTTCCCGGGCTACGTACTGGTGCAGATCGCCACCCATGTCGAGGATGGCATCCCGCGCATGGACAACGAGTCCTGGCATCTGGTCAAGGAAACGCCGAAGGTGATGGGGTTCATCGGCGGCACCGCCGACCGCCCGCTGCCGATCCGCGACGAGGAGGCCGATGCCATCCTCCAGCGCGTGCAGGATGGCGTCGAGAAGCCGAAGCCGAAGGTCCTGTTCGAGCCGGGCCAGATGGTGCGGGTGGTGGATGGCCCGTTCAACGACTTCAATGGCGTGGTCGAAGAGATCAATTACGAGAAGAGCCGCCTGCGGGTGGCAGTGCTGATTTTCGGCCGTTCCACCCCCGTCGAGCTGGAGTTTGGACAGGTCGAAAAGGCCTGATCTGGACGCCGTCGCGGTAGTTCTGCTATCATTGTCGGCTCCCTTCGAGGAGCAGCTGCAACCGGCCGCCGCGTGCGGCCGTTGCTGCGACTGGAATTTCGCCGCGCGATGCCGGGACGCGCGGTGGTCAAGTGATCGTTCCCGGTCCGATGGGGAGCCTGCACGCCAGGCGTTTGCACCCGGAGACTTCCGAAAATGGCAAAGAAAGTAGTCGGCTACATCAAGCTGCAGGTCAAGGCCGGGCAGGCCAACCCGAGTCCGCCGGTCGGCCCCGCGCTGGGCCAGCGCGGCCTGAACATCATGGAGTTCTGCAAGGCGTTCAACGCCGCGACCTCCAAGCTCGAGCCGGGTCTGCCGACCCCGGTCATCATCACGGCCTATTCCGACCGCACCTTCACCTTCGTGACCAAGAGCACGCCGGCCACGGTGCTGCTGAAGAAGGCGGCCGGCATCACCTCCGGCTCCAAGCGCCCGAACACCGAGAAGGTGGGCAAGGTCACCCGCAAGCAGCTCGAGGACATCGCCAAGGCGAAGGAGCCCGACCTGACCGCGGCCGACCTTGATGCGGCGGTGCGCACGATTGCGGGCTCGGCCCGTTCCATGGGTCTGGTGGTGGAGGGTTAAGGCGATGGCACTGAGCAAGCGACAGAAGGCGATCCGGGCTGCGACCGTCCCCGGCAAGGCCTATGCAATCGATGAGGCCCTGAAGATCATCAAGGAACACAGCAAGGCCAAGTTCGTCGAGGCCGTCGACGTGGCCGTGCGTCTTGGTGTGGATGCCAAGAAGTCCGACCAGCAGGTGCGCGGTTCCACCGTGCTGCCGGCCGGTACCGGCAAGTCGGTCCGCGTGGCCGTGTTCTGCCCGGCGGGCGCCAAGGCCGACGAGGCCCTGGCCGCTGGTGCCGACGTCGTTGGCATGGATGACCTGGCGGAGAAGATGATCGCCGGTGATCTCAATTACGACGTTGTGATTGCGACCCCGGACGCGATGCGCGTGGTCGGCAAGCTTGGCCAGGTGCTGGGCCCGCGTGGCCTGATGCCGAACCCGAAGGTCGGCACCGTGTCGCCGAATCCGGCCGAGGCGGTGAAGAACGCCAAGGCGGGCCAGGTGCGCTACCGCACCGACAAGGCCGGCATCATCCACTGCACCATCGGCAAGGCGAACTTTGAGAACGAGGCGCTGAAGGGCAACCTGCAGGCGCTGCTGCTGGACCTGATCAAGGCCAAGCCGGCGACCTCGAAGGGAACCTACCTGCAGAAGATCTCGCTCAGCTCCACCATGGGCCCCGGCGTCACCGTGGACCAGGCCTCGCTGAGCCTGAAGTAATGCTGCAAGCCGCGCCGCCCCGGCGGCGCGGTGCTTCGAAATTTTGAAGGCCCCGCCGCGATCCGTCGCGGCGGAAGCCGTCAAAGACCGCAGGTGCGGTCCGCGCGTGGCAACGACGGGCAAGGATGCTCACACGGCATGGAATCGCCGTTGCCGAAGGCGGGGTCGCTTAATCCACTCCCGCGAGGGAGGGCCTGCGTAGATGGTGATGCCCTTCTGGAATGTTTTGGACCAAGACAGCTCTGGATGGCCACCGCCGGGATGCCCTGCATCCCCGATGCCACGGACCGGCATCGCCCAGGACCGCCAGCGGCAGGAGCCGCGGGCGGCGTTCAATCGAGGAGTGACTATGGCTCTCAATCTGTCCCAGAAACAGGATGTTGTCGCACAGGTGGCGCAAGTCGCCGCGACGGCGCACTCCCTGGTCGCGGCCGAGTACGCCGGCACCACGGTCGAGCAGATGACCGCGATGCGCAAGAAGGCCCGCGAGACGGGCGTGTTCCTGAAGGTCGTGAAGAACACGCTGGCCGCGCGCGCCGTCACCGGCACCGAGTACGAAGTGGCGAAGGATTCCCTCGTGGGTCCGCTGCTGTACGCGTTCTCGACCGAGGAACCCGGCGCCGCCGGGCGCCTGATCAAGGAGTTCGCCAAGGGCAACGACAAGCTGCAGCCCAAGGTCGTCGTCGTCGGTGGCCAGCAGTACCCGGCCAGCCACGTCGAGGTCCTGGCGTCCCTGCCGACCCGCGACCAGGCCCTTGCCATGCTGGCCCGCGTGCTGGCCGAGCCGGCGGCGATGTTCGCCCGCGCGGTCAAGGCCGTCGCCGACAAGCAGGGCGGTGGCGATGCAGCCCCGGCGGAAGCCGAGGCGCAGGCCGAACCGGCCTGATGCGCGTCCGATCCTGACAACGTTCCCCATTCAAACGAAACATATCCAGAGGTAATCGCAATGTCCCTGACCAACGAGCAGATCGTCGACGCCATCGCCGCCAAGTCGCTGATGGAAGTGATGGAGCTGGTGAAGGCCATCGAAGAGAAGTTCGGCGTCTCCGCCGCCGCCCCGGTGATGGCGGTTGCTGCCGCCGGCCCGGCTGCCGCCGCCGCCGAAGAGCAGACCGAGTTCAACGTCATCCTGAAGTCCGCTGGCGAGAAGAAGGTCGAAGTGATCAAGGCCGTCCGCGCCATCACCGGCCTGGGCCTGAAGGAAGCCAAGGACCTCACCGAGGCCGGCGGCACCGTGAAGGAAGGCGTGTCGAAGGAAGACGCCGAGAAGATGAAGAAGGACCTCGAGGCCGCCGGCGCGACCGTCGAAATCAAGTAATCCTTCGTTGCGTCGCCGGGCTGCACATGCTGGCGACCACCAAAGGCTGGGGGCGGAAGCCCCCGGCCTTTGGCCGTTGTGGAAACCGTTGTTCCAGAGCCACCGAGTTGACAGTCGGAAGTAGCGGGAGAGGGCGTGCTGGTGCCGGCAATACCAGCGACTTCCCACTGTCAGTTCCTGTATTTCCCCGCCGGCCGCGCAACCGCGGCCGAACATGACGAGGCGCACGCGACATGACTACCGCCAAGCAGTATTCGTTCACCGAGAAAAAGCGCGTCCGCAAGGATTTCGGCAAGCGCCGCTCTATCCTTGAGGTCCCCTACCTGCTCGCCATCCAGCTGGACTCCTATCGCGAGTTCCTGCAGGAGAACGTCGAGCCCTCCAAGCGCGAGGACAAGGGCCTGCACGCCGCGCTGAAGTCGGTGTTCCCGATCGTGAGCTACAGCGGCAATGCCGCGCTGGAGTACGTCGGCTACAAGCTGGGCGAGCCGGCCTTCGACGAGCGCGAGTGCCGCACCCGCGGCCTGTCCTACGGCGCGCCGCTGCGGGTCACCGTGCGCCTGGTCATCTACGACCGCGAGTCGTCCACCAAGGCGATCAAGTACGTGAAGGAGCAGGAGGTCTACATGGGCGAGATCCCGCTCATGACCGACAACGGCACCTTCATCGTCAATGGCACCGAGCGCGTCATCGTCTCCCAGCTGCACCGTTCGCCCGGCGTGTTCTTCGACCACGATCGCGGCAAGACCCATAGCTCGGGCAAGCTGCTGTTCTCCGCGCGCGTGATTCCCTACCGCGGCTCTTGGCTGGACTTCGAGTTCGATCCGAAGGACGCGCTCTTCACCCGCATCGATCGTCGCCGCAAGCTGCCGGTGACCGTGCTGCTGCGCGCGCTGGGCTACTCCAACGAGGAGATGCTGGCCGAATTCTTCGACATCAACACCTTCCACATCGAGGCGGAAGGCGTGCAGCTGGAGCTGGTGCCCGAGCGCCTGCGCGGCGAGACCCTCGACTTCGACCTCGCCGATGGCGACAAGGTGATCGTCGAGGCCGGCAAGCGCATCACCGCGCGCCACATCAAGCAGCTCGAGGCGGCCGGCGTGTCCGCGCTGGCGGTGCCGGACGACTACATCGCCGGGCGCATCCTGGCGCATGACGTGGTTGATCCGAAGACCGGCGAGCTGCTGGCCAGCGCCAACGACGAGATCACCCTGGACATCCTGGAGAAGCTGCGCAAGGCCGGCATCGCCAGCGTGGGCACCCTGTGGGTGAACGACCTCGACCGTGGCCCGTACCTGTCGAACACCCTGCGCATCGATCCGACCAAGACCCAGCTGGAGGCGCTGGTCGAGATCTACCGCATGATGCGTCCGGGCGAGCCGCCGACCAAGGACGCCGCGCAGAACCTGTTCCACAACCTGTTCTTCACCTTCGAGCGCTACGACCTGTCGGCCGTGGGCCGGATGAAGTTCAACCGCCGCCTGGGCCGCAAGGAAGTCACCGGCGCGCCGGTGCTGTTCGACGCCAAGTACTTCGCCGACCGCAAGGACGAAGAGTCCGTGCGCCTGCGCGAGATGACCGGCGGCGTCGGCTCCGACATCCTCGACGTGATCCGCGTGCTGTGCGAGATCCGCAACGGCCGCGGCGTGGTGGACGACATCGACCATCTCGGCAACCGCCGCGTGCGCAGCGTCGGCGAGATGGCCGAGAACACCTTCCGCGTCGGCCTGGTGCGCGTGGAACGCGCGGTCAAGGAGCGGCTGTCGATGGCCGAGTCCGAGGGCCTGACCCCGCAGGAGCTGATCAACGCCAAGCCGGTGGCCGCGGCGATGAAGGAGTTCTTCGGCTCCTCGCAGCTGTCGCAGTTCATGGACCAGAACAACCCGCTGTCGGAGGTCACCCACAAGCGCCGCGTCTCGGCGCTGGGCCCGGGCGGCCTGACCCGCGAGCGCGCCGGTTTCGAAGTGCGCGACGTGCATCCGACCCACTACGGCCGCGTGTGCACCATCGAGACCCCGGAAGGCCCGAACATCGGCCTGATCAACTCGCTGGCGGTGTTCGCCCGCACCAACAAGTACGGGTTCCTGGAGACCCCGTACCGCAAGGTGGTGGACGGCCGCGTCACCGACGAGGTCGAGTACCTGTCGGCGATCGAGGAGAACGAGTACGTCATCGCGCAGGCCAACGCGCCGCGCGACGAGCACGGCAACATCACCGCGCAGTTCGTGGCCTGCCGCTTCCAGGGCGAAAACCTGCTGAAGCCGCCGAGCGAAATCCATTACATGGACGTCTCGCCGATGCAGACGGTGTCGGTGGCGGCGGCGCTGGTGCCGTTCCTGGAGCACGACGACGCCAACCGCGCGCTGATGGGCGCCAACATGCAGCGCCAGGCCGTCCCGACCCTGCGCGCGCAGAAGCCGCTGGTCGGCACCGGCATCGAGCGCGCGGTGGCGCGCGACTCGGGCGTGACCGTGAACGCCCGCCGCGGCGGCGTGGTCGAGCAGATCGACGCGGCGCGCATCGTGGTCAAGGTGGACGAAGCCGAGATCTCGGGCGAGACCGATGCCGGCGTGGACATCTATTCGCTGGTCAAGTACACCCGCAGCAACCAGAACACCTGCATCAACCAGCGCCCGCTGGTGAACGTGGGTGACCGGGTCGAGCGCGGCGACGTGCTGGCCGACGGGCCGTCCACCGACATCGGCGAACTCGCGCTGGGCCAGAACATGCTGGTCGCGTTCATGCCGTGGAACGGCTACAACTTCGAGGACTCGATCCTGCTCTCCGAGCGCGTGGTCGAGGAGGATCGCTACACCACGATCCACATCGAGGAGCTGACCGTCCAGGCCCGCGACACCAAGCTGGGGCCGGAGGAGATCTCGGCCGACATCCCGAACGTCTCCGAGCAGGCGCTGTCGCGCCTCGACGAGTCCGGCGTGGTGTACATCGGCGCCGAGGTGCGCGCTGGTGACATCCTGGTCGGCAAGGTCACGCCGAAGGGCGAGAGCCAGCTGACCCCCGAGGAGAAGCTGCTGCGCGCGATCTTCGGCGAGAAGGCCTCGGACGTGAAGGACAGCTCGCTGCGCGTGCCCCCGGGCATGGATGGCGTGGTGATCGACGTGCAGGTGTTCACCCGCGACGGCATCGAGAAGGACAAGCGCGCGCGCCAGATCGAGGAAAACGAGATCCGCCGCGTCAAGAAGGACTTCGACGACCAGTACCGCATCCTCGAGAACGCCATCTACGCCCGCCTGCGCGAGCAGCTGCTGGGCAAGGTCGCCAACGGCGGCCCGGGCGTGAAGAAGGGCGATACCGTGTCGTCGCTGGTGCTGGACGGGCTGAAGAAGTCCGACTGGCTGCAGCTGCGGATGAAGGACGACGACGCGGCGGATGCCATCGAGCGCGCCGCCAAGCAGCTCGAGGCGCACCAGAAGGAGTTCGACAAGCGTTTCGCCGACAAGCGTGCCAAGATCATGCAGGGCGATGACCTCGCCCCGGGCGTGCTGAAGATGGTGAAGGTGTTCCTGGCGGTGAAGCGCCGGATCCAGCCGGGCGACAAGATGGCCGGCCGCCACGGCAACAAGGGCGTGGTGTCCAAGATCGTGCCGGTCGAGGACATGCCGTACATGGCCGATGGCCAGACCGTGGACATCGTGCTGAACCCGCTGGGCGTGCCGAGCCGTATGAACATCGGCCAGGTGCTGGAAGTGCACCTGGGCCTGGCGGCCAAGGGGCTGGGCCAGAAGATCCAGCGCATGCTGGAGGCGCAGGCCAAGGTCGCCGAGCTGCGCAAGTTCCTCGACGAGATCTACAACCACGACCGCAAGACCCACGTCGAGCGGGTGGACCTGTCGCAGTTCAGCGACGAGGAGCTGCTGGCGATGGCGAAGAACCTGACCGACGGCGTGCCCATGGCCACGCCGGTGTTCGATGGCGCCACCGAAGCCGAAATCAAGGCAATGCTGAAGCTTGCCGACCTGCCGGAGTCGGGACAGGTCCAGCTGTACGACGGCCGCACCGGCGAGGCGTTCGACCGCAAGACCACGGTCGGCTACATGCACATGCTGAAGCTGAACCACCTGGTCGACGACAAGATGCACGCGCGCTCGACCGGCCCGTACTCGCTGGTCACCCAGCAGCCGCTGGGCGGCAAGGCGCAGTTCGGCGGCCAGCGCTTCGGCGAGATGGAAGTCTGGGCGCTGGAAGCCTACGGCGCGGCCTACACCCTGCAGGAGATGCTGACGGTGAAGTCCGACGACGTGCAGGGCCGCAACCAGATGTACAAGAACATCGTCGATGGCGCGCACGAGATGGTCGCCGGCATGCCGGAGTCCTTCAACGTGCTGGTGAAGGAAATCCGCAGCCTGGCCATCAACATGGAACTCGAGGAGCACTGAGTTTCGCGACGGCGCGGCCCTGAGGCCGCGCCGCCCCGCAGGACCCATTGCCCCCGACCCGGAGAATCCCAATGAAAGATTTGCTGAACCTCTTCAACCAGCAGCGCCAGACGCTCGACTTCGACGCGATCAAGATCGCGCTGGCCAGCCCGGACCTGATCCGCTCGTGGTCGTACGGCGAGGTGAAGAAGCCCGAGACCATCAATTACCGCACCTTCAAGCCGGAGCGCGACGGCCTGTTCTGCGCTGCCATCTTCGGTCCGATCAAGGACTACGAGTGCCTGTGCGGCAAGTACAAGCGCATGAAGCACCGCGGCGTGGTCTGCGAGAAGTGCGGCACCGAGGTGACCCTGGCCAAGGTGCGCCGTGAGCGCATGGGCCACATCGACCTGGCCTCGCCGGTCGCGCACATCTGGTTCCTGAAGTCGCTGCCCTCGCGCATCGGCCTGATGCTGGACATGACCCTGCGCGACATCGAACGCATCCTCTACTTCGAGGCGTACGTGGTGACCGAGCCGGGCCTTACCCCGCTCGAACGCGGCACGCTCCTCAATGAAGAGGAGTACATGAAGGCGCGCCAGGAGCATGGCGACGACTTCGACGCGGCGATGGGCGCGGAGGCGGTCTATGACCTGCTGCGCACCATCGACCTGCAGAGCGAGATGGTGCAGCTGAAGGAGGAGATCGCCTCCACCAACAGCGAGACCAAGCTCAAGCGCCTGACCAAGCGGATCAAGCTGATCGAAGCCTTCATCGAGTCCGGCAACCGCCCGGAGTGGATGGTCATGACCGTGCTGCCGGTGCTGCCGCCGGACCTGCGCCCGCTGGTGCCGCTGGACGGCGGCCGCTTCGCGACCTCCGACCTGAACGACCTGTACCGTCGCGTCATCAACCGCAACAACCGCCTGCGCCGCCTGCTGGAGCTGAACGCGCCCGACATCATCGTGCGCAACGAGAAGCGCATGCTGCAGGAGGCGGTGGATGCGCTGATGGACAACGGCCGCCGCGGCCGCGCCATCACCGGCACCAACAAGCGCCCGTTGAAGTCGCTGGCCGACATGATCAAGGGCAAGCAGGGCCGCTTCCGCCAGAACCTGCTCGGCAAGCGCGTGGACTACTCCGGCCGTTCGGTGATCGTGGTCGGTCCGTACCTCAAGCTGCACCAGTGCGGCCTGCCGAAGAAGATGGCGCTGGAGCTGTTCAAGCCCTTCATCTTCGCCAAGCTGCAGGCGCGCGGCCTTGCTTCCACCATCAAGGCGGCGAAGAAGCTGGTCGAGCGCGAGGAAGCCGAGGTGTGGGACATCCTCGAGGAGGTCATCCGCGAGCACCCGGTGCTGCTGAACCGCGCCCCGACCCTGCACCGCCTCGGCATCCAGGCGTTCGAGCCGGTGCTGATCGAAGGCAAGGCGATCCAGCTGCACCCGCTGGTCTGCACCGCGTTCAACGCCGACTTCGACGGTGACCAGATGGCCGTGCACGTGCCGCTGTCGCTGGAAGCACAGCTGGAAGCGCGCGCGCTGATGATGGCGTCCAACAACATCCTGTCGCCGGCCAACGGCGAGCCGATCATCGTGCCGTCGCAGGACGTGGTGCTCGGCCTGTACTACATGACCCGCGCGCTGGAGAACAAGGCGGGCGAAGGCATGGTGTTTGCCAACATCGCCGAAGTGAAGCGCGCCTACGACAACCGCGTGGTTGAGCTGCACGCCAAGTGCAAGGTGCGCATCACCGAGACCGTGCTGGCCGAGGACGGCAGCCGCAGCCAGCAGACTTCGATCGTGGACACCACGGTCGGGCGCGCGCTGCTGCGCGAGATCCTGCCGGAAGGCCTGCCGTTCGCGCTGGTCAACCTGGAGCTGACCAAGAAGAACATCAGCCGCCTGATCAACAGCTGCTACCGCATGCTCGGCCTCAAGGACACCGTGGTGTTCGCCGACAAGCTGATGTACACCGGGTTCGCGTTCGCCACCCGCGCGGGCGTGTCGATCGGCATCGACGACATGACCATCCCCGCCGAGAAGAAGGCGATCCTGGAGGAAGCCGAGGCCGAGGTGCTGGAGATCCAGCAGCAGTACCAGTCGGGCCTGGTCACCGCCGGCGAGCGCTACAACAAGGTCGTGGACATCTGGTCGCGCACCAACGAGCGCGTCGCCAAGGCGATGATGGACACCATCGGCACCGAGAAGGTGGTCAATGCCAAGGGCGAGATCATCGACCAGAAGTCGATGAACTCGATCTACATCATGGCCGACTCCGGCGCGCGTGGTTCGCAGGCGCAGATCCGCCAGCTGGCCGGCATGCGCGGCCTGATGGCGAAGCCCGATGGCTCGATCATCGAGACGCCGATCACCTCGAACTTCCGCGAGGGCCTGAACGTCCAGCAGTACTTCATCTCGACCCACGGCGCGCGCAAGGGCCTGGCGGACACCGCGCTGAAGACCGCGAACTCCGGCTACCTGACCCGCCGCCTGGTCGACGTGGCCCAGGACGTGGTGATCACCGAGACCGACTGCGGCACGCTCAATGGCCTGACCCTGACCCCGATCGTGGAAGGCGGCGACGTGGTCGAGCCGCTGAAGGACCGCGTGCTGGGCCGGATCGTGGCCGAGGACGTGTTCCTGCCGGGCAACGACGAGGATCCGTTCATCACCCGCAACACCCTGATCGACGAGCAGTGGGCGCAGAAGCTCGAGGATGCCGGCGTACAGGTGATCAAGGTGCGCAGCACCATCACCTGCGAGGCGCCGTTCGGCGTGTGTGCGCACTGCTACGGGCGTGATCTCGGCCGCGGCCACCTGGTGAACCACGGCGAAGCGGTCGGCGTGGTCGCCGCGCAGTCGATCGGCGAGCCGGGCACGCAGCTGACGATGCGTACCTTCCACATCGGTGGTGCGGCGTCGCGTGCGGCGGCGATCGACAACGTGACGGTGAAGACCACCGGTTCGATCAAGTTCAACAACCTCAAGTTCGTCAAGCACGCGGAAGGCCACCTGGTGGCGGTCTCGCGCTCGGGCGAGCTGTCGGTGCTGGACAACCACGGCCGCGAGCGCGAGCGTTACAAGCTGCCCTATGGCGCCACCCTGCAGGTGCAGGACGGCGGCGAGGTCAAGGCCGGCCAGACCGTCGCCAACTGGGATCCGCACAACCACCCGATCGTGTCGGAAGTGGCGGGCTTCATCCGCTTCGTCGATTTCGTCGATGGCGTCACCGTCATCGAGAAGGTTGACGAACTCACCGGCTTGGCATCGCGCGAGATCACCGATCCCAAGCGTCGCGGTAGCCAGGGCAAGGACCTGCGACCGCTGGTACGGATCGTGGACAAGGACGGCAAGGACCTCACCATCCCGGGCACCGACCTGCCGGCGCAGTACATGCTGCCGCCGCGCTCGGTCGTCAACCTGCAGGACGGCGCGCCGGTCGGCGTGGGCGACGTGGTCGCCAAGATCCCGCAGGAGGCATCCAAGACCCGCGACATCACCGGCGGTCTGCCGCGCGTGGCCGACCTGTTCGAGGCGCGCAAGCCGAAAGATCCGGCGATCCTGGCCGAGATTTCCGGCGTGGTCAGCTTCGGCAAGGAAACCAAGGGCAAGCAGCGGCTCATCATCAAGAATGCCGATGGCACCGAGCACGAAGAGCTGATTCCGAAGTACCGCCAGATCATCGTGTTCGAAGGCGAGCACGTGGAGAAGGGCGAGACCGTGGTGGACGGCGAGCCGAGCCCGCAGGACATCCTGCGCCTGAAGGGCGTCGAGGAGCTGGCCGCGTACCTGGTCAAGGAGATCCAGGACGTCTACCGCCTGCAGGGCGTGAAGATCAACGACAAGCACATCGAGGTCATCATTCGCCAGATGCTGCGCAAGGTCGAGATCACCGATGCCGGCGACAGCCGTTTCCTGGTGGGCGAGCAGGTCGAGCGCCAGCGCGCGATCGAGGAGAACGAGCGGCTGTCGCGCAAGGGCGAGATCCCGGCGAAGTTCGAGCCGGTGCTGCTGGGGATCACCAAGGCCTCGCTGGCGACCGAGTCGTTCATTTCCTCGGCCTCGTTCCAGGAAACCACCCGCGTCCTCACCGAGGCGGCGGTGCGCGGTACCCGCGACACCCTGCGCGGCCTGAAGGAGAACGTGATCGTCGGCCGCCTGATCCCGGCCGGTACCGGCCTGGCCTACCACAGCCAGCGCCGCAAGCAGGCCTCCGGGTTGACCGAGGCCGAGATGGCGACGCTGGCGGGCGAACCGGCGGCGGAGGCCGTCGAGGCGGGTGCTCCCGCGGACGAGGCGGCTGGCGAGTAAGCCGGCCCCCCGCACCCTGCCCGGGAACCCCCCGGGCAGGGCTTGCGCCGAGCCCGGCTAGCGTGTATGCTTTCGCGGCTTTTGATGGCCTTGCGCCATCCAGATCACCAAATGAGGTCGCAGGACGCGCCTCGTGTTGGGTCCAGGACGGACGGGATCGCAGATCAATCACGGCCTGCCGCCTGTGCGGCGGGCGTGGTTTTTCGACATGGCTGCGTTTGACCGCAAGGTCCTGCGCTAGCCGTGCTTTTTGTTTTGGCCGGCCGGCTTGCGCAAGCATCCGGCTGCATTTGTCTCCATCAGGGCCCCGTGCCCGCCAATTGAGCCCCGAAATGGCAACGATCAACCAGCTCGTGCGCAAGCCGCGCAGCCCGGAAACCTACAAGAGCGCTTCCCCGGCGCTGGCGAACTGCCCGCAGCGTCGCGGCGTTTGCACCCGCGTGTACACCACCACCCCGAAGAAGCCGAACTCGGCGCTGCGCAAGGTGGCCAAGGTGCGCCTGACCAACGGCTACGAGGTCATCTCGTACATCGGCGGCGAAGGCCACAACCTGCAGGAGCACAGCGTGGTGCTGATCCGCGGCGGCCGCGTCAAGGACCTGCCGGGCGTGCGCTACCACACCGTGCGCGGCTCGCTGGATGCCGCCGGCGTCGCCAAGCGCAAGCAGGCGCGCTCGAAGTACGGCGCCAAGCGTCCGAAGTCGTAAGAGGCGGGCCGGCCCGGTGTCATCCGGGTGACAGGTTCATCCACGCAGAATAACGGTGGGCTGGCGCCCGCCCCACGAGAGAAGCAACATGTCCCGTAAAGGCAATACCCCGCAGCGTTCCGTGCTGCCGGACCCGAAGCACGGAAGCGAAACCATCGCCCGCTTCATCAACATGGTGATGCAGAGCGGCAAGAAGTCGGTTGCCGAGAAAATCGTGTACGGCGCGATGGATGTCATCAGCGAGAAGAATCCGAACGCGCTGGAACTGGTCGAGAAGGCGCTGGGTAACGTCGCCCCGGCAGTCGAGGTGAAGTCCCGCCGCGTCGGCGGTGCCACCTACCAGGTGCCGGTCGAAGTGCGCGCTTCCCGCCGCATGGCGCTGGCGATGCGCTGGCTGATCGAGTCTGCGCGCAAGCGTGGCGAGAACAGCATGCCGCGCAAGCTCGCCGGCGAGTTGATCGATGCCTCCGAAAACCGCGGCGGTGCGATCAAGAAGCGCGAGGAAACCCACCGCATGGCCGACGCCAACAAGGCGTTCGCCCACTACCGCTGGTAATCCCGGCGGGACTGCGGGTGCGGCGGTGTCCGTCGCTCCGCGCCGCGGCCCCGGACGGGCCGCGACATCCCGGATGCCGCCGCGAGGCGGCCTTCGGTCATTCCGAAATCCGAAATCATTGAGAGGCTCCCGTGGCCCGTTCCACTCCCATCGAGCGTTACCGCAACTTCGGCATCATGGCCCACATCGATGCCGGCAAGACCACCACGTCCGAGCGCATCCTGTTCTACACCGGCAAGAGCCACAAGATCGGCGAAGTGCATGATGGCGCGGCCACCATGGACTGGATGGAGCAGGAGCAGGAGCGTGGCATCACGATCCAGTCCGCCGCCACCACCGCGTTCTGGAAGGGGATGGACAAGACCTTCCCCGAGCATCGCTTCAACATCATCGACACCCCCGGGCACGTGGACTTCACCATCGAGGTCGAGCGCTCGCTGCGCGTGCTCGACGGCGCGGTGTTCGTGCTGTGCGCGGTCGGCGGCGTGCAGCCGCAGTCGGAGACCGTGTGGCGCCAGGCCAACAAGTACCACGTGCCGCGCATCGCGTTCGTCAACAAGATGGACCGCACCGGCGCGAACTTCTACAAGGTGCGCGACCAGCTGAAGGCGCGCCTGGGCGCGGTGCCGGTGCCGATGCAGGTGCCGATCGGCGCCGAGGACAGCTTCGAGGGCGTGATCGACCTGCTGAAGATGAAGGCGATCCATTGGGACGCCGCCTCGCAAGGGCTGAACTTCGAGTACCGCGACATTCCGGCCGAGCTGAAGGCGAAGGCCGAGGAAGAGCGCGCGTTCATGGTGGAGTCGGCGGCCGAGGCCTCCGAGGAGCTGATGAACAAGTACCTCGAGGAAGGCGACCTGTCCGAGGCCGAGATCATCGCGGGGCTGCGCGAGCGCACCCTGAAGACCGAGATCGTGCCGATGTTCTGTGGCTCCGCGTTCAAGAACAAGGGCGTGCAGGCCATGCTGGATGGCGTGATCAACCTGCTGCCGTCGCCGGTGGACGTGCCGCCGGTGAAGGGCGTGGACGTGGATGACGAGACCAAGGAGCTGCGCCGCGAGTCCAGCGACAAGGCGCCGTTCTCGGCCCTGGCGTTCAAGATCATGACCGACCCGTTCGTGGGGTCGCTGACCTTCTTCCGCGTCTATTCCGGCACGCTCAGTGCTGGCGACCAGGTGCTGAACTCGGTCAAGGGCAAGAAGGAGCGCATCGGCCGCCTGCTGCAGATGCATTCCAACCAGCGCGACGAGATCAAGGAAGTGCTGGCCGGCGACATCGCGGCGGCGGTGGGCCTGAAGGATGTGACGACCGGCGACACCCTGTGCGCCATCGACGCCCCGATCGTCCTCGAGCGCATGAGCTTCCCGGAGCCGGTGATCTCGATGGCGGTCGAACCGAAGACCAAGTCGGACCAGGAGAAGATGGGCAACGCCCTGAGCCGCCTGGCGCAGGAAGACCCCAGCTTCCGCGTGCGTACCGACGAGGAGTCCGGCCAGACCATCATCGCCGGCATGGGTGAGCTGCACCTGGACATCATCGTCGACCGCATGAAGCGCGAGTTCGGCGTGGAGGCCAACGTCGGCAAGCCGCAGGTGGCGTACCGCGAGACCATCCGCAAGTCCGACGTGAAGAGCGATTACAAGCACGCGAAGCAGTCGGGCGGTAAGGGCCAGTACGGCCACGTGGTGATCGAGCTGTCGCCGATGACCGCCGAAGACAGAGCGAACCCGGACGTCAAGAACGACTTCCTGTTCATCAACGAGATCACCGGTGGCGTGATTCCGAAGGAATTCATCCCGGCGGTCGAGAAGGGCATTCGCGAAACCATCACCAGCGGCCCGCTGGCCGGCTATCCGGTGGTGGGCGTCAAGGTGAAGCTGGTGTTCGGCTCGTACCACGACGTCGACTCGTCGGAAATGGCGTTCAAGCTCGCCGCGTCGATGGCCTTCAAGGAAGGCTTCCGCAAGGCCGACCCGGTCCTGCTGGAGCCGATCATGAAGGTCGAGATCGTCAGCCCGGAGGACTACCTGGGCGACGTGATGGGCGACGTGAGCCGCCGTCGCGGCGTGCTCCAGGGCCAGGACGACAGCCCCTCGGGCAAGATCATCAACGCGATGATCCCGCTGGGCGAGATGTTCGGCTACGCCACGGCGCTGCGTTCGATGACCCAGGGTCGCGCGACCTTCACGATGGAGTTCGACCACTACGAGGAAGCGCCGAGCAACATCGCCGAGGCGGTCATCAAGAAGTCGTAAGGATCGTCGTCCGGTGCCGGGAGCCGCAGCGCGCTTCCGGCGACCGGGCACGAATCCCCAATTTCCAATCCCAAAATTTTGGAGTTTCAAACCATGGCTAAGGGTAAGTTCGAGCGCACCAAGCCCCACGTGAACGTGGGTACGATCGGTCACGTGGACCACGGCAAGACGACGCTGACGGCGGCGCTGACGAAGGTGGGCGCGGAGCGTTTCGGCGGTGAGTTCAAGGCGTACGACGCGATCGACGCGGCGCCGGAAGAGAAGGCGCGCGGCATCACGATCTCGACCGCGCACGTGGAGTACGAGAGCCCGACGCGCCACTACGCGCACGTGGACTGCCCCGGCCACGCCGACTACGTGAAGAACATGATCACGGGTGCGGCGCAGATGGACGGCGCGATCCTGGTGTGCTCGGCGGCGGACGGCCCGATGCCGCAGACCCGCGAGCACATTCTGCTGTCGCGCCAGGTGGGCGTGCCGTACATCGTGGTCTACCTGAACAAGGCGGACATGGTGGACGACAAGGAGCTGCTGGAGCTGGTGGAGATGGAAGTCCGCGAGCTGCTGAGCAAGTACGACTTCCCGGGCGATGACACCCCGATCATTGCGGGTTCGGCGCGCCTGGCGCTGGAAGGCGACCAGTCGGAGATCGGCGTGCCGTCGATCATCAAGCTGGTGGACGCGCTGGACACTTGGATCCCGGAGCCGGAGCGCGCGATCGACAAGCCGTTCCTGATGCCGGTGGAAGACGTGTTCTCGATTTCGGGCCGCGGCACCGTGGTGACCGGGCGCATCGAGCGCGGCGTGATCAAGGTGGGCGACGAAGTCGAGATCGTGGGCATTCGTCCGACCCAGAAGACGACCGTGACCGGCGTGGAGATGTTCCGCAAGCTGCTGGACCAGGGCCAGGCGGGCGACAACGCGGGTCTGCTGCTGCGCGGCACCAAGCGTGACGAGGTGGAGCGCGGCCAGGTGCTGTGCAAGCCGGGTTCGATCACCCCGCACACCGAGTTCGAGGCGGAGGTGTACGTGCTGTCGAAGGACGAGGGTGGCCGCCACACGCCGTTCTTCAAGGGTTACCGCCCGCAGTTCTACTTCCGCACGACCGACATCACGGGTGCGGTGGAGCTGCCGGAAGGCGTCGAGATGGTGATGCCGGGCGACAACGTGAAGATGAAGGTGACGCTGATCAACCCGGTGGCGATGGACGAAGGCCTGCGCTTCGCGATCCGCGAGGGCGGCCGCACCGTCGGCGCCGGCGTGGTGTCCAAGATCCTCAAGTAATGCAAGGCCCCGCGCGCTTCGGCGCGCGGCGGGTCCGGGTGCCAACCCGCGCATGTCGGGGTCATCCGGGGTGTCCGGCCCACCGGTTCCAGGTGGACGCGGGTGCGATGGAAAAGGTGGAACCAGGGCTTGCGCAGCCCTGGGCTCCTCCGTTAGAATGCAAGACCCTCGCGTGATGTGAGTTGCCGAGGGGAGCGAAATGAGGTGCAGGATGCGCCTCGTGTTCGCCAGACAGGGAGATGTCGCGTGGCAAGGCCTCGTCCGTCCCGGAAGTGTCCGGGGCATATCGGCGGGGCCTTTCGGCGCGTTCATGGAAATCCCGTCTGGCTGGACGGTGGTCCGCCGCTTGGTGGATCGGGCAGGACGCAGTGGTACCCGTTGTATTCACGGGGCGTGGCGCACATGACGCCGTCACGCCTGACGCTCTTTAGACACGAGGCATTCCTCCCATGGCGGACCAGAAGATTCGCATCCGGCTGAAGGCGTTCGATCACCGCCTGATCGATCGCTCGGCCAGCGAGATCGTCGAGACGGCCAAGCGGACCGGCGCGCAAGTGCGCGGCCCGATCCCGCTGCCGACCAAGATCGAGCGCTATACCGTGCTGGTGTCGCCGCACGTCGACAAGGACGCGCGCGACCAGTATGAAACCCGCACGCACAAGCGCGTGCTCGACATCGTCGACCCCAACGACAAGACCGTGGACGCGCTGATGAAGCTCGAGCTCGCGGCGGGCGTCGACGTCCAGATCAAGTTGACCTGAGGAGGCCACGGATGAGCGCGAAGAAATATTCGCTCGGCATCGTCGGTCGCAAGGCCGGCATGAGCCGCATGTTCACCGAGGATGGCAAGTCCGTGCCGGTGACCCTGATCGAGGCCACGCCGAACCGCATTACCCAGATCAAGACCGTGGAAACCGACGGCTACAGTGCCGTGCAGGTCACCGCCGGCGTCAAGCGCGCCAGCCTGCTCACCAAGCCGGTCGCCGGCCACCTGGCCAAGGCCAAGGTGGAGGCCGGGCGCGGGCTGTGGGAGCTGCGCGTGGAGGCCGACCAGATCGGCGGTTTCGAGGTGGGTGGCGAGATCAAGGCCGACATCTTCGAGGTCGGCCAGAAGGTCGATGTCCAGGGCGTGACCAAGGGCAAGGGCTTTCAGGGCACGATCAAGCGCTGGAACTTCACCATGGGCGACGCGACGCACGGTAACTCGCTGTCGCATCGCGCGCCGGGTTCGATCGGCCAGCGCCAGACCCCGGGCCGCGTGTTCCCGGGCAAGAAGATGGCCGGCCACATGGGTCATGTCACCCAGACCACCCAGGGTCTGCAGGTGGTGAAGGTGGACGCCGAGCGTGGCCTGATCGCCGTGCGTGGCGCGGTTCCCGGTGCGCCGGGTGGCGACGTGATCGTGCGCCCGACGAGCAAGGGAGTCTGATCATGGAACTGAATATCAACGGCGGTAGCAAGCTGGCCGTGTCCGACGCGGTGTTCGATCGCGCGTTCAACGAGGACCTCGTGCACCAGGTCGTGGTTGCCTACCGCAATGCGGCTCGCGCGGGCACCAAGGCGCAGAAGACCCGTTCGGAAGTCAACGGCACCACCAAGAAGTCGAAGAAGCAGAAGGGTGGCGGTGCCCGTCACGGCGCCCTGACTGCCCCGATCTTCGTCGGCGGCGGCGTGACCTTCGCGGCCAAGCCGCGCAGCTTCGCGCAGAAGGTGAACCGCAAGATGTACCGCGCCGCGATGGCCGCGATCCTGTCCGAGCTGAATCGCCAGGGCCGTATCACCGTGGTCGAGTCCTTCGACGTGGATGCACCGAAGACCAAGGGCTTGGTCGCCAAGCTGGCCGACCTGAAGGCGGGCAAGCGCCCGCTGATCGTGACCGAGGAAGCGACCGACAACCTGTACCTGTCCGCGCGCAACCTGCCGTACGTGCAGGTGCGTGACGTGCAGGGCCTGGACCCGGTCGCGCTGGTCGGCGCCGACACCGTGGTGGTCACCACCAATGCGGTGAAGAAGATCGAGGAGTGGCTGGCATGAGCGCCAATCTGTACGAAGTGATCCGTGCGCCGCGCGTGTCCGAGAAGACCGCGCGCCTGCAGGAAGTCTCCAACCAATACGTCTTCGAGGTCGCCAAGACCGCGACCAAGGCCGACGTGAAGGCCGCGGTCGAGAAGATCTTCGACGTCAAGGTCGAGGCGGTGAACGTGGTGAACGTGAAGGGCAAGACCAAGTCCTTCAAGTTCCGCCAGGGTCGTCGCGGCGACTGGCGCAAGGCGTACGTCACCCTGGCCGAAGGCCAGGCGATCGACGTCATGACCGTCTCGGCCTGAGGAAAAGTCCATGGCATTGATGACATTCAAGCCCACCTCCGCCGGCCGTCGTAGTGCGGTCCGCGTGGTGACGCCCGACCTGCACAAGGGTGCGCCGTACGCCGCGCTGGTGGAGAAGCAGGGCAAGACCGGTGGTCGCAACCACCACGGTCGCATCACCACCCGCCACATCGGCGGTGGTCACAAGCAGCACTACCGCATCATCGACTTCAAGCGCGACAAGGAGGGCATCCCCGCCCGCGTCGAGCGCATCGAGTACGATCCCAACCGCACCGCGCACATCGCGCTGCTGTGCTACGCCGACGGCGAGCGCCGCTACATCATCGCGCCCAAGGGCCTGAAGGCCGGCGACCAGGTGATGTCTGGCCGCGACGTGCCGATCAAGGCCGGCAATACTCTGCCGCTGCGCAACATCCCGGTCGGTTCCACCGTGCACTGCATCGAGATGAAGCCCGGCAAGGGCGCGCAGCTCGCCCGTGCCGCCGGTGCCGGCGTGCAGCTGGTCGCCCGCGAAGGCGTCTACGCTACCCTGCGCCTGCGCTCCGGCGAGATGCGCAAGGTGCCGGCCGAGTGCCGCGCCACCATCGGCGAAGTCGGCAACGACGAGCACGGCCTGGAGAAGCTGGGCAAGGCCGGCGCCAAGCGCTGGCGCGGCGTGCGCCCGACCGTCCGCGGCGCGGCCATGAACCCGGTCGACCACCCGCACGGCGGCGGCGAGGCCAAGGCCGGCCAGGGTAACCCGCACCCGGTCACGCCGTGGGGCGTGCCGACCAAGGGTTACAAGACCCGCAAGAACAAGCGCACCCAGCAGTTCATCGTGCGCGACCGCAGGAGCTAATCGGCAATGGCACGTTCACTCAAGAAGGGCCCGTTCATCGACCACCACCTGCAGAAGAAGGTGGAGGCCGCGGGCAGCAGCAAGAAGCCGATCAAGACCTGGTCGCGTCGTTCCACGATCCTGCCGGAAATGATCGGGTTCACCATCGCCGTGCACAACGGCAAGAACCACGTCCCGGTGCTGGTCAACGAGAACATGGTTGGCCACAAGCTTGGCGAATTCGCCGTGACCCGCACGTTCAAGGGTCATGGCGGCGACAAGAAGTCGAAGTAAGGAGATGACGATGGAAGCGAAGGCAATCCTGCGCACCGCGCGCATCTCCCCGCAGAAGGCCCGCCTGGTCGCCGACCAGGTGCGCGGGCTGCCCGTGGCGCGCGCGCTCGACCTGCTGAAGTTCTCGGACAAGAAGGCCGCCGGCATGATCTACAAGGTCGTGTTCTCCGCCGCCTCCAACGCCGAGAACAACGTCGGGGCCGATGCGGACGCGCTGAAGGTCAAGACCATCATGGTCGATGAAGGTCCGGCGTTGAAGCGCTTCATGGCGCGTGCGAAGGGCCGTGGCACGCGCATCACCAAGCGCACCAGCCACATCACCGTGGTCGTGGGCGAGGGCAACTAATCATGGGTCACAAAGTCAATCCGATCGGTATCCGCCTGGGCATCGCCAAGGACTGGAACTCCAAGTGGTATGCCGGCAAGAAGCAGTTCGCCGAGTTCCTGGCGGGCGACCTCAAGGTCCGCGACATGCTGCGCAAGAAGCTGGCCCAGGCCGGCATCAGCAAGATCCTGATCGAGCGTCCGGCCAACAACGCCCGCGTGACCATCCACACCGCCCGCCCGGGCGTGGTGATCGGCAAGCGCGGTGAGGACATCGAGAAGCTGCGCAAGGAAGTGTCCGACGTGCTCGGCGTGCCGGCGCACATCAACGTCACCGAGGTCCGCAAGCCGGAGCTCGACGCGCAGCTGGTGGCGGAGTCCATCGCGCAGCAGCTGGAGCGCCGCATCATGTTCCGCCGTGCGATGAAGCGTGCGGTCGGCAACGCGATGCGCCTGGGCGCCCTGGGCATCAAGGTCAACGTGGCCGGCCGCCTGAACGGTGCCGAGATCGCGCGCTCCGAGTGGTACCGCGAAGGCCGCGTGCCGCTGCATACCCTGCGCGCCGACATCGACTACGGCTTTGCCGAGGCGAAGACCACCTACGGCATCATCGGCATCAAGGTGTGGGTCTACAAGGGCGAGATCTTCGATTTCAGCCAGGTCGGCCAGGAAAAGCAGGACGACAGCCCGGCGCCGCGTGGCGACCGTGGTGACCGTGAGCGTCCGCGCGGTCCGCGTCGTGACCGTGGCGACCGCGCCGAGCGCGGCGAAGCGAGGGAATAAACCATGCTGCAACCCAAGCGAACCAAATACCGCAAGGTCCACAAGGGCCGCAACGAAGGCCTGAGCTGGAGCGGCAACGCCGTCAGCTTTGGCGAGTACGGCCTGAGGGCGACCGCCCACGGCCAGCTCACGGCGCGCCAGATCGAGGCCGCCCGTCGTTCCATCAGCCGCTACGTGAAGCGCGGCGGCAAGATGTGGATCCGGGTGTTCCCCGACAAGCCGATCACCAAGAAGCCGATCGAAGTCCGAATGGGCGCCGGTAAGGGCAACGTGGAGTACTGGGTGGCGCTGGTCCAGCCCGGTCGCATGATCTATGAAATCGAGGGCGTGAGCGAAGAGGTGGCGCGCGAGGCGTTCCGCCTGGCTGCCGCCAAGCTCTCGGTCACCACTCAATTCGTGACCCGGACGGTGCGCTGATGGAACTCAAGCAACTGCGTCAGAAGTCGGCGGACGAACTGAAGGCCCACCTGGCTGAGCTGCAGAAGGAGCGCTTCGCGCTGCGCATGCAGAAGGCCACCGGCCAGCTGCCTCCGTCCAAGACCCATGAGCCCCGCCGCGTGCGCCGCGAGATCGCTCGCGTCAACACGCTGCTTGGCCAGATCAAGTAAGGAACGGGCGCCATGACCGAACAAACCAAGAAGCTGCACACGGTCGAAGGCCGCGTGGTCAGCAACAAGATGGACAAGACCGTGACGGTGCTCGTCGAGCGCCAGGTCAAGCACGCGCTGTACGGCAAGTACATCCGCCGCTCGACCAAGCTGCACGCCCACGACGCCGAGAACTCGTGCAACGAGGGCGACGTGGTGCGCGTGGCCGAATGCGCGCCGATGTCCAAGACCAAGAACTGGCGCGTGGTGGAAATCATCACCCGTGCCGCCGAGTAAGCAGGAGAGACAGCCATGATCCAGATGCAGAGCTTTCTCGACGTTGCCGACAACTCGGGTGCCAAGGAACTGATGTGCATCAAGGTGCTGGGCGGCTCCAAGCGCCGCTACGCCGGCATCGGCGACATCATCAAGGTGTCGGTGAAGGACGCCATCCCGCGCGGCAAGGTGAAGAAGGGCGATGTGTACGACGCCGTGGTGGTGCGCACCCGCAAGGGGGTCCGCCGCCCCGACGGTTCGCTGATCCGCTTCGACGGCAACGCCGCGGTGCTGCTGAACAACAAGCATGAGCCGATCGGTACCCGCATCTTCGGGCCCGTGACCCGCGAGCTGCGCTCCGAGAAGTTCATGAAGATCGTCTCGCTCGCGCCCGAAGTGCTCTGAGCGGAGGAAGGAAGAACATGAACCGTATCCGCAAGGGCGACCAGGTGGTGATCACCACCGGCAACAAGAAGATCAAGGGCCAGACCGGCGAAGTGCTGCGCGTGGAAGGCGAGCGCGTGTACGTCGCCAACCTGAACCTGGTCAAGCGCCACACCAAGCCCAACCCGCAGGCCGGCCAGTCCGGCGGCGTGGTCGAGCGCGAGGCATCGATCCACATTTCCAACGTGATGCTCTACAACCCGGCGACGGGCAAGGGCGAGCGCGTTGCCACCAAGGTGCTGGAGAATGGAAAGCGCATCCGCGTGTTCCGCTCCAGCGGCGAGGCCATCTGACATGACCACCCGACTCGAAAAGTTCTACAAGGACGAAGTGGTGCCGAAGCTGATGCAGCAGTTCGGCTACACCAATCCGATGGAAGTCCCCAAGCTCGTCAAGATCACGCTCAACATGGGCGTGGGCGAGGCGGCCACCAACAAGAAGGTGCTGGAGAACGCGGTGGCCGACATGGCCAAGATCTCCGGCCAGAAGCCGGTGGTCACCAAGTCGCGCGTCTCGGTGGCGTCGTTCAAGATCCGCGACGGCTGGCCGATCGGCTGCAAGGTGACCCTGCGCCGCGCGCACATGTACGAGTTCCTGGACCGCCTGATCAACATCTCGCTGCCGCGCGTGCGTGACTTCCGCGGCGTGTCGGGGCGTTCGTTCGACGGTCGTGGCAACTACAACATGGGCGTGAAGGAACAGATCATCTTCCCGGAGATCGATTTCGACTCCGTCGATGCGATGCGCGGCATGGACATCGCGATCACCACCACCGCGAAGACCGATGCCGAGGCCAAGGCCCTGCTCGAAGCCTTCCGCTTCCCGTTCCGCAACTAAGGACACGTCATGGCCAAGACTTCCATGATCAACCGCGAGGCCAAGCGCGCCAAGCTGGCCAAGCAGCACGCCGCCAAGCGCGAGGCGCTCAAGAAGGTCATCTCCAGCCAGGACGCGTCCTACGAGGAGAAGATGGCCGCGGCGACCAAGCTGCAGAAGCTGCCGCGTGATTCCTCCCCGTGCCGCCAGACCACCCGCTGCGCCCTGACCGGGCGTCCGCGCGCCGTGTACAGCAAGTTCGGCCTCGGCCGCAACAAGCTGCGCGAGGCGACCATGCGCGGCGATGTCCCGGGCCTGCGCAAGGCCAGCTGGTAATCCGCTCCCGGCGGAGTCGGAACCTGCTACACTAGAAAGCTGCCTTCCGTGCACACGGAGGTAGGCCGGGCCCCGCAGCAATGCGGGGCCTGCGGCTGACGTAAACCGCCTTGCCTACGGGTGCGGCGCCCACAACCCAGACAGATTTTCGCGAAAGCGGATATCGGTGCTACTCATCAGGTGAAACCAAATGAGCATGACTGATCCCATCGCTGACATGCTGGTTCGCATCAAGAATGCGGCCGCGGTCGGCAAGCCGGCGGTGAAGATGCCGTCCTCCAAGATCAAGGTCGCGATCGCCAACGTCCTCAAGGACGAGGGCTACATCGCCGACGCCCGCGTGACCCAGGTCGGTGCCAAGGCCGAGCTCGAGATCGCGCTGAAGTATTTCGAAGGCAAGCCGGTGATCGAGACCCTGAAGCGCGTGTCGCGCTCGGGCCTGCGCCAGTACCGCGGCAAGGATGCGCTGCCGAAGGTGCTCGGTGGCCTCGGCGTCGCCATCATTTCCACCTCCAAGGGCATCATGACCGACTCGCAGGCGCGCCAGCAGGGCGTCGGCGGTGAAGTCCTGTGCATCGTGGCCTAAGGGAGTCGCACACATGTCCCGAGTCGCCAAGAAGCCCGTCGCCCTGGCCAAGGGTGTCGAAATCAACGTCCAGCCGGAATCGATCAGCGTCAAGGGTCCGAAGGGCACCCTGAGCGTCGCCAAGCCGGCCGGGATCGAAGTCAAGGTGGAAGATGGCCATGCCGTACTCTCCGCCAATGATGCCTCGCTGGTGCCGATGACCGGCACCCTGCGCGCCATCCTCGCCAACATGGTGCATGGCGTCAGCGCCGGCTTCGAGCGCAAGCTCGAGCTGGTCGGCGTGGGCTACCGTGCTGCCATGCAGGGCAAGGACCTGAACCTGTCGCTGGGGTATTCCCACCCGGTCACGTTCACCCCTCCGGCCGGCATCACCATCACCACCCCGACCCAGACCGAGATCCTGGTCGCCGGCGCCGACAAGCAACTGGTGGGCGAGGTGGCGGCCAAGATCCGTGGTTATCGTCCGCCGGAACCCTACAAGGGCAAGGGCGTGAAGTATTCCGACGAAACCATCATCCGCAAGGAAGCCAAGAAGGCGTAATCCTTCGGGATCACGCGCCTTCAGCTTTCGGAGACCAAGACCATGGAAAAGAAAATCGCCCGCCTGCGCCGTGCCAAGTCCACCCGCGCGCGCATCCGCGAACTCGGCGTCCCGCGCCTGTCGGTGCTGCGCACCGGCCAGCATCTGTACGCCCAGCTGTTCACCGCCGATGGCGCCAAGGTGCTGGCATCGGCCTCGACCGTCCAGGCCGATGTCAAGGAAGGCCTGAAGAGCGGCAAGAACGCCGAAGCCGCCGCCAAGGTCGGCCGCGTGATCGCCGAGCGTGCCAAGGCTGCCGGCATCGAGAAGGTGGCGTTCGACCGTTCCGGCTATCGTTACCACGGCCGCATCAAGGCTCTGGCCGACGCGGCGCGCGAGGGCGGCCTGCAGTTCTGATGGGCGGCGGGCTCCGGCCCGCCCGTCCGCTTGCCGGCGCAAGTGGCGCCGGGCGCCAGTTCCGGTTGCGGGGTTGGCGATCCACCCGCGGTACACCACAACGATAAGCGGCGATGCCGCAAATTCCTTCAATCAATCGAGACATCGAAATGGCAGAACAGCGCGAATCCCGCGGCCGCGATCGCAATCGCGAACGCGAAGAAATCGATGACGGCATGATCGAGAAGCTGGTCGCGGTCAACCGCGTCAGCAAGACCGTCAAGGGCGGCCGCCAGTTCACCTTCACCGCGCTGACGGTGGTGGGCGACGGCGCCGGCAGGGTCGGCTTCGGCTATGGCAAGGCGCGCGAAGTGCCGGTGGCCATCCAGAAGTCGATGGAGTACGCCCGCAAGAACATGAGCAGCGTGGACCTGAACAACGGCACCCTGTTCCATGCGGTGAAGGCCGGCCACGGCGCCGCACGCGTGTACATGCAGCCGGCGTCCGAAGGTACCGGCGTGATCGCCGGTGGCGCCATGCGCGCCGTGCTCGAGGCGGTGGGCGTGAAGAACGTGCTGGCCAAGGCCGTCGGTTCGCGCAACCCGATCAACCTGGTGCGCGCCACCGTCAAGGGCCTGGAGGCGATGCACTCGCCGGCCAAGATCGCCGCCAAGCGCGGCAAGAAGGTGGAGGACCTGATCCATGGCTAACGAAGGCAAGACCATCAAGGTTCGCCTGGTCAAGGGCCTGCGCGGCACCCAGTCGCGCCACCGCCTGTCGGTGAAGGCGCTCGGCCTCGGCAAGCTCAACAGCGTCCGCGAGCTGAAGGACAGCCCGCAGGTGCGCGGCCTGATCAATCAGCTGCACTACCTGGTGCGGGTGGAGGAGTAATCGCATGAAGCTCAATACGCTCAAGCCCGCCGACGGCGCCCGCAAGGAGCGCGTCCGCGTCGGCCGTGGCATCGGTTCCGGCCTTGGCAAGACCTGCGGCCGCGGCCACAAGGGTTCGTTCGCGCGCGCCGGCAAGGGCAAGATCAAGGCCGGCTTCGAAGGCGGCCAGATGCCCATGCAGCGCCGCCTGCCGAAGATCGGCTTCCGCTCGCTGATGGCCAAGGAGACCGCCGAGGTCCTGCTGTACAAGCTGGATTCGCTGCCGGCCGGCGACGTCGATTTCGCCGCGCTGAAGGCCGCCGGCCTGGTGTCGAGCACCGCCAAGCGCGCCAAGATCGTGGCCAAGGGCGAGCTGACCAAGGCCTTCGTGCTGAAGGGCATCGCTGCGACCGCCGGCGCCAAGGCCGCGATCGAAGCGGCCGGCGGCAAGCTGGCGGAGTAACCGGCGCATGTCGCGAACCGCGGATGCACTGTCGGGCCTGATGGGCGCGGGCAAGTTCACCGAACTCCGCTCGCGCCTGCTGTTCGTGGTCGGGGCGCTGATCGTCTACCGCATCGGGTGCTACATCCCGGTGCCGGGCGTGAACCCCGAGGCCATGCTGCAGCTGATGAATGCGCAGAAGGGCACCGTGGTGGACATGTTCAACATGTTCTCCGGCGGCGCCCTCTCGCGCTTCAGCCTGTTCGCGCTGAACGTGATGCCCTACATCTCGGCCTCCATCGTCATGCAGCTGATGGTGCAGATCCTGCCCAGCCTGAAGGCGATGCAGAAGGAGGGCGAGTCCGGGCGCCGCAAGATCACCCAGTACTCGCGCATCGGGTCGGTGTTCCTGGCGGTGTTCCAGGCCGCGGGCATCGCGATCGCGCTGCAGCACCAGGGCGCGGGTAGCGGCATCCCGGTGGTGTACAACCCCGGCCCGGGCTTCGTGCTGACCGCGGTGGTCTCGCTGACCGCCGGCACCGTGTTCCTGATGTGGCTGGGCGAGCAGGTGACCGAGCGCGGCATCGGCAACGGCATCTCGCTGATCATCTTCGCCGGCATCGTCGCCGGCCTGCCGGGCGCCGTGCTGCATACCCTGCAGCAGGCCAATGCCGGCGAGATGCAGTGGATCACCGTGTTCGTGATCCTGGCGATCGTGATCGCGGTGACCTGGTTCGTGGTGTTCATGGAGAGTGGCCAGCGCCGCATCACCGTGAACTACGCGCGCCGCCAGGGCGGCCGCGGCGGCTACCAGAACCAGAGCTCGTTCCTGCCGCTGAAGCTCAACATGGCGGGCGTGATCCCCCCGATCTTCGCGTCCTCGCTGATCATGTTCCCGGCCACCGCCTCGACCTGGTTCGGACAGTCCGGCAGCGCTGCCACCGTGTGGCTGCAGAAGGTCAGCCAGATGCTGTCGCCGGGCGAGCCGCTGCACATGATCCTGCTGGCGGCGCTGATCATCGGGTTCGCGTTCTTCTACACCGCGCTGGTGTTCAACTCGCAGGAAACCGCCGACAACCTGAAGAAGTCGGGCGCGCTGATCCCGGGTATCCGCCCCGGTCGCGCCACCGGCGAGTACATCGACGGCGTGCTGACCCGGTTGACCGGTGCCGGCGCCCTGTACTTGGTGCTGGTGTGCCTGCTTCCCGAAGTGATGCGCACCAAGCTGGGCACGTCCTTCTACTTCGGCGGCACCTCGCTGCTGATCGTGGTGGTGGTGGTGATGGACTTCATCGCGCAGATCCAGGCACACCTGATGTCGCACCAGTACGAGAGCCTGCTGAAGAAGGCCAACCTGAAGGGGCGCGGGGCGCGCTGAGGCGCACGCCGCGGACCTTCCCCCGCCATCGGGCGGGACGCAACAACCGCCGGATCGACGAATGCGCGGTCCGGCAACTGGGCGACCCTTGCAGCGATCCCGTGCAAGGGTGGTTCCGGGCCGATCCGCGCGCCAGAGTAGCGCGCGGGCAGGCGGCGGCCGCAAGGCCGACGCGCTGCCAGCCCGGGGCCGTCGCCGGAGCATGGGCACACTCCCCATGCCGGGTCCGGGCGCCGCGAGGCGGCCGGGCTTCCTGAATGACCGGGATCTTGCTACAATTCCATGTTTCCCGCGCCGGATCCCGTGATTCGGCGTCATTACGCATATCGGAGATCGCCTTATGGCGCGTATTGCAGGCGTCAACCTGCCTGCCCAGAAGCACGTCTGGGTCGGGCTGCAAAGCATCTACGGCATTGGCCGTACCCGTTCCAAGCTGGTCTGCGCGGCGGCCGGCGTGAATTCGTCGACCAAGATCCGCGACCTGTCCGAGCCGGAAGTCGAGCGCCTGCGCGCCGAGGTCGGCAAGTACGTGGTCGAGGGCGACCTGCGCCGCGAAGTCGGCATGGCCATCAAGCGCCTGATGGACCTGGGCTGCTACCGCGGCCTGCGCCATCGCCGCGGCCTGCCGCTGCGTGGCCAGCGCACCCGTACCAACGCGCGCACCCGCAAGGGCCCGCGCAAGGCCATCAAGAAGTAAGGAACCCAGACCATGGCCAAGCCGGCTGCTGCCAACAAGACCAAGAAGAAGGTCAAGCGCGTCGTCACCGACGGCATCGCGCACGTCCACGCTTCGTTTAACAACACCATCGTCACCATCACCGACCGCCAGGGCAATGCGCTGAGCTGGGCGACCTCGGGCGGCGCGGGCTTCCGCGGCTCGCGCAAGTCCACCCCGTTCGCCGCGCAGGTCGCCGCCGAGAAGGCCGGCAAGGCCGCGTTGGACTACGGCGTGAAGTCGCTGGAAGTGCGCATCAAGGGCCCGGGTCCGGGCCGTGAATCCGCCGTGCGTTCGCTGAACAACGTCGGCTACAAGATCCTCAACATCATCGACGTGACGCCGATCCCGCACAACGGGTGCCGTCCGCCGAAGAAGCGTCGCGTCTGACGCTCGGGAGCACAAGAACATGGCTCGTTATATCGGTCCCACCTGCAAGCTCGCCCGCCGCGAAGGCGCCGACCTGTCGCTGAAGTCGCCGGCGCGCGCGCTCGATTCCAAGTGCAAGCTGGAGCAGAAGCCCGGCCAGCACGGCGCCAACGCCCGCAAGGGCAAGCTGTCCGACTACGCCACCCAGCTGCGCGAGAAGCAGAAGGTCAAGCGCATCTACGGCCTGCTGGAGCGCCAGTTCCGGAATTACTACAAGAAGGCCGCGACCAAGAAGGGCAACACCGGCGAGAACCTCCTGCAGCTGCTGGAGACCCGCCTGGACAACGTCGTCTACCGCATGGGCTTCGCCGTCACCCGCCCGGCCGCGCGCCAGCTGGTCAGCCACCGCGGCGTCACTGTGAACGGCAAGGTGGTCAACCTGCCGTCCTACACGGTCAAGGCCGGCGACGCGATCGCGCTGTCGGAGAAGGCGCAGAAGCAGATGCGCGTGAAGGAGTCGCTGACCCTCGCCGAGCAGATGAACCTGTCGCCGTCCTGGGTGGAAGTGGATGCCGGCAAGTTCGCCGGCGTGTTCAAGGCGGTGCCGGATCGCGCCGACCTGCCCAGCGACATCAACGAAGCGCTGATCGTCGAGCTGTACTCGAAGTAAGCCATTGCCACCGGCCTGCGCCCCGCGCGCAGGCCTGCAGGAGACTCCCCGAATGACGGTTACCGCCACCCAAGTCCTGCGTCCGCGCGGACCGCAGATCGAGCGCATCACCGACACCCGCGCCAAGGTCGTGATCGAGCCGCTGGAGCGCGGTTACGGCCACACCCTCGGCAACGCGTTGCGCCGCGTGCTGCTCTCGTCGATCCCGGGCTTCGCCATCACCGAGGTCGAGATCGACGGCGTGCTGCACGAGTACACCACGGTCGAAGGCCTGCAGGAGGACGTGCTCGAGGTCCTGCTGAACCTCAAGGACGTCGCCATCCGCATGCACAGCGGCGACACCGATACCCTGGAGCTGAAGAAGCAGGGGCCGGGCGTCGTCACCGCCGGCGACATCAAGACCACCCACAACGTGGAAGTGCTCAACCCCGACCACGTGATCGCCACCCTGACCAAGGACGTGGCGCTCAACATCCGCCTGACCATCAGCCGTGGCTTCGGCTACCAGCCGGCCTCCGCCCGTCGTCGTCCCGATGACGAAGCGCGCACGATCGGCCGCCTGGTGCTGGATGCGTCGTTCTCGCCGATCCGCCGCGTGGCGTATTCGGTGGAGGCCGCGCGCGTCGAGCAGCGTACCGACCTCGACAAGCTGGTGCTGGACATCGAGACCAACGGCACGATCGACGCCGAGGAAGCCGTGCGCACCGCCGCCGACATCCTCACCGACCAGCTGTCGGTGTTCGGTGACTTCACCCGCCGTGAGCGTGGTGCGCCGAAGCAGCCCGCCGGCGGCGTCGATCCGATGCTGCTGCGTCCGATCGACGACCTCGAGCTGACCGTGCGGTCGGCCAACTGCCTGAAGGCCGAGAGCATCTACTACATCGGTGACCTGATCCAGAAGACCGAGGTGGAGCTGCTCAAGACCCCGAACCTGGGCAAGAAGTCGCTCACCGAAATCAAGGAAGTGCTGGCCCAGCGCGGCCTGTCGCTGGGCATGAAGCTGGAGAACTGGCCGCCCGCCGGCGCCGCTTCCCACGGCATGCTCGGCTGATCCATCCGCCCGCGCCCTGCGCGGGCCGGGGTTCCGCCCATGGCTGCCGCGGCGCACGCCCGGCGGCTGGCGGCGGGCCCCGAACCACCGACGGGCCAAGCCCGCGGCATCCGGTCCAGGGAATGACCGGCAAGGACCATCCGCAGTCCACAGTTCCAACGCCTGGATGGCGACAGCGAAGTCCAATCGTTCCAACCTTCATCAGGAATCCAGCCCATGCGCCACCAGAAAGCCGGCCGCAAGTTCAACCGCACCAGCGCCCATCGCCAGGTGATGTTCTCGAACATGGCGGCGTCGCTGTTCAAGCACGAAATCATCCGCACCACCCTGCCCAAGGCCAAGGAACTGCGCCGCGTCGCCGAGCCGCTGATCACCCTGGCCAAGACCGACGGCGTGGCCAATCGCCGCCTGGCGTTCGCGCGCCTGCGCGACAAGGAAGCGGTGGGCACCCTGTTCACCGTGCTGGGCCCGCGCTATGCGCAGCGCCCGGGTGGCTACCTGCGCATCCTCAAGTGTGGCTTCCGCGCCGGCGACAACGCGCCGATGGCCTACGTCGAGCTGGTGGATCGCCCGCAGGCCGCCGAGTAAGGCGCGCCGGCACCGCAACGCGGTGCCTTGCACGAAGACCCCGGGCCTGCCCGGGGTTTTTCGTTTTGGTGGGTTCTGCACCATAATCGGCGGATCGATGAAGGGGCAGGCATGAATCCGTTCCGCTGGTCGTTCCGCACGCAGTTCCTGTTCGGGTTCGCCTGTTGCGCCGCGCTGCTGGGCTATGCCTTCTACGTGCAGTTCAAGCTGGGCATCCAGCCGTGCCCGTTCTGCATCTTCCAGCGCCTCTGCTTCGGTGCGCTCGGCCTGGTGTTCCTGCTCGGCGCGCTGCATGCCCCGCGCGCGGCAGGTGCGCGCAAGGCGTGGTCGCTGCTGGCGTTCGTGGCGGCGCTGGCCGGGATGGCCTATGCCGGGCGCCACAGCTGGGTGCAGCTGCATCCGCCGGCCCTGCCCAGTTGCGGGCCTGGCTTGAATTTCATCGTCGAGCAGTACTCCTGGCTGGGGGCGGCGCGCAAGGTGCTGCAGGCCACCGGGGATTGCGCCAGCATCGATTGGCAGTTCCTCGGCCTGTCGATGCCGATGTGGGCCTTCCTGTGGTTCCTCGGGCTGGGGCTGGGTGCGCTGTATGCCGGATTCCGCCAGCGGCAGAACTATCGGTTTCGCAGATAACGGTTGCAGGGGCGGCGTGCGCGCGGGATGATGCGGCGCAACAGTCCACGCTCCGGTTGCACCATGTCCATCGCGCCCGTCCACGCTCCCGTCGCCACCGCGCCGCAGGCCGCGCAAGGGTGGACGCCGTCCAGCTGGCGCGACAAGCCGGCGCTGCAGATGCCGGTGTACCCGGACGCGGCGGAGCTGGCGGCGGCCCAGGACGAGTTGCGCGCGCTGCCGCCGCTGGTGACCTCGCGCGAGATCCTTTCGCTCAAGCAGCAGCTGGCCGAGGCCCAGGAGGGTCGGCGCTTCCTGCTGCAGGGCGGTGACTGCGCGGAGAGCTTCTCCGAGTGCAATGCCGAGGTCATCACCAACCGGCTCAAGGTGCTGCTGCAGATGAGCCTGGTGCTGGTGCACGGGTTGAAGGTGCCGGTGGTGCGCGTGGGCCGCTTCGCCGGGCAGTACGCCAAGCCGCGCTCGGCCGACATGGAGACCCGCGACGGCGTCGCCTTGCCGAGCTATCGCGGCGACATCGTCAATGGCCCGGAATTCACCGCGCAGGCGCGCATCCCCGATCCGCGGCGGATGATCAAGGCGCATGCGCGCTCGGCGATGACCATGAACTTCGTGCGGTCGCTGATCGATGGCGGCTTCGCCGACCTGCACCACCCCGAATACTGGGGCCTGGGCTGGGTGGGGCAGTCGCCACATGCCGCCGAATACCAGAAGATGGTGGAGAACATCGGCGACGCCGTGCGTTTCATGGAAACCCTGGCCGGGCGCCAGATGCAGAGCTTGAACCGGGTCGATTTCTATACCTCGCACGAAGCCCTGCTGCTGCCGTACGAGGAGGCGCAGACGCGCAAGGTGCCGCGCGCCGACGGCTGGTTCAACCTCAGCACCCATTTCCCGTGGATCGGGATGCGCACTGCCGCGCTGGACGGCGCGCACGTCGAGTATTTCCGCGGCATCCAGAACCCGGTGGCGGTGAAGGTCGGGCCGTCGGTGACGCCGGAGCAACTGCTGCCGCTGATCGATGCGCTCAACCCCGACAACGAGCCGGGCCGGCTGGGGTTGATCCATCGCATGGGCGCCCAGCAGATCGCCGAGAAGCTGCCGCCGCTGCTGGAGGCGGTGCGGCGCGAGGGGCGACGCGTGCTGTGGATTTGCGATGCCATGCACGGCAACACCGAATCCACCCGCAACGGCTACAAGACGCGGCGCTTCGAGAACATCCGCAGCGAAATCGAGCAGGCGTTCGACCTGCATGCGGCGGCGGGCACGCGGCTGGGCGGCGTGCACCTGGAGCTGACCGGCGAGAACGTCACCGAGTGCCTGGGCGGCGCGCGCGAGCTGACCGAACTGGACCTGCAGCGCGCCTACCGCACCACCGTGGATCCGCGCCTGAACTACGAGCAGGCGCTGGAGATCGCGATGCTGATCGTACGCAAGCGCGGCGCCATCGTAGCCTGAGGCGCGCCGCCACGTGCGGCGACGCGCCGGGCCATCGCCGGCTTACTTCGCGGCGGGTGGCAGCTTCACCGCCGGCAGCAGGCGCGGCGGTTTGCGCGCATGGGTGGCCTGCTCGAAGGCATAGCCCAGCTCGACCAGGCGCGGTTCGCTCCACGCGCTGCCCATGAACACGATGCCGACCGGCAGGCCGTGCACCTCGCCCATCGGCACGGTCAGGCTGGGATAGCGCGCGACCGCCGCCGCGCCGTAGCCGGCGCCGATGAAGTGGTCGCCGTTGATCGGGTCGGTGGGCCAGGCCGGCGACATCGACGGTGCCACCAGCGCATCCAGGTGCTGCTTGCGCAGCGCCGCGTCGATCCCTTCCGGCCCGGCCAGCCTGCGCACCTTGTCGCGCGCGGCCAGGTAGGCCGGCTCGGTCAGCGGCCCCTTCGCCTGCGCCTGCTCGAACAGCTCCTGCCCGAAGTAGGGCATTTCCTGCGCGGCATGCGCCTTGTTGTAGGCGATCAGGTCCGCCAGCGTCTTGTACGGCGTATTGGCGCTGGCCAG
Organism: Thermomonas haemolytica; assembly: GCF_004346265.1. GTDB lineage: Bacteria > Pseudomonadota > Gammaproteobacteria > Xanthomonadales > Xanthomonadaceae > Thermomonas > Thermomonas haemolytica. Next base: position 209,951 of record NZ_SMAP01000003.1, read on the forward strand.
GTAGCGGTTCAGGCCGTCCTTGAACTCGTACAGCATCATCTGCAGTTCGTCGTTGTCCCACTGCCCGAGGGTGGGGATCTCGGCATCCACCACGGTCGCACCGGCGGCCTTGATCGCGGCGACCGCCGCTTCGAACGCGGCGTCGGTGTCCGGCTGGTAGCCCGTGAGCTTGCGCACCACGCCGATCCGCGCGCCCTTGAGCGCGTCGGCCTTCAGGTGCGCGGTGTAGTCGATCGGGGTCGCATCCTTGCGCTCGCTGGCAGCCGGATCGGCGGGATCGGGCGCGGCGATTGCGGTCAGCAGCGCGGCGGCATCGGCCACGCTGCGGGCCATCGGGCCGGCGGTGTCCTGCGAGACCGAGATCGGGATGATCCCGCTGCGGCTGACCAGGCCGACGGTCGGCTTGATCCCGACTAGCCCGGCCACCGCCGAGGGGCAGATGATGCTGCCGTCGGTCTCGGTGCCGATGCCGGCGGCGGCGAGGTTGGCGGCGATCGCGCTGCCGGTGCCGGCGCTGGAGCCGCAGGGATTGCGGTCGAGCGCGTAAGGGTTCTTGGTCTGCCCGCCGCGCCCGCTCCAGCCGGAGGTGGAGCGGGTGGAACGGAAGTTCGCCCACTCCGACAGGTTGGTCTTGCCCAGGATCACCGCGCCGGCGGCGCGCAGCTTCGCCACCAGGAAGGCATCGGCCTTGGGGCGGTTGTCGGCCAGCGCCAGCGAGCCGGCGGAATTGGCCATCGGGGTGGCGTCGATATTGTCCTTCAGCAGCACCGGGATGCCGTGCAGCGGGCCGCGGACCTTGCCGGCCTTGCGCTCGGCATCCAGCGCATCGGCTTCCTTGATGGCATCCGGATTGAGCTCGATCACCGCGTTGATCGCGGGGCCGGCGCGGTCGATCGCGGCGATGCGGTCGAGGTAGGCCTGCGCCAGCGCGTGGCTGGTCAGGGTGCCGGCGGCCATCTTCGCCTGCAGGTCGGCGATGCTGGCCTCCTCGAAGGCGAACGCGGGTGCGGCCGCCTGCACGGGTTTCGCGGTCTCGGCCGGGGACGCGGCAGGCGGGGGCGAGGCGGGCTGGCAGGCGGCCAAGGCGAGGGTCAGCGCGGCGGCGGCGAGTGGCAGGTGGCGCATGGGCGGGCTCCGGTGCGTGGGCAGCCACCGGAGCATTGCGCAGGGCGCGCCCGCGGGCAAGTGCGGGCGGTCAGTGCTGGCGTCGGCGCAGCAGGTCGCGGACGAGGGCGTACACCACCACCAGGTTGACCACCAGCACCGCCACCGACAGCCAGCCCGGGTGGCGGAAGATCGCGCCGACGTCCAGCGGCAGGTACAGCGCCGCCGATACCACGCCCAGCCACGAGGCCCAGGCGCGTACCTTCCACAGGCCCCAGGCCTCGACGAAGCGCAGCGCCGCGTAGCCGAGCAGGATCAGCGCGGTCAGGTGCACGGTATTGCGGCTGATCGCATCCAGGAAATGTGCGATCGGACCGCGCTCGGGATGCAGGTGCAAGCGCCAGGTGAGCTCGATGATGAAGCGGCGGATCGGCTCCGGCCCCAGCAAGGCCAGGCCGCTGGCCGAAACCAGCGCCAGCGCGCCCTTGAACGCCTCGAACACGGCGATCGCGTGCAGGCCCGGATGCGCGTGCGGATCCGGGTTGTAGTGCGGGGTATGGCTCATGCCGTCCTCTCTGGCGCGGGATGCGATTGTCGCAGAGACGGACGCGGCATGCGGCGGGGGATCAGCCCGCGCGGCTGGCGCGCTTGCGGTCGGTTTCGGTGCGCAGTTTCTTGCGCAGGCGAATCTGCTTGGGCGTGACTTCCACCAGCTCATCGTCGTCGATGAACTCCAGCGCCTGCTCCAGCGAGAACTTGATCGGCGGGATCAGGCCCTCGTCGTCGTCCTTGCCGGCGGCGCGGAAGTTGGTGAGCTGCTTGCCGCGCAGGGCATTGACGGTGAGGTCGTTGTCCTTGCTGTGGATGCCGACGATCTGGCCTTCGTAAATCTCCTCGCCCGGCTCGATGAACAGCCGGCCGCGCTCCTGCATCGCCGCCTGCGCGTAGGCCGGCGAGCTGCCGGTGGCGTTGGAGATCAGCACGCCGTTCTGGCGCTGGCCGATGCTGCCATCGGTCTTCGGCCCGTAGTGGTCGAACACGTGGAACAGCAGGCCGGTGCCGGCGGTGAGGGTGCGGAACTCGGTCTGGAAGCCGATCAGGCCGCGCGCCGGGATGATGTAGTCCAGGCGCACGCGGCCCTTGCCGTCCGGCTCCATGTTCTGCAGCAGCGCCTTGCGCTCGCCGAGGCGGCCCATCACGCCGCCCTGGTACTGCTCGTCCATGTCCACCACCAGCGACTCGTACGGCTCGGACAGCACGCCGTCGATCTCCTTGATGATGACCTCGGGGCGCGACACCGCCAGCTCGTAGCCTTCGCGGCGCATGGTCTCGATCAGGATCGACAGGTGCAGTTCGCCGCGGCCGCTGACCTTGAACTTGTCGGCGTCGGCGGTGTCTTCCACCCGCAGCGCCACGTTGTGCTGGGTCTCGCGCAGCAGGCGGTCGCGCAGCTGGCGGCTGGTCAGGAACTTGCCGCCGCTGCGCTCCTTCACGCCGGCGAACGGCGAATCATTCACCTGGAAGGTCATGCTGATGGTGGGCTCGTCCACCGCCAGCACCGGCAGTTGCTCGACCGCCGACGGGTCGCACAGGGTGTCGGAGATGCCGATGCCCTCGATGCCGCTGAAGGCAATGATGTCGCCGGCCTGCGCTTCCCCGACCTCCACCCGCTCCAGCCCCATGAAGCCCAGCACCTGCAGCACCTTGGCGTTGCGGCGGCTGCCGTCGGCGGCCACTACCGTCACCGGCTGGTTGGTCTTGACCTTGCCGCGCTGGATGCGGCCGATGCCGATCACGCCGACGTAGTTGTTGTAGTCCAGCGAGGTGACGCGCATCTGGAACGGGCCGTCCGGGTCCACCGGCGGCGCCGGCACGTGCGCGCAGATCGCCTCGAACAGCGGGGTCATGTCGCCCTCGCGCACGCTCTCGTCGAGGCCGGCGTAGCCCTGCAGGCCGCTGGCGTACACCACCGGGAAATCGAGCTGGTCGTCGGTCGCGCCGAGGCGGTCGAACAGGTCGAAGGTCTGGTCCAGCACCCAGCTGGGGCGCGCGCCCGGGCGGTCCACCTTGTTGACCACCACGATCGGCTTGAAGCCCATCGCGAATGCCTTCTGGGTGACGAAGCGGGTCTGTGGCATCGGCCCGTCCATCGCGTCCACCAGGATCAGCACCGAGTCCACCATCGACAGCACGCGCTCGACCTCGCCGCCGAAGTCGGCGTGGCCGGGGGTGTCGACGATGTTGATGCGCCACTGCTCCCCGGTCTTGGGGTTGGTCCAGCGGATCGCGGTGTTCTTGGAGAGGATGGTGATGCCGCGCTCCTTCTCCAGGTCGTTGCTGTCCATCACCCGGTCCGGGACGACCGCGCGCTCGTTCAGGGTGCCGGACTGCTTCAGCAGCTGGTCGACGAGGGTGGTCTTGCCGTGGTCGACGTGGGCGACGATGGCGATGTTGCGGAGGCGTTCGACGGACATGGGGGGCTCGTGGAGGCCGCACCGGCGGCCGATCGGCTGGCGGCGCGCGCGGTGGGAGAAGGGAAGCCGGCTATTATATCGGCTTCATGCGCCCATCCGGGCCCCGGAGATGAACAGAATGAGCCTGATCGCCAATTTCGACACCGACCGCGGCACCATCCGCGTGGAGCTGGCCGCCGCCGAGGCGCCGCTGACCGTCGCCAATTTCGTCAACCTGGCCAGGCGCGGCTTCTACGATGGCCTGAATTTCCATCGCGTGATCGCCGATTTCATGATCCAGGGCGGCTGCCCGGAAGGCAGCGGCCGCGGCGGCCCCGGCTACCGCTTCGAGGACGAGACCGGCAACGGCCTGCGCCACGAGCGCGGGGTGCTGTCGATGGCCAATGCCGGCCCCAACACCAATGGCAGCCAGTTCTTCATCACCCACGTGCCCTGCGGCTGGCTGGACGGCAAGCACACCGTGTTCGGCAAGGTGGTCGCCGGCATGGACGTGGTGGATGCGGTGCGCCAGGGCGACGTCATCAAGTCGGTGACGATCGAGGGCGATGCCGAGGCGGCGCTGGCCGCCAAGGCCGACCGCGTGGCCGAGTGGAACAAGATCCTGGCGGCCTGAGCGCGCCGGTCGTGGTGTGCGGACGGGCGGCCGCGGGCCGCCCGTCGCGTTTGCAGGCGCCGCCGGCCCGGCCGCGGGCGTGCGCGCGGGACGGTCGGCGCGGGGCGGCGTGCTAGAATCCCGGGGCTTTCCCACACGCCCAACGCCGCGCCAGCGGCCCGTCCCGAGGTTCCCCACGATGCCTCAATTCGCCCGGCGCATGAGCCGCGCCAAGCCCAGCGTCATCATGCAGGTCGCCGAGAAGGCCAAGCGCCTGAAGGCCGAAGGCCGCGACATCATCAGCTTCTCGATCGGCGTCCCCAACTTCCTTCCCGGCGAGCACGTCTATGCCGCTGCGCGCGAGGCGCTGGCCAAGGACAGCGGGCAGTACGGCAGCAACCGCGGCAGCGACGCGCTGCTGGATGCGTTCATCGCGCACCTGGAGTCGCTGGGCCTGACCGGCTATACCCGCGCCCACTGCAGTACCGGCATCGGCGCCAAGCACGTCATCTACAACCTGGCCGAGGCGCTGCTGGACGAGGGCGACACCATCGTGTTCCCGACCCCGTACTGGACCAGCTACATGGACATCGCGGAGATCGTGGACGCGAAGGTCCAGCTGCTGGAGTGCCCGGCCGCGCAGGACTACAAGGTCACCCCGGCGCAGCTGGAGGCGGCGCTGGCGGCCAAGCCCAAGGTGTTCCTGTTCAACAACCCGTCCAACCCGACCGGCATGGTGTACACCCGCGCCGAGATCGCGGCGCTGGCCGAGGTGCTGGTGAAGTACCCGGACACCTGGATCATCACCGACGACATCTACAACCGGATGCTGTTCGACGGGCTGGAGTACGTGAACTTCATGCAGGTCCGCCCGGAGCTGCGCGAGCGCACGATCTTCATCGACTCGCTGTCCAAGACCTACGGCATGCCCGGCTGGCGGGTGGGCTTCATGGCCGGCCCGGAATCGGTGGCCAAGGCGGTGACCACCCTCAATTCCAACCACATCACCAACCTGCCGGAGATCACCACCGCTGCCGCGATCGCGGCGCTGACCGGCCCGCAGGACGTGCCGGTGGCCAAGTGCGCGGAGTTCCAGGCCAAGCGCGACCAGGTCATGGCGGCGCTGGCGGCGATCCCGGGCGTGGTCTGCCCGCGGCCGCAGGGCGCGTTCTACGTGTTCCCGGACATCCGCTGTGCGTTCGGCAAGTCGCACAACGGTGTGAAGATCGCCAACGACGTCGATTTCTGCAACGTGCTGCTGGACGCCAAGGGCGTGGCCTGCGTGCCGGGCTCCGCGTTCGGCGAGCCCAACGCGCTGCGCATCAGCTACACCTGCCCGACCGCCCAGCTGGCGCCGGGCCTGGCCCGCATCCAGGAATTCTTCGCCGAGCTGCAGTGAGCCGGCACCGGTCATCCCCATCCAACGCACCACGGAGCATCCCATGAAAGCCCCCGTTCGAGTCGCCGTCACCGGCGCTGCCGGCCAGATCGGCTACGCCCTGCTGTTCCGCATCGCCTCCGGCGAAATGCTGGGCAAGGACCAGCCGGTCATCCTGCAGATGCTGGAACTGCCGCTGGAAAAGGCCCAGGCCGCGCTCAAGGGCGTGATGATGGAGCTGGAGGACTGCGCCTTCCCGCTGCTGGCGGGCATGGTGGGGACCTCCGACCCGATGGTCGCGTTCAAGGACGCCGACTACGCGCTGCTGGTCGGCGCGATGCCGCGCGGCCCGGGCATGGAGCGCAAGGACCTGCTGCTGAAGAACGCCGAGATCTTCACCGTGCAGGGCAAGGCCCTGAACGCGGTCGCCAGCCGCAACGTCAAGGTGCTGGTGGTGGGCAACCCGGCCAACACCAATGCCTACATCGCCATGAAGTCCGCGCCCGACCTGCCGGCGAAGAACTTCACCGCGATGCTGCGCCTGGACCACAACCGCGCGCTCAGCCAGCTTGCGGCCAAGGCCGGGGTGGCGGTGGCCGACATCGAGAACCTGGTGGTGTGGGGCAACCACAGCCCGACCATGTACCCCGACTACCGCTTCGCCACCGCCGGTGGGGTGTCGCTGAAGGACAAGATCAACGACGCCGACTGGAACGCCAACACCTTCATCCCGGTGGTGGGCAAGCGCGGCGCCGCCATCATCGAGGCGCGCGGGCTGTCCTCGGCGGCCTCGGCGGCGAACGCCGCGATCGACCACATGCGCGACTGGGCGCTGGGCACCAACGGCAAGTGGGTCACCATGGGCGTGCCCTCGGACGGCAGCTACGGCATCCCGGAGGGCATCATCTACGGCGTGCCGGTGACCTGCGCGAACGGTGAATACACCCGCGTCAAGGACCTGCCGATCGACGACTTCAGCCGCGAGCGCATGGACAAGACCCTGGCCGAGCTGGAGGAAGAGCGCGCGGGCGTCGCCCACCTGCTCTGACCCGCGCACCCGCGCGGCACGTACCGGAAAGGCGGCCGCTGGCCGCCTTTTCCGCGTCTGGACGTTGCCCTTGCAGGCAGGGGGGACGTGGGCGTTAAGTAGGCGCATGGGAAACGGGGCGCCCGGATCGGTGTCGACGGCTGCGCGGGGTGGCGCGGCCCTGCTGCGCCTGGCCGCCAACAAGGCCCTGCTGGTGGCGCTGGTCTACCTGCTGCTGGGCATGGTGTGGATCCTGTGGTCGGACCGCGTGGTCGAGGCGCTGTTCGAGGACGCCGTGCAGCTGACCCGGGCGCAGACCTGGAAGGGCTGGCTGTACGTGGCGGCGACCGCCGTGCTGCTGTACGCCGTGCTGTACCGCCTGCTGCGCGACGAGGCCACCCACCGCCTGCGCCAGCAGCGCCAGCGCGAGGACCTGGACCTGCTCAACCAGTTCCGCGAGAGCATCATCGACAACGCCAACATCTGGCTCAACGTGCTCGATGCACAGGCGCGGATCACGGTCTGGAACAAAGCCGCCGAGCAGATCAGCGGCTACCGCCGCGAGGAGGTGATCGGCGGCGATGCGGTCTGGGAGTGGCTGTATCCGGATCCGGACTATCGCGCCGACATCGCGCGCCGCGTGCGCGCGATCCTCGACGAGGGCGCCGAGGTCGAGGGTTTCGAAACCCACATCCGGTGCAAGGATGGCCAGGTCAAGACGATGGCCTGGAACCAGCGCCGGTTCTTCGACGAGCGCGGCCAGGTCGGCTCTATCGCCATTGGCCAGGACATCACCGAGCGCAAGCGGCTGCAGGAAGAGCTGGAGCGCATGGCCGTGCACGACCCGCTGACCGGGCTGTACAACCGCCGCGAGTTCGAGCTGCTGGCCGCCCGCCGCTTCGCGGACTGCGTGGAGGCCGGGCATCCCTACAGCCTGCTGTGGGTGGATATCGACGAGTTCAAGGCGGTCAACGACCGCTTCGGCCACCAGGTGGGCGACGAGGTGCTGTGCGGCGTAGCGGGGGTGCTGCAGGCGGTGGTGGGCGGGCAGGGCATCGCCGCGCGCTACGGCGGCGATGAGCTGGTGGTGGCCTTGCCGGCCGTCGCGCTTCCCGAGGCCCGTGCGCTGGGCGAGATCGTCCGGCAGCGGGTGCAGGCGGCGCGGCTGCTGGCCGATTGCGATGCGGACGCCGCACTGACCGTGAGCATCGGCGCCGCGCAGCGCGATGCCGCGATGCACGACCTGATGGCGCTGGCGAGCGCGGCGGATGCGGCGATGTACCGGGCGAAGGCGGGCGGGCGCAACCGGGTGTGCGGCCCGGCGTGAGTGTGGCCCCGGGGCCGCGGCCGGCATCGGCTAAAATGGCTTTTTTGCCGGAGCCCGCATGAACGCTTCCTCCGCCGGCGCCCGTTTCCGCGCCGCACTCGCCGAAGAATCCCCGCTGCAGGTCATCGGCGCCATCAATGCCAACCATGCCCTGCTCGCCAAGCGCGCGGGCTACCGCGCCATCTACCTGTCCGGCGGTGGCGTCGCGGCCGGCTCGCTGGGCCTGCCCGACCTCGGCATCAACACGCTCGAGGACGTGCTGGTGGATACCCGCCGGATCACCGATGTCTGCGACCTGCCGCTGCTGGTGGACATCGACACCGGCTTCGGCCCGAGTGCCTTCAACATCGCGCGCACGGTGAAGAGCCTGATCAAGGCCGGCGCCGCCGCCTGCCATATCGAGGACCAGGTGGGCGCCAAGCGCTGCGGGCATCGCCCGGGCAAGGAGATCGTGCCGCAGGGCGAGATGGTCGACCGGGTGAAGGCGGCGGCCGATGCCAAGACCGACGCCGGGTTCTTCCTGATCGCGCGCACCGATGCGATCCAGGTGGACGGCGTGGACGCGGCGATCGAGCGCGCCATTGCCTGCGTCGAGGCGGGCGCCGACGGCATCTTCGCGGAAGCCGCTTACGATCTGGACACCTACCGCCGTTTCGTCGAAGCGGTGCGGGTGCCGGTGCTCGCCAACATCACCGAGTTCGGCAAGACCCCGCTGTTTTCGCGCGAAGAGCTGGCCAGCGCCGGCGTGGCGATCCAGCTGTTCCCGCTGTCCGCCTTCCGCGCCGCGAACAAGGCCGCGGAGCGGGTCTATGAAGCGATCCGGCGTGACGGCCACCAGCGCAACGTGGTCGATGCGATGCAGACCCGCGAGGAGCTGTACGACCGCATCGGCTACCACGCCTACGAGCAGCAGCTCGACGCGCTGTTCGCGGCGAAGAAGTAACTACACGGAATTCCCAGGAGCACGACGATGAGCGACACCGCCACCCCCGGCTTCAAGCCGAAGAAATCCGTCGCCCTCAGCGGCACCGCCGCCGGCAATACCGCGCTGTGCACGGTGGGCCGCAGCGGCAACGACCTGCATTACCGCGGCTACGACATCCTCGATTTCGCGACCACCAGCGAGTTCGAGGAGATCGCGCACCTGCTGGTGCACGGCAAGCTGCCGAATCGCGCCGAGCTGGCTGCCTACAAGGCCAAGCTGAAGGCGCTGCGCGGCATCCCGGCCGCGGTCAAGGCGGCGCTGGAGGAGCTGCCGCCGTCGGCGCACCCGATGGACGTGATGCGCACCGGCGTGTCGGTGCTGGGCTGCGTGGCGCCGGAGAAGGACGACCACAACCATCCGGGCGCGCGCGACATCGCCGACAAGCTGATGGCCTCGCTGGGCTCGATGCTGCTGTACTGGTACCACTACAGCCACAACGGCCGGGTGATCGACGTCGAGACCGACGACGATTCCATCGGTGGCCACTTCCTGCACCTGCTGCACGGCGCGTCGCCGCCGGCTTCGTGGGTGCGTGCGATGCATACCTCGCTGATCCTGTACGCCGAGCACGAGTTCAACGCGTCCACCTTCACTGCGCGCGTGATCGCGGGGACCGGCAGCGACATGCATTCCTGCATCGCCGGCGCGATCGGCGCGCTGCGCGGGCCCAAGCATGGCGGCGCCAACGAGGTCGCGTTCGAGGTGCAGAAGCGCTACGAGACGCCGGACGAGGCGGAGGCCGACATCCGCCGCCGGGTCGAAAACAAGGAGGTCATCATCGGCTTCGGGCATCCGGTCTATACCGTGTCCGACCCGCGCAACAAGGTGATCAAGGAAGTGGCGCGCCAGCTCTCGGCCGAGCAGGGCAACATGAAGATGTTCGACATCGCCGAGCGCCTGGAAGCGGTGATGTGGGACATCAAGAAGATGTTCCCGAACCTCGACTGGTTCAGCGCGGTCAGCTACCACATGATGGGCGTGCCCACCGCGATGTTCACCCCGCTGTTCGTGATCGCGCGCACCAGCGGCTGGAGCGCCCACATCATCGAGCAGCGCATCGACGGCAAGATCATCCGCCCGTCCGCGAACTACATCGGGCCGGAAGACCGCGTCTTCGTGCCGATCGACCAGCGCTGAGCGCGATGATCCCGGCGTCGCCAGCGGCTGGCCTGGGCGGATACGCGCTGGCCGCGCTAGTCGCGGCGCTGGTGACCGCGCTGGTGATCCTGATCCACTACCGCGGCCTGGAATGGCTGGCGCGCCGCTTCGGCGGCCGCCGCTACCGCCGCCACCGCTCGGCCATGCTGGCGATCATCTTCGCCCTGCTCGGCCTGCACGTGCTGGAGATCGCCTGCTACGGCGTCGCCTACTGGGGCATGGACCAACTGCCCGGGATCGGCCTGGCGCGCGGCGTGGCCGACATTTCCCTGTTCGACGGGATCTATCTCTCGGCCATGGCTTACAGCACGGTGAGCTTCGGCGACATCTCGCCGGACGGTGCGCTGCGGGTGATGGCCGGGATGGAGGCGATCGCCGGGCTGATGATGATCGCCTGGTCGGCCAGCTTCACCTACCTGGAGATGGCGCGGCTGTGGCAGGGGCGCGGCGACTCGGAATGAGCCTGCGCCCGCGCGCGCCGGTTCAACCGCGGCGCGGCTTCAGGCTCTGCACTTTGTAGAACGTGTGGTCGCCGATGGTGGCCACCTGCAGCGCGCTGCCCCAGGCCGGGTTGGCGATCGCATGCGCGGCGAAATGGCTGGCGCCCGGCACCACCAGCTTGCGCTGGTCGCGGGGCAATGCCCAGTTGCGCTGGGAATCCAGCGCCACGCTGACCGCCTCGGTCCAGGCCTGGATGTTGGACAGCCGGGTCTGCGGCGACAGCAGGGTGGGCGCGAACTGCTTGCGCGCGGTCACCACCTGGCACAGGTTGTTGCCCCAGAGGCCGCTGTCGCGGCGGCGCAGGGCCACCTCGGCCACGGCCTGCTGGCCCAGCGCGGACTGGTCGCGCGCTTCCAGATAGATGGTGGTGGAGAGGCAGAGCGAGTCTGCGGCCGGCTGCGGCAGCACGTGCGACAGCCAGAGTATCCACGCCAGTTTCATGTCGTACTCCTTGCTCCGTTGCGGCGCGGGGCGGGGCATCGGTGGAGCGGATGCCGCGCGGTCGCGTCATGGCGTACTGGGGAGGGCGGCTGCTCTATGGCGGCCTTTGCCCGGGCGCGCGGCCCGCATCGGTCGGGATGGGCGGGCGGCGTGCCGGTTTACCTGATCAGAACGCGGGGGTGCGTCCGCTCAGGCCAAAAGTCGGCGCAAGGTAGGGGTCGATTCCATAACGTCAGCTGAACGAGTGGATTGAACCCCTTGATTTCCCGTGGATTTGTTCAGCATTCCGGCGCGGGTCTAAAGCGCGGCCGCCAGCCGGCTGCCTTCGTCGATCGCGCGCTTGGCGTCCAGTTCGGCCGCCAGCTTGGCGCCGCCGATCAGGTGCGCGCGCCGGCCTTGCGCCTGCAACGCATCGAACAGGTCGCGGCGCGGCTCCTGGCCGGCGCAGACCACCACATGGTCCACCGCCAGCACCTGTTCGGCACCGTCCACCCGGATGCGCAGCCCGGCCGCGTCCATCCCGAGGTACTCCACACCTCCCAGCATCCGCACGCCCTTGGCCTTGAGCGTGGCGCGGTGGATCCAGCCAGTGGTCTTGCCCAAGCGGGCACCGGGCTTGCCGGGCGAGCGCTGCAACAGCCACAGTTGGCGCGCCGGCGGCGCGGGTTGCGCCGGCACCAGCCCGCCGGCCGCTTCGAAGGTCGGGTCCACGCCCCATTCGGCCATCCAGCGTGCAGGGTCCAGGCTGGGCGAGTGCCCGGCCTCGGCCAGGAACTCGGCCACGTCGAACCCGATCCCGCCGGCCCCGATGATGGCGGCGCGCGCACCCACCGTGACCCGGCCTTCCAGCACGTCGAGGTAGCCCACCACGCGCGGATCGTCGGCGCCGGGGAAGTTCACCCGGCGCGGCGTCACCCCGGTGGCGACAACGACCTCGTCGAACCCCGCCAGATCCGCCACCTCCACCCGCGTGCCTAGCCGCCGTTCCACCCCGGCGTCCGCCAGACGGTGGTCGAAGTAGCGCAGGGTCTCGTGGAATTCTTCCTTGCCGGGGATGCGCTTGGCCAGGTTGAACTGGCCGCCGATGTCCGTGGCTGCGTCGAACAGCATCACGCGGTGCCCGCGCTCCGCAGCGACGCTGGCGCAGGCGAGGCCGGCGGGTCCGGCGCCGACCACCGCGATGGATTTGGGAGTGTGGGCCGGACGATAGTTCAGCTCGGTTTCCGCACAGGCGCGCGGGTTGACGAGGCAGCTGGCGCGCTTGTTCTCGAACACATGATCCAGGCAGGCCTGGTTGCAAGCGATGCAGGTGTTGATCGCCTGCGCGCGGCCGGTCCGGGCCTTTTCGACCCACTGCGGATCGGCCAGGAGGGGGCGCGCCATCGACACCAGGTCGGCATGGCCCTGCGCCAGCACGCGTTCGGCCACGTCTGGCATGTTGATGCGGTTGGTCGCCACCAGCGGCAGCGCCACGTGTGGCTTCAGCTTGGCGGTGACCGCGGTGAACGCGGCGCGCGGCACCGAGGTGGCGATGGTGGGGATGCGTGCCTCGTGCCAGCCGATGCCGGTGTTGATGAGGGTTGCGCCGGCGGCTTCCACCGCGCGTGCCTGCGCCACGATTGCCGGCCAGTCGTTGCCATCCTCGACCAGATCCAGCAGCGACAGGCGATAGATCAGGATGAAATCGGGGCCGCAGGCTTCGCGCACGCGCTCGACGATCTCTACCGCGAAGCGCATGCGCCGCTGCACATCGCCGCCCCAGGCGTCGCTGCGGCGGTTGGTGCGCGGCACGGTGAACTCGTTCAGCAGGTAGCCTTCCGAGCCCATGATCTCCACCCCGTCGTAGCCGGCCTCGCGCGCGCGCGCGGCGGCAGTGGCGAAATCGCGCAGGGTGCGCTCGATGCCGCGCGGGCTGAGCGCGCGCGGGGTGAACGGATTGATCGGCGCTTTCAGCGCGCTCGGCGCCACCGACAGCGGGTGGTAGGCGTAGCGCCCGGCATGCAGCAGCTGCAGGCAGATCTTGGCACCGTGCGCGTGCACCGCGGCGGTCACCTGGCGGTGCCGGGGCACGTGCCAGGGCAGGCTCATGCGTCCGGCGAAGGGCTTGAGCCAGCCGCGCAGGTTGGGTGCGAAGCCGCCGGTCACCATCAGGCCGACCCCGCCGGCCGCGCGCTCGGCGAAATAGGCCGCGAGCTTCGGGAAGTCGCGGGCATGGTCTTCCAGTCCGGTGTGCATCGAGCCCATCAGGACCCGGTTGCGCAGGGTGGTGAAGCCGAGGTCGAGCGGAGCGAGCAGGTGCGGGTAGGCGGTCGTCATCGCCAAAGCATACCGCTGCGTATGGGGTGATGCGCATCCCGTCCGCGTGGCCTTCACGCGTTTTGCAAGCGCCTGAAGTTATGTTAGTGTTAACCCGCTTTCGCCTGCCCATCGGGCCCGAAGCGGGTGGTGTGCGGACATAACCGATACACAGCAACACCAACACCTTTGCGTCGCAAGTTTCTTTACTGAATCAAGGAGCTGAAGCATGAACAAGAAACTCCTCTGCGCTGCCCTGCTGGGTGGTCTGGGTCTGGCGCAGGCCGCGTCTGCCCAGGAGTTCGATGATCGCTGGTACGTGTCGGGTTCGACCGGCGTGAATTTCCAGGACAAGGATCGCGGCACCCAGGATGCGCTGTTCGGCACCCTCGGGTTCGGCAAGTTCCTGACCCCGCGGGTGTCGCTGGATACCGAGCTGAACTACCAGAACCCTGACAAGAACATCAATCCGAACTACCACTGGAGCCAGTACGGCATCTCGCTGGATGCGCGCTACCACTTCCGTGATGCGGGTGCCAAGATGTGGCCCTACCTGCGCGGTGGCCTGGGCTGGCAGCGCCACGAAGAGGAGTACAACGCGGCTCCGCTGCCGAGCCCTGGTCGCCACAAGGCCTCGAATCTGGCCGTGAACCTGGGCGCCGGCCTGCAGTTTGATTTCGGGCGCATGAACCTGCGCACGGAAGTCGGCACCCGCGTCGATTTCGACGATCAGCAGGCCCGCATCGGCAACCAGCAGAATCTGTTCACCGACGCGCTGCTGTCGATTGGCATGACCTACGCCCTCGGCCCGGATCCGGTTGCCCCGGTCGCTCCGGCCCCCGCTCCGGAGCCGGCGAAGACCTGCGCTGACATGGATGACGACGGCGACGGCGTCAACAACTGCAACGACAAGTGCCCGAACTCGCAGCCCGGCCAGACCATCGGTCCGGATGGTTGCCCGGTGCCGGTCTCGATCGACCTGAAGGGCGTCAACTTCGACTTCGACAAGGCCACCCTGCGTCCGGACGCCGTGGCGATCCTGAACGAGGCGGTCGAGATCCTGAAGCGCTATCCGGAGCTGAAGGTGGAAGTGGCCGGCCACACCGACCAGTGCGGCAAGGAAGGCTACAACCAGAAGCTGTCCGAGCGTCGCGCCAAGACCGTGTACGACTACCTGACCAGCAACGGCGTGGACGCCTCGCGCCTGGCCGGCCCGGTTGGCTACGGCTTCAGCCGCCCGCTCGAGGACAAGGGCACGCACAAGCTGCCGACCTGCAAGAGCGAGATCAACCGCCGCACCGAGCTCAACAGCCAGTAATTTCGGCTGTCCGCTGCTCACGCGAAGCCCGGCCATTGGCCGGGCTTCGTTTTTGGGCGGTGGCCGGTAAGGCTGGCGCGCCAGACCGGGAATACGCGCATTGCCGGCACGTCGGCCTGCGGCCTACACTGTGCGCGGTCTTCCGGGGAGTATCCGCCATGCCGTCGATTCGCGCCGTTCAAGTCCTGCCGCTGCTGTTCCTGCCGGCGATGGCGCATGCCGCGGGCGACGCCTGCCAGATGGAGCTGGCGGCTCCGACGCCCGTGCGCGTGGGCGTCCTGGCGCCGGTGGCGGCGGAGCTTACACCCGCGCTGACGCAGCTGGGCAGCGCCGACGGCGTGCTGGCGCAGTCGTTCGACGAAGCGCTGTCGGTGGACAACGTGCTGGCGCGCATCCGCATCGACGGGTGCCGCGCGATGCTGCGCAAGGCCGCGCCGGTGGTGGCGCAGGGCGCCCCCGATCCGGCGGCCTACACGCCCAAGACCGCGTTCGACAACACGCCCTGGCGCTTCAACATGACCCAAAACGGCAAGCGCATGACGGCCGATGAGTTCGATGCCTGGATGAAGGCACGCGGCGTGCGCGTGGTCGGTAAGAAGGAACCGGGCGCGGACGCCGCGCCTGCCGCGGCCGCGCCGGAGAAGTGAGCCGCTCCGTGCGCGGGCCGCGGCATGGCCTGGCGCGTGTGCTGTCCAAACGCGGGCTGTGCTCGCGCAGCGAAGCGGAACGGCTGGTGCGCGCAGGGCGGGTCCGGCTGGAGGGACGCGTGGTGCGCGATCCCGAACATCCCGTCGATGCCGTGGCAGCGCGCATCGCCATCGATGGCGCCGAGCCGGTCGCCGCGCTGCCGCGCTACCTGATGCTCAACAAGCCGCGCGGGCTGGTCACCACCGCGCGCGACGAGCGGGGCCGCGACACGGTCTATCGCTGCTTCGACGGTGCGGAGCTGGGCTGGATCGCCCCGGTCGGCCGGCTCGACAAGGCCAGCGAGGGGCTGCTGCTGTTCAGCAACGATCCGCAGTGGGCCGCGCGCATCACCGACCCGGCGACCGGGCCGGTCAAGACCTACCACGTGCAGGTGGACCGCATTCCCGATGCGGCGATCCTGGCCGCATTGCAGCGCGGGGCCGATGTCGATGGCGAGCATCTGCGTGCGGAATCGGCGCATCTGCTGCGCAGTGGCGAGAAGAACGCCTGGCTCGAAATCAGCCTCGATGAAGGCCGCAACCGCCACATCCGGCGCCTGCTGGCGGCATTCGACATCGGCGTGCTGCGGCTGGTGCGGGTGGCGATCGGGCCACTGGCCCTAGGTGAACTACCGAAGGGCCAGTGGCGCGAACTGCGCGCGGAGGAAATCGCCGCACTCGGCGGCAGCTGTGCCGTCAGGCGTTCAGCACGCCCAGTTCGCGGCCGATGCGGGTGAAGGCGTCGATCGCGCGATCGAGGTGCTCGCGCGTGTGCGCCGCGGAAATCTGCGTGCGAATGCGCGCCTGGCCCTTCGGCACCACCGGGAAGAAGAACCCGATCGCGTAGATGCCTTCCTCCAGCAGGCGCGCGGCGAAGCGCTGCGCCAGCGGTGCGTCGTACAGCATCACCGGGCAGATCGGGTGCACGCCCGGCTTGAGGTCGAAGCCGGCGGCGGCCATGCGCTCGCGGAAGTAGGCGGTGTTCTCGCGCAGGCGCTCGCGCAGCTCGCCGGCGGAGGCGAGCATTTGGAAGGCCTTGATGCCGGCGGCCACCACGTGCGGCGGCAGCGAGTTCGAGAACAGGTACGGGCGCGAGCGCTGGCGCAGCAGTTCGATCACCTCCTTCTTCGCGGTGGTGAAGCCGCCCAGCGCGCCGCCCATGGCCTTGCCGAGGGTGCCGGTGAAGATGTCGATTTTGTCCAGCACGCCCTTCACCTCGGCGCTGCCGCGGCCGGTGGCGCCCAGGAAGCCGGTGGCGTGGCATTCGTCGATGTGCACCAGGGCGCCGTACTTCGCGGCCAGCGCGGTGATCTCGTCCAGCGGCGCGATGAAGCCGTCCATCGAGAACACGCCGTCGGTGGTGATCATGATCGTGCGCGCGCCGTCGGCCCGGGCCTGCTTGAGCTGCGTCTCGAGGTCGGCCATGTCGCAGTTGGCGTAGCGGTAGCGGCGGGCTTTGCACAGGCGCACGCCGTCGATGATCGAGGCGTGGTTGAGCGCATCGGAGATGATCGCGTCGTTCTCATCGAGCAGCGGTTCGAACAGGCCGCCATTGGCGTCGAAGCAGGCGGCGTAGAGGATGGTGTCCTCGGTGCCGAAGAACTCGGCGATGGTCTGTTCCAGCTGCTTGTGCAGGTCCTGGGTGCCGCAGATGAAGCGCACGCTGGCCATGCCGAAGCCGCGGGTATCCAGCGCTTTCTTCGCCTCCGCGATGATGTCCGGGTGGTCGGCCAGGCCCAGATAGTTATTCGCACAGAAGTTCAGCACCGTACGCCCGTCGGCCAGCCGGATTTCGGCGGCCTGCGGGCTGGTGATGATGCGCTCGGACTTGAACAGGCCGGCGGCGCGGATTTCCTCGAGGGTGGCGGCGTAGCGTTGGGTCAGGGACATGGGGGGTTCCGTGCGCATTGGGCGGCCGGGGCTGCCTGTGCCCGACACGCCGTGAATACATCCATGTAGGCTCATCGGCGGCATCCATGCCGCCGATGGTCGTGCACAGGCAGCCCCGGCCGCCCAATGCACGACCCGTCTCGTCAGTTCCAGCTCAGCACGATCTTGCCGGCCTTGCCTTGTTCCATCAGGTCGAAGCCCTTCTGGAACTCCTCGATTGGCAGCTGGTGGGTCAGCACCTTGCCCAGCGGGAAGCCGGAGAGCACCAGCTGGGTCATCTTGTACCAGGTCTCGTACATCTTGCGGCCGTAGATGCCCTGCACGGTGAGGCCCTTGAAGATGATCTTGTCCCAGTCCACCCCGGCGCCCTTGGGCAGGATGCCGAGCAGGGCGATCTTGCCGCCGTGGTACATGCAGTCGAGCATGTCGTTGAACGCGCGCGGGTTGCCGCTCATCTCCAGCCCCACGTCGAAGCCTTCCATGTGCAGGTCGGCCATGACGTCCTTCAGCGAGGTGTTGGCCACGTTCACCACCCGGGTCGCGCCCATGTCGGCGGCCAGCTTCAGGCGGTAGTCGTTGACGTCGGTGACGACCACGTTGCGCGCACCGATGTGCTTGCAGATGCCGGCGGCGATGATGCCGATCGGGCCGGCGCCGGTGATCAGCACGTCCTCGCCGACCACGTCGAACTCCAGCGCGCAGTGCGCGGCGTTGCCGTAGGGGTCGAAGAACGCCGCCAGCTCGGACGGGATCTGGTCCGGGATCGGCCACAGGTTGCTGGCCGGCATCACCATGTATTCGGCGAACGCGCCGTTGCGGTTAACGCCGATGCCGACGGTGTTCGGGCACAGGTGCTGGCGGCCGGCGCGGCAGTTGCGGCAGTGGCCGCAGACGATGTGGCCTTCGGCCGAGACGCGCTGGCCGACCTCGTAGCCGGTGACGGCCGCGCCGAGGGCGGCGATGCGGCCGACAAACTCATGCCCGATCACCAGCCCGGGTTTGATGGTGCGCTGGCTCCACTCGTCCCACAGGTAGATGTGCAGGTCGGTGCCGCAGATCGCGGTCTTCTCCAGTTTGATCAGCACTTCGTTCGGGCCGGGCACCGGGACCGGCACCTGTTCCATCCAGATGCCCTTGGCGGCTTCGCGCTTGACCAGCGCGCGCATGGTGGTGGCTTGCGACATGTGCGTGACCCGTGCGGAGGAAGCCGCCATTTTAGCGCCGTTCCCCGCGCCGCCCCGGCCTGACCATGGGCACGGTCCGGCGTCGGGCGGGGATGGTCTAATACGGGTTTGCCGTCCCGGAGAGCCACCCATGCGCAAACGCAGCCTGACCGCCGCCCTGGCCCTGACCCTCGCGGGCGGGGCCGCCCATGCCGACGAAGGCATGTGGATGCCCTCGCAACTGCCGCAGCTGGCGGCGCAGCTGAAGGCCGCGGGGTTCCAGGGCGATCCGGCGGCCCTGGCCGACGTCACTGCCGACCCGCTGGCGGCGGTGATCTCGCTGGGCGGCTGCACCGCCAGCTTCGTCTCGCCGCAGGGGCTGATCGTCACCAACCACCACTGCGCGATGGGCGCCATCCAGCTCAACTCCACGCCCGAGAAGAACCTGATCAAGGACGGCTTCAACGCCGCCACGATGGCCGACGAGGTCTCCGCCGGGCCGGCCGCGCGGGCCTGGGTGACGGTCGGCTTCACTCCGATCACCGAGCGCATCCTGGCCGGTGCCAGGGGCAAGACCGGGCGCGCCTACTTCGATGCGGTGGAGGCCGCGAAGAAGGCCGCGGTGGCCGAATGCGAGCGCGATGCCGGGCACCGCTGCAGCGTGGCCGACATGTACTACGGCAGCGAGTTCTACCTGATCAAGCAGCTGGAATTGAAAGACATCCGGCTGGTGTACGCGCCGCCGGAGGCGATCGGCAACTATGGTGATGAGATCGACAACTTCATGTGGCCGCGCCACAGCGGCGATTTCGCGTTCTACCGCGCCTACGTCGGCAAGGATGGCAAGCCGGCCGCGTACGCGCCGGATAACGTGCCCTACGTGCCGCCCGCGGTGCTGCCGGTGTCCACCGCGCCGGTGAAGGCCGGGGATTTTGCAATGGTGGCCGGCTACCCTGGCGTCACCTTCCGCCTGCGCACCGCCTCGGAGTTCGCCACCCAGGTGGACTGGCTGCTGCCGGCGCGGGTGGAGATGCTGGACGGGTTGATCCGCACCATCGAGGCGGCCACCGCCGGCAGCGACGAAAAACGCGTGCGCTACGCCTCCACCGTGGCATCGCTGAAAAACAACCTCAAGCGCGCGCAGGGCGAGCTGGACGGGCTGCGCCGCAGCGACGCGGTGCGCGTGCGCCGCGCCGACGAGGAGGCGATGCTGGCCTGGCTGGCGCGACAGCCGGGCAACAAGCCGGCGCAGGCCGGGATCCGCGCGCTGCAGGCGCAGCTGGATGCGCAGGACGCCACCCGCGCACGTGATTTCATCCTGCCGTTCCTGCGCCCGGGCCTGCTGGGCGCGGCGGTGCAATTGCAGCGACTGGCGCTGGAGCGCACCAAGCCGGATGCCCAGCGTGAATCCGGCTACCAGCAGCGCGACGAGGCGCTGATCGAAGGCGGCCTGAAGCAGTTGCAAAAGCGCTTCGATCCCGAGGTGGAGAAGGCCACCCTGCGCTATGCGCTGAAGCGCTATTTCGCGCTGCCCGCCGCGCAGCGGGTGCCGGAGTTCGATGCGGTGTTCGGCACCAGCGAGGCCGAGGCCGCGCAGCGGCTGGACGCGCTGTACGCGGGTACCCGGCTGGGCGACGAGAGCGTGCGGTTGGCCGCTCTGCACCAGGATGCCGCGCAGCTCGCCGCCTCCGACGACACCCTGCTGCGCGCCGCCGCCACCCTGCAGCCGGCCCTGCTGCGGCTGGAGGATCAGGCCAAGCAGCGCGCCGGCGAACTGCTGCGGCTGCGCCCGGCCTATATGCGCACTCTCATCGCCTACCGCAAGACGCAGGGCCGCGCGGTGTATCCGGACGCCAATTCCACCCTGCGCGTGAGCTACGGCAAGGTCAGCCCGCTCTCGCCGCGCGACGGCATCGACTACCGCCCGCTGACCACGGTGGCGGGGATCGTGGAGAAGCACACCGGCCAGGCGCCGTTCGATGCGCCCAAGCCGCTGCGCGATGCGATCGCCAAGGGCGATTTCGGCAGCACCGCCGACCCGGAGTTGAAGACGCAGACGGTCGATTTCATGACCAACCTCGATACCACCGGCGGCAACTCCGGCTCGCCGGTGCTGGATGCGCAGGGACGCCTGATCGGGCTGAACTTCGACAGCAACTGGGAGGCGGTCAGCGCCAGCTGGATGTATGACCCGCGCTACAAGCGCGCGATCCACGTGGACATGCGCTACCTGCGCTGGATCCTGGCCAAGGTGTACCCCGCGCCGCGCCTGCTGCGCGAGATGCAGCTGCCGGCCGAGTGAACCGGCGCCGCCAGCACCAGGCGGCGCGAGAAAACGACAACGACCACCGGCACGACGACGCTCCGAGCCGGGCTGCGGAAGCAAGGCACGCAACCAAGAGACGAACCAGAGAGAGGGAGATGACATGCGCAAGACGATGATGGCCGCCGCGGTGGCGCTGGCGGTGGCAGGGCTGGGCACGGCGAGTGCCGGCGAAGGCATGTGGGTGCCGCAGCAGCTGCCGGAGATCGCCGGCCCGCTGAAGCAGGCCGGGCTGAAGCTGGACCCGAAGCAGCTGGCCGACCTCACCGGCGACCCGATGGGCGCGGTGGTCTCGCTGGGCGGTTGCACCGCGAGCTTCGTGTCCCCGAACGGGCTGGTGGCCACCAACCACCACTGCGCCTACGGGGCGATCCAGCTCAACTCCACCCCGGAGAAGAACCTGATCAAGGACGGCTTCAACGCGCCGACCACCGCTGACGAGCTGTCCGCCGGCCCGAACGCGCGCATCTACGTGCTGGAGGCGATCACCGACGTCACTGCGCAGGCCAAGGCCGCGATGGCGGCCGCCGGCAACGACCCGGTGGCGCGCGCGGATGCGCTGGAGGCGTTCGAGAAGAAAGCCACCGGCGACTGCGAGGCCGAGCCGGGCTACCGCTGCCGCCTGTACAGCTTCATGGGCGGCAACACCTACCGCCTGTTCAAGAACCTCGAGATCAAGGACGTGCGCCTGGCCTACGCGCCGCCGTCCAGCGTCGGCAAGTTCGGCGGCGACATCGACAACTGGATGTGGCCGCGCCACACCGGCGATTTCTCGTTCTACCGCGCCTACGTCGGCAAGGACGGCAAGCCGACCGCGTACAGCAAGGACAACGTGCCGTACCGTCCGAAGCATTGGCTCAAGATCGCGGATACGCCCCTGCGTGAGGGCGACTTCGTGATGGTGGCCGGCTACCCGGGCCGCACCGATCGCTATGCGCTGGCCGCCGAGTTCCAGAACACCGAGGCCTGGCGCTATCCCGCGATCGTCAAGGCGTTCAACGACCAGATTGCGCTGGTCGAGGCCGCAGCCAAGGGCAACCCCGACATCGCGGTGAAGTACGCCAGCGCGCTGGCCGGCTGGAACAACACCAGCAAGAACTTCGCAGGCCAGCTGGAAGGCTTCAAGCGCAACGGCGTGCTGGCGATCAAGCAGCGCGAGGAGGCCGACGTGCTGGCCTGGCTGCGCAAGCGCGGCGCCGCCGGCAAGCCGGCGCTGGACGCGCATGCCACGCTGGTGAAGCTGGTCGAGGACGGCAAGCGTACGCAGGAGCGCGACCTGGTGCTGGGCAGCTTCGACCGCACCGGCACCGTCGGGGTGGCGGTGAGCCTGTACCGACTTGCGCTCGAGAAGCAGAAGCCCGACGCCGAGCGCGAGTCCGGCTACCAGCAGCGCGACCTGCCGGTGATCGAGGGCGGCCTGAAGCAGATGGAGCGCCGCTACGTGCCGGCCATGGACCGCCAGCTGCAGCAGTACTGGCTGGACCGCTACGTGGCGCTGCCGGCCGACCAGCGCGTGGCCGCGGTGGATGCCTGGCTGGGCGGCAGCGATGCGGCCGCCGTCGAACGCGCGCTGGCGCGTCTGGACGGCAGCGCGCTGGGCAAGCTCGATGCGCGCCTGAAGTGGTTCAATGCCGACAAGGCCGCGTTCGAGGCCAGCGATGATCCGGCCATCCAGTACGCGGTGGCGGTGATGCCGACCCTGCTGCAGATGGAAGAGAAGGCGAAGGCCGTGTACGGCACCGCGCTGCAGGCGCGCCCGCTGTACCTGCAGGCGATCGCCGACTACAAGCGCAGCAAGGGCCAGTTCGTGTACCCGGACGCCAATTCCTCGCTGCGCATCACCTTCGGCCACGTGAAGGGCTACACCGGGCTGGACGGCAAGGTGTATACCCCGTTCACCAAGCTCGAGGAAGTGGCGGCGAAGGAAACCGGCGCCGAGCCGTTCGACAACCCGAAGGCGCTGCTGGACGCGGTGGCGGCCAAGCGCTACGGCGGGCTGGCGGATGCGGCGCTGGGCACCGTGCCGGTCAACTTCCTGGCCGACCTCGACATCACCGGCGGCAATTCCGGCTCGCCGGTGCTGGACGCGCACGGCCGCCTGGTGGGGCTGGCGTTCGACGGCACCCTGGAGTCGGTGGCCAGCAACTGGGTGTTCGACCCGGTGATCACCCGCATGATCTCGGTGGACCAGCGCTACATGCGCTGGATCATGCAGGAGGTGATGCCGGCGCCGCAGCTGCTGCAGGAGCTGGGCGTGGCGCCAAAGCGCTGAATCCAGCGCCAGCCACGCAAGGAAACGCCCGGCGCAGGCCGGGCGTTTCCTCTTGCAGAGAAAGCCGGTCGCGGAGGGCGCGCCGGCGCGCTGCTTCTACAGCCCGCGCTCCATCGCCTGGGCCTGCCGGTATTGGATACGCCCACTCAGCGCAGCAGCAGCACCGTGGCCAGGCCGAGGAAGGTGAAGAAGCCCATCACGTCGGTGACGGTGGTGAGGAAGATGCTGCTGGCCAGCGCGGGGTCGTAGCCCATCCGCTTGAGGGTCACCGGCACCAGCACGCCGGCCAGCGCCGCGAACAGCAGGTTGCAGGTGAGGGCGATGGCGATCACCAGCGACAGGCCGAGGTCGTGGAACCACAGCAGCACCACCAGGGCCAGCACCAGACCCAGGCCCAGGCCGTTGAGCAGCGCCACCCGCGACTCCTTCCACAGTAGGGTGCGGATGTTGGAGGCGCCCACCTGGCCCAGCGCGAGGCCGCGCACCATCAGCGCCAGCACCTGGGTGCCGGCGTTGCCGCCCATGCCGGCCACGATCGGCATCAGCACCGCGAGCGCGGTCAGGGCGTGGATGGTCTCCTCGAATTGACCGACCACGCTGGCGGCCAGGAACGCGGTGGCGAGGTTGATGCCCAGCCACAGCATGCGCCGGCGAGTGGCGCGCCAGACCGGGCTGAACAGGTCCTCGTCCTCGTCGAGGCCGGCGGCGGACAGCGCCTGGTGCTCGGCCTGCTCGCGGATGATGTCCACCACGTCGTCGATGGTGATGCGGCCCAGCAGCACGTTGCTCTCGTCCACCACCGGCGCGGAGATCCAGTCGTGGTCGGAGAACTTGCGCGCCACCGCGTCGGCGGGCTCGTTGACGTTGATCGCGGTGAGGTCGTCGTCGATCAGGCGGTTGATCGGGGTGCCGGGGTCGTGGGTCACCAGGTCCTGCAGCGCGACCCAGCCGATCAGATGGTGGCGGCGGTTCACCACGTACAGGTGGTCGGTGTGGTCGGGCAGCTCGCCGCGCAGGCGCAGGTAGCGCAGCACCACGTCCACCGTGGTGTCGGCGCGCACGGTCACCACGTCCGGGTTCATCAGGCGCCCGGCGGTGCCCTCCTCGTAGGACAGCACCTGCTCCAGGCGCTCGCGGTTCTCGCGATCCATCGATTTGAGGACTTCCTCGATCACCGTGTCCGGCAGGTCTTCCACCAGGTCGGCGAGGTCGTCGATGTCGAGGTCGGAGGCCGCGGCCACCAGCTCGTCCTCGTCCATGTCGGCGATCAGCGACTCGCGCACTTCCTCGCCGACGTGCACCAGCACCTCGCCGTCGTCCTCCGGGTCCACCAGCCCCCACACCACCGAGCGCTTGCCCGGCGGCAGCGATTCCAGCAGGTTGCCGATCTCCGCCGGCGAGAGGGTGTTGACCAGCCGCCGCACCGGCCCGAGGCGGCCGCTGTCCAGCGCGTCGCTGAGCAGGCGCAACTGGCGCGCGGTCTTGTCGTGGCGGACGGCTTCGGCCATGCGGGGTTCCGGGCGGAGGGGAAGGCCGGTCGCGCGGCGATGGGCGCGGGGCCGGGTCGGGCGGGCACGTGCGGCGGATTATCGCCCGCGGCCCCCCGGCTTGCCCACCCTGCGCGCGTGCCTTGCGCATGCAGCGCGGATGCGCGCCCGCCGCGCGCGCCCCGCGTGCGGGCGGCCGCGGCTAGAATGTGCCGATGAGCAGCAACGATTACCAGTTCGACATCGACGTGGACGCCCGCTTCCTGGACGACCAGTCGGCCCCGGAGGAAGGGCGCTACGTGTTCGCCTACACCATCCACATCCGCAACCTGGGCAAGGTGCCGGCGCGGTTGCTGGGGCGCCACTGGCTGATCACCGACGGCAACGGCAAGGTGCGCGAGGTGACGGGCGAGGGGGTGGTGGGCGAGCAGCCGTGGCTGCGCCCGGGCGAGGGCTTCGAGTACACCTCCGGCGCGGTGCTGGAGACCGACATCGGCACCATGCGCGGCAGCTACGACATGCTGGCGGACGACGGCACCCGCTTCGCGGCGCCGATCCCGGCGTTCACGCTGTCCGTCCCGCGCACCCTGCACTGAGGCCGCACGCATGGCCGTCTGGGCAATCGGCGACCTCCAGGGTTGCTACGACGTCACCCAGCGCCTGCTGGAGAAACTGCGTTTCGACCCGGCGGTGGACCGCCTATGGTTCTGCGGCGACCTGGTGAACCGCGGCGGGCAGTCGGTGGAGACCCTGCGCCTGGTGCATTCGCTACGCGACCACTGCGAGGTGGTGCTGGGCAACCACGACCTGTCGCTGCTGGCGGTGTCCGAGCGCACCCCCGAGGAGCAGCGCCGGGTCAACCCCGACCTGCAGGGCGTGCTGTCCGCGCCGGATGCCCCGGAGCTGCTGGCCTGGTTGCGCGGGCGCGAGCTGTGCCACGTGGACCGCGGCCTGGGCTGGATGATGGTGCATGCCGGGCTGGCCCCGAAGTGGACCACCCAGATGGCCGAGAAGCACGCGCGCGAGGTGGAGGCGCGCCTGCGCGGCGAGCACTACCCGCGGCTGCTGCGCCACATGTACGGCGATGGCCCGGACTGGGGCCCGCACCTGAAGGGCAACGACCGCGACCGCGCGATCATCAACATCTTCACCCGCATGCGCTATTGCAGCCCGCGCGGGCGGATCGCGTTCGACCAGAAGGGCCCGCCGGGCAGCCAGCCGCCGGGGTTGTATCCGTGGTTCTGCGTGCCGGGGCACGCCGCGCGCGATCTCAAGATCGTGTGCGGGCACTGGAGCACCTTGGGGCTGTTCATCGGCAACGGCGTGCACGCGATCGACACCGGCGCGGTCTGGAGCGGCAAGCTCACCGCGCTGCAGCTGGATACCGACGAGCTGCGGGTGGTGCAGGTGCCCGGTCGCGACGTGCCGGCCCCGGCGCCGAAGCCGCGCCCGGCCAGGCCGCGCCCGCGCTGAAGCGGGCGCGCCGCCGGCCGGCGTTCAGCCCACCCGGCGGATGCGTGCGCCCAGCGCCGACAGCTTGGCCTCGATGTTCTCGTAGCCGCGGTCGAGGTGGTAGATGCGGTCGATGGTGGTCTCACCATCGGCCACCAGCCCGGCCAGGATCAGCGATGCCGAGGCGCGCAGGTCGGTGGCCATCACCGGTGCGCCGCTGAGCCGTTCCACGCCGCGCACCACCGCGGTGTGCCCGTCCACCCGGATGTCCGCGCCCAGGCGCAGCAGTTCATTGACGTGCATGAAGCGGTTTTCGAAGATCGTTTCGTTGACCACGCCCACGCCGTCGGCCATGCAGTCCAGCGCCATGAACTGCGCCTGCATGTCGGTGGGGAACGCCGGGTGCGGCGCGGTGGTGATGTCCACCGCGCGCGGGCGCTGGCCGTGCATGTCGAGATGGATGCGGTCGGCCTCGCAGGCGATCTCCGCACCGGCCTGGCGCAGTTTGCCGAGCACGGCGTCCA
This sequence comes from Thermomonas haemolytica, assembly GCF_004346265.1. GTDB lineage: Bacteria > Pseudomonadota > Gammaproteobacteria > Xanthomonadales > Xanthomonadaceae > Thermomonas > Thermomonas haemolytica. The sequence goes on from NZ_SMAP01000003.1 coordinate 236,348, forward strand.
GCGTGTCCGGGCGCGCGCGGGTGGCGGTGATGCGGCCGCCGGTCATGGCGGCGGCGACCAGGAAGGTGCCGGTCTCGATGCGGTCGGCGATCACCGCATGCTCGCCGCCGTGCAGGCGCTCCACGCCCTCGACCTCGATCCGCGGCGTGCCGTGCCCGCGGATGCGCGCGCCCAGCGCGTTCAGGCATTCGGCCAGGTCCACGATCTCCGGCTCCATCGCCGCGTTCTCCAGCACCGTGGTGCCCTCGGCCAGCGCGGCGGCCATCAGCACGTTCTCGGTGGCGCCCACGCTGACCAGCTCGAACACGTGGCGCGCGCCCTTGAGGCGGCCGGCGCTGCGCGCCTTGATGAAACCGTGTTCGACCACGATTTCCGCGCCCAGCGCCTGCAGGCCCTTGATGTGCAGGTCCACCGGGCGCGAGCCGATCGCGCAGCCGCCGGGCAGGGAGACCTCGGCATCGCCGAAGCGCGCCAGCAGCGGCCCCAGCACCAGCACCGAGGCGCGCATGGTCTTGACCAGCTCGTACGGCGCCACGTGGCTGTTGACGCTGCGCGGATCGACCGTCATCGCATCGCCTTCGTGGACGACGCCCGCGCCCAGCCCGGCCAGCAGCTTGGCGGTGGTCAGCACGTCATGCAGGCGCGGCACGTTGGTGATGCGCACCGGCGCGTCGGCCAGCAGGGTGGCGCACAGGATGGGCAGCACCGCGTTCTTGGCGCCGGAGATGCGGACTTCGCCCGCCAGGCGGGGGCCGCCTTCGACCACGATCTTCTGCATCAGGCGGCCGCCTCGTCGGGGGTCAGGGTCTTCAGCTGCAGGGCATGGATCTCCCCGCCCATGCGCTCGCCCAGGGTGGCGTACACCATCCGGTGGCGGGCCAGCGGCAGCTTGCCGGCGAAGGCGGCGCAGACCACGGTGGCTTCGAAATGCACGCCGTCGTCGCCGCGGACCTCGGCACGGGCGCCGGGCAGGCCGGTTTCGATCAATTGGCGGATGAGTTCGGCGTTCATGTGGGGGGCAGGGGCAACTCGCGTAAACTGAACGGCCCAGTTTAGCGGAATCGCGCCGAGTTCCCCGCCATGACCGATCGCCCGGACAGCTTCCAGTTCGCCGCCAGCGGCCGGCGCGTGCTGGCCATCGAGGCCGAGGCGCTGGGCGCGGTCGCCGCCCGTATCGGCAGCGAATTCGAGGCCGCCTGCCAGGCCATGCTGGCCTGCCGCGGGCGGGTGGTGTGCACCGGGATGGGCAAGTCCGGGCACGTGGCGCGCAAGATCGCGGCGACCCTGGCTTCCACCGGCACCCCGGCGTTCTTCATGCACCCGGGCGAGGCCGCGCACGGCGACCTCGGCATGGTGACCGATGCCGACGTGCTGCTGGCGCTGTCGTACTCGGGCGAGAGCGACGAGATCCTGCTGCTGCTGCCGGCGCTGCGCCGGCAGGGCAACCCCATCATCGCGATGACCGGCCGCGCCGGCTCCAGCCTGGCGCGCGAGGCCGACATCCACCTGGATGTGGCGGTGCCGGTCGAGGCCTGCCCGCTGCAACTGGCGCCGACCTCCAGCACCACCGCCGCGCTGGCGCTGGGCGACGCGCTGGCAGTGGCGCTGCTGGAGGCGCGCGGCTTCACCGCCGACGACTTCGCGCGCTCGCACCCGGCGGGCGCGCTGGGGCGGCGCCTGCTGCTGCACATCCGCGATGTGATGCATACGGGCGAGGATGTGCCGCGGGTTGGGCCACAGGCCACCGTGAGCGAGGCGCTGATCGAGATGAGCCGCAAGCGGCTGGGCATGACCGCGGTGGTGGATGCCGACGGCCGCCTGCTGGGCCTGTACACCGACGGCGACCTGCGGCGCAGCCTGAACGACCCCGGCATCGACCTGCGCACCGCCCGCATCGACGCGGTGATGACGCGCACGCCGCGCACCATCGGCCCCGACGCGCTGGCCACGGAAGCGGCGAAGCTGATGGAGACCCACAAGATCCAGGGGTTACTGGTCGTCGACGGCGACGGCCGCCTGGTCGGCGCGCTGAACATCCACGACCTGCTGCGCGCGAGGGTGGTCTGATGCGCCATCCGGAACGGATCGACTACCCGGTAGAAGTGCTGGCGCGTGCCGCAAGAGTCCGCCTGATCGGCTTCGACGTGGACGGCACCCTGACCGACGGCGGCCTGCAGTACGACGCCCACGGCGGCGAGAGCAAGCGCTTCCACGTGCAGGACGGCCTGGGCCTGGCGCTGCTGCGGCGCGCCGGGATCGCCACTGCGCTGGTCAGCGCGCGCCGCAGCGAGGCCACCCTGGCACGCGGGCGCGAGCTCGGGATCGACCACCTGCACCTGGGCGAGCAGGACAAGCTGGGCTGCCTGCGGCGGATCGCCACCGAGCGCGGCCTTGGCCTGGACGAGGTGGCGTTCATGGGTGACGACCTGCCCGACCTGCCGGTGCTGCGCGCGGTCGGGCTGGCCATCGCCCCGGCCAACGTGCACCCGTGGCTGCGCGCGGACGTGCACTGGACCACCGCGCTGGCCGGGGGCGAGGGCGCGGTGCGCCAGGCCTGCGACCTGCTGCTGCACGCGCAGGGCCGGGTCGAGGCGCTGCTGGCGCGGGAGCCGGCGCCGTGAGGCTGCGCCGGTGGCTGACCCTGGGGCTGCTGGCGGCGGCTATCGCCAGCGGCTGGTCGATCTGGATGCGCGCGCATCCGGATGACGGCGGCGTGCTGCTGGCGCGCCCGGACTACGTGCTGCGCGATTTCGAGGTGGTTTCGCTGGACAAGCAGGGCAAGGAGGCGTTCACCCTGCTCGGCCCGGAACTGCAGCGTAATCCCGCCGACCGCACCCTCGCGCTGGCCACCCCGCGCTTCCTGGTGCCCGACCGCGAGGGGCGGTATTGGGACGTGCGCGCCCAGCGCGGACTGGTGCCGGCCGACGGCAGCCGGATCGAGCTGCATGACGACGTGCTGGCGACCAGCCCGCCGCAGGCGCCGCCGCCGACCCGGATCGCAACCGACCACCTGGCGCTGGACCTGAACCGCAATCTGGCCAGCACCAGCGCCGACGTCACCATCACCCGCCCCGGTCTTACAATGCAGGGCAAGGGGCTGGAGGCGGATTTCGACCACCAGCAGGTCTCCCTTCTTTCCCAGGTTCGCACCCGCTATGTCCCGCAGCACTGACTTCCTGGCCGGCCTGCTGGCCGCGGCCCTGACCGTCGCCTGCGGCGCGGCGGCGGCGCGCACGTCCGACCGCAACCAGCCGATGGACATCGAGTCCGCGCGCAGCACCTGCGGCACCGGCAACAACGCCAGCTGCACCCTCACCGGCAACGTCACCCTGGTGCAGGGCACGCTGCGGGTGAAGGCGGAGAAGGCGGTGATCCAGCAGGCCGGCGGCAACCCCAGCCGCGCCCTGCTCAGCGGCGGGGTCAACCTGCAGCAGGAGATGGACGACGGCGACCGCATCGACGCCACCTCCGACAACATCGACTACGACCTGCGCAACGAAGTCATGGTGTTCACCGGCAACGTGGTGATCCGCCAGCAGCGCGGCACCCTCAACGGCCAACGCGTGGTCTACAACCTCAAGACCGGGCAGGTGGAGAGCGGCGGCGACGGCGGCCGGGTCAAGATGCGCATCCTGCCCAAGGACGCGCCGGCGGACGCCGGCAAGGGCATGCCCTGATGCTTCTCGCCGAGGGACTGCGCAAGCGCTACCGGTCGCGCGAGGTGGTGCGCGACTTCGGGCTGACCCTGGACGCCGGCGAGGTGGTTGGCCTGCTGGGCCCGAACGGCGCCGGCAAGACCACCTGCTTCTACATGATCGTGGGCCTGGTCTCGGCCGATGCCGGGCGGATCGTGCTGGACGGCACCGACATCACCGGCGAGCCGATGTATCGGCGCGCGCGCCTGGGCCTGGGCTACCTGCCGCAGGAGCCCTCGATCTTCCGCAAGCTGAGCGTGGCCGACAACCTGCGGCTGGTGCTGGAGCTGCGGCCCGACCTCGACGAGGACGGCCGCGAGCACGAGCTGGATGCGCTGCTGGACGAGCTGCAGATCGGCCACGTTGCCGAGCAGCAGGGCGCCAGCCTGTCCGGCGGCGAGCGGCGGCGGGTGGAGATCGCGCGCGCGCTGGCCGGCAAGCCGCGCATGATCCTGCTAGACGAGCCCTTCGCCGGGGTCGATCCGATCTCGGTCAACGAGATCCAGCGCATCGTGCGCCACCTGAAGGCGCGCGGTATCGGGGTGCTGATCACCGATCACAACGTGCGCGAGACGCTGGGCATCTGCGACCGCGCCTATATCCTGGCCGATGGCGGGGTGCTGGCACAGGGCACGCCCGAGGCGGTGCTGCAGAACGCCGACGTGCGCCGGGTGTACCTGGGCGACGACTTCCGGCTGTGAGGCCGCCCCGGCGCGGCCTGCACGAACCGCCGCCAACGCGATCGCGCGTGGCCCTTGCCGGATGCGCGCCGGGCCGATAGGTTGGGAGCCGAAGGCGCGGATGGACGGTCGCCGGGCGGCAGGCTGCCGCCGCAGGGGCCACGCCCGCCGCCTTGCCGCGAGCACCCCCGCGCGCGGCCCATCGTGCAGAAGGAGGTCAAGATGCAGATCGAAACCTACGGCCAGCAAATGGACGTCACCCCCGCCCTGAGCAAGTACGTGGAGACCCGCTTCGAGCGGCTGGGGCGGCATTTCGAGCATCCCTGCCAGATCCGCGTCCAGCTCGGACTGGAGAAGCCCGACCACCGCGCCGAGGCCACCGTCAACCTGCCCGGCAAGACCCTGCATGCCGATGCCAACGCGGCCGACATGTACGCGGCGATCGACCTGCTGGCCGACAAGCTCGACCGCCTGCTGCTGAAGCAGAAGGACAAGATGGTGGACCACCATCGCGGCGAAGGGCTGTCGCGCGACTTCGCCGGCTGACCCGCCCGCCGTGACCGCCGCACGCATCACCGCCGCCGAACTGTTCGCCCTCCAGCAGGAGCGCCTGGCGCTGCGCTGGGTGGCCGGGCAGGCACAGGGCGGGCAGCGCGTGCTGGAGGCGGTGGAAACCGTGGCCCGCCGGCCGTCGCTGGCGGGCTACCTCAACGCGATCTATCCCAACAAGGTGCAGATCCTCGGCAGCGAGGAGCTGGAATGGCTGGATGGGCTGGACGCCCGCCAGCGCTGGGAGACCATCCAGAAAATCATCGATTTCCGCCCGCTGGCGCTGGTGATCAGCAAGAACCAGTCGTGCCCGGAAGACTTGCGCCAGGCGGCCGAAGAGTCCGATACCCCGCTGTGGGTCTCGCCGCGCCGCGGGCATGAACTGCTCAACCACCTGCAGTACGTGCTCGCGCGCAAGCTGGCGCCGCGCGTGACCCTGCACGGCGTGTTCATGGAGATCTATTCGATCGGCGTGCTGATCACCGGCGAATCCGGTTCGGGCAAGAGCGAGCTGGCGCTGGAACTGGTGACCCGCGGCCACCGCCTGGTGGCGGACGACGCGCCCGAGTTCACCCAGATCGCCCCCGACGTGCTCGATGGCACCTGCCCGGAGCTGCTGCAGGACATGCTGGAGCTGCGCGGCCTGGGAGTGCTCAACATCCGCCAGATGTTCGGCGATACCGCGGTCAAGCGGAACAAATACCTACGCATGATCGTGCACCTGTCGCGGCCGTCGCTGGAGCCAGACCCCAGCGGCCTGGAGCGCCTGACCGGCGATCTTGGCAGCCGCCGCGTGCTCGACCTGGACGTGCCGATGATCACCATCCCGGTGATGCCCGGGCGCAACCTGGCGGTGCTCACCGAGGCCGCCACCCGCATGCACATCCTGCGCAGCAAGGGGATCGACCCGGCCGCGGCGTTCATGGCCCGGCACAGCCACTTCCTCGAGCATTCCAGCCCGTGAGCGCGCCATGAGCGAGGCGACACAGCAACCCGCGGTGCCGGCCCTGGTGGTGGTCAGCGGCATGTCCGGTTCCGGCAAGTCCGGCGCGCTGCACACGCTGGAGGACCTCGGCTACTACTGCGTGGACAACCTGCCGGCCGAGTTGCTGCCGGAGTTCGTGCGCCGCATGCGGGCCGGGGATTCGGCGCCGGAGAAGGTGGCGGTGGTGATCGACGCGCGCAGTCTGGGCGATCTGTCCGACGTGCCGGCGATGCTGTCGCAGGTGGGCGCGATGGGCCTGAACCCGCGCCTGCTGTTCCTCGAAGCCCGCAGCGAGGTGGTGCTGCGCCGCTACGCCGACACCCGCCGCCGGCACCCGCTCAGCCACCTCGGGCTGTCGCTGGCGGACGCGATCTTGCTGGACCGCCAGGCGCTGCGCCCGCTGCGCCAGATCGCGGACATCCTGATCGATACCAGCGAACTCAACGTGCACCAGATGCGCCGCCGCATCCTGTCCGAATTCGGGCTGGAGAGCGCCGGGCTGGCGCTGCTGTTCGAGTCGTTCGCCTACCGCCACGGGGTGCCGGGCGACGCCGATTTCGTGTTCGATGCGCGGGTGCTGCCGAACCCGCACTGGGACGCGCGCCTGCGGCCGCTGTCCGGGCGCGACCCGGAAGTGCGCGACTACCTCGACGCGCAGCCGGAGGTGGCGACCTACGTCGCGCAGGTGCAAGCGTTCCTGGATACCTGGCTGCCCAAGCTGAGCACCGATACCCGCAGCTATGTCACCGTGGCGTTCGGCTGCAGCGGCGGCCGCCATCGCTCGGTGTACCTGGCCGAGCGCCTGGCCCGCCACAGCCGCGAACACGGCTGGCGCGAGGTCGCCACCCACCACCGCGAGCTGGACTGACGCGCCGTCCGGCGCATGCGCGCATCGTGGCCGATGCCCGCGCTTCCCCGCCGTCATCGCGGTCTGTTAAGTTGCGCGGATGAGCGTCGGCATCCTCCTCGTCACCCATGAAGGCATCGGCCAGCCCCTGCTGGCGGTGGCCGCGCGCCTGCTGGGCAGGCTGCCGCTGGCGTGCGAGGCGTTCGAGGTGCCGTTCGACGGAGAGCCCGAGGCCCTGCTGCCGCAGGCCAGCGCGGCGATGCGCCGGGTGGACGGCGGCGACGGCGTGCTGGTCCTCACCGACCTGTACGGCGCCACGCCCGCCAACCTCGCCGCGCGCCTGGCGCGGCTGGGGACGCCGGTGCGCCGGGTGTCCGCGCTCAGCCTGCCAATGCTGCTGCGGGTGATGAACTACGCGGAGCTGGAACTGGCCGACCTGCCGGCGGTGGCTGCCGCCGGTGCCCGCAGCGGAGCCATCATCGATGACATCTGACCCTTCCCGCCCGCGCCGCGCCCGCGGAGGCGCCGCATGATCCGGCGCGAACTCAAGATCAGCAACCGCCTCGGCCTGCATGCGCGCGCCACCGCCAAGCTGGTGCAGCTGCTGTCCGCGTTCCGCTGCCAGGCCACGCTGGAGGCGCGTGGCCGCGAGGTCAATGCCAAGAGCATCATGGGCGTGATGCTGCTGGCCGCCGGCCCGGGTTCGGAGGTGGTGCTGCGGGTGGATGGCGAGGACGAGCAGGCCGCCGCCGACGCGGTGGCGGCGCTGTTCGAGCGCCGTTTCGACGAGGACAGCTGATGCGCCAGGTCCTGTCCGGCACCGCCGCCGCCCGCGGCAGCGCGCTTGGACGGGCCCGCGTGCGCCTGCCGCACGCGCTGGAGATCAACGAGGCACGCATCGCCGCCACCGAAGTGGACGCCGAACTGGCGCGCTTCCATGCCGCGGTGGACAGCGTGCGCGCGGAGATGCGCCAGCTGCGCGAGCGCCTGCACGGCGCGCTGGCGCACGAGATCGGCGAGTTCCTCGACCTGCACGCGCTGCTGCTGGACGACCCCGAGCTGCTGTCGGGGATCGACGAGCTGATCCGCACCGGGCTGTATTCCGCCGACTACGCGCTGCGCCTGCAGCGCGACCGCATCGCCGCGGTGTTCGAGGGCATGGACGATGCCTACCTCCGCAGCCGGATCGACGACATCGACCAGGTGATCGGCCGCCTGCACGCCGCCCTGCACAGCGGCCGCGCGGAGCTGCAGGGGGTGTCCGGCGAGATCCTGGTGACCGACAACGTGGCGCCAGCGGAACTGGCGCAGCTGCAGGCGCAGGGCGTGGTCGGGGTGGTCACCGCCGGCGGTAGCCCGCTGTCGCACAGCGCGATCCTCGCGCGCAGCCTGCACCTGCCGCTGGTGGTGGGTGCCGCGCAGGCGCTGCAGAAGATCAACGACGGCGACGTGCTGGCGATCGACGGCGGCAGCGGGCTGGTGGTGCTGGAGCCGGATGCCGCCGATCTGCGCGCCCACCATCGCCGGATGGCCGAGGCGCGCCGCGAGCGGCGCCAGCTCAACCGCCTGCGGCGCGAGCCCACCCGCACCCTGGACGGGATCGACATCAAGCTGTGGGCGAACGCGGAGTCGCGCGAGGATGTCACCGAGGCGCACGCGCTGGGGGCCGCGGGCGTCGGCCTGTACCGTACCGAGTTCCTGTTCCTCGGCAGCAGCGTGCTGCCCGACGAGGAGGCGCAGTTCCGCGCCTACCGCGACGCGGTGCTGGCGATGACCGGGCGCACCGTCACCATCCGCACCCTGGACCTCGGCGCCGACAAAGCCGACAAGACCGGCCTGGCCCTGCGCGACGAGCCGAACCCGGCGCTGGGCCTGCGCGGGGTGCGGCTGTCGCTGGCGCGGCAGGAGCTGCTGCGCACCCAGCTGCGCGCGATCGCGCGCGCCTCCGGCTACGGCCCGGTGCGGGTGCTGGTGCCGATGGTCAGCGGCGGCGAGGAACTGCGCGCGGTGCGGCGGCTGCTGGACGAGGTCCTGCGCGAGCTGCGCGCGCAGGGGCTGGAAACCGCGCCGCAGCTGCCGCTGGGCGCGATGATCGAAGTCCCGGCCGCGGCCCTGGCGCTGGGCGCGTTCGTCGGGCAATGCGACTTCCTGTCGATCGGCACCAATGACCTGGTGCAGTACCTGCTGGCGGTCGACCGCACCCACGAAGCGCTGGGCGAGCTGTACACCCCGCTGCACCCGGCGGTGCTGCGGGTGCTGCGCGATGTGGTCCGGATCGGCCAGCGCCGTGGCCGCCCGGTCACGGTCTGCGGCGAGATGGCCGCGGACCCGCGGCTGGTGCCGCTGCTGCTGGCGCTGGGGCTGACCGAGCTGAGCCTGCACCCGGCGACCCTGCTGGAGGTGCGGCAGGCGATCCGCCAGTGCGACCTCGGCCGCCTGCGCGCCGCCGCGCCGGCGCTGCTGCGCGCGCGCCAGCGCGCCGCGATCGAGGACTGGGTGGCCGCCTGGCTGCCGGAGGCCCCGTGAGCCGGCCGCACCCCGTGGCCGCCTGCGCGGGGCATCGGCACCGTCGCAATCTCTGGCAGACTAGGCGCGGGCCAGTGCCTGCTGGCTGTAGCCAGCCCGCGCCCACTCGCGCGCCAGGGACAGTTCCGGGGACATGAACCAAGTAACGATCCGCATGGATGCCGCCCGCCCGCTCAGGGAGGACGATCTCGAAGTCGGCAAGCCGCTGGTGCTGCCGGTGTACGACCGCTCGGGCGCGCTGCTGATGCCGCAGGGCGCGCTGGTCGAGAACGAGGAGCAGCGGCGGATGCTGCTGCAGCGGGGCAACCTGGTGCCGCTGGCGCGGCGCGCGCCGGCCGCCGTGGATGCGCCGCCGGCGACCACCATCGAGGCGATGAACCAGCTCCACCGCGACGTGGCCATGCTGCACCGGCGCCTGCTCTCCGGCACCGCGGCCGGCGTGCAGGAGCGGGTGGCGCAGCTGATCGCCTGCATCGAAACCCACCTGGCGCAGGATGCCGATGCCGCGCTGGCGGCCATGCAGATGCAGCTGGACCCGGCCAACCACGCCGCGCGCCAGGCGCATGCGGCCATCATCTGCGTGTTCGCCACCCGGGCGATGGGGATGGAGGCGGCCACCGCGCGCGCGTTGGCGGGCGCGGCGCTGACCTACGACCTCGCCCTCGGCCCGCTGGCGGCCCAGCTCAACGGCCAGAGCGAGCGCCTGAGCTACACCCAGCTGGCGCAGGTGCGCGCGCACCCGGAGGTGGGCCTGCGCCTGCTGGAAGCCGCGGGCATCACCGACCCGGTGTGGGTGGACGCGGTGCTGCACCACCACGAACGCCTGGACGGCTCCGGCTATCCGCACGGCCTGCGCGGCGCGGCCATCCGCGAGCCGACCCGGCTGCTGGCGATCATCGACATCTACACCGCGATGCTGCGCCCGCGGGTGTACCGCGACGCGCTGCCGGCGCGGATGGCGCTGCGCAGCATCTTCCTCGAGCGCGGCAAGCAGGTGGACGAGGGGCTGGCGATGATGCTGGTCAAGGAACTGGGCGTGTATCCGCCCGGCACCCTGGTGCGGCTGGCCAACGATGAAATCGGGATCGTCCTGCGCCGCGGCGAGGATGCCGCGCATCCGCAGGTGGCGCGACTGGTGACCGCCGATGGTGCGCGCGGCGGCGCGCAGGTGCTGCGCGACACCCGCCAGCCGGAGTACCAGATCGTCGATTCGGTGCCTTACGACCGCGTGCCCGGCGTGCTGGCGCAAGCGGCCGCGCTGTGGGATTAGCCGCGGGTAGCGTTCAGCCGCCGCGCGCCGCGAGGAGATTGGCAAGCTGCACGAAACCGGCGACCGTCACCTGCTCGGCGCGCGCCTCCGAGCGCAGGCCGGCGGCCTCGATCGCGGCGGTATCGGCTACGCCCTGCAGCGCGTTGCGCAGGGTCTTGCGGCGCTGCCCGAAGGCCGCGCGAACCACATTCGCGAATGTCGCGCGATCCGCTACCTCGATGCGCTCGGCCGGCTTCGGCACCAGCCGGACCACCGCCGAGTCCACCTTCGGCGCTGGCCGGAACGCGCCGGGCGGCACCGTGAACAGCGGCGTCACCGCGCAATAGGCCTGCAGCATCACGCTCAGGCGGCCATAGACCTTGCTGCCTGGCCCGGCGGCCATGCGCTCCACCACTTCCTTCTGCAGCATGAAGTGCATGTCGCGGATCGCGGCGGCGTGGTCCAGCGCATGGAACAGGATCGGCGAGGACAGGTTGTAGGGCAGGTTGCCGACCAGCCGGATCTGCCCGCGGGCATCCCCGGCGCGCGCGGCCAGCGCGGTGAAGTCCACGCCGAGCACGTCGCCTTCGATCAGGTGCAGGTGCCCGTGCGCGGCGGCCGCGGCCTGCAGCGGGGCGTGCAGGTCGCGGTCGAACTCGATCGCGGTCAGTTCGCCGTGGCGGTCCAGCAGCGGGAAGGTGAGCGCGCCTTGGCCGGGGCCGATCTCCACCAGCACGTCGCCCGGCTGCGGATCGATCGCCTGCACGATCTTCGCGATCACGCCCTTCTCGTGCAGGAAGTTCTGGCCCAGGTGCTTCTTGGCCGGTTCGGTGAAGCCGGTGGTCATAACAGGCGGGTTCCGAGGGGGACGTCGCGGTCGGGCACACACAGGGCCACCGCGCCGTCGGCATCATGGAAGCCGGTCACCAGGCATTCCGACATCAGCGGGCCGATCTGCTTGGGCGGTAAATTGACGACCCCCACGACCAGGCGCCCGACCAGGTCCTCCGGCCGGTAGTGCACGGTGATCTGGGCGCTGGACTTGCGCACGCCCAGTTCCGGTCCGAAATCGACGTGCAGGATGTAGGCGGGCTTGCGGGCCTGCGGGAACGGCTCGGCGGACACCACGCGGCCGACGCGCAGTTCCACCTTGAGGAAATCGGCAAAGGAAATCATCTCCATCACGCGCGCTTCCCGATGGCCAGGTGCGTGCAGGTGGTGATCGCGGCGAACAGGCTGGACGGGTCGGCCCGGCCGGTGCCGGCCAGGTCGAGCGCGGTGCCGTGATCTACTGCCACCCGCGGGAAGGGCAGGCCGAGGGTGATGTTCACGGCGTGGGCGAAGTCGGCGTGCTTGAGCACCGGCAGGCCCTGGTCGTGGTACATCGCCAGCACCGCATCCACGCCGCGCAGTTTCTCCGGCAGGAAGGCGGTGTCGGCCGGCAGCGGGCCGAGCAGGTGCAGGCCCTCGCGGCGCAGCGCCGAAAGCGTCGGCGCGATCACGTCCAGTTCCTCGCGGCCAAGATGGCCGTCCTCGCCGGCGTGCGGGTTCAGGCCCAGCACCGCGATGACCGGCGCGGCGATCCCGAACTGCGTGCGCAGCGCGCCATCGACGATGCGCAGGGTGCGTGTCAGCGTTTCCGGGGTGATGGCCTCCGGCACCGCGCGCAGCGGCAGGTGCACAGTCTGCAGGGCGACCCGCATCGCCGGGTTGGCCAGCATCATCACCACCTCGCAGCCACTCAGCGCAGCCAGCAGGCCGGTGGTGCCGGTGAACGCGATCCCGGCCTGGTTGATCACCGCCTTGTGCACCGGGCCGGTGACCATGCCGTGCAGGGTGCCGGCCAGGCAGTCCCGCGCGGCGCGGGTCAGCGCAGCGACCACACTGGGGGCATTGGCAGGGTTGGGCTGGCCCCAGGGCGCGGCATGGGGATGCGGGATCTCCACCAGCGCTAGGCTGCGTGCCTGCGGCGGCGGGCTGCCCGCAGGGTGCAGGTGCAGCGGCAGGCCGAGCGCGGCGGCGGCGCGCGAGAGGGTATTGGCATCGCCGTAGACGACCAGCTCCGCCTCCCAGTCGCGCTGGGCCGCGCGCACCACCAGTTCCGGCCCGATACCGGCCGGCTCGCCGGGGATCAGGGCCAGCCGTGGACGCATCACAGGCTCAGGGCTGCGCCTCGGGCATGAAGCGGCCGGCGGCGCTGGCGTCTTCCATTTCCCGATTGGGGCGCGCCTTGTGCTTTTCCTTGGGCGTTTCCGGAAGCGCCGGGGCGGTGGAATGGCCTTCGGCGTCGCGCACGTCCACGTAGGCCTCGCCGCGCATTTCGCGCAGGAAGCGGTTCCATTCGTCTTCCAGCTTGCGGCGGCCGATGGTTTCGCGGATCTGCGCGCGCATGTTCTCGTCGCCGGCCGCGATCTCGCGGGTGCCCACGCGCTGCACGATCACCCAGCCGGCATCGGTCTTGAACGGGGCCGAGGTCTGGCCATCGGACAGCGCGGCGACCTGCAGGCCGAAGGCGGTGCCGTAGGTGTCGGCAGTGAACCAGCCGAGGTCGCCGCCGCGGCGGCGGGTGGCGGCGTCGTCGGAGTTCTCGCTGGCCAGTTTGGCGAAGTCCGCGCCGCCGGCCAGCTTGGCGGCGATGGCGTCGGCCTTGGCCTTGGCCGCGGCATCGCTGGTCTTGTCGTCCACCTTGACCAGGATCTGGCGTGCGGAGAACTGGGTGACCTTGTCGCCGCTGCCCGGCGCCTGGGTGCGGGTGCCCACCAGCTGCAGCAGCTGGAAGCCGCTGGGGCCGCGGATCGGGCCGAGGATCTCGCCGTCGTGCATCTGCTGGATGGCGGCGGCGAATGCCGGCGGGATCTCGTTCAGGCTGCGCCAGCCGAGGTCGCCGCCTTCCAGCGCGTTGGGGCTGTCGGAATAGCGCACCGCGGCGGCGGAGAAGCTCATCTCGCCCTTGTCGATCAGGGCTTTCACGCCCTCGATCTTCTTCTGCGCGATGGCGATCTGCTCGGGGCTGGCGGCCTCCGGCGTGCCGACCAGGATGTGCGCCAGGTGGTATTGCTGGGTGGCGGTCGCGGCGGCGGTGGCCATCGCGGCGTCCACTTCCGCCTCGCTGACGTTGATGCGGCCCTGGGCGAAGCTCTGGCGCAGCTTCTGGGTGACGATCTCGTCGCGCAGGTTGTTGCGGAAGTCGGCGAAGCTCATGCCGTCCTGGGCGATGCGCGCGCGCAGCTGGTCCACGCTCATGCCGTTCTGCTGGGCCACGCCCTGCACCGCGCGCTCGATGTCCGAGTCGGTGGCGGTGATGCCGGCATCCGCCGCGCGCGCCAGCTGCAGGCGCATCAGGATCAGGCGCTCCAGCACCTGGCGCTCCAGCACGTTGTCCGGCGGCAGCTGGTTCTCGTTGCCCTTGTACTGGGCGCGGATATTGGCGATCGCGCGCTCCAGCTCGCTGCGCAGGATCACGTCGTCGTTGACCACCGCCGCGATCTGCTCCACCGGCTGCAGCGGCGTGGCGGCCTGCTGTGCGTCCGCGTGCCCGGCCAGCAGCAGGGCCGGCAGCAGCAGGGAGGCGAGGAGTCGGGGGGCACGCAGGCGGGAGGTGGGCATCATGGATTGGCGTTCGCGGGGGCGGGCTTGGAAGGCTGGCCCGTGGCAGTCTGCGGCGGCACCAGATAAAGGTCGTCGCGATTGTAGCCGAGGATGGATCGGCGCAAGGTGGTCTGGATGTCCTGGCCGGCGGAGCCCAGCCCTTTCAGCTCGATCTCGAACATCAGGGTATTGCCCAGCTGGCCGGCCCGATTCTGCACGTAGCGGCGGGCCACAAGCCGAACCGCGACACAACAGCTGTCCCACTGCACCCCGGCCACGCCCTCCAGCGTCTTGCGGTCGCGCAGCGAGTAGTACTCGCGGCCGACCACGCTCCAGCGGGGGTTGATCGGGTACAGGAAGGAGAAGTCCACCTGCTCCAGCTGCGCGCGGCGGTAGCGGTAGTTGATGTTGACGATCCCGTCGTCCGGGAACAGGTAGCGCGCGCGCAGGCTGGCGAGGTCGGTGCGCTTGAACTTGGGGTCGCGCTGGTAGGACGCACCGATGGTCCAGCGGTCGGTGGGCGCGTAGTTGGCATCCACCACCCAGGCCGAATTGCCCTTGTCGGTGATCGGCTCGCCCGGCAGGCGCACCAGCGATTCGCGGAAGTAGCGGATCTGGCCGATGCTGGCCGAGAAGCGCTCGAAGCCGTCGGACTGGCGGATCATGCGGGTGCTGACCGCCAGCGTGAGCTGGTTGGCGTCGGCCTGGCGGTCGCCGCCCGAATAGCGGTTGTCGCGGAACAGTTGCTCCCAGCTGAAGGTCAATGGCTGGGTATCGAACACCGGCATTCCGGACTGGTCCACGTAGGGCACGTTCAGGTAGAACAGGCGCGGCTCGATGCTCTGCAGGTAATCGTGGCCCTTGACCCGGATCTCGCGGTCGAAGAACAGCCCGCTGTCGAGGCTGAAGATGGACTGCGCGCGTGAGGGGGTCTTGCCGCTGCCGAGGCTCTGCGCCAGCGCCGGGTCCAGCACGTAACTGGTATAGCGCCAGGCCAGGGTGGGGCGTACGAACCAGGCGTCGCCTTGCAGCGGCGAGCTGATCCAGGGCTTGGCGTCGAAACGCGAGCCGGCCGCGTACACCGGGTGCTGGAAGCGCACCGCCTCGGCGTCCACGCCGTAGGTCAGCGCCATGCCCGCGTTGCGCTGCCAGTGCAGGAAGGCGCGCGGTAGGCGGTCGTAGGGCAGCACGCTGCGGTCGAGGGTGTAGTCGGCCAGCTGCCAGTGGTCGGCGGTCACCCCGGCGGTCCAGCCTTCGCCGATGCCGTACAGCCCGAGGTTGCTGAAGGTGGTGGCGCGCGCCAGCCCGTCCAGGCTGCTGCTGAAATCCTCCAGATAGCGGGGGTCGCTGATCCAGGCGAGGTCGGCACGCGCCTGCCAGTGCTCGGAAATGTCCTGCACGCCCTTGAAATCCATGCTGCCGCGGTAGCGGTCGCGCAGGCGGTCATGCGGCATCCACCAGGCGTTGAGGGTGCCGCGCCCGCTTTCCTGCAGATAGCGGAACTGCCCCCCCAGCAGCGCGCCGCGCGACGACATCAGGCGCGGGGTGAGGGTGGCGTCGTAGTTCGGTGCCAGGTTCAGGTAGATCGGCTGGGCCCAGTCCAGGCCGTTACGGCTGGAATTGGAGACCGACGGCAGCAGCAGGCCGGTGCGGCGGCGGTCGTCGGTGGGAAACATGAAGAACGGGAAATACAGCACCGGCACCTTGCCGACGTGCAGGCGCGCCCCGTAGGCCCGGGCCCAGCCGGTTTGGTTGTCGATGTCGATCCGGCGTGCGTCCAGCTCCCAGTGCCGCGCCTGCGGCGGGCAGGTGGAGTAGGTGGCCCCGCGCAGGCTGCCCTCCTGGCCGGCCAGGCTCAGGCTGTCGGCCTTGCCGTTGCCGCGCCGCGACAGCAGCTGGTATTGCAGGTCCTGCATGGTATGGGTGTCGGAGTTCTGGTCGCCCTCCGCGCTGGCCGCGCGCAGGCGCAGACCGTTGGCCTGGAAGCGCACGCTGCCTTCGGCCTTGTAGCGCCCCTCGGCCTTGTCGAAGGTGAGCTGGTCGGCGCCCATGAACTGGCTGCCGCGGCGCATGGTGACGTTGCCCTGGAACACCGGGTTGGCATCGGTGCCCCCCAGGTGGTCGCCCTCGATGTCGGTGGGCGCGTGCTTGTCGTCGCCGGCCGCCTGCCCGGCTGCCTTGCCCAGCGGATCGATGTTCAGGCCCTCGGGCGCACGCGGGAAATCCGCGAACGCCGGCACCGCGTCGCCCACCGGGCACAGCGCCCAGTTCTGCGGCATGTCGTTGCCGGCCTGCGCGGGCAGCGCGGCGGCGATGCAGAGCGGAAGCGGCAGCAGGCGCGGGATCAGGCGCACGAAGGGTCCGGAAGCGGGAAAACGGGAATCAAGCTTGCCGGAAGCGGCCGGAGGCGGCAAACCCGGCGGGCGTTGCGGCGTTCAGGATCGCAGCGCATCCACGTGCGCCACGCTGCATTCGGCCAGCGCTTCGAGGTCGTAGCCGCCCTCCAGCATCGACACCACCCGGCCGTCGCAGTGGCGGTCGGCCAGCGCGACCAGGCGCGCGGTCAGGCGGGCATAGTCCTCGGCTTCCAGCTGCAGGCCGGCCAGGGGGTCGCGGCGGTGGCCGTCGAAGCCGGCCGAGATCAGCACCAGCTGCGGCCGGAACGCGTCCAGGAACGGCAGCAGTTCGTCGTTCCAGGCGGCCAGGAAAACAGCGCCGTCGGCGCCCTGCGGCAGCGGGGCGTTGGCGATGTTGCCGCGCCCGGTCTCGTGGTGCGCCCCGGTGCCCGGGTACAGCGGCCACTGGTGCGAACTGGCAAAGCGCACCCGCGCATCATCCGCGAAAATGGCCTGGGTGCCATTGCCGTGGTGCACGTCGAAATCGGCGATCACCACCCGCTCCAGCCCGTGCGCGTCGAGTGCGTGGCGGGCCGCCACCGCGATGCTGTTGAACAGGCAGAAGCCCATCGCGGTGGTCGCGGTGGCGTGATGGCCGGGCGGCCGCACCGCGCAGAAGGCGCGCCGGGCCTGTCCGGACAGCACCGCATCCACCGCGGCCACGCCGGCGCCGGCGGCGCGCAGGGCGGCCTCGGCGGAGGCGGGCGAGAGCACGGTGTCGGGGTCCAGCATCACCCGTTCGTGCGGCTGGCTGTCCAGCACCGTGCGCAGCAGGGCTTCATCGTGCACCCGCAGCAGCTGGCCGCGGCTGGCGCGCGGGGCCTGCTGCCAGTCGAGGTCGGGATGCGCGCGCTCCAGCGCGGTGAGCACCGCGCGCAGGCGCTCGGGGCGCTCGGCATGGCCGGGCCCGGTGTCGTGGGTCAGGCAGGCGGGATGGGTGAATACCTGCATGGGCGGGATCCCGCCGGCGCCTATTTGCGGCGCTCGTGCTGCCACAGCACTTCGCCGTGGCCGGCCGCGCGCGCCAGCACCCGCGCCAGCACGAACAGCAGGTCGGACAGGCGGTTGAGGTAGCGCACCGCCTGCGGCCGGATGTCCTCCTGCCGCGCCAGCGCCACCGTCGCGCGCTCGGCGCGGCGCACCACCGTGCGCGCCACGTGGCAGCGCGCCGCGGCCTCGCCGCCGCCAGGCAGGATGAACTCCTGCAGCGCTGGCAGGCCGTCGTTGAAATGGTCCAGCTGCGATTCCAGCGCCGCGATGTCGGCGTCGGAAATGGCGGCATGGCCGGGGATGCACAGCTCGCCGCCGAGGTCGAACAGCTGGTGTTGGATGCGCGTCAGCAGGTCGCGCACGGCATCCGGCAGGTCAGCCGCCAGCAGCAGGCCGATGCAGGAATTGGCCTCGTCCACCGTGCCGTAGGCCTCCACCCGTAGCGAGTCCTTGCCCACGCGGGTGCCGTCGCCGAGGCCGGTGCTGCCGTCGTCGCCGGTGCGCGTGTAGATCTTGCTGAGGCGGTTGCCCATCAGGCGGTCTGTGCGCGCAGGGCCGGCAGCTGCCGACGCAGCAGTTCGAAGCCGCCGAACAGCAGCGCGGAATAGAACAGGGTGCCGAGCACGGTCCACTGGAAGAACGGGATGCCGGCCGCGAACGCCGCAGCCAGGCCGGCCGGCGTGTGCGGGTACAGCGCGCCGAACGCCCACACCCCGGCGTTGGTCAGCACGAAGAACAGCAGCGAGCCGGCCAGCGAATAGCCGAGCACGCGGCCGGCGCCGACCTTGCCGCGCAGGCCGAAGCCGAGCACCGCCGACAGCGCGATGCAGGCGTACACCAGCAGGTAGCCGGCGCTGGCGAAGTAGTTCCAGTAGATGCCGCCGTTGGCCAGGCCCAGCACCAGGTCGGAGGCGAACATCGCCAGCAGCGGCACCGCCACCGCCCAGCCGCGGCGGGCGAAATAGGCGCCGCCGAACAGTGCCACCGCTTCCACCGGCGAGAAGTTGGGCGGATGCGGCAGCACCCGGCTCAGCGCGGCGGCGAAGATCAGCACGGCCAGCAGCAGCGGGCCGGCGGGAAGCAGGGAAGCGGGGCGGTTCATGGGCATGCGCACGGCGGTACGGTGAAGCCGTTAGCATAGCGCAATGTCCTCCCACGCCCCCACGCGCGGCCCGGTGCATGACGTCCTGATCGTCGGCGGCGGCCTGGTCGGCGCCAGCCTCGCCATCGCCCTCGATGCCCAGGGCCTTGAGGTTGGCCTGGTCGAAGCCGCCCCTGCCGAGGCGCTGCCGCCGGTGTTCGACCAGCGCAACCTCAGCCTGGCCGAGGCCAGCCTCAATGCCCTCGATGCGCTCGGGGTATTGCCGCTGCTGCGCGCGCCGACCGGGCCGATCCAGCGCATCCACATCAGCCGCAGCGGAGATTTCGGGCGCGTCCTGCTCGATGCGCGCGAGCATGGGCGCGAGGTCTTCGGGCGCGTGGTGGTGGCGCGCGATTTCGGCGCGGCGCTGGAGACGCGGCTGCAGCAGCTGCGGCACCTGGTGCGCTACCGCCCGGCGCGCTTTGTCGGGCTGGAGGCGGGCGATCCCGGCCTGCGCTGGATCCGCGTCGAGGAACCCGGCGGCGAGCGCGTCCTCGGCGCGCGGCTGCTGGTTGCCGCCGACGGCGCGCACAGCGCGGTGCGGGAAGCGCTGGGCATCGGCGTGCAACAGCACGATTACGGCCAGACCCTGTTCGTCGCCCGCCTGCGCGCCCAGCGCGCGCCCGACGGCACCGCCTACGAGCGCCTGACCGACGCCGGCCCGACCGCGCTGCTGCCGCGCGGGGATGGCCATTACGGGCTGGTGCATGGGGTCGCGCGCGCGCAGGCCGAAGCGGTGGCCGCGCTCGGCGATGCCGCCTTCCTCGCCCGCGTGCAGGACGTGTTCGGCTGGCGCGCCGGGCGCTTTTTCGCGGTCGGGCCGCGCAGCGCCTATCCGATCCAGCGCTGCGTGGCCGATGCGCTCACCGCGCCGCGCGCGGTGCTGGTCGGCAACGCGGCGCAGGCGATCCATCCGATCGGCGCGCAGGGTTTCAACCTCGGCCTGCGCGATGCGCTCACCCTGGCCGAATGCATCGCCGCCAACGGTGGCGACCCTGGCGCCGACGCGGTGCTCGGGCAATATGCCGCGCGTCGCGCCGAGGACCGTGCGCGCACGCTGGCGTTCTCCGACGGGCTGGCGCGGCTGACCGCCAGCGACGCCCCGCTGCTGCGCCCGCTGCGTAGCGCCGGCTTGCTGGCGGGCGGGCTGTCGGGCGGGTTGCAGGCCTGGCTGGTGGGCGGCGCGATGGGCTATCGCGGCGACGTGCCGGCGCTGTGCCGGGGGCGGGCGGCATGAGCCGGCGCGGGCAGCTGGATGCGGTCGTCGCCGGCGGCGGCGTGGTCGGCGCGACGGCGGCGCTGGCGCTGGCGCGCGCGGGATTGCAGGTGGCGCTAGTGGAGGCGCGCCCGCCCGCGCCGTGGCGGCGCGAGTCGCGCGATCTGCGGGTGTATGCCTTCGCTCCCGACAACGCGGCCCTGCTGCGCGAGTTGGGGGTCTGGCCGCAGGTGGCGGCCTGCCGCGCGCAGCCTTACCGCGGCATGCGGGTCTGGGATGCCGCGGGCGGTGATCCGCTGGTATTCGATGCCGACGTGCTGGGGCAGCCGCAGCTGGGCTGGATCGTCGAGAACGCCCTGCTGGTGGATGCGCTATGGCAGGCGCTGCCGGCGGCCGGCGTGCGCCTGCACTGCCCGGCGCGGGTGGAAGGGCTGGAGCAAATGGACGACGGCGTGCGCCTGCGCCTGGACGATGGCCTGCAGCTGGAGGCGCGGCTGGCGATCGCCGCCGATGGCGGGCAGTCGGCCTTGCGCCAGCTGGCCGGGATCGCGGCCCCGCAGCACGACTACCACCAGCGCGGTCTGGTGGCCTTCGTCGCCAGCAGCGCGCCGCACCGCGACACCTGCTGGCAGCGGTTCCTGGCGACCGGGCCGGTGGCGTTGCTGCCGTTCGCCGCGGACGGCGACGCCGGCCTCGAAGGCCACCTCGGGTCGATCGTGTGGACCTTGCCGGAGGCCGAGGCGCAGCGCCTGCTCCAGGCGCCGGAGGCGGAGTTCGAGCAGGCGCTGTCCATTGCCTTTGGCGGCGAACTCGGTGATTTCACGCTGCAGTCGCCGCGCGCCGCGTTCCCGCTGCGGCGCCAGTTGGCGGACACGCAGGTCGCAGGGCGGGTGCTGCTGGTGGGCGATGCCGCGCACGTCATGCACCCGCTGGCCGGGCAGGGCGTGAACCACGGCCTGCGCGACGTGGCCGCGCTGCGCGCGCTGGTGCGCACGGCGCAAGCGCAGGGTGGCGACATCGCCGCGCCGGCGCGGTTGGCGCGCTGGGCGCGCAACCGCCGCAGCGAGAACGCACTCGGCGCGTATGCGTTCGAGGCCATCAACCGGGTGTTCAGCAACGACGCGCTGCTGCCCACCCTGGTGCGCGGCCACGCGCTGGGCCTGGCCGGGCGCCTGCCGCCGCTGGCGCGCGCGCTGTGGCGGCACGCCGCCGGGGTGTGAGCCTGCACGCCACTGGCCGCGCGGCACGCGACGCCTGACGGGCGCAGCCTGCCGCCGCCCTCTGGCCGTGCAGGAATGTGCAGGCACGTGCAGGAACCAGAAACGAAAAAACCCGCTTGCGCGGGCTTTTCATGCTTCACGTGGTGCCCAGGAGAGGACTCGAACCTCCACGGTTTTACCCGCTAGTACCTGAAACTAGTGCGTCTACCAATTCCGCCACCTGGGCCGGTGGTGAGCCGCGCATTTTCCGGAGATGCCTGCGGGCTGTCAACAGGTATTTTCACCGGCCGGCGGCGCTTCACCTCCCTGCCTGTACCATCGCGGGATGAGCAAACCCCCAAGCAAGCGCGGCGGTGGCCGCGGCAAGACGTCCGGCAAGTCTGCCGGTGCACCCTCCAAAGCCGGTAAGCGGCGCGCGCCGGCAGGCAAGAACGGCGCTTCCCGCGCGCGGCCGCCGTGGATGCCCGAACCGCCCCCGGCCGGCCAGCGCACACCGGTGGCCGATCCCTATGCCCAGCGCGAAGCCCAGCGCTACGAGCAGCCGATCGCCAGCCGCGAGCTGATCCTGCAGGTGCTGGCCGCGCACGACGGCCCGATGGACGATACCGAGCTGGCGCGCACCCTGGGGCTGACCGCCCCCGACCGCTTCGAGGCGCTGCAGAAGCGGCTGGCGGCGATGCTGCGCGCCGGCCAGCTGCTGCAGAACCGTCGCGGCGGCTACGTGCCGGCGGCGCAGGCCGAGCTGATCGCCGGCACGGTCATCGCCAATCCCGACGGCTTCGGCTTCCTGCGCCCGGAGAAGGGCGGCGACGACCTGTTCCTGCCGCCGCTGGAGATGCGCAAGGTCAGCCACGGCGACCGCGTGCTGGTGAACCTGATCGGCCTCGACCACCGCGGCCGCGGCGAGGCCAGCATCGTCGAGGTGCTGGAGCGCCGCCTGACCCGGCTGCTGGGCCGTTACACCGAGGAGCTGGGCATCGCCTACGTGGTGCCGGACGACAAGCGCATCCAGCGCAACCTGATGATCCCGCAGGACGCGCGCAACGGCGCCCGCCCGGGGCAACTGGTGGTGGCCGAGATCACCACCCCGCAGGACGCGCACCGACCGCCGATCGGCAAGGTGCTGGCGGTGCTGGGCGACAAACTCACCGCCTCGCAGGCGGTGGAGGCGGCGATCCACGGCCACGACATCCCGCACGAATTCCCGCCCGAGGTGCTGGCGCAGGCCACCGCGGTGCCGCTGGAGGTGCAGCCCGCGGAGATCGCCGGGCGGGTGGACCTGCGCGCGGTGCCGCTGGTGACGATCGACGGCGAGGACGCCAAGGACTTCGACGACGCGGTCTGGTGCGAACCCACCCGCGATGGCTTCCGCCTGATCGTCGCCATCGCGGACGTCTCGCACTACGTGCGTCCCGGCACGCCGTTGGACGAGGAGGCGCAGAAGCGCGCGACCTCGGTGTACTTCCCAGGTTTCGTGGTGCCGATGCTGCCGGAGACCTTGAGCAACGGCATCTGCTCGCTCAATCCGCAGGTGGACCGGCTGTGCTTCGTGTGCGCGATGGAGATCGGCCGCGATGGCATCGTCGCCAAGGCCAGCTTCCACGAAGCGGTGATGCATTCGCACGCGCGGCTGACCTACAGCGACGTATGGAACGCGGTGGGCGAGGGCATCCCCGAGGACGACCACGCCGCCGCGCTGGCCAAGATCGGCCCGCTGCTGCCGCAGGTGCGCAACCTGCACCGGCTGTTCAAGGTGCTGGAGAAGGCGCGCGCCAAGCGTGGCGCGATCGAGTTCGAGACCGGCGAGGTGCGCTTCGTGCTGGACGCGCAGGGCGCGGTGGCACAGGCGGGCATGCTCCAGCGCAACGACGCCCACAAGCTGATCGAGGAATGCATGATCGCGGCCAACGTGGAGGCCGCGAAGTTCCTGCTCGCCTGCGGCGTGCCGGCCCCGTTCCGCGACCACGACAAGCCGCCGGAGTCGAAGTACGCCGACCTCGAGGAGTTCCTCAAGGAGTTCCAGCTGCGCCTGCCGCCGTGGGGCAAGGTGCGGCCGAAGGACTTCCGCAACCTGCTGGAGAAGGTGCGCGAGCGCCCGGACGCGGCGCTGCTGGAATCGGTGATCCTGCGCAGCCAGTCGCTGGCGGTGTACGCGCCGGAGAACATCGGCCACTTCGGCCTGGCGCTGGAGGCCTACGCGCACTTCACCTCGCCGATCCGCCGCTATGCAGACCTGCTGGTGCACCGCGCGATCAAGCATGCGCTGCGCGGCGGCAAGCCTGAGGCCTATGACTATTCGCCGCACGAGATGGCGGCGCTGTCGCTGCAGTGCTCCGAACGCTCCCGTCGCGCCGACGAGGCCCAGCGCGAGGTGGACGAGCGCTACCGCGCGGCGTGGATGGAAAGCCATGTCGGCAAGGAGTTCGACGGCACCATCAGCGGCGTCACCAGCTTCGGCCTGTTCGTGGAGCTGGACGAGTCCAAGGTCAACGGACTGGTCCACGTGACCCAGCTGCCGCGCGATTTCTACCACTTCGACGCGGTGCGCAAGACGCTGACCGGCGAGCGCCGCGGGCGCGCGTTCCGGCTCGGCGACCGCGTCCGCATCGTGGTGCTCAAGGCCAGCGTGGAGGAACGCAAGATCGACTTCCGCCTGGCCGAGGACGACGCCGGTCTGCCGCCGCTGCCGGAACGCGGCCAGCCAGCCCGCCGCAAGAAGCAGAAGTACTAGCCCGGGCGCCCTCCCTTTCGCCGCGGGCGGCGGGGAGGGCGTGCCCGCCGGGGCATCGCGGGCGCGTGTTTCCGGGCGCACGGGGCCGCGGCGCGGCACAATAGCCACATGAGCAAATCCTCCCAATGGATCGTCGGCCTGAACGCGGTGGCCTCCGCGCTGGAGCACGATGCCGAACACGTGCGCGAAGTGCTGCTGGAAGCCGGCGGCAAGAACCCGCGCATCCTCGAGATCGAGCAGCAGGCGCGGCGCAAGGACATCGACGTGCGCCGGGTCTCCCAGCAGGCGCTGGACGGCGTGGCCGGCGGCGTCCGCCACCAGGGCGCCGCGGCGCGCTACGTCGCGGCCAAGACCTGGGACGAGCACGAACTGCCGGGCCTGGTCGACGCCGCCGAAGGCAAGGCGCTGCTGCTGGTGCTGGACGGCGTGCAGGACCCGCACAACCTCGGCGCCTGCCTGCGCAGCGCGGCGGCGGCGGGCGCGACCGCGGTGGTGATCCCCAAGGACAAGGCGGTGCAGGTCAATGCCACCGTGCGCAAGACCTCGGCCGGCGCGGCGGACACGCTGCCGATTTTCAGCGTCACCAACCTCTCGCGCACCCTGCGCGAGCTGCAGAAGGCCGGGGTGTGGATCTACGGGCTGGCCGGCGAGGCCGAGGCCTCGCTGTATGCCACCGACCTCACCGGCAACGTGGCGCTGGTGCTGGGCAGCGAGGGCGAAGGCCTGCGCCGGCTCACCCGCGAGCACTGCGACGGGCTGGTGAAGATCCCGATGCCGGGGGGCTTCGAGAGCCTGAACGTGTCGGTTGCGGCCGGGGTGGCGCTGTTCGAGGCCGTGCGCCAGCGGCTGGCGTGAGCGGCGTAAGGAGATGCAGATGAATCTGCATTGGTACGACTGGGTGGGGCTGGCGGGCACGGTGTCGATCGTGCTCTCGTATTTCCTGCTGCAGGCCGGGCGCCTGCACGGCAACCGCCTGCCCTACCAGCTGATGAACCTGCTGGGCGCCTCCGGAGTGCTGGCCTCGCTGTGGGGCAGCTTCAACATCTCGGTGTTTCTGCTGGAGGCGACCTGGGTCGCGATCAGCCTGTACGGCATTGCGCGCACGCTTGGCAGCGCGCGCAAGGGCGGCGGCATCGCCTGACGCCGGCCGCGTCAGGCCGCGCCGGTGGCGGTATCCGGATCGGCACCGCCCGTGCCCGCAGCGGCTGGCAGCGGCCAGGCGTTGGCGATCGCGCAGAACAGGCGCGCGGTCTGCAGCGCGTCATACACCGCCGAATGCGCTTCCTGCGGATCCCAGCCCAGGCCGGCGGCCATCGCCGCGCGCGCCAGCACGGTCTGGCCGTAGGCGACTCCCGCCAGCGTCACGGTATCGAACACGCTGAACGGGTGGAACGGGTTGCGCTTGTGCTGCACCCGCGCCACCGCGGCATTGAGGAAGCCGAGATCGAAGTGGGCGTTGTGGCCGACCAGGATCGCGCGCTGGCAGCCGTGCTTCTTCACCGCCGCGCGCACGGGGATGAAGATCGCATCCAGCCCGCTGCGTTCGTCCACTTCGCCGCGCAGCGGATGGCCGATCTTGATGCCGGTCACTTCCAGCGATTTCGGGTCGATCGTGGTGCCGGGTGCCGGCGCGATGTGCGCGTGCGCAATCTCGCCGGGGACGAGGCGGCCGGCGGCATCCAGTTCGATCGGGATGGCGGCGATTTCCAGCAGCGCGTGGCGCTGGCAGTCGAAGCCGCCGGTCTCCACGTCCACCACCACCGGCAGAAAGCCGCGGAAACGCTGCGCCATCGGCGTGAAGGCGGGCGCATCTGCGGGAGCATTCATGAGATCCGTCATCCGCACAGCCTAGCAGAGCCGCCGCGCGCGCCGGCTCAGGCGGGCGCCCACGGCTTCACGTGGCGTGCCGCCCAGGCGTGCAGGAAATCGCCCAGCTGCACGAAGGTCTCGCGCCGTGCCGCGTTGCGTCGCCAGCACAGGCCGATGGTGCGCGCGCTGGCGGCATCGCCCAGCGGCTGTACCACCACGGACGTGCCCTTGAGGATGCCGCCGGTGATCGCAAGGTCGGGCAGGAAGGTGGCACCCATGCCTTCCGACACCATCGCCACCAGGGTGTGCAGGCTGGTCGAGGAGAAGTTGACGCGCCCCACCTCCGCCGCGTGCTGCAGGGCGGGCAGGGCGTGGCTGTGCAGGCAGTGGTCGTGCTCCAGCAGCAGCAGGTTGCGCTCGTCGATCTGCGCCTGCAGGTCGAAGCGCTTGCCCTTCACCGGCCGCGGCGCGTCGTCTTTGCGGGTGGCGAAGCGGTAGGCATCGTCGAACAGCATCCGGGTTTCCATGCCCGGGGTGTCGTAGGGGAAGGCCATCAGCACCAGGTCGAGCCGGCCCTCGGCCAGCTGGTCCAGCAGGTTGCCCGTCTTGTCCTCGCGCAGGGCCAGCCGCAGCTGCGGGAACTGGCGGCCGAGCGCGGGGATCAGCCGCGGCAGCAGGAACGGGCCGATGGTGGGCAGCACGCCGAGGTCGATCGTGCCGGCCATCGGGTTGCCGTCCTCGGCCGCCATCGCCACCAGCGCCTCGGCCTCGCGCAGCAGCAACCGCGCGCGCGCCACCAGCCGGTGACCGAGCGGGGTGATCACCACGCTGCGCTTGCTGCGTTCGGCCACCTGCGCGCCCAGCTGCGCTTCCAGCTCGCGGATGCCGGCGCTCAGGGTGGACTGGGTGACGAAGCAGGCGGCGGCCGCGCGCCCGAAGTTCAGATGGTCGTGCAGGGCGACCAGGTAGCGCAGGTGGCGCAGATTGGGCAGGGCGGACATGGCGAACATGCGGAGGGCTTGGACACTGCCATGGTAGCGAAAGCGTTATCGAGCAGGTCGATCACACAGGACGGAATAATTCGTTTCCCTTGCGCGCGGGACGGGCCTACAGTGCCCCGCATGAACGTCGGCGATGATGCCAGCGACGACACCATCGCACCGTAAGTCCAGAACGCCACCAAGGAGATCGCCATGCACAGCGCATCGCTGCCGCCCGTTTCCGACGCCCATCCGGACGTGACCGCCTTCTTCGACCCCGCCACCAACACCATCAGCTACGTGGTGCGCGATCCGGCCAGCACCGCCTGCGCCATCATCGACCCGGTGCTGGATTTCGATCCCGCCGCCGGCCGCATCGGCTATGCCTCGGCGCAGCGCATCGTGGACCACGTGCGCGCGCAGGGGTTGCAGGTCGAATGGCTGATCGAAACCCATGTCCATGCCGACCACCTCTCCGCCGCGCCGTGGCTGCAGCAGCAGCTGGGCGGCAGGATCGGGATCGGCGAGAAGATCGTGGAAGTGCAGCGCACCTTCGGCAAGATCTTCAACGAAGGCACCGAGTTCCAGCGCGACGGCAGCCAGTTCGACCGCCTGTTCGCGGACGGCGACCGCTACACGATCGGCACCCTGGAAGCCTTCGCCCTGCATACGCCCGGGCATACCCCGGCGTGCATGACCCACGTCATCGGCGATGCCGCGTTCGTCGGCGACACCCTGTTCATGCCGGATGCCGGCACCGCGCGCGCCGATTTTCCCGGCGGCGATGCCCACACGCTGTATCGCTCGGCCCGGCGCATCCTGGCGCTGCCGCCGCACACGCGGCTGTTCATGTGCCACGACTACGGCCCGAACGGACGCGAGATCCGCTGGGAGACGACGGTGGCCGAAGAACGCCGCGCCAATATCCATGTCGCCGACGGTAGTGATGAAGACGCCTTCGTGGCGATGCGCCAGGCGCGCGATGCCACCTTGGGCATGCCGCGCCTGATCCTGCCTTCCTTGCAGGTGAACATGCGCGCCGGCCACCTGCCGCCGGCAGAGGCCGATGGCCGCCACTTCCTCAAACTGCCTTTGAACGCGCTGTAAGTCGCATTTGCCTTCCCATTCCAGCAAGGAGAATCCCCCATGCCTGCCATCACCCCCATCACCCCCATCACCCCCACGTACCACGTCAGCCCGCAGGTCGATCCGCGCGAGGTCGCCGCGATCGCTGCGGCCGGCTATACCACCCTGGTGTGCATGCGCCCGGATGGTGAGATGGCCGGCCAGCCCGCCTGGGCCCAGGTCGAGGCCGAGGCGAAAAAGCACGGCCTCAAGACGCATTACATCCCGGCCCAGTCCGGCGCGGTGACCCCGGCCCAGGCCGCCCAGCTCAAGCAGGTGCTGGCGCAGGCGCCGGGCAAGGTGCTGGCCTACTGCGCCTCCGGCAACCGCTGCGCGATGGCCTACCAGATGGCCCGGCAGCTGCCGGGCTGAGCGCCATGCTGGACCTCTGGCAGACGCTATCCTCGGTCGGCTCCGGCGCCGCGGTCGGGTTCGTGCTCGGCCTGATCGGCGGCGGCGGCTCGATCCTGGCCACCCCGCTGCTGCTGTACGTGGTCGGGATCGCGCAGCCGCACGTGGCGATCGGCACCAGCGCGCTGGCGGTGTCGGCCAATGCGTATCTCAATTTCGCCAGCCATGCGCGCCGCCGCAACGTGTGCTGGGCCTGCGCGATCGTGTTCGCGCTGGTCGGCACCGTCGGCGCGCTGCTCGGTTCCACCCTCGGCAAGGCAATCGACGGGCAGGCGCTGCTGTTCCTGTTCGGCCTGATCATGGTCGCGGTCGGCATCGCCATGCTGCGCCCGCGGCGCGAGCGCGGCGCCGCGCACCAGATCACCACCCTGCGCAACTGCCTGCGTACCGGGGTGGCGGCGCTGCTGGCCGGCGGTGCCTCCGGGTTCTTCGGTATCGGCGGTGGCTTTTTGATCGTGCCGGCGCTGATCCTGGCCACCGGGATGTCGATGGCCAACGCGGTCGGCTCCTCGCTGCTGGCGGTGGGCACCTTCGGCCTGGCCACCGCGCTCAACTACGCGGTGTCCGGCATGGTGAACTGGCCGGTGGCCGGGCTGTTCATCGCCGGCGGTCTGCTCGGCGGGCTCGTCGGCACCCGGTTGTCGCTGCGCCTGGCCGGGCAGCGCAACACCCTGGCGCGGATCTTCGCCGGCATCGTGTTCGCGGTCGCCGCCTACATCCTCTACCGCAGCGGCAGCGCGTTGCTGCGCGCGCCCTGAGTACCGAGGTCATTCCACTGCCGCAGTCGGCGGCGTGCGCGGGCGGCCCTGCAGCACGCACACCAGCGCCGGCAGCAGCAAGAGCACCAGCGGTACCGCGGCGATCAGGCCGAAGATGATGGCGGTGGCCAGCGGCTGTTGCAGCCCGGCGCCGCGGCTCAGGCCCAGCGCCAGCGGGCTCAGGGTGAGGATCGCGATCAGCGCCGACATCAGGATCGGGCGCAGGCGTTTTTCTCCAGCCTCGCGCAAGGCAGTCACTTCGGCTGGCTGTCCGGCGGGCAGTTCGGAGAAATAGAACACGATCAGCTCGGTCACCATGCCGACCACCATGGTCAGGCCCATCAGGGCCGACACGTCCAGTTCGATCCCGGTCAGCCACAGGCCGATGAACACGGCGCCCGCGCTGAGCAGCACGGTGGCCATCGCCGCCAGCGTCCAGGCGAGGCGCTCGAACAGGAAGGTCAGCAGCAGCGCCGCCAGCAGCAGCGCGGCGCTGAACACCAGCGTCATGTCCGTAAAGCTCTGTCGCTGCTGCGCATACAGGCCGCCGTACTCGACCCGGATCGTGCCTGGCAGCCGCAGGGATGCCACCGTCTTGCGCACCTCGGCCATGGCCGAGCCGAGGTCGCGGCCTTCCAGGCGCGCGGTGACGTCGATGAACGGTGCCAGGTCCTCGCGCGTGCGCTGCTGCTGCCCGGCCACCACCACGACCTGCGCGACCTGGCCCAGGCGCAGGGCGTGCCCGTCGGGCGCCACCAGCGGCAGCTGCGCCAGCTCCGCCGCGCGCGCGCGCAGGTCGGATGGGCCGCGCACGCGCACGTCCAGCATCTGCTCGCCGACGCGCACCCGGGTCGCCACGTTGCCGCCGACCAGCGCCTCCACCTGGTCGGCCACCTGCGCCGGGTCCAGCCCGTGCAGGCGGGCGCGCCCGGCATCGACCCGGATCGCGATCGCGTCGCCGGCCACCCGCAGGCCGTCCACCACCTCGACCACGCCGGGGATGCGCGCGATCGCGCCGGCCACCCGCTGCGCGACCGGCGCCAGCTGCGCAGGATCGTCGCCGAACAGCTTGATCTCGATCGGCTGCGGCACCGCGGTGAGATCGCCGATGAGGTCCTCCATCAGTTGCGCGGTCTCCACCTGCAGCCCCGGCACCTGGGTGGCGATGCGCTGGCGCAGGTCGGCCATCACCGCCTCGATCGGGCGTCGGCGCCCGTCCTTGAGGCGGATGAAGTAGTCGCCCTCGTCGGCCTCGGTCAGCCCGCCGCCGAGTTGCAGGCCGGTGCGGCGCGAATAGCTGGCCACCTCGGGCGTGGCGCGGATCAGCGCCTCGACCTGGCGCAGCAGGCGGTCGGTGTCGGCCAGCGCGGCGCCGGGCTGGGCCTTGTAGTCGAGGATGAAGCCGCCTTCGTCCATTTTCGGCATGAACCCGGACGGCACCTTGTACCAGGCCAGTCCGCCGGCGATGCCCAGCACCAGCGCCACGCTCGCTGCGAATCGTCCCGGATGTGCCATCACCGCCCGGAGCGCGCGGTGGTACTGGCGCAGCAGCCAGCCCAGCCAGCCGCCGGCGCGCTCGGCCAGCTCGGCATCGCGCGGGCGCAGCCAGTGCGCGCACAGCAGCGGGATCAACAGGCGTGCATACAGCAGCGAGATCACCAGTGCGGCCACCATGGTCACCGCCAGCGCCTTGAAGAAGCCGCCGCTGACCCCGGCGATGAAGGCCAGCGGCAGGAACACCACGATGGTGGCCCCGGTGGACCCCAGCAGCGGGCGGGTCATCTCCGCGGCGGCGGCGAGGATGCCCGGCGGCGTGCGCGCGCGGCCTTCCTGCATGCGCCGCATCACGTGCTCGAGCATCACCACCGCATCGTCCACGATCAGGCCGACCGCGGCGGCCATGCCGCCCAGCGTCATCATGTCGAAGTGCAGGCCCAGCGCATACAGCACCAGGCAGGAGGCGGCCAGCACCGCCGGCAGCACCGCGGCGGTGATCGCCATCAGCCGCCACGAGCGCAAAAACAGCCACAGCACCAGCCCGGCCAGCAGGGCGCCGAGCAGGATCGCATCGCGCACCGCGCTGGCGGCACCGACGACGAGCTCCGACTGGTCGTAGAACGGCGTCACCTTGACGCTCGGCGGCAGCCCCAGGCCGGCCAGGCGCGCCTGTACCTGCTGCACGATGCGCACGGTGTCGCCGCCCAGGCCCTGGCGCACGTTCACCAGCACCGCGCGGTGGCCGTCGCTGTTGACCAGGGTGTAGTTGGGTGCGCTGGCCGGATGGATGCGCGCGACATCGCCCAGCGTCACCTGCCCGGCGGCGGCGCTGTCGCCGGACTTGATCGGGATCCGCGCCAGTTCCGCCGGCGTGGCCGGGCGATGTTCGACCAGCACCAGATACAGCCGGTGGCGGTCCTGCAGGCGGCCCACGCCGCGCACCAGGTTGGCCTGCGTGAGCGCACGCGCCACGTCGTCGATCGACAGCCCGAGCGCGGCCAGTTTGGCCGGGTCGACAGCGACCTCGAACTCGCGCGCGGCACCGCCCAGCACGTCCACCCCGGCCACGCCGTCCACCGCGGTCAGGGCCGGGCGGAGTTTCAGCTCGGCCAGCTGGCGCAGCGCCTGCGGATCGAGGCTGTCGGAGGTCAGGGCCAGCCCCAGCACCGGGAACAGGCTGGGATCGGAGCGCCGCACCTCGTAGTCGGTGCCCGGCGGCAGGCGCGAGGCCACCGTGGCCAGCGCCCCCTGCGTGGCCAGCGTGGCCTGCGCCATGTCCTGGCCCCAGGGGAAGTTCAGGGCGATCTCGGCCGCGCCGCGGCTGGTGGTGGAGCGGATGTGGGTGACGCCGGGCACCGCGCGCAGGGCGATTTCCATCGGCCGGGTGATTTCGGCCTCCATCTGCGCCGGGTCGCGCTCGCCGGCGTCGATCGCCACCAGGATGCGCGGATAGTCGATCTGCGGGAACAGGCTGACCGGCATCCGCAGCGCGCCGACGATACCGCCCAGGGTGAGCAGCAGCAGCGCCAGCCACAGGCTGCGGGCGTGACGGGTGAGGGCGCTGCTCATTGCGTGCGCACCCGCATGCCGTCTTCCAGCGCGGTGCCGCCGGCGACGACCACCGGCTCGCCCGCGCGCACGCCGGCGAGGATCGCCGCCTGGCGGGCATCCGTCGGCCCCAGCTGCACGTCGCGGCGCTGGGCGATGCCGTTCTTCACGACATAGACATAGGGCTGTCCGCCATCGTCCAGCAGGGCGGCATAGGGCACCACCACGGCATCGCGCACGCTGGCGACCGCCACCCGGGCCGCCAGCGGCTGGCCGGGGCTGGGCGCATACGCGGCCGGGATGTCCACCAGGAAGCTGGCCAGCCGGGTCTGCGGATCGGGCACACGGCTGAGGCTGCGCACGTTGGCGGAGAAGGATGGACGGCCATCCAGCGGCTGCACCTGCACCGGGGCGCCCACCTGCAGGCTGTCGATCAGCGCCGGGTCGATCCCGAACCGCGCCACCCCGGCGCCGACCGCTGCGAGGCTGGCCACCGGCGCGCCGGGCGCGAGCAGGTCGCCGACATTCACCAGCACCCGCTGCACGTCGCCAGCGGCAGGCGCGCGCAGGTCGAGCTGGGCCAGGCGTGCCTGCAGAGTCGTGCGCTGGGCGTCGGCACTGCGCAGGCGCAGCTGCGCGGCTTCGATGTCGGCCTGGCTGCCCAGGCCGTCCGCGCGCAGGCGCTGTGCGCGTGCCAGCGCTTCGCGCGCGGCCTGGGCTTCGGCTTGCGCGGACTGCCATTGCGCGCGGGTGGCCGGGCTGGGTTGCAGGCGCACGATGCGCTGACCCTGGCGCACGCGGCTGCCGGCAGGGGCGTCGATCGCGGCCACGATCGCCTCGACCGGCGCGACCAGCATGCGCTGGCTGTCGCTGCCGGCCTCGACCTGGCCATACAGGGTGACGGTCTGCGCCACCGTGCCGCGCTGGGCGGTGGCCGGGGTGACCAGGGTGCGCGCGGCGGCGGTGCTGGCCTCGGCGTCATCGGCATCGCCGCTGCGCCCGCAGGCGGTCAGCAATAGACACAGCAGGAAAACGGGGAGGCGGTGGTTCATGGGGTCTCCTCGGTCGGCGCGCCGATCAACAGTTCGAGCGCGATGCGCTGCTCGGCGATGGTTTGCTCCAGTTGCGCCAGCAGCAGGGCGCGGTCGCGCCAGGCCTGGGCGAGGGCATCGGCCGCGGCCTGCGCCAGGTCGCCGCGATGGGCGGCGGCCTGCGCGGCTTCGGCCTGCATCCGCAGGGCCGGGGCATCCGCTTGCGCCGCCGCGCGCTGGCGCAGCGCCAGCAGCAGGGCCTCGCGCGCGCTGGCCAGGTCGGCGCGGGTCTGGAACAGGCGCGCCGCGTATTCCGCGCGCAGGCTGGCGCGGGTGGCGGTTTCCACCGCGATGTTGCCGCGGCTGCGGTTCCACAGCGGCAGGGTGAAGTCGATCGCCGGCCCCAGCAGCAGGTTGCCGGCGGAGTCGCGGTTGCCGGTCAGGCTCAGGTTGAGGCTGGGGAACTGCTGCAGGATCGCCTTGTGCAGCGCGGCCTCCTGGGCGTCGTAGCCGGCACGCAGCGCGGCCAGGTCGCTGCGCTGCGCGATCGCCTGCGTGAACAGGGCCTCCAGCGGCGCGGGCTGGGCGGCGTTCATGGGCGTATCGGCCAGGGCGAGCGGGGTCTGCGGCGGCAGCCCGAGCAGCCGGTTGAGGGTCTGGCGCGCGGTCAGCAAATCCTGCTCCAGCGTGCGCAGGCGGGTCTGCGCGTCCAGTACCGCCAGCCGCTGCGCCTGCGCCGCCTCGGCTGTGATGTCGCCACGTGCCGCCGCGCGCTGGCTGGCCTCGGCCAGTTGCGCGGCGCTGCGTGCGCTGTCGCGCAGCGGCGGCAGCTGGCGCTCGTAGGCGCGGATGCGCGCCGCCTGCAGGCGCGCCTGGCCGGCCGCCTGCCATTCCGCCCAGGCCAGGTCCAGACGCACGCTGCGCGCCTGCGCGTTCGCCTGGGCGCGGGTCAGCGCGCGCGTGCGCAGGGCATTGAGGTCGAACCCCAGCGCGGCGCTCAGGTTGAGCAGGGTGTCCGGCCCGCGCAGCACCTTGTCGGCGCCGAGGCTGAAGGTGGGGTCGGGCAGCAGGCCGGCGGCGAAGGCCTGCGCCTCGGCGATCCCGGCGCGAGTGCGCAGGGCGACCAGGTCGGGGCCGTTGACCACTGCCAGCGTGGCCACCGCGGCATCGTCCAGCGGGGCCTGCAGGTCGATCCGCACCGG
This sequence comes from Thermomonas haemolytica, assembly GCF_004346265.1. GTDB lineage: Bacteria > Pseudomonadota > Gammaproteobacteria > Xanthomonadales > Xanthomonadaceae > Thermomonas > Thermomonas haemolytica. The sequence goes on from NZ_SMAP01000003.1 coordinate 270,522, forward strand.
GGCCAGCCACGGGCGCGGGATCGCGTCCGCCCGTGCCTGCAGGATGCTGGCCACCGGCGGTGCCAGCAGGGCGGGGTCGCGTGCCAGCGGCTGCGGCGCGTAGCTGGCGCAGGCGGCCAGCAGCAGCGCGAGCGCCAGCGCAGGCAGTGGCCGTGCGGATCGGATCATGGATGGATCTCCGTGGAATCACGATACGGCGGCAGGAGGAGGCAGGCGCGCAGGCCGGGGGCGGCATCCTCCAGTTGCAGCTGGCCGGCGTGCGCCTGCGTGATCGCCTCGACCAGGCTCAGGCCGAGGCCGTGGCCGGGCGTGCTGCGCGAGGCTTCCAGCCGCACGAAGCGCTGGCGCACGCGTGCGCGGTCGGCGGCCGGGATGCCGGGGCCGTGGTCGCGCACGCAGACCGTGATGGTGCCGCTGTCGGGCTCGGCGGCGATCCCGGCGCGCAGCTCCACCCGGCAGCCGGAAGGCGTGTGGCGCAGCGCGTTCTCGACCAGGTTCAGCACCGCCTGCGCCAGCAGCTGGCGGTCGCCGCGCACGCGCAACTCCGGCGCGATCGCAGCGGAAAAGACATGCCCGCTGTCTTCGGCCAGCGGCTGCAGGCTGTCGGCCAGCTCGGCCAGCAGCGCGCTCAGGTCGAGCACGCTAAAGCCCTTGGCCAGTTGCCCGGCATCGACTTCGGCGATCCGCAGGATCGCATCGAACAGCGCCAGCACCTCGTCGGTATGCGCCTGCGCGGCTTCGATCCGCGCCTGCCGCTGCGCCGGGTCGGATTCGTCGTGCAGGGCTTCCAGCTGGTTGCGCAGATGCATCAGCGGGGTGCGCAGGTCGTGGGCGAGATCCGCGCTGACCTGGCGCAGGTTTTCGACCAGCGCGGCGATGCGGTCGAGCATTGCGTTCAGCGAGGCGGCCACGCGGTCGAATTCATCGCCGGCGGCGGTGATGGCGGCGCGTTGGTTCAGGTCGCCATGCAGCACCGCCGCGGTGGTGCGATCCAGCGGCTGCAGGCGGCGACGCAGGTAGCGCGCCAGCAGCAAGGCCGCCAGCAGGCCGAGCCCGAACAGCGCGACCAATGCCATGGCAAACACGCCCAGCAGGGTGCGGTCGATGGTTTCCAGCGCCTCCAGATCGGCCGCGACCACCAGCCGGTTGCCGTCCGGCAGGGCGCTGACCAGGGCCAGGGCCGGGTCGGGCCCTTCGCGCGGGTCGCGCAGCAGGATCTTCTGCCAGCCGAGCGCCGCGGGCGGCGCGGTCTCGATGTTGCCGCCCAGCCGGCGGCCATCGGCGGCGAACAGGGCGGCGCCTTGCGGGATCGGCCCGGCACCGTGCAGGCGCGCCATCACCTGCATCAGGCCGCGCGCGCCATCGTTGCGGTAATCGGTTTGCAGGGTGTCCGACAGCTGCGCCAGGTTCGCCGCGATCTGCCGTTGCAGGGCGGCGTGGGTCGCGTAATAGACGGCGATGCCCAGCGGCAGCAGCGCCGCCGCATAGATCAGCAGGCCGATGAGCGCGATCCGGCGCGCCGCGCTGCGCGGCAGCAGGCGTATGCGGCTCATGCACGCACCCGATAGCCCGCGCCGCGCGCGGTTTCGATCGCGTCGCTCGCAAAGCCGTCGTTGAGCTTGGCGCGCAGGCGGCTCATGTGGGTCTCCACGATCTTGGTCTGCGGGTCGAAATGGAAGTCCCACACGCGCTCGAGCAGCATGGTGCGGGTGACGAACTGGCCGGCGTTGCGCAGCAGTTCTTCCAGCAGCCGGAACTCGCGCGGCTGCAGCGCGATGAGGCGGCCCTCGCGGTGCACTTCGCGGCGCAGCAGGTCCATCTCGATCCCATCCGCCCGCAGCACGGTGGCGACGCTGGCCGGTGCGCGCCGGCGCGCCAGCGCCTGCACCCGCGCGGCCAGCTCGCTGAAGGCGAACGGCTTGACCAGGTAATCGTCGGCGCCGGCCTGCAGGCCGTCCACGCGGTCCTCGATCCGGCCCAGTGCGGTCAGCAGCAGGGCGGGCGTGCTGATCTCCGCGGCGCGCAGGCGCTTGAGCACGCTCAGCCCGTCCAGCCCCGGCAGCATGCGGTCGAGCACGATCACATCCAATGCCTCGCTCAGGCCCAGGTGCAGCGCGTCCTCGCCGCGTTCGGCGGCAAGGACGTTGTGGCCCTGCTCGCGCAAGGCGCGCTCCACGAACTGGCGGGTGTCGGGGTCGTCCTCGGCGAGCAGGATGCGCAGCATGATGGCGTCAGTCGCGGTCGGCGTCGGCTTCGAACTTGTCTTCGACGATCTTGCCGGTGGCCACGTCCACGCCGATCTCGTGGACCTGGCCGGGCTTGCCCTCCTGGCGGATGTCGAAGGAATAGCGCAGGGCGCCGTTTTCCTTCTCGCGCTCTTCCTTGACGATCTTGCCGGGCGCGGCCTGAAGCGCGATCGCGCGCGCCTGCGCCAGGCTGATGCCACCGGCTGGCGCGGCGGGCGGATTGCCGGCGAGGGCGCCGGCGGCGAATGCAGCAAGGACGGACAGCAGGGCGGTGCGGGACAGGGTGTGCATGGTCAAGCTCCTTGGGAGGGGTGGATGGAACGCCCTCCATGCTGCCCAAGGGTAGTGCGCGCGGCGGTTTCCGCAGGGATACAGTTTCCCAACCTTGCAAGACCCGCCCCAGCGTCACTCTTCTCGACCGGCTGCACGCCACACCAGCACGCCTTCCTGGCGCAACCGCGCCAGCATCGGCAGGGCCTCGCGGAGGACCGCGGCGGTATCGGGCTGGCCGGCTTCTGCGGCCAGTTGCAGCAGCAGCGCGCGGCTGCTGTGCGTGGTGTTGCCGTCTGCCCGTTCCAGCAGGCAGTACAGCAGCGGCGAGAGCTGCGCGAAGTGCACGCATCCGGCCTCGTCACGGCGCAACAGCAGCAGGGTGGGCTGCGCGGGCGGGGTGGTCGGCTGGAAGCCGGGGCCGATCTGCTGCACCGGCCAGCGGTAGGCGCGCGGCCAGGCCAGCGGGGAGAGCTGCGGGATGCCGTCGAGCAGGTCGGCGTCCGGCGTATGCGGCGGTGGAGTGGCGTCCGCCAGTTGCAGGCCGAGTTCGGCCCATTCGTAGTCGGCCAGCTCCGCCAGCCAGGGCCGCGCCGGGTCTTCGATGTTGGCAAGGAACGCGGTGAACTCCCGCCCCAGCTGCGGGAACAGCGGGGTGCGGCTGTGGTGTTCGCGCAGGAAGCGTTCCAGCAGCGCGGACCAGTCGCGCGGGCCCAGCGTGGTGCGCAGCACCGGGAAGGTGCCGCCGAGCAGGGTGGCGAGGGTGTTGCGCACCAGCTTGCGGTACACCCGCAGGCGGCGTTCGGGGATCCCGGGCGGGCCGGGATGGGTGGCGGGGTCGCGCACGTGCGCGGCCAGCGCGTGCAGTTGTGCGTGCAGCGCGCTCATGGGTACCCGGCCTGCAGGCGGCGGATATGCGCCACTTCCTCCAGCAGCACCGGCAGCGGCGGGAAGTTGAAGTCGCGCTCGAGCAGGGTGGGGCGCACGCCGTGGGTGGCATAGGCGAAGTCGAGCAGCGCCCAGACGTCGTCCTTCACGCTGGCGCCGTGGGTGTCGATCTTGAGCCCGTCGGGCTCGTCGTCATGGCCGGCGATGTGGTAGCCGGCGATGCGCTCGCCCGGCAGGGCGGCGATGTAGGCGCGCGCGTGGAAGCCGTGGTTGGCGGCGTTGACGTACACATTGTTGACGTCGAGCAGCAGGTCGCAATCGGCCTCTGCCAGCACCGCGCGTACAAACGTCGCCTCGTCCATCTCCGCGGCCGGAACCGCATAGGTGCTCACGTTCTCGACCGCGATCCGCCGTCCGAGCACGTCCTGCGCCTGGCGGATGCGCGCGGCGACATGGCGCACGGCCTCCTCGGTATGCGGCAGCGGCAGCAGGTCGTACAGATGGCCACCGGCCGCGCAGTAGCTGAGGTGCTCACTGTAGAGCGCGGCATGGTGGCGGTCGAGGAAGGCGCGGGTCTGGCGCAGCAGGTCCAGATCCAGCGGATCGGGGCCGCCGAGCGAGAGCGACAGCCCGTGGCCGCTCAGCGGGTGGCGCGCCGTGAGTTGCGCCAGTTTGTCGGCAAACACGCCGCCCACCCCGATCCAGTTGTCGGGCGCGCATTCCAGGAAATCGAAGGCGCCCGCGGGCGCTGTGATCAGGTCATCCAGCAGGGCGCGGCGCAGGCCGAGGCCGGCGCTATGCGCGGGCAAGGGGGCAGGCATGCCGGCTCACATGCTGCCGCACATGCCCTCGCCGCATTTGCCTTCCCCGCACTTGCCTTCGCCTGCGGCCTTGGTCTCCGCCGCGGGCTTCTGCATGGCCGCGTGGTGGGCGTCCATCTCGGCCTGGCTGATGAAGCCGTCGCCATTGGTGTCGATCTTGGCGAACATCGCGTCCTGACCCTTGTGCGCGGCTGCGAATTCGGCGCGCGAGATGCGGCCGTCCTTGTCGGTGTCCATCTTCGCCATGCCGCAGCCGCCTTCGTGGTCGGCCTTGGCGCTGGCCATCTTGCCGGCGCCGCACTTGCCCTCGCCGCCGCATTTGCCTTCGCCAGCCTTGTTGGTCGCGGGTTTGGCGGCGTCCTGCATGTAGCCGTGGGCGAGCGCGTCCATCGAGAACAGGCTGCCGCTGGCAAGGGTGCCGGTGGCGACGGCGGCGCCGATCAGCAGCGACAGCGGGGTGCGCGGATGGGACATGGCAAAGCTCCTGCCAGTAGTTTCGGGAGCCCCGATCCTACCCCCGGCGGCGGCCGGCGGCCAGCGCGCCGCCGGCAGGGCGGGTCAGGCCACCGTGGTGTTGCTGTCGTCGCGCTTCTCGCGCTCCGGCAGCGGGGTCTCGCCGTGCAGCAGGAACCAGATGTTCTCGGCGATGTTGGTGGCGTGGTCGCCGATCCGTTCCAGGTTCTTGGCCATGAACAGCAGGTGCGTGCACGGGGTGATCGCGCGCGGGTCTTCCATCATGTAGGTGAGCAGCTCGCGGAACAGGCCGGTATAGAGCGTATCCAGCTCGGCATCGCGCGCACGCACGCGCAGCGCGGCCTCGCCATCGCGGTGGCGATAGGCCTCCAACACGTCGCGCACCTGCTGCACCGCCAGCTTGCCGAGCGCGTTCAGGCCGCGGGTGTGCGGCAGCGGTGGCGACAGGTTGAGCGCCAGCGAGCGCTTGGCGATGTTGGCGGCGTAGTCGCCGATGCGCTCGATGTCCGAGGCCACCCGCAGGGCGGCCAGGATGATGCGCAGGTCGGTGGCCAGCGGGCCGCGCCGGATCAGGTGGATCACGTCGTGGTTGACCTGCTGCTCCAGCGCGTCGATCGCCTCGTCGTTGGCGATCACGCGCTCGGCGGCGTTGCCGTCGCGGCGTTCCACCACGTCCAGCGCGGCCTCCAGCTGCGCGGCCGACATCTGGCCCATGCGGATCAGTTCGTCGAGCAGGGTGGCCTGCTCCTGGTCGTAGCTGCGGACGATGTGACTGCTTTGCTCGTTCATAGGGGTTCCTGTCCTTCCCGCGGGGAGGCGCGCCGCATGGCGCGGAAGGGGTCTCGGATCAGCCAAACCGACCGGTGATGTAATCCTCGGTCTGCTGCTTGGTCGGATTGGAGAAGATCTGCGCGGTGCTGCCGTGCTCGACCAGATCGCCCAGGTACATGAAGGCGGTGTAGTCGGACACGCGCGCCGCCTGCTGCATGTTGTGGGTCACGATCATGATGGTGAAGGTCTGCTTCAGCTCTTCCACCAACTGCTCGATGCGGCTGGTGGAGATCGGGTCCAGCGCCGAGGTGGGTTCGTCCAGCAGCAGCACTTCCGGGCGCAGCGCGATCGCGCGCGCGATGCACAGGCGCTGCTGCTGGCCGCCGGACAGGCCCAGGCCGCTGGCCTTGAGCTTGTCCTTCACCTCGTCCCACAGCGCGGCCTGGCGCAGCGCCTGCTCCACGCGGTCGTCCATCTCCGAACGCGACAGCCGCTCGTGGTGGCGGATGCCGTAGGCGACGTTCTCGTAGATCGTCATCGGGAACGGCACCGGCTTCTGGAATACCATGCCGACCTTGCTGCGCAGGCGGTTGATCGGGTATTTCGGGTCCAGCACGTTGTCGCCGTCCAGCAGCACCTGCCCTTCCGCGCGCAGCTTGGGGTAGAGCGCGTAGATGCGGTTGAACACCCGCAGCAGGGTGGACTTGCCGCAGCCGGACGGGCCGATCAACGCGGTGACGCGCTTCTCGGGGATGTCGAGGTCGATGTTCTTGACCGCGTGGAACTTGTCGTACCAGAAGTTCAGGCCGCGCGCGGCGATCTTGGGGGGCGGCAGCGCGGCTGCCCCGGCATTGTGGTCGGCGGGCATGGCCGCGGCGTACGAGGAAGACATCGGTATGGTCCGCAGGTCAGTCATGGGTCAGTTTGTTGCGCAGGACGATGGCGCGTGCGATCAGGCTGATGGCCAGCACGAACAGGGTGAGGATGAAGGCGCCGGCCCAGGCCAGGGCGTGCCAGCCGTCGTACGGGCTCATCGCGAACTGGAAGATCACCACCGGCACGTTGGCCATCGGCGCCAGCAGGTTGGTGGTCCAGTACTGGTTGTTGAGCGCGGTGAACAGCAGCGGCGCGGTTTCGCCGCTGATGCGCGCCAGCGCCAGCAGGATGCCGGTGACGATGCCCGGCATCGCGCTGCGATAGAGCACCTGCAGGGTCACCTTCCACTGCGGAACGCCGAGCGACAGCGCGGCCTCGCGCATCTGCCCGGGCACCAGGCGCAGCATCTCGTCGGTGGTGCGCACCACCACCGGCAGCACGATGAAGGCCAGCGCGATGCCGCCGGCCAGCGCCGAGAAGTGGCCCATCTGCGCCACCACCAGGGTATAGACGAACAGGCCCAGCACGATCGAGGGCGCCGACAGCAGGATGTCGTTGACGAAACGCACGGTTTCGCCCAGCCAGTGGCGGTTGGCGTATTCGGCCAGGTAGGTGCCGGCCAGGACGCCGATCGGCGCGCCGATGGCGATGCCCATCAGGCTGATCACGGCGCTGCCGAAGAAGGCGTTGAGCAGGCCGCCGCCTTCCTCGCCCGGCGGTGGCGTCATCTCGGTGAACAGCGCCGGGCTGATCGCGCTGATGCCCGTACGCAGCGTGGTCCACATGATCCAGATCAACCAGAACATGCCGAACAGGGTGGCGGCGGTGGCAAACAGCTGGGCGAGGACGTTCTTGAACGCGCGCCAGCGGTGCAGGGAGGTGGACGCGGCCATCAGTGGCCCTCCTGGCGGTTGAGCCGGCGCAGCATCAGGCGCGCGATCGTGAGCACGACGAAGGTGAGCATGAACAGCACGAAGCCGAGCGCGATCAGGGCCGACAGGTACATCTTGGAGTCCGCTTCGGTGAATTCGTTGGCGATGGTGGCGGCGATCGAGTTGCCCGGCTCCAGCAGCGAGAACGTCAGCGAGTGCGCGTTGCCGAGCACGAACGTCACCGCCATGGTCTCGCCGAGGGCGCGGCCAAGGCCGAGGAAGATGCCGCCGATCACCGCCGAGCGGGTATAGGGCAGGACGACGTCCCAGGCCACTTCCCAGCGGGTCGCGCCGAGCGCGTAGGCGGATTCCTTCAGCGGGCCGGGGACGGTGAGGAAGACTTCGCGCATCACCGAGGCGACGAAGGGAATCACCATGATCCCCAGCACCAGGCCGGCGGTGCCCATGCCCAGGCCCAGCGGCGGGCCGCTGAACAGCATGCCGATGCCGGGCAGCTGGCCCAGGTGTTCGTCCACCCACGGGAACACATGCTCACCCAGCAGCGGGGCCAGCACGAACAGGCCCCACATGCCGTAGATGATCGAGGGAATGCCGGCCAACAGTTCGATGGCGGCGCCGACCGGCGCGCGCAGCCAGCGCGGCGCGATCTCGGTCAGGAAGAAGGCGATGCCGAAGCTGACCGGGACTGCGATCAGCATGGCGATGACCGCGGTCACGATGGTGCCGTAGATCGGAACCAACGCGCCGAACTGCTGCTGCACCGCGTCCCACTGGTCGGTCCAGAAGAAGGCCAGGCCGAACTTTGCGAACGCCTGGCGGCCGCCCCACAGCATCGACAGGGCCGCAGCGGTCAGGCCGAGCAGCACGATCATGCCGGCGGTGGTCACCAGCCAGCGGAAACGGGTGTCGGCGCGCAGGTCGGCGTGCTCGCGGCGGGTCAGGTCAATGCTGTCGGGGGTGGCATTCATGCGTCGGGTCTACTGCTGTACCGGCGGCGCGGCAAACGTGGCCGGCTTCGGTGGGAGAGCCGGGCCAGGGACGATGGGCGGGAAAGGCGGCAACGCGTGGTCGCCATGAAACGCTGTTTTTGTGACAGCTTCGTGACATCCGCAAAAAATGAAGAGGCGGGGTCATGCACCCCGCCTCTCCGGAGCCGCACGATGGCTTACTTGGCGCCGATGTTCTGCGCCCAGTAGCCCTCGATCTGCTTCACCAGCGAGGCCGGCAGCGGCACATAGTCCAGCGAGGTCGCCTGCGGCTGGCCGTTTTCCAGCGCCCACTTGAAGAAGTCCAGGGCCTGGCGGGTGCGCGCGGCATCCTTGGGCTTCTTGTACATCATCACGAAGGTGGTGGCGGCGATCGGCCAGGCATTGGCGCCCGGGGCATTGGTGATGACCAGGTCGAAATCCTGGGTGGCACCCCAGTTGGCATTGGCGGCCGCGGCCTGGAAGGTGTCGTCGCTGGGCTTGACGAAGTTGCCGGCGGCGTTCTTCATCAGCGCGTAGGTCAGCTTGTTCTGCAGGGCGTAGGCGTACTCCACGTAGCCAATGCCGCCGCGGATCTGGCGGGAATAGGCGGCCACGCCTTCATTGCCCTTGCCGCCGACGCCGGCCGGCCACGCCACCGAGGTGCCCTCGCCGACCTTCTGCTTCCATTCCGGGCTGACCTTGGACAGGTAGTTGGTGAAGTTGAAGGTGGTGCCCGAGCCGTCGGAGCGATGGACCACGGTGATCTTCATGTCCGGCAGCTTCAGGCCGGGATTCAGCGCGGCGATGCGGGCGTCGTTCCATTTGGTGATCTTGCCGAGGTAGATGTCGGCCAGGATCGGGCCATCGATCTTCATCGCGCCCGGCGCCACGCCCGGCAGGTTCACCACCGGCACGATGCCGCCGATCACGATCGGGAACTGCGCCAGCCCGGCCTGCTTGAGTTCCGCCGGAGGCAGCGGCTTGTCGGAGGCGCCGAAGTCCACGGTGGCCGCCTTGATCTGGGCGATGCCGCCGCCGGAGCCGATCGACTGGTAGTTGATCTTGTTGCCGGTCTTGGCGTTGTAGTCGGCGGACCACTTCGACAGGATCGGGTAGACGAAGGTCGAGCCGGCGCCGGTGATGTCGGCCGCGAACGCGGAGCCGGCAACGCTGGTCGCCACGGCGAGCACGACGAGGCGGGACTTGAGGGACTTGAGCACGGAAAACTCCTTGGGTCTGGGATGACGGCGGCAGCGCCGCACGCCGGCATTGGACGGCAGTGCGGTGACAAGGTTGCGGCGTAAATATGACGATCGAATGACAGGCCGCCATTCCCGCCGTTTGGGGAGGCGAGCGTGAAAAAAAGCGTGAGGCCGACATAAACCTGCAATGAATCCGCATTGAAATAGCACCCCGGCACGGGCATTGGCCGCAGCCGGCGCGTGCAGCACCTCAACGCCTTCCTCTTCTCTTCCATCCGTCATCCACTGGAGTCTTTCCATGCGTCCCACCCATCTGGCCGCCGCCGTCGCCTTGGCCATCGCCAGCACCAGCTTCAACGCTGCCGCGCAGAGCGCGCCCAGCGCCCAGGACATCGCCGAGCTGAAGGCGCAGATCGCCGCCCTGCAGGCGCAGGTCGAGGCGCTGCAGGCGCAGGCCGATGCGCAGTCCGACGTGAACATCACCCAGGCCAAGGCGATCGAGGATGCCGAGGCCACCAAGGGCAAGGTGGACAAGCTGGCCAAGCTGGTGAACGACACCAGCATCAGCGGCCGCCTGTACTACGACCTGACCAACATCGATGACCAGAACCACGGCGTGAAGACCAACAAGTCGGGCTTCGCGTTCGACATCAAGCGCTTCTACCTGGGCGTGGACCACAAGTTCAACGACCAGTGGTCGATGAACCTGACCACCGACTTCCAGTACTCCTCGGCGATCGCCTCCACCGAGATCTACCTGAAGAAGGCCTACGTGCAGTACAAGCTCAGCGACGCCTTCGTGCTGCGCGCCGGTGCCGCCGACCTGCCGTGGATCCCGTTTGCGGAGAACTGGTACGGCATGCGCTACGTCGAGAACACCCTCACCGATCGCCTGAAGTTCGGCACTTCGGCCGACTGGGGCCTGCACGCCTCCGGCAAGGTCGCCGGCGGTTCGATGGAGTACGCGGTGGCCGCCCTGAACGGCAACGGCTACAAGAACCCGAGCCGCAGCAAGGGCCTGGACTTCGAAGGCCGCCTGAGCTATGCGCCGACCAGCAGCACCGTGCTGGCGGTGGGCTTCTACAACGGCACCCTGGGCAAGGAAACCCAGACCGTGAATGCCCTGCACAACGCCGAGCGCGTGGACTTCCTGGCCGCCTACGCCGCTGGCACCACCCGCCTGGGCCTGGAGTACTTCCAGGCCAAGAACTGGAACAACGTGCTGACCGTGGCCACCGACAAGGCCAGCGGCTGGTCGGCCTGGGGCAGCATCGGCCTCGGCGGCGACGGCATCAACCTGTTCGGCCGCTACGACCGCACCGACCTCAGCAAGACCCTCGACCCGACCCTGCGCGACACCTACTACAACCTGGGCGTCGAGTTCCCGATCACCAAGGGCGTAAAGCTGGCCACCGTGTACAAGCACACCGACCAGAAGAACGCGCTGCTGACCAAGGACCTCAAGACCGACGAGTTCGGCGTGTGGGGCGAGTTCCGCTTCTGATCCGCGGAAACAGCCAGACGAAGTGGCACGGGCGGCGGGCTTGAGGTCCGCCGCCTTTTTTCGTATGGAAATGCGGTTGCCGCCGTCAGTTCGCCCAGCTCGACGGGCCCTTGTCGGGCCAGCGGCAGAGGTCGTGGATCGGGCAGTGCAGGCAATCCGGCTTGCGCGCCTTGCACACGTAGCGGCCGTGCAGGATCAGCCAGTGATGGGCGTCGCGCGCGAACTCCTCCGGTACCAGCTTCACCAGCTTGTCCTCGACCGCGCGCACGTCCTTGCCGGGTGCCAGTCCGGTGCGGTTGGCGACCCGGAAGATATGGGTGTCCACCGCGATGGTGGGCTGGCCGAACGCGGTGTTGAGCACCACGTTGGCGGTCTTGCGGCCGACCCCGGGCAGCGCTTCCAGCGCCTCGCGGGTGCGCGGCACTTCGCCGCCGTGCTGTTCCAGCAGCTGCCGGCACAGGGCGATGACGTTGGCGGCCTTGGCGTTGTACAGGCCGATCGTGTTGATGTAGCGCTTCAGGCCGTCCTCGCCCAGCGCCAGGATGGCCGCGGGTGTGTTGGCCACGGGATACAGCCTGCGGGTGGCCTTGTTGACGCCGACATCGGTGGCCTGCGCTGACAGCACCACCGCCACCAGCAGCTCGAACGGAGTCGTGTATTCAAGCTCGGTGGTCGGCTGCGGGTTGGCGGCGCGCAGGCGGGTGAACAGTTCGCGGATTTCCTCGCGGGTGAGCCGGCTGCCGGGCGCCGGCCGGCGGCGTGGGCGGGCGCTCATGGCCGGCGTGCCTGCGCTTTTTCCAGCGCCCGCGCCAGCGCGGCGGCGGCGGCGGGCGGCAGGGTCGACCCAGGCGCTGTGGAGGCCGGGTTGGTGGCTGCCGGGGCGGAGATCGTCGCGCCGCGCGCGGCCGCGCGCTGGGCCGCGATCCGCTGCAGCCGCGCGCGCCGGGCGCGATGGCGCTCGCGCGCGGCCAATGCGCGCAGGCGGGCCGTGCGCGCATCCTGCAACCGCTGCCGGCAGGCGGGCGCGCAGGCCGTGCAGGGCGGGGCATCGAGCAGTCCCAGGCGCAGCGCCGCGTCGAGATCGTCGCGCGCGAGTGCGTCGAGGATCGCGTGCGCCCGCGCGCCCTCCGGCGCGGTGCAGCGGCAGTCGCGGCAGAAGTCGGCCATCGCCCCGGCGATCACGTGCCGGTGAAGGCGGGCTTGCGCTTTTCCAGGAACGCGGCGGTGCCCTCGCGCATGTCGTGGGTTGCGAACATCAGGCCGAACTGCGCCGATTCGTACTCCAGGCCCTCTTCCAGTCCGCATTCGCCGCCGATGTTCACGCAGTCCAGCATGCCGCGCAGCGCCAGCGGGGCAGCCGCGGCCAGTTGCGCGGCCAGCTTGCCGGTTTCCGCCTCGAGTTCGGCGGCGGGCACCACCCGGTTGACGATGCCAAGTTGCAGCGCGCGCTCGGCCGTGATCGGGGCGCCGGTCAGGCACAGCTCGAGGGTGGCGGCGCGCCCGCACAGGCGCAGCAGGCGCTGGCTGCCGCCGAAGCCGGGGATCAGGCCGAGGTTGATCTCGGGCTGGCCGAGCTTGGCGGTGTCGGCGGCAATCCGCAGGTGGCAGCTCATCGCCAGTTCCAGCCCGCCGCCGAGGGCGAAGCCGTTGATCATCGCGATCACGGGCTTGGGCAGTTTCTCGATCCTGCGCATCATGCGGGTGCCGCGCAACGAGAAATCGCGGCCGTGGGCCGGCGACAGCGTGTGCATCTCGGCGATGTCGGCGCCCGCCACGAAGGCCTTGGGGCCGGCCCCGGTGAGCACCACCACCCGCACCGCGGGATCGCGGCCGGCGTCCGCGAAGGCGGCGTCGAGGGCGTCGATCACCCCGGCATTGAGGGCGTTCAGCTTGTCCGGGCGATTGATGCGGAGGGTGCGGATGCCGTCGGCGGTGTCGATCAGCAGCAGGGGCTCGGTCATGGGGGATAGTCCGGATGGGATGGAACTTTGCCCGGCGTGGCGTGTCACACTGCCGGGCCGCGGTGGCAGGCATGCACCGTGGCCAGTATCCTACCTTGTCATGCCGGCGCGGATTGGCCGGACGACGATTCCCCGGCCGCGTGCCGGATTACCCACGGGCCGCCCGCCGGCCCGATTGACCAACGAGGTTGTGGATGAAGTTGCGTGCGATCGCTGCCAGTGTGGCGGCCCTGACCCTGACCGCCGGCATCGCTTCGGCGCAGACCAAGCCGGCCCCGGTGCCGGCCAAGCCGGCGGCCCCCGCGGCCAAGCCCGCCGGAGCCTCGACGGCGGCTCCGACCGTGGACAAGTTCCACGCCAGCTATGCCTTCGGCTGGCAGCTGGGCCAGGAGCTGGCCAATACCGGCGAGCCGATCGACATCGCCACCGTGGTGCGCGGCCTGCAGGACGCCTACGGCAAGAAGCAGCCGGCCTATACCGAGCAGCAGCTGGGCACCGCCTATGCCGGCTTCCAGCAGCGGATGCAGCAGAAGGCAGAAGATGCCTTCCGCAAGGCGCTGGCCGACAACCAGGCGCAGTCGGCCGACTTCGTGAGCAAGTACAAGGCCCAGGAAGGCGTGATCACCCTGCCCAGCGGCGTGATGTACCGCGTCGCCAAGGCCGGCACCGGCGCCAAGCCGACCGCCAACAGCGAGGTGCAGATCGCGTTCCGCAGCTTCCTGGCCGCGGTCGGCGTGCCGCTCAGCGGCGTGCAGACCCCGCCGCCGTTCAAGGTCGGCGATGCGCCGATCCCGGCGCTCAAGGAAACCCTGCCGCTGATGCAGCAGGGCGCGGTGTACGAGGTGGTGATCCCGCCGGGCAAGAGCCTGGGTGGCGGCCAGAACGAGCAGTTCGCGCAGCAGGCGATCGCCATGCAGATCGAGCTGGGCGCGGTGAAGTGACGGCTTGATCGCGCCTCCCGCGATTTTCCGAAGCGCCGGTCCCGACCGGCGCTTCGCGTTTCCGGGATTACCATTCCACGCCATGACCGCATCCCCCGCGACGTTCACTCCTGCCGCCGTGCTCAGCCCCTGTATCGGCATCTGCCGGTTGGAGGCGGATGGCCTGTGCGCGGGCTGCCACCGCAGCGGCGAGGAGATCGCCGCCTGGGCGGGCATGGGCGAGGCGCAGCGCCTGCACTTGATGGACGTGGTGCTGCCCGCCCGCGCCGCGCGCCGGGAGCCGGGCTGATGCAGGCCGACCTGCTGGCGGCGCGCCTGCGGCAGGCGGTACATCCGTTGGCGCGCCCGCCCCAGGGCGCGCCCTGGAACCTGGCGGAGCTGGACGGGCTGCCGCTGCCCGCGGTGCCGCGTCCGGCAGCGGTGCTGGTGGGGGTGATCCCGCGCGCGCCCGGCGCCACTGTCCTGCTCACCCGCCGCAACGAGCGCCTGCGCCAGCACGCCGGCCAGGTCAGCTTTCCCGGTGGCCGGGTGGATCCGGCCGATCCCGGCCCGGTCGCCACCGCGCTGCGCGAGGCGCACGAGGAGGTCGGGCTGGAGCCGGCGCAGGCGCACCCGCTGGGCTACCTCGATCCGCTGCTGACCATCACCGGGTTCCGGGTGCAGCCGGTGCTGGCGCTGCTGGTGCCTGATTTCCGCCCGCGGCCGGAGCCGGACGAGGTGGCCGACGTGTTCGAGGTGCCGCTGGAGCTGCTGCTGGACCCGGCCCGGCTGGAGACCATCGAGCTCCAGTTCGGCGGGCGCACCCGCCGCGTGTTCCAATACGACTATCCGCAGCAGAGAATCTGGGGCGCCACCGCGTCGATCCTGTTCAACCTGCGGCAGCGGTTGGCGACGGCGGACAATGCCGGGATCATCGAGCAAAGGAGCGTGTGATGGCTGGATGGACGACGCTGGTGCAACCCGACATTCTGGCGATGGCGCTGAATCGCGGGGACCTGGTGGTGGTGGACTGCCGCTTCAGCCTGGCCGATCCCGCCGCCGGCGAGCAGGCCTGGCGGCGTTCGCACATCCCGGGCGCGGTGTACGCGCACCTCGAGCGCGATCTCTCCGACATGAGCCGCAAGGGCGAAGGCCGCCATCCCTGGCCGGAGCGCGAGGCCTTCCTGCAGCGGCTGCAGCAGTGGGGCATCAGTCCGGCCACCCAGGTGGTGGCCTACGACGATGGCGACGGCGCGATCGCCGCGCGCCTGTGGTTCCTGCTGCGCGTGCTCGGGCACGAGAAGGTGGCGGTGCTGGACGGCGGCCTGTCGCGCTGGGTCGCGCTCGGGCTGCCGGCGTCCAGCGCGCTGCCGCAGCCGCAGCCGGCGCGCTATGCCGGCCAGTTCGATACCCGCCGCCTGCTGGATGCCAAGGCCGTCGAGGCACACCTGGCGGCCGGCGGGCTGCTGATCGATGCGCGCGCGCCGGAGCGCTTCCGCGGCGAGCAGGAGCCGCTGGACCGGGTGGCCGGGCACGTGCCGGGGGCGATCAACCGGCCCTACATGCAGAACCTGCACAACGGCCAGTTCAAGTCGGCGATGCAGCTGGCCGCCGAGTTCCGCGAACTGCTTGGCGGGCGCGACCCGTCCGAGGTCGTGTCGATGTGCGGCTCCGGCGTCACCGCCTGCCACAACCTGCTGGCCATGGAGCGCGCCGGCCTGCGCGGGGGGCGGCTGTTCACCGGCTCGTGGAGCGGCTGGATCACCGACCCGGCGCGTCCGGTCGCGACCGGGCCGTGAGGGGAATGCCGATGCAGGATGTCGTGATCTGGCACCGGCCGACCTGCAGCAAATCGCGCAGCGCGCTGGCGCTGCTGCGCGAGGCGGGCATCGAGCCGCAGATCGTCGATTACGTGGCGCAGCCGCCGACCGTCGCGGAACTGCGGCAGGCGATCGCGCGTGCCGGGCTGCGCGTGCGCGAGGCGCTGCGCAAGGGCGAGCCGGAATACGCCGCGCTCGGCCTCGGCGATCCAGCGCTGGACGATGACGCGCTGCTGCGCGCGATGGCGGCGCAGCCGCGCCTGATCGAGCGCCCCTTCGTCTTCACACCCAAGGGCGTGCGCCTGTGCCGCCCGCCGGAGCGGGTGCGCGAGATTCTCTAAACGCGACCCGGATGCGGCCTGCTTGCCGGTTTGCGCTAGCGTCGGGCGTAGGCGCGCCAGCGAGCAGGTGACGTGGAGGGCGTGGATGAGTGTCTATGGAACTCTGGCCGGTCCAAATCGAACTTCCCGGTGCCCCAAAAGACCTTGGCATCATGAAGGTAACGATCAACATGCCAGATGGGTATGCGTGTCCAGAGGGGACGCAGTGATGATGCTAATTCGAAGTGCCCTCATCTCATTTATGCTGATTATGTGTGGAAGTGCACAGGCTATTTGTGCATTTGGGAAGCCAACCTTTGCGGAGGAGTGGAGTAGAGCTAAATACGTCATCGTCGGGCAGTTGGTGGATTCGAAAGTTTTGACTTCCGTGGACGATCCTGAAGGAGTGGAGGCGACCGAATACACGATCAGGGTGGTCGGGTCCTTTAAAGGAAGGGTTGGTCGTAAAATTTCCATTCGATCCGACAATACGTCAAGTAGATTCAATATGAGGGCGGGCTATTTATACATACTGTTCATTGAGTCTGATGGCGCCACAAATTTTGTCGACCCATGTGGTTCATCGGGAGAGTTGGGTCAACGTGGTCCATATGAGTGAAACATGTATGTCCATGTTTGTTGGAATTCAATAAGAATATCGATATTGGTGTGCCGGGGTCAGGTTCACTTCCTGACCGTAAGCAGACAGCTCCTGCACCCTGGCTTTGAATCGCATCACCGCGATCACCGATGGTGTGGATGCGGCGCAGACGCAGCAATACCAGTACGACGCGCTGTCGCGGCTGGTGCGCTCGGAGCACGCAGGCGGCAACGTGGCCAGCTACGGGTATGACGCGGTGGGCAACCGGGTGAGCCTGGGCAATACCGTTCCGATCAGCGCGGGCAGCTACACCTACGCGCCGGACAGCAACCGCCTGTTGCAGGCGACCATGGGCGGGGTGAGCCGCGCGTTCACCTACGATGCCAACGGCAATGTCACGGCCTACACCGATGCCGCGGGCATCCCGCACACCCTGGCGTATGATCCGTTCGGCCGCCTGGCCGGCCACACGGCGCAGGGGGTGACCACGACCTACACGGTGAACGCCCTGGACCAGCGGATGGGTAAGCGTAACGCCAGCCACAAGAGCCGCTATGTGTACGCCGGCTTCAACCAGCTGCTGGCCGAATACACCGACGGGCAATGGACGAGCTACGTCTACAGCGGCAGCGAACCCATCGCCCTGGTGCGCAATAACCAGCTCTACTATCTGCACGGCGACCACCTGGGCCGGCCGCAGCTGGTGACCAATGCCGGGCAGCAGGTGGTGTGGAAGGCGGCGAATCGGGCATTCGACCGCGGCGTCACCCTCGACACGTTGGGCGGGCTGAACCTCGGCTTCCCCGGGCAGTATTACGATGCCGAATCCGGCCTGTGGCACAACGGCTACCGTGAGTACGACGCCAGCCTGGGCCGCTACCTGCAGTCCGACCCGATCGGGCTGGCGGGTGGGGTGAATACGTATGCCTATGTTGGGGGGAATCCGATTAGTGCAGCTGATCCGACTGGATTGATCGCAATAATCTGGGTAATTCCTAGCCTTTCCGGACCAAAGTTGGCATGAGTTCCTGGATCGACGTCTGCTTGAGAAGCTTGTAGATCAAGGGTTTCAGGTCTTCGCC
>NZ_SMAP01000004.1 GCF_004346265.1 Thermomonas haemolytica
GGCGAAGACCTGAAACCCTTGATCTACAAGCTTCTCAAGCAGACGTCGATCCAGGAACTCATGCCAACTTTGGTCCGGAAAGGCTAGGAATTACCAAAAAATGAACGGCGCGTGTCTGCGCGACGGGTCAGCCGTCACCGGTCAGCCGCCGGCCGGGGCGCGCGGGCCGCGCAGGCGGGCCAGCAGCGCCACCGCCGCCAGCAAGGCCGCGCCGGCCACCACCCCGAAGGCGGCATTGGCCAGGGCCGTCCACAGCCAGCCCGGCGGCACCGTCGCCAGCCCCTGCAGGGCATGGTGCAGCGGGCCGATGCCGTGCACCAGGATGCCGCCGCCGACCAGGAACATCGCCGCGGTGCCGGCCACCGACAGCGCCTTCAGCAGGCGCGGGGCGAACGCGAGGATGCCGCGCCCCAGCGCCGCGCGCGCGCGCGCGCCGCCGGGCCGCGCCAGGTGCAGGCCCACGTCGTCCAGCTTCACGATGGCGCCCACCAGCCCGTACACGCCCACGGTCATCGCCAGGGCCACCGCCACCAGCACCCCGACCTGCACCGCCGGCGGCTTGCCGGCGACCGTGCCCAGCGCGATCACGATGATCTCCGCCGACAGCACGAAATCGGTGCGGATGGCGCCGCGGATCTTGTCGCGCTCGAACGCCACCAGGTCCACGTCCGCGTCCGCCACCGCCTGCGCCAATGCGGCGTGATGCTGCGCGTCTTCACGCCCGTGCAGCAGCCTGTGGGCCAGTTTTTCCGCGCCCTCGTAGCACAGGTAGGCACCGCCCAGCATCAGTAGCGGCAGGATCAGCGGCACCCGCAGCCCGCGCGACGCCAGCCAGCCTTCCAGCGCCGCGATGCCGAGCGCCGCCGGCACCAGGATCGCCTTGTTCACCAGCGAGCCCTTGGCCACCGCCCACACCACCGGCAGTTCGCGTTCGGCACGGATGCCGGTCACCTGCTGCGCGTTGAGCGCGAGGTCGTCGCCCAGCACGCCCGCGGTCTTGCCGCCGGCGACCTTGGTCATCGCGGCGATATCGTCCAGCAGGCTGGCGATGTCGTCGAACAGGGCGAAGAAACTGGAGGGCATGGGCGGGGCAGGGCCGGGCGGAGCCGCGAGCTTAGGGGTTGCCCGCGCGGCCCGCCACTCAGGCCGGCGCGCGCAGCCAGTCCACGCAGGCGGTGGCCCCGGGTTCGCCCAGCGCCACGCGCAGCGCGTCCAGCGCCGGGCGCATGGCGGCGTCGAACTGCCACGGCGCATTGAGGACCAGCAGGCCGCTACCGTTCATCCGCAGCGGCGAGTCATCCGGCCGCACCAGCAGCTCCAGCCGCAGCGCGGACTTGGCCGGCAGCCTGGCGGCGGCGCGCCGGAACGGCTGCAGCGCGCGCCCCTGCTTGATCGGATACCACAGCGCATAGATGGCCTGCGGCCAGCGCGCCAGGCCCTCGACCAGCGCGGCCAGGGCGGTGTCGAATTCGGCCAGCTGCGCCTCATAGGGCGGGTCGATCAACACCAGCCCGCGCGCGAACTTGGTGGCGCCGTGCTTCGGCGGCAGCAGCGCCTTGATCGCCGCGTAGCCGTCGCGTTCGTGCACGGCGATGCGCACGTCGCCGGCGAAGTGCGCGCGCAGCACGTGCGCCTCCTCCGGGTGCAGCTCGCAGGCGGCGATGCGGTCGCCGGCGCGCAGCGCATGCGCCAGCAGCCAGGGCGAACCGGGATAGGCCTGCGCGCCGTGCTGGGTCCGGCAGGCGCGCACCGCCGCCAGGTAGCGCTGCACCGCGGGATCACGCGGGGCTTCCGCCTGCAGCCTGGCGATGCCGTCCTGCGCCTCGCCGGTCTTCTGCGCGGCCTCGCCGTCCAGCTTGTACAGGCCGCGCCCGCCGTGGGTGTCCAGCGCGAAGCAGGGGGAAGGCTTGGCGGTCAGGGCGTCGCACAGCGCCAGCAGCACGACGTGCTTGAGCACGTCCGCATGGTTGCCGGCATGGAAGGCGTGGCGATAGTTCATGCCTGCATTGTCGCATCCATGCGGCGGGTGGCCATCCGCGGGCCCGGGGCTCTAGAATCCGCGCATGGATCCGCGCATGCCCCCCGACATCACGCTTCGCACCCTCGTCGGCGCGGCCATCGTGCCGCATCTGGACGCGATCGCCGCGCTGCGGATCGCGGTATTCCGCGACTGGCCCTATCTCTACGATGGCGACGTCGGCTACGAGCGCGAGTACCTGCGCGCCTACGCCGACTGTCCGCGCAGCGTGGTGGTGCTGGCCGTGGATGGCGAGCGTGTGGTCGGCGCCAGTACCGGGTTGCCGCTGGCGGAGGATGGCGCCGAGTTCCAGGTGCCGTTCCATGCGCGCGGGATCGACCCGGCGCGGGTGTTTTATTGCGGCGAGTCGGTGCTGCTGCCGGCCTACCGCGGGCGCGGCATCGGGCATGCGTTCTTCGACGCCCGCGAGGCGCATGCGCGCGCACTCGGCGGGTTCGATTGGATTGCGTTCGCGGCGGTGGATCGCGCCGCCGACGACCCGCGGCGGCCGCCCGGCCATCGCGGCAACGAGGCGTTCTGGACCAGGCGCGGCTACGTGCGCCAGCCGGGCATGACCATGCGTCTGCGCTGGAACGAGGTCGGCGTGGGCGAGCTCGAACATGCCCTGACGTTCTGGCTGCGCCCGCTGGAGGCGGCATGAAGGTCGCCGCCTGTCGCTATGCGGTCGGCAGGCCGGCTGATTTTCCCGCGTTTGCCGCGCGCGTCGAGGCGCTGCTGGCGCAGGCCAGGGCGCAGGGCGCGCGCCTGGCCGTGCTGCCGGAGTACCTGGCGCTGGAGCTGGCCGCAGTGTTCCCGCCGCCGGTTCATACCGACCTGCACGCCTCGCTGGCCGCGCTGCAGGCGCTGCGCGGCGACTGGATTGCGCTGTTCACTCAGCTGGCGCGGCGGCTGGAGCTGCACATCGTGGCCGGCAGCTTCCTGCTGGAAATCGCTCCCGGGCGCTACCGCAACCGCAGCGACCTGTTCACCGCCGACGGCGCGCACTTATGGCAGGACAAGTTGCAGCTGACCGGCTTCGAGCGCCAGGCGCGGGTGATCGAGCCCGGCGATGCCCTGCACGTGATGGTGCTGGACGGCGTGCGGGTGGGGATCGCGGTCTGCTACGACAGCGAGTTCCCGCTGCCGGTGCGCGCCCAGTGCGAGGCCGGCATGCAATTGCTGCTGGTGCCCAGCTGCACCGATACCGAGGCCGGGGCTACCCGGGTGCGGGTCGGGTGCCTGGCGCGTGCGCTGGAAAACCGGATCTACGTGGCGCAGGCGGTGACCGCCGGCCGCGTCGACTGGAGCCCGGCGCTGGACGTGAACACCGGCCGCGCCGCGCTGCTGGCGCCGATGGACGCAGGGCTGCCGGCCGACGGCGTGCTGGCGCAGACCGCGGATGGTCTCGATGCGCAGGCCGGCGATGCCGAGGCCTGGGCGCTGGCGACGCTGGATTTCGCGCGGCTTGAGGCCACCCGCGCGCAGGCGCAGGTGGCCAACGACCGCGACTGGCCGGGCCAGTGGCAGCCGCGGCTGCGGCGGGCACGACTACAGCAGGCGCCCGGGGCATGACCATCGGCCCGTGAGCGCACCCGGCGCGCGCTGGCAGACTTGGGGCTTTGCCAACAACCGGGGAACACGATGAAGCGATGGATACTGGCCTCCGCCCTGCTGGCGGCGGGGCTGGCGGGCGCGCAGGGCGCCTCCGCCCAGCGCGCGTACGCGCAGGAACAGGTGGATCTGGACATGACCGCGCGCATCCGCCAGGAGGCGTTCCAGCGCTCGCAGGTGATGGACACCCTCAACCACCTCACCGATGTGATCGGGCCGCGCCTGACCAATTCCCCGGCGATGGCCGAGGCCAACCGCTGGACCCGCGCGAAGTTCGGCGAGTGGGGCCTGGCCAACGTGCACGACGAGGCGGTCGAGGACCTCGGCCGCGGCTGGCAGTTCAGCCGCGCCGAGGTCGAGATGCTCAGCCCGCGCGCGATGCCGCTGCACGCCCTGCCGAAGGCGTGGACGCCGGGCACGCCGGGGGCGATCGAGGGCGAGGCGATGGTCGCCCGGCTGGAGTCCAAGGCCGATCTGGAGCAGTGGAAGGGCAAGCTGCGCGGCAAGATCGTGTTCACCGACGAGCTGCGCCCGTACAAGCCCAGCGAGAAACCCGACTTCCAGCGCTACGATGCGGCCGACCTCGACGAGCTGCTCACCTTCCCGCTGCCCAAGCCGCGCGCGATCGATCCCGACACCCTGGCGCGCATGCGCGCGCGGATGGAGATGATGCCGCTGCTCAACCGCTACCTGGCCGACGAGGGCGTGCTGGCCACGGTCTCGATCAGCAGCTGGAACGACGGCATCGTGCGGGTGATGGGCGGCGGCTCGCGCAAGGCCGGCGAGGCGGTGGGCGTGCCGGCGCTGGTGATGATGGCCGAGCACTACAACACCGTGCTGCGCGCGCTGCAGCGCAAGGAGCCGGTGCGGCTGCGGCTGGACGTGGATTCGCGCTTCCTCGATGAAACCAACCAGCCCGGCTACAACACCATCGCCGAGATCCCCGGGGTCGGCCCGCACAAGGACGAGGTGGTGATGCTGGGCGCACACATGGATTCCTGGCATGCCGGCGCCGGCGCCAACGACAACGCCGCCGGGGTGGCGGTGATGATGGAGGCGATGCGCATCCTCAAGGCGGTGGGCGCGCGCCCCGACCGCACCATCCGGGTGGCGCTGTGGACCGGCGAGGAGCAGGGCCTGCTGGGCTCGCAGGCCTACGTGGCACGCCATTTCGGCAAGTTCGAGGAACCCACCGACCCGGCCCAGAAGGCGCTGCCGGCGTTCATGCGCCAGCAGCGCGGCAAACTGGTGCGGATGCCGGAGTACGGCAAGATTTCCGCGTATTTCAATCTCGACAACGGCAGCGGCCGCATCCGCGGCATCTACGCGCAGGAGAACCTGGCCGCGGCGCCGATCTTCGCCGAATGGCTCAAGCCCTGGCACGACGTCGGCGCGACCATCGTCACCCAGCGCAACACCGGCAGCACCGACCACGTGAGCTTCGATGCGGTGGGGATCCCGGGCTTCCAGTTCGTGCAGGACCAGCTGGATTACTTCAGCCACGTCCACCACAGCGACCTCGACGTGCAGGACCACGCGGTGGCCGACGACCTCAAGCAGGCCTCCGCGATCGTGGCCGCGTTCGTGTACAACGCCGCCACCCGCCCGCAGCCGCTGCCGCGCAAGCCGCTGCCGCCGGAAAGCCGCTAGGCCGCGACGGGCCGCTTCCGGCAGCCGGCGCCATGCGCCGCGCCTGCCGACGACGGGGCCGGCCTTGCGCCGGCCCCGCGCGTTTGCGGATGCCGGCAGGCCGCCGGCGGGGCGCGCCGCTCAGTCCTGCGCGATGTGCAGCTGCAGGCCCAGCCCGAGCATGTCCTCGGGTTCGGCCTCGAGGTCGGCGCGCAGCAGCGGGCGCGCATGCAGCCAGCGCCGGTCCAGCGCCAGTTCCAGGCGATCGCCGTTCGCGCGCAGGCGCAGCCCGGGCGGCAGCTCGTCCTTGCGCGCGCGGTGCAGCAGCACCGCCAGCCGCAGCAGCGCGGCGCAGCGGCGCGCGTTGCCCAGCAGGCGGTCGGGGATCGATTCGAACGCGGACTTCGGCACGCTGCGGCGATGGCTGCGTACCAGTGCGGCGAGGAAGCGCTGGCCCTGCTGCGAGAAGCCGGCGATGTCGGAGTGCTGCAGCACGTAGGCGCCGTGCACGTGGTAGCCGCTATGCGCGATCGCCAGCCCCAGCTCGTGCAGGCGCGCGGCGCGCGAGAGCATGGCGCGGTCCTCGCTGCCCAGCCCCCAGGCCGCCGCGACCTGGTCGAACAGCTGCAGGGCGGTGGATTCCACCCGCTGCGCCTGCGCTGCGTCCACCCCGTAGCGCTGCATCAGCGCGGCCACCGACAGCTCGCGCGGATCGTCGGCGCCGCCCCGGCCCAGCAGGTCGTACAGCACGCCCTCGCGCAGCGCGGCCTTGCTCACCTGGATCTGCTCCAGCCCGAGCACCGCGAACGCGGCCTCCAGCACCAGCACGCCGCCGGCGATGATCGGGCGGCGGTCGTCGGACAGCCCGGGCAGGTCGATGTCCTCGATCCGTCCGGCCTGCAGCAGGCGCTCGCGCACCTGCGCCAGGCCCTCGCGGGTGATGCTGCCCTTGCCCAGCTTCATCGCCGCGCAGATGTTGCCGATCGCCTTGTGGGTGCCGGAGGTGCCGATCGCCTCGTCCCAGCCGAGGCTGCGGTAGGGCGCGGCGAACTGCTGGAACTGCAGTTCGACCTCGGTCAGCGCCGCCTGCCAGCGCTTGCGCCCGAGCTTGCCGTTGTCGAAGAAGCGGCGGGTGCTGGCGATGCAGCCCACCTGCAGGCTCTCGCGCTCCAGCGGCGTGAAGCCGCGCCCGATGATGCACTCGGTGGAGCCGCCGCCGATGTCGATCACCAGCCGCTTCTGCTCGGGCTCGGGCGGCTGCTCGTGGGCCACGCCCAGGTACACCAGGCGCGCTTCCTCGCGCCCGGAGATCACGTCGATCGGATGCCCCAGCGCGGCTTCGGCCGGGCGCAGGAAGGCCTCCGGGTCGCGCAGCTGGCGCACGCTGTTGGTAGCCACCGCGCGCACGTGCCGGCGCGGGATGTCGGCCACCCGCTGGCCGAACCGGGCCAGGCAGGCCAGTGCGCGTTCGCGCACCTCCGGCGCCAGCCCGCCCAGCGCGTTCAGGCCCTCGGCCATGCGCACGGTCTCGCGCAGGCGGTCCACCACCCGCAGCTGGCCCAGCACGCGCTGCGCCACCACGATGTGGAAGCTGTTGGAGCCGAGGTCCAGCGCGGCCACCAGGTCGCCGTCGCGGAGGGAAGAGCCCGGCCGGGGCGAGACCGTGCTCATGCCGGGGCGAAGGGGAGGTCGTCCATGCCCGGCATTATGGCCGATCGCGGGCGCGCGCCGCTGCGCGCGCTCACGCGTACAGGTCTTCCAGCAGCGACAGCTGGGCCGAGAACGCGGCCTCGCCGGCGGCCGGCCGGCAGCGCTCGTAGTGGCCGTCGGCGTGCAGCTCCCACGCGTTCTGGTTGTCGGCCAGGTAGTTCAGCAGGCCCTCGCGGTGCACGCGGTGCGCCAGCAGCGGGTCCAGCACCGGGAATGCGATCTCCACCCGCCGCAGCAGGTTGCGTTCCAGCCAGTCGGCCGAGGAGCAGAACAGCTCCGGCGTGCCGTCGTTGCCGAACCACCACACCCGGTGGTGTTCGAGGAAGCGCCCGACCACCGAGCGCACCCGGATGTGTTCGGACACGCCGGGGATGCCCGGGCGCAGCGCGCAGGCGCCGCGCACCACCAGGTCGATTTCGACACCGGCCTGCGAGGCCTCGTACAGCGCGCGCACCACGCTGGCCTCGTTGAGCGCGTTCATCTTCGCCACGATCCGCCCCGGTTTGCCGGCGCGCGCATGCGCGGCCTCGCGCGCGATCCGGTCCAGCACGCCCTGGTGCAGGGTGAACGGCGACTGCAGCAAGCGCTGCAGCTTCAGCGGCGCGGCCAGCCCGGACAGCTGCTGGAAGATCAGGTGCACGTCCTGGCCGATCGCCGGGTCGGCGGTCATCAGGCTGAAGTCGGTGTAGGCGCGCGCGGTGCCGCTGTGGTAGTTGCCGGTGCCCAGGTGCACGTAGCGGCGCAGGGCGTTGCCCTCGCGGCGCACGATCAGCAGCATCTTGGCGTGGGTCTTGTAGCCCACCACGCCGTACACCACCTGCACGCCGGCATCCTGCAGGCGATCGGCCAGGCCCAGGTTGGCCTCCTCGTCGAAGCGCGCGCGCAGTTCCACCACCACCGTCACGTCCTTGCCGTTGCGCGCGGCCTGGATCAGGTGCTCGACGATCGGGGAGTCCTTGCCGGCGCGGTACAGGGTCTGCTTGATCGCCAGCACGTCCGGGTCCTCGGCGGCCTGGCGGATCAGCTCCAGTAGCGGGGTGAAGGCGTCGAACGGATGGTGCAGCAGCAGGTCGCCCTGGCGGATCGCATCGAACATGCCCTCCATCTCGCGCGGCAGGCGCGGGGTGAAGGGGCGGAACTTGAGGTCGGGGCGCTTGACCAGGTCGTACACCTGGATCACGCGGTTCAGGTTGACCGGGCCGTTGATCTTGTACACCGCGTTCGGCGGCAGGTCGAAGTTGGCCAGCAGGCCGTCCACGATGTCCTGCGGGCAGCGCTCGTCGATCTCCAACCGCACCGCGCGCAGGTAGCCGCGGCCCAGCAGCTCGTCGCGCAGGGCCAGGGCGAGGTTGTCCACGTCGTCCTCGTCCACGATCAGCTCGGAGTTGCGGGTCACCCGGAACTGGTAGGCGCCCTTGACCGTCATTCCCGGGAACAGCTCGTCCACGAACGCCGACAGCACCGAGCTGAGGAACACGAAGTCGAGGCTGGCATCGGCATCCCCGTCCAGGCCCGGCACGCGGATGATGCGCGGCAGCGAGCGCGGCGCGCGCACGATCGCCAGGTGGCCTTCGCGGCCGAACGCGTCGCGGCCTTCCAGCAGCACCACCACGTTCAGCGACTTGTTGAGGATCTTCGGGAACGGGTGCGCCGGGTCCAGCCCCAGCGGCGACAGCACCGGCATGATCTCCTCGACGAAATACCGGCGCAGCCACTCGCGCTGGGCCGGGGTCCACTGCTCGCGCTGCAGCAGCCGGATGCCTTCGTCGGCCAGCGCCGGGCGCAGTTCGTCGTAGAAGCAGCGGTACTGCGCCTCCACCAGCTCGGCCGCGCGCTCGTGGATCTTGTTCAGCAGCAGGGCGGGGTCGATCCCGTCCACCCCGGCCGGCAGGTTCAGCTCCACCGCATGCCGCACCGCGCCGCCGCGGATCTCGAAGAACTCGTCGAGGTTGGTGCAGGAGATGCACAGGTAGCGCAGCCGCTCCAGCAGCGGCACCGACGGGTCCTGCGCCTGCGCCAGCACGCGGAAGTTGAAGTCCAGCTGCGACAGCTCGCGGTTGGCGTACAGCGCGGGGTCGCGCAGGCGGGCGTGGTCGGATTCTGCGTTCATGGCACGGGCGGGCTGGAAAGGTGGGGGTCGCGGGGCAGGATGCGGTCGCGACCGAACCGGCAGCTGAAGATACTCCCGGCCCCCACGTCGCTGGCAATGGCCAGCTGCGCGCCGTGCAGGCCCAGCACGTGCTTGACGATGGCCAGTCCCAGCCCGGTGCCGCCGCTCTCGCGCGAGCGGCTGGTGGAGACGCGGTAGAAGCGTTCGGTCAGGCGCGGCAGGTGCGCGGCGGGGATGCCGTAGCCGGTGTCGCGCACCGCCAGCACCGCGCTGCCATCGGATTCGCGGAAAAAACGCACCGTGATCTCGCCGCCGTCCGGGGTGTAGCGCACGGCGTTGCTGACCAGATTGCCGAACGCGCTGTGCAGCTCCTTGCTGGCGCCGCGCAGGTCCACCTGGGCCTCGTCCTCGACCCGGATGCGGTGGCGGCCGCCGCTGAGCGCCTCCGCCTCGCGCCGCAGGGTGGCCAGTAGCGGCGCCATCGCCACGTGCTCCTCGGCCAGCTGGTCGCGCGCCTCCAGCCGCGACAGGGTGAGCAGGTCCTCGACCAGCCGCGCCATCCGCTGCGACTGCCGGCGCATCTCGTCCAGCAGGCCCGCCCACTCGGGATGATCGTCGGCGTCGAGCATCTCCAGGTAGCCGTGGATCACGGTCAGCGGGGTGCGCAACTCGTGCGAGACGTTGGCCACGAAGTCGCGGCGCATGTGCTCCAGCCGCAGCAGCTTGCTGACGTCGCGCGCCAGCAGCAGCCACAGGTCATCGGAATAGGGCAGCAGGCGCAGGCTCAGGCGCATGCCGGGGTCGGCCGGGGAGGCGACGTCCTCCATCGGCTCGGCGTTGCGCCCGGCGGCCAGCCATTGCGCCATCGGCAGCGGGCGCAGCGCGTCCGCCAGCGGCGCGCCGTGGTGGCGCGGATAGCGCAGCCCCAGCAGCGGGGTGGCGGCCTCGTTGAACCACAGGATGCGCTGGCTGTTGCGCTCCACCAGCACCACCGCGTCCGGCAGCGCCGCGGCCACCGCGCGGTAGGCGCGCAGCATCGCCAGCAGGCGCCGCTTGCGCGCGCGCATCTCGGTCTGGCCGCGGTACAGCAGGGCATCCAGCCCGCTCCAGACGCCGTTGCCGTGCGGCACCAGGCGCTGGCGCGCGGCCAACCGCTGCAGCAGCCGGTGCAGCCGCCAGTAATGCCAGCCGACCACGCCCAGCGCGGTGATCGCCAGCGCCGGCCACGGCTGGCCCAGCGCCAGCCCGGCCAGCAGCCCGGCCGCGAGTACCAGCAGCAGTTGGGAGAGGGTGCGGAACCAGGCGTGGCGGGGGATCGACGGCATCAGGCAAGTATCCGGGTTTGCATCCGGGTTTGCCCCGCGCCCCGCGGCGGGCCGGGGCGCGCCGGCGCGGGCGCGCTCACACCGCGGTGGAGAAGCGGTAGCCGGCGCCGCGCACGGTCTGCACCATCGTGTCCAGCGCGTGCGGTTCCAGGGTCTTGCGCAGGCGGCGGAT
Source organism: Thermomonas haemolytica (assembly GCF_004346265.1). Lineage (GTDB taxonomy): Bacteria > Pseudomonadota > Gammaproteobacteria > Xanthomonadales > Xanthomonadaceae > Thermomonas > Thermomonas haemolytica. The sequence continues at coordinate 10,575 of NZ_SMAP01000004.1, forward strand.
GTGCACGTCCACGGTGCGCTCCTCCACGTACACGCTGCCGCCCCAGACGTGGTCCAGCAGCTGGGCGCGGGTGTACACGCGCTCGGCGTGGGTCATGAAGAAGTGCAGCAGGCGGTATTCGGTGGGGCCCATCTGGATCGGGTGCGCGGTGCCGTCGATGTCGGCGAACACCCGGTGCGCGGCGCCGTCGATGCGCAGCGCGCCGACCTGCACGCTGCCGTCGTCGTCGTCCTCGCGCGAGCGCCGCAGCACCGCGCGGATGCGCGCCAGCAGTTCGCGCGCGGAGAACGGCTTGACCACGTAGTCGTCCACCCCGGCCTCGAGCCCGCCGACGCGGTCGTTCTCCTCGCCGCGCGCGGTCAGCATGATGATCGGGATGTCGCGGGTCAGCGCCTCGCGCCGCCAGCGCCGGGCCAGCTCCAGCCCGCTGGTGCCGGGCAGCATCCAGTCCAGCAGGATCAGGTCGGGCACGCGCTCGGCGATCCGCTCCTGCGCCTCGCGCGCATCTCCCGCCAGCAGCGGCGCGTAGTCGCCCTTGCGCAGGGCATAGGCCAGCATGTCGCGGATCGCGGGCTCGTCTTCGACGATCAGGATGTGTTTCTGCATGGCATCCGGTGGTGGCGCCGTCGGAGGGGGCGCCGCCGCATTACACGACGGCTGGGTGACAGTTTCGTGACGTTGTCACCTGGCGTACAGCCCCAGCCGGCCGCCCACCGCCTCGTCGCGGATCCCTTGCCGGCGCAGTTCCAGCACGGTGGGGGTGATCGCCGCGATGCGCGCGTCGATGCGCGCGCGCGCGTAGTAGTCCAGGTCGCCGCGCTTCTTGAGGTTGTCCAACTGCACCAGCGCCTGCTCCGGGCGCCCGGACAGGTAGGCCGCCTCGGCCCAGGCCTCGCCCGCGCGCACCGGGTCGCCGGCGAGTTCGTTGGCGCGCGCGTAGATCTGCTGCAGCGGCAGGTCGGCGTTGCTGGCGCCCAGCAGCGGGCGCAGGACCGCCACCGCGCGCTGGCCGGCCTCGCGGGTGCCGCGCTCGCCCAGCAGCCGCGCATAGGTGAGCACCAACGCGCGGTGGGTGGGCATCTGCGCGAGCAGGGCGTCGAACCGGCGGTCGGCCTCGGCGATGCGCCCGCTGCGCGCCTCGGCCTCGCCGCTGGCGATCTGCAGCCACAGGTTGCCGGGGTGCGCCTGCGCCAGCGGCACCAACTCCTGCAGGGCCTCGCCGTTCTGGCCGGCCAGCAGGTGGGCCAGGGCCAACCCGTAGCGCTGGGGTTCGCTGAGCGCCTGCTTGGCCTGCATCTGCCGGTACTCGCGGATGGCCTGGGCCGGGGTCAGGGCGCTGAGCACGCGCAGGCGCTCCTTGGCCCAGGGGAAGTCGCCGGTGTCGCCGCGCGCCTGGTGGCGGGCGGGGGCCAGCTGCAGGTTGGCCGGCAGCAGCGGGTTGCCGCCGCCGCTGGCGGAGGGCAGCGGCAGCCGCGACGCCACCAGCTTGTCGGCGCGTTCGCGCGCCTCGCTGATGCGCGCCAGGGTCAGCGGATGGGTCTGCAGGTAGCCCGGCAGCGCCGAGCGCTCGTCGCCCTGGTTGATCCGCACCACGCCCTGCAGGGTCTGGAAGAAATCGGCCATCGCCTCGGGGTCGTAGCCGGCGTTGGCGAGCAGGCGGATGCCGATGCGGTCGGCCTCGGCCTCGTTGTCGCGGGTGTAGTCGATCTGGCGCTGCTGCAGCAGGCCCATGCCGGTGATCAGCGCGGCCGAGGAGGCGTCGCCGCTGGAGGTGCCGCCGGCCTTCTGCGCCGCCACGATCGCGCCGAGGGTGGCCAGCAGGATCGGCAGGCTCTCGCGCTGGGCCTTCTCGGCGCCGCGCAGCACGTGCTGCTGGGTGACGTGCGAGATCTCGTGCGCCAGCACGCCGGCCAGCTCGTCCTCGCGCGTGGCGGCCAGCACCAGCCCGGAGTTCACCGCCACGTAGCCGCCGAGGGTGGCGAAGGCGTTGATCTGGCGGTCGCGCAGCAGGAAGAAGGTGAACGCCTGCTGCGGGCGGTCGCTGGCGCTGGCCAGGCGCTTGCCGACGTCGGCCAGCCAGCCGTCCAGCAGCGGATCGTCCAGCACGTAGCCCTCGTGGCGCAGCTGCGCCAGCACCATCGCCCCGTACTCGGCCTGCTTGGCCGGCGACAGCACGCTGCCGGCGGAGGAGCCGATGTCGGGCAGGCCGCGTTCCTGGGCGGTGGCCAGCCCGGCGCTGGCGGTCAGGGCGAACAGCAGGGCGGCGGCGGGCAGGCGGACGGTCATGCGGGCAGGATGCAGTATTGTGGTGGCAACCGGGTGAATGCGGCTTGAGCGGGTGGGAAACTGGCCGCGCCGCCCCATATTCGACCAGAATGCCGCCTTTCGGTTCAGGAGACCCCCGTGAGCGATCCCAGCCACCCGCCGATCACCATCTACAGCACCGAGGTGTGCCCGTATTGCGTGATGGCCAAGAACTTCCTCAAGAGCAAGGGCCTGGGCTGGTCCGAGGTGCGGGTCGATACCGATCTGGCCGCGCGCGAGAAGATGGTGGCGCTCACCCGGCGCACCAGCGTGCCGCAGATCTTCATCGGTGACGTCCACGTTGGCGGCTACGACGACATGATGGCGCTGCACCGCGCCGGCAAGCTGGAGCCGCTGCTGCAGGGAGAAGGCGCATGAGCGGCGGCGACGACCGGGTGCGGGCCTTCACCGAATTCCGCCAGCGCATGAACAAGCGCATCCTGGACGAGCCCAACCAGGTGGTGCGGCGGTTCTTCGCGCTGGATACCCAGACCTACCAGGCCGGCGCGCTGGACGTGAAGACCAAGGAGCTGTGCGGGCTGGTGGCCTCGCTGGTGCTGCGCTGCGACGACTGCATCAGCTACCACGTGGCGCAGTGCAAGGACGCCGGGGTCAGCCGCGAGGAGATGTTCGAGGCGTTCTCGGTCGGCCTGGTGGTGGGCGGCTCGATCGTGATCCCGCACCTGCGCCGGGCGGTGGATTTCCTCGACCAGCTGGAGCAGGGCCAGGCCGCCGCGCCGGACGCGCACACGCACGGCTGAGGGCGGCGCGCCGGCCCGTCGGCATACGCCGGCGCACGGCATCTGCCATAATGTCCAGTCATCGAACCCCCACTCGCCGCCACGCCAGACGCGTGGCGGCGGCCTGTCTGGACACTGGAAAATGACAACGATCACGGTCATCCGCGGCGACGGCATCGGCCCGGAAATCATGGACGCCACCCTGCACGTGCTGGACGCGATGCAGCTGGGCCTTGCGTACGAATTCGCGGACGCCGGCATGGTGGCGCTGGAGAAGCACGGTGAGCTGCTGCCGGCCGCCACCATGGACTCCATCCGCAGGAACAAGATCGCGCTGAAGTCGCCCCTGACCACCCCGGTCGGCGGCGGGTTTTCCTCGATCAACGTCGAGCTGCGCAAGCGCTTCGACCTGTACGCCAACGTCCGCCCGGCGCGCAGCTTCCCCAACACCAAGGCGCGCTTCCCCGGCAACGTGGACCTGATCACGGTGCGCGAGAACACCGAGGGCGCCTACATCGGCGAAGGCCAGGAAGTCTCGGCCGACGGCGAGACCGCGGTGCTGACCCAGAAGGTGACCCGCAAGGGGTCCGAGCGGATCGCGCGCTACGCCTTCGAGCTGGCGCGGACCACCGGCCGCAAGAAGGTGACGGTGGTGCACAAGGCGAACATCCTGAAGTCCACCTCGGGCCTGTTCCTGAAGACCGCGCGCGAAGTGGCCGCGCAGTACCCCGACATCGAGTGCAACGAGATGATCGTGGACAACACCTGCATGCAGCTGGTGATGAAGCCGGAGCAGTTCGACATCATCGTCACCACCAACCTGTTCGGCGACATCATCTCCGACCTGTGTGCCGGCCTGGTCGGCGGCCTGGGCCTCGCCCCGGGCGCCAACATCGGCACCGAGGCGGCGATCTTCGAGGCGGTGCACGGCTCCGCGCCGGACATCGCCGGCAAGGGCATCGCCAACCCGTGCGCGCTGCTGCTGGGCGCGGCGCAGATGCTCGACCACCTCGGCAAGCCGGACCAGGCGCAGCGCCTGCGCGGCGCGATCATCGCCACGCTGGAGGCGAAGGACTCGCTGACCCCGGACCTCGGCGGCGAGGGCAACACGCTGGCGTTCGCCAAGGCCATCGCCAGCCGCCTCTGAGCGGCGCGGCCGTGTGGAAACGAAGAAGGGCGCCCTGCGGCGCCCTTCTTCGTTGGGGGCACTGGGGATTTTGCTGCGAAGCGCCAGCCCCTCCTTGGCCCCTCAGTTGCGCGACTGCAGCTTTGACAGCAGCCGCAGCAGCTCCAGGTACAGCCACACCAGCGTCACCAGCAGGCCGAACGCGGCGTACCACTCCATGTACTTCGGGGCGCCCTGTTCCACGCCCTGTTCGATGAAGTCGAAATCCAGCACCAGGTTCAGCGCGGCCACCACCACGACCACCAGGCTGAACGCGATGCCGAGGGGGCTGCTGCCGTTGATGAAGCCCATCCCGGAAAACCCGAACAGGTGCATGCCCAGCTGCGCGAGGTAGAGCAGGGCGATGCCGCCGGTGGCGGCCACCACGCCGAGCTTGAAGTTCTCGGTCGCCTTCACCAGCCCGCTGCGGTAGGCCAGCAGCAGCGCGGCCAGGGTGCCGAAGGTCAGCCCCACCGCCTGCATCACGATGCCGGGATAGCGCAGCTCGAACAGCGCCGAGGCGGCGCCCAGGAACAGCCCCTCCAGCGCCGCGTACAGCGGCGCGGTGAACGGCGCCCACGCCTTCTTGAAGATCGTCACCAGCGCGACCACGAACCCGCCGATCGCGCCGCCCCAGACGTAGGGCAGGATTGCGCCCGGCGTGCCGGCCGCCAGCGCGGCGTGGAACTGCGACCAGCTCAGCAGCGCGCCGACCAGCGCCAGCACCAGCAGCAGCGCGGTCTTGTTGACGGTGCCATTGAGCGTCATCGCCCCGGCGTCGCCCTGCACCAGGGTGCCGCTGCCGAGGTCGAGGAAGGTGTTGTCGGAGAGGGCGGGGTTGCCGCTGCGCATGGCGTCCATCCTGTGGCGATCCGGCCGGTTGCCGTCCTCGCAGGATAGCCCGTCGCGCCGTTGCCGTCACCGAAGGGCGCCACCGATGCGGGGAGGCGGGTGGTGCGAAAGGCGGGACTCGAACCCGCACGCCTTGCGGCACTGGAACCTAAATCCAGGGCGTCTACCAATTCCGCCACTTTCGCGTCGTCGCCGACACATCTTCGCAAAAGAAAACGCCCGGCGGGGCCGGGCGTTTCGGGTTTGGTGGGCCGTCAAGGATTCGAACCTTGGACCTATTGATTAAGAGTCAACTGCTCTACCAACTGAGCTAACGGCCCCGAGGCGAAAATTGTAGCAGACATCCGGCGTGCTGCAAGCCCTTCGGATGCCGTTGCTGCGAAAGGGTGGGGTGGCTGATGGGACTCGAACCCACGACAACTGGAATCACAATCCAGGACTCTAACCAACTGAGCTACAGCCACCACAGGGACAACGGTTTCGATGCAAGCGGTTTCGACACATTGGCGCGCCCGGCAGGAATCGAACCTGCAACCACCGGCTTAGAAGGCCGGTGCTCTATCCGGTTGAGCTACGGGCGCCCGGTCCGGAATCGCAAGGCGGGGACTGCCGGAGGTGGTCGGGGTAGAGGGATTCGAACCCCCGACATCCTGCTCCCAAAGCAGGCGCGCTACCAGACTGCGCTATACCCCGCCGGCAGAACCCAAGCACTCCGGCGATCGCCCGACTGCTGCGGTCGCCTGCCTCCCGCGGCGCGCCAGCGCAACGAAAGGCCGCGCATTGTCCGGCGACTGCGCGCGCATGTCAACGCATCCACGCCCGCCGCCGCCGCGGGTCGCTGGCACCGGTCCGGGAAATCGGCGAAACTACCGCGTTCCGCGCGGCCCCGGCGCCGCGCCATCGTCCAACCAACAACCGTCGCAACCGGGTTCGCGCGAACCCGCCCAGGAGCCATCGCATCATGCAAGTCTCGGTCGAATCCACCGGCAACCTCGAGCGCCGCGTCATCCTCAGCCTGCCCGCGGGCGACGTCGAGAGCCAGGTCGGCAGCCGCCTGCGCGAGATCGCGCAGAACGTCCGCATCAAGGGCTTCCGTCCCGGCAAGGTCCCGGCCAAGGTGGTCGAGCAGCGCTTCGGCGGGCAGGTCCGCGCGGAGATCGTCGATGGCCTGCTGCGCCAGGGCCTGGACCAGGCGGTGCGCGAGCACGAGTTGCGCGTGGCCGGGCTGCCGCAGGTGACCCCGGGCGAGGACGCCGGCGAGGGCGAACTGAAGTACGTGGCTTCGGTCGAGCTGGTGCCTGACTTCGGCGAGCTCGACATGAGCAAGCTGGAGGTGATCCGCCACACCGCCGAGGTGACCGATGCCGACATCGAGCGGATGCTCGAGAACCTGCGCCAGCAGCGCGCCAGCTGGCGGGTGGTGGAGCGCGAGGCCAAGGCCGGCGACCTGGTGAATCTGGAGACCACCAGCACCGTGGACGGCGTGCGCACCCCGGCCGAAGGGGTGGAGAAGAACGCCACCGTGCTGGGCTCGGCCGCGATCTATCCCGAGGTGGAATCGGCCATCGTCGGCATGCGCGCCGGCGAGGAGAAGACGATCGACGTCACCCTGCCGGCCGACTGGCACGTGCCGCAGTTCGCCGGCAAGACCGTCACCTCCACCTTCAAGCTGGTGAGCGTGGCCGAGCAGGTGCTGCCGGAGGTGGATGCCGCCTTCATCCGCAGCTTCGGGGTCAAGAGCGGCGAGCTGGAGCAGTTCAAGGCCGAAATCCGCAGCAACCTCGAGCGCGAGCTGAAGGGCGCGCTGATGAACCGCCTGCGCCGCGAGGTGGGCGAGCAGCTGGTGGCCGCGTACAAGGACGTGGAGCTGCCGCCGCGCCTGGTCGAGACCGAGGCGCGCGCGCTGCTGGCCAGCGCCACCGAGGACGCCCGTCGCCGCGGCCAGGCCCTGGAGGCGGCCCCGGAGGCCTTCCAGGAGGCTGCCCGCAAGCGCGTGCTGGTGGGCCTGCTGGTGGGCGAGATCGCCCGCCGCAACGAGCTGCGTCTGGACTCGGCGCGGCTGAACGAAACCATGCGCCTGATCGCCTCCACCTACGAACAGCCGGAGCAGGTCATTGCGTTGTACCGCAACGACCCCCAGTTGATGCAGGGCCTGCAGACCCGCGTGATGGAGGAGCAGGTGATCGACTGGATCGCCGAGCGCGCCAAGCACACCGAGCAGGCGCTCAGCTTCCAGGACGCGATCAGCCAGTAACCGGCCGCCATCACCCCGCCGCCGCGCGCGGCGGGGCCCCCCGAACCTGAAGAGCGAGACGCCATGGATCCGATCAAGAACCTCAACCTCGTCCCGATGGTGGTCGAGCAGACCAGCCGCGGCGAGCGCGCGTACGACATCTATTCGCGCCTGCTGAAGGAGCGGGTGATCTTCCTGGTCGGCGGGATCGACGACCACGTGGCGAACGTGGTGGTGGCGCAGATGCTGTTCCTCGAGGCCGAGAACCCCGAGAAGGACATCAGCCTGTACATCAACTCCCCGGGCGGCATCGTGACGGCCGGCATGGCGATCTACGACACCATGCAGTACATCAAGCCCGACGTGAGCACCATCTGCGTCGGCCAGGCCTGCTCGATGGGCGCGGTGCTGCTGGCCGCCGGTGCCGCCGGCAAGCGTTACGCGTTGCCCAATTCGCGGGTGATGATCCACCAGCCGCTGGGCGGCGCCCAGGGCCAGGCCGCCGACATCGACATCCAGGCACGCGAGATCCTGACCATGCGCGAGCGCCTCAACGAGATCCTGGCCCGCCACACCGGCCAGCCGATCGAGACCATCGCCCGCGACACCGACCGCGACAACTTCAAGAGCGCCGAGGCCGCCCGCGCGTACGGGCTGGTGGACGAGGTGCTGACGCGCCGGCCGGACGAGTCGATCCAGGCCTCCTGATCCCCGGCCGGGGCCGCGGCGGTCGCCGCGCGCCCCTGCAGCCGGGCACGGCGCGGCCGTTACCGGTATCGTGCGGGCCGTGATTCCCCCATGCGGCACCCTGCCAGGCCCGGCGGGGCGCTGTGTTATCCTCGGGCCAAGGCCGCAGCAGTGCGGCGAGTGAGTGGCGAATGAGCGAAGACCGTCAGGGACGCAATCCCAGCGACAGCGGCAAGATCCTGTACTGCTCTTTCTGCGGGAAGAGCCAGCACGAGGTGCGCAAGCTGATCGCAGGCCCCAGCGTGTTCATTTGCGATGAATGCGTGGAGCTGTGCAACGACATCATCCGCGAGGAGCTGGAGGAGAAGGCCCAGGCCAGCCGCAGCGCGCTGCCGAAGCCGCGGGAGATCCTCGAGGTGCTCGACCAGTACGTGATCGGTCAGCAGCGCGCCAAGAAGACGCTGGCGGTGGCGGTGTACAACCACTACAAGCGGATCGAGAGCCGCCAGAAGTCGGACGACGTCGAGCTGGCGAAGTCCAACATCCTGCTGGTGGGCCCGACCGGCTCGGGCAAGACGCTGCTGGCGGAGACGCTGGCGCGCATGCTCAACGTGCCGTTCACCATGGCCGATGCGACCACGCTGACCGAAGCCGGCTACGTCGGCGAGGACGTGGAGAACATCATCCAGAAGCTGCTGCAGAAGTGCGATTACGACGTCGAAAGGGCGCAGCAGGGCATCGTCTACATCGACGAGATCGACAAGATCAGCCGCAAGTCGGAGAACCCGTCGATCACCCGCGACGTGTCCGGCGAGGGCGTGCAGCAGGCGCTGCTGAAGCTGATCGAGGGCACCGTCGCCAGCGTGCCGCCGCAGGGCGGGCGCAAGCACCCGCAGCAGGAGTTCCTGCAGGTCGATACCCGCAACATCCTGTTCATCTGCGGCGGCGCGTTCGCCGGGCTGGACAAGGTGATCCAGCAGCGTTCCAGCGAATCCGGCGGCATCGGCTTCGGTGCCAAGGTCAAGAGCAGCGAGCGCAAGGCCGACGTCGGCCAGGTGCTGGCCCAGGTGGAGCCGGAGGACCTCATCAAGTTCGGGCTGATCCCCGAGTTCGTCGGCCGCCTGCCGGTGGTCGCCACCCTCGAGGAGCTGGACGAGCAGGCCCTGATCAAGATCCTGACCGAGCCCAAGAACGCGATCACCAAGCAGTTCAAGCGCCTGTTCGAGATGGAGGGCGTGGAGCTGGAGATCCGCCCGGACGCGCTGGCGGCGATCGCGCGCAAGGCGCTCAAGCGCAAGACCGGTGCCCGCGGCCTGCGCACCATCGTCGAATCGGTGCTGCTCGACACCATGTACGAGCTGCCGTCGCTGCAGAACGTCAGCAAGGTGGTGGTGGACGAGTCGGTGATCGAGCACAAGTCCGAGCCGTACCTGATCTACCAGAACGTGCCGGCACCGGCCAAGGCGGCCGCGGCGGACTGACGCCGCCCCCGGCCAGTCCCGGTCCTTGCCCCCGAAGGCCGCCATCAGGCGGCCTTCGCCGTTGTGGGGCGGGCCTTCCAGGGCGCCGCCCCGTCACCCCCGCTCGGCGGCGGCAGCCGGTGCTTGCAACCGGCGCCCGCCAGCCCCATAAACGGAGCACGGTGGCAGCCGTTGCCACCGCATGACGATTCCCGGAGCCTCCCCCCATGGCCGCCTCGCCCGATTCCACCCAGACCGCCTCCCGCCTGCTGCCCGTGCTGCCCCTGCGCGACGTGGTGGTGTTCCCGCACATGGTGATCCCGCTGTTCGTGGGGCGCGAGAAATCCATCCGTGCCCTGGACCTGGCGATGGAAGGCGACAGGCAGATCCTGCTGGTGGCGCAGAAGACTCCGGATACCGATGACCCGGGCGCGGGCGACCTGCACGCGGTCGGCACCCTGGCGCAGGTGCTGCAGCTGCTGAAGCTGCCCGACGGCACCATCAAGGTGCTGGTGGAGGGCCTGTCGCGCGCGCAGGTGGCCAACGTGCACGGCCGCGACGGCGCGCTGTTCGCCGAGGCGGTGGAGGTCGAGTCCGGTTCCACCCGCGAGCCGCGCGAGTTGCAGGCGATCGCACGCACCCTGCTGTCGCTGTTCGAGCAGTACATCAAGACCAACCGCAAGCTGCCGCCGGAGCTGCTGCAGACCCTGGCCGGGATCGACGAGCCGGACCGCCTGGCCGACACCGTCGCCGCGCATCTGGGCGTGCGCCTGGTGGACAAGCAGAAGCTGCTGGAGACGCTGGACACCGGCGAGCGCATGGAGCTGCTGGTGGGCCTGGTCGATGGCGAGATCGACGTGCAGCAGATGGAGAAGCGCATCCGCGGCCGGGTCAAGTCGCAGATGGAGAAGAGCCAGCGCGAGTATTACCTCAACGAGCAGATGAAGGCGATCCAGAAGGAGCTGGGCGAGCTCGACGACGCGCCCAACGACCTCGAGGAGATCGCCAAGAAGATCGCCAAGGCCGGCATGCCCAAGGCGGTGGAGGCCAAGGCCCGCGCCGAGCTGGCCAAGCTCAAGCAGATGTCGCCGATGTCGGCCGAGGCCGGGGTGGTGCGCAACTACCTCGACTGGCTGCTGGGCGTGCCGTGGTCGACGCGCAGCCGGGTGCGCAAGGACCTGAAGGCGGCCCAGGAGACCCTGGATGCCGACCACTACGGGCTGGAGAAGGTCAAGGACCGCATCCTCGAATACCTCGCCGTGCAGTCGCGGGTGAGCAAGATGAAGGGGCCGATCCTGTGCCTGGTCGGCCCGCCGGGCGTGGGCAAGACCTCGCTCGGGCAGAGCATCGCCAAGGCCACCAACCGCAAGTTCGTGCGGATGGCGCTGGGCGGCGTGCGCGACGAGGCCGAGATCCGCGGCCACCGCCGCACCTATGTCGGTTCGATGCCGGGGCGGATCGTGCAGAGCCTGAACAAGGTCGGCACCAAGAACCCGCTGTTCATGCTGGACGAGATCGACAAGATGTCGATGGACTTCCGCGGCGACCCGTCCTCGGCGCTGCTGGAGGTGCTCGATCCCGAGCAGAACCACGCCTTCAACGACCACTACCTGGAGGTCGACCTCGACCTGTCCGAGGTGATGTTCGTGGCCACCTCCAACTCGCTGAACATCCCCGGCCCGCTGCTGGACCGCATGGAGGTGATCCGCATCCCCGGCTACACCGAGGAGGAGAAGCTCAACATCGCCACCCGCTACCTGGTGCCGAAGCAGCTCAAGGCCAACGGCCTGCGCGACGGCGAGCTGGAGATCGCGGAGTCGGCCATCCTCGACATCATCCGCTACTACACGCGCGAATCCGGCGTGCGCAACCTCGAGCGCGAGATCGCCAAGATCGCGCGCAAGGTGGTCAAGGAGATCGCGCTGAAAGGCCCGCTGCCCGCGAACAAGGGCAAGGCGGCGAAGCCGAAGACGGTCGTGGTCAACGCGCGCAACCTCGAGAAGTACCTCGGCGTGCACCGCTTCGACTTCGGTCGCGCCGAGGCCGAGAACGAGGTCGGCCTGGTGACCGGCCTGGCGTGGACGGAAGTCGGTGGCGACCTGCTGCAGATCGAATCCACCCTGGTGCCGGGCAAGGGCGCGCTGCTGCTCACTGGCCAGCTGGGCGACGTGATGAAGGAATCCGCTTCGGCCGCGCTCAGCGTGGTGCGCGCGCGTGCCGAACAGCTCGGCATCCCGCTGGACTTCCTGCAGAAGCACGACGTGCACGTGCACGTGCCCGACGGTGCCACGCCCAAGGACGGTCCCAGCGCCGGCATCGCGATGGCCACCGCGCTGGTGTCGATGCTGACCAAGGTGCCGGTGCGGCACGATGTGGCGATGACCGGCGAGATCACGCTGCGCGGCAAGGTGACCGCGATCGGCGGCCTGAAGGAGAAGCTGCTGGCCGCGCTGCGCGGTGGGATCAAGACCGTGATCATCCCCGAGGAGAACCGCAAGGACATCGCGGAGCTGCCGGCCACCGTCACCCGCCACCTGCAGATCGTGCCGGTGAAGTGGATCGACGAGGTGCTGGACCTGGCGCTGGAGCGACCGCTGCCGGCGCGCAAGGGCGATGGCGGCAGGAAATCATCGCGCAAGGTGCAGGCGACCGCGGTGGCCAAGCCGCGGCCGCGCGGCCGTGGCGCCGGCCGCGCCCCGCTCAAGCACTGAAACCGGCGAAAACCGCAGGGGTGGAGCTGGAATCCGGGACGGATCGCTGAAACCCGCGCCAGCATTGGCTTTCCGTGTTGCGAACCGGAAATGCCGCTGGTATAAGGTGGGCAACCGCGGCGGCTGGGCCGGCGCCGCGGCAAGCCCGGGTCCACGGCAGGGGAGCGCCGCCGGATCCGGTCAGCGCATTCTCCGCGTCACTTTCCGCAACGGAGCCAACAAGCAAATGAACAAAGCCGAATTCATCGAAGCCGTCGCCGACCATGCCGAACTGACCAAGGCCGACGCCGGCCGTGCCGTCGATGCGATGGTTGCCGCCATCACCAAGGCCCTGAAGAAGGGCGACACCGTGACCCTCGTGGGCTTCGGCACCTTCTCGGTGCGCAAGCGTGGTGCCCGCACCGGCCGCAACCCGCGCACCGGCGACACCATCAAGATCAAGGCCTCCAAGAACCCGGCGTTCAAGGCCGGCAAGGCGCTGAAGGACGCGGTCAACTGATCGCCCGCCGGCTCGCGCCGGTGATCGGAAAGCCCGGCCTCGCGCCGGGCTTTTTCGTTGCGGGTGTTCCGTTGCGGCACCCGCGCGGCGATAATGCGCGGCCCGGGCACTTAGCTCAGCGGTAGAGCGGCTCCCTTACAAGGAGCGGGTCGGGGGTTCGATCCCCTCAGTGCCCACCAATAAAACAACGGGTTAGGTGCGTCGGCGCGGCATCTCCCTAATATTTTCCCTACAAATCGCGTCTTCGCCCGATGTTCCAGGGGGGGGCGTCAACCACGGGTAACTCGTGGTCATAGGAACGCCTGACGCAAGACCGGCAATGCACGCATGGCGGTGGTCTTGGGGGCTTGGTGCCTCGGTTGCGGGCACGCATCGGCCTTGGCTATGGTTGGACTTTCAGGGAGCAGGGGAAGGCTATGGCAGGTGTTCCGAAGCGGGTGTCCGAACGCATCGTGGCGGGCGTGAAGCGCTATCAGCCGATCCTGGCCGGCGCGCGATCCCGGGATGTAGGTGAAGCCGACACCGTTACCATCATCAAGGACATGCTGGCCGACGTCTTCGGGTACGACAAATACTCGGACGTCACCTCAGAGCATTCCATTCGCGGCACGTTCTGCGATCTTGCGATCAAGATCGACGGGCAGCTGCAGACCCTGATCGAGGTGAAGGCGATCGGGCTGGACCTGAAGGATTCGCACGTCAAGCAAGCCATCGACTACGCGGCCAACCAGGGCGTGGACTGGGTGGCACTGACCAACGGCATCACCTGGCGCATCTACCGCCTGATCTTCGCCAAGCCCATCGACTTCGAGCTGGTGCTGGAGTTCGACTTCTGCGCGATCAGCACCCGCAGCGACGCCGACATGGAGCTGCTGTACCTGCTCTGCAAGGAAGGCTGGCAGCGCTCCATGCTGGGCGAGTACCACAACCAGAAGCAGGCGCTGTCGCGTTTCTTCATCAGCGCCATGCTGCAGACCGACCCGGTCCTCGATGTGGTCCGCAAGGAACTCCGCCGCATGTCGCCGGACGTGCGCATCGACAACCAGCAGATCCGGGACGTTCTGCTGGCCGAAGTGCTGAAGCGCGAGGTCATCGAAGGCGAGAAGGCCGAGGAGGCGAGGAAGAAGCTGGCGCGCAGCGCCGCCAAGGTCGCCAAGGCAAAAGCATCAAAGGCCTCCTCCGGGCCGGCTCCTGACCCCGCGGAGCCGGCTGAGTAGTCCCGACGGAGCCGCCGCCGGGCGTGTTGCCTCCCTACAATAGAATGGTGCGGCACTCTGCAGAGCATGTTCCACGGATGGCGCTCCCTAAATGGAGGCGTTCTAAGTGCCTGTCACAGCGACAGGTCGCCACTCCCTTACAAGGAGCGGGTCGGGGGTTCGATCCCCTCAGTGCCCACCAGTCCGGCACCGCCCGTCGCGGGTGTTCGGTGTAAGCAGAAAAGAGTTGCGCTCGCGCGAAAGGTCGGTATACTTGCGGGCTCACAGCGGAGTGGTAGTTCAGTCGGTTAGAATGCTGGCCTGTCACGCCGGAGGTCGCGGGTTCGAGTCCCGTCCACTCCGCCAGTCGAAAGCAAAAGCCCCGCAGCGATGCGGGGTTTTTTTGCTTTCCGGCCTGCGCCGCGGGGCGGCCGGGCGCGCGCGGCTCGGGTAAACTTGCCGGCTACGCCTCATTCCTGGTCCGCCCATGCTGCAGAAACTCCGCGACAAGACCACCGGCTGGATCGCCGGCACCATCCTCACGATCGTGACGATCCCGTTCGCCTTCTTCGGGGTGGAGTCGTACATGTCGCAGCGGGTGGAGACCTACGTCGCCCGCATCGCGCAGCCGCCGTCGTGGTGGAAGTCCGCGCCCCAGGTCTGGCCGGTGACCTACCTGTGGCACATCGAGGACATCGACGCGCAGGAGTTCAAGGAGCGCCTGGAGAACGCCCGCATCAACATGCGCAACGCGCAGGGCGAGAACTTCGATGCCAAGGCGTTCGAGTCGGTGGAGAACAAGCGCCGGGTGCTGGATGCGCTGATCGACGAGCGCCTGATGCGGATGACGGCGCACAACGACGGCATCGTCGTCAGCGACGCGGAAGTGGCCGACAACATCCGCCAGATCCCCGAGTTCCAGGTCGATGGCGCATTCAACGCAGACCGCTACCAGATGCTGCTGGCCTCGCAGAACCCGCCGCTGACGCCGCGCGCGTTCGAGGCCAAGGTGCGCGAGGACCTCGCCACCAACCTGATCCCGGCGCGGATCGCGCGTTCGGCCTTCGTCACCGATCTCGAGCTGGACCGCCTGATGCGCCTGCTGGGCGAGCACCGCGACGTGTCCTTCGTCGCCATCCCGGCCCCGGCGGCGGATACCGCGCCGGTGACGGATGCCGAAATCGACGCGTTCTACAAGGCCCACAAGGACGAATACCGCAGCCCGGAGATGGTGCGCCTGGAGTACGTCGAGGTCGACGGCAATACGCTGCCGGCACCGGCGGCCGACGAGGCGGCGCTGCGCAAGCGCTACCAGGACGAGATCGCCAAGTTCTCCAGCCCCGAGAAGCGCGAGGTGTCGCACATCCTGGTGCAGGTGGCGGCGAACGCCAGCGAAGCCGACAAGAAGGCGGCCGAGGCGCGCGCCGCCAAGCTCGCCGCCGAAGCGCGTGCGCCGGGCGCCGATTTCGCGGCGCTGGCGCGGGCCAATTCCGATGACACCGGCTCCAAGGCCGCTGGTGGTGATCTCGGCTGGATCACCAAGGGCAGCGGCATGCCCGGCGCGTTCGACGATGCGGCGTTCGCGATGCAACCGGGCGAGGTGCGCGGGCCGGTCAAGACCGATTTCGGTTGGCACATCATCAAACTGAACCAAGTCCAGCCGGGTACGCAGCGCTCGTTCGAGGATGTGCGCCCCGAGCTCGAGAAGGAGCTGCAGGAAGGTGGCCGCGAGCAGGCGTTCAACGAGCTGACCGGCAAGCTGGTGGACGCGGTGTTCAAGAACCCGACCTCGCTGGCGCCGGCGGCCAAGGCGCTGGGCCTGCAGGTGCAGACCACGCCGGTGTTCAGCCGCGCCGGCGCGCCGGGCATCGCCAGCGAACCCAAGGTGCTGCGCGCCGCATTCTCGGATGCGCTGGTGCAGGACGGCACCGCCAGCGATCCGATCGAACTCGGGCCGCTGCGCACGGTGCTGATCCGGGTGATCGAGCACCAGCCCGAGCAGGTGCAGCCGTTGGCGCAGGTGCGCGCCGCGGTGGTGGCCTCGATCCGCGCCGAGCGCGAGCGCAAGGCGGCGGATGCCGCAGCCGAGGCGCTGCTGAAGGCCGCGCGCACGCAGGGCCTGGACGCGGCTGCCGCCGCCGCCGGGCTGGCGGTGGCCAGGCTCGACGACCTGCCGCGCCGCAGCCCCGCGCCGGTGCCGCCGCAGCCGCTGGTGGAGGCGTTCTTCAACGTGCCGCGCCCGCAGAAGGATGCGCCGGTGCTGGGCAAGACCCGCGCCGGCGGCCAGCTGGTGGTGTTCGCGGTGCGCGCGGCGCGCGATGGCGACATCGGCCAGGTGACGCCGCAGGAGCGCGCGCAGTTGCGTACGCAGGTGGCCGCCTCGATCGGCGCGCAGGCCCAGGACGCTTTCATCCGGGCCGTGCGTAAGCACTACGTGATCAAGGTCGCGGAAGACCGGTTGTAAGCCGGTCGCCCGCAACCGCTGGCTGCAACGCAGAACGCCCGGCAATGCCGGGCGTTCTGCGTCATGGGCGGATGCCCGGGTTGGGCGCGGTCACTCGATCCCGCTCATCCCCATGATGTTGTAGCCGGCGTCCACGTAGGTGATCTCGCCGGTGATGCCCGCGGCCAGGTCCGAGCACAGGAACGCCGCGGTATTGCCGACGTCCTCGATGGTGACCACCCGGCGCAGCGGCGCCACCGCCTCGAACTGGCTGAGCATCTTGCGGAAGTTGGCTACGCCGCTGGCGGCGAGCGTACGGATCGGGCCGGCCGAGATCGCGTTCACGCGGGTGCCCTCCGGGCCCAGCGCCATCGCCATGTAGCGCACGATCGCTTCCAGCGAGGCCTTGGCCACGCCCATCGTGTTGTAGTTGGCCAGCGCGCGCTCGGCGCCGAGGTAGGACAGGGTGAGGATGCTGCCGTTGCGGCCCTTCATCAGCGGGCGCGCGGCCTTGCCCAGTGCGGCCAGCGAGTAGGCGCTGATGTCGTGCGCGATGTGGTAGCGCTCGCGGTTGATGCCATCGAGGAAGTCACCCTCGATGGCCTCGCGCGGGGCGAACGCGATGCAGTGCACCAGGATGTCGAAGCCGTCGCTCCAGTGCTTGCCCAGCTCCGCGAAGCAGGCGTCGATCTGCTCGTCCGAGGCCACGTCCAGCGGCAGCACGATCTTGCTGCCGTACCCGGCGGCGGCGTCCTCGACCCGCGATTTCAGCTTCTCGTTCTGGTAGGTCAGCGCCAGCTCGGCACCTTCGCGATGAAACGCGTCGGCGATGCCGGTGGCGATCGAACGCTGGCTGGCGATGCCGGTGACCAGCGCGCGCTTGCCTTGCAGGAATCCCATGGTTTCTCCTTGATGATGCGATGTGCGCGTATGGCGCACCGAGTCAATGCGCTAGTGTGCCTTGCGCGCCCGGCCGCGGCCAGTGTGCGCGACCGTACGGAAGCGGCGGGCGATCAGGCGCGGAAGCCGTCCTTCCAGGCCCGCAGCGTGCCGAACACGGCTGCGGCATCCGCCAGCGGATGGCCGGCATGCGCCTCGGCCGCCGCGCGCACCGCCGGGACGTCGCAGCGCAGGAACGGATTGCAGGCGCGCTCTTCGGCAAGCGTGGTCGGCAGGGTGGGGCGGCCCGCGGCGCGCAGGGCGCGTACTTCGGCCACGCGCTCGCGCAGCGCTGGGTTTCCGGGCTCGACCGTCTGCGCGAATACCGCGTTGGCCAGCGTGTACTCGTGCGCGCAGCACACGCGGGTGTCGCCGGGCAGCGCGGCCAGCCGCGCCAGCGAGGCCTGCATCTGCGGTGGCGTGCCTTCGAACATGCGCCCGCAGCCCAGGCTGAACAGGGTGTCGCCGCAGAACAGCAGGCCCTCGCCGTGGTAGGCCACGTGGCTGCGGGTGTGGCCGGGCACGGCCAGGACCTCGAAGTGCCAGTCGCCGATCGCCAGCCGTTCGCCGTCGGCCACGCGCCGGGTGGCCTGCGGGATGCGGTCGTCGTGCGGGGCGAACACCGGGGTGTCCGGCCAGCGTGCCAGCAGCGCGGCGACGCCGCCGATATGGTCGCCGTGGTGGTGGGTGAGCAGGATGGCCAGCGGCGGCGCATCGCCCAGTGCCGCCAGCACCGGAGAGGCATCGCCCGGATCGACCACCAGCGCGCGACCGCAGTCGTCACGCAGCAGCCAGATGTAGTTGTCGTCGAACGCGGGCAGGCACTGCAGCGGCATTTGTCCAGTCGTGACGGGGGGCGGGCTTTCCCGCAGAATCCCCACCATGCCGTCCCCCCGTCCATCGCGTCAATCCGAGGCCGCGCCCGCCGAGGCCTGGTTCGCCAGTGCGGCCGGACAGGCCCTGCTGGCCAGCGAAGCCGCCGGGGTGGGCGATGCGCTGCGCCAGCGCCCGGGCCAGGCCGCGCTATGGCTGGCGCCGCCGGCGGTCGATCTGCTGGATGCGGAAGGCGATGCATGGGCCTTGCGCCTGCGTTGCCACGGCACCGGCTTCGATGGCGCCCTGCGCTGCGGCCTGCCGTTGCCGCTGGCCAGCGAGGCCTGCGCGGTGGTGGTGCTGCAGCACGTGCTGGACGCGGGCCCGGCGGATGCCGCGCGGCCGCTGCTGGAGGAGTGCGCGCGGGTGCTGGTGCCCGGCGGCTGGCTGTGGCTGTTCGCGCTGAATCCGCTGTCACCCTACCGCTGGCAGTGGCGCGGGCAGGGGCTGGCGGCGCGCGAGCCGATCAGCTGGCGCCGCCGCCTGCGCGCGGCTGGGCTGACGCCGGATGCGGTCACGCTGGGGCTGGGCCCGGTGTGGGCGGTGGCGGCCGCGGCGGGCGAGCAGGAAGGCGCTGGCCTGCGCGCCGGCTACCTGCTGCGCGCCGAGAAGCGGGTGCGCGCGATGACCCCGCTGCGCCGCCAGCGCGCCCTGCGCTGGCAGGCGGAGCCCTCGGCATGAGTGCGCGCAAGCAGGTGCAGGTGCACACCGACGGCGCCTGCCTGGGCAATCCCGGGCCGGGCGGCTGGGCCGCGCTGCTGTGCTGGCGCGGGGTCGAGCGCGAGCTGGCCGGCGGCGAGCCCGCCACCACCAACAACCGGATGGAGCTGATGGCCGCGATCGCCGCGCTGGAGGCCCTGAAGGAGCCGTGCGAAGTGGTGCTGACCACCGATTCCCAATACGTCCGCCAGGGCATCACCGAGTGGATGCCGGGCTGGCTGCGGCGCGGCTGGAAGACCGCCGGCGGCGAGCCGGTCAAGAACCGCGATCTGTGGGAGCGCCTGCACGCCGCGGCGTCCCGGCATGTGGTGGACTGGCGCTGGGTCAAGGGCCACGCCGGGCATCCCGAGAACGAGCGCGTGGACCAGCTGGCGCGCGCGCAGGCATTGAAATTCAGGCAGTCCCCGGAGCTGGCAGGCTGATGCGACAGATCGTCCTCGATACCGAAACCACCGGCCTGGAATGGCAGAAAGGCAACCGCGTGGTCGAAATCGGCTGCGTCGAGTTGCTGGAGCGGCGGCCGACCGGGCGCACCTTCCATCGCTACCTCAACCCCGACCGCGAGTTCGAGCCGGGTGCGCAGGAGGTGACGGGCCTCGACCTCGATTTCCTGGCCGACAAGCCGCGCTTCGCGGAGATCGCCGAGGAATTCCTGGCCTTCATCGACGGCGCGGAACTCATCATCCACAACGCCGCGTTCGACCTCGGCTTCCTCAATGCCGAGCTGGCGCGGATTCCCGGTGCCGGCAGGATCGAGGACCGCTGCCGCATCGAGGACACCCTGGCGATGGCGCGCCAGCGCTTCCCGGGCCAGCGCAATTCGCTGGATGCGCTGTGCAAGCGGCTGGGCGTGGACAACTCGCAGCGCCAGCTGCACGGCGCGCTGCTCGACGCCCAGATCCTGCTGGACGTGTACCTGGCGATGACCTCCGGCCAGCGCGAGATCGGTTTCGGCGAGGAGGCTGCGGCCGTCGCGGTGGAAACCGCAGTCGCGCTGGACGCCCTGGAGGCCGCGCCGCGGGTGCGGGTGCGCGTGCAGGCGGAGGAAGCCGAGGCGCACGCGGCGCGCCTGGCGGCGCTGGAAAAGAAGGCCGGCCGCTGCCTGTGGCGCGAGCTGGAGGCGGAAGCGGGCTGACGCGGCGGCGCGTGCGATTCCGTTTCATCCGTTCGCCCCGCGCCTGTCGAGGGATGAGCGGGGCGGCGGAGCCCGCCCGTGGTTCGACAGGCTCACCACGAGCGGGTCAGCGTGACACCCCAAAGCGGGTCAGCGGGGACCACAGGAACGTGCCACTGGGCCCGGAAGCGCGCCGGTGGGCCGGTTCGCGGGGCGCCGGCGGGGAGGCTCAGTGCCGGCGCACCAGCACCACGGTGATGTTGTCGGAGCCGCCACCGTCCAGGGCGGCCGCCACCAGCCCGTCCACGCATTCCTGCGCGCTGCATTCGCGGTGGGCCAGCACTTGCGCGATCTGGCGGTCGTCCACTTCCTCGGTCAGGCCGTCGCTGCACAGCAGCAGCTGCATGCCCGGGCGCAGCTCGCCGGAAAGGGTTTCCACGTTGAGCTGGTCCGGCGCGGTGACGCCCAGCGCCTGGGTCACCACGTTGCGGTGCGGATGGCTGCGCGCCTGGTCGGCGCTGATCGCGCCCTGGGCGATCAGCTCCTGCACGTAGCTGTGGTCGTGCGAGATCTGGGTGAGGCTGCCGTCCCGCCACAGGTACACCCGGCTGTCGCCCACCCAAGCCACCTCGAAGCGGTTGCCGTCCACCCGTGCCGCCACCACGGTGGTGCCCATCGGCAGGCTGTCGCCGCGGCGCTTGGAGCAGCGGATGATTTCCTCGTCGGCGGTGACGATGGCGCTGGCCAGGCTGCGTCCGGCGCGCACCTCGCGCACGATGACCTCGCGCGCCAGCGCGCTGGCGACCTCGCCGTACTCGTGCCCGCCCATGCCATCCGCGACCAACCACAGGCCCAGTGCGCTGTCGCCGTAATAGGTGTCCTCGTTCAGCTCGCGCCGCAGGCCGACATGGGTCAGGTGTCCGAATTCGATCATGCGTGCGGCTGGCGTCCGGGGTTCATGGGGGCCAACGGAATCATGCGCGCGGACCGGACTGCAGGGCAATGCGGGCGGCGGGGCCGGTCTCCGATGGTGGTGGCCGGCCGCGGCGCCTGCCTGTGCCGGAAGTGGGGGCCGCGTGCGGGCGATGCCCGCGGTCGGAAGGGAAGGCGTGCCAGCGGATGCCCGCGGTCGAGCCCGGACATGAAAACGCCCCCTGGCGGGGGCGCGGTCATGTCTGGCGGAGAGGGAGGGATTCGAACCCTCGGTAGGCTATTCACCTACGCCTGATTTCGAGTCAGGTACATTCAACCACTCTGCCACCTCTCCGGAAGTGGGGCGTGCATGATACGGGGCGCGTGGCCGGGGGGCAAGGCAGGTACACTGGCCGCCCCTCGTCCTTGCCCGCGCCCATGTCCGAGATCCACGTCCCCGTTTCCTTCGGCGAGCTGCTCGACAAGATCGCCATCCTGCAGATCAAGTCCGAGCGCATGAGCGACCCGGCCAAGCTGGCCAACGTGCGCAACGAGCTGGCGGCGCTGGAGGCGACCTGGGCCGCGCACCCGGCCTCGCGGCAGGACATCGCCGCGCTGCGCGCCGAGCTGAAGGCGGTCAACGAGCGCCTGTGGGTGATCGAGGACGACATCCGCCTGAAGGAGAAGGCGCAGGCCTTCGACGCCGAGTTCATCCGCCTGGCGCGTGCGGTCTATTTCGAGAACGACACCCGCGCGCGGGTGAAGAAGGACATCAACCTCGCACTGGGTTCGGCCTACGTCGAGGAGAAGTCGTACCAGGACTACGGCAGCGGGCAGGGCGCCTGAGCCTCAGCCGAGGTTGGCGCGGAAGCGCTCGAACGCCGCCACGGCGTCCGCGACGGTGATGAGGTCCATCACGCCCTCGGCCTCGATCTTCGTGCCCCACTTGAGTTCCGACGCCGGCTTGCCGCGGTATTTCCGCGCGGCGTCGTCGTAGCGGTCCACGCAGAAGCGGCGGTCGGAATACGGTCCGCTGCGGTGCGGGTTGGTGGCGGCGTGCAGGCCCAGCACTTTCGTGCCCATCGCGTTGGCGATGTGCATCGGGCCGGAGTCCGGCGTCACCAGCAGGTCGGCGCGGGCCAGCAGGGCCGGCAGCTGCTTGAGGGTGTCCTTGCCGATCAGGTCCAGCACGCTCTCGCGCGCAGCCATGGCGGCGAGGATGGCATCGCCGGTGCGGCGCTCCAGCGCGCTGCGGCCGCCGCACAGCACGACCCGCCAGCCCTGCGCGGCGGCGTGGTCGGCCAGCGCGGCGTAGCGTTCGGCGCGCCAGTTGCGCAGCGCGTGGCTGGAACAGGGCGAGATCATCAGCGTGCGGCGGCCATCGTCGGGCCACTGCGCGCGCGCCCAGGCATGCGCCTCGTCCGGCACCGGCAGGTTCCAGACCACCTCGCCGCGCACCAGCCCCAGTGGCTGGCAGAAGCTGCCGATGGCGTCCAGCACGTGGACCTTGCCGGGGTCGGGGATGCGTTCGCGGATGAACAGGCCGTGGCCTTCCTTGCTGCGCAAACGGTCGTAGCCGATCCGCCGCCGCGCCGGCACGAACGCCGACAGCAGGTTGGCGCGGGCCGAGACCTGCAGCTGCAGCAGCGCGTCGAAGCGCTGGCCCAGTTCGCGGCGCAGGGCGCGCATGCCGGCCAGCCCGGTGTTCTTGTCGTATTCCACGAAGCGCACGCCGGGCAACCCATCCAGCAGGCGGCGCTCGGCGCGGCCGATGATCCAGGTCAGCGCGACGCCGGGCAGCCCGGTTTGCAGGGTGTGCACCAGCGGCAGCACGTGGGTGACGTCGCCCAGCGCGGACAGGCGCAGCAGGCAGAGGGAACGCGGGGCGGGGACTTTGGGCACGCGGTTGCTACACTCGCAAGGATGACCGGTTTCGACGCCAACGAGCACCTGACGCCGTTCCGCGACGCGCGCGGTTACGGCGCGATTCTGTTCGACCGCACCCAGGTGCGGCAACCGGAACCGGAGTGGTTCGACCCCGGCCACTGGGGCATGGCGGCGCAGCCGGTGGGCGAGGGCGGGCGCGGCGGCGCCTGGTTCATCGACTTCGGGCAGGGCGATGCGCTGCTGCGGCATTACCTGCGCGGCGGCCTGATGGCGAGGTTCAGTCGTGACCAGCATCTCTGGCGCGGCATCCAGCGCGTGCGCAGCTTCGCCGAGTTCCGCCTGCTGCGCACGCTGCGCGCGAAGAAGCTGCCGGTGCCGCTGCCGTTCGCGGCCTGGTACCGGCGCGAGGGCCTGCATTACCAGGCCGCGATCCTGATGCAGAGGCTGCACGACGTGCGCTCGCTGGCCGCGCTGGCCGCGGAGGGCACGGCGCCGTGGGAGGCCGCCGGGCACCTGATCGCGCGCTTCCATCGCGCCGGGCTGGACCATGCCGACCTGAACGCGCACAACCTCCTGTTCGATGGGCAGGGGCGCGGCTGGATGATCGATTTCGACCGCTCGCAGCTGCGCATTCCCGCCACCGGCTGGCGCGAAGCGAACCTGCAGCGCCTGCTGCGCTCGCTGCACAAGCGCCGCGGTGCGCGCAGCGCGGAGGCCGTCGAGGCCGACTTCGCGCGCCTGCGCGCGGCCTACGCGGCGGCGTGGGAGCGCGGCTACTGAGCTACTGGGGGCGGGCGGGGCGCGCGCCTGGACGGCGCGGCACGCTGGAGGGCGACGGGCCGGGCCCGGAAAGGTGGCGGCCCCGCCGGCTGGCCTCGGCGCCCGCGTCAGTCGATACCGTTGCTGCCTTCCGGCCCTGGCGGGGTTTTCGACCTAGCGTCGCGAGGGGCCGACGGGGCCACCATGGACGCGGGCCGCGGCATGCGCGGCCCGTGGAACTTCATGCATCGACCAGGATGCATCGATCTGGCGGAGAGAGGGGGATTCGAACCCCCGAGGCGGGGTTTAGCCGCCTACACACTTTCCAGGCGTGCTCCTTCAACCACTCGGACACCTCTCCGGGATCGCGCATTCTAGCGGCGGCAGGGCGCTTCCACAACACGCGCAAGGGCGGCCGCCGACGGCGCGCCGGTCCATGCCACAATGCCGGCATGTCCTACCTCGTGCTCGCCCGCAAGTGGCGCCCCAAGCGTTTCGCCGAACTGGTCGGCCAGGAGCATGTGGTGCGCGCGCTGACCAATGCGCTGGAGACCGGCCGCGTCCACCACGCGTTCCTGTTCACCGGCACCCGCGGCGTCGGCAAGACCACCATCGCGCGCATCTTCGCCAAGAGCCTGAACTGCGAGCGCGGCACCTCCAGCGACCCCTGCGGCGAGTGCGAGACCTGCCTGGCGATCGACGCCGGCCGCTACATCGACCTGCTGGAGATCGACGCCGCCTCCAACACCGGCGTGGACAACGTGCGCGAGCTGATCGAGAACGCCCAGTACATGCCCAGCCGCGGCAAGTACAAGGTGTACCTGATCGACGAAGTGCACATGCTCTCGAAGCCGGCCTTCAACGCGCTGCTGAAGACGCTGGAGGAGCCGCCGGGACACGTCAAGTTCCTATTCGCCACCACCGATCCCGAGAAGCTGCTGGTGACGGTGCTGAGCCGCTGCCTGCAGTTCAACCTCAAGCGCCTGGACGAGGCGCAGATCGCTGGCCAGCTGCGCAAGATCCTCGCGGCCGAGGCGATCACCGCCGACGACGACGCGGTCGCGCAGCTGGCGCGCGCCGCCGACGGCAGCCTGCGCGATGCGCTGTCGCTGCTGGACCAGGCGATCGCCTATGCCGGCGGCCGGCTGGACGGGGCAAGCGTCGCGGCGATGCTGGGGACGGTCGACCGCAGCCGGGTGCAGGCGCTGCTGGACGCGCTGGCCGAGGGCGATGGCCAGCGCCTGCTGGAGGAGGCCGCGCAGCTGGCGGAGTTCGCGCCGGATTGGGGCAGCATCCTCGATGCCTTCGCGCAGGCCCTGCATCGCATCCAGGTGCGCCAGCTGGTGCCGGCGGTGGATGTCGGCAGCGATGCCATCGACGTGGACGGCCTGGCCGCGCGCCTGCGTCCGGAGCTGGTGCAGCTGTGGTACCAGATGGCGCTGCACGGCCGCCGCGACCTCGGGCTGGCGCCCAGTCCGCGCAGCGGCTTCGAGATGACCCTGCTGCGGATGCTGGCCTTCCGCCCCGAGACCGGCGGCCAGCCGCGCGCGGACGCTCCCGCGCCCGCCGGGCAGGCCCGCGCCGAGGCCGCCGCGCGCGTGCGCGCGCAGCTGGAGCAGGCGCCCGCCCGTGCGTCGGCACCGGTGCCAGCGCCGACGATGGATACGCCCGCCTCCGCGCCCGTGCGGCCGCAGGCCTCGCCCAGCCCGCTGCCCGAGGCTCGCGCGCAGCCGTCGGCGTCCGCGCCGGCAGCCCCTGCCGCGCCGTCGATGCCGCCTCCCAAGCCAATGGCCAATGTCGATGCCGGTAGGGCCGCCAGTGCCCTGCTGGTGACCGATTCCGAACACTGGCTGCAGCTGGTGCGCGAACTGGTGGCCAGCGGCCAGCTGAGGGGTGCGGTGAAGGTGCTGGCCGAGCACGCGGCCTTCCTCGGCCATGCCGACGGCCCGCTGCGGCTGGCGCTGGCCCCGGAGCAGGAGCACCTGAAGTCGCCGCGCCTGGTGCTGCAGCTGGACGACGTGCTCAGCCAACGGTTGGGCGGTCCGGTGAACGTGCGCTTCGAAGTGGGCCCCGCGCGCGGCGAGACCGCGCAGGCGCGCAATGCGCGCGAGCGCGACGTCCGCCAGGCCGACGCGGAGGCCGGCTTCGCCGCCGATCCCGCGATCCAGCGGCTGGTGCAGGCGCATGGCGCGCAGATCCTGCCGGAGTCGATCCGTCCGCTGGACGCCTGAGCCCGGCTCCACATCCCCACACCCAACAGATACGGAAACACGATATGCGTGGAAACATCGCACAGCTGATGCAGCAGGCGCAGAAGATGCAGGAGAACATGCAGCGCGCGCAGGAGGAAGTGGCCGCGCTGGAAGTCACCGGCAACGCCGGCGGCGGCATGGTCAGCGTGACGCTGGGCGGCCGCATGGACTGCCGCAAGGTGCGCATCGACCCGGCCGCGCTGGCCGACCCGGAGATGGCCGAAGACCTCATCGCCGCCGCGTTCAACGATGCCGTCAACAAGATCAACGCCGCCAGCCAGGAAAAGATGGCCGCCGCCACCGCCGGCATGCCGCTGCCGCCGGGAATGAAGCTGCCGTTCTGAACCATCGCCGGCCTTCCCGCGGGCGCGGGACGGACGCCCGAACGCAATGACCGCTTCCCTGCTCGAACAACTGATCGACGCCCTGCGCGTGCTGCCGGGGGTGGGCCACAAGTCCGCGCAGCGGATGGCCTACCACCTGCTGGAGCGCCAGCGCGACGGTGGCCGCCGCCTGGCCGCGACGCTGGAGGCGGCGATGGAGCGGGTGGGGCACTGCCGGCGCTGCCGCGATTTCAGCGAGGCCGAAGTCTGCGCGATCTGTGCCAGCCCCGCGCGCGACATCCACCTGCTGTGCGTGGTGGAGACCCCGGCCGACCGCCTGGCGATCGAACAGGCCACCGGCTACCGCGGCCTGTACTTCGTGCTGCAGGGGCGGCTGAGCCCGCTGGACGGGATCGGCCCGGCGGAACTGGGGTTGGACCTGCTGGCGCAGCGGCTGCAGGAAGGCGAGGTGCGCGAGCTGATCGTCGCCACCAACCCCACGGTGGAGGGCGAGGCCACCGCGCATTACCTGGCGCAACTGGCGCGCGCGCGCGGCGTGCGCCCCAGCCGGCTGGCGCACGGCGTGCCGCTGGGCGGCGAGCTGGAATACGTGGACCGCGGCACCCTGTCGCATGCCTTCGGCAGCCGCAGCGAGATGCAGGAGTGAGCGGGGACGGCGCGCGCTGAGCCGTGCGCGCGCAGTGGAGGCGGGCGCGGGGCTGGCCTACACTCGCTTTCACCTCTTTCCATTCGCCACTGGCGCTGGCCATGCCCGACACCATCTTCCACAAGATCCTGCGGCGCGAGATCCCCGCCGACATCGTGTACGAAGACGAACACCTGATCGCCTTCCGCGACATCGCACCGCAGGCGCCGGTGCACGTGCTGTTCGTGCCCAAGCGCGACTACGCCACCCTGAACGACGTGCCGGAGGAGGACGCGGTCGTGATCGGCCGGCTGGCCACCGCTGCGGCGCGCTACGCCAAGGCGCAGGGGGTCGCCGAGTCGGGCTACCGGATCGTGATGAACTGCAACCAGGACGCCGGCCAGACCGTGTTCCAGATCCACCTGCACCTGCTGGCGGGGGCGCCCCTGGGGCGGTTCGGCACCCCGGCCTGAGCCGGCACGGGCGCCGCGCGCGGCGGTGTGTTTCGGGTGTCGCGGAAATGTCATAATTCCGCCACTTTTGCCACTCGAACCCGCGGTCACGCCCATGTTCTCCCTGCAAACCATCTTTGGCTCCGGCATGCAGTTCTACGCGCTGCTGGACGATGCCGCGGCCGCCGCCTATGACAGTGCCAAGGCGCTGCACGCGATGATGCGCGAGGCCGACCGCCAGCCCGCGCTGGACGCGTTCAAGCTGGCGCGCCTGCGCGAGCGCGCCGCCGCCGACAAGATCAGCCGCGCGCTGGTGGACAGCTATATCACCCCGATCGAGCGCGAGGACATCGAGGCGTTGGGTTCGGCCCTGCACAAGATCCCGAAGCAGATCGAGAAGTTCGCCGACCGCTACGCGCTGGCGATCCAGCACCTGGGCCACATCGATTTCGCGCCGCGCGCGGCGATGCTGGAGCAGGCCGCGGCGGTGGTGGTGCAGATGGTGGGCGACCTGCGCCGGATGAACCTGGACGGGATGACCGCGCTGAACGAGAAGCTGCGCTCGATCGAGAACGAGGCCGACCGCCTGATGCTGGAGCTGTACCGCGAGATCTATTCCGGCAAGCTGGACAGCCTGCAGATGTTCCTGCTCAAGGAGTTCTTCGAGATCCTGGAGAAGGCCATCGACCGCTGCCGCGAGGCCGGCGTGGTGGCCTACCAGATCGTGCTCAAGAACAGCTGACGGGGCCGCGCCATGCTGACCCTCGTGCTGGTGGTGGTCGTGGCCGCGCTCGTGTTCGAGTTCATCAACGGCTTCCACGACACCGCCAACTCCATCGCCACCGTGGTCGCCACCAAGGTGCTCTCGCCGTGGCAGGCGGTGATGCTGGCCGCGATCATGAATCTCATTGGCGCCCTGATGGGCACCGCGGTGGCCAAGACCATCGCCTCCGGCCTGGTCGATACCGACGTGGTGCAGGTGACCTCGCAGGTGATCCTGTGCGCGCTGCTGGGCGGCATCGCCTGGAACCTGATCACCTGGTGGAAGGGCCTGCCGTCCTCGTCCTCGCACGGCCTGATCGGCGGCCTGTGCGGCGCCGCGCTGGCCGCGGCCCACAACAACATGGATGCGTTGATCTGGTCGCAGACGGTGGGCGACTGGACCAAGAACAAGGGCCTGCTGTGGAAGGTGCTGCTGCCAATGGTCACCTCGCCGCTGGCGGGCTTCCTGCTCGGCATCCTGATGATGCTGCTGCTGTGGGCGCTGATCGCCGGGATGGCGCGTGCGGGGGGGACCCTGCGCCGGCTGGCGCGGCCGCATTTCGTCAACCGTTTCTTCGGCAAGGCGCAGATCCTGTCCGCGGCCTACATGGGCTACGCGCACGGCCAGAACGACGCGCAGAAGACGATGGGCATCATCGCGCTGACCCTGTTCGGCGCGCAGTCCACCGGCGCGCTGGACGACCTGCCGCGCTGGCTGGCGTTCCTGCATCCGGCCGGCAGCGACCCGCAGGGCATCGCCGGCTGGATCGTGGTCACCTGCGCATTGGTGATGGCGGCCGGCACCGCGTCCGGCGGCTGGCGCATCATCCATACCCTCGGCCATAAGATGGTGCGCCTGCACCCGATCAACGGCTTCGCGGCGGAGACCAGTTCGGCCACCATCCTCACCGTGGCCGCGCACTTCGGCATGCCGGTGTCCACCACCCACAGCATCTCCACCGCGATCATGGGCGTGGGCTTTGCCAAGAATCCCCGCGCGCTCAAGCTCACCGTGGTCGAGCGGATCGTGTGGGCGTGGATCCTCACCATCCCCGCGGCCGGCGGGATCGCCTACGGCCTGCTGCGGCTGCTGCAGGCCCTGGGCTGGGCCTGACCTGCTGACAGGAGAAGCGCCGGGGACGGCCGGCGCGAGGGCGCTTACAGCAAGTCGCCGCCGGCCGACATCCGGTGTTCCATCTCGTCGCCGGTGCCGCCGATCTCCAGCACCAGCCGGTCCACTTCGGCCGCCGTCAGGCCGTCATAGGGGCGGTTCTCGCACAGGTGCAGGAAGGGCACGCCGTCGAGTTCGCTGATCGCCAGATAGCCCACCCGGCTCTCGAAGTTGAAGCGCAGCGCGCGGCGTGCATCCAGCCCGACGATCGGCGCCACCGCGGTGCTGACCCGCAGGTAGTTGCGGCCGTCGTCGTCCTGCAGCTCGGCCAGGAAGATCGCCTGGTGGCGCTTGCCCTGCGCCAGCGACAGCTCCACGCAGGCCAGGAACGGTTCCTGCACGCTCAGGCGGTAGCCGGCGGTGACCAGGTGGCGGCGGATCTGTTCGAAGTTGTGCATGGCGGCGGCGCGGCGGGTGGGCCAGCGGCTATGCTAACGCGGAAGATGCGCCATCTCGACTCGCCCGTTCCGGATTCGACGCCCGACCAGCGCATCCTAGCGGCGATCCGCGCCCTGCCGTGCGGCCAGGTGGCCAGCTACGGCACGATCGCCCGCCGCGCCGGGGTGCCCGGGCGCGCGCGGTTGGTGGCGCGGCTGCTGGCGCGCAACGCGGATCCGGGCCTGCCCTGGCACCGGGTGCTGCGCGCGGACGGGCGGATCGCGTTCCCGCCGGATTCGGACGGCTTCCGCGAGCAGTGCCGGCGCCTGCAGGCCGAGGGCGTGGTGGTGCAGCGCGGCCGGGTGCGCCTGCCGGCGGCTGAAGACGATCTCGATGCGGCGCTCTGGCGGCCGCGCTGAGCGGCTATGATGCACTGCAACGAAACCGGATGACGCAAGGATGCCGTTCAACCTGCCCAGGATCACCAAGGCCCTGCTGATCGCCAACCTGGTGGGCTTTGCCCTGCAGGCCCTGCTGGGCGACCAGCGCCTGGTCGATTTCATGCTGTGGCCGTGGGGCGATGCTGCCTACGATCCCGACGCGCTGGCGCCGGCGTTCATGCCCTGGCAGCTGGTGACCTATGCCTTCCTGCACGGTGGGCTGCTGCACATCGCGTTCAACATGCTGGCGCTGGTGATGTTCGGCGCGCCGCTGGAATACACCTGGGGCGAACGCCGCTTCCTGGCCTATTACCTCGTCAGCGTGGTCGGCGCGGGGCTGTGCCAGCTGCTGGTGGGCTCGTACGCGCTGGCGCACGGCGCCGAGGCCTACCCGACCATCGGCGCCTCCGGCGGCGTGTTCGGACTGCTGCTGGCCTACGGGATGCTGTTCCCGAACCAGCGGGTGATGCTGCTGTTCCCGCCGATCCCGATGCGCGCGCGCACGCTGGTGATCGTGTATGGCCTGTTCGAGCTGGGCGTGGGCGTCACCGGGCTGCAGCCGGGCGTGGCCCACTTCGCCCACCTCGGCGGGATGCTGTTCGGCTGGCTGCTGATCCGCTACTGGCGCGGGCAGCCGCCGTTCGGCGGCGGCCGCGGCGGCCCGAAGATCCGCATCGTGCGTTGAGGCCGGCGCGTGGCCGACCGCGCAGGCGGGCGGGTCGCGCGGTGCAGCCGATGCCGGGCCGAAGCGAGGCCCCGGCAGAAGCAAGCGAGGGCGTCAGTAGGGCTGGATGCGCTCGGCATCCTTGACCAGCATCGGCGCGCCGGCCTTGCAGCCGAACGCGGCGCCGAAGCCGGGCTGCTGCATCGCCGGGGCATTGGCGCGCCACAGGCCGGGCGCGCGCACGTCCTGGCGCGCGCGCAGGCGCGCTTCGTCGGCGGTCACCTGCTGCGCCCACAGCTGCGCCCAGCCGGTGTAGAAGCCCTTCTCGGTCTGCGCGTCCAGCTCGGGCTTCGCCGCGGTGAGCGCCGCGCGCGCCAGCGTCACCCCGGCCAGGTCGGCCACGTCCTCGTCGCGGGTCAGCGTGCCATCGACCTTGGTGCCGGCGAGACCGGGGTAGGGCAGGCCGCCGTAGAAGCGGCCGACCCGGTTGGCCATCGCCTCCCAGCGCGCGGCATCCTCCGGCGTCCACCAGTCGCGCACGTTGCCGTCCGCGTCCACGTGGCGGCCGAGGCCGTCCACCGCATGGCTGAGCTCGTGCCCCACCAGCGCGCCGAACGCGCCGTACTGGTTGCCCAGCGGCATCGCCGGGTCCAGCACCGGTGCCTGCAGCATCGCCGCGGTCACGATCAGGCGGTTGTGGGCGAGGTCATAGGCCAGCGCCGGCTGCTGCGGCAGCACGTCCCAGCGGCGTTCGGCGTTGCCCTTGCCGATCCGGCGCATCTCCTGGCGGTGGCGCCAGGTGGAGGCGATCAGCATGTTGCTGCCGAAGCTGCCGCGGCCCATCGGCTGCACGGTGTAGTCGAGGTCGCGGCGCGGCGCGCCGATCTCCACCTTCAGCCCGTCCAGCTTCTTCAGCGCTTCGGCCTTGGCCGCGCCTTGCAGGAGTTCGCCGCGTTCGATTTCCTGTTTGAGCGCGTCGCGCACCTGGGTGGCGATCTGCTCGGCCTGCTTGCGATTGGCGTCGGGCAGGTAGGCGGCGGCGTACTCGCGGCCCAGCATCGGGCCGGCGGCCAGGTTGATGGCGTCCAGCACCTGCTTCCAGCGTGGGGCCGGCTCGGTCTGGCCCAGCAGCACCTTGCCGCGGAAGTCGAACGCGGCGTCACGCCACGACTTCGACAGGTAGGGCGCCATCGCGTCGCCTACCCGCCAGCGCAGATAGGCCTGCCACTGCGCCGGCTTGAGCGTGCCCACCAGCGCATCCAGCTTGGCGAACAGCGCCGGGTCGGCCATCGACACGGTGTCATCGCTCACGCCCTGCGCCTTCAGGAAGGCATCCAGCTGCAGGTTGCGGTACTGCTTGCCGAGGCCGGCGGTGGCGACGGGAGCGAAGTTCCTGCGCGGGTCGCGCAGGTCCGCCAGCGGGCGTTCGGCGGCGGCGATGCGCTTCTCCACGTCCAGCGCCAGCGCGGTCTGGGCCTCGATGTCCTTGGCCGGCACCCCGGTCAGGGCCAGGATCTTGCGCATGTAGTCGGCGTAGCGCGCCATCAGCGCCTGGGTGTCGGCATCGCTGCGGGTGTAGTAGGCCGGGTCGGGCAGGCCGAGGCCGCCCTGGGTGAAGTAGCCAAGGTGGCGGTCGAGGTCGCGCAGGTCCACGTCGGCGTTGAAGCCGAACAGGACCGGGATGCCCACCTGGTGCAGCGCCGCCACCGCCGGCGCGATGTCCTTGCTGCTGCGGATGGCGTCGATCCGCTGCAACAGCGGCGCCACCGGTGCGGCGCCATCGGCTTCGATCGCCGCTTCGTCCAGGCCGCTGGCCCAGAAGTCGCCCAGCAGCTTCTGCACGGTGCCGTGCGGGGTGCGCATGAAGGCGTCCAGCAGGTCGCGCTGTTGTTGTTCGGCGCGCGCGGAAAGCTGGCCCAGCGCGGAGATCGCGCCCGCCGCCGGCATCGGGTTGGCGGCCAGCCAGCCCTTGTTGGCCTCGGCATAGAGATCGTCGCAGGATGCGGAAACTACGGCGGCCGCCTTCTTGTGCGCCACCGGCTTCTTCTTGGCGGCCAGGCCCTGCGGCGAAGCAAGACTGGCGGCGAGCGCGGCGAGCAGGGCGAGGGCAAGCGGGCGTGGCGTCGGCATGCGGCATGTCTCCTTGCGATCAGGCGGGGGAGTGTAGCAGCGCCTTCCGTGCAGGCCGCGGGCCGGGATTCAGGTTCACTTCACCCCATGCATCATGCGCCGCAGCAATGGCGCGGCGAGGAACGCGGCCACCGCGCAGCCGATCCCGATCCACGTCATCAGCCAGAACAGGTGCGCGTATTTCGGGGCCGCCGCAGCGAGATCCAACGCCTCGCCCTGCGGCACCTCGATCGCGGCCAGCTTGCCCAGCAGCGCGGCCAGCGTCTCCGAGAACGCGGTGGCGAGGAACCAGGTGCCCATCATCAGGCTGACCACGCGCGGCACCGCCAGCTGCGTGACCGCCGAGAGCCCCACCGGCGACAGGCACATCTCGCCGATTTCGAGGATCAGGTAGGCCAGCACCAGCCACCACACGCTGGCCATCGCGCCGGTCGCGCCGACCTGCTGCGCGGCGAGCGCCAGCGGGATGAACGAGAGCCCGGCGAACAGCAGGCCGATGGCGGATTTCGTCGGCTTCGACGGATCGGCGCCGCGCCGGCCCAGCCAGCCCCACAGCGCCGAGAACAGCGGCGCCAGTGCGACCAGGAAGAACGCGCCGAGGTAGGTCAAGGAGCCTGCGGTCTGCGGCAGCGCCACGCAGTCGCGCACCAGCAGCACCAGGATCAGCGCGCTCACCGCGAGGAACAACACGCGCGGCGCGCGGGATGCGGGGTCGCGGTCGGACATCCGCGTGGCCACGAAGAACGCCAGCGGCGCCAGCAGCAGCGACAGCGTGGACCACGGCCACGGCGTGCCGTCGCGCACCACCAGCGCCGGCACGATGTCCTTGGTCAGCAGGCGGTCGGTGAAGGTCACCCACGAGCCGTAGGTCTGCTCGTACAGGGTGAAGAACACCAGCGCCATGAAGATCAGCACCATCAGCGCGATCATCTGCTGGCGCTGCACGGGCGTGCAGCGGGTGCCGGTGAACCAGGCGAACCACAGCAGCACCGCGCCCAGCACCACCAACATCAGCAGCAGCGCCAGCGAGACCTCGCCGCCCAGCGCGAACGCGCCGTTCGCCGCCGCCCACATCAGCCAGGCCACCGGCACCACGCCCAGCACCGCCAGGGCGTAGATCAGCCATTCGCGCGGCAGGCCGGCGACCCGCGCGCGCAGCGCGGCCGGGTCGGCGGGCTCGGCGTGGCCGTGCAGGTACTTCTGCCCCCACAGGAACATGGCCAGGCCCGCCAGCATGCCGAGGCCGGCCGCGCCGAAGCCGTACTTCCAGCCCCAGGTCTCGCCCACGTAGCCGCACACCAGCGAGGCGAACAGCGAGCCGAGGTTGATGCCGGCGTAGAACAGCGAGAAGCCGGAATCGCGGCGCGGGTCGTTGTCGGCGTACAGCTTGCCGACGATGGTGGAGATGTTCGGCTTGAGGAAGCCGACGCCCATGATGATCAGCGCCAGCGACACGTACATGATCCTCAGCGCGCCTTCGTCGCGCACTGCCGTGCCGGCCTGCAGCGTCGCGGCGTGGCCCTCGAACGCCATGCCGATATGGCCCAGCACCAGCAGCACGCCGCCGAACGTCACCGCCTTGCGCATGCCCAGCCAGCGGTCGGCCAGCAGCCCGCCGATCACCGGGATGCAGTACACCAGCCCGCCGTAGGCGCCCAGCAGGTCGAGCCCGGCCTTGTCGCCGAACAGGTGGTACTTGGTGAGGTAGAGCAGCAGCAGCGCCTTCATCCCGTAGAACGAGAAGCGCTCCCACATCTCGGTGAAGAAGCAGACGTACACGCCCTTGGGGTGGCCGAGGAAGTCGTCGCCTGCGGCGCGTTCGGTCTGGATGATGGTCTGCATGCGGTGTCCCCCGGGAGGCAAAGAAGTATGGGGGATGCGGGGGCGCATCGCCCCAACCAAGCGAGTACCGGGGAGCGACTTGGGGCGGTATCGCTCCGCATCCCTGCGCCGCTGCCGCGCCTCCCGCGCTGGACTTGCACGGCGGCAGCGGCTAGGTTTCGCCGATTGCATCCTGACGAGGGCACCCGATGTCGACTCCCATTCAGCCGGTTCCGCAGCTGACGTTCCGCGCGGTGCTGCTGGCGATCATCCTGGCGGTGATCCTGTCCGCCGCGAATGCCTACCTCGGCCTGTTCGCCGGGTTGACCATCGCCACCGCGATCCCGGCGGCGGTGGTGTCGATGGGCGTGCTGCGCCTGCTCGGCGGCGGCACCATCCTCGAGAACAACATCGTCCAGACCGGCGCCTCGGCAGGCTCTTCGATCGCCGCCGGCGTGATCTTCACCATCCCGGCGCTGATCATCCTGGGCTACTGGCAGGACTTCAAATACTCGTGGGTGCTGGCGATTGCCGGCCTCGGCGGCCTGCTGGGCGTGCTGTTCTCGGTGCCGCTGCGGCGTTCGATGATCGTCGAGGAGCCGCTGCCGTTCCCCGAAGGCAAGGCCGCCGCCGAAGTGCTCAAGGCAGGCGAGAACCCCGGGCCGGGGCTGAAGATCCTCGGCATCTCCGCGGGCATCGGCGCCCTGGTGAAACTGGCCGCCGAAAGTGGCTTGCGGATGATTCCGGACAATGCCGCGGGTGCGGGCTTCTTCGGCAAGTACCTGGGCTATATGGGCACCGGCCTGTCGCCGGCGCTGCTGGGCGTGGGCTACATCGTTGGCCTGAATATCGGCATTGTCGTGGTGTCCGGCAGCATCCTGGCCTACAACATCGCCATCCCGCTCTACCACGCCTACGCGTCCTCGTTCGACCCGGTGTTTGCTACCAAACTCATCGGTCTGAGCGCCGCCGACGCGGCCGGGCTGATCCGCGCGGAGAAGGTGCGCTACATCGGCGTCGGAACCATGCTGATCGGCGGCATCTGGACGCTGTTCTCGCTGCGCAACTCGCTGCTGTCCGGCATCAAGAGCGGCATTGCCGCCGCCCGCAAGGGTTCGGGCGGCGCCGATCTGCCCGAGACCGAGCGCGACCTGCCGATGAAGTGGATGCTGATTGCGCTGCTGCTGTTCGTGCTGCCGCTACTGGGCCTGTACCAGGCGATCGTGCAGAACTGGGGCGTGAGCGTGCCGATGACGATCATCATGATCGTGGCCGGCTTCCTGTTCGTGTCGGTGTCGGCCTATCTCGCCGGGCTGGTCGGCTCGTCGAACAATCCGGTGTCCGGCATCACGATCGCAACCATCCTGTTCGCCTCGGTGGTGCTGATGCTCCTGTTGGGCAGCGACTCCAAGATCGGCGCCGTGGCGGCGATCATGATCGGCGCGGTGGTGTGCTGCGCGGCGGCGGTCGGCGGCGACAACCTGCAGGACCTCAAGGCCGGCTACATCGTCGGCGCGACGCCGTGGAAGCAGCAGCTGATGCTGGGCATCGGCGCGTTCTCCTGCGCGCTGATCATGGCGCCGGTGCTGAACCTGCTGGCGCAGGCCTACGGCATCGGCGATCCCACCCGCCCCGGTTCGCTGCAGGCGCCGCAGGCGACGCTGATGGCGTCGGTGGCGCAGGGGCTGTTCGGCGGCCACCTCCCTTGGGACATGATCGCCGTCGGCGCCGGCATCGGCGCGCTGGTGATTGCGTTCGACGGCTGGCTGAAGTCGCGCAATTCGAATTTCCGCGTGCCGGTGCTGGCCGCGGCCATCGGCATCTACCTGCCGCTGGAGCTGATGGTGCCGATCTTCCTCGGCGGACTGCTGGCGCACATCGTCGAGAAGCGCCACGGCATCGTCGGCACCCACGACGAGGCGCTGCGCGACCGCGTGCATCGCCCCGGCGTGCTGTTCTCCGCGGGCCTGATCACAGGCGAGGCGCTGATGGGCATCCTGATCGCGATCCCGATCGTGGTCAGCGAGCGCGCCGACGTGCTGGCGCTGCCGGAGCAGTTCCACTTCGGGCAGACGGTGGGCTTGATCGTGCTGGCCGTGGTCGGCTGGCTCATCTACCGCACCGGCGCCAAGGCCAACCCGAACGCTTGATCCATCGACGCCCGCGCCTGCGCGGGCGTCTTCATTTCCTGCTGCATGGAGCCACTGCCATGACCCTACGCCACGCCCTCCTTCCGCTCGCCCTTGCCCTGTCCCTGCCGGCGCTGGCCGCCGACGCGCCGCCGGCCGCCAGGCACGGCTTCACCGTGCAGGACATGGCCTACATGGACCGCTATTCCGCGCCCACCCTGTCGCCGGACGGGCGCGTGCTGGTGTTCGCCAAGCGCACGGTCGACAAGGACACGAACAAGGCCAGCACCACCCTGTGGATGCGCAACCTGGTCACCCGCGACCTGCGCCCGCCGCAGCAGGTGTCGCCGGAAGGCTGGAGCGTGAATTCGCCGGCGTTCGCGCCGGACGGCAAGACGTTGTACTTCCTCAGCGCGAAGTCGGGCTCGATGCAGCTGTACGCGATGCCGCTGGCCGGCGGCGAACCCAAGCGCCTGACCGATTTTCCGATCGACGTGGACGCCTACCAGCTCTCGCCCGACGGCAAGCAGGTGGCGCTGGCGTTCGCGGTGTTCCCGGACTGCCAGGCCGACCTGGCCTGCACCAAGAAGAAGCTGGACGAGGCCGAGGCGGTGAAGGCCACCGGCAAGGTGTTCGACCGCCTGTTCATCCGCCACTGGGATGCCTGGAACGACGGCCGCCTGAACCGCGTGTTCGCCGCCCCGCTCGGCGGCGCGGGCATGCTGACCTCGGCCACCCTGCTGAGTGGCGGCATCCACGGTGACATCCCGTCCAAGCCGTTCGGTGACCTGTCCGACTTCGCCTGGTCGCCGGACGGCAAGACCGTGGCGATGAGCGTGCGCCAGGCCAACCGCGAGGAGCCGTGGAGCACCAATTTCGACATCTGGCTGGTGAATGCCGACGGCAGCGGCGCGCGCAACCTCACCGCCGCCAACAAGGCCTGGGATGCCGGCCCGGTGTTCAGCGCCGACGGTAAGACCCTGTACTACCGCGCGATGAAGCGCCCCGGCTTCGAGGCCGACCGCTTCGCACTGATGGCGATGGACCTGGCCACCGGCAAGACCCGCGAGATCGCGCCGCGCTGGGATGCCTCCGCCGACGGCATCCGCCTGTCCGCCGACGGCAAGTGGATCTACACCACCGCGCAGGAACTGGGCCAGCACCCGCTGTTCCGCGTCTCGCTGGCCAACGGCGAGGTGGAGACGGTGGCGAAGGACGGCAGCGTGTCCGCGTTCGATCTGGCCGGGCCGACCCTGGCGCTGGCGCGCAATTCGCTGGTGACGGGCGACGTGCTCTACACCACCAGCCTGGATGGCAAGGCGCCGCTGCGGCAGATCACCCCGAGCGCGGCGCAGATGCTGCCGGACGTGGCCTGGGGCGCCTTCGAGCAGTTCAAGTTCCGTGGCTGGAACGACGAAACCGTGCACGGCTACGTGGTCAAGCCGTGGAACTATCAGCCGGGCAAGAAGTATCCGGTGGCGTTTTTGATCCACGGCGGCCCGCAGGGCAGCTTCGGCAACGGCTGGAGCTATCGCTGGAATCCGCAGACCTACGCGGGGCAGGGCTATGCGGTGGTGATGATCGACTTCCACGGCAGCACCGGCTACGGCCAGGCCTTCACCGATTCCATCTCCGGCCATTGGGGCGACCGCCCGCTGGAAGACCTGCAGAAGGGCTGGGATTACGCGCTCAAGGCCTATCCCTTCCTCGATGGCGACAAGGCCTGCGCGCTGGGCGCCAGCTATGGCGGCTTCATGGCCTACTGGATCGCCGGCAACTGGAACCAGCCGTGGAAGTGCATCGTCGCCCACGACGGCGTGTTCGACAATTTCATGATGGGCTACGCCACCGAGGAGCTGTGGTTCAGCGAGTGGGAAAACGGCGGCACCCCGTTCGAGAACCCGGACGGCTACCAGAAATTCAACCCGGCCAACCACGTCAAGGACTGGCGGGTGCCGATCCTGATCATCCACGGCCAGCAGGACTTCCGCATTCCGGTGGAGCAGGGCATCGCCGCGTTCACCGCAGCCCAGCGCAAGGACGTGGAATCGAAGTTCCTGTATTTCCCGGACGAGAACCACTGGGTGCTGAAGCCGCAGAACAGCGTGCTCTGGCACGAGACGGTGAATGCCTGGCTGAAGCAGCATATCGGCCAGTGAGCCTTCTGGCGGCTGCTCCGGCGGCCGCCGCGATCCCGTCCACGGACCTGCGCACGCATGAAACTCGTGTTCCCAGGCGGCGAGCATTCGCCGCGTTTGCTTGAAGAAGGCGTCACCCGCATCGGAAGCGATCCCGAGTGCGGCATCCGGCTGGAACAGCCGGGCGTGCTGCCGCTGCACTGCGAATTGCGCGTGGTCGGCGCGCGGGTGCTGCTGCAGGCCGCACCGGAGGCGGCGCTGCGCGTCAACGACCGCCCGGTGCAGGGCCTGATCGCGCTGCGCCCCGGCGACAGCCTGGGCATCGCCGGCGTGCAGGCGCGGCTGGCGGCCTTGCCGCCGGGGGTGTTGCCCAAGGCCCGCGAGGAGGCGTCCGCGCCGATGGCGGCGGAGCCGGCGGACGAGGCCGGCCTCACCCGGGTGCGGCCGGTGCTGCCGCGTTTCGTCCTGCGCGGGGTGTCCGGCCCGATGCTGGGGCGCAGCCATCCGCTGGCGGGCGTGGCCACCGTGGGCCGTGCGCCGGAATGCACGCTGCAGATCGAGGAGGCCGGACTGTCGCGCCAGCACGCGCGGCTGGTGCCGGTGGCGGACGGCGTGCAGGTCGAGGATACCGGTTCCACCAATGGCACCTTCCTCAACGGCCGCCGCATCCTGCAGGGGCTGGCCGTGGCCGGCGACGAGATCGCGTTCGACACGGTGCGCTTCCGGGTGCTGGATTCCACCCGGTCCGAGCTGCAGCAGCTGTCGCCGCGCACGGGCGGCTTCCGCATGCCGCTGTGGTGGTGGGTGGCGGCGGCCGCGGCCCTGGCCGCGCTGGCGTGGGCGGTGTTCTGGCTGCGCTGAGGCGCGCTACAGCCAGCGGATGCGGCGCAGGTAGGCGTACAGCACGATGCACACCAGCGCCACCACGCCGGTGAGGATGGCGTAGCTGTAGCGTCCGTGCAGTTCCGGCATGTGTTCGAAGTTCATGCCGTACCAGCTGGCGATCAGGGTCGGCGCGGCCAGCAGACCGGCCCAGCCGGCCAGCTTCTTCACCACCTCGCCCTGCGCCACCGTCACCAGCGCCAGGTTGGTGTTCATGGCCGCGGCCGCCATCTCGCGCAGGGTGTCGATGGTGTCGCCCTCGCGCGCGGCATGGTCGTGGATATCGCGGAAGTAGGGCTTGACTTCGTCCGGGATCGGGAACGCCGGCGCGCGCCGGAGCTGGGCCAGGATGTCCTGCATCGGCAGCACTGCCAGCCGCATCCGGGTCAGGTCCTTGCGCAGCCGGTACAGGCGTTGCAGGGTGGTGCGGCGGTAGCTTTCCGCGAACACGTCCTGCTCGAGGGCGTCGAGCTCGTCCCCGTAGTCGGCGACGATCGGCTGGTAGTTGTCCACCACGAAATCCAGCACCCCGTGCAGGGCGATGCTGGGGCCGAGCGCCAGCAGCTCCGGCTCGCGCTCCAGCCGCTGGCGCACCGGGGCGTAGCTGAGCGAGGCGCCGTGGCGCACGGTCACCAGGTAGCGCGGGCCGGCGAACACCTGGGTCTCGCCGAAGCGCACCTCGCCGTGGACGCGCTGGGCGGTGTGCACGGCGATGAACAGGCTTTGCCCGTAGGTCTCGATCTTGGGCCGCTGGTGCGCCTTGTGCGCGTCCTCCACCGCCAGGTCGTGCAGGCCGAACTCTTCCTGCAGCGCGTCCAGCACCGCTTCTTCCGGCTCGTACAGGCCGACCCAGACGAAGCTGCCGTCGTCCTGCGCCAGCACCTCGCTGATGGCCTCGATCGGGATGTCGCGGCGGTGGCCGGCGCGGTCGTACACCGCGCAGTTGACGATCGCTTGGCGCTGGGAGTCGTGCAGTCGGCTCATCGGCCCATCCTGCCCGCGGCGACGGTGGCCATCAAGCCGCCGGCCTGCGCCAAGCGCGGGCGAGGGCGGCGTGGATCGGCAGCAGCAGCGCGATCCAGTGGCCGTTGCGCTGCGGCACGGACTGCAGCCACAGCAGCAGGCAGGCCAGCAGCGCCAGCACGGCCACCGCCACCAGCAGCGTGCGGAAGCGCGGCGAGGGCGCGCGGTCGTACAGCAGGGCGACCCCGCCCGGCACCAGCAGCAGGCACAGCGGATTAAACAGCAGCAGGTTGCGGTTGGCCCACATCGCCTGGTGCGCGGTGAACGCCCAGCCCAGCGCCAGCACCAGCCCGAGCAGGCCGCACAGCAGCCAGAAGCCCAGCGCCAGCCCCGCCAGCAGGCCGGGACGCGCCGTGCGCAGCCACAGGATGGCGGCCGCGGCCAGCGCGCCGGCCAGCAGCCAGGGCCACAGCGCCGGGGCCTGCTCGGCCGGCTCCGGCGGCAGCCGCTGCGGCAGCAGCTCCACCTCCGCGGCTACCAGTGGGCGCCCGCTGGTGCCGGTGACGCGGCGCAGGTCGTCGGCCAGCCGGCGCGGCAGGAAATCCTCCTGCCAGCGGGTCAGCGGGCGGTCGGCGTAGGGCCCCAGGCCGATGTCGAACGCCAGCCACATCCACGCCTGCGGCGAGGCCAGCCGCAGCGCCTCGCTGCGGTA
Source organism: Thermomonas haemolytica (assembly GCF_004346265.1). Classification (GTDB taxonomy): domain Bacteria; phylum Pseudomonadota; class Gammaproteobacteria; order Xanthomonadales; family Xanthomonadaceae; genus Thermomonas; species Thermomonas haemolytica. The sequence continues at coordinate 51,932 of NZ_SMAP01000004.1, forward strand.
GGTGTCGCCGCTGGAGCGGCCTTCCAGCTGCTTGCGCAGGTGGCCGCCGAGCGCGCGGTCGAGTGCGTCGCGCACGCGGGTGGCGCAGTTGTCGGTGAAGTAGTCGTAGCGGTAGCGCGCGTTCTCCGGGCGTGCGTTCTCGGCCAGCGCCGCCGCCAGCGCGCGTGCCTGCGCCGGCTCCAGGTCCAGCCACTGCAGGCGCGCGCCACGTCCGACCTGGCGGTAGTACTCCATGTCCTCTTCCAGCGGCAGCGCCACCAGCCGGTAGCGCATGTCGCCCTTGACGAAGCGGCCGAGGAAGCCGGGTTCGTCCATGTCGAAGAAGCCGAAGTTGTAGTTGGTGCGCGTGCCGGTGCGCGGGTCTTCCACCACGATGGCGTCGTGCCCGAAGCGTTCCCAGAACACCTCGCCCGGGCCCATCGTCACCACCCCGATCCGCGGCGCCGCCGGCGCTGCATCGGCAGGCGCTGCGGGCGATGTGGATGCCGGGGGCGGCGCGGGTGATGGGGCGGATGACGGGGCGGGCGTGGCGCCCATGGCCGCCACGGCCAGCAGCGCCAGCAAGGGGGCCAGCATCCAGCGCGCCGCGGCGCGCGCGCGCTCAGCCCTCGGCATGCACGCTCACGTGCAGCGCATGCAGCCGGCGCGCGTCGGCACGCGCCACCCGGAAGGTGAAGCGGCCGAGCGAGAGCTCCTCGCCCGCTTCCGGCAGGTGGCCGATCGCGGCGGTCACCAGCCCACCGATGGTGTCGTATTCGTCGTCGTCGAAATCGGCGCCGAAGCGTTCGTTGAAGTCGGCGATCGGGGTGAGGGCGTCCACCACGAACTGGCCGTCGGCCTGGGCCGCGATCAGCACGCCCGCGTCGGCGGCATCGTCGTGCTCGTCGTCGATCTCGCCGACGATCTGCTCCAGCACGTCCTCGATCGTCACCAGCCCGGCCACGCCGCCGTATTCGTCGATCACGATCGCCATGTGGTTGCGCGACTGCCGGAACTCGCGCAGCAGCACGTTGAGGTTCTTCGACTCCGGGATCAGCACCGCCGGACGCAGCAGCTCGTGGATGCTGGCCGGGCCGTTGTCGGCCACCACCCCGCGCAGCAGGTCCTTGGCCAGCAGGATGCCGAGGATCTCGTCCTTGTCCTCGCCGTGCACCGGGAAGCGCGAGTGGCCGGATTCCACCACCTGCTTCATCAGGTCCAGCAGCTTGCCGTCCGCCGGCAGCGCCACCATCTGCGCGCGCGGCACCATCACGTCGCCCACGGTCATGTCGGCGATGTTGATGGCGCCTTCCATCATGCGCAGCGTATCGGCGCCGATCAGGCCATCGGCCTGCACGTCGCGCAGCAGTTCGATCAGGTCCTCGCGGCTGGTCGGTTCGCCGGACAGGGCGGCGCTGATGCGCTCCAGCCAGGAGCGATGGGGTTTCTCGGCGGGTTTCTCGTCGGCGTCGGGGTGGCGTCGACTGTCGTCCTCGGACATGGGGCGTAAGGGCCTTTGCTCGCTGCGGGGGAAAGAACGCGTGGGGAAGTCTAGCGAATCCGCGGGGGCGGGTGTTCAGGCGTCGAGATAGGGATCGGGCAGGCCCAGCGTGGCCAGGATCTCGCGCTCCAGCTGCTCCATGGCCTCGGCCTCGCGCGCGTCCTCGTGGTCCCAGCCCAGCAGGTGCAGGCAGCCGTGCACGGTCAGGTGGGCATAGTGCGCGTTCAGCGGTTTGCCCTGTTCCTTGGCTTCGCGGGCCACCACCGGCGCGCACAGCACCAGGTCGCCGAGCAGCGGCAGGCGCACGTCCTTGGGCAGCCCTTCCGGCAGTTCCGCCGGGAAGCTGAGGACGTTGGTGGCGTAGTCGCGGCCGCGGTAGTGGCGGTTCAGCGCGCGCCCCTCGCGGGTGCCGACCAGGCGGATCGCCAGGTCGGCCTCGCGGATGCGCCCGGCCAGCGCGGCGGCCGCCCACTTGCGGAAACTAGCGGCGGCCGGCACGCCGGCGCGCGGCACCGCGTAGCCGACGGCGACATCGAGGCGGACCGGTCCCTGGGTCATGCGCGCATCTTACCCCTCGGCGGCGGCGTCGCGCGCCTCGTAGGCATTCACGATGCGCGCCACCAGCGGGTGCCGCACCACGTCGCGCGCCTCGAAGAAGGTGAAGCTCACGCCCTCGACCCCGCGCAGCACCTCCACCGCGTCCTTCAGGCCGGACTTCTGGTGCTTGGGCAGGTCGATCTGGGTCATGTCGCCGGTGATCACGGCGGTGCTGCCGAAGCCCAGCCGGGTCAGGAACATCTTCATCTGCTCGATGCTGGTGTTCTGCGCCTCGTCGAGGATCACGAACGCATCGTTCAACGTGCGCCCGCGCATGTACGCCAGCGGCGCGATCTCGATGACGTTGCGTTCCAGCAGGCGCGCCACCTTCTCCACGCCCAGCATTTCGTACAGCGCGTCGTACAGCGGGCGCAGGTAGGGATCGACCTTCTGGGTGAGGTCGCCGGGCAGGAAGCCCAGCTTCTCGCCGGCCTCCACCGCCGGGCGCACCAGCACCACCCGCTGCACGCGCGACTGGTTCAGCGCGTCCACCGCCATCGCCACGGCGAGGTAGGTCTTGCCGGTGCCGGCCGGGCCGACGCCGAAATTGATGTCGTGGGTGGCGATCGCCTGCAGGTACTTGCGCTGGTTGGGCCCGCGCCCGCGCAGGGTGCCGCGCTTCACGCGCACCGCCACGTCCTGCCCGGCATGGCCGGCGGCGGGCGCGGCCTCGTCCGCGAACGCGCCCAGCCGCAGGTGCACGGCCGGCTCGTCCAGCGCCTCGCCGGCGGTGTCGTCGTACAGCCGGCGCAGGAAGGCCTCGGCGCGCCCGGCGGCGGCGGCATCCTCGGCGCTCACCCGGAACACGTTGCCGCGGTTGGCGATCTGCACGCCCAGGCGCAGCTCGGCCAGGCGCAGGTGGGCGTCGAACGGGCCGGCCAGGTTGGCCAGGCGCTCGGCGTCGTCGGGTTCCAGCACGAACTCGCGTTGCGCAGGGATGGTCATGGCGGGCGCACGCCGCCAGCGGCAGCGTCGAAAACGAGGGGGCGCAAAGGGTAGCGCGCAGCGCGTAGCCGGGCCAGTGAAGGGGGGCGCGGTTGCGGCGTCGGTGTGTGCACGTCAACGCGATCTGACTACGCCCCGCGCCTGTGAGCGCCACCGCCGCGACCCGCACGAGGCGGCGATGGCAACGTTGTCCACAATGGATGTGGATTGATTGTCCAAAAACCTGTGGACAACTACGCGGACGCCTTGCCCGGCAAGGCGCGGCCCTGTGGTGGCGAAAAAAATCGCACCTGCCGGCCAGCGCCGGGCGTTCCGCCGCGCTTGCCTTCTGGGAATCCGTTGCGGCGCGCCTATCGATGTCCGCCGCCGCCGCGCGCGTCGCGGGCCTGCATCCACGCGTCCGCGATCGCCCGTGCGCCGGCAAGGTCGTCCACCACCAGCACCAGCTGACCGTGGTGATCGCTGTACTGCACGGCGATGTCGATGCCGGCGTCGCCGAGCAGGCCTGTCAGCAAGCCCAGTTGGCCCGGCGTGTCCTGGTCCAGGCGCAGCAGTACGGCGGGACGCTCGGCGGCCACGCGCATCCCGTGCGCCTGCAGTGCGTCGCGCACCGGCGCAGCGGCATCGAACAGGAAGTGCGCGACCGCGCGGCCGCCCACCCGCCACGCGCCGCCACCTTCGATGCTGATGCCGGCCGCGCCCAGCGCCTTGGCCATCGCCGCCAGTGCGCCGGGGCGATCGTCGAGATGGATCTCCACGTCCTTCATCGCAGCGCCTCCGCCGTCGCCTCGCCGTGCACGATCGTCGCCTCGCAGCGCACCGCCACCGCGCAGCTGTTGGCGATGAAGCACTGCGCGTGCGCCTGTGCGTGCAGCGCGTGCGCACGGGCCGCATCGCTGTCCGCGGCAATGGTCACCCGCGGCGCCAGCGTCACCTCGCGAAAGCGCCCGCCGCGGCCGGGATGCAGCTCCAGCCAACCTTGCGCCTGGTCGTCGTAGGCCAGGACCCGGATGCCGGCATGCGCGCACAGCGCCAGGTAGGTGAGCATGTGGCAGGCGGCGAGGGCGCCGACGAACAGGTCTTCCGGGTTGTGCAGCGCCGGGTCGCCGCGGAACGCCGGATCGGCGCTGCCCGCCAGCGCCGCTTTGCCTGGAACCTGCAGCGTGTAGTCGCGGCCGTAGCCTGTGTAGTCGGCGGTGCCGTTGCCGCGGTTGCCGGTCCAGTGCAGTTGCGAAGCGTAGTGGTGCAGCGTGTTGGCCATGTGCCTGCCTCGTGTGGGAAGCGGGCACGGTAGGCGCCAGCGCGGCGTCATGCTTCGTCTAGAATCGAAGCATGAGCGAAGCCACACCGCTGTCCCGTGTCGCCTTCCTGCTGGGCGACGCCGCGCGCAGCCGCATGTTGGCGGCGTTGATGAGCGGGCAGGCGCGCACCGCCACGGAACTGGCCCTGGACGGCGGCGTGGCGCCGTCCACCGCCAGCCAACATCTGACGCAACTGGTCGAGGCCGGCCTGCTCGCGGTGGTGCGCCAAGGCCGGCACCGCTATTTCCGCCTCGCCGATGCGCAGGTTGCCGCGGCAGTCGAGGCGATGATGGGGCTCGTACCGCCGCAGACCCGGCGGGTCGGCCCGGCGGATTCCGGCTTGCGCCGCGCGCGGGTGTGCTACGACCACCTTGCCGGCGAACTGGCGATCCGCTGGCGCCAGCAGATGGAGGCGCGCGGGCACCTGCTGTGCAGTGACGGCATGGCGCTGAGCGCGTCCGGCACGGCCTGGTGTACGGCGATCGGCATCGACGTGGCGGCGCTGCGTGCGTCGCGCCGGCCGGTGTGCCGGCCGTGCCTGGACTGGAGCGAGCGCCAAGACCATGTCGCCGGTGCGCTGGGCGGCGCCTTGCTTCGCTATCTGCTCGACACCGGCCTGGCACGGCGCGTGCCGGATTCGCGGGTGGTGCAGATCGGCCCGCGCGGCGAGCGCTTCCTCAGCGCGCTCGACTAGCGCGCGCCCGCCGCCGCTCAGGCCGCGGCGTCGTCCTCGGCCAGGTGCAAGCGGCCGCGCAGCGAATTGCTCAGCGCCTCGGTGATCGTCACGTCCACGAACTGGCCGATGAGCCGCTTCGGCGCCGGGAAATTCACCGAGCGCATGTTCTCGGTCTTGCCGGTCAGCTCGTCCGGGTTCTTCTTGGACGGGCCTTCCACCAGCACGGTCTGCACGCTGCCCACCATCGCCCGCGAGATGCCCGCCGCGTGCGCGGTGATGTGCTTCTGCAGGCGGTCCAGCCGGGCGTGCTTCTCCTCGCTGCTGGTGGTGTCCGGAAGGTCCGCGGCCGGGGTGCCGGGGCGACGCGAATAAATGAAGGAGAAGCTCTGGTCGAAGCCCACGTCCTCGATCAGCTTCATGGTCTTCTCGAAATCGGCGTCCGTCTCGCCGGGGAAGCCGACGATGAAGTCCGAGCTGATCGAGATGTCCGGGCGCACCGCGCGCAGCTTGCGGATCTTCTGCTTGAACTCCAGCGCGGTGTAGCCGCGTTTCATCGCGGCCAGGATGCGGTCGCTGCCGGACTGCACCGGCAGGTGCAGGTAGTTGGCCAGCTTCGGTACGTCGCGGTAGGCCTCGATCAGCGAGTCGCTGAACTCCAGCGGGTGCGAGGTGGTGAAGCGGATGCGGCCGATGCCGTCGATCTCGGCGATCGCGCGGATCAGCAGCGCAAGATCGGCGGTGGCGCCGTCCTCGCCCAGCGCGCCGCGGTAGGCATTCACGTTCTGCCCCAGCAGGTTGACCTCGCGCACCCCCTGCGCGGCCAGTTCCGCCACCTCGGTCAGCACCGACTCGAACGGGCGGCTGATTTCCTCGCCGCGGGTGTAGGGCACCACGCAGTAGGTGCAGTACTTGGAGCAGCCTTCCATGATCGAGACGAAGGCGGTGGGGCCTTCCGCGCGCGGCTCCGGCAGGCGGTCGAACTTCTCGATCTCCGGGAAGCTGATGTCCACCTGCGGCGCGTCCTGCTCGCGGCGGGCGCGGATCAATTCCGGCAGCCGGTGCAGGGTCTGCGGGCCGAACACCAGGTCCACGTAGGGCGCGCGCTCCAGGATCGCCGCGCCTTCCTGGCTGGCCACGCAGCCGCCGACGCCGATGATGACCGGGCGGCCGCCCTGCTTGAGCTGCTTCCAGCGGCCCAGCTGGCTGAACACCTTTTCCTGCGCTTTTTCGCGGATCGAGCAGGTGTTGATCAGGATCACGTCGGCTTCGTCGGCGTTCGTGGTCAGCTGCATGCCTTCCGCGGCGTGCAGCACGTCGGCCATCCGCGACGAGTCGTACTCGTTCATCTGGCAGCCGTGGGTCTGGATGAACAGCTTCGGGCCGCTGCCGGCGGCGGGTGCGGCAGGCGGCGGGGCGGGCAGGGGGTGCAGATCGGTCATGGCGTGCTCCGGGGCGCGGCGGTGAGTCCGGGCCGGATGGGTGGCGGGGCGGCCATTCTAGCGGCAGGGGCCGGCCGCGGGTGCGCGGACGCTTGCCAAGCGCGGCGCGCGGGGCGAGACTCCGCCGCATGAGGGGACGGGCGGCCATCTTGCTGCTGCTGCTGGCGCCGGGGGCGCCGGCGCTGGCGGGGAACGTCTATCGCTGCGTGGGCGGCGATGGCGCGGTGAGCTACGTCAACAAGCGTCCGCCGGGTGCGCAGTGCCGCCTGCTCGGCAGCTACCGTCCGGCCCCCCCGGTGCGGGCCCCGACACGTGCCCCGGCCCCCGCGCCTGCGCCGCCGCTGGCCGAGGTGGCGCGTCCGCCGGCCGCGGTCGCATCCTCCGCGCCGGCGGCATCGCCTGCGGCTGCGCCTTCTCCCGCGCCCGCCCCGGGCCCGGCCATGGGCCCGCGCCTGGTCCACGGCCAGCTGTATAGCTATGTCGGCAAGGACGGGGTGCGCACCTACACCAGCGCGCGCCCGGTCGGGGTGCCGATGGCGGCCATCCGCACCATCCAATACTCTTATATAGAGCGCTGCTACGCCTGCGGGGTCTTGCCGGGCGTGGATTTCCGCACGGTGCGCCTCAACACCACCGCCTACAGCGACGAGATCGCCGCCGCCGCGCGCGAGCTGGGGGTGGAAGAGGCGGTCGTGCGCGCCATCATCCATGCCGAATCCGCGTTCAACCCCAATGCGATCTCGCGGGTCGGGGCGCAGGGCCTGATGCAGCTGATGCCGGCGACCGCCCGCCGGTTCGGCGTGCTGGATGCCTTCGATGCCGGCCAGAACATCCGCGGCGGGGTGCAGTACCTGGCCTGGCTGCTGAAACGGTTCAACGGCAACCTGGCCCTGGCCGCGGCGGGCTACAACGCCGGCGAGGGCGCGGTGGACAAGTACGGCGGGGTGCCGCCCTACAGCGAAACCCAGCGCTACGTGCAGCGGGTGGGGGTGCTGGCGGAGCGCTATCGCGGGGCCCTGGCGGGCGCGGGAGCGCCGCTGCGGGGCGGATTGTCGGCGCGTTAAGCGTTCATATACACTTCAGTGTCTTTTGCGGTTGGCGGCCCCCTTGGCCGCCAGCCAAGGGGCATATCCAGTTTTCTTCACGGAGTGCGGGATGGCGAACGAAGAGGTCAACACCGGGCGACGCCGGTTCCTCACCGCGACGACAGCGGTGGTGGGGGCGGTGGGCGCCGGGTTCGCGGCGGTGCCGTTCATCAAGTCCTGGAGCCCCAGCGCGCGCGCGCGCTTCGCGGGCGCCCCGGTCAGCCAGGACATCAGCGCGCTGCAGGACGGGCAGCAGCTGGTGTTGAACTGGCGCGGCCAGCCGATCTACATCGCCAAGCGTTCCAAGGCCATGCTCGCGACCCTGCCGGTGATGGACCCGCTGGTGGCCGACCCGCATTCGGATGCCTCCACCCAGCCGGCCTACGCCAAGAACGAGACCCGTTCGATCAAGCCCGAGATCGCGGTGCTGGTGGGCGTCTGCACCCACCTGGGCTGCGCCCCCGAGTTCAAGCCCGAGGTCAAGCCCGAGCCGTTCGACCCGGACTGGAAGGGCGGCTATTTCTGCCCCTGCCACAAGTCGCGCTACGACCTGGCCGGGCGGGTGCTGAAGGCGCAGCCGGCGCCGCTGAACCTGCCGGTGCCGCCCTATCACTTCGAAGGCGACAATACCGTCGTCATCGGCGTCGATCCGAAGGGAGCCGCGTAAGCCATGGCGAATATCCTCACCCGCACCGCCAACGGCCTGATGGACTGGGTCAACGCGCGCGCGCCCGGCATGATGCCGGCGTACCGCAAGCACATGAGCGAGTACTACGCGCCGAAGAACTTCAACATCTGGTACATCTTCGGCGTGCTGTCGATCGTGGTGCTGGCCAACCAGATCCTGACCGGCATCTTCCTGACCATGCAGTTCAAGCCCAGCGCCGCCGAGGCGTTCGGCTCCGTCGAGTACATCATGCGCGACGTGGAGTGGGGCTGGCTGATCCGCTACATGCACAGCACCGGCGCGTCGCTGTTCTTCATCGTCATCTACCTGCACATGTTCCGCGGGCTGATGTACGGCAGCTACCGCAAGCCGCGCGAACTGGTGTGGCTGCTGGGCATGGTGATCTACCTGGTGCTGATGGCCGAGGCCTTCATGGGCTACGTGCTGCCCTGGGGCCAGATGTCGTACTGGGGCGCCAAGGTGATCATCTCGCTGTTCGGCGCGATCCCGGTGATCGGCGGCGGCCTGACCGAATGGATCATGGGCGACTTCAACCCGGGCGACGCCACCCTGAACCGCTTCTTCGCGCTGCACGTCATCGCGCTGCCGCTGGTGCTGCTGCTGCTGGTGGTGCTGCACATCTTCGCGTTGCACGAAGTCGGCTCGAACAACCCGGACGGCGTCGAGATCAAGAAGGGCCCGAAGGGCAACCGCTGGTCGGAGACGGCGCCGGCGGACGGCATCCCGTTCCATCCGTACTACACGGTCAAGGACCTGTTCTACGTCGGCTGCTTCCTGGTGATCGCGGCGTTCATCATCTTCTTCGCGCCCACCTTTGGCGGCCTGTTCCTGGAGCACGACAACTTCACCGAGGCCAACCCGCTGGTGACGCCCGCGCACATCAAGCCGGTGTGGTACTTCACCCCGTACTACGCGATGCTGCGGGTGGTGCCCTCGTTCTTCGGCATCAAGCTGTGGGGCGTGCTGGTGATGTTCGGCGCCATCGTCTGCCTGTTCCTGGTGCCGTGGCTGGACAAGTCGCCGGTCAAGTCCTACCGCTACCGCGGCTGGCTGAGCTGGGCCATGCTGCTGATGTTCGCGGTCTGCTTCCTGTGGCTGGCCAAGATCGGTGGCGGCCCGGGCACCGACCCGGTGGAAACCATCATCGGCCGCGTGCTGACCTTCCTCTACTTCGCTTTCTTCATCACCATGCCGGTCTGGTCCAAGCTGGACAAGACCAAGCCGGTGCCGGAACGGGTGACGATGCATGACTGACTTCTCCGACAACACGCGCGGCCTGCTGGCGCGCGCGGCCCTGTTCGCGGCCGGCCTGCTGCTGTCCGCCACCGCCTTCGCCAGCGAGGGCGGCGACCTGCAGCAGTCGGGCGTGGACCTCAACGACAAGGCCTCGCTGCAGCGTGGCGCGGCCCTGTTCATGAACTACTGCAGCGGCTGCCATTCGCTGAAATACGTGCGCTACGCGCGCATCGGCGAGGATCTGGGCCTGACCGAAGACCAGGTGATGCAGAACCTGAACTTCAGCGGCGGCAAGATCGGCGACCATGTGCTGTCGGCGATGCCGCCGGAGCTGGCCAAGGCCGCGTTCGGCAAGGCGCCGCCGGATTTGTCGCTGATCGCGCGCGTGCGCGGCAGCGACTGGATCTACACCTACCTGAAGTCCTTCTACGTGGACGAAAGCCGCCCGGTGGGCTGGAACAACACCCTGTTCCCGAACGCCTCGATGCCGAACCCGCTGTGGGAGTTGCAGGGCATCCAGCAGCCGGTGTACGGCAAGAAGACCGAGGCCGGCGAGTTGCCGGTGGAGGGCTTCACCATCAGCCAGGCCGGCACCCAGACCCCGGCGCAGTTCGACCGTACCGTCCGCGATATCACCGCGTTCCTCGAGTACGCCGGCGAGCCGGCGGCGCTGAAGCGCCAGAGCGTGGGCGTGTGGGCGGTGCTGTTCCTGGTGTTCTTCGCCCTGATGGCGTGGCTGTTGAAGCAAGAATACTGGCGGGACGTTCACTGACGCGGCGCCAGCGGCAAGGACGCCCGCCGCAGGGAACGACGCTTGACGGCCGTCCGCATCGTGCGGGCGGCGCAGGTGCGTCCGGCATCGACCGGGCGTGGGAGTGGTCCTGATGATGGCTGTGAGTCCGCGCATGCGAAACGCCTTGACCCTGTTTTCCGCTGTCGATGACGTGCTGTGCCACCGCGTGCGCCTGGTGCTGGCGGCGAAGGGCGTGGCCTACGACCTGATCCCGGTGGACCCGCAGAACCCGCCCGAGGACCTGATCGACCTCAACCCCTACCACTCGGTGCCGACCCTGGTCGAGCGCGACCTGGTGCTGTACGCCGCCAGCGTGGTCAGCGAATACCTGGACGAGCGCTATCCGCACCCGCCGCTGATGCCGGTGGATCCGCTCTCGCGCGCACGCCTGCGCCTGGCCATGCTGCGCATCGAACACGACTGGGTGCCGCAGGTGCAGGCCATCCAGTTTGGCAACAAGCAGCAGGCCGAGGCCGGGCGCAAGCGCCTGAAGGAGCTGCTCACCGCGGCGCTGCCGCTGTTCAAGGCCAGCAAGTTCTTCCTCAATGGCGAGATGAGCCTGGCCGACTGCGCGATGGCCCCGATCATCTGGCGGCTGGACGCCCTGGGCGTCCCGCTGCCGAAGGATGGCAAGGCGATCGAGGACTACGGCAACCGGATCTTCCGCAACCCCGGCTTCGAGCGCAGCCTCACGCCGCAGGAAAAGCACCTGCGCGAACTCCCGGCCTGATGGAGACCCAGCCCCCGATGCCGGCGATGAGCTCGCAGCGGCCGTACCTGTTGCGCGCGCTGTACGAGTGGATCGTCGACAACGACATGACCCCGCACGTGCTGGTGGATGCGCGCGTGCCGGGCGTGCGGGTGCCGCCGCATACGGTCAAGGACGGGCAGGTGGTGCTGAACATCGCCGCGCGCGCGGTGGGGCACCTGCAGATGGACAACGATGCGCTGCGCTTCTCGGCGCGCTTTGGCGGCGTCAGCCACAACGTGGTGGTGCCGCTGCCGGCGGTGATCGCCATCTATGCGCGCGAGAACGGCCACGGCATGGCGCTGCCGCAGGATGTCCCGCCGCCGGCGCCATTGGAAGCGGAAGAAGAGCACGAGGGACTGGGCGCGCTGCACGCCGATTACGATCCCGAGGTCATCTATACGCCTGAGACCGATGCGGAGGCCGCCCCCGGAGATGGTGACGACGATCGCCCGCCGCCGCGCCGCGGCCATCTGCGGGTCGTGAAGTAAGCGCGCGGCGCGCTCCGCGCCGCCGCCGGGATGGCCTTGGGCGTCAGCCGGACGGGAACGCCCGCACCACCGCCTGCGCTGCGCGGGTCGGCCCGCTGAAGCCGACCAGTTTCTCGCCCAGCAGCACGATCCGGCCCACGTGGCGGTCCTGGCCGTCCTCGGAATATTCGAAGCGGAAGCTGCGCTCCAGCCCCAGCCAGCCGTCGTCGCGCCGGCGCAGGCGGATGCCGGTGGCATGCACCGACTGGTCCAGCCATTGCACCCCGGCCGCCTCGCAGGCGTCGCGGCCGATGTCCGCGGCGCGCTCGGCCGCCGCGCGCGCGGCGGTGAACAGGAAGAAGCCGGCGGCGCCGACGAGCATCAGGACGAGCAGGGTGGGCATCGCGTCAAGCTGGGGGCGGAGGGCCGAGTTTCAACGAGAAATCGATGGCGTGGACGTGCTTGGTGAGGCCGCCGATCGAGATGCAGTCCACCCCGTCCTCGGCGATCGCGCGCAGGCTGGCCATGTCCACCCCGCCCGAGACCTCCAGCGGGATGCGTCCGTGGTAGGGCGCGCCCTTGGCGATCCGCACCGCCTCGCGGCGCATGGCCGGGTCGAAATCGTCCACCAGCACGCGCGTGCAGCCGGTGTCCAGCGCCTGCCGCAGCTCGTCCAGGGTCTCCACCTCGACGATCAGCGGCAGCGCCGGGTGCAGCGCGCGCGCGCGCGCGATGGCCGCGGCCACCGAGCCGAAGGCGCGGATGTGGTTTTCCTTGAGCATCACCGCGTCGTACAGCGCCATGCGGTGGTTGCTGCCGCCGCCGACCCGCACCGCGTACTTCTGCGCCACGCGCAGACCCGGCAAGGTCTTGCGGGTGTCGAGGATGGCCGCGCCGGTGCCACGCACCGCGTCCACGTGGCGGGCGGTGGTGGTGGCGGTGCCGCTGAGCGTCTGCAGGAAATTGAGCGAGGCGCGCTCGGCGCTGACCAGCGCGCGGCGGTGGCCCTGCAGGGTGGCGATGACGGTGCCCTTGGCGATGCGGTCGCCTTCCGCGCAGCGCCAGTCGATGCGCACGGCGGGGTCCAGCGCGCGGTGGCAGGCGTCGAACCACGGCCGCCCGGCCACCACGCAGTCCTCCTTGCACAGCAGGTAGGCCTCGTCCGCGGCATCCTCCAGCAGCAGGGCGGTGGCGTCGCCGGGGCCGATGTCCTCGGCCAGCGCGGCGGCGACGTTGGCCGCCACCACGGCCGCATCGGGCGGCGCGACCGGCGCGCTCATGCCGCGGGGAATCCGTCCGCCTGCGCGGTGGCGATCGCCTCCTCCACCAGCAGCACCGGGATGCCGTCGTCGATGCGGTAGGCGGTCTTGCGGTCGCGGGTCACCAGCGCCTCGCGCAGCGGCTCGCGCTGGGGCGTGCCGTCGCCGCGCGTCACCTGGCCGGCGGCGATCGCGCGGTTGAGCGCGTCCAGCCCGTCGGCTTCCAGCAGCGACAGCGGTTGGCGGGTGGCCGGGCAGGCGAGGAGATCGAGCAGCTTGCGGTCCATCGGCGAAAGGCAATGGTGGACGGGGGCCGTTAGAATACGTCTTTACGCGCTCACGCGATCGGGAATGGTCATGCCTGCCGTCAACACCGCCGCCCCGCTGGTCGGCATCGTCATGGGCTCGCGCTCGGACTGGGACACCATGCAGCACGCCGCCGCGCGGCTGGAGGCGCTGGGCGTGCCGCACGAGGTGAAGGTGGTGTCCGCGCACCGCACGCCGGACGTGCTGTTTTCCTACGCCGAGGGCGCGGCCGCGCGTGGCCTGCGCGCGATCATCGCCGGCGCTGGCGGTGCCGCGCACCTGCCGGGCATGCTGGCGGCCAAGACCGCGCTGCCGGTGCTGGGCGTGCCGGTGCAGAGCAAGGCGCTGAACGGCATGGATTCGCTGCTGTCGATCGTGCAGATGCCGGCAGGCGTCCCGGTCGCCACCTTCGCCATCGGCAACGCCGGTGCCGCCAACGCGGGGCTGTTCGCGGCGGCGATGCTGGCCGTCGAGTTCCCCGCGATCGGCGCGGCGCTGGAGGCGTTCCGCGCCAAGCAGACCGAGGACGTCGTGAACAACGACGACCCGCGCGCATGACCACCGTCGGCATCCTCGGCGGTGGCCAGCTGGCGCGCATGATGGCCCTGGCCGGCGCGCCGCTGGGCCTGCGCTTCCTCGTCCTCGACACCGCCGGCGACGCCTGCGCCGGGCAGTTCGCGCCGATGGTGGTGGGCGATTACACCGACCGCGCCGCGCTGGAGGAGTTCGCCTCGCGGATCGACGTGGCGACCTTCGATTTCGAGAACGTGCCGGCGGAGTCGGCGCAATGGCTCACCGGCAAGGTGCCGGTGTTCCCGAACCCGCGCGCGCTCGCCACCGCGCAGGACCGGCTGGCCGAGAAGACCCTGTTCCGCGAGTTGGGCATCCCGGTGCCGCCGTTCGCGGACGTGCCCGACCGCGCCGCGCTGGACGCCGCGGTGGCCGTGCTCGGCACGCCCTGCATCCTCAAGACGCGCCGGCTGGGCTACGACGGCAAGGGCCAGTTCCGCATCAAGACCCCGGCCGACGTAGAGGCCGCCTGGGACGCGCTGGGCGCGCAGGCGGCGACGGTGGGGCTGATCCTCGAAGGCTTCGTCGCCTTCCAGCGCGAGCTATCGGTGGTGGCCGTGCGCGGCCGCGACGGCGAGTTCCGCGCCTGGCCGCTGACCGAGAACTGGCATGTCGATGGCGTGCTCTCGGCCAGCCTGGCCCCTGCGCCGGTGGACGACGCGCTGCGCGAGACCGCCTTGTCCCATGCACGCAAGCTGGCCGAGGCGCTGGACTACGTCGGCGTGTTCGCGCTCGAGCTGTTCTGCCGTGACGGCGAGCTGCTGGCCAACGAGATGGCGCCGCGCGTGCACAACTCCGGGCACTGGACCATCGAAGGCAGCGAGACCAGCCAGTTCCAGAACCACCTGCGCGCGGTGCTGGGCCTGCCGCTGGGCGACACCCGCATGCTCGGCCACGCCTGCATGCTCAACTGGATCGGCGCCATGCCCGACGCCGGCCCGGTGCTGCGCGAGGCGGGCGGGCATTGGCACGACTATGGCAAGCCGCCGCGCGCAGGGCGCAAGGTCGGCCACGCCACCGTGCGCGCCGAGCACCCGGCGGAGCTGGCGGCATCGCTGCGGCGTATCGGTGAGGCATTGGGCCGGCAGGCGCAGGTGGCGCCGGTGATCGCGCGCCTGGGCTGACGCCTCGAGGGTGTGATCGCGGGCAGCGCGTGGTCCGTGGCAGGATGGCGGCCATCGCCTTCCGGGAATGCCCCGCCATGCCGCTGCCGGCCACTCCGACCCCGTGGATTCCCTACCTGCTGCCGCTGCTGCTTGGGTGGGTGTATTACCGCCGCATCCGCCGCAGCTTCGGCCCGCAGCCGTGGCAGCCACGGCGCACGCTGTTGCGCCTGGTCATGCTGGTGCTGGTGGGGGCGATGCTGGGCGTGGCGGCCACGGTGGTGCCGCAGTCGGGCCCGGCGCTGGTCGGCGGGGCCGCGGCGGGATTGCTGCTGGGCTGGATCGGCGTGCGCCACACCCATGCGGAGTGGCGCGGCGGGGTGCGCACCTACATTCCGAACCCGTGGATCGGCGGCGTGCTGACGCTGGTGCTGCTGGGGCGCCTGGCCTGGCGCTACCTGCACGCCGGCGGACTGCAGGCCGCCGGCCAGCCCAGTGCCCTGACCCTGGGCCTGGCCGCGGCGCTGGTGGCCTACGGGCTGGCCTACAGCATCGGTCTGCTGCGCCGGATGGCCGCGCTGGGCGCGCATCCGCCGGCGGCGTGAGCGCGCGCGTCCGGCACGAATGCGAACGGCCGGGTTGCCCCGGCCGCCCGTATCGCGGACCGCGCGCAGCGGCGGCTTATTTCATCTGGGCGGCCACGAAGTCCCAGTTCACCAGGTTCCAGAACGCGTCCATGTACTTCGGGCGGGCGTTGCGGTAGTCGATGTAATAGGCGTGCTCCCACACGTCGCAGGTCAGCAGCGGGGTGTCCTCGCCGGTGAGCGGAGTGGCGGCGTTGGAGGTGCTGACCAGCGCCAGCGCGCCGTCCGGGCGCTGCACCAGCCAGGCCCAGCCGGAACCGAAGGTGCCGATGGCGGTCTTGGTGAAGGCCTCCTTGAACGCGGCGAAGCTGCCGAACGCGGCATTGATGGCCTCGCCCAGCTTGCCGCCGGGTTCGCCGCCGCCACCGGGCTTGAGGCAGTTCCAGTAGAAGGTGTGGTTCCACACCTGGGCGGCGTTGTTGAACATGCCGCCCTGCGACTTGCGCACGATGTCCTCCAGCGACATGCCGTCGAACTCGGTGCCGGCGATCATCCCGTTGAGGTTGGTGACATAGGTCTGGTGGTGCTTGCCGTAGTGGTAGTCGATGGTCTCGGCGGAGATGTGCGGCTCCAGAGCGGTGCGGTCGTAGGGCAGGGCGGGCAGTTCGATGGCCACGGCGGACTCCTGGGGTTGGATGGGGCGCGGCCACGGCCGCGCGAACGACTTACAATGGCGCATTGTATCCGCCGTGCCCGTTGCCGAGAGGTGAAACGGGCGGGCCGCACCGTTGCAGGAGTCAACCCCATGTCGTCCGTGGAAGAGCGCATCCGCGCCGAAATCGAAGGCCATCCCATCGTGCTGTTCATGAAGGGCACCCCGCAGTTCCCGATGTGCGGGTTCTCCAGCCGCGCCGTGCAGGCGCTGAAGGCGGCCGGCGCCACCGACCTACATGCGGTGAACGTGCTGGAGGAGCCGGAGATCCGCGCCAACCTGCCGCGCTACTCCGACTGGCCGACCTTCCCGCAGCTGTTCATCAACGGCGAGCTGATCGGCGGTTGCGACATCACCGTGGAACTGGCCGAATCCGGCGAGCTGGCGCGGCTGGTCGCCGACGCGCGAAAGGCCTGAGCGTGCCCGGCGCGCTGCACGGCCACATCGTCCTGGTGAGCGGCGCCGCCGGCGGGCTGGGGGCGGCCGCGGCCGTGGCCTGCGCCGAGGCCGGTGCGACCGTGGTCCTGCTGGGGCGCAAGCTCGCGCCGCTCAACCGCGTCTATGACGCGGTGAAGGCGGTCGGCCCCGAGCCGGTGCTGTACCCGCTGGACCTCGAGGGCGCGACCCCGGACGACCACGACCAGCTGGCGCAGGCCATCCAGGCCGAATTCGGCCGGCTCGACGGGCTGCTGCACTGCGCCGCCGAGTTCAAGGGGCTGACCCCGCTGCTGCATACCGATCCCGCTGATTTTGCACGCGCCATCCATGTCGATCTCACCGCACGCTGGTGGCTCACCCAGGCCTGCCTGCCGCTGCTGATGAAGGCCCCAGCGGGCGCGGCGGTATTCGTGCTGGACGATCCGGCGCGCACCAGCGGGGCCTTCTGGGGCGGCTACGGCCTGGCCCAGGCCGGCCAGGCGGCGCTGGTGGGCATGCTGCAGGCCGAGCTGGGCGAGACCGGCCCGCGCATCAGTGGCCTGCGCCCCGGGCCGATGCGCACCGGTCTGCGCGCGCGCGCCTACCAGGCAAATGCCGATCGCGAGGCGCGCCCGCCCGGTGAGTACGCCGCCGCCTGCGTGGAGCTGCTGTCTCCGGCGGGTGCGGCCTGGCGCGGCCGGGTGCGCGAGGTCAGTGCCGCATGACCGTCCTCTCCGCCGCCGTCCTGCTGTTCTTCATCCTCGACCCGCTGGGCAACATCCCGGTGCTGCTGAGCCTGTTCCGCAGCGTGCCGCCCGCACGCCAGCGCAAGGTCCTGCTGCGCGAGCTGCTGATCGCGCTGGCGGTGCTGATGCTGTTCCTGTGGGGCGGCCAGTACGCGCTGGAGCTGATGCACCTGCGCCAGGAGTCGGTTTCGATCGCCGGCGGCATCGTGCTGTTCCTGATCGGCCTGCGCATGATCTTCCCAACCGCGGACGGGGTGATGGGCGAGGTGCCGGGCGGGGAACCCTTCATCGTGCCGCTGGCGATCCCGATGATCGCCGGGCCGTCCGGAATGGCTGCGGTCATGCTGCTCGGCAGCCAGCAGCCGGACCGCATGGGTGACTGGATGCTGGCCCTGACCCTGGCCTGGCTGGCCACCGCGGTGATCCTGTTCTGCGCCACCTGGCTCAAGAAGCTGCTGGGCACCCGCGCCCTGACCGCGCTGGAGCGGCTGATGGGGATGGTGATCGTCGCGCTGTCGGTGCAGATGTTCCTGGACGGGATCGCCAGCTATCTGCGCGCCTCGGCCTGAGAGACGCGTCCGCCGGCCGGGGGAAATGACAGGGGCACGGGGCTGTCATGGCGGCGTCATAACCCGCCTCTAGCATGTTAAACTTTGGTGATCCCGTACGCCGTGGGATGGTGCGCGGGAACCCCACCAAAGATGGATCGGCGACCGCAGGGGGCGGGCGCGCCGGTGCCTGGATCGATTCGCCCGCTGTCTCTTTCTCTTACAACCGTTTAGAGGTCATACCATGAACCACCTGAACCGCGTCCGGCTGTCGAAGCTGTCGCTGGGCCTGATGGTCGCGCTCGCCGCGGCTCCCGTGTTCGCGCAGAGCACCTCCGCCGGTCTCGGCGGCCAGGTGACCGGCGCCAACGGCCAGCCCGTGGCCGGCGCCGAGGTCACCATCGTCCATGTGGAATCCGGCACGGTCAGCCGCACCACCACCGATGCCAGCGGCCGTTACAACGCGCGCGGCCTGCGCGTGGGCGGCCCGTACAAGATCACCATCAGCAAGCCGGGCGAGGGCACCAAGACCGAGGATGGTGTGTACCTGGAGCTGAACCAGGTCAGCACCGTGAACGCTTCCCTGGCGCCGGTGTCGAAGGACCTGGACAAGGTGGTCGTGGTGGGCGATGCGGGCAACTACCTGTTCGACCCCAACAACCGCGGCATGAGCACCTCGATCAGCGGTCGCCAGCTGGAAACCGCGGTCAGCGGCAACCGCTCGCTGGACGACATCGCGCGCCTGGATCCGCGCGTGACCGTGACCGACCAGAACGACGGTTCGATCTCGGTCAGCGGCCAGAACAACCGCTACAACAGCATCAGCGTGGACGGCCTGTCGGTGAACGACCCGTTCGGCCTGAACGCAAACGGCCTGGGCTTCACCGGTTCGCCGATCTCGCCGGACACCATCGCCGCCTATGACATCAAGATCACCGGCTTCGACGTCACCAACGATTCGGTCGGCGCCAGCATCAATGCGGTCACCAAGTCCGGCACCAACGATTTCCACGGCTCGCTGTACTACGCGCTGACCGATGCCAGCAGCATGGTCGGCCGTCGGGGCGGCCCGGCCTACAAGGGTTTCGACAAGAACGAGACCACCGGCTTCACCTTCGGCGGCCCGATCATCAAGGACAAGCTGTTCTTCTTCACCTCCTTTGAAGAGCAGAAGATCAGCGGCTTGGCCGGCGTGGGTACCGATGCCGTCACCAGCGGCAAGCTGACCGCGCAGCAGGTGGCCGACGTGGCCGCGGCGTTTGACGCTATCGGCCTCAAGGTCGGCAACTACGGCGATGTTGCGGCGGCGCTGGACAACAAGCGCACGCTGGCCAAGCTGGACTGGAACATCAACGACAACCACCGCGCCAGCTTCACCTTCCAGCGCACCGACGAGAAGCGTCCTACGCCGTACAGTTCCTACGTGCGGGATTACACGGCGATCCTGCCGAGCAACTGGTACACCGTCGCCAACAAGACCGACAACTATTCGGTGCAGCTGTTCAGCGACTGGACCGAGAACTTCAGCACCGAGCTGAAGATCGGCTACCAGCACTACCAGGCCAACAACGGTGCCGCGATCAACCAGCCCGAGGTCTATGCCTGCTTCACCGCCACCGCCAGCCAGTGCAGCAATTCGACCAACTCCAGCGCGACCAACGGCTCCGCGCCGCGCGTGATCGGTGGCGAGGACCGCTTCCGCCACGAGAACTCGATCGACAGCAAGCGCATCAGCGGTACCTTCTCCGGTACGTACTACGCCGGTGACCACGTGATCAAGGGCGGCGTGGACTTCCTCAGCAACAAGGTGGCCAATGTGTTCGGCCAGCTGCTGCACGGCTCCTACAGCTTCTACGACAAGAACAACAACGGCTCGGTGGTCGACGAGATCCTGGCCGGCAATTACTACTCGTTCGTCAAGAACTACCTGCCGACCGGGGTGACCCTGGCCGACAGCGCCGGTACCTGGAAGTACACCCAGATCAGCCCGTTCCTGCAGGATACCTGGCAGGTGACCGACAACCTGTCGGTGGTGTTCGGCGTGCGCGTCAATATCCCGAAGGCCGACCATGCGCCGCCGGTCGCGGTGGAGAGCAGCACCAACACCGCCCCGGGCGCCACCCCGGGCGCGCCGGTGTGGGAGAGCCGCTTCGGGTATCCCAGCAACACCACGCTCAGTTCCAAGAACAAGGTGATCGAGCCGCGCTTCGCGTTCAACTACACCTTCCCGACCGAGAACAAGATGCAGCTGCGCGGTGGCGCCGGCCTGTTCCAGACCGTGCCGCCCTACGTGTGGATGACCAACCCCTACACCAACAACGGCGTGGTCTCGTCCAAGCAGTACAGCAGCACCAACCCGAGCGCCGATCCGTTCAGCCCGGACCCGTACAACCAGCCGGGCCCGACCGCGGTGGCCTCCGGCGTGTGCGCGACCAATGCGGTCTGCCAGATCGACGTGGTGGATCCGAACTTCAAGCTGCCGACCGCCTGGAAGTTCAGCCTGGGCTGGGACGTCGAACTGCCCTGGCTGTGGGGCATCACCACCAGCATCGATTACCAGCACCTCCAGGCCAAGGACGCGATCGATTACAAGATCCCGAACGTGGGCACCCCGAAGGGCACCTTGCCGGATGGGCGTGATTCGTACTGGGTGACTTATCCGAACGCCAGCACCACGTCGATCGGCACCGGCACCAACAACGGCGCCTACGCCGAGATCAACACCCGTTCGACCCTGCTGACCAACACCAACAAGGGCCATACCGACTCGCTGACCCTGACCCTGTCCAAGGCGATGGCCAACGGGTTCCGCGGCAGCTTCAGCATCACCCAGACCCGCAGTACCGAGGTCATGCCGGGCACCGCCTCGCAGGCGTTCTCGAACTACAACTACGTGGCGCGCGTGAACCCGAACGATTCGGTGGAAGCCACCTCGCGCTTCGAAGTGCCGCTGTCGGTCAAGGCCTCGCTGAACTGGGACCATGCCTTCTTCGGCGACAACAAGACCACGATCTCGGTGTACTACAACGGGCGTAGCGGCCTGCCGTACAGCTGGGTGTTCGGCACCGACGTGAACGGCGATGGCATCAACAACGTCGACCTGGCCTACATCCCGACCCTGAACGACCCGCTGGTCGCTTACAAGCCGGGCACCACCCAGGCCCAGATCGATGCCTTCCAGGCCTTCATCAGCAGCGATCCGTACCTGAACTCCCGCCGCGGCCAGATCGCCGAGCGCAACAAGTCGCACCAGCCCTGGATCAACCAGCTCGACGTGGGCTTCCAGCAGGAGCTGCCCGGCTTCTTCAAGGGCAACAAGTTCGTGGTGCGCCTGGACATCTACAACTTCCTGAACCTGCTCAACAAGAACTGGGGCCAGCAGAACGGCCTGGGCTTCTTCGGTACGCGTCGCCTGGCCTATGTCACCGACGTCACCGGTACCTGCCCGACCAACTGCCAGTACGTGTACGACATCGGCACCCCGACCAGCCCGGCCTGGCAGAGCTTCGGTGTGTACGACACCTACTCGAACCCGGCGCGCGTGATCTCGCGCTGGCAGGCCCTGCTGACCATCAAGTACAAGTTCTGATCCTCCGATCAGGCCTGTGCCATACAGACGCCCGGGGCAACCCGGGCGTCTTTTTTTGTGCGCTTCGCCCCGCGTCCGATTAGCTGCAACTGCGCTAAAGTGGACGCATGAACGACAACAACGACTCGCCCAATCTCGCCGCTGCGGCGGCTTCCACGCTCCCCACCGTTTCCACCCATATCTATCCCCGCGGCGGGCTGGACGTGCTCTCGCGCGAGGAAGTCGCGCGCCTGCGCGATGCCTCTTCCGGCGGCCTGCACGACCTGTTGCGCCGCTGCGCGCTAGCGGTGCTGACCTCGGGCAGCGCCTCCGACGATCCGCGCGCCGCGCAGGAGCTCTATCCCGATTTCGACATCCAGGTGCGCCAGCAGGACCGCGGTGTGCGCATCGAGCTGAGCAACGCCCCGGCGATGGCGTTCGTGGACGGCCAGATCATCGCCGGCGTCGCCGAGCTGCTGTTCGCGGTGGTGCGCGACATCGCCTTCACCGCCATCGACCTCAATGGCGACTGCCAGCCGGAGGCCTCCGCCGACATCACCGACGCGGTGTTCCGCCTGCTGCGCAATGCGCGTGTCTTGCAGCCAGGGGATCCCAACCTGGTGGTGTGCTGGGGCGGGCATTCGATCGGGCAGGAGGAATACAAGTACACCAAGCAGGTGGGCTACGAGCTGGGCCTGCGCGGGCTGGACATCTGCACCGGCTGCGGCCCCGGCGCGATGAAGGGGCCGATGAAGGGCGCCACCATCGCGCATGCCAAACAGCGCCGCCGCCGCAGCCGTTACATCGGCATCACCGAGCCGGGCATCATCGCGGCCGAGTCGCCGAACCCGATCGTCAACCACCTGGTGATCATGCCGGACATCGAGAAGCGCCTGGAGGCGTTCGTCCGCATGGCGCACGGCATCATCGTGTTCCCCGGCGGCGTCGGCACCTGCGAGGAGATCCTGTACCTGCTGGGCATCCTGCTGCGCGAGGAGAACGCGCACCTGCGCTTCCCGCTGATCCTCACTGGCCCCACCGGCGCCGCGCCGTATTTCGAGCAGATCGACAAGTTCATCCGCCTGACCCTGGGCGATGCCGCGGCCTCGCTGTACGAGATCATCGTGGCCGATCCGGCGCAGGTGGCCAAGCGCATGGAGGCGGGCATCCGCAAGGTGAAGGAACAGCGCATCGCCCAGCAGGATTCGTTCTTCTTCAACTGGGGCCTGCACGTGCCGCTGGCGTTCCAGCAGCCGTTCTCCCCGACCCACGAGCTGATGGCCGGGCTGGACCTGCACCACGGGCGCAAGCCGCATGAGCTGGCGGCCGACCTGCGCCGCGCGTTCTCCGGGATCGTGGCCGGCAACGTGAAGGAGGACGGCATGCGCCGGATCGAGGCGCACGGCCCGTTCGAGATCCACGGCGACGCCGACATCATGCAGGCGCTGGACGCGCTGTTGCGCGCCTTCGTCCAGCAGCGGCGGATGAAGATCGCCGGCGACTACAAGCCCTGCTACAGGGTGGTGGCCTGACCCGCCCGTGCCGCCGTTCTGCGGCGCTGGCTCATAGCGGCAGGCTCATGCGCGCGACGTAGCGCCCGTGCTCGACCCCGGCCTCCACCCGGCCGCGGGCGGCGGTCATCGCCTGCACCCGCTCGCGCGCGGAGGCGAGCCCGACCGCATGCCCGCGCGGGCCGTCTGCGTCGTCGGGCAGGTCGTTGGCGATGCGGATTTCGATCCAGCCGCCTTCGACCCGCACCTGCGCGTCCACCCGGCCGCCCTGCGGCAGGCGCTCGATGCCGTGGCGGATCGCATTCTCGGCCAGTGGCTGGATCGACAGCGACGGCACCTCCACCGCCGGTAGCTGCTCGGGCACCTGCCAGTCCAGCTGCAGACGCGGCCCGAAGCGCAGGGCCTCGATGTCCAGGTAGCGCCGGGTCAGCGCCAGCTCCTCCGCCAGTGGGATCTGCTGCGGTCCGCGCAGCGCGCTGCGGAACAGGTCGGCCAGGTCCAGCAGCACGCGTTCGGCCGCATCCGGCTGCGCATGCACCAGCGCTGCGCCGGTATTGAGCGTATTGAACAGGAAATGCGGGCGGATGCGCGCCTGCAGGGCCTCCAGTTCCAGCTGTTTCGCGCGGACCGCCCACTGCCGCGAGCGCCAGTAGTTCTGGTAGGCCAGCAGCCCGATCAGGCCCACCACCAGCGCCAGTCCCAGCATGCGCAGGAGGAAGCCGGTGCGCGTGCCTTCGGCGTTGGCGGTCATCACCAGCACGCTCCAGGCCGCCGCGGCCACCAGCAGGCTCATCAGCAGGAACAGGGCCAGGCAGGCCCATGCCAGCCGCAGCGGCGGCAGGCGCCCGAGCGGTCGCCGCAGCAGGAACAGCGCGCACAGGGTGCCCAGGGCCACCCACTGGATGCCGAGCGAGGCCAGCCCGAAGTGCACCAGGCGCTCGCCACCGTGGGTGGGCGCGAGCGCAAGGATGGCGGCCAGGGCTTCGCCGCCCAGCACCACGCCCATCAGGGCGGGCGGGCGCCAGAGTGCGGCCAGCGGGTCGGCGGAGGTGCTCACGGTGGTGATGGCGGCGACTCCCGCACGGGGGTGTGGCGAGGGTAGCGGCGATGGCCGGGACGCGGAAGGGGCGGGCGCGCCACCCGCTGCCGGTAGAATGCCGCCCCATGCGCCTGAACCGTCATATCGCCGACACCGGCTTCTGCTCCCGCCGCGAGGCCGACCGCCTGATCGCGGAAGGCCGCGTCACCGTCAATGGCCTGCGCGCCCGCATCGGCGCGGAGCTGGGCGAGGGCGACGAGGTGCGCATCGACGGCAACCCGCTGGCCGCGCGCACCGCGGCCCAGGGCCGGCGCCGGCACGTCTACATCGCCCTGAACAAGCCGGTGGGCATCACCTGTACCACCGAGACCGACGTGAAGGGCAATATCGTCGATTTCGTCGGCCACGAGCAGCGCATCTTCCCGATCGGGCGGCTGGACAAGGACTCGGAAGGACTGATCCTGCTGACCAGCAACGGCGACATCGTCAACCGCATCCTGCGCGCCGAGAACAAGC
The DNA here is from genome assembly GCF_004346265.1 of Thermomonas haemolytica. Lineage (GTDB taxonomy): Bacteria > Pseudomonadota > Gammaproteobacteria > Xanthomonadales > Xanthomonadaceae > Thermomonas > Thermomonas haemolytica. The sequence goes on from NZ_SMAP01000004.1 coordinate 76,269, forward strand.
TGGAGAAGGAATACCTGGTGGCGGTGAACCACCCGGTGACCGATGCATTCCTGCGCGGGATGGCGCGCGGCGGGGTACCGGTGCACGGGGTGCCCACGCTGCCCTGCAAGACCGGCAAGCTGGGGCGGTTCGGTTTCCGGATCGTGCTGGTGCAGGGCCTGAACCGCCAGATCCGGCTGATGGCGGCGCATTTCGGTTACCGCGTGAAGCAGCTGCACCGGGCCCGGATCGGCAACGTCAAGCTGGGCCATCTCAAGCCGGGGCAGTGGCGCAACCTGACCGACGCCGAGCTGCGCGGCCTGCTGCCGGGGCATACCGCCTGGTGACGGTCGGGCATCCAGGCGCCAGGGTGCGAAAAAAACTTGCCCGGACCGCACATTTGTCGTCAAAAACAGGTTAATGTGCGCTCACTGTTCCAAGCGGGATCACGGTACATCGTGACCCGATGCGGTAGATCCATCGCGATCCGCTACATCGTGTGCGTTGCCCCTTGCTCGACAGTCGCGGCCGGCTCGCCTGCCGTGTTTCCATTTCAAACTGTTATCCAGGAGTAGCAACATGTCGGATCGTCAGACCGGTACCGTCAAGTGGTTCAACGACGCCAAGGGCTTCGGCTTCATCACCCCGGAATCCGGCCCGGACGTCTTCGTCCACTTCCGCTCGATCATGGGCACCGGCTTCAAGTCCCTGCAGGAAGGCCAGAAGGTCTCCTTCAAGGTCGTGCAGGGCCAGAAGGGCCTGCAGGCCGACGAAGTGCAGGCGCTGTAAGCCGCCCGCGCATCGCGCAGAAAAGCCCGGCGCAAGCCGGGCTTTTTCTTTGGGACTCCCCGCATGGCCCACGGAACTGGTCAGGTCGGGCCGGGGATCGGCCAAAAGAAACCCCGCCATATGGCGGGGTTTCTCGTTCATCGCACCGGGACCGGCTGCGATTACTTGGACTTGCCGAAGCTCCACTTGGCTTCCAGGTAGTACGCACGGCCCAGCACGTCGAAGTTGCTGCTGTTGTACGGCGCGCCGCTGTTGCCCGGATAGGAGCGCACGTCCATGGTCGGCATCCGGTTGGCCAGGTTGTTGACCAGCAGCGACAGCTTCAGGTCTTGGGTGACCTCGAAGTTGACGCTGGCGTTGAGGGTCGTGTACGAGCCGAGGCGGCCGGCACCGGCGTACCCGTAGCCAGCCGGCGTCAGGGTGGCGCGGTAGTTCGGGGTCGGGCCGAGGTAGTTGGCATACACCGTGGTGGTCCAGCGGCCGAGGTTCCAGCCCGCCGAGGCGCTGGCCTTGTACTTCGGATCGGTGCTCCAGTACGGGTCGTTCAGCAGATCGATGGTCGGATCACCCGGATACTGCTGGAACTCGTGCTTGAGGTTGCGGGTCCAGTTGCCGGACAGGTTCAGCTCGCCCCAGGCGCCCAGCCCCTGGCGGTAGTTGACGCCCAGCGCCACGGCATTCAGCGACTCGCTGGCGATGTTGACCTTCTTCACGTCGATCGACTGCACGGTGCCGGCGGCGCCGCGGTGGATCTGGCTCAGCGCGGCCTGGCAGGTGCCGGAGTTGATGTCCAGCGTGCCCAGGCGGCAGTTGGCCTCGTCGCGCATCAGCTGGTCGACGTTCTGCAGCGCCACCTCGTCCTTGATGTTCCAGTGGTAGTAGTCGGCGCTGACCGAGAACTTGGCGGTCGGCGCCCACACCACGCCGTAGCTCCACACCGTGGCATTGATCGGCTTCAGGTCCGGGTTGCCGGACTGCTGGCCGAAGTAGTTCAGGTTGGAGTAGCGGGCCGGGCACTGGTCCACGTTGCCGGCGTCGTAGCCGAGCAGGGCGCAGTTGTAGTAGTCGGTGGTGAAGCTGTAGAAGCCGCTCACGCCCTGGAACTGGTCGGCCAGGGTCGGTGCCTTGAACGCGGTGCCGTACTTGCCGCGCAGCAGCAGCGATTCGAACGGACGGTATTCCAGGCCGAGGCTGTAGGTGGGCTTGTCGATGGTGCGGCCGGCGGCGCGGAAGGCGTCGTAGCGGGCCGAGGTTGCGATGGTGAGCTTGTCCCACACCGGCAGGCGCAGCTCGCCGGTCACCGCGTAGCGCGAACGGCTGCCGCTGCCGCTGACCGCGGTGGTGCCCCAGATCTTGCCGTCCAGCAGCAGCGGGTCGGGATTGTAGGACCAGCCTTCGGTGCCGGCTTCTACCGCGATCGCCACGCCGGCGTCGCCGCCCGGCAGCGAGAACAGTGCGCCGTTGGTGAACTGCGCGCGCAGCAGGTTGTCGTAGGTGCTGCTGCGCGAGACGGTCTTGCCCATGAAGCTGTAGAAGTCCGACGGCGACATCAGGGTGTAGAACGCCGCGTAGTCCGGGGTGAACACCGGATAGGCGTCGTAGTACGGGTCCAGGCCCAGCTGCGGGCCCAGCACGTGCTGCTGGAAGTAGTCGTTGATCGGGTCGGCCAGACGGGCCAGGCTGATCTCGTCGAGCTTGTAGTGGGTACGGCTGATACTGATGTCGTAATCCCAGTTGGAATTGCCGCCGACGGTGCCGTTCACGCCCACCGTCACCGCGTAGGACGTGCTCTTGTTCTCGTCCATGGTGTTCTTCCAGCCGCCCATGTCCTCGGGCGTGAACGCGCGCTGCAGGTTCAGGAAGTCATCCAGGTTCGGGTCGTAGTAGTAGCCCCACTTCACGCTGGTGCCCCACCAGACGTAGTTCGAACCGATGTGGTACTTCACCTTTTCCTGGTTCAGCAGGACGTCGGCATACAGCTGCGCATCGCTGTTCAGGTCGAAGGTGGAGTGCACGTACAGCTGCGCGCTTTCCTTCTCGTTCTTCAGGGTGCGGTAGCCGGGGGTGTAGAACGAGCCGCAATAGTGGGTGTCGCCAAAGCCCGGGCGGGTCTGCAGATCCTCGGTGCCGCCGAAACCGGCCTTCACGTTGGCGCAGTTGTTCGGGTCCATGAAGTTGTAGCTGGTGAACGGGCTGTACACCAGCCAGTCGCGGCTGGCCAGCGGCGCCGCGCCGTTGTAGGCGTTCTGGTTGAACTGCTTGGTCAGGTCGCGCTGGTAGGCCCACACCGGGTCCACCTTCTCGGCCTGCACGCCCAGCAGGGTGTTCCAGCGGCCATCCTTGCTGGTGAAGCTGTCGGCGTAGCTCAGGCGCCCGCTGCGGCCGCCGCCTTCGTCATAGCCACCGATGCGGCCGCTGAGCACGGCGCCGTCGATGTTCTTCTTCAGGATGATGTTGACCACGCCGGCGATGGCGTCGGAGCCGTACAGCGAGGACTGGCCGCCGGGCAGGATCTCGATGCGGTCCACCAGGTCCACCGGGATACCGCTGATGTTGTTGAACACGTCGGTGCCGTTGTACAGCGCCGGGTAGTTGGCCATCGGGCGGCCGTCGATCAGGTACTTGACGTAGCTCGGCGACAGGCCGAACAGGCTGAGGGTCTCGGCGCCCTGGGTGAACGAGGCCGAGCTCTGGTTGTTCTGCACGCCGCCGGTGGCGAACGAGCTCTTCTGCAGCACTTCGGCCACGTTGTTGAAGCCGCGGGCCTGGATGTCCTCGGCCGAGATGATGGTGACCGGGACGAAGGTCTCGACCTGGGTCTGCGGAATCAGCGAGCCGGTGACCACGATCTTGTCCAGATCCTTGGCCTTGCCTTCGGCCTTGGCGGCGGGCTGCTGGTCCTGGGGGGGCTGCGCGTTCTGGTCCTGGGCCATGGCGGCGGCAGGCAGCAGCAGGGCGGCCAGCGCGAGTGCCAGCGGGCGACGAAGGGGGGTGGAGCGGCGATGAACTGCCATGTTGGGAGTCCTTTTGTTTTTCTAGGGGAGAGAAAATGCGCCCGGAATCAATCGGTTGGGCGCGGCCCGATGGTATCGGGGCCGTGCACCATACACTGGTTTAACGGATTTTTCCCATGACCATAGGCACGGACGCCTGTTCTGGAATGTCAGGGATGTGCGGCATCGGGCGGGGCCGCGGGATCGCCAGCGCGTAAGATTTACCCGTTTCCTGCAGAGTCTTCTCGCCCATGTCCCGCCTTCCCCCCCATGCCGTCCAGGGCGAGCTCAAGCCACTCGCCAACGTCCGCAACATCATCGCCGTGGGGTCCGGCAAGGGCGGGGTGGGCAAGTCCACGGTGACGGTGAACCTGGCGCTGGCGCTGGCGGCGGAAGGCCTGCGGGTGGGGGTGCTGGATGCCGATATCTACGGGCCCAGTATCCCCATGATGCTGGGCCTGTCCGGCCGCCCTGACAGCCCCGACGGCAAGACCATCCTGCCGCTGCGCGCGCATGGGGTGGAGGCGATGTCGATCGGGCTGCTGGTGGACCAGGACGCGGCCATGATCTGGCGCGGGCCGATGGTCACCCAGGCCTTGACGCAGATGCTGAACGAGACCCGCTGGGACGACCTCGACGTGCTGCTGCTGGACCTGCCGCCGGGCACCGGCGACATCCAGCTCACCCTGGCGCAGAAGGTGCCGGTGGCCGGCGCGGTGATCGTCACTACCCCGCAGGACGTGGCGACCCTGGACGCCAAGCGCGCGCTGACGATGTTCCGCAAGGTGGGGATCGCGGTGCTCGGGCTGGTGGAGAACATGGCGATCCACGTTTGCGCGCAGTGCGGACACGCCGAGCACGTGTTCGGCGCGGGCGGGGGCGAGCGCATGGCGGCGCAGTACGAGGTGCCGCTGCTGGGCGCGCTGCCGCTGCAGGCGGCGATCCGTGAACAGGGTGATGCCGGGGTGCCGATCGTCGCCGCGCAGCCACAGTCGCCGGCGGCGCAGGCCTACCGTGAGGCCGCGCGCGCACTGCTGGCGCAGCTGGAACAGCGTCCAGCCTTGCGCAGCGGGATTCTTGCTTCGCTGCTGGAGTAGGGGCTGCGTCTGCCAGCGTCGGTTCGGATTGGCTTACACTCGCCGGCCATCCCCGGTATCTGAATCCCGCCCATGAGCATCAAGAGCGACCGCTGGATCCGGCGCATGGCCGAGCAGCACGGCATGATCGAGCCGTTCGCCCCCGGCCAGGTCAAGACCGCCGCCGACGGCCACCGCATCGTCAGCTACGGCACCTCCAGCTACGGCTACGACGTACGCTGCGCGCGCGAGTTCAAGGTGTTCACCAATATCAACTCGACCATCGTCGATCCCAAGCACTTCGACCCGAAGAGCTTCGTGGACGTGGTGGACGATGTCTGCATCATCCCGCCCAACTCGTTCGCGCTGGCGCGCACCGTGGAGTACTTCCGCATTCCGCGCGACACCCTGGTGGTGTGCCTGGGCAAGAGCACCTACGCCCGCTGCGGCATCATCGTCAACGTGACCCCGCTGGAACCGGAGTGGGAGGGGCACGTCACCCTCGAGTTCAGCAACACCACGCCGCTGCCGGCGCGGATCTACGCGGGCGAAGGCGTGGCGCAGATGCTGTTCTTCCAGTCGGATGCCGACGACGTGTGCGAAACCAGCTACAGGGACCGCGGCGGCAAGTACCAGGGCCAGACCGGCGTGACCCTGCCGCGCACCTGAGCAAGCCCCTTACTTGCTGCCAGCACCCAGCGCCGCGCGCAGGGTATTGACCCGCTGCACCAGCTCCTCCGGTGCATAGGGGCGGGCATGCGCCGCGCCCCAGACCGGGCGCGGCCAGGCGATGTCGTCGCGGAAGCGCGCGATCACATGCACGTGCAGCTGCGGCACCTGGTTGCCCAGTGCCGCCACGTTCAGCTTGTCCGGCTTGAACAGCGCCTTCAGCGCGCGCGCGGCGAGGTCGATTTCCGCGCTGAGCTGGGTGCGCTGCGCCGGGTCGAGGTCGATGATCTCCACCGCATCGGGCACCCGCGGGACCAGCACCAGCCACGGATGGTTGGCATCGTCCATCAGCCGCACTTCGCACAGCGGAAGTTCGATCACCGGGGCGGTATCGTCGGCCAGGCGAGGATCGAGATGCCAGATGTTCATCGCAGGTGCTCCGTGAAGAACGAAAGCGTGCGCCGCCACGCCAGCGCGGAGGCCTCGGGGTGATAGGGCGGTTCGGGCGCGCGGTGGAAAGCGTGGTCGGCACCGGCATACACGAACACCTGCGCCTGCGGCTGCTTGCGCCGGTGGGCCTCGATCGCCTCGGGCGGGATGTGCGCGTCCAGCGCGCCGAAATGGAACAGCAGCGGCGCCCGCGCCGGTTCGTCCAGGTACTGCACGTTGCGCGCGCCGTAATAGCTCACCGCCGGCAGCCCCAGCCGGGTGGCGGCCAGCAGGGCCACGCTGCCGCCCCAGCAGAAGCCGACCACGCCCACGCGTAATCCTTCCGCCTGCAACGCCTCGGCGGCCGCCGCGGTGATCGCCACGGCCGATTCCATCCCCAATTGCGCCACCAGCTCACGGCCGCGGGCGGTGCCCTCGGCGTCGTAGGGCAGCACGGTGCGGGGTTCGAAGCGGTCGAAGAACGCCGGGGCCAGCGCCACGAACCCGGCCTCGGCCAACTGGGCGCAGACCGCGCGGATGTGGTCGGTGATGCCGAAGATTTCCTGCACCACCACTATCGCGCCGCGCGGGGTGCCCTGCGGATCTTCGCGCCAGGCCTGGAGTGGGCCGGAGGACGTGGGAAGCGCTTGCCAGTGACCCATCGCGGGCTTCTCCTGCGGGCGTGTATGGCGGATGACGCGATGCGCCGCCCGCTGCGGCCACGGCGGCGTCGCGGCGGGTGCGTATAATTTCGCACCTTTTCGCGGCGCCAGCGCATGTCCCTGCAACAACCAAAAGTCGGCTTCGTCAGCCTCGGCTGCCCCAAGGCGCTGGTGGATTCCGAACGCATCCTCACCCAGTTGCGGGTGGAGGGCTATGAGCTGGTGCAGACCTACGACGACGCCGACGTGGTGGTGGTCAACACCTGCGGCTTCATCGATAGCGCGGTGGCCGAGTCGCTGGACGCCATCGGCGAGGCCATGGCCGAGAACGGCAAGGTCATCGTCACCGGCTGCCTGGGCAAGCGCGCGGACGTGATCCGGCAGGCGCATCCCGGCGTGCTGTCGATCAGCGGCCCGCAGGACTACGCCAGCGTGATGGAGGCCGTGCACGCGGCGCTGCCGCCAAAGCATGACCCGTTCACCGACCTGCTGCCGGCTCCCCGTCGCCTGGGCGACGGGGAAATCGAGGGCGTCGGGCTGAAGCTCACGCCGAAGCACTACGCGTACCTGAAGATTTCCGAAGGCTGCAACCACCGCTGCAGCTTCTGCATCATCCCGTCCATGCGCGGCGACCTGGTCTCGCGCCCGGTGGACGAGGTGCTGCGCGAGGCCGAGAAGCTGGTGCGCGGCGGCGTCAAGGAGCTGCTGGTGGTCTCGCAGGACACCAGCGCCTACGGCGTGGACCTGAAGTACGCCCCGCGACCGTGGCGCGACGGCCTGTACGAGACGCGGATGCGGGCGCTGTGCGAAGGCCTGTCCGAACTCGGTGTGTGGACGCGGTTGCACTACGTCTATCCGTACCCGCACGTGGACGAGGTGATCCCGCTGATGGCGGATGGCAAGCTGCTGCCGTACCTGGACATCCCGTTCCAGCACGCCAGCCCGCGCATCCTCAAGCTGATGAAGCGCCCGGGCGCGGTGGACAAGACCCTGGAGCGCATACAGCGCTGGCGTGCGATCTGCCCGGAGTTGACCCTGCGCAGCACCTTCATCGTCGGCTTTCCCGGCGAGACCGAGCAGGAGTTCGAGGAGCTGCTGGACTTCCTCGACGAGGCGCAGCTGGACCGCGTGGGCGCGTTCGCCTACTCGCCGGTGGAGGGCGCCGCGGCCAACGCGCTGCCGGGCCCGGTGCCGGAGGGCGTGAAGCAGGAGCGCCTGGCCCGCTTCATGGAGCGGCAGGCGGCGATTTCCGAAGCGCGCCTGGCGGCCAAGGTGGGCACCGTGCAGCAGGTGCTGGTGGACGCTATCGACGGCGAGCTGGCCATCGCCCGCTCGATGGCGGATGCGCCGGAAATCGACGGCCTGGTGCAGGTGCAGGACGGCCGCGAGGCCGGCCTGAAGCCCGGCGAATTCGCCATGGTGCGGATCATGGGCAGCGACGAGCACGACCTGTACGGCGAGGTCGAGTACAACGCCTGATGCCCCGCGGGCGGCCCGGCTGCCGCCCGTCCCCGCCTTCGGGCCGCCCGTCGGCCACCGGCTGGATTCCGGATTCCACCCCCGTTAAGGTTGCGATGCCGCAATCCGAGGGTGCCCCGTGCCACGCCATCCACGCCCGCTTGCCCCCGCCGCCGTCCGCGGCTTCACCCTGGTGGAGCTGATGGTGACGGTGTCGGTGATCGCCATCCTCGCCGCCGTCGCGGTGCCGGGGATGACCGCCCTGATCAACAACAGCCGGCTCAATGGCCAGTCCGAGGAAATGCTGTCCTCGCTGCAGCTGGCCCGCGCCGAGTCCATCCGCCGCAACGCGCGGGTGACGGTCTGCCCCAGCACCGACGGCTCCACCTGCACGTCCAGCACCTCCTGGAGCCAGTGGATCGTGCGCGGGCGCGACAACACCACCGGCACCGATGACGTGATCCGCAGCAATGCGGCCGCCGGCGGCGTGCAGATCAGCGGGCCGGCCGCGGGCATCGTGTTCAAGCCCTCGGGCCTGATCGATGCCCAGCAGGTGGTGACGGTGTGCATGCCCACCACCAACCCAAGCCAGAACCAGCGCGCGCTGACGGTGATGATCAGCGGCGTGGTGTCTTCTTCCAAGGTCAACGGTGGCGGAACATGTCCGTGAACGTGAAGCGCAGTGCAGCAATCCGTAGTCGGCAAAGCGTGCCCCGGCTGGGGCGGTCGCGCATGCAGGGCATGGGCATGATCGAAGTGCTGGTCTCGGTGCTGGTGCTGGCGGTCGGGCTGCTGGGCATCGCCGCCATGCAGTCGCTGGCCCTGCGCGGTGGCCAAAGCTCGCTGGAGACCAGCCAGGCGATCATGCAGGCCAATTCCATCATCGAGGCGATGCGGGCCAATCCCACCGCCAACTACAACATCGGCAAGACCTGCAGCGCAGGTGCCATCACCGGCACCGATGCCCGCGCCCAGGATCTGATCGCCTGGGTCAGTGCCATGAAGAACACCATTGGTAGCGGTGCCACCGATACCACCACCTGCGGCGAGATCGTCGGCTGCCCGGGCGCCTGCCTGGTGCGGGTGTACTGGGACGATTCGCGCGCCGGCAACGACCAGAACGGCGCCGCGCGCATGGTGGAGACGGGGGCCCGCATATGAGCAAGCGCAAGACCAGCACCGCGACCCGGGGCAGGGCCCGGGGCCAGGGTGGTTTCGGCCTGATCGAGCTGATGATCGCGATGGTCCTCGGCCTGCTGGTGATGGGCGCGGCCTTCGCCGTGTTCCAGTCCAACCAGCGTAGCTTCCAGGCCAACGAGGGGCTGAACCGCATCCAGGAAAGCGCGCGCGTGGCCTATGAGTTGATCTCGCGCGACATCCGCGCCGCCGGCGGCACCGCCTGCTCCAACCTGGCGCGGCCGGATGCGGAGCACACGCTCAATGCCGATGAAACCCAGCTGCTCACCGCGCCGGTGAGCGACAACGGCGCGACGGCCGGCACCGAGCTGGTGGCGGCTTCCGGCGACGACACCGCCTACCGCATCACCGCTGCGACCACCAGCAGCATCACCCTGGATTCCAGCCAGATCGCGGATGCCAACGACGCGTTCAAGGCCGGCGACAAGCTCATCCTCTGCAACGCCAACCAGTTCTACGTGGTGACGGCCTCGGGGGTCACCACCAATACCGTGAGCTTCTCCCCGGCCACGCCGGTGGCGATGAACGTCGATCCGATGGCGCCGCCGTCCACGGTGATGATCGCGCGCTATCGCAACGTGCGCTGGTACCGCAATGGCAATGGCCTGTATGTCTCGCGCAATGGCGCGGCGGGCCAGCAGGTGGCCGACGGTGTCACCGCGCTCAGCTTCGCCTACCGCCAGAACGGCTCCAACACCTATACCGCCACGCCCACCAGCTGGCCGGATGTGGTGGCGGTGCGGGTCAACATGACCCTGACCGGCACCAACCAGGTGGACAACAAGACGGTGACGCGCAACGTGTCCAATGTCATCAGCCTGAGGAGCCGTACCCTGTGAACAGGCCTGTCTTGATGCTCGTTTCCCGTGATCATGGCGCCGGTTCGGCGCGCCGCCAGCAGGGCATCTCGCTGGTGATCGTGCTGATCCTACTGATCGTGATGTCGGTGCTGGGCGTGGCGGTGCTGCGCAGCTCGGCGATGCAGGAGCGCATGAGCGCCAACCTGCGCGATCGCAACCTGGCCTTCCAGGCCGCGGAAACCGCGCTGCGGGTCGCCCAGCAGGATGTACTGGGCAATGCAGCCATTTCGGACCTGCAGTACGGGATGACCCTGGCCGAGATGCGCGCGGCCGGCAAGCCGGTGTTCTGCTCCGCCAATGGCATTTGCGATGCCACCACGGGTGAAACGCCGGTGGCCAAGACCGCCCCGGACGGGCGCTCCACCTACACCATCGAATACCTCGGCACCGGCAAGGGCTCCACCTTGCAGGGCGTGTGCGAGACCACCGCCGCCATCTCCAACTACCAGTGTCAGCGCCCGATGTTCCGCATCACCGCCCGCGGCCGTACCGCGGGCTCGGCGGAAGTGGTGCTGCAAGCCAATGTCGTCAGCCGCTGATCGTCCGCGACAGCAAAGAGAGCCTGCCATGAAGCGCCATGCCTCCCCCGCCCATCGCCGCCTGTCCCGCGCGCTGACGGCCACGCGCCCGTGGTGGACGGCGCCTGCCGCCTGCCTGGCGACCCTGCTGGCGCTGCCCCTGCATGCCGCCATCGTGTTCCCCGACCAGCCGCTGACCACCGGCAACCGGGTGGCACCGAACATCCTGTTCATCCTCGACGATTCGGGGTCGATGGCTTGGGCGAACATCAACAGCCAGGACATTTCCAAGATTACCGGCCCCGGCGGTTTCAGCAGCGTGCCGGACGCCGATGGCATCTCCACCGGCACCGGCAGGACGACCGAAACCACCGGTAATGCTGCGATGTACATGCAGAATTACGTCACCAACACGCTGTACTACAACCCGCTTACGAATTACCAGACATGGTTGCAGCCGAACGGCAACCGGATGACCGGCGGCACCAGCTTCACGTCTGTCTATAGCGATAACAACTACGTCACTTACTCGCCGGCCGGTACGACCAGTGGTGCGAAGGATCTGTCTGCCAAGACGCAGACCTTTTACGTGCCCAAAGATCCTTCAAGCACCGACATCACCTATCTGTCGAATGTCAGCAACTATTACCGCTACCAGATTCCCGCGGGCGGCAGTGATGTGGTGCGATCGGAGTATGGCGGGGTGGTGAGCAGTACATCCACTGTGTCTGGTTATCCAAAGTCCGGGCTGAGCCAGAGCAAGGGCAATTGGCTCTACTACACGGTGGTGTTGCCGTCTGATGCCGTTTCCCTGACTGCTACTACCAATGGCGGAAGCGGGGATGTCGATCTGTACGTGCGGGCTAACAGCAGTCCTACGACCAGCAATTACAACTGCCGATCCAACGGCGGCAGCAACAACGAGACCTGCACAATCAATCCCACCAGCAGTTCGACCTATGTGGTGGGTTTGTATGCGTATGCTGCGTTTTCAGGTGTCACTCTCAACGTCACATACACCACTACCAACAGCTGCAGCGGCAGCACCAGCGGCAACGACTGGATCAACTGCACCTCGGCCACGCCCACCGGGCGTTCCGTGTCTGCAGAGCTGGCCAACTTCGCCACCTGGTACTCCTACTATCGCACCCGCATCAAGACCGCAAAGGGAAGCGCAGCCGAGGCCTTTGGCGGGCTGGGCAACAAGGTGCGGGTGGGGTTTCGCACCATCTGGAACCGCAACAACCTTGATATCCCGGTGAATGACGGCAACGACGGCCGCTTCATCGACAGCGTGAGCCCCGCCACCACCAGCCGCAGCCAATGGTTCAACAGCCTGTTCAAGTCGCAAGCCAGCGGCTCCACCCCGCTGCAGAGCGCGCTGGACAGTGCCGGGCAATACTTTATGCGCACCGACAGCAGCGGGCCGTATGGGCCGGAGTCGGGGTCTAACCAGCTCTCCTGCCGGCAGAATTTCACCATCCTGACCACCGACGGCTACTGGAACAATTCAATCGTTTCCAGCGGCAATGTGGATGGCAGCAGCGGCAGCACGGTCACCGGGCCCAAATCGCAGAGCTATACCTACAGCCCCGCCGCGCCCTACCAGGACAGCTACGGCAGCACCCTGGCCGACATCGCGATGAAGTACTGGCGGACCGACCTGCGCACCGAGAGTTACATGGGCAATGCGTCCAGCCCGAACAATAACAACGTGCCTACCAGCACCGACGACCCCGCGTTCTGGCAGCACATGGTGACCTTCACTTTGGCCATCGGATTGAAGACCACCAAGGGCTGGGCCAGCGTGGCCGAGGCCACGACGGCCCTGCTGGGCGGGGATTCCTGGCCAGATCCGGATACGGCCAATCCTGGCAATGACAATGCCAATCGCCTGGATGACCTGCTGCATGCGGCCGTCAACGGCCACGGCGAGTTCACGCCGGCGACCAGCCCTGAAGTCTTTGCGCAAGGCCTGAACAAGGCACTGGCCACCATCACCCAGCGCACCAGTTCGTTCTCCAACGTCACCGCGAACTCCACCTCTCTCAATACCGGGGCGCAGATCTTCTCGGCCAGCTATGTCTCCGGCGTGTGGACCGGTTCCCTCAAGGCGCAGGCCGTGAGCCGTACCGGCGTGGGCGCACAGAGCTGGACGGCCACCATTCCCGCGGTGGGCGTGCGCAAGGTGTTCACCGCCAATGGCACGCCGGGAAGTGCCGGCACCAGCGGCACCACCTTCCCGACCGCGGCGCAGACCTCCGCGCTGGACAACAGCGGGGTTGGTCCCGCCAATTACGAGGCCACCGGCGCGCAGAATGCCGCCTACATTAAGGGTGATGCCAGCCGCGAGGACCGCAACGGCGTCAGCAATCTGCGCAACCGGCCGATCACGGTGCTGGGCGATATCGTCAACTCGTCGCCCGCTTACGTGCCCGGTGGCGCGCAGGGAGATGGCACCAGTGCCGGTACGGTGTACATCGGCGCCAACGACGGCATGCTGCACGCGTTCGATGCGGCCAATGGCCAGGAGCTGTTCGCCTATGTGCCGAACATCCTGAATTTCACCAACCTCAAGCAGCTCAGCCGCGGCGATTACGACCACAAGTTCTTCGTGGATGGCCCTATCGTGGTCAGCCCGCGCACGCTCACCCCGGGCCAGAACATCCTGGTCGGCGCGCTGGGGCGCGGCGGCAAGGGCCTGTATGCGCTGGACGTGAGCGCGCCGGGGTCGTTCGGCACCAGTAACTTCAAGTGGGAACGCAAGGACACCCCGGGCAGCAACATGGGCAACGTGGTCGGTACGCCGATCCTTGCGCAGGTGCGTAACGGTGTCGCGACGCCCGCCGTGGTGTTCGGCAACGGGCCCAACAGCACCAATGACAAGGCGGTGCTGGTGGTGATGAACCTGAGCGACGGCAGCGTGATCCGCGAGATCCCCACCGACAACACCACCAACAATGGCCTGATGGCGCCGCTGGGCGTGTATGCGGCCGACGGCAAGACCCTGGTCTATGCCTATGCGGGCGACATGCAGGGCAACATCTGGAAGTTCGACCTGCGTTCCAGCACGCCCTCGGCCTGGACCGCCACCAAGATCTTCCATGCCGAAAAGACCGCCGGCAGCCCGCAGCCGATCACGGGTGGCCTGGCCTCGGCGATCGACCAGAAGACCAACAAGCGCTGGATCTTCTTTGGCACCGGCCGCTTCATGACCAACGACGATGCCAACGACAAGACGACCTATGCCCAGAGCATGTACGGCTTCATGGATGATGGCGGCTCCTACACCCGCGCCGACCTGACTGCACGCAGCATCACCGTCTCCGGCGACTACCGCTACTTCGACGACCAGGCCGCGCTGCCGTCGGCGTCCAAGGGCTGGTACGTGGACCTGCCGGGCAAGGGCGAGCGCATCGTGCAGGACGTGCAGATCGACAACAACTACATGGTGTCGGCCAGCATGATCCCCGAGGGCGATGCCTGTGACGCCTCCGGTAGCGGCTATCTCAACGCCATCGACGCCTTCACCGGCACCAGCGGCGGCAAGTCGTACTTCGATCTGGACAAGAACGGCAGCACCGATGACACCGGCGCGGGCGGCCATCCGATCGGCTCGGTCAACCTCGGCGTGGGCATGCCCACGCGCCCGGTGCTGCTGCCCGGCGTGGGCGTGGTGGACGGCAGCGCAGGTGCCGGAGCGAGCAGTTTCGGAAAGCAGATCATGACCTGGCAGCGCGTGTCCTGGCGCGAGATCCGCAACGACTGATGACGACCAAGGAGCGTTCCATGCGTGTCACGCAAGCATCCCGCGCTGCAGGCTTCAGCCTGATCGAGTTGATGGTGGTGGTGGCGATCGTGGGCATCCTCGCCTCGATCGCCCTGCCGTCCTACAACGAGCACCAGCGCAAGACCCGCCGTGCCGCCGGCGAGGCCTGCCTGGTGGCGGTGTCGCAGCGCCTGGAGCGGGTGTACACCACCGATCTCAGCTATGCCGGGGCCCCCGCGATCGGCACCCTGACCCAGGCCTGCGAGCCGGACACTCTGGGGTTCTACAACTTCTCGGTCGCGACCGGCGCCAAGACCTACACCATTTCCGCCGCGCCCACCGGCAAGCAGGCTGGCGACTCCTGCGGCACCCTGAGCCTGAACCAGGCCGGGGTGAAATCCCCCTCCACCTCCGGCTGCTGGTAAGCCGCCGCATGCGACCCCGATGCGTTGACCGAAGCCCGCCGCAAGGCGGGCTTCTTTCTCGTGAAAATCCTCGCGCGAGGCCTGCAACCAAGCTCGGCGGTGCGTTATGGTGCGAAGGCGCGCACCTCCCGGGGAAGGGGCGGGCGCGATAGAAGGGTTTCAGGACGATTCCACGGCGGTGACCGGCGGGGATGCCGGTGACCGTTTCCATCCACATGATCATCGGGAGGGGTCGATCATGCAGTACATCCGTTTGCAGCCCAAGGGCGTGGCCGTCGCGGTGGCGGCCGCATTGATGCTCACCGGCGTGGTGCCGGCGGCGGCACAGGACGCCGGGACGAAGCCTGACGTGAAGGCCGATACGAAGCCCGGCCAGACGCCGGAGCCCAAGACGCTGGATACCCTGGTGGTGACCGCGCAGAAGCGCGAGGAACTGCTGCAGGACGTGCCGGTGACGGTGACCGCGCTGTCGCAGCAGACCTTGCAGGATACCGGCGTGCGCGACATCAAGGACCTGCAGGTGCTGGTGCCCGGCCTGACCGTCACCAGCACCCAGAGCGAGGCGATCACCACCGCGCGCCTGCGCGGCATCGGCACGGTGGGCGACAACATCGGGCTGGAGTCCTCGGTGGGCGTGGTGATCGACGGCGTGTACCGCCCGCGCAATTCGGTCGGTTTCGGCGACCTCGGCGAACTCGAGCGGATCGAGGTGTTGAAGGGCCCGCAGGGCACGCTGTTCGGCAAGAACACCTCGGCTGGCGTGATCAACGTCATCACCCGCAAGCCGGATTTCGAACTGGCCGGCGGCGGCGAGTTGACCATGGGCGACTACAACGCGCGTGGCGGCTCGGCCTGGTTCAACACGCCGCTCGGCGACACCGCCGCGTTGCGCCTGTATGCCGCGCGTCGCGAGCGCGACGGCTGGATGAAGGTGGTGACCGGCGCCGGCCCGCGCACCCGCGACCGCGATTACGACCAGAACTTCGACACCTTCCGCGCCAAGCTGCTGTGGCAGGCCAGCGACCGCCTGGAGGTGCTGCTGTCGGCGGATGCCACCCATCGCAACGAGAACTGCTGTACCGCCGTGCAACTGGTCAGCGGCAGCAGCGCGCCGCTGATCAATGCGCTGGGCGGCGGCAATGCCATCGCGATCCCCGCCAATCCGTGGGCGCGGGTGGCCTACAGCAACCGCGACACCACCCAGAAGATCAACGACCGCGGCGTACAGGCCGAGCTGACCTACAGCATGGATGCGCTGGGCGGCGCCACCCTGACCTCGATCACCGCCAGCCGCGACTGGGATGCGGTGAACGGCCGCGATTTCGATTTCAGCGCGGCCGACCTGATCTATATGAACCCGCAGAAGGACGAGTCCTACAGCCAGTTCAAGACCTTCAGCCAGGAGCTGCGGCTGGCCGGCAGCAGCGAGCGGTTCGACTGGCTGCTGGGCGCGTTCTACAGCGACGAGACCATCCACCGCACCGAAAGCTACCGGATCGGCGCGGCCTACGAGCCGTATCTGTCGATCGGCCTGCTCTCGCTGATCAACCCGCCCTCGGCCAGCCTGCCGAACGCGGCCACCTTCCTGGCCGATGCCACCGGGCGTCCCTATGGCACGGTATTCGCCGGGCTGGGCGCGCTCGACCACTACCGCCAGACCGCGCGCAGCAGCGCGCTGTTCAGCAACAACACCTGGCATGCGGCAGAGGGGCTGGAGATCACCCTGGGCCTGCGCTACACCCGCGAGACCAAGCACCTGCTGTCGGCGTACGCCAACCCCAACGGCAGCCCGGGCTGCGCCTCGTATTTCGACGCCAACGGCAACGTCAGCGCGGCGGCGATCGGGCGCATCGCCACCGCGTTGACCGCGCGCGGGGTGCCGTTCGCGCTGCTGCCGGCGGCCACCCAGCAGGCCATCATCGGCAACGTGGTGGCCTACAGCTGCCTGCCCTGGGCCAACGTGGGGCACGCTGGCCGCAGCACCGACCAGTCGCTGGCCGAGAATGCGTGGTCGGGCACGCTGAAGGCCGCCTACCGCTGGAACCCGCACGTGATGACCTATCTCTCGTTCGCGCGCGGCTACAAGGCCGGTGGCTTCAACCTCGACCGCGTGCAGTCCAGCAACGGCCTGTCCAGCGGCGGCCCGGGGATCGTCCCGGTCA
Organism: Thermomonas haemolytica; assembly: GCF_004346265.1. Lineage (GTDB taxonomy): Bacteria > Pseudomonadota > Gammaproteobacteria > Xanthomonadales > Xanthomonadaceae > Thermomonas > Thermomonas haemolytica. The sequence goes on from NZ_SMAP01000004.1 coordinate 93,255, forward strand.
ACGACACCGCGTTCCCGGGTGAGTTCGTGAACAGCTGGGAGCTGGGCGCCAAGACCACCTGGGCCGGTGGCAACCTGCTGCTCAACGCCGCGCTGTTCCACCAGAGCTACAGCGACTTCCAGCTCAACAGCTTCCTCGGCACCAGCTTCGTGGTGCGCTCGATCCCGCGGGTGATCTCCAAGGGCCTGGACGCCGAACTGCTGTGGCAGCCGAAAGCCGTGCGCGGCCTGATGCTGCAGGCCGGGGCGATGTGGGCCGATACCCGCTACGGCAAGGATATTCCGGGGGCGGATTTCGTCTATCCCGGCGCCCTGTACAAGCTGCCCGGCGCGCGCATGAGCTTCGCGCCGCGGTTCTCCGGCTCGCTGTCGGCGACCTACGAATGGGACGTGGGCAGCCGCCTGCAGGGGCGTTTCACCATCGGCGGCAAGTACATGTCGAGCTACAACACCGGCTCCGACCTCGACGCCGAGAAGCTCCAGAAGGGCTACGCGCTGGTGAACGCGCGCATCGGCATCGGCCGCCGCGACCAGCGCTGGCAGGTGGAGCTGTGGGCCACCAACCTGTTCAACCAGGACTACGTGCAGGTGGGGTTCGACGGGCCGCTGCAGGCGCTGGGCACGCCCGAGCCGGGCAACCCGCGCAATACCTACGATGCGTTCCTGGGCGCGCCGCGCATGGTCGGGGCCACCCTGCGGCTGCGCTTCTGAAGGCAGCCCTCCCGGAGTCGCCAACCGGCCCGCATCTGCGGGCCGGTTCCGTTTTGCGCCCGCATGCGCTACAACGCCCGCACCCCTCCCGCAGGCCGCGCGCATGATCGCCCCCGACGACCACGACCTCGACGCGCTGGCGCGCGCCACCGGGCAACGCCTGCTGGCGGCCCGTCAGATGCTGGTCACCGCCGAAAGCTGCACCGGCGGCTGGATCGCCAAGTGCATGACCGATATCCCCGGCTCCTCGGCCTGGTTCGACTGCGGCATGGTGGCCTACAGCTACGAGGCCAAGCAGGCCCTGCTGGGCGTGCGCCCGCAGACCCTGGAGCAGTTCGGCGCGGTCAGCCGCGAAACCGTGGTGGAAATGGTGTCCGGCGCGCTGGTGCACTCCGGCGCCACGCTCGCGGTGGCCGTCACCGGCATCGCCGGCCCCGGCGGCGGCAGCGCCGACAAGCCGGTCGGCTCGGTCTGGATCGGCTGGAAGCGCCGCGGCGGCTATGCCCGCGCCGAGCTGTTCCGCTTCGAAGGCAATCGCGACGCGGTGCGCCGGCAGACCGTGGCGGCGGCGCTGCGTGGCCTGGAGCGACAGCTGGGTTGAGCGCGGCGGGCGGGGCGGTTGACGGGGAAAATCGTTAGTAGTATTACTACTAACCATGAGCCTGACCGACACCCAGCGCGCCATCCACGCCTTCATCGCCGACCGCATCGAAGCCGACGGCTTCGCTCCCTCGCAGGCGGAAATCGCCCGCGCCTTCGGCTTCAAGGGCGTGCGCGCCGCCCAGTACCACCTGGAGGCGCTGGAGGCCGCCGGGATCGTCGAGCGCAGCCCCGGCCGCGCGCGCAGCCTGCGCCTGCTGCAGCTGCCCGAGGGGCCGCGCCAGCTGGAGCTGGCCGCCAACGACGCGGCGCTGCACCTGCCGGTGCTGGGGCAGGTCGCCGCCGGCGTACCGATCGGTGCCGACATCGGCAGCGACCAGATGCTCCTGCTCGACCGCGCCCTGTTCTCGCCGCGTCCGGATTACCTGCTCAAGGTCAAGGGCGATTCCATGCGCGACGAGGGCATCTTCGACGGCGACCTGATCGGCGTGCACCGCACGTCCGAGGCGCGCAACGGGCAGGTGGTGATCGCCCGCATCGACGACGAGATCACCGTGAAGCTGCTGAAGCTGGGGCAGGGCAAGATCCGCCTGCTACCGCGCAACCCGGACTACGCCCCCATCGAGGTGAAACCGGGCCAGGACTTCGCCATCGAGGGCCTGTACTGCGGCCTGGTGCGCCCGAATGCGTGATCCGGCAGCCGTTCCGGTGCGTACGCACGGGGAATCCCGAGCCGCGGCCCGGGCCTTTCCCGATGCTCCGCGCCAGGCGCGCCATGTCAATGTCCCGATCGCGTCTCCGCGTCGCAGCCCGTGCGACGCAGCCCGCCTAAGCTGACCCCATTCCAGAGATCACAGACTTGAGGAGCACCACGATGGACGAGAACAAGAAGCGCGCGCTTGCGGCGGCCCTGGGCCAGATCGAGCGCCAGTTCGGCAAGGGCTCGGTGATGCGCATGGGCGACCGCACGGTGGAGGCGGTGGAGACCATCGGCACCGGCTCTCTCATGCTGGACATCGCCCTCGGCATCGGCGGCCTGCCCAAGGGCCGGGTGGTGGAGATCTACGGGCCCGAGTCCTCGGGCAAGACCACGCTGACCCTGCAGGCCATCGCCCAGTGCCAGAAGGCGGGCGGCACCTGCGCCTTCATCGATGCCGAGCATGCGCTGGATCCGGTCTACGCGCAGAAGCTGGGCGTGAACCTGGACGACCTGCTGCTGTCGCAGCCCGACACCGGCGAGCAGGCGCTGGAGATCGCGGACATGCTGGTGCGCTCCAATGCCATCGACATGGTGGTGGTGGACTCGGTGGCCGCGCTCACCCCCAAGGCCGAGATCGAGGGCGAGATGGGCGACCAGCTGCCCGGCCTGCAGGCGCGCCTGATGAGCCAGGCCCTGCGCAAGCTGACCGGCAACATCAAGCGCAGCAACTGCCTGGTGATCTTCATCAACCAGCTGCGCATGAAGATCGGCGTGATGATGCCGGGCCAGAGCCCGGAGACCACCACCGGCGGCAACGCGCTGAAGTTCTACGCGTCGGTGCGCCTGGACATCCGCCGCATCGGCAGCATCAAGAAGGGCGACGAGATCATCGGCAACCAGACCCGCATCAAGGTGGTCAAGAACAAGCTGGCGCCCCCGTTCAAACAGGTCGTCACCGAGATCCTGTACGGCGAGGGCATCAGCCGCGAGGGCGAGCTGATCGACATGGGCGTGGACGCCAAGCTGGTCGAGAAATCCGGCGCCTGGTACAGCTACGACGGCGAGCGCATCGGGCAGGGCAAGGAGAACGCCCGCCAGTACCTCAAGGAAAACCCGGCCGCGGCGCAGAAGCTGGAAGCCGCGCTGCGCGAGAAGTTCGTGCCCGAGGACGCCGCGCGCGAGGAAGACGACGCCGGCGACGAAGAGTGAGCCATTCCGGCGGCGGCGACGAGACGGCGTCCTCGTCAGCGCCGGGGCGTCGCCGCCGCCCGGAACCCACGCCCGTGCAGCGGGCGCTCGGCCTGCTGACCCGCCGCGAGCATTCCCGCCACGAACTGGTCCGCAAGCTGAAGCAGCGCGGTGTGGAGGCCGATGATGCCGCTGCGGCGATCGAGCGGCTGGCCGAGGCCGGCTGGCAGGACGATGCCCGCTTCGCGGAGTCCCTGGTCCGCAATCGCGCCGGCAGCGGCTACGGGCCGGCCTATATCCGCGCCGAGCTGGGCACCCACGGCCTGCCGGCCGACCTCGTCGATGCCGCGCTGAAGGCGTACGCCGGCGATTGGATCGACAACGCCCGCCAGTTGCTCCGGCGGCGCCACCCGCAGGCGCTGGAAGGCGACCGCGAGGCCCGCCGCAAGGCCGCCGATTTCCTGCTGCGACGGGGGTTCGGGATGGACGCGGTACGCGCGGCGCTGGCGGCCGACCTCGATTGATCCTGCCGGCCCCCGGAGCGGCGGCATCGGGGCGCATGGACGAAGCCGGCTGCCCGGACTGGCATCGATAAATCCGGAACGGAGCGGGCGCCGCCTGTAAACTGGCGGCACTGGGTTGCCAACTCGAGTCCGCGGCCGCATCGTGGTCGGCCTGCGGGCGCGTGGCTGCCCGCCACTTTCCGATGCCCGCATGAATACGCCCGCCAAGACCACCTCCGACATCCGCCGCGACTTCCTGGAGTTCTTCGCCTCCAAGGGCCATACCATCGTGCCGTCCGCACCCCTGGTGCCCGGCAACGACCCGACCCTGCTGTTCACCAATTCCGGCATGGTCCAGTTCAAGGACGTGTTCCTGGGCGCGGAGAAGCGCAGCTATGTGCGCGCGGCCGACGTGCAGCGCTGCCTGCGCGCCGGCGGCAAGCACAACGACCTCGATTCGGTGGGCTACACCGCGCGCCACCACACCTTCTTCGAGATGCTGGGCAACTGGTCGTTCGGCGACTACTTCAAGAAAGAGGCCATCGCCTGGGCGTGGGAGCTGCTCACCGAGGTCTGGAAGCTGCCGAAGGAGCGCCTGCTGGCCACCGTCTACCACACCGACGACGAGGCCTACGCGATCTGGCGCGACGACATCGGCCTGCCGGAAGACCGCATCATCCGCATCGGCGACAACAAGGGCGCGCCCTACGCCTCCGACAACTTCTGGCAGATGGCCGATACCGGCCCCTGCGGCCCCTGCACCGAGATTTTCTACGACCACGGCCCCGACCACTTCGGCGGTCCCCCGGGCTCGCCCGACGAGGACGGCGACCGCTACATCGAAATCTGGAACAACGTCTTCATGCAGTTCGACCGCGCCGCGGACGGCACCCTGACGCCGCTGCCCGCGCCCTGCGTGGACACCGGCATGGGGCTGGAGCGCATCACCGCGATCCTGCAGGGCGTGCATTCCAACTACGAGATCGACCTGTTCCAGACGCTGATCAAACGCGCCGCCGAGCTGACCGGCACGGCCGACTTGGAGAACAAGTCGCTGCGGGTGATCGCCGACCATATCCGCGCCTGCGCCTTCCTGATCGTGGATGGCGTGCTGCCCTCGAACGAAGGCCGCGGCTACGTGCTGCGCCGGATCATCCGCCGCGCCCTGCGCCACGGCTGGATGTTGGGCGTGCGCCAGCCGTTCTTCCACAAGCTCGTCGCCACCCTTGACGGGCTGATGGGCGAGGCCTACCCGGTACTGCGCGAAGGCCGTGCCACCGCCGAGCGCGCGCTGCTGGCGGAAGAGGAGCGCTTTGCGGAAACCCTGGATGCTGGCATGCGCATCTTCGAGGAGGTGGCGGCCAGGGTGACGGATGGCGTGATTCCCGGCGCCGACGCCTTCCGCCTGTACGACACCTACGGCTTCCCGCTCGACCTCACCCAGGACATGGCGCGCGAGCGCGGGATGACGGTGGACGTGGCCGGCTTCGATGCCGCGATGGCGCAGCAGAAGGAAACCGCGCGCGCGGCCGGCAAGTTCGGCGGCGGCGTGCAGCTGCCGGCGGAGCTGGTGGCGCGGCTCACCCCCACCCGCTTCCTCGGCTACGACATGCTCGAGGCCGGCGGCCTGGCGGTGCTGGCGCTGCTGAAGGACGGCAAGCCGGTGGAGGCGGTGGAGGCCGGCGACGAGGCGATCGTGATCCTCGATGCCACTCCGTTCTACGCCGAATCCGGCGGCCAGGTGGGCGACACCGGCGAGCTGGACGGGGTCGAGAGCCGCTTCACGGTGACCGACACCCTCAAGCTCGCCGGCCAGTTCCACGGCCACCTCGGGCGCATGCAGTTCGGCCGCCTGCGCGTGGGCGACCACCTGCACGGCGCGGTCGATGCCGCCCGCCGCGGCGCCACCGTGCTCAACCACAGCGCCACCCACCTGCTGCACGCCGCGCTGCGCGAGGTGCTGGGCACCCACGTGCAGCAGAAGGGCTCGCTGGTCGCGCCGGACCGGCTGCGTTTCGATTTCTCGCACTTCCAGCCGGTCACGGCGGCGGAACTGGCCGAGATCGAGCGCCGGGTCAACGCGCAGATCCGCGCCAACCACGCCGGCGAGATCCATCACATGGGCATGCAGGAGGCGCTGGACTTCGGGGCCATCGCCCTGTTCGGCGAGAAGTACGGCGAGCGCGTGCGCGTGCTGCGCTTCGGCGATGCGTCCACCGAGCTGTGCGGCGGCACCCACGTCGTGCGGACCGGCGACATCGGCCTGTTCAAGATCGTCAGCGAGGGCGGCGTGTCCGCCGGCGTGCGCCGGATCGAGGCCGTCACCGGCCAGGGCGCGCTGGATTACGTGGCGACTGAGGAGCACCGCCTGCACGAGGCCGCGCAGCTGCTGGGCGGCAATGCAAGCGATGTGGCCGACAAGCTGCGTGCGCTGCTGGAGCGCCAGAAGAAGCTCGAGCGCGAGCTGGAGCAGCTCAAGGCCAAGGCGGCGTCCAGCGCCACCGGCGATTTGGCCGCGCAGGCGCAGGAGGTCGCCGGCATCAAGGTGCTGGCCGCGCGCCTGGAAGGGTTCGACGCCAAGGCCCTGCGCGAGGCCATGGATCGCCTGAAGCAGCAGCTGGGCGATGCGGTGGTGGTGCTGGCCGGGGCCGAAGGCGGCAAGGCCGCGCTGGTGGCCGGCGTCTCCGGCGCCGCGCTGGGCAAGGTCAAGGCCGGCGAGGTGCTGGCGGATGTCGCGCGCCAGACCAATGGCAAGGGCGGCGGCCGTCCGGACATGGCCCAGGGCGGTGGCGAGGACGGCCCGGCCCTGACCGCGGCGTTGGCCGGGGTACCGGACTGGGTGCGGCAGCGGGTGTGAGCCCCGCGCCCGCGGAACAGGCGGGGTTCGGCTTGTCGAAGCGGAAGCCGGGCCGGTATGATCGGATAAAGATAGACTGGATGTCTGCGCGGCCGTATCCCCGGGCGTGCAAGAGCGCCAGCGACAGGGGAGTTGCGCGATGTTGATCTTGACCAGGCGGGTAGGCGAGACCCTGATGATCGGCGATGCGATCACCGTCACCGTGCTCGGCGTGAAGGGCAACCAGGTGCGGATCGGCATCACCGCGCCCAAGGACGTGGCCGTGCATCGGGAAGAGATCTACCAGCGCATCCAGAGCGGCGAAGAAGGCAAGGGCGGGGAAAAATCGCCTTGAGGTTTGCCGGAACGCGCTCGAGCCTGTATCCTTGCCGGCTCGCGGATCGCCTCAACGGAGACTTGCCCGAGAGGCCGAAGGGGCTCCCCTGCTAAGGGAGTATAGGGTCAAAAGCTCTATCGAGGGTTCGAATCCCTCAGTCTCCGCCACTTGCGGCGAAACGCGAAAATTTGCATCGAGACGGAAAATTTCCGTTGACGAGCAGGCGGGGTTTCCCCATAATTCCGCTTCTTCTTTGCGCCCGTAGCTCAGTTGGATAGAGCACCAGGCTACGAACTTGGGGGTCGGAGGTTCGAATCCTTCCGGGCGCGCCATCTAAAACGCAAAAGGGCCAATGAGTTAACGCTCATTGGCCCTTTTGCTTTGCATCTGCGGGCGGGAACCGGAGGGCACTCCCCGTTCTGATCCAGTTGCGTGCCGAACCGCAAGCTTGCCCGGAACGCCTCTCCGTATCGCAACGGAAGCAGAAGCACGTTGAATGGGATTGGCCGCGGCGTCTAGCAGCATTTTTCCCAGTCCGGCGATGCCCGAATGACGCCGTCAAAGCGCTGGCGCCGGCCTGTTGCGGATGGGGTGGGAATGGGTGTATAAAATTTTATATTTGATGTTTAAAGTATCAGGAATGATGTAATGATCAGCTCCCAGCAAATGCGCGCCGCGCGCGCCCTGCTCGGCATCGACCAGAAGACTCTGGCGCAGATGGCGGGGCTGTCGTTGCCGACCATCCAGCGCATGGAGGCCAGCGCGGGCAATGTGCGTGGGGTGGTGGAGTCGCTGACCCGGGTGGTCGAGGCGCTGGAAGCGGCCGGGGTCGAGCTGATCGGTGAAGGCGCACCCAGCCTCGATGGGGGCCGTGGGGTACGGTTGAAAGCACGCAGGAGCCAGGCATGATCGCTATTCTCGAGGCTGCACGCGCCGGGATGCTTCGGCGCGAACACTGGGGTCGCAATCTGGTCGCCGGCGCCATCGTCGGCGTGGTGGCCCTGCCGCTGTCGATGGCCTTTGCGATCGCCTCCGGCGTGCGGCCGGAGCAGGGGCTATACACCGCGATCATCGCCGGGATCGCGGTCTCGCTGTTCGGCGGCTCGCGGGTGCAGATCGCCGGGCCGACCGGCGCCTTCATCGTGATCCTGGCTGGCGTGGTGGCGCAGTTCGGCGTGGCGGGCCTGATGCTGGCCACCCTGATGGCGGGCATCATGCTGGTGGCGATGGGCTGGGCGCGGCTGGGGTCGGTGATCCGCTTCATCCCCGATCCGGTGATCGTGGGGTTCACCGCCGGCATCGGCGTGATCATCTGGGTCGGGCAGTGGCAGTACTTCTTCGGCTTGCCGGCACCCGGCGCCGGGCCGTTCTACCTCAAGACCTGGACCTTGCTGCAGGCCTTGCCGCAGCTGCACGTCGAGACCACCGCCATCGGTCTCCTGAGCCTGGCGCTGGCGCTGTGGGGGCCGCGGATTCCCGGGCTTGCGCGCGTGCCCGGGCCGCTGCTGGCCATGCTGGTGGCCACCGCGGCCGTGCAGCTGCTGCATCTGGACAAGGTGGCGACCATCGAGTCCACCTTCGGCGCGATTCCGCGCAGCCTGCCGCAGCTGCAGTTCCCGGCAGCCTCGTTTGATCACTGGATGGCGCTGCTGCCGTCGGCGTTCACCATCGCCATGCTGGGGGCGATCGAATCGCTGCTGTCGGCCGTGGTGGCCGATGGCATGGTCGGCACCCGCCATGATGCCAACCAGGAGCTGATCGGGCAGGGCATCGCCAACATCCTCTCGCCGCTGTTCGGGGGGATCGCCGCCACCGGCGCGATCGCGCGCACCGCCACCAACATCCGCAACGGCGGCAATGCTCCGCTGGCCGGCATCGTGCATGGGCTGACCTTGCTGCTGATCCTGCTGGTGTTCGCACCGTATGCCGGCAAGGTGCCGCTGGCGGCGCTGGCGGCGATCCTGTTCGTGGTGGCCTGGAACATGAGCGAGGCGCATCGCTTCCTGCGCCTGCTGCGGCATGCGCCGCGCGCGGATGCCGGGATCCTGGTGATCACCTTCGCGCTGACTATCCTCACCGACCTGGTGGTGGCGGTGAACATCGGGGTGATTCTGGCGATGTTCCAGTTCATGCGCCGCATGAGCGCGGCGGTGGACGTGGTCGAGCATGGGGCGCACAGCCTGCGCGAGCAGCTGGCGCAGGCGGGGCTGCAGGCGCTGCCGCCGGGCGTGGTGGTGTATGCGATCGACGGGCCGTTCTTCTTCGGCTCGGTGGATTCGCTGGAACGCGCGCTGTCCTGGTCGCAGCAGCCGCCGCGCCACGTGGTGCTGTGGCTGGAGCGGATGCCACTGATCGATGCCACCGGCCTCAAGCGCCTGGAATCCACCATCGAGGCGTTGCACCGGCGCGGCGTGAAGGTGGTGCTGTGCGGCGCCAATCCGCGCGTGCTGCGCAAACTGGTGCGGGCGCAGCTGGTGCGGCGCGACCGTCCGGACGGCTACTTCGCGGACCTGGCCACCGCACTGCGCGCCCTGCACGATGGGGCGCAGGCCATCGCCGGCCAGGACGGTCAGAGCGCGTCGGAGGCGTAGTCGGCCAGACGCGAGCGCTCGCCGCGGCGCAGGGTGACGTGCGCGCTGTGCGCCCACGACTTGAAGCGGTCCACGGCGTAGGTGAGGCCGGAGGTCGTCTCGGTGAGGTAGGGCGTGTCGATCTGCTCCACGTTGCCCAGGCACACGATCTTGGTGCCGGGGCCGGCGCGGGTGATCAGCGTCTTCATCTGCTTGGGCGTGAGGTTCTGTGCCTCGTCCAGGATCAGATAGCGGCTGAGGAAGGTGCGCCCGCGCATGAAGTTCAGCGAGCGGATCTTGATGCGGCTGGCCAGCAGGTCGTTGGTGGCCGCGCGGCCCCAGGCACCGCCCTCCTGGTTGTGGGTGAGCACTTCGAGGTTGTCGGTGAGCGCGCCCATCCATGGCGTCATCTTTTCCTCCTCGGTGCCGGGCAGGAAGCCGATGTCCTCGCCCACGCTCACGGTGGCGCGGGTCATGATGATTTCGCGGTAGCGCTGCGCGTCCATCGTCTGCGCCAGGCCCGCGGCCAGTGCCAGCAGGGTCTTGCCGGTGCCGGCGGTGCCGAGCAGGGTGACGAAGTCGATCTCCGGGTCCATCAGCGCGTTGAGCGCGAAGTTCTGCTCGCGGTTGCGCGCGGTGATGCCCCACACCGCATGCTGGCCGTGGCGGAAGTCGTCCACGATCTGCAGCACCACCTTGCCGTCCTGCAGGCGCGCGACCTTCATCTCCGACTGCTCGTCGCCGGGCAGGAACACGAACTGGTTCGGATACCAGTCCTCGCCCTCGCCGGCGGCGATCTCGTAGTAGGTGCGGCCCTTGTCGGTCCACGACTTCAGGTCCTTGCCGTGGCGCTGCCAGAAGTCCTCCGCCAGCGCGGTGGCGCCGGTATAGAGCAGGCTGAAGTCGTCCAGCGCGCGGTCGTTCTCGTAGTCCTCGCTGGCGATGCCGGCGATCGAGGCCTTGATCCGCAGGTTGATGTCCTTCGACACGAACACCACCGGCGTGCCGGGTTCCTGCTGCTTGAGCACCAGGATCGCGCCGAGGATGTTGTTGTCCGGGATCACCGTGCCGAAGCGCTTGCCGGCGTCGAAGTCGCCGGTCTGGAAGCGCAGCCGCCCGGCGCTCTCGGCGCCGCGCAGCTGCAGGCCCTGCGGGCGCACGAGCGGGATGCCCTGGCTGACGTCGCTGCTGCCGTGCGCCTCGATCAGCTCGTTGAGGAAGCGGCTGACCTGGCGCGCGTTGCGGCTGGCCTCGGAGGTGCCCTTCTTGCCGTTGTCCAGCTCCTCCATCACCTGCATCGGCAGGTACACATCGTGCTCCTCGAACTTGAACAGCGCGGTGGGGTCGTGCATCAGCACGTTGGTGTCGAGGACGTAGATGCGCTTGCTCCGGGTCATGCGGTGGTTCCTCGGGTCGGACAGCAGCGGGCCACCGCGTCCCGCGGGGCGGGGCAGTGGAGGGAAGGGAGGGCAGGGATGGTCACTGTGCCTGTTCGGCCTGCAGTGCCTCGAGCACGGCGCGCGCATGGCCGGGCACCTTCACCGGCTGCCACTTGCGGCGCACCACCCCGGACGGGTCGATCAGGAAGGTGCTGCGCACGATGCCGAGGTATTCGCGGCCGTACAGCTTCTTCGGCTGCACCACGCCGAAGGCCTCGCACAGTGCGCCGTCGGCATCGCTGGCGAGCTCGAACCGGAAACCCTGCTTGGCGCGGAAGTTCTGGTGGGACTTGATCGAGTCCCTGGAGACGCCCAGCACCACGGCGCCGGCGCGCTCGAACTCCGGCAGCAGGGCGTTGAAGTCCTGGCCTTCGGTGGTGCAGCCGGGGGTGGAATCCTTCGGGTAGAAGTACAGCACCAGCCATTTGCCGGCGTATCCGCCGAGGCGGGCGGCGGTGCCGCCGGAGAGCGCGAGGGGCAGGTCGGGGATGCGGTCGCCGGTGTCGATCATCGTGCGGGCTGTCCTCAGTACTTCATCGGATCCATGATCGCGTCGAGGTTCAGGTGGTCGCAGAACTCGAGGAAATCGTCGCGCAGGGCGGCGATGTGCATGTCCGCGGGCACCCCGATGGTGAGCTGCGCCGAGAACATGTCGGCGCCGGTCTGCATCGCGCGGTAGCGCGAGCAGTGCAGGCTCTCGATGGTGATGCCCTGGTGGTCGAAGAAATCCGCCAGCTGGAACAGGATGCCGGGCTTGTCCGCGGCGATCACTTCCACCACGTAGGGCAGCAGGTTGGACTGCAGCGACTTCGGGCCGGTGCGATACCACACCAGCTTCAGGCCTTCCTCGCGCTCCAGCTTGGCCAGCATGGTCTCCAGCTTGGCCACCGCGTCCCACGAACCGGTCGCCAACGCGCTCACCGACACGTCGCGGCCCACCGTCGCCAGGCGCGCATCCACCAAGTTGCAGCCAGAATCGGCGATGCGGCGGGTGACCGCCAGCAGCGGCGACTGCGGATGCGTGGTGTACGCGTTGATCAGCAGGTGGTTTTCGTTGGTGGAGGGCCGTGCGGCGGTCTTGCTCAATGCGGGATACCAGAAATCGAGGGGACCCCGCCGCGGAGGGGCGGGATTGGCTGCCAGCATACTTGCCGCCGCTTTCCAGCCGCAAGTAAGATCGGCGCGCAACTGCATCCGCATCCCGCGCCATTTCCCGCCCTGCGCCGTGCCTTCCGGGCCGCGCGAACCGGACCTTTCCCCTTGCGACTTTCCGGCAGCATCACCGCATTGGCCACGCCGTTCACCGCGGCGGGCGACATCGACTTCCCGGCCTGGGAGCGCCTGCTCCAGGCGCAACTGGCGGCCGGCACCCAGGCCGTGGTGGTGGCCGGTTCCACCGGCGAGGCCGCCGCGCTGTCCGACGAAGAGTACGAGCGCCTGCTGCGGCACGCGCTGGAGACCTGCGCCGGACGCATCCCGGTGCTGGCCGGGACCGGCCAGTCCAATACCGCCAAGACGGTGCAGGCCACCCGCCGCGCCGCCCGCCTCGGCGCCGATGCGGCGCTGGTGGTGACGCCGCCTTACGTGCGCCCCACCCAGGCGGGCCTGTTGGCGCATTTCCGCGCGGTCGCCGATGACGGCGGGCTGCCGGTGGTGCTCTACAACGTGCCGGGCCGCACCGGCTGCGACATGCTGGCGGAGACCACCGGCGAGCTGTCGCTGCATGCCAACATCATCGGCATCAAGGAGGCGCGCGCCGAGGAAGAGCGCATGCAGGCCCTGCTGCCGCTGCGGCGCGAGGATTTCGTGGTGCTCAGTGGCGACGACCCGACCGCGCTGCGGGCGATGCTGGCCGGCGCCGACGGGGTGATCTCGGTGGCCTCGAACGTGGTGCCGCGCAGCTTCCGCCGCCTGTGCGACGCAGCGCTGGCGGGCGATGCCGCGACCGCCGCGACGCTGAACGAGGCGCTGGTGGAGTTGTACCACTTCCTCGGGATCGAGCCGAACCCGATCCCGGTCAAGGCCCTGCTGGCGCTCGACGGCATCGGCCACGGCCTGCGCCTGCCGCTGCAACCGCTATCATCCGCACACGCCGCCCAGGCCGAGCGCCTGCAGGCGGCCATCCGCCAACTCGAACAAGCCAACGGCCGCGGCGACGCGGCCTGACAGGAGAACCAGATGCACCACGCCCCCCGCATGTCCAAGGTCGCCGCGCCGCTGGTCGCCGTCCTGCTGGTGACCGGCCTGTCCGGCTGCCACTGGTTCAAGAAAAAGAACGAGCTGTACACCCTGAGCGGTGAGGCGCGGCCGCTGGAAGTCCCGCCGGACCTGGACCGCCCGGCCGCCGACAAGGCCATGGCACTGCCGGCCAGCAGTAGTGCCAGTGTTGGCACTGCGTCCACCGCGCCCGCACGCCCGCAGGCGGCCACCGGGTTCGCGGTTCCCGCCGACCGCGACGCGGTGTTCGCCAAGGTTGGAGAGGTGCTCGCGGCCACGCCCGGCGTGCAGATCGCCAGCAAGGCCGAGATCCTCGGCACCTACGACGTCGATTACATGGACAGCAAGTTCCTGGTGCGCGTCACCAAGGCTGGCGATGGCGCCTTCGTCTCGGCGGTGGACCCGCGCGGGTTGCCGCCCAGCGGCGAGGCCGCGGGCAAGCTGATCGCGGCGCTCAAGGCGGTGATCGCCCCGTAATCGCGGGCCGGCTCACGATTGCGAATGCACGCAGGGCGCCCTTGGGCGCCCTGCGTCGTATCAGCCCATGGCCAGGGGTTTCGGCGGGCGCGCGCCCGCCGTGGCTCAGCGCTCCAGCAGCGCCAGCTTGCCGGGCTTGCCGTCCCATTCGGCGTGGTCGGCCGGCGGGTCCTTGCGCACGGTCAGCACCGGCCACTGCTTGGCCAGCTCCGCGTTCAGGCCGACGAAGACCTCCTGGCCGGCCGGCACGTCCTCTTCCGGGAAGATCGCGCCCACCGGGCATTCCGGCTCGCACAGGGTGCAGTCGATGCACTCGTCCGGGTCGATCACCAGGAAATTCGGGCCTTCGTGGAAACAGTCCACCGGGCACACCTCCACGCAGTCGGTGTGCTTGCACTTGATGCAGTTTTCGGTGACGACGAAAGGCATGGGGCGTCCGTATGGCGATGCTGCGTTGCGCATAGTTTAACGCCGCGGCCTGTGCGATAGCAGGCGGGTGGCGGGTCGCAAAACGCGAAGGCCCGCGTCAGCGACGCGGGCCTTCGGTATGGATGGCGCTCCCTACGGGATGGAGGCGGCACGTCCTGTGCCGCCCCTTCGCTGCGCTCCGGGCAGCCTGCGGCTGTCCTGCAATGCTCCAGGCATCGCAGTCGAACCCTGCGGGTCCTCATCCCTGCGGTCGCGCAAAAAAAGAAACCCGCGCTCGCGCGCGGGTTCCGGGATTGGCGCTCCCTACGGGATTCGAACCCGTGTTTTAGCCTTGAGAGGGCCACGTCCTAGGCCTCTAGACGAAGGGAGCATTGGAGTCAGCCGGCTGGACGACCGGCCGGCGGCATCGGAAGGACGCGCCGAGCTTGCTAGTATAAAAGGCTGCGTCCGCCAATGGCAACGCCCCTTATCTTCGCCGCCGACCGCAGCATGACCGATACCCACGCTTCCCCCGCGCCGCCCGTCCCCCACCTGCGCGTGATCCCGCGCGATGTCCACGGGGTGTCCCGCAAGCAGATGAGCCCGAATGCCCTGCGCGTGCTGTACCGCCTGCGCGAGGCCGGGTTCGGGGCCTACCTGGTGGGCGGCGCGGTGCGCGACCTGCTGATCGGCGGGCATCCGAAGGATTTCGACGTAGCCACCGACGCCACCCCCGAGCAAGTCAAGGCGCTGTTCCGCAACTGCCGCCTGATCGGCCGCCGTTTCCGCCTCGCGCACGTGGTGTACGGACGCGAGATCATCGAGGTGGCGACGTTCCGCGCCAATGGCGGCGATGACGAGGGCGATCGCCAGACTGACGACAGTGGCCGCCTGCTGCGCGACAACATCTACGGCACCATCGAGGAAGACGCGGTGCGCCGCGACTTCACCGCCAACGCGCTGTACTACGCGATCGAGGATTTCTCGGTGCGCGACTACGTGGGTGGCTACGACGACGTGCAGGCGCGCGTGCTGCGCCTGATCGGCGAGCCCGAGGCGCGCTACCGCGAGGACCCGGTACGCATGCTGCGCGCGGCGCGGTTGGCGGCCAAGCTCGATTTCAGCATCGAGCCGGCGACCGCGGCGCCGATCCCGCGCCTGGCGCCACTGCTGGCCGAGGCGTCGCCGGCGCGGCTGTTCGAGGAAACCCTCAAGCTGTTCCTGGCCGGGCACGCGGTGGCCAGCTTCGAGCAGCTGGAAGCCACCGGCCTGTTGCCAGTGCTGCTGCCGGAGACCGCGCAGGCGCTGGCGGCCAATTCCTCCGGCGCGCTGCGGCGGATGCTGGTGCAGGGGCTGCGCAACACCGATCGCCGGGTGGCCAACGACGAGCCGGTGTCGCCGGCATTCCTGTACGCGGTGCTGCTGTGGCCGGCCTATTGCCGGGCGCTGGCGCAACTGCAGGCGCAGGGCGTGCACCTGGCCGAGGCGCAGCGGCGTGCGGCCGACCGCGTGACCCTCCACCAGCTGGCGCGCACCGCGCTGCCGCGGCGGTTCTCGCTGCCGATGCAGGAGATCTGGCTGCTGCAGCCGCGCTTCTCGCTGCGCCAGCGCAAGCGCGTGTTCCGCCTGCTGGCGCACCCGCGCTTCCGCGCTGCGTTCGATTTCCTCGAACTGCGGCTGGCGGCCTCGGATTCGCATGCCGAAGATGTCGCGTTCTGGCGCGAGGCGCAGCTGCACCCGACCGCGGCCACCGTCGAACCTGCCGATGCCGTGGCAGGGGTGGATGCGGAGTCCGTGTCTCCCGATGCCGCCGAGCCGGACGACGCCCCGCGCAAGCGCCGGCGGCGCCGGCGCAAGCCGGGTGGCGGCGCGTGAGCGAGGTCGTGCGCGCCTGCATCGGCATCGGCGCCAATCTGGGCGATCCGGTGGCGGCGGTGCGCGGCGCGCTGGATGCGCTGGACGCGATCCCCGGCTGCCGCCTGGTGGCGGCCTCGCGGTTGTACCGCACGCCGGCGTGGGGGCGGCTGGATCAGCCCGATTTCGTGAATGCCGCGGCCGTGCTGGAGACCGCGCTGGCCCCGCGCGCCCTGCTCGAGGCGCTGCTGGCGGTGGAGCGCCGTGCCGGCCGCGAGCGCGGCGGCGAACAGGCCGCGCGCCGCTGGGGCCCGCGCGTGCTCGACCTCGACCTGCTGCTGTACGGCGAACAGGTGGTGGACGAACCCGGCTTGCGGGTGCCGCATCCGCACCTGCACGAACGCGCCTTCGCGCTGGTGCCGCTGGCCGAGATCGCCGCCGATGTGCCGTTCCCCGGCCACGGCTGCGTGGGCGAGGCCCTGCGCGGCGTGGATGTGACCGGGGTGGAGCCGATCGCAGGCGCGTGAGCGCGGGCACGCCGTCGCGGTGGCGCCGGCGTTGTGCGCCATAATGCGTCCCCCTTTGCCGGAGCCCGTCGATGAGCGTCCATGCCGAACGGAAGTCCTGGAGCGTGCCGCAGCTGGCACAGGCGCGCGCGGCCGGCCAGCGGCTGGCGATGCTGACCTGCTACGACGCCAGCTTCGCGCGGGTGCTGGACGATGCCGGCATTGACCTGATCCTGGTGGGTGATTCGCTGGGCATGGTGGTGCAGGGCCATGCCTCCACCCTGCCGGTGCGGGTGGAGGACATCGCCTACCACACCGCGGCGGTGGCGCGTGGCGCCCCGCGCGCGCTGAAGATCGCGGACTTCCCGTTCGGGGCCGATGCCACCCCGGCGCTGGCGCTGGAGGCGGCGGTGCGCTTCATCCAGGCCGGCGCGGCGATGGTCAAGCTGGAGGGCGCCGGCCACAAGCTGGAGGTGATCCGCTTCTTGGTGGAGCGCGAGATCCCGGTGTGCGCGCACCTCGGCCTGACCCCGCAATCGGTGCTGCGGATGGGCGGCTTCAAGGTGCAGGGGCGCGAACAGGCCGCCGCCGAGCGCCTGCGTGCCGATGCGCTGGCGGTGGCCGAGGCGGGCGCGGCGCTGCTGGTGCTGGAAGGCGTGCCGGCCGCGCTCGCGGCGGAGATCACCGCCGCCAGCCCGATCCCCACCATCGGCATCGGCGCCGGCCCCGGCTGCGACGGCCAGGTGCTGGTGCTGCACGACCTGCTGGGGATCGACACCGGCCACCGCAAGCCCAAGTTCGTGAAGGATTTCCTGGCCGAAGGGGGCTCCATCGCCGGCGCCGTGCGCGCCTACCTGCAGGCCGTGCGCAGCGGCGCGTTCCCCACCGAAGAGCACAGCTACGCATGATCGAGACCATTTCCCGGCTGGATGCCCTGCGTGCGCGCGTCGCCGGCTGGAAGCGCGAGGGCCTGCGCGTCGGCTTCGTGCCGACCATGGGCAACCTGCACGCCGGCCACTATTCGCTGGTGGCGCTGGCGCGCCGGCACGCCGACCGGGTGGTGTCGAGCGTGTTCGTGAACCCCACCCAGTTCGGGCCGAACGAGGATTTCACCCGCTATCCGCGCACCCCGGAGGCCGATACCCGCGGCCTGCAGGACGCCGGCTGCGACGTGCTGTGGTTGCCCGAGGTGGAGGCGATGTATCCGTTCGGGGTGGAACTGGCGGCCAAGGTGCACGTGCCGGGCGTGAGCACGGTGCTGGAAG
Organism: Thermomonas haemolytica; assembly: GCF_004346265.1. GTDB lineage: Bacteria > Pseudomonadota > Gammaproteobacteria > Xanthomonadales > Xanthomonadaceae > Thermomonas > Thermomonas haemolytica. The sequence goes on from NZ_SMAP01000004.1 coordinate 110,865, forward strand.
GCGCCTGTCGGCCCGGCCATTTCGACGGCGTATGCACGGTGGTGACGCGCCTGTTCAACCAGGTGCAGCCCGACGTGGCTGCGTTCGGGCGCAAGGACTACCAGCAGCTGGCGGTGATCCGGCAACTGGTGGCCGACCTGCAGATGCCGGTGGAGATCCTGGCCGGCGAAATCGTGCGCGAGCCCGATGGGCTGGCGATGAGCTCGCGCAACCAGTACCTGTCGCCGCAGGAGCGCGCACTCGCCCCGGTCATCCATCGCACCCTGCGGGCGATGCAGGCGGCCGCGCAGGCGGGGACGCCGCGCGCGCAGGTCGAGGCCGCGGCGGACGCGGCCCTGCGTGCGGCCGGGTTCGTGCCCGACTACGCGGTACTGCGGCACCCGGATTTCCGCGAACCGGGCGACGCCGAGGGCGGTCCGCGGGTGGCGCTGATCGCCGCCCGCCTGGGCCGGACCCGCCTGATCGACAACCTCGAGTTCGACCTGACGCCGCCGACGCGCGGTTGATTCCCGCCCCGGCTTTCCGGGGCCTCCCGGGGCGCGTCGGGGCCGGCGCGGGCCCGGTTTGTTGCGGTGCGCCATCGGCGCCTATACTTCGCAGTCCGCCCGCCGCGGACGGCCCGTTCCACCGGAGTACCCCCCATGCAACTGACCCTGCTCAAGGGCAAGATCCACCGCGCCACCGTCACCCATGCCGAGCTGCATTACGAAGGCTCGTGCGCCATCGACGGCCGCCTGCTCGACATCGCCGGCATCCGCGAGTACGAGCGCATCGACATCTATGACGTCACCAGCGGCGAGCGCTATTCCACCTATGCGATCCGCGGCGAGGAAGGCAGCGGCGTGATCTCGGTGAACGGCGCGGCCGCGCACAAGTCGCAGGTCGGCAACCTGGTCATCATCTGCGCCTACGTGCAGTGCGACGAGGCCGAGGCGGCCGCGCACAAGCCGGTCTGCGTGTACGTGGACCGCGAGAACCGGCTGACCCACACCAACCACTCGATGCCCAAGCAGGCGGCCTGACGTGTCCGCGCTGCTGGACGGCCTGCAGGCGCACGCGCAGCGGCTGGACGGCATGCCGCTGGCACGCCTGTTGCGGGACGACCCCGCGCGCGCGAAAGAGTTCGCCCTGCGCTGCGGGCCGCTGTATGCCAACTTCGCGCGCCAGCGCTACGACCGCGCGGCGCTGGACGCGCTGTTCGTGATCGCCGAGCGGGCCGACCTGGCGGGCGCGCTGCGCCGCCTGCTGGACGGCGACACCGTCAACCCCACCGAAGACCGCCCGGCGCTGCACAGCGCGCTGCGCGGGGCGGCCACCGGCTCGGCGTTCGCGCTGGCCGCGCGCGCGCAGGCGCTGGCGGCGCAGCTGCGCATGCGCGAATTGATCGACGCCCTGGCCGCCGGCCCGGTGACCGACATCGTCAGCATCGGCATCGGCGGCTCCGACCTCGGCCCGCGCCTGGTGGTGGACGCGCTGGCGCTGCCCGGTGCGCGCTTCCGGGTGCACTTCATCTCCAACGTCGATGGCCACGCCGCCCGCCGCGTGCTGGCCGCGCTGGACCCGGCGCGCACCGCCGCGGTGATGATCTCCAAGACCTTCGGCACCCAGGAGACCCTGCTGAACGGCGCGATCGTGCGCGAGTGGCTGGGCGACGACACGCGCCTGTACGCGGTCAGCACGAACGCGGCGCGGGTGGCCGATTTCGGCATCCCGCCGGAGCGCACCCTGCCGATGTGGGACTGGGTGGGCGGGCGCTATTCGCTGTGGTCGGCGGTCGGCTTCCCGATCGCGCTGGCGCTGGGCATGGAGCGCTTCGAGCAGCTGCTGGAAGGCGCGGCCGCGCTGGATGCGCATGCGCTGGCCGCGCCGCTGCGCGAGAACCTGCCGGCATGGCACGCGCTGACCGCGGTGTGGAACCGCAATGGCCTGCACGCCGCCACCCAGGCGGTGCTGCCCTACGATGACCGCCTCAAGCTGCTGCCGGCCTACCTGCAGCAGCTGGTGATGGAAAGCCTGGGCAAGCGCGTCCACCTGGATGGGCGCGAGGTCGGCATCGACACCGTGCCGGTGTGGTGGGGCGGTGCCGGCACCGATACCCAGCACAGCTTCTTCCAGGCGCTGCACCAGGGCACCCAGGTGGTGCCGGCCGACTTCATCGGCGTGCTGCGGGCCGAACATCCGTTCGCGGCCAACCATGCCGCGCTGCTGGCCAACCTGCTGGCGCAGACCGAGGCGCTGGCCAACGGCCAGGACAGCGACGATCCGCACCGGCGCTATCCGGGCAACCGTCCCAGCACCCTGCTACTGCTGGATGCGCTGACCCCGCAGGCGCTGGGCATGCTGATCGCGCTGTACGAGCACAGCGTGTACCTGCAGTCGGTGCTGTGGGAGATCAACGCGTTCGACCAGTTCGGGGTCGAGCTGGGCAAGCAGCTGGCCAGCCGCCTGCTGCCGGCCGTGCAGGGGCGGGGCGAGGCCGCGGCGCAGGTGCATGACCCGGTGACGCGCGCCCTGCTCGACGAACTGCGCGCCGGCCAGGCGCCGGGAGCGGCCTGAGCGCAGCTTGCGGTCAGGCGGTGGCGGCGGGCGCCAGCAGCAGCTCGTCGATCGCCGCCTCCACCGCGCGCAGGGCGGCGGCATCCAGCAGCGATTCCTGCAGCGCGCGCACTGCGCTGCCCAGCTTGGCGGCACCCACGAACCCGCAGCTGGCCACCAGCCGGTGCAGCTCCGCGCGCAGGCTGCTGATATCGGCGTGGGTGGCGGCGTGCACGATCCGCTGCCGCTGCTGCGGCAGTTCGGCCAGGAACAGGGTGCGCAGCGCCTGCACGTGCGCGGCCTCGCCGCCGAGCGCGGCCAGCGCGGCGGCATCGTCCCAGTCGGCGGGGCGTGCGCCCGGCAGGTGCCGGCGCAGGGCCTCGCGCAGGGCGGCGGCGGTGATCGGCTTGAGCAGCACCTCGGCGAACCCGGCCTCGCGCAGGCGCGCGTGCAGGGTCGGATCGGGATCGGCGGTATGCGCCAGCGCCGCAGTGACCAGGCCGCGCTCGCGCAGCAGGCGCAGCAGGTGCTCACCACGGCCGTCGGGCAGGTTGGCATCCACCAGCAGCAGGTCGAACGCCTGTAGCGCGCAGGCTGATTCGCCATCGGCGATGTTCGCCACCAGGTGCACCTGCGCCGGCTGCGCCGAGGCGACCGCGGCCATGAACGCGGCGCTGGCCGGATCGTCCTCGACCAGCAGCAGGCGCGGCGCCGGCGCGGCGGGAGTGGCTGGAGACGAAGATGGTGACGAGGGCGGGGTCATGCGTGCGGTCCTTGCGCTTTGTATGCTGCGGCCATGTCGCGTCCGATCCTAACCTGTGGCCTGGGCCTGCTGGCGTTGCTGGGTGCGCCCGCGCTGCAGGCGCGCAGCGCGCAGCTGCAGGTGGCCCGGGTCGGTACGCCGGCCGGCTCCGTGGAGCAGCTACGGATAAACCTGGACTGGCCGGACAGGGCCGACAGCGGCGTCCTCGAACTGCAGGCCGCGCAGGTGGATCTGCCGGCGCTGGGCGGCCGCCTGCGCGCGGTGCGCTGGCGCTGCCCGCTGCGACGGTCGCCGGGGTCCGGCTGGACCTGCGCGGGCACGCTGCGCGCCGCCGGCATCGCGCCGATGCAGCTGGCGATCCGGCTGGACGAGACGGCCCTGCACGCCGAGCTGGCACACGCCGGCACCCGCGTGCAGCTGGCGTGCAGCACGGCCCGGCCGGACGTGTTCGCGGTGGTGCTGGAGCAGGTTCCGCTGGCGTGGATGCAGGGCCTGCTGGCACAGGCCTGGCCGCAGGCGCGCTTCACCGGTGGACATATGGATGGGCGCCTGCATCTGCAGGCGGATGCACGGGCATTGCAGGTCGATGGCCCGCTGCAGTTTGCCGCCGCCGGGTTGCAGAACGGCGATGCCAGCATCGTCGGCGAAGGCCTCGGCGCGCGCGTGCAGCTGCACTACCGCAGCGCGCCGGAGGCGACCCGCGCGCGCGTGGAGGCGACCTTGCAGGGCGGCGAATTCCTCGCCGGCAACACCTACGTGGCGCTGCCGCAGACCCCGGTCGGCCTGCAGCTGGAGGCGGTGCGCGAGGGCCCGGGCGGGTGGGTGCTGCCGCGCATCGTCTGGGACGACGGCGCGGTGCTCACGGCCAGCGCGCAGGCGGCGCTGGATGCCGAGGGCAATCTCGACCACCTGTCGCTGCAGGCCCGCAGTGACGACCTTGCGCCGTTCAAGCCGCGCTACCTGTCGGGCTGGATGGGCCTGGTCGGGTTGGGCGGGGTGGACCTGCACGGCGGCCTGTCGGTGCAGGCGCAGGTGCAGGACGGGCGCCTGCAGACGCTGGCGGCGGACCTGCGCCAGGTGGACGTGCGCGACCCGGCCGGCCGCTTCGTGTTCGACCATCTGCAGGGCGACCTGCGCTATTCCGCCGGCGTGCCGGTGGCCAGCGCGCTCGAATGGCAGGGCGGCCAGCTATACGGCCTGAAGTTCGGCGCCACAGCACTGCCCTTCACCAGCGCCGGCGGTGTGCTGGCCCTGCCGCAGGCGACCGTTCCACTGTCGGGCGGCCGCCTGACGCTGCGCGATGCGGTAATCCGGCCGCCGCGCGATGGCGATGGCCTGGAGATCTACTTCGGACTGCGTCTGGACGACGTCGATTTCGGGCAGGTGGCGCAGGCGCTGGGGCTGCCGCCGTTCCAGGGGCGGCTGCAAGGCGACATCCCGCGCGCGCACTACGCCCGCGACCGAATCGCGTTCGAGGGCGGGCTCGAGCTGGGCCTGTTCGAGGGCCAGGTGACGTTCTCCTCGCTGGCGCTGGAGCGTCCGTTCGGTACCGCGCCCAGCCTCAGTGCGGACATCGCCCTGCGTGGGCTGGACCTGCTGCGCCTGACCGAGGTGCTGGGCTTCGGCAGCATCACCGGGCGTCTGGACGGCCGCATCGACGGCCTGCGCCTGGTGGACTGGACCCCGGTGGCGTTCGATGCCTGGCTGGCCACCGCCGACGCGCCGGGCGTGCGCCGCCGGATCAGCCAGCGCGCGGTGCAGGACATCGGCAGCGTGGGCGGGGCCTCGTTCGTGCAGACCCTGCAGGGCAGGCTGATCGCGCTGTTCCAGGAGTTCGGCTACCGCCGGATCGGCGTCGGCTGCCGGCTGGAGAACCAGATCTGCGCCATGTCCGGCCTGCATTCAGAAGGCAACGCTTTTACTATCGTCGAAGGCCAGGGCCTGCCGCGGCTGGACGTGGTGGGCCACAACCGCGCGGTGGACTGGCCCACCCTGGTCGAGCGCCTGATGGCCGCGGGCAAGGGCGATGTGGCGCCGGTGATTCATTGACGCAGCACAGCAGCGAGGGAGACGGACCATGAAGCAGTGGATGGGCGTGCCGGTGGCGGGGGCGTTGCTGCTCAGCGCCTGCGTGACGATCAACGTGTACTTCCCGGCGGCCGAGGCCAAGGAAGCGGCCAAGGAGTTCGTCGAGAAGGTCATCGAAGGCGCCGACAAGGTCGAGGTGAAGCAGATGCCGCCGGCCGGCGGTGGCGGCATGGCGATGCTCGGGCGCCGCATCCGGGCCGACCTGTCCGGGTTCGATCCCTGGGTGCTGGTGGGCATCGGCAGCGCGCAGGCGCAGGCGGCCCCGGACATCACCATCAAGACCCCGGCGATCCAGGCCATCCAGGCGCGCATGGAGGCCCGCTTCAATGCCAGCCTGCGCGCCGGCTTCGACAGCGGCGCGCTGGGCTTCACCGAGGATGGCTACATCACCGTCCGCGATCCTTCCAAGCTGGAGCTGAAGGATCGGGTGGCGATGAACGCGGCGGTGGCCGACGACAACCGCGACCGCAAGGCGGTGTACCGCGAGGTGGCGGTGGCCAACGGCCATCCGGAGTGGGAGGACCAGATCCGCGCGGTGTTCGCGCGCCAGTGGATCGCCAGCGCGCGCCCGGGCTGGTGGTACCAGTCCGGCGGCAGCTGGAAGCAGAAGTAAGCCCACCGCGTTCCCGGCCGGGGCGGGATCCCCGCCTTCGGCCGGCGGTCATCCGGGGGTGGGGTCGATGCGGTGATCGATCCCGCCGCCGATTCCGCGCCTGATTGATGCCGCGCCTGATTCCGGGATCAGTCCAGGAACTGCAGTTTCGCCAGCTCGGCGTATAGCCCGCCCTGCGCCAGCAGCTGCGCGTGGGTGCCTTCGGCCACCACTTGCCCGGCGTCCATCACCACGATGCGGTCGGCGCGCAGCACGGTGGCCAGCCGGTGCGCGATCACCAGCGTGGTGCGCCCGGTCATCAGGTGCTCCAGCGCGAGCTGCACCGCGCGCTCGCTCTGCGCGTCCAGGGCCGAGGTGGCCTCGTCCAGCAGCAGCACCGGGGCGTCCTTGAGCAGCGCGCGCGCGATCGCGATGCGCTGTTGCTGGCCGCCGGACAGGCGCGCGCCGCGCTCGCCCAGCTCGGTGGCATACCCCTGCGGCAGCGCGCGGATGAATTCGTCCGCCTCCGCGCGTCGCGCTGCTTGTTCGACCTCGGCGTCGCTGGCGTCCAGATGCCCATAGCGGATGTTGTCCTGCGCGCTGGCGGCGAAGATCACCGGCGCCTGCGGCACCAGCCCGATCGCCTCGCGCAGCTGCACCGGATCGGCCTGCCGGATGTCGATGCCGTCCACCAGGATGCGGCCGGCCTGCGGGTCGTGGAAGCGCAGCAGCAGCGCCAGCACGGTGCTCTTGCCGGCGCCGGACGGGCCCACCAGCGCCACTGTCTCGCCGGGCGCGATGCGCAGGCTGAAGTCGCGCAGGGCGGGGCGCTCGGGGTGCTGCGGGTAGTGGAAGGTGACGTGCTCGAACGCGATCTCCCCGCGCAGCGGCCGCGGCAGCGCGCGCGGCGAGGCTGGCGCGGTGATCGCCGGGCGCTCGCGCAGCAGGTCGTCGATCCGGCCCATGCCGCCGGCGGCCTTCTGCAGCTCGTTCCAGACCTCCGCCAGCGCCGCCACCGAGCCGCCGCCGAACACCGCGTACAGCACGAACTGCAGCAGGGTGCCGGCGCTCATGCGGCCGGCGATCACGTCGTGCGCGCCCGACCACAGCACCAGCGAGATCGCACCGAAGAACAGGGTGATGGTGGTGCCGGTCATCAGCGCCTGCGCCCCGATCCGCCGCCGCGCCACGCCCACCGCCTGCGCCACCGCCTGCGCGAAGCGGCCGCGCTCGTAGGCCTCGCGCGCATGCGCCTGCACCGTGCGCACCGCGCCCAGGGTCTCGCTGGCCAAGGCGTTGGCCTCGGCCACCTTGTCCTGGCTGTGGCGTGCGACCTTGCGGATGCGGCGCGCGCCCAGCACCACCGGCAGCACCGCCGCCGGGATGCCAAGCAGCGCCCACGCCGCCAGCCGCGGGCTGGTGACGAACAGCATTACCAGCGCACCGATCGCGGTGATGCTGCTGCGCAGGGCGATCGACATCACGCTGCCGACCAGGTTGCGGATCAGCTCGACGTCGGTGGTCAGGCGCGAGACCAGCTCGCCGCTGCGGGTGCGGTCGTGGAACTCGGCGTCCAGCGCGATCAGGTGCGCGTACAGCTGGGTGCGCAGGTCGGCCACCACCTTCTCGCCGAGCAGGGAGACGAAGAAGAAGCGCGCCGCGGTCGCCACCGCCAGCACCAGCGCGACCGCGAACAGCAGCAGGAAGGCGCGGTCCACCTCGCCGCTGGCGCCGCTGCGGAAGCCGTGGTCGATCATGGTGCGGAACGCCACCGGCAGGCTCAGCGAGGCGGCGGAGGAGATCCCCAGCGCCAGCAGCCAGGCCAGGAACAGGCCGCGGTGGCGGCGCACGAACGGCCATAGGGCGCGCAGGGAACCGAGGGGCGCCTTGGCACGCGCCGTCGCAGGAGGAGTCATGCCGGCATTTTAGCCCTCGCCGACCGCCCGCGGCGGCGCGCGGGGATGCCCGTGCATGGGGCGGATGGCGGATGGCGCGGGCGCGTGGATGCAGGCAATATGGGGAAAGATGAATGCTTCCTTGACAGCCATCCCGCCGGCGCGCGCGACCTCCGCGCAGCCCCGCGCCCCCGGCGTGCTTGCCGGGATCGCGGAGCGCCTGGCCCAGGCCTTGCCGGAGGGCGCGCGGGTGCAGGTGGCATGGCGGCAGCCTGCGCTGGGCGAGGGCAGCGACACCACCCCGGCGGGCGCGCCGCAGGCGCCGGCGCTGCTGCGCCAGGCTTGGCACGGTCCGCACGAGTCGCAACTGGAAGTGCTGGCCGAGCGCCCGGCGGACTGGCCGGAAACCGCGGTGCAGGGCTGGCTGGCCGCCGCCCGCCAGCAGGTGGAGCAGGCGCTGCAGCTGGAGCTGGCCGCCGACACCATCGCCTCGCTGCAGCGTTCCGAGCTGCTGCGCCAGGCGCTGTACGAGATCGCCGACCTCGCCGGCAGCAACCTCGCGCTGCCGGTGATGCTGCGCCGGGTGCACGCGATCGTCGGCGAGCTGATGTACGCCGAGAATTTCTACATCGTGCTCTATGACGCGTGCCGGCAGACGATGCGCTTCCCGTACTTCGTGGACCAGCTGGACCCGTGGGTCAACGATCCGGACGCCGAGATCGCGGTCGCCGACGGCGACGACAGCCTGACCATCCGCCTGCTGCGTACCGGCGAGACCATGCGCGGGCCATCGCGCGAGCTGCGCGAGCGCCACGGCATCCCGTTCAACGAGAACTCCGGCCCCGACAGCGCCGACTGGCTGGGCGTGGCCATGCGCCGCGACGAGCGCGTGGCCGGCGCGCTGGTGGTGCAGAGCTACCGCCAGGCCGAGGTGTATTCCGAGGACGACCGCGTGCTGCTGGCCTACGTGGCGCAGCACGTGCTGACCGCGCTGGAGCGGCGCGAGGCGCGCAACCGGCTGGAGGCGCGGGTGGCCGAGCGCACCGCCGAGCTGCAGCGCGCCAACGAGGAATTGCAGGTCGAGGTGTACGAGCGCCAGCGGGTGCAGGAGATCCAGCGCGCGCTGTTCCGGATCGCCGAGCTGTCGATGACCAGCGACACCCTGGCGCACTTCTTCGCGGAGGTGCACGACACCGTCAGCGAGCTGGTGTACGCCCACAACTTCTACATCGCCACCCTGTCCGACGACGGCAGCATGCTGGAGTTCCCGTATTCGGTGGACGAGCGCGACCCCGAGCGCCGGCCACGCCAGCTGGGCGAGGGCCTGACCGAATACGTGATCCGCACCGGCAAGCCGCTGCTGGCCGATCGCGAGAAGGTCATGGCGCTCAAGGCCGAAGGGAAAGTGCGTATCCACGGCACGATGGCGCACTGCTGGCTGGGCGTCCCGCTGATGCGGGACGACAAGGTCGTGGGCGTGATCGCGGTGCAGAGCTACTCCAGCGACATCATGTTCAGCCTGCGCGACCAGGACCTGCTGACCTTCGTGTCCTTCCACATCGGTAGCAGCCTGGCGCGCAAGCAGGCGCAGGACCGGCTGGTGCAGGCGCATGCCAGCCTCGAGCAGCGCGTCAGCGAGCGCACCCGCGAGCTGGCCGAGGCGAACGCCGAGCTGGTGGAGCAGATCGGCGAGCGCATGCGGGTCGAGCGCAAGCTGATCCACCAGACCATGCATGACGCGCTGACCGGGCTGCCCAACCGCCTGCAGCTGCTGGAGCGCCTGGCGCGCGCGATCGCGGATGCGCGTGATCGGCCGGAGGCCTGCTTCGCGGTGCTGTTCATGGACCTGGACCGCTTCAAGCTGGTCAACGACAGCGTGGGCCATGCGGTCGGCGACGAACTGCTGGTGGAGGCCGGGCGCCGGATCGTGGCCAGCGTGCGCAGCCAGGACGTGGTGGCGCGCCTGGGTGGCGACGAGTTCGCGATCCTGGCGGAGGGGCTGGACGGCCCGGGCATGGCCGAGGAGCTGGGCGTCCGCGTGCTGGCCGCGCTCAACGCGCCGGTGTGGGTGGCCGGGCGCGAGCTGTTCCCCAGCGCCAGCATCGGCATCGCCATGTGGCATCCGCGCTACCGCAGCGGCGAGGAGATGCTGCGCGACGCCGACGCCGCGATGTACCGCGCCAAGGGCGATGGGCGCGACCGCTGCGTGCTGTTCGACGAGCAGATGCACCGCGAGGCGATGCGCAGCCTGGACATGGAGATGGACCTGCGGCGCGCGATCCAGGCCGAACGCTTCGTGCCTTATTACCAGCCGATCGTGGACATGGCCACCGGTGTCCCGGTCGGATACGAAGCCCTGCTGCGCTGGCGCCACGAACACCACGGCCTGATGGTGCCGGGCGAGTTCCTGGACGTGGGCGAGGACAGCGGCCTGATCGAGCAGATCGACTGGCTGATGTACGAGAAGGTGATCAACGACGTGGCGCGCGACGTGCTGCCGGGCTATGTCGCCATCAACGTTTCGCCGCGGCATTTCCGCGCCCCGGATTTCGCCGACCGCCTGCTGGCCCTGCTGGACCAGGCCGGGGTGGCGCCGGCGCGGATCCGGGTGGAGATCACCGAAGTGGCGCTGCTGGACGATGCGCCGCGCACGCTGGAATGCCTGGCCCTGCTGAAGCGGCACGGGGTGCTGGCGCAGCTGGACGATTTCGGCACCGGGTTCTCGGCGCTGTCCTACCTGCACCGCTTCCCGATCGCCAGCCTGAAGATCGACCGCAGCTTCGTGGCCGGGCTGGAAGGCGCGTCCAGCACCGAGAGCGTGGCGGTGATCCGCGCCATCGTGGCGCTGGCCGGCAGCCTCGGCATCGAGCTGATCGCGGAAGGGGTGGAGACCCGCCACCAGCGCGAGCGCCTGCAGGCGCTCGGCTGCGGCTGCGGGCTGGGCTTCCTGTTCAGCCCGCCGGTGCCGCTGCCGGCGGGCTGAGCGGTCCGGCGGCGGCCATTCCCGCGGCCCTCATTCGCGCGGTTCGCATCCTTCCACCCGCAGCAGCAGCTGGCCGTCGCTGACGCTCGCGCGCAGCCGCTCGCCCAGCGTCACGTCCGCGATGCGGCGCACCACCTGCCCCTGTTCGCGCTGCAGGATGCTGAAGCCACGAAGAATGGTGGCCGTGGGCCTGACCAGGTCCAGCGAGCGCACCAGCCCGCGCAGGCGCAGCGCATCGTGCTGCAGGCGGGTGGCGACCAATGCCTGCGGCCGCCCGGCCAGGGCCTGCAAGCGCAGGCGCAGGGTGCGCAGGCGCTGGTCCAGCAAGCGGCGCGGCTGCGCCTGCAGGGCGTCCAGCCGCTGCCGCAGGCGCTCCAGCTGGCGCCGGGGGTGGTGGGCGCGCAGTACCGCGCCGGCATGCCGCAGACGGGCGTCGTCCTGTTCCAGCCGGCGCTGGAGCGCGGCCTGCAGCCGTTGCCGCGCCTGCTGCAGGCGCTGCGCCTGCGCCTGCAGCCGCGCCTGCGGGCGCTGCGCATGCAGGCGCAGGAAGCCGCGGTCGGCGCGCTGCATGGCCTGGCGCAGGAGGTGGGCCTGCGCGCCCTGCAGCCGGCGCTGCAGGGCCGCCAGCCGGGTCGCGAGCGCGGCGGCATCCGGTGCCAGCACTTCGGCGGCGGCCGAGGGCGTGGGCGCGCGCACGTCGGCGGCGAAGTCGGTCAGCGAGAAGTCGGTCTCGTGGCCGATCGCGGAGATCACCGGCGTCACGCAGGTGGCCACCGCGCGCGCGAGGGCTTCGTCGTTGAACGCCCACAGGTCTTCCAGCGAGCCGCCGCCGCGCGCCAGCAGCAGCACGTCGTAGCGGCCGCAGGCATCGGCCCGCAGCAGCTGCGTGCGGATCTGCGCCGCGGCGCCTTCGCCCTGCACCGGCACCGGCAGCAGCTCGACCTCCAGCAGCGGGAAGCGCCGGCGCAGCACGCTGAGGATGTCGCGGATCACCGCGCCGGTGGGCGAGGTGAGTACTGCGATCCGGCGCGGGAACTCCGGCAGCGGGCGCTTGCGGTCCGGATCGAACAGCCCTTCCGCCTGCAGGCGCGCCTTGAGCTCTTCCAGCGCCCGCCGCAATGCGCCTTCACCGGCCTCCTCCAGGGTGTCGCAGACCAGCTGGTAGTCGCCGCGCGGCTCGTACAGGGTCAGCCGGCCGCGTGCCACCACCCGCATACCGTCGCGCGGGGTGAACTTCAGCCATTGGCTCTTGGGCTTGAACAGGGCGCAGCGCACCTGCGCGCGCGCGTCCTTGAGGTTGAAGTACAGGTGTCCGGAACCCGGGCGCGCGAGGCTGCCGATCTCGCCCTCCACCAGCACATTCGGGAAGCTGCCTTCCAGCAGGTCGCGCGCCAGCGTGTTGAGCTGGCTGGGAGACAGGATGCGTTCGTCGCGGGGCATGCGTGCAGGATACGACGCGGCGGCCGCGCGGGCCTGCCCGGGCGGCTAAAATGCGCGCATGGACACGCCTGCTCCCGATCGCTTCGGCCCCGAGCCCCGCCACGCCACCCGCCAGGTCGAGATCGGCGGGGTGAAGGTCGGCGGCGGCGCGCCGGTGGTGGTGCAGTCGATGACCAATACCGACACCGCGGATGTGGCCGCCACGGTGAAGCAGGTGGCCGAACTCTGGCGCGCCGGCTCCGAGCTGGTGCGGGTGACGGTGAATACCGCCGAGGCCGCGGCGGCGGTGCCGCGGATCGTGGAGAAGCTCGACCGGATGGGCATCCGCGTGCCGATCATCGGCGACTTCCACTACAACGGCCACACCCTGCTGGCGAACGAGCCGGCCTGCGCGCGCGCGCTGGCGAAGTACCGCATCAACCCCGGCAACGTCGGCTTCGGCAAGAAGAAGGACACCCAGTTCGCGCAGCTGATCGAGTTCGCCATCGAATATGGCAAACCGGTGCGGATCGGCGCCAACTGGGGCTCGCTGGACCAGGCCCTGGCGGCGCGGCTGATGGATGAGAACGCGCAGCGGCCCGAGCCCTGGGACGCCGGCCGGGTGATGCGCGAGGCGCTGATCCTGTCCGCGCTGGAGTCGGCGCAGCGGGCGGTGGAGCTGGGCCTGCCCAAGGAACGCATCGTGCTGAGCGCCAAGGTCAGCGGGGTGCAGGAGCTGATCGCGGTCTACCGCGACCTGGCCATGCGCAGCGACTTCGCCCTGCACCTGGGGCTGACCGAGGCCGGCATCGGCAGCAAGGGCATCGTGGCCTCCAGCGCGGCGCTGGCGGTGCTGCTGCAGGAAGGCATCGGCGACACCATCCGCGTCTCGCTCACCCCCGAGCCGGGCGCCTCGCGCACCCAGGAAGTGGTGGTCGCGCAGGAGCTGCTGCAGACCATAGGCCTGCGCGCGTTCACCCCGATGGTCACCGCCTGCCCGGGCTGCGGCCGCACCACCTCCGAGTTCTTCCAGGAGCTGGCCGGCGTGGTGCAGAACCACGTGCGCGCGAAGATGCCGGAGTGGAAGATCAGCCACCCCGGTGCCGAGAACATGACGCTGGCGGTGATGGGCTGCGTGGTGAACGGGCCGGGCGAGTCGCGCCATGCCAACATCGGCATCAGCCTGCCGGGCACCGGCGAGGCGCCGTCCGCGCCGGTGTTCATCGATGGCGAGAAGGCCACCACCCTGCGCGGCGACCGCATCGCCGAGGAATTCGTGGCGCTGATCGACGATTACGTGGACCGCCGCTACCGCGCCGCCCGCCACGACTGACGGCGCGGCATTCCGCCGCCGGCTACTTCGCGGCCGGCAGGTAGTGCGCCGGCAGCGCCACTCCGGGGCTTTCGGCTTCCCACATCAGCGACACGATCCACCAGCGCCTGCCGTCGTTCATCAGCTGGATCGTGTTGATGCCGCGCATCGGCGGGGCATCGCCCGCCACCTTGCCCTCGTAGGTGCTGAACACGTGCGCGATGTGGCCGAACCGCTCCGTGCGCCGCGCCAGCTCGCGCTCGTGGAAGCCGCGTTCGACCAGCAGCGGGCCGGACAGCGCGATGTAGTCGTTGACCGCCAGCAGGCGCATGCCGACGCTGCCGTCCGGGCGCACGCCCACCGGCATCATCCGCGCCTCGGGGATGAACAGCGAACGCAGCCGGTTCCAGTCGCGCGCCTGCCCGACCGGGCCGGAAATGACGTCGTAGAGCGCGGCGATGATCGCGTCGAGGCTGGCGACATCTTTCTCCGCGGCGGGCGGCACGCTGTAGTTGACGGGCTGCGGCGGGGGCGGCGTGGCCGGGGCGGTCTGCGCCGCCACCGGGGCGGCCAGGGCGGCGAGCAGCAGGAGCAGGGCAGGGCGCATCGGCGGGCTTCCGTGGTCAGGTGCGGCAGGAATACCACTGCCCGCCCGCGGCCACCCGTGCCGGAATGCACGGCCCGCGCCGGTTCAGGCGGCCGGTTCAGACGCCCGGTTCGACCGCTTCGCTGGGCGCGCTGGTGCGCTGCTGGCGCGCGAGCTGCGCCTCGCGGTGGGCGATGTAGAAGGTGGAGCCGAGGATGATGCCGGCGCCGACCAGGGTGGCCGCATCCACCGTCTCGCCGAACAGCAGCCAGCCGGCCAGGCTCACCACCGGCAGCTGCATGAAGCTGATCGGGGTGAGCGCGGACACGTCGCCGAGCTTCAGCGCGCGCGTCCACAGCAGTTGCCCCACCGTGCCCATCGCCCCGGTGGCCGCCAGCCACAGCCAGGCGATCCCGGTCGGCCAGTGCCAGTCCAGCAGCGAGGGCAGCAGCGACATCGGCACCCACAGCGCATAGGTCCAGAACACGATGGTGTCGGCCTCGTCCACCCGCGAGAGCTGCTTGATCTGGATCGCCACCAGCGCGCTCAGCACCGCCGCCGCCACCGCCACCAGGGTGCCCAGGCTGAAGGCATGCGACCACGGCCGCACGATCACCAGCACCCCGAGGAAGCCCAGCGCCACCGCGGTCCAGCGGCGCGCGCGCACGCGTTCGCCCAGCATCACGATGGCGGCGATGGTGACGAAGATCGGCGAGGAATACGCCAGCGAGATCGCCTGCGCCAGCGGCAGGTGGGCGATCGCCCAGAACCCGCAGAACATGCTGGCGATGCCGATCGCGGTGCGCACCAGGTAGCGCGGCAGGTGGCGGGTGTGCACGCGCGCGGCGAACGCGGCGGCCGGCCGCGGCTGGCGCAGCACCGGCAGGACCAGCATCGGCAGCAGCGCGAGGAAGCCGAAACTGTTGCGGAAGAACGCCACTTCCCAGGTCGGGATCGACTGCGATGCCAGCCGGATGAAGATGGCCATCAGCCCGAAGCCGAGCGTGCTTCCAAGCATCAGCAGCGCGGCGCGCGCGTGGGCGTTGCGCGGCGCGCTCACCAGCGGGCGCCCACGATCCGCGGCTCGGGTTCGATCGCCACCCCGAAGCGCGCCTGCACCGACGCGGCGATGCGCCGCGCCAGTTCCAGCAGTTGCAACCCGCTGGCCTGGCCGTGGTTGACCAGCACCAACGCGTGCTCGGCGGAGACGCCGGCATCGCCGTCGCGGTGGCCCTTCCAGCCGCACTGGTCGATCAGCCAGGCCGCGGACAGCTTGCGGCTGTCGTCGCCGGCGCCGCGGAACACCGGCATGCCGGGATGCGCCGCCAGCAGCGCATCGGCCTGCGCGGCGGGCACGATCGGGTTCTTGAAGAAGCTGCCGGCATTGCCGAGCACGGCCGGATCGGGCAGCTTGCGGCGGCGGATGCGGATCACGGCTTCCGCCACCTGGCTGGCGCGCGGCGCGGCATCCACGCCCATCGCGCGCAATTCCTCGGCGATCCCGGCATAGCCCAACCGCGGCTGGAACGCGCGCGACAGTGCGAACTCCACCGCGGTCACCAGGTAGCGGTCGGGCTGCTGCTTGAACAGCGAATCGCGGTAAGCGAACGCGCAGTCCGCCGCCGCCAGCCGGACGAACGTGCCGGTGGTGCGGTCGAAGGCCTCCACCGTGCGCACGGACTCGCGCACCTCTACCCCGTAGGCGCCGATGTTCTGGATCGGCGCCGCGCCCACGGTGCCGGGGATCAGGGCCAGGTTCTCCAGCCCGGCCAGGCCTTGGCCCAGCGTCCACAGCACGAAGTCGTGCCAGACGACGCCGGCATCGGCGCGCACGATGACGGCATCGCCGTCCTCGCCGAGCCGGGTGATCGCGCGGGTCTCCAGCGCCAGCACCGCGCCTGGCGGGTCGGAGGCCAGCAGCAGGTTGCTGCCGCCGCCCAGCACCAGCACCTCGGGCGCGCGCAGCATCGCGTAGCCGGCCAGCTCCGGCAGCGCCGCGGGGTCGCTCACCTCCACCAGCATCGGCGCGCGCGCGGCAACGCCGAAGGTGTTGCGCGCATCCAGCCGGGCGTGTTCGGTGATGCGGTAGCCGGGGCCGCGCAGGCTGCTCATTCCGGCGGCAGGTGGCCGCGGCTGGGGGCTTCCTTGCGCCGGCGCAGGGCATCCACGCATTCGCCGATCAGCGCCGGGCCGCGGTACACCAGGCCGGTATAGGTCTGCACCAGCACCGCGCCGGCGGCCTGCTTGGTGGCGGCGTCGGCGCCGTGCAGGATGCCGCCGACGCCGATGATCGGGATGTCATCGCGCAGCCGCGTGCGCAGCATGCGCAGCACGGTGGTGGCGCGCGACATCAGCGGCGCGCCGGAGAGCCCGCCGGCCTGCTCGGCCAGCGGCGAATCTTCGACGCCCTCGCGCGCGAGGGTGGTATTGGTGGCGATCACCCCATCCACCTGCAGGTCGCCCAGCACGCGGCCGGCGGCATCGATGTCGTTCTCGGACAGGTCGGGCGCGATCTTCACCAGCAGCGGCACGCGCTTGCCGTGACGGGCCGAAAGTTTTTCCTGTTCCTCGCGCAGCGTGCCGACCAGCCGGCGCAGGGCCTGCTCTTCCTGCAGCTCGCGCAGGCCGGCGGTGTTCGGCGAGGAGATGTTGACCGCCACGTAGTCGGCCACCGCGTACACCCGGCGCAGGCACAGCAGATAGTCGGCCGCCGCGTCCTCGTTCGGGGTGTCCTTGTTCTTGCCGATGTTGATGCCGACCAGGCCGTTGCGGCGGCGCGCGCGCTCGACGTTGCGCACCAGCACGTCCACGCCTTCGTTGTTGAAGCCCATGCGGTTGATCACCGCCTGCTGCGCGGGCAGCCGGAACAGGCGCGGGCGCGGGTTGCCCGGCTGCGGCAGCGGGGTCACCGTGCCCACCTCGACGAAGCCGAAGCCCAGCGCCAGCAGCGCATCCACGTGCGCACCGTTCTTGTCCAGCCCGGCGGCCAGGCCGACCGGGTTGGGGAAGGTCAGGCCGAAGGCCTTGGTCGGCAGCGGCCGCGGCGGGCTGGCCAGAAGCGGCGACAGGCCGCAGCGATAGGCGGCCTCCAGCGCGGCGAGGCCGGCCCCATGCGCGCGTTCGCCGTCGAGGGCGAACAGGAACGGGCGGGAGAGCGCGTACAAGCCGTCAGTGCCCCGCGAAGGCCAGCAGCGCCGCCAGCCCGCCGAAGAACAGGATCACCGCGGCCACCGCCAGCACCCCCAGCCCGACCGCGATATAGCCCATCACCAGCCCGGCGACCGCCAGGCCGTCGCCTTCCAGCGCTTGCGGCGCGCGCCGGATCTCGGCGCGGGCCAGGTGGCCGCACACGATCGCCACCACGCTGCCGAGGAAGGGCAGCACGGTCCAGCCGAGGATGCCGGCGACCAGGCTGACCACGGCCAGCGCGCTGGTTTGGCGGGGGGTGTTGTTCATGCGGTGGGTCTCCCGTTGGCGGCCTCGAGGGTCTCCCGCTCGCGGCCGCGCAGGCCGGGCGGTTACAGGTCGAACTTGATGCCCTGGGCCAGCGGCAGGGCGTCAGAATAATTGATTGTATTGGTCTGGCGGCGCATGTAGGCCTTCCAGGCGTCGGAACCGGATTCGCGGCCGCCGCCGGTCTCCTTCTCGCCGCCGAACGCACCGCCGATCTCCGCGCCGCTGGTGCCGATGTTGACGTTGGCGATGCCGCAGTCGCTGCCGGCCGCCGACAGGAACGCCTCGGCGCGCTTGAGGTTGGTGGTGAAGATCGCCGACGACAGGCCCTGAGGGACCGCGTTCTGCATCTCGATGGCCTCGTCCAGCTCCTTGTACTTCATCACGTACAGGATCGGCGCGAAGGTCTCGTGCTGGACGATCTCGTCGGTGTTCTTCAGCCCGGTGATGATGGTGGGCAGCACGAAGTTGCCCGGGCGGTCGATCGCCGCGCCGCCGGTTTCCACGGTGCCGCCCGCGGCCTTGGCCTTGGCGATGGCGTCGAGGTAGGCGTCCACGCCGTCCTTGCTGTTCAGCGGGCCCATCAGGTTGGCCGGGTCGGTGGGGTCGCCGATCTTCTTCTCCACCTGCTTGTAGGCGGTCACCAGCTTGGCCAGCACGTCGGCGTAGATGGATTCGTGCACGATCAGGCGGCGGGTGGTGGTGCAGCGCTGGCCGGCAGTGCCCACCGCGCCGAACACGATGGCCGGGATCGCCAGCTTCAGGTCGGCGGTCTCGTCCACGATGATCGCGTTGTTGCCGCCCAGCTCCAGCAGGCTGCGGCCCATGCGGCGCGCCACGCGCTCGCCGACCATGCGGCCGACCTTGGTGCTGCCGGTGAAGCTGATCAGCGGGATGCGCTTGTCGTCCACGAAGCCCTGGGCCAGGTCGCTGCCGGCGTCGTTGAACAGGAAGAAGATGTCCGGGAAGCCGCCCTTGCGCAGCGCCGCGTTGCAGATTTTCATCGCGGCGATGGCCGACAGCGGGGTCTTGGGCGATGGCTTCCAGATCGTGATGTCGCCGCAGATCGCCGCGATGAAGCTGTTCCAGGCCCACACCGCGACCGGGAAGTTGAAAGCGGAGATCACGCCGACCAGGCCGATCGGGTGCCACTGCTCGTACATGCGGTGGCCCGGGCGCTCGGAGTGCATGGTCAGGCCGTACAGCTGGCGCGACAGGCCGACGGCGAACTCGCCGATGTCGATCATTTCCTGCACTTCGCCGTCGCCCTCGGGCTTGGACTTGCCCATCTCCAGCGCGACCAGCGAACCCAGCGCGTCCTTGTGCGCGCGCAGCGCATCGGCGCACAGGCGGATCGCCTCGCCGCGGCGCGGGGCCGGGGTGGTGCGCCAGACCTTGAACGCGGCCTGCGCGCGCTCGACGATCAGGTCGTAGTCGGCCTGCGAGGAGGCGTGCACGCGGCCCAGCACCTCGCCGGTGGTCGGGTTGACCGGCTCCAGCACGCCGGCGTCTTGGGTCTGCGACCACTCGCCATTGCCGAGATAGGTGCCGGATTCGACGGCACTCAGGCCGAGCGCGGTGAGGACGGGATGGGACATGGTGGACTCCGGGGATGGGGCAAGGACAAGAAAAGGGTGGCGGGCCGGGGCGCGGCGGCAGGCCGGCGCGTGGCCGCGGCTTGCATCGTCCGCACGCGTCGGGCGCTGCGCTGGCGACCCCGGCCCGATTCGAACGGGCGACCTTCCCCTTAGGAGGGGGACGCTCTATCCAGCTGAGCTACGGGGCCTGACTTTGCATTATTGCAGTTGTCTGGAGGAGCGGCCAATCCGCCGGAAGAAATGGCGTTTCGATGGGCTATTCCTGGCGGTTTGCCGAGAGGCATTTGCGGCTTTGCCGCCGGCGGCGCAGTCAGTCCAGCCGTCGCGCCGCCGGGCCCGCGATCGGGGTGAGGTGCAGGTCGCTGCCCAGGCCGGCGCTGCGGAAGGCGGCCTGCATGGCGGTGCCGGCCGCGGCCGCGGTGGCGGCATCCTCGCACCAGGCGAATACGCTGGGGCCAGCGCCGGAGATGCTGGCCCCCAGCGCGCCGGCGGCCAGTGCCGCTTGCTTCACCGCGGCGAAACCTGGGATCAGCGGTGCGCGCCGCGGCTCCACCAGCACGTCGTCGAGGCCGGCCCGCACCAGCGCGGCGTCGCCGCGCTCGCAGCCCAGCAGCACCTGGGCGAGATTGGCGCTCTGCGCGACGAACTCGGGCAGCGCGTAGGCGCCCTGCAGCACGCGCCGCGCCTGCAGGGTTTCCAGCACCGCATGCGGATGCACCACCGCCGCGTGCCAGGCCGCCGGCACCGCGATCGGCAGCAGCCCGCGCGCGGTCGCCAACACCAGCCCGCCGGCCAGCATCGGGCCGACGTTGTCGCCGGTGCGGCCGCCGCTGGCCACCGACTCCCCGGCCAGCGCCAGCGGATACAGCGCGGCGACGTCCAGCGGGGTGTCCAGCAGTGCGTTGGCGGCCACCAGCGCGGCCACGCAGGACGCCGCCGAACCGCCCATGCCGGAGCCGAGCGGGATGCCCTTGTCGAGCTCCAGTTCGAACCCGAACGGCAGCGCCAGCGCCTGCCGCAGTGCGACCAGCGCGGCCCCGGCGGTGTTGCGCTCCGGCTCCCGCGGCAGGTCGCGGACGCAGCCGCGGATGGCCGCGATGCGCACCGTCGGCGCGTCGATGCGGCGCACCGTGGCGATGTCGCCGATGCCGGCGATGGTATGTCCCAGCAGGTCGAACCCCACCCCGACATTGCCCACCGAGCCGGGGGAGAACGCGCGTGCCTGCGCAGCGCCGCTCATGCCGTCGAGTCCGTCGCGGCGCGGGCATCGCCGCTGCGCGCGTCCACCACCGCGGTCGCGGTCATGTCGGCGGTGACGTTGCCGACCGTGGCCAGCACGTCGGGGATGGCATCCACCGCCATCAGCACCGGCAATGGGGCGACCGGCAGCCCCATCGCCGAGGTCACCGGCAGGTTGGTGGCGAGGAAGATCGCCTGCCCGGGCAGGCCCACCGAGCCCATGCTCACCAACACGCCCAGCACCACGCCGGTGGCCAGCTGCGCGGTGGTGAGTTCTACCCCCAGCGCCCAGGCGATGAAGCTGGCGGTGGCCAGGTACTGGATCGGCGAAGTGATGCGGAACAGCGACACCGCCATCGGCAGCACCAGCCCGGACACGCGCGCGGGGATGCCCAGCCGGTGCTGCGCGCTGTCCAGCATCGCCGGCAGGGTGGCCAGCGAGGATTGCGTGCTGGCAGCCACCGCCTGCACCGGCACCAGTCCGGCCATGAAGTGGCGGAAGCGGCGCTTGCCCAGCGTGACCGCCACGGCGATCAACAGCACCACCGCCAGCGCGTACAGCGCGCATTCCAGCAGGATGTAGAGGCCCAGCGCCTGCAGCATCCCTAAGCCGGCGCGCGCGGCGAGCGCCAGCACCAGCGCGAAGATGCCCACCGGCGCGGCGAGCAGCACCCAGTGCACGATCACGATCATGGCGTCGCTGATCGCCTTCAGCAGCCCCACCACCTGCGCGCGCGGCACGGCCTCGAGCCGGGTGAGGGCGAAGCCGAAGAACAGCGCGAAGCTCACCAGCGGCAGCATCGCGCTCGCCGCGGCGGCGGCGATCGCGTTGCTCGGGATCAGCGCGGTGAGGGCATCCGCCCAGCCGCCGGTCGCGGTGGCCACCGGCGCGCCATGCCCGCGCAGGGCGGCGGCCACCGCCGGATCGGGCGTCCACTGCGCCAACACCAGCGGCGCCAGCAGCGCGGTCATCGCACCGGCGGCGGTTAGCAGCACCACGAAGGTCAGGAGCGCCTGCCGCGCCACTCGCCCGGAATGCGCGGCGTCGCTGGCCTGGTTGATGCCCACCACCACCAGCGCGAACACCAGCGGTACCACGGTCATCTGCAGCGCGTTGAGCCAAAGCTTGCCGAACGGCTCGACGATGGCGGCGATGCGCAGCCCAAGCTCCGGCGCCTGCCAGGCCAGCAGAAGCCCGATCAGGATGCCGCCGGCAAGGCCGGTAAGGACGCGCGCGGTCTGGCTCATGGCGTGGCTCCCGGCGGCAGCGCGGCGGCAACGGGCAGGGACGGCAGGACGATCGGCATCGGGCATCCGGGCGGTCAGAGGCAGGCCCGCAAGCATGCCGCAGGCGCGGCGTTCGGTCATCCGTCGATGCAGCAGCGGTCTTACCGGGTGCGACGCGCGCCGGCTACAGTGACGCCCTGTCCGTTCCGTGAGCCGCCATGTCCAAAGCCAGCAGCAAGCCCCGCACCGCGTATGTCTGCAGTGAATGCGGCGCCGATTACCCGAAATGGCAGGGCCAGTGCGAGGCCTGCGGCGCGTGGAACACGCTGGCGGAAATCGCGCTGGAGACCGCGGCACAGGCCAAGTCGCCGGCCGCGCGCCGCAGCGGCTGGGCCGGCAAGGTGGATGCACCGACGATCACCGCGCTGGCCGACGTGCAGCTGGAGGCGCAGGTGCGCGCCTCCACCGGCATCGGCGAGTTCGACCGCGTGCTCGGCGGTGGCCTTGCCGAAGGCGCGGTGGTGCTGGTCGGCGGCGATCCCGGGATCGGCAAGTCCACCCTGCTGCTGCAGGCGCTGGCGAAGATGGCGCCCACCCTGCCGGGGCTGTACGTCACCGGCGAGGAGTCGCTGGCGCAGGTGGCCGGGCGCGCGCAGCGCCTCGGGCTGCCGCTGGAGGGCCTCAAGGCGCTGGCCGAGACCTGCATCGAGCGCATCCTCGAACACGCCATCGCCGCGCGCCCGCGCCTGCTGATCGCCGATTCCATCCAGACCCTGTGGACGGAGACCCTGACCGCCGCGCCCGGCTCGGTATCGCAGGTGCGCGAGTCCGCCGCACGCCTGGTGCGCTACGCCAAGGAGACCGGCACCGCGGTGTTCCTGGTCGGGCACGTCACCAAGGAAGGCGGCATCGCCGGCCCGCGCGTGCTCGAGCACATGGTGGATGCGGTGCTGTATTTCGAGGGTGATTCCGGCAGCCGCTTCCGGGTGCTGCGCGCGTTCAAGAACCGCTTCGGCGCGGTCAACGAGCTGGGCGTGTTCGCGATGTCCGATGCCGGCCTGCGCGAGGTGGCCAACCCGTCCGCGATCTTCCTCTCCGGCATGGGCGCGCCTCAGCCCGGCAGCTGCGTGATGGTGACCCGCGAGGGCACCCGCCCGCTGCTGGTGGAGGTGCAGGCGCTGGTGGACGCCTCGCCGCTGTCCAACCCGCGGCGGGTGGTGGTGGGTCTGGAGGGCAACCGGCTGGCGCTGCTGCTGGCGGTGCTGCACCGCCACGGCGGGGTGATGGTGGGCGACCAGGACGTGTTCGTGAACGTGGTCGGCGGCATCCGCGTGCAGGAAACCGCGGCCGACCTGCCGGTGCTGCTGGCGGTGCTGTCCTCGCTGCGCGACCGCCCGCTGGCGGAGAAGACGGTGGCGTTCGGCGAAGTCGGCCTGTCCGGCGAGATCCGCCCGGTCCCGAACGGCGAGGAGCGCCTGCGCGAGGCCGCCTCGCACGGCTTCAAGCGCGCGATCGTGCCCCGCGCCAACGCGCCCAAGTCGGGCCACTACAAGGACATGCAGGTGGTCGCGGTGGAGCGCCTGGCGGAGGCGCTGGAGCAGGCCTGACGCCCGCGCCTGGACGCGCTCAGGGGCGCAGCAGGACCTTGCCGGGGCGCCCCGGGCGCAGGCTGGCGGCCGCCGCTTGGGCGATGTCGGCGAGGTCGTAAATCGCATCCACCGGCAGCCGCAGTTCGCCGGCCAGGGTGCGCTGCAGCAGTTCGCCCACCAGCCGGCGGCGGTCCTCGGCGGACAGGGCCTGGCTCGCCTTGCTGCCCCAGAATCCCTTCACGACGGCCTGCTTGAAGATCAGGTCGGCGGGCGAGAGCTGCATCGGTTCCCCGGTCAGCGCGCCGAACGACACCAGCACCCCGTTGTTGCCGAGCAGTGCCAGCAGCGCGCCGCTGGCGCGGCCGCCGACCGAGTCGATCGCCGCCTGCGCCAGCCCCGGCCCGGTGATCTCGCGCACCTGCTGCATCCAGCCGGACTGCGTGCTGCAGACCACGTGCGTGATGCCCAGCGCGCCGAGTTCGGCTACGCCTTCCTCGCGGCGCACGATGTTGACCACCCGCAGGCCGCGCGCGCCGGCCAGCATCGCCAGCGCCTTGCCGACCGCGCCGTTGGCCGCGTTCTGCACGATCCACGCGCCGGCCGGCAGCGCCAGCGTCTCCAACAGCATCAGCGCGCTCAGCGGCATCGCCATCAGCTGCGCCGCGGTCTCGTCGGGGATGCCATCCGGCAGCGGCACCGTCATCCGCGCCGGCGCGATGAAGTATTCGGCCCAGGTGCCGCGCCCGGCCGGGGTGGCCACGCGCTGGCCGACCGCCAGGCCTTCCACGCCTTCGCCCAGCGCGTCCACGATGCCGACCGCCTCGCTGCCGCCGATCACCGGCAGCGCGGGCTTGTAGCCGTACTGGCCGCGCACCGTGAGCAGGTCGTGGTTGTGGATCGGCGCCAGCAGGGTGCGGATGCGCACCTCGCCCGCCTGCGGCTGCGGCATCGGCGCATCGGCTAGGGCCAGCACCTGGGTGGGGTCGCCGAAGCTCTGGTAGAGGGCGCTGCGCATGCGTGGGGCTCCTGGGGAAGTTGGACAGGGGATGGCGGTCAATGCCCGCCGGCCGCGGCGCCGCCGACCTTGGCCGCGAACGGCGGCCTGGCCAGCCAGACGAACGCGATCACCAGCAGGAAGATGATGCCCAGCAGGTGGAAGATCTCGTTGAAGCCGATCTGCGCGGCCTGGTTGGCGATCATCCGGTCGAGCATGAACGCGCCGCGCTGGAGGTCGCCGCCGCCGAGGCGGGTGGCGGTGTCCAGCATGGCCGGATCATACGCGCCGATGTGCTCGGTCAGGTGCGCGTGGTGCAGGGTGCCGCGCTCGGTCCAGGCGTAGGTGGTCAGCGAGGCGGCGAAGCTGCCGCCCAGGGTGCGCATGAAGGTGGCCAGGCCGGAACCGGCGGCGATCTCGTGCGGCTCCAGGTCGGACAGCAGGATCTGCAGCACCGGCATGAAGAACAGCGCCACGCCCAGGCCCTGGAACAGCTGCACCAGCGCCACGTGCTGGAAGTCCACGTCGAGGTTGAAGTGCGAGCGCGCGAAGCTGGTCAGCGACATCGCCACGAACGCGAAGCTGGCCAGCATGCGCAGGTCGAAGCGGTGCGCGTACTTGCCCACGAACGGGGTGAGCAGCACCGGCAGGATGCCGATCGGCGCGGTCGCGAAGCCGGCCCAGATCGCGGTGTAGCCGAGGTTGCGCTGCAGCCACAGCGGCACCAGGATGCCGACGCTGAAGAACGCCGCATAGGCCACCACCATCGCCGCGGTGCCGGCGCTGAAGTTGCGGTGGCGGAACAGCCGCAGGTTCACGATCGGGTCCTTGTCGGTCAGCTCCCAGATCACGAACACCACCAGCGCGACCGCGGCCACGATCGCCAGCACCACGATGGTGGTGGAGTTGAACCAGTCCTCGTCGTTGCCGAGGTCGAGCAGGATCTGCAGCGCGCCAACGCCCAGCACCAGCGTGGCCAGGCCGATGTAGTCCATCTTCGGCTTCTCCAGCCGCTCCGGGCGGCCCTTCAGCTGGCGGCCCACCACCACGCTGGAGAAGATGCCGATCGGCACGTTGATGAAGAAGATCCATTCCCAGCTGTAGTTGTCGGTGATCCAGCCGCCGAGGATCGGCCCGGCGATCGGCGCCACCACCGTCACCATCGCCAGCAGGGCGATGGCCTGCCCGCGCTTGGCGGGCGGGTAGATCGAGATCAGCAGGGCCTGGGTCACCGGGTACATCGGCCCGGCCACGAAGCCCTGCAGCGCGCGCGCGGTCACCAGCAGGCCCATCGAGTGGGCGATGCCGCACAGGAACGAAGCCATCACGAACGCCAGCGTGGACCACATGAACAGCTTGCGCTCGCCGTACTTGCGGGTGAGCCAGCCGGTCAGCGGCAGCGCGATGGCGTTGCTGACCGCGAACGAGGTGATCACCCAGGTCGCCTGGTTGGCGCTCCCGCCGAGGTTGCCCGAGATGGTGGGCAGCGAGACGTTGGCGATCGTGGTGTCCAGCACCTGCATGAAGCTGGCCAGCGCCAGTCCCAGCGTGGTCAGGGCCACGTTGGGCGGGCGGAAATCGGAGGGCTTCGCCGTGGCCTCGGTGCCGGGCGGCAGGCCCATCGATTCTTCTTCCTGGGCGATGGAGTTGGCCATGGGTCGGTGCTTGCGGGAGAAGGTGCAGGAGCGGCGGCATGGTGGCCGCCGGCATCGGGACGCCCGTCACCCGGAGGGGGAGGGGAGGTGGCGCAGCGCCCCGGCGCGACTCCTGCGTAAAGGGGTCAGGACGCGTGGCCCTGCGGCAGGTTGCGGGCGATCACGGCGTCGATCAGCGCATCCGCCTCGTGCAGCTGGCGGCCATAGGCATCGGTGGTCAGCACCGGCTTGTCGGCGACGGTCGCCGGCAGCACCGGGCCGCCCTGGTCGTGCACGTCCACGATCACGTTCATGCTCATGCCCAGCCGCAGCGGGTGCTGGCGCAGCTGCTCGCGGTCGAGCTCCACCCGCACCGGGATGCGCTGCACGATCTTGATCCAGTTGCCGCTGGCGTTCTGCGCCGGCAGCAGGGCGAAGGCGCTGCCGGTGCCCATGCCGAGGCTGGCCAGGCGGCCCTTGAACTCCACCGCGTCGCCATACATGTCGGCGGTCAGGGTCACCGGCTGCCCCAGGCGCATGTCGTGCAGCTGGGTTTCCTTGAAGTTGGCATCCACCCACACCTCATCCAGCGGCACCACCGTCATCAGCGGGGTGCCGGGCTGCACGCGCTGGCCCAGTTGTACGCTGCGCTTGGCGACGAAGCCGTCCACCGGCGCCACGATCGCCGCGCGCTGCAGGTTCAGGTAGGCCTGGCGCAGCTGGGCGGCCGCGGCCTGCACCTGCGGCTGGCTGGCCACGGTGGTGGCATCCACCAGCGCACGGCTGCGCGAGAGCTGCCCGCGCGCGGCCGACAGCGCGGCCTCGGCCGCCTGCAGCTGGGCCTGCGCATGCGCCAGTTCCTCGGGCGAGACCGCGCCGCTGGCGACCAGGTCGCGGCGGCGGGCCACGTCGGCGCGCGCCTGCTGCAGCGCCACTTCGCGCGCGGCGATGTCGGCCTGCGCGCTGTCCGCGCTGCTGTACAGGCCGCGCACCTGGCGCACGGTGGCGGCGAGGTTGGCCTCGGCCTGCGCCAGCGCGACCTTGGCGTCGTTCGGGTCCAGCTGCACCAGCACCTGGCCGGCCTTCACCCGCATGCCGTCGTCGGCGTTGATCGCCACCACCGTGCCCATGGTCTGCGGGGTGATGCTGACGATGTTGCCCTGCACGTAGGCGTCGTCGGTGTCCTGGCGCCAGCGCGCCACCAGCAGGTAGTAGGCCAGCCAGGCGATGCCGGCGATGACCAGCACGGCCAGCACCACCAGCAGCGCGCGCCGGCGCTTGCCGTTGCCGGGAGTGGCGGGGGACTGCGACGGCGGCAGCGTGGCGGCCGGGCCGGCGGACGAGTTCGGCGTGGTTTCGGTGGTCATGGCGGGGGTCAGTCGGAGACGGTGGAATCGGGGGAGCGCACGGCGATGCCGCCGCCGAGCGCCTGTTCGAGGTCGACCGCGGCGATCCGGCGCTGCGCGCGCAGCGCCGCCAGTTGCTGGTCGAGTTGCAGCAGCGGGCGCTGCGCGGCGAGCACGTCGAGCTGGGTGGCGATGCCGGCGCGCTGGCGCTGGAGCACCAGCGCGTGGGCCTTGCCGGCGGCCTCGCGGGCGGCGCGCGCCTCCGCGATCTGCGCATCCAGCGTGCGTGCCGCCTGCACGGCGTCGGCCACTTCGCGGATCGCGCCCAGCAGGGTCTGGTTGTAGCTGGCCACCGCCAGGTCGTAGTCGGCGGTGCTGCCGCGCAGCTGCGCCCGCAGGCGGCCGCCCTCGAAGATCGGCAGGCTCAGCGCGGGACCGCCGTACAGCAGCAGGGACTTGCTGCCGAACAGGTCGCCGAGGTTGCCGGCGGCCACCCCCGCCAGCGCGGACAGGTTGATGGTGGGATAGAACGCGGCCTTGCTGGAGTCGATGCCGCGACGGGCGGCGTCGACCCGCCAGCGCGCGGCGGCCACGTCCGGGCGGTGCGCCAGCAGGTCGCTGGGCAGGATCGAGGGCGGCGCCACGTCCGGCAACTGCAGCTGCGGGCGGGTGATCGCCAGGCCACGGTCGGGGCCGGCCCCGGCCAGCGCCGCCAGCGCGTTGCGCAGGGCGTCGATCTGCTGCTGCGCGGCCTGCGCCTGCTGGCGTGCGGCGCGCGCGCTGCCGCGGTTCTGTTCCAGCGCGATGCCGTTGTCCAGCCCGGCGCGCACGCGCTGCTCGCCCAGCGCCACCAGCGCATCGGCGCGCGCGGCCTCGGCCTCGGCGGCCTCGCGCGCATCGAAGGCCTGTGCCAGCGCGATGTAGGTGCGGGTGACGTTCGCCGCCAGGGTCAGGCGCGCGGCCTGGGCCTCGATCTCGGCGGCGCGGGCATTGCCCACCGCGGCCTGCCATTTGGCGCGCGATTCGCCCCAGAAATCGGGGTTCCACGCCGCGTCCACGGTCAGCACCTGGGCCAGGTTGAACTTGCCGCCGATCGGTGCCGGAGCCAGGGTCTGCGGCAATTCCAGCCCCTGCACCTGGGCGCCCAGGCCCACGATCGGAGTGCGTGCGGCGTCGGCCAGCGCAGCCTGCGCCTGCGCCTTGCGCGCGCGGGCATCGGCGATCTCCAGCGAGGGGGCACCGGCCAGGGCTTCATCCACCAGCGCGTCCAACTGCGGGTCGCCAAAGTCGCGCCACCACTGCAGCGATGGCCAGTGGGCGGAAGGAGTGGAAGCACCGGCCAGGCTGCGCCCGGCGGCGAGCGCGGCGGGCTCCCGCAGGTGCGCCTGCGGCGTGATCCCGGCGGTGGAGGCGCAGCCGGCCGCCAGCAAGGCGCCGGCCAGCGCGGCGGCGAGGGGAAGGGGTCGGGACATCGGTCAGTCCGTGGCGAGGAGGTTGTCGCGGGCCTGCTCCAGCAGGCGGGTGAGCTGGGTGCGGGTGGCTTCGTCCATGCCGCGCAGGGCGCGCTCGCGCACGCGCCGGCCGCACTGGTCCACGTCGCTCCACAGGGCGCGGCCGGCTTCGGTCAGGTGGATGTGCAGGGCGCGGCGGTCGTTCGGGTCGGCCGATCGCGCCAGCAGGCCGCGTGCTTCGAGCTTGTCCAGCAACCGGGTCATGGCCCCGGGGTTGAGGTCGGCGGCGCGCGCGAGGTCGGTGACGCTGGCGCTGCCGTCGCTGGCCAGCTGCTTGATGGCGATGTACTGGCTGAAGGTCAGTTCATGACCGGCCGCGGCCAGTTCGCGCTCCATGCGCGCCCACATGGCGTCGCGCACCTGCCGGAACAGCAGGCCGAGGGCGGAGCCGGTGCAGGCTTCGACGGGGGTGGCGGGGGTCATCATGGGCGCGCAGTCTGCTAGCCCATGCAATAGTTGTCAAGGCAAATATTCGATCTGCAAACGTATCCAGCCGGCCCGCGGCTCAGCCGGGGCGGCGCAGGACCAGCTCCAGCACGAACTTGCTGCCGAAGAAGGCCAGCACCAGCAGCGCCATCGCCGCCAGCGTCCAGCGCACCGCGGTGGCGCCGCGCCAGCCGCGCCGCCAGCGCCCCAGCAGCAGGGCGCCGAACGCCAGCCACGACAGCACGCTGAGCACGGTCTTGTGCACCAGGTGCTGGGCCAGCAGGTTCTCGACGAACAGCACGCCGGTCAGCAGGGTGGCGCTGAGCAGCACGAAGCCCACCGCGATGCTGCGGAACAGCAGGGTCTCGAGTTCGGTCAGCGGCGGCAGCGCGCGCAGCCAGGCGTGGAACTCGCGCCGGCGCAGCGCGCGCTCCTGCGCCCACAGGAAGATCGCCAGCACCGCCGCCAGCGCCAGGGTGGCGTAGGCCAGCAGCGCCAGCCAGGCGTGCAGCTGCAGGCGCCAGTCGAGCCGGCTGGCGGCATCGGCATGCCCGTACAGCACGTAGCCCAGCAGGGCCAGCGTGGCCAGCGGGAACACCACGATGCCCAGCGCCGGCATGCGCCCGCTGGCGCCGTAGGCGGTGGTCAGCGCGGCCATCCCGATCCCCACCAGCGACAGCGCGGCGAAGAAGTGCATATCCGGCCCCTGCAGCAGGCGCCAGGCCTCGACGTGGGTCTCGGCGTGGAACAGCAGCGCCAGCGCCGCCACCGGCACCCAGCCGCGCGCCTGCGCATGGCTGCCGGCCGCCGCGCGCCACAGCAGGGCGGTCGCGACCAGGTACAGGGCGATGGCAATCATGGGCATCAGCATCCGCGGAAGTGTCGCACAGCCGGCGCGGGCGATGCCGCCGGTATACTGCGCGCCCCGTTCCAGGCCGTCCCCGCCATGTTCGAATCCCTCACCCAACGCCTGTCCGGCACCATCGAGCGCCTGCGCGGCCGCGGCCGCCTGACCGAATCCAACATCAGCGAGGCCGTGCGCGAGGTGCGCATCGCCCTGCTGGAGGCGGACGTGGCGTTGCCGGTGGTGCAGGCCCTGATCCAGCGCATCAAGGTGCGCGCGGTGGGCCAGGAGGTGATGCGCTCGCTGACCCCGGGCCAGGTGCTGGTGCGGATCGTGCGCGACGAGCTGGCCGCGGTGATGGGCGCGCAGGCGTCCGACTTGAACCTGAACGTGCAGCCGCCGGCGGTGATCCTGATGGCCGGCCTGCAGGGCGCGGGCAAGACCACCACCGTGGGCAAGCTGGCCAAGCACCTGAAGGACAAGCGCAAGAAGAAGGTGATGGTGGTTTCGGCCGACGTGTACCGCCCGGCCGCGATCGAGCAGCTGCAGACCCTGGCCGGGCAGGTGGGTGCGATCTTCTTCCCGTCCGACCCGGCGCAGAAGCCGGAGGCCATCGTCAAGGCCGCGATCGAGGAAGCCCGCCGCACCTACGTGGACGTGCTGATCGTGGATACCGCCGGCCGCACCAGCATCGACGACGCGATGATGGCCGAGATCAAGGCCCTCCACGCCGCGGTGAACCCAGTCGAGACCCTGTTCGTGGTCGATGCCATGACCGGCCAGGACGCCGCGGTCACCGCCAAGCACTTTGGCGAGGCGCTGCCGCTGACCGGCGTGGTGCTGACCAAGACCGACGGCGACGCCCGCGGCGGCGCGGCGCTGTCGGTGCGCTACATCACCGGCAAGCCGATCAAGTTCGTCGGCGTCGGCGAGAAGCCGGACGGGCTGGACGTGTTCCATCCCGACCGCGCCGCCGGTCGCATCCTCGACATGGGCGACGTGCTGTCGCTGGTGGAGCAGGTCGAGGCTCAGGTGGACAAGGACAAGGCCGCCAAGCTGGCCGAGAAGGTCGCCAAGGGCAAGAAGTTCGACCTCAACGACATGCGCGACCAGCTGGAGCAGATGCAGGCCATGGGCGGCTTGCACGGGCTGATGGACAAGCTGCCGGGCATCGGCCAGCTGCCGGAGGCGGTGAAGCAGCAGGTCACCGGCAAGGAAGTGCCGCGCATGATCGCGATCATCAACTCGATGACCAAGAAGGAGCGCCGCAACCCCGACCTGCTCAACGGCTCGCGGCGCGCCCGCGTGGCCCGCGGCGCCGGCCTGACCCCGGCCGACGTCAACAAGGTGCTCAAGCAGTACCAGCAGATGGAAAAGATGATGGGCAAGCTCGGCCGCGGCGGCATGAAGGGCATGATGCGCGGCCTGTCCGGGATGATGGGCGGGCGCGGCGGGCTGCCGTTCCGCTGACCGGCGCGGCCGCCTTCGCGCGGCGGAAAACTTGCAATCCGGGGCGTTGCCGGCTATCGTGCCGGCCTCGCGATGTGGTGCGGCGCCGGGCATTCGGCATCCACCCCGCCACCAGTTTGGATGCCGTGGATGCGGCAGCGGACTCGGGCTCGCGGACGCCGCCTGCGGCATCCGCACTCCAGCGTCATCGGACAAGGGCCCAGCGGGTCCTTTTTTCGTTTCCGGGCGTCCGTTTTTCCGGGCGTTGTGCGTCCCGGGCCGTGGCCGGCAAGACCGCCGGCCATGCCGGTCCGCCATTCGCACCGTCCATTCGAGAGCAAATAGAGCAAGGGTTGCCTGGGATGCCCCAGGCGGGTTTCCCCGGGATTCCGACAGGCAAGACGTGACTGACAAGGCCGACGACATCGCCGCGCTGCTTTCCCCCACCGTCGCCGCGATGGGGCTGGAGCTGCTCGGCATCGAATACCTGCCCGCGCCGGGCGGCGCCACCCTGCGCCTGTACATCGACGTGCCGGCCGCCGAGGCCGCCACCCGCATGGTGGGCATCGAGGACTGCGAGGCGGTGAGCCGCGAGGTGTCCGCGCAGCTGGACGTGGAAGA
The DNA here is from genome assembly GCF_004346265.1 of Thermomonas haemolytica. Classification (GTDB taxonomy): domain Bacteria; phylum Pseudomonadota; class Gammaproteobacteria; order Xanthomonadales; family Xanthomonadaceae; genus Thermomonas; species Thermomonas haemolytica. Next base: position 142,969 of record NZ_SMAP01000004.1, read on the forward strand.
CCCGATCAGCGGCAACTACACCCTCGAGGTGTCCTCGCCCGGCATCGACCGCCCGCTGTTCGGCGCCGCGCAGTTCGCGCGCTTCGTCGGCGAGACCGCCAAGGTCACGCTGAAGCTGCCGCAGGACGGCCGCCGCCGGCTGCAGGGCGGCATCCTGCGGGTCGAGGGCGACACCGTGGTGTTCGCGCTGGACGGTGCCGAATTCGCGGTGGCCGCGGCCAACATCGACAAGGCGCGGCTGGTGCCCGACTGGGTGGCCCTGGGGCTGGCGCCGGCGCAGGACAAATCCGGGCGCGACCTGCGCCCGGGCAAGCAGAAGAAGGCCGCCGGCAAGGCGTCCAAGGCACATCCAACCAACAAGGCGGCGACCACCGGGTCGTCCGATGCGGAGTAAGCGGGCATGAGCAAGGAACTGTTGCTGGTCGTTGATGCGGTGGCTGCCGAGAAGGGCGTGCCGGAATCGGTGATCCTGGAGGCGATCGAGGCGGCGCTGGCGTCGGCGGCGAAGAAGCGGTATGTCGATCAGGACGTGCTGGTGCGCGTGCAGATCGATCCCAAGGACGGCAGCTACGAGACCTTCCGCCGCTGGGAAGTGGTGGCCGACGACGTGGTGATGGAATCGCCCGACCGCCAGATCCGCCTGATGGACGCCATCGAGGAAGCCGAAGGCGTGGAGGTCGGCGACTACATCGAGGAACAGATCGAGAACCCCGAGTTCGGCCGGATCGCGGCGCAGGCCGCCAAGCAGGTGATCGTGCAGCGCGTGCGCGAGGCCGAGCGCCAGCAGGTGGTGGATGCGTGGAAGGACCGCGTGGGCGAGCTGGTGACCGGCGTGGTCAAGCGCGTGGAGCGTGGCAACGTGTACGTGGACCTGGGCGGCAACGCCGAGGCCATCATCCCCAAGGACAAGGGCATCCCGCGCGACGTGCTGCGCACCGGCGACCGCGTGCGCGGCTACCTGTACGACGTGCGCAGCGAGCCGCGCGGGCCGCAGCTGTTCATCAGCCGCGCCGCGCCGGAATTCATGATGGAGCTGTTCAAGCTCGAGGTGCCGGAAGTCGGCCAGGGCCTGGTCTCGATCATGGCCTGCGCGCGCGATCCCGGCGACCGCGCCAAGATCGCGGTGCTGGCGCACGACAACCGCACCGATCCGATCGGCGCCTGCATCGGCATGCGCGGCTCGCGCGTGCAGGCGGTGACCAACGAGCTCAACGGCGAGCGCGTGGACATCGTGCTGTGGAGCGACAACCCCGCCCAGTTCGTCATCAACGCGATGGCGCCGGCCGAGGTGCAGTCGATCATCGTCGACGAGGACAAGCACTCGATGGATATCGCGGTCGCCGAGGAAAACCTGGCCAAGGCGATCGGGCGCGGCGGCCAGAACGTGCGCCTGGCCAGCCGCCTGACCGGCTGGCAGCTCAACGTGATGACCGCCGACCAGGTGCAGGCCAAGTCCGAGGCCGAACAGGCCGCCGCCCGCCAGCTGTTCATGGACAAGCTGGAAGTGGACGAGGAGATCGCCGGCATCCTGGTCAGCGAGGGCTTTGGCACCGTGGAGGAAATCGCCTACGTGCCGGTGGCCGAGCTGCTGGCGGTGGAGGGCTTCGACGAGGACATCGTGGAGGAGCTGCGCTCGCGCGCCCGCGACGCCTTGCTGAACGAGGCGCTGGCCGCCGAGGAAACCCTGGAAGAGCACCAGCCGGCCGAAGACCTGCTCTCGCTGGAGGGCATGGACGAGGCCACCGCCTACGCGCTCGCCGAGCGCGGCGTGCGCACCCGCGAGGACCTGGCCGAAGCCGCCACCGACGAGATCGCGGACATCGACGGCCTGGGCGAGCAGCGCGCCGCCGCGCTGATCATGGAAGCGCGCAAGCACTGGTTCGAGTAAGCGGTGCCGGCCCGGGCGCCGGCAACCGGCGGGGCCTGCCCCGTCCTACAATCGCCACATCCGGCCGCCCGCGCGGCGGCCAATGACACCGGAAACCGAATGTCGCAGCAAACCACCATCCGCAAGCTGGCCGAACTGGTGAATACCCCGGTCGAGAAACTGCTGGAACAGCTGGCCGAGGCCGGCATGAAGTTCAGCGGCCCCGACCAGGTCATCACCAGCGCCGAGAAACTCAAGCTGCACGGCTTCCTGCGCCGTGCGCACGGCAAGGCCGACAAGCCTGTCGACGAGGTCATCGCGCCGGGCAAGATCACCCTCAGCCGCAGCCGCAAGCAGGAGATCACCGTCGGCGGAAGCGGCAAGGCCGGACGTGGCGCCAGCACCGTCGAAGTGGTGACCCGCAAGAAGATCACGCTCAAGCCCGCGCAGGAACGCGCGCCAACGGCGCAGGAAACGCTGGACGCCGAGCGCCTGGACGCGCTGCGCAAGCTGGAGGAGTCGCGCGCGCGCAACCTTGCCGAGCAGCAGGCGCTGGCCGAGAAGGACCGCCGGCGCGCCGAGGAGCTGGCCGAGATCCGCCGCCGCGAGCAGGAGGAGGCCGAACGTGCCGCCGCCGAGGCCGCGGCCGCCGCCGAGGCGGCGCTGGAGGACGGCGGCAAGGCGAAGGCGCACGGCCATGGCCATCCGAAGCCGGCCGCGCCCGCGCGTGAAGCCGACAAGGGTGCCGCGCACAAACCCAAGCCGCACCGTGGCTCGCACGCGATGCAGGCGGGGGTCGAGGACGACGAGACCACCGCGCGCTTCGCCGGCCAGTTGCACCTGTCCGCGTCCGATCGCGCCCGCCGCAGCAGCGCCCCGCGCGGGCGCGCGAAGCCGGCCAAGCGCGGGCTCGACCAGTCGCGTACCGGCAGCGGCTTCAACAAGCCCACCGCCCCGGTGGTGCGCGAAGTGGCGATCGGAGATGCCATCACCGTCGCAGACCTCGCGCAGAAGCTCGCGATGAAGGGCGGCGACGTGGTCAAGGCGCTGTTCAAGATGGGCGTGATGGCCACCATCACCCAGACCATCGACCATGACACCGCCGTGCTGGTCACCGAGGAACTCGGCCACAAGGCGGTGGCCGCGAACGCCAATGACGCGGAATCCGAGCTGCTGGCGCACGTCGAAGAGGTACAGGGCGAGAAGGTCCCGCGACCGCCGGTGGTCACCATCATGGGCCACGTCGACCACGGCAAGACCTCGCTGCTGGACTACATCCGCCGCACCAAGGTCGCCAGCGGCGAGGCCGGCGGCATCACCCAGCACATCGGTGCCTACCACGTCACCACCCCGAAGGGCGTGATCAGCTTCCTCGACACTCCCGGCCATGCGGCGTTCACCCAGATGCGCCAGCGCGGCGCCAGGCTCACCGACATCGTGGTGCTGGTGGTCGCGGCCGACGACGGCGTGATGCCGCAGACGGTGGAGGCGATCCAGCACGCGCGCGCGGCCAAGGTCCCGCTGATCGTGGCGATCAACAAGATCGACAAGTCCGACGCCGATCCGTCGCGGGTCAAGAACGACCTGCTGGCGCACGACGTGGTCGCCGAGGAGTTCGGCGGCGACGTGCAGATGGTGGAGCTGTCGGCCAAGACCGGCCTCGGCGTGGACGACCTGCTCGACGCGATCTCGCTGCAGGCCGAAGTGCTCGACCTGCGGGCGGTGTCGGAAGGCCGTGCCACCGGCGTGGTGATCGAGTCCGCGCTGGACAAGGGCCGTGGCCCGATCGCCACCGTGCTGGTGCAGCAGGGCCGCCTGGCCAAGGGCGACTACCTGGTGTGCGGCATCCAGTACGGCCGCGTGCGCGCGCTGTTCGACGAGAACGGCCGCCAGGTGCAGGACGCCGGCCCGTCGATCCCGGTGCAGATCCTCGGCCTGTCCGGCGTGCCGGAGGCGGGCGACGACTTCGTGGTGGTGGCCGACGAGCGCCTGGCCAAGGACGTGGCCCAGCAGCGCGATACCAAGCGCCGCGAGCTGCGGCTGGTGGCCTCCGCGGGCAACCGCATGGAGGACATCATGGCGCAGATGGGCGAGGGCAGCACCCAGCAGACCCTCAACCTGGTGGTGAAGGCCGACGTGCACGGCACCATGCAGGCGCTGCGCGAGGCGCTGACCGGGCTGTCCAACGACCAGATCCGGATCAACGTGATCGGCTCCGGCGTGGGCGGCATCACCGAGTCCGACGCCCAGCTGGCGGTGACCTCCAAGGCCACCGTGATCGGCTTCAACGTGCGCGCCGACGCCTCCGCGCGCAAGGTGATCGAGGGCAATGGCGTCGACCTGCGCTACTTCTCGATCATCTACGACGTGATCGACCAGGTGAAGCAGGTCGCGTCGAACGTGCTCGGCAAGGAAGTGCGCGAGGAGATCATCGGCATCGCCGAGGTCCGCGACGTGTTCCGCAGCTCCAAGTTCGGCGCGGTCGCCGGCTGCATGGTGGTCGAGGGCGTGGTCAAGAAGTCCAAGCCGATCCGCGTGCTGCGCGACAACACGGTCATCTTCGAGGGCGAGCTGGAATCGCTGCGCCGCTTCAAGGAGAACGTGGACGAGGTGCGCGTGAACACCGAATGCGGCATCGGCGTGAAGGCGTACAACGACGTCAAGCCGGGCGACCAGATCGAGTGCTTCGAGCGCATCGAGGTGCAGCGCACGCTGTAAGGCGTGCGTCCCCGCCATGGCGCAGAAATCCTTCCACCGTACCGACCGCGTCTCCGCCCAGCTCCGCCGCGAGCTGGGCACGCTGGTGCATGCCTTCGTGCGCGAGCACGGCCTGGCGTCGGCCAGCGTGTCCGACGTCGAGGTGACCCGCGACATGGCGCATGCCAAGGTGTTCGTCACCGTGCTCCAGCCCGAACGCGCGGCGGAGACGCTGAAGGCGCTGAAGGCGCTGGCGCCGGAGATCCGCTACCAGCTGGCGCACGCGGTGCGGATGCGGCACGTGCCCGAGCTGCATTTCCATTACGACGAATCGGTCGATCGCGGCGAGCGCATCGACAACCTGTTGCGCGACCTGCCCGACGTCAACGGCAGTGGCGACGCCGACTGACCCGCGCGAGCGCCGTCCGCGCACCGTGTTCCGCCGCCTGGACGGCATCCTGCTGCTGGACAAGCCGCAGGGGCTGTCGTCCAACCAGGCCCTGCAGCGCGTGCGCCACCTGTTCCGCGCCGAGAAGGGCGGGCACACCGGCAGCCTCGACCCGCTGGCCACCGGCTTGCTGCCGGTCTGCTTCGGGGAGGCCACCAAGATCGCCGGCGGCCTGCTGGGCGCGCGCAAGGCCTACGAGACCGTGGCCCGCCTCGGCATCACCACCGACACCGACGACGCCGAGGGCCAGGCCCTGCGCGAGCGCCCGGTGCCGGTGCTCACGATCGATGCCATCGATGCCGCCCTGCGCCGGCTGACCGGCCGCATCCGCCAGCGCCCGCCGATCTATTCCGCGCTCAAGCGTGGCGGCGAGCCGCTGTATGCCAAGGCGCGCCGCGGGGAGACGATCGCGGTGGAGGAGCGCGAGGTCGAGGTGCATGCCTTCGACCTGCTCAGCGCCGCCGATTTGCTGGACGGCGGCGAGCCGCTGCTGCGCCTGAACGTGGAGTGCGGCTCCGGCACCTACGTGCGTAGCCTGGTCCGCGACCTCGGCGAACTGCTCGGCTGCGGCGCGCACGTGGCCGAGCTGCGCCGGCTATGGGTGGACCCGTTCCGCGATCCGCGCATGTGGACGCTGGACGGCCTGGAGCAGCTGCGCGAGCACGCCGGCGAGCGCGTGCTGGATGCCTGCCTGCTGCCGATCGAGGCCGGCATGGCCTCCTGGCCCGAGGTGCGGGTGAACGCGGTGCAGGCACAGCGGCTGGGCCGCGGGCAGGGCCTGCGCGGGCCGTATCCGCCGCGTGGCCGGCAGGTGGCGATTCTGGACGAGCAGGGGCGCGGCCTGGGTCTGGGCGAGGTGGATGCCGAGGGCGGCCTGCGCCCGGTCCGGCTGTTTCGCTGGGCGGCCGTCGCCGGCGCGGCCGAGGCCCGCGCGGACGCCCCGCGTTGCCCGTGACCCCCGCCGCGGGCTATACTCTCGCTGCTCTCAAGGGCACACCAACATCCTTTCCGCATCATCACGGCGAGCCGTGCGGTGCGGGCGAGCGTTTTCCGCCCGTTCCTGCCGGCCACGCGACTACGAGGCAACCATGTCCATCGATACCCAGAAAGTCATCAACGAACACAAGCGCGGCGACAACGACACCGGCTCGCCGGAAGTCCAGGTCGCCCTGCTCACGGCGCGCATCGAGCAGCTGACCGAGCACTTCAAGACCCACAAGCAGGACCACCACAGCCGTCGTGGCCTGCTGATGATGGTCAACCGCCGCCGCAGCCTGCTCGACTACCTGCACCGCAAGGATGCAGAGCGCTACAAGGCGCTGATCGGCAAGCTCGGTCTGCGTCGCTGACCGACCCCCCACCGCGGCGCAGGAATGCGCCGCGGTTCGTTTGTGCGGTACCCGTTCCACCCGCCGCGGCCTCGCCGCATTCCCGCATCGCCCGGGGCGATGCAGCGCAGCAAGCGGGGCTTGCCTGCGTCGACGTTCAAGACATCAAGGATTCCCAAGTGGCAAAGATCAGCAAAACCTTCCAGTACGGCAAGCACCAGGTGACCCTGGAGACCGGCGAAATCGCACGCCAGGCCGGCGGCGCCGTGCTGGTGAAGGTCGACGGCACCGAGGTGCTGGTGACCGCGGTGGCGGCCAAGTCGGCGCGCGAAGGCCAGGACTTCTTCCCGCTGACCGTGGACTACCAGGAAAAGTTCTATGCCGGTGGCCGCATCCCCGGCGGCTTCTTCAAGCGCGAAGGCCGTCCGACCGAGAAGGAAACGCTGATCAGCCGCCTGATCGACCGCCCGATCCGCCCGCTGTTCCCCGAGGACTACAGGAACGAAGTCCAGATCATCGCCCAGCTGGTGTCGCTGAACCCCGAGGTCGAGGGCGACATCCCCGCGCTGATCGGCGCCTCCGCCGCGCTGTCGCTGTGCGGCAGCCCGTTCCAGGGCCCGATCGGTGCCGCCAAGATCGGCTACATCAACGGCCAGTACGTGCTGAACCCGTCGGTGTCCGAGCTCAAGGCCAGCGACCTGGAACTGGTCGTGGCCGGCACCTCCAGCGCCGTGCTGATGGTGGAATCGGAAGCCAAGGAGCTGTCCGAGGACGTGATGCTGGGCGCGGTGATGTTCGGCCACCGCGAGATGCAGAAGGCGATCAACGCCATCAACGAGCTGGTGACCGAGGCCGGCACCCCGCCGTCCACCTGGCAGGCGCCGGAGAAGAACGCCGCCATGATCGCCGCGCTGAAGGAGGCCGTCGGCGACCAGCTGGCGCAGGCCTTCCAGGTGCGCGACAAGCTGCAGCGCCGCGACGCCATCGCCGCGATCAAGAAGGACGTGATGCAGGCGCTGGCCGGCCGCGCCGAGGCCGAGGGCTGGAGCAGCGCCGAGATGTCCAAGGAATTCGGCGAGCTGGAATACCAGACCATGCGCGGTGCGGTGCTGGACACCAGGATCCGCATCGACGGCCGCAAGCTGGATGAGGTGCGTCCGATCAGCTGCAAGGTCGGCGTGCTGCCGCGCGTGCACGGCTCGGCGCTGTTCACCCGCGGCGAGACCCAGGCGCTGGTGGTCACCACCCTCGGCACCGCCCGCGACGGCCAGATCATGGACGACGTGGCCGGCGAGTGGAAGGAACACTTCCTGTTCCACTACAACTTCCCGCCGTTCTGCGTGGGTGAAGCGGGCCGCTTCGGCGCGCCCAAGCGCCGCGAGATCGGCCACGGCCGCCTGGCCAAGCGCGGCGTGCTGGCGATGATGCCGGGCATGGAGGCGTTCCCGTACACCATCCGCGTGGTGTCCGAGATCACCGAGTCGAATGGCTCCTCGTCGATGGCCTCGGTCTGCGGCTCCTCGCTGGCGCTGATGGACGCGGGCGTGCCGATCAAGCGCCCGGTCGCCGGCATCGCGATGGGCCTGGTCAAGGAAGGGGACAAGTACGTCGTGCTGTCCGACATCCTGGGCGACGAGGACCACCTCGGCGACATGGACTTCAAGGTGGCCGGCAGCGAGCACGGCGTCACCGCCCTGCAGATGGACATCAAGATCCAGGGCATCACCGAGGAGATCATGAAGGTCGCGCTGGCGCAGGCCAAGCAGGGCCGCCTGCACATCCTCGGCGAGATGGCCAAGGCGATCACCGCGCCGCGCCCGGAGCTGTCGGACTACGCGCCGCGTCTGATCACCATCAAGATCCATCCGGACAAGATCCGCGAAGTGATTGGCAAGGGCGGCTCGGTGATCCAGGCGATCACCAAGGAGACCGGCACCCAGATCGACATCCAGGACGACGGCACCATCACCATCGCCTCGGTCAACGCTGCCGCCGGGATCGCGGCCAAGGCGCGGATCGAACAGATCACCTCGGACGTCGAGCCGGGCCGGATCTACGAGGGCAAGGTCGCCAAGATCATGGACTTCGGCGCGTTCGTGACCATCGCCCCGGGCAAGGACGGCCTGGTGCACGTCTCGCAGATCTCCGCCGAGCGCGTGGAGAAGGTCTCCGACAGGCTGAAGGAAGGCGACCTGGTCAAGGTCAAGGTGCTGGAAGTGGACAAGCAGGGCCGCATCCGCCTGTCGATCAAGGCCGTCACCGAAGGCGAGGGCAGCGGCGAGTAATCGCCGCGTCCCGGCCGGACACGAAAAAGCGGGCCTTGCGCCCGCTTTTTCGTTGCACGCCGTTTCCGGCTGCCTGGCCGTGCAGGCAGGGAACGGGGCTTATTCCGCCGGCTGCTCGTAGCGGCCCGGCCGCGGGTTGAGGGTGCCGCACTGCGCGCAGGTGCGCAGGTGGTCGTCGCGGTAGAAGCGCTCGAACACGCGCAGGAAATCCTGCTCGATGTCCACCAGGTGGAAGAACTCCTGGTAGAGCTTGTGGTTGCAGTTCACGCAGAACCACTGCAGCCCGTCGTTTTCATGTGGCAGGCGCTTGCGTTCGATCACCAGCCCGACAGAGTCCGGCATCCGCTGCGGCGAATGCGGCACCCGCGGCGGCAGGTAGAACACCTCGCCGGCGCGGATCGGGATGTCGCGCACGCGGCCGCGTTCGCCGTCGAAGTCCTCCTGCACGCGCAGCACCATCTCGCCTTCCAGCTGGAAGAACCACTCCGGGCCTTCCTCGAAGTGGTAGTCGGTGCGCGCGTTCGGGCCGCCGACCACCATCACGATGAAATCCTCCTGCACGATGCACTTGTTGCCCACGGGCGGCTTGAGCAGGTGGCGGTGTTCCTCGATCCAGGCGTGCAGGTTGAAGGCGGCGGGCAGCATGGCGTTCAGTCCTCGAGGCGGGCGATGCACTTGAGTTCGATGGCGATCGGCGTGGGCAGCGCGGTGATGCCCAGCGTGGTACGGCAGGGCGCCAGCGCGGGGTCGGGGAAATACTCGGCCCACACGGCGTTGTAGGCCGTGAAATCGCGCGCCATGTCGGTGAGATAGACCGTCACGTCCACCAGGTCTTCCCAGCGTGCGCCGCTGGCCTCCAGCACCGCACGCACGTTGGCAAGCACCGCGTGCGTCTGCGCTTTTATGTCATAGGCGATGAGGCGCCCCTCGGCATCGTAGCGGTTGCCGGGAATGGCATCGGTGGCCGGATCGCGCGGGCCGATGCCGGAGAGGAACAGCAGGTTGCCCACCCGGCGCGCGTGCGGGTAGTGGCCCACCGCCTTCGGCGCCGCGCCGGCGTGGATGCCGGTGTTCACGCGCGGCCCCGGCGGCGCTGGCCGACCCCGGCGATCGCCGCGGCCTGCACCTGCTCCAGGGCTTCCGCGGAATCCACGTCCATGCCCAACTCGCGCACGCGGCCGTCGGCCAGGCTGTACACCCAGCCGTGCACGGCCAGCGGCTGGCCGCGCGCCCAGGCATCGGCGATCACCGTGGTCTGGCACACGTTCACCGCCTGCTCGATCGCGTTCAGCTCGCACAGCGCGTCGTGGCGTTCCTCCATGGGCAGGCTCTCCAGCAGCGCGGCGTGTTTTTGCGCGACATCTGCCACGTGGCGGATCCAGTTGTCGGCCAGCCCCAGCCGGGTGCCGTGCAGCGCGGCGCCCACGCCGCCGCAGCCGTAATGGCCCACCACCAGGATGTGCTTGACCTTCAGCACATCCACCGAGAACTGCAGCACCGACAGGCAGTTGAGATCGGTATGCACGACCACGTTGGCGATGTTGCGATGGACGAACACCTCGCCCGGCAGCAGGTCCACCACCTGGTTGGCCGGCACCCGCGAGTCGGAGCAGCCGATCCACAGGTATTCGGGGGTCTGCTGGCGCGACAGGCGGTCGAAGAAGGTGGGGTCCTCGCGCGTCACGCGCGCGGCCCATTCGCGGTTGTTGCCCAGCAGGGTGTCGAGTTGGTTCTTCATCGGGATAGGCGGCTCAGGGAAGGAAAGTCAGGGCGATGCCCACGTTGCGCGGCTCGGTGAAGAACCGCATGGCCTCCAGCCCGCCCTCTCGGCCGAGGCCGGAGGCGCCGGTACCGCCGAAGGGCGTGCGCAGGTCGCGCAGCAGCCAGGTATTGATCCACACGATGCCGACCCGCAGCTGCGCGCCGAAGCGGTGTGCGCGGGCCAGGTCGCGCGTCCACACGCTGGCGGACAGGCCGTAGTCGGAGGCGTTGGCCAGCATCAGCGCGTCGTCGTCGGACTCGAAGGCTTGCAGCGTGACCACCGGGCCGAAGATCTCCTCGCGGTTGGTGGCGCAGTCCGGCCCCAGGCCTTCGATCACCGTGGGTGCGATGAACCAGCCCGCGCGCGCGATCGCCTCGCCGCCACACAGCACGCGGCCGCCCTCGGCGCGTGCGCGTGCGATCGCCGCCATCACCTTGTCGAAGTGGGCCTGCGACACCATCGGCCCCAGCTGCACGCCGTCCTCCAGCGGGCCGCCGATGCGCAGCGCGCGGGCGCGCGCGACGAAGGCATCGCGGAATTCGGGGTAGATCGCACGCTCGATGAGAATCCGCGAGCCGCACAGGCAGATCTGCCCGCTGTTCTGGAACGCGCTGCGCACCAGCGTATCGAGATGGGCGCGCCAGTCGCTGTCGGCGAACACCAGCGTGGCGTTCTTGCCGCCCAGCTCCAGCGACACCTTCTTCAGCTGCGGCCCGGCGATGCCGGCGATGCGGCGGCCCACCGCGGTGCTGCCGGTGAACGAGATCGCCTTGACCTGCGGGTGCGCCACCAGCGGCTCGCCGACCTCGGAGCCGAGACCGTGCACGATGTTGAGCACGCCCGGCGGCAGGCCGATCTCCAGCGCCAGCTCGCCCAGCAGCGTGGCGGTGGCGGGGGTGATCTCCGATGGCTTGGCGACCACCGTGTTGCCGGCGGCCAGCGCCGGCGCGATCTTCCAGGTGAACAGGTACAGCGGCAGGTTCCACGGGCTGATGCAGCCCACCACGCCCAGCGGCAGGCGCAGGGTGTAGTTGAGGCCGGCCTCGCCGTGATGGGATTCGCTGGCGAACTGGGTGGCCGCATGCGCGAAGAAGCGCAGGTTGGAGATCGCGCGCGGGATCTCGACCTCGCGCGCCAGCGCCAGCGGCTTGCCGGCGTCGATCGCCTCGGCGCGGGCGAAGGCGTCCAGGCGTGCTTCCAGCGCGTCCGCCAGCCGTTCCAGATGGCGCGCGCGTTCGCTGTTGCGCAGGGCGGCCCAGCCGGGCGCGGCGGCCGAGGCGGCTTCGACCGCAGCCTCGACGCTGGTAGCGTCGCCGGCGGCCACGTCCGCATACGGGTGCGCATGGGCGGGATCGAACACCGGCATCCAGCGCGTGCTGGTCGCTTCGCCGCAGGCGGCGCCGATCACGTGTCCGAAGCGTGGCATCCGCCAAGCTTACCAGCGGCGCGGCTGGCAGCGTGGGCACAGGAACAGCGGCCGCGATTGGCTGGCGATGCGTTCGAGCGGCGTGCCACAGCGCTCGCAGGGCGCGCCTTCGCGCTGGAACACGCGGAAACGGAACGCCTCGCCCTCGCGCGCGAGGTAGTCGGCGCGCATGCGGCGGGTGGGTTCGATGCCGCGGGTGGCATAGCTGCGGCGCGGGATCGCCAGCAGCGCCTCGGCCAGGCGCGCGGTCTGCGTCGCATCCAGGTCGCGCGGGCACAGGCTGGGATGCAGGCCCGCGTCGAACAGCACCTCCGCGCGCAGATAGTTGCCCATGCCGGCGAGGAAACCCTGGTCCAGCAGCAGCGCGCCCAACGCACGGCCGCGGAACGCGGGCGACTGCAGGCGCGCGGCCACGGTGGCGGCATCCAGCCTCGGGTCCAGCACGTCCGGGCCGAGCCGCTGCAGGAACGGGTGCGCTTCGATCTCGTCGCTGCACCAGAGTTCGACGTCGGAGGCGGAGTAGAGCAGGATCGATGCACGCGCGGTGTCGAGTGCGACACGCAGGCTACGCGCAGTGGCGGGGCGCTCGCCCGGGCCGACCACGTGCCACACCCCGTAGAGCTGGTTATGCGTGTACAGCGTCCAGCCGTTGTCGAACGCGGTCAGCAGCGCCTTGCCGCGTGGTGTGATCGACAGGATGCGGCTGCCCGGCAACGTGCGTTCGAAGCGCTTGAGCGCCGGGAATGCGAACTGCGCGCGCAGCAGCGGCTGCCCGACCACGGCGGCGGCCAGGCGGTCGGCGGCGCGGCGGATCTCGGGGCCTTCGGGCATGCGCTCAGATCGACTGCATGCGGCCGCCATCCACCGCGATCGACTGGCCGTTGATGTAGGCGGCGGCGGGGCTGCACAGGAAGGCGATCAGGCTGGCCGGCTCGTGTGCCTCGGCGAAGCGCCCGGCGGGAACGCTGGCCAGCATCGCCTGCGCCACGTCCTCCTTGGATTTGCCGGTGGCGGCGCTGCGCTCGGCCAGGATTTGCTCCAGCCGGCGGGTGCGGGTGTAGCCCGGCAGCACGTTGTTCACGGTGATGCCGTCGCCGCCGAGCTCGCGCGAGAGCGTCTTCGCCCAGCTCGCCACCGCGCCGCGGATGGTGTTGGAGACGCCGAGGTTGGGGATCGGCTCGTACACCGAGGTCGAGATCACGTTGACGATGCGTCCCCAGCGCGCCGCGTGCATGCCCGGCAGCAGCGCCTGCACCAGCGTCTGCGCGGCGATCAAATGCGTCTGGAATGCCTGTAGATAGGCTGTTGCCGGTGCGGTGTGCGCGGGGCCGCCCGGCGGGCCGCCGCTGTTGTTGACGAGGATGTGCACCGGCGCGCGGGTCGCCAGCGCGCGCGCTGCATCCGCGAGGGCCTCGGCATCGGCCAGGTCGACGGCCAGCAGGCCATGCGCCTGGTCGCGTGTGTGCGGCAGGCTGGCGACGACTGCGCGCAGCGCGTCCTCGCGCCGCGCCAGCACGGTGACGTGGGCGCCGAGGGTGGCCAGTTCCAGCGCGGCGGCGCGGCCGATGCCTTCCGATGCGCCGCAGACCAGCGCGTGTTTCCCAGTCAGATCCAGATCCATGCGGACGTCCTGCAAGTGGAGCGCCCGATTGTAAGCCGCGCCGCGTTCAGGCCATGCCGCCGACCATGCCGCCCAGGCCTGCGGCCAGCCACAGCGAGGCACCGGCGAGGGTGCCGCCGATGGCGGTCGCCGCCAGCACGTCGCTGGGGTAGTGCAGGCCAAGCACCACCCGCGAGGCCGCCACGCTCACCGTGAACGGCACCAGCAGCCACGCCAGCGCCGGATAGTGCGCCACCGCGACCACGCTGAAGGCGACCGCGTGCAGGGTATGCCCGGACGGAAAGCTGAACTCGTCCAGCGGCGCCACCCACGCGCGGATGCGGCCATCGCGCGCGAACGGCCGCGGGCGCCGGGTCCAGCGCTTCAGGCGCGTGTACAGCAGCAGCGCCGCCAGCCCGGTCAGCGCCAGGTGCAGGCTGGCGCGCAGCCCGTCCAGCCCGTCGATCGCCACCAGCAGCGCCATCAGCGCGTACCAGAACACCCCATCGCCCAGGCGGCTGACCGCGGCGAAGTAGTGCAGCGGCCAGCGCCGCGCGCACAGCGCATTGGCATGCAGGCACCAGCGGTGCTCGGCCGCCAGCAGGCGCTCAGGAGAGGACGGACGCGGCATGGGCAGGGCTCCCGATGGCGAGGGATCGCAACAGCTGGTCGAAATCCTCGGCCACCCGCGCCGGGCGCAGCGCGGCGACCGCTTCGCGGCAGGCGGTGCGCATCGCCTCGCGCAGGGCGTCGTTCGCGCCCAGGCGCAGGGTGGCGGCGATGAAGCCGGCCTCGTCGTCGCAGGCCACCGCCGCGCCGTGCACGCCATCGCGCACCAGCTCGCGGGTGGCGCCGTAGTCGAAGGCCACCAGCGGCACGCCGCTGGCCAGTGATTCCAGCACGACGTTGCCGAAGGTCTCGCTGTGGCTGGGGAACAGGAACAGGTCGCCGCTGGCGAAGTGGCGGGCCAGCGCCTCGCCGCGCTGCACGCCGCAGAAGATGAAGTCGGGGTGCTCGCGCTGCAGGGCCTCGCGCGCCGGGCCATCGCCGACCCACACGAAGCGCGCGTCCGGCCGGATGCGCTGCAGTTCGCGGAAGGCGCGCACCGCCAGCGGCAGGTTCTTCTCCGGTGCGATCCGGCCCACGTACAGCACCGCCAGCGCGTGCGCATCCAGCCCCCAGGACGCACGCAGCGCGGCATCGCGCTGGTCGGGATGGAAGGCGCGGGTATCCACCGCGCGCGGCAGCAGCACGACGTTGCGGAAGCCGTGGCCCGTAAGGAAGGCCTGCAGTTCGCGGGTGGGCACCAGCGTGGCCTGCGCGCCGTTGTGGAAACGCCGCATCCAGCGCAGCGCGGTGCCCTGCAGCCAGGGCGCGCCGTAGCTGCGCATGTAATCGTCGAAGCGGGTGTGGAAGCCGGTGGCCGCCGGGATCCCCAGCTGGCGCGCCGCGCGCAGCGCCGACCAGCCCAGCGGGCCTTCGGTCGCCACGTAGATCGCATCCGGCCGCGCCTGCTGCCAGCGCTGGCGCAGCGCGCGCGTGGCGGGCAGGCCGAAGCGCAGCCCCGGATAGCGCGGCAACGCTGCCCCGCGCACCAGCAGGGTTGCATCTGTCGTCGCGGCATCCGTCGGTTGGCGCGGGCGTACCAGCTCCACCGCATGCCCGCGCTCGCGCAAGCCCAGTTCCAGCCCCTGCACGGTCAGCGCCACGCCGTTGACTTCCGGCGGGTAGGTCTCGGTGATGATGCCGTAGCGCATGCGCGCCCCGTCGCCCCTGGCTTGCGTTCTGGCAAGCCTGGCGGTCGCCGGTGACCCGGCCATTGCGCCGGGATGACGCCCCGGTGACGGGCGTGCCCGGGCGTGGGCTGGGCGGCGAATCCGCGCGACGAAGGTGCCGGTGCTGGCCGACGCGATCAAGGCCATGTGCGCGCGCTGGAAGATCGGCCCGCACGGTGTGGCTGACGACGCCATATTCGCCAAGACCGGTAGCGGTGCCGGCTGCATCGCGGATGAGTTCGCGCGTGAGGGCGTCTACTTCGACCCTGCGCAGAAGGGTGGCCGGGTAAGTGGATGGCAGCGTATGCGCCGCCTGCTGTCCGACGCCGGCAAGCCCGACCGCCCCGGCTTGTACTTGAACCGGGCATGTCGCTACTGGTGGCATACGGCGCCCTATGCGGGGCGCGACCTTAAGCGACCGGGGACGTAGACAGCAGCGGGGCAGATCACGCGCTCGATGCCATGCGGTAAGGCACGCAGCGCATCGCGTGGGCAACGGAGTTCAACGTGACTTGGCCGTCGTAGGACTGCGCGGGCTGCGCTTCTCGGCCATGGGGAGCGCAGTTCGCACGGTGCCACTTGTGATGGGGCGGCGGGGGTGGCCACGTTCTAAGGGCGCGTGGCCAGCCCAATTTTTACGCGGCGCGCGCGTTCGCTACTTGGAGAAGGATGAAGACAATTGGCATTAGCGAAATGAGGATCATCAGTAGCGACGAAGCAATGAGGTAAATGACGATACTAGCTACCGTGGTACTGACTGCACTGGTCAACATCACCATGGAAAAGACAAACGCCGCAATCAGCACCAGCATAGTCAAGCTAATCAGCCAGAGTTGAACTACAAGGTTTCCGTCGCGTCTATAAGACTCGAAAGGCGTGGTGTGCGAAACCGCGACAAAGATCGCGAGGAATGCAGCCAAGAAGCCTAGCATTGAGAAGCTATAGGAGGCGGCGGTTCCGGCGAACTGATCAGGCTTTTCGACCAGTTTTCTTAGTAGCTCGCTTCCCACCAGCCCCAGCTTTGGTAGCCACAGGTTGCGCAGCCACAGTAGCGGTAGCGGAAGGATATTTCCGATCAATGCCAAGATCAGGAAGACCTTTATCTTTCTTGAGGTTGGCATCGGATTTGAACTCATTGACTTTGGCCTGCAACTTCGTATTCGCGGCGGTCTTGCTAGGAATTAATGACTTGAGATCGCCTTCCTTTTTAAAAGGCAGGAACTCGCGGATCGCGCCCTCGCCAACAATGTACACGTCCCGCACTTGATCCGCAGCTTCAACTTTGGCGCGGGCTTCAAGCGAAATAAGTTCGTTATCGGCCATGTTTTTCGATATGGCTGCTAGATCGTCTTTGAGGCTCTTCTTTCCTTTGCGAACGGGGCGAATGACAATCTTGATACTGCCAATGTCGTGCAGAGTTTCTGGTGGTCTGTTTGTAAGCTGTTTGAGAAGGTTCTGGGTAAGCGTGCTAGCAGTATTCATTTCGACAGTTACTGCGCCCACATGCGTGAGTTTCTGAACTTCGTCTTTCGGCAGGTTCTCGGTGAGCAGCGTCGGAAGGAACACGTAGTCAAGCCCGCCGTATCCACGAACAACCTGCGTCATCATTTCGCAGAACGGTGTAATGCGTGGCGAAAGGACGCGGGATGCTATTCCCAAGTAGCCGTTCTCCATTGACAGGTAGGAAGCAAACCCGACTGTTTCGCTTTTCTGTAACTTGTCCTTGATGTCCTTTACGTCGAGCGTCTTGCCTTCAATCGCCTTGATAATTTCGTTCGCACGGGTCTGGACAAACAAGTAAATCCCGGTGCTGAAAGGCAGTAGGTAAAGATGATCGCCGTGATAGGTGATCGACGATTTGAACGACTGGCTCGTGCTGGCCACGAACTTCTTCGTGAGGTCGCGCAAGTCAACGAGATACTTCTTTCCGCTTGGTACGTGCTGCAGGCAGTACCCGTAGTAACAAATCCGCATGACTCCCCCTGTGCTTTAGGTCTGCAACCAGGAGGCTCCCCGTCCGTGGCTGCTCAGAGTCAGCCTAGGCCGTCTCATGCGGGGCGACAAGAGGCAAGTCCCGGCGCCGGTGCATCGCGGACGTTCGACCGGACATCCCTGCAGAGGGTGTAGTGGCCTAGGCGCCGGGGCGCTGCCAGCGTGCCCCCTGCATCCTGTGGCTGCCAGCAGCGGCAGCCGGCGCGTGCGGTAGGAAAGCGCCCCAGCCGAGCGTAAGGCGGCGCCATACCAGCCTCGCCGCGATTCGGCCATCATTCGGCCACAGCGCAAGGGTCACAAAGGATAAGGGCCTAGCCTTTCGGCTAAGCCCTTGTTTTTACTGGTGCCGGAAGTGGGACTCGAACCCACACGCTTTTAAGGGCGGCGGATTTTGAGTCCGCTGCGTCTACCGATTCCGCCATTCCGGCGCGGACGGCGAGTATAGCCGAGCGTGGCGGTCAGGCCACCTTGCCGGGGTCGCGGGCGGAGCAGGGCAGGGCGCCGAGGAAGCCGGCCATGGCGGGGGCGAAGCGCGCTTCGTCCACCAGGAAGGCGTCGTGGCCCTGCGGCGAGGGCATCGCCAGGAAGCGCGTCTCGCAGCCGGCCTGGCGCAGCCCGGCGGCGATCTCCTCCTGCTGCTGGATCGGGAACAGGATGTCGGTGCGCACCCCGATCACCAGCGCCTGCCGCACCCCGGTGAGCGCGGCCAGCCCGGCCGCGGTGTCGCCGCCGTGGGCTTCGCCGAGGTCGAACCAGTCCATCGAACGGCTCAGGTAGAGGTAGCTGTTGGGATCGAAGGCATGCACGAAGCGGCGCGCGTGCGCCTCGAGGTAGCGTTCGACCTCGAACTCCAGCCCGAACGGGTCCTCGTCGTCGCGGCGCTCGGCGTCCAGCCGCACGCGGCCGAAGCGGCCGTCCCATTCCAGCGCCGAGCGGTAGGTGATGACGCCCAGCTTGCGCGCCATGCGCATGCCGTTTTCCGGATAGGTGCCGGCGGCCTCGTAGTCGCCGTCGCGCCACTCCGGATCGCGCCGGATCGCCTCGCGCTGCAGCGAGCGGATGGCGATCGAGAACGGCAGCGCGCGCGCCGCACCGCAGATGTTGATATGGCTGCGGGCGATGCCGGGATGGCGCGCCAGCAGCGCCAGCGTGCTCATGCCGCCCATCGAGTTGCCGACCACGCAGGCCAGCTGCGCGATGCCCAGCCCGCGCACCAGCGCGGCCGCGGCATCGGCCCCGTCCTCGATCGACAGCGCCGGGAACCCGAGCCGGTAGGGTGCGCCGGTGGCCGGATCGATCGACGCCGGGCCGGTGCTGCCCTTGCAGCTGCCGAGCGCGTTCACGCAGATCACGAACCAGCGGCGGGTGTCGATCGGCTTGCCGGGCCCGACCATCCATTCCCACCAGCCGGGTGCCGGGTTGTCGGCGTGGCTGGCGGCGTGCGCGTCCGGCGACATCCCGGTGAGGATGAGGATGGCATTGCCACCCGCCGCGTCCAGCCGCCCCCAGGTCTCGTAGGCCAGGCGCGCGCCGTGCAGCGCGCCGCCGCGCTTCATCGGGAACGGCGACGGCAGCGCGAACCAGCGGGTGCCGGGGGGAATGAATTCGGCCATGGCGGGGGTGGCGGGAGAGCGGGAACCGATGCGCCATCATGCTCCCGCCGGGGTGAAGGCATCATGTCGGTTGGGAATACCGGCATGAACGATCCGCCGGCGGCGGCCTGCATCCGGATCCGGGACCCGCGCGTAGGCGCGGGCCTTCAGTGCGCCGGAATCACCAGCGTGATGGGCTTGTTGGCCGGTAGCGCCACCCGCACCGGTGCCGACTCGAGGTCGCCGTCCTGGCGCATGGCCTGGCCGCTGGCCGACAGCCGTGCCACCAGTTCCACCGCGCGCAGCTGCGACAGCTTGAGCGTGGGCATCGGGCTGTCGGCATCGCTCAGTTTGACTTCCAGCGGCAGCGCGCTGGCCGGGTGCTTCTGCACCGCCACCGGCATCGGCGGCCCGCCGACCTGGCGGGCGATCACGAACACGCTGGCCTGCGGCGACTGGCGCAGGCGCGCGGCCAGCGCCGGGTCCAGCCGGACCTGCGCCACCAGCAGCGGCGCCGGGGCGGCGGCCTCTGCCAGCGGCGGCAGCCCGGCCTGCTGGCGGGCGGCGTTGATCTCGGGGCGCAGGCGGGCGGCGGTGACGGCGTCCACCTGCGCCAGCAGCGGCTCCCAGGTGGCGGCGGCCTGCGCGTTTTCGCCACGTTGACGCTGCGCCACGCCGAGGAACCAGCGCGCGCGCTGGTGCGCGGGATTGGCCTTCAGCGCGGCGTCCAGCCAGGCGCGCGCGCGCGCATCGAAGCCGTGCTCCGGCGCCGCCAGGGCGCGCGCCTGCGCGGCTTCGGTGAGGATGTCAGGGTCGTTCGGTGCCAGCGCGGCGGCGCGCGCCAGCGCATCCGCGGCCTGCGCCGGCCGGTCCATGTGCAGGTAGGCCTGCCCGAGCAGCGCCCAGCCTTCCGGCTGTCGCGGATCGCGCGCCAGCGCCGCCTGCAGTTGGGTGACCGCATCCTCCAGCGTGGCCGGGGCCTGGCGCGCGGCGGCATCCAGCGCCTGCGGCGTGCCCAGCAGGCGGTACAGCAGCGCGGCGGAGGCCAGCACCACCAGGCCGATGCCCAGCGCCACCCCGCGCGCCTGCGGCCACAGCGGCCGCAGCAGGGTGGCCAGCACCAGCAGGCCTAGCACCAGCGAGAGGGCGATGAAGACGGCCATCACCACTCCTGCCCGTCGTCGGCGGTGGGTGCGGGGGCGGCGTCCTTGCGCCGGCGCACCCGCGCGACCACCACTGCGGCACCGGCCAGCAGCACCAGCACCGGTCCGGCCCACAGCAGCAGGGTGGCCGGCTCCAGCCGCGGGGTGTACAGCACGAATTCGCCGTAGCGCTGCACCAGGTAGTCCTTGATCGCCGCGTCGCTCTTGCCCTGGCGCATCAGGTCCAGCACCTCGCGCCGCAGCTGCAGGGCGATCAATGCGTTGGAATCGGCCAGCGACTGGTTCTGGCACATCACGCAGCGCAGCTGCACGGTGAGCGCGTGGAAGCGCGCTTCCTCGGCGGCATCGCGGAACTGCAGCGGCGCGGCGTCGGCCTGCTGGTTGGCCTGGGCGAAGGCGGGCAGCTCGATGGGCGTGAGCAGCAGGCAGACGAACAGCAGGATGCTTTTGACGTCATTCCCGCGCAGGCGGGAATCGCTCTTCGTGTTGGCATCCCGCGCTCCGGACAGGAGCGATTCCCGCCTGCGCGGGAATGACGGGCACAGGCGGCGCGCGAAGGCGGGCAGGCCGAAGTGCCACGGGTGGAGCCGCGTACCGGGGGATCGCATGGAGAAGCGGTGGCGCGTACTCATCGCCCGGCCTCGATCTTGGCCAGCAGCGGCAGCAGCTGCTGCGCGATGACCGCATCGTCCAGCGGGCCGACATGCTTCCAGCGCACGATGCCCTTGCCATCCACCAGGAAGGTTTCCGGCGCGCCGTACACGCCCCAGTCCAGCGCGGTGCGGCCATCCTGGTCGGCCAGCACCACCATGTACGGGTTGCCGAACTGCTCCAGCCAGCGCAGCGCGTCGCCGCGTTCGTCCTTCCAGTTGTAGCCGACCACGCGCACGCGCTTGCTCTCGGCGAACTTCGTCAGCACCGGGTGCTCGACCCGGCACTCCACGCACCAGCTGCCCCACACGTTGAGCAGGAAGGGCTGGCCGCGCAGGTCCGAGAGCTTCACGACATAGCCGGGATCGTGCAGCACTGGCAGCGCGAAATCGGGTGCCGGCTTGCCGATCAGGGGCGAGGGCAGGGCGTCGCGGTCGGGCTTGCGGCTCATCCACACCCCGGCGGCAAGCAGCGCCGCGAGCAGCGCGAAGACGGCCAGTGGCAGCCAGCGCGAGGCTTTCATGCGCGGTCCTCCATCGGGGAATCACTGCGGGCGTTGCGGAAGCGACGGTCGAACGCGGTGACCGCCGCTCCCAGCGCCATCAGCAGCGCGCCGGCCCAGATCCAGCGCACGAAGGGCTTGACGTACAGGCGCATCGCCCAGGCGTCATCGCCCAGCGGTTCGCCGATCGCCACGTAGGCATCGCCCAGCAGCCCGCCGGCGATCCCGGTTTCGGTCATCACCTGGCCGCCGGCGCGGTAGCGGCGCTTCTCCGGATGCAGGGTGGCGATGGCGCGGCCGTCCCGCAGCACCTGCACGGTGGCGTAGTCGGCGCTGTAGTTGGGCCCCTGCGCCGGGCGGATGCCGTCGAAGCGGAAGGCATAGCGGCCCAGCGTCACGCTGTCGCCGGCCTTCATCGCCAGTTCGCGCTGCTGGCCCAGCCCTTCCACCAGCAGGGCACCGACCAGGAACACCGCGATCCCGAAGTGGGCCAGGCTCATGCCCCACATCTCCCGGGTCAGGCGGCCGCTGGCGCGCAGCCGCGTCCACACGAAGCGCAGCGTGCCGGCCGCCACCCAGGCCGCGCCGAGCAGGCCGGCGGCGGTCTTCCAGCGGCCCTGCGGGGCCAGCACGAATGCGATCACGCCCAGCACCAGCGCCAGCGCCGCCCACGGCGCCAGCAGGCGCAGCGGGGTGGCCATGTCCTCGCGCTGCCAGCGGGTCAGCGGGCCCAGCGGCAGCAGCGCCACCAGCGGCGCCATCAGCAGCACGAACATCGCCGCGAAATACGGTGGCCCCACCGAGATCTTGCCCAGCTCCAATGCATCCGCCAGCAGCGGGTACAACGTGCCCAGCAGCACCATCGCGCAGGCGCTGGCCAGCAGCAGGTTGTTGATGAGCAGCAAGGTTTCGCGTGAGCCGGCGGCGAACGGCTTGCCCTCGTTATCGGGCGCGCGCAGTGCGTACAGCAGCAGCGAGCCGCCGACCACGAGGCCGAGGAAGACCAGCACGAACAGGCCGCGCCCGGGGTCGGCCGCGAACGCGTGCACGCTGGTCAGCACGCCGGAGCGCACCAGGAAGGTGCCCAGCAGCGACAGCGAGAACGCGGCGATCGCCAGCAGCAGCGTCCAGCCGCCGAAGCTGCCGCGCTTCTCGGTCACCGCCTGCGAATGCAGGAGTGCCGCCCCGGCCAGCCACGGCATGAAGCTGGCGTTCTCCACCGGGTCCCAGAACCACCAGCCGCCCCAGCCCAGCTCGTAGTAGGCCCACCAGCTGCCGATGGCGATGCCCACGGTCAAAAACGCCCAGGCGGCGTTGGTCCACGGCCGCGTCCAGCGCAGCCACTGCGCGTCGATGCGGCCTTCCAGCAGCGCCGCGATGGCGAACGCGAACGGCACCGCGAAGCCGACGTAGCCGGCATACAGCATCGGCGGGTGGATGATCAGCCCCGGGTCCTGCAACAGCGGGTTGAGGTCGCGGCCTTCCGCCGGCATCGGCAGCAGCCGCGCGAACGGGTTGCTGGTGAAGATCAGGAAGGCCAGGAAGCCGGTCGCTACGATCCCCAGCACGCCCAGCACGCGCGCCACCACCGGCATCGGCAGCGCCGTGGAGAAGCGTGCCAACGCGGCTGTCCACAGCGCCAGCACCAGCGCCCACAGCAGCAGCGAACCCTCGTGCGCGCCCCACACCGCGGTGTAGCGGTACACCAGCGGCAGCAGCGAATTGGAGTTCTCGGCCACGTAGCGCACCGAGAAGTCGCCGGTGACGAACGCATGCGTGAGCAGCACGAACGCCAGCCCCACCAGCAGCAGCTGCATGTAGGCGGCCGGCCGCGCCACCGCCATCAGCGCCGGCTGCGCGCGCCACGCGCCCAGCAGCGGCAGCAGCGCCTGCAGCGCGGCCACCAGTAGCGCCAGCACCAGCGCCACCTGCCCCAATTCGGGCAGCATCAGGGCGTGCTCCCGGCGGGCGTGGCCGGCGCGTCCTGCACCTGGTGCTTGCGGTGCGCCGCGCCCATCTTGTCGGCCACTTCCTTGGGCATGTAGGTCTCGTCGTGCTTGGCCAGTACCTGCTCGGCCACGAACACGTCGCCACGCATGCGGCCGGTGGCGATCACCGACTGCTTCTCGCGGAACAGGTCGGGCAGGATGCCGGTATAGACCACCGGCAGGCGGGCATCGCCGTCGTCCACCGCGAAGTGCGCTTCCATCGAACCGGGCGCGCGCTGGAACGAGCCGGCCGCCACCATCCCGCCGAGCCGGAAGGTGGCGCGGCCGTCGCGCACCTCGCGCCCGGCGCTGCCGTCCAGCACTTCGTGCGGGGTGTAGAGGTAGGCGACGTTGCGCTGCAGGGCCAGCGCGATCAGGGTGGTGGCGAGGCCGGCGGCGGCGACCAGTGCCAGCACCAGCCACAGGCGGCGTTTGCGGGTGGGGTTCATCGTTGCAGCTCGGTAGGGGCGGGGCGCGCGTCTTGGCGTGCCAGCCGCCGGCGCACGGCGCGCAGCGCGGCGCGCACCTGCAGGGCCGGGGCCAGCGCGTCCCACAGCAGGAACACGGCGAACACCGCGTAGGCGGCGATGACGTACTCGCGGTAGCTCATCCGGCCCGTCCCGTGGTGGCGAGCCTGGCCACCCAGTCCTTGCCGGCCTCGCGGCGCAGGTTATCGGCGCGCGCCCGCGCCAGCAGCGAACCCAGGAACCACAATTTGGTGCCGACGAGCATCCACACCAGCGGCGGCAGCATGCTCGCATCCATGCTGGAGGGGCCGAACAGGCGGATGGTCTGGCCCTGGTGCAGCGAGTTCCACCACACCACCGACCAGCGGATGACCGGCAGCAGGGCGACGCCGACGATGGCCAGCAGCCCGGCGGCGCGCGCGGCGTTGCGGCGGTCGTCGATCGCGGCGTACAGGCCGATCACGCCCAGGTACAGGAACAGCAGGATCAGCTCAGTGGTCAGGCGCGGGTCCCAGTCCCACCAGGTGCCCCACATCGGCTTGCCCCAGATCGCGCCGGTGAGCAGGGTCACTGCAGTGAAGCCGGCGCCGGCCGGTGCGCAGGCCATCGCCAGGATCTCGCACAGCTTGATCCGCCAGATGAGCGCGATCGCGGAATAGAGGGCCATCAGCGCGAACACCGCCATGCTCATCCAGGCCGCCGGCACGTGGATGTAGAGGATGCGGAAGCTGTCGCCCTGCTGGTAGTCGGCCGGCACCTGGTACAGCGCGCCGTAGGCGCCGACCAGGATGGCCAGCAGCCCCAGCCCGTAGCCCCACGGCGCCCAGCGCGCGGCGAAGCGGTCGAAGTAGGGGGGCGAGCCGAGGAGGTGGAACCAGCGGATCAGCGGGTGCATCGTGGCCTGTGCGGAAGCGGCGCGCATCGGGCCGCGGACGATCCGGGCAAGGATACCAGTCCGCGGCAAGACGGGCCGGAGAGGGAGTGGGGTCTGGCCGGCATGCGCATATTGTCCGCCCAGCGCCTGCGGGCCTGCCTTGATCCAGCGCAAGCCCGGCCGCGAGTTCAGGAATGCGCGATGCGCAGCGCGGCGGCCGCGGTCGCGGGCGCCAGCGCCAGCGCCAGCACCAGCCCGGCGCCCAGCAGCAGCAGCGCGCCCACCGCATCCAGCCCCTGCGCCTGCGCCGCCACCGCGCCGGCCCCGAATACCAGCACCGGCACGTACAGCGGCAGCGCCAGCAGCGCCAGCAGGATGCCGGCGCGGCGCATGCCCACGGTCAGCGCCGCGACCACCGCGCCCAGCAGGCTGAGGATGGGCGTGCCCAGCAGCAGCGAGGCCAGCAGCACCGGCAGCTGCGCGTGCGGCAGGTGCAGCAGCTCGCCCAGCAGCGGCACCGCCACGATCACCGGCAGCGCGGTGGTGGCCCAGTGCATCAGGGTGCGTACCAGCACCAGCCACCACAGCGGCACCGGCGCCAGCATCCACTGTTCCAGCGAGCCGTCCTCGGCATCGCCGCGGAACAGGGTGTCCAGCGCCAGCAGCCCGGCCAGCAGCACCGCCAGCCACAGTACCGCCGCGGCCACCGGCGCCAGCGCGCGCGCCTCGCCGCCGAGGCCGAGCGCGAACAGCACCACCGTCAGCAGCGCGAACAGCGCCGGCTGCAGGGCGTCGCCGCGGCGCGCCCACAAAAGGCGCAGGTCGCGCAGCATCAGCGCGCGCGCGGCCTGCCACATCATGCCGGCACTCCCGCCGGCAGCGGCTTGCCCAGCTCGAGCAGGCGCGTGCGCACCGGGGGCGCGGCATAGGCGCCGTGGGTGGTGATCAGCGCCGCGCCGCCTGCGCGCAGATGGGCTTCCACCATGCGGTTCACCAGCTGGATGCCTTCCAGATCGAGATTGGCATACGGCTCATCCAGCAGCCACAGCGGCGCCGGCGACAGCCACAGCCGCGCCAGGCCCAGGCGCTTCTTCTGCCCGGCCGACAGTGTGCGTAGCGGGGCGT
Source organism: Thermomonas haemolytica (assembly GCF_004346265.1). GTDB lineage: Bacteria > Pseudomonadota > Gammaproteobacteria > Xanthomonadales > Xanthomonadaceae > Thermomonas > Thermomonas haemolytica. Next base: position 168,511 of record NZ_SMAP01000004.1, read on the forward strand.
CCTCGAAACCGGCCAGGCCGACGATCGCCAGCGCCTGCTCCAGTCCGAGACCGGGACGCTGCCCGTGCAGGCCGCACAGGGAGTCGAGGTTGTGCAGGGCCGACAGATCGGCCTTCAGGCCGGGCAGGTGGCCGAGGTAGGCCATGTGCCGCGCGCGCGCCCGCGGCTGCGCCGGGATGCCCGCGATCTCCACCGCGCCGGAGTCCGCGCGCAGCAGCCCGGCCAGCACCCGCAGCAGGGTGGTCTTGCCGACGCCATTGCCACCCTGCACCAGCAGCGCTTCGCCGGCGTCCACCGCGAAATCCAGTGGCCCGAACACCGGCAGCTCGTCGCGCGAGAACGCCAGCGCGCGCACGGCAAGCAGGGGGCTGGCGGGAAGGGCGGCGGGCATGGGCCGCCAATTCTACGGGAGAAGCTTGCGGGGCACGCCCGGCCTGGGTGGCCCGCGCATCCGGCCGCGGGCGGATTCCGTACACTGGAATGCCCGCTTGAATGGCTTTACGCATGCATCTCGACAGCAAACTGCCGCAGGTCGGCACCACCATCTTCACCGTGATGTCGCAGCTGGCGGCCGAGCACGGTGCGGTCAACCTCGGCCAGGGCTTCCCCGATTTCCCGGTGCCGTCGCGCCTGGTGGACGCGCTCAGCCATGCCATGCAGGCCGGCCACAACCAGTACGCGCCGATGACCGGCATCCCCGCGCTGCGCCAGGCCATCGCCGCCAAGACCGAACGCTGCTACGGCTGGCGCCCTGATGCCGATGCCGAGATCACCGTGACCAGCGGCGCCACCGAGGCGATCTTCAACGCCATCCACGCGGTGGTGCGCGCCGGCGAGGAAGTGATCGTCCTCGACCCCTGCTACGACTGCTACGAGCCGGCCATCGACCTCGCCGGCGCCAGGGCCGTGCACGTGCCGCTGGACCCGGCCAGCTTTGCCCCCGACTGGGACGCGGTGCGCGCCGCCATCACCCCACGCACGCGCCTGCTGATCATCAACAGCCCGCACAACCCGTCGGGCGCGATGTTCACCGCCGCCGACATGCAGGCCCTGCAGGACCTTCTGCATGGCACCGACATCCTGCTGCTCAGCGACGAGGTATACGAGCACATCGTGTTCGACGGCGCCCGCCACGAATCCGTGCTGCGGTATCCGCAGCTGCGCGCGCGCGCGTTCGTCATCTCCAGCTTCGGCAAGACCTACCACTGCACCGGCTGGAAGCTGGGCTACTGCATCGCGCCGCCGGCGCTGTCCGCGGAGTTCCGCAAGGTGCACCAGTACAACGTGTTCTGCAGCTTCAACCCGGCGCAGCACGCGTTTGCCGAGATGATCGCGGCCGAGCCGGAGCACTACGAAACGCTGGGCGCGTTCTACCAGGCCAAGCGCGACCGCTTCCGCGCGCAGCTGGCGAGCACCCGGCTCAAGCCGCTGCCGGTGCCGGGCGGCTATTTCCAGCTGGTGGATTACTCGGCAGTCAGCGACCTGCCGGACGTGGAGTTCGCGCGCTGGCTGACGCTGGAGCACGGCGTCACCGGTATCCCGCTGTCGCCCTTCTACGCCGCGCCGCCCGCAGGCCAACGCCTGCTGCGGCTGTGCTTCGCCAAGAACGACGACACCATGAACCTTGCGATGCAGCGCTTGTCCAAGCTGTGAAGACCGGGCGAGCCGCAGCTGCGGCGGCCTGCCCATTCCCATGCCGGAGGTTGCCATGACGATCGAAAAGACCATCGCGATGCTGCTGGCCCTGATGCTGGGCGGCGCGCTGGCGGCATTCGGTTGGCGGGCGCTGCAGGCGCGCCCGGCGACTTCCCCGGCATCCACGGCACCCACGATCGGAGGCACCCCGATGGACGGTACGCATCTGCAAGACATCTATTTCGGCATGGGCTGCTTCTGGGGCGCGGAGAAGCGCCTGCGCGCCGTGCCCGGCGTGGTCGCGGTGGAGGTGGGCTATGCCGGCGGCGATGCCCAGAAAGTCGGCTACGAGGACGTGCTGCGCGAGGAACGCCTGATCCGCATGGGGCGCAGCCATGCCCGCAACCATGCCGAGGTGGTGCGGGTGCGCTACGACCCGCGCCGGCTCGACCTGATGAAGCTGCTCGCCGCGTTCTGGGAGAACCACGACCCCACCCAGGTGGGCGGGCAGGGCAACGACATCGGCAGCAACTACCGCAGCGCGATCTATTACACCAGCGAGGCGCAGAAGGTGGTGGCCGAGCAGAGCCGCGACATCTACCAGAAGAACCTGGCCCGCGCCGGCTTCGGGCCGATCACCACCGAGATCCTGCCGGTGCGCCACTACAACCGTGCCGAGGACTACCATCAGGACTACCTGGTCAAGAATCCGGATGGCTACTGCGGGCTGGGCGGCACCGGGGTGAAGTTCGGGCTGGATGCCGAGGTGGGCGCCACTCCGCCGCCGGACGGCGCGGCCCTGCACGCCGACCGCCAGCTGGTGGTGTACGAGGCCGAGGACTGTCCGTACTGCGAGAAATTCGAGGCCGACGTGCTCTCCACCTGGAAGGCCGACGTGCCGTTCGTGCGTACCCGCGCGCAGAAGGCCCCGACCGGCTGGACCCTGGCTGGCCCGCTGCTGGGCACGCCCACCATCGTATTGTTTACGCACGGCAAGGAGACCGCGCGCTTCACTGGCTACGCCGGCGACCCGAAGAAGTTCTGGCAGTGGCTGGGGTTCTACCTGCTGAGCCCGGAGCAGCAGCGGATCGCGTTCGAGAACGGCACCGAGCGGCCCGGCACCGGCGCACATCTGTACGAGTCGCGCCCCGGCACGTATTACGACCCGGTGAGCGGGGCGGCGCTGTTCCGCAGCGATGCCAAGTTCGACAGCAGCTGCGGTTGGCCAAGCTTCTTCGAGCCGATGCCGGGCGCACTGCAGTTCCTGGCCGACGACAGCCACGGCATGCACCGCATCGAGGTCCGTAGCGCCAGCTCCGGCATCCACCTCGGGCACGTGTTCGACGACGGCCCGCCGCCCACCGGCAAGCGCTACTGCATCAATGGCAACGTGCTGAGGTTCGTACCGGATCCACCCAAGGCCTGAGCGCGGATTCCCTCCCGATTTCCTTCCGCGCGCGCAGGTGGAACAATCCTGCGCTGAGGATTTTCCCGGAGCGCATCCTGATGCCTGCCACACTGCCCGACCTGCGCGTCTCCCTCGTTCAGGGCGATACCCGCTGGCACGACCCGCAGGGCAACCGCGACTATTACGGGGAATTGATCGCCCCGCTGCACGGGCTGACCGACCTGGTGGTGCTGCCGGAGACCTTCACCAGCGGTTTCTCGAACGAGGCGATCGCGCGCGCCGAAGGCATGGACGGCCCGACCGTGGCCTGGCTGCGCCAGCAGGCGCAGGCGCTGGGCGCGGCCATTGCTGGCAGCGTGCAGATCCGCACCGAGGCAGGCGTCTTCAACCGCATGCTCTTCGCCACCCCGGACGGCGCGCTGGTGCATTACGACAAGCGCCACCTGTTCACCTTCGCCCGCGAACACGAGCGCTACGCGCCCGGGCGCGAACGCGTGGTGGTGGAGTGGAAGGGCTGGCGGATCCTGCTGCAGGTCTGCTACGACCTACGCTTCCCGGTGTTCTCGCGCAACCGCTTCGACCCGACGCGCGCCGGCCAGGCCGACTACGACCTGGCGCTGTACGTCGCCAACTGGCCGTCGGCGCGCGCCTATCCGTGGAAGACCCTGCTGCGCGCGCGTGCAATCGAGAACCTGTGCTTTGTCGTCGGCGTGAACCGGGTCGGCAGCGACGGCAACGGCCTGCACTACAGCGGCGACAGCGCGGTGATCGACTTCCTCGGGCATCCGGTCAGCGAATGCATGGACGAGCCGGTGGTGGTCACCACCACCTTGCAGGCCGCCGAACTGCTGGCCCATCGCCAGCGCTTCCCGGCGCTGCAGGACGCCGACGGGTTCGAGCTGCGCGATTGAGTTGCTCGCGCTGCATCCGCGCGGGCATCCCTGCACGTAGCGGAAACCCGGATGCCGTCAGCATGCCGCTGCCGTTTCCGAGCCTTGCCTCCGCGGCTGTGCGCGCGGAAGCGTCCTTTCCATTCCTCCCCAACCCCCAGGAGTCCCGCATGTCCAGCGTCACCCTCAAAGGCAACCCGGTCCGCGTCGGCGGCCAGCTCCCGGCCGTCGGCAGCAAGGCCCCGGCGTTCTCGCTGGTCGGCACCGACCTGGCCGATCGCTCGCTGGCGGACTTCGCCGGCAAGCGCAAGCTGCTCAACATCTTCCCCAGCGTCGATACCGGCGTGTGTGCCGCGTCGGTGCGGCATTTCAACCAGGACGCCGCCAAGCTGGCCGATACCGTGGTGCTGTGCATCTCCGCCGACCTGCCGTTCGCGCAGGCGCGCTTCTGCGGCGCGGAGGGCATCGACAACGTGGTGATGCTGTCCACCCTGCGCGGTAGCGCGTTCCTGCGCGACTACGGCGTGGCGCTGGAGGATGGGCCGCTGGCCGGGCTGGCGGCACGCGCGGTCATCGTGCTGGATGCCGACGACACGGTCCGCCACGTGCAGCTGGTGCCGGAAATCACCCAGGAACCGGACTACGCCGCCGCGTTGGCCGCGCTGGGCTGACGCCGGGGCGGGGCTTCCCCGTTTGCGGTGGGCCGATCCATTCGTCGTTTGCCTGCGATGCCTGGTCCACCCTGAGGCCCCTCGCCTGCGATGGCCCGTCCACCCGTTCGTCCTGAGCCTGTCGAAGGATGAGCGGGGCGGCGGGCCCAACCGCGGTTCGACAGGCTCACCGCGAACGGGCTTGGGCACCAGCACCAACGGGAGCCGCAACCCGCGCGGCCGTGGAGCGTCAGGAGGCGAGGATGCCGAAGCGGCCGCTGTTGAAGTCGGCGATGGCCTGCAGGATTTCCTGCTGGCTGTTCATCACGAACGGGCCGTAGCCGACCACCGGCTCGTCGATCGGCTCGCCGGCGAGCAGCAGCAGCTTGGCCTCGCTGTGGGTCTCGATCGTGACGCCGGTGCCCGCGGTGGACAGCGTGGCCATCTGCGCCGGGCGCAGCACCTGCGCGCCGTTCAGCTGGATGGTGCCGTCCAGCACCACCAGCAGCGTGGTCCAGCCCTCTGGCTGCGGCAGTTCCACCGTCTTGCCGGCGGCCAGGCGCAAGTCCCACACGTTCATCGGGGTAAAGGTGCGCGCGGGGCCGCGCTGGCCTGCGTATTCGCCGGCGATGATGCGCGCGGTGCCGGCGCCATCCGCCAGTGCGACCGCCGGGATCTGCGCGGCGAGGATGCCCTGGTAGCCGGCCGGGCCGAGCTTGTCCTTGGCCGGCAGGTTCACCCACAGCTGCACCATCTCGAACGGCCCGCCCTTCGCGGCGTACGCGGTGGAGTGGAACTCCTCGTGCAGGATGCCGCCGGCGGCGGTCATCCACTGCACGTCGCCCGGGCCGATCACGCCGCCGTTGCCGGCGGAGTCGCGGTGCTCCACTTCGCCCGCGTACACGATGGTCACGGTCTCGAACCCGCGGTGCGGGTGCTGGCCGACGCCGCGGCGCTCGCGGGTGGGCGAAAAATGGGTGGGGGCCGCGTAGTCCAGCATCAGGAACGGACTGCGCTGGGCCACGCCGGGGCCGCTGTAGCCGAACATCCCGTGCACGGGGAACCCGTTGCCGACCCAGTGGCGGCCGGGGGCGCTGGTGATGTCGAGGATCTGCTTGCGCATGGCGAGGCTCCTGTTGCGGCGCGGGGCCGACGGGTAGGCCATGCAGGATGGGGCGGGCGGCGCAGGCGTTCAATTCCATCGCGCGGCGACGGATCGTTGCATCCGTGGCGCCATGCCCGCGCGGGGCGCCCCGGCGCTATTTGGTGAAGCTGATGTCCAGCGCGGTGTGGAACGGCGCCTTCGGCGGCACGAATACGGTCTTGTCGCGCACGTAGCGCTGCAGGCAGATCGCCAGCGGCGAACTGCCTTGGCGCCAGGTCTGCTGCACCCGGCCCTCGGCATCCAGGCGCATGACGATGGTGAACGCGCTGAAGTCGGTCTGCGGCCGGCCCAGCGCACATTCGAGCACGCCGGCATCCAGCAGCCGCTTCTGCGCTTCCAGCATCGCCGCATGCGCCGTGCCGGTCACGCTGGCCTCGTTGGTATCGGCGAGGCGCTTGGCGTCGATGTAGTCGAGATCGGCCGGGGCCGCCGCTTGCGCGGCAGCCAGCCACAGCCCGAGCAGGACCGCAGGCATGGCCTCAGCGGTTCCCGCCGCGCGGGCCACGGTGGCCGCCGCCGGGCTTGCCACCGGCCGGACGCGGGCCGCCCGGCCGGCCGCCGCCGGGCTTGCCGCCGCGGGGCCGCTGCGACGTGGCCCCGTAGGGGTTGAAGCCGCCGTGGGCGTGGTCGGACGGGAAATGCGGGGCGTTGCCCGGATGGCCGTAGGGCTTGGGCGCGCGCTGCGGACGCGCTTCGCCCGCGCCGCCGAAGCCGCTGCCTTGCGCCCGCGGCTTGCCGCCGAACTTCTTCGGGCCGCGCTGGCCGGGGTTGCGGTGGCCGGCCGGGCCGGTGTCCACGCCGTCCGGCACGTACCAGGTGCGCATCGCCGCCGGGTTCTCGCCGCGCTGTTCGCCGGGCTTCATGCGCTGGCCGGGCTGGCGCGGGCCCTTCACCTTCAGGCGCTTGTCGCGCTGCTGCGCGGCCATCTCGCCGGTGACGGTCAGGCCGCCGGCCTTGCGCGGCGCACCGCGGCGGCCGCGCTCCTCGCGGAAGGCGTCGAAGCGGCGCAGTTCGCGGCCTTCATCGGCGGTGGTGTGGCCGCCCACGTAGCCGTGGCCGCGCGCGTTGCCCGCGACCACGGTCTTGCCCGCCTTGCGCTGGCCCAGCACCGGCATCAGGGTGAGCGCGGAGGGCGCGCCGTCCTCCAGCCCCACCGCCTTGCGCAGCGCCTCGACCTCGGCCTGCGGCAGCTCCTGCGATTGCCCGCGCAGCAGCGGCTGCGGCAGGCGCACCTGGCCGTAGCGGATGCGCTTGAGGCGGCTGACCTGGCAGCCCTGCGATTCCCACAGCCGGCGCACCTCGCGGTTGCGGCCTTCCTTCAGCAGCACCCGGAACCAGTCGTGGCTGCTTTCGCCGGCGCCCTGGCCGCTGATGCGCTCGATCTCGTCGAACTTGGCCGGGCCATCCTCCAGCGCCACGCCGCGGGCCAGGCGGTCCGCGATCTTGTCGGATACGGTCTCTTCGCCCTCCGGCGCGCGCACGCGGCAGACGTATTCGCGCTCGATTTCGTGCGAGGGGTGCATCATCGCGTTGGCCAGCTCGCCGTCGGTGGTGAGCAGCAGCAGGCCGGTGGTATTGATGTCGAGGCGGCCGATCGCGATCCAGCGCGCGCCCTTGAGCGCAGGCAGGGAGTCGAAGATGGTCGGGCGGCCTTCGGGATCCTCGCGGGTGGTGACCTCGCCTTCCGGCTTGTTGTACATCAGCACCCGCGGCGGGTCGGTCAGCGCGGTGGCCACGAAGGTGCGGCCGTCGATCTCGATCTTGTCGCCGCCGGTGATGCTCATGCCGGTCTGCGCGACCTCGCCGTTGACCTTGACCAGGCCGTCGGCGATGCGCTGCTCCAGCGCGCGGCGCGAGCCGAGGCCGGCCTGCGCCAGTACCTTGTGCAGGCGCTCGCTGATGCGCGGCGCCTCGGCGTCGGGAGTGGCGCTGCGCTTGAGGCTCAGCGGGCGGCGTGCGTGTTCCTTATTGCTCATCTTGGTGCTCCGACGATGCCGTCTCGGCGTCGTCTCTATGGGGATCGTGGGTGGGGATGGAGTCGGACGGCATCGCCTCTCCATTCGTGTCTTGGGGGGCATGGCGTTCGGCGGAAACAGGCTCCGATCCCGGATCCGTTTCCGCTTCCGCGTCCGCCTGCGGCATGTGTGAGCCTGCCTCTGCCGCGCTGGCCGGGATCGCCGGCGCGAACGGCAGCTGCGGTTCGAGTTCGCCGATGTCGCGCAGTTCCGACAGTGGCGGCAGTTCATCCAGCCGCTTCAGGCCGAAGTAGTCGAGGAAGGTCTTGGTGGTGGCCAGCAGTTCGGGTTTTCCGGGCACGTCGCGGTGGCCGACCACGCGGATCCAGTCGCGCTCCTCGAGCGCCTTGATGATGCTGCTGTTGACGGCGACGCCGCGGATCTGCTCGATCTCGCCGCGGGTGATCGGCTGGCGGTAGGCGATCAGCGCCAGTGTCTCCAGGGTGGCGCGGGTGTACTTGGTCTGGCGCTCGGTCCACAGCCGCGCCACCCACGGGTGGACGTCGGCCTTGACCTGGAAGCGCCAGCCGCTGGCCACTTCCACCAGTTCCACCCCGCGTCCTTCGCAGTCGGCGCGCAGCTGCTCCAGCGCGGCTTCCACGCTGCCCTCCGGTGCCGGTTCGTCGAGCGGGAACAGGCCCTTGAGCTGGACCAGCGTCAGCGGCTGGCTGGAGGCCAGCAGCGCGGCTTCGACGATGCGGTTGACGAGGGTCTGGTCGATCTCGGTCATGCGTTCGGCTCGGTTGCGTCCTCGAATTCATCCGGCAGCTCGGAGACCGCCGGCGCGCCTTCGCCGGTGGCGAGCGACTTCACGTAGATCGGCGCCAGCGGCCCTTCCTGCACGATGTCCAACAGCTGCTCCTTGGCCAGGGTCAGCAGGCCGAGGAAGGTCACCACCACGCCCAGCCGCCCTTCCTCCGGCGAGAACAGGGCCTCGAAGCGGTGGAACGCGCCGTCGGCCAGCCGCTCCAGCAGCTCGCCCATGCGCTGGCGCACGCTCAGGGTCTCGCGCCTGATCGCGTGCTTGCCCTGCAGTTCGGCGCGCTTGAGCACGTCGTGCAGGGCCAGCAGCAGCTCGCGCAGGTCCACCGGCGGCGGCAGGCGCACGGCCGTGCGCTCGGGCACGTGGGCGCAGGCCACGCTGGTGTCGCGCTCCAGCCGCGGCAGGGCGTCCAGGTCCTCGGCCGCCTTCTTGTAGCGCTCGTATTCCTGCAGCCGGCGCACCAGGTCCGCGCGCGGGTCTTCCTCCACGCCCTCCTCGCTGGGCGGGCGCGGCAGCAGCATGCGCGACTTGATCTCGGCCAGGATCGCGGCCATGACCAGGTACTCGGCGGCCAGTTCGAAGCGCATCTCGTGCATGGCCTGGATGTAGTCCACGTACTGCCGGGTGATCTCGGCGACCGGGATGTCCAGGATGTCCAGGTTCTGGCGGCGGATCAGGTACAGCAGCAGGTCCAGCGGGCCTTCGAAGGCGTCGAGGATGACCTCCAGCGCGTCCGGCGGGATGTACAGATCCTTGGGGATCTCCAGCACCGGCTGGCCGAGCACCGTCGCCAGCGGCATTTCCTGCTGCTGGGGGTGCGGGCTCGGGTTTTGCGCGGGGGCGCCGGCCACGGTGGCGACGCGGGATTCGGCTGTCATCGGGTTTGCGGCCCCCTCCGGGCCACAGCATGGATCTTCAGGATCGGACCATCGGAAGCTTCACAGCCCGGGGTGCGGGCGGGAATGTCGCGCTTGCTGCAATCCGCCATGCCTGCACGCCTGCGGCCCGCGGAGGGCGGCATCGGAGCGGGTGGCGGGAAGGCCGGATCGGCGGGCGCGGGGCGGCGTGGGGAGCCGGCTGGCCGCGCGGGCCGCAGGATCGGGCCGAACACGATGCACGAAGGGTACGGGCTGCCGGCGCGGCTGTCCACTGGCCACCACTACAATGCCGGTTCCGGTTCATGGAGGCAGCGGCATGTGGTACGTGATCGAGGGCTACGACGGGCAGGACGTGCTGGCGCAGCGGCTGGCCGCGCGCCCGGCGCATCTGGCGCGGCTGCACGCGCTGCGCGACGCCGGCCGGCTGCTGCTGGCCGGTCCGTGCCCGGCGATCGATGCCGAGGACCCCGGCCCGGCCGGGTTCTCCGGCAGCCTGGTGGTGGCGGAGTTCCCCTCGCTGGAGGACGCCCGCACCTGGGCCGACGCCGATCCCTACGTCGCCGCCGGTGTGTACGCGCGGGTCGAGGTGCGGCCGTTCCGCAAGGTGCTGCCGTGAGCACGGGCTGGAGCGAGGCCGACATCCCGCGGCTCAACCCGGCGCGGGTGGAGCGCATCCGCGCGCTGCTCACCGAGGCGCTGGCGCCGCTGGTGCTGGAGGTGCACGACGACAGCCACCGCCACGCCGGGCATGCCGGGGCGCGCGGCGGGCAGGGGCACTTCCGGGTCGAGATCGTCAGCGCGGCGTTCGCCGGCAAGCCGCCGCTGGCCCGCCACCGCCTGGTGTATGCCGCGCTGGGCACGATGATGCAGACCGACATCCATGCCCTGGCGATCCACGCGCGCGCGCCCGACGAAGCGCGCTAGCCCCGCTATACTCGCCGTTCGGCACCCGCGTGCCGCACGGTTTCCCCTAGATAAAACAAGCGTTTAGGGGGTCGATCCAGTCCAATTTCTGCAAGCGGCGCGCTAACGGCGCCGCCGGGGTTCGTCGACGCGCATGCGCCTGTCCACCATCAAGCTGTCCGGCTTCAAGTCCTTCGTCGATCCGACCACGCTGCACCTGCCGACCAACCTCACGGGCATCGTCGGGCCGAACGGGTGCGGCAAGTCCAACATCATCGACGCCATCCGCTGGGTGATGGGCGAGAACGCGGCCAGTCGCCTGCGCGGCGACTCCCTGGCGGACGTGATCTTCTCCGGCAGCGCGGGCCGCAAGCCGGTGTCGCAGGCCAGCGTCGAGCTGATCTTCGACAACAGCGACCACACCATCGCCGGCGAATACGCCGCGTTCAATGAGATCTCGGTCAAGCGCACGGTGAGCCGCGACGGCCAGAGCGCCTATTACCTCAACGGCGCCAAGTGCCGCCGGCGCGACATCACCGACCTGTTCCTCGGCACCGGCCTGGGGCCGCGCAGCTACTCGATCATCGAGCAGGGCATGATCACCCAGGTGATCGACGCCAAGCCGGAGGAGCTGCGCGTCTATCTCGAGGAAGCGGCCGGCATCTCCAAGTACAAGGAGCGCCGCAAGGAAACCGAGACCCGCATCCGCCACACCCGCGAGAACCTCGACCGCCTCAACGACCTGCGCGAGGAAGTCGGCAAGCAATTGCAGCATCTGGGACGGCAGGCGCGGCAGGCCGAGCAGTACACCGCGATCCAGGCCGAGCGCAAGGTCAAGGACGCGCAGTGGCGGGCGCTGGAGTTCCGCGCGCTGGACGGCCAACTGCAGGCCCTGCGCGAGCAGCTGGCGCGCGAGGAGACCCGGCTGGAGCAGCTGGTCGCCGAGCAGCGGCACGCCGAAAGCGAGCTGGAAGCGGGGCGCGAGCGGCGTGAATCCGCCAGCGAGGCGCTGAACGCGGCGCAGGCCGAGGTCTACAAGGTCGGCGGCGTGCTGGCCCGGGTCGAGCAGCAGATCGCCCACCAGCGCGAGCTGGGGTTGCGCCTGCAGCGCGCGCGCGACGAGGCGCAGGCGGCGCTGGCGGAGCTGGGCGGCCACATCCGTGGCGATGAGCAGAAGCTGGAAGCCCTGCGCGCCGCGGTGGACGAGGCACAGCCGCGGCTGGAAGCCCTGCAGGAGGAGGACATCCAGCGCCAGGACGCGCTGCGCGAGGTGGAGGCGCGGCTGGCCGAGTGGCAGCAGCGCTGGGATGCCTACAGCCGCGACCAGGCCGACGCGGCGCGCGCCAGCGAGGTCGAGCGCATCCGCATCGAGCAGCTCGACCGCCAGATCCTGGACGCCGACCGCCGCCGCCAGCAGCTGCGCGAGGAACGCGCCGGTCTCGACCTCGACGCACTGGCGGATACCTTCGAGCAGCTGCAGCTGCAGCACGAGACCCAGAAGGAATCGCTGGAGACGCTGACCGCCGAAGTCGAAACGCGCAAGCAGGCCAGCGCCGACGTGCAGGAGCGCCAGCGCCAGGTCCAGGCCGAGCTGGCCGAACTGCGCAAGCAGGCGCAGGCCGCGCGCGGGCGGCTGGCGTCGCTGGAGACCCTGCAGGCGGCCGCGCTGGGGCAGGAACAGGGCGCCGCGCGCCAATGGCTGCAGGCCCACGGCCTGCTGGATGCCGCGCGCGTGGGCGAGCGCCTGCAGGTGGAGGCGGGCTGGGAGAACGCGGTCGAGGCCGCGCTGGGCCAGCTGATCGAAGCCGTTCTGGTAGACGCGCCGGAGCAACTGGTCGAGGCGCTGGGCGAGCTGGGCGAAGGCCGGTTGGCGCTGGTGGCGGACGAAGACGATGCCGGTGTTTATCCGGCGACTTCGCTGGCCGCCAAGGTGCAGGGCCCGCGCGCGATCCGGCGCCTGCTGGCGCGCCTGCACGCGGCCGAGGATCTGGCTGCTGCGCGTGCGCTGCAGGCCACGTTGGGCGAGGGCGAATCGGTCATCACCCGTGGCGGCGAGCGCCTCGGCGCCGGCTGGGTGCGGATCGCCCGCTCCGGCGCGGCCACCCAGGGCGCACTGCTGCGCGAGAAGGAACTGCAGGCGCTGCGCGCGCTGATCGCCCAGCACCAGCAGCGCGAGCAGGCGCTGGAGGCGCAGTCGGCCGAATTGCGCCAGGCCCACCTCGTCGCCGAGCAGCAGCGCGAGGATGCGCAGCGCCAGCTCTACATGGCCCACCGCGGCGTCTCCGAACTGGCCGGCCAGTTGCAAGGCCAGCAGGGCAGGCTGGAGGGGGCGCGCACCCGGATCGCCCGGATCGACGCCGAACTGGCGCAGATCGAGGAGGCGCTGGAGGCGAACAAGGCGCAGGCAGCGGAAGCGCGCATCCGCATCGAGGATGCGTTGGGGCGCATGGGCAACCTCGAGTCCACCCGCCAGACCCTCGAGAACGAACGCCGCTACCTCACCGACAAGCGCGAGGCTGCGCGCATCGCTGCCCGCGAGGCGCGCGAGGCTGCGCATGCGCTGGCCCTGGCGCTGGAATCGCAGCGGGTGCAGATGGTGGCGCTGGCGCAGGCGCTGGAGCGCATGGGCGGCCAGCGCGGCCAGCTGGATGCCCGCCTGGGCGAGCTTGCCGCGCAGCTTGCGGAGGGCGATGCCCCGGTGCAGGCGCTGGAGGCCGAACGCCAGTCCGCGCTGGACGAGCGCGTGCGCGCCGAGCGCGCGCTGGCGCAGGCGCGCTCGCAGCTGGAAAGCATCGACGCCGAGCTGCGCCAGCACGAGCAGGTGCGCCAGCAGCGCGACGCGCAGGCGCTGGCGCAGCGCGAGGCGATCGCCCAGCGCCGGTTGGAGCAGCAGGCCCTGCTGTTGAAAGCGGAACAGTTCACCGCCGCGATCGCCGACGCCGGCTTCGACCTGCAGGAGTTGCTGAATGCGCTGCCGGACGGTGCCGTCGCGGCACAGTGGGAGCGCGAGGTGGCCGAACTGGACGCGCGCCTGCGCCGGCTGGAGCCGGTCAACCTCGCCGCGATCGCCGAGCACGCCGAGGCCGCGCAGCGCAAGGAATACCTGGATGCGCAGGACGCCGACCTCAGGGCCGCGCTGGAGACGCTGGAGGAGGCGATCCGCAAGATCGACCGCGAGACCCGTGGTCGCTTCAAGGACACCTACGATCGCGTCAACAGCAATTTCCAGGAGCTCTATCCGCGCCTGTTCGGCGGCGGCCACGCCTACCTGGAGCTGACCGGCGAGGACCTGCTGGATGCCGGCGTCACCATCATGGCGCGCCCGCCCGGCAAGCGGGTATCCAGCATCTCGCTGCTGTCCGGCGGCGAGAAGGCGATGACCGCGGTGGCGCTGGTGTTCGCGATCTTCCGCCTGAACCCGGCGCCGTTCTGCCTGCTGGACGAGGTGGACGCGCCGCTGGACGAGGCCAACGTCGGCCGCTATACCGCGCTGGTCACCGAAATGAGCGAGCAGGTACAGTTCCTGGTGGTGACCCACAACAAGGTGACGATGGAGGCGGCCCGCCAGCTCTCGGGCGTCACCATGCGCGAGCCGGGCGTGTCGCGCCTGGTCTCGGTGGACCTGGCCGAGGCCGCCCGCCTGGCGGGTGCCGAATGATGTCGGCGGCGGCCGGCGCGTGACCCTGGCTCTGGAGGACGTGGAATGTCGGACATGACCCTGCTGCGGATCGGCATCGCGGTGGCGATGTCGCTGCTGCTCGGCGCGATCATCTACTTCGGCCGCAGCCGCAACGGCGGGCAGGGCCGGCGCCTGCCGCGCCCGGCGCGCGAAGGCGGCCGCGGCGAGCCGGTGGCGAGCGCCGACGAGGCCGAAAGCAATCGCGGCTGGAGCGATGCCGCGGTGGCGCAGGAGGAGTTGCCGCTGCCCGCGCCCGAGCGGCAGCTGCCGGGCAAGCGCACCAGCGACCAGTTCGACCGCATCCTCACCCTGTACGTGGCGGCCAAGGCCGACTGCAAGCTGCGCGGCCCCGACATCGTGGTGGCGGCGGAGAAGGCCGGCCTCACCTTCGGCTACATGGACGTGTTCCACCGCCTGGTGGACGGCCGCCCGGAGCTGGGGCCGATCTTCAGCGTGGCCAACATCATCAAGCCCGGCAGCTTCGACATGGCCGCCATCGCCGAGCTGGAGACCCCGGCTATCGCGTTTTTCCTCACCCTGCCGGCGCCAGTGCCGGCACTGGATGCGTGGGAAACCATGGAGCCGGCGGCGCAGCGCATGGCCGACCTGCTGGACGGAGTGGTGCTGGACGAGGAGCGCAACGCGCTTGGCCGCCAGCGCATCCAGCACATCCGTGAGGAGCTGCGCGCCTACGACCGCCAGAACGCCGCGCCGCCGCTGGGCAAGTCCACGCGCTGGTGACGTTTGTTCCTTCTCCCTCCGGGAGAAGGTGGCGCGGAGCGCCGGATGAGGGTTCGGAGCCACCGCGCAAATCCTTTTCCGGCCTAACCCTCACCCCAACCCCTTTCCCGAGGGGAGAGGGGCATGACGAGCATGACGATGTCGACTACCCCCGCCGCCCGCATCGCCGAACTCCGCCAGCGCATCGAGGACGCCAACCGGCGCTACCACGAGCTGGACGATCCCGACATCTCCGACGCCGAATACGACGCGCTGGTGCGCGAGCTCGAAGCGCTGGAGCGCATGCACCCCGAGCTGGCCGCGCCGGATTCCCCCACCCGCCGGGTCGGTGCGGCGCCCTCGGGGCGGTTCGCGCCGGTGGTGCACGCGGTGCCGATGCTGTCGCTGGGCAATGCCTTCAGCGACGAGGAGGTGGCCGATTTCGTGCGCCGCATCCGCGAGCGCCTGGAGCGCGAGGACCTGGTGTTCTCGGCCGAGCCCAAGCTGGACGGGCTGGCGATCAGCCTGCGCTACGAGGACGGGGTGTTCGTGCAGGGCGCCACCCGCGGCGATGGCACTACCGGCGAGGACGTCACCGCCAACCTGCGCACGATTTCCGTCATCCCGCAGCGGCTGCGCGGCGAGGGTTGGCCGAAGGTGCTGGAGGTGCGCGGCGAGGTGTACATGGCGCGCGCCGACTTCGAACGCTGGAACGAACACGCGCGCCTGCATGGCGGCAAGGTGCTGGCCAACCCGCGCAACGGCGCGGCCGGCTCGCTGCGGCAGCAGGACCCGGCGGTGACCGCGCAGCGCCCGCTGAGCTTCTACGCCTACGGCATCGGCCTGGTCGAGCAGGGCACGCTGCCGGAGACCCATTCGGCCACCCTGGCGCGGCTGCGCGACTGGGGGTTGCCGGTCAGCGACCTCGCCACCGTCGTGCACGGCGTCGACGGACTGCTGGGCTACTACCGTCGCATCGGCGCGGCCCGCGATGGCCTGCCGTTCGACATCGACGGCGTGGTGTACAAGCTGGACGACTACGCCGGCCAGCGCGAGATGGGCTTCGTCGCGCGCGCGCCGCGCTGGGCGATCGCGCACAAGTTCCCGGCGCAGGAGCAGCCCACGGTGGTGGAGGCGATCGAAGTGAATGTCGGCCGCACCGGCGCGGTGACCCCGTGGGCACTGATGCGGCCGGTGCAGGTGGGCGGTGTCACCGTCACCCGCGCCACGTTGCATAACGCCGACCACGTCGCGCGGCTGGACGTGCGCGTGGGCGACACCGTGATCGTGCGGCGTGCCGGCGACGTGATCCCGGAAGTGGTGCAGGTGGAGCTGGCGAAGCGCCCGCCCGGCACCGTCCGCTGGCAGATGCCGCGCACCTGCCCGGTCTGCGGTGCCGAGCTGGTGCGCGAGGAGGGCGCCGCGGTATGGCGCTGCTCCGGCGAGCTGAGCTGCCCGGCGCAGCGGGTGCAGGCGGTGTTCCACTTCGCCTCGCGGCGGGCGATGGACATCGACGGACTGGGCGAACGCCATATCGAATCGCTGGTCGAGTTCGGCTACCTGCAGGATGTTTCTGATCTCTATCGGCTGACCCTGGACGATCTGCTGGAGATGAAGCGCCGCGCCGATGAGCGCGACGGTTCGGTGCCGGAGACGGTGAAGGCCGGCAAGGTCGCCACCAAATGGGCCGACAACCTGGTCGCGGCGATCGACCGCAGCCGCGATACCACGCTGGCGCGGTTCCTGTACGCACTCGGCATCCCGCACGTGGGCGAGAGCACGGCCAAGGCGCTGGCGCAGTGGTTCGGCGACCTGGGCCTGGTGCGCCGCCTGCCGTGGCCACTGTTCAAGCGGGTGCCGGATGTCGGCGGGGAGGTGGCGCGTGCGATCGGGCATTTCCTCGACCAGCCCGGCAACCAGCAGGTGATCGACCGCCTGCTCGCGCGCGGCGTGCGCATCACCGACGCGCATGCGCCGGTGCCCGCGTTGCGCGAGGGACTGGACCTGGCGACGCTGCTGGTGGATCTGGAGATCCCGAAGGTCACCGCGATCCGCGCCGCCCAGCTGGGCGTGGCGTTCGCCGATGCACAGGCGCTGCTGGACGCCCCGGTGCACGCGTTCGTCACCGCTGGCCTGCCGGCCGATACCGCCGAGGCGCTGGCCGCGTGGCTGGAGGTGGAGGCCAATGCTGCGTTGCTACTGCGCAGCGCGCAGGCGCAGGCGGAGCTGCGTGCGCGCCTGCCGGAGCGCGGCGTACAGGCCGCGGGGCCGCTGGAAGGCAAGACCGTGGTGCTGACCGGTACCCTGGCGTCGATGGGGCGTGACGAGGCGAAGGACAGGCTCGAAGCGCTGGGCGCCAAGGTCGCCGGCAGCGTGTCGAAGAAGACCAGCTTCGTGGTGGCCGGGACAGAGGCCGGTTCCAAGCTGGCGAAGGCCGAGGAACTGGGTATCGAGGTCTGGGACGAGGATCGGCTGCTGGCCTTTCTGGCAGAGCATGCATGACTGACTGGCGCCCCACTGCGACGGCCGATGCACTACGCCTGCGCGCCGCCTTCAACCGGCTGGCGCGCGAGTTCTTCCACGCCCGTGGCGTGCTGGAGGTGGAGACGCCGGTGCTCTCGCGCGCCGGCAACACCGAACCCAACATCGCCTCGTTCACCCTGGAGTTCTCCGGGCGCACCGACGGCGCACCGCGCACGCGCTGGCTGCGCACCTCGCCCGAGTTCGCGCTCAAGCGCCTGCTGGCGGCCGGCATCGGCGACTGCTATGAGCTTGGGCGCGTATTCCGCGATGGCGAGGCCGGCGGCCGCCACAATCCTGAATTCACCATGCTCGAGTGGTACCGCCTCGGCTGGGACCATATGCGTCTGCTGGAGGAGACGGTGGCGCTGGTGCGTGAGGCGCTGGCGCTGGTGGGGCGCCGTGCGACATTGCAGGTGACGACGTTCCGCGACCTGTACCGCGACCGTCTGGGGATCGACCCGTTGCTGGACGACATCGAGGTGTTGCGCAATGCGCTGGGCGACGTGGCCCTCGATCCCGAGGGCCTGACCCGCGACGACTGGCTGGACCTGCTGATGACCCATCGCCTGCAGCCGGCGTTCGCTGCCCACACCCTGCTGGCGGTGCACGACTGGCCGGCCTCGCAGGCGGCGTTGGCGCGCATCCGCGCGGGCGATCCGCCGCTGGCCGAGCGCTTCGAGCTGTACCTGGGGCCGCTGGAGCTGGCCAACGGCTACCACGAGCTGATCGATGCCGACGAGCAGCGCGCGCGTTTCGAGCGTGACGGTCGCGTGCGCGCGGCGCGCGGACTGCCGGCGGTGCCGCTGGACGCGGCGCTGGTCGAGGCGCTGGCGCACGGCCTGCCGGCCTGCGCCGGGGTGGCGCTGGGCGTGGACCGGCTGCTGATGGCGCTACTCGGAACCGACCGCATCGCCGACGTACTGGCCTTCGATTTCGCCCGGGCATGAGCAACGGTCCCGGCGTGGCGGCATCGCTGAATGGCGTGTATCCGCGTCGGCGGGCCGCGCAGGATTTTCGGGAAGGGTTAATTCCGCGCCACTAGAGTGAAGCGCGAGGATCGTGCCCGTCCCGGGCCGAGGGAGAGGAGAGTCGAACCATGCGCAGCACCCTGATCGCATCCGGCCTGGCCCTGCTGGGCAGCGTCGCCGCCGCGCCCGCGGCGGCCCAGTACTACGGTGAGGGCTATCGTGACGGCTACGGCGGCGACTACCGCGGCGGCGAGATCGTGCGCTGTGAGTCGAATGACGGGCGCACTCGCGAATGCCCCACCAGCGGCGGGCGCGTGGTGGTGGAGCGCCAGCTCTCGCGCGGGGCCTGCATCGAGGGCGTGAACTGGGGCTACGGCCGCAACGGGATCTGGGTATCACAGGGCTGCCGCGCCGATTTCCGGGTGCTGGACTGGGGCCGGCCGGGCGGTCCCGGCTACGGCGGGATCGTCCGCTGCGAGTCGGACGACGGCCGCTACCAGCGCTGCGCGCTGCCCGACCGCGGCCGCGCCCAGCTGGTGCGCCAGCTGTCGCGCTCGGCCTGCATCGAGGGCCGCACCTGGGGGTCGGACTACGGCAGCGTGTGGGTGGCGCAGGGCTGCCGCGCGGAGTTCACCACCACCCGCGGCCCCGCGCGCGGCTGGGGCGACTACGGCGAGGGCATCGGCGGGCGGGTGTTCCGATGCGAGTCGGACGATGGCCGCTACACCGAATGCGCGGCCAATACCCGTGCCGGCGTGCAGCTGGTGCGCCAGCTGTCGCGCTCGGCCTGCATCGAGGGCCGCACCTGGGGCTACGGCCGCAGCGGCATCTGGGTGGCGCAGGGCTGCCGCGCGGAGTTCCGCAGCTACTGAGCGGGGCGGCGGGGCGGGACGGCGTGGTTAAATGCGCGGATGACCGACACCGCCCTCGCCCTCGCCGATCTCGACTTCGACCGTTACGACCACGTTCGCCCGATCCGCTGGACCGGCGAGGCGCTGGAGCTGCTGGACCAGCGCGTGCTGCCGTTCACGGTGGTGCACGAGTCCTGCCGCAGCAGCGACGAGGTGGCCGCCGCGATCCGCGCGCTGGTGGTGCGCGGTGCTCCTGCGATCGGGATCGCCGCGGCCTGGGGCGTGGTGCTGGCGGCACGCGCGTTGCCCGCCGACCACGCGACGGACGCGGCCGCCGCGAGCGCGCTGCTGGAGCCGGCGCTGCAGCACCTGAACGCGGCGCGCCCGACCGCGGTCAACCTGATGTGGGCGCTGGCGCGCATGCGCCGGGTGCTCGCCACGGCTGGCGCCGACTGGCGCGCGGCGCTGGAGCGCGAGGCGCAGGCGATCGAACGCGAGGACCTGGCCGCCAACCGCCGCATGGGTGCGCTCGGCGCCGCCCTGATTGCGCCCGGCAGCGGGGTGCTGACCCACTGCAATACCGGCTCGCTGGCCACGGCCGGGTTCGGCACCGCGCTTGGGGTGATCCGCGCCGGCGTCGCCGCCGGCCGCGTCGCGCGCGTGTTCGCCACCGAGACCCGGCCCTGGAACCAGGGCGCGCGCCTGACCGTGTGGGAACTCGGCCAGGACGGGATCGACGCCACCCTGATCGCCGATTCCGCGGCGGCGCACCTGATGAAAACCGGGCAGGTGCAGTGGGTGGTGGTGGGCGCCGACCGCATCTGCGCCAATGGCGATACCGCCAACAAGATCGGCACCTACCCGCTGGCCATCGCCGCCCGCCACCACGGGCTGAAGGTGATGGTGGTGGCGCCGTCCTCGACCGTGGACATGGCCACGGCCAGCGGCGATCGCATCGAGATCGAGGAGCGCGACCCGGCCGAGCTGCTGAGCTTCCGCGGCAAGCGCGTGGTGGCCGAGGGCGTGCGCGCCTGGAACCCGGTGTTCGACGTCACCCCGCATGCCCTGATCGACGCCATCGTCACCGAGCGCGGCGTGGTCGAGCGTCCCGACGCCGGGCGCATGCGCGCGCTGTTCGGCTGAGCCGGCGCCCGCGTCCGCGGTCGCGCCGGGAGGCGCGCCGCAAGGCCCCGGGCGGCCCCGTCCCTGCCGCGCAAGCGATTGATTTTTCCGGCGAAATCCGGGTGCTTTGGGTGCCTTCGGATGGTACAATTCGATGTTCGCCCGATCCCCGCCTGATGCCCGTGTGGACGCCGCTTCCGCGGGCCTCGCGCGGGCCCGCAATCCCGCCCCAGAACCGCGACAGGACACACACGCACGATGGCCGATCTCGCCAAGGAAATCATCCCCGTCAAGCTGGAAGACGAGATGCGGCGCAGCTACCTCGATTACGCCATGAGCGTGATCGTGGGGCGCGCGCTGCCGGACGTGCGGGATGGCCTGAAGCCGGTGCACCGGCGCGTGCTGTACGCGATGAACGAGCTGGGCGCGCACAGCAACAAGCCCTACTACAAGTCGGCGCGCATCGTCGGCGACGTCATCGGTAAGTACCACCCGCACGGCGACAGCGCGGTGTACGACACCCTGGTGCGCATGGCGCAGCCGTTCTCGCTGCGTTACCTGCTGGTGGACGGGCAGGGCAACTTCGGCTCGATCGACGGCGACTCCGCCGCGGCGATGCGCTACACCGAGGCGCGCATGTCGCGCCTGTCGCACGAATTGATGGCCGACATCGACAAGGACACCGTCGATTTCCAGCCGAACTACGACGAGAAGGAGCTCGAGCCCACGGTCATGCCGACCCGGGTGCCGAACCTGCTGGTCAACGGCTCCGCCGGTATCGCGGTCGGCATGGCGACCAACATCCCGCCGCACAACCTCGGCGAGGTGGTGGATGCCACCATCGCGCTGATCGACGACCCGCAGATCGACATCGACGGCCTGATGGAATACATCCCAGGCCCGGACTTCCCCACCGCCGGCATCATCAACGGCGTCGGCGGCATCCACGTCGCCTACCGCACCGGCAAAGGCCGCGTGCGCATGCGCGCCAAGGCCGAGATCGAGGTGGCCGACAACGGCCGCGAGTCGATCATCGTCACCGAGATCCCGTACCAGGTGAACAAGGCGCGGCTGATCGAGAAGATCGCCGAGCTGGTGAAGGAGAAAAAGCTCGAGGGCATCAGCGAGCTGCGCGACGAGTCCGACAAGGACGGCATGCGCATCTACATCGAGGTCAAGCGCGGCGAGTCGGCCGAGGTCGTGCTCAACAACCTGTACGCGCAGACCCAGATGGAGTCGGTGTTCGGCATCAACATGGTGGCGCTGGTCGATGGCCGCCCGCAGCTGCTGAACCTCAAGCAGATCCTCGAGGCCTTCGTGCGCCACCGCCGCGAGGTGGTGACCCGCCGCACCATCTTCGAGCTGCGCAAGGCCCGTGCCCGCGCCCACATCCTCGAGGGCCTGACCGTCGCGCTGGCCAACATCGACGCGATGATCGAGCTGATCAAGACCTCGGAGAATCCGCAGGTCGCCAAGGAGCGCATGCTCGCCCGCACCTGGGAGCCGGGCCTGGTGG
This sequence comes from Thermomonas haemolytica, assembly GCF_004346265.1. Classification (GTDB taxonomy): domain Bacteria; phylum Pseudomonadota; class Gammaproteobacteria; order Xanthomonadales; family Xanthomonadaceae; genus Thermomonas; species Thermomonas haemolytica. The sequence continues at coordinate 190,197 of NZ_SMAP01000004.1, forward strand.
GCAGCCTGCTGGCCGCCGCCGGCGCCGAGGCCTCGCGCCCGGAGGACCTGCCGGCCGGCGTGGGCCTGCTGGCGGAGGGCTACCAGCTCACCGACACCCAGGCCCAGCAGATCCTGGAGATGCGCCTGCACCGCCTGACCGGGCTGGAGCAGGAGAAGCTCACCGACGAATACCGCCAGCTGCTGGAGGAGATCGCCTCCCTGATCCGCATCCTCGAGAACCCGGACGTGCTGCTGGAGGTGATCCGCGAGGAGCTGCGCGCGCTCAAGGCCGAGTTCAACGACCCGCGCCGCAGCGAGATCCGCGCCTCCGAGGAGGACCTCGACATCCTCGACCTGATCGCGCCGGAAGACGTGGTCGTCACCCTCTCGCACGCCGGCTACGCCAAGCGCCAGCCGGCCACCGCCTACCGCGCGCAGAAGCGCGGCGGCAAGGGCCGCAACGCGGCGGCGACCAAGGACGAGGACTTCATCGACCAGCTGTGGCTGGTGAACACCCACGACACCCTGCTCACCTTCACTAGCCAGGGCCGGGTGTTCTGGCTGCCGGTGTACCAGCTGCCGGAGGCCGGCCCGAACGCGCGTGGTCGACCGATCATCAACTGGATCCCGTTGGAGGACGGCGAGAAGGTGCAGGCCGTGCTGCCGGTGCGCGAATACGAAGACGGCAAATACGTGTTCTTCGCCACCGCGGGCGGCACCGTGAAGAAGACGGCGCTGACCGAGTTCGCCTTCCGGCTGGCGCGCGGCAAGATCGCCATCAACCTGGATGAGGGTGATGCGCTGGTGGGAGCGGCGCTGACGGATGGCGAGCGCGACATCATGCTGTTCGCCAGCAACGGCAAGGCGGTGCGCTTCGACGAAGGCAGCGTGCGCGCGATGGGTCGCACCGCCACCGGCGTGCGCGGCATGAAGTTGGCCGAGGGCGAGCGCGTGGTCAGCCTGATCGTGGTGGACGGCGAGGGCGACATCCTCACCGCCAGCCAGAACGGCTACGGCAAGCGCACCGCGCTGGACGAGTTCCCGAAGAAGGGCCGCGGCACCCAGGGCGTGATCGCGATGAAGACCAACGAGCGCAACGGCGCGCTGGTCGGCGCGATCCAGCTCTCGGACCACCACGACGTGCTGCTGATCTCCGACGGCGGCACCCTGGTGCGCACGCGCGCGGCCGAGATCTCGCAGGTGGGCCGCAATACCCAGGGGGTCACCCTGATGCGCCTGGCCGACGGCGAGACCCTGCAGGCGATCGAACGCCTGGATGCCAGCCTCGACGAGGATGCCGACGCGGAGACCAGCGGTGAGGCGGCTGCCGACTGATCCGGTCGATGTGCGACCGGCCCGCGCGGGTGCCGTGCGGCCGGTCTTCGGATAGCCTGTCGCGGGGATGATCGGCGGGGAGGCCGGGGCCGGATGGACGCAGCGGGATGGGGGGTGGCGGTGGGAGTCGCGGTGGTCGTGGCCGCGCTGGGCGCATGGCGCCTGCAGCGCGGCGCCTCAGTGGCGCCGGCGCGCCGCGCGCATACGTCGGAAACCACGGCTGATGCGCAGGGGCCTGCCACCGCGGATGGTGACGCAGGTGGCGGCGATGCGCCCGGCCAGGATGCGATCCCGAGCGGGCGCGCCCTGACCCGCGAGCTGTTCGCGGCCGCGGTGGAGGTCGCCCCGACGGGTGGCGCGACGCCCCGGGCCGACGAGGCCGCTTATGCCGCGATCGCCGCGGCCTGCGCCCACCTGCTGTCGCGCCCGCAGTTCCAGTCGCGCCATCTGCCGCGTCGCCCGCATCTGCTGCCGCGGCTGATGCGCGCGCTCAACGATCCGGAGGTCGGGCTCGACCAGATCGCCCAGATCGTGGGCGAGGACCCGGCGCTGTCGGCGAACCTGCTGCGGATCGCCAACAGCCCGTACTACCGGGTGCAGCGCAGCCCGGTGGAGAGCCTGCCGCGCGCCGCCGCGTTGCTGGGCCTGGACGGGATGCGCCCGGTGCTGGTCGCCGCGCTGCTGCAGCCGGTGCTGTCCTCTGGCAGCGGTCCGTTCGGGCGCCTGCCGGACGTGATCTGGGAGCACACCCGGATGGCCGCCGATGTCGCTTCCCGGCTGGTGCGCGGGCAGCGCGGCGCGGACGAGGCGCTGGTCGCGCAGATGGCCGCCCTCCTGCATGGCCTCGGCGCGATCGTGGTGGTGCAGCTGCTGCGCGAGAATGCGCATCTCGCGCCCGACCCGGCGACCGTCGCGCGCGTGCTGGAAGAGCAGGCCGCGCCGATGGCGCACCGGATCGCCCAGGCCTGGGAGCTGCCGGCGAGGATCGAGGCCGCGCTGGACGCCCAGCGCGGGGAGGCGATGGGCGACGACCCGCTGGCGGGCGCCCTGCGCGCCGGGCGCATGGCCGCGGCGGTGGCACTGTTCTGTCGCGCGGGCCGCTGGACGCCGGAGCAGGGGCTGGCCCTGCTGCAGGCGTGGGCCGACCGGCGCGGGGTGGACGGCGATATCGAAGCGGCATGGGCGCGCCTGCACGCCGACGAGTGAGGCCCTGCGAAGCGTGGCGGAGCGCGGACCGCTGCGCGGCCAGCGCGGGTGCCGCGGCGCTCAGGCCGGCAGCTGGGCCAGCACGTGTTCGGCCGAGGACACCCGGTATTCGCCCGGGGCTTCCACCCATAGGCCCTTGACGATGCCGTTCTCGGCGTACAACGCGAAGCGCTTGCTGCGCACGCCCATGCCATAGCCGCTGGCGTCCATTTCCAGCCCCAGCGCGCGGGTGAAGTCGGCATTGCCATCCGCCAGCAGCTGGATCTCGGCCGGCACGTGGTAGGCATTGCCCCAGGCCTGCATCACGAAGGCATCGTTCACCGCCATGCAGGCCAGGCTGATCCCGCGCGCGCGGAACGCGTCGGCATGCGCGATGAAGCTGGGCAGGTGGCGTTCGGAGCAGGTGGGGGTGAAGGCACCGGGTACCGAGAACAGCACCAGCTTGCGATGGTCGAACAGGGTCGGGGTGTCGATTTTGTGCACCCCGCTGGCGTCGATGAACTGCAGCACCGCTTCCGGGATGCGGTCGCCGATCTGGATGGCCATGGTGCGATCTCCTGCGGCTGAAAAAATCCTGACTGCCCGCGCCTGCCGGCGCGGTGACCTCTTGACGGATGGAAGCGGCATTCCCATCTACCGGCACGCGGCGATGGTGCGCCGCAACCAGCAGGAGGACGACATGAACCCGATCACTCATACCCACGATCCGCGTTTTGTGCAAGCCTCGCGTCGCCTGGGCCAGGCATCACCGGCCGACGACCTGCGCCAGCTGTTCGAGCGTTTCTTCCAGATGGGCGACCTGTCCGATGGTTCGTCGGTGGTCACCAGCCAGTGGACGCCGCGGGTGGACATCCGCGAGGAGGACGGCCGCTTCGTGATCCTGGCCGACCTGCCGGGGATCGACCCGGACGAGGTCGAGATCATGATGGACAAGGGCATCCTGTCGATCAAAGGCGAGCGCAAGAGCGAGATCGAGGAGCATGCCGAGCGCTACAGCCGGATCGAGCGCCGCTACGGCATGTTCCACCGCCGCTTCGCGCTGCCCGACAGCGCCGACCCGGAGGGGATCACCGCGCGCGGCTACAACGGCGTGCTGGAGATCAGCATTCCCAAGCGCCCGGAGACCACCCCGCGCCGGATCCATGTCGGCAAGGGTGATGGCCGCGTATCCTGAGTCGCGGCCGGCGCGGGCCCATCCTGCCGCGCCAACGTCTAGACTACGGCCCGTGATGTTCGCGGGCCGTAGCTTTTACGGGGCCAGGTGCCCGCGCGGGCGCGCAGCGGCCTCATCCGACCGAACGGGAAGCAGCCAGGCATGGAATTCAAGGACTACTACGCCATCCTCGGGGTGGAACCCAGCGCCGGCGAGGCGGAGATCAAGACCGCCTACCGCCGGCTGGCGCGCAAGTACCACCCGGACGTGAGCAAGGAAAAGGGCGCCGAGGAGAAGTTCAAGGCGGTCAACGAAGCCTACGAGGCGCTGCGCGACCCGCAGAAGCGCGCCGCCTACGACCAGCTGCGCGCCGGCGGCTACCGTCCCGGCGATGAGATCAGGCCGCCGCCGGGCGGCTTCCACCGCGGCCCCGGCGGGCAGCCGGACTTCGATTTCGAGGAGATCTTCGCCGGCGGTGGCGCCGGCGGCGGGTTCTCCGACTTCTTCGAGAACCTGTTCGGTCGCGCCGGCCCCGGCGGTCGCGGCGCGCGGGCCGGCGCGGCCCCCGCCGGTGACACCCGCGCCAAGCTGGCGGTGCCGCTGAAGGCGGTGTACGAGGGCAGCAGCGTGCGGGTCACCGTCAATGGCAAGACCCTGGACGTGCGTATCCCCAAGGGCGTGCGCCCGGGCCAGGTGATCCGCCTCGGCAAGCAGGGCCGTGGCGGGCGCGACCTGCTGCTGGAAATCGAATACGCCGCCGACCCGCAGTTCGAGGTCGATGGCCGCAACATCCTCTACACCCTGCCGGTGGCGCCATGGGAAGCCGCGCTGGGCGCCACGCTCAACGTGCCGACGCTCGGTGGGCCGGTGGAGGTGAAGATCCCGCCGGATTCCGAGAGTGGGCGCAAGCTGCGCCTGCGCGGGCGCGGACTGCCGGGCAGCGGCAATGCGCCGGCCGGCGACCAGATCGTGGAACTGGAGATCCTGGCGCCGAAGGCGCATACCGAGGCCCAGCGCAAGGCCTACGCCAAGATGCGCGATGCCTTCGGGGACGACTGGCGGCGCAGCTAAGGCCTGCGCCCGGCGCGGTGCCCGCGGGCGTCAGGCGCCGCGGGCGGAGGATGAGCCGAGTAGGCTCAGGCGGCCGCGCCGCCCAGGTACTGGCCGATCATCGCGGCCAGCTCGGATTCGCTGAACGGCTTGGTGATGTAGGCCTTGGCGCCTTGGCGCATGCCCCACACGCGGTCGGTGTCCTGGTCCTTGGTGGTCACCAGGATCACCGGGATGTGCTTGGTGGTGGGCTCGCGGGTGATCGAGCGGGTGGCCTGGAACCCGTTGAGGTTGGGCATCACCACGTCCATCAGGATCAGGTCGGGCAGCTCGCGCTTGGCGGCCTCCACCCCGGCCGCGCCATCTTCGGCGGTCAGCGCCTCGTGGCCGAGCTTCTCCACGATGCGGCGGATGCTCATCAGCTGGGAGGGCGAATCATCGACGATCAGGATGCGAGCCATGGAGTGTCCCCGGGTGTTCCGTCCGATTGTAGCGGCCGTCCGGCCGCCTGCAAGCCGCCTAGGACTGGCCTGCGACGCGCACCACGGTGCGCCCCAGCGAGCCGCCGGCCAGCATGCCGGCGAACACCTCCGGCAGGGCGTCCAAGCCGATTTCGCGGGTGCAGATCGCGTCCAGCGCGTTCGGCTTCCAGTCGCTGGCCAGCCGCCGCCAGACCTCGTCGCGGATGGCGCGCGCGGTGCCGGCCGAGGCGATGCCCAGCAGCGACACCCCGCGGATGATGAAGGGCATCACCGTGGCGTGCAGCTCCGGCGACGCCGCCAGCCCGCAGCTGGCGACGTTGCCGTAGGGCGCGGTCTGCGCCAGCAGGCTGGCCAGCATCGGCCCGCCCACGTTGTCGAGGCCGCCGCCGAAGCGGGCGCTGTCCATCGGCCGGGTGGTGGACAGCGCGTCGCGGCCGAGCACGGCGCTGGCGCCCAGGGCTTTGAGGTAATCGGCATGCTCCGGCTTGCCGCTGATCGCGTGCACCTCGAAGCCGGCCTTGCGGAAGATGGCGATCGCCAGCGAGCCCACGCCGCCGGTGGCGCCGGTCACGGCCAGCGGCCCCAGGTCGGGCGTCTGCCGGTTCTCGACCATGCGCAGCAGCCCCAGCGCGGCGGTGAAGCCGGCGGTACCGAGGATCATCGCCTCGCGCAGGGTGAGCCCGGCGGGCAGGGCGACCACCCATTTCGACTCCAGCCGCGCGTATTCCGCATAGCCGCCGTCGCGGGTTTCCGACAGCCCGCTGCCGGTCACCAGCACCGCATCGCCCTCCTTGAAGGCGGGATCGGTGGAGGCGACCACGTGGCCGGCGATGTCGATCCCGCCGACCAGCGGGAAGCTGCGCAGGATCTTGCCTTTGCCCGTACCGGCCAGCGCGTCCTTGTAGTTCACCGAGGAATAGGCGGTCTTGACCACGACCTCGCCGGGATTGAGGTCCTCCAGCGCAATGGATTCGATGCCGCTGCGGTAGCCACCGTGGCCATCGTCGCCGTGGATGCGGAAGGCGCGGAAACGGGGCGGGATGCTCATACGTCCTCCGGGGTGAGCTTCAGCTGCGAGCGGCGCTTCTCGTCCAGCCACTTGTCGGCGCGGGCCGGCACGTAGCCTTGCATCCATGCCAGCAGGGCATCGATGTCGCCGCCGTGCCACATGTCGGTGCGCTGCTCGGGGTGCAGGAAGCGCTCGCGCACCATGGTGTCCAGCATCGCCATCAGCGGCTGCCAGAAGCCGTTCACGTCGAGGAAGGCGCAGGGCTTCTTGCCCAGGCCCAGCTGGCGCCACGTCAGCATCTCGAACATCTCGTCCAGGGTGCCGAAGCCGCCGGGCAGGGCGACGAAGCCGTCGGACAGTTCGAACATCCGCGCCTTGCGGGTGTGCATGGAGTCCACCACTTCCAGCCGGGTGACGCCGGTGTGCGCCACTTCCCAGTCCACCAGCTGCTGCGGGATCACCCCGACCACCTCGCCGCCGCCGGCCAGTACCGCATCGGCCACCGTGCCCATCAGGCCGACGTTGCCGCCGCCGTACACCAGCGCGATGCCGTCGCGCGCCAGGCGCGCGCCGAGGGCGCGGGCCAGCCCGGCATAGGCCGGGTCAGCGCCGGCGTTGGAACCGCAATAGACGCACAGGGTCTTCATCCGTGGACCTTGGTATGGGTGAGCAGGAATTGCACCGCGCTCATGCCGGCGAACCCGGCCAGCGCGGCGAGCAGGAAGCAGAGCCAGATCGGCCAGCCGGCCTTCAGCGACAGGCTCAGCGCCGGGAAGAACAGCAACCCGCCGAGCACGAACCAGAAAATCTCCATCGAGAGATTCGCCACGCGCTGGGGATCGCCGGTCTCCACGTACAGCCAGCCCAGCACCAAGAGCGAAGTGACCGGCAGCGCCGCCACCAGCGCGCCGAGCAGGCCGGGGCGCTTCGCCAGGGCGGAGGCGATGAGCACCAGCGCCACCGTGATCGTCGTCTTGAGCAGGAACTGCAGTGTCATCGGCGCATCGGGCCTCGAAATGCGAACGGCGCCGCGAAGGCGCCGTCCGGGGATGCGGGCGGCCTTCAGTTGGCCTTGTGGATCGCCCGCTTGTGCACCGCCATCGCGGCATCGTGCACGGCTTCGCTCAGCGACGGGTGGGCGTGGCAGATGCGCGCCAGGTCATCGGCGCTGCCCTTGAACTCCATCGCCAGCACGCCTTCGTGGACCAGTTCGGAGACGTTGGCGCCGACCAGGTGCATGCCGAGGATGGTGTCGGTCTCGGCATGCGCCAGCACCTTCACGAAGCCGGCCGGCTCGGCCATCGCCACCGCGCGGCCGACCGCCGCGAACGGGAAGCTGCCGGCCTTGTACGGGATGCCCTCGGCCTTGAGCTGCTCCTCGGTCTTGCCGACCCAGGCGATTTCCGGCTCGGTGTAGATCACCCACGGGATGGTGTCGAAGTTGACGTGGCCGGGCAGGCCGGCGATCAGCTCGGCCACCGCGATGCCTTCCTCGAAGCCCTTGTGCGCCAGCATCGGGCCGCGCACGCAGTCGCCGACCGCCCACACGCCGTCGACGCCGGTGTGGCAGTGCGCATCCACCACGATCTGGCCGCGCTCGTTGAGCTGCACGCCGGTGCCCTCGGCCAGCAGGCCCTTGGTCGCGGCGCGGCGGCCCACGGCCACCAGCAGCTTGTCCACCACCAGCTCCTGCGCGGCGCCCTTGTCGTCGGTGTAGTGGACATGCACGCCGTCCTTCTTCACTTCGGTGTTGCTGACCTTGCAGCCCAGGCGGATGTCCAGGCCCTGCTTCTTGAACTCGCGCGCGGCGACCTTGCTGACCTCGGCGTCGGCGGCGGCGAGGAAGGTGGGCATGCCTTCGAGGATGGTGACCTCGGCGCCCAGGCGGTTCCATACGCTGCCCAGCTCCAGGCCGATCACGCCGGCGCCGATCACGCCCAGGCGCTTGGGCACCTCGGTGAAGTCCAGCGCGCCGACGTTGTCCACGATGTGCTCGCCGAACTTGGCGAACGGCAGTTCGATCGAATCCGAGCCGGCGGCCAGGATCACGTTGGTGCCCTTGAGCTCGACTTCGCTGCCGTCGTGCTGCTTCACCTTCACCACGTTGCCCGGCTGCAGCTGGCCGAAGCCATGGAACGCGGTGATCTTGTTGGCCTTGAACAGCGCCGCGATGCCGCCGGTGAACTGCTTCACGATGCCGTCCTTGCGGGCGACCATCTTGGCCACGTCGATCTTCGGCTTGTCGAAGCTGATGCCGTGCTGGTCGAAGATGTGGCCCATGTTCCAGAACTGGCGGCTGGAATCCAGCAGCGCCTTGGACGGGATGCAGCCCACGCGCAGGCAGGTGCCGCCCAGCGCCGGCTTGCCGTCCTTGCCCAGCGCGGCGTCGATGCAGGCGGTCTTCAGGCCCAGCTGCGCGGCGCGGATGGCGGCGTGGTAGCCGGCGGGACCGGCACCGATGACGACGACGTCGAATTGCTGTTGTTCGCTCATTGCGGAGTTCCTGCTTTTTCCTTCTCCCCTCGGGAGAAGGTGCCCGAAGGGCGGATGAGGGTTCGGCGAAGCGTGGATGTTCAAACCGATCAAGCGTTTCGGGGTTTGCGGGTCGTCGCTTCGCCGTACCCTCACCCCAGCCCCTCTCCCGGCGGGAGAGGGGCTCCAAGCAATCACATGCCCAGCAGCATGCGGTGCGGGTTCTCGAGCTGGTTCTTGATGTCGACCAGGAACAGCACCGCGTCCTTGCCGTCGATGATGCGGTGGTCGTAGCTCAGCGCGATGTACATCATCGGCGCGGCGATCACCTGGCCGTTCTCGACAATGGCGCGCTCCTTGATCGCGTGCATGCCGAGGATGGCGCTCTGCGGCGGGTTCACGATCGGGGTGGACATCAGCGAACCGAAGGTGCCGCCGTTGGTGATGGTGAAGGTGCCGCCCTGCAGGTCCTCCAACCCGAGCTTGCCGTCGCGCGCCTTCTTGGCGAAGGTGGCGATGCCCTGTTCGATGTCGGCGAAGCTCATGCGCTCGACGTTGCGCAGCACCGGCGTCACCAGGCCCTTGTCGGTCGCCACCGCGATCGAAATGTCGGCATAGCCGTGGTAGATGATGTCGTTGCCGTCCACCGAGGCGTTGATGATCGGGTGCTTCTGCAGCGCGTTGGCGGCGGCCTTGGCGAAGAAGCTCATGAAGCCCAGCTTGATGCCGTTGGCCTTCTCGAACTGCTCGCCCAACTCCTTGCGCATCTGCATGACCTTGGACAGGTTCACCTCGTTGAACGAGGTCAGCATGGCGATGGAGTTCTTCGACTGCATCAGGCGCTCGGCGATGCGGGCGCGCATGCGGGTCATCGGCACGCGCTCCTCCGGGCGGGCGCCGCCGGCCACGCCGGCGGTCTTGCCGCTGGCGTAGTTGACGATGTCTTCCTTGGTGACCATGCCGCGGCGGCCGGTGCCGGCGACCTCGGCCGGGTCAACGCCGGAAGTGGCGGCGGCGAAGCGCGCGCCCGGTGGCAGGTCCGCGGCGGCGGGAGCCGCAGCCGGGGCCGGCTTGGCCGGGGCGGCGGCGGCAGGTGCCGGCGCGGCGGCCTTCGGGGCTTCCGCGGCCGGGGCGGCCGGCGTGGCGGCGGCCACGGCACCTTCCTCGATCACCGCGATCACCTGCTGGCTGGTGACGGTATCGCCTTCCTTGAACTTGATCTCCTTCAGCACGCCGTCCACCGGCGCGGGCACTTCCAGCACGACCTTGTCGGTTTCCAGGTCGAGCAGGTTTTCGTCGCGCTTCACCGCGTCGCCGGCTTTCTTGTGCCAGCTGGCGATGGTGGCGTCGGAGACGGATTCGGGGAGAACCGGGACTTTGACTTCGATGGCCATGAGGGCGTCCTGTCGGAAAGCGGGAATGGGGATCAGTCGGCGGCGGTGTCGCCGGCGGCGGGGTTGGTGAGGGCGTCGGCCAGCAGCTTCGCCAGTTCGGCCATGTGCTCGGCCATGTGGCCCGCGGCGGGCGAGGGCGAGCGCGGCCGGCCGGCGTAGCTGAGGCCCTGCTTCGGCTGCAGGCAGGCGCGCAGGTGGTGCTGGATCTGGTACCACGCGCCCTGGTTCTGCGGCTCTTCCTGGCACCACACGACCTCGGTGGCGGAGGCGAAGCGCTTGAGCTCGGCGGCCAGCTCCGGGCGCGGGAACGGGTACAACTGCTCCACGCGCACCAGCGCCACGTCCTTGATGCCCTGCTTCTGCGCCTCTTCCAGCAGGTCGTAATAGACCTTGCCGGCGCACACCACCACGCGGCGCACCTTCTTGGCGGTCGCGGTGGTGTCTGGGATCAGGCGCTGGAACTCGCCGTTGGCCAGCTCGTCCAGCGTGGACACCGCCAGCTTGTGGCGCAGCAGCGACTTCGGCGTCATCACCACCAGCGGCTTGCGCGTGCTCTGGCGCATCTGGCGCCGGATCATGTGGAAGTCCTGGGCCGGCGTGGTGGGCGTGCACACCACCATGTTGTCCAGCGCGCACAGCTGCAGGAAGCGCTCCAGGCGCGCCGAGCTGTGCTCGGGGCCCTGGCCCTCGTAGCCGTGCGGCAGGTACAGGGCCAGGCCGCACAAGCGGTCCCACTTGGCCTCGCCGGCGGCGAGGAACTGGTCGATCACCACCTGCGCGCCGTTGGCGAAGTCGCCGAACTGCGCTTCCCAGATGTCCAGGGTCTGCGGATCGGCGGTGGCATAGCCGTATTCGAACGCCATCACCGCCTCCTCGCTGAGCAGCGAGTCGATGATGGTCACGTCCTCCGGGTTCTGCACCAGCTCGCGCAGCGGCAGGTAGTAGGCGTCGGTGTTCTGGTCGTGCAGGATCGCGTGGCGGTGGAAGAAGGTGCCGCGTCCGCAGTCCTGGCCGACCAGGCGCAGGCGGTAGCCTTCGTCGAGCAGGGTGGCGTAGGCCAGGTTCTCGGCGAAGCCCCAGTCGGCCGGCAGCTCGCCGGCCGCCATCTTGCGGCGGTCTTCGTAGATCTTGGCCACGCGCGGATGCAGCTTGACCGTCTCGGGCACCGCGTTGATGCGCGCGGCCAGCGCGTCCAGGGTCTTGCGCGGAACCTGGGTCTGCACCGGGTCGGACAGCTTGCCGGCCAGATAGGGCGTCCAGTCCACCGCCAGCGCGTCCGGCTGGCTGGGGGCGACCTCGGTGGTCAGCTCGCCCGCGTCCAGCTTGTCGCGCAGCGCATCCATCAGCGCCTGCGCGTCCGCCGCGGGCACGCTGCCCTCGGCCGCCAGCTTCTCGGCGTAGAGCTCGCGCGTGGTCTTCATCGCGCGGATCTTCTTGTACATCACCGGCTGGGTGGCGGCCGGCTCATCGGCTTCGTTGTGGCCGTGGCGGCGGTAGCAGACGAGGTCGATCACCACGTCCTTGCCGAAGGCCTGGCGGAAATCGAACGCCAGCTCGGCCACGAACGCCACCGCTTCCGGGTCGTCGCCGTTCACGTGCAGCACCGGCGCGCCGACCATCTTGGCCACGTCGGTGCAGTACAGGGTGGAGCGGGCGTCCTCGGCGGCGCTGGTGGTGAAGCCGACCTGGTTGTTGATCACCACGTGCAGGGTGCCGCCAACCCGGAAGCCGCGCGCCTGCGACATCTGGAACAGCTCCATCACCACGCCCTGGCCGGCGAACGCGGCGTCGCCGTGGATCAGCACCGGCATCACCTGCTTGCGCTCGGCGTCGCCGCGGCGGTGCTGGCGCGAGCGCACGCTGCCGGCCACCACCGGGTCCACGATCTCCAGGTGCGAGGGGTTGAACGCCAGCGCCAGGTGCACCGGGCCGCCGGGGGTGGCGATGTTGCTGGAGAAGCCCATGTGGTACTTCACGTCGCCGGTGTGCGCGTGGTCGCCGTCGCGGGCGTGCTCGAACTTGCCCTCGAACTCGTCGAACAGCTTGCGCGGCGGCTTGCCCAGGGTGTTGACCAGCACGTTCAGGCGGCCGCGGTGGGCCATGCCGATCACGATGTCCTTGACGCCATTCTGGCCGGCGCGGCGGATGGTGACGTCCAGCATCGGGATCAGCGATTCGCCGCCTTCCAGCGAGAACCGCTTCTGGCCCACGTACTTGGTGTGCAGGTAGCGCTCCAGCCCTTCCGCGGCGGTCAGCCGCTCGAGGATGCGCTGCTTGTCGTCCTTGCTGCGGCCGTAGTTGCCGGCGGCGGCTTCCAGGCGCTCGTACAGCCAGCGGCGCTGGTCGGCGTCGGTGATGTGCATGAACTCGGCGCCGATGCTGCCGGTGTAGGTCGCGCGCAGGCGCGCCAGCAGGTCGCGCAGCTTCATCCGGGCCTGGCCGCCGACGCCGCCGGTGCTGAACTCGGCATCCAGGTCGCGCTCGGACAGATTGTGGAAGGCCAGCTCGAGGTCCGGCGGGTTCAGCGGCGGGGTCAGGCCCAGCGGATCGAGCTTGGCGCCGAGGTGGCCGCGCGAGCGGTAGGCGGTGATCAGGCGGCCGACGTGGCGCTCGCGCTCGTCGCCGGAACCGGTGGCGGCGCAGGTCAGCCCGCGCGCGGCCTGGCGGCCGGCTTCGGCGATCTGGGCGAGCACCGCCGAGTGCGGGATGTCGCCGGCTTCGCGGCCCTTCAGGCCGTCGAAGTACTGCTTCCATTTCGGGTCGACGCTGTCCGGCGCGACCAGATATTGCTCGTAGAGGTCTTCGATGTACGCGCCGTTGGCGCCGAGCTGCGAGGATTGGGCGAACTGCTTGAGGAGACTGTCCACGGCGTGGCTAGCAACCTGATCGGGTGGGGAAGGGGGCGTGCGGGCCGTGGCAGGTGCCGGGGAACCGCGCGAAAACACTGAATGCGCACAGCAAAGAGTGGGAATTATAGCCCCAGGGGCGTGCCGGGGCACCCGCCGCGAGGGCGGGAACGGCGGCGAACGTGCCTGCGTCAGAGTCCCAGCGCCCGGTATTCAGCCACCGGTCGGGATCGTTCCCAGATTTCCTCGAAGCGCTGCTGCAGCTGGCGGGCACGGGCGCGGCCGTCGAGGCAGGCGCTGCCGGCCACCGCGTCGCCCTGGGCGCGGGCGTAGTAGCCGCCGGCGTCGTTGGCGATCATCGCGCTGCGGTCCTCGCGGTACACCGGGTCGTCCACCTCGCGGAACTGGAACACGCTGGGCAGGCGTTGCGCCAGCTCCAGCAGCTTGGCATGGGCGGCCTGCGGGGCGGCGGCATCGTGCAGCAGCACCCGCACCTGCACGTCGCGGCCGGAGGTGGCCAGGCCGCGCAGGGCCTCCAGCAGGTCGGGGTGGTCGAACAGCCAGGCTTCCAGGTCGAGGCTGCGGATCCATAGCGCGCGCCGGGCCTCGGCCACGATCCGGGTGGCCACCGCGATCGCCGCCGGATGGTCGTCGATGCGGAGCAGGGCGGTGCGCGCGGGGGCGTCGTCGGGACGGTGGTCGCTCATTCGGCATCCTCCCGTTCCAGCTGGTAATGGCCGGCGCCGACCAGGGCCAGCAGCACCGCGCGACCGGATGCGGACAGCCCGGCGTAGGTCTCGGCGTCGATCCGCTCGGCCGCGGCCAGGCGGCGCGCGTCGCCGGCGTCCAGCAGGTGCCTGCCGCCGCCGGCGTACAGCCGGGCGTGGCCGTCCGCGCCCTGCCGCCAGGCCATCCGTGACCAGGGATGACGCAGCAGGCAGCCGCCTGCGGCCAGCGCGGCCTCCAGCGCCTCTGCCGGCGGCGCGGCCTCGGCGGGTGCCGGCAGCACCGCGCTGCGGTAGGTGGTGATGAAGCCGCCGAACCAGTCGCCCAGGCGGTCGGGATCGTCCATCCGCAGCTGGCGCAGGGCGGCCTCGACCCGCCCCAGCGCGGCGGCGTCGATTTCGTTGGGGTCGGCCACCGGGGTGATGTCCGGGTCGGCGTAGCGCAGCGCATCCGGGGCCTCGGCGGCCAGGCTGTCGGCGTAGTCGGCCAGCAGCTCGCCGGCCCCGGGGGCGCGCATCCCGACCGAGAACGTCAGGCACGGGTCCTCGGCGATGCCGTGGTGCGGCACGCCCGGGGGCAGGTAGAGCATGTCGCCCGGCGCCAGCACCCAGTCGTGGGTGGGGGTGAAGCGTTGCAGCAGCTTCAGCTCGACGTCCGGGCGGAAGTCCAGCGGCGGGTTGGGGCCGGCGTCGATCAGCCAGCGCCGGTGGCCCTGGGCCTGCAGCAGGAACACGTCGTACTGGTCCACATGCGCGCCGACCGAGCCGCCGGTGGCGGCAAAGCTCACCATGATGTCGTCGATGCGCCAGCGCGGCAGGAATGCAAAGTGGTCGAGCAGGGCGCGCAGATCGGCGTCCCACTTGTCCATGTCCTGCACCAGCAGGGTCCAGTCGTGGTCGGGCAGGCCGGGGAAGTCGTCCTCGGCGAACGGCCCGTGGCGGACGCTCCAGCCATCGCGCGCGCGGTCGTGCTGGATCAGGCGCGCCAGCACGCCCTCCTCGCAGGCCAGCCCGGCCAGATCCTCCGGCGCCAGCGGCGAGGCATAGCCGGGAAAGGCGTTGCGGATCAGCAGCGGGCGCTTCTGCCAGTACTCGCGCAGGAAGCGCTCGGGCGGCATGCCCAGCGGGAAGGGGCCGGCGGCGGCGTCGATTTCGATTTCGATGGGGATCATGGGCGGGTGTCTGCCTGTTCCTGGGCCAGGCGTGCCTCCAGCCCGGCGCGCGCGCGCGCGGCGTAGGCGCGGCCGGCGCCGGCCTCCAGCAGCGGGGCTTGCCCGCGCAGGCGTGCCCACTGCCCGCTGGCGCCCGGATGCGGGGTCAGCAGCAGGTCGCAGGGCAGGGCGGCCAGGGTGTCGAGGCTGTGGCGGAAGCGGGCCACGGCGGCCGGATGGTCGTGGTAGCGGTAATGGTCGTCGCTGATCGCGCTGAGGCTGTCGGCGTACACCGCCTGCACGCAGCGCTCCCCGGCACAGCTGTTCCAGGTCCAGGTGGTGCCGCCGGGGGTGTGGCCGGGGGTGGCGTGCGCGACGAGCTGCACTTGGCCGAGCGGGAGGACGTCGCCATCCCGGATTTCGTGCACGTCGGCCACCGGCGCGAACGGCTCCAGCACGCCGGCCTGCGGATCGTCGCTGCCGGCGCGGCCGCTGCGCAGGACCGGGGCGGCGGCCGGTAGCGCTAGCACCGGTGCGCCGGTGGCGGCCTGCAGCGCGGCCATGCCGCCGACGTGGTCGGCATGCGCGTGGCTGGCCAGCAGGTAGCGCACCGCATGCGGATCGACCCCGAGCGTGCGCAGGTTGGCCAGCACCTGCGCGGCCACCGGCGCCGGGCCGCTGTCGATCAGCGCCATCCCGGCCGGGGTGGCGATCAGCAGCACGCTGATCCCGCAGCTGCCGACGTACCAAGTCTCGCCGTGGATGCGGCGCGGCGGCGTCGACTCGGTCCAGTCGTCCTCGTTCTTGCACGGTGCCGACGCGGCGGGCGCGGCGGCCAGCGCCGGGGTGGCCGATGCGGGGGCGGCCGGCGGTGCCGGGCGCGCGGCGCAGGCGGCGAGGCCCAGCGCCAGCAGCAGCGGAGGCAGCCGGCGCGCGGCCATGCTCAGATCTCCCGCGCCAGCCGCTCGGCCAGGCCGGTGTAGCGGGCTGGGGTCATGTCCAGCAGGCGCTGCTTGTCGGCCGCCGGCAGGTCCAACGTCTCGACGAAGGCGCGCATCGACTCTGCGCTGATGCCGTGGCCGCGGGTCAACGCCTTCAGCTGCTCGTAGGGGTTCGGCAGGCCGTGGCGGCGCATCACCGTCTGCACGGCCTCGGCCAGCACTTCCCAGCTGGCGTCGAGGTCGGCGGCCAGCCGCTCCGGGTTGGCGCTGAGCTTGCCCAGCCCGCGCTGCAGGGCGTCGAAGCCGATCAGCATGTGGCCGAAGGCGGTACCCAGCGCGCGCAGTACGGTGGAGTCGGTGAGGTCGCGCTGCCAGCGGCTGATCGGCAGCTTGGCGGCGAAATGCTCGAACAGGGCGCTGGCGATGCCGAAGTTGCCTTCCGCGTTCTCGAAGTCGATCGGGTTGACCTTGTGCGGCATGGTGCTGCTGCCCACTTCGCCGGCCTTCACTGCCTGCTTGAAGTAGCCCTGCGAGATGTAGCCCCAGATGTCGCGGCAAAGATCGATCGCGATGGTGTCGATGCGCTTGCAGGCGTCGCACAGCTCGGCCAGGCCGTCGTGCGGCTCGATCTGGGTGGTGTAGGGCTGCCAGTCGAGGTCCAGCGACTCCACGAAGCGGCGCGAGAAGGTCGGCCAGTCCACGTCCGGATAGGCCGCCACGTGGGCGTTGTAGTTGCCCACCGCGCCGTTGATCTTGCCCGGCATCGGTAAGGAGGCCAGCACTTCGCCCTGGCGCTGCAGGCGCGCCACCACGTTGGCCAGCTCCTTGCCCACGGTGGTAGGCGAGGCGGTCTGGCCATGGGTGCGCGAGAGCATCGGCAGCGCGGCGTGCTCATGCGCCAGTGCGCGCAGTTTCTGGATCAGCGCATCGAGCTTCGGCAGCAGCACCTCCTGCCGCGCCTGGCTCAGCATCAGCGCGTAGGACAGGTTGTTGATGTCCTCGCTGGTGCAGGCGAAGTGCACGAATTCCAGCGCCGGCCCCAGCTCGGCATCGTCCTTGAGGCGTTCCTTGATGAAGTATTCGACCGCCTTCACGTCGTGGTTGGTGGTGGCTTCGATCGCCTTCACCCGCGCCGCGTCCTCGACAGAGAAGCCATCGGCCAGCGCGCGCAGGCGCGCGGCGGCAGCCGCGGAGAACGGTGCCAGCTCGGGGATGCCCGGTTCGGCGGCCAGCGCCAGCAGCCATTCCACTTCCACGCGCACGCGCGCCCGGATCAGCCCATATTCGGAGAAGATCGGCCGCAGCGGGTCCACCTTGCCGGCGTAGCGGCCATCCAGCGGGGACAGGGCGGTGAGGGCGTGCGACATGGGCGGCGGACAGCGTGCAAAGGGAATGCACATTCTAAACCGTTGCCGGACTATGCTCCGGCCATCCTCCACCGGAGCATGGGCATGGCTACCCGCACTTCCAGCCGCAAGCCAGGCAGCGGATTCCGCACCGAACACGACAGCATGGGAGCGCTGCAGGTGCCCGCCGCGGCGCTGTGGGGCGCGCAGACCCAGCGCGCGATCGACAACTTCCACATCTCCGGGCGGCCGCTGCCGCCGGCGTTCTTGCGCGCGCTGGCGCTGGTCAAGGCCGCCGCGGCGGTGGTCAACGGCCACCTCGGGCTGCTGGACGCGCCGCGCGCGGAGGCCATCGTGCAGGCGGCCACCGCGATCGCCGCCGGCGCGCATCTGGAGCAGTTCCCGATCGACCGCTACCAGACCGGCTCGGGCACCTCCAGCAACATGAACGCCAACGAGGTGATCGCCCATCTCGCGGCGGCGGCCAGCGGGTTGCCGGTGCATCCCAATGACCACGTCAACCTCGGCCAGAGCAGCAACGACGTGGTGCCCACCAGCCTGCGGGTGATGGCGGTGGTGGAGGCGCGGCAGGCGCTGCTGCCGGCGCTGGCGCACCTGCGCAAGACCATCGACCGCCGCGGCAAGGCGTTGGCCGGCACCGTCAAGACCGGGCGCACCCATCTGATGGATGCGATGCCGCTGACCTTCGCGCAGGAGTTCTCGGCCTGGTCGGCGCAGTTGTCCTCCGCGCAGGCGCGGATCGAGGACAGCCTAAAGCGCGTGCGCCGGCTGCCGATCGGCGGCACCGCCATCGGCACCGGCATCAATGCGCATCCGAAGTTCGGCAAGCGCGTGGCCAAGGCGCTGGCGGCCGCCACCGGCGCCAAGTTCGAGCAGGCCGGCAACACCTTCGAAGGGCTGGCCGCGCAGGATGACCTGGTGGAGCTGTCCGGCCAGCTGGCCGCGTTGGCGGTGGCGCTGATGAAGATCGGCAACGACCTGCGCTGGATGAACTCCGGCCCGCTGGCGGGCCTGGGCGAAATCGAGCTGCCAGCGTTGCAGCCGGGCAGTTCGATCATGCCGGGCAAGGTCAACCCGGTGATCCCGGAGGCGCTGTGCATGGCCTGCGCGCAGGTGATCGGCCTGAACCAGGCGGTCACCGTCGCCGGCCAGAGCGGCAACTTCCAGCTCAACGTGATGCTGCCGTTGATCGCCAGCAACCTCGACGAGCAGCTGACCCTGCTGGCCAACGCCATGCACGCGCTGGCCGACAAGGCGATCGCCGGGCTGAAGGTGCGTGGTGAGGCCGTGGCCGCGGCGCTGGAGCGCAACCCGATCCTGGTGACCGCACTCAACCCGGTGATCGGCTACGAGAAGGCCGCGGCGATCGCCAAGCGCGCGTACGCCGAGGGTCGGCCCATCCTGGAGGTGGCACGGGAAGACAGCGGGCTGGATGAAGCCACCTTGCGCCGCCTGCTGGACCCGGTGGCGCTGACCCAAGGCGGCATCGGTAGCGGCAGCGGCGGGGGTTAGCCGCCGGCATCCTCCTTGAAGGCGCGCATGCTGCTGGCGCTTTCCACCACCCGGATGCGGTCGCCGACGGCCAGCGGGTGGTCGGTGTCCTTGGCCTGCACCAGCACGTATTCCTGATCGGTGCCGTCCTCGCGCCAGGTGATCTCCAGCCCGACCTGCTTGGCCAGGGCCTGTTCGGCTTTCTCGCCGATCGCCTGCCCGATGCCGGCGCCGAGTACGCCGCCGACCAGCTGGCCGCGGCCCTTGCCGGTTTCGCTGCCGGCGATGCCGCCCAGGCTGCCGCCCAGGACCTGGCCGGTGCCGGTGGATGGGTTCTGCAGCGTGACCTCCCGCAGCGCGGTGATCACGCCGTGATGCACGATCATCTTCTGCATCACCTCCATCGGGCCATAGACACTGGGCTTTTGCACGCTGGCGCAGGCGGTCAGGGTGAAGGCCAGGGCCAGCGGCAACAGGCGCAGCGCGCGGCGGCCAGTGGGTTGCACGACACGGGAAGAGCGCGTGGGCATGGAAAATCTCCGGCGTTGGCACAAGGGCATGGCTCGATCCAGTGGAGTGGATCGGGCGAGTTGCCCGTATATCGGTATGTGCCGGGGATTTTTTTTGATCGTGGCGGCAGGCGTCGCTGGCGCGGCGTCCGGGCCGCGCCGGGGCGGCTTAAGTCTGGCTGGTCACGGCGATCCCGCTGCCTTTGCCGTGCGACTTGCCGCAGTCGTCGATGTCGGCCTGGGTCATGGTGGCATAGGGCTTGAACGCCGGCAGCGAGGCCGCCAGCGACTGCTGCAGCGCCAGCAGCGGCGGCAGTTGCACGCACAGCTTGCGGGCCTCGGCTTCGATCGCATCGCTCTTGGCCTGCATCCGGCGTTCGAAATCCTGGCGCGCCTGCTCGCCGCCGAAGGCCGCGCCCAGCGCGCCGCCCAGGGCCTCGCCGGCGATGTCCACGCCACGGCCGCCGATCGCGATGCCGGCCTCGGCCAGCGCGATCACGTGCTGGCGGTAGTCCAGCAGCTGCCGGCGCTGGGCGGCGTCGATCGCCACCGGCTTGCCGTCCACCAGCAGGTCGCCCTGCGGGGTGATCTCGGCCTTCGGCAGGCGGGAGGTGTCGTGCCGCACCTTTTTGCCGTTGATGTCGAGGCTGATGTTGCCATTGAGGCTCAGGTTCTTCTCGTGCAGTTCCTTGCGCGCCTCGGCCAGGGCCTTGTCCACCTGCTGCCCGATGAAGCCGAGCGGGGCGTCGGCGGCGGCCGGCGGCGCGGGCGGGGCCGGCGGTGCCGGAGGCTTGCTGCAGGCGGCCAGCGGGAGGGCGGCGGCGAGCGCGAGGGCAAGGGCGAGCTGGGGGCGGTGCGTGCGGTGCATGGTCGGATCCTCGGAAGCGTGTGGCCGTGGCGGGCGATCAGTTGTCGTCGCGCCAGCGGCGCAGGCGGATGCTGGCGGCGATCATCACGACCCCGGCGGCGGCGCCGATCCAGAGCTGCGGGGTGGCCAGCGTGGTGTACATCGTCCTGAGCGCGGCCATGTGCCCGAAGTGGCCGTCCTTGAGTGCGCCGAGGTCGATCACGCTGAACCAGGAGCCGGGGAACACGCCGCCCAGCAGGTGCGCCACTACGTGCTTCCAGAACCAGCTGCTCTGGAGGTCGAACAGGTGCAGCAGGTCGAACCAGCTGATGAACACCCCGGCGAACACCGGCAGCATGATCGCCCACAGGAATGGCTTGTTGCGGGCCCAGGCCGAGCACAGCATCAGCCAGCCGGCGCTGGGCAGCGCCCACAGCGCGTACACCGGGATCGCCGCGATCGCCAGGCCCGCGTTGGCCAGCAGGTTGCCGGGGCTCCATAGCAGGGTGAACGGGTTGCCGTGGTGGATCAGCACGAACACGCTGAGCACCAGCAGGAACGCGACCATGCAGGCGATCCCGACCGCCACCGCGAGGGCCGGCGCCACCAGCAGCGCGCTGGCCGCCTTCGACAGCACGGTGTCGCGGTCGGAGACCGGCAGCGACTTCCAGAACAGCACGCTGCGGTTTTTACGCTCGTCGTACAGGCTGCCCAGGCAGTAGAAGAACACCACGAAGCCAAGTGCCAGCAGAGGCCAGATCATCGCCGTGGCGGTGCTCATGCTGACGCCGTCGGCCAGCTTCTGCAGGTCCTCGGGCGACATCTTGTCGGTCAGCAGGCTGAGGTCGAGGCCGTTGACCACCACCTGGCCGTCGACCTGGATGCCGCCGTGCGCGGTCGCTGTCCGGCGCAGCCCCACTTCGGCCATCACCAGCGCCATCAGGGTGAGCACCAGGGAAATGCCGCCGGCCCAGACCGGCGCCCAGAAGAAGCCACCCTTGTGCTCCCAGAACTCACGCTTGAGCAGCAGCTTCAGCTTGTGGGTGGCATGCGGCGGAGTGCGCGCGGGCGCGCGCGGGGCGGCTTCGAAACCGTCCATGTCGGTGCGGGCGTTCATGCGTAGGTTCCTTTCATGGTGGCGACGAACAGGTCGGCCAGGCCGGGGGTGCGGGTTTCGCCCAGCTGCGCCAGCTGCGCCGGGTCGACGCCGTCGAACAGCATCACGGTCTTGCCGAAGGGCAGGCTGCGCTCGTCGATGGGTTTCAGCGCGCGCGCGGCCTCCAGCCGGTCGGCATTCACCAGCACTTCGGTGTAGCGCTCGCCGAGGCTGTCCATCTGCGCTTCAAGCACGATCTTGCCGTCGCGGATGAACATCAGGTCGGTGAGGATGTGCTCGATCTCCTCGACCTGGTGGGTGGTGATCAGGATGGTCTTGTTCTCGTCGAAGTAGTCCTCCAGCAGGCGCTGGTAGAACTGCTTGCGGTAGAGGATGTCCAGGCCGAGGGTGGGCTCGTCCAGCACCAGCAGGCGGGCGTCGATGGCCATCACCAGCGCCAGGTGCAGCTGCACGATCATGCCCTTGGACATCTCGCGCACCTTCATCCCCGGCTTGAGCTGGGTGCCTTCCAGGAAGCGCTGGCAGCGCGCGGCATCGAAGCGCGGGTGCACCCCGGCGACGAACTCGATCGCCTGCGCCACCGTGATCCAGCGCGGCAGCACGGCCACGTCGGCGATGAAGCAGACATCGTTCATCAGAGCGTCGCGCTGGGTGCGCGGGTCCTTGCCCAGCACCTCCAGCCGGCCCTCGAACGGGATCAGGCCGAGGATCGCCTTGAGCGCGGTGGTCTTGCCGGCGCCGTTGGGGCCGATCAGGCCCACGATCCGGCCGACTGGGATCTCGAAGCGGGCGCCGTCCAGCGCCAGCTTGTTCTTGTAGGCCTTGCGCAGGCCGCTGGCGGAGACGATGGGAGCGGTCATGGTGGCGTTCACTTGGTCCCCCGGGTCTGCTTCGGATCCAGCAGTTCATCGATGCTCAGGCCCAGGCGCTGGATGCGTTCCAGCACCAGCGGCCATTCCTCGCGCAAGAAGCGCTCGCGCTCGCTCTGCAGCAGGCGCGCGGCGGCGCCTTCGGTGACGTACATGCCAAGTCCCCTGCGTTTTTCGACGAGTTGGTCGTCCGCGAGCTCCTGGTAGGCGCGCGAGACGGTGATCGGGTTCAGCTGGTATTCGGCGGCCACCTGCCGCACCGAAGGCAGGGCATCGCCCGGCTTCAGCACGCCGTCCAGCATCATCGCGATCACGCGCTCCTTCAGCTGGCGGTAGATGGGAGCGCCATCGCTCCATTCGACGGCGGCCATGGCTCAGCTCCGCGGCGAGAAGGAGAAGAACGGCATCCGCACCGACTGCCGCGGCGTGCGCGCAGCGGCGCGGGCGGGCGGTGCGTCCAGCGCGGGCGCCAGGCCGGCCAGGGCGGTGTCCTGCAGCGGCGCGTCCTGCGCCAGCGATGCCGGGGCGGAGGGGGTGGCCGGGGTGCTGGCCAGCAGCGCGATGACGAACAGCGCGCTGGAGGCCAGGGCGGCCATCAGGGAGTTGTGGAGCTTGCGGTTCATGGTGAACGTCCTGCTCTGGGTGTTCGGTGTTGTAGGCAACTATAACACTAGGATTTCGACTGTCAAGCACCGTTCGACCCAACCAAAGACAGGGGTGGGGGAAGGGCCGGCACGCGCGAAGGATTGCCGCTGCCGGGCCGGGGAACGACAATGGCGCGTTGCCCGGCCGGCCTGCGCGCCCGCGGCGGGCGCTTCCGGAGAGCGACACGATGCGGTTTTCATTGCGGCGGCCCTGGGCCGTATTGCTGGCCCTGGCCCTGGTGGTGGGTACGCTGCAGGCACAGGAAGCAACGCCTTCCAGCGAGCGTGAGCAGATCGGTTACATGCTGGGCCTGGACGCCAGCCGCAGCGTTGGCCCGGGTCTGCCGGACGTGGATATGGCCGCGTTCCAGCGCGGGGTGGAGAATGCGATGGCCGGCGGCAAGCCGCCGCTGGCACCGGACGAGGCGCGCGTCACCTGGCAGGGCCTGATGGCGAATATCGCCGCGCGCAAGGCCGGCAAGCCGGCGGAGGCCCTGGACCGCGCCAAGGTGGGCCTGCTGCTGGGCACCACCGTCGGCCTGACGATGCAGGACGCGCGCGGCGAGTTCGACATGCCGATGTTCCTGCGCGGGGTGAAGGACGGCGCCGACCCGGCCGCCAAGCCGCTGCTGGACGCGGCGCAGCTCGCCCAGGTGCGCAGCCGGTTCTCGGCGCGGCTGGAGGAGAAGCGCGCCGAGGAGCGCAAGCGCGCGGGCGAGTCCGCGCTCGAGAAGGAGCAGGCGTTCCTGGCCAAGAATCGTCAAGTGAAAGGCGTGTTCGTCACCCCCAGCGGCCTGCAGTACCAGATCCTGCGCCAGGGCAACGGCGTGCGCCCGAAGCCGGGCCAGCGGGTCAAAGTGGATTACGTCGGCACCCTGCTGGACGGCACCAAGTTCGACAGTTCCTACGACCGCGGCGAGCCCGCCGAATTCGGCCTCGACCAGGTCATCAAGGGCTGGAGCGAGGGCGTGGCGATGATGCCGGTCGGCGCCAAGTACCGGTTCTGGATCCCGGCTGCGCTCGGCTATGGTGAAAAGGGCGCCGGCCGCGACATCCCGCCCAATGCCACCCTGGTGTTCGACGTGGAACTGTTGGGCGTCGAATGAGTCCAACCGCAGCGTTCTATCCGTAATCGTGTTCCTGCCGGTGCCCATGCCGGCCCACTCTTTCGCCATTTCCCCGGAGTTTCCCGCAGATGAAGCCGATCGTCCGTCCCGCCCTGCTCGCCCTGGCCACCGTGCTGGCCGTGTCCGCCTGCAATACCCAAAAGAAGCCGGTGGAAGTCTCCGACGCCGCTGCCCAGGCCGGTAAGGCGGCCGACGAGAAGACCGGCTACCCCGGCCTTCCCACCGAGAAAGAGCAGGTGAGCTATGCCATCGGCATGGCGATGGGCAAGCAGCTGTCCGAGATCAAGGACGAGGTCAATACCGACACCGTGGTGAAGGCGCTGCGCACCCAGATGACCGGCGGCAAGGCGCTGATCACCGAGGCCCAGGCGCAGCAGATCATGCAGGGCTTCGGCCAGCGCATGCAGGCCAAGCAGATCGCCAAGATGATGGAAGAAGCCAAGGCCAATCTGGAGAAGGGCGAGAAGTTCCTGGCCGAGAACGCCAAGAAGCCGGGCGTGGTCACCACCGCCTCCGGCCTGCAGTACCAGGTCATCACCCAGGGCAAGGGCCCGAAGCCGGCCGCCAGCGACGGCGTGAAGGTGAACTACAAGGGCACCCTGCTGGACGGCACCGAGTTCGACAGCTCCTACAAGCGCGGCGAGCCGGCGGTGCTGCCGCTGCAGGGCGTGATCCCGGGCTGGGCCGAGGGCCTGCAGCTGATGCCGGTTGGCTCCAAGTACAAGTTCTGGATCCCGGCCAAGCTGGCCTACGGCGAGCAGGCGCCGCCGATGATCGGCCCCAACCAGGTGCTGGAGTTCGAGGTCGAACTGCTGGAGATCGTGAAGCCGCCGCGCGACGCGCAGTAAGGCCGGCGCGGTAAACTCCGCGCTGTCGTTCGAGGCCCGGCGCGCTGCGAGCGCGCCCGGGCTTTTTCTTTCCGGAGGCAAGGGAAATGCGCATCTGTATTTTTGGGACCGGCTACGTGGGCCTGGTCACGGGCACCTGCCTGGCCGAGGTGGGCCACGAGGTGGTGTGCGTGGACATCGACGCGGCCAAGGTCGCGGGCCTGAACCGCGGCGAGGTGCCGATCTACGAGCCGGGCCTGACGCCGATGGTCAAGGCCAACCACGCCGCCGGGCGGCTGCGTTTCACCACCGATGCGGCGGAGGGGATCGCCCATGGCGACGTGCTGTTCATCGCGGTGGGGACCCCACCGGACGAGGATGGCAGCGCCGACCTGCAATACGTGCTGGCGGTGGCGCGTACCATCGGCCGGCATCTGCAGCGGCCGGCCATCGTGGTGGACAAGTCCACCGTGCCGGTGGGCACCGCCGACCGCGTGCGCGCGGCGATCGCAGAAGAACTGGCCGCGCGCGGCGTGGATCTCCATTTCGACGTGGTGTCCAACCCCGAGTTCCTGAAGGAGGGCGCGGCGGTGGAGGACTGCATGCGCCCGGACCGCATCGTGATCGGCACCGACAGCCCGGCGGCGCTGGAGACGTTGCGCCGGCTGTACGCGCCGTTCAACCGCAACCACGAGCGGATCGTGGCGATGGACGTGCGCTCCGCCGAGCTGACCAAGTACGCCGCCAACGCGATGCTGGCGACCAAGATCAGCTTCATGAACGAAATCGCCAACATCGCCGAGCAGGTGGGCGCGGACGTGGAGATGGTGCGCAAGGGCATCGGCTCCGATCCGCGCATCGGCTGGCATTTCATCTATCCCGGCGCCGGCTACGGCGGCTCGTGCTTCCCCAAAGACGTGCAGGCGCTGGCGCGCACCGCGCAGCAGCACGGGGTGGAGCCGCGCCTACTGGACGCGGTGGAGGCGGTGAATGCCGCGCAGAAGCAGCATCTGTTCGCGCTGATGGCGCGTCACTACGGCGGCAGCGCGCAGCTGCGCGGCAAGACCGTCGCGGTGTGGGGGCTGGCGTTCAAACCCAACACCGACGACATGCGCGAGGCGTCGAGCCGTACTTTGCTCGCGCAGCTGTGGGACGCCGGTGCGCGGGTGCAGGCGTTCGATCCGGAGGCGATGGACGAGGCAAGGCGGATCTTCGGGGCGCGCGATGACCTGCGGCTGTGCGACAGCGCGCAGGCGGCGCTGGAGGGCGCGGATGCGCTGGTGGTGGTGACCGAGTGGAAGCAGTTCCGCAGCCCGGATTTCGCGCGGCTGAAGGCGGCGCTGGCCGATGCGGTGGTGTTCGATGGGCGCAACCTGTACGCGCCCGACGAGGTCGAGGCCGCCGGGCTGGCCTATTACGGCATCGGTCGCGGGCGCTCGCTGCGGCGGGAGGCGCTGGCATGAGCGAGCTCGAACGGCGCCTGGTGGACCTGGAGACCCGGCTGGCGTTCCAGGAGCATGCGCTGCAGGAGCTCAGCGACGCGCTGGCGGCCGCGCGCGCCGAGGAATCCGCCAATGCGCTGCGCCTGCATCGCGCGCTGGAAGAATTGCGCCAGCTGCGCAGCGCGCTGGCCAACAGCCCGGCGGTGGGCGATGCCGCCAGCGAACCCCCGCCCCCGCATTACTGACGGTGCCGGGCGTCCGCCATCCGCAGGCGGGCGGCCCCGGCCGGGCAGAACCAAGCGAGCAGAACCAAGCGAGCAGAACCAAGCGAGTACCACCATGAGCAATTCCCTCCGCGACCAGTTGCTGGGCCTGGGCTTCAAGGACGCCCCGAAGCCCGCCGCGCGCCCGAAGCAGGAGCCGCGCCGCCAGGACGCGCGCAAGCCGCAGCCGGGGCAGGGCGGCAAGCCCGCGCGTCCGTCGCGCCCGCACGCGCCGCGCACGCGCGAGGACATCGACCTCGCCAAGGCCTACGCGATCCGCGCGCAGAAGGAAAAGGAGGAGCGCATCGAGGCCGAGCGCCTGAAGCAGGAGGAGGCGCGCCAGCGCCGAGAGGCCAAGGCGAAGCTGGAGGCATTCCTGCAAGGCAAGGCACTGAACGCTGCGGATGCCGAGTACGTGCGCCACTTCGAGTACGGCGGCAAGATCAAGCGTGTGCACGTCACCGCCGAGCAGCTCAAGGCGCTCAATGCCGGCCAGCTCGGCGTGGTCCAGCTCAACGGCCGCTACCTGCTGGTGGATGCCGCGGTGCTGGCCGAGGCCGAGGCCATCTTCGCCCCGGCGGTGGCATTGAAGGTGGATCCGAATGCGCCCGCCGCCGACGACCCGTACTCCGATCCGAAATACCAGGTGCCGGACGATCTGGTGTGGTGAGGGGCGCGCCTCAGTCCGGATCGTAGTCCAGGTTGGACGACAGCCAGCGCTCCGCCTGCGCCAGCGGCACGCCTTTGCGGCGGGCGTAGTCCGCGACCTGTTCCTTCGACACCCGGCCGACCACGAAGTAGCGGCTGTCGGGGTGGCTGAAGTAATAGCCGGACACGCTGGCCGCCGGACTCATGGCGAAGTGCTCGGTCAGGGTGATGCCGGCACGTGCGGGCGCGCCCAGCAGGTCGAACAGCACCTGCTTCTCGCTGTGCTCCGGGCAGGCCGGGTAGCCGGGGGCCGGGCGGATGCCGCGGTAGCGCTCGGCGATCAGGGCGGCGTTGTCCAGCGCCTCGTCGGGCGCGTAGCCCCAGAACTCGGTGCGCACGCGCTGGTGCAGGCGTTCGGCGAAGGCTTCGGCCAGCCGGTCCGCCAGCGCCTTGAGCAGGATCGCGCTGTAGTCGTCGTGGGCCGCCTCGAAGCGCGCCACGTGCGGCTCGATCCCGATGCCGGCGGTGACGGCGAAGCCGCCGATCCAGTCCTGGCGGCCGCTGTCGCGCGGGGCGATGAAGTCGGCCAGGCAGAGGTCGGGCCGGTCGGCGGGCTTGTCGGCCTGCTGGCGCAGGAAGCGCAGCCAGCGCTCGCCGCCATCGGCCTGCAGTACCACGTCGTCGCCCACGCTGTTGGCCGGCCATAGGCCGAACACGCCCTTCGCGGTCAGCCATTTGCCGGCGACGATGCGGTCGAGCATGGCGCGTGCATCGCGGTACAGCTCGCTGGCCTGCGCGCCCACCACCGGGTCGGTGAGGATGGCGGGGAAGCTGCCGGCCAGTTCCCAGGCATTGAAGAAGGGCGACCAGTCGATCCACTCGACCAGCTCCGCCAGCGGGTAGTCGTCCAGCACGTGCACGCCGGGCTGGCGCGGGGCGGGCGGGGCGTAGCTGGCCCAGTCGGGCCGGAACGCCTGCGCACGCGCCTGCTCCAGCGATACCAGCCGCTTGCCGTCGCCGCGCTGGCGGTGGCGCTGGCGCACGTCGGCGTAGTCGTTGGCCGCGGCCTGCACGAAGTCGCCGCGCAGCTCGGGTGACATCAGCGACTGCGCCACGTTCACCGCGCGCGAGGCGTCCTTCACCCAGATTGTCGGCGCCTCGTAGTGCGGATCGATCTTCAGCGCGGTGTGCGCGCGCGAGGTGGTGGCGCCACCGATCAGCAGCGGGATGGAGAAGCCCTGCCGCTGCATCTCCTTTGCCACGTGGCTCATCTCTTCCAGCGAGGGGGTGATCAGCCCGGACAGCCCGATCATGTCCGCGCCGGCCTCGCGCGCGGTGTCCAGGATCTTCTGCGCCGGCACCATCACCCCGAGGTCGATCACCTCGAAGTTGTTGCAGGCCAGCACCACGCCGACGATGTTCTTGCCGATGTCGTGCACGTCGCCCTTGACCGTCGCCAGCACGATGCGGCCGTTGCTGCGGCCGGTATCGCCGCTGCGCAGCTTCTCGGCCTCGATGTAGGGCAGCAGGTGGGCGACCGCTTTCTTCATCACCCGCGCCGATTTCACCACTTGCGGCAGGAACATCTTGCCGGCGCCGAACAGGTCGCCGACCACGTTCATGCCGGCCATCAGCGGGCCTTCGATCACGTCCAGCGGGCGCGCCGCGGCCTGGCGGGCCTCCTCGGTGTCGGCCTCGACGTACTGGTCGATTCCGTGCACCAGCGCGTGTGACAGGCGCGCGGCGACCGGCTGCTGGCGCCACGCCAGGTCCTCGGCCTTCTTTTCGCCTTTTTTCTTCCGGTAGTTGTCGGCGATCTCCAGCAGGCGCTCGGTGGCGTCCGGGCGGCGGTTCAGCACCACGTCCTCCACCCGCTCGCGCAGCAGCGGGTCGAGGTCGTCGTACAGCGGCAGCGCACCGGCGTTGACGATGCCCATGTCCATGCCGGCGCGGATGGCGTGGTACAGGAACACCACGTGGATCGCCTGCCGCACCGGCTCGTTGCCGCGGAACGAGAACGAGACGTTGGACACGCCGCCGGAGACGTGGCAATGCGGGAAGCGGCGGCGCAGCTCGCGGGTGGCCTCGATGAAGTCCACCGCGTAGTTGTCGTGCTCCTCGATGCCGGTGGCGATCGCGAACACGTTGGGGTCGAAGATGATGTCCTCGGGCGGGAAGCCCACGTCCGTGGTCAGCAGGTGGTAGGCGCGCGCGCAGATCCCGACCTTGCGCGCCGCGCTGTCGGCTTGGCCTTCCTCGTCGAAGGCCATCACCACCACCGCCGCGCCGTAGCGCCGCACCAGGCGGGCCTGGCGCAGGAATTCCGTCTCGCCTTCCTTGAGCGAGATCGAGTTGACGATGCCCTTGCCCTGCAGGCACTTCAGGCCGGCTTCGATCACCTCCCACTTGGAGGAATCCACCATCACCGGCACCCGGGCGATGTCCGGCTCGGCGGCGATCAGGTTGAGGAACTCCACCATCGCCCGCTTCGAATCCAGCAGGCCTTCGTCCATGTTGACGTCGATGACCTGCGCGCCGCTTTCCACCTGCTGGCGCGCCACCGCGACCGCCTCGTCGTAACGGCCCTCGAGGATGAGCTTCTTGAACTGCGCGCTGCCGGTGACGTTGGTGCGCTCACCGACGTTGATGAAGTTGGACTCGGCCGTGATGACCAGCGGCTCCAGCCCGGCCAGCCGGGTGTGGCGGGGCAGGGTGCTCATGCCGCGGCCTCCGCGGGCACGGCATCCAGCACCGGCACCGCGCGCGGCGGCAAGTCGCGGACCGCGGCGGCGATCGCGCGGATGTGGTCGGGCGTGGTGCCACAGCAGCCGCCGACCAGGTTCAGCAGGCCGGATTCGGCAAAGCCGCGCAGCACCGCGGCCATGTCCTCCGGGGTCTCGTCGTAGCCGCCGAACGCATTCGGCAGCCCGGCATTGGGATGGGTGCTGACGTGGGTATCGGCCACCCGTGCCAGCACGTCGATGTGCTGGCGCAGGTCGCGCGCGCCGAGCGCGCAGTTCAGGCCGATCGCCAGCGGGCGCGCATGCCGCAGCGAATACCAGAACGCCTCGGCGGTCTGCCCGGACAGGGTGCGCCCGGAGGCATCGGTGATGGTGCCGGACACCATCACCGGCAGCCGCGCGCCGACCTCCGCGAACACGTCATCGATCGCGAACAGCGCGGCCTTGGCGTTGAGGGTGTCGAACACGGTTTCGACCATCAGGATGTCGGCGCCGCCTTCGACCAGGCCGCGTGCGGCCTCGCGGTAGGCCTCGGCGAGTTCGTCGAAGGTGATGGCGCGGAAGCCGGGGCGGTTAACGTCCGGCGAGAGCGAGGCGGTGCGGCTGGTGGGGCCCAGCACGCCGATCACGAAGCGCGGCCTCGACGGGTCCTGCGCTTCGATGGCGTCGCATTCGGCGCGGGCCAAGCGCGCGCCCTCGCGGTTGAGTTCGCGCACCAGGTGCTGCAGGCGGTAGTCGGCCAGCGAGACGCGGGTGGAGTTGAAGGTGTTGGTCTCGACCAGGTCGGCGCCGGCCTTGAGGTAGGCACGGTGGATGCCGCGGATGATGTCCGGGCGGGTCAGCGACAGCAGGTCGTTGTTGCCGCGCTGGTCGTGCCCTTCGCAGCCGCAGCCGGGGCCATGGGCGTGGCCGGCGGGCGCATACAGGGCATCGAAGCCGGCGGCGAAGCGCTCGCCGCGGTAGTCGGCCTCGGTCAGGTCGTGGCGCTGGATCATGGTGCCCATCGCGCCGTCGATCACGAGGATGCGGCGTGCGAGCGCGTCCTGCAGCGCGGCGGCACGGACGGGGTTGAGCCAGGGCAGGGGCATGCTGGGGCGTCCTCCGCTCACGGCTTGATGCCGGTGAGCGCGATCACTTCGAAATGGGGAGGGCGGCGCTCGCGGGTGACGGTCTCGCAATTGGCGATGGCCAGCCCGGCCTTTTCCGCGAACTTGCGCAGTTCCTTCTGGGTGAAGCCCAGGTTCACGTGGCCGTAGGCCTCCACCACGCTGCGGTGCTCGTGGCGGGCCAGGCTGGACAGCAGCAGGCGCCCGCCCGGGCGCAGCACGCGCGCGGCCTCCGCCACCGCCTGCGCGGGCTTGGTTGCATAGGTCAGGGCATGCATCAGCACCACCAGGTCGAAGCTGGCGTCCGGAAATGGCAGCGCGTGCATGTCGCCCTCGCGCACCTCGACGTTGCTGAAGCGGCGCAGGCGCTCGCTGGCCGCCGCGACCACGCGCGGGCTGGAATCCACGCACACGTAGCGGTTGGCGTGCGGGGACAGCAGTTCCGCCAGCACGCCGTCACCGGAAGCGATGTCCAGCACGTCGCCCGGCCACAGCAGCGGCAGCGCGGTGCGGGCCAGCGCCTCCCAGGTGCGACCCGGCGAGTAATGGCGTTCCATGTCGCCGGCCACGCTGTCGGCCCAGTTCTGGTCGGCCGCGCGCATCGCCAGCACCGCGGGCACGCGCTCGGCGTCCTGGCGCAGCAGGGGGTCGTCGCTGCCGGTGCGGATGGACTGCCACAGCATGCGCTGGGCCGGTTCGATCGCGGCATCGTCGAAGCGGTAATAGGCCGAGACCCCGGCGCGGCGGTCGCGCACCAGGCCGGCCTCCTTGAGCTTGGCCAGGTGGGTGGATACCCGCGGCTGCGCCAGCTGGGTGATCGCGGACAGCTCCGCGACGGTCAGCTCCTCGCCTTCCAGCAGCGCCAGCAGGCGCACGCGGGTGGCATCGGCGAACACCTTCAGGTGCGCGGACCAGCCTTCCAGATCCATAAATATCTTTCCATCGCGATTTAAAGATAATTATTCCGCGATGCCGCCTGCAGGTCAAGCCGGGCCGTCGTGGCGGCGGCGCGCGGCGATGACGGCGGCGAGGGGCGGCGGATCGCCCGGCGCGCGATCGGAATGCGCGGCGCGCGGCGCCTGCATCGGCGTTTCGCACGGGGTCGCCTGCGAAGCGCCGGACGCCGCCGCATGGCTGGGGTTCGCCGCGGCGCGGGGCTACAATGCCGCATCTTCGGAGACACGCATAGAGAGGCGCTCGTGGATTTCGGCTTCAGCGAAGAACAATTGATGATCCAGGACGTGGCGAGGCGGATCGCGCGCGAGAAGATCGCGCCCAGCGCCGAGCACCACGACCGCAGCGGCGAATTCCCGCTGGAGAACATTCGCGCCCTGGGCGAGAACGGCCTGATGGGCATCGAGGTGCCGGTCGAATACGGCGGCGCCGGGATGGATCCGATCAGCTACGTGCTGGCGATGATCGAGATCGCCGCGGCCGACGCCGCCCACAGCACGATTGTTTCCGTCAACAACTCGCTGTTCTGCAACGGCATCCTCACCTTCGGCACCGAGGCGCAGAAGCAGAAGTACGTGCGCGCGATCGCCGAAGGACGCGAGATCGGCGCGTTCGCGCTGACCGAGCCGCAATCGGGTTCGGATGCCACCGCGATGCGCTGCCGCGCGGTGAAGCAGGCCGACGGCCGCTTCGTGGTCAACGGCAAGAAGAGCTGGATCACCTCCGGCCCGGTCGCCAAGTACATCGTGCTGTTCGCGATGACCGAGCCCGAGAAGGGCGCGCGCGGCATCACCGCGTTCATGATCGACACCGAACGCGCCGGCTTCCACCGCGGCAAGACCGAGCCGAAGCTGGGCATCCGCGCCTCCGCCACCTGCGAGATCGAGTTCACCGACTACGTGGTGGAAGCCGACGAGGTGCTGGGCGAGGAAGGGCAGGGCTTCAAGATCGCGATGGGCGTGCTGGACGCCGGCCGCATCGGCATCGCCAGCCAGGCCATCGGCATCGCCCGCGCCGCGTACGAGGCCACCCTGGCCTACGTCAAGGATCGCAAGGCCTTCGGCCAGCCGATCGGCGCCTTCCAGATGACCCA
This sequence comes from Thermomonas haemolytica, assembly GCF_004346265.1. Classification (GTDB taxonomy): domain Bacteria; phylum Pseudomonadota; class Gammaproteobacteria; order Xanthomonadales; family Xanthomonadaceae; genus Thermomonas; species Thermomonas haemolytica. The sequence goes on from NZ_SMAP01000004.1 coordinate 222,987, forward strand.
GGCCAAGATCGCCGACATGAAGTGCAAGCTGGACGCGGCCATGCTGCTGACGCTGCGCGCGGCGTGGCTGAAGGGGCAGGGCCAGCGCTTCACCACCGAGGCCTCGGTGGCCAAGCTGACGGCATCGGAGGCGGCGATGTGGATCACCCACCAGGCGCTGCAGATCCATGGCGGCATGGGCTATTCCAAGGAAATGCCGATCGAGCGCTATTTCCGCGATGCCAAGATCACCGAGATCTACGAAGGCACCAGCGAGATCCAGCGGCTGGTGATCGCCCGCAACGAAACCGGGCTGCGCTGAGCACGCCTCCCGACGGCCGCGCCTTGCGCGGCCGTTTCCCTTGTAAGGTTCCCATTCGATGAAAACCTCCGTCGCACCTTCCGAAAGCGCCGATCTCACCCCCATCCTCGATGCCCTGGCCAAGCGCGTGGGCAAGGCCGGCCGCGCCGAGGCGCAAGCCTTCGCCGCCGCGTTCTACCGGCGTATGGACGCCGAGGAATTCGCCAGCCGCAGCGCCGCCGGCTGGGCCGAGCTGGCCGCCGACATGCTGGAGTTCGCGCGCAGCCGCAAGCGCGGCAAGGCCAATGTGCGTCTGTTCAATCCTGCCGATTCGGCCCATACCGTGTTGCAGATCGTCAACGACGACATGCCGTTTCTGGTCGATTCGGTGACGATGGCGCTGGCCGAGGCCGGCATCGGCGTACACGTGCTGGGGCACCCGGTGATCCGCATGCAGCGCGACAAGGCCGGCAAGCTGCTGGCGGTCGGCGAGGGCGAGCCGGAATCGCTGATGCACCTGGAGATCGACCGCCAGCCGCACGCGGCGATCGCGCCGCTGAAGGCCCGCATCACGCAGGTCCTGGGCGACGTGCGCGCGATCGTCTCCGACTGGCAGCAGATGCGTTCGAAGATGCAGGGGATCGCGGACGATCTCTCCACCCGCCGCCTGCCCGTGAACGAAGCCGGCCGCCACGAGGCGCAGGAGTTTCTGCGCTGGGCGGCCGACGACCATTTCACCTTCTTCGGCTACCGCGAATATCGGATCGAGAAGCGCGGCAAGGACGAGGTGCTGGCGGCGGTGCCGGGCAGCGGGCTGGGCCTGCTGCGCGGCGAGGACGACAGCAAGCCGCGGCCGCTGAAGTCGCTGGCGGCGCACTACATGCCGCAGTCCGGTGCGGTGGATGCGCTGATCCTGACCAAGACCAACGCGCGTTCCACCATCCACCGCCCCGGCTACATGGACTACATCGGCGTGCTGGAGTTCGACGCCAAGGGCCGCGCGGTGGCCGAGCAGCGCTTCCTCGGCCTGTACACCTCCAGCGCTTACACCCGCCGCCCGTGGGATATCCCGCTGGTGCGCGAGCGCTACGCCTATGTGATGGAGAAATCGGGGCTGGACCCTAACAGCCACAGCGGCAAGGCCCTGCGCCACATCCTGGAGACCCTGCCGCGCGACGAACTGTTCCAGTCGGGAGAAGAAGAGCTGCTCCGCACCTGCATGGGCATCCTCGGCCTGCAGGAACGCGTGCGCAGCAAGCTGTTCCTGCGCCGCGACCGCTACGGCCGCTACTACTCCGCCCTGGCCTACGTGCCGCGCGACCGCATGAGCACCCAGGTGCGCCAGCGGATCGAGTCGATGCTGATGGAAGCCCTGGGCGGCGAGCGGGTGGATACCAACGTGCAGATCGGCGATTCGCCGCTGGCGCAGCTGCACATCATGGTGCGCCAGCGCGCCGGCGAGGACGCGGTGCAGGTGGACATGGCCGCGCTGGAGGCCGGCCTGGCCGACATCGTGCGCGACTGGCGCGACGAGCTGCGCGAGCAGCTGGTGGCAAAGGAGGGCGAGGAGGCCGGTCTCAAGCTCGCGGCCCGCTACGGCGGCGCGCTGCCGGCCGGCTACATCGAGGAGGTCAGCCCGCAGGTGGCGGCCGACGACGTGCGCCAGATCGCCGGCCTGCACCAGCCCGGCGACATGTGCCTGAAACTCTACCGCACCCCGGCTCCGCAGCACGAGCGCCTGCGTTTCAAGGTGTTCCGCTATGCCACCCCGCTGGTGCTGTCGGACGTGATGCCGGTGCTGGAGAACATGGGCCTGAAGGTGCTGTCCGAGCGCCTGTTCGAGGTCGAGGTGGGCCACGAGTCCGTGTTCATCCAGGACTTCGAGGTGATCAGCCAGCAGGACCAGGTCGGCTTCGAGGCGCTGGACGTGGAGGCCGTGCGCGAGGCGTTCGAGACCGCGTTCGAGCAGGTCCTGCGCGGCAATTCCGAGAACGACGGCTTCAACCGCCTGGTGCTGCTGGCCAAGTTGGACTGGCGCCAGGTCTCGGTGCTGCGCGCGTACTGCAAGTACCTGCTGCAGATCGGGGTGCCGTTCTCGCAGAACTACATGGAAGCCACCCTGGCGCGCTATCCGCTGCTGGCGCGGCTGCTGGTGGAGCTGTTCGAGGCCCGCTTCCACCCCGGCACCGGCAAGGAGAGCCGCGCCGAGATCGAGCAGGGCATGGCCCGCCTGCAGGCGCAGCTGCGCGCGCTCGCGCTCGGCGACGAGGCCACCGTGGCCGCGCTGCAGCCGCTGGTGGAGGCCCGCGGCAGCGACCGCGCGCGCCAGGAGGAAGCCGCGCGTGGCGCCCTGCTGGGGCTGCTGGACCGGGTGTCCAGCCTCGACGAGGACCGCATCGTGCGCAGCTTCATGGGCGTGATCGACGCCACCCTGCGCACCAGTTTCTACATCCAGTATCCGCACGGCCTGCGCAAGGATGGCGGCCCGGCGGACTACGTCAGCTTCAAGCTGGATTCCTCGCGCGTGCCCGACCTGCCCAAGCCGCGCCCGTACCGCGAGATCTGGGTGTGCGGCCCGCGGGTGGAAGGCATCCACCTGCGCTTCGGGCCGGTGGCGCGCGGCGGCCTCCGCTGGTCCGACCGCCGCGAGGACTTCCGCACCGAGGTGCTGGGCCTGGTCAAGGCGCAGATGGTGAAGAACACCGTGATCGTTCCGGTCGGCAGCAAGGGCGGCTTTTTCTGCAAGCAGGCACCGGACCCGGCGCAGGACCGCGACGCCTGGTTCAACGAGGGCGTGGCCTGCTACAAGCGCTTCATCAACGGCCTGCTGGACATCACCGACAACCTGTCCGCCGACGGCAAGGTGCTGGCCCCGGCCGGGGTGGTGCGCCACGACGGCGACGATCCTTACCTGGTGGTGGCGGCCGACAAGGGCACCGCGACCTTCTCCGACATCGCCAACGGCATCGCCCAGGCGCACGGCTTCTGGCTGGACGACGCGTTCGCTTCCGGCGGCTCGGTCGGCTACGACCACAAGGGCATGGGCATCACCGCGCGCGGCGCGTGGGAGTCGGTGAAGCGCCATTTCCGCGCGCTCGGCCGCGATTGCCAGAGCGAGGACTTCACCGTGGTCGGGATCGGCGACATGTCCGGCGACGTGTTCGGCAACGGCATGCTGCTGTCCCGGCACATCAAGCTGGTGTGCGCCTTCGACCACCGCCACATCTTCCTCGACCCGAACCCCGACCCGGCGGTTTCCTTCAAGGAGCGCGAGCGCCTGTTCAAGCTGCCGCGCTCCAGCTGGGCGGATTACGACGCCAAGCTGATCAGCAAGGGCGGCGGCGTCCATCCGCGCTCGGCCAAGGCGATCGAGATCACCCCGCAGGTGCGCGAGGCGCTGGGGCTGGACCCGGCGGTGAAGTCGATGACCCCGACCGAGCTCATCAGCGCGGCCCTGCGTGCGCCGGTGGACCTGCTGTGGAACGGCGGCATCGGCACCTACGTCAAGGCCAGCGGCGAGAACAACGCCGACGTCGGCGACCGTGCCAACAACGCGCTGCGCGTCAACGGCGCCGACCTGCGCTGCAAGGTGGTGGGCGAGGGCGGCAACCTCGGCATGACCCAGCTCGGCCGCATCGAGGCCGCGCAGGCGGGGGTGCTGCTGAATACCGACTTCATCGACAACTCGGCCGGCGTGGACACCTCCGACCACGAGGTGAACATCAAGATCCTGCTCAACGGCGAGGTGCAGAAGAAGCGGCTGACCCTGGCCGCGCGCAACAAGCTGCTGGCGGCGATGACCGACGAAGTGGCGCAGCTGGTGCTGAACGACAACTACCGGCAGAACCAGGCGCTGACCCTGATGGAGCGGATGAGCGCCTCGCGCCTCGGCTCGAAGATGCACTTCATCCGCACCCTCGAGGCGCAGGGCCTGCTGGACCGCCAGATCGAGTTCCTGCCCAGCGACGCCGAGATCGCCGAGCGCAAGCTGCGCGGCCAGGGCCTGACCCGGCCCGAGCTTTGCATCCTGCTGTCCTACGCCAAGCTGGTGGCCTACCCGCAGCTGCTGGAATCGGACGTTCCGGAAGATCCGTACCTGTCGAAGGAGCTGGTGCGCTACTTCCCCGAGCCGCTGCAGAAGAAGTACGCCAAGGCAATGGAGAACCACCGCCTGAAGCGCGAGATCATTGCGACGGCGGTCACCAACTCCACCATCAACCGGATGGGCTCGACCTTCCTGATGCGCATGCAGGAGGACAGCGGGCGCAGCATCGGCGAGATCGCGCGCGCCTATACCATCACCCGCGAGACCCTGGATGCGCGCGATCTGTGGGCGCAGATCGACGCGCTCGATGGCAAGGTGGCCGAACCGGTGCAGATCGATGCCCTGCAGGTGATCTGGGAGCTGCAGCGTAGCTTCACCCGCTGGCTGCTGTCGCGCCCGGGCGCGGTGCCGGCGATCGCCACCGCGGTGGAGCGCTACCACGACGGCTTCCGCGACATCCGCGCGGGCGAGGGCATCCTGCCGCCGTCGCAGCGCCCGCGCTACGAAGCCAGCCGCCAGGAGTGGCGGGCCAAGGGCCTGCCGGCGAAGCTGGCCGACCAGCTGGCGGCGTTGCCCTACCTCGAGGCCAGCCCGGACGTGATCGAGCTGGCGCGCGAGCGCAAGCTGCGTCCGGTGGAGGTTGCCAAGGTCTATTTCCGCCTGGCCGATGCTCTGCATGCGCCGTGGCTGCGCGAGCAGATCGAGGCGCTGAAGGTGGAGGGGCGCTGGCATGCGGTCGCGCGCGGCGTGCTGCGCGACGAGCTGTTCGCGCAGCTGCGCACGCTCACCGGCCAGGTGCTGGCGATGCCCGGCAAGGACGCGGATGCCAAGGTGCAGGCGTGGCTGGGGCGCGACGATGCCTCGCTGCGCTTCACCCTGGCGATGCTGGCCGAGCTGGCGGCGCAGAAGAGCGTGGACTACCCCACCGCCTCGGTGGCGGTGCAGCGGGTGGCGCAGCTGGCCCAGCGCGGCTGAATCAGCGCTGCGGCCGTGGCCAGCGAAGGGCGTCCCGAACGGGGCGCCCTTCGCGTTTGCGGGCCTGAGGCGGGTTTCCGCTGTGCGCCACCGGTCACGGCCTCTTGCTATCCTCGCGGCATGACCGCCCCGCGCCTCGCCCTGCTTGCCAGCCCCGCCATCGAGGCGCAGGCCGCGCTTGCCCAGCTGGAACGCGAGTTTGGCGCGCATCCGCCGGCGGAGGCCGACGTGATCGTGGCCCTCGGCGGCGATGGCTTCATGCTGCAGACCCTGCATCGCCACGGCGCGCTGGGACGGCCGGTGTACGGAATGAAGCTGGGCACGGTGGGCTTCCTGATGAACCAGTACCGCCCCGGCGATGACCTGCTGGCGCGGATCGCGGCGGCAGAGCCGGCGGTGCTGCACCCGCTGGAGATGCGCGCCCAGACCGAATCCGGGGCCAGCGTCGAGTCGCTGGCCTACAACGAAGTCTCGCTGCTGCGCCAGACCCGCCAGGCTGCGCACATCCGCATCGCGCTCAATGGCGAAGTGCGCCTGGACGAGCTGATCTGCGACGGAGTGATGCTGGCCACCCCGGCCGGCAGCACCGCCTACAACTTCTCCGCGCACGGCCCGATCCTGCCGCTCGGGGCCAACGTGATGGCGTTGACCCCGATCGCCCCGTTCCGGCCGCGGCGCTGGCGCGGCGCGGTGCTCAAGGCGGGCACCGAGGTGCGCTTCACGGTGCGCGATCCGCTCAAGCGGCCGGTCAGCGCCACCGCCGATTCGCACGAGGTGCGCGACGTCACCGAGGTGCTGGTGCGCGAATCCCGCGACCGCCACGTCACCCTGCTGTTCGACCCCGAGCACAACCTGGAAGAGCGCATCCTGATCGAGCAGTTCACCGTCTAGCCCTGTCCTCCGAGCGGAGCCTGCATGCCCTTCGAAGCCACGCCCAGCGGAAGCGAGCCGTTGCAAGGACAGGCGGTGCGCCGGCGCGTCCCCGCCTGGGCCTGGGGGCTGCTGGTGCTGTTGCTGGGCCTGGGCGGCACCCTGTGGCTGGCCGACCTGGAGCGCGTCCGTGGCGAGCGCGAGGCGCGCCGGGAGTTCGTCAAGCAGGCCGTGCATTACTCCAACAGCCTCTACGAACAGCTGCGCCAGTGCGAGCATCTGATCCGGGCGTTCCAGTCGATCTTCCTGTCGTCCGACGAGGTGACCCCGGACGAGTACATGCGCGCCTACGAGAACATGCAGGCCAGCGGCGACATTCGTATCAGCCTGCAGGCGCTGGCCTATGCCGAGCGCCGTCTCATCGACGGGCGCGAGCACTACATCACCACCATGTACGTGCCGCAGGAAGGCAACGAGGCCCTGCGCGGACTGGACATCGCCCGCCAGCCGATGAACATGGAGGCGTTGCGGCGATCGCGCGACAGCAACCAGGTGGCGATGTCGCCGCCGTTCCGGTTGATCCAGAGCCGCGACAGCGCGGGGCCGCTGGACGGCGTCATCCTGCGCCTTCCGGTCTATCGCCCCGGCCCCATCCCGGCCAGCCTCGAAGCGCGTCGGCAGGACATGGTGGGCTCGCTCGGCGCCTCGTTCCGCATCGCCGACCTGATCAATTCCGTCATCCCCGAGTCGCCGTCCGAACTGGCCAGCGTGAAGGTCGAGGACGTGGGCGACGGCTCCCCGCGCCTGCTGTACGAGCGCCGGTTCGCGGCGTCATCGGGTGGGTTGCCGCACGTGGTGGAGTTCCACTTCGGCGGGCGCACATGGCGGTTCAGTGCCGCCCCGCGTGCGGCCCTGGATGGGCAGGGCGGGTGGTGGGTGGTGGTCTGGATCGGCAGCGCGATCAGCGTCCTGCTGGCCGCGCTGGCATGGTCGCTGGTGAGCACGCGCGAACAGGCGATCGCGCTCGGCACCGCGATGAGCGCGCGCTTCCGCGCGAGCGAGGAGCGCTTCCGCACCCTCAACGAGCTGCTGCCCTGCCTGGTGTTGCTGGTGCGCAAGGACGACGGCACCATCGTGTACCGCAACGCGGTCGCGCGCCAGAAGCTCGACCCCCACGCCGGCGCCCGCGGTGGTTTCGGCACCCTGCTGGAGATCGGCGGCCAGGACCACCTGCAGGCGGCGGAGGAAGGCACCTCGCAGGCCCTGGAGGTGCAGATGCGCGATGCCGAGGGCCGCCCGTTCTGGGCCACGACCTGGATCACTTCGGTCGAGATCGACGACGTGCCGATGTGGCTGCTGGTGGCCAGCGACACCACCGAGCAGCGGCAGTTGACCGAGCGCCTCAGCTACCAGGCCAGCCATGATCCGCTGACCCGGCTGTTCAACCGCCGCGAGTTCGAGCTGCGCGCGCAGGCGCTGCTGTCCGGCAGCGGGCGCCAGGTCGGCGCGCTGCTGTTCATCGACCTCGACCAGTTCAAGCTGATCAACGACACCTCGGGCCATGGCGCCGGCGACGAGCTGCTGGTGCGGCTGGCCATGCTGATGAAGGAGAACCTGCGCCCGCACGACATGCTGGCGCGGCTGGGCGGCGACGAGTTCGGGGTGCTGCTGTCCGGCGTGCGCACCACCGAGGAGGCGCTGCAGGCGGCCGAGCGCATGCGCGCCGGGATCGAGACCTTCGTGTTCACCTGGGAAGGCCGCAACTACACCATCAGCGCCAGCATCGGCGTGGTGATGCTGCGCAGCGCAGCCTCGCTGAAGGAGCTGTTCGCGCATGCGGACGCGGCCTGCTACCTGGCCAAGGAAGCCGGCCGCAACCGCATCCACCTGTATGCCGAGGACGATGCCGCGATCGCGCGCCGGATGGGCGAGATGGAATGGGCCAACCGCATCCGCGAGGCGCTCAACGACGGCCGCCTGCTGCTGGACTACCAGGAGCTGCATCCGCTGCGCGGCGAGGGCGGGGTGCACATCGAGCTGCTGCTGCGCCTGCGCGACGAGGACGGCGGCGAGGTGCTGCCGGGCGCCTTCCTGCCGGCGGCCGAGCGCTACGGGCTGATGCCGCTGGTGGACCGCTGGGTGGTGGAGACCGCGCTGGCCCACCTGGACCGCCTGCATCCCAGCGGGAAAGCGCTGGCCACCTGCGCGATCAACCTGTCCGCGGCGAGCCTGGAGGATCCGGGCCTGTTCGAGCGCATCGCCCAGCTGCTGGAGCTGCACCGGATCGACCCGCGGCGGCTGGTGTTCGAGATCACCGAGACGGTGGCGATGCGCGATTTCGCCGCCTCCAGTGCGCTGATCGCCCGCCTGCGCCAGCTCGGCTGCCGGGTGGCGCTGGACGATTTCGGCGCCGGCATGTCCTCGTTCGGCTATCTCAAGGACCTCGAGCTGGACATGGTGAAGATCGACGGCATCTTCGTGCAGAACATGGCCAGCGACCGCATGTCGCGCTCGATCGTACGCGCGGTGGCCGAGATCGGCCACGAGCAGGGCCTGCAGGTGGTGGCCGAATGGGTGTCGTCGCAGGAACTGCTGGACCTGCTGGCCGGCATGTCGGTGGACTACGCGCAGGGGTTCGCCCTGCACCGGCCGCAGCGCGTGCTGTTCCAGCGCGATGCCGGCGCCGGCGCGTGAGCCGCCCGGTTCAGCGCCTGATCCCGTCCTTGCCCGCATACTTGCCGTGATGCCCGACCACGCCCCGCCCGCGCCGCCCGAGTCCGACGACCGCCTTCCGCCGCCCCTGGTGGTGGCGATCACCGCGCGCGCGCTGTTCCACATGGAGGACAGCCATGCGGTGTTCGAGCGCGAGGGCATCGATGCGTTCGCCGCGCACCAGCGCCAGCGCGAGAACGAGGTGCTACCGCCCGGCATCGCCTTCCCGCTGGTGCGCAAGCTGCTGGGCCTGAACGCGGGGGCGCGCCGGGTGGAGGTGATCCTGCTCTCGCGCAATTCCTCCGATACCGGGCTGCGCGTGTTCAATTCGATTCAGCACCATGGGCTGGACATCCGCCGTGCCACCTTCACCGCCGGCGCGCCGGTCTGGCCCTACATCAAGCCGTTCGGCGCGCAGCTGTTCCTCTCGGCCAATCCGGAATCGGTGCGGCGCGCGCTGGAGGCCGGGGTGGCGGCGGCCACGATTCTGCCGGAACGGGCCAGCGAACCGCGGCATCCGCATCAATTGCGGATCGCATTCGATGGCGATGCGGTGATTTTTGGCGACGAGAGCGAGCGGGTCTCGCGCGAGCAGGGGGTGGAGGCGTTCGGCCGCCACGAGCGCGAGCGTGCGCACGAGCCGCTTTCCGGCGGCCCGTTCCGTGGCTTCCTGGCGGCCCTGCACGACCTGCAGGCGGCGTTCCCGCCGGGCCAGGACGCGCCGATCCGCACCGCGCTGGTCACCGCGCGCTCGGCCCCCGCGCACGAACGGGTGATCCGCACCCTGCGCGAATGGGGCGTGCGCCTGGACGAGGCGCTGTTCCTCGGCGGCCGCGACAAGGGGCCGTTCCTGGAGGCGTTCGGGGCCGACATCTTCTTCGACGATTCCCCGCACAATATCGATTCCGCGCGCCGCCACGTGGCTGCCGGCCACGTGCCCCACGGCGTGGCCAATGAGGCCAGGCAAGGTTGAACCTGCCGGTCAATCCGGCAGGCGCAGTCCGGTCAGCTTCCAGCCCAGGCCGTCGCGGCGGAACTCGAACACCACCGGCCTGCCTTCGGCGCTGGCGACGGTCGCGGTGAACAGCGACGGCGATTGAAACCGGGTTTGCGCGTGCTTTAGGCCGTCATTGGGCGCGCCGGGCGCGGTGGTGCGCGCAAGTGCGCTGCCCTGCAGCAGGGTGGCCAGCCCCTGCGGCGAGGCCATCGCCTTCACCGCGGGCTCGGTAAAGGCACTGCTGACCTTGCCGATGGCCAGCGGTCCCGAACGGGAGGCGGTGCGCGCCAGGATGTCGCGCATGATCTTTTCTTCGAGCTGCGGGCGCAGGCTTTCCTGCAGACGCTGGAAATCCACGAACCGCCACAGCTCGTCCTGCTGGCCCGCGGCCACCAGCCGGCGGATGCCGTTGATCGCCAGCCACGGCCCGGCGGCCACGTAGGCCAGGAGCAGCAGTGCCAGCAGGCCCAGCGGGACCAGGGTCCATTTCAGTTTCGTGCGCATGTCCTGCCTCTCCGGAGCCCGCCACAGCCTGCCCAAATGGCAACGGCCGGGCAAGCCCGGCCGTCGTTTGTCGGAGTATCGCGGATCTCAGAACCGGGCGGCGCGCTCGCGCGCTTCCAGCTTGCCCAGGCGGCTCTGGTCGTTGAGCTCCAGATCCCGCAGCTCGAATGGTGCGCCGTAGCCGGGCGGCAGGTGCTCGCGCTGGAATTGCAGCACGAGGGTTCCGTTGCCGGCGTCCATCCAAGCCGCGGCATGCGCCTCGGAGACCGGGCGCAGGCTGCCGTCCGGTGCGCTGGCGTACAGCGTGCCGCGCGCTTCATAGCGGCCGGGCGAGGCCGCCTGCACCGGCAGCGAGACCCGCAGCCGGCTGGCGTCCAGCGCGTAGCTGCCGGCGAGACGGGCGGTGGGCTGGGCGACGGCGAAGGCGGTGCGCGTATCGCGGGGAATCCCGCCCACATCCGAGAACACCTGCAGCTCCCACAGGCCAGGCGCGGTGACCACGCGGTCCGGCAGGGTGAACACGGCGGACTGGCTGCCGTCCGGATTGGCGCGCACGGGAACCGTCTGGCTGCGGCCATCGGGAGCCACCAGCAGCGCCTGGCTACGCAGGGCGCCGGCGCGGTTGCCGGAGGTGGCCGCGATCGTCACCTTCATCGGCTCGCCGGCCAGCGCCTGGCTGCGGTCGGCACGGGCGTGCAGTACCACCGGGCTGTCGGGTTCGAACACGTGGATCACATACCGCCCCTGCGCGCGTGCGGCTTGCAGGGTCGCCTTGCCGGCGCCGCTGCCGCTGCCGAGGCGCAGCACCTGGGTGCCGGCGCTGGCGTCCATCCCGGCCTGGCGCAGGGCCTGTACATCGGCGCTGCGGGCGATGGCGACCGGACGACCCTGCATCGTCACCCGGATGTCGTCGGCGCGCAGGGCGGTCGCGCCGGCCGCGGGGCTGACCCGCACCAGCGCATTGGCAGCCGACAGCGGCAGCGTCACGCCGCGCTGCAGCTCATTGCCCTGCACGGTCAGCCAGTATTCGCGGCTTTCGGCCTGGTACGGCGGGGTGGCCGCCAGCGCCAGCGCCGGATCGAGTGGCCAGGAGAACGCCACCGGCTGGCGTTCGAACGTGCCGGCCGGGGCCGGCAGGGTGGCCAGGCGCACGGGCACCCGGTCGCCGCTGCCCGCCGGAAGCAGGGGCTGGGCCGCGAACGCGGCCGCCATCAGGAGTTGCGACAGGGCGGCGATGGCCGCTGCGCGAAGGATCATGGGACGCATGCGGGTGGCCTCACTTCATGTCGTTGCGGAGGATGGTGTCCAGGCCGAAGCAGGCGCGCCGACTCTGGTTGTGGCTGAGCGGCTCGCTGCCGGCCATCCGTGACTTGTCGTAGAACCACACCGCGCCGGCGGCGGACTGGCTGCTGCAGTTGAGGAAGCCGTCGGAGCAGCTGTCCAGCCAGGCCTGGGTGATCTCGAGGCCCAGGTTGAGGGTGTAGCCACCGCAGTAGCTGTCCGGGTCCCAGACCGCGGTTTCCACGTCGGTGCCGACCACGCTGCGGAACTGCCGGGGCAGCGAAGGACGCCCGCCGGTGCCGTACAGGTAGTTGGCGTTGTAGTAGGCCATCCAGCTCACCTGCTGCTGGCGCACCGCGTCCGACTTGTAGCCCAGCAGCCAGCCGAGCGAGGTCTCGAACACGTTGCCGTTGATCACCGCGTCCGCCAGCGGGGTGCCGGCGGAGGAGGGCGCGAGCGCGTTGACCCGCACGATGCGGCTGATGATCGCCGGATAGCGGCTGTCCCAGGTGGGGTTGGAGAGCATCCAGCGCACGATGTTGCCGCCGTTGGAATGGGTGATCACGATCAGGCGGGTGATGCCCTTGGCGTTGATGAACTGGGTGAGCTGGTCGGCCAGGCAGCCGGCGGCACGGCTGTCCCACATGTACTGGTCGAAGTCGCAGTTGATGACCACGTAGTTGGCGGGATTGGCCAGCCCGGCGCGGACGTTGTTGACCATCGTCGGCTGCCAGTAATCGTTGTAGGCATCGGTTTGCTTGCCGGTGCCGTGGACGAAGGCCACGCCGGTGACATCCGCGGCGCGTGCCGGGTGTACGGCGAGCAAGGCGGCGCATAGCGCGAGCGCCGCCAGCATGAATCTGGAGGTGAGCATCCCCTAAATCCCCATGTCGACATTGGCCGCAAGGCCTGCGGCAGGCCCGCCCGGTCCCCACCGGTCGGCAGCCTGGAGCATACGGGCTGGTACGGGGAAGTCATGCCGCAGCGCGGCAAGCAGCGGATGGGCGGCGGCTCAGGCGTCCAGCGTGCGCGCGATGTGCTCGCCCCAGGCCGCCAGCGCGTCGAGGAGGGTCTGCTTGGCCGGGTCGCCCGCATGCTGCCGCTGCAGTTCCTGCACGCGGGCGCGGTAGGCCGGCAGAGTGAGTTCGGACAGGCCGCCATCGCCCAGCAGGCGCTCGCGGCGGTAGGCATCCCACTGCTGACGCTCTGCAGCCGACAGGGTGTGCGGCCAGTTGCGCGCGCGATAGCGAAACAGCAGTGACGGCAGGCGCGAATCCTGGAACGCAAACTGCACCTGCCCCAACTGCTCCGGACTGGTGGCGCGGACCTGCGGCAGCAGGCGCTTGTCGGCGGGAGCGAGGAAGCCGTCGTACAGCGCCGCATCCGGGTCGGTGGCCCCCTGCGGGCGATCGTGCGCGTACACCCGGCGGATCTTCTCGGCCAGCGCGGGGCCGGCGGCGCGCAGGCGGGCGGCGCGCTGTTCGACCACGGCCGGGTCGATCTTGAGCCGCGCGAAGTCCGGCGCGCGCAGGTGCCGCCACTCCACCAGCGCCGGGCACTTGTTGGCGTGCACTTCCTTCAGCGCGATCCGCGCTTCGCCCTCGGCGAGGTCGGCCTGGCGCACGTACAGGCGCGCGGCGATGGCCTCGGCGTCCAGCGCGAGCAGCGGCTCCGGGTCGCTGGCGAGATCGAACACGATCGTGCGCGTCTCATACTCCGGATGCCGCGCCAGCGGCAGCACCGGCGCCGCGCACAGGCGCGCGGCGGAGAAGCGCTGCGAGACATGCAGCAGCGGGGTCATCGCCACCGGATCGAGCAGAGCGGCGGCATGGTGCTTGTCGCGCAGGCGCAGGGCGTGGTCCCACAGCCGCGGCTGGTGGCTGCGGAACAGCCGCGCCAGCCCGATCAGCGCGCGCACGTCGCTCAACGCCTCGTGCGCCATGCCTTCGCGCAGGCCGTTGTCCTCGGCCAGGTGTTCGAGCTTGAAGCTGGTGCCCTGGCCGTCCTCGCGGGTGCGCCAGGCGATCCCATCCGGGCGCAGGGCGTGCATCAGGCGCAGCGCGTCCAGCAGGTCCCAGCGCGAGTTGCCGTTCTTGTATTCGCGCTCGTAGGGGTCGTGGAAGTTGCGGTACAGCCCGTAGCGGATGAATTCATCATCGAAGCGCAGCGAGTTGTAGCCCACGCTGCAGGTGCCGGGGCGGCCCATTTCCTCGACGATGCGGGCGAACGCGGTGGCCTCGTTGACGCCATCGCGCAGCGCAGCCTGCGGGGTGATCCCGGTCACCAGGCTGGCGTCCGGCGAGGGCAAAAGGTCATCCGCCGGCTGCACGAAGAAGCTGATCGGTTCCTCCACCGGGTTCAGCGCGAGGTCGGTGCGGATCGCGGCGAACTGGGCGATGCGGCTGCGGCGCGGGTCCGCACCGAAGGTCTCGAGGTCGTAGAACAGGAAGGACTCGGCCATCGCCGGTTCAGCGGTTCGGGTCGAACTGGATCGGCACCACCACTTCGGCCTGCACCGGCTGGCCGTTGCGCATGGCGGGGCGGAACGTCCAGCGGCGCACCGTCTCCAGCGCGGCGCGGTCCAGATAGCGATTGCCGCTGGTTTCCGCGAGCTCCAGGCGGTCCACCCGGCCATCGGGCGTCACCACCACGCGCACCTTGACGGTGCCGCCGATGCCCATGCGCAGGGCTTCCGGCGGGTAGCGCGGGGCCGGGGTGGACAGCGGCGTGGGCTGGGCCTGGCTGCCGCCGTTGCCGCCCGTCGCGGCGGGCGCAGTGGGTGCGGTCGCGGGATTGCCGGTGGCGGCGTTCGCCACCGGGGCCGCGGGCCGGGCCGGGGCCGGTGGCGGGGGGGCGGCCTGCGCATTCGGATCGACCCGCAGCCCGCTGACGTTGCCGCTGGCATTGCCATCGCCATCGGCCAGATCGGGGGGCAGCGGCGCGGGCAACGCCTCCGGCGGGGTGGCATTGGCCGGGGTATCGCCGGCCTTGTAGAAATCATTGGGCTGGCGCGAACCCAGCCAGACCAGCAGGAACAGCAGCAGGCCGGCGGCGAATGCGAGGGCGACCAGCTTGGGCAGGGTGGGCGACAGCAGCGAGGCGCGCTTCGGGGGCAGGGCAGGCTCGGTCATGCCCGCATTCTGGCATAGCCGCGCCGCGCGCCCGCCACCGCGGGCCTGGCTCGGCGATAATGCAGGTTCATCCTTCGCGCCATCCGGTACTTCCATGCTCGATCCCGTCCTGCTGCGCCACCATCCCGCCGACCTCGCCGAGCGCCTGCGCGCCAGCCGCGGCTTCGACCTCGACGTGGCCCGCCTGGAGGCGCTGGAAGCCGACCGCAAGCGCATCCAGATCCGCACCCAGGAGCTGCAGAACCTGCGCAACACCCGCAGCAAGCAGATCGGCATGCTCAAGGCCAAGGGCGAGGACGTCTCCGCGGTGATGGCCGAGGTGGCCGGCTTCGGCGAGGAGCTGAAGGCGTCGGAAGTCGAGCTGGAGCGCATCCGCACCGAGATCGAGGCCATCGCTGCCGGTATCCCCAACCTGCCGGACCCGTCCGTGCCGCTGGGCAGCGATGAGAGTGGCAACGTCGAGCAGCACCGCTGGGGCACGCCGCGCGCGTTCGATTTCCCGGTGAAAGACCACGTGGAGCTGGGCGCGCGCCACGGCTGGCTGGATGCCGAGACCGCGGCCAAGCTGTCGGGTGCGCGCTTCACCGTGCTGCGTGGCCAGCTGGCGCGCCTGCACCGTGCGCTGGCGCAGTTCATGCTGGACCTGCACGCCGGCGAGCATGGCTACGAGGAAACCAATGTGCCGGTGATCGTCAACGCCGAGGCCATGCGCGGCACCGGGCAGCTGCCCAAGTTCGAGGAGGACCTGTTCTCCACCCGGCTGGGCGAGCACACCCGCTACCTGATCCCGACCAGCGAGGTGCCGCTGACCAACAGCGTGCGCGAGGAGATCCTCGATCCCGAGCGCCTGCCGCTGCGGATGACCGCACACTCGATGTGCTTCCGCGCCGAGGCCGGCTCCGCCGGGCGCGACACCCGCGGCATGATCCGCCAGCACCAGTTCGAGAAGGTGGAGCTGGTGAGCATCGCCCACCCCGAGCAGTCCGACGCCGAGCACGAGCGCATGACCCGCTGCGCCGAAGTGGTGCTGGAGCGCCTGGGCCTGCCGTACCGGCGCATGCTGCTGTGCAGCGGCGACATGGGCTTTTCCGCGCGCAAGACCTACGACCTCGAGGTCTGGCTGCCATCGCAGGGGACTTACCGCGAGATCTCCTCCTGCTCCAACTGCGGCGATTTCCAGGCGCGCCGGATGCAGGCGCGCTGGCGCAACCCGGCCACCGGCAAGCCCGAGCTGGTGCACACCCTCAACGGCTCCGGGGTGGCGGTGGGGCGTGCGCTGATCGCGGTGATGGAGAACTACCAGCAGGCCGACGGCAGCATCGAGGTGCCGGCCGTGCTGCGCCCATACATGGGCGGCGCCGAGCGGATCGCCTGACCCGGCCTGCGCGCCGGCGAGGCAAGACGGGCCCGCGCTGCGGGCCCGTTGCGTTTTCGGGAGCCGGCGCGAACGTGCTCAGGCCGCGCGCGGCAGGATCGCGTCGATCCGGTCCTGGGCCGCTTCCAGCGCCTGCGTGCGCAATTCCGGCGAGATGTTCAGGCCCTCGGCGCTGACGAATTCCACCTCGGTGATGCCGAGGAAGGCGAACACCTGGCGCAGGTAGGGCTCGACGAAATTGCGCCCGCTGTCGGCCGGATGCTGCCCGCCATAGGTGGCGGCCACGATCACCCGCTTGCCGCCGGCCAGCCCCTGCGGGCCATCGGCGGTGTAACGGAAGGTCTTGCCGGCGACCGCGATGCGGTCGATCCAGGCCTTGAGCTGGCTGGGGATGCCGAAGTTGTACATCGGCGCGCCCAGCACCACGATGTCGGCGGCTAGGAACTCCTCCAGCACGCGCGCGGCGCGCGCCGCTTCTTCCGGATCGGACTTGGCCAGGGCGCCGGCGTCCAGGTGCGGCAGCGCGTGCGCGCCGGCCAGGTCGCGGCGCAGGACTTCCAGCCCGGGCAGGTCGCGCTGCCAGCGGGCGACGATGGCGGCGGACAGGACGCGGCTGGCGGAGCTGTCGCCGAGGATGCTGGAATCCAGATGCAGGAGTTTCATGGGGTGAGCCTCGCAGGGAGCGGCCGGGCCGCGGTGGAGGCGCACTTTAGGGTGTTGCTATTTTGGGATAAACGTAGTCAGATATCACGAATCGTTCCATTATTGGAATTGCTGTCGTGAACGACCTCAACGACCTCTACTACTTCGCCGCCGTCGTCGATCACGGTGGCTTCGCCGCCGCGGAGCGCGCCCTGGGCATCCCCAAATCGCGCCTGAGCCGGCGCATCAGCGCGCTGGAGTCGGAGCTGGGCGTGCGCCTGCTACAGCGCTCCACCCGCCGCTTCGCGGTGACCGACGTCGGCACCAGCGTGCATCGGCACGCGCAGTCGATGCTGGCCGAGGCACAGGCCGCGCGCGAGGCGGTGGATCGCCTCAGCGCCGAGCCGCGCGGCAGCGTGCGCGTCAGCGTGCCGGTGTCGATGGCGCAGCAGCAGATGCCGAAGCTGCTGCCCGAATTCCTGTCCCTGTACCCGAAGGTGCGGGTGCAGCTGATCGTCAGCAATCGCCGGGTGGACGTGATCAACGAAGGCGTGGACGTGGCGATCCGCGTGCGCAGCAAGCTGGACGAGGACGGCAGCCTGGTGATGCGCAGCTTCGGCCAGATCCAGGAACTGCTGGTGGCCAGCCCCGGCTACCTCGACCGCGCCGGCCGCCCGCAGGTGCCGGAGGATCTGGCCCAGCACGTCACCCTGAGCATCAGCGAGGACGAGGCGCGCCAGCGCTGGGAGCTGCACGGCCCGGAGGGCGAGGTACGCCGGATCGAGCTGCAGCCGCGCATCACCGGCTTCGATTTCCCGATGATGCAGGCGATGGCGGAGGGCGGCGTGGGGATCACCCTGCTGCCCGAGACCATCTGCGCCGAGGCGGTGCGCAGCGGGCGGCTGGAGGTGGTGCTGCCGCAGTGGCGGCTGCCGCAGGGCATCGCGCACGCGGTGTTCGCCTCGCGCCGCGGGATGCTGCCGGCGGTGCGCGTCTTCATCGATTTCCTGGCCGAGAGATTGCCGCCGATGCTGGAGGCCGCGCGCCTGGAATGCAGCGATCCGGAGTGCCTGAAACGCCAGGCGGCGCGGCGCAAGCGCGCCTGAGGCGTGCAGCGGGCGGGGGCGACATGTCAGAATCGCGGCCACGGAAGCGTGGCCGAGTGGTTTAAGGCAGCGGTCTTGAAAACCGCCGTGGCAGCGATGCCACCGTGAGTTCGAATCTCACCGCTTCCGCCACCTTCCGATCGGAAATTTCCGATCCCGCGATGCGGCGTCGCCTGCTGGGATGCCGCCCGCGAGCGGTCTAGCGTAGTCGCATCCACATCGTAGCTGGGGAGCTGCCATGTCCATCCGGGTGTTCATCGTCGACGACCATGCGCTGGTGCGAACCGGCTTTCGCCTGATCCTGGGTTCCGAGCCCGACATCGAGGTGGTGGGGGAGGCCGACAGCGCCGAGCAGGCGTTGCCGCAGATCCGCAAGCTCAAGCCGGACGTGGTGCTGTGCGACCTGCACCTGCCGGGCCTGAGCGGGCTGGAAGTGACCGAACGGGTGGTGCGCGGCGACTACGGCAGCCGGGTGATCGTGGTGTCGGTGCTGGAGGACGGGCCGATGCCGCGGCGGCTGCTGGAGGCGGGGGCGTATGGCTACGTGGGCAAGGCCTGCGATGCCGCCGAGCTGCTGAAGGCCGTGCGCGACGTGGCGCGCGGGCGCAAGTATCTGTCCAGCGCGATCGCCCAGGGGCTGGCGCTGGCCGGCCTGCAGGGCGAGATGGCCTCGCCCTTCGATGCGCTCACCCCACGCGAACTGGAAGTGGCGCTGCTGCTCAACCAGGGGCTGCGGCAGGAAGCCATCGCGCGCCAGCTGAGCCTGAGCGCGAAGACCGTCAACACCCACAAGACCAGGCTGTTCGAGAAGCTGGGCATCCACGACAGCATCGCGCTGGCGCGGCTGGTCAGCCAGTACGGGCTGGTGGATCCCGCGCAGGCCGTGCACTGACGGCCTGCGCGAGGAAAGCCTGAAGGATCAGGCGTCCTGCCGGCGGCTGTCGTCGGCGGGGTGCTCGGCGGCGGCCAACGCGGCCGGCGGTTCCTGGCGGGCGGTGTCGAACAGTCCGCGCAGTTGCTCCGCGCGCAGCTGCGCGACGTCCGCGGGCACGCCGTGATCGCGTTCGGCCTCGGCTTCGGCCTGGATTTCGGCATGCGCGGCGGCCGCGGCGGCCTCCACTTCGGCCGTCGCCACGGTGTCCACCTCAGTCTCGGCCTTGGTGTCCACGCTGACCACGGTCGCGGCGAGGGCAGTGGCGTGAGCGGCGGAGGCGGGCGCCTCCACCTGCACGGCGCTGGCCGGCGCATCCTCGGACTGGACCGGTGCCGCGGCGGTGGCGGGGTCTGCCGGCGGCAGCGGCTCGGCGATCGGCGTCGGGGCCACCGCCGGCACCGGGCTGATGGCCGCCGGTGCCGGAGCCGGAGCCGGCGTCGGAGCAGGCGCCACCGGTGCCGGGGCGGCCTCGGGGGCCGGCGGCGCGGCCGGCGCGATGTCGTCGAAATCGAACTCGGGCTGGCTGGCGTCGCTGCCGATCACCTCGTCCAGCGCTTCGTCGTGCTCCAGGCTGGCCTCGTCGGCGCCGCCGGTAGCGGCATCGCCATTGCCGCGGCGACGACGGCGACCGCCGCGGCGACCGCGACGGCGCTTGCCGCCGGCTTCACCCTGCGGGGCGTCTTCGCTGCCGGGGGCGGTGCCGGTGACGGCGGCGTCCATCGCGGCCGCGGCGGTTGCGGCTTCGGCGTCGATGGCGGCATTGGCGGCGGCCTGCGCACTCACGTTGGCCTTGGCGACCTCGCGCTCGGGCGCAGCAGCGGGCGCCGCGTTCGCGTCGGTCGCGGAGTCCGCGGCACGCACGGGCTTGGCCGGACGCGGCTCCTGGCGGGCGTCCTGCGGCCGCGGCTGCGGCTTGTCCTGGCGCGGTTCCTGCTGCGGCTTCGGCTCTTGGCGGGCATCCTGCTTCTGGGCCTGCTTGGGCTGGCCCTGCGATGGCTTGGCCGTCTGCTGCGGCTGCTTCTGCTTTTGTTTCTGCGCCCCCTCGTTGCGGGCATCGCGCTGGCGGTTGTCGTCGCGGCGGGCGTCGCCCTGGCCGCGGCCATCACGCCCGTCGCGGCGATTGTTCCCACGCTCGTCGCGACGGCCCTGGCCGGGCTGCGCGCGCGCCGGCTGTGCCGGGGCCGGCGCGGCGACCGGGGTGCCGGTGAACAGGCCGCGCAGCCAGCCGATCACGCCGCCGGTGGCGGGTGCCGGCTTGGCCGCCGGCTGGGTGAAAGCGGGGGCGGCGGCCTGCGGTGCCTCGGCCTCCTGCGGCATCGGCTTGGGCTCGCGCAGCGGGGCCGGCTGCGCCGGCTTGACCTTGGTGACGGCCGGCGGCGGGATGTTCAGCTGGGCCTTGGTCAGGGCGATGGTGTTCAGCTTGCGCGGGGTGCCGCGCTGGTAGCTGGGCTTGCTGGATTCCTCGCCCAGCTCGTTCACGCGCAGGCGGGTGACTTCGTAGTGCGGCGTGTGCAGCTGCTCGTCGGCGACGATCACGATCGGCGCGTCGTGGCGCTGCTCGATCTCGCGCAGGGCGCTGCGCTTCTCGTTGAGCAGGAAGTTGGCGATCTCCACCGGGGCCTGCACCAGCACCTGCCCGGTGTTGTCCTTCATCGCGTGCTCTTCGGCGACGCGGATGATCGACAGCGACAGCGACTCGACGCTGCGCATGCGGCCATGGCCTTCGCAGCGCGGGCAGACGATCTGGCTGGCCTCGCCCAGGCTGTTGCGCAGGCGCTGGCGGCTCATCTCCAGCAGGCCGAAGCGGCTGATGCGGCCGATCTGCACGCGCGCGCGGTCGTACCTCAGCGCGTTCTGCAGGCGGTTCTCCACCTCGCGCTGGTGCTTGTTCGACGACATGTCGATGAAGTCGATCACCACCAGCCCGCCGAGGTCGCGCAGGCGCAGCTGGCGGGCCACTTCCTCGGCCGCCTCCAGGTTGGTGTTGAACGCGGTTTCCTCGATGTCGCCGCCCTTGGTGGCGCGCGCCGAGTTGACGTCGATCGCGGTCAGCGCCTCGGTCTGGTCGATCACCAGCGCGCCGCCGGAGGGCAGGCGCACGGTGCGCTCGTAGGCGCTCTCGATCTGCGACTCGATCTGGAAGCGGCTGAACAGCGGGATGTCGTCGGTGTAGTGCTTGAGCTTGCGCAGGTTGTGCGGCATCACCTGCTCGACGAACTCGCGCGCCTCGGCGTACATCTCCGGGGTATCGACCAGGATCTCGCCGATGTCGCTGCGCATGTAGTCGCGCAGCGCGCGCACGATCAGGCGGCTTTCCTGGTAGATCAGGAACGGCGCCGGCTTGCTGAGGGCGGCCTCGGCGATCGCGCGCCAGATGCTCAGCAGGTAGTCGAGGTCCCACTGCAGTTCCTCGGCATCGCGGCCGACGCCGGCGGTGCGGATGATCACCCCCATGTCGTCGGGGATGTTGAGCGCGTCCATCGCCCGCTTCAGCTCGGCGCGGTCGTCGCCCTCGATCCGGCGCGAGACGCCGCCGGCGGTGGGCGAGTTCGGCATCAGCACCATGTAGCGGCCGGCCAGCGAGATGAACGTGGTCAGGGCCGCGCCCTTGTTGCCGCGCTCCTCCTTGTCCACCTGCACCACCACCTCCTGGCCTTCGCGCAGGAGTTCCTTGATGCCGGCCTTGTTGGGGTCGACCCCGGCCTGGAAGTAGTCGCGGGAGATTTCCTTCAGCGGCAGGAAGCCGTGGCGTTCGGCGCCGTAGTCGACGAACGCGGCCTCCAGCGAGGGTTCGAGCCGGGTGATGCGGCCCTTGTAGATGTTGGACTTCTTGTTGTCGCGGGCCGGCTGTTCGATGTCGATGTCGTACAGGGACTGGCCATCGACGATGGCGACCCGCAGTTCTTCCGCCTGCGTGGCGTTGATGAGCATTCGCTTCATTGTGCGTTCCTTGTGCGCTGCCCACCCGCGGGGGCGGGTGTCGCGCGGAACGCCATGGGGCGTCTTGCCTCTGGATACCGCAAGCGCGCGGCTGCGCAGGGGCGCAGGCCGTGCGGCTCTCTCGTTGTCCAGCGCTGCCACACCACGGCGAACCGCGGGAGCGCTTGTTCCTTCAATTGATGTTGCGGGGCCGGCGACCGCCGCCGCTCACCCGTGGGTGGTTGGCGCGTCGCGCGGGGCATTGTTCAACGGGTGGGGTCACGGCAGGGCCGGTGATGGGCAGGTCTGCCGCGCAGCCGTTAACATGTCCACCCCGAGGGTGGTGGCAACGTCACTGCGGCGGGGCTCGCCAGGCAGGCCGGCTTTCGGCCGGATGGGCGATGAACCGCCCGACACTTCCTGCGAAATCAAACCCTTGCACCACGCCCCGAGTGTACCAGATCACCCCCTGATGACACAGCCTGCTTCCCCTGCCGGTGGCGGCGCGCGCAGCGTGCGCGTGCCGGATGAGCGCGCCGGCCAGCGGCTGGACAATTTCCTGCTGGGCCAGTTGAAGGGGGCGCCGCGCTCACTGGTGTACAAGCTGGTGCGCAGCGGGCAGGTGCGGGTCAATGGCGGCCGGGCCAAGGCGGAGCGCAAGCTGGAGGCGGGAGATGAGGTCAGGATTCCGCCTGTTCGCATCGAATCGCCGCAGGATGGCGACCGTTCGCCACCGAAAGGGCTGCTGTCGGCGCTCGAGTCGGCGATCGTGTTCGAGGATGCCCGCCTGCTGGCGATCAACAAGCCCTCGGGTATCGCCAGCCACGGCGGCAGCGGTATTTCGTTCGGGGTGATCGAAACCCTGCGCGCGCTGCGGCCGCGCGACAGCCTGGAGCTGGTGCACCGGCTGGACCGCGACACCTCCGGCCTGATGGTGGTGGCGAAAAAGCGCTCCGCTTTGACCGAACTGCAGCGATTGTTGCGGGAAGATCACGGATCCGGCATCGAAAAGCGCTATTTGGCGCTACTGGTCGGGCGCATGCCCGACGGCACCATGAGCGTGGACGCGCCGCTGCACGTCGGCCTGCGCCAGGGTGGCGAGCGCCATGTGCAGGTGAGCCCGGCCGGCAAGCCCTCGATGAGCCATTTCCGGGTGCTGGAGCGGCGCGGCGGCCAGAGCTATTGCGAGGTCCGCATCGAAACCGGGCGCACCCACCAGATCCGCGTGCATGCCCGGCACATCGGCCACCCGGTGGCGGGCGACGACAAATACGGCGATGCGGACGCCAACCGGCGCCTGCGCGAGCAGGCGGGCCTGAAGCGGCTGTTCCTGCATGCCTCCACCCTGGAGTTCGCGCTGGAGGGCGGCAAGGTGCCGTATTTGCTCAACGCGCCGCTGGCGCCGGAGTTGATCGAGGTGCTGGACCGGCTGCGCTGACCGGAGGCGTGCGCCGAATGAAGCGTTAGGCCGCGCATGGAAATCATCGATGCTTGAGCAAATAAGATCCCGCTACGTCGAGCAATTGAAATCGACGCTGTCATCGCTCTCATCCGAA
>NZ_SMAP01000005.1 GCF_004346265.1 Thermomonas haemolytica
CGAAGACCTGAAACCCTTGATCTACAAGCTTCTCAAGCAGACGTCGATCCAGGAACTCATGCCAACTTTGGTCCGGAAAGGCTAGGAATTACCAAGTATTTTTCGTGCGGATGTCGATCCCGGGTTTTCCCGTTCGTCATGGATTGCAATGGCGGGGAACTTCCTTCCCCGGACGGAGGGCGTCGGCATGAAAGTGATGGTGATGGTGAAGGCCACCGCAGACTCGGAGGCTGGCTTCATGCCCGGCACCGAGCTGCTGGAGGCAATGGGGAAATTCAACGAAGCGCTGGTGAATGCCGGGGTGATGCTGGCGGGCGAGGGCCTGGCGCCCAGTTCGCGCGGCGTGCGGGTGGCGTTCGATGGCCCGCAGCGGCGGGTGATCGACGGCCCCTTCGCCGAGACGCGCGAGCTGGTGGCCGGCTTCTGGCTCTGGCAGGTACGTTCGATGGACGAGGCCATCGAATGGGCCAAGCGCTGCCCGAATCCGATGCCGGGCCCGTCCGAGCTGGAGATCCGCCCGCTGTTCTGTTCGACCGACTTTGGCGATGCCTTCACGCCCGAGTTGCAGGCGCAGGAGCAGCGCCTGCGCGAGCGGCTGGGGAATTGAATGCAACATTCACGACAGGAGCACCACGCCATGAAGATCGTCACCAGCCTCAGCTTCCAAGGCCAGTGCCGCGAAGCATTCGGGTTTTACGCCGAGGTCCTCGGCGGCAGGATCACCCGGGCCATGACCTATGCCGACGCCCCGCCGGACATGCCCATCGCCGATGACAAATACAGGGGCTGGCTCATGCACTGCTGGCTGGAGGTCGGCGACCAGGCGCTGATGGGCGCCGACATGGACACGGCCTGGGCGCCCAATATCGATAAGCCCAAGAATGGTTTCGATGTCACCTTGCACACCGAGGACCGCGCGCAGGCGGCGCGCTGGTTCGAACGGTTGTCCGAGGGCGGCCGTGTCGTGATGGCGTTCGGCGAGACGTTCTGGTCGCCCGGCTTCGGCTCGCTCATCGACAAGTTCGGCATCCCGTGGATGATCAATGTCGTTCCCCCGCCGGGCTGGGCGCCATCGCAGGCCTGATCCGTCCCTGTTTTCATCTCACTCAAGGAAGCACCATGCCCCGCAATCTCTACGTCACCCTGCCGGTCAAGGATCTCGAGCGCAGCGTCGATTTCTTCGAGGCACTTGGGTTTTCGTTCAATCCGGACTTCACCAGCGAGCACGGTGCCGCGCTGGTCATCAACGAGCGGGCCAATGTCATGCTGGTGTCCGAGGACTTTTTCTCCACCCTCTCCAAGGTGCCAATCACCGATCCGCGCAAGGCCACCGAGGCCCTGTTCTCGCTGTCGCTGGACAGCCGGGAGGAAGTGGATGCATTGGTGCGCAAGGCGATCGCGGCCGGCGCCACCGAAGGCCATGACCCGGAAGACCTGGGCTTCATGTATTCGTGGGCCTTCGTGGATCTGGACGGCCACCAGTGGGGCGTGTTCCACATGAATCAGGCGCCGCCGCACTGAGCAGGTGCTTGCGCCCTGGCGGCGGGCGATAGTGTGATCGGCGTGTTAGGCGCCAAGGAGACATCATGGCAGTCAAGCGTATGGACAACGTCGGCATCGTGGTGGAAGACCTTGATGCCGCCATCGAGTTCTTCGTGGAGCTAGGTCTTAATCTCGAAGGTCGCATGCCCATAGAAGGCGATTGGGCCGGCCGCGTCACCGGTCTGCATGGTCAGCGCGTCGAGATCGCCATGATGCGCACTCCCGACGGCCACAGCCGTCTTGAGCTCTCGCGCTTCGACGCCCCCGCCATAGCGTCCGACCACCGCAAAGCCCCGGTGAACTCCTTGGGATACCTGCGCGTCATGTTCACCGTCGATAACATCGACAACACTCTCGTCCGGATCGGGAAGCTTGGTGCGTCAGTGGTCGCTGAAGTCGTCGATTACCAAGACATCTACCGGCTTTGCTACATCCGTGGTCCTGAGGGGATTCTCATCGGGCTTGCCCAAGAGCTCAGGCAGTAGACTTGAGCATGGTCGCATTGGCACCTAACAATTCATTCAAGCCGACGCCGCTTCCCGGCGCGGCTCAACTCAGGTGATGACCGTCGATGCCCTCCATCGCCGCCTCGACGCCCTGTGGCGAATGGAATCGCCCAGGCTGCTGGCGCGACTGGCGCGCATCACCGGCAACCTGGACACCGCCGAGGAACTGGCGCAGGACGTGCTCCTCGCCGCGCTGGAGCGCTGGCCGCGCGACGGGGTGCCCGACAACCCGGCGGCGTGGCTGATGCAGGCCGCCAGGCACCGCGGCATCGACCACCTGCGCCAGCGCCGGCTGCACGCGCGCAAGCAAGACGAATTCGGCATCGAATTGACGCTGCACGGAGCCGACATGCAGGGCGACGAGGCGGAGCGGCGGGCGGAGGACGACATCGGCGATGACCTGCTGCGGTTGGTGTTCGCCAGTTGCCATCCGGTGTTGCCGATGGAGTCGCGGGTGGCGCTGACCCTGCGCCTGCTGGGCGGCCTGACTACCGCCGAGATCGCGCGCGCCTTCCTGCAGCAGGAAGCCACGGTGGCGCAGCGCATCGTGCGCGCCAAGCGCACGCTGGCCGAGAAGCAGGTCGCCTTCGAGGTGCCGCGCAAGGCCGCGTTGCCGGCCCGTCTCGACGCCGTGCTGGAGGTGGTCTACCTGGTCTTCAACGAAGGCTATGCGGCGACCAGTGGCGACGACTGGATGCGTCCCGCGCTGTGCGAGGAGGCCTTGCGACTGGGGCGCGTGCTGGCAGGCTTGCTGCCGCGCGAGCCCGAGGTGCTCGGCCTGTTGGCCTTGATGGAGCTGCAAGCCTCGCGTATCCCGGCGCGTACGCGCGAGGATGGCACTCCCGTGTTGCTGGCGGAGCAGGACCGCGCGCGCTGGGACCGGCTCCAGGTCCAGCGCGGTTTGCAGGCGCTGGCGGCGGCGCAGCGGCTGGGCGGTGCGGATGGTGCGTATGCGCTGCAGGCCGCGCTGGCGGCCTGCCATGCGCGCGCGCGCCACTTCGAGGACACCGACTGGGCCGGTATCGCCGCGCTGTACGCGCGCCTGCTGCGGGTGCAGCCGTCGCCGGTGGTCGCCTTGAACCACGCCGTGGCGGTGTCGCGCGCGCAGGGCGCGGCGGCGGCGCTGCCGCTGGTCGAGACGCTGGCGGCAGGCGGGGCACTGCGCGGCTATCCGCCGCTGCATGCGGTGCGCGGGGATCTGTTGGCGGCGCTGGAGCGTTACGGGGAGGCCCGCGCAGAGTTCACTCGGGCGGCAGAATTGACCGGCAATGCGCGCGAACGGCAGGTGCTGCTCGCGCGTGCTGCCGACTGCGAAGCGGGCTGAAACACCGAAGCCGCCCGCAGGTGGCTTCGAGGATTGGCCCGGGCGGCAGGCGTCGGGTCAGCGCGCGGGCGCGGGGAATTCGCGGCGCAGCCAGGTATCGATCATGCGCTTCTCGTAGCGCAGCGGGTCGGTGTCGTTGATCATCCCGGGATTGACCAGGAACGCCGGGTCGGTCAGCTGGCGCTGGCCTTCCGCCACCACCTTGCCGGTGGCGTCGAATTCGCGGAAGCGCACCGTCATCCGTGGCGGGTAGATGTCGCGGATGATGCGCACGTCCTGCGCGCCAATGCCGCGCCACGGCTCGTACTGGCCGGCGCGCTTGATGTCCTCGATGGTCAGTTCCAGCCGGTAGCCCGGCGGCAGCTGGCGTGCCGCCTGCTTGCGCATGTACTGCGCCAGCTGCAGCAGCCAGTCGCCCTGGGCGGCGGCCTGGCGGTTGCCGCTGGCGGTGAGCTCGCTGAACTCGGCCGGATTGGACCAGGCCACGCTGACCGGGCCGGAGGCCGGCAGCGCGCGGGGGGCGTTTGTCGCCAGCATGCTGCTGCCGCCGGTCGCGGTGGCGCAGCCGGCCAAGGCCAGGCTGAGGGCGAGGGTGGCGAGGACGATGCGCATGGCCGGACTCCGCGTTGGGCGAGGCCTGCAGTGTGCCGCCGCCGGTGCGGGCCGGGTAGGCGGCGTGGCCGGGTCAGTCAGCCGCCGTTTCGCCGGCGCTGTCCAGGAACCAGGCTTCCACCGTGCCCTTGAGCTTCATGGTCATCGGCATGCCGCGGCGATCCAGCGCGCGGCCCACCTGCACCCGCACCCAGCCTTCGCTGATGCAGTATTCCTCGACGTTGGTGCGCTCGGTCCCGTTGAAGCGGATGCCGATCCCGCGCTCCAGCAGCTCGGGCTGGTGGAACTTGCTGCGCGGGTCGTTGGAAAGGCGGTCGGGCGGGGTGTCGGACATGGGCAGGCTGCAGGCATGGGAGGGGCCGACAGCATACCCGCCGGCGGGCGCTCAGCCGAGCTTGCGCGTGGCCGCGAACGAAGCCAGGTTGCCCAGGCCGACCGCGCCGACCAGCACCGCGATCACGCCCGGGGTGATCTCCCGCCAGCCGGCCGCCTCGACGATGCCGAAGCCCAGCGCCAGCAGGACCAGGGTGATGCCCCAGCGCAGCGACGACAGCCGGCGGTTGGTCTCGTCGGCGCGCAGGATGCTGGCGACCAGCTCCGGCGAGCCGTTGCTGGAGACCAGCTGCTTGCGCACGCGGGCGTCGACCACCGCCTTGATGGAGTAGGCGATGGAGACGAACAGGGCGATGGGGATGAGCAGTGCGAAATCCATGGGGTGTCCTCTGGGTTGCGGCCGGGCTGGCCGTTCGGGCAAAGGGATACGGGCGCGGCGCGGCCGGTTGCGGCGGGCGGACAAAAAATCGTTGCAACCGAACCCGCCCCGGGCGTATCCCATGCGGCATGGATGCCGATCGCGCCCTCGTCGACGCCGTGCTCGCGGACCGCCCCGGTGCGTTCGAGCAGCTCGTGCGCGATTACCAGGGCCTGTGCTGGCACGTCATCCAGCGCATGGTGCGCCACCCCGAGGACACCCGCGAGTTGTGCCAGGAGGCCTTCCTGCGGGTGCACCGCTACCTGCACCAGTACCGCTTCGACAGCCCGCTGAAGTCGTGGATCGGGCAGGTGGCCTATTCGGTCGCCAAGCGCCACCTCGAGCGCAAGCGCATCCCGCTGGCCGAGCCCGCGGGCGACGAGGATGGTGTGTGGCTGCTCGACAACCTGGGCGACGACGTGGACCTGGAGGGCGCGCACCTGCGCGGCGAGGACGCGCGCTTGCTGCATGCCGCCATCGAGCGGCTGACCCCGCTGCAGCGTACGGTCCTCACCCTGTACCACCTGGAAGAACTGCCGATCAGCGAGATCGCGACCATCACCGGCCTGGCCGAAGGCACCATCAAGAGCCATCTGTTCCGCAGCCGGAACAAACTGCGCGAGCTGCTGGCCCCGCGCATCGGAGTTGCCGCATGAAACCGCACGATGCCCTTCCGCCCATCGACGAGGTCCGCTGGCAGGCGCAGGAATTGGCCCGGCGAGGCGATCCCGGAGCCGATCCGCTCGACCTGCGTATCGCCCATGCGCTGCGGCAGGCCCCCGCGGTGGAGCTGCCTGCCGATTTCGCGGTGCAGGTGGCGGCGCGCGCGCGCGCCGACGCCATTGCCGGCCCCGACCTGGAGGCCTGGCTGCTGCGCGCGCTGGGCGTGGTGTTTGCGCTGTCCGCCGCGGTGGTGGTGGCGTGGTTCGGCCGCGGCTGGGTGGCGGAGCTGGTGCAGGTCCTGCCGGGCGGGCGCGATGCGCTGGGGTGGTGCGTTCTCGCGGCAGGCTGCCTGCTGGCGGAGCGTGGACTGGAACTGCTGCATCGCCGCACGCGTGGCGGCCACGCCGCGATCGGTTGACCCTCCGGCTACACTGCGCGGATGCCCTCCGCGTACCGCGATCCCGCCCTCGACGCCCTGCTGCATCCGTTTGCCTCCGGCCAGCTGCACTGGCCCGAGCGCTGCCTGTTCCTGCGCGCGCGCGAGGGCGCGGCGCTGCATGCGCGGGGCCTGCGCGGGCTGGCGGCGACGCAGCCGTTCCGGCCCGAGGCCGCGCGCCTGCAGCGGCTTGGCATCGAGCTGCTGGATGAGGATGCGCTGCCGGCGGCGGCATTCCCGCTGGTGCTGGTGCTGCCGCCGCGCCAGCGCGAGGAGGCGCGCGCGCTGCTGGCCCGTGCCTGCGCCGCGGTCGCGCCCGGTGGCTGCGTGGTGGCCGCGGTGGCCAACGACGAGGGGGCCAAGTCCCGCGAGGCCGAGCTGAAGCAGCTGGCCGGCGCGGTCAGCACCCTCAGCAAGCACCACTGCCGGGTGTTCTGGACGACCGGCGATGCGATGGTCGATCCCGCGCTGCAGGCGCAGTGGGCGCAGGCCGATGCCCCGCGCACCCAGCCCTGCGCCGAGGTGCCCGGCGGCGGCTTCCTCACCCGCCCCGGCGTGTTCGCCTGGGACCGGGTGGATGCCGCCTCCGCGCTGCTGGCGGCGGCACTGCCGGCGGACCTGCGCGGCCGGGTGGCGGATCTCGGCGCGGGCTGGGGTTATCTGTCGCTGCAGGTGTTGGCGCGCTGCCCGCAGGTGACGGCGCTGGAGCTGTTCGAGGCGGATGCGCGCGCGCTCGCGCTGGCGGAGGCCAATCTCGCCGCGCCGGCACAGGCGCGCGGCGTGGCGCTGCGCCTGCATTGGCACGACGTGGCGGCCGGGGTAGCGGGGCCGCTTGATGCCATCGTCTGCAATCCGCCGTTCCACGCGCTGGGGCGCGGCGAGCGCCCGGACATCGGACGCGCCTTCATCGCCGCGGCTGCGCAGGCGCTGCGCCCGGGCGGCGTGCTGTGGCTGGTCGCCAATCGCCACCTGCCCTACGAGGAGGCACTGGGGGCCGGCTTTGGCCAGGTCGATACGGTGGCCCAGCAGGGCGGCTTCAAGATCGTGCGCGCGGTGAAGGCATGAAGCTGGTCAAGCACATCGCGAACCTCGGTTACGGCAGCCGCAAAGAGGTGCAGCGGATGTTCCGCGAGGGCCGCATCACCAACGCCGCCGGCGCGGTGCTGTATGCGGACGACCCGCTGGACCATGGCGACGTGCGCGTGGACGGGCAGCCGCTGGACCCGCCGCCGGGCCTGCTGCTGATGCTGCACAAGCCCACCGGCTATACCTGTTCGACCAGGGATGCCGGTCGCCTCGTCTACGACCTGTTGCCGCCGCGCTTCCGCCTGCGCGACCCGGTGCTGTCCACGGTCGGACGGCTGGACCGCGACACCTCCGGCCTGCTGCTGCTGACCGACGACGGCCAGCTGCTGCACCGGATCATCTCGCCGAAGGCGAAGCTGCCCAAGGTGTACGTGGCCACGCTGGCGCAGGACCTGCGCGGGGACGAGGCGGCGCTGTTTGCAGCCGGCACCTTGCTGCTGGAGGGCGAGACGATGCCGCTGCTGCCGGCGCAGCTCGAGGTATTGGCGCCGCGCCGGGCGCGGCTGACCCTGCACGAGGGGCGCTACCACCAGGTGCGGCGGATGTTCGCGGCGACCGGCAACCATGTCGATGCCCTGCACCGCGAACGCGTCGGCGGGTTGACGCTCGACGACCTGCCGGAAGGGCAGTGGCGGGCGCTGGATGAGGGGGCGCGCGCCAGGCTGTTTGCTGTTGGGTGAATGGCGATCATCGCCGGTCGCGCAGCGTCGGCATGGCACGGCTGCGGAAAGCGCGCCACGGATGGCGCGCGGCGGCGCCTCGAACAGGATGTTCGCAGAAGCCGAGCAGCAGCCGTGCCATGCCGGCGCAGAGCGTGCGACTCAGTCGGACAGCAGCTTGCGGAAGCCTTCGAGCCCGAGGTCCTGCATCGTCGAAATGTTGCGCTCGATGATCGCGTCCGGCTGCGGGTAGGCCGCCACGGCGCGTTCCACGCTGTCCTCGCGCAGCAGGTGCAGGATGGGGTAGGGCGCGCGGTTGGTCAGGTTGCCGGGATCGTCGGCATCGGTATCGGCGAAGCGGTAGTCGGGGTGGAAGCTGGCCACCTGCAGCACGCCGTCCAGGTCCATCGCCTCCACCAGCGCGTCGGCATCGTCGAGGAAATCGTTGTAGTCGAGGAAGTCGCCCAGCACCAGCGGATGCACCAGCAGGGTGGTGTCGGTGGCCTCGGCCGGGGTGTCGCGCAGCAGCGCCAGTTCCTCGCCCAGCTGCTCCAGCAGGGCGCGCTCGGTGCTGGCGTCGCTGACCACGATCCGCACCTGCTGCTTCACGTACACCGCCTTGGCGAACGGGCACAGGTTCAGCCCGATCACCGCGCGTTCCAGCCAGCGGCGCACGCCGGCCTCGATGGCCTCGGGGTCGAACGCCGGCTCATCGTGCCTGTCCTCGTGCATGTCCACCTCAGTCGCGGAAGTTGTCGAACTGCAGCGGCAGCCCGAAGTCCTTGCCCCGCAGCAGCGCGATCGCCGCCTGCAGGTCGTCGCGCTTCTTGCCGGTCACGCGCAGCTTGTCGCCGTTGATCTGGGTCTCGACCTTCAGCTTGGCGTCCTTGATCGCCGCCTGCAGTTTCTTCGCCAGCTCGCGTTCGATGCCCTGCTTCACCGTCACCTTCTGGCGCGCGCCGGCCAGGTTGGTGTCGATGTCGCCGAACTCCAGGCAGCGCACGTCGATCTTCCGCGCGATCAGGCGCGCGCGCAGGATGTCGGTCATCTGCTGCAGCTGGAACTCGCTGGGCGCCGACTGCGTGATCACGGCGTCCTCGCGTTCGAACCTGGCATCCACGCCCTTGAAGTCGAAGCGGGTCGCCAGCTCGCGGTTGGCCTGATCCACCGCATTGGTGAGTTCGTGGGTATCCACTTCTGAGACGATGTCGAAGGAAGGCATGGCATTCGGCACGGTGACGGGGCGCGCAGGTTAACGCATGCTGGCAGCATGGGGACGAACGCCGCCATCCGCCGGCAGCCGCGCCGCGCCGCCTGGCTGATGCTGGTGGCGGTGGCGGCGTTTGCGCTGATGGACGCAGGCATGAAGGCGCTCTCGGCGCAGTATCCGCCGCTGCAGGTGGCGGCCCTGCGCGGGGCCGCCTCGCTGCCGTGGGTGCTGGCCTGGGCACTATGGACGGCGGGGCCGGCGGGGCTGCGGATGGTGCGCTGGCCGCTGCACCTGCTGCGTGGCGTGCTGGGCGTGCTGATGCTCGCCAGCTTCGTGTACGCCCTGAAGCGGCTGCCGATGTCCACCGCCTACGCGATCTTCTTCGTCGCACCGCTGCTGATCACCGCGCTGTCGGTGCCGATTCTGCGCGAGCGGGTCGGGCCGCGGCGCTGGACGGCGATCGCATTCGGCCTGCTCGGGGTGCTGGTGGTGCTGCGGCCCAGCGCGGCGGGCATGTTCACCGTGGCCGGGCTGGCGGTGCTGGTGGCGGCCACCTGCTATGCGCTGTCGGCGATCACGGTGCGGGTGCTGGCCCGGACCGACCGCACCCAGGCCATCACCGTCTGGCTGCTGGCGATGATGGCGGGCGGGGCAGGCGCGCTGGCGCTGCCGGACTGGGTGGCGCTGCGTGGCGAGCACCTGGCCATCGTGATCGCGATCGGCATCGCCGGCGCGCTGGGCCAGTACGCGATCACCGAGGCGTTCCGGCTGGGCGAGGCCTCCCTGATCGCGCCGCTGGAATACACCGCCCTGGTCTGGGGAGTGGCGCTGGATCTCGCCATCTGGGGCGTGCTGCCGGGGGCCATCACCTGGGTCGGGGCCGCGATCATCGTTGCCAGCGGGTTGTACCTGTTGCGGCGCGAGCGCGTGCACGCCGAGGCCGAACATCCCTGAGGCCGCGCTCGATACACGCGCGCCCGGCTGGGGCCGGGCGCGGTGGCGGGCGTGCGGGTGAGCGGGGGGTCAAGGCGCGGCGGCCGGCGCCCCTTCGCCGATGGTCTGGTTCAGCAGTTCGGCCAGGCGCTCGCCGGCCAGGCGCACGCGCTCTTCCGCCAGCGGGCGCATCTGCTCCAGGTAGTCCTGGGTCAGCACGTGCTTGTTGCCCGGCGGGTACAGGCCCTTGGCGTCGATCAGGTGGCAGGATTCCCCGGCCCAGGCCAGCGGAGCGTCCGTGGCGACACTCGCCGTGATCGGCCCCGGCGCCAGCGCCTTGTCCAGCAGGTTGACGTACTCGAGCGGCGGCAGCGGACGGCTGGCGAGGATGTAGTAATCCCAGATCGCGTGCAGATTGGTACCCATCACGCCGTTGGCATAGTTCTTGGCGGCATAGGGTTCCGGCGGCACCGCGGTGCGCAGGCTGATCTGGTACTGGTTGCCGCCCGCATCCGGACGGTCTCCGGCGTGCATCGGCTGGTGCACGTCGCCGACGAAGTGCACCACGAACTTGAGCGCGTCGCGGCGCGCGTCCAGCGGCTGGGTACGATCGCCCAGGATCGCCAGCTGCTTTTCGATCGCGCCGACCACGCAGTTGCCGTCCGGGCAGTCGCGGGTGAGGTCGAAATCGCAGCCACCGCCGCGCGCGTTGATGTAGTGCCAGCGCGAGGTGGCCTTGAAACGGTCGGGATCGAGGCTGCGCAGGTCATCGGCCCAGGAGGCGACACCGGCCAGGGTCGGGATCGGTTCGCCGGCCAGCAGCGCGGCGACTTCGGCGCGGGCTTTGGGGTCGAGGTGGCGCTGGGCGATCTCGCCGACCATGGCATGCCCCAGGCGCGACCACGCCAGAGCGGTGGAGGTGGCGCCCAGGCAGAGCAGGGCGGCGATCAGGAATCGTGAGCGGATGCGTGTCGTCATGCCGGGGAGGATACCCCGGCACGACGTTGGGCAGATGACCGGATCAGAACGAGAACACGTAGGCGACCCCGTACACCGACGGGTCGATGTGCACGGTGTTGGGCGCGCCGAGGTTGGCACCGTTCAGCTTGACCTTGGTGTCGATGTCGAGCTTGCGGTAGTCGATGCGGATCGCGCCCTTCTCGCCGACCCGGACATCCACGCCGACGTGGCCGGCCAGGCCCCAGGAATCGGACAGGGACAGCCGGGTGCCGGCGATCGGGCCGGTGGTGCGGGTGCCGAAGAAGCGGGTGTAGTTCACGCCCAGGCCGACGAAGGGCCGCAGCGCGCCGTTTCCGAAGTGGTACTGCAGCGACACCGTGGGCGGCAGGTGCTTGGTGGAGCCGACCTTGCCCACGCCCACCACGTCGATGTCGTGCTGGAACGGCAGCGCGGCCAGCACTTCCACACCCAGGTTGTCCTTCAGGAAATACTCGGCGGTGACGGTGGGGCGGGTGTTGTTGCCGACATCCATCTTCAGGTTGCCCAGCGGGGTGCCGACCAGGGTGCCGTTGTCGGAGCGCGGGGCGACCTGGTGGACGCCGACGCCCAGCGTCCAGTGCCCGGCGGACTGGGCGAAGGCGGGGCTGGCAACCAGGGCCAGGGCGGCGGCAAGGGCGAGACGGGGCAGGGACATGCGGGATCTCCTTGGTGGTTTCAACTGAAACCAATTCTCCGGGCCCGCCGAGCCTGCGTATTGATCGGCGTCAAACCCGACTGGATCCGGTGGCGGGGCGCCGGATCGGGGCGATCCGCTAAAATGCCGGTTTCCCCGTGCCCATCCGCAGGAGTTCCGCATGGCCATCAAGGTCGGTATCAACGGTTTCGGTCGCATCGGTCGTTGCGTGTTCCGCGCGGCGGTGCAGAACTTCGGCGACGACATCGAGATCGTCGGCATCAACGACCTGCTGGAGCCGGACTACCTGGCCTACATGCTGCGCTACGACTCCGTGCACGGCCGCTTCGACGGCGACGTGCAGGTGGTGGACGGCCAGCTGGTGGTGAACGGCAAGACCATCCGCCTGACCGCCGAACGCGACCCGGCCAATCTGAAATGGAACGAAGTCGGCGCCGAGGTGGTGCTGGAGTCCACCGGCCTGTTCCTGACCGACGAGACCGCGCGCAAGCACATCGCCGCCGGTGCGAAGAAGGTGCTGATGTCGGCACCGTCGAAGGACGCCACGCCGATGTTCGTGTACGGCGTGAACCACGCCAAGTACGCCGGCGAGGACGTGATCTCCAACGCCTCCTGCACGACCAACTGCCTGGCGCCGATCGCCAAGGTGCTGCACGACAAGTGGGGCATCAAGCGCGGCCTGATGACCACCGTGCACGCCGCCACCGCCACCCAGAAGACCGTCGATGGCCCGTCCAACAAGGACTGGCGCGGCGGCCGCGGCATCCTCGAGAACATCATCCCCTCCAGCACCGGCGCGGCCAAGGCGGTGGGCGTGGTGATCCCCGAGCTCAACAAGAAGCTCACCGGCATGAGCTTCCGCGTGCCGACCAGCGACGTGTCGGTGGTCGACCTCACCGTGGAGCTGGAGAAGCCCGCCACCTACGCCGAGATCTGCGCGGAGATGAAGGCGCAGAGCGAAGGCGCGCTGAAGGGCGTGCTGGGCTACACCGAGGACAAGGTGGTGGCCACCGACTTCCGCGGCGACGCGCGCACCAGCATCTTCGACGCCGAGGCCGGCATCGCGCTGGATTCCACCTTCGTCAAGCTGGTGTCCTGGTACGACAACGAGTGGGGCTACTCCAACAAATGCCTGGAGATGATCCGGGTGATGGCGGGCAAGTGACCGCCGGCCCACGGCTCCAGACGCCCACGAAGCCCCGCCATGCGCGGGGCTTCGTGCATGCCGGCGTGCAGGCGGGCTTGCCCGCGGCCGTGGTATAGAGGCATCCCATGCAGAGTGGCGAGGACGCCAGCGGTACCTGGAGCATGCGCCACCGGCTGGCGCTCGGGCTGGCGCTGGCCACCCTGCTGCCGGTGCTGCTGTTCGGCGCGGCCCTGCTGTGGAGCCAGTGGCGCGACAGCCGCGACACCCTGATGCTGCGGCTGGACGCCAATGCGCGGCTGAATGCCGGGGTGATCGACGATTACCTGGACGCGCAGCAGGCCGGGCTGGACCTGCTGGCCGACCAGATGGCGATGGACTTGTCGCGCGCCAAGCCCGACCTCGCCAAGCTGCTGTATCTCTACCCCGGCATGCTGCGCGCCCTGCACGCGGATGCCGACGGCAATGTCACCCTGGTGCGCGACGCCCGCGGCCGCGCGCTGGCACCGCCGGACGGCGGGGTCGGCGGCGAGGCGTGGTTCCGCTGGGTGCGCGCGCAGTCGCGCATCCACGTTTCCGGGGTCCACCGCCAGCAGGCCTTTGGCGACGAGGCGGTGGTGACCATCTCCGCGCCGGTACTGCGCGGCAATGTCTTCGATGGCGCGCTGCAGGCGGCGATCCCGGTCGAACGCTTCACCCGCCTGCTCTCGCAGAGCCTCGCCCGGCGCGACCTGCAGCTGCTCCTGCTGGACACCGACAACCGCGTGATCCACGCCGCGCCGGCGTTGGATTTCTCGGTGTTGGACGATGCCGGCCCGCTGGGGCGCCAGCTGCGCGCACAGGCACGCCCTTCCGACCGCGAGGTGCAGGTGCGGCGGATGTCCGGGCTGCTGCACGATGGCGACGAGGCCTACGTGGCCGCGGTGCGCCTGCAGCATGGATGGACCCTGGTGCTGGCGGCGCCCGGTGCGATCCTGTGGGCGCCGCTGTGGCCGCGGCTGCTCCTGCTGCTGGTACTGCTGGGAGCGTCTACGATCGGTGTGGGGGCAGTCATTTGGTGGCAGCGCAGGATGCTGGGCGACAGCCTCGGCTACCTGCTGGCCAGCCTGCGTGGCTATGCGCTGGGAGGGCGCATCGATGCCAGCGCGAACGCGCGCTTGCCCGATGAACTGCTACCGCTGGCGGAGGGTATCGGCGAGCTGGGCGCGCGCATGAACGCGGCCTTCGACGAGCTCAACAAGGTGCTGGAGGAACGCGAGCAGGTGATCGCCGCGCGCACCGACTCGCTGCGGCGCGCGGTGGCCGAGCTGGACCGCATCAGCCGCACCGATGCGCTCACCGGCTGCCTGAACTACCGCGGTTTCGTCGAAGCCGGGCAGCGCCTGTGGGCCGAGGCGCACGAAAGCGGCAAGCCGCTGTCGGTGCTGGCGCTGGATATCGACCATTTCAAGCGCTACAACGACCTCTACGGGCATGCCGAAGGCGACAGCGCGCTGCGCCGGTTCGCGGGCGCGGTGCGCAGTGCCCTGCTGCATTCCGACGACGTGCTGGCACGGCCCGGCGGCGAGGAGTTCACCGTGCTGCTGCCGGCCACCACCCATGCCCAGGCCATGCATGTGGCCAAGCGGGTGTGCCAGCGTGTGCGCGATGCCGACATCGCCCATGCCGGATCGCCCAAGGGCCGGATCACGGTCAGCGTCGGTGTGGCCACCCTGTCGGCGGTGGATACCGAGCTCGAAGACCTGCTCAAGCGCGCGGATGCGGCGCTGTACCGCGCCAAGGACGCCGGCCGCGACACCTTCAGCGACTGACCGCGCGCCGCCGGGCACCGTCGGGTTTGAACCGCCGCGGGCGCAACGCGACAATGGCGGCCTTTCCACTTCCAGCGGCCCGCCCATGTCCATCCTCCGCATGACCGACCTCGACCTCGCCGGCAAGCGCGTGCTGATCCGGCAGGATCTGAACGTGCCGATCGACGCCGCCGGCCGCATCACCTCCGAGCAGCGCATCCTGGCCTCGCTGCCGACCCTGCGCCTGGCGCTGGAGCAGGGCGCGGCGGTGATGGTGATGTCGCACCTGGGGCGCCCCAAAGAGGGCACCTGGAGCGCCGCCGATTCGCTGGCGCCGGTGGCCGCGCGGCTGGCCGAGTTGCTGGGGCGGCCGGTGCCGCTGGTGCGGGACTATCTGGACGGCGTGCAGGTGGCGCCGGGGGACATCGTCCTGCTGGAAAACTGCCGCATGAACGTCGGCGAGGGCAAGGACGACGAGGCGCTGGCGCGCAAGTACGCGGCGCTGTGCGATGTGTTCGTGATGGATGCCTTCGGCACCGCGCATCGCGCGCAGGCCTCCACCCACGGCGTGATCCGCTTCGCCCCGGTCGCCTGCGGCGGCCCGCTGCTGATGGCCGAGCTCGATGCGCTGGACAAGGCGCTGGCCAGCCCCGCGCGTCCGCTGCTGGCGATCGTCGCCGGCAGCAAGGTCAGCACCAAGCTCGAACTGCTGAGCAACCTGGTCGGCAAGGTCGATCAGCTGATCGTCGGCGGCGGGATCGCCAATACCTTCATCGCCGCGCTGGGCCATGGCGTCGGCAAGTCGCTGGTGGAGCCGGACCTGCTCGACACCGCGAAGCAGATCATGGCGGATGCGCATTCGCGCGGCGCGGACATCCCGCTGCCGCAGGATGTGGTGGTGGCGCCTGAGTTCGCCGCCGACGCGCCGGCCACCGTGAAGGCGGTGGACGCGGTGGGCGAGGGCGACATGATCCTCGACATCGGCCCGGCGACCGCCGCGCGCTACGCGGAGCTCATCGCCCAGGCCGGCACCGTGGTCTGGAACGGCCCGGTGGGCGTGTTCGAGTTCGACGCCTTCGCGGCCGGCACCGCGGCGGTGGCGCGCGCGATCGCCGCGTCGAAGGCGTTCTCCATCGCCGGCGGCGGCGATACCCTCGCGGCCGTGGACAAGTTCGGCATCGCCAGCCAGGTGTCCTACATTTCCACCGGCGGCGGCGCGTTCCTCGAGTTCCTGGAAGGCAAGACCCTGCCGGCGGTGGCCGCGTTGCAGGCGCGCGGAGAGTGATACGGTAAGGCCAGGGGAAATTGCAGGGGGAGGGAGTTGGATGCGATGGATTGCGGGGGTGCTGGTGCTGCTGGCGGCGATGGGCGCCGGGGCGGAAGACTTCAAGAGCGGAGGGTTTTCGTTCCATACCGGGAAAGTGCCGGCGTTCGTGGAGGAGCGGCCGCTGGCGGAAGTTTGGCCAGAGGATGCGCCGGGTGCGAATGACGACCAATGGCGCTACTGGCGGTATGACGTCCAGGTGGATCGCCGGCCCGGCGCGGACATCGCGTATGCCGACTATGCCTACGAGCCTCGCTCGCAAGGTAATACCGCCAGTGCCGGCCGCTTCGAAATCCCATACAACCCCGAGTACCAGACGTTGACTCTGCACCGGGTTGAGTTGCGTCGTGGCGGCGTCTGGCAGTCGCGCCTCAAGCCGGCGGATATCTCCATTGCCCGCCGCGAAAGGCAATTCGAGCAGGATATTTCCGATGGCCAGGTGGCCGCCCTGATCGTGATCGAAGATGTGCGTCCAGGGGACGTGGTGCGGATCAGTTGGAGCGTCGCCGGAAGCAATCCCATTCTCGCCGGGCAGTCATCCGAACAGGTGCGACTGGCGTACGGCCATCCGATCCTGGATGTGCGGTTGCGGGCGCTCTACCCGCCTGGAACGGAGATCGCCACGCATACTGAGAACGGCGCGTCTGCGCCGGAGGTGGTGCAACGGCAGGATGCGACCGAGGTGGAGGTGCATGCTGCGCGCGTGGATCGGCTGCAGGAGGAGGGGGACTATCCTGCGTGGTACCAGCCTTATCCACTGGTTCAGTTCGCACCGAAGCGCAGTTGGGCAGACGTAGTGGGCTGGGCGCTGCCGCTCTACCCGCCACAGTCCGGCCAAAAGTTGCCGGATGACCTCGAACAACGCATCGCGGCATGGAAGGCGATTCCCTCGGCGTCGGAGCGCCTGCGTGCGGCGCTACGGGCGGTTCAGGACGAAGTTCGATACTTCGGCGTGGAGACCGGCACCAGTTCGCATCGTCCGAGATCACCGGATGTGGTCTGGCGCCGTCGCTATGGGGACTGCAAGGACAAGACGTGGCTCCTGGTCACGGTGCTGCAGCGACTTGGCATTCCTGCCGAGCCTGCGCTGGTCGACACCTCCCGTGGTCGCAGCGTCCGCGACTTTGCGCCCGCCGCCAACCTCTTCAATCATGTGATTGTCCGCGCCCATCTCGGAGGAAAGGCCGTTTTCGTCGATCCGACCTTGCGGCTGCAGGGTGGCGACCCCATGCAAGGCGATCTTTCCAGCTATGGCGTGGCATTGCCCGTGG
Source organism: Thermomonas haemolytica (assembly GCF_004346265.1). Taxonomy (GTDB): domain Bacteria; phylum Pseudomonadota; class Gammaproteobacteria; order Xanthomonadales; family Xanthomonadaceae; genus Thermomonas; species Thermomonas haemolytica. The sequence goes on from NZ_SMAP01000005.1 coordinate 16,906, forward strand.
TGGCGGCGAGCAGGGAAATGGTCGAGGTCGCTGCACCGCCGCAGCCGACGGCGGGGGTAGAGGTCAAGGAGCGCTATCTTCCCGATGGCGACGGCATGCGTCTCGAGGTCAGCACCGAGTATCGGGGCGCGAATGCCAATCGGGTTCGCCGTTTGATGGATCAGGAGCGGCTGGAGGAAGTATCCCGGCGCTATCGGGAGTACTACGCCAAGCGCTTCGGTGCGGTTGATTCACTGCAGGCGCTGAAGGTGCAGGATGACCGCGATGCCAACATCCTGGTCGTTCAAGAGGTCTATCGGCTTGCGTCGCCATGGCAGCAGGATGGAACACTGCGCGGGATTGACATGCAGGCCCAGGCGCTTGCCGACGTGACCGACATGCCCGCAAGGATCGACCGCCATGCACCGCTGTATTTCGCGCGTCCCGGGCGCTACGTGCAAGAAGTCACGCTGGAATCTCCCAAGGGTTGGTTGGCGCGCTTCGGGCGCGAGGATGAACGCGTTGAAGGCGCGGCCTTCACCTATCGGAGAACCCTGCAGCCGACTGCCACCGGTGCCGTGCTGCGGCATGAGTTCGATGTCTCTTCGCGCGAAGTGCCACTCGCTTTGGTGCCTGGGCACGTTGCTTCCCTGCGCAAGGTCAGCGAGGGGTTGCGTTCGCGCCTCCGCTACGCCGCACCTGCCAGTGTGGATGCCGCGGAGAGGCAGTCTCGGTTGCAGGATCTGCTGCGCGAGGTCCTGAAGGATCAGTGAGGGGAACGGGGATGCGGATGCAATACATGGCAGGTCTGGGATGGTTGTTGTGCGGGTTGGCATTCTCGCCATGGGTGCCGGGGGCGAATCCCCCGTCCCAGGATCCGTCACTTGAGTGGCGAACGTTCCTGGCGCGCGGTACTGCCGCCGACGTCAATGCTGTGATCGAGGCGGTGGATGCCGTGGGCTACGACGGAGTCGCGGTGGATGCTGGTAAGTGCCGTTCCCATGCCCGGCAGGTCGAGGACGGCGTGCGGCGTGTGCCGGTCTCGATGGTGATGCAGCGGGCCGCGATGCTGTGCGCGGAGGCCATCGGCGATCGTAAGGCTGCCGATCACGCTGCTGGCGCGCTGGCTGCGCTTGCCCGCTACGCGTTTGCGGAGGCTGATCGCGGGGCATGGCCGCGCCCCGTGCGCATCGTCCTGCCCGGGGATGCTTATGCGCTGTTTGCGTCGGCCGGGATGCGGGTTCGCTACGAGTTCTATACCGAACTTCATCCGGCGCCTTACTTTCCGCTGCTGGTCGCTGCCGCTCCACCAGAGGGTGGTGCGGAGACTTTGGTGGAGTTCGATTACGTCGATGTGCTGCGACAGGTCGATCGGAAAGCGGATGCTTATGGTACGCCGCGGTTGCGGCTGAATTATGTCGATGCCTTCGTGGGTTCTGCGGCCAAACGGGATGAGGTAACGGCGGTCGACTATGAAGCGGTGAAAGCAGCCTCGCTCGAAGAATCGATCACCAGGAAAGTGGATGTGCTGCGCGCGGCGGCCGCGCGGGGTGGGGTCGCTTCCGCCGGGGCCTGGTTGCTGGTGTGTCGGATGAATCCATCGCCCGGCTGCGCGGATGGCCTGGTGGACGCGCTATTGCCGCAGGCCGAGGCAAGGCATGCCTATCCGATGCTGCTGCTGGCTCTGGCATATGCCGAAGGGGTGGGTGTTGCCCAGGATGCACGCGCTGCTTCTGCGATGCTGGATGCAGCCAATCGCGCCTGGAAGCGCGATGGTGCATCCGTGTCCTATGCCGAGCTGATGGGTGTGCTGCATCCGGGTGAGCCCATGCTGCCGGACGTGCGCAAGCGACTCGAGGCGGCACGGGCATTGGGTAATGAAACCGCTGCCGCCATGCTGGTTGCTGATCGCGTCGACCATGCCACGGGCCCCGTTCTGGATTCGGACGACGAGGCACTGTTGGCCAGCGACGTGAATAACGGCACGGGCGAAGGCCTGTTCAGGCTGGCGGCCTGGTACGAGTCGCGTGATGCTGCCAAGGCAGATGCTTACCTGCGTCGCGCCGCGCAGGCGGACAACCCCGCTGCCTTGCGTATCCTGGCATTGCGGTTGCGTCGCGAGCAGGGCAGCAAGCCTCCCTCGGCGGAAACCTTGGCGTGGATGGAAAAGGCGGCCAACGGTGGTGATGCCTATGCCATGTACTACAGCGCTTTCCGTGCATACATGAACGGGAATCCTCGTCGTGCGGAGGACTGGATATTGCCCGCGGCATTGCGTGGTGACGTGGAATCCCTGTTTTTCCTGGCAAGCCTCTGGGCGGAGAACTATCCCGGGATGTCCGGGGATGCTGCAAAGGCCGTTGATCTGTACCAGTCAATGAGTGGGTCGGCAGAATTCGGTGCGCGTGCGCGAAGAGAACTTGCAGGCATGGCGCTCGATGGGAAGGGAATGCCGAAGGACCCCGCGCGCGCGCGCGCATGGCTTCTGAAAGACGCCGAAGCGGGCGATGTGGAATCGCAAGCATATCTCGGTAGTCTTTTGCTCAATGGCCAGTTGGGTGATGACGGTGAGGCCGAGGGGCGCAAGTGGCTCGAGAAAGCGATTTCCGCTGATTCGCTGGAGGCGATGAATGCATATGGTCTCTGGCTGCATAACCACGGCCACGATGAGGCCGACTGGGTTCGCGGAGTCGATCTGAGCGTCAAGGCAGCGAATGCAGGTGACAGTGGTGCTCTCAATAATGCCGCCTGGATGCTGTGCGTATCCGCGCATGAGGGCGTTCGCAAGCCGTCTGATGGCATGGCCTTGGCCAGGAAATTGGAGGCACTCCCGGATATCGGTCCCGGTGCGATCGATACCATTGCCGCTTGTCATGCTGCGGCGGGCGACACCGAGAGTGCGGTCGCGCTCCAGCAACGCGTGATCGACGAAGTGAAGCGCCTCCCCGATCAGGATCAGGGCAGCCTGGGAAAGATGCAGGAGCGGCTCGCGCTATACCGGGCAGGCAAGGCCTACGTCGAGCCGCTTGGGGGTGAATGAGGATTGCAGTCGTTTGCAGTTTCCCGTTGCCCCATCGCGCTGGACGGCCGTGCTAGCGTGTCGGCCCACAGGAGCACGCAAGCATGACTACGGATCGCCCCCGCCACACCCGCATCGTCGCCACCCTCGGCCCGGCCACCGATCCGCCGGAGGTGCTGGAGGCGGTGCTGCGCGCGGGCGTGGACGTGGTGCGGCTGAACTTCTCGCACGGCGACCCGTCCGCGCAGGTCGCGCGCGGCGAGGCGGTGCGCGCGATGGCGGCCAAGATCGGGCGCGAGGTCGGCATCCTGGCCGACCTGCCGGGGCCGAAGATCCGTATCGAGACTTTCGCCGAGGGCAAGGTGCAGCTCACGGCGGGGCAGCGCTTCGACCTGGTCGCCAGCCTCGACGCGCCGCCTGGCGATGCCACCCAGGTGGCCGTGAGCTATCTCGAATTGCCGGCCGACGTCGCGCCGGGGGACGTGCTGCTGCTGGACGATGGCCTGGTGCAGCTGCGGGTTGATGCGGTGCAGGGCGAGCGCATCGTCACCACCGTGCTCAACGACGGCGTGCTGTCCAACCGCAAGGGCCTGAACAAGCAGGGCGGTGGGCTGTCGCTGGGCGCGATCACCGAGCGCGACCGCGAACTGATCGCGGTAGCCGCGCGCATGCAGGCCGATTTCATCGCCGTCTCGTTCTGTCGCAACGCCGAGGACATGCACGAGGCGCGCCGGGTGGCCAAGGCGCACGGCAGCAGCGCGGCGTTGGTGGCCAAGATCGAGCGCGCCGAGGCGATCGAGCATCTGGCCGAGATCGTGGACGCCAGCGACGTGGTGATGGTGGCGCGCGGCGACCTGGGCGTGGAGATCGGCGATGCCGAACTGCCCGGCCTGCAGAAGAAGATCATCCGCGAGGCGGTGGCGCGCGAGAAGGTGGTGATCACCGCCACCCAGATGCTGCAGTCGATGGTGGACAGCCCGATCCCCACCCGCGCCGAGGTGCTGGACGTGGCGAATGCGGTCATCGACGGCACCGACGCGGTGATGCTCTCGCAGGAGACCGCCGCCGGCCGCTGGCCGGTGAAGGCGGTGGAGGCGATGGCGCGCATCTGCCGCGGCGCCGAGCGCCAGTTCGCCTCCGACACCGATTTCGAGAAGGCGCGGCGCAATCTGGAGCGCGCCGACCAGGCCATCGCGATGGCCACCATGTTCCTGTGCGAGCACATCGGCGTGCGCGCGGTGGTGGCGATGACCGAATCCGGCGGCACCGCGCGCTACCTGTCGCGGTTCCGCTCGGCGGTGCCGATCTTCGCGTTCTCCCACCATGCCAGCGCGCGCCGGCGCATGGCGCTGATGCGCGACGTGTTCCCGATGGACTACGACAGCCGCGGCCAGACCCCGCGCGAGGCCGCCCGCGGCAGCATCCGCCTGCTGGTCGAGGCCGGCCTGCTGGCCCCCGGCGACCGCGTGGTGTTCACCAGTGGCGAGCACATGCAGACCCATGGCGCCACCAATACCTTGCGCCTGCTGGAGATCGGCGCGGACGGGCACGCCACCGGGCTGGGCGAGCTGTAGCGCCCGCCGGGCGTCCGGCCGGCTGGCCGGCGCGGCTATAATCCGCGCTTTCCCACCGCCTGCCGAGCCGCCTGCATGAGCATCGAACAGCTTGCCGAAACCGCCCGCGCCATGGTCGCCCCGGGCAAGGGCATCATCGCCATCGACGAGTCCACCAGCACGATCGCCAAGCGCTTTGCCGCGGTTGGGGTCGAAGATACCGAGGCCAATCGTCGCGCGTACCGCGAACTGCTGCTGACGACGCCAAACCTCAACCAGTACATTTCCGGCGCGATCCTGTACGACGAGACCATCCGCCAGTCCACCAAGGACGGCGTGCCGTTCGCCAAGTACATGGCCGACCACGGCATGATCCCGGGCATCAAGGTGGACAAGGGCACCCACCCGCTGGCCGGCTTCCCCGGCGAGCTGGTGACCGAGGGGCTGGACGGCCTGCGCGAGCGCCTGGCCGAGTACTACAAGCTCGGCGCCCGCTTCGCCAAGTGGCGCGCGGTCATCACCATCGGCGAGGACATGCCCTCCGGCACCTGCATCGAGGCCAACGCCCACGCGCTGGCCCGCTACGCCGCGCTGTGCCAGGAGCAGGGCCTGGTGCCGATGGTCGAGCCCGAGGTGCTGATGGACGGCGACCACGACATCGAGACCTGCTACGAGGTCACCGAGGTCACCCTGCGCGCGCTGTTCGACGCCCTGTACAACCAGAACGTGATGCTGGAAGGCACCATCCTGAAGGCGTCGATGGTGGTGCCGGGCAAGGATTGCCCGGAGCAGGCCAGCGTCGAGGAGGTGGCCGAGTCCACCCTGATGTGCCTGAAGACGGCGGTGCCGGCGATCCTCCCGGGCATCGTGTTCCTGTCCGGCGGCCAGAGCGACGAGGATGCGACCGCGCACCTCGACGCGATGAACCGCATGGGCCCGAACCCGTGGCCGCTGTCGTTCTCCTACGGCCGCGCCATGCAGCAGGCCGCGCTGAAGCTGTGGGCGCAGGACATGCAGGGCAACTACGCCAAGGCCCAGCAGACCGTGTTCGAGCGCGCCAAGGCCAATGGCCTGGCCGCGCTAGGTAAGTGGGAAGGCTGATGCAGGGCTGAGCCCCGGCGCCACTTTCCCGCCCGCCTGCAGTGCACACGGAATGCCGGCCACGCGCCGGCATTCCTGCGTCTGGGGGCGGTGCCTGCATCCATGCGGGGAGCGGGGGCGTAGAAAGATACTGGCGCCCCGCGGATTCCGGCGCCTGCCCCAGCCGATGGCACAGGGCGCCGGAAGCGGCGCCGCCTAGAATCAACGGTTCAGCCGAGTCGAGCCTGCCCAATGCCGCCGTTTTTCGTCCGTGCCGTCCTCGTGTCCTGCCTGTGCCTGCTGCTGGCCGCCTGCGGCAAGCCGGCGGCCCCGCAGGGCGGTGGCCGTAGCAACGCGCCGCAGGCGGTGGAAGTGCAGGCGGTGGCGCTGCGCGACTGGCAGGACAGCCTGGGCGCGCTGGGCACCGTGCACGCGCGCGAGGCGGTGACGGTCACCGCCAAGGTCAGCGAAACCGTGCAGGCCGTGCATTTCGAAAGCGGGCAGGAGGTGGCCCAAGGCGCGCCACTGGTGACCCTGAGCGGCCAGCAGCAGCAGGCGGCGCTGGCCTCCGCGCAGGCGCAGGCGCAGGATGCCGACGCCCAGTACCGGCGGCTGGAGCAGCTGGCCGGGCAGCAGCTGGTCGCGCGCGCCGCGCTGGACACCGCGCGCGCCACCCGCGATGCGGCGCAGGCGCAGGCGGCGCAGATCCGCGCCAACCTCGCGGACCGCGTGATCCGCGCGCCGTTCGCCGGGGTGCTGGGCATCCGCCAGGTCAGCCCCGGCGCGCTGGTGACGCCGGGCACGGCGATCGCCACCCTCGACGACATCTCCCGCGTTTACGTGGATTTCCCGGTACCCGAGACCGAGCTGGCCGGGGTCGCGCCGGGGCAGGCCCTGCAGGGCCGCGCCAGCGCCTGGCCGGGGCACACGTTCGCAGGCAAGGTCGTCACCGTGTCGGCGCGGCTGGAGGCCGCGACCCGCGCCGCTACCGTGCGCGGCGAGTTCGCCAACCCCGAACGCCTGCTCAAGCCGGGGATGCTGGTCGAGGTGACGCTGGTGCGCGCCACCCGCCCGGCGCTGGTGGTGCCGGAACTGGCGGTGCAGCAGGTGGGCAGCGAGACCTTCGTCTGGCGGGTGAAGGGCGATGGCAGCGTGGAGAAGGCCGATGTGGTGGTGGGTGGCCGCATCCCCGGCTGGGTGATGCTGAAGGAGGGCGTGGTCGCCGGCGATCGCATCGTCACCCAGGGCACCGGCAAGCTGCAGCCGGGCGCGAAGATCACGCCGGTCGCACCGGCCAGCGCCCGCGCCGCGTCCGGCGCTGCCCCCGCCGCAGCGGCGAAGTGACGCCATGAAACTGTCCGACCTGTCGATCAAGCGCCCGGTGCTGGCCGTGGTGATGAGCCTGCTGCTGATCGTGCTCGGGGTGATGTCGTTCCTGCGCCTGACCCTGCGCGAGCTGCCGGCGATCGACCCGCCGATCGTCTCGGTGCAGGTGGACTATCCCGGCGCGTCCGCAGGGGTGATCGAGACCCGCATCACCAAGCCGCTGGAGGATGCGCTGGCCGGCATCGAGGGCATCAACACCATCGATTCCAGCAGCCAGAACGGCAGCTCGCGGATCAGCATCGAGTTCTACGCTACCCGCGACATCGAGGCCGCCGCCAACGACGTGCGCAACGCGGTGAGCCGGGTGGCCGACCGCCTCCCGCCGGAGGCGCGCCCGCCCGAGATCAGCAAGGTCGAGGCCGATTCCGACGCCATCATCTGGTTCAACCTGCGCTCCACCACGATGGACCAGATGCAGATGTCGGACTATGCGCAGCGCTACCTGGTGGACCGCTTCTCCAGCCTGCAGGGCGTGGCGCGCGTGTTCCTGGGCGGCAGCCAGCGCTACGCGATGCGGGTGTGGCTAGACGGCGACAAGCTGGCCGCGCGCGGCCTGACCGCGGCCGACGTGGAGAGCGCGCTGCGCGCGGAGAACGTCGAGCTGGGCGCGGGTCGGATCGAGTCGGCCGACCGCGACTTCATCCTGCGGGTGGCGCGCGACTACACCCGCCCCGGGCAGTTCGCCGACCTGCCGCTGGGCAAGGGCCGCGATGGCTACGTGGTGCGTTTGGGCGACGTGGCGCGGGTGGCGCTGGAGTCGGCCGAACGCCGCGCCTGGTACCACAGCAACGGCGAGCCGGCGCTGGGCATCGGTATCGTCAAGACCTCCACCGCCAACAGCCTGGAAGTGGCGGACGAAGCCAAGGCCGAGGCCGACCGCATCCGCCCGACCCTGCCCAAGGGCACCGACATCTACGTTGCCTACGACAGCACCACCTTCATCTCGGCCGCGGTGGCGCGGGTGTACGAGACCCTGCTGGAGGCGATCGTGCTGGTGCTGGTGGTGATCTGGCTGTTCCTCGGCAGCGTGCGCGCGGCGCTGATCCCGGCGGTGACGGTGCCGGTGTGCGTGATCGCCGCGTTCATCGCGCTGTACGCGTTCGGCTTCTCGATCAACCTGCTGACCCTGCTGGCACTGGTGCTGTGCATCGGGCTGGTGGTGGACGATGCCATCGTGGTGGTGGAGAACATCCAGCGCCGGGTGGACCTCGGCGAGCCGGCGCTGGTTGCCGCCAGGCGCGGCACCGCGCAGGTGGCGTTCGCGGTGCTGGCCACCACCGCGGTGCTGGTGGCGGTGTTCCTGCCGGTGGGCTTCCTGCAGGGCAACACCGGCCGCCTGTTCCGCGAGCTGTCGGTGGCGCTGGCGGCGGCGGTGGCCATTTCCGCGTTCGTCGCGCTCACCCTCACCCCGATGATGGCCAGCAAGCTGCTGCGCCCGCATACCGGCCCGCACGCGGTGCACGGCAACCGCGTCAGCGAATGGATCAACGCCCGCTTCCAGCGCCTGGCCGAGGGCTACCGCGGCGTGCTGACGCGCCACGTGCACCGCCTCTGGCTGTTCGCGGGCCTGCTGCTGGCCGCGGTGGTGGCGCTGGTACTGCTGTTCCGGCATCTACCCAGCGAGCTCGCCCCGACCGAGGATCGCGGCGCGTTCCAGCTGCTGGTGGAAGGCCCGGAGGGCGCGGGCTTCGATTACACGGTCAAGCAGATGCAGCAGGTCGAGGCGATCCTGGCCGGCCTGACCGGCCCGGACAAGCCGATCCTGCGCGCCAACCCGCGCGTACCCGGCAGCTTCGGCACCAGCGAGGAAATGCACACCGGGCGCGCGATCGTGTTCCTGCAGCCCTGGGACCAGCGCGACAAGAGCACGGTGGAGCTCGCCGGCGAGCTGGAGAAGAAGTTCACCGGCCTGCCCGGCGTGCGCGTGCGCACGATGGCCGGCGGCGGCCTAGTGCGCACCCGCGGGCAGCCGTTCCAGCTGGTGCTGGGCGGGCCGGACTACAAGGAACTCGCGCAGTGGCGCGACATCATGCTGGCGAAGATGGCCGACAACCCCGGCTTCCTCGGCCCGGATTCCGATTACAAGGAAACCCGCCCGCAGATGCGGGTGGTGGTGGACAAGGCGCGCGCGGCCGACCTCGGGGTGCCGGTGGCGGCGATCGGCAATGCGCTGCAGACCATGATGGGCGGCATCCGCGCCACCACCTTCGTGGACAACGGCGAGGAATACGACGTGATGCTGCAGGCCGACCGCGGCGGCCGCGATTCGGTGGCCGCCCTGCAGTCGCTGCAGGTGCGCGCGCGCGACGGCAGCCTGGTGCCGCTGTCGAACCTGGTGACGCTGCGCGAGATCGCCGAGCCGGGCACGCTCAACCGCTTCAACCGCCTGCGTTCGATCACCCTGAGCGCGCGCCTGGCGCCCGGCTACCCGCTGGGCGAGGCGGTGGCCTGGGCGCAGCAGACCGCGCGCGCGGCGCTGCCGGATTACGCGCAGATCAGCTGGAAGGGCGAATCGCGCGAGTTACAGCGCTCCGGCGGCGAGGTGCTGGTGACCTTCGCGCTGGCGCTGCTGATCGTGTACCTGGCGCTGGCGGCGCAGTTCGAGAGCTTCCTGCATCCGCTGGTGATCATGCTCACGGTGCCGCTGGGCGTGCTCGGCGCGCTGATCGGCCTGTGGCTCACCGGCGGCACGGTCAACCTGTTCTCGCAGATCGGGATCGTGATGCTGGTGGGCCTGGCCGCCAAGAACGGCATCCTGATCGTGGAGTTCGCCAACCAGCTGCGCGACGAGGGCCGCACCGTCCGCGACGCCATCATCGAGGCCGCCGGCGTGCGCCTGCGCCCGATCCTGATGACCTCGATCGCCACCGTGATGGGCGCGGTGCCGCTGGTGGTGTTCGGCGGCCCGGGGTCGGCCAGCCGCGCCACCATCGGCATCGTGGTGATCTTCGGGGTCTCGTTCTCCACCTTCCTGTCGCTGTTCGTGGTGCCGGCGTTCTACGCCGCGCTGGCGCGCTACACGCGCTCGCCCGAGGCGCTGGCGCGCACCCTGGAGACGCTGGAGGCGGAGACCCCGCAGGCGGGTGGCCATGCGTAAGCGTGATGACAACGCCCCGCGGTTGCCACGGGAGGCGCATGCCTCACGGCGGACCTGGCATCACCAGGATGCCCGCCGGCAGGTGCCGGAGGATGAAGTGCCGGCGCCTCCTGTGCGCGAGCGGCGTGACGCCGAGCTGAGGATCTACGGCCTAAACGCGGTACGCGCGGTGTTCGCGCGGCGGCCGCAGGCGCTGCGCAAGCTGTACCTGGCGGAGGCGCGCATCCCGCAGCTGCAGCCGCTGCTGAAGTGGTGCGTCGCCCACCGCATCGGCTACCGGGTGGTGGCGGAGGCGGACCTGCACAAGCTGGCCGCCAGCGCACACCACGAGGGCGTGGTCGCCGACGTGCTGCGGAAGGCGCCGCCGCCGCTGTCGTCCTGGCTGCGCGAGTTGCCGGCCGGGCCGCAGTGCGCGCTGTGGCTGGACGGGGTCGGCAATCCGCACAACCTCGGCGCGATCCTGCGCAGCGCCGCGCATTTCGGGGCCGCCGCCGTGTTGCTGCCGAAGGATTCGGAGCTGGCGCTCTCGGGCGCGGCGGCGCGGGTGGCCGAGGGCGGCGCCGAGGCGGTGCCGCTGGTGCGGCTGGGGCGTGAGGACAACAGCCTCGCGCAGCTGCGCGGGGCCGGGTTCCGGCTCGCGGCCACCGTGGTGCGCGGCGGCGACGATCTGTTCCGTGCCCCGCTGCCGCCGCGACTGGTCTATGTGCTGGGCGCGGAAGGCCCGGGGATGTCGCCGGCGCTGGCCGCGGCCTGCGACCTGCGGCTGTCGATCCCCGGCAGCGGTGCGGTGGAGAGCCTCAACGTGGCCGCCGCCACCGCGGTGCTGCTGGCGCAGTGGGCCGCGCGCGCGGCCTGAGCCGCGCTTACTTCGCCGCCGGCGCGGCGGCTTCCGGCTTCGGCGCGCTGCCGAAGTCGCCGTCCGCGTCCGCGGCCAGGTAGGCGAAGGTGACGTAGGCGGCGACGTTCTGCGCCAGCGCCGCCGGGTCGATCTTGTCGAGGGTGTCGTCCGGCGTGTGGTGGTAGTCGAAGTAGTCGGTACCGTCCTGGGCCAGACCGGCGCAGGCCATGCCGAGGGCGTGGAAAGGCGACAGGTCCGGCCCGCAGGCCTCTTCGCCAGCGCTGCCGGCGGTAATGCCCAGTGGCGCCAGCGCCTGGGCGATCTGCGCCAGCGCGGCTTGCGCGTGCGCGGGCACGTCGGCTTTGAAGGCGTAGATGCGCCCCGCGCCGAAGTCGCTTTCCGCGCCGATCTGGTGTTGGCGCAGCTGCGCCTTGTGCGCCTCGGCATAGGCGCGCCCGCCCCACAGGCCCTGCTCCTCGTTGGCGAACGCGATTACCCGGAGGCTGCGCGCCGGGCGCTGTGCCTTCGGCAGCTGGGCGATCAGGTGGCCGGCGGCCATGGTGATGGCAACGCCTGCGCCGTCGTCGATCGCGCCGGTGCCCAGGTCCCAGGAATCCAGGTGGCCGCCGATCACCACCACCTCGTTCGGCTTGCTGCGCCCGGTGATCTCGCCGATCACGTTCTGCGAGGTGTATTCGCCGTTCCAGCCGCAGTCCAGTGCCAGTTTGACCCGGGTCGGGCCGAGCGCGACCAGGCGCGTGAGCTGGTCGGCGTCCGGCAGCGACAGCGCGGCCATCGGGATCGGCGTCACTCCGGGCTGGAAGCGGCTGATGCCGGTGTGCGGGTTGCGGTGCATGTCGGTGCCGGCCGAGCGCATCAGGTAGCCGATCGCGCCGGCGCGCGCGGCCGCCGACGGGCCGGCGCCGCGGATCTTCGAACCCACTTGGCCATAGCCTTCGCCGCTGCGGCTACGCGGCATCGGCACGTCCACGAAGGCGATCTTGCCGGCCAGCGAGCCGGGCGCGGCCTGTTGCAGGGCCTCCAGCGAGTCGAAGCGCACCACTTCGCCTTCGATCGTACCGCCCGGGCTGCCGCCGAGCGCGGTGACGTGCAGCGCCTGTGCATGCGCGCCCAGCACCTGCGCCGACTCGCTGCGGCGCTCCCACTTCGGGAAGGTCACAGGTTCCGTCCACACCCGGTCGAAGCCCAGCGCCTTGAACCGGGCCTTGGCCCACTCCACCGCGCGCGCATCGGCTTCGCTTCCGGCCAGGCGCGGGCCGACTTCGGTGGTCAGCGCTTCCACGGTCTTCCAGCCGGTGTCGTCGCGCAGCGCCTGCGCCTGCAGCTGCGCGGCGCGCGCCAGCGCGGTATCCGGGATGCGGGTGGGCTGGGCGGCGTGCAGCGGGGCCGCCACCAGCAGGGCGAGGGCGGCGGCGAGGACGGTGGTGCGCATCGGCAGGCTCCGGCAGCGGTAAACCCCGGAGTCTAGGCGGCGCGCGTGTGGCCCGGCCTGTGCCGGAAGTTATTTCTTCAGCGCGTCGCGGATCTCGCGCAGCAGCAGCACGTCTTCCGGCGTTGCCGGCGGTACCTCGGGGGCCGGCGCGGGCGCGCGGTGCAGGCGGTTGATCGCCTTGACCAGCAGGAAGATCGCGAACGCGATGATGACGAACTGGATGACCGCGTTGAGGAACTCGCCGTAGGCGAGCACCACCGCGGGGATCTCCTTGCCGTCCGGGCCGGCGTGCGCGGCCTTGAGGGTGATCGCCAGCTTGGAGAAATCCACGCCGCCGACCAGCAGCCCGATCGGCGGCATGATCACCTTGTCCACCAGCGCCGACACGATCTTGCCGAACGCGCCGCCGATCACCACGCCGACGGCGAGGTCGATCACGTTGCCGCGCATCGCGAATTCCCGGAACTCGGTCATCATGCCCATCGGCGGTGGCTCCCCAAGGGTGGCGTGTGGCGCCAGCTTAACCCGCCGGCAGGGCGATCCGGCCATCCAGCTGCAGCAGCCCGCCCAGGCGCGCGCGGAACGTATCGCCGGGATGCAGCGCGGCCACGCCCGCCGGGGTGCCCATGAACACCAGGTCGCCGGCGCGCAGGGCATAGAGCTTCGACAGCGCGTGCAGGATCTCGGGCACGTCCCAGATCAGCTGGTCCAGGGTCGAGGCCTGGCGGCGCTGGCCGTTGACCTCCAGCGACAGTTCCAGCGGTGCCAGCGCACCCACCGCGGCGGCCGGCAGCAGCGCGGAGACCGGGGCGGAATGGTCGAAGCCCTTGCCGGTATCCCACGGCAGGCCCTTGGCCTTGGCCGCCGCCTGCAGGTCGCGCCGGGTCAGGTCCAGCCCGATGCCGTAGCCGAACACCAGCGCCGCGGCGTCTTCCACCGGCAGGAGGCCGGCCGGGGCATCGCGGCCGAGCGCGACCACCAGCTCGACCTCGTGGTGGAGGTCGGCGGTACCGGGCGGGTAGGGCACCACGCCGTCGGTGACGATGGCATCCGCCGGCTTCATGAAGAACACGGGATTCCCGCGCTCGGCCTTCGAGGCCGGCGCGCTGGCACCCATCTCGCGCGCATGGTCGGCGAAGTTGCGGCCCACGCAGTAGATGCGGCGCACCGGGAACTCGCCCAGCGCGTGGCCGTGGGGATCGCGAACGGGAATGCGCGGCGCAGCCGCGGCCGGCACCAGATCCATCAGCGCGCCAGCGACGGCTTGCCCACCACCCGGTAATCGCCCTCGAGGGTGCGCCCGCGCACGCGCACCGGCTTGCCCGGGCGCGCCAGCAGGCGCCACAGCAGGCCGCCCAGCAGCATCGCCAGGCCGACCACCAGCCCGACCGCCAGCAGCGCCAGCAGCAGGGCGATCCCGACCACGCCCAGCACGACCCGCAGCAGCGGGTGGCGCGGGCGGCGCGGGGTGCCGGAAACCAGGGTGCGCAGGCGCAGGAAGGCGGAGTGCTGGAAGAACGACATTGCTGGGGATCCTGAACGTGACAGGGTCATGACACAATGCGGGCAGTATCGGCAGAACCGGCGGGGCGGGTGTGAGCAGTTCGTTAAACGAAGGCGTGGCGCTGGCCGCGCTGGAGGCCCTGCCCCGCGATGGCCTGCTGGCCGTGGAGGCACCGCTGGACGGCGCGCCGGAATCGCTGATCCTGCACCGTGCCGCTGATGGCGGCGTGCGCGCCTGGTTGAACGTGTGCCCGCATGCCGGGCGCCGGCTGGACTACGCGCCGGGGATGTTCCTGCGCAGCAAGGCCGGCGAACTGGTGTGCGCGGTGCACGGGGCCAGCTTCGCCCTCGACGATGGCCGCTGCGTGGCCGGCCCCTGCCGCGGCGAGTCGCTGCGCGCGGTGGCAGTGCACTGCGCGGACGGCCGGGTGTGGCTGGGCGCGGCGCCGGCCGCTCAGTAGAGCAGGTTGACCATCGCCACGATCACCCCGGTGTAGAGCAGGGTCAGCGGCCCGCCCGAGCGCCACATGTCGCGCACGCTGTAGCCGGCCGGCCCGGTGATCATCGATACCGACGGGTTGGAGGCGGTGACGAAGTTGTTGGAGGCCGACAGCGCCACCACCAGCGCGAACGCGGTGGGGTTGCCATTCACCGCCAGCGCCAGGTTGATCGCCAGCGGGACTAGTACGATGGTGGCGCCGACGTGGCTGATGACCATCGAGAACGCGGTGGTGAACAGGGCCAGCGCGATCTCGATCAGCCATGGCGGCATCCCCTGCGGCAGGCGCTCGATGCTGTGCCCGGCCACCCATGCCGCGGCGCCGCTGGAATCCATCGCCCAGCCCAGCGGGATCAGGCAGGCGATCAGGAACACCGTCTTCCAGCTGATCGCGGCGTAGGCCTCGTCGATCTTGAGCACCCCGGTCACCAGCATCCCGGCGACGCCGGTCATCAGCGCGATCGAGGTCGGGATGCGCGAGGACAGCGCCAGCAGCATCGACAGCGCGAAGATCGCCATCGCGATCTTGAACTTGTGCGGGCGCTGCTCGTCCTTGGGGTAGTCGGTGACCACAACGAAGTCGCGGCTGCGCGCGGCCTCGGCGAGGTCGGTCCAGATGCTGTGCAGCACCAGCATGTCGCCGGCCTGCAGCGGCACGTTGCGCACGTCTTCGCGCAGCACCTTGCCGTCGCGGTTGATCGCCAGCAGGCTCAGCCCGAACTGCTTGCGCAGGCGCAGCTGCGACTGCGACTTGCCGATGAAGTTGGAGGTGGGCGGGATCACCGCCTCTGAAATGCCGGCGCGCGCCGGGTTGAACAGATCACCGAATACCCGCAGGCGCGAGGACACGCGCAGGAAGTTCTTCTGCGCGAAATCGACGATGTCCTCGCGCCGGCCCATCACGCCGAGCACGCTGCCCACCCAGATGCGGGTGTCCGCCGGCGGCGCCAGCCGCGATTCCTCGCCGGTACGCAGCGCCAGCAGCAGCGGCATGTCCACCAGCGCCTCGGCATCGCCCACGCTCATCCCCACCAGCGGGCTGTCGGCGGTGACGGTGAGTTCGTGGATGTCGCCCTCGATCCCGTAGGTGCGCGCGAAATAGCTCTGGGTGCGCGCCGGGGTCACCGCCTCGTCGCCGCTTTCGCGCAGCACGCGCTGGCCGAAGAAGTGGAAGTAGGCCAGCGAGGTCGCCAGCAGCGCCAACCCGATCGGCAGCGGCGCGAACATCTTCAGCGGCGCCAGCGAGGCCGCGCCGGAGGGCATGCTGGCATTGGCCGAGACCAGCAGGTCGTTGAGCAGGATCAGCGGCGAGTTGCCGACCATGGTCAGGCAGCCGCCCATGATGATCGCCGCCGACATCGGCATCAGCAGGCGCGACAGGCTCACCCCGGTGCGTGCGGTCAGGCGCGAGGCCACCGGCAGGTACAGCGCGGTGGCCGAGGTATTGGGGATGATCGCCGAGTTCAGCCCCGCCACCGCCGAGGCCAGCAGCACCAGCCGGCGCTCGATCCCGTGCGCGCGCCGCAGCAGCCAGCCGGCCAGCCGGTTCAGCGCACCGGTGCGGTCCAGCCCGGCGCCCAGGATCATGGTGGCGATCACGTTGATCACCGCGTCCGAAGAAAAGCCGCCGAACAGGTCCTCCGGCGCCACCAGCCCGGTCAGCCCCAGCACCACCAGCACCACCAGCGAGACCACGTCGGCGCGGATGCGCTCGAACAGGAACATCGCCATCGCGAACGCCACCAGCCCCAGCACCCAGAGCATGTCGTTGGTGAGGACGAGGGTGGTATCCATTCCGGGGCGGCGGGCGCGGGCGTTGGCGGCGGGGGTGCAGGCAGGGTAGCGCGTTTTGCGCGCGCGTCAGCCCGCGCCGGTGGTCGCGACGCGGTCGTACAGCAGGTCCCAGACGCCGTGGCCGAGGCGCAGGCCGCGCGCCTCGAAATGGGTTTGCGGCCGCCAGTCCGGGCGCGGCACGTGGCCGCGCGGGCCGGCGCGGTTGGCCAGCCCGGCCGTGGCGTCCAGCACGTCCCACATCTGCTCGGCGTAGTCCTGCCAGTCGGTGGCCAGGTGCAGGCGGCCGCCGGGCGCCAGCTTGCGCACCAGCAGCGCGGCGAAGGCCGGGTTCACCAGCCGCCGCTTGTGGTGGCGCTTCTTGTGCCAGGGATCGGGGAAGTAGATGCGCACCTCGTCCAGCGCGTCATCGGCGATCTCGTGCTCCAGCACCTCCACTGCGTCGTGGTGGTAGAGGCGGACGTTCTGCGCATCGTCTTCCGCCAGCGCGTTGAGCAGGCGGCCAACGCCGGGGGCATGCACCTCGATGCCGATATGGTCGCGCGCCGGGTCGCGGGCGGCCGAATAGCGCAGCGCCTCGCCGTTGCCGAAGCCGATCTCGAGGATGCGCGGCGCGCGGCGGCCGAAGGCGGCGTCGAAATCACGCGGCGCGCCGGTGTAATCGAGGCCGAAGCGCGGCCACAGCGCGTCGAAGGCGCGCTGCTGGGCCTCGGTGAAGCGCCCCTGGCGCAGCACGAAGCTGCGCACCTTGCGCTGGCCTTCGGTGGCGGTGAAGGGCTTGGGCGGCGCTTTCGCGCCCTGGCTGGAGTAGGGGTCGGTCAAGGCGTTGGTTCCCGTGGATGCGCGTGGCAGGCCGCCATTGTCGCCGCTCGCGGGGCGGCGTGATGCGCTGCAGCGTGAGGGCGTTATGATTCCATGAAACCATCGCCGCCATTCGCCGGCGTACGGCTTGCGGCAGGCTCCGGTGGGCCGCCGACGTTTTGCGCGATATCCACACCCATGCACGCGAGGATGCCCATGAAACGCTCTTTCCGCAGGACCCTGCTTACCGCCGCGCTGGCCCTGGCCGCGCTGCCCGCCTTCGCCCAGAGCGCGCCGAAGTCGCCGTTCTCGCAGACCATTTTCTTCGGCGACAGCCTGACCGACGGCGGCTATTTCCGGCCGATGCTGATCAACCTGGTCGGCCCCAACGGCGCCATCATCGGCCGTTTCACCACCAACCCCGGCTACCTCTGGGCCGATTACCTGTCCAGTTATTACGGCGGCAATGCCAATCCGGCCTGGACCGGCAACACCACCCTGACCCCGACCCCTGGCACCGGCAGTAACTGGGCGGTCGGCGGCGCGCGGGTGAAGATCGACAGCGTCGGCGGGCTGGGCTACACGCCCTCGCTGGTGAGCCAGTACAACGCCTACCTGGCGGCGGGCAACAAGGTGGATCCGAATGCGCTGTACACCGTGTGGGGCGGCGCCAACGACATCTTCGCCGCCACCAGCGCCTACCAGACGGCCTATGTCAGCACCCTGCTGGGCGGTGGCACCGCCGCCCAGGCGGATGCCGCCGGCAGCGCGGCCGCGCAGGCGATCATCGGCACTGCGGTCGGCGACCAGATCACCCTGATCGGCGCGATGACCAGCGCCGGTGCCCGCTACATTTTGGTGCCGACGATCCCGGACATCGGCCTCACCCCGGATGCCGCCGCCGGCGGCGCCCAGGGCATCGCGCTCGGCACCGCCCTGTCCACCGCCTACAACGGCGGGCTGTATGCCGGGCTGGCGACCGCCGGCCTGCACGTGATCCCGGTGGACACGTTCCACTTCCTGCAGGAAGTGGTGGCGAGCCCGAGCACCTACGGCCTGACCAACGTCACCAGCGCGGCCTGCCAGCCGCAGCCGGCGCCGGCGGGCAGCTCTTCGCTGTTCTGCAGCCCGGCCTCGACCGTACCGAACGGCGCCAACACCTATCTGTTCGCTGATGGCGTGCACCCGACCTCGGCCGCGCACCAGGCGCTGGGGGATCTTGCGATCGCGATGATCGATGGCCCGCGCAGCATCGCGGTGCTGCCGCATTCGGCCGGGGTGGTCGGGCGCGCGCGCGCGGTGGGCGTGGATAGCGCGGTCGCCGGCATGGCGATGCAGGAAGGCGACGGCATGCGCTGGTGGGCCGATATCCGCGGCGACCAGCAGCGTTTCGTCAATTCCCAGGGCTTCGACGGGTTCGGCGGCACCGGGTCGTTCGGCGTGGGCTGGCGCAGCGGCAACCTGCTGTACGGCGCGTTCGCCGGCTACGGCCGCCAGGATCTCGACTTCGGTTTCAATCGCGGCAGCTTCCGCCAGACCGATGCCAGCGTCGGCGGCTTCGTCGGCTGGGCCAGCGACGGCCTGTGGGTCAACGGCCAGGCCAGCTGGACCAAGCTGGGCTACAAGGTGGACCGCCAGGTCAACCTCGGCCAGGCCGTGCGCATCCACCACGGCTCCCCGGACGGCACCAACCTGAGCGTGGGCGCCAGCGCGGGCTGGACCTTCAAGCACGGCAAGTGGGAGCACGGCCCGGTGGTGTCGCTGCTGTCGCAGACCATCCGCGTGGATGGCTACGCCGAGGACAGCAACCAGTCCAGCGCGCTGGCCTACATGAAGCAGAAGGGCGATTCGCTGATCGGCAGCGCCGGCTGGCAGGCCAGCTACGCCATCAACGACCATGTGCAGCCGTTCGTGCGCCTGACCGGCGACCACGAGTACAAGAAGCCGGCCGACCAGGTGTGGGCGCAGTCGCTGTCGCTGTCCGGCTCGCTGCCGTACGCGGTGCCGGGGCTGGACTTCGATCGCACCTACGGCACCTTCACCGTCGGCCTGCGCAACAAGCTGGGCGGCCTGGACCTGACCACCGGCGCCAACGTCACCGTGGGCCAGAGCGGCGGCAGCAACGCCAGCTTCTACGTGACGCTGGGCGGTTCGTTCTGATCGCCGCGGGCGCGGCTGGGCGTGCACGCGTTGCATCCCGGCCGGGCGCCGGCATAGACTTGCCGCCCGCGCGGGTGTAGTTCAATGGTAGAACTGCAGCTTCCCAAGCTGCTAACGTGGGTTCGATTCCCATCACCCGCTCCAGTTTCGCGCAGGTCCTGCGGCATCTCCTGCAATATCAGGGCGGCATCCTCACGGGTGCCGCCCTTTGCATTGGGGCGCCGTGCAGCCGGCCCGGCGGCAGCCGTCGGCGGCCAGGGCTTCCATCGGGCACTCCCCACCGGGCATTCCCATGAAACTCGCCATCCTGTCCCGTAACGGCAAGCTGTACTCCACCCGGCGGCTGGTGGAGGCCGCGCGCCAGCGCGGCCACAGCGTGCGGGTGCTCGACCCGCTGCGTTGCTACCTGCGGATCAGCAGCGACGGCTTCGACATGCATTACAAGGGCAAGCCGATCGCCGGCTACGGCGCGGTGGTGCCGCGCATCGGCGCGTCGATCACCCGCTACGGCTGCGCGGTGCTGCGCCAGTTTGAACTGATGGGCAGCTACAGCCCCAACAGCGCGGCGGCGATCGCGCGCGCGCGCGACAAGCTGCGCTGCCACCAGGTGCTGGCGGCCGAGGGGATCGGGCTGCCGGTGACGGTGTTCGGCGACAACCCGGACGACACCGCCGACCTGCTGGCGATGCTGGGCCCGCCGCCGCACGTGATCAAGCTCAACGAGGGCACCCAGGGCGCCGGCGTGATGCTGGCCGAGAAGGCCTCCGCCTCGCGCGCCACCATCGAGACCCTGCGCGGGCTGTACGCGAATTTCCTGGTGCAGGAGTTCATCGCCGAGGCCAAGGGCGCCGACCTGCGCTGCTTCGTGGTCGGCGACCGGGTGGTGGCGGCGATGCGCCGGCAGGCCCCGAAAGGCGACTTCCGCTCCAACCTGCACCGCGGCGGCAGCGCCAGGCCGGTGCGTCCGAGCCGGGCAGAGGTGGACACAGCCGTGCGTGCGGCCGGCCTGCTGGGCCTGGGCGTGGCCGGGGTGGACCTGATCCGCAGCAAGCGCGGCCCGCTGGTGCTGGAGGTCAATTCCTCGCCCGGGCTGGAAGGCATCGAGCAGGCCACCGGGATCGACGTGGCCGGCGCGGTGGTCGAGCACGTGGTGGCCCGCGCGGCCGGCCTGCAACACAAGCGCAACGCGGATTTGACGGATTCTTAATCGCCCCGCGCGCACCATGCACCCGTGCCCGCCGCGCTTCCCCCTCGGCCGGCACTGCAGGGCGATGAGACGTTTGGCCCGGGCGACTCCCCACCGCCCGGGCTTTTTGTCGTCCGCGTTCCGCCCGCCGCCGCGGCGCGGCTGTGCAAGAATCCGGGAACCGGCCTGCGCCGCGCCGGTCATAACCGGGGCCTGCGGCCACCTGGAGACGAGACACATGCGCGTACTGGTCATCGAAGACAACCCCGACATCGCCGCCAACCTGGGGGATTACCTCGAGGACTGCGGGCACACGGTGGATTTCGCCGCGGACGGCGTCACCGGGCTGCACCTGGCGGTGGTGCACGACTTCGATGCCATCGTGCTGGACCTCAACCTGCCGGGGATGGACGGGCTGGAGGTCTGCCGCAAGCTGCGCGGCGATGCCCGCAAGCACACCCCGGTGCTGATGCTGACCGCGCGCGATTCGCTGGACAACAAGCTGGCCGGCTTCGATTCCGGGGCCGACGACTACCTAATCAAGCCGTTCGCGCTGCAGGAGGTGAACGTGCGCCTCAACGCGTTGGCGCGGCGCGGACGCGGGCTGCCGGCGCGGGTGCTCAACGTGGGCGAGCTGGAATACAACCTGGACACCCTGGAGGTGCACCGCGAGGGGCGCCCGATCCAGCTCAACCCGACCGCGCTGAAGATCCTGCAGGCGCTGATGGAGGCCTCGCCGGCGGTGGTGACCCGGCAGGAACTCGAGAACCGGGTGTGGGGCGAGGAACTGCCGGATTCCGACTCGCTGCGGGTGCACATCCACGGCCTGCGCGCGGCGGTGGACAAGCCCTTCGCCAAGCCCATGATCCAGACCCGCCATGGCATCGGCTACCGGATCGCGCCCCCCGATGCCGACGGCTGAGGCTTCCGCGCAGCGCCGCCCGCCGGGCCGGCGCCGGCTGCGCACCCGCATCATCACCTCGTTCGTGCTGCTGGGTTTCGGCCTGACCGCGCTGTTCGCGGTGGCGATGGTGCACCTGCGCAACCGGCTGGAGAACCAGCTGATCGAGAAGACGTTGCAGCGCGAGGTGGACAACCTCGTGCGGCATGTCGAAACCAATCCGGACGAGCCGCCGTTCTACCTGGTGTTCGACGCGCGCACCTTCAGCGATGCGAATGCCTACAAGATCAACCCGCTGTACCGCGACCTCAAGCCCGGGGTGCACGAGATCCGCGAACCGGACGCGCGCGGCGCGATGCAGGTGTACAAGGTGGCGGTGCGCCGTGGCATCAGCCGCGAGGGCAAGCCCTTCACCAGCCTGGTGCGCTACAACGTCACCGATGCGGCAGCCACCTCGGACCTGCTCGCGCGCTGGCTGCTGGCGGCGGTGCTGGCGTTCACCCTGTTCGCGCTGGTGCTGGGCTGGTGGTCGGCGTCGCGGGTGATGGCGCCGGTGTCGGAACTGGCGCGGCGTCTGCGGCGCTCGGGCAACAGCTCCGAACCCGAGGCGCTGGCGCCGGACTTCGCGGACGATGAAGTGGGCGAGCTGGCGCGCGCGCTGGACGACTATGCCGCGCGGCTCACCGAGGTGGTGCAGCGCGACCGCGAGTTCAACGCCGACGTCAGCCACGAGCTGCGCACCCCGCTGGCGGTGATCCGCGGCGCGGCCGAGTTGCTGCTGGCCAAGCCCGACCTCGACGAACGCACCCGTACCCGCCTGCTGCGCATCCAGCGCGCCGAACAGCAGTGCAGTGACCTGATCGGCGCGCTGCTGCTGCTCTCCCGCAACGAGCGCGCGGTCGGTCAGTGCGATGTCGCCAAGGTGGCGCAGCAGCTGCTGGAAAGCCACCGTGCCCAGCTCGGCGGCAAGCCGGTCGAGCTGAAGCTGGAGGGCGAGCCGAGCCTGCCGCTGCAGGTGCCGGAGTCGGCGCTGGCGGTGGCGCTGGGCAACCTGATCGGCAACGCGGTGAAGTACACCCCCAGCGGCGAGGTGGTGGTGCGCGTGCTGCCGCAGGCGGTGGAGGTGCGCGATTCCGGCCCCGGCCTCAGCGCCGAGGATGCCGCACGCCTGTTCGAGCGTGGCTACCGCGGCACCCATGCCGGGCACTCCCAGGGCGGGGGCATCGGCCTGTCGATCGTGCGCCGCCTGTGCGCGCTGTACGGCTGGGACGTGCAGGTGCGGCCCGGCGACGAACGCGGCGTGGTGGCGACCCTGCGCTTCGGCTGAGCCGCCTTCGCGCCTGCCGTGCGCGGGCGACGGATGCCGGAAGTGGGCTTGGATGCGGCTTCGGCGGCATAATGCGCAGTCCGTTCGCAAGGAATCCCGCATGAACCACGCCGCCGCGCCGCTGGCCTACCAGGTCATTCCGTCCGACCATGCCCGCAGCGATGCGCAGCGCGAGGCCCTGCTGGCCGGTGAGCTCGGCTTCGGCCGCATCTTCACCGATCACATGGTGTCCATCCAATGGGACAAGGCGCACGGCTGGCATGATGCGCAGGTGCGCGCCTACGGGCCGCTGGCGCTGGACCCGGCCGCGGCGGTGCTGCACTACGGGCAGGAGATCTTCGAGGGCATCAAGGCCTACCGGCATGCCGACGGTTCGATCTGGACCTTCCGCCCCGAGGCCAACGGCGAGCGCCTGCAGCGCTCGGCGGCGCGGCTGGCGCTACCGCAGCTGCCGGTGGCGGAGTTCGTGGAGTCGCTGCGGCAGCTCATCGCCATCGACCACGGCTGGGTGCCATCGCAGCCGGAGAGCAGCCTGTACTTCCGCCCCTTCATGATCGCCACCGAGGCCTTCCTCGGCGTGCGCCCGGCGCAGGCCGCGGGCTATTACGTGATCGCCAGTCCGGCGGGCGCCTACTTCCACGGCGGCGTGAAGCCGGTCGGCATCTGGCTGTCGCGCGATTACGCGCGCGCGGCCAAGGGCGGCACCGGCGCGGCCAAGTGCGGCGGCAACTACGCCGCCTCGCTGCTGCCGCAGCAGGAGGCCTATGCCAACGGCTGCTCGCAGGTGCTGTTCCTGGACCCGGTGGAAGGCCGCTACATCGAGGAACTCGGCGGCATGAACGTGTTCCTGGTCTATCGCGACGGCCGCATCGTCACCCCGGCGCTGTCGGGCAGCATCCTCGAGGGCGTCACCCGTTCCAGCATCCTGCAGCTGGCGCGCGACCGCGGGATGCAGGTGGAGGAGCGCAAGATCGCGATCGACGAGTGGATGCAGGGCGTAGCATCCGGCGAGATCAGCGAGGTGTTCGCCTGCGGCACCGCCGCGGTGGTGACCCCGATCGGCCAGCTCAAGGGCAAGGACTTCGCGGTGGGCGACCTCGACGCGCCGGCGGGCGCGGTGACGATGGCGATCCGCCGCGAGCTGACCGATATCCAGTACGGGCGCGTGCCCGATCGCCACGGCTGGATGGTGCGCCTGCGCTGAGCGCGCGCGCCGTTCGTGGCGCCGCCGCTACAGCGTCAGCCACAGGCAGCCCATGCGCCGGCGCAGGCCGAATCCGGCCTGGCGCGGGGTGCGCCCGTTGCCGTCCACCTGCTCCGCCACCAGCCCGGTGACCGCACCGGTGGCCTCGTCCGTGCGTGCGTGCACGCCGACGAGCGGGCGCCCTGCAATCCGCTGCAATTGGTCCAGCACCGCATTGGCGGCGGCGCTGCCCATCCCGGCCCAGTCGTAGAGCGCGGCCAGTTGGTTGGCGTCGCCGGCCTGCAGCGCGCGTTCCAGCGCATCCGCCAGGTCCTCCACGCTGCGCGCGCAGCCGCCGCGCGCCGTCAGCAGGGCACCGCCGGCGCCGGCCGCCAGGGCTGCGGGTGCCTCGCGCGCGGCGATGTCGCCGCACTGGCGGTCGGTATAGATGCGGGTGCCGTCCGCCGCCAGGCACTGGCGCACCTGTGCCTGCACGGGCGGCGCGGGCAGCGGGCCGAGCAGGAGCGCCGGCAGCAGCAGGGGGGCGATGCGGGGCATGCGCGCAGGGTACGCGCTCACTCCAGCCGCTGCAGCACCGCCTGCACCGGACGCGCCAGGTTGAGGGTGTAGAAGTGCAGCCCCGGTGCGCCGCCGTCCAGCAGGCGGCGGCACAGCGCGGCCACCACATCGGCGGCGAACTCGCGGATCGCCGCGCCGTCGTCGCCGAACGCGCGCATGCGGCGGTCGATCCAGCGCGGGATCTCCGCGCCGCAGGCCTCGGAGAAGCGGCGCAGCTGGGCGTAGTTGGCGATCGGCATGATGCCGGGGACGATCGGGATATCGACACCGGCGCGCTTGGCATCCTCGACGAAGCGGAAATAGGCGTCGGCGTTGTAGAAGTACTGGGTGATCGCGCCGCTCGCCCCGGCCTCCACCTTGGCCTTGAAATGGCGCAGGTCCACCTGCGCGTCCGGGGCCTGCGGGTGCACTTCCGGGTAGGCCGCGACTTCGATGTGGAAGTGCTCGCCATGCTCCTCGCGGATCAGCTGCACCAGCTCGCTAGCGTGGCGCAAATCGCCGCTGCGCGCCATGCCCGAGGGCAGGTCGCCGCGCAGGGCGACGATCCGGGTGCACCCCAGCGCGCGGTAGCGCGCCAGCAGCGCCAGGATTTCCTCGCGGCTGCCGCCCACGCAGGTCAGGTGCGGCACCCCGTCCAGCGCGTGCTGCTGGCGCAGGCGCTGCACGGTTTCCGGGGTCTGGCCGAGGGTGGAGCCGCCGGCACCGAAGGTCACCGACATGAACTCCGGGGCATATGCCTTCAGCTTGCGCACGCTGCGGTCGAACTGCTCGCGCTGTTCGTCGGTCTTGGGCGGGTAGAACTCGAAGCTGATCGGCAGCATGGTCGGCACTCGCGAGGGGCTGGCCCATTCTACATATCCTTATATTCGGATGAAAGGATATTTGAAGGGCTGCAACTTGACCGCCCACCGGGAGTGGCCGCATCGTTTCGCTCGGGGAGGGCCCGAATGCACCACGTTGCCACCGCGCCGGGCGGACAGCCCGCATCGCCGCGATTGCTGCAGGAACTTGCCGAGACGCTGCAGCGCCTGCGCCTGGGCGGGCCGTTCTACCTTCTGTTGTGGCTGCTCGCCGGGGCTGCCAGCGGGCTGTGGGAGCGTGCGCGTTGGCCGTTCCTGCTGATCGCATTGGTGTTCGTTGGACTCAACGTGCTGCGGTTCCGCGTCCGCGGTCTGCCGGACAGCGCGCCGGAAGATGCCGTGCGCCGACGCCTGGACTGGATCTGGACGCTGCTGCTGATCAATTCCGCGGTGTGGGGGGTGGCAGTGGCATGGCTGCTGCTGACGACGCCCAGCGAAAGCGCGCGCACGGTCGCCGCGATCAGCTCCTATGCCTTCGCCACCGCGTTCGCGCACAACTTCCCGATGCGCCTGCGGGCTGCGTTCGCCGCCCTTTGCCTGCTGTACCTCTCCACCCTGGGCGCGCTGATCGCCAACGGCTCGCGCTTCGAATTGATCGCGGTGAGCTGCCTCTACCTGCTGTACATCAGTCTGGCCCTGCGCCGCAGCCATGGCGAATACCGCCAACGGCTGGATCTGGAGGACGAACTGCGCCGCCAGCGCGACCTGTTCGAGCAGCAGAGCCGGCGCGACGGCCTGACCGGGCTGGCGAATCGCCGCCGGTTCTCCGCCGCGCTGGGCGACTGGTGCGCACGGGCCCGGGACGATGGCAATGCACTCATCCTGCTGTTGCTCGACCTCGACCACTTCAAGGCCATCAACGACCGCCACGGCCATGCCGCCGGCGACGCCTGCCTGTGCATATTCTCCGCAAGCCTGCAGGCGGCGTTCCCGGATACCGGGCGCGAGCTGGTGGCGCGGTTGGGGGGCGAGGAGTTCGGGGTGCTCGTGCGCGGTGGCCTGGACGAAACGGTGCGGCGTGCCGACATGTTCCGCGCCGCGTTCGCGGCCCAGCCGCTGGCATTGCCCGACCGCGAACTGCACTGCAGCGTGAGCATCGGCGCGGCCGCCTTCGATCCCCGCCGTGACGGCAACGGCGATGCGCTCTACCACGCGGCCGACACCGCGCTGTACCGGGCCAAGTCCGCCGGACGCAATACCGTGGCGGTGGCCGCTCCAGGCTGACATCGCCGCTACGAAAACGGGCGCCCTGCGGCGCCCGTCGTCGTGTCCGCCGTTGGCGGCGATCAGTAGCGGTAGTGCTCCGGCTTGAACGGGCCTTCCACCGGCACGCCGAGGTAGGCGGCCTGCTCGGGGGTGAGGGTGGTCAGTTTCACGCCGATCTTCTCCAGGTGCAGGCGCGCCACTTCCTCGTCCAGCTTCTTCGGCAGGATGTAGACCTTGGCCGCGTAGGCGTCCTTGTTCGCCCACAGGTCGATCTGCGCCAAGGTCTGGTTGGAGAAGCTGTTGCTCATCACAAAGCTGGGGTGGCCGGTGGCGCAGCCGAGGTTCACCAGGCGGCCTTCGGCCAGCAGGAAGATGCTGTGGCCGTCGGCGAAGGTGTACTTGTCCACCTGCGGCTTGATGTTGGTCTTCACCGCGCCGCTGGCGTTGAGGCGGTCGACCTGGATCTCGTTGTCGAAGTGGCCGATGTTGCAGACGATGGCCTGGTCCTTCATCGCCTGCATGTGCTCGAGGCGGATGATGTCCTTGTTGCCGGTGGTGGTGACGTAGATGTCGGCGGTGCCGAGGGTGTCCTCGACCGTCTTCACCTCGAAGCCCTCCATCGCCGCCTGCAGGGCGCAGATCGGGTCGATCTCGGTGACGATCACGCGGCAGCCGTAGGCGCGCAGCGAGTGGGCGCTGCCCTTTCCGACGTCGCCGTAGCCGCACACCACCGCCACCTTGCCGGCCAGCATCACGTCCATCGCGCGCTTGAGGCCATCGGCCAGCGATTCGCGGCAGCCGTACAGGTTGTCGAACTTAGACTTGGTGACCGAGTCGTTGACGTTGATCGCCGGCACCAGCAGCTTGCCGGCCTCTGCCAGCTGATAGAGGCGGTGCACGCCGGTGGTGGTCTCCTCGGACACGCCCTTCCAGTCCTTCACCACCCGCGTCCAGTAGCCGGGGCGCTCCTTGGCGACGCGCTTGAGCAGGTTCTTGATCACCTGCTCCTCGTGGCTGCCCGAGGCGGAGTTCACCCAGCTATCGTCGCCCTGCTCCAGCTCGTAGCCCTTGTGGATGAGCAGGGTGACGTCGCCGCCGTCGTCCACCACCAGCTGCGGGCCACCCAGGGTGCCGTCGGGCAGGGTGAAGGTCAGCGCGGCCAGGGTGCAGTCCCAGTAGTCCTCCAGGGTCTCGCCCTTCCACGCGAACACCGAGGTGCCGGACGCGGCGATCGCGGCGGCGGCGTGGTCCTGGGTGCTGAAGATGTTGCAGGAGGCCCAGCGCACGTCGGCGCCGAGATCCTTCAGGGTCTCGATCAGTACCGCGGTCTGGATGGTCATGTGCAGCGAGCCGGTCACGCGCACGCCCTTGAGCGGCTGCTGCGGCGCGTACTTGGCGCGGATCGCCATCAGGCCGGGCATCTCGTGCTCGGCGATCTCGATTTCCTTGCGGCCCCAGTCGGCCAGGGAGATGTCGGCCACCTTGTAGTCGGCGGCGGCGTGGAGGGGCTGGACCTGTGCGTTCATGGCAATGCTCCGTGAGTGCGGTGGAATGCGGTCACGGGCGCCGTTGTTCGATGCCGAGCCTGGTCGTGGTGGACACGATCGCAGCGCCCCTCGGCCTCGCCATTGTAAACCGGCGGCGGGGCGGATGGCGCGCCGCCGGTCAGCCGTCCAGTGCTTCCCAGCGGGCGTAGGCGGCGTCCAGCTCGGCCTGCAGCCGGGCCAGCGCGGCATTGGCCTGCTGCTGGGCCGCGCCGTCCTGGCGGTAGAACGCCGGGTCCTGCATCGCGGCGGTGCGCGCGGCGATCTCGGTTTCCAGCTGCTCGATCCGGCCGGGCAGCTGCTCCAGCTCGCGCTGGTCCTTGTAACTCAGCTTCTTGCGTGCGGGGGCCTCCGCCGGCGCGGGCGGTGGAGCCGAGGGTGTGGCGGACGGCTTGGGCGCAGCCGCGGCGGGTGGCGTTGCCGGGGCCGGCGCGGGGCGTTGGCGCAGCCAGTCGCTGTAGCCGCCGACGTAGTCGCCCAGCCGGCCGTCGCCTTCCAGCACCAGGGTGCTGGTCACCACGTTGTCGAGGAAGTCGCGGTCGTGGCTGACCAGCAGCAGGGTGCCGGGATAGTCCAGCAGCAGCTCCTCCAGCAGCTCGAGGGTTTCCACGTCGAGGTCGTTGGTGGGCTCGTCCATCACCAGCAGGTTGGACGGCTGCGCGAACAGGCGTGCCAGCAGCAGGCGGTTGCGCTCGCCGCCGGACAGGCGGGTGATCGGCGCGCGCGCGCGTTCCGGCGAGAACAGGAACTCCTGCAGATAGCCGACCACGTGCTTGCGGCTGCCGTTGATCTCCACGAAGTCGCGGCCGCCGGCCACGTTCTCCAGCGCGTTGCGGGTGTCGTCCAGCTGGCTGCGGTGCTGGTCGAAGTAGGCGATCTGCAGATTGGTGCCCAGGTCCACCTTGCCGGTATCCGGCTGCAGCTCACCCAGCAGGATCTTGAGCAGGGTGGACTTGCCCGAGCCGTTCGGGCCGATGATGCCGACCTTGTCGCCGCGCAGGAGCGTGGCCGAGGCGTCGCGCAGGATGACCTGCCCGCCGAACGCCTGCGACACGCCGGTCATCTCGATCACCTTCTTGCCGGAGGCCTGCGCGCTCGCGGCCTCCATCTTCACCTTGCCGGTCAGCTCGCGGCGCGCGGCGCGCTCGCGGCGCATCGCCTTCAGCGCGGTGACGCGGCCCTCGTTGCGGGTGCGGCGGGCCTTGATGCCCTGGCGGATCCACACCTCCTCCTGCGCCAGCAGCTTGTCGAAGCGCGCGTTCTCCTGCGCTTCGGCGTGCAGGCGCTCCTCGCGCCGGCGCAGGTAGTTGTCGTAGTCGCCGGGCCAGCTGGTGACGCGGCCGCGGTCGATCTCGACGATGCGGGTGGCCAGCGCGCGCAGGAAGCCGCGGTCGTGGGTGACGAAAACGAGGCTGCCGGCGAAGGTCTTGAGGAAGCCCTCCAGCCAGTCGATCGCGGCGATGTCGAGGTGGTTGGTGGGTTCGTCCAGCAGCAGGACGTCGGGCGCGCGCACCAGTGCCTGGGCCAGCAGCACGCGCCGCTTCATGCCGCCGGAGAGCGCCGCGAATTCGGCGTCCTCGGGAAGCTCCAGCCGCTCCAGCACCTGCTGCACGCGGCGGTCCAGGTCCCAGCCGTCGCCGGCCTCGATCAGCGCCTGCGCCTCCGCCATCGCGGCCATGTCGCCGGCATGCACGGCGTGGTGGTAGCGCGCCAGCAGCGCGCCGAGGTCGCCCAGCCCTGCGGCCACCACGTCGAACACGCTGCCCTGCGTGTCCTGCGGGACTTCCTGCGCCATCCGCGCGACCACGATGCCGCTCTGCACGCGCACCTCGCCATCATCGGGCTTGAGCTCGCCGGCCATCAGCCGCATCAGGGTGGACTTGCCGGCGCCGTTGCGGCCGACGATGCAGACGCGTTCGCCGGGTTCGATGGTGAGGTCGACGTGTTCGAGCAGCAGCGGGCCGCCGACGCCGAAGTCGACGCGCTGGAACTGGAGGAGGGGCATGCGCGCATTTTACGCGGCCCCCCACGCGAACGGGCCGCATCGCTGCGGCCCGTCCGGGTGTCGCCTGCCGCGGTGGCGGCTTACTTCAGCTTGGCGGCCTTGCGCAGGGCCTCGGCCTTGTCGGTCTTCTCCCACGAGAACGCGGTCGCCTTCTGCTTCTTGCCCTCGCCGTCGGTGTAGCTGATCTCTTTCGGCTTGCGGCCGAAGTGGCCGTAGGCGGCGGTCGGCAGATAGATCGGGTGCTCCAGGTCCAGCATGCGGGTGATCGCGTACGGACGCAGGTCGAAATGGGCGCGGATCAGCTTCTCGATCACGGCGTCATCGACCTTGCCGGTGCCGAAGGTGGTGACCGAGATCGAGGTCGGCTCGGCCACGCCGATGGCGTAGCTCACCTGCACCTCGCACTTGTCGGCCAGGCCGGCGGCGACGATGTTCTTGGCCACGTAGCGCGCGGCGTAGGCGGCCGAGCGGTCCACCTTCGACGGATCCTTGCCGGAGAACGCGCCGCCGCCGTGGCGGGCCATGCCGCCGTAGGTATCGACGATGATCTTGCGCCCGGTCAGGCCGCAGTCGCCCACCGGGCCGCCGGTCTCGAAGACGCCGGTCGGGTTGATGAATACTTTGCGCTTCGGCAAGGCGTCCAGCCATTTCTTCGGCAGCACCGGGGCAAGGATATGCTCTCGTACGGCCTCGACGATGTCTTTGTGCTTGATGCCGGGATCGTGCTGGGTGGACAGCACCACCGCGTCGAGGCCGACGATGTCGTGGCCGTCGTAGCGCAGGGTCACCTGGCTCTTGGCGTCCGGGCGCAGCCACTTCAGCTTGCCGCTCTTGCGCACCTTCGCCTGCTGCTCGACCAGGCGGTGCGCGTAGTAGATCGGCGCCGGCATGAACTCGGGCGCCTCGTTGCAGGCGTAGCCGAACATCAGGCCCTGGTCGCCCGCGCCCTGGTCCTCGGGCTTCTTGCGGTCCACGCCGCGGTTGATGTCGCGCGACTGCTTGCCGATCATGTTGATGATGGCGCAGGTGTGGCCGTCGAAGCCGACGTCGCTGTTGTCGTAGCCGATGCCGTTGATGACCTCGCGCGCCAGCGCCTCGATGTCCACCCACGCGCTGGTGGTGACCTCGCCAGCCACGATCGCCGCGCCGGTCTTCACCAGCGTCTCGCAGGCCACGCGGGCGTGCTTGTCCTGGGCCAGGATCGCGTCCAGCACCGCATCGGAGATCTGGTCGGCGAGCTTGTCCGGATGGCCCTCGGAGACCGATTCGGAAGTGAACAGGTAGCTGGACATCGCTTTATATCCTTGTATTCGGATGGAAAGATGGCTGCGAATGATACATGCTGGCGGCCCGGCGCGCATCATGCGCCTGCGGGCGTGACCGGAATGTTGGGCCGGCGTTAAGGAACCTCTGATCAACGCAGAGGTTCCTGCCGGCCATGGATGGCCGGCCACGCATCAATCATGTAAGTGATGGATGCGTGTGAGCCGAGTCCGGACCTGTGCCGGACTCGGCGTGGGCTGACAACGCCTGGATGGCGTTGTTCAGGCCTTCCTTTAAGTTCCGCTGTCACCGCCGGGTCATGCGCCTGCCATCCGGCTGTCCCGTTGCGCGGGCAGGCTGCGGGCCAACCCGGCCGCCACTCCACTCCCATGCTCCAGCTCGAACAGCGCCTGCAGCAGCGGTTCCCGCACTGGTTCCGCGGCCGCCGCGCACTTCTCGCACGTCCGCTGCTGCGCGGGATCGCGCGCTGGTCGCGGCTGGACGAGATCGACGCCTTCCTCGCCGGCAACGGCCACCTGCGCGGCTTCGGTTTCGTCGCCGCGGCCCTGCGTCATCTCGGTGCCGGCTACGACGTGGACGCGGACGAACTGGCGCAGGTGCCCGCCCGCGGGCGGCTGCTGGTGGTCGCCAACCATCCGTCGGGCGCGCTGGACGCGCTGGCGCTGCTGGATGCCCTCGGCCGGGTGCGGCGCGACGTGCGCATCGTGGCCAACGATTTCCTGTCGGCGCTGGACGGGCTGGGCGAGCTGCTGCTGCCGGTGCGCATCCTCGGCGGCCGCCCGGCGCAGGACAGCCTGCGCGCGATCGAGGCGGCGCTGGCGCGCGGCGAATGCGTGGTGGTGTTCCCGGCCGGCGAGGTGTCGCGGCTGGGTCCGGGCGGCATCCGCGACGGCCGCTGGCGGCGCGGTTTCCTGCGCTTCGCCCGCGCCTGCGCGGCGCCGGTGCTGCCGGTGCGCATCCACGCCCGCAACTCGGCGCTGTTCTACGGCGCCTCGGCCCTGTTCAAGCCGGCCGGCACCGCCCTGCTGGCGCGCGAGATGTTCGCCCGCCGCGCGCGCCGGATCCGGCTGCGCATCGGCACCCCGCGCGATTTGCCGGTCGCGGCCGACGATGCCGCGCTGCTGCGTGAAGTCCGCCGTGAGCTCTATGCGCTGGGCAGCCGCCGCCGGCGCGCGCGCGAACGCCAGCAGGCACAGGGCCCGGAGCCGCTGGCGGCGGCGGTCGACCCCGGCCTGCTGCGCGCCGGGATCGCCGGGATGCGGCTGCTGGGCCAGACCGCCGACGGCAAGCAGATCCGGGTGGGGATGCTGGCGGTCGGATCGCCGCTGCTGCACGAGATCGGTCGCCTGCGCGAGCTGACCTTCCGCGAAGTGGGCGAGGGCACCGGGCGTGCGCTCGACCTGGATGCCTGGGACAGCTGGTACGAGCACATCGTGCTGTGGGATGCGGCGGCCGGGAAGATCGCCGGTGCCTACCGGATCGCGCGCGGCGCGCCGACCCTGGCCGCGCACGGCCTGCGCGGGCTGTACACCGCCAGCCTGTTCGACTATGGCGAGGCGATGCTGCCGCGGATCGCGCAGGGGATGGAGCTGGGGCGCAGCTTCGTGGTGCCCGAATATTGGAGCAGCCGCAGCCTCGACTATCTCTGGCAGGGCATCGGCGCCTACCTGCGCGCGCATCCGCAGGTGCGCTACCTGTTCGGCGCGGTCTCGATCAGCGCGGCGCTGCCGCCGGCGGCGCGCGCGCAGATCGTCGCCCACTACGCGCGCTGGCACGGCGGCCCGTCGGGCGAGGTCACCGCGCGCCGCCCGTTCGCCTACGAGGCCGCGCATCCCGACGATGCGGCGCTGGACGCCGACACCGCCTTCCGGGTGCTGAAGGCCAACCTCGAAACCCTGGGCGCGCAGGTGCCGACCCTCTACAAGCAGTACGTCGAGCTGTGCGAGCCGGGCGGTGCGCGCTTCCTCGCGTTCGGGGTCGATCCCGGTTTCAGCGATGCGGTGGACGGCCTGATCGAAGTGGACATCGCCTGCATGCGCCCGAAGAAGCGCCAGCGCTACCTCGGCACCGCCGCGGATTGCGCGGGGGCGGCGTGAGCGCCGCGCCGCCGCCGCCGATGCGGCGCGCGGTATTCCTCTCCGACGTGCACCTGGGCGCACGCCACTGCCACGCCGCGGCGTTGGCGGATTTCCTGTCCGGGCTGCGCTGCGCGCGGCTGTACCTGGTCGGTGACATCGTGGACCTGTGGTGGATGGCCCAGCGCCGCGTGCGCTGGGACGCCGGGCACAACCGGGTGGTCGAGGCCCTGCATGCGCTGCGCCGGGCCGGCACCGAGATCCTCTACATCCCCGGCAATCACGACCGCCCGCTGCGGCATTTCTGCGGGCTGGCGCTGCCGGCGCTGCGGGTGCGCCGGCGGGCGATCCACGTCACCGCCGACGGCCGCCGGCTGCTGGTGGTGCATGGTGATGAGTTCGACGATGTCACCCATTTCGGCACCCTGCAGGAGCGCTTCGGCGACTGGCTGTACTACCGCATCCTGACCTGCAACCAATGGGTGAACGCGATCCGCGCACGGCTGGGGCTGCGCTACTGGTCGCTGGCGGAGTTCCTGAAATCCCGCAGCGGCGCCGCCGAGCGCTACATCGGCCGGTTCGTGCAGGCCGGGCTTGCGGCCGCACGCCGGCGCGGGCTGGACGGCATCGTGTGCGGCCACATCCATCGCGGCGCGCTGATCGAACGCGATGGGCTGGTGTACGCCAACGACGGCGACTGGGTGGAAAGCCTGAGCGCATTGGTGGAGGAGGCCGACGGCACGCTGCGCCTGCTCTCGCACCTGGGCGAAGTGCTGGCCGAGCTGCCGCCGCGCGCGCCGGCCACGCCCGCGGCGCAGCCGATGGAGGCCGCATTGCCACGGGCGGCCTGATCCGCCTGCGGCCCCTGTGGTAAACAGCACGGATGGATTCGGTCACCCATCTGTTCTACGGCGGCGTGATCGCCGCCGCGATCGCCCCGAAGCAGGACCGCCGCGCCGCGCTGCTGGCCGGGATGGCGCTGAACACGCTGCCCGACCTCGACGTGCTGCCGCTGCTGCTCAGCGACGACCCGGTGCTGCGCATGACCTGCCACCGCGCCGCCACCCATTCCTGGCTGGTGCTGCCGCTGCTGGCGTGGGCGATCTGGGCCTTCTTCCGACGCCGCGGCGGGCGGGTGGCGCGTGCGCCGCTGCGCTGGTGGTGGGCGATCTTCGCCTGCCTGATGGCGCATCCGCTGCTGGATGCCTTCACCGTCTACGGCACCCAGCTGCTGTGGCCGCTGCCGCTGCCGCCGGTCATGTGGAGCAGTCTGTTCATCGTCGATCCGCTGTTCACCCTGCCGTGGCTGCTGGCGTTCGTGGTGGCGTGGCTGGCGCGTGAAAAGCCATTGGCGCAAGGGGCATTGCTGGCCGGGATCGGTCTGGGCGTGGGCTACATCGGCTGGTCGCTGCTGGCGAAGTGGAGCGTGGAGCGCGCAGCGTCACGCGCGCTGGTCGCGCAGGGGCTGGCGGATGCGCCGCGCTTCTCGGTGCCGATGCCGTTCAACACCCTGCTGTGGCAGGTGACGGCGATGACGCCGGACGGTTTCGTGGTCGGCGAGCGCTCGCTGGTGGCGGACCGCGGGCCGATGCGCTTCACTGCCTACCGCTCGGATGTGCAGGCGCTCAAGGCCGTGCAGGCATTGCCGGCGGTGCGGCGCCTGGCCTGGTTCAACCACGGCTTCATGAAGGCGCAGGTGCGTGACGGCGCGCTGGTGCTCAGCGACCTGCGCATGGGCAGCGAGCCGGACTACACCTTCAATTTCGCCGTTGCGCGGCATGTGGATGGGCGCTGGCAAGCACTGCAGCCGCCGCGGCAGCTGCGCTTCCCGTGGCAGGCCGCCGGCCGCCTGGGCGATGTGTGGTCGCGGATCTGGCGCCAGCCGGCCGCCGATCAGGCCGCTTCCGGCAACTCCGGCGGCACGCCCGCGGCCAGCGCGTCGAAGTAGGCGCGGGTCAGCCGCAGCTGTTCCTCTGCGGTCTGCGCGCGGTTGACCACGGCGCGGAAGGCCGCATTCTCTGGCCGGTCCTTTGCATACCAGCCGAGGTGCTTGCGGGCGATGCGCACACCCATGTCTTCGCCATAGAAGGCATGCAGGGCGTGCAGATGGCCCAGCAGGATCTCGCGCACGGCAGCGGGCGAGGGCTCCGGCAGCTCCTCGCCCGTGGCCAGGTAGTGCGCGATCTGGCCCAGCAGCCACGGACGGCCCTGCGCGGCGCGGCCGACCATCACCGCGTCGCAGCCGGTTTGCGCCAGCACGGCGGCGGCCTTGCGCGGCGAATCGATGTCGCCGTTGGCGATCACCGGGATCTTCAGCAGCGCCTTGACCGCGGCGATGGTGGCGTACTCGGCGCTGCCGGTGTAGAGCTGGTCGCGGGTGCGGCCGTGGATGGCCAGCGCCTGGATGCCGCAGTCCTCCGCGATGCGCGCGATCTCCGGCGCGTTGCGGTGGTCGGCATCCCAGCCGGTGCGGATCTTCAGCGTCACCGGCACGTCCACCGCCCGCACCACCGCCTCGACGATGCGCGCCACCCGCGCCGGCTCGCGCATCAGCGCGCTGCCCGCCCAGGCGTTGCAGACCTTCTTGGCCGGGCAGCCCATGTTGATGTCGATGATCTGCGCGCCGTGGTCCACGTTGAAGCGCGCGGCCTCGGCCATCACCGCAGGCTCGGTGCCGGCGATCTGCACGCTCACCGGCGCCGGCTCGCCGGCATGGTCCATGCGGTGGTGCGACTTGGCGGTGCGCCAGAAACGCGGGTCGGCGGTGGTCATCTCCGACACCGCCAGTCCCGCGCCCAGCCGCTTGCACAGCAGCCGGAACGGCTTGTCGGTCACGCCCGCCATGGGCGCGAGGATCACCTTCGGGTCGATGACGTGCGGGCCGATGCGCATGCGCGCATTCTACGGACGGCGCGCGCCGGCGATCTCAGGCCGCGGGAAGGTGGGGCATCGCCAGCGCGGCGCCGGCGTGCTCGGTGCTGCGCGCGGCGTAGCGGTTGGCGAAGCGCACGTGCTCGCCGAAGGCCAGCGCCGGACGCAGCGCAAGCGAAGCGGCGAGGGCGCCATTGAAGGCATCGCCGGCCCCGGTGGTGTCCACCACCTGCGCCGGCTCCGCGCCGATCCGGTAGTGCCCGGCGGCATCACCGCGCTGCCGCGCCTCGGGGTGCGAGACGAAGCAGCCGCTGGCGCCCAGGGTCACCACCACGCTGCCGTCCGGCAGCAGGTCGCGGCAGAGCGCGTGCAGGCGCGCCTGGTCGAGGCCG
Organism: Thermomonas haemolytica; assembly: GCF_004346265.1. Classification (GTDB taxonomy): domain Bacteria; phylum Pseudomonadota; class Gammaproteobacteria; order Xanthomonadales; family Xanthomonadaceae; genus Thermomonas; species Thermomonas haemolytica. The sequence continues at coordinate 53,478 of NZ_SMAP01000005.1, forward strand.
GCCACCGCCTCGGCATCGATCCGCTCGCCCACGTGGCGCGCCAGCAGCGCGGCGAATTCGGTTTCGTTGGGGGTGAGCACCTCGGCGCGGTCGAGCAGGGCGCGGTCGATCGCCACATTGGCTGGTGCTGGGTTGAGGATGGCCGTGGCGCCGGCCGCGCGTGCGGCATCCAGCGCCGCCGCCACCGCCGGCAGCGGGGATTCCAGCTGCGCCAGCAGCACGTCGCCCTCGCCCAACCCGGCCAGTGCGGAGGCGATGAAGCCGGGCTCCAGCGCGGCGTTCGCGCCGGCGCCGATCACGATGCAGTTGCGGCCGTCGGCGTCCACGAAGATGCCGGCGGTGCCGGTGGGCGCATCGCTGGACTGGGCGTGCAGGACGAGCCCATCCGCCGCGGCCAGCTCGCGCGCCATCCGGGCGCCGCCGTCCGGCCCCAGCGCGCATACGAACGCGGTTTCGGCCCCGGTGCGGCGGGCGGCGATCGCCTGGTTGAAGCCCTTGCCGCCGGGGCCGCTGGCGTACTGCCCGGCCAGGGTGGCCCCGGGCGGCGGCAGCGCGGCCACCCGCCACACGTGGTCCACGTTGAAGGAACCGGCGACGAAGACGCGCATTTAAGACTCGTCCTGACTCTTGGTGGCGATTCTTTTCACTTCAACAAATGGAGCATCGATAATTTTGCCGGGGGCATTCGGCTCAATAAGCATGGTTCCGGTGGTGTGGCGGTGCTTGAACAGGGGCACGAACGCCACCGCCATCGCCAGCGCATACAGCGCGAAGGTGGTCCAGATGCCCTGCCAGTCCTTGGCGCCGCTGGCGTCGGTGAAGAAGCGGTCGATCATCCAGCCGCTGATGGAACTGCCCAGCACCGCGCCGATGCCGTTGGTCATCAGCATGAACAGCCCCTGCGCGCTGGCGCGGATCTTCGGGTCGGCCTGCTGCTCCACGAACAGCGACCCGGAGATGTTGAAGAAGTCGAACGCCATGCCATACACGATGCAGGAGAGGATGATCATCCACAGCCCGGCACCCGGATCGCCGTAGGCGAACAGCCCGAAGCGCAGGAACCAGGCCAGCATGCTGATGGTCATCACTGTCTTGATGCCGAAGCGCTTCAGGAAGAACGGGATGGTGAGGATGAACAGGGTTTCGCTGATCTGGGAAATCGAGATGATCACTGCCGAATGGCGCACGCCGAACGTGTCCTTGAATTGCGGCAGGCTCTCGAAGTCCTTCAGGAACGTCACGCCGTAGGCATTGGTGAGCTGCAGCGCGGCGCCCAGCAGCATCGCGAAGACGAAGAAGATCGCCATGTTGCGGTCGCGGAACAGGCGGAACGACGTGAGGCCGAGTGCGTCCACCAGCGAGCGGCTTTCGTCGCGCCCCAGGCGCGGCGGCGCGGCGGGAAGGGTGAAGCCGTACAGCCCCAGCAGGAACGAGCCGGCCGCCGCCACGTAGAACTGGCCCGGCGAGGACTCGAACCCGAGCCAACTCGTGGTCCAGGTCGCGGCAATGAAGCCCACGGTGCCCCAGACGCGGATGGGCGGGTAGTCACGCACGACGTCGAACCCCTGCTGCTTCAGCGCGTTGTAGGCCACCGCGATCGCCAGCGAGATGGTCGGCATGTAGCACAGCATGGTGGCCAGGATCAGCCAGAAGAACTGTTCCGGGTTGGCGGCGCTGGGGAGCAGGCACAGGAACACGCCCCCGAGGATGTGCAGCGCGCCGTACAGGCGCTCGGCGTTGATCCAGCGGTCGGCGACGATGCCCATCAGCGAAGGCATGAACAGCGCGGAGATGCCCATCGTCGAGAAGATCGCGCCGAAGCTCGTCCCCGACCATTGCCGGTTCTGGAACCAGTACGCGCCCACGGTGATCAGCCAGGCCCCCCAGACGAAGAACTGGAGGAAATTCATGATGGTCAGACGCAACTTCAGATTCACGCGGGCATCCCCTGTCGAAGGCGCCCCAGTGCGCCTGCTGGCGCAGGGTAGTCAGCGCCGCGGGCGCCGGCAAGCCGGGAGGAGCGCTCAGGTATCCCGCGCCACCACCCGGTTGCGGCCTTCCAGCTTGGCCCGGCGCAGGCGCAGGTCGGCCCGCCGCAGCAGCTGCGACAGGTCGTTGCCGTCCTGCGGCCAGCTGGCGATGCCGGCGCTGAAGGTCAGCCGCATCGGGTCGTCGTCCCGGCCGGGCTGGAACGGCGCCGCCGCCAGCTCGCGGCGCAGCGCCTCCATCCGTTCCCAGGCGCGGCCGGTGGGCAGCGGCATCACCAGCACGAATTCCTCGCCGCCCAGCCGCACCAGCCAGTCGCCGTGGTCCAATGCCTGCCGGAACACGCCGACCACGTGGCGCAGGGCGCGGTCGCCGGCCGCGCGTCCGGCTTCATCGTTCACCCGCCGGAAATAGTCGAGATCGAGCAGGCAGATCGACAGCGAGCCGCCGTTTTCGCGCGCGCCATCGGCCAGGCTGGGGAAGCGGTGCACCAGCAGGGTGCGGTTGGGCAGGCCGGTCAGGCCGTCGTTGCCTGACAGTTCCACCAGGCGCTGCATGCGGAACACCACGGTGGCGGTGATGGCGGTGGCGATCGCCAGCAGCAGTTCGCGCTGGAGCACGTTCGAGATGCGCGCGGTGCCGTAGTCGGCGGAGGCCAGCTGCTCGGGGGCATGTGCCAGGTGGAACACCGCCGCCGCCAGCGCCCCGTATTGCAGGATCGCCAGCGCGCCGGTGTACAGGGTCAGGCGGCCGTCGTTGCGCAGCGCGGTCATCAGGATCGAGACCAGGTAGAACGCCCACACCACCATGCTGTTCAAGCCGGCGGCCGGCGAGCCCAGCGCCAGCAGCACCAGCACCAGGGTGGTCAGGGTGACGTCGTAGCTGGCGGTGGCCCAGGGCAGCCAGCGCAGCCGCCGCGGGGGGCGCGCCAGCAGCAGCCACAGCTGCGAGAACAGCACCGCCAGTACCACGCCCAGCAGGCCGGCGGTGCCTTCCGAGGGGCTGAACTCGCCGGTGATGATGTTCACCAGCGGCAGCAGCAACAGCAGCAGCGACAGGCCTGCGCGCAGCTTGGCCACCAGCAGCTCGCCGCCGGCGCCGATTTCCAGCATCAGGGTGTCCGGCGGCGCGCGCAGCTGTCGCCAGAAGTCCCGCAGCCCCAGACCGGTCATGTTGTTCCCCTATCGTCTCCCCAGCATAGGGCGCGTCGTTGGCCGGCTCAATCCGGCGTGGCCGCAGCGGGGCGAGGATCGTTGCACCGGTTTGGCGGGCCCTATACTCGCCGCATCCACAGGGAGGACTCCGCCATGACCCCGATTCTCGTGTTGATCCTGTTGCTGGCCGGCATCATCGGCGTGGCCAAGACCGTGCGCATGGTGCCGCAGGGCTACGAATGGACGGTGGAGCGTTTCGGCAAATACACCCACACCATGGGGCCGGGGCTGCACTTCCTGATTCCGATCGTGTACGGCGTGGGTCGCAAGATCAACATGATGGAGCAGGTGATGGACGTGCCCAGCCAGGACGTCATCACCAAGGACAATGCCGTGGTGAAGGTGGACGGCGTGGTCTATTTCCAGGTGCTGGACGCGGCCAAGGCGGCCTACGAGGTGGCCCAGCTGGAGGTGGCCATCCTCAACCTGGTGATGACCAACATCCGCACCGCGATCGGCTCGATGGACCTGGACGAGTCGCTGTCCAAGCGCGACGAGATCAATACCAAGGTGCTGCACGCAGTGGACCAGGCCACCCATCCCTGGGGCGTCAAGGTCAACCGCATCGAGCTGAAGGACATCCAGCCGCCGCGCGACCTGGTGGATTCGATGGCGCGCCAGATGAAGGCCGAGCGCGAGAAGCGCGCCAACATCCTGGAGGCGGAAGGGTTGCGCCAGTCGGCCATCCTCAAGGCCGAGGGCGAGAAGCAGTCGAAGATCCTCGAGGCCGAGGGCAGCCGCGAGGCCGCGTTCCGCGAGGCCGAGGCACGCGAACGCCTGGCCGAGGCCGAGGCGCGCGCCACCCAGTACGTGTCCGAGGCGATCGCCAAGGGCGACGTGCAGGCGATCAACTACTTCGTGGCGCAGAAGTACATCGAGGCGTTCAAGGAGCTGGCGCAGGCGCCCAACCAGAAATTCGTGCTGCTGCCGATGGAGGCCTCGGGCATCCTCGGCTCGCTGGGTGGCATCGCCGAGCTGGCGAAGGAAACCCTCGGCAAGTCGTCCGCGCGGTCGGGGGGCTGACGGCCATGCGCTGGGACGTGTTCACCTGGGCAGCGGTGGCGCTGCTGCTGTTCGCCGCCGAGGCGCTGGCGCCGGGGGCCTTCATGCTGTGGCTGGGGTTCGCGGCGGCGGCGGTGTTCCTGCTGGTGTGGCTGCTGCCGGTGGAACTGCCGCTGCTGCTGCAGGCGGGCGCATTCGTGGTGTTCAGCTTCGCCTCGATCCTGGTCTACCGGCGCTGGTTCCGGGCGCGCGAGCCGCGCAGCGACCAGCCCGCGCTGAATCGCCGCAGTGCCGCGCTGGTGGGGCGGGTGGTGGTGCTCGCCGAGCCGATCGTGGACGGCCGCGGGCGGGTGCAGATCGCGGACGCCTACTGGGACGTGGTCGGCCCGGACCTGCCTGCCGGCAGCCACGTGCGCATCACCGGCGGCGACGCCATGACCCTGCAGGTCGAGCCGGCCGCGCATACCGGCGCGTAGGGCGCGTCCGTCTGGGATAATGCGCCTCCCCACACAGGCAGGCCGCCCATGACCCGCAAGACCATCCTCAACGACACCCACCGCGCGCTCGGCGCCAAGATGGTGGACTTCGGCGGCTGGGACATGCCGATCCACTACGGCTCCCAGCTCGACGAGCACCACCTGGTGCGCCGCGATGCCGGCATGTTCGACGTCAGCCACATGACCGTGGTCGACCTGACCGGCGCGCGCACCCGCGAGTTCCTGCGCCACCTCGTCGCCAACTCGGTGGACAAGCTGGCCAAGCCGGGCAAGGCGCTGTACACCGCGATGCTCAATCCGCAGGGCGGGGTGATCGACGATCTGATCGTCTATTTCATGTCCGAGGACTGGTTCCGGCTGGTGGTGAATGCTGCCACCCGCGAGAAGGACCTGGCGTGGATCACGGAGCAGGCGGGGCCGTTCGGGGTCGAGGTGCGCGAGCGCCCGGAGTTCGGAATGATCGCGGTGCAGGGCCCCAACGCGCGCGCGAAGGTGATCGGCCTGCTGCGCGAGGAGGATCGGGAGCCGGTGTCGAAGCTGGCCCGCTTCGCCGCCCGCACCGCCGCCACGCAGGACGGGGTCGAGGTGTTCGTCGCCCGCACCGGCTACACCGGCGAGGACGGGTTCGAGGTGATCGTGCCGGACGCGCAGACCGTGGCGTTCTGGAACGCGCTGCTGGCGGCGGGCGTCGCGCCGGCCGGCCTCGGCGCGCGCGACACCCTGCGCCTGGAGGCCGGCATGAACCTGTACGGCCAGGACATGGACGAGACCACCACCCCCTACGAGGCAGCGCTGGCCTGGACCGTGGCGCTGGACGAAGGGCGCGACTTCATCGGCCGCGCCGCGCTGGAAGCCCAGCTGGCCGCCGGCGTGCCGCGCCAGATGGTCGGCCTGGTGATGGACGACAAGGGCGTGCTGCGCCACGGCCAGAAGGTGCTCACCGCGCAGGGCGAAGGCGAGATCCTGTCCGGCACCTTCTCCCCGACCATCGGCAAGGCCATCGCGTTCGCCCGCATTCCCGCCGGCGATCCCGGTCAGGTGCGGGTCGACATCCGCGGCCGCGAGATCCCGGTGCGGGTGGTCAAGTTCCCGTTCGTGCGCGACAACACCGTGCAGCCGGGCATCTGACCTTTCCGCAGCCGCTTCGCTAGACTTTCCCCACCCACCCGTACCGCGCAACAGGAGCCCCCCCATGAGCGAGATCCCCGGCGACCTCAAATTCCTCAAATCCCACGAGTGGATCCGCGTCGAAGACGGCGGCAAGGCCACCGTCGGCATCTCCGACCACGCCCAGGGCCTGCTCGGCGACCTGGTCTACGTGGAGCTGCCGAACGTCGGCGACACGGTCGAGGCCGGCAATGCCTGCGCGGTGGTGGAATCGGTGAAGGCGGCGTCCGACGTGTACGCCCCGGTCAGCGGCAAGGTGGTCGAGGTCAACAGTGCCCTGGCCGACAAGCCGGAGACCATCAACGAGGATCCCTACGGCGATGGCTGGCTGTTCGTGCTGGAGATGTCGGACCCCGACCAGCTGAGCGAACTGCTGAGCCCGGACGACTACGCCGAGCAGCTGGAAAACGACGACCACTGAGCGCGGCAGCGCCCGCGTCGTGCGTCGAACCCGCGGTGGCGACACCGCGGGTTTTTTCTTGTGCGGACGGGCGGCGCGACGGGTGTGCAGGCGTCGCGCGCCGGCGCGGAGTTCGCGCATTTTTCGCGCATTCGGGGTTGTGCGACGCGAAACCGGGCTACCGCATGCGTGCTGCGGCGAGGATGAAGCGCGTGCCGCGCGCGGCGGGTACCGGTGCGCGGAATCGCGCGCGCAGGCATGCGATGAATTTTCGCGCGATGCGATGGAAGGCGCGCCAGTGCTTGCTTGCAGCGATTCACGACGGTGCGCTTCGCGCACTGCTTCGCGCGTGCGTCGTGTGCGTTTTACGCGGCATGCGCGATGCGCGTGCCGCGCTGTGGGCGCGTGGTTGGAAAAAGTTTTCGCAAGATTGTTGACACTCGAAAAAACCGTGATTAGGTTTCGCCCAGCAGAAGTTTCCTGCGGAAGCAAGTGAGCAAGCACGACGCGCGAGCCAGCGGCACCTCACTCCACACCACCGGCGGCATCGGAAGGCGGGTGAAGGCGTTCTGTCCCTCGGGCAAAAGCGAGCCACTGCATCCGCCGGGATCCAGGTCGGGAACCTGCAGCGTCATTCGCCGCGGGTTTTTTAATGGACGGGGATCATCCCGGGCCGCGCGGGGAGGGGCCTTCGCCCGCACCGGCCAAAGCATCCGTTCCGGCGCGCCTGGCGCGCCGGCGGTCGATCGCAGGTCCGATACCTGCGGTGTCTTTCGTACTGGGCTTTACCGATTTACCCATTGACGAGGAGCCATACCATGGCCGTTAAGAAAGCTGCGAAGAAGCCCGCCGCGAAGAAGCCGGCGGCGAAGAAGGCCGCCGCCAAGAAGCCGGCGGCGAAGAAGGTTGCGAAGAAGGCTGTCGCCAAGAAGCCCGCCGCCAAGAAGGCGGTGAAGAAGGCCGCCGCCAAGAAGCCGGTTGCGAAGAAGGTTGCGAAGAAGGCTGTCGCCAAGAAGCCCGCCGCCAAGAAAGCGGTGAAGAAGGCCGCCGCCAAGAAGCCGGCGGCGAAGAAGGCTGCTCCGAAGAAGGCCGCTGCCAAGAAGCCGGCGGCGAAGAAGGCTGCTCCGAAGAAGGCGGCTGCGAAGAAGCCGGCGGCCAAGAAGGCCGCTCCGAAGAAGGCCCCCGCCGTGATGCCGGCGATCCCGGGCCCGATGTCCACGCTGTAAGTTCCACGACCGGGCCGGGGATTCCCGGCCTGGCATCGCTCCATCCTGCAGACCCTTCCCGTTGCCCAGGCGGGAGGGGTTTCTTTTTGGTGGATGCCGCCGCGGATGCCGGGGTGTTCGCCAGAACGCAGGCCGCCACGGCGCTTGCCGCGGCGCGCGTGCCGCCCGGTCAGGGCGGCGAGGCCTTGGCGCGCGAGGCGTTGCCGCCGGCCGGGGCCGCGCGTTCGGCGTACAGCAGGTCTTCGGAGCCGTCGAGGGTGTCCTCGTCCAGCCAGCGTCCGCCCTGCAGGCCGAGCACGCTGTCGAGGATGGTCGGCAGCAGGCCGCTGGGCAGCGCGCTCTCGCTGTTCCAGAGGATGGCCACGCCGAGGTCCTGCTCTGGCAGCAGCGCCATCATCCCGCGGTAGCCCTGCACCGCGCCGCCGTGGAAGACCACGTCGTGGCCGGCGTAGTCGTATTCGCGCCAGCCGAGGGCGTAGTTGGCGTGCTGCAGGCGGGCGCGGCGCCAGGACGAGCCGCGGATCTCGCTCGGGGTGGAGACCAGCGGCGCATGCAGGGTGGCCAGCAGCGGCGCGGGCAGTATGTCGGGACGGTGGCCGCCCTGCGCCAGCAGCCATTGCGCCAGGTCGCTGATGCTGGCGTTGACGCCGGCGGCCGGCGCCACCCGGTAGTAGTTCGGCTTCGGCATCAGCGGCACCCAGCCGCCGCGACCGCGCACGTGCGGGCGCGCCCAGCGCGCACTGGCTTCCAGTCCTTCCAGCCCGTAGCTGGCGTCGTGCATGCCCAGCGGCTTGAAGATGCGGCGCGCCACTTCCTCGCTGTAGAAGCGGCCGGTGGTGGCGAACACGATGTCGCCGATCAGGCTGAAGGCCACGTTCTGGTAGGCGTAGCACTCGCCGGGCGCGCAGGCCATCGGCGCGTCCGCGATGCGCAGGGTCAGGTCGTGGTACTGGGCATTGCCTTCCAGGTCGCGGTCGAAGGCGTTGCGCGGCAGCCCGGTGCGGTGGCTGAGCAGGTCGGCCACGGTCACCTGCGCGGCGGCCTCGGGGCGCGACATCCGGAACGACGGGACGTAGTCCACCAGCCGGCTGTCCCAGCGCAGCATGCCGTCGTTCACCAGCATCCCGGCCATGGTGGCGGCGAACGACTTCGACAGCGAGGCCAGCCGGAACACGGTATGCGTGTCCACCGGCTGCGGGTCGCGTGCGTCGGTGACGCCGTAGCCGCGCAGGCTGACGATCCTGCCGTCCTTGACGATCGCCATCGCAAGACCAGGGATGCGGCCGTTGGCGACCAGCGCCTCGGCCATGGCCTCGAAGCGCGAGGCATCGAACGTCGGCGCAGGGGCGGCGTTGGTCGCAGCGGTGGAGTCCGGCAACGCGGCAGGCAGTGCCGGACCGGGCGCGGTCGGCGATGAGCGGGTGATGGTGCCGGCAACCGGCGCGGCGTCCTGGGCGGCGGAGCCCAGAGCGAAGGGAAGCAAGCCTGCGATCAGGCCCGCGCGCCAAGTCTGGCGCCGGATGCGCTCTTTCATCGGCAGGACCCCCTGCGTATGCTGCAACGACCGGCCGATTCTAGCGCCTGTCGCCACGGTTGCATGAACAAGGGGAGCTTGCATGGGTAGTCTTTTGATTTTCCTCGTGATCGTCGTCGCACTCGTGGCCTGGGTGATGGGGATCTACAATGGGCTGGTACGTGCGCGTAACGGCTACCGCAATGCCTTCGCCCAGATCGACGTGCAGCTGCAGCGGCGCTTCGACCTGATCCCCAACCTGGTCGAGGTGGCCAGGAAATACATGGCGCACGAGCGCGAGACGCTGGAAGCGGTGATCGCCGCGCGCTCGGCCGCGCAGTCCGGCCTGGCCGCGGCCAAGGCCAATCCCGGCGATCCCGGGGCGATGGCGCAGTTGGCCGCCGCGCAGGGCCAGCTGGCCGCGGGCTTGGGGCGGCTGCTGGCGGTGGCCGAGGCCTATCCCGAGTTGAAGGCCAACCAGACCATGCTGCAGCTCACCGAGGAGCTGACCAGCACCGAGAACAAGGTCGCGTTCGCGCGCCAGGCCTTCAACGATGCGGTGATGGCCTACAACAACCGGCGCGAGGTGTTTCCGAACAGCGTGTTCGCCGGCATGTTCGGGTTCCAGCCGGCCACCCTGCTGGAGATCGCCGCCGACAAGCAGGCGCAGGTGCGCGAAGCACCGAAGGTGCAGTTCTGAGGCGGGCGTGAGCCGGCGTGCGGGGCGGGTGGACGCGCCGTCCTGCCTCCCGCTGCCCGCACCTGCGCCTTCACCCGCCCGCGTCTTGCCGCCCGCCCCATGAACTTCTTCGAACACCAGGCCGCCGCCCGCCGCGCCTCCGCGCGGTTGATGTTGCTGTTCGCGCTGGCGGTGGCCGGCGTGGTGCTGGCGGTGGATGCCGGGGTCTGGCTGGTGACGCAGTCGCCGAAGGCGGTGGCGCTGGCCAGCGCGGCGACCCTGGCGGTGATCGGGCTGGGCTCGCTGTACCGCATCGCCAGCCTCGGCGATGGCGGCGATGCGGTGGCGCGCCAGCTGGGCGGCACCCCCGTGCCGGAGGATGCCGGCGAGCCGGCCCTGCGCCGCCTGCGCAACGTGGTGGAGGAGGTCGCGATCGCCTCCGGGGTGCCAGTGCCGCGGCTGTACGTGCTCGAGGACGAGCCCGGCATCAATGCCTTCGCCGCCGGCTACAGCGCCTCCGATGCGGTCGTCGCGGTGACCCGCGGCGCGCTCGACCGCCTCAACCGCGACGAGCTGCAGGGCGTGATCGCGCACGAGTTCAGCCACATCCTCAATGGCGACATGCGCCTGAACCTGCGCCTGGTCGGCGTGCTGTTCGGGTTGCTGGTGGTGGCGCTGGCCGGGCGCCGGGTGCTGGAGGGCGCGCGCTTCTCCGGCGGCCGCAACCGCAATGCCGGCCCGATCCTGCTGGCGGCGCTGGTGGTGATGGTGATCGGCTACCTCGGCCTTTTGCTGGCGCGCATCCTCAAGGCCGGCATCAGCCGCAGCCGCGAGCGCCTGGCCGATGCCAGCGCGGTGCAGTTCACCCGCCAGACCGCCGGGCTGGCCGGCGCGCTGAAGAAAATCGGCGGGCTGCAGGCGGGCTCGCGGCTGGACGGCCACGGCCACACCGAGGAGGTCAGCCACATGCTGTTCGGCGAAGGCATGGGGTTCTCCGGCCTGTTCGCCACCCATCCGCCGCTGCTGGAACGCATCCGCGCGCTGGAGCCGGGATTCGATGGCGCGCAGCTGGAGCGGCTGCAGGCCGGCTGGCGGATGGCGCCGCCGGACGGACTGCAGGAGGACCTGCAGCTGGGGCTGGCCGCGCGCGATCAGCCGCGCCTGCCGGACGAGGGGCAGGCGGTGGCGGTGGCACCGGGTGCGGTATCGGCGCAGGTGGCGCGCCCGGGCGCGGACGACTGGCAGCGTGCGGGTGCGATCGTCGGCGCGCTGCCGGAGGCCTTGCGCGATCTCGCGCGCGATCGCCAGGCGGTGATGCCGCTGCTGCTGGCCCTGCTGCTGGATACGGACGAGGCGCTGCAGGCGAACCAGCAGGCGGCGATCACCCGCCACCTCGGCGAGGTGGTGGCCGCGCATGCCCTGCGCATCCACCAGCAGCTCACCGCCGACTTGCATCCGATGCTGCGGCTGCCGCTGGCGGCGCTGGCCTTCCCGGTGCTGCGGCGGCAGCCGCGGGCGCAGCTGGACGTGTTCCTGGCCGCGGTGCAGGCGGTGGTGCGCGCCGACGGCCGCGTGTCGCTGTTCGAATACTGCCTGGGCAAGCTGCTCGACGTGCAGGTGCGCGAGGCGCTGGCGCCGGCGCGCCATGTCCAGTTCGGGCGGCGCAAGCCCGGCGGCGTGCAGCGCGAATTCGCGCTGCTGCTGGCGGTGGTGGCGCAGGCCGGCAACGCCGACGACCCGGCGGCCGCGCGCCGCGCCTACCTGGCCGGCCTGCAGCGCATCCTGCCGCGCGACCATCTGCCCTATGCGCCGCCGGCGGACGGGGTGCTGGCGTTGGAGGCGGTGTGGGCCCCGCTGGATGCACTCGACCCGCTGGCCAAGCAGGTGCTGGTGGAGGCGATCGTGGACGCGATCGCCAGCAATGGCCGGGTGAACGTGGCCGAGGCGGAACTGCTGCGCACCATCTGCGGCGTGCTGCACTGCCCGCTGCCGCCGATGCTGGAAACGGCCCCTGCGGGCGAGCGAATCAGCCGGCCTTGATCAGGTCCGCTGCGCGCTCCGCGATCATGATGGTCGGGGCGTTGGTATTGCCGCCGGGCAGGTCCGGCATCACCGAGGCGTCCACCACGCGCAGGCCTTCCACGCCGCGCACGCGCAGCAGCGGATCGACCACCGCCGCGTCGTCGCTGCCCATCCGGCAGGTGCCGATGGGGTGGTACACCGTCTCGGCGCGCTGGCGCACGAAGGCGATGAACTCGGCTTCGGTGCGCGGCGTGTCCTTCGGGAAGATCGGCGCGCCGCGATACGGGTCGAACGCCTTCTGCGACAGCAGCTCCAGCGACAGCTTCGCGCACTCCACCATCATCTTCATGTCGAAGCCCTCGGGGTCGCCGAGGTAGTTCGGGTCGATGATCGGCTTGTCGCCGGCGCGGCTGCTGGCCAGGCGCAGCGTGCCGCGGCTGCGCGGGCGCAGGAAGCAGGCGTGCAGGGTGTAGCCGTCGCCCGGCAGGCGGTTGCGGCCGTGGTCGTCGATCATCGCAGGGATGAAGTGCAGCTGGATGTCGGCGCGCGCGTCCGGCGCCAGCGGCGAGCGCACGAAGCCCGCGCCCTCCGCCACGTTGCTGGTGCCGGGGCCGCGGTGGCCGCCGAGGAAATACTGCAGCGCGGTCTTCACCTCGCTGAGGCGGTCGTAGCTGATTGGCTGCGTGCAGTGCACCAGGGTGGTGACATCCAGATGGTCCTGCAGGTTGGCGCCGACGCCCGGGGCGTCGTGCAGGACCTCGATGCCGAGCCGGCGCAGGTCGGCGGCCGGGCCGATGCCGGACAGCATCAGCAGCTGCGGGGAGTTGATCGCGCCGCCGCTGAGGATCACCTCGCGCGTCGCCTCGAAGTGGAAGCCCTGGCCGCGGATCGCGCAGACCACGCCGTTGGCGCGTCCCTTGTCGAAGGTGATGCGGTTGACCGCGGCATGGGTGCGCACGGTGAGATTGGGGCGGGTCTTGGCCGGATTCAGATAGGCCACCGCCGCCGAGCAGCGGGCGCCGTCGCGTTGGGTCACCTGGTACAGGCCCACGCCGTCCTGGCGCGGGCCGTTGAAGTCGTCGTTCTCCTCCAGCCCGGCCTGCCGGCCCGCCTCGATGAAGACGCGGGTGAGTGGGTTCACGTGCCGCAGGTCGGAGACGGTCAAGGGGCCATCGGCGCCGTGGAAGGCATCCGCACCGCGGGTATTGCCTTCGGACTTGCGGAAGTAGGGCAGCACGTTGTCCCAGTGCCAGCCCTCGGCGCCGGCGGCGGCCCAGGCGTCGTAGTCGGCCGGCACGCCGCGGATGTAGCACATCGCGTTGATCGAGCTGGAGCCGCCCAGCAGCTTGCCGCGCGGGCACCACAGCACGCGCCCGCCCAGCTGCGGCTGCGGGACCGTGCTGTAGTCCCAGTTGATCGATTTCAGCCCGGCGATCTTGGCCAGGCCCGCCGGCATGTGCACGAAGGGGTGCCAGTCGCGGCCGCCGGCCTCCAGCAGCAGCACCTTGATCGACGGGTCCTCGCTCAGGCGGTTGGCCAGCACGCAGCCGGCCGAGCCGGCGCCGATGATGATGTAGTCGTACACGCGCGATCCTGCGGCGGCGAGGGCTCGAACCTATGCGCCCCGGCTAGAGCAATTGCTCGGCGGCCGGGTGCGCGCGGGGCTGGCGCGCATCCGGCGCGGCGGCTACCGTTGCGCATCGCCGTCCTGCTGCCCATCCCATGGCCGATTCCGATACCGCCTCCGGCCGCCTGGCCCGGTTCCAGTCCGCCCTGCGCGAGTCACCGCCGCTGCTGTGGGCCTTCCTGTACTTCTTCTTCCTGCTCACCGGCTACTACGTGCTGCGCCCGGTGCGCGAGGCGATGGGGGCGTCCAGCGACGTCACCGCGCTGTTCCCGCCGGGGATGATCGCGTTCTTCGCCGAGCGCGGCGTGGCCCTGAAGGAGCTGCAGCTGCAGGTGCTGTTCACCTTCACCTTCCTGATCATGCTGGTGCTGCAGCCGGCCTACGGCTGGCTGGTCAGCCGCTGGCCGCGGCGGGTGTTCCTGCCGGCGGTGTACGGCTTCTTCATCGCCACCCTGCTGCTGTTCTACGCCGCATTCCATGCCGGCATGCCCGGGCGCGGGATGGCCTTTTTCCTGTGGATCACGGCGTTCAACCTGTTCGCGGTGGCGGTGTTCTGGAGCTTCATGGCCGACGTGTTCAGCGATGCCGAGGCGCGCGCCGTGTACGGCTACATCGGCGCGGCCGGCACCCTCGGCGCGATCCTCGGGCCGATCCTCACCCGGCTGCTGGTGGAACGCATCGGCATCGCCCACCTGATGCTGGTGTCGGCCGGCTGCCTGCTGCTGTGCATCGTCTGCCTGCTGCGCCTGCGCCGGCACGCGGTGGCGCGCGAGGCCCAGCGCCGGCTGGTCAGCGGCGAGGTGCCGATGGGCGGCAGCGTGCTGGCCGGCCTGCGGCTGGTGGCGCGCGAGCCGCTGCTGCGCTGGCTGGCGGTGCTGACGGTGTTCGGCGTGGGCGTGGGCACCCTGCTGTACAACGAGCAGGCGGCGATCGTGCGCCAGTTCTATCCCGACCCGCAGCAGGCCACCGCCTATTACGCGGGCATCGATCTGGCGGTGAACGGGCTGACCCTGCTGGTGCAGCTGCTGGTGACGCGCGCGCTGCTGTCGCGGTTCGGGATCGCCCCGGCACTGCTGATCCCGGCCTTCGCCATCGTCCTCGGCTATGCCGCGCTGGCGGCCTCGCCGCTGCCGCTGCTGGTGGCGGTGGTGCAGGTGGCGACCCGCGCCGGCGAGTTCTCGCTGGGCAAGCCGGCGCGCGAGACCATCTACACCCGGGTGGCGCGCGAGTGGCGCTACAAGGCCGGCGCCGCGATCGATACCGTGATCTACCGCGGCGGCGACCTCACCTTCGTGTGGGTGCACAAGCTGCTGTCGGCCTTCGGCTCGCAGGCGGTGTTCGGCGCCGGCCTGCTGGTGGCCGGTGCGTTCACCCTCGGTGCCTTCAAGGTGGTGGGCGAGGCCCGGCGGCTTCCCGCCGCGCGCGACTGACCGCAGCGCTCAGCGCTGCAGGCGCGCCTGCAGCAGTTCGCGCAGTTCCTGCTTCCCGGCCTCGTCCAGGCCCTGGCTGCGTTGCCGCTGCTGCAATTCCTCGATGCGCTGCTGCAGCACCAGGCGCTCGAGCTGGGCGATCGCGTCGAGGAACTCGGCGCGCAGGTCCTTGTCCTCGCCCGGCAGCTCCAGCAGCGCCAGTTTCTGCAGCGCCGGCAGCTCGTCGCGCCCGTCGAAGTGCTCCAGCAGCACGCCGGTGGTGATGTCCGGGCGTTCGCGCACCAGCAGCACCAGTTCCGACAGCAGGTCGATCCCGGGCTGGCGCAATTCGGTGAAACGGTAAGGGGGCGTCAGTTCCAGCGCGAAGCCGGGGCGGTGCAGCAGGTGGGTGATCGCGCTGCGCACCAGGCTGGGCTTGTGCGCCGGCTGGCCGCGCATCTGCGCGTTGGCGCGCTGGGTGGGCGCGTGCGCCTGCGGCGGGCTGGTGCGCGCGCCGACGCCGGTGAGCTCGGTCAGGCGCTGGCGCATCAGGTCGCCGAACGCGCCGTCGGGGATCTGCGCCAGCAGCGGCTTGCAGCGCTCCGCCAAGCGCGCCTTGCCGTCCAGGCTGGCCAGGTTCACGTCGGCCGAGAGCGAGGCATAGAAGAATTCCGACAGCGGGGTGGCCTCGCGCAAACGCGCATCGAAGCCGGCCACGCCTTCCTGGCGCACCAGCGAATCCGGGTCCTCGCCGTCGGGCAGGAACAGGAAGAACGCCTGCCGCCCGTCCTTCATCCGCGGCAGCACCGATTCCAGCGCCTTCCAGGCCGCCGCGCGGCCGGCACGGTCGCCGTCGAAGCAGAAATACACGTCCGGCGCGTTGCGGAACAGCAGCTCGGCGTGGTCCGGGGTGGTGGCGGTGCCCAGCGTCGCCACCGCTTGCGATACGCCGTACTGCGCCAGCGCGACCACGTCCATGTAGCCCTCGACCACGATCAGCCGTTCCAGTTTCGGGTTCGCCTGGCGCGCCTGCCACAGCCCGTACAGCTCGCGTCCCTTGTGGAAGAGCGCGGTTTCCGGCGAGTTGAGGTATTTCGGCGAATCCTCGGGGTCGATCACGCGGCCGCCGAAGGCAATGGTGCGGCCGCGGCGATCGTGGATCGGGAACATCAGCCGGTCGCGGAACTTGTCGTAGACGTGGCCTTTGTCGTTCTTCGAGAACAGCCCGCCGCGCTCCAGCAGCTGCATCCGGCGCGGGTCGGTGCCCAGCGCATCGCGCAGCCCGGAGTAGCTGTCCGGCGCATAGCCGATGGCGTAGCGCTCGACGATCTCCGGCGCGATCCCGCGCTTGTCCACGTAGGCGCGCGCCTTGTCGCTGCGCGCCAGCTGCGCGCGGAAGAAGCCGGCGGCGGCCTCCATCGCGGCGTACAGGTCGCGGGTCTCGGGGTTGGCGTTGCGCTGCTGGGTCTCGCGCGGCACCTCCATGCCCACGCGCTTGGCCAGTTCGTCCACCGCGTCGAGGAACTCGAGGCGGTCGTACTGCATCAGGAAGCTGATCGCGGTGCCGTGCGCGCCGCATCCGAAGCAGTGGTAGAACTGCTTGGTCGGCGAGACCGTGAAGCTGGCGCTGCGCTCGTCGTGGAACGGGCAGCGCGCCGCGTATTCCTTGCCCTGGCGCTTCAGCGGCACCCGCGCGCCGACCACCTCCACGATGTCGGAGCGGGCCAGGAGCTCGTCGATGAAAGCGTCAGGTATGCGAGCCATGCCTACGATCTGCTGCTGCATGCGTGTCCGGTAGGCGCGCGGCGGCGCGCCGACCCGCTTCGCAAGCGGATTCTATGGTGGCGCGCTCGTCGATGAAGGCGTCGGGGATGCGGGCCATCGGGCTAGTGTAGGGCGGCCGCGCGGGCGCCGCCGGCTAGAGTTCGTCGCGTGCCGCCAGCGCGTGCAGGGCCGCGCCTTCCAGCCTCTGCACGGTCCACTCGTCCATGCCGGTGGCGCCGAGGCGGCGGTAGAAATCGATCGCCGGTTGGTTCCAGTCCAGCACGCTCCATTCGAAGCGGCCGCAGTCGCGCTGCACGGCGATCCGCGCCAGCGCGGCCATCAGGTGCCGGCCCAGCCCGGCACCGCGGAAGGCCGGGCGCACGTACAGGTCCTCGAGGTACAGCCCTCGCTTGCCGAGGAAGGTGCTGAAATTGTGGAAGAACAGGGCGAAGCCGGCCGGCTCGCCGTCCACCTCGCCGATCAGCACCTCGGCCGCGGGGTGCGCGCCGAACAGCTGCGCGCGCAGGTCGTCGTCGGTGGCCACCGCGGCATGCGCCAGTTTCTCGTAGTCGGCCAGCTCGGCGATGAGCTGGCGGATCAGCGGCACGTCGTCGATGGTCGCGGGGCGGATCGTGATCAGGACGTCGGTCATGCGGACAGGATAGCGCTCCAAGGGGCCTCATTCCCGCGCAGGCAGGGATCGCAGCCAGCAGGTGAAGCTCCCAAGCGGCAGTGCTCGTCATCCCCGCGTAGGCGGGGATCGCTCTTCCCCTCGGTCATATCGCCATGTGATGTTCGAAATCTGTTTTTCGAAGAGCGATTCCCGCTTCCGCGGAAATGACAGGCGAAAAGCTCAGCCCGCGAGCTTCTGCTTCACCAGCTTCGACACCAGCCCCATGTCGGCCTGTCCGGCCAGCGCGGGCTTGAGCACGCCCATCAGCTTGCCCATGTCGGCGGCGGACGCCGCGCCGGTGGCGGCGATGGCCTTGTCGATCTCGGCCAGGATGGCGGCCTCGCCCAGCTTGGCCGGCAGGTAGGCCTCGATCACGCCCATCTCGTAGCGCTCCTGCGCGGCGAGGTCCTCGCGCGCGGCGGCCTCGTACTGGGCGATCGAATCCTTGCGCTGCTTGACCATCTTCTCCAGCACCGCCAGCACCAGCGCGTCGGTCATCTCCACGCGCTCGTCGACTTCCTTCTGCTTTATGGCGGCGTTGATCAGGCGGATGACGGCCAGGCGGTCCTTCTGGCCGGCCTTCATCGCGGCCTTCATGTCGTCGGTGAGCTGTTGCTTGAGGCTCATGGTGTGCTCCGGGCAGGGACGGTCAGCGGGTTCGGGCGATGGATCGGTGGGGTACAAACGCGAAAAGCCGGCCACGCTCGCGCGTGCCGGCTTTCGCAGCCAACCACCGCGCTCAGTACAGGCGCTGGCGCTTGGTGACGTCGCGCGATGCGCGGCGCGCCTGACGCTTAACCGCGGCGGCGGCCTTGCGCTTGCGCTCCTGGGTCGGCTTCTCGTAGAACTCGCGCTTGCGGGTCTCGGCCAGCACGCCGGCCTTCTCGCAGGTGCGCTTGAAGCGGCGCAGGGCAAACTCGAACGGTTCGTTTTCGCGGACTTTGACGCTGGGCATCGGGGAATCTCGTGACTGGAGAGTACGCCCGGTCAGGTGGGCGAGCCGCGCATGATAGCAGCGTGCCGGGTTTGGGCGCAAGATAAGCGGATGAAGGTCCTGGGTATCGAATCCTCCTGCGACGAAACCGGGGTGGCGGTGTACGACACCGCCATCGGCGGCGCGGCCGGCCTGCGCGCGCAGGCGCTGTACAGCCAGATCGCCCTGCACGCCGACTACGGCGGTGTAGTGCCGGAGCTGGCCAGCCGCGACCACGTGCGCAAGCTGCTGCCGCTGATCCGCCAGACCCTGGCCGAGGCCGGCCTGACCACCGCCGACTTGGATGGCGTGGCCTACACCGCCGGCCCCGGGCTGGTGGGCGCGCTGCTGGTGGGCGCGGGGGTGGCGCGGTCGCTGGCCTGGGCGCTGGACGTTCCGGCCATCGGCGTGCATCACATGGAAGGGCATCTGCTGGCACCGTTGATCGAGGACGACGCCCCGCAGCCGCCGTTCGTGGCGCTGCTGGTCTCGGGCGGGCATACCCAGCTGGTGGCGGTGGACGCCATCGGCCGCTACCGCCTGCTGGGCGAGACGCTGGACGATGCGGCCGGCGAGGCGTTCGACAAGACCGCCAAACTGATGGGCCTGCCGTATCCGGGTGGCCCGCAGCTGGCCAAGCTGGCCGAGCAGGGCGTGCCCGGCCGGTTCAAGTTCTCGCGGCCGATGACCGACCGCCCCGGGCTGGATTTTTCCTTCAGCGGCCTGAAGACGCAGGTGCTGCTGGCCTGGCAGGGCAGCGACCAGTCCGAACAGACCCGCGCCGACATCGCGCGTGGGTTCGAGGATGCGGTGGTGGACACGCTGGCGATCAAGTGTGAGCGGGCGCTGGATGCGACCGACTGCGACACCTTGATCGTGGCCGGTGGCGTCGGCGCCAATGCGCGCCTGCGCGCGCGGCTGGTGGAGATGTGCGCGGCGCGCGGCGGCCGCGCCTGCTTCCCGCGTCCGGCGCTGTGCACCGACAACGGCGCGATGATCGCCTTCGCCGGCGCCCTGCGCCTCGAGGCCGGCCAGCACGAGGATGCCGCGATCCGCGCGGTGCCACGCTGGGACATGGCGGCCTTGCCGGCGGTGTGAGCCGCCGGGGAACCGGCGCGGGGTTGCTAAGCTGTGCATCCAATCCCCTCCGCGCCACGGTATCCCGTGGCCCGGACGATGCGAACCCGCCCATGACCGATACCGTGTTCATCGAAGGCCTGCGCGTGGATGCCGTGATCGGCGTTCATCCGCACGAGCGCCACGCGCCGCAGCCGCTGCGGCTGGACATCCGCCTGCGCTTCGACAATCGCGCCGCCGCCGCCAGCGATGCGCTGGCGGATGCGCTGGATTACGAAGCGGTGGCGCGCCGCCTCTGCGACTATGCGGCCGGTACTGGTTTTGCCCTGGTCGAGACCCTGGCCGAGCGCTGCGCGGCCCTGGTGCTGGAGGAGTTCGCGGCCGACCGGGTCTGGCTGAAGCTGTCCAAGCCCGGCGCGCTGGCGAACGCGGCGGCGGTGGGCGTGGAGATCGAACGCGGGAGGGCGACCGCATGAGCGTGGTACTGGTCACCGGGGCCTCGCGCGGGATCGGCCGCGCCATCGTCGCGCGCTTCGCCCGCGAGGGCGCCACCGTGGTCGCCTGCGCGCGCGGCCGCGAGGGGCTGCAGGCGCTGCGCGCCGAGCTGCCGCAGGTGGAGACGCTGGCCTGCGACATGCGCGATGACGCGGCGGTGGACGCGCTCGCGCGTGAGGTGCTGGCGCGCCACGGCGGCGTGGACCTGCTGGTCAACAACGCCGGCGCGTTCCGCCCGGGCGGCATTGCCGATGAGGATGATGGCGCCCTGCTGGAGATGCTGCAGGCCAACCTGTTCGGCGCCTACCGCCTGACCCGGCGGCTGCTGCCGCGGATGATCGAGCGCCGCAGCGGCATGGTCCTGAACGTGTGCAGCACGGCGTCGGTCGCGGCCTACCCGAACGGCGGCTCCTACAGCATCGCCAAGCACGCGCTGTACGGCTTCTCGCGCAACCTGCGCGAGGAGATGAAGCCGCACGGGGTGCGCGTGGTGGCGCTGCTGCCGGGCGCCACCCTGACCGCGTCGTGGGACGGCGTGCCGCTGCCGCCCGAGCGCATGATGCCACCCGAGGACGTGGCGGAGATGGCGTGGACGGCGTGGTCGCTGTCGCCGCGCACGGTGGTCGAGGACATCCTGATGCGCCCGCAGCGGGGCGACATCGGCGAGGCCGATTTCGCATGAGCGCGCAGGGAGGCACCGCGATGCAGGAGCGCGTCACCATCCGCCTGGCCAAGCAGAACATGAAGTTCTCGGCCGGCCACTTCACCATCTTCTCGGCCAGCGAGCGCGAGCGCCTGCACGGCCACAACTTCACGGTCGAGGTGGACATCGAGGCGCGCATGCTCGGCAACGGCATGTGCTTCGACTACGGCCTGTACAAGGACCGCGTGGTCGCGCTGTGCCGCGAGCTCAACGAGTGGACGATCCTGCCCACGCGCTCGCCGTACCTGAGGATCGAGGAGGACGGCGACCACGTGTACGCGCATTTCGACGGCCAGCGCATCCCGTTCCTGCGCGGCGACGTGCTGCTGCTGCCGATCGAGAACGCGACCCTGGAGGAATTCGCCGGCTGGTTCCTGCAGCGCCTGTGCGAGGACCGCGAGGCGCTGCGCGCGCACGCCATCGATGCGATCGAGGTGCGGGTGCTGTCCGGCCCCGGCCAGAGCGCCGGGCGCCGGGTGAGGCTCGGCTGATGGCGGCCCCGACCCTGCCCGCGCCCTCCGCCGATGCGCAGGCGCACAGCGCGCTCCTGCGCGAGGTGATCCAGGAGCAGATCATCGCCGCCGGCGGCCGCATCCCGTTCTGGAAGTTCATGGAGCTGGCGCTGTACGCGCCGGGGCTGGGCTACTACAGCGCGGGTGCGCGCAAGTTCGGCCCGGGCGGCGACTTCATCACTGCGCCCGAGCATTCGGCGCTGTTCTCGGCCTGCGTGGCCGACGCACTGGCCCCGGCGCTGCGCCAGGCCGGCAAGGGCGCGGTGTTCATGGAAGTGGGCGGCGGCAGCGGCGCATTCGCCGAGGCCTGCCTGGAGCAGTTGCAGGCCAGCGGTGCCCTACCGGCGCGCTACGCCATCCTCGAGCCCAGCGCCGACCTGCGCCAGCGCCAGCGCGAGCGCCTGCAGGCGCGGCTGCCGGCGGCGCTGTTCGCGCGGGTGGAATGGCTGGACGGCCCGATCCAGCAGCCGTGGGACGGGGTGCTGTTCGCCAACGAGGTGATCGACGCACTGCCGACGCCGCGCTTCGTCCTACGCGGTGGCGATGTGCTGGAGGAGTGCGTGGCGCTGGATGGCGAGGGCCGCTTCGTGCGCGCCGAGCAGGCGGCCGACCCACTGCTGGCGGCGGCGGTGGCGCGCCTGCAGGCGCGGCTGCCCACGCCGCTGCCGGACGGCTACCGCAGCGAGGCGCTGGCGCAGCTGCCGTACTGGCTGCAGGCGGTGGTCGGCGGATTGCGCAACGGCGCGCTGCTGTTCATCGACTACGGCTATGCGCGCAGCGAGTACTACCTGCCCGAGCGCAGCGACGGCACCCTGCGTGCGTTCCGCCAGCACCACCTGGTGGAGGACGTATTCGCCTGGCCGGGGCTGCAGGACATCACCGCCTCGGTGGATTTCACCGCGCTGGCCGAGGCCGGCGTGGGAGCCGGCTTCGAGTTCTCCGGCTACTGCTCGCAGGCCAGTTTCCTGCTCGGCAACCGCCTGCAGGCGCACCTGGAGGAGGCCGAGGCGCGCACCGCCGACGAGGTGGCGCGGCACAACCTGCGCCAGCAGGCCAAGCGGCTGACGCTGCCCAGCGAGATGGGCGAGCGCTTCCAGGCGATCGGCTTCCAGCGCGGGGTGGAGCTGGACGCGGCGTTCCTGCTCGGCGACCTGAGCCACCGCCTGTGAACCGCGCGCCCTACCGCGTTGGGCGCTCGCTGAAGCCGTTCCGGCGCCCGTGGCTGTGGGCCGGGCTGTGGATGCTGGCGATCGCACTGGTGGTGGTCGCCTCGCTGGTGCCGGGCCGCGACCTTCCGGACCTGAAGGTGAGCGACAAGACCGAGCACCTGACCGCCTATGCCCTGCTCGCGGCCGGCGCGGTGCAGGTGTTCGCGCGCCGGCGTTCGTGGGCGGTGGTGTGCGTGTTGCTGGTGCTGATGGGGATCGCCATCGAGTTCCTGCAGGGCGCGATGGGGCTGGGGCGGACCATGGACCGCTTGGATGCGCTGGCGAACACGTTGGGCGTGCTGGTGGGGCTGGCCACAGCGTTCACGCCGCTGCGCGATGCCCTGCTGTGGCTGGATTCACGCCTGTTCCGGCGCTGAGGCGGCGGCGATCGCCGCGATCCGCGCGCGCCGCAGCGCTTGCCCGAACGCCGGGCCGGTGACGCCCTGCGCGGCGATGGCTTCGCCGCGCACTGCCAGCGCCGCGGCATGCAGGCGGCGCAGCAGCGCGGCCTGCGGATAGTCGGTATCGGCGTGCCCGGCGCGGCCGCGCGCGTCGGCCTCGCAGACGGTGGCCAGGCGCTCGATCCGGGCCGGCTTGCGAAAGCCGTCGCAGCGCGCGATCAGGTCGTGCACCGTCGCCGGCTTGAGTTCGCGCAGGCGGTGCACGTTGAGGTGTTCGCGGCAGGCGAGCACCGCCAGTTCGCGGTGCTCGTTGGGGACTTTCAGGCGCTGGCACAGGGCATTGGTGGGCGCGACCCCGCGCTGCTCGTGCATCAGGTGGCGCGGCAGCACGTCGGCAGGCGTCAATGCCTTGCCGAGGTCGTGGCAGAGCGCGGCGAAGCCGACCAGGTCGTCGCCCGGCGCCAGGTGCGCGGCCATGTCGCACACCAGCTCCTGGTGCAGGCCGGTATCTACCTCCGGGTGGTACTCCGCGCGCTGCGGCACCCCGTACAGCGCATCCACCTCGGGCAGCACCGCGCGCAGCGCATCGGCTGCGCGCAGTGTGCGCAGGAAGGCGGCGGGCGCGGCGCTGCGCAGGGCTTTCGCCAGTTCCTGCCAGACCCGTTCCGGCACCAGCGCCGCCAGCTCGCCGCTGGCCGCCATCTGCCGCATCAGCGCCAGGGTTTCCGGCGCGAGGCTGAAACCCAGCGGCGCCAGGCGCGCCATGAAGCGCGCCGCGCGCAGCACCCGCAGCGGGTCCTCGACGAAGGCCTCGCTCACGTGGCGTAGCACGCGCGCCTCGAGGTCGCGCACGCCGCCGAAGGGATCGACCAGGGTGCCGTCTTCGGCGCGGGCGATGGCGTTGATGGTGAAGTCGCGGCGACGCAGGTCGTCCTCCAGCGTCACCGATGGGTCGGCATGCACCACAAAGCCGGTGTAGCCGCGCCCGGATTTGCGCTCGGTGCGTGCCAGCGCGTATTCCTCGCCGCTGACGGGATGCAGGAACACCGGGAAGTCGCGGCCGACCTGGCGGAAGCCGGCGGCCAGCATGTCCGCCACCGTCGCCCCGACCACCACGAAGTCGCGGTCGCCGGGCGGCAGCCCCAGCAGGGCATCGCGCACGGCGCCTCCGACCAGGTAGGTGCGGACGTGGGCGGGCAGACGGGCGGGCGTTGCGGCGGTCATGGGCGTTTGCGCGCGTCCTGCGCCGGGGGAGCAGGCGCGGCGGCGGGCGTGGTGGAAGCGGCGGCGGGGGCCGGGCAGGTAAAGCCCTTGCGCGGGCCGTTGCTGCGGCCCAGCAGGCGGTCGGACAGGCGCAGGGCGTCGCCGCTCAAGCGCCAGTCGTAGAGCGTGCTGAAGCTGAGCACGCGGGCGACGTAGTCGCGGGTCTCCTTGTAGCCGATGGTCTCGATCCAGAAATCCGGATCGAGCGTCGGCCGCTGCGCCAGCCAGCGTGCCAGCGGCGCCGGCCCGGCGTTGTAGCCGGCGATCGCACGGTACGGCTGGCCGCCGTAGCGGTCCAGCAGTTGGCGCAGGTAGGCGCTGCCGATGGCGATGTTGGTGTCGGGGTCGTAGAGGTCGTCGCCGCCCTTCCACCCCAGCCCCAGCGACTTTGCGATCGCCGCGCCGGTGGCGGGCAGCACCTGCATCAGGCCACGTGCGTCGGCCGACGAGCGCGCGCGCGGGTCGAACACGCTCTCGGCACGGATCTCGGCGGCGACCCAGGCCGGATCCAGGCCGTTGCGCGCGGCCTCGCGGCGGATGCGCTCGGCGTGGTGCAGCGGGAAGCGCAGCAGGTAGAGCTGCTGCTCGTCGGGGTAGCGCTTGCCGCCCACGTTCACCAGCCCGAACACGCCGCGGTCGAACCAGCCGTTGTCCTGCGCCAGTTCCACCGCCAGCTGGCGCTGGATGGGGTCCAGGCGCGCCACCGCGGCATTCCATTCGCGCCCGGCCCAGCCGCGGCGGTCCAGCTGGAACAGCTGGATCGCGCGCACCAGGCCAGGATCGCGCGCCAGCGCCTGCTTTGCCGCCAGTGGCGCCTCCAGCGTGCGCGGGCACAGCGCATACGGCAGGTCCAGGCGGTCGGCGGCGAGAAAGCCGTGGAAGTCGGCCTTCTGCGCCGCCTGCGCGTACAGCGCGCGGGCGCCGGCGACATCGCCGGTGAGCTCACGCAGGCGCGCGGCGAAGTACAGCCAGCGGCTGTCGTTGCGCTGCGCTTCCGGCATGCGTGCGATGGCATCCAGCGCGGCCGGCCAGTCGGCGCGCGCCAGCGCCTCGCGCACCCGCCATTCGCGCAGGCTGTCGTCGTAGGCGGACTCCGGCACCGCCGCCAGCCGGCGCGCCGCGTCCGGCAGGTAGGACGCCACCGTCCACAGCGCGACCTGGTAGCGCACCCGCCCCAGCTCGGCCTCGCCGAAGCCCAGCGCCTGCGCCACGCCGGGCAGCAGGGCCTCGGCGCGGTCGGGGTTGGACTTGGCCAGCTTCGCCAGCGCCGCCGCCGCGACCAGCCGGCTGCGCGCGTTCTTCGGCCACGCCGACACGTCGCCGCCGGGCGCATCGAGATAGGCCGCCCACGCCTGCGCCTGGGCGGCATCGGCGGGGTTGGCAAAGCCGCGCGCGATGCTGCGCATCACCGCGCCCTGGGCGGCATCCGCGGCCTTGTCGAAGCGTTCCCAGCGCAGCGCGTCGGGCAGCCCGCCCCGCGCCGCCAGCAGCGCGAACGGGGCATCGCACTGCGCCGGCAGCGAGGCGCCGCTGCTGCGCCACAGCGCCTGCGCCTCGGTGGTCCAGGCGGCATCCACCCGGTCCATCGCCATCAGCGCCTGCAGGCGCAGGCAGCGCAGCGCCGGGTCGTCGATCGCGCTGGACCAGGCTTCGAGAAAGGCCGGCCATTCGTTGCGCCGCGCCAGCGCCGGCAGCCACTCGGCGCGGAAGGCGGCGGCCACCGGCTCGCCTTTATGCGCGGCGAGGAAGGCCGCGCCGCGCGCTGGCGGAAGGCTGTCGAAGCGCGCCCGCAGCGCGGCGAATTCCAGCCAGCCGGCCAGCGGCTGGCCGCTGAAGCCGGCCAGCACCAGATCGTCCAAGCCGCCGCGGCGAGTGGCGTCCAGCGCCGCCTTCAGCGCCGGGTCGGGCGCGGGAATCTGTACCGGCGGGCGCTGCAGCAGCGGCGTGGCCGCCGCCTGTACCTGCGCGCGAGCAGGGCAGGCAAGGGCGCCCAGCAGCGGGATCGAAAGCAGCAGGAGGCAGGCGCGCTTGAGCATGGATCGACTATAGCCGAGCATGCATGAACTCCCCGGCGTGCACGGCATGGACTTCGCGATGGCGTTTTTCCCGATCTACCTGGCGCTGGGTGCGCTGGCCGGCGTGCTGGCCGGATTGCTGGGCATCGGCGGCGGGCTGGTGCTGGTGGGCGCGCTGGCGTGGCTGCTGCCGCTGCAGGGCGTATCCGCCGGCGCCGCCATGCATGCGGCGCTGGCCAGTTCGCTGGCCAGCATCGTGCTGACCGCGGCGGCCTCGGCGCGCGCGCACCACCGCCGCGGCAGCGTGCTGTGGCCGACGGTGGCGTGGATGGTGCCGGGCGTGCTGCTGGGCGGCTGGCTGGGCAGCCGCTTCGCGATCGCGCTGGACGGCGACGTGCTGCGCTGGTGCGTGGCCGCCTATTGCGCGTTGGTGGCGGTGCAACTGCTGGCCTCGCCGCCGGCCCCTGCCGGCGCGAGCGGGCGCGTGCCGCGCGGGCCCGGCTACAGCCTGGCGGGCATCGGCATCGGCGGGGTGTCGGCGGTGGTCGGCATCGGCGGCGGCAGCCTGACCGTGCCGCTGCTGGTCTGGCGCGGGGTAGCCCCGGTGCGCGCGGTGGGCACCTCGTCCGCTTGCGGCATCTTCATCGGCCTGGCCAGCGCGCTGGGCTATGCGCTGCAGGCGCCAGCGGGCGCGCTGCCGCTGGCTGGCGCGGTGGGCTACGTGTACCTGCCGGCGGCGCTGGGGGTGGCGGTCACCTCGGTGCTGGCGGCGCCGTACGGCACCCGGCTGGCGCATGCCCTGAGCGGGCAGGCGCTGAAGCGGGTGTTCGCCGGATTCCTGCTGCTGGTCGGCGCGGGGTTCGCCTATAGCGCGTTGCGCTGATCAGCGCAGCGCCGCCTCGGGCACGTCCAGCGCCATCGACACCGCCAGATGGTCGGACTGCGCGGCCGGCAGCGCCTGCATCGCCGCCACCGGCAGCGCCGGGGTCACCAGCATATGGTCGATCGCGCGCTGCGGCCGCCACGCGGGAAACGTGGGCAGACGCTGCGCCGGCGGCTGCAGACGGGTCTTGCGGTAGAGCAGCTGCATCTCGGGGCGGTCGGGGTCGCAGTTGAAATCGCCCATCAGCACCGCGTGCGGGGCGTTCGCCAGCAAGTCGGCGATGAAGTCCAGCTGCGCGCGCCGCGACTGCGCGCCCAGCGACAGGTGGGCGATGGCCACCGCCAGGCCGTCCTCGCCCTGGCCGAAGCGGGCCAGCAGCACGCCGCGGCCCTTGACCCGTCCCGGCAGCGGGTGGTCCTCCACCCGCATCGGCTGCAGCCGGCTCAGCAGGCCGTTGGCGCTGGAGGCCACGCCGCCGACGCGGCGGTTCGGCTGGTGGCTCCAGTAGGCGAAGCCGGCGCGCTCGGCCAGATAGTGGGTCTGGTTGGTGAAGCCCGAGCGCAGGCTGCCGGGATCGGCCTCCTGCAGGCCCACGATGTCATGCTGGCCTGCCAGCGCCGCGATGCTGTCCAGCGCGCCGCGCTTGTTGCCGGCCGGCAGCACGTGCGACCAGCTGCGCGCCACGTAGTCGCGGTAGCCGCGGGTGCTGGAGCCGGCCTGGATGTTGGCGCTCAGCAGGCGCAGCCGGCGGGTGGCCATGGGGCGCGCCGGGATCAGGGCTTCGGCGCGTCCGCGGGGGCCTCGGCGGGCGCGGCGGCGGCCGGCGCGGTCGTGGCCAGCTTGGCGCGCTCGGCCACGATCAGCTGGTTCATGATCCGGAACATGTCGTCCACGGTCTTGCCCTTCACCCGGTACTTGCCGTCGATCAGGAAGGTGGGGGTGCCCATCTGGTCGCCGTTGGCGAACGCGGCCTGCATGTAGGCGCGCGCGCGGTTGACCTTGGTGGCCACCGCGAAGCTCTGCATGCTGCTGAGGAACTGGCGCGGATCGACGCCGTAGTTGCCGTAGAACGCGGCGATCTCTTCCGGGGTGTCCATGCCGCGCTCGCCCTTCAGGGTCTGGTCGACGTGGATGGCGCGGAACAGGGCGTCGTGGGTCTTGTCCTCGATCCCCATCGCCTGCGCGGCGTAGAACGCCTTGGCGTAGTTGTCCCACATCGAACCGAACGCGGCCGGCACGTACACGAAGTGGACATCGGCCGGCAGCTTGGCCTTCATCGCGGTGACGGTGGGCTGCACCATCGCGCAGAACGGGCAGACGTAGCCGAAGAACTCCACCACCTCGACCTTGCCGGGCGGGGTGTCGAACGGCTGGCCGTTCGGGATCACCACGTAGTCCACGCCCTCCACCGGCGGCGCCGCCTTGGCGGCGGCCTCCTCGGCGGCCTTCCACGCGGCCTCGGCCTGCGCCTTGCGCTGCGGGTCCTCGGCGCTGACGGCCTTGGCGGCGGCGGGCGCGCTGGTCGTGCTGGCGGCACTTGCATCTGTGGCGGGTGCCGGTGCGTCGTTCTTGCAGGCGGCCAGCGGCAGCAGGGCGATCAGGAGCAGGGCGTGGCGCAGGGCGGTCATGGCGGTGTCGGTCAGTGGCGGGGGGAGGAAGGCTTGCCGGCGGGGGCGGCGGGCCTGGCCGGCGCGGGGCGCGCCGGGGCCAGGGCATCGACCACCCGGCGGGCGTTGTCGAGCAGATTCTGGTAGCTGTTGCCGAGGATCTGGTAGCGACCGGCGACGATCAGGGTGGGCGTGCCCTCGACTTCGGTGCGGCGCTCGAACTCGAATGCATTGCGCAACGCGTCCAGCTGCGCCGGCTCGTCCTGCAGCGCGGCCTTGAGGGCGGCCACGTCAACGCCCTTCACCCGGCTGGCGAAGGCAAGGATCTGCGCGGCGTCGGCGTTGCGCGGCAACTCGCCGGTCTCGTGGATCGCCGCGAACAGGCGCGGGTGCAGCACGCTCAGCGCGCGCGCCTTGCGCGCCGCGAAATAGATGCGCGCCCACGGGTCGTTGCGGTCGGAGACCCACGGCACCAGCACCACCCGCGCATGCGCCGGCAGCTGCTTTTCCCAGGCCTCCAGCATCGGCGCGAAGTGCGCGCAGTGCGGGCAGGTGTAGGCGAAGACCTCGGCCACCTCGACCATCCCCGGCGGCAGCGCCTGGTACGGCTGGCCGTTGTCCAGGGTGCGGTATTGCACGCCTTCGGTCAGCCCCGGCAGGGGCGCCTGCGCGCGCGCGGGCGCAGCCAGCAGCGGCAACAGCAAGACAAGCGACAGCAGCAGGGTCCGCATGGTCAGAAGGCTCCGGCGGTGGGGACGGCCGCGCGAGGATGCCGCGGCCGGGGCCAACCCAGGGTGAAGCGGCACGCTCAGCGGGCGTGCAGGCCCTGCACGTAGCTGGCCAGGGACTGGATCTCCTCGTCGGTCAGCGGCTTGCTGACCATCGCCATCAGCTGGAAGTGGGCCGGATTCTTGTAGCTGCTGGTGCCGGCGCGGTACTCCTCCAGACGGCGCGCCACGTAGGTGGCGTCCTGGCCGTGCAGGGCCGGGTAGGCCGGACCCGGATTACCGCTGCCTGCCGGCCCGTGGCAGGCCATGCAGGCGGGAATGCCGCGGCTCGCGTCGCCGTCGCGGAACAGGCGCTCGCCGACCTGGTAGAACTTCATGCCCTTGTTCGGGCCATCCGCGATCACGGTGTCGTCGGCCACGCCAGCGCCGGCTTTCTGTTCGGCGAACCAGGCACCGACGTCGCGCATGTCCTGCGCGCTGAGCAGGCTGGCGAACGGCATCATCACCCCGGCCAGGCCGCTGGTGCGTTGACCGGTCTTGAATAGCTCGAGCTGCTCTGCGATGTAGCGCTCGGGCATGCCGGCGATGCGCGGGGCGTTCTGCTGCATGGCGTTGCCGTCCATGCCGTGGCAGGCGGCGCACACCCCGGCCTTGGCCTGCCCGGCCTTGGCATCGCCCCAGGTGGCCGGCTTCTCGTCCAGCGGTGCGGCCTGCACCGGGGCATTGTCGGGCGCGGCCACCGGCGTGCTTTGCGCATAGGCGATCGCGGCGATGGCAAGGCAGGCAATGCCGGCAAGGGCGTGGGCAGGACGCATGCGGAACTCCACTGGACAGTTGGATGCGGGCGTGAATCGCCTTATCCGCCCGATTATGGTGGGGCCGGCGGGGACGGTCAAACCGCGCCCACGGCGCGGCCAGGCCACGGCCAGACGACGGGCGGGGCAGGCCTGGGCGTGCGATCCTATGCCGATGGCCGTCCCCAATCCGTTCGCCCGCGCCCAGTATTCGCTGGCCGCGCATACCCTGCGCCAGCTGCCCGCCGACGGCGGGTTCGAAGTCGCCTTCGCCGGCCGCTCGAACGCCGGCAAGTCCTCCGCGCTGAATGCCCTGTGCCAGCAGAACGCGCTGGCGCGGGTGTCCAAGACCCCAGGCCGCACCCAGCAGCTGGTGTTCTTCGGAATCCCGCCGCATCCGGACAAATACCTGGTGGACCTGCCCGGCTACGGCTATGCCAAGGTGCCGCAGGACCTGCAGGCGCACTGGCAGGCGTTCATCGATGCCTATTTCGCCAGCCGGTTCGCGCTGCGCGGGCTGGTGGTGGTGATGGACGTGCGCCATCCGCTGAAGGATTACGACCGCCAGATGCTGGGCTATGCCATGCGCCGCGGGCTGCCGGCGCACGCGCTGCTGACCAAGGCCGACAAGCTCGGCCGCGGCGCCGCCGGCAACACCCTGCAGGCGGTGCGCGCGGAACTGGCGCGGGCGTTCGCCGACAGCGTCAGCGTGCAGCTGTTCTCGGCCGAATCCCGGCAGGGCGTGGACGAACTGCGCGCCACCGTCGCCGGCTGGCTGGAGCTGTAAGCCCGGCATCGCCTGCCCGCCGCGCGGCGATTGCGTACGCCCGCGGAACACAGATGCCGCTCCTTCGCGGCTGCGCCGGATGCGCGCGGCCGGCTATCCTGCCCCACCGTTTCGACAGGCCACGCCGATGTCCGGACCCAGCACCGCCAGCGACGCCCCGATCACCGACCACCGCCAGCTGGTGGAGGTGCTGGCTTCCGGCGAGAAGCCGCGCGCGGCCTGGCGCATCGGCACCGAGCACGAGAAGTTCGGCTTCCGCCTGGACGACCTGCGGCCGCCGGCGTTCGACGGCGAGCGCGGCATCGAGGCGCTGCTGACGGGCCTGACCCGCTTCGGCTGGCAGCCGTACGCCGAGAACGGGCGCGTGATCGCGCTCGCGCGCGAGGGCGCCTCGGTGACGCTGGAGCCGGCCGGTCAGCTGGAACTGTCCGGTGCCCCGCTGGAAACCCTGCACCAGACCTGCAAGGAAGTCGGCACCCACCTGCGCGAGGTGCGCGAGGTCGCCGACGAGTTGCAGCTCGGCTTCCTCGGCATGGGCTTTCAACCCAAATGGCGGCGCGAAGACATGCCGTGGATGCCGAAGGGGCGCTACCAGATCATGAAGGCCTACATGCCCAAGGTCGGCCGCCTCGGCCTGGACATGATGACCCGCACCTGCACGGTGCAGGTCAACCTGGACTACGCCAGCGAAGCGGACATGGTGAAGAAGTTCCGGGTGTCGCTGGCACTGCAACCCATCGCCACCGCGCTGTTCGCCGATTCGCCGTTTACCGAAGGCAAGCCCAACGGCTACCAGAGCTACCGCTCGCACATCTGGACCGACACCGACCCGGACCGCACCGGCATGCTCGACTTCGTGTTCGAGGACGGCTTCGGCTACGAGCGCTACGTCGACTACCTGCTCGATGTGCCGATGTACTTCAGCCATCGCGACGGCATATACCACGACGCCAGCGGGCAGAGCTTCCGCGACTTCCTGGTCGGGCGCCTGCCCGCGCTGCCGGGCGCGCTACCGACCCTGCGCGACTGGAACGACCACATGACCACCGCCTTCCCCGAGGTGCGGCTGAAGAAATACCTGGAGATGCGCGGCGCCGACAGCGGCCCGTGGAACCGCATCTGCGCGCTGCCGGCGTTCTGGGTGGGGTTGCTGTACGACGATGCCGCGCTGGATGCGGCCTGGGACCTGGTCAAGGATTTCACCCTGGCCGAGCGCCACGCCCTGCGCGACGGCGTGCCGCGGCATGCGCTGGATCTGCCCTTCCGCAACGGAAGCGTGCGCGACCTGGCGCGCGAGGCGCTGAAGATCGCGCTGGACGGCCTGCGCCGGCGCGCCCGCGCGGATGCCTGCGGCGCCGACGAGACCGGTTTCCTCACGCCGCTGCTGGAGATCGCCGAATCCGGCCAGACCCCGGCGCAGCGCAAGCTGGAGCTGTTCCACGGCCCCTGGCAGGGCAGCGTGGACCCGGTGTTCCGCGAGTTCGCGTACTGAAGGGCTCCTGCGCACGCCACCACGCCGCGATCACCCGGTGGTCGCTACCCTTGGCACCATGCACGACGAATCCGGGAACGAGCCGCTGCGCGAAGAGCTGGACTTCGCGCCCACCGACTACCTGCTGCGCGAGGACGTGCGCACCCTCGGCGCGCTGGTCGGCGAGATCCTGGCCGAGCAGTGCGGGCCCGGGTTCCTGCGCGAGGTGGAGGAGATCCGCCGGCTGGCGATCCGCCGGCGCGAGCAGGACGCGCCGGTCGCGGAACTGGCCGAGCGCCTGGCCGGGGTGCCGCTGGCCGAGGCGGACGCGCTGGTGCGCGCGTTCTCGGCCTATTTCGGCGCCACCAACCTGGCCGAGCGCGTGCACCGCATCCGCCGCCGGCGCGA
The DNA here is from genome assembly GCF_004346265.1 of Thermomonas haemolytica. Classification (GTDB taxonomy): domain Bacteria; phylum Pseudomonadota; class Gammaproteobacteria; order Xanthomonadales; family Xanthomonadaceae; genus Thermomonas; species Thermomonas haemolytica. The sequence goes on from NZ_SMAP01000005.1 coordinate 85,982, forward strand.
TTACCAGCGCCAGGGCGGGGCGCCGCAGCCGGGCGGGCTGGAGGCGGAGCTGCTGGCGCTGCAGGCGGACGGGGTGCCGCTGCAGGCGCTGGACGCGCTGCTGGCGCGGCTGCGGATCGAGCCGGTGTTCACCGCGCATCCCACCGAGGCGGTGCGGCGGGTGCTGCTGGAGAAGGAGCGCGAGGTGGTGCGCCGGCTGGTGGCCGACATCGACCGCCAGCTCACGCCGGCCGAGCGCGCCAGCGGGCTGGAGCGCATCCGCTTCGCGCTGACCGCGGCCTGGCAGACCTCGGACGCGCCGCCGGCGCGGCCCAGCGTGGCCGACGAGCGCGAGCACGTCGGCTTCTACCTGGGCGAGGTGCTGTACCGGGTGCTGCCGGTGTTCCACGAAACCCTGGACGCGGCGATCACCCGCGCCTACGGCCGCCCGCTGCCGCTGCCGCCGCTGCTGCGCTTCGGCACCTGGGTGGGCGGCGACATGGACGGCAACCCCAACATCGGCGCCGACACCGTGCTGGCCGCGCTGGAGGCGCAGCGCGCACAGGTGCTGGGGAACTACCGCGCCGACCTCGGGCGGCTGGCGATGCTGCTCACCCAGACCCGCGACCGGGTTGCGGTGGAACCCGAGGTGGAGGCCCGCATCGCGGCCGCGCAGGCGCTGCTGGGCGAGGCGCTGGACCCCGATCCGCGGCACGCGGACATGCCCTACCGTCAGCTGCTGGAGGCGATGCGCGCGCGCCTGCGCGCCACCGCGGCCAACGATGCGGTGCGCGGCTATCCCGGGCCGCAGGTGCTGCTGGAGGACCTCGCCGCGATCGACGTCAGCCTGGCGCACCACCGCGGCGAGCATGCCGGGCGCTTCGCGGTGCGGCGGATCATGCGCCGCGTGGAGTGCTTCGGCTTCCACCTCGCCACCCTCGACCTGCGCCAGGATTCGGCCGTGCACGATGCCGCGCTGGCCGCGTTGCTGGAGGCACCGGACTGGGCCGAGCAGGCGGTGGAGGCGCGGGTGGCGCGCCTGCATGCGCTGCTCGATGGCGCGCCGGTGGCGCAGCCGGCGGCCCCGGAGGCGGCGGCCACCCTCGCAGCGTTCGCCGCGGCCGGGCAGGCGCGGCGGCGGTTCGGCGCGCAGGCGATCGGGCCCTACATCATCAGCATGAGCCGCAGCGCCGCGGACGCGCTGGCGGTGCTGGTGCTGGCGCGCATCGCCGGCTGCGTGGAGGACGGCGAGGTGCCGCTGGACGTGGCGCCGCTGTTCGAGACCGTGGGCGATTTGCAGGCGGCGGCCGGGGTGATGCGCGCGCTGTTCGCGGACCCCGCCTACCGCCGCCACCTGGCCGCGCGCGGCGACCACCAGATGGTGATGCTGGGCTATTCCGACAGCGCCAAGGACGGTGGCCTGCTCGCCTCGCGCTGGGCGCTGCAGCGTGCGCAGGTGGAGCTGCTGGAGGTGGCGCGTGAGGCCGGCGTGCGGCTGGCGTTCTTCCACGGCCGCGGGGGGTCGGTCAGCCGCGGTGGTGGCAAGACCGGGCGCGCGATCGTGGCCGCGCCGCGCGGTTCGGTGGATGGCTATTTCCGCCTGACCGAGCAGGGCGAGGTGATTCACCGCAAGTACGGCATCCGCGCGCTGGCGCTGCGCAACCTCGAGCAGATGGCCGGCGCGGTGCTGCGCGCCTCGCTGCGGCCGCGCGCGCCGGAGCCGCGCGAGCCCGGCTGGCGCGCCATGGCCGACGCGCTGGCCGCCGATGCGCGCGCGCACTACCGCGCGCTGGTGCACGCGCATCCCGATTTCCCCGCGTATTTCCGCGCCGCCACCCCGATCGACGTGATCGAGCAACTGCACATCGGCTCGCGCCCGTCGCGCCGGCGCGACGGCAGCATCGCCAACCTGCGCGCGATCCCGTGGGTGTTCGCCTGGGCGCAGAACCGCTCCGGCCTGACCGGCTGGTACGGCCTGGGCACCGCGCTGCAGCGTGGGATCGACACCCACGGGCTGGACGCGATGGCGGCGATGACCCGCGACTGGCCGTTCTTCGCCGCGATGATCGACGACGTGGAGATGCTGCTGGCGAAGTCGGATCTGGCGATCTTCGAGCGCTATTCGCGCCTGGCCGGCCCGCTGCACGAGGCCTTCTTCCCCGGCATCGCCGCCGAATTCGCGCGCGTGCGCGCGGCGATCCCGGCGCTCAAGCAGCGCAGTGGCCTGCTGGCCGACGACTACCGGCTGCGGCTGTCGATCCGCCTGCGCAATCCTTACGTGGACCCGATCAGCCTGTTGCAGGTGGACCTGCTGCGGCGCTGGCGCGAAGGCGGCCGCAGCGACGAGGCGCTGCTGCGCGCGCTGGTCTCCACCGTCAACGGGATCGCGGCGGGCATCCAGAACACCGGCTGAGCGCGCCGGCCCGTTCGTGGTTCGACAGGCTCACCACGAACGGGCGCGCCGCCCGTCCACGTGAAGCGTCAGGCCTGCGGCGGATCGTCGGCAGGCGGGCCGTCCGCGGCGAGCAGGAAATCGGTGTAGGCGAAGCGGCCATCGCGCAGCACGGTGTCGCCACGCGCCAGCGCCAGCGGGGTGGCGAACATCGGGCCGGCCTCCACGCAGGTGTGGAACTCGCCGTGTTCGCCGCAGGGGTCGATGGCGGCCGGCAGCGCCTGCAGCAATGTGGCGTCGAACGCGCGCCCCGCGAAGCTGGCGTCGAGCTGCCGGGTGTCCACGCAGCATAGGTGTGCGCGCAGGCCGCCGGCCTGCATCGCCCGCGCAAGCTCGGTGGTGTCGCTGCCGAACAGCGGGAACAGCGGCGTCCAGCCCAGCCGCGCGCATAGCCCCTCGCGCCAGGCGCGGATGTCGGCCAGGAACAGGTCGCCGAAGGCGATATGCATGATCCCCGGCCAGCGCGTCCGCGCGCGTGCCAGCGCGTCCGCGAAGCTCGCCTCGTAGCGCGCGTTGTCGGCCGCCTGCGGGATCCAGGCCTCGATCACCGGCAATCCCGCGGCGCGCGCCTGCGCGTGCAGGACCTCGCGGCGGATGCCCTGCATCGAGACGCGGTCGTAGCCTTCGGTGAGGGTGGTCAGCAGGCCGACCACCTCGACCTCGCCGGCCTGGCGCAGCGCGTGCAGGGCCCAAGCGGCGTCCTTGCCGCCGCTCCACGACAGCAAGGCGGGCGTCATGGCGGGGTGCGCGCGGTCAGGCCGCGGTGACGTCGCGCAGCTGCCAGTGGTCGCCGGCCAGCAGGTGCATGCGCTGGCGCAACAGGGCCGAGGGCAGCACGGTGTCCACCGTCAGGTCGATGTGCAGGTCGTGCTGCTCGCCGCTGACCGTGGCCGCCGGGTCGGTGGCGCCCAGCGCGGGATCGGCATCCTCGGGGTCGTCCAGCTGCGCGCTCCAGCGCTCGAACAGGTCGCGGGTGCGCAGTGCGTGCTGCAGTTCCTCCGCGAAGCCGTCGGCGCCGTGCGACTGGAAGGCAAGACCGGGGGTGTTGCCACGGGCGATGGACGGATCGGGCAGGCGGATGTGGTAGCGCATCGGGGTCTCGCGTGGGTCAGACTGTTGGCAGGGTAATGCGCGGCGCGTGCAGGCGCCGTCACGCTCAGTCGAAGCCGCTCTGCTCCGAGGCAAAGCCCACCGTCAGCGCGCCCTTGCCCACGTTCACCAGCCCGGACAGGCCCATGAAGCTCTCGAACACCTCCACCTTCTGCGCGGCGCAGGTCTCGCGCAGGCGGTCGTAGCCGGGCAGCTTGCGCATCTCCTCCAGCGGGCCGCCGTAGCTCAGGCACACGGTGGGCGAGAGCAGGCCGCTCTTGACCCGGCGCGCGGTGAAGTCGAACAGGCGCTCGCTGGCGTTGGCGAAGCCCTTGACCTTGGCCACTGGCTCGGTCTCGCCCTGGTTGCAGTGCAGGACCGGCTTGATGTCGAGCGCGGTGCCCAGCGCCGCGCTGAGGAAGCTCACGCTCTTGTCGCCGCGCTTCTTGATGCGGTTGCGCAGGTAGTTCAGGTCGGGCGCCACCATGTAGGCGTGGGTATGCCGCGCCAGGTTCTCGAGGTTGGCGCGGATGCGCGGCGGGGTCTCGCCGGCGGCGCGCAGGCGGGTGGCCTCGACCACCGGCACCGCGACCCCGGAGAACACGTTCTGGCTGTCGATCACGCGCAGCATGAACGGGGTGTTGTTGCCCGAGGCCGCGCGCACGGGCTTGTAATCGTTGAGGATGGTATAGCTGGCCTGCACCGCGTTGTCGTGGATGCCGCTGCGGGTGCGGGTGGTGGTGATGCAGAACACGTAGTCGTAGTCCAGCACCAGCTTGTTCAGGAACAGGTCGTGCACCTGCTGCACGGTGAACGGCGTGGTCTCGGCCTCGAACGCGCGGGCGCCGGTCTCGCCGCTGAGGAAGTTCATCGTCGCTTCCTCGTTGCGGACGTCGGCCAGCACCGCCTGCCCGATCTGCACGGTGACCGGCAGGATGGTGATGTGCTCCCGCTCCAGGAACTCGCCCGGCAGGTCGCAGGCCGAGTCCACGATGATTCCGATGCGCATGGATCCCCCCTTTGGGCTCCGACTGTGATGCCACGAAGCTACCGCAAGTCGCGGCCGCGTGCATTGTGCGACGCGGCTCGCATTCCCTTTTCGGGGGACTCCGTTCAGCGCGCCGGGGCGGGATAGGCGCGCGGCAGGCCGTCGTCCGCGCGCAGGTAGCGGTCGCGCAGTTCGGTCTGGCGGCTGCGCATCGGGATCGCGCGGCCATCCAGCCACACCTGGCGCGCCACGCTGGCCACGTCCAGCGGGTCGCCCGACCACAGCACCAGGTCGGCGCGCTGGCCCGGCGCGATGGCATTGCCCACCGCATCGGTCACGCCCAGCACGTCGGCCGGCACCGTGGTCAGGCCGGCCAGCGCCGCGTCCCACGGCAGCCCGTTGGCCACCGCGTTGCCGGCCAGCTGGCGGATCTTGCGCGCGTTGTGCGAGGCATCGCGGCCCTGGAAGAACGACACCCGCACCCCGGCCGCGTGCAGGCGCGCGGCATTTTCGAGGGTGGCGTTGATCTCGTCGAAATCGGCCGGCAGGTTGGCCAGCGCATCCACGAACACCGGCACGCCCGCGGCCGCCAGCTGCGGCGCGACCTTCCACGCCTCGGCGCCGCCCACCACCGCGACGCGCACGTCGCGCTGCCTGGCCCAGCGCAGCAGGCGGGCGATGTCGGCCGCGCGCTGCACCCGCACCATCACCCGGCCGCCGCCGCCGATGTAGCGGGCCATAGCCGCACGCCCGGCCGGGGTGAGCAGGGCGAACTGCGAATCCTGCGGGATGCGCCCGCGCAGTTCGTCCACCAGTTGGTCGAGCAGCATCCACTGCGCGGCGCGCGAGCTGCCGCTGAGGTTGGCGCCGTCGCCGCCGAGGGTGACGAACAGCGCGCGCGGGCCGACCGCGTCGAGGCTGCCGTCCAGCCGCACCACGCCGCCCTGGCCGCCGATCAGCGAGCCACCGGGCTTGCTGCCCGCGGACAGCAGGGTCCAGCCGATGCCTTCCACCCGCGCCACCGGCACCAGCACCGAGTCGGGGTTGTAGGCGAGGGTGACGTCGAACTCCGGGCGCACCCGCATGTCGGCGGCATTCGCGCCGAGCGCGAGGCTGGCATCCACCGTGGCCGATTCGCCGGAGACTTCCTCCACCCCGATGTCGTTGATGCCGCCGAACAGGGCCGGCGTCAGCGGCGCGCCCTGGGCATCGACCACGGCCGCGCCCCCGGCCTGCAGGCCCTGGCCGACCGCGGCGATACGGCCATTGCGCACCAGCACGTCGGCGCCGCGCAGGGTGCCGCGCGCGGTCGCGGTATGCACGGTGGCGTTGCGGATCAGGACATCTTGCGCCGCAGCGGTGGTGCTGGCGGCCAGCAGCGCCGCTACGAGCGTGATGGCACGCAGGCGAGGGAACTTCATCGCACACCTCCGGTGGTGATGTCCTGCCCCAGCAGGAAGTCGGATTTCGGTTGCCGCGTCGGGTCGTGGCGGTCGTACAGGCGCGCGCCGTCCACGTACACCTGTTCGGCCTGCGCATAGCTGCTGAAGGGGTTGCCGTTCCACACCACCACGTCGGCCATCTTGCCCGGCTCCAGGGTGCCGGTCTGGGCGTCGATGCCCATGGCCTTGGCCGGGTTGGAGGTGATCCAGCGGATCGCGCGTTCCGGCGGGATGGCGATGCCGGCGCGGCCGGCGTTGGCGATCACCTTCGCCGCTTCCTGGTTGAGGCGCTGGATGCCTTCCTCGGAATCCGAATGCACGATCGCGCAGCCGCCGGGCACGCGGTCCACCAGCGCGATGTTTTCCTGGATGCCGTCGAAGCTCTCCATCTTGAAGCCCCACCAGTCGGCCCACAGCGCGCCGCATACGCCCTCGGCGGCCAGGCGGTCGGCGATCTTGTAGGCCTCAACGCCATGGTGGAAAGCGGCGATCTTGAAGCCGAACTCCTTGGCCAGGTCGAGCATGGTGGCCATCTCGTCGGCGCGGTAGCAGTGGATGTGCACGCGGATGTCGCCGTTGATGGCACCGGCCAGGGTGTCGTTCTTGTAGTCGCGCTTGCCTTCCGCCTCCTTGCCGCCGGCCTTGCGCTTCTTCATGTACTCGGCGGCTTCGGCGAACGCGGCGCGGTAGCCGGCCACGTTGCCCATGCGGGTGGCCGGGCCGCCGCGCTGGCCGTACACGCGCTTGGGGTTCTCGCCGCAGGCCATCTTCAGGCCCCAGGGCGCGCCCGGGAACTTCATCGCCTGGTAGGTGGTGGCCGGCACGTTCTTGAGGGTGACGCCGCGCCCGCCGATCAGGTTGGCGCTGCCGGGCAGCACCTGCAGGCTGGTGACGCCGCCGGCCAGCGCGGTGGCGAAACCCGGGTCCTGCGGCCAGATGGAGTGCTCGGCCCAGACGTTCGGGGTCACCGGCGAGGTCATCTCGTTGCCGTCGCCGTGCGCGCTCACGCCCGGGCTGGGGTACACGCCGAGGTGGGAATGGATGTCGATGATGCCGGGGGTGACCCACTTGCCGCGGGCGTCCACGCGCACGGCGTCGGCTGGTGCGTCCAGGCCCGCGCCGATCGCCACGATCCGGCCGTCGCGCAGCAGCACATCGGCATCCTCCAGGCGGGTGCCGGTGCCGGTCAGCACGGTGGCGTGCTGCAGCAGCACCGGCGGTGCCGCGACCGGTCGGTAGGTGCTGGGGTAGGGGTCGGCCGCGAAGTCGTAGGGCTTGGCGGGCGCGGCGGGCGTCCGCGCCGCGCCCTGCGGCGTGGTCTGCGGCACGCTGGCGCAACCGGCCAGCAGCACCGCCAGCATGGCGATGGGCAAGGGTTTCATCGAAGGTTCCCCGGAACGTGTGGATGCAGCGCCACGACACTAGCGCCAAGCCGGCGTGTGCGCCACGTGCCCGAGGTCATGCCCGGGTGGGCGGACGACCCGCGCGGTGCGGGGGGCGGGCGATTAGAATCACGCAAAAGGTGAGGAAAGCGATGGATAACAAGCAAGACATCGTCAACAACTGGCTGCCGCGCTACACCGGCGTGCCGTTGGAGCAGTTCGGTCAGCACGTCCTGCTCACCAACTTTGGCGGCTATCTGCAACATTTTTCCGAGATGACCGGCGCGGCCATCGTCGGCACCGACCGCCCGATGCCCAGCGCCACCGCCGATGGCATCACCATGATCAACTTCGGCATGGGCAGCCCGAACGCCGCCACCATCATGGACCTGTTGTCCGCGATCGCGCCGAAGGCGGTGCTGTTCCTGGGTAAGTGCGGCGGGCTCAAGAGGAAGAACAAGCTGGGCGATTTGATCCTGCCGATCGCCGCCATCCGTGGGGAGGGCACCAGCAATGATTATTTGCCGCCCGAGGTCCCGGCGCTGCCGGCGTTCGCGTTGCAGCGGGTGATCTCCACCACCATCCGCGACCTCGAGCTCGATTACTGGACCGGCACCGTGTACACCACCAACCGCCGGGTGTGGGAGCACGACGCGGAGTTCAAGCAGAAGCTGCGCGCGATGCGCTGCATGGCCATCGACATGGAAACTGCCACCGTGTTCGCCGCCGGCTTCGCCAACCGCATCCCCTGCGGCGCGCTGCTGCTGGTGTCCGACCAGCCGATGATCCCCGATGGCGTGAAGACCGAGGCCAGCGACGCCAAGGTGTCGGCCGAGTACGTGCGTGGGCACATCCAGGTCGGCATCGATGCGCTGAAGCTGATCCGTCGCAACGGCAAGTCGGTGCGTCACCTGCGGTTCGACGAGTGAACCGCGCCCTCGCCGCCGACCTGCTGGAGTTCTGGTGCGAAGCGGGCATGGGCAAATGGTTCCGTGGCGGCGCGGCGTTCGACGCCGAATGCCGCCAGCGCTGGCAGGACGCCCATTTCGCCGCGGCCAGGCGCGGATGCGACGACTGGCTGGCCGATGCCGAGGGCGCGCTGGCGCTGGTGCTGCTGCTGGACCAGATCCCGCGCAACATCTTCCGCGGCAGCGGCCACGCCTTCGCCACCGATCCGCTGGCGCTCCATTTCGCCGGTCGCGCCCTCGAGGCCGGCTTCGATGCGCAAGTCCAGCCGGCGCTGCGGTTCTTCTTCTACCTGCCGTTCGAGCATTCCGAGGCGATGGCCGACCAGCAGCGCGCGGTGGAGCTGTTCACCGCGCTGGGCGATGCCGAGCTCCTGGGCTACGCCATCGCCCACCGCGACGTGATCGCGCGCTTCGGTCGCTTCCCGCACCGCAACGCGGCGCTGGGGCGGGTCAACACCCCGCGCGAGCAGGCGTGGCTGGACGCGGGCGGCGGGTTCTGAGCCACCGCCCGGGCTTGCCGGGCGGCGCGTTCGGGCGCTGATCAGTAGCGTGGCAGGGTGGGGTCCAGCAGCGCCCACGCGGAGATCCCGCCGGCGACGTTGAACACCGCCGTGAAGCCGCGCGCGCGGAAGTGTTCCGCCGCCTGCGCGCTGCGGCCGCCGGAATGGCACAAAAACGCCAGCGCGGTGTCCTTGGGCAGCGCCTCCAGTTCGGCCACGCCGTGGTCCAGGTGGCGGTAGGGCACCGGTGCCTCGGCCAGCAGGCGCTCGTCCAGCGGGCGCACGTCCACCAGCACCAGGGTGCCGGCGCGCACCCGCTCGGCGGCCTGCGCCGGGGTCAGCGGCTGCACCTTCGGCGGCGCGTTCGGGTTGTCGATCACCAGGCCCTTGCCGCGCGCGTCTTCCACCCAGTCGATGCGCATGCCGTCGGCGCGGCGGGCGCTGGCGAGGTCGAACTGGGCGCGGATGCCGGCTTCCTCGCAGGCGATCGCGCCGGGGTCCAGCGGCGCCAGCTGCAACCGCGCGTTGAAGGCCTTGTCCACTTCGATCTGCAGCGCGTAGCCCGCGCCGGCATCGGCGATGGCCTGCTGCAGCATGCGCGCCGCCGCCGGGGTGATGTGCAGCCGCGGCGGCGTGCGGTCGGGCGCGGGCAGGCCCAGCGCGGCGTGCAGCTCGCCGCTGGCGGCCATCTGCAGAATGATGTCCGAGCCGCCCACCAGCTCGCCGCCGATGTACAGCTGCGGGATGGTCGGCCAGTCGCCGTAGGCCTTGATGCCCTCGCGGATCTCGGGGTCGGCCAGCACGTCCACGTGCGTGTAGCTGGCGCCGACGGCGTCCAGCGCGCCGACCGCCTTGGCCGAGAAGCCGCAGGCCGGCGCGTCCGGGCTGCCCTTCATGAACAGCACCACGGGGTTGGCGGCCAGCAGGGCGTCGATGCGGGCGCGCAGGGCGGGATCGAGGGACATGGGGGCATTCCGGGAGTGGGGGCCGCCATTCTACGCCGCCGTGCGTGCGGCCCCGGCGCGGGTCAGGATTGATCGCCAGCGCTGGCCCCGGCCAGCAGGGCGCGCGCCACCGGCAGCGCGGCATCGACCCAGCGCGCGTACTGCGCGGCGGAAGGATGCAGGCCGTCGTCAGCCAGCATCGCCGGGGCATCGCCGGCGTCGCGGCTGATCCCGGTGATGTCCACGAACACCACGCCACGCGCGCGGCAGAGCTCGGCAGCGGCGGCATTGCAGGCGTCCAGCTCGGCGGCGATCCGGCGCGGGCTGCGCAGTTCGCGGCGGGCGAACGGGGTGACGCCCCAGTCCGGGATCGACAGCACCAGCACCCGCCCCGCGCGCGCGCCGGCCAGCGCGATGGCGCGCGCCAGCAGGGCATCGAACCCGCGCGCGTAGTCCGCCAGCGGCAGGCCGCGGTACTGGTTGTTGACGCCGATCAGCAGGGAGACGAAGTCCCACTGCCCCAGCGGTTCGGCGGCGTCCATCGCGGCGGACAGCTCGTCGGTGGTCCAGCCGGTGCGGGCGAGGATCCGCGGCGGTTCCAGCGCCAGCCCGTCCGCGCGCAGGCGCGCCGCCAGCTGCAGCGGCCAGCGCCCGGGTTCGTCGATGCCCTCGCCGATGGTGTAGGAATCGCCCAGGGCCAGATAGCGGATCGTGCTCACGTGCCTGCCTGCGGAGGAAACCGGTCGCGCAAGCGTAGCCGGGATGCCCGCCGCGCGCCGCCCGTGGTCAGGCCGGCAGCGCCAGCACCGTGATTTCCTCGCGGTCGTGGTAGAGCTGCCTGGCGCGGATCGTCAGCGGCCTGCCCGCCTGCCGCGCGAACAGCTCCAGGCACAGTTGCGTCTCCTGCCAGCGCTTCTTCATCGGCAGCTTGAGGTTGAAGATGGCCTGCCGGCACCAGCCCTCGCGCAGCCAGGTCGCCATCCGCTCGGCCACCCGGCGCGGCTGTTCCACCATGTCGCAGACCATCCAGTCCAGCGGCTGCGGCGGCTGCCAGGAAAAGCCGTCCGCGCGCAGGTGCTGCACCTGGCCGGTGTCCAGCACGTGCGGGCGCAGCGGGCCGTTGTCGATCGCGGTGACGCGCAGGCCGTGGCGGGTCAGCACCCAGGTCCAGCCGCCGGGGGCGGCGCCGAGGTCGGCGGCGCGCATGCCGTCCTGCAGCAGGCGCGCGCGCTCGGCATCGGTCAGCAGCACCCGCAGCGCCTCCTCCAGCTTCAGCGCCGAGCGCGAGGGCGCGTCCGGGTGCATGCGCAGGCGCGGGATGCCCAGCGGCCACGGCGCGCTGTCGGCGGGCAGGCTGCGGGCGAGGAAGGCGTGGTCGCCGGCGACGAAGCATACGTGCAGGCGCGGCAGGCGCGGGTCGTCCTGCGCCCCGAGCAGGCCGGCCTTGCGCAGCGCCGGGCGCAGGGCGTTGCCGAGGCTGCGCGCCAGCCCCGCCAGCGGCTTGCCGGCATCGCTGTCGGGATGCTCCATCAGCAGCGTGCCGAACCGGGCCTGCCCGCGCAGCGCCTGCAGCATCGGCGTGATGCGGTCGCCCGGGTCCAGCCCGCGCAATTCGGCGAGCAGGCGCAGCTTCTGGCGCGCGAACACCAGCGTGGAAAACGGCAGCGCGCGGTCGAGCGCGTCGGCGTCGGCCGGGTCAGGAGTAAGGAGCAGCACGTAGCCGCTGTCGCGCTCGGTGCGCGCATAGCCGGGCAGCCCGGCCGTGCCGGCGCGCTCGCTCAGCTCGCCGGCCAGTTCCGGCTCGAAGCCCTGGCGGCAGTAGCCCAGCAGGCCGTCAATAATTCGGCCCGCCCAGTTCGCCGTAGGCCTTCAGCGCCGCACGCGCGGCGTCGCGCTCGATGTCGCGCACCACCTCGATGCCGCGCCTGCTGAGTTCGCCCACCCAGTCCGCCGGCAGCGGGCCTTCGTCGAATGAAGTCAGCGCCTCCACGTCCTCGGCGCGGGCGCCGATCAGCAGGCGGTCGATCCCGGCCCACACGGTGGCGCCGTAGCACTGGCAGCACGGCTGGGCCGAGGTCGCCAGCGTCACCGGGCCGCCCAGTGCGTTCAGCCGGAACTGCTGCAGGCGCTGCTGCGCCAGCATGTAGGCCATCATCTCGGCGTGCGCCGCCGAACAGCTCTGGCGCACCACCCGGTTCACGCCGACCGCGATCAGCTGGTCCTGCGGCCCGAACACCGCGGCGCCGAACGGGCCGCCGCTGGCGTGTTCGACGTTCAGGCGCGACAGCTCGATTGCGAATGCCACCTTGGCTGCATCGCTGGAGAAATCGCGGCTGGCCAGATCCAGCTCCATCACCCAGACGGGCAGGGTGAGATGCAGCTGCACGGGCAGGGGCATCGGCATGGCTCAGCCCTTCTGCGACCAGGTGTCGCGCAGGGTCACGCTGCGGTTGAACACCGGCGCATCGCTGCGGTGGTCGTAGCGGTCGGCCACGAAGTAGCCCAGGCGCTCGAACTGGAAGCCCTGCTCGGGCGCGGCCTGCGCTGCGGCCGGCTCCACGTAGCCAGTGACCACGCGGCGCGAGTCGGGGTTCAGGTAGTCGCGGTAGGTCTTGCCGTCCTCGTCGGTGTCCGGGTTCGGCACCGTGAACAGGCGGTCGTACAGGCGGATTTCCGCCGGCACCGCATGCTTCGCGCTGACCCAGTGGATGGTGCCTTTCACCTTGCGGTTGGCGCCTTCCATGCCCGGGCGCGAGGCGGGGTCGAGCGTGCCGTGCAGTTCGACGATGCGGCCGTCGGCGTCCTTCACCACCGTATCGCAGCGCACGATGCCGGCGCCGCGCAGGCGCACCTCGCCACCCACGGTCAGGCGCTTGAATCCCGGCGGCGGCACTTCCTCGAAATCCTCGCGCTCGATCCACAGCTCGCGCGCGAACGGGATGCCGCGCTCGCCCTGCGCCGCGTCCTTCGGGTGGTTGGAGAACGTCAGCGTTTCCTCGTGGCTGGCATCGAGGTTGGTGAGCACCAGCTTGAGCGGGTCGAGCACCGCCATCCGCCGCGGCGCGTGCGCGTCGAGGTCGTCGCGCAGCGCGCCTTCGAGGATGGAGATGTCCAACAGCGAGTTCTGCTTGCTGATGCCCACGCGTTCGACCATCAGCTTCAGCGCCGAAGGCGTGTAGCCGCGGCGGCGGATGCCTTGCAGGGTGGGCATGCGCGGGTCGTCCCAGCCATCGACCAGGCCTTCCTCGACCAGCGCCAGCAGCTTGCGCTTGCTCATCACCAGGTAGTTGAAGTTCAGGCGCGAGAACTCGATCTGGCGCGGCTTGCCGGCTTCCAGCGGCAGGCCCTTGGCGACCAGCGGCGCCAGCAGTTCCGGGTTGTTCGCCAGGTCCACCTTGTCCACGCACCAGTCGTACAGCGGGCGGTGGTCCTCGAACTCCAGCGTGCACAGCGAGTGGGTGATGCCTTCGATGGCGTCGCTCAGCGAATGCGCGAAGTCGTACATCGGGTAGATCGGCCACGCGTTGCCGGTGTTCTGGTGCTCGACGTGCTTGATCCGGTACAGCGCCGGATCGCGCAGGTTGATGTTGCCGCTGGCCATGTCGATCTTCGCGCGCAGGGTGCGCGCGCCGTCCGCGAACTCGCCCGCGCGCATGCGCCGGAACAGGTCGAGGTTCTCCTCGACGCTGCGATTGCGGTAAGGCGATTCGCGGCCCGGTTCGGTCAGGGTGCCGCGGTACTCGCGAACCTGCTCCGGGGTGAGGTCGCAGACGAAGGCGTCACCCTGGCGGATCAGCTTCTCCGCCGCGAGATAAAACACTTCGAAATAGTCCGAGGCGTGGCGCAGGCTGGCCCAGTCGAAGCCCAGCCAGCGCACGTCGTCCTGGATCGCGCGCACGTACTCGGGGTCTTCCTTGGCCGGGTTGGTGTCGTCCAGGCGCAGGTTGCAGCTGCCGCCGAATTCGGCCGCGATGCCGAAGTCCAGGCAGATCGCCTTGGCATGGCCGATGTGCAGGTAGCCGTTGGGCTCGGGCGGGAAGCGGGTCTTGATCGCGGCGTGCTTGCCGCTGGCCAGGTCGTCGCGGACGATCTGGCGGATGAAGTCGGTGCGCGCGGGGGCGTCGGCGGAAGCGGGGGTATCGGACACGGCAGGGGTCGCAGGCAGGTAGCGGGCTAGTTTATCCGAGCCCCGCCGCGCAAGGGTTCCGCGCGCGGGTGCCGGGGTTTACGCTGGGCGCCTGCGAGGAGAGCCGATGCGCACCGTGTACGACGCCGCCAACCTGATCGACGCGCATCTGGTCAAGCATGCGCTGGAGGATGCCGGCATCCCCGCGTTCGTGCGCGGCGAGGCCCTGACCGGCGGGATCGGCGAACTCGGGGTGTTCGGGCTGGTGGCGGTGATGGTGGCGGATGCCGCCGAGCCGGCGGCGCGCGCGGTGGTCGCGCAGCTGCAGTTGGGGGATGCGCCGGCACCGGATGCCGACCCGGATGCCCTGCCGGCCGGCGATCCGGCATGAGCCACGCGCAGGCGTCGCGCGCGGCCAGCTTGCAGCTGCTGGCCGGGGCCGCGATCATCGGCAGCAACGGGATCCTGGTGCGGCTGGCCGGAATGCCGCCGACCGCGGTGGCGTTCTGGCGGATGCTGCTGGCCGGCGTGTTGCTGGCCGCGCTGGTGACCCTGCGCCACGGCTGGCAGGCGCTGCCCGGCAAGGCCTGGCGCTGGCTGGCGGTGCCGGTGCTGGCGTTCGCCATCGACCTGTGGATGTGGCACCAGAGCATCCTGCGGATCGGCCCGGGTCTGGCCACCCTGCTGGCGAACGCGCAGGTGTTCTTCATGGCGCTGGCGGGCGTGCTGCTGTTCCGCGAGCGGCTGGGGCCGCGCTTCGTGGCCGGCGTGCTGCTGGCGTTCTTCGGGCTGTGGCTGCTGCTGGGCGCGGACTGGGCCAGCCTGCCGCCGCAGTACCGCGGCGGGGTCTGGCTGGGGCTGGCCACCGGGGTGGCGTATGCCGCCTACAACATCGGGATCAAGCGCACCCAGGCGCTGTCCGGGGCCGGGCGCGCGCGGGTGCCGGTGGAGCAGGTGCTGTGCCTGGCCGCGTTCGGTAGCGCGCTGTGCCTGGGCGCGATCGGCTGGGCCGAGGGCGAGGCGTTGCGGCCGCCGTCCCTGCACACCTGGGGCGTGCTGCTGGCGCTGGCGGCGATCGGGCACTGCCTGAGCTGGATATTGATCTCGCGCGCGATGGGCGCATTGCCGGTGGCGCTGGCCGGCTTGCTGCTGCTGGCGCAGCCGATCGTCGCCTACCTGCTCGACGTGCTGCTGTTCGACGTGCCGGTGTCGCCGCGGCAGTGGATGGGGCTGGCGGTCAGCCTGGCCGGGATCTTCGTGGCCGGCGTTCGCGGACGGCAGCCGCCGCTGCCCGTGCAGGAGCCATGAGGCGCGCGGGCATGCGGTGGCGCTGCCCGTCCGTGGTTCGACAAGCTCACCACGAACGGGCATGGGGGTGCGCCGCGCGCTGTGCGGAATGTGGCTGACACGCGGCCTGGTCATGGTTCGACAGGCGCACCACGAACGGGCATGGGGGTGCGTCGCGTGGCGTGCGGGCTGCGGCCCTCAGAGCGGAGTGATCGCGCAGGTGTAGACCAACTCGCAGGCGCCGTTGCCGGTGTCGTCGCGGCGCAGCGAGCTCACCCAGTGCCAGCCGTGGTCGTCGATCCGCACCAGCCAGCCGTCGAGGCGCACGTGCTGCCCCGCATGCAGGCGGTGCAGAACCGCCGCCACCCGCTCGTCGGCCGGGACGATATGCATGTTCGCGCTGCTGCTGGCGATCTCGGCCGGCGGGATCGGCGGGTGCCCGCGCCAGCGGTAGTGGTACCAGCGGCCGCCCTGGTGGATCGACAGATGCTTGAGGATCGCCGGATCGGCCATCCGGCCCCAGCCCAGCGCGAGGTCGCTGGGCGAATACGCCGCCTCGCGGCCGAAGCGGTAGTCCTCGCGGCCGAGCACGCGGGCATCCACGCTGAATCCGGCCAGCGCGGTGAGGCTGGCGGGGCCGACGTCGGGCAGGACGGTGCCGGGGGGCACCGGGCTTTGCAGCGGTGGCTCGCCGGGGTGCACCTGCGGCGGCAGCGGGCAGGCCGGCGGCACCGCGACGGTGGCCGGTGCCGGGGCCGGCAGGCGCACGCGCGGATGCGCCAGCCACCAGGCCAGGGCCAGGCAGACGGCGATGGCCAGGATCAGGCCGCTGCGGGTGGGCATCGGGGCTCCGGGCGCGGGGGTCAGCCCAATTGTGCACGCGCGCGTGCGGCGATGACATCCGCCACCTGGCGCAGGAAGCCGTCCAGCGCCGACGACTTGCGCCAGGCCAGCGCCAGCCGGCGGGTGGGGGCGGGATCGGCGAACGGCACCAACCGGATCCCGGCCGGCTGCACCACCGGTGCGTGCACCGACAGCGCCGGCAGCAGGGTGACACCGACCCCGGCGGCCACCATCTGGCGCAGGGTCTCCAGGCTGGTCGCGCGGAACCCGGCTTTCTCCTGCGCACCGGCCAGCCGGCATACGTCCAGTGCCTGGTCACGCAGGCAGTGGCCGTCTTCCAGCAGCAGCAGGGTTTCGTGCCCGAGGTCGTCGATGTGCAGGCCGCGCGCCTGCGCCAGCGGGTGGCGCTCCGGCGCGGCCAGCACGAAGGGCTCTTCGAACAGGAACTGCGCGTGCAGCTGCTCGTCGTGCAGCGGCAGCGCCAGCAGCGCGGCATCCAGCTGGCCATCGCGCAGGCGCTGCAGCAGCACGTCGCTCTTTTCCTCCACCAGCAGCAGCTCCAGCTGCGGGAAGGCCTCGCGCAGGGCTGGCACCACGTGCGGCAGCAGATACGGGCCGAGGGTGGGGAACACGCCCAGGCGCAGGGTGCCGGAGGCCGGGTCGTGGCTGCGTCGCGCGGCCTCCTTCATCTCGTCCACGTCGGCCACGATCCGGCGCGCGCGCTGCACCACGTCCTGGCCGGCGGCGGTCAGCATGACCTTGCGCGGCGCGCGCTCGACCAGGACCACGCCCAGCTCCTCCTCCAGCTTGCGGATCTGGGTGGAGAGCGTGGGCTGGCTGACGAAGCAGGCCTCCGCCGCCTTGCCGAAGTGGCGCAGGTCAGCCAGGGCCACCAGGTACTTCAGGTCACGCAGGTTCATCGGCGGCTCCCTTCAGCTCGATGGTGTTGCCGTCGGGATCGTCGAAGTACAGCGAGGGCCCATCGCCTTCCGCGCCGAAATTGCGCCTCGCGGGGCCGCGCGGTGCGAGCCCGTGTGCCGCCAGGTGCGTGATGATGCCGGCTTCGTCGAATGGCTCGATCCGGAGGCAGAGATGGTCGAGGTTGCGGCCTTGCGGGCCCGGCGCGGTGCCGCCGCGCCGGCCGAGCGGGCCGTCCACCGCCACCAGGTCGATCATCGAAGCGCCTGCGCGCAGGTGGCGCAGGCCCAGGTCGTCCCGGCGGCGCACCGTCTCGCAGCCGAGCACGTCGCGGTAGAACGCTTCGCTGCGGTCCAGGTCGCGCACACGCAGCACCACGTGGTCGAGGCGCTGCACGTCGAACGGCCGCGTCGCCATCGCGTCAGGCCGCCTGCGCGGCGCCCGCCGGGGTGCGGATCAGGTAGTCGAAGGCGGACAGCGCGGCGGTGGAACCGGCGCCCATCGCGACCACGATCTGCTTATACGGCTCGGTGGTGGCGTCGCCGGCGGCGAACACCCCGGGCAGCGAGGTCTGGCCGCGGTCGTCGATCACGATCTCGCCGCGCGCCGACAGTTTCACCGCACCCTTCAGCCACTCGGTATTGGGCAGCAGGCCGATCTGCACGAACACGCCATCCACCGCCAGCTCGTGGCGCAGCGCGGTGCCGCGTTCCAGCCAGCGCAGGCCGGTCAGGCGCTGGCCGTCGCCCAGCATCTCGGTGGTCTGGGCATTCACCAGCACGCGCACGTTCGGCAGGCTGCGCAGCTTGCGCTGCAAGACTTCATCGGCGCGCAGCTTGCCCTCGTATTCCAGCAGGGTGACCTCGGAGGCGACGCCGGCGAGGTCGATCGCCGCCTCCACCCCGGAATTGCCGCCGCCGATCACCGCCACCGGCTTGCCCTTGAACAGCGGGCCGTCGCAGTGCGGGCAATAGGTGACGCCGCGGGTGCGGTACTCGGCCTCGCCGGGCACGCCGGTCTGGCGCCAGCGCGCGCCGGGGGCCAGCACCACGCTGCGCGCGCGCAGGGTGGCGCCGCTTTCCAATTCAATACCGAGCAGGCCGTCGTCGCCGGCCGGGTGTAGGGCGCGCGCGACCTGTGCGGTGACCAGGTCCACCCCGTACTGGCGCACGTGCGCTTCCAGCGCAGCGGCCAGCTTCGGGCCCTCGGTGTATTCGACCGAGGGGAAATTCTCGATCGCCAGCGTATCCAGCACCTGGCCGCCGAAGCGTTCGGCCACCAACCCGGTACGGATGCCCTTGCGCGCGGCATAGATCGCCGCCGCCGCGCCGGCCGGGCCGCCGCCGACGATCAGCATGTCGTAGGGCGCGCGTTCGGCCAGCGCCGCGGCGGTGCGCGCGGCCGCGCCGGTGTCGAGCCGGGCGAGGATCTGCTCCACGCCCATGCGCCCGTTCTCGAACGGCTGGCCGTTGAGGTAGACGGTCGGCACCGACAGGATCTGGCGCGCCTCGACTTCGTCGCGGAACAGCGCGCCGTCGATCGCCACGTGGCGGATGCGCGGATTCAGCACGCTCATCGCGTTCAGCGCCTGGATCGTGTCCGGGCAGCTCTGGCAATGCAGCGACATGTAGGTTTCGAAGCGGTAGTCGCCGTCCAGCGCGCGCACCTGCGCGGCCAGCGCCTCGTCGATCTTCACCGGGTGCCCGCCGACCTGCAGCAGGGCCAGCACCAGCGAGGTGAACTCGTGGCCCAGCGGGACCGCCGCGAAGCCGACCTGCACGTCGGTGCCGGCGCGGCGGATCAGGAACGAGGGCTTGCGCGCATCGTCGCCGGCGACGCGGGTGATCTTCGGCGAGAGCGCGGCGATCTCGTCCAGCAGCGCGTCCAGTTCGCGCGCGGCCGGCGAGTCGTCCAGGCTGGCGACCAGTTCGATCGGCGCCTGCACGCGCTCCAGGTAGCCGGCCAGTTGGTCTTTCAGGTCTTGCTCGAGCATTCGGGACATCCTCGGGGGAGGGTGGGACGTGGGGCGGAGGGGCAGAAACGGCGGGGTGGAAGCGGGCTGCGGCCAGCCGCGCAGGGCGGCGGGGCTGGCCGCAGCCCCTTCCCGGCGCGGGGAAGGGGCGCGGGCCGCGGACGGCAGCGGCCGCCCGCGGCGCGGAGGTCAGATCTTGCCGACCAGGTCCAGCGACGGCTTGATGGTCTTGGCGCCCTCGTTCCACTTGGCCGGGCACACTTCGTTCGGGTGCGCGGCCACGTACTGCGCGGCCTTCAGCTTGCGCAGGGTCTCGGTGACGTCGCGCGCGATCGCGTTGTCGTGCACTTCCATGGTCTTGATCAGGCCATCCGGGCTGACGATGAAGGTGCCGCGCAGGGCCAGGCCCTCTTCGTCGATGTGCACGCCGAAGGCGCGGGTCAGCTGGTGGGTGGGGTCGCCGACCAGCGGGAACTTGGCCTTGCCCACCGCCGGGCTGGTCTCGTGCCACACCTTGTGCGAGAAGTGGGTGTCGGTGGTGACGATATAGACCTCGGCGCCCAGCTTCTGGAACTCGGCGTAGTGGTCGGCCGCGTCCTCGATCTCGGTCGGGCAATTGAAGGTGAAGGCGGCCGGCATGAAGATCAGCACCGACCACTTGCCGTGCAGGTCCTTGTCGGTCACTTCGATGAACTTGCCCTCGCGGTAGGCTTGCGCCTTGAACGCGGGGATGCGGGCATTGATCAGCGGGCGGCGGTCGGCTTGCAGGCTGTTTTCGAGCAGGGACATCTTTCAGACTCTCCGTGTGGTGGGGATGTTGCGTTGCGCAAAAACTAGCGCGCGCGATTCAATCCATCAATAAAATCGTTTCTATCATTTAGATAGTTTTTAACTATCAGTAGCGGGAGATCTCTGAAATGCGGCTTTCCAGACGTCATCCTGCGGCGATCATCGCGGTTCGGTGGCGAACGTGAGTGAGGCGACGGTCGCCGGGCTGCTGCGCATTCAGGCAACGGGTATCGACCCTGTCGATGGCGAGCTGCTGCTGGCGGAGGCGCTGGGGCGCTCGCGCAGCTGGCTGTACGCGCATCCAGAGGCCGCGGTGCCGGCACCGGCGCGTGCCCGCTTCGAGGCCCTGCTGGCGCGCCGGCAGGCGGGCGAGCCAGTGGCCTATCTGCTGGGGCGGCAAGGATTCTGGAGCCTGGAGCTCGAGGTCAGTCCGGCCACCCTGATCCCGCGTCCGGAGACCGAATTGCTGGTGGAGCTGGCGCTGGCGCGCCTGCCGGCGGGGCAGCCGCTGCGGGTGGCCGACCTCGGCACCGGCAGCGGTGCGATCGCGCTGGCGCTGGCGCGCGAGCGGCCGCAGGCGCGCATCGTCGCCACCGATGCCAGTCTGGAAGCGCTGGCCGTGGCGCGCCGCAACGCCGAGCGCCTCGGCCTTCGGGTCGAGTTCCGCGACGGCGACTGGCTGGTGCCGCTGGCGCAGGAGCGCTTCGACCTGATCGCCAGCAATCCGCCTTACATCGAACAAGACGATCCGCACCTGGCGCAGGGCGACCTGCGCTTCGAGCCGCCGGCCGCGCTGGCCTCCGGTGCCGACGGGCTGGACGCGATCCGGGTGATCGTGCGTGATGCCGGCCTCCATCTGCATGCGGGCGGCTGGCTGCTGCTGGAGCACGGCTGGAATCAGGGCCCGGCGGTGCGGGTGTTGCTGGAGGCCGCAGGCTTCAGCGAGGTCGCGACCGAACGCGATCTGGAAGGGCGCGACCGGGTGAGCCTGGGGCGCTGGTCACAGAAGGTGCCGGGGCGCGCACCGGCATGATCGAGGCGCGTGCTGGCCAGCCGTTAGAATCGGCGCATCCCCACAGCGTTGGAATCTCCCGCATGCGCAGCCTGTATCCCGAGATCGCGCCCCACCGCAGCGGCATGCTGGCGGTGGACGCACGCCACACCCTGTACTGGGAGGAGTGCGGCAACCCCGAGGGCAAGCCGGTGGTGCTACTGCACGGCGGCCCGGGCGGCGGCTGCAGCGCCAACATGCGCCGCTTCCACGATCCCGCGAAGTACCGGATCGTGCTGTTCGACCAGCGTGGGGCCGGGCGCAGCACGCCGCATGCCGACCTCGTCGACAACACGACGTGGGACCTGGTCGCCGACATCGAGAAACTGCGCGAACACCTCGGCATCGAACGCTGGCAGGTGTTCGGCGGCAGCTGGGGTTCGACCCTGGCGCTGGCCTATGCCGAAACCCATCCGCAGCGCGTCACCGAGCTGGTGCTGCGCGGCATCTTCCTGTTGCGCCGCTGGGAACTGGAGTGGTTCTACCAGGAGGGTGCCAGCCGCCTGTTCCCGGATGCGTGGCAGCATTTCCTCGCACCGATCCCGGCGGTGGAGCGCTGCGACCTGATCGGTGCCTACTACCGGCGCCTGACCTCCGACGACGAGGGCGTGCGGCTGGCCGCGGCGCGCGCCTGGAGCATCTGGGAAGGCGCCACCAGCTATCTGCACATTCCCGACGACTACGCCGAGACCCACGGCGATCCCGCCTTCGCGCTGGCGTTCGCGCGGATCGAGAACCACTACTTCGTCAACGGCGGGTTCTTCGAGGAAGAAGGCCAGCTGCTGCGCGATGCGCATCGCATTGCCGGGATTCCCGGGGTGATCGTGCATGGCCGCTACGACGTGGTCTGCCCGATCCAGAATGCGTTCGATCTGCATGCGGTCTGGCCGCGATCCGAGCTGATCGTCAGCCCGACGTCCGGACATTCCGCGTTCGAGGCCGAAAACGTGGATGCGCTGGTGCAGGCCACCGACCGCTTCGCCGCCGGTTGAGGCGCGGCGGCGTTCAGTCCACCGGGCTGCCGTCCGGGTTGCGCTTGATCATCCACAACCCGGCCCAGAGCTTGAGGTCCAGCTCGTAGCCTTCCGCGTGCTTGCGCATCAGCCAAGCCGGGGCCTCGCGGCGCGGCACTGCGTGCACGGTGATGCGTTCGTCGCCGATGCCACCGCCTGCGCCCACCCGCACCAGATCGCGGGCGCGCACGAAGGCGATGCGTTCGTTGCTCATGCCTGAGCTGGTGGGGCCGGCCAGCAGCACCTCCAACCGGCCCGGTGCCCAGCCGGTTTCCTCGATCAGCTCCTCGCGCGCGGCGTCCAGCAGGGTGGCATGGGCGGGATCGTCGCCCACCAGCCCGGCCGGCATCTCGATCGTGCGCGCGCCCAGCGGGATGCGGTACTGCTCGACGAACAGCACCTCGTCGGCCGGGGTGACGGCGATGACGATCACCGCCATGCCCTCGCCATGCACGCGTTCGCAGGATTCCCAATGGCCGATGCGCACCAGCCGCAGCCATTGGCCTTCGTGGAGGATCTCTCGGGTGTCGTCCATGCCCCGATGCTAGCGCAGGCCGATGACGGACCGCGCGCGCGGCCTGCTCATGCTGGCAGGCTTGCCGCGGCGGCCAGTCGGCGGCGGGTGAGCGGGCCGAAGCCGACCCAGTCGGCCAGCGCATCCAGTTCGGCGCCGTCGCCACCCTGGCGGCTGAAGTCATGCGCCGGCAGCGGGGCGTCCAGCGCGATGGTGGTCAGCCGCCGCCACAGCAGGGCCTGCGTGCGCTGTTCGCGCAGGCGCGCGGCCAGCTGGGCGACACCGCGCAGGCGCAGGAACGGCACTTCGTCGAGGCGCTCCAGCAGCGCGTCCAGCGAACCGAAGTGGGCCAGCAGTACCGCCGCCGACTTCGGGCCGATGCCGGCCACGCCCGGGATGTTGTCCACCGCATCGCCGGTCAGTGCCAGGTAGTCGGCGATCTGGTGCGCGTGCACGCCATGCCGCGCCTTCACCCCGTCCGCGCCCCAGCGCTGGCCCCTGGCGAAGTCGTACTGTTCGTCGCCCGGCTGCAGCAGCTGCGAGAGGTCCTTGTCGGCAGAGACGATCACGCTGCGGAAGCCGCGGCCGCGCGCGCGGTGGACGGCGCTGCCGATCAGGTCGTCGGCCTCGTAATCGGTATGCGCCAGTGTCGTCAGCCCCAGCGCCTGGCACAGCGCCTTGCACCACGCGAACTGCCGGCGCAGCTCCGGCGGGGCCGGCTCGCGGTTGGCCTTGTAGGCCGGGTACAGGGCGTTGCGGAAGCACGAATCCAGCGCCTCGTCGAAGGCGACGGCGATGTGTTGCGGGCGCTCGCGCTCCAGCAGTTCCAGCAGGAAGCGGGCGAAGCCGTGCACCGCGTTGGTCGGCCAGCCGTCGGCGTCGTGGAACTCGTCCGGCAGCGAGTGCCAGGCGCGGAACACGTACAGCGAGGCATCGACGAGGTGGAGGGTGGGCACGCTCATCCGGGAATTGTAGACGGCGGTCAGCGCCCCCCTCCGGGGCACCAGTCCGCCAGCAGCGCGGCCGGGTCGGGGCGCTCGCGCTCGGGCGCGGCGACCTGCGGGGTGCCGATGGCAATCGTCCCGGCCAGTTCCTCATCCGCGGCCAGCCCCAGCGTGCCTTCCAGGAACGGGCGGTCGTAGGCCGGCCAGCCGGTCAGCCATTGCGCGCCGAAGCCTTCGGCCTGCGCCGCCTGCAGCAGCAGCAGGCAGACGCAGGCGGCGGTGGCGCGGCGCTCGCTGTCCGGGATCTTTTCGTCCGACCCCAGCCGCGTGACCACCGCCAGCGTCAGCGGCGGCAGGGTGAAGCGGGTACGCAGTTTTTCTTCCACCGCTGCACCCGCGTCCGGCTCGCGCTGGCGCAGGCGCGCGAGCGCGGCGTCGGCCAGCGCCGCGCGGGCAGGGCCTGCGATGCGCAGGAACCGGAACGGCACCCGCTTGCCGTGGTCGGGCACGCGCACGGCGGTGCGCAGGATGCGCAGCAGCTGCGCCTCGTCCGGGCCGGGTGCGGCGAGCTGGCGGGTGGGGACGGAGCGGCGGGCGTCGAGGGCGGCGAGGGTGAGCATGGGGAATCCGCGGGTGGGGACGGCCATGGTAGCCGCCGCATTCGGTAGGATGCGGGCAACACGGCGAAAGCGGGGGCGGCGATGGCGGTGATCGTGGGCGTGGCGCGGGAGACGGCCGCAGGCGAGCGCAGGGTGGCACTCACGCCGGAGACCTGCCGCAAGCTGGTGGCGGCCGGGTGCACGGTGCAGGTGCAGCCGGGGCTGGGGGCGGGGGCGTTCTTCGCGGATGCGCTGTATGCCGAGGCCGGGGCCGCGCTGCGCGAGGACGCGCTGGCCGCCGCCGACCTGGTGCTGTGCGTGCAGCCGCCGCCGGCCGAAGTGATTGCCGCGCTCAAGCCTGGCGCGACCGTGGTCGGCCTCTTGCAGCCGCAGGCGGACGCGGCCCGCGGGCAAGCCATCCGCGAACGCGGCCTGCTCGCCTTCCCGCTGGAACGGCTGCCGCGCACCACCCGCGCGCAGGCGATGGACGTGCTCAGCTCGCAGGCCGGCATGGCCGGCTACAAGGCGGTGCTGATCGCGGCCGAACTGGCGCCGCGGTTCTTCCCGATGCTCACCACCGCGGCCGGCACCATCCGCCCGTCGAAGGTGCTGGTGGTCGGTGCCGGCGTGGCCGGCTTGCAGGCGATCGCCACCGCCCGCCGCCTCGGCGCACAGGTGGAAGGCTTCGACGTGCGACCGGAGACGCGCGAGCAGATCGAATCGCTGGGTGGCCGCTTCCTCGATCTGGGCGTGTCCGCCGCCGGCGAGGGCGGCTATGCGCGTGCATTGACCGACGAGGAGCGCGCCGAGCAGCAGCGCCGGCTGGGCGAGCACCTGAAGGGCATCGACGTGGTGGTGTGCACCGCCGCGGTCCCTGGGCGGCCGGCGCCGAAGATCCTGTCCGCGGCGATGGTGGACGGGATGAAGCCCGGCAGCGTGATCGTGGACCTGGCCGCGGAGACCGGCGGCAACTGCGAACTCACCCGTCCCGGCGAGCGCGTGGAGGTGGCCGGGGTCACCATCGCCGGTCCGCTCAACCTGGCCTCGCTGGGCGCCCAGCACGCCAGCGAGATGTACGCGCGCAACCTCTACAACTTCGCCATGCTGCTGGTGAAGGACGGCGCGCTGGCGTTCGACTGGGACGACGAGCTGCTGGCCAGGACGGTCTGGCCGGAGCGCACTGCCGCCGGCGCCTGAGCGCGGCGGGCGCGCATGCCCGCGGCCGGCTCAGCGGCCGTCGGGGCGCGCCGGCGCGGGGTGCGCCCGGGCCCAGTCCGCGCGCTGCTGCGGGCTCATCTGCTGCCACTGGTCCATGAACGCGCGGCGGGCCTCCTTGTCCATCCCGCGCACCGCATGGAACACCGCGCGTGCCTGCTCGCGCTGCTCCGGCGTCATCGCTTCCCAGCGCTCGGCCCCGCTGCGGGCGCGGTCGCGCTGCGCCGGGGCCATCTGCTGCCAGCGCTGGGCGCGTTCCAGCATGCGCGCGCGTTCGTCCGGGTTGCCGTTCCAGCGGTCGCGCAGCGGTGCTACCAACGCATCGCGCTGGGCCTGGCTCAGCTTGTCCCACTCCGGATACGACGGCGCGGCAGCCGGCGTAGCCTGCTGGGCGAGGGCCAGCGCCGGCGATAGGGCCAGCGCCGGCGATAGGGCCAGCGAGAGGACGAGGGTCTGGGTCATGCGGGTCATCGGGGCTTACTCCATGGCGACCCGGCGGGCATCGGAGGAGCCCAGCCAGGCATAGAACTCGGGGTCTTCGTCGAGCAGGGTGGACGGCGCGCGCGTGGTCTTGTGGGTGGGGGCCGTCGCCGCCGTGGTCACCGCCGGCGGCAGGGCGCCGGGGGCCTCCGAGGGCCCCGGCTGGAAATGCAGCCCCAGCGCCAGCGCGCACAGGGTGGCGAAACCGGCGGCGGCGAAATGCAGGCGATGCGCGCGGCGCGCGGCGGCCGGCTGCCCGCGCAGGGCGGCGTTGCGGCGCTGCGCCAATTGGGCCTGCACGCGCGGCGACAGCCGCTGCAGTGCCTCGGCGTGGCGCGCGCGCACGCTGGCGTCGAACAGCAGGTCGCGGCCTGCATCGCGGTCGGCGGAAGAAGTCGGGCGGGTCATCGGAAGTCCTCCAGTTGCGCCTGCAGCGCCGCGCGCGCGCGTGACAGGTGGGTTTTCACCGAGCCCTCGCTGCAACCCATGATGCGGGCGGTCTCGGCCACGTCCAGCTCCTCCAGCACGCGCAGGGTGAAGGCTTCGCGCTGGCGCGCGGGCAGCCGGCGCAGGGCGCTGCCGATCCGCTGCCAGGCCTCCTGGCCGTCGTGCTGGCGGGACGGGTCCGGGCTGTCGTCGTCGGCCCAGTCCAGCGGCTCGCCGTCGCGGTCGCTGCTGCCCGGCAGCAGCCAGCGCAGGCGGAACAGGCCGCGCCGCTGCATGTCGGTCATGCGGTTACACAGGATGCTCCAGAACAGTGGCGACCATTCCGATGCCGGGCGGTCACGGTAGCCCAGCATCTTCAGCATCGCGTCCTGCACCGCGTCGAGGGCGTCGTCGCGGTGGCGCAGGCCGAGCTCGGCGAAGCGGAAGGCGCGCGCTTCGATCGCGCGCAGGAACTCCTCCAGCGTGGCCGGACCGGTGGCGGGCGGCGGTGATTCGGCGTTCACCGGCGCAAGCTTAGCGGGAGCAAGCAGCAGCATGGCGATCCCAGGTGCGCGGGCCAGGCGGGAGTGCGTGGCCGTGGCAGGGAAACGCATGCGCCCGGGCGCGGTTGACATGCGGTTGCCCGGCCGGCGTGGCATGCCGTGCCGGGGCGTGTTTATGATGCGGGCAGGCAACCGGGGAGGTGGGCTGTGGGCGACGGTTTCGTGGCGCTGTACATCTTCATGCTCGCGGCGATCGCCGGGCACGTGATCATCAGCCGGGTGCCGGTGATCCTGCATACCCCGCTGATGTCCGGTTCCAACTTCATCCACGGGATCGTGTTGATCGGCGCGATGGTGGTGCTCGGGCACGCCGACACCCCGGCCGAGCAAGCGCTCGGGTTCGTTGCGGTGCTGCTGGGCGCGGGCAACGCCGCCGGCGGCTACGTGGTCACCGAACGCATGCTGGAGATGTTCAAGTCCAGCAAGCAGGAGGGCGGCAAGTGAGCGTGCTGGCCTTGGTGAAGCTGAGCTATTTCGTCGCTGCCACCCTGTTCCTGCTCGGCCTGCAGCGCATGGCCAGCCCGAAGACCGCGCGCAGCGGCATCCAGTGGGCGGGCGTGGGCATGCTGCTGGCGACCTTCGCCACCTTCTTCCTGCCGGGGATGCACAACCTGGCGCTGATGGCGGTGGCCATCGTGCTCGGGGTCGCGCTGAACTGGGCCTGGGGCAAGAAGGTGGCGATCACCGACATGCCGCAGATGGTGGCGCTGTTCAACGGCATGGGCGGCGGCAGTGCGGCCGCGATCGGCGCGATGGAGCTGGTGCGCTGGAGCGCGGCCGGCAGGGACGATGGCCGGGTGGCGGCGGTGCTGGCGGTGGTCGGCGCGCTGATCGGCGCGGTCTCGCTGACCGGCTCGGTGATCGCCTGGGCCAAGCTCGACGGGCGCATGGACAAGCGCTACACCTTCCCCGGCCAGCAGTGGTTCAACGCGCTGGTCGCCGTCGCCGCGGTGGCCTGCGGGGCGATGGCGCTGCACACCCTGGCGCTGCCGTGGATCGTCGCCTTCTTCGTGCTGGCGCTCGCGCTGGGCGTGCTGATGACGCTGCCGATCGGCGGCGCCGACATGCCGGTGGTGATCTCGCTGTACAACGCCTTCACCGGCCTGGCGGTGGCGTTCGAAGGCTACGTGCTGGGCAACGAGGCGCTGATCATCGCCGGCACCATGGTCGGCGCGGCCGGCATGCTGCTGACGCGGCTGATGGCCAAGGCGATGAACCGGTCGATCAAGAGCGTGCTGTTCTCGAACTTCGGCGGCGCGGCGGCCGGCGGGCAGGCCATCGCCGGCAGCATGAAACCGATCGAGGCGGCCGACGTGGCGGCGTTGATGGCCTATGCCGAGCGCGTGGTGATCGTGCCCGGCTACGGCATGGCGGTGGCGCAGGCCCAGCACAAGATCTGGGAGCTGACCCAGCGCCTGCTCGCGCGCGGGGTGAAGGTGAAGTTCGCGATCCACCCGGTGGCCGGGCGCATGCCCGGGCACATGAACGTGCTGCTGGCCGAGGCCGGCGTGCCTTACGACTTGATCGCGGACATGGACGACATCAACCCGGAGTTCCCCAACACCGACGTCGCGCTGGTGATCGGCGCCAACGACGTGGTGAACCCGGTGGCGAAGACCGACCCGTCCAGCCCGATCTACGGCATGCCGATCCTCGACGTGGTCAGCGCCAGAAACGTCATCGTGATCAAGCGCGGCAAGGGCACGGGCTTTGCCGGGATCGAGAACGCGCTGTTCTACGCCGACAACACGCGCATGCTGTACGGCGACGGCGCGGAGATGGCCAATGCGCTGGTCAGCGAGCTGAAGGCGCTGGACGGCGGCCACTGACGCCGGCCCAGGCCGCGACCAGCACCCCGAGCGCGAACAGCAGCAGGTCGGCGCGGTCGATGGCCAGCCCGGCCAGCAGCCAGGCGTAGCCAGGGCCGATCAGCAGAGCCGATTGCCACGGCCGGATGCCGAAGTTCTGCCCGACCTGCCCGGCGACGATCAGGAAATTGGCAGCCACCACCACCGCCAGCGTGGCCAGCACCGCCCAGCCGGCGCGCGCCGGCCCGGCCGGCCAGCGCGCCATGCGCAGCAGCAGCACCATGTCCAGCGCGGCCAGCGGGGCCAGCCAGGCGCATTGCCGGTCCAGCGCCAGCGCCACCAGCATCCAGGCCGCGGCGAAGCCGGTCGCGCCCAGTGCCAGCAGGGGCAGGGCATACCAGCGGGGCGCGGACGTGGGCGGCATGGCAACGGGATCCGGGGAGGGCGGGCGATGATCCCATCGCGGCTGCAGACGGGCAATGGGATTGGGACTAGAATGGTACGGATTATCGAATCACCGTCCCCCTTCGCCCTTACGCCCATTCATGTATTCCCGCAGCAGCGAACCCGTCCGTTTCGAGCGTGATTGCGCCGCCGTGCTGGTGCCGCAGGGCGATGAGGTGACCCTGCCGGCCGGCACCGTGGGCTACATCACCCAGGCACTGGGCGGCAGCTGGACGGTCTTCGTGGAAGGCAACCTGATGCGGATCGCCGGCAAGGACGGCGATGCCATCGGCAAGCCGCCCGTCGAGCCGCTGGCGCTGCCGGAAGGGGCCACCGACGAGGACGTCGAGCGCGTGGTCTGGGAGCAGCTGCGCACCTGCTTCGATCCCGAGATCCCGGTCAACATCGTCGAATTGGGGCTGGTGTATCTGGCCGAACTCTACCGACCGGAGAGTGGCGAGGGGCGCGGAGTGCGGGTGCGGATGACCCTGACCGCTCCCGGTTGCGGAATGGGCGACATCCTGGTCAGCGATGTGCGCAGCAAGCTGGAGCAGATCCCGACCGTCACCGAGACCGACATCGAGTTGGTGTTCGACCCGCCGTGGAACCAGACCATGATGTCGGACGTGGCCAAGCTCGAGACCGGGATGTTCTGAACGCCAGCCCCGGCGGCCGCCGATGGCGACGGGCTGTGGGTGCTGGTCACGCCGAAGGCGTGACACGGGTTCAGGTGTCGTGACCAAGGACATAGGCTCGTCGTGTCACAAAGTGACGCGGAGTGTCAGCGCATACGCTTGTTGCAGTGCGGAAAATCTGCCTCGCCAGGTGAGCTGGTCGACCAGCTCAGGGCGACTCGAAGGTTGCAGAGCCCAGCAATTTTGCGGGTCTCGTCCTTCCATTACTAAATGGAATATGAATATTCCGTACTGTTCTTGACAGTGCAACGGTGACGCAGGAATGTCGGCCGCTGCTTCGGCTTCCGTTCAGGAAGCGGGCAAGCCTGCGTCAGGGAAAACATGGCGGTGTCACGCCAGGGGGCGCAGGGGTTGTGTCGTTCGTCCGGGCCGAGCAACGGCCCCCCAACCAATCTCACCCAGGGGTAATACCAGTGAATCGTTCCCGTACTCACCTTCTCGGTACCGCCATCCTGCTTGCGCTCGCCGCCGGCAGCGCGCAGGCCGCCGATCGCATCGACCTGCTGCAGCGCAACGTGCCGCAGCTGCGCCAGCAGTACCAGGCGCTGACCGCCGGCAAGGGCGTGGCCAGCATGGCCCATCGCCGCCACGAGCAGTTCCTCGGCCTCAATGCCGACAACACGCTGCTGATGAAGAACGCGATCGCCGACCACGGCGTGCGCAACTTCCGCTACGACCAGGCGTGGCGCGGCATCCCGGTGTTCGGCCAGGGCGTGGTGGTCAGCGAGGACGGCAACGGCAACGTGCGCGCCCTGTTCGGCACCCTGGTGTCCGGCGTGGACAGCGACATCCCCAGCACCACCCCCAAGCTGACCCGCGCGGCCGCGCTGGCGGCGGGCAAGCGCATCGCGCTGGGCAATGCCCTGTCCGCGATGCAGACCCGCGACGAGAAATCGGATCTGGTCATCTTTATCGATGACGCCGGCAAGGCCCACCTGGCCTATGCGGTGACCTTCTTCGCGGATTCGCTGGCGGGCAACCCGACCCGTCCGATCATCATGATCGACGCGCACAGCGGCCAGGTGATCAAGCAGTGGGAGAACCTGCAGCACGCGCTGGTCGGCACCGGCCCCGGCGGCAACACCAAGACCGGCCAGTACGAGTGGGGTTCGGGCGGGATCTACGGCTACATGGACGTCGCCCAGTCCGGCAGCACCTGCACCATGAACAACACCAACGTGAAGGCGGTGAACCTCAACGGCGGCACCACCGGCACCACCGCCTACGCCTACACCTGCCCGCGCAACACCTACAAGACCATCAATGGCGGCTATTCGCCGATCAACGATGCCTTCCAGTTCGGCGGCGTGATCACCAGCATGTACCCGGCCTACACCGGCTACAACGCGCTGAACTTCCAGCTGGTGATGCGCGTGCACTACAAGACCAACTATGAGAATGCGTTCTGGGACGGCTCGACCATGAGCTTCGGCGACGGTGCCAGCACCTTCTACCCGCTGGTCAGCTCCGACGTCGCCGGCCACGAGGTTTCGCACGGCTTCACCGAGCAGCACTCGAACCTGACCTACTCCGGCCAGTCCGGCGGCATGAACGAGGCCTTCTCCGACATGGGCGGCGAGGCCACCGAGTACTACTGGAAGGGCAGCAACGACTTCCTGGTCGGCGCCGAGATCTTCAAGGGCTCTGGTGCGCTGCGCTACATGTGCAACCCGACCCAGGACGGCAAGTCGATCGACAACGCCGCCAACTACACCAGCAGCCTCGACGTGCACTACAGCTCGGGCGTGTACAACAAGGCGTTCTGCACCCTGGCCAAGACCTCGGGCTGGGGCGTGCCGAAGGCGTTCAAGGTGTTCGCGCGCGCGAATGCCAATTACTGGACCGCCAGCAGCACCTTCAACAGCGGCGCCTGCGGCGTGCAGACCGCGGCCCAGGACCTCGGCTATAGCGTGTCCGACGTGACGGCGGCATTCTCGGCCGTCGGCGTCACCTGCCCGAGCGGCGGCGGTGGCGGCGGCAGCACCGGCGGCACCCTGACCAAGGGCGTCACCGTGACCGGCCTGTCGGCCTCGACCGGTAGCGAGATCGTCTACACCATGAGCGTGCCCGCCGGCGCGACCAACCTGAGCTTCAACATGTCGGGTGGTACCGGCGATGCCGATATGTACGTGAAGTTCGGCAGCACGCCGACCGACAGTTCCTACGACTGCCGTCCGTACAAGTCCGGCAATGCCGAGAGCTGCTCGTTCGCCTCGCCGTCGGCCGGTACCTACTACGTGCGCCTGAAGGCCTACTCGTCCTTCTCCGGCGTCAGCCTGGTGGGTGACTACAGCACGGGTGGTGGCGGTGGTGGCGGCAGCACCACCACGGTCAACCTGCCGTCGGTGGCCACCGGCAGCTGGTCCAGCACCTACACCTTGGCGGTGGCGGCGGGCAAGACCGCGACCATCAGCATCGCCGGTGGCACCGGCGACGCCGACCTGTACGTGCGCGCCGGCAGCACGCCGACCACCAGCAGCTACACCTGCCGCCCGTACCTGACCGGCAACAGCGAAACCTGCACCCTGACCCCGACCAGCGCCACCACCTACTACATCCGGGTGTATGCGTATTCGGCGTTCTCCGGGGTCACGCTGACCTACGGCACCAACTGATCCGTCCGGATTTCCGGCGCATCATCCCGACCCCGGCTTCGGCCGGGGTCGTTTTTTGTGGGCAGGCAGGAAGTCAGGAGGGCGCCGACCCGCGCGGTGGGTGCGCGGCCTGGCGGGCGCTTAGTCGATTTCCTCGAAGCGGTTGGCTTCGACGTTCTTGCGGACCCGGGCCGGGTCCCAGATGCGTCCGTTCATGGCGATGTACACGCCCTCGGGCAGGCACTGCACGGCGCCGATCGCGCAGCCGATGTTGAACTCCGCGTCCGAGCCGCGGAAGCGGGCCGGGCTGAGCGCGCCGGTCAGCACGATGGTCTTGCCGGCGAGGCCGGCCAGCACCCGCGCGGTCTGCACCATGGTGTCGGTGCCGTGGGTCACCAGCACGTGGCGGGTGGGCTGGGCGGCGATGGTGGCGCGGATCAGCTCGCGGTCGTCGTCGCTGATGTGCAGCGAATCCTTGCGCAGGATCGGGATGATGGCGAAGCGGAAGTTCACCCCCAGCTCGCGCAGGATCATGCCGATCTGCGGCTCGCCGATCTGGTAATCCGACTTGTCGTCGAAGTAGATCTTGTCGATGGTGCCGCCGGTGGTGACGATGAGCAGGTTGTCCATGCCCGCCATTGTCCCCGAAAACCCGGCTGCTTACAGCGGCAGTGGCAGTTGCAGCAGCGCCAGCAGGGGTTCCAGCAGCAGGCCGTAGGCCAGCGCGCGCGCGGTGTCGGCGCGCAGCGGCTGGCGCACCTGGGCGGCACTGGCGGTGCGCACGCTGCGTTCAGCACGGTGGAACTCCAGGCAGGCCGGGTCGAACGCCAGCCCGCAGTCGTCCAGCAGGGCGCTGATGCGGGCCTCGGGCGAGGCCAGCAGTTCTTCGTACACGTGCAGGTGGATGCGCGCCGGGTCGCGCGCACGCCACTGCTGCATCGCGTGCGCGCAGCCCTGCATGTACAGCGCGATGTCGGCCATGTCGTTGGCGAAATGCGGCTGGCTGTAGAACTGCTGCTTGAAGCACGACCACGCGGTTTCCAGCGGGTCGCGGCGGGTCTCGATGATGGTCGCGCCGGGCAGCATGGCGCGCAGGATGCCGGCGTGCTTCCAGTTGTCCGGCTGCTTGTCGGTGTGGCGCGGCCGCCGCTGGCGCCAGCGCGCGGTACGCGCGAGGTACTCGCGGCCCAGCCGGTGCCAGTCTGCGGCGCTGGCCTGCGGCACCCACTGCGGATAGGGCTGGCCGCGGCGCTGCGACTCCTGCTGGATCACGATCCCGAGATCGGGCAGCTCGCTGGCACCCTCGACCTCCGGGTGCGCCGCCAGGATCTGCTCGAACAGGGTCGAGCCCGAGCGCGGCAGGCCGACGAGGAAGATGACCTCCTCGCCCAGCCGTGGATCCAGCGGCGCGGGCAAGGTGGCGGTCGCTTCGAGTGCCTGCTGCAGGTAGGCGCGGAAGGCATCGGCGCTCCACGGCGTCAGCTGCTTCTGCAGGGTGTTGGCGGCGGAGAACGCGGCCAGCGCCTCGGGATGGCGGCCGCGGTCCTCCTCGAGCTTGCCCAGCGCGTGCCCCATCGCGATGCGGTCGCTGGCGGCCACGTCGGCGCGTTGCAGCTGCGCGCGCAGGGCCTCGGCGTCGGATGCGTCCAGCGGCACCGTCTTGATGTTGGACAGCCCGCGCCAGGCATCCCCGCAGGCCGGATGCACCGCCAGCGCGGCGCGGTAGTGGCCGGCGGCCTCGTCGAAGCGCCCGGCGTGCACCAGCGCATCGCCCAGCAGCACGCGCGGCGGCAGCGCCTGCGGCGCCAGGGCGCAGGCCTGCTCCAGCGCGGCGATCGCGGCCTCGGTCTCGCCCTGCTGTTGCAGGTTGCGGCCGAGGTTGAACCAGGCGCTCATCAGGCGCGGATCGCGTGCCACCGCGTGCCGCCAGCCGGCCAGCGCCGCGTCCATATCGCCCATCGCGGCGTGCGTGGTCGCCAGGTCGCTGTGCAGCAGGGCATCGTCCGGGGCCAACGCCAGCGCACGCTGCAGGGTCTGGCGGGCGGCGGCCAGCTGACGCTGCTGCATCAGGACGATGGCCAGATAGCGCAGCGGCTCGGGGTGGCCGGGGGCCTGCCCGACGGCTTGCTCCAGCAATTGCCGCGCGCGCTGCGGCTGGCCGTCGCGCAGGGCGCGTGCGCCGGCGTGCACCATCGCCACCACCGCCGGCGGCAGGCCGGCCATGCGGGGATCCGGGGCCGTCATGGGCGAGTGGCGGCGTGGCGGGCCTGGCGGCGTGCGCGCCAGCCCGGCAGGCAGGCGGCGTGCACGATCAGCAGCGCGAGCAGGGTCTCGCCGAGCGCCCAGGCGCGCGCAGCCGGCTCCGCCCACAGCAGCATCACCCCGTGGCTGAACCAGAGCAGGGCCAGCACCCCGGCGGTGAAGCCGGCGCGCCGCCAGCCGCGCAGCGCCGCCATCGCCAGCAGGGCCGGCGGCAGCGCGAAGACCAGCAGGCCGGCCAGCGGATGCGGGTGCACGAACGCCCAGCCGGCGAACAGCAGCGCCAGCGCCAGCAGCACGCCGGCGAGGTAGGGCTGCGCGCTCATGCCTGCAGTTTCCGCGCCAGTACGGCCACCCGCCGGCCGAGCGCGCGCGCCAGCAGCGCCTCTTCTTCGGTCGGCTCGGGGTGGTCGTCGCCACCGGCCACGTGGCTGGCCCCGTACGGAGTGCCGCCGCTGCGGGTGGTGGACAGCGCGGGTTCGGTGAAGGGGATGCCGGCGATCACGCAGCCGTGGTGCAGCAGCGGCACCAGCATCGTCAGCAGGGTGGATTCCTGCCCGCCGTGCAGCGTGGCGGTGGAGGTGAACACCCCGGCCGGCTTGCCGACCAGGGTGCCGCTGGCCCATTCCGCGCCGAGGGTGTCGAGGAAATGCTTGACCGGCGCGGCCATGTTGCCGAACCGGGTGGGGCTGCCCAGCAGCAGGCCGGCGCAATCGGCGAGGTCGTGCGGTTCCACGTAGGGTGCGCCATCCTCGGGTTCGGGCGGGGCGGCGACGGTGGTGACGGGCGCCACCGGCGGCAGCGTGCGCAGCCGCGCCTGCATGCCGTCCACTTCCCCGATGCCGCGCGCGATCTGGCGGGCCAGCCGGGCCACCGAGCCGCCGCGGCTGTAGTACAGGACGAGGATGTCGGGCATGGCAGGGCGCGCGGGCGAAGTGGTCGGGACGCGTGCAGGATAGGGCATGCGGCGCGCACGTGGCATCGGGTAGGCTGTGCCGATGCAGCGGCCACCGTCGATCCATCGCTGGAGCGAGCGCCTGCGCGACCACGGCCGCGCCGCCAGCTTCGCGCGCTTCGTGCTGCGGCGGTTCCTGGACGACCGCCTGTTCGAGGCCGCCGGCTCGCTGTCGTACACCACCGCGTTCGCGCTGGTGCCGCTGTCGGTGGTGGTGTTCGGGGTGCTGTCGGTGTCGCCGGTGTTCGATGCCTGGAGCGAGCGCCTGAGCGACTACATCTTCGCGAACTTCGTGCCCAGCGCGGCGCGCGCGGTGTCCGGCTACCTGGCGGATTTCTCCGCCAACACCCGCTCGCTGACCGTGGCCGGCGCGCTGGCGCTGATCGTCTCGCTGCTGCTGACCCTGCGCAGCGTGGAGACGGTGTTCAACCGCATCTGGCGGGTCTCCGGCGCGCGCCCGCGGCTGGGGCGCTTTTTGGTGTACTGGACGGTGCTGACCCTGGGCACCCTGGTGGCCGCCGCCAGCCTGGCGCTGTCCACCCGTTTCTTCGCGCTGGCGATCTTCGAGACCCTACCCGGGCGCTGGCTGGAGGCGCTGATCCTGCGCTTTGCGCCGATGCTGATCGAACTGCTGGCGTTCGCCGCGGTGTTCAAGCTGGTGCCGCACCGCGACGTGGCCTGGCGGCACGCGCTGGCGGGCGCGCTGCTGGCGACGCTGCTGTTCGAACTGGTGAAGTCGGGGCTGGGGCTGTACCTGGGCACCTTCGATTCCTACCAGAAGCTCTATGGCGCGGTGGCGCTGGTGCCGATCCTGATGCTGTGGATCTACCTCAGCTGGTGCGCGATCCTGTGCGGCGCCTCGTTCGCCTCGTCGCTGTCCGCGTTCCGCTACCAGCCGAAGGCGTTGCGGCTGCCGCACGGGCATGAGCTGTACGGGCTGCTGCGCATGCTCGGCCGCTTCCGGCAGGCGCGTGCGCACGGGCAGGGGCTGTCGGAATCGCGCCTGCTGGCGCTGGAGCCGGCGCTGACCGACAGCCTGGTGCAGGACCTGCTGGGCCGGCTGGCCGCGATCCAGGTGGTGCAGCGCGCCGAGAGTGGCGACTGGCTGCTGGCGCGCGATTTGGACGAAGTGTGCCTGGACGAGCTGTACGAGGCCGCGCGCCTGCGGGTGCCGCTGGCCGACGTGCCGATCCCACTGCCCGACGATGCGCTGGGCAATGCGGTGCGCAGCGCGATCGCGCAACTGCGGGAGCCGCTGGGCGAGCGGCTCGCGCAGCCGGTGGCCAGCGTGTATGCCGATCTTCCCGAGGAATGAAGCCGATGTCTCTCCAACGTCTTTCGCTGGTCCTGCTGCCCCTGCTGCTGGCGGCCTGTTCGCGCGCGCCGCAGCCGCCGGCGGCGTCCGCACCCGACGCCGCACCTGCGCCGACGCCCTCGGCACCGGCGGCCGCGAGCGGCGATGCCGCGCCCGCGCAGCGCCCGCAGCTGCGCGTCACCACCCTGGATGGCAAGCCCTACGACCTCGCCGCGCAGCGCGGCAAGTGGGTGCTGGTCAATTACTGGGCCACCTGGTGCGGGCCGTGCCTGAAGGAAATGCCCGAGCTGTCGGCGCTGGCGGCGATGCGCCCGCACCTGGCGGTGATCGGGCTGGCCTACGAGGACACCGAGGCCGAT
Source organism: Thermomonas haemolytica (assembly GCF_004346265.1). Taxonomy (GTDB): domain Bacteria; phylum Pseudomonadota; class Gammaproteobacteria; order Xanthomonadales; family Xanthomonadaceae; genus Thermomonas; species Thermomonas haemolytica. The sequence continues at coordinate 122,895 of NZ_SMAP01000005.1, forward strand.
ACCCTGCGCGCGTTCCTGGCCAAGCATCCGGTGGTGTACCCGGTGGCGCAGGTGGACGTGTATGAGCCGCCGCGCGATTTCGGTGCGCCGCGCGGGCTGCCGACCACCTGGCTGATCGCGCCCGATGGCCGCATCGCGCGCAAATACACCGGGCCGGTGACGGCGCGCATGATCGAGGACGACATCGCCGCCGCTGGCGGGCCGAAGGCGGGCTGATGCAGGCCGCGCGCTTCCACGTCTCCGGGCGCGTGCAGGGCGTGTCCTACCGCGCCGCCACTCGCGCGCAGGCGCAGCGCCTGGGCCTGCGCGGGCATGCCCGCAACCTCGCCGATGGCCGGGTCGAGGTGCTGGCGGTGGGCGCGCCGCAGGCGCTCGCGGCACTCGAGCGCTGGCTATGGCAGGGGCCGCCGCTGGCGCGGGTGGCGGAGGTCGTGCGCGAGGATCTGGCCTCGCCGCCGGACGTCGACGGCTTCACCATCGGCTGAAGTGTGTGGGCGCTGCCTCAGCCGCCACGCAGCAGGCCGGCCAGCAGCCACAGGTTGAGCGATGAGACCAGCACCGTCACCAGCCAGCCCAGCAGGGTGATCGCGCGGGTATTGGCGAGCCTGCCCATCAGCGTGCGGCGCGCGGTGAAGTGCATCAGCGGCACCAGCGCGAACGGGATGCCGAACGAGAGCACCACCTGCGAGAACACCAGCACCCGGGTCGGGTCCAGCCCGAGCAGGACCACCACCAGCGCCGGCAGCGCGGTCAGGCTGCGCCGCAGCCACAAGTTGATGCGAAACCCCACGAAGCCCTGCATCACCACCTGCCCGGACAGGGTGCCGACCGCGCTGGAGGACAGCCCGCTGGCCAGCAGCGCCACCGCGAATGCGGCGGCCGCCAGCGGGCCGAGGGCCTGGCCCATCTGTGCCCATGCCGCGCCGAGGTCGTCCATGCCCGGCTGGCCGGCGAAGGCGCCGGCGGCCACCGCCAGCATCGCCAGGTTGATCAGCCCGGCCACGCCCATCGCCAGCACGACTTCGCGCCGGGTCTGGCGCATCAGCGCGGGCTTTTCTTCCTCCGGCACCACCAGCCGGTACTGGGTCAGGCTGGAGTGCAGGTAGATGACGTGCGGCATCACCGTCGCCCCGAGGATGCCGACCGCGAGGTACGTCGCCTCCGGCCCCGGCAGGCGCGGCACCAGCAGCCCTTGCAGCGCCGGCGCGATCGCGACATGGGCGAACAGCAGCTGCACCCCGAAGGTGAGCGCGATCACCCCCACCAGCGCGGCGATCACCAGTTCGATCCCGCGAAAGCCCTGCTGTTCCAGGTACAGGATGCCCATGGTGGCCGCGAACGCGAGCAGCACCGCCGCCTCCATCGGCAGCCCCAGCAGCAGGTGGAAGCCGAGCGCGGCGCCGAGGAATTCGGCCAGGTCGGTGAAGATCGCCACCAGCTCGGCCTGCGCCCAGTAGAACCACACCAGCGGCTTCGGCCAGTGGTCGCGGATCACTTCCGGCAGGTTCTTGCCGGTGGCGATCCCGAGCTTGGCTGACAGGGTCTGCACCAGCATCGCCATCAGGTTGGCCCATAGCACCACCCACAGCAGGGTGTAGCCGAAGCGCGCGCCGGCTTGCAGGTTGGTGGCGAAGTTGCCGGGGTCGATGTAGGCCACCGAGGCGACCACCGCCGGGCCGATGAACGGCAGCAGGCGCATGCGGCCGCCGGAGCGCAGCGCCGCTAGCGCGGCATCGCGGGTGCGGGCATCGAGATTGGCGCTGATCGCGTTCATGCCATCGATGGCGTAGGGCGGCTCGGGTGGGGTTGCGGCAGGCCATGGCGATGGGTGCGGATGATCGCGATGGCGCGTTCGATCACGTTAGTCGATACGGCGCGGCGTTCCATTCGAAAATCTCGATCACCGCCATCGGCGGCAGCGATGCCTGCGGCACGGGCGGCAGACATCGCGTGGACGCATGGCGGCATCGCCGCGAGTGGGGCGCTTCGCAGCGTGCCTAGTCCTGCGTCCAGGAGGGCAGCGGCTTGAGCTTGCCGAAGCGCTCGCGCGCGGGCTTGCCAGGCAGCGGCGGCAGGTCGAACACCAGCTCGGGCACGTCGGTGGCGGGCAGGTGATCCAGCAGATGACGGATCAGGGTCAGGCGGCCGCGGCGCTGGTCGTTGAAGTCCACCAGCGTCCACGGCGCGTGGCGGGTATGGGTGGCGGCGAGCATGGCCTCGCGCGCGCGGGTGTAGTCGCTGTAGCGGGTGCGCGCGGCCAGGTCCACCGGCGAGAGCTTCCAGCGCTTGAGCGGATCGGCGCGGCGCTCGGCGAAGCGGGCTTCCTGCTCGGCCTGGTCGCAGGTCAGCCAGTACTTGAACAGCAGGATGCCGTCGTCCACCAGCAGTTTTTCGAACACCGGCACCTGCTTCAGGAACGCGGCGACCTGCGCCTGGCTGGCGTAGCCCATCACCTGTTCGACCCCGGCGCGGTTGTACCAGCTGCGGTCGAACAGCACGATCTCGCCGGCGGCCGGCAGGTGCGGCACGTAGCGCTGGAAGTACCACTGGGTGCTTTCGCGTTCGGTCGGCTTGGGCAGCGCCACCACCCGGAACTGGCGGGTGTCCAGGTGCTGGCTGATGGCCTTGATCACGCCGCCCTTGCCCGCGGTGTCGCGGCCTTCGAACAGCACCAGCAGGCGCTGGCCGGCGTGCCTGACCCAGCGCGCGGCGGCATCCAGTTCCAGCAGCATCGGTTCCAGCGCCGCTTCGTAGTCCTTGCGCTTGAGCGGCTTCATGCCGGCGTCCTGCGCCGCGGTGCGTGTTTTTTCCTGGCGGGGATGGGCGTGGTCGCTGCGGCCAGCCCGCGCGCCACTTCCAGCAAGGCGCCCTGCTGGCGCGGCGACAGCGCGCGATAGGCGGCCAGCAGCTGATGTTCGCCGCGGGTGCGCGCCGGGTCGAGCGTTTGCGCCAGCTCCGCCAGCAGCGCCCCGGCGGGCACGCCCAGCGCACGCGCGAGTGCATCCACCTGGTCGCGCCCGGGCAGCTTCTCACCCTTCAGCCAGGCGTTGACGGTGCCGATGCCGGCGCGCGGGATCGCGGTGGCGATATCGGCCACGCTCAGGCCGCGGGCCTTGCTGAGCAATCGCAGGGTGGTATCGATCGGCACCGGCAGGCCCTCGGCATGGACGACGCCGGCAGTGTAGGCCGCCGTCGCCGGGGCTGCACGCGCGCTCAGTGCACGCCGGCGGCGAAGTCCAGCGAATACCACTGGGTGGCGTCCTCGCGCCAGCCGGCAGCGCGGTAAAGCGCGCGCGCGGCGGCGTTGTCCTGCGCGGTTTCCAGCGCGATGCCGGCGGCGCCATCGCTGCGCGCGAAGCCGGCGGCGGCCTCCAGCAGGGCGCGCGCGACCCCCTGCCGGCGCGCGGCCGGGTCCACGAACAGGTCGTTGAGGATCCAGGTGCGGGCGGTGCGCACCGAGGAGAACATCGGGTAGAGCTGCACGAAGCCGGCCGGCTGGCCATCGCGGCGGGCCAGCAGCGCCACCGATTCGCCCAGGCGCAGGCGGCTGCGCAGCCACTCGCGCGCGCGCGCCAAGTCGGCCGGCTGGCCGTAGAACTGGCGGTAGGCGTCGAACAGCGCGGCCAGGGCGTCGAGGTCGGCGGGGCCGGCGCGCGAGATGGAAACGGTCATCGGGACATCCTCATTCGGTGATGCATGTGCGCGATACGCGGGTGCGATTCGCGGGTGATTCGCAGGTGGCGCGGGAAGCCATGGTCCGGCCCCGGCCTGCGTTGGGTGCGGCTCACGCCTCGCGCGCCAGGCGCGCCAGTTCCTCGGCCTGGCGCTCCTGGCGCAGGCGGTCGATCAGCGGATCGAGCGCGCCGTCCAGCACGTTGGGCAGGTCGTACAGGGTCAGGCCTTCCACGCGGTGGTCGGTGATCCGGCCCTGCGGGAAGTTGTAGGTGCGGATGCGCTGGCTGCGGTCGCCGCTGCCCACCTGCAGCTTGCGGTCCGCGGCGGTGGCGGCGGCGCGTTTCTCCAATTCGGCCTCCACCAGCATCGCCTGCAGGCGCTTCATCGCCTTGTCGCGGTTGGCGTGCTGGCTGCGCTCGGTCTGCGATTCCACCACCAGGCCGGTCGGCAGGTGGGTGATGCGGATCGCGGACTCGGTCTTGTTGACGTGCTGGCCGCCGGCGCCGGAGCTGCGGAAGGTGTCCACCTTCAGGTCGGCCGGGTTGAGGCTGATGGTGGTGTCGGCGTCGGGCTCCAGCGCGATGATCGCCACCGTCGCCGCCGAGGTGTGGATGCGGCCCTGCGATTCGGTGGCCGGCACCCGCTGCACGCGGTGGGTGCCGGATTCGTATTTCAGCCGCGCGTAGGCGCCTTCGCCTTCGATGCGGGCGATGATCTCCTTGTAGCCGCCGTGCTCGCCGGGGTTGGCCGATTCCACCTCGACCCGCCAGCCCTGGCGTTCGGCATAGCGCGCGTACATCCGGAACAGGTCGCCGGCGAAGATCGCGGCCTCGTCGCCGCCGGTGCCCGCGCGCACCTCCAGGTACAGGCCGCCGTCGTCGCGCGCATCCTTCGGCACCAGCTGCGCCAGCAGTTCGCCTTCCAGTTGCGCAAGGCGTGCACTCGCGGCGGCGATCTCGTCGTCGGCCAACGCGCGCAGTTCCGGGTCGTCGCGCAGCGCCTGCGCGGCCTCGAGGTCGGCGCGCGCGCGCGCCTCCGCCGCCAGCGCATCGGCCAGCGGTTGCAGGCTGGAGAACTCGCGCGAGAGGGCGCGGAACCGCGCGGGATCGGCGGCCACCGTCGGATCGGCCAGCAGGCGCTCCACTTCCTCGCGCCGTTCCAGCAGCGCTTCCAGCTTGCGACGCAGGGCAGGGGTCATGCGCGCCCGTCGCCGCCGTCCGCCGGCGGGAACAACCGTGCCGCGGCGCGCGCCAGCTCGGCATCGCCGCTGCGCGCGGCCTCGCGCAGCGCCACCGTGGGGGCGTGCAGCAGGCGGTTGGTCAGGGTGTGCGCCAGCAGTTCCAGCGCCTGCTCCGGCGGCAGCCCGGCGGCCAGCTGCGCGCGCGCCTTGGCGAGTGCTTCCGCACGGACCGCATCGCCGTGCGCGCGCAGTTGCAGCAGCGGCTGTTGGCGCTGGCTGGCGAGGTAATCCTCGAGGAAGCGCGCGGCCTGCAGTTCGATGATCGCCTCGGCCTGCTGCGCGGCCTCGCGCCGGCTGCGGCGGTTGTCCTCGATCGCGCGCTGCAGGTCGTCCACGGTGTACAGGAACACGTCGCGCAGGCCGGAGACGTCGTGATCGATGTCGCGCGGCACCGCCAGGTCGATCAGCAGCATCGGCCGGTGCCGGCGCAGGCGCAGCGCGTGCTCGACCTGCGCGCGGTGCAGGATCGGGGTGCGGCTGGCGGTCGCGGCGATCACGATGTCGGCTTCGGCCAGGTGCTTGTCGAGTTCCTCCAGCGGCAGCGCGATCCCGCCATGGCGGCTGGCCAGCGCCTGCGCGTGGGCGAGGGTGCGGTTGGCCACCAGCAGGCGCTGCACGCGCGCCTCGGCGAGGTGGCGCGCGGCCAGCTCGATGGTCTCGCCGGCGCCGATCAGCAGCACGCTGGATTCGTCCAGGCGCGCGAAGTTCTCCTCCGCCAGGCGCACCGCCACCGACGCCACCGAGACCGGGTTGGCGCCGATGCGGGTGTCGGTGCGGGCGCGCTTGGCGGTAGCGAACGCCTGCTGGAACATCCGGTCCAGCGGCCCGCCCAGGGTGCCGGCCGCGCGCGCGGCGGTCCAGGCCTGCTTGACCTGGCCGAGGATCTGCGGCTCGCCCAGCACCAGCGAATCCAGCCCGCTGGCGACCCGGAACAGGTGGCGCACCGCCTCGCCGTCGCGGTGGCGGTACAGGTAGGCGTGCAGGTCCTCGCCGGCGCCGGGGTGCCGCGCCAGCCAGTCGGCCAGCGCCTCGCCATCGCCCTCGGCATGCGCGTACAACTCGGTGCGGTTGCAGGTGGACAGCAGCACCGCTTCGCGCACGCCGTCCACGCCGCGCAGCGCCTCCAGCGCCGGCGGCAGCGCCTCGGCGGCGAACGCCACCCGCTCGCGCAGGGCAACCGGCGCGGTCTGGTGGTTGATGCCGAGGGCGAGCAGGGGCATGGGCGGGAATGGCGTGGACGCGGCGGAATTCGTTCAGGCGCCTGCGCTAAGCTGCGGGCCCGACTGACCATTGTAGCCGCCGCGCCCATGCCCATTCCGTATCGCCTTGGCCTGCGCCTGCCCGTCCTGCTGCTGGCGCTGGCCTGTGTTGCGCCGGCCCCGGCCCTGGCCGCGCCAGCGGCGTCGAAGCCCGGGGAGAAGCCGGCCACGCAGGCGGCACGGGTGGATCCGCTGGAGGCCAGCCTGGCCGGTGAGTTCGCCCTGCAGGGCGGGCTGCTGCCGGAGGCCGCGCGCGACTACCTGGCCGCGGCGCGTGCCGCCGCCGACCCGGTGCTGGCCGAGCGCGCCACCCGCATCGCGCTGCTGGCCGACCGCGACGCGCTCGCCGCCGAGGCGCTGGCGACCTGGCGCCAGCTGCAGCCGCAGGACAGCCAGGCGCGGCACATGATGGCGGCCACCTTGGCCCTGCGCGCCGGGCAGAAGGCGCAGGCGCGGCGGGAGCTACGCGTGCTGCTGGCCGAGGACGACGGCTGGCAGGCCGCGCTGGCGGCCCTGACCGGGGCGGTCGGGCGGCAGCCGGCGCTGGTGGTGGCGATGGTGGGCGAGATCGTCGATCGCGGCGAACTGCCCGCGCAGCTGCAGGCATGGCTGGCCTTCGGCGGGCTGGCGCAGCGGCTGGAGCAGCCGAAGCTGGTCGATCGCATCGTCGTCCAGGTGGTGAAGCGCTTCCCCGGCGAGCCGCGGGTGGCCCTGCTGCGCGCGCAGTGGCTGCGCGAGGCCGGAGATCTGGCGCAGGCGCGCGCGGTGCTCGATGCAATCCCGGCGCCGGCCCGGCGATCGACCGCCCTGCGCGGTAGCCTGGCCAGCGAATACGAAGCCTTGGGCGATGCCGCGCGCGCCGCGCAGGTGCTGGCCGCCGGGCCGCAGGACGACACCAGCTACGCGCGCCGCGCCGACCTGCTGGACGGGCTGGGCGACAAGGACGGGCTGGCCGCGCTGTATGCCGAGCTCAAGGCCGGCGCCACCCAGCCGAACCCGATGCGCCGCCTGCTGCTGGGCCAGGTCGCCGAGCTGCTGCAGCGCTACGACGAGGCGCTGGCGTGGTATGCCAGCGTGCCCGGCAGTCGCGCGCAGGCGCTGGCACGGCTGCGCGCGGTGGGCGTGCGGCATGCGATGGGACAGGTGGCCAAGGCCTACGACGAGGTGCATGCGCTGCAGTCGGATGCCGCGCTGGACGACGATGCGCGCCGCGATGCCTACCTGATGGAAGCCGAGCTTCGGCAGAAGGACGCCGATGCCGCCGGCGAGCGCGATGCCTACGCGCGCGGGCTGGCGGCGTTCCCCGACAACATCGAACTGCTGTACGCGCGTGCCCTGATGTGGGAGCGCCAGGACCAGATCGACCGCGCCGAGGCCGACCTGCGCCGGGTGTTGGTGATCGAGCCGGACAACGTGGCCGCGCTGAACGCGCTGGGCTACACCCTGGCCGACCGCACCACCCGCTACCGCGAGGCGCTGGAGCTGATCGACCGCGCGCGCGTGGCCGATCCCGGCAATGCCGCCATCATCGACAGCTACGGCTGGGTGCTGTTCAAGCTGGGCAAGCCGCGCGACGCGCTGGAGCAGCTGCGCCGCGCCTACGCCCTGCAGAAGGACCCCGACATCGCCAGCCACCTCGGCCAGGTGCTGTGGGTGCTGGGGCGCAAGGACGAGGCGCGCCGCTATTTCGACGAGGCGCGCAGGCTCGATCCGGGCAACCGCTCGCTGCAGCGCGCGCTGCAGGAGACCGGCGCGTGAGCTTGCGCGCGGGCGCGGCGCTGGCCGCGTTGCTGGGGTTGGCCGGCTGCGCCTCGCTGCCGCCGCCGGCCGCGCCGGCGGGCGATCCGGACGCGGGCGCGGCCGCCCAGCGCCTGCGCCTGCAGGCCCTGGGCCTGGGCGAGGATGGCGATTGCGCAGCCCCGGCCTGGCGGCTGTCCGCACGGGTGGCGCTGGCCAACGGGCGCCAGGGCGGCAGCGGCCGGCTCGACTGGTCGCAGGGCGCGGGCCAGCTGCATCTGCAGCTGTCGGCCCCGGTGACCCGCCAGGGCTGGGCGCTGGACGTGGATGCCGGCGGCGCCACCCTGCGCGGGCTGGAAGGCGGCCCGCGCCGGGCAGCGGATGCCGCCGGCCTGCTGCGCGATGCCACCGGCTGGGACATCCCGCTGGCTGCGCTCGGCTGCTGGCTGCGCGGCGCGCAGGCCCCGGCCGCGGCCTTCGGCCCGGCGCGGATCACCTACGCCCCCGACCTGCTACCGCGCCGGATCGAGCAGGCCGGCTGGGTGGTGGAGTACGCCGGCTGGGCCCCGGGCGCCTTCGACGGCCCGGCGCTGCCGCTGCGGATCGAGGCCAGCCGCGGCGAGAACCGCGTGCGCCTGGTGGTGGACGCCTGGGGAGGGCGCGATGACTGAGCTGCGCGCGGATGCCCGCGCGGGCTTCCCCGCGGAGCAAGGCTGGAGCGCCTGGCCGGCCCCGGCCAAGCTGAACCTGTTCCTGCACATCACCGGCCGCCGCCCCGACGGCTACCACGCGCTGCAGACCGTGTTCCGCCTGCTCGACTGGGGCGACACCGTGTTCCTGCGCCCGCGCGCGGATGGCCGCATCCTGCGCGCGGGGGGCGGCGTGCCGGGCGTCGCGGCGGCCGACGACCTCCTGCTGCGCGCCGCGGAATTGCTGAAAAAAGAGACGAATTGCGCGCAAGGCGTGGAAATCGGCATCGAAAAGCGCATTCCGATGGGCGGCGGCTTCGGCGGCGGCTCGTCCGATGCTGCCAGCGTGCTGGTGGCGCTGGACCGGCTCTGGGGCCTGCACCTGGGCGAGGACCGGCTGGCCGCGCTGGGGTTGCGGCTGGGCGCGGACGTGCCGGTGTTTGTGCGCGGGCGCAACGCCTGGGCTACCGGGGTCGGCGAGGAACTGGTGGCGATCGCGCTGCCCCCGGCCTGGTACCTGCTGGCCGACCCCGGCGTGCATGCCTCCACCGCGGCGCTGTTCCAATCCCCTGATTTGACGAAGGATGCCGCGCCCGCGACAATATCGGGCTTCCTTTCCGGGAACGTGCGCGGCAACGCGTTCGAGCCGGTCCTGCGCCGCCGCGAGCCCGCCGTCGAAGCGGTGTTCGCCGCGCTGGCGCGGGTCGGGCTGCCGCGGTTGACCGGCTCCGGCAGCGGCTGCTTCGTGGAATTCGCGGACCGCGGTTCCGCCGAAGCGGCACTGGCGGCGCTGCCACCGGGCCTGTCGGCCTGGCTGGCGCGCGGCGCGGAACGGTCGCCACTGCTGGACGCGGTGGAGCGTCATCCAACAGGGGCGTCGCCAAGTGGTTAAGGCACCGGGTTTTGATCCCGGCATACGTAGGTTCGAATCCTTCCGCCCCTGCCAGCCTGTCACCGTCGTCGTTTCCGCCCTGCCCATCTTCCATCGCCTTCCAACGCGGTCATCGCCATGCAGGACAATCCCAACTTGCTGGTCTTCTCGGGCAACGCCAACAAGCCACTGGCGAACGCGGTGTGCCGCGAGCTCGGGGTGCGCCCCGGCAAGGCGCTGGTGAGCCGCTTCTCCGACGGCGAGGTGCAGGTCGAGATCGAGGAGAGCGTGCGCGGGCAGGAGGTGTTCGTCATCCAGCCCACCAACGCGCCGACCGCCGAGAACTTCATGGAGCTGCTGGTGCTGATCGACGCGCTCAAGCGCGCATCGGCGGCCAGCGTCACCGCGGTGGTGCCGTACTTCGGCTACGCCCGCCAGGACCGCCGCCCGCGCTCGGCGCGAGTGCCGATCACCGCCAAGGTGGCGGCCAAGATGTTCGGCGCGGTGGATGCCGACCGGGTGCTGACGGTGGACCTGCACGCCGACCAGATCCAGGGCTTCTTCGACATCCCGGTGGACAACGTGTACGCCTCGCCGCTGCTGCTGGCGGACATCTGGCGCGTGCACGGCACCGACAACGTGATCGTGGTATCGCCCGACGTCGGTGGCGTGGTGCGCGCGCGCGCGATCGCCAAGCGCCTGGACGACGCCGAGCTGGCCATCATCGACAAGCGCCGCCCGAAGGCCAACGTGGCCACGGTGATGAACATCATCGGCGACGTCGAGGGCAAGACCTGCGTGCTGGTGGACGACATCGTGGACACCGCCGGCACCCTGTGCGCCGCCGCCAACGCGCTCAAGGAGCGCGGCGCGCGCAAGGTGGTGGCCTACTGCGTGCACCCGGTGCTGTCGGGCGCGGCGCTGGACAACATCAACCGCTCGTCGCTGGACGAGCTGGTCGTCACCGACACCATCGCGCTGTCGCCGGCCGCCAAGGCCTGCACCAGGATCCGCCAGCTGAGCGTGGCCGAACTGCTGGCCGAGACCATCCGCCGGATGGCCTTCGGCGAATCGGTCAGCTCGCTGTACGTGGATTGATCCCATCCGCGCCGCCGGCCCGCCGGCGGTGCACCCCACTCACCTGGTCGCGGGTGAGTGTCTTCGCCGCCGCGAGGCGGCTTCATCGCAACGAGAAGTGAGTCATCCCATGTCCGAACACACCATCAAGGCCACCAGCCGCAACGTCGAGGGGAAGGGTGCGAGCCGCCGCCTGCGTCGTGCGGCCCAGCTGCCGGCCATCGTCTACGGCGGCAAGTCCGCCCCGCAGGCCATCCAGATCGAGCACGAGCAGATCTGGCTGGCCAGCCACCACGAGTGGTTCTACTCGTCGATCCTGAACCTGGACATCGACGGCAAGGTCGAGCAGGTCCTGCTGCGCGACATGCAGCGCCACCCGTACAAGCAGCTGATCATGCACCTGGACTTCCAGCGCGTGGACGCCAGCCAGGCGCTGCGCACCAAGGTCCAGCTGCACTTCCTGAACCAGGAGAAGTCGCCGGCCGGCAAGACCAGCGGCGTGGTCATCACCCACGAGCTGACCGAAGTGGAAGTGAGCTGCCTGCCGAAGGACCTGCCGGAGGCGATCGAAGTCGACCTGGGCGAGCTGGCCGTGGGCGCCGTGGTGCACCTGTCCGACCTCAAGCTGCCGCCCGGCGTCGAGCTGCCGGCGCTGAAGCTGGGCAAGGAGCATGACGTGGCCGTGGTCATCGCCAAGCACGCCAAGGAAGAGGAAGAGGGCGATGCCGCTGCGCCGGCCGCGGCCGAGGTGCCGGCCACCAAGGCCGCCAAGAAGGACGACAAGTAATCCCAAGCGCAGCGTCCCGGCGCGCGGCCTGGCCGCCGCCGGGACGGTTGCGGCGGGAGATGCACGATGGCCGGTCTTCGCCTCATCGTCGGGCTGGGCAACCCCGGTGCCGAGTACCTCCGAACCCGGCACAACGCCGGGTTCTGGTTTATTGACGCGCTGGCGCAGGCCGCCGGCGCGCGCTTCGGGCTGGAAAGCAAGCTGTTCGGCGAGACCGCGAAGGTGGACATCGCCGGCCAGCCGGTGTGGCTGCTGCGTCCGGCGACCTTCATGAACGCCAGCGGCAAGTCGATCACCGCCGCGCTGCGCTACTGGAAGATCGAGCCGGAGGAGATGCTGGTGGCGCATGACGAGCTGGACCTGCCGCCGGGCGTGGCGCGCCTGAAGTTCGACGGCGGCCACGGCGGCCAGAACGGGCTGCGCGACACCATCCGCCTGCTCGGGCATGCGCGCTTCCACCGCCTGCGCATCGGCATCGGCCATCCCGGGCACAAGGACAAGGTGACGCCGTGGGTGCTGGGGCGCCCGGGCGCGGCCGACGAGGCCCTGATCCTGCGTGCGATCGGCGACGCCGCCGACGTGCTGCCGCTGGCGGTGCGCGGCGACTTCATGGAGGCGATGACGCGGCTGCACACAGCCAAGGCGTGAGCGGCGATTGGTGATTGCCGGCTTGAGCGCGCGCGCCCGAGCCGGCAATCACGAATCCCGGAACACGGATCCATCATGGGCATCAAATGCGGCATCGTCGGACTGCCGAACGTCGGCAAGTCCACCCTGTTCAACGCGCTGACCAAGGCGGGCATCGCCGCGGCCAACTTCCCGTTCTGCACGATCGAGCCGAACGTCGGCGTGGTGCCGGTGCCGGACCTGCGGCTCAACGCGCTGAGCGAGATCGTCAAGCCGCAGAAGGTGGTGCCGACCGCGGTCGAGTTCGTGGACATCGCCGGGCTGGTGGCCGGCGCAGCCAGCGGCGAGGGCCTGGGCAACAAGTTCCTGGCGCACATCCGCGAGGTGGATGCGATCTGCCACGTGGTGCGCTGCTTCGAGCACCCCGACGTGATCCACGTCGCCAACAAGGTCGATCCGATCGCCGATATCGAGACCATCGACACCGAGCTGGCGCTGGCCGACCTGGAGTCGGTGGACAAGGCGATCGCCCGCTACGAGCGCGTCGCCAAGGGCGGCGACAAGGACGCCAAGGCGAAGATCGAGGTGCTGGGCAAGCTGCGCGCTGCGCTGGACGCGGGCAAGGCCGCGCGCACGGTGGCGCTGGACGAGGAACAGCGCGCGCTGGTGCGCGAGCTGTTCCTGCTCACCATGAAGCCGGTGATGTACGTGGCCAACGTGCTGGAGGACGGCTTCACGGACAACCCGCACCTGGACGCGGTGCGCGCGCGCGCGGCCGGCGAGGGCGCCGAGGTGGTGCCGGTGTGCGCGGCGATCGAGGAAGAGCTGAGCCAGCTGGACGAGGCCGACCGCGATGCCTTCCTGGCCGACCTCGGGCTGGACGAGCCGGGCCTGAACCGGGTGATCCGCGCCGCCTACAAGTTGCTTGGGTTGCAGACCTACTTCACTGCCGGCGTGAAGGAAGTGCGCGCGTGGACGGTCAAGGCCGGTGCCACCGCGCCGCAGGCCGCGGGCGTGATCCACACCGATTTTGAGAAGGGCTTCATCCGCGCAGAGACGATTGCCTACGACGACTTCATCAAATACCGCGGTGAGGCCGGTGCGCGTGAAGCGGGGCGGTTGCGCCTGGAGGGCAAGGACTATCGCGTGCAGGAAGGCGACATCCTGCATTTCCGCTTCAACGTCTGACCTCCACGCCGGTTGCACCACGACGAAGCCGCGCCATTGCGCGGCTTCGTCGCATCTGCCGTACGCCGGCGGTTCAGCCCAGCGGCCAGTCCAGCTCGCCGCGTACCACCGGCACCGCGCGCCCGCCGGACCAGACCTCGCCCTGCGCATCCACGGTCAGTTCGAGGATGGCATCGAAGCCCACTTCGCGGCCCTGGCTGACGCGGTAGAAGCCGCCGGGGCTGGGCGGCAGCGCGCCGCGTTCGGCCAACCAGGCGGCAAGGGTGGCGTTGGCGGCGCCGGAGGCGGCGTCCTCGAAGCGTGCCGGCGCGCCCACGAAGGCGCGCACCGCGTAGTAGTACACCGGGTCATGGCTGCGCGCGTACACGAACAGGCCCATGCTGTCGGTGGCCTCGGCCAGCGTGGCGATTGCCTCCCAGTCCGGGGTGATGCTGCGCAGATGGGCTTCATCCGCCAGTTCCACCAGCCACCAGCGGCGCCCGCCGTCCATCAGCACCGGCGGCAGTGCGCCCAGGCGCAGGCCGGCCAGCGCGGCGGCGAGGCGGGCATCGTCGGGCGCGGCGATCTCCTGCACCCGCGCGCGCGGCGTGCGTACCGCGACGGTACGCGTACTGCCTGCCCCGCGTACGCGCAGCGGCAACAGGCCGGCGATGCCTTCCTGCACCAGCAGCGGCGTGCCGTCGGCGTCGATGCGGGGCGTCACCAGCCCCGCCTCCAGCAGCGCATACGCGGTGCCGACGCTGGGATGGCCGGCGAACGGCACCTCCCGGCGCGGGCTGAAGATGCGGAGGGCGTGGGTGGCCTCCGGCGCGGTGGGCGGGAACACGAAGGTGGTTTCCGGCAGCCGCGTCCAGCGCGCGATGGCCTGCATCGCGGCAGCGTCCAGGCCGCGTGCATCCAGCACCACCGCCAGCGGATTGCCGGCGCCGGGGCGGGAGGCGAACACGTCGAGTTGAACGAATGGGCGGGGCATGGCGAGGGGGCGCGAAAAGGGCGCGCAGATTACCAGTCCAGCCGGCCTTCGATCACCTGCTGCACCTGGCCGCCGATCCAGACCTCGCCATCGCCATCCACCCGCACCAAGACCCGTCCGTCGCGGCCCAGTTCGCGGCCCTGGCTGGCCACGTAGGTGCCATCCGCGCCCGGCAGCCGCCCCTGGCGGTGCAGGCAGGCGGCGATGGCGGCATTCGCGCTGCCGGTGACCGGGTCTTCCGGCACGTTCACCGCGTCCCCAGGGCAGAACGCGCGCACCGCCAGCGCATGCTGGGCGGATGCTTCGAAGGCATATACCGCGACCCCGGTGGCGGCGGTGGCATTGGTCCAGGCCGCGAGCGCGGAAAAGTCCGGCCGGAACGCGCGCAGCGCGGCGGCGGAAGCGGCTTCCAGCAACCACCAGCGCGGGCCGTTGTCCCACAGCATGGCCTGCGTGCCGGGCGCGATCAGGGCATCCAGCCCGTTCGGCAGCGCGCCGTCATGACGCGCGACTTCGCGCGCGCGCGGGCTGCGCACGAACGGCAGCAACTGCGCGTCCTGCATCTCGATCCGCACCGGCAGGTTCCCGGCGCCGCACTGCTGCACCAGCCTGCCGGCGCTGGGTTGCGCCAGGCGATGCTGGACGACGGCCCAGGCCGCGCCCACGCTGGGGTGGCCGGCGAACGGCAGCTCGCTGCCCGGGGTGAAGATGCGGATGCGGTAGTCGGCGCCGGCCTCGGGTGGCAGGAAGAACACCGTCTCCGAGAGATTCAGCCAGGCCGCCAGCGACTGCATCGCGGCGCCGTCCAGGCCCTGCGCATCCAGCACCACGCCGAGCGGGTTGCCCTGGCCGGGGCGGGCGGCGAACACATCCAGCTGCAGATAACGACGGATCATGGCGGGCAATCGACGGACGCCGGGGCGGGGCCGCTAGAATGCACCAGTGCCGCGGCCCGCGGCATTTTCTTCATCTGCCGTCCTCGTTCCTTCCGACTCCCTTAATCCCCGCGGATCCATGTCCACACGTCCCCTCGCGTCCGATGCTGGCTGGCTGGTGCTCAAGTTCGGTGGCACCTCGGTCTCCAAACGCACGCGCTGGGACACCATCGGCCGGCTGGCGGCGGCCCGGGCGCAGGAAGACGGCGCGCGGGTGCTGGTGGTGGTTTCGGCGCTGTCGGGCGTCACTAACGAATTGACGGCAATCGCCGACGGCGCGGCGGATGCGCCCGCACGCGTGGCACAGCTGGAAGCGCGCCACCGCGCGTTTGCCGGCGAGCTCGGGCTGGACGCCGAGGCCGTGCTGGGTGCGCGCCTGGCCGCGCTGCGCGGCCTGCTGGAGGATCCGCGCGCCGCCGACCGCCTGCTCGACTGGCAGGCCGAGGTGCTGGCGCAGGGCGAGCTGCTGTCCTCCACCCTCGGCGCGGCCTACCTGCGCGCGCAGGGGCTGGACATCGGCTGGATGGACGCCCGCGACTGGCTCACCGCGCTGCCGCCGCAGCCCAACCAGAGCGCGTGGGCGCAGCGGCTGTCGGTGAACTGCCAGTGGCAGCCCGATCCCGGCTGGCGCGCGCGTTTCGCCGCGCAGCCCAGCCACCTGCTGATCACCCAGGGCTTCATCGCCCGCCACCAGGATGGCGGCACCGCGATCCTCGGGCGCGGCGGCTCCGACACCTCGGCCGCCTATTTTGGCGCGCTGCTGGGTGCGCGCCGGGTGGAGATCTGGACCGACGTGCCGGGCATGTTCAGCGCCAACCCGCGCGAGGTGCCGGACGCGCGCCTGCTGACCCGTCTGGACTATTACGAGGCGCAGGAAATCGCCACCACCGGTGCCAAGGTGCTGCACCCGCGCTCGCTGCGGCCCTGCCGCAACAGCGGCGTGCCGATGGCGATCCTCGACACCGAGCGCCCGCACCTGCCGGGCACCCGCATCGACGAGGCCGCGGAGCCGGTGCCCGGGGTGAAGGCGATCAGCCGCCGCAACGGCATCGTGCTGGTGTCGATGGAAAGCATCGGCATGTGGCAGCAGGTGGGCTTCCTGGCCGACATCTTCGAACGCTTCAAGCGCCACGGGCTGTCGGTGGACATGATCGGCTCGGCCGAGACCAACGTGACGGTGTCGCTGGACCCGTCCGAGAACCTGGTCACCACCGACGTGCTCTCGGCGCTGTCGGCCGACCTCGCCGAGATCTGCCGGGTGCGGGTGATCGCGCCGTGCGCGGCGATCACCCTGGTCGGGCGCGGCATGCGCGCGCTGCTGCACAAGCTGCAGGACGTGTGGGCGATGTTCGGGCGCGAGAACGTGCATCTGATTTCGCAGTCCTCGAATGATCTGAACCTCACCTTCGTGGTGGACGAGGCCGCGGCCGACGGCATGCTGCCCAGGCTGCACGCGGCGCTGATCGACTCCGGCGCGATGCCGGTGTACGAGGCCGAGGTGTTCGGCCCGCGCTGGCGCGAGATCGAAGGGTCTTTCAGGCCGCGCCCGGTGCCGTGGTGGCGGGCGCCGCAGGAGCGCGCGGCGCTGCTGCAGCTGGC
This sequence comes from Thermomonas haemolytica, assembly GCF_004346265.1. Taxonomy (GTDB): domain Bacteria; phylum Pseudomonadota; class Gammaproteobacteria; order Xanthomonadales; family Xanthomonadaceae; genus Thermomonas; species Thermomonas haemolytica. Next base: position 139,552 of record NZ_SMAP01000005.1, read on the forward strand.
GCAGGACGCCACGCCGCGCTACGTCTACTACCTGCCGACGGTGCTGGCACGCGCGCGCCAGCTCAAGGCGATCGCCGCGGTGGATCGCCGCTACTACGCGATCAAGGCGAATTCACACCCCGACATCCTGCGCGCGCTGGCGGGCGAGGGCTTCGGGCTGGAATGCGTGTCGCTGGGCGAATTGGAGCGCGTGTTCGCGGCGCTGCCCGGCTTCGATCCGCAGCGGGTGCTGTTCACGCCCAGCTTCGCCCCGATCGACGAATACGCGGCGGCGCTGGCGCGCGGGGTCACCGTCACCGTGGACAACGTGGAGCTGCTGCGGCGCTGGCCGGAGGTGTTCCGCGGGCACGCGCTGTGGCTGCGCATCGACCTCGGCCACGGCGACGGCCACCACGCCAAGGTGAACACCGGCGGCAAGGAAGCCAAGTTCGGGCTGTCGGCGCAGCGGGTGGACGAGTTCGTGGACGCCGCGCGCGCGCTGGACGTGCGCATCACCGGCCTGCACGCGCACCTGGGCAGCGGGATCGAGAGCGTCGGCCACTGGCAGCAGGTGGTGGACGAGCTGGCCGGCTTTGCGCGCCGGATCGGCAGCGTGGAGGTGCTGGACATCGGCGGCGGGTTGCCGATCCCCTACAGCGATGACGACGAGCCGCTCGACCTCGACGCCTGGGGCGCGGGGCTGGCCGCGGTCAAGGCGGTGCACCCGGCGTTCAAGCTGGCGATCGAGCCGGGCCGCTTCCTGGTGGCGGAGGCCGGCGTGCTGCTGGCGCGCGCCACCCAGGTGGTGGAGAAGGACGGCGTGCGCCGGGTGGGGCTGGATGCCGGCATGAACGCGCTGATCCGGCCCGCGCTGTACGACGCCTGGCACGACATCCACAACCTGTCGCGGCTGGACGATGCGGACCGCCACGACTTCGACGTGGTCGGCCCGATCTGCGAATCCAGCGACGTGTTCGGCCACCGCGTCAAGCTGCCCGCCGCCACCGCGCCGGGCGACGTGATGCTGGTCGCGGACGCCGGTGCCTACGGCTTTGCGATGGCCAGTGCCTACAATCTGCGCGCGCTGCCGGGCGAGGCCATCCTCGATCACGACGCGATCGCATCTGCCTGCCAATCCCCATGACCGACTGGACCTTCAACCGCGACGCCATCCGCGTCTTCCGTTTCCTGCACTGCGAGTTCGATGCGCGCAGCGGCATCGCGCGCCTGGCCTACGCCTTCGACGACGGCCCTGCGCTGGTCGAGACCATCACCCTGCCGGGTGCGCCGTTCGTGCTGGACGACGCCCGCGCCGCCGCGGCGGAACGCGCCCTGCGCCTGCTGCATCTGATCGCCGGCGTCAGCTATTACAAGGCGGCGGTGCCGGAGGAAATCCGCATCGATGGCTATGCCATCGATGCCGATACCGCCGCGCTGCTGGAGAGCGTGTACCGCAATGGGCTGGGCGAGTTCGCCTACCGCAACGGGCTGGACCTGCGCGCGCGCATCCGCTTTCCCGCCACGCTCCCCTCTCCCGCCGGGAGAGGGGCTGGGGGTGAGGGTTCGGCGGCTGAGGCTGCCTCTTCGCAAGCCGTACCCTCACCCCAACCCCTCTCCCGGGGGGAGAGGGGCTTTGCCCCCGCGCTCGGCCTGCGCCCGCACGCGCTGGTCGCCATCGGCGGCGGCAAGGATTCGCTGGTCAGCATCGAGGCGCTGCGCGCCGAGGGCGTGGAGCAGACGGTGGCCTGGATCGGCGGCTCGCAGCTGATCGCCGCCTGCGCCGCGCAGACCGGGCTGCCCACCCTCAACATCGGCCGCCAGCTCGCGCCGCAGCTGTTCGACTTCAACCGCCAGGGCGCGTGGAACGGGCATATCCCGGTGACCGCGGTGAACTCGGCCATCCTCGCGTTCGCCGCGGTGGTGCTGGGCGTGGACCAGGTGGTGTTCTCCAACGAGCGCTCGGCCAGCTACGGCTCGCTGATCCCCGGCACCGGCGAGGTCAACCACCAGTGGTCGAAGGGCTGGGCGTTCGAATCGGCGTTCGGTGATTACCTGCAGACGCACGTGGCCGCCGATCTGCGCTACTACTCCCTGCTGCGCCCCTTGAGCGAGCTGGCGGTGGCGCGCCAGTTCGCCAAAACCGACCGCTACGACGCGCATTTCTCCAGCTGCAACCGCAACTTCCACATCCTCGGCGAGCGCCCCACCAGCCGCTGGTGCGGGGTCTGCCCGAAGTGCCATTTCGTGTTCCTCGCGCTGGCGCCGTTCATGCCCAAGCTGCGGCTGGTGGGCATCACCGGCCGCAATCTGCTGGACGATCCGGCGCAGATCCCCGGCTTCGACGCGCTGTTGGAATACCAGGACCACAAGCCGTTCGAATGCGTGGGCGAGGGGCGCGAGTCGCGCGCGGCGATGGCGTTCCTCGCGCAGCGCCCGGAATGGCGCGAGGACGCGGTGGTGCGCCGGTTCGTGCGCGAAATCCTGCCGCAGCTGGACGCGGCCGAGTTGGCCCTCGCGCCGCTGCTGGTGCCGGAGGGCGAGCACCGCATCCCCGCCGCGCTGTGGGAGCGCCTGCGTGACCGCTTCGCTGCCTGAGGTGCTGCGCATCGCCGACCTGGCCGGGCGCCGGGTCGCACTGTGGGGCTGGGGCCACGAAGGCCGCGCCGCCTACCACACGCTGCGCGCGCGCCTGCCCGCGCAGACGCTGACCCTGTTCTGCGACCCGGCCGAGGCCGCGCAGGCCGCGGCCCTGAATGATCCGCGGCTGGCGGTCGAGACCGAGGCCAGCGCCGCGCGCCTGGCCGCGTTCGAGGTGGTGGTGAAGTCGCCCGGGATCAGCCCGTACCGGCCCGAGGCCGCGTTCGCCGCGGCGCAGGGCACCCGCTTCCTCGGCGGCACCGCGCTGTGGTTCGCCGAGCATGCCGACGACGGCACCCTGGCGCGTACGCTCTGCGTCACCGGCACCAAGGGCAAGAGCACCACCAGCGCGCTGCTGGCGCATCTGCTGCGCGCCGCCGGACTGCGCACCGCGCTGGCCGGCAACATCGGCCTGCCGCTGCTGGAGCTGCTGGACGCGCAGGCCGAAGCCTGGGCGATCGAGCTGTCCAGCTACCAGACGGGCGACGTGGCCGCCTCCGGCGCGCGCCCGCAAATCGCCATCGTCACCAACCTGCACCCCGAGCACCTGGACTGGCACGGCGGGCAGGAACGCTACATCGCCGACAAGCTCGCGCTGGTGACCCAGGCGCGCCCGCACATTGCCGTGCTCAACGCCGCCGACCCGCGGCTGGCCACGTTGACGCTGCCCGATAGCGAGATCCGCTGGTACGGCGATGCGCGCGGCTGGCATCTGCGCGGGGATGCGCTCTACCGCGGCGATGAGCACGTGATGGACACCGCGCGTCTGCCGCTGCCGGGCTGCCACAACCGCAGCAATCTGTGCGCGGTGCTCACCGCGCTGGAGGCGTTCGGGCTGGACGCGGCGGCGCTGGCGCCGCGGGCGGCCACGTTCCAGCCGCTGCCGCATCGCCTGCAACCGCTGGGCGAGCGCGACGGGGTGCTGTACGTCAACGATTCGATCAGCACCACCCCGATGGCCACGCTGGCCGCGCTGGAGGTGTATGCCGACCGCCCGGTAGCGGTGCTGGTCGGCGGCCATGACCGCGGCCTGCCGTGGGAGGAATTCGCCGCGGCGATGCGCGTGCGCGCGCCGCGTGCGGTGGTGACCATGGGCCAGAACGGTCCGCGCATCCACGCCCTGCTGGCGCCGGTGGCCGCGCAGGCCGGCTTCACGCTCGGCGCAGCATCCGATCTGGCCGATGCGGTGGCGCAGGCGCGCGCGGCGCTGCCGGCGGGTGGGGTGGTATTGCTCTCACCGGGCGCGCCCAGCTTCGGGGCGTACCCTAACTACGTGGCGCGCGGCCGCCACTTCGCGCAGCTGGCGGGGTTCGACCCCGATGCGATCACTGGCATCCGCGGCATGGGGATCGCGTAAGCCCGCGTCCCTTACGTGCGCTGCCACGGGACGGCGGGCGCGGGTTCACGCCACCTGAATGCGGTTTGCGTAGCGTAGGCGGGTCATTCCTCCCCCGGAGCCTCTGCCATGCGCCGTTTCCTGCTCGCCCTCGGATTGTTGTTCGCCGCCGCCCCCGCGTTTGCCGCCATGCAGGCCAAGCCGGTGGAATGGACGCAGGGCAACGACCGTTTTAGCGGCTACGTGGTGTACGACGATGCCAGCCATGCGCTGCGCCCGGGCCTGCTGATGGTGCCGGACTGGTACGGGGTCACCCCGGCCGCGCTGGACAAGGCCAAGCAGCAGGCCGGCAGCGACTACGTGGTGTTCGTGGTGGACATGTACGGCAAGGGCGTGCGCCCGGCGGATGACAAGCAGGCGCTGGCGCAGGTGCAGACGCTGTACCCGAAGCCGGAGCTGATGCGGGCGCGCATGCTGGCCGCGTTGGAGGCGTTCAAGGCGCAGGCCGGCAAGGTGCCGCTGGATTCCACCCGGATCGGCGCCTTCGGCTTCTGCTTCGGTGGATCTTCGGTGCTGGAGCTGGCGCGCAGCGGCGCCCAGCTGGCCGGGATCGTGACCTTCCACGGCGGCCTGAAGACCGCATCTCCGGCGGCGCCGGGATCGGTGAAGACCCCGCTGCTGGTGCTCAACGGCGCGGCGGATGAAAGCCAGAAGGCCGCGATCGTCCCGTTCGAGGAGGAGATGGACCGCGCCGGCGCCGACTGGCAGTTCGTCAACTTCAGCGGCGCGGTGCACTGCTTCGCGCTGGAAACCGCCGACAAGCCCGGCTGCAAGTACGACCCGCGCGCGGCGCGGCGCGCCTACGCGATGATGCATGCCTTCTTCGCCGGGCGTTTCGCGCTGCGCGAGTAAGCGCGGGCAATCCGGCACGCGGCGTGGGATGCCCGCGCCGCCCCGGCCCGTGTGATGTCAGTGGTCGCGGCTGACCGCGTAGCGCGCCAGCCCGCGCAGCGCCTCGGTGTAGGCATTGTCCGGCAGCGCGGCGAGCGCGTCTTCCGCGGCGCGCGCATGCTCCAGCGCGCGGGCGCGGCTGTAGTCCAGGCTGCCGGCGCGCGCGATCGCCGCCTGCACCACCGGCATGCCGTCGAGGTCGCCCTGCTCGACGATCCGCCGCAGCTGCGCGCGGGTGGCGGCATCCACCTGCTGCATCGCGTGGATCAGCGGCAGGGTCATCTTGCCCTCGGCCAGGTCATCGCCCAGGTTCTTGCCCATCGTCGCCGCATCGGAGGCGTAGTCCAGCACGTCGTCGGCGATCTGGAAGGCATAGCCCAGGGCCAGGCCGTAGTCGCGCAGCGCCCGCCGGGTGGCAGCGTCCGCACCGGCCAGCAGCGCGCCCAGCTCGGTCGCGGCGGCGAACAGGATCGCGGTCTTGCGTTCGATCACGCGCAGGTAGGCGGCCTCATCGGTGTCCGGGTTGCGCACGTGCAGCAGCTGCAGCACTTCGCCTTCGGCAATCGTGTTGGTGGTATCGGCGAGAAGCTTCTGCACGTCCATCCGCTCCAGCTCCACCATCAGCTGGAAGCTGCGCGAGTACAGGAAATCCCCCACCAGCACCGAGGCCGCATTGCCCCACACCGCATTCGCGGTCCTGCGCCCGCGGCGCAGGTCGGATTCGTCCACCACGTCGTCGTGCAGCAGGGTCGAGGTATGGATGAACTCCACCACCGCCGCCAGCTGGTGCGCATCCGCGCCACGGTGGCCCAGGGCGCCGGCCGCCAGCAGCAGCAGCATCGGCCGCAGCCGCTTGCCGCCGGCACCGATGATGTACTCCGCGATCTGGTTCACCAGCACCACGTCCGAGGCCAGCCGGTGGCGGATCAGGGCGTCCATCGCGGCCATGTCGGGTGCGGCCAGGGACTGGATCGCCTTCAGGTCGGGCGCGGCGTGGTCGTGGGCGGATGCGGTCATGGGCCGGGATCTGCGGGGAGTCCGGAAGTATAAGCGCTGGGGTGTTTTCCGACCCCGCGGCGCGGGCTGCACCGGCGGTCGCCAGCTATACTGCGCTGGCATCGTCCACCACGGGCGAAACGAGATGAGAGGCAATCCATGGCACGCGGCGTAAATAAGGTCATCCTGGTCGGCAACCTCGGCAACGACCCGGACGTGAAGTACACCCAGGGCGGAATGGCGATCACCACCTTGAGCGTGGCGACCACCAGCGTGCGCAAGGACCGCGACGGCAACCCGCAGGAAAAGACCGAGTGGCACCGCGTGAAGCTGTTCGGCAAGCTCGGCGAGATCGCCGGCGAGTACCTGAAGAAGGGCCGCCAGGTCTACATCGAGGGCCGCCTGGAATACGGCTCCTACGAGAAGGACGGGGTGAAGCACTACACCACCGACATCGTGGCCGACGAGATGCAGATGATCGGCGGCGGCGACGGCCAGCGCGGCGGCGGCGAGGGTGGCGGTGGCTACCAGTCCCGCAGTGGCGGCGAAGGCGGCTACTCGCGCGGCGGTGGCAGCGGTGGCGGCTATGGCGGCGGCGACCGCCCGCAGCGCAGCGCCCCGGCCCCGCGCCGCGAGCAGGCGCCTGCGCCTGCCGCGCCTGCCGCGTTCGACGACGTGCCGTTCGACGACGACATCCCGTTCTGAAATTCGCCTCGCCGCGCACGCGCGGCACGGAGCCCCGCATGAGCGGTCGCCAGCGCCAGTTGCGCATGCGTTTCCTCGCCGAGCCGTCGGACGTGAATTTCGGCGGCAAGGTCCACGGCGGACAGGTGATGAAGTGGGTCGACCAGGCCGGCTATGCCGCCGCGGTCGGCTGGAGCGGCCAGTACAGCGTCACCGTGGCGGTGGGAGGATTCCGCTTCGTGGCGCCGATCCGGATCGGTGATCTGGTCACGGTGGAGGTCACCTTGGTGTATACCGGGACGACCTCGATGCATTTCGCGGTGGACGTGCGTGCGCGCGACCCGCGTGCGGACGAGGCCGAGGCGCGGCTGTGCACGCATTGCGTGATCGTGTTCGTGGCGCTGGCGTCGCCGGAAGGCTCCCCGGTGCCGGTGCCGCCTTGGCGGCCGGCGACCGAGGAAGATCGGCTCATGGCCGAATACGCGCAGCAGGTGATGGCGCTGGCGCGCAACGCGGAGCAGGCGATCGCGCGCTACCGGCCGGACGCCGGCGGCTGATTCGAGCGGATTCGCTCCGGCGCACCGGTGCGAGCCCCGGATGCGACGACGCCGCCCGCAGGCGGCGTCAACGAGATTCCGTCTTCCATGCTGCGGCGGTATGCCGCGCCGGGGGTCAGCCCGCGGCCGGCAGCCGGCGCGCTTCCATGTACTTCTGCGCCCAATAGCCGCTGGTCAGGCTGGACACGGTGACATCGCGCCCGGTGCGCGGGGCGTGCAGGAACTGGCCGTTGCCGATGTAGATGCCGACATGGTCGATGTGGCCGCGGCGGCCGAAGAACACCAGGTCGCCTTCGGCCAGCGCGTCGCGGCTGACGATGCGGGTGCCTTCGCTGGCCATCGCGCGCGAGACGCGCGGCAGGTCGATGCCGATGGTGCGGAACACGTAGCTGACCAGGCCGCTGCAGTCGAAACCGGCCTCCGGCGAGCTGCCGCCGTAGCGGTAGGGCGTGCCGAGCAGGGTGAAGGCGCGCTGCAGCACGCTCTTGATCAGCGAGCCGCCGTTGGCGTCGGCCGCGGCGGAGGCGCTGCCGCCGTTCTGCAGCTGATCCTGCGCCTTCTGCAGGGCCTGTAACTGCGCGGCCGGCGGCGGATTATCGGGGGTGGCGATGCTGGCGGCGGTCGGCAGGGCGGCGGCGATCGCCGACAGCGGCGCCGCCGGGGTCGCGGAGGCGGCGGGTGCGGTCGCAGCCGCTTCGTCGGCCTTGGCCGGCGGCGGGTTCATGGCCCACGCCGGCAGGCTGGCGGCGGACAGCGCCAGCACAGCGAGGATGGCGGGGAAACGACGATGTCGGGGGGCGGTATGGCCGTGGGGCAGGTGGTCTGTCTTCACGCGGTCATCACGGTGCCGGAAACGAACGGCGACTATGCCCGCCCGTGGCCGGCAAAGGGTTCAGAAAACGTTAGGGAATCCGGAGATGAACAGGCGCATTGCCCTGTTCAGGTGGTGCCGGTTGCGAAAATGTGACGTGATTCGCTTTTTAGTACAGCAGCCGCCGCGCGCCGCGGTAATGGTCGCGCCACCAAGGCCCGTCCAGATGATCCAGCCGCACCGTGCCGCCGCTGCTGGGCGCGTGCACGAACCGGCCTTCGCCCACATAGATCCCGACGTGGCTGACCTCGCCGTGGCTGCCGAAGAACACCAGGTCGCCGCCAGTCAGCTGGGAGGGCGGAATCCGCGGGCCTTCCAGCGCGGCCAACTCGCGGGTGGTGCGCGGCAGGCGCAGGTCGAGCATGTCGCGGTATACGTAGCCGACCAGCCCGCTGCAATCGAAGCCGCCTTCCGGGGTGTTGCCGCCGTAGCGGTAGGGCGTGCCGACCAGGCTGATGGCGCGGATCAGCACCGCATTGGCCTTGGCGGGGTCGGCCGGCGGCAGCACCGGCCAGGCGTGGCTGCGGTCGGCGACCGGGCGCGCGGGACGCGGCCCGGGGCCACTGCCGCAGCCGGCCAATGCCGTCGCCAGAAGCAATAGCGCAAGGCATGGCGCCAGCCGCGCGTAGCGTCGATAATGCGGCTCCGGTCGCTGGTTGCAGTCGGCTGGTTTCATCCACGCGCAGTGTCGGCGCATCCGCCGGCGACCACAAGCGCCCCACCGAAAGCGAGCACCCATGAAGATCGAAAAAGACCGCGTCGTCCGTTTCCACTATGCCGTGGCCGAAGCCGGCCAGGCCCCGATGGAAAGCTCGAAGGACGTCGGCGAGCCGCTGGCCATCCTGTTCGGCCACGGCCAGATCATCCCCGGCCTGGAGAAGGCGATGGAAGGGCGCGAGGCCGGCGACAGCTTCAAGGCCGCCGTCACCGCCGCCGAGGCCTACGGCGAGCGCCGCGAGGGCCTGACCCAGCGCATCCCCAAGAAGCACTTCGGCGAGCAGAAGCTCGCGCCCGGCATGCAGGTGGTGCTGAACACCAACTTCGGCCCGCGCGCGGTCACCATCGAGAAGGTGGGCATGAGCGTGGTGGACGTCGACCTCAACCACCCGATGGCCGGCAAGGACCTGGAGTTCGACATCGAAGTGGTGGACGTGCGCGAAGCGTCCGAGGAAGAGCTGGCGCACGGCCACGTGCACGGCGAGGGCGGCCACCACCACTGACGCAGCATCTGCCCCGCGCCGGCGCGGGGCAGGACAGGGGGCGACATGGCGGCAGGCGCGACGGTCGATTGCCTGGTGGTGGGCGCGGGAGTTTCCGGGCTCGCCACCGCGTTGGCGCTGGTGGAGGCCGGGCGCGATGTCACCGTGATCGAGGCCGGGGCGGTCGGCAGCGGCGCCTCGCACGGCAACTGCGGCACCCTCACGCCCAGCCATGCCCCGCCATTGGCGGGGCCGGGCACGCTGGCGCGGGTGCTGCGCTGGATGTTCACCCCGGACGCTCCGTTGTACGTCAAGCCCAGCCTGTCGCCCAGCCGCCTGCGCTGGTTCCTGGGCTTCGCCCGCCGCTGCAACGCGCGCGACTATGCCGCCAGCGCGCGCGCCAAGTACGCCCTGCTGGCGGATTCGCGCCAGCGCATCGCGGACTGGATCGCACGCCACGGCCTGGACTGCGGGTTTACCGAGGCCGGCGAGGACTACGTATTCCGCACCCGCCGCGCGCTGGACGCCGAGCTGGAGGATCTGCCCCTGCTGCGCGCGCTGGGGATCGACGTCGAGGTCTTCGACGGCGCGGCCTACGAGGCGCAGGAGCCGGCGCTGAAACCCGGCGTGGCCGGCGCCATCCGATTCCGCGGCGATGCCGCGCTGCGGCCCGACCACTACGTGTCGGAACTGGCGCGCGTGCTGCGCCTGCGCGGCGGGCACGTGTTCGAGCGTTGCCAGCTGCGCGGCCTGGCCCGCGATCGCCACGGCCTGGTGGCGGATACCAGCCGCGGCCGCATCCAGGCCCGCGACGTGGTGCTGGCCACCGGCGCCTGGGCGCCGCTGCTGGCGCGCACGGTCGGCCTGCGCTGGCTGCGCGGCGCGATCCAGCCCGGCAAGGGCTATTCGATCACCTACGCACCGCCCGCGCTGCTGCCGAAGCGGGCGCTGGTGCTGATCGAGCCCTCGGTCTGCGTCACGTCCTGGCGCGGCGGCTACCGGCTGGGCAGCACGATGGAGTTCTCCGGCTTCGACGACAGCTTGAACGAGCGCCGCCTGGGCGCGCTGGAGCGCGGCGCGACGGAGTTCCTGCGGCAGCCCACCGGGCCCGAGGTGCAGGAGAAATGGTGCGGCTGGCGGCCGATGAGCCGCGATGACATCCCGCTGATCGGCCGCGCCCCCGGCCAGCCGGGCCTGTGGCTGAACCTCGGCCACGGCATGATGGGCGTGGGCATGAGCGCCGGCGGCGGGCAACTGCTGGCCGACCTGATCAGCGGTCGCGCGCCGGACCTGGACCCGGCCCCGTTCGATCCCGCGCGCTTCGTCTGACGGCGCGTCCCGATCCCGTGCCCGGCATGCGGCTGGACGCACACGGTGGCGTGCGGCGCCAGTGGGCGGCTTTCCGGAGCGGCTGTATCTGCATGCCCGTCGGCAGACGCCTCCGGCCTGGCTACTTGTCGGGAGGGCCGCACATCGTCGAAAGTGGCAGGCTTGCGCATCCCTCCACCCAGCCGGCGCATCGCGAGAGTCCGTCCGCGACCGCCCACGGCCCCTGCTTTCATTCCCCTGACCCGCATGAAGATCCTGCTTGCCCGCCACGGCGAAACCCCGTGGAATGCCGAAGGCCGCTACCAGGGCCGCACCGACATCCCGCTGTCCGCGACCGGTATCGCCCAGGCGCAGGCGCTGGGCCGGCGCCTGCGCGAGGTGCCGATCGCGCGCGCGGTGGCCTCGCCGCTGGCGCGCGCGGCGGAGACGGCGCGGCTGGCCTTGGGCGAGGCGCGCGCCGGGATGCTGCAATTCGACGACGGTCTGCTGGAGATCGGCCACGGCAGTTGGGAGGGCCTGCTGACCTCCGAGATCGCCGCGCGCGATCCCGAGCGCCTGGCGGCCTGGCGGCAGGCGCCGGAGACTGTGCAGATGCCGGGCCCCGGCGGTGAATCCTTGCAGCAGGTACTGGATCGCGCCTGGCCCGCGCTGGCGCGCGCCTGCGCGGGATTGGCAGAGGACGACGTGCTGCTGGTGGTCGCCCACGATGCCGTCAACCGGGTGCTGCTGGCGCGCATCCTGGGCATCCCGCTGGCACGGCTGTGGGGCTTCCGGCAGGCGCCGGCCACGCTCAACCTGCTCGAAGGGCCGACGCTGGAGGTGCTGGACGTGGTGCGCCTGAACGATGCCACCCACCACACCGCGCTGTTCGGCGAAGCCAAGCACCGCGCGCTGTAATCTTCGCTCCCCTGGTTCCTGCGATCCTGCGATGCCGCGCACGCTTGCCGACTGGCTGGCCTTCATCGAGCGCCAGCACCCCCAATCGATCGCCATGGGCCTGGAGCGGGTGCGCGCGGTGGCCGCGCGGCTGGGCCTGGAGCGCCCGGCGACGCGGGTGGTCACCGTCGGTGGCACCAATGGCAAAGGGTCCACGGTCGCGTTCATCGAGGCCATCGCCCGCGCGCAGGGCCTGCGCGTGGCCGCCTACACCTCGCCGCACCTGCTGCGCTTCAACGAGCGCATCCGCATCGATGGCCGCGAGGTCGAGGATGCCGAGCTCATCGCCGGCTTTGCGGCGGTGGAGGCCGCGCGCGGCGAGGTGCCGCTGACCTATTTCGAATATGCCACCCTGTGCGCGCTGTGGCTGTTCCAGCGCGCGCAGCTGGACCTGGCGGTGCTGGAGGTGGGCCTCGGCGGGCGGCTGGACGCGGTCAACCTGGTGGATGCGGATGCTGCCGTCATCACCACGGTTGACCTCGACCACCAGGAGTGGCTGGGCCACGACACCGAGGCCATCGGCTTCGAGAAGGCCGGCATCGCACGCCCGTTCAAGCCGCTGGTGCTGGGCGACGACGATCCGCCGTCCAGCGTGCTGCGGCATGCCTATGCGATCGGTGCGTCGGCGTGGCGGATCGCCAACGACTTCTTCGCCGAACCGGTGGACGCGGCACATTGGCGCTGGCGCGAGGTCGGCTACGAGATCGTGCTGCCGCTGCCGATGCAGGCGCAGGGCGCGCCGGTGCAGCTGCGCAACGCCGCCTGCGCGATCGCCGCGCTGCGTGCGCTGGACCTGCCGCTGGACGATGCCGCGATTGCGCGCGGCGTGGACACGGCCGCGGTGGCCGGCCGGCTGCAGCGCTTCCAGCGCGATGGCGTGGAGGTGCTGGTGGATGTCGGCCATAACCCGCAGGCGGCGCGCGCGCTGGCCGGCTGGCTGCGCGCGCATCCGGGCCGGCGCACGCGGGCGGTGTACGCGGCGCTGGGCGACAAGGACGCGGCGGGCGTGGTGCGCGCGCTGGAGGGCGTGGTGGAAGCCTGGCATTGCGCCGGCTCGCGCGCCGCCGGGACGCGCGGGATCGAGGTGGCCGAGCTGTTGCAGCGGCTGCATGGGGAGATGGCAGAGGACAGCAGCCACGCCGACGTGGCCGACGCGCTGCGCGCGGCGCTGGCGCAGGCCGCCCCGGACGGGCGGGTGCTGGTGTTCGGCTCCTTCCACGCCGCGGCCGAGGCCCTGCGCCTGCTGGGCGGCGACGCCTGAACGGCCCGTCGGCGGTGGGCGCATGCCGGTATAATCGCGCCCTCACCATGCCTGGCTGCGCGGAATGCCGATGGATGCTTCGCTGAAACAGCGCCTGGTCGGCGCGGCCGTGCTGGTCGCGCTGGCGGTCATCTTCCTGCCAATGCTGGTCAAGGGCCCGGCGCCCGACAGCGGTGTCACCGGGGTGTCGATGAAAGTACCGGCGGAACCGAAGCCGGAGAGCGGCACGGTGACCCAGGACCTGCCGCTGGTGGTGCCCGGGCAGGCGCCCGCGGGCGGGGTGTCCGGGATGCCGGCCACGCTCCCGGTCACGCCGGGCGAACCCGCCGCCGATAACGCGCCTGACGCCACGCCGGCCACCACGCCGCTGGCGGCAGTGGCCGCCGGTGACTACGCGGTCAGCTTCGGCAATTACGCCAGCGAGGCGGATGCGGACAAGGTCATCGCCGCCCTGCGCGCGGCCGGGCTGCCCGGCTACCGCGAGCCGGTGACCCTCGCCGGCAAGCCGGCCCAGCGCGTGCGCATCGGCCCGTTCGCCGATCGCGCCGTGGCCGAGTCCGCGCGCCTGCGCGCCGGCCAGGTCCGTACCGACGTGGACACCCGCGTGGTGGTGCTGGATGCCGCCGCCGATGCGCCGGCTGCCACTACCGTCACCACCGCCACGGCTGCGCCCGCCGCGCCCGTGCCGGCGACTCCCGCGCGGCCCGAGGTTCCGGCCACGCCGCCGGCGCCGAAGCCGACCGCCACGGCCGCCGCCGCGCCGGCCAAGGCCGTCGAAAAAGCCGCCGACAAGCCGGCCGACAAGCCCACGCCGAAGGTGGCGGAGAAGCCGGCTGCCGCCGCCAGTTCCGCGCAGATGCCCAAGGCCGAGCCGCCGGCGAGCGCGCCGGCCAATCCGGCGAACACCGGTTTCGTGGTCCAGATCGGGGCGTTCGCCTCGGCTCCGGACGCGCTGGCCCAGCGCGATGCCCTGCGCAAGGCCGGATTCAACGCCTTCACCGACACCGTGCCCGGCCCGAACGGCACCCTCACCCGGGTGCGGGTGGGCCCGGTGCTGACCCGCGCCGAGGCGGAGGCGCTGAAGGCCAGGCTGAAGGCCGCCGGCAAGGACGGCATGGTGCGTCCGCATCCCTGAGCCGCGGAGCCAGCTCCGCCCCGATCCCGTTTTCCAGCGTCACGGCATCTCCAAGGAATCCCCTGCATGTGCGGCATCGTCGGTATCGTCGGCCAGAGCGAAGTGGCCGGGCTGCTGTATGACGGCCTGACCGTCCTCCAGCATCGTGGCCAGGACGCGGCCGGCATCGCCACCGCCGAGGGCGGCAAGCTGCGCGTGCACAAGGGCAATGGCCTGGTGCGCGACGTGTTCGACGCCCGCGCGATGGGCCTGCTGCAGGGGCGGATCGGGATCGGCCATTGCCGCTATCCCACCGCCGGCAGCGAGGGCAGCGACGAGGCGCAGCCGTTCTACGTCAACTCGCCCTACGGCATCGCGCTCGCGCACAACGGCAACCTGGTGAACACCGAGGCGCTGCGGCGCGAGGTGTTCGAGCAGGACCGCCGCAACATCAACACCGAGTCCGATTCGGAAGTGCTGCTGAACGTGTTCGCGCACGAGCTGGACACCCAGAAGGCGCTGACGCCGGAGGCGGTGTTCGCCGCGATCGAGGGCGTGAACCGGCGCGCGCGCGGCGGCTACGCGGTGGTGTGCACGGTGCTGGGCCTCGGCCTGGTTGCGTTCCGCGATCCGCATGGCATCCGTCCGCTGGTGCTGGGCAAGCGCAGCAGTGCCGCGGGCGAGGAATACATCGTCGCCTCCGAATCGGTGGCGCTGGACGTGCTGGGCTTCGAGCGCGTGCGCGACGTGGCGCCGGGCGAGGGCCTGGTCATCACCGCGCGCGGCGAGCTGCACGCGCGCCGATGTGCGCCGGAGATGCCGCATGCGCCGTGCATCTTCGAGTACGTGTACTTCGCGCGCCCGGACTCGATGATCGAGAACATCTCGGTGCACAAGGCGCGCATGCGCATGGGCGTGACCCTGGGCGAGAAGATCCTGCGCGAGCGCCCCGACCACGACATCGACGTGGTGATCCCGATCCCCGACACCAGCCGCGATTCCGCGTTGGAGATCGCCAACGTGCTGGGCGTGAAGTACCGCGAGGGCTTCATCAAGAACCGCTACGTCGGCCGCACCTTCATCATGCCGGGGCAGGGCGAGCGCGCGAAGTCGGTGAAGCGCAAGCTCAACCCGATTCCGCTGGAGTTCCGCAACCGGGTGGTGCTGCTGGTGGACGATTCCATCGTGCGCGGCACCACCAGCCGCCAGATCGTGCAGATGGCGCGCGATGCCGGCGCGCGCAAGGTGTACCTGGCCTCGGCGGCGCCGCCGGTGCGCCATCCGAACGTGTACGGCATCGACATGCCGTCCAGCGAGGAGCTGGTGGCGCACGGCCGCAGCGAGAAGGAAATCGAGCAGCTGCTGGGCTGCGACTGGCTGGTGTACCAGGACCTGGCCGACCTCGAGGCCGCGGTCGCTGGGCCCAAGTTCCCGGGCCGCAAGTTCGATTCGTCCTGCTTCAGCGGCGAATACGTCACCGGGATCGATCCCGACTATTTCGAGCGCATCAAGCAGCTGCGCTCGGACGAGGCGAAGAAGAAACGCAGGGCGTCCTGACGGGGCGCGACGTTGCGGGGCCCGATGCGAACCGCAGGGCGAGACCGGGCTCCTCGGCCTGGCGTGTTGCGGGGGATGCGTTTCAAGTCGCTCCCCGATACTCGCTTGGTTGAAACGCATCCCCCGCAACACGCCTCGCGACATTCTTGGTTGCCGATATGAAGAGCCTCTTCACCGCCGCCCGCACCTGCCTCGACGCCGCCACGCCGGACGCCAAGCCCGCGCTGACGCTGGCGATGGCGGAGGCGTTCGCGCGCGGTGAACTGGCCATCGACGGCGATGCCCCGCCGCCGGAGCCGATCCGGATGCCGGGCCGGCCCGCGCGCCCGCGCCTGGTGCATCCGCGCGACCTGCCGCGGCGCGGCTTCGGAAGCCGGGAGGGGCGCGCCGCCTTCATCCATGCGGTGGCGCATATCGAGTTCAACGCCATCGACCTCGCCTGGGACGCGGTGTACCGCTTTCGCGGGATGCCTTCGGAGTATTACGCGGACTGGGTAGTGGTGGCCCGCGACGAGGCCCGGCACTTCCACCTGCTGCGCGCGCGGCTGCGCGAGTTCGGCCACGACTACGGCGACTTCGACGCCCACAACGGCCTGTGGGAGATGGCCGAGAAGACCGCGCACGACGGCCTTGCGCGCATGGCGCTGGTGCCGCGCGTGCTGGAGGCGCGCGGGCTGGACGTGACGCCGGGCATGATCGTGAAGCTGCGGTCGCTGGGCGATGACGCCACCGCGGACATCCTGGAGGTCATCCTGCGCGAGGAAGTGGCGCACGTGGCCGCCGGCAGCCGCTGGTACCGCTGGTACTGCGAACGCGCCGGGGTGGAGCCGCGCGCGCGCTTCCGCGAACTGCTGCGCGAATACGCCAGCGGCGTGCTGCACAAGCCGTTCAACACCGAGGCGCGGCTGCAGGCGGGGTTCGACCCGGAGGAACTGGAGAGCCTGCTGGCCGAAGCGGACTGACCGCGGCCGCCGTCAGGCCGGGGTGAGGGCCGCCAGCATGCAGCCGTCGGGCGTCACCCGCAGCACCGAGCCCTGTTCGTACCAGTCCCCCAGCACGATGCGGGTACGGCCGTGGCCCTCGTCGTGGATCGCCGGGCGATGGGTGTGGCCGTGGATCATGCGGCGCACGCCGTGACGCTCGAAGAAGGCTTGCACCGTGGCCGGCGCCACGTCGCCGATGGTCTCGGCCATGCCCTGGGCCGCCAGCTCGCCGTAGCGCGCCTGGCTGGCCGCGCGCGCCTGCGCCGCGAACGCCAGCCGCGCCGCCAGCGGCTGCGCGAGGAACTGCGCCTGCCACTGCGGGTCGCGGGTCTGCGCGCGGAACTGCTGGTAGGCGGTGTCATCCGTGCACAGCAGGTCGCCATGCAGCAGCAGCGTGGGCGTGCCGTACAGGTCCACCACGGTCGGATCGTCCAGCAAGGCCATGCCGCAGCGCGCGGCATAGGCCTGCCCCAGCAGGAAATCGCGGTTGCCGCGGATGAAGGACACCGGCACGCCCGCCTCCACCAGCGCACGCAGGCGGTCGGCCACGAAGGCGCCGGCGTCGGACGGATCGTCGTCGCCCACCCAGGCCTCGAACAGGTCGCCGAGGATGTAGAGCGCGTCGGCGCCGCGCGCCTCGCCATCGAGGAAGCGGCCGAACAGCGCGGTGATCTCCGGGCGTTCCGGGTCGAGGTGGAGGTCGGAAACGAAAAGCGTGGTCATCGGTGGAGTGTAAGGCGGCGCGCTAGAATGCGCCGTTTCCGGAATTGTGCTCTGCGATGACCGTCCGCACCCGTTTCGCCCCGTCCCCCACCGGCTACCTGCACATCGGCGGCGCGCGCACCGCGCTGTACTGCTGGCTGTACGCGCGCCGGCACGGCGGCCAGTTCGTGTTGCGGATCGAGGACACCGACCGCGAGCGCAGCACCCAGGCGGCGATCGACGCGATTTTGCAGGCGATGGACTGGCTGGGGCTGGATTACGACGAAGGCCCGATCTACCAGACCCACCGCCTCGACCGCTACCGCGAGGTGGCCGAGCAGCTCATCGCCTCCGGCCATGCCTACTACGCCTACGAGACCAAGGAGGAACTCGAGGCGATGCGCGAGGCGGCGATGGCCGCTGGCGAGAAGCCGCGCTACAACGGTGCCTACCGCGATGCCAACGCCGGTTGGCGCGACGACCCGAACCGGGTGATCCGTTTCAAGAATCCGCTGGAGGGCACGGTGGCCTGGGACGATGCGGTGAAGGGCCGGATCGAGATCGCCAACAGCGAGCTGGACGATCTGGTCATCTTCCGCAGCGATGGTTATCCGACTTACAACTTCGCGGTGGTGGTGGACGACATCGACATGGCCATCACCCACGTGGTGCGCGGCGACGACCACGTCAACAACACTCCGCGCCAGATCAACATTTACCGCGCGCTGGGCGCGCCGGTGCCGGTGTTCGCGCACCTGCCGATGATCCTCGACGAGCATGGTGCCAAGCTGTCCAAGCGCACTGGCGCAGCCGACGTGATGCAGTACCGCGACGCCGGCTACCTGCCGCATGCGCTGCTGAACTACCTGGTGCGGTTGGGCTGGTCGCACGGCGACCAGGAGATCTTCTCGATCGCGCAGATGCAGTCGCTGTTCGACCTGGCCGACGTCAACGCCAAGGCCTCGCGGCTGGATGCGGCCAAGCTCGGCTGGATGAACCAGCAATACCTGAAGACGGACGATCCCGAGGCCGTCGCCAGACATCTGGTCTGGCACCTGCAGCAGGCCGGTTATGACCTCGCCAGCGGCCCGAAGCCGGCCGAGCTGGTGCTGGCCCTGCGCGAGCGCGTGCAGACCCTGAAGGAAATGGCGGAGAAGTCCGCGGTGTGGTTCCAGCCGCTGGCCGACTACGACGCGGCGGCGGTGGCCAAGCACCTGGTGCCCGCCGCGCAGGCGCCGCTGATGGAGGCGCGCGCGCGCCTGGCCGCGCTGGCGGAATGGACCCCGGAGGCGATCGCCGACGCGCTGAAGGCGACCGCCGAGGCGCAGGGCATCGGTATGGGCAAGATCGCGCAGCCGATGCGGGTGGCCATCACCGGTACCCAGGTCAGCCCCGATATCGGCTGGACGGTCTACCTGTGCGGACGCGAGCAGGCGCTGGCGCGGATCGACGCCGCCCTTGCAAAGATTCCCGCGGCGACCTAAATCAAGGCCATGGCCAAGCCGCACGCCTGCACCGACCCCCGCCACCACGTGCACGACGCGCACGGGTTCGTGGCGGCGGTCGAGCGTGCCTGCGGCGAACGCGGGCTGCGCCTCACCGCGCCGCGCGCGCGCGTGCTCGGCCTGATCGCCGAGGCCGGCCAGCCGGTGAAGGCCTACGACCTGCTGGACCGCTTCCGCGCGCTGGACGACGCCGGCAGCGTGGCGCCGCCGACGGTGTACCGCGCGCTGGATTTCCTGCTTGCCAACGGCTTCATCCACAAGCTGGAGTCGATCAATGCGTTCGTGGCCTGCCACCATCCGAACGCGGCCCAGCACTCGGTGCCGTTTTTGATCTGCGACCGTTGCCATTCCGCGACCGAGCTGGAGGACGCCAGCATCGTCGCCCAGCTCGACGCGTCCGCGCGCGCCCTGGGCTTCGCCCCGCAGGCGCAGACGCTGGAAGTGCACGGCCTGTGCGCGCGCTGCGCACAGGCCGCCTGAGTCTCGAAGACTCGCCTCAGAAGAACACGCGCACGCCGAAGCCGACGCTGCGGCCGGGCAGCATCACCTGGTCCTTGAGGAACGAGGTGTGCACGCGTGCGACCTGGTTGGTCAGGTTGCTGCCGTCCGCGAACAGCTCCCAGCTGAGGTTGCCGCTGTCGAAGTGGCGGGACAGGTGCGCGTCCACCAGGGTGTAGCCGGCGGTGGGCGTCTCGTTGGCGGCCACGTCGTTCTGGCGGCTGGTGCGGGTGGCGCCCAGTGCGGCGCGCCAGTTCTCGTGCTGCCAGCGCAGCTGCGCGCCGAGCCGGGCCGGCGCGATCCGCGGCAGGTTGCCGCCGCCGTTGGCGAGGGTGGCGCGCACGGTGTCGCCGAACACCCGCAGGTCCCAGTCGCCGCTGTCGTTGCGGGCGAGGTGGAAGCTGGCCTCGCCCTCCAGCCCGCGGAAGCGCGCATTCGCCTGCGTCCACTGGCGCACCGGCAGGTCCTGGTCGCCTTCTTCCCAGTACCAGGTGTTGCCGGTGTCGGCCAGGTAGATGAAGTTGTCGAAGCGGTTGTAGTAGGCCGACACCTTGGCCTCCACCCAGTCGGCCTGGTACTGCAGGCCCAGCTCCAGCTGGTTGGCGGCTTCCTTGCGCAGGCCGGCGTTGCCGATCTCGTAGGCGAGGGTGGCGATGTGCGGGCCGTCGGAGAACAGCTCCTCCTCCACCGGCGCGCGCTCGGCGCGGTCGAGGTTGAGGGTCAGTTTCCACGCGTCGGACAGCGTCCAGCCGCCGGCCAGCGACAGGCTGAGCGGGCGAAAATCGCGGCTCGCGGCGTCCACCGGGCTCGACTTGACGTTGTCCACGCGCGCGCCGAGGTCGAGCTGGAACCCGTCCCAGCTGCGGCGGGCGACGCCGAACACGCCGTACGCGCGGGTGCTGGTCTGCGGCACGAAGGCCTCCTCGCCGATCGCGAGGAAGGTGCTGGCCGACAGCTGGGTGCCGAGCGCGCCCTGCCAGCCGTCGCGGCTGCCGAAGGTGGCCTCGACCCGGCCTTCGTTGGCGTTCTTGCGGAAGATGGTCCCGGGCTGGCCGCCCTCGAACTCGGTGTGCTCGTAGCCGGTGTGCGCCAGCGAGAAGCGCAGGCCGTTGCCCGCGCCCCACAGGTCGTTCAGCGCGCCCTTGGCCTCGTAGCGGTCCTGGTGCATCTTCAGGTACACCCCGCGCTCGCCGAGGACGGGGTTGCCGGGTTCGCCCGGGTTGCCGTATTCGTCGTTGAAACGCGAGGCGGACAGGCCCACGTAGCCCCAGTCGCCCAGCAGCGAACCGCCCAGCGCGCCGCTGCGGGTATCGATGTAGGAGTTTTGCTGGCGGCCGTCCGGGGTGGTGTAGTCGGGGGCGTGGCGGTACACCGCGTCGGCATGCAGGGCGAAGCGGTCGTTGCCACCGTCCACCCGCGCCATGGTGGTGTTGCCGCCCTGGTCGCCGCCGAAGAAGCGGGTCTCGGCGCGGCCGCTGAAGCCGTTGTCGATCGGGCTGTCCGGAATGCGGCCATCGACCACGTTCACCGCGCCGCCGATCGCACCGCTGCCGTACAGCAAGGTGGACGGGCCTTTCAGCACCTCGATCTGGTCGGCCAGGAACGGCTCGATCGCCGGCGCGTGGTCCTGGCTGACGGTGGACACGTCCTGGCTGGACAGCCCGCCGGACAGGATGGCCACGCGCGGGCCGTCCGTGCCGCGGATGATCGGGCGGCCGACCCCGGGCCCGAAGTTGGAACTCTGCACGCCGGGCACGCTGGACACGGTTTCGCCCAGGGTGGCCGCGCGGTTCTCGTCCAGGCGCGCGCCCGAGAGCACCTCGGTCGGTTTGCTCAGGGTGTCCGCGGTGTCCTGCAGCGCGCTGGCGGTCACCACCACCCCGGCCAGGTCCTTCACGTGCTTGTCCTTGGCGTTGTCCTGATGGCGGGGGGCGCTGCCGGGCGGAGTGGCCTGCGGAGACGTGGCCTGTGGGGCTTGCTGGGCATGCAGCGGCAGGGCGGCGAGGAGGGCGAGGGCGAGCAGGGTCTGGCGGGGCATGGAGATGGAGGGCGGGAGGAAGTGGGGATGTGATATGTTATACTGTATCAGTCAAGGCAATCGATACCTGCCGGAAGTCATGTCACCGCAACGCCTGCAATGGCTGGACCGCCTCGGCGCCGCCGGGTCGCTGCTGTGCGCGATCCACTGCGCGCTGCTGCCGCTGGCGATCGCCCTGCTGCCGTCGCTGGGCGTGGCGCTGCTGGCGGGCGACGGGTTCGAGCAGGGCTTCGTGGCGTTCGCCAGCGTGTTCGGTCTGGGCGTGCTGGCGTGGAGCTACCGCCGCCACCGCGCCCTGCGCGCGCTGGCCCTGCTGCTGCCGGGGCTGGCCGCGCTGTGGCTGGCGGTGCTGTACCCGCCGCTGCACCAGTCGGTGCTGCCGCATGCGCTGGTGATGACGGCCGGCGGCACCCTGGTCGGGCTCTCGCACTGGGCCAACCTGCGCCTGAACCACGCCCACGCCCAGTGCCGGGCGTGCGCCCACGGCGCGTGCTAGACTTGCGCCCCTCGCGCGCGGCGCGAACCACTTTCCACGATTCGATCCAGGAGCAGCACGATGGGCAAGGGCGACCGCAAGACCGCCAAGGGCAAGCGCTACAACGCCAGCTATGGCAATGCGCGGCCGAAGACCGTCACCAAGTCGGCCGGCACCGCCGCCGCCCCGGTGGCGAAGAAGACCGCTGGCAAGGCGGTGGCCAAGAAGGCGGTGAAGAAGGCCGCGGCCTGATCCACCGGCTTCAGAGGTCTGCGACGAAACCCCGCTCCGGCGGGGTTTCTTGCGTCTAAGAGAACCTCTGCACAACCCAGAGGTTCCCGCCGGCCATGGATGGCCGGCCACGCATCGATCATGCAAGTGATTGATGCGTGTGAGCCGAGTCCGGACCTGTGCCGGACTCGGCGTGGGCTGACAACGCCTGGATGGCGTTGTCCAGACCTTCCCTAAGGCCAGGCGCGGCTCAGTGGCCGGCGCCGGCTTCGATCTCGCCCCACACCCGCAGCAGGTTGCCGCCGAGGATCTTGCGGATGTCGGCATCGGCATAGCCGCGCGCCTGCAGCCCGGCCACCAGGTTCGGGTAATCGGCCGCTGAGGTCAGGCCCTCGGCCAACTCGCCATCCACGCCGTCGAAGTCCGAGCCGATGCCGATGTGGTCGATCCCCACCAGCTTCACCCCGTAGTCGATCTGGTCCAGCACCTGCGCCAGGGTGCTGGTGCGCGGCGGGTGCTTGGGCGCCCAGTCGCGGTCGAACGCGGCGCGGTCCAGCGGCGGCTTGCCCTGCGCCTGCAGCTCGGCGTTGTGCTGGTTGAAGGCCTGGCGCGCGCGGAAGAACGCCTGCATGTCGGCGGCCGCGTCCGGGCTGATGAAGCCGGTGCCGAACGGCACCTGGATGACGCCGCCGCGCGCCGCCACCGCCTTGGCGATCTCGTCGCTGATGTTGCGCTCGAAGCCCGGGGTGAAGTGGCGGAACGCGGAGTGGCTGGCGATCACCGGCACCTTGCTCAGCTGGATCGCCTCCAGCGCCGAGGCATCGCCCAGGTGGGAGACGTCCACCATCATGCCCAGCCGGTTCATCTCCGCCACCACCTGGCGGCCGAACGGGCTGAGCCCGTTCCAGGTCTTGTCGGCGGCGTACGAGGAGTCGGCGATGCGGTTGGCCGCGCTGTGCGCCAGGGTGATGTAGCGCACGCCGCGGTCGAAGAAGAACTTCACGTTGCCGAGGTCATCGCCCAGCGGCGCGCCGTTCTCCATGCCCAGCGGCAGCAGCACCCGCCCGCCCTGGCGCAGGCGCGCGGCATCGCGCGGGGAGGTCAGCAGGGCGAACTGGTCGGGGTGGCGCTGCACCAGCGCCTGCACCGCGTCGATCATCGTGTTGGCCACCTGCCAGGCGCTGCCGTCGGCGTCCTGCGCCGGCGAGGTGTAGATGGACATGAACGCCACATCCAGCCCGCCGCGGCGGGCCTTGGCGTAGTCGAACTCGCGGTCGGGCTGCGCGCGGTCGAGGTCGGCCCAGTGCTCCAGCAGGCGGGTGGGCGCGTCGATGTGGGTGTCCACGATGATCGCTTGCTTCGCCAGGCGCTGCGCGGCTTGCGGGGCTTGCGCATGGCAGGTGAAGGCAAGGGACAGGCAGGCGGCGAGCAGGGACAGGCGCATGGCGGGCTTCCTCGGGTCAGGACGTCGGGTGGCCGGCGATGAACACGCGCTCGGCCAGGGTGCCGCCGAGCCAATAGCACAGCTCGGCGGGGTGGGTGATGTTCCACAGCACGAAATCGGCGCGCAGCCCGACGCGCAGCAGGCCGCGGTCGGAAAGCCCCAGCGCGCGTGCGGCGTGCACGGTGGCGCCACGCAGGGCGTCCTCCGGTGTCAGCCGGAAGTGCGTGCAGGCCAGCTGCATCGCCTGGCGCAGCGACAGCAGCGGCGAGGTGCCGGGGTTGCAGTCGGTGGCCACCGCCATCGGCACGCCATGCGCGCGCAGCAGCGCGATCGGCGGCAGCTGCGTCTCGCGCAGCACGTGGAAGGCGCCGGGCAGCAGCACCGCCACCGTGCCCGCGGCGGCCATGGCGCGCACGCCGGCCTCGCGGGTGTATTCCAGATGGTCGGCGGACAGCCCACCGAACTCGGCGGCCAGCGCCGCGCCGCCGAGATCGCTGAGCTGATCGGCGTGCAGCTTCACCGGCAGCCCGAGCGCGCGCGCGGCCTCGAACACGCGCCGCGTCTGCGCGGGCGTAAAGCCGATACCCTCGCAGAACGCATCCACCGCATCCACCAGCCCTTCCGCGTGCAGGCGCGGCAGCCAGGCGATCACCGCGTCGATATAGCCGTCGGCGTCGCCCTGGTATTCCGGCGGCAGCGCATGCGCGGCCAGATAGGTGGTGCGCACGGTCACGCCCAGCTGTTCGCCGATCTGGCGCGCCACCCGCAGCAGCTTGCGTTCGTTGTCGAAATCCAGCCCATAGCCGGACTTGATCTCCAGCGTGGTGACGCCATCGGCCAGCAGCGCGCGCGCGCGCGGCAGCGACTGCGCCAGCAACGCTTCTTCACTGGCAGCGCGCACTGCGCGCACGCTGGAGAGGATGCCGCCGCCGGCGCGGGCGATGTCCGCATAGCTGGCGCCGTTGAGGCGCAGGTCGAACTCGTGGGCGCGGTGGCCGGCAAACACCAGATGGGTATGGCAGTCGATCAGGCCCGGGGTCGCCCAGCCGCGTGCTTCGATCACCTCGCGCGCGAGCTTCGCAGGTGCGGCGGGCAGCGCGCTGCGCGGACCGACGTAGGCCAGCACGCCGTCGCGCCAGCCCAGCGCACCGTCCTCGATCACGTGACCACCGGGGCGGGTGTCGTCCAGCGTGGCCAGATGCACGCCCAGCAGCAGGCCGTCGTAGGGCAGCGCGTTCATGCCGCCCCCTGCCGGGGTGTGGCGGGTGCGGGTGGCAGCAGGCGCAGCGCCAGCGCCTTGTAGATCGGCAGCGGGCAGATCAGGCTGGAGGCGGTACGCGCCAGCAGCACGGTGGCCAGGATCGGCAGCAGCATGTCCTGGTTGTCGGTCAGCTCCATCGAGATCACCGCGGCGGTCAGCGGCGCCTGGGTGACGCCGGCCAGATAGCCGCACATCCCCAGCAGCACCAGTGCGCTGGCCGGCGCCGCGGGCAGCAGCAGCGAGAGGTTATGGCCGAGGCCGGCGCCGACCGCCAGTGCCGGCGAAAACAGGCCGCCCGGAATGCCCGCCACGTACGAGACCAGGTTGGCCAGGAACTTCACCAGCCCGAATTCATGCCCCACCGTCGCCTGGCCCTGCACCAGCCCGCGCGCCTGCTCATAGCCGGTGCCGAACGCCCCGGCGCCGAAGGCGATGCCCAGGCCCGCCAGCAGCAGGCCGCACGCGGCCGCCAGCAGCACCGGATGGCGCGCGCGCAGCACGCCCAGCCAGCGCGGCCGGCCCGCCATCGCCTCCAGTAGCAGGCGGCTGAACAGGCCGCCTGCCAGCCCGCAGACCACGCCGCACAGCGGCACCGCCAGCCACGCCTGCCGCAGCGGCAGCAGCGCATGTACGCGACCGAAGTAGGTGTAGTTGCCGACGACCGCCAACGAGACCACGCCGCCGACGATCACCGCGGTCAGCAGGGTGCCGGAGACGCGGTGTTCGAACGAGTTGCTGAGTTCCTCGATCGCGAACACCACGCCCGCCAGCGGGGTGTTGAAGGCGGCGGCCAGGCCGGCCGCGCCGCCGGCGAGCAGGAAGCGGCGGGCCTGATGCTCGCCGCGAAAGCCCAGCGCCCGCCCCAGCGCCTGCATCAGGCCGGCGCCGACGTGCACGGTCGGGCCCTCGCGCCCGATCGAAGCGCCGCCCAGCAGCCCGGCCACGGTCAGCACCAGCTTGGCGGATGCGACCTTGAGCGACAGATGTCGCTGGCGCTCATCGGCGTCCATCTCCAGCCCGGCGATGACCTGCGGGATGCCGCTGCCGCGGGTGGCCTGCAGGCCGTGGTGGGTGATCCAGGCCACCAGCGCGAAGACCGCCGGGGTCAGGGCCAGCACCCACCACGGCGAGGCGTGCAGCACCCGCTGGAACAGGGAGAAGGCGAAGTCGGACGCGCGCGCGAACAGGATGGCGGCCAGGGCCACCAGCACCGCACCGCCCCACAGTGCCGCCCGGCGTTTCCAGACCTGGGTGGAGAGCAGGGCCTCAACGCCGGTTTCGGGTTCTGGGTGCTCGCTCATCTTCAGATTGTCGCATGCACCGCGTATGCACCGACTAGGGAACCTCTGATCAATTCAGAGGTTCCCGCCGGCCATGGATGGCCGGCCACGCATCAATCACGCAAGTGATTGATGCGTGTGAGCCGAGTCCGGACCTGTGCCGGACTCGGCGTGGGCTGACAACGCCTGGATGGCGTTGTTCAGACCATTCCCTAGAATGGGCGCGCTGGCCAGATCCGACTTGTAACGGAGCCACCAATGCCCACCGCGTCCACGCCCCATCGCCTTGCCATACGTCCCGGGAGCACGCCATGAGCGCGCTGGAGGGCTGGAGCGGCCGCGTCGATCTGCCGGAGGAGGCCTCCACCCGGCGCTGGCATCAGTGGGTGCGCGCGGCCACGCCTCAGTCCGCGCCGGGGATCGCGCTGCTGGGCTTCGCCTGCGATGAGGGCGTGCGCCGCAACCACGGTCGCGTGGGCGCGGCGGAGGGGCCGGCGGCGCTGCGCCGGATGCTGTCCAACCTGCCGGTGCTGGACGAGGTGCCGCTGTACGACGCCGGCACCATCGCCTGCACCGACGGCGACCTGGAGGGCGCGCAGGCGCGCTATGCGCAGGCGCTGGCCGCGCTGCTGGACGCCGGGCACCTGGCCGTGGGCCTGGGCGGCGGCCACGAGATCGCCTATGCCAGCTATCTGGGCCTGGCGCAGCATCTGGGCACGCGCCGGCCGCGGGTTTTGATCATCAACCTCGATGCCCATTTCGACCTGCGTCGGCAGGAGCGTGCCAGCTCCGGGACGCCGTTTTTGCAGGCGATCGAACACGCGCGCAGCAACGGGCTGCCGCTCGAATACTGGGTGTATGGCATCAGCGCCTCTGCCAACACGCGCGCGCTGTTCGAGACCGCCGACGCGCTGGGCGTGCACTACGTGCGCGATGACGAACTCGGCCTGCTGGCGTTGCCGCAGCGGTTGACCGAACTGCAGGCGAAGCTGGCCGGTGTCGATGCGGTCTATCTCACCCTCGACATCGACGCGCTGCCGCAGGCGGTGGCGCCGGGCGTGAGCGCGCCGGCTGCGCGCGGAGTATCGCTGGAGGTGGCCGAGCCGCTGCTGGATGTGATCGCGGCCAGCGGCAAGCTGCGCCTGCTGGACGTGGCCGAGCTATGCCCGCGCCTGGATCGCGACGATGCCACCGCGCGCGTCGCCGCGCGCCTGATCCACCGCCTCACCCACGCGGCGCTGCGCGCGCGCTGAGCTGCGCCTGCCTTCAGCGCGGGTCGCGCAGCGCCGGGCGCAGCGGGGCGAGATTGCCGTCGTTCGCGGCCGGGGCGATCCCGAGCAGGTCGGCCAGCAGCGGGTACACGTCCACGTTGTCGAACGGTTGCAGCACGGTGCCGGCGCGGAACGCCGGGCCATGCGCCACGAAGGTGGCGCGCATCGACGGCAGCGCCGGGTCGAAGCCGTGCGAGCCGCGGTCACCGGGCCGGCGCTTGGCCTTCCACCCGGCATAGAGCGCGTCCCAACCCTCGTCCATCTGGCACACGATCGGCGGGATGCGCGGATGCGTGCCGTAGTGCCAGCGCTCCGGCAACTCCTGCTTGCGCCAGCATTCATAGTGCGGATGCCGGCCCAGCAGGCGCGCCTCGGCCTCGGCCTCGTGGCCCGGCAGCGGGCGCACGCCCACCACCTGGCCGGCGGTGTCCACCTCGGCGATGTCTGCCGGCACCATCGCGTCCACCGTCACCACCTGGCCGTCCGGCACCCGCGCCATGCCGTGATCGGAGACCACCACGAGGTTGGTGGCGTCCAGCATCCCGCGCCGGCGCAGGCCGTCCACCAGGCGTGCCAGCGCCGCGTCCACCTCGGCCAGCGCCGCCAGCACCGGCGGGCTCTCGGGGCCGCCGTCGTGCTCGGCGTGGTCCACCTGGTCGAAGTACAGCGTCATCAGCGCCGGGCGCTGTGCCGGCGGCAGGTCGAACCAGCCCAGCACCCGATCCACCCGCGCATCCGGCGTCACCTTGGCGTCGAAGGCATGCCATTCGTCCGGGCGCACGCCGTGGATCACGGCTTCGCTGCCCGGCCAGAACATGGTCGCGGTGCGCAGCCCAGCCTTGTGCGCGGTGACCCAGATCGGCTCGCCGCCGTCCCACCAGCGGCCATCACCCACGGCCTGGCGGTTGTCCATCGAGAACCGGCCAAGCTGCGGGTCGCGCATGGTGTTGTGGACGATGCCGTGATGGTCCGGGCGCAGGCCGGTCACCAGGGTGTAATGGTTGGGGAAGGTCAGCGACGGAAACGAGGGATTCATCCACTGCGCGCGCACGCCGGTATCGGCCAGGTGCTGCAGGGTGGGCAGGCGCGGCAGGTCGTCCGGGCGCAGGCCGTCGATCGACACCAGCAGCACCGGCGCGACGGTCGGCGCGGGCGCTTGTGCGGCGGTGGGCGCGCGGGAGGCGGGAGGGCTGGCGCAGCCGGCCACGGCCAGCAGCGCGGCGGTGAGCAGGGGGGTGAGGAAGGTGCGCATGCGCCGATGATAGCCGGCGGCCATGACCGGCCGCAGGCGGGCACGATGCGATAATCGCGGCAACGCCTGCAGGAGCTGTCCGATGTCCAATCGTCACGATCCCTCCCGCCGCATCCACGCCCCGCGCGGCACCGCCCTCAGCTGCCGTTCGTGGCTGACCGAGGCGCCGTTCCGGATGCTGCAGAACAACCTCGACCCCGACGTGGCCGAGCGCCCGGAGGACCTGGTGGTGTACGGCGGCATCGGCCGCGCCGCGCGCGACTGGGAGTGCTTCGACAAGATCCTGGAGACGCTCAAGACCCTGGGCGACGACGAGACCCTGCTGGTGCAGTCAGGCAAGCCGGTGGGCGTGTTTCCCACACATCCCGACGCGCCGCGCGTCTTGATCGCCAACTCCAACCTGGTGCCGCACTGGGCGACCTGGGAGCACTTCAACGAGCTGGATCGCAAGGGCCTGATGATGTACGGCCAGATGACGGCAGGCAGTTGGATCTACATCGGCAGCCAGGGCATCGTGCAGGGCACCTACGAGACCTTCGTGGAGATGGGCCGCCAGCACTACGGCGGCTCGCTCAAGGGCAAGTGGATCCTCACCGCCGGCCTCGGCGGGATGGGCGGCGCGCAGCCGCTGGCGGCCTCGCTGGCTGGCGCGTGCAGCCTCACCATCGAATGCCGGCAGTCGAGCATCGATTTTCGCCTGCGCACCCGCTACGTGGACGAGCAGGCCGCCGACCTCGACGACGCGCTGGCCCGCATCGAGACATACACCAAGGCGGGCGAAGCCAAGTCCATCGCGCTGCTCGGCAATGCGGCGGAGATCCTGCCGGAGCTGGTGCGTCGCGGCGTGCGCCCCGACTGCGTGACCGACCAGACCAGCGCGCACGACCCGGTGCACGGCTACCTGCCGATCGGCTGGAGCGTCGAGCAGTGGTTGGACGAACAGAAGTCGAACCCGGACAAGGTGCGCGATGCGGCCAAACGGTCGATGCGCGTGCACGTGGAGGCGATGCTGGCCTTCCACGCCGCCGGCATCCCCACCGTCGATTACGGCAACAACATCCGCCAGATGGCGTTCGACGAAGGCTGCAAGAACGCCTTCGACTTCCCCGGCTTCGTGCCGGCCTACGTGCGCCCGCTGTTCTGCCGCGGCATCGGCCCGTTCCGCTGGGTGGCGCTCAGCGGCGACCCGGAAGACATCTACAAGACCGACGCGAAGGTGAAGGAACTGATCCCGGACGATCCGCACCTGCACCGCTGGCTGGACATGGCGCGCGAGCGCATCCGCTTCCAGGGCCTGCCGGCGCGCATCTGCTGGGTTGGCCTGGGCCTGCGCCACAAGCTGGGCCTGGCGTTCAACGAAATGGTGCGCAGCGGGGAGCTGAAAGCGCCGATCGTGATCGGCCGCGATCACCTGGATTCCGGCAGCGTGGCCTCACCGAACCGCGAAACCGAAGCCATGCGCGACGGCAGCGATGCGGTGAGTGACTGGCCGCTGCTGAATGCCATGCTCAACGTCGCCGGCGGCGCGACCTGGGTGTCGCTGCACCACGGTGGTGGTGTCGGCATGGGCTACTCGCAGCACAGCGGCGTGGTCATCGTCTGCGACGGGTCCGAGGCCGCCGACAAGCGCATCGCCCGGGTGCTGTGGAACGACCCTGGCACCGGCGTGATGCGCCATGCCGACGCGGGCTACGAGATCGCGCAGGCGTGCGCGCGGGAGCAGGGCCTCAAGCTGCCGATGCTGCCATGAGCGCGCCGATGCCGAAGACGCTGCGCATCGATTTCGTCTCCGACGTGGTCTGTCCGTGGTGCGCGGTGGGGCTGGCCTCGCTGGAGCTGGCGCTGCGGCGGTTGCAGGGCGAGGTGGAGGCGGAACTCCATTTCCAGCCGTTCGAGCTGGACCCGGACATGCCGGCCGGCGGCATGGACGTGGCCGAGAACCTCAAGCGCAAGTACGGGATGGACGATGCGCAGCTGGCCGAGAACCAGGCGCGCATCCGCGAGCGCGGGGCCGAGCTGGGCTTCACCTTCGACTTCAACGCGCGCAGCCGCACCTGGAACACCTTCGACGCCCACCGTCTGCTGCATTGGGCCGCAGTGGAGGCGCCGGAGCGCCAGCTCCCGCTGAAGCGCGCGCTGCTGGTGGCCAACTTCAGCGAGGGCCTCGACATCAGCGACCGCACCGTGCTGGCGGAGATCGCGGCCGGGGTCGGCCTGGACGCGCAGCGGGCGCGCGCGGTGCTGGACGGCGGTGAGTTCGCAGATGCGGTGCGTGCTGCCGAGCAATTCTTCCAGAACCTGGGCATCCGCAGCGTGCCGGCCGTGATCGTAGAGCGCAGGCACCTGATTTCCGGTGGCCAGCCGCCAGAGGTGTTCGAGCGCGCGCTGCGGGAGATCGCGGCGCAGTGAACCCGTGGTGCGGGCAGGCGCAGCCTTCGGCATCGCCCTCGCAGCGAGCGACGCGCTCTCCCTCCGCAGTGTTTCCAACCCCTTTTCCCGAGTGCATCCCATGAGCGAGCCGACACCTCCCGTTGCCATCGCGGCCCACGACGCGCCGCCGCGCAATGCGCCATCCCTGTATCCGCCGCCGTTCGCCGAGCGCATGGTCGGCCGGGTCAAGCAGCCGCTTGGAACCCTGTTCGGGCTCGTGAATTTCGGGGTCAACCTGACCCGGCTGGCGCCAGGCGCGGTGTCCGCGCTGCGGCATGCGCATGCCCTGCAGGACGAGTTCATCTACGTGCTGGAAGGCGAGCCGACGCTGGTCACCGATGCCGGCCGTACCCGGCTCGCTCCGGGCATGTGCGCCGGCTTCAAGGCCGGCAGCGGCGATGCACACCAGCTCGTCAACGAGAGCGACCGCGAGGCGGTGTACCTCGAGGTGGGCGACCGCACCCCGAATGATTCGGTCGTGTATCCCGACGACGACCTCGTCGCGGTCGGCACCGCGACGGGCGGCTGGATATTCACCCACAAGGACGGCCGGCCGTATTGAGGCAGTCGTGCGATGGCCCGCCCGCCGGCACCCGGCCCGGGCGGGGGTAGACTCGCGCCGACGCAGGGCGGAGGGGACGCGGATGCGCGGATGGAAAGCTGTGGCGTGCGCCGGGTGGCTGGTGCTGCTGGGCGTGTTCGTGGGGCCGGTGCGGGCGCAGGCCGCGGCAACGCCGGTGGTGGAACTGCGCGAGACCTTCCCGCCCGGGCCCGAGATCCGGGTGCCGCCGAACGCGACGGTGTACCTGCGCATCGGCTATTCCGCGCCGGCGCCGGTCCACATCTGGGCGCGCCCGTATTTCCACGGACGCCCGGCGGAGGCGGGCAGCAGCCCATCGCTGCAGTATTCCGGCGATGGCGAGACGCTCGGGTTCTTCTTCCTGTTCAAGCCGGGGCAGGTGGACGAGGTGCGGGTCACCGCCGGCGATGGCCGCCCTGGGAGCACCCCGGAGATCGCGCGCTGGCCGCTGGTGGTCGCGGTCGAGGCCGGTGCGCCGGCCCCGGGCGCGCCGCCGGCCTGGGTGGCATCGCTGCGCGCGCAGGAACATGCGCGCGCCGATCAGTTGCGCGCGCAGGCGGCGCAGGTGCCGCCGTCGGCCGGGTCGATCGCGTGGTTCAGCGGCTTCATGCTGCTGATGCTCGGGCTGGCGGCGGCCGGCATCGGCTGGCCGCTGTGGGCCCTCTGGCGCTGGCGCGGCGGATGGCGCTGGCTGGCCGCGGTGCCGGCGGCCGCGGTGGCGTTCGTGCTGTTGCGCATCGTGCTGGACACCGCGCGCGATCCCACCTCGCACAACCTGTGGCCGTTCGAGGTGGTGATGGTGGCCGGCGCCAGCCTGCTCGCCATGTTGTCGCTGGCGCTGGTGCGGCGGCTGCGGGAGGCGCGCCCGCAGTGAACGCCGCGCCTGCCGGCTACAGCCGGTGGATGCGCAGGCGGCGGCCCTTGATCTTGCCGGCGCGCAGGCGCTCCAGCGCGCGTCCGGCCTGCGCGTGCGCGATGGCGACGTAGCTGCGGGTGGGATAGACGTCGATCTTGCCGATCGCGTCCTTGTGCAACCCGGCCTCGCCGGTCAGCGCGCCGACGATGTCGCCGGGGCGCAGCTTGTCGGTGCGGCCGGCGTCGATGCGCAGGGTCGCCATCGCCGCCTGCGGCACGCCGCGCGGCTTGCCGTCCAGCGGGGCGATGCGTTCGAAGCGGATCGGGGCCGCTTGGCGGTCCTCGATCAGGGCGACGCGTCCGCGCTCCTTCTCGGCGACCAGGCTCAGGGCAAGGCCGTCGCGCCCGGCGCGGCCGGTGCGCCCGATGCGGTGCAGGTAGGTATCGATATCGGTGGGCAACTCGTAATTCACCACCGCGTCGATGTCGTCGATGTCCAGCCCGCGCGCGGCCACGTCGCTGGCCACCAGCACGTTGCAGCTGCGGTTGGAAAAGCGCACCAGCACCTCCTCGCGGTCGCGCTGCTCCATGTCGCCGTGCAGCGCCAGCGCGGTGAAGCCGTAGTGCGCCAGCGAGCCCACCACTTCCTCGGTGTCCTTGCGCATGTTGCAGAACACCACGGTGGAGGCCGGGTTGAACTGCAGCAGCAGCGCGGCCAGCTGCGGGGCGCGCCGCGCTGGGTCGGCCTCGAAGAAGCGCGCCTCGATCGTCGCCGGCTGCACGCCGCCGCCCACGCAGACTTCCACCGGTTCGCGCAGCATGGCGGTGGCCAGGGTGCGGATGGCGTCGGGGAAGGTGGCCGAGAACAGCAGCCCCTGGCGGTCCTTCGGGATGCGCCTGGCCAGCGCGCGGATGGGTTCATCGAAGCCCATGTCCAGCATGCGGTCGGCCTCGTCCAGCACCAGCACGCGCACGCCGCGCAGGTCCAGCGCGGCCTTCTGCACCAGTTCCAGCACGCGCCCGGGCGTGCCCACCACCACCTGCGGCGGATGCGCCAGCGAGGCCAGCTGCGGCGCCAGCGGGATGCCGCCGCAGAGCACCGACAGCTTGAGGTTGGCGATGCCGGTGGCGAGCTTGCGCAGCTGCTTGCCCACCTGGTCGGCCAGTTCGCGGGTGGGGCACAGCACCAGCGCCTGGGTGCCGCCGGCCGCGGGGTCGATCCGCTGCAGCAGGCCCAACCCGAAGGCCGCGGTCTTGCCGCTGCCAGTGGGCGCCTGCGCGATCAGGTCGCGGCCGGCGAGGATGGCGGGGAGGGCCTGCGCCTGCACCGGCGTGAGCGCGGTGTAGCCGAGGGCATCGAGGCCGGGCGCGAGCGCGGGCGGCAGCGCGAGGTCGGCGAACGTGGCGGGAGTCTGCATGGCCCATGATCGCAGGTTTGCGGCGCGGGCCGGCCGCGGCCGGGTTCACCCTCGGTTGTGGGCAGCGCCGCGCCGGGCCACTAGACTGGCCGCGACTTCCCACCGATCCCCGCGATGCGCCTGCGCTGGTTGTTGCCCCTGTCCTGCCTGCTGGCCGCGGCCTGCAGCCGCCCACCGGAACCCGCCACCCAGGCCGCCGCCACGCCGGTCGCGCCGCCGGCCCCACGCGTGCAGCGCAAGCCGCAGGCCGAGATCGACTGGTCATCGGACGTGCGCCTGGAGGCGGGCGATGCGTGGATCGACTGCAGCGCCGATTACCACCAGGGCGATGGTCGCCCGGTGCTCTCGCTGGCCTACCTCGACCTGCGCAAGACCATGCAGGATTGCCGCGCCACCGGCCTGATGCGGCTGCGCTACAAGGGCCGCATCACCCCCAGCTTCGCCGCGCTGGCCGAACGCTCCGGCAAGGTCGCCGGCGACCTCGGGATCGGCAAGCGCATCCTCGACATCGACTCCGGCGGCGGCAGCGTGGAGGCGGCGATGCGCGCAGGGGATGCGATCGGCGAGAACGACTGGACGATCTGGGTGCGCGGCGATTCGGTCTGCCACAGCGCCTGCGTGCTGCTGCTGGCGGCCGGCGACATGCGCGTGATCGTCGGCCCGGTGGGCGTGCACCGAATGATCCGGGTGAAGTCGGCGGCGACCTCGCGGCGCGAACTGGGCGAAGAGCTGCGCAAGATCAGCGACGACCTGCGCAACTACCTCGAGCGCAACGGCGCCTCGATCGAGGTGTACGACCTGATGACCACGGTGCCCAACCGCACCCTGCGCATCCTCACCGATGCCGAGCTGGAGAAGTTCGGCCTGTCCGGCGCGAACCCGGTGGAGGACGACCTCGACCGCATCCGCCTGGCCCGCACCTGCGGCACCGAATTCCTGCAGCGCCGCGATGCCTTCCGCCGCGCCTACGATGCGCAATGCGTGCAGCCGGCCGATGCCGCGCACCAGGACGTGGCCGAGATCAACGCCTGCGGGCTCGCCCTGCGCCAGCGCTACGGCTTCCCCGACCCGCGCTGCCCGATCGACAGCCCGATGGCCGAACTCGACGGCGCGGTGCTGGCGATCCCGCCCGTCGCGCCGCCGCCGGAACCCGCGCCGGCCACGCCGGAGGCGCCGCCTGCCGCCGCTGCGGCCGAACACGCCGCGGGCGGCGAGGACGCGCCGGCAAGGTGAGCAGGTGGGTCGGCTTCAGCCGGCCCGCACCCGGATCTCGATCTCACCCACCCGCACCCGCTGCCCGGCGCGGATCTTGGCGGTCTTGCGCAGTTCCACCGCGCCGTCCACCTGCACCGCGCCGCTGGCTACCAGCCGCTTGCCGGCGCCGCCGGAGTCGCACAGGCCGGCCAGCTTCAGCAGCTGGTTGAGTTCGATGAACTCGCGGTCGAGGGTGAAGTCGATGGTGGGTGTGGTGGGCATAGCGGTCACGGCAAGGGGATGCGGGCGCGGATGCCGTCGCGTTCGATCACCACGCCCTTGCGGTCGATCGCCACGACCGTGAGAGGACCGAAACGGTCGCCCTCGCCCATGCGTTGGCCGTCGAGGATGACGAAGCGGCGGGCAGGGTCGGCGTCCCACATGTGCATGCTCAGTTTCACCGGCGGCAGGCCGGTGCTGGCGATGTCGGGGATGGCATCCGATGTGGATGCGGGCGTGGGGGCGGGTGCGGGAGGTGGCGGGGCGACAGGAGGTGGAGATGGCGGCGACGGGCGCGCGGCGGCGATCGGCGCGGCCGGCGTGGCCGCGATGGGAATGGTGGTGCCGGTCGGCGCGGGGCGTGCCACCACCTGCGGCAGCGGCGTGGCGAGGGGCGGTGTTTCGGCGGCGGGGCGGGCGGCGGGCGCGCTGGCCGGCGGCGTGCTGGTGACCACCGGCGCACGCCCGCGCAGGGCCAGCCAGAGCGCCAGCGCCAGCACGGCCAGCGCGATCGCGCCCAGCCACAGCAGCGGGCGGGCGGCCGGCGCGCGCCGGCGCGGGACCGGAGGCAGTTCCAGCCGCAGGTCGGGCGCGCGGTCGCGGCGGCGCTCGGCTTCGGATTTGCGCAGGGCTTCCAGGATCAGCGACATCGCATCACTCCAGCGCCCGCTGCAGGCGCGGGCCGGGCAGGCCATTGGCCAGGGCCATCAGGGTCAGGCTGCCGGCCACGCCGTCCGCCGGCAGTCCGTGCGCGGCCTGGAAGTCGCGCACTGCCGCGCGCAGGCGGGCGTCGTAGGCCGCGCCGGGACGCGCGGCCTCGGGCAGCAGGCGCAGCCATAGCCAGTCCACCGCGGCGCCGCGGGCGCCCGGTCGCGGCGGCACGTCCAGTACGGCCGGGCCACGCCACAGCCCGGCGTAATCGCCGTCCCAGTGCGCCTGCAGCAGGCCGCGGTCGAGGTCGAATACGTCCGCGCCCACGCGCAGGCGCACGTTGCGGGCATCCGCGCCCAGCAGCACCGCCCAGGCGCTGGCGGTGCCGTCGCGCAGGTGCAGCAGCAGCGGGCGATCCAGCGCCATCAGGGTGTCCAGCCGCGCGCGGCCTTGCACGCAGTGCAGGTCGGCGGGATCGCCACCGGGCGTGCATGGGCCGTCGGGGGCGACCGTGATCGCCTGCGCCGGCAAGCCCCACAGCTGCAGCAGGGCTTGCCAGGCCGGCGCCGGGCTGGCGTCGGCACTGCGCAGGCGCGTCGCCAGCGCGCCGGCATCCAGCCGTGGGATGCGCGCCGTGGCGCGCGCGGCGGTGGTGGGTGCGGCCAATGTGGCGGCGGTGGTCGCGGTAGGGGGCGCGGCGGGGCGGGTGGCGCTGCCTGCCGCGGGGCGTCGCCATGCCAGTGCCAGCAGCAGCGCGGCCAGCGCGACCACGGCCACGCCGGCGACGAGCGCGCCGGTGCGCAGGCGCTGCGGGCGCGGTCGCGGCGGCAGCACCTCGTCGGCGGCGGCATCCACCAGGCGGCGGTCGATGGCGAGCGCATCGCGCGCATAGCCGGCCAGCAGCGCGCGTTCGGCGATCACGTTCAGCAGCCGCGGCACCCCGCCGGAACGCCGGTACAGGCGGCGCACCGCGCCGGCATCGAACGGGAAGCGGGTGCCGCCGGCCACCCGCCAGCGATGGCGCAGGTAGGCCTCGGTCTCGGCTGTATCCAGCGGCAGCAGGTGGTAGCGCGCGGTGATCCGCTGCGCCAGCTGGCGCAGCTCCGGGCGCGCCAGCAGGGTGCGCAGCTCGGGCTGGCCCAGCAGCACGATCTGCAGCAGCTTCTGGGTGGCGGTTTCCAGGTTGGTCAGCAGCCGCACCTGCTCCAGGGTATCTGCCGGCAGGTTCTGCGCCTCGTCGATCAGCACCACTACCCGCAGGCCCTGCGCGTAGGCCTCCAGCAGGTAGGCATTGAGCGCATCCACCAGGGCCTTGATGCTGCCGCGGTGGCCGTCGATCGGGATGCGCAGCTCCTCGCAGAGTGTCTCCAGCAGTTCGACCGGAGTCTGGCGGGGATTGAGGATCAGCGCGGCGCGCACATGTTCCGGCAGCTGTTCCAGCAGCAGCCGGCTCAGGGTGGTCTTGCCGGTCCCCACCTCGCCGGTGAGCTGCACGAAGCCGCCACCGCCGCCCTGGTCGATGCCGAACAGCAGGTGCGCCAGCGCGTCCCGGTGGCGCTCGCTCAGGTGCACGAAGCGCGGGTCGGGCGTGATCGAGAATGGCGGCTCGTCGAGCCCGTAATACCCCAGGTACATGCGCCTAGCCTGCCATGTCTCGCGGCGGTTGGGTCAGTCGGCCACGTGGTGGGCTTCGCTGATCGCCGCCTGCTCGGCATGCGTGGGCCGCCGCCGCCCGGCCAGCAGGCCTTGCGCGAACACCACCGCCAGGATGATGGCCACGCCACCGTAGAAGCGCGGCGAGAGCTCCTGCTGCTCGCCGAACAGCAGCGCCGCCAGCAGGATCGCGTAGACCGGCTCGAGGTTGATCGACAGCTGCGCGGTGAACGCCGACAGGTGGCGCAGCGCCACCAGGCACAGGGCGAACGGCAGCAGGGTGCAGGCCAGCGCCAGCACCAGCAGCCACAGCACGTCCAGCCCGGCCGGCAGCACCAGCAGCGGCCCGGCGAAGGCAGGCACCAGCAGCGGCATCAGCGGCGCCAGCAGGCTCAGGGTGAGCACGCCGGCGCCGAGCTCCAGCGCGGTCACGGTGAGCGCGTCGCCGGCGTCCACCATGCGCTTGTTGAGGCTGGAGAACAGCGCCACGAACAGCGCCGACACCACCCCGGATGCGATCCCCGCGTGCATCCCGGATGGCACCCCGCCGACCACCAGCCAGATCCCCGGCAGCGCGGCCAGCCCCAGCAGCAGGTCGCCGGGGCGGAACCGCTGGCGGGTCAGGGCCGGTTCCACCAGCGCGGTCATCGGGGTGGCAAACGCAATGCAGGTGGCCGCCACCGAGGCATTGGCCAGCTTGATCGCGCCGTAGAAGGTGAGCCAGTGCAGCGCCACCAGCGCGCCGATCCCGGCATAGGCCCAGCGCGTGCGCGGTGGCATCGCGCGCAGGGCGCGCCAGACCCGCGGCAGCAGCGCCAGCGCGGCCACCACGATCAGCATCCGCCACCACACCAGCGGCAGCGCCGGCAGGGTGATCAATTTCCCGAGGATGGCGGTGAAGCCCCACAGCAGGACGCAGAAGTGGATCTGCCAGAGGGCGCGGGTGGTCTCGGGGGTTTTCATCCGCGCATTATCGGCGGCCACCGCCCGCTGCGGGGCGTGACCGATGGCCGGTCGCGCCGCGGCCGCGACGCGGCATACTCGGGCTTTCCCCTCGCGAGGAACCACCGACATGCGCATCGCTCCGTTGGCCGTGGCCCTGGCCTTGACCCTGGCCGTCGCTTCCCCGCTGCACGCGCAGCAGGCCGAGCGCGCGGTATCCAAGCCGTTCCTGATCGACGACACCCGTGCGCCGCTGGCGGCACCGCTGGACCCGGCCCGGCTGGCGCGCTTCGATGCGTTCGTGGAAGCGGTGCAGAAGCAGTTCCAGGTGCCGGGCGTGGCGGTGGCGATCGTCAAGGACGGCCAGGTGGTGATGGAGCGCGGCTACGGCGTGCGCGAGCTGGGCAAGCCGGCGAAGGTGGACGCCCACACCATGTTCGCGATCGCCTCCAACACCAAGGCGTTCACCGCCGCCGCGCTGAACATGCTGCAGGACGACGGCAAGCTGAAGACCACCGACCGCGTGATCGACCACCTGCCGTGGTTCCGCATGAGCGATCCGTACGTCACCCGCGAGATGCGCATCCGCGACCTGCTGGCGCACCGCAGCGGCCTGAGCCTGGGCGCCGGCGACCTGCTGTACTGGCCCACCACCACCTATTCCACCCGCGAGGTGGCGGAACGCCTGAAGGACGTGCCGTTGACCGGCGGCTTCCGCGAGCAGTACGCCTACGACAACATCCTGTTCGGGGTGGCCCAGCTGGTGATCGAGCAGGCCTCCGGGATGTCCTACAAGCAGTTCCTGCAGACCCGCATCTGGCAGCCGCTGGGGATGACCGAGACCCGCTACAACAGCGACGACCTCAAGCCCGGCGACAACGTCGCGGTGGGCAACGCGCTGTACGACTTCAAGGACCTGCGGCCGATTCCCAGCCCGACCAGCTGGCGCAACGTGTCCGGTGCCGGCGGCATCTATTCCAGCGTGCACGACCTGGCCAAGTGGATGAACCTGCAGCTGGCCGGTGGCGAGATTCCGGGTAGCGGCGGCAAGCGCCTGTTCTCGCAGGCCCGCCAGCGCGAGATGTGGACGATGCTGACCCCGATCCCGGTCGGCAAGCCGGCGGTGCCCGAGCTGGCCCCGGCGGTGCCCAATTTCTCCGGCTATGCGCAGGGCTGGTTCCTGTCCGATTACGCCGGCCACCGCCTGGTCTGGCATACCGGCGGCTGGCCGGGGCAGGTGTCGCGGCTGACCCTGCTGCCGGACGCGCGCGTCGGCGTCGTGGTGCTGACCAGCGCCGAGGTCGGGGCCGCCTTCAACGCGATCACCTATGAAGCGCTGGACATGATGCTGGGCCAGGACGGCCACGACTGGCTGCGTGGCTACGCGGCGGCGCAGGCCAAGGCCCAGGGCAATGCCGACGCGGACTGGCAGAAGCACGTCGCCGCGCGCGACGCCGCCAGCACGCCGTCGCTGCCGCTGGCGAAGTACGCCGCCACCTACCGCGACCCGTGGTACGGCGACGTCATCATCCGCCAGGGCAAGAACGGGCTGGAGATGCAGTTCAGCAAGACCGCCGAGCTGCTTGGCGACCTCGAGCACTGGCAGCACGACACCTTCATCGTGCGCTGGCGCGACCGCGGCCTGAACGCGGACGCGTTCGTGAACTTTGCGCTGGACCCGGACGGCCGCGTGCGCGAGCTGCGGATGGAGCCGGTGTCGCCGCTGACCGATTTCAGTTTCGACTTCCAGGACCTGCGGCTGGTGCCGGTGGATGCGGAAAGCGCCGGCCACTGAGCCGGCGGCCGTCCCGGCGGGGCTGCCCGCCGGGGCTCGAGGCCCGCGCAGGCCCGATCAGACCCGCTCAGGCCACCGCGCTGGGGCGCTGCGCCTGCTCGGCGCGGCGCGCCAGCACGCGTTCGATCCGCGCGAACACCTCGCGCAGGACATCGGCTTCGGGCAGCAGGGTGACCCGGAAATGGTCGCGGTAGGGCACGTTGAAGCTGGTGCCCGGCACGATCAGCACGTCTTCCTGCTCCAGCATTTCCAGCGCGAAGGCGTGGTCGTCGAAGTCGCGCGCCGCCGCGCCCACCACCCGCGGGAAGCCGTACAGCGCACCCGCCGGCGGCACCAGCGCCAGGTGCTCGCTGGCCGCGCAGGATTCGATCAGCGCGCGCCGGGTCTCGTACAGCCGGCCGCCGGGGCGGACCAGTTCGCCGATGGTGTCGGCGCCGTGCAGCGCCTGCTCGATCGCGAACTGCCCGGGCACGTTCGCGCACAGGCGCAGCGCGCCCAGCAGGTCCATCGCGTGGTGGAAATCGCCGCAGGCCAGGGCGTCGC
This sequence comes from Thermomonas haemolytica, assembly GCF_004346265.1. Classification (GTDB taxonomy): domain Bacteria; phylum Pseudomonadota; class Gammaproteobacteria; order Xanthomonadales; family Xanthomonadaceae; genus Thermomonas; species Thermomonas haemolytica. The sequence goes on from NZ_SMAP01000005.1 coordinate 180,239, forward strand.
CGGACAGCACCGCCCAGCCGATGCGCCAGCCGCAGGCGCGGTGCACCTTCGACAGCCCGCCGAAGCTCAGGCAGGGCAGGTCGCCGGCCAGCGGCGCCACCGGCTGGAAGGTGGCGTCGTCGTACAGGATGCCGTCGTAGATCTCGTCCACCAGCAGCAGCAGGCGGTAGCGGCGCGCGATTTCCACGATCCGCTCCAGCAGCGCGCGCGGATAGCTGGCACCGGTGGGATTGTTGGGGTTGATCAGCACGATCGCGCGGGTGCGCGAGGACACCAGCGACTCGATCTGCTCGGGATCGGGCAAAAAGCCGTTGTCGCGGTCCAGCTTGTAATAGACCGGGCGGCCGTCGTTGAGGATGGTGGCCGCGCTCCACAGCGGGTAGTCGGGCGAGGGCACCAGCACTTCCTCACCGGGGTTCAGCAGCGCGCGCAGGGCGATGTCGATCAGCTCGGACACGCCGTTGCCCACGAATACCCGCTCCGGGCTGGCATTCGGCGTGCCGCGCGCCTTGTGGAACGCCGCGATCGCCTCGCGCGCCTCGGGCAGGCCCTGCTGGTGGGTATAGGGGTCGGTGCGCTGGATGTGATCGGCGATCGCGCGCTGCAAATGCTCCGGCGCGCGGAACCCGAACGCGCCGGGGTTGCCGATGTTGAGCTTGATCAGCTTGCGGCCCTGGGCCTCCAGCTCGCGCGCGCGGCGCGCCAGTTCGCCGCGGATCTCGTAGCGGACCTCGGTCAGGCGGGTGCGGGTGGCGATCTTGTGGCGGGGGTTGAACGACGACATCGGCGGTGCGGGCGGGGAATGGAGCGGAAAGCCTAGCGGAAAACCCGCGGGAATACGGGGTCGGGCGGCCTGCGCCGCGCCTGCCGGGGTGCTGCTGCCGGCCGCCCCGCCCGGGTCGCGTTTCCCGCCGGTGGAAGGGAAGGCCTAGAATCCGGCGATGAATCCGGCGATGACCGCAACCCGCCCTGCATGACGCCGCCTGCCGCGCTCTCCGCGATCGGCTGGCGCTGGACGCCCGCCACCCTGCCGCCAGACTGGACGGCATTGATGGCATCGCACCCGCAGGCGCGCCCGGCGCGGATCGTGGAGCAGCACCGCAGCGGCTATCGGGTGGCCGAGGCGCCGGAGCAGGCGCAGCCGGCCGAATCGCTGCCGGAATGGCAGCGCGCCGGCAGCTACCGCAAGGGCGAGCTGGCGCCCGAGCAGCGCCCCGCGGTGGGCGACTGGGTGCTGGTGGAAGGCCATGCGCCGAAGTCGCTGCGGATCGTGGCGCTGCTGCCGCGGCGGTCGGCGATCAAGCGCGGCGCCGCCGGCGAGCATTACCGCCAGCAGGTGATCGCCGCCAACATCGACACCGCGTTCGTGGTCTGCGGGCTGGATGCCGATTTCAACCCGCGCCGGATCGAGCGCTACCTGCTGCTGGTGGCCGGTCACGGCGTGCAGCCGGTGGTGGTGCTGACCAAGGCGGACAAGGACGCCGCCGATCCCGAGACGGCGCGGGCCCAGCTCGGCGGTCTGGAGGTGCCGGTGCTGGCGCTGAACGCGAAGGACCCGGCCAGCGCGGCGCTGCTGCAGCCCTGGCTGCAGCCCGGGCATAGCGTGGTGCTGGTGGGCAGTTCCGGGGCCGGCAAGTCCACCCTCACCAACACCCTGCTCGGGATCGAGAAGATGAAGACTGGCGCAGTGCGCGCGCACGATGCGCGCGGCCGCCACACCACCACCCATCGTGCGCTGATCGCGCTGCCGTCCGGCGCCTGCCTGATCGACACGCCGGGGATGCGCGAACTCAAGCCGACCGGCGAGGAGGCCGTGGCCGAGAGCTTTTCCGACATCGAGGCGCTGGCCGCGCAGTGCCGCTTCCGTGATTGCCGGCATGCGCGCGAACCCGGTTGCGCGGTGCGCGCCGCGGTCGAGCGCGGCGAGCTGGACGGCCGCCGGGTGGCGAATTTCCTCAAGCTGTCGGCGGAAGTGGCCGGCGCCGCCGACCGCCTCGCGCAGCGGCTGGCGCAGAAAGCCGAGGCGCGCACGCCGGGCAAGCCCGCGCGCCGGCCGCCGGAGCGCCCGCATGGCCGGCGCTGACGCGATCGCCCACCACGCAGCGCTGGATGCGCGGCTGGCGCGGGCGGCCAAGCCGATCCGGCTGCTCAGCTTGGCCAGCTGGCCGGCCAGCGAGCAGCAGGCGTTCCTCGCCGGGTGGGCGCGCGGCAACCCGCAGCTGCCGCGGTACCAGTATCCGAGGCTGGATTTCGCAGAGGCACGGCGCGAGCTGTCGGCCATCGCCGCCGCCGCCGATCCCACCCATCCGCTCGGCCAGTACCTGGTCGAATCGGCGCAGGGCTGGGTGCTGGCGGCCGAGCTGCTGGAGCACCTAGGCACGCCGCAGGTGACCGACCTGTCGATCGCCCTGTTCGGCACCCCCGACCAGGCGCTGCCGGGCGGCGCCACCACCCGCGAGGCGGCCAACCACTTCCTGCGCGTGGCCGACGAGCTCGACCGCGAGCTGGTAGCCGACGCGCAGGAGGTGGAGGTCTCGGCCGAAGCCCTGGCACTGCGCCTGCAGTCCGCGCTGGACGAGTTCTTCGGCGGCCGCGTGATCGCGGTGGAGCTGGACCCGGATCTGATCGCCAAGGCCGCCGCCGGCGCCAGCCGGATCCGCCTGCGCGCGGGCGCGGCGTTCTCCGACTACGACTACCAGCAGCTGCTGCAACACGAGGCCTACGTGCACTCGCTGACCGCGCTGAACGGCCAGCGCCAGCCCAACCTGCCCAGCCTGGCGCTGTCCTCGCCGCGGATCACCGCCACCCAGGAGGGGTTGGCGGTATTCGCCGAGCAGATCACCGGCAGCATCGATATCGAACGCCTCAAACGCGTCAGCCTGCGCATCGAGGCGGTGGCAATGGCGCTGGAAGGCGCCGACTTCGTGCAGGTGTTCCGCTATTTCCTCGAATCCGGGCAGAGCGAGGTGGAAAGCTTCACCTCCGCCCAGCGCGTGTTCCGCGGCGTGCCCACCACCGGCGGCGCGGCGTTCACCAAGGACACCGTGTACCTGCGCGGGCTGATCGGCGTGCACACCTTCTTCCGCTGGGCGCTCAAGCAGGGCCGCCTGCGCCTGTGCCGGCGCCTGTTCGCCGGCAAGATGACCCTGGCCGACGTGCAGCGCTTCGAGCCGCTGTTCGACAGCGGCGACCTGCTGGAACCCACCTGGCTTCCGGCCTGGGTGGCGCGCGCCAGCGCCCTGGCGGGGATGCTCGCGTTTTCCTCGTTCGCCAGCCGCATCCGGCTGGAACAGCTGGGCACCGATGGCGGCGTGCTCGATGTTTAGGGTAATGCGGCGCGATCGGCGCCAGCAGCGCATGCCACAGCACCACCTGCTCGATCTCAATCAGAAACACCTTGCGCCGTGTCTGCTGGCGAAGCCCCCAGCGCTTCGGCGTCACCGAATCTCAGTGGCATCGATTGGTATCCCGATCGCGTTGTGCTACCGTCGCTGGCGGGGGAGTTCAGGTTTCCTTGAACAGGTTGGCGGGGACGCAGCCTCAAGTTTATGGCTGCCAGCTTGAATCGAGTGGGAATTTTTATGGGACATGTGATTATGAATTCCTTGGCTAGGCGAACTTTTATCGCGGCGGCGATTGCTTTTGCCGGACTATCGCATGCGGGAGATACTACTACATATCCCGCTGAATACTGGCGGCACATACAGCAAAGGAGCCTCATTCAGGCAGCCCAGGATCAGTTCGGGGATCGAGTTGATTTGAATTCTGGAAGTCTGGAGATCGTACAGACCGATGTGGTATTGCCGGGTATCGGTCCTGATATGCGAGTGGGCCGTCGTTATCGCCCTAGCGATGCTTATGGTGAAGGTCTGTTTCGATACTGGGATATTGATTTGCCTCATATCCATGGCACATTTTCTGCATCCGTTGGGTGGCCGGGTTGGGGTGCGAGGGGGGCGCGTTGTTCGCAGTTTTCCGCGCCCCCCGATGTCGTCGTTCAGGGTGGTTCTTTCAGCGCAGACGAGTATTGGAGTGGTAGCTTTCTTTATTTGCCCGGGGAAGGGGAGCAGGAATTGCTGGAAAGGGCGGGTGCGCCTGCCCCGAATGATGGGAAAGTTTATCCAGTTGTGACCAAATCTGGCAATGCCATACGCTGCGTCCCGCTTGCGCAAACGAGTGAGTCTAGCGCTGTTGGTGGTGAAGGTTTCGAAGTTGTAGATACGAAAGGCACTATTTACACTCTCAATCAATACGTGTCCCGCTATGAGCGCACTTTGAGTAAATCATATCCTGATCCGGTTTTGTCGTTGACGGCCGGCGCGGTTGGGTCGTCCGGATTTGGGCAGCTCGTGGAAAAAGAAAGTGCGAGCATCTATAACTTTGGAAATGGCGGGAATCGGCAGTTGTCGGCAGGCTATAATCTGCCACGTAAAGAAATTTTGCTGTATCCAACAAGGGTGACGGATCGCTTTGGAAACAGTGTCACCATTTCGCCGCTCGTGTCAACAGGCACGAAAAAGATTCTCCCGCTCCCGGGCTGAAGGTATCGCCTTGACCTGTCCACCGGCTTCCGTTG
>NZ_SMAP01000006.1 GCF_004346265.1 Thermomonas haemolytica
GAGTAGCGGATTTTCCCGTACGTCCTGCGGCCTAGGGTTCCATTCGCCGTGTGGCTCGGTTCCCGTTCGTGATGAGGCCTATGTTCCCGTTCGTGGTGAGCCTGTCGAACCATGAACGGGAACAGCGATCAGCCTGATCCTGCCGCGGCGCCCTTCGACACGCTCAGGGCGAACGGGGCCGCCGCTTATTCCAGCTGGTCGGCTGCCCAGGCGGCATCCAGGGCTTCCATCGCGTCCAGCGGCTTGCACCGGGTGGCTTTCTCGTACGCCGCGGCGGCGGCGTCCTCGTTGCGGCGTTCGTCCAGCAACAGCAGCACGTTGCCGTGCTCGACGTGCGCGATCGGCGAGGCCGGGGTCAGCTTCAGCGCGGTGGCGATGTGCTTTTCGGCCTCGGCGGCCTTGGCGCCGTAGGTGAGGCCGGCCAGCATCGCGCCGATCTTGTTCACGATCTCGGCGTGGTACACCGCCATCGCGGTATGCGCCTCGGCATGCTTGGGGGCCAGCTCCAGCGCGGTGTCCAGCGCCGTGCGCACCTTGCCGGCGATGCCCATCTTCAGCGCCTTGGCGATCGACAGCCCCTGGCTGTAGCGGCCGAGGGCGAACGCCAGCCGGTAGTGGCTGTTGGCTTCCTCCGGCAGGGCCTGCACCGCCGCCTCGGCCAGCGCGGCGGCGCGCTCGAAGCGCTTGAGCTTCTCGTCGTCATCGTCCACCAGGTAGGTGGCATGGATGCCGATGGCCTTCACGGCCACCGAGGCGCCCACCGGCCCCAGCGCCTCGCCGGCGCTGAACGCGACCTGGAAATCGCCGTGATGGAACGCGCGCCAGGCGTCTTGCAATGCGGCTGCCAGCGCCTCGGCATCCAGCTTCGGCGCCGCCTTGCCGGCCGCTTTCAGCAGTGCTGCGGCGCGTTTTGCATCGGGATAGGGTTCGCAGTCTCCGGCATGTAGCTTGGGCCAGGCCTTCTTCAACGCTTCGCCCGCATACGCGAACGGCTTGGCATCGTGCGGGAAGGGAGCCCAGGCGGCGGATTTCTTGCTGGCCATGCGGAAGGTCCTGTCGGGAAGCGCGAGGGCCAGCATCCTGCGCGCGGCGGCCGCTGACAAGAGGGGCACGCGGACGGTGGTAGTGGGGGGTAGTGTGTTTGCTCCAGCCACCGGCCGCACCCTGCGGCCATCGCGCCCGGGAGGAGGCCCGCCATGCCCGCATCTCGCAAGCCCGCCCCGCGCCGGCTGCCGCCGCTGCGGTTCGTGCCGACCGCCCGCCACTGGTGGCTGGCCGCTTTGGGGCTGCTGGCGCGGGTGCGGCGCCCGCCGCGCGATCAGTCGAGGTAGGCGCGGGTCAGGGTGTTGAGGTGGACGCGCTCGGCGTCGCGCAGGAACGGGGAGATCAGCATCATCACCTGCACGATGCCGTCGCGGATCGAGGTCTGCTCGTCGCGGTCGCCGCGGGCGGCGGCGTAGTTCATCCAGAAGGTGGCCACCACCAGCACGTTGGTGGCCGCGGCGTCCAGCTCGTCGGCCGAGGCGCGCATCACCCCGGCCTGCACCAGCCCGCGCATCACCGCGTGCGCCTGTTCGTCGGCGCGCTTGAGGATGCGCGCAAAGCGCAGGCGCAGGCGCCGGTTGCGGCTGAGGATGTCCACCAGGTCGCGGTACAGGAAGCGGTAGTCCCAGATGCACTCGAACACCAGGTGCAGCTGCAGCCAGACATCCTCCAGCCCCGGCAGGCGGCCCTGCGGCGCTGACAGCGCCGCGTCCATGCGCGCCTCGTAGCCGGCGAACAGCTGCTCGATGATGTCGTCCTTGTTGCGGAAGTGGTAGTACAGGTTGCCGGGGCTGATCTCCAGCTCGTCGGCGATGTGGTTGGTGGTGACGTTCGGCTCGCCCTGCGCGTTGAACATGGCGAGCGAGGCATCGAGGATGCGCTGGCGGGTCTGGCGGGCCATCTTGGGCGGCGGGCGCGGGTCAGGCGGTGAGCTTCTTCACCAGGTCGATGTACTTCTGCATCGCCTCTTCCTGCGGTGTGCCCTTGAGCTTGGCCCAGGCCTCGTACTTGGCGGTGCCCACGAAGTCGAAGAACCCCGGCTTGGGGCCGCTGACGTCGCCTTCCGCGCCCTGCTTGTAGAGCGCGTACAGCCGCAGCAGGGTGTCGTTGTCGGGGCGCTCGGACAGGGTCTTGATGTCCTGCGCGGCTTGCTCGAACAGGGCTTTGAGGTCGGCCATGGTGGTTCCCCGTGCTGTGGAAGCGGCATATCAGCATGCACCCGGTGGTCGGTCAATACGCGGGGGAATTGTCGAGCGCGCGCGGCTCTGGCAACGTAGGCCGGAGGCGGCGCACCATCGCGCCGATGGCATCCTGGGGAGCGCGCAATGGCTTATTTCGTCACCGGCGGCACCGGCTTCATCGGCCGTTTCCTGATCGACAACCTGCTCAAGCGCAAGGGCAGCATCCACGTGCTGGTGCGCAAGGATTCGCTGAAGAAGTTCGAGGCGCTGGCCAAGCAGCGCGGCTGGGACCGCAAGCGCGTGCTGCCGGTGACCGGCGAGATGACCGAGGCGCGCTGCGGGCTGTCCGCCGCCCAGCTGCGCGCGCTGTCCGGCAAGGTCAGGCATTTCTTCCACCTGGCCGCGATCTACGACATGGCCGCCAGCGCCGAGAGCATGCGCGCGGCCAACGTCGAGGGCACCCGCAATGCGCTGGAGCTGGCGGCGGCGCTGGATGCCGGCTGCTTCCACCACGTCAGCTCGATCGCCGCGGCCGGGCTGTACCCGGGCGTGTTCCGCGAGGACATGTTCGAGGAGGCCGAAGGGCTGGACGATCCTTACCTTCGCACCAAGCACGAGTCCGAGGGGCTGGTGCGCGCGGAGAAGCGGATCAAGTGGCGCATCTACCGCCCGGGCATGGTGGTGGGCCACTCGCAAACCGGCGAGATCGACAAGATCGACGGCCCGTACTACTTCTTCACCTTCCTCAAGAAGCTGCGCCAGGCGCTGCCGCCGTGGATGCCGATGCTGGGCATCGAGGGCGGCCGGGTGAACATCGTGCCGGTGGATTTCGTGGCCGATGCGATCGACCACATCGCCCACAAGCCGCGGCTGGACGGGCATTGCTTCCACCTCACCGACCCGGAGCCGCTGCGGGTGGGCGAAGTGCTGAATGTGTTCGCGCGTGCCGGCCATGCGCCGGAGATGAGCATGCGCATCGACGCGCGCATGTTCGCGTTCGTGCCCGGCAGCGTGCGCATGGCGGTCGGCGGCCTGCCGCCGGTGCGGCGCTTCATGACCATGCTGCTGCGCGACTTCCGCATCCCCAAGGAGGTGCTGAAGTTCATCACCTATCCCACCCGCTTTGACAACCGCGAGGCCGAGCGCGCGCTCAAGGGCAGCGGCATCGCGGTGCCGCGGCTGGAGGACTACGCCTGGCGGCTGTGGGATTACTGGGAGCGCCACCTCGACCCCGACCTGTTCATCGACCGCAGCCTGAAGGGCAAGGTCAAGGGCAAGGTGGTGGTGATCACCGGCGGTTCCTCGGGGATCGGGCTGGCCACCGCGGAGAAGGTGGCGGCGGCGGGCGCGACCACCGTCATCGTGGCGCGCGGCGAGGAGGAGCTGTTCAAGGCGCGTGACGCGATGAAGGCCGCCGGCGGCAAGGTGTTCGCCTATACCGCCGATCTCTCCGACATGGCCGACTGCGACCGACTGGTGGCGACCGTGCTCGAGGAGCACGGCCACGTGGACATCCTCATCAACAACGCCGGCCGTTCGATCCGGCGTTCGATCGAGCTCAGCTACGACCGCTTCCACGACTTCGAGCGCACGATGCAGCTGAACTACTTCGGCAGCCTGCGCCTGATCATGGGCTTCCTGCCGTCGATGACCCAGCGCCGCAAGGGCCACATCATCAACATCAGCTCGATCGGCGTGCTGGCGAATTCGCCGCGGTTCTCCGCCTATGTCGCCAGCAAGGCCGCGCTGGACGCGTTCAGCCGCTGCGCGCAGGGCGAGCTGTCGGGCAAGGGCATCAGCTTCACCACCATCAACATGCCGCTGGTGAAGACGCCGATGATCGCGCCGACCAAGGTGTACGAGAGCGTGCCGACCCTGACCCCGGACGAGGCCGCCGACCTGGTGGTGAAGGGCATCATCGAGAAACCCAGCCGGATCGCGACCCGCCTGGGGATCTTCGCGGCGGTGGTCAACGCGCTGGCGCCGAAGGCCTACGAGGCGGTGATGAGCACCGCGTTCGAGCTGTTCCCGGATTCGGCCGCGGCCAAGGGGGACAAGAAGGCGCTGCGCGACGAGGCGCCCAGCCAGGAGCAGATCGCGTTCGCCGCGCTGATGCGCGGGGTGCACTGGTAAGGCGCAGCCGGGGAGCAGGCGCCCGGCCGTTCCCGCTCATGGTTCGACAGGCTCACCACGAACGGGAATGCGGGCTCGCCACGAACGGGAACGCGCGCTCGCCCGAACGGGAATGCGGGTTCCGTATGCACGGAAGCACGCGCTCCGTACGAGCGAGAAACCGCATTTCGTACGAATGGAAACTCGAGTTCCGTTCGCCCTGAGCTTGTCGAAGGGCGCTGCGGAATGATCGGGCTGGTCGCTGTTCCCGTTCATGGTTCGACAGGCTCACCACGAACGGGAGCGCGCGCTCGCCACGAACGGGAATGCGGGTTCACCACGAACGGGAATGCGGGCTGGCACGAACGGGAGCGTGGGCTCAGGACGCGGGGGCAAGGCACGGTGAGCGCAAGCTCGCGGGCTTACGGCCCGCGGGGCCGGGTCGGGATCAGTAGGTGCGGCACTGCTTGAAGCGCACCGGCTTCTTGCTGCCGGCCGGCGGCTGCAGCTGCACGCGCGAGGCGGCCAGTTCCGGGTAGCGCTCCAGCAGCGGGCACAGCTCGCTCACCGGGTCGGCATCCTCGCTGTTGAGGTACACCAGCAGGGTGGACTGGGTGGACCACAGCGCGCGATCCACGCCGAACAGGGTGGAGATGGCGTTGGCGGTCTCGCGCCGGCGCTGCTCGAGCTGGGCCGGGTCGGTGGGGATCGCCTCCATCGCCATCGGCGCCTGCGCAGCGGCCTTGGCCTTGGCGATGACCGGCGGAGGCGGCGGCATGTCATCGTCGCCGCTGTTGGCCGGCAGCAGGGACTGCGCGAGCCCCCACGCCAGCACGCCGATCACCGCCGCGCCGCCCCAGGCCAGCAGCGGGCCGCGCGCCTGCGCGCCGGCCGTAGGTTTGGCCGGCTGCGGCTCTTCCGGACGCGCCACGTAGGGGCGCACCTCCGGCCACAGGGTTTCGCCGTCGATCAGTTCGATGTTCTGCTGCAGCGCCAGGCGTTTGGCTTCCTCGTCGAAGCGGCCCGGGGTGACCACGATCACCCGCGCGGCGCCGCGCAGGGTCGCCGACTTGGACAGCCCCAGCAGGGCCGAGGCGCCCACCAGCGAGGCGGTGCCGTACTTGCTGGAGAGCAGGGCGCGCTCGCCGTCGCGCTCGAGCAGGATGTCGTTGCCGTTGGTGGGGATGCCGTCGGCCGGCATGCCGTCCTCGATCACCGGGTCGAAGCCGCGCGCATGCATCGCCTGCAGCACGAGCTTGGCGAACTCGCGCCAGTGCAGCTTGGCCAGCTGGTCGGCGCCGCGTGGCTGCGGCTGGCTGGCCTGGCGCACGGCGCTGTTGCGCTGCAGCCAGTAGCCCAGTCCGAAGCCGGAGAGGACGAAGACGATCAGGGCGATGACGATGGCGATCATGCGAGGGCGGGCAGGTTCGGGGGATGCGAGGGGCGTCACTATACGTCAGGGACGCGAAACGGGGCCGCAGGCAGGCCATCCTCGCGCGCTTCCCGGAAACGGGGCTTCCGGAAAAACGCATCCCGGAAAACGCGACGCCCCCGCGGGGCGGGGGCGTCTGGCAGTGCGCGAGGGGCTTACTGGGCCTGTTCGGCAGGAGTGGCCGCAGCGGCCGGCTGACTGGCCTTGGCCGCCTTGGACGCGCGCTTGGCCGGCGCCTTGCGCGCTGCGGCGCCTGCGGCCTTCGCGGGCTTGCGCGCCGGCTTCGCGGCCTTGGCAGGCTTGCCGGCGGCCTTCTTCGCCGGGGCGGATTTGGCCGGTGCGCCGCCGCCGCTGGCCTTGCGCACGGCCTCGGTCAGGCGCTCCACCCGCTCGCTCAGCGCGTGCAGGTCGTCGCGGCCAGGCACGCCCAGCTTCACCAATGCGCGCTGCACCCGTTCCTCGAACACCTTCTCCAGCTTGTCCCAAGTGTCGGCGGCGCGCTCGCGGGCCTGCCCGACCTGGCCTTCCACCGCATCGCGCACCGCGCTGGCGCGGCTGCCGGCGAACTGGCGCGCGGTCTGTTCCAGCGACAGCCCGTCGCGGACCAGGGTTTCGAACAGCTTGCCGCCCTCGGCCTGTGCGCGGGTGAAGGCGCCCATCCCGGCCAGCCAGATCTGCTGCGCGGATTCGGTGAGGCTCTTGGGGTTGAACGCGACGTGCAGCTTGCCGGCGGCGCCGGCCTTGCCCTTGCTGCCGCCGGCCGGCTTGCTGCTCGGCTTGCGGGTGGTCTTGGCGGCGGTCTTCTTCAGCTTGGCCATGGTGGAGCCTCCCTGCGTCGATGGACGCGTGCGGTGTGGATTCCAGCGCAGGATCGACACGGGGTCTAGAGCATTCACACCATGCGCCGGCGCAGGTCGTGCTCGAGGTCGTCCAGCGTGCGCGCCAGGCGCGCGGTGGTGGCGGTGGCGCGGCGCGCGTGCGGTAGGTGCGCGACGATCGAGCGCGGGCGGTCGGCGATCACGTCCTCGCGCAGGCGGATGCCATGCCGGGCCAGCAGCGGTTCCAGTTGCGCGCGGCGGCGGCGCAGGTCGGCCAGGGTGTTGCGGTAGGCCAGCTGCGAGATGCGGCGTCGCGCCGAGAAACTGAAGATGTTGGTGTAGAACAGCTCGCGGTCGCCGGCGTTCGGTTCGAACACCAGCTGGTCGATCCCCGGGTACTGTTGCGGATAGCGCGCCAGCCCGACCTGCATCCGCGATTGCAGCATGGTGCGCAGGGTCTGCGAGAGCACGCCCGGCAGCCCGCCCTGGGCGATCCGGCGGTCGCTGAAGCGGTGGGCCTCGGCCTGCGCCCCGGCATCGGTGGCGGGGTTGAACGGCACCAGCGGGTTGATCCCCAGCATCAGGTCGATCCCGCGGTCCAGCACCATCGAGGCATGCATGGTGCGGCGCAGGGCGCCGTCCACCACGTGGCGCACGCGGCCGCGGCGGTCGCGCAGTTCCACCGGCGGGTACAGCCCCGGCAGGGCGGCGCTGGCCTGCACCGCGCGCGAGATCGGCACGTCGTCCCAGCCGGCGGCGCCGAAGCGCACGGTCTCGCCGCTGTCCAGGTCCACCCCGATCACGTATAGCGGGCGCCCGAGCGTGCGGAAATCGTTGCTGCGGCCGTGGCGGGTGAAGACCTCGCGCAGGAAGCGTTCCACCGCGTCGTTGTCGAACAGCCCGGTCGGCACCAGGCTGCCGGCGCGGGTCAGCAGGTCGGACCAGCGCGAATCGGTGCGCCCGGACCAGGCGTCGCGCAGCAGGCGCGCGGTGAGCCGCGGCAGCGCGGCGGCGCGCGCCAGGTATTCGCCCAGCGCCGGGCGCAGGAAGGTTTCCGGGCGGAAGCGCACGTCCGGGTCGTCGCCGGTGATGAAGATCCGGCACAGGGTGGCGGTGTCCATGCCATTGGCCAGGCCGGCGGCGAAGAACGCGCCCGAGCTGACCCCGACGTAGCTGTCGAGGCGGGTCAGGTCGAGGCCGTCGCAGGCCTCGTCCAGCGCGCGCAGCGCGCCCAGTTCGTACATCGCGCCGACCGGGCCGCCGCCGGCGATCGCCAGCCCGATGCGGGGCGGCTGGTGGGCGGGGCGCGGAGCATGGGCGGCGTGCAGGGACAGCATTCGGGGGCAATCGAGGGCGGAAACCGGGCAGGGGCGAGTGTATACCCTTGCGTATGGGCTGTTGCGCCGGGCGCGCGCACGGCCCGACACTGGTGGCATGCCGTCTTCCCGTTCCGACCTGCAGGCGCGGCTGCAACGGCGCCTGCAGCTGCACCAGCGCCTGTACGACCCCGCCTGTGAGCCGCGCAACCTGCTGCCCTGGCTGCCGCGCCTGCAGCGCTGGCAGGCGCAGCGGCTGGAACAGAGCTTCGCAGCCTTCCTGCGCGATCCGGCGCAGCGCCCGGCCGCGCGCTTCTTCCTCACCGACGTGTACGGCGACCGCGATTTCCGCCAGCGCGATGCCGACGTCGCGCGGGTGCTGCCGATGATGCAGCGGCTGCTGCCCGAGCCCTTGCTGCAGACGCTGGCGGATGCGATCGCGCTGGCGGCGATCAGCCATGCCTTCGACCTGCGCATGGCGCAGGCGCTACAGACCTTGGTGCCGCCTGGGCGCGGGCTGGATGCGGACCTGTACGCGCAGGCCTATCGCCGGGTCGGGCATCCGCGCCTGCGCGCGCGCCAGATCGCGCTGATCGTGGAGGTCGGCGGCGGCCTGGCCGCGGCGCTGCGGATGCCGGGCGTGGGCCGCCTGCTGCGGCTGTCGCGGTTGCCGGCGCGCGCGGCCGGGCTGGGCGAGCTGCAATCGTTCCTCGAGCGTGGCTTCGAGGCGTTCGCCGCGCTAGGCGATGCGCAGGCCTTCCTGGACCGCATCCGGCAATCTGAAATCCGGGTGATGCAGCGCCTGTTCGCGGGCGACCCGACGCCGTTCGAGCCGGCCTGACGGATCGCGCCGGTGCGCGTTCGGGGGGCGATGCGTGGCGGCTTCAGCGCGCCCCGAACACCAGCAGCGTCCATAGGGTGGCGGCCAGCAGCAGGGCCGCGACCAGTAGCCACGGCACGCGCTGGCTCCAGTGCGGAAGCGGAACAGGCGCTGCCTCCGCGGATGGCTCCGGCAACGGGCAGGCTACTGCGGGCGCCGACGGCGGTGGGCCTTCCAGCACGAAGCGGTGGCGGCCGCCGAACACCAGCTGGTCGCCCGCCTGCAGCACCGCCTGGCGTACCGGCAGCCCGTTCACCAGCACTTCGGCCGCGGTCTGGTGCAGCAGGGGCTGGCCGTCCACCAGTTCCAGCACGGCATGCTCGGGGGCGATGCCGTGGCCGTCGATGCGCAGGTCGGCGCGCGCGCTGCTGCCGATCCGGCGCGGCTTTTCCAGGCTCAGGCTGCGGCCGTGGTGTTCGCCGCCGACCCCACGCAGCACCATCCGCAGCGAGCCTTCCTCTGGCCGCGCCGGGGGCGCTGGCAGCGGCGGTTCCTCGCGCAAGCCGATAAGCAGCAGTTCCTGGCCATCGACGTGGATGCTGTCGCCGGCGCGCAGCATGGCCAGCTGCTGCACCGGGCGGCCGTTGACGTGGATGCCGCGCGTGCCCGGCGCCACCGTCATCCAGATGCCGCGGCGGTCATGGCAGAGCTGCAGCAGCCACGGGCCATCGCTGGCCACCGGGGCCAGCCCGGCGCCCTGGCGCGCGAGCGCGTGCACGCCGGTGTCCAGCGGCAGGTCGGGGCGGGAGTCGTCGCAGAAGCGCAGGCGCAAGGCAGTCATCGCCGCGCAATCTAGCATGCAGGTGCGCGATTGCCGCCTTCGCGCGCGCCTTGCGCGGGCGGTTGTCGCGGCCCGCGGGCTGCCGGCAGAATGCGACACCACCCATGTCTGCAGAGCCGCCATGTCCCGCATCGATATCCGCCATGCCCACGCGCTGTCCAAGGCCCAGGCCCGCAAGGCGGTGGAGGAGGTGGCGCGCAAGCTGCAGGAGCGCTTCGAGGTGGACTGCGCCTGGCAGGGCGATGCCTTGCATTTCTCGCGCTCCGGGGTGGATGGGCAGATCGAGGTGCAGGACAAGGCGCTGCACGTGCACGCCAAGCTGGGCTTCCTCGCGGCGATGTTCAAGGAGCCGATCGAGGCCGAGATCCGGCGCGTGCTGAAGGAGAAGTTCTAAGGCGCACGCGGCCCGCGGGCGGCTGGCGCCTGCAACGCGCCGGGACCCGCGCGCCAGTTCTGGCGTGATGCCCGCGCGGCATGCGCGGTTTCCACCGCAACTGTCGGCGCAAGCGTGTTGCGCTGCGGCATACTGCTGCGCCATCCCTTATCCGCGGAGCCTGCCTCAATGTCGCGCGCCTACAACTTCAGTCCCGGCCCGGCGATGCTGCCCGAGCCGGTGTTGCGGCAGGCGCAGGCCACGCTGCTGGAGTACGCCGATGCCGGCGCCTCGATCCTCGAGATCAGCCACCGCGGCCCCGAGTTCCTCGCGGTCGCGCGCCAGGCCGAGGCCGACCTGCGCACGCTGCTGGCGATCCCGGACGACTACGCGGTGCTGTTCACCGCGGGCGGGGCGACCACGGTGCAGGCGCTGCTGCCGCTGAACTTCGCCGCGCCGGGGCAGCCCTGCGATTACGTCATCAGCGGCCACTGGGGCAAGACCGCGCTGAAGCAGGCCGCGCCCTGTGTGGATGCGCGCATCGCCGCCAGCAGCGAGGACGGCGGGTTCCGCGACCTGCCGCCGCGCGCGCAGTGGCGGCTCTCGCCGGAGGCGGCCTACGTCCACGTCACCGCCAACGAGACCATCCACGGCGTGGAGTGGCGCGCCATCCCGGAGGCGGGTGAGGTGCCGCTGGTCGCGGATTTCAGTTCCTCGATCGCCTCCGAACCGCTGGACGTGACCAGGTTCGGGGTGATCTACGCCGGGGCGCAGAAGAACCTCGGGCCGGTGGGCATCACCGTGGTGATCGTCCGCCGCGACCTGCTGGAGCGCGCCGGGCAGGCGCGTGCGCCGATCCTCGACTACCGCGCGCAGCTGGCGGCCGAATCGATGCTCAACACCCCGCCCAGCTGGAACTGGTACGTGCTGGGCCTGACCGTGCGCTGGATGCTGGACGAAGGCGGCGTGGCCGAGTTCGCGCGCCGCAACGCGCGCAAGGCGGCGCTGCTGTATGCCGCCATTGACGGCTCCGGCGGCTTCTACCGCAACGAGGTGGCGCCGGCCGCGCGCTCGCGCATGAACGTGCCGTTCTTCCTGCACGATCCGGCGCTGGATGCGCTGTTCCTGGCGGAGGCGAAACAGGCCGGGCTGATCGGCCTGAAGGGGCATCGCGTGCTCGGCGGGATGCGCGCCTCGCTGTACAACGCGATGCCCGAGGCCGGCGTGCAGGCGCTGGTCGAGTTCATGCGGGAGTTCCAGGTTCGCCATGGCTGAGAAGAAGACCCCCCGGCGGCCCGCGCCGCTCAAGGCCGCGACGAAGCCGCGCAAACCGGCGCGCGCCAAGGCCGATGCCCCGGCCGGGCTCGACCTTGCGCAGGTGCGGGCGCAGATCGACGGCATCGACCAGCAGATCCAGGCGCTGATCGCCGAGCGCGCGCGCTGGGCGCGCCAGGTCGGCAAGGCCAAGGGCAAGCTCGCCGCGGCGGTGGATTACTACCGCCCCGAGCGCGAGGCGCAGGTGCTGCGCCGGGTGGTGGACCGCAACCACGGCCCGCTGGCGGACGAGGTGCTGGTGCGGCTGTTCCGCGAGGTGATGTCGGCCTGCCTGGCCCAGCAGGAGCCGCTGAAGATCGGCTACCTCGGCCCGGAGGGCACCTTCAGCCAGCAGGCGGCGCTCAAGCATTTCGGCCATTCCGCGCACGGCCTGCCGCTGGGCAGCATCGAGGAGGTGTTCCAGGAAGTGGCCGCCGGGCACGCCGATTTCGGGGTGGTGCCGGTGGAGAACTCGGGGCAGGGCACCATCCAGGTGACGCTGGACATGTTCCTGACCTCGCCGCTGCGGATCTGCGGCGAGGTCGAGCTGCGGGTGCACCAGCACCTGCTTTCGCGCAGCGGCCGGATCGAGGACATCGAGCGTATCTACGCGCATCCGCAGGCCTTCGCGCAGGCCGCCGGCTGGCTGCGCACGCACCTGCCGCGGGCCGAGAAGATCCCGGTGTCCAGCAATGCCGAGGGCGCGCGCCGCGCGCGCCATGCCGATGATGCCGCGGCGATCGCCGGCGAGTCGGCCGGGCTGGCCTACGGGCTGAAGCGGGTGGCCGGGCCGATCGAGGACCGCAGCGACAACACCACCCGCTTCCTGGTGATCGGCCGCCAGCCGTTCCCGCCCTCGGGCAACGACCGCACCTCGCTGCTAGTGTCGATCCGCGACCGCCCCGGCGCGCTGTACGGGGTGCTGGAGCCGCTGGCGCGGCGCGGCATCAGCATGAGCCGGATCGAGTCGCGCCCGGAGCACGGCGGCAAGTGGCAGTACGCGTTCTTCATCGACGTGGCCGGCCACTGCGACGAGGCCCCGCTGAAGGACGCGCTGGACGAGATCGCCGCGCAGGGCGATGCGCTGCGGGTGCTGGGCTCCTATCCGGTGGCGATCGCATGATGGATTTCGAGGCGCTGGCGCAGCCGGGCATCCGCGGCCTGCGCGCCTATGATCCCGGCCACGACCTGGTGGCGCTGCGGCGTGCGGCCGCCGCGCCACTGCTGGAACTGGGCTCGAACGAAAACCCCTACGGGCCCAGCCCGCGCGCGCGCCTGGCGGCGATCGACGCGCTGGCTGCCGCCCATGTCTATCCCGATCCGCTGGGCGGCGACCTCAAGCGCGCGCTGGCGCGGCATCACGGCGTCGAGGCCGCGCAGGTGCTGCTGGGCAACGGCTCGCATGAAGTGCTGATGCAGCTGGCGCAGGTGTTCGCCGGCGCGGGCGACGAGGTGGTGGCCGCGCAGTACGGCTTCGCGGTGTATGCGCTGGCGGCGCAGGCGGCTGGCGCGACGCTGCGGCTGGCCCCGGCACTGCCGCGCGACCATGCGATGCCGCGCGGGCATGATCTCGACGCGCTGCGCGCGGCGATCACGCCGCGCACCCGGCTGGTGTACCTGGCCAATCCGAACAACCCCACCGGCACCTGGTATTCCGGCGCGGCGTTCGAGGCCTTCCTGGCCGCCGTGCCGGCCGACGTGCTGGTGGTGGTGGACGAGGCCTATGCCGAGTACGTGGATGCGCCGGACTGGGCCTCGGCCGTGCCGCTGCTGGCGCGGCATCCGAACCTGGTGGTCACCCGCACCTTCAGCAAGGCCTTCGCGCTGGCGGGGCTGCGGGTGGGCTACGCGCTGGCCCACCCGGGGCTGCTGGCGGTGATGGAGCGCGTGCGCGAGAGCTTCAACGTCAACACGCCGGCACTGGCCGCGGCGGAAGCGGCGCTGGACGACACGGGGCATCTGCAGGCATCGGTAGCGGCCAACCGCGCCCAACGGGAGGCGCTGGCCGCCGCGCTGCGCGCGCGCGGGGTGGCGGTGGCGCCGTCGCAGACCAATTTCCTGCTGGCGGAGTTCGGCGAGGCCACGGCCCGCATCGAGGCGGGGCTGCGCGCGCGCGGCGTGATCCTGCGGCCGATGGGTGGCTACGGCCTCGGTGACTGCCTGCGCATTACCGTGGGCACGGCGGACGACAATGCGCGGCTGCTGGCCGCGCTGGACGAGGTGATGGCGTGAGCGGCATGCACGAACCCCAGGCATGGACGGCGCGCGCGGGCAGCCCGCTGCGCGGGACGCTGGCGATCCCCGGCGACAAATCGGTGTCGCACCGGGCGGTGATGCTGGCTGCGCTGGCCGACGGCACCTCCACCATCGATGGCTTCCTGGAAGGCGAGGACACCCGCGCCACCGCGGCCATCTTCGCGCGCCTGGGCGTGCGCATCGAGACGCCCTCGCCGTCGCGCCGGGTCGTGCACGGGGTCGGCATCGACGGCCTCAAGGCGCCGGATGGGCCGCTGGACTGCGGCAACGCCGGCACCGGCATGCGCCTGCTGGCCGGGCTGCTGGCGGCGCAGCGCTTCGATTCTGTGCTGGTGGGCGATGCCTCGCTGTCGAAGCGGCCGATGCGCCGGGTCACCGTGCCGCTGGCGGCGATGGGCGCGCGCATCGACACGGAGGACGGCGGCACACCGCCGCTGCGCATCCACGGCGGGCACGCATTGGTCGGCATCGACCACACGCTGGAGGTCGCCAGCGCGCAGGTGAAGTCGGCGCTGCTGCTGGCGGGGCTGTATGCCCGCGGCGAGACCGTGGTGCGCGAGCCGCACCCGACCCGCGACTACACCGAACGCATGCTGGCCGCGTTCGGCGTGGACATCGCGTTTGCGCCCGGCATCGCGCGCCTGCGCGGCGGCCAGCGCCTGCGCGCGACCGACGTGGCGGTGCCGGCGGATTTCTCGTCGGCGGCGTTCTTCCTGGTGGCCGCCAGCATCGTACCCGGCTCCGAGCTGCGGCTGCGGCAGGTGGGTTTGAACCCACGCCGTACCGGCCTGCTGCAGGTGCTGCGGATGATGGGCGCGGACATCCGCGAGGAGCACCCTGCCACCCACGGCGGCGAGCCGGTCGCGGACCTGGTAGCGCGGCACGCGCCCTTGCGCGGCATCGAGGTGCCCGAGGCGCTGGTGCCGGACATGATCGACGAGTTCCCGGCGCTGTTCGTGGCCGCCGCCTGCGCCGACGGGCCCACCGTGGTGCGCGGCGCGGCCGAGCTGCGGGTGAAGGAATCCGACCGCCTGGCGGTGATGGCCGCCGGCCTGCGCGGGCTGGGGCTGCGGGTGGACGAAACCGCGGACGGCGCCACGATCCATCCCGGCACGTTGCAGGGCGGGGCGGTGGACAGCCACGGCGACCACCGCATCGCAATGGCCTTCGCGGTCGCCGCCCAGCGCGCGGCGGGCGCGGTGCGGATCGACGATGTGGCGAACGTCGCCACCTCGTTCCCCGGGTTCGATGTGCTGGCGCGGCAGGCGGGCTTCGGGCTGGCCTGAGCCGCCGCGCTCAGGCCGTCGTGTTCAGGCCGTCGCCTCCAGCGGCGGCAGCTCGCGCAGGATCCAGGCATCCAGTGCCGCGAAATCCACCTCGTCCAGGCGCTGGCAGCCGGCGGTGGCCTGCGCCAGCATGCGCCGCTGCAGCTCGCTGCGCTGCAGCGCCAGCGCGTACGGGATGCGCATGAAGCTGACCATCGCATAGTGCGGGATGAAGCGCCCGGGGTGGCGGTCCTGCAGCGCCAGTTCCAGTTCCCGCTGCAGCAGGTAGTCGGCGTCGTCCACCCGGTCGCGCATCTCGATGTAGTTCTCCAGCGCCATCTGCTGGATCGCCGCTGCGTTCGGCTTGCGCTCGGCCTCGAACGCGGAAAACGCCTCGCCCAGCGTCGGGGCGCGATCGAGGTGGTCGGCCAGCGCCACGCAGTCCTCGAACGCGCAGTTCATGCCCTGTCCGTGGAACGGCACCATCGCGTGCGCGGCATCGCCCAGCAGCACCGCGCGCCCGTCCAGGTGCCAGCGGTCCAGGTACAAAGTGGCGAGGTTGCCGACCGGGTTGGCCTCGTAGTCGCGGCGCAGGGCCGGGATCAGCGGCAGGGTGTCGGGGAACTGTTCTCCGAACAGCGCCAGCGCCTCGTCGCCGGTCTGCACCGTCTCGAAGCTGGGGTGCGCGCCGCGGTGCGGCATGAACAGCGTGACCGTGAAGGTGCGCTCGTCGTTGGGCAGGGCGATGCACATGTAGTGCCCGCGCGGCCAGATGTGCAGGGCGTTCGGTTCGATCCGGAAGCCGCCGTCGGCAGCCGGCGGGATTTCCAGTTCCTTGTAGCCATGGTCCAGCCATTCGGTGCGCTCGCCCAGCGGCTGCACCTTGGCCATCTGCGCGCGCAGCATCGAACCGGCCCCGTCGGCACCGATCAGGGCGTGGAACGGCCGCGCCAGCGCGTATCCGTGGCGGCGGAAGGTGGCCTGGCGGGTGTCGAAATCCACCTGTTCCAGCGCGTGGTCGAAGTGCAGGCGCGCGCCGTGCGATTCGGCGATGTTGAGCAGCACGATGTTCAGCTCGCCGCGATTGATCGACCAGATCACTTCGGAATCGTCGCGCCCGTAGCGCTGCAGGCCGGGCGCGCCGTCCAGCGGGTGCACGAAGCGCCCGCGCATCATCACCGCCTGCTGCAGCACCGCGCCGTCCGCGCCGGCCTGGCGCAGCGCGTGCAGCCCGCGTTCGGCCAGCGCCAGGTTGATCGAGCGGCCGCCGGCATAGCCTGTGATCCGCGGGTCGCCGCGGCGTTCGTACACGTCCACCGACCAGCCGCGCTGCGCCAGCAGGATGGCCAGCAGGGCGCCGGCCAGGCCACCGCCGACGATGGTCAAATGCGCGTCATTCCCGCGAAGGCGGGAATCCAGCTTTTCCGATGTCATGCGTGTCCCCGATTATCTTCGGCCACAAG
This sequence comes from Thermomonas haemolytica, assembly GCF_004346265.1. GTDB lineage: Bacteria > Pseudomonadota > Gammaproteobacteria > Xanthomonadales > Xanthomonadaceae > Thermomonas > Thermomonas haemolytica. Next base: position 16,236 of record NZ_SMAP01000006.1, read on the forward strand.
TCCTTCCATGCTGGATTCAGGGATTCAATGAGCCGTTTTTCCGGGCGCGATTCCATGTTTCCAGGCAAGATCACAAGCTGGATGCCCGCCTTCGCGGGCATGACGATCAAGTTCGCCACTCCCGAACGGTGCGGGCGAACCGCAGCACGTCGCCGTAGGTGTTGTACAGCGGTACTGGCGCGATGCGGATCACGTCCGGCTCGCGCCAGTCGCCCAGCACGCCGCGCGCGGCGAGGAACTCGAACAGGGCGCGGCCGCGGTCGCGGCCGCCGCGAACCCGCAGCGAGAGCTGGCAGCCGCGTTGCGCGGGATCGCGCGGGGTCAGCACCTGCAGCACGTCGCCCAGGCCGGCGTCGATCAGTTGCTCCAGGTAGCCGGTAAGGCGTTCGGACTTGGCGCGCAGGGCAGGCATCGTGGCGCGGTCGAACAGCGCCAGCGAGGCGCGCAGCGGCGCCAGCGCGAGGATCGGCGGGTTCGACAGCTGCCAGCCATCGGCGCCGGGGGTCGGATGAAACTGCGGGCCCATGCGAAAGCGGCTGGCGGCATCGTGCCCCCACCAGCCGGCAAAGCGCGGGCGGTCGGTGCGCGCGTGGCGCTCGTGCACGAAGGCGCCGGCCACCGCGCCTGGGCCTGCGTTCATGTATTTGTAGTGGCACCAGACCGCGAAATCGGCACCGGCATCGTGCAGTTGCAGCGGCAGGTTGCCGACCGCGTGCGCGAGGTCGAAGCCCACGACCGCGCCGGCTGCATGGCCCAGCCGCACGATTTCCGCAAGGTCGAACGCCTGCCCGGTGCGGTACTGCACGCCCGGCCACAGCACCAGCGCCAGACGGTGTCCGTGGGTGGCGATGGCGCGCGCGATCGCCGCCATCGATATGGTGCCGTCCTCGGCGTCGGGTTCCACTTCGATCAGGTCGGTGGCCGGGTCGAAGCCGTGGAAACGCACCTGCGATTCCAGCGCGTAGCGGTCGGACGGGAAGCTGCCGGCCTCCAGCAGGATCGCCGGGCGCTCGCGGGTGGGGCGGTAGAAGCCCACCAGCAGCAGGTGCAGGTTCACGGTCAGCGAATTCATCGCCACCACTTCCTGCGGCTGCGCGCCGACCACCCGCGCCAGGCCGTCGCGCACCAGCGCGTGGTAGTCCATCCACTGCGCATCGCCGGTGAAGTGGCCTTCCACCGCTTCGCTCGCCCATTTCTCCAGCACCTGCTCGACGTGTGCGCGCGCGCCTTTGGGCTGCAGGCCCAGCGAATTGCCGACGAAATACGCCTGCGGCGCGCCGGCGTGCAGGGGCAGGTGGAACTCGTCGCGGAAGGTGCGCAGAGGGTCGGCCGCGTCGAGCGCGGCGGCGTGGGCGTCGGAAAACAGGTCGCTCATGGGCAGGCGGTTTCTTGGAAGAGGTCAGGCAAAGCGCGCGGCGGGCAATCCCAGCCATTCCAGCGCGGTGCCGTGGTACAGGCGGGCGCGTTCGGCCGCGTCCAGCGGCAGACGCTCGATGCCTGCGCCCGGCACCTGCTCGCCCAGCGGGAAGGGGTAGTCGGTGCCCAGCATGACGCGGTCGCTGCCGCAGGTCTCCAGCAGATAGCGCAGGGCGGCGTCGTCGGCCACCCAGGAATCGAAATACAGCCGCTTCAGGTACTCGCGCGGGTTGCGGAAGTTGTCGGTCGCCACCAGGTCCGGGCGCATGTGGAAGCCGTGCTCGATCCGCCCGATGGTGTAGGGGAAGCTGCCGCCGCCGTGGGCCAGCGCGATGCGCAGCTTCGGCAGGCGTTCCAGCACGCCGCCGAAGATCAGGCAACAGGCGGCGCGCGCCTGTTCGGCCGGCATGCCCACCAGCCACGGCAGCCAGTACTTGGGCATCGACTCGCTGCCCATCATGTCCCACGGATGCACCAGGATCGCCGCGCCCAGCTCGCTGGCGGCTTCGAAGAACTCGAACAGCTCCGGCGCGTCCAGGTTCCAGTCGCCCACGTGCGAGCCGATCTGCACGCCCTGCAGGCCCAGCTCGTCCATGCAGCGTTCCAGCTCGCGGATGGCCAGCTGCGGGCTCTGCAGCGGTACCGTGCCGAGCCCGGCATAGTGGCGCGGATAGGTGCGGCAGGCCTCGGCCATGTGGTCGTTGAGCGACTTGTGCAGTTCCAGCGCCTGGTGCGCCTTGGCCCAGTAGCTGAACATCACCGGCACCGTCGAGAGCACCTGCACCTGTACCCCGAAGCCGGCGTAGTCCTCGATCCGGATCTGCGGGTCCCAGGTCTTCGGCCAGATCTCGCGGAAGAACTTGCCGTCCTTATAGATCCGGTGGCGGCCGTCGTCGCCGTGATGGATCACCGGGAAGCGGTTGTCGCCGTATTTCGTGGCCAGATCCGGCCAGTCGCGCGGCAGGTAGTGGGCATGGGTGTCGATCTTGAGCATGGCGATCAAGTCAGCCGTGTTTTCATGGCGGACAATATCTGCTCGATGTAGTGCCCATCCGGTTGCTGGAGTAGCACGCTCTTCTCGGCCAGAGATGTTGCGTCGACATCGGGCTGGAGCATCTGAATATCGGAGAGTGGGGTGGGCGTCACCGTGAAGCCGAGCAGCGGCAGGTCGGGCGGCGACTGGGTGGGCAGCGTGGCCAGCAGCTCGATTTTTGCCTGCGGCCAAGCGCGGCCGAGCCCCTTGGGTTCGACGAAGCAGAGGACCTGCTTGCCATCACGCTTGAGCCACAGCAAGAAGTCTGGATAGAAGCCCGCGCCGGTGAAGAACCCGAACCCGGTGCGGGCTTGATTGCGCAGCAGGTAGATTTCGCAGTCTTGCCACAACGGCGTTTCGCGGTGCGAGGACCAGAACGCACGCAAATCGAATACAAATTGCGCCTCGCTTCCCACCAGTGCCGGCGGGTGCAGGCGCACACCTGATTCCGTCCCGCCAAATAGCGTGAGTTGCCTATTGGTCTCGGCGAATGGTTGATCGATGAAGAGGGGCGTGTACAGGTGCCGGTCGAAGTAAAGGCGGGGCAATGGCGCAGCACCTTCATCCGTGGACTCCGTTGCGGCGAGCTTGAGTAGCTCCTGCACCCGCGCGCTCACGTCACCAACACCCACGCTCTCGTCCAGCGTGGCCAGCAGTTTCGACGCTGATTCCGTAGTGAATACGCCGCCACGGCGCAAGGCTTCGATGCGGTCGCGCAATTCCTTGACCAAATCTTCCCGTGTCTCGGCTTCGATCCGGACCGCCAGCATCGAACGTCCGTCCACGTCGTGATGCGGGAAATTCGGATTGCCGGAAAGCTGGAGCGCCTCAGTCCTCATGCGGGAGGCAAAGAATTCGCGCCGTGCGCGGTTCAATGCGTTGTCCAGCGCGCGCGCCACGCACTCGGACGCCAATGCAGCCTTTCGGCGCCGTGTTGCGATGTCCAGCCCCGACAATTCGCCGGCCTGCGTCTGCACCCTGGACGCCTGAACCAGCGCTTCTGCAAGACTGGGCGAGACAACGATCCGTGCCGCGGGATTCCGCCGCCGCCATTCCAGCGCGGCGTCGTACAGGCCCGCCGCATCCAGCCAGTCGGTATCCGGCGCATATTCCTGCCGCGATGCCGTTCCGATGGCTGCGGAGGGACCCAGGCCCACCGTCAGCGTCATGCCGCCTGCAAGGGTGATGCGCGCGGCATCCCGCGCCGGGTCCGGCAATACAACGCCGTCGAATTCGGCATCGTCGCCCGCCAGCACCATCAGCCCCAGCGAATCCACCGGCGGAGCATGTTCCCGCACGGGCCAGAAGTGCACCGCGCGCGCCACCCCTTCGTGGCGCAGCGTTTCGACGAAGGTATGCAGGTAATCCGCGCGGACGCCGAAGACGTACAGGGTTTCCAGCAAACGCACCGCCTCGGGCGCGGCATCGCCCGCCCGCTTCAGTCCCATGCCCTTGCCGCGCAGGCGCACGCCGCGTCCGAACATTTGCACGATCTCGCTGCCTGCGCCCCTGCCCACGTTCATCAACGCCATCGCCGATACGCGCCACGACGACCAGCCCTCCACGAACATCTTCGCCCCGATCAGGAAACGGATGTTGTCGTCGCTCTCGATCCGTGCGAAAAGCGAACCCGAGAGTTTGTCCGGCTCGCCGACCTCAAGCTTCCCATCCTTGCGCACCTGTTCCACGAACTTGCGCGCCTCGCCCACGCGCACCACGGCGCAATAGCGGTCGTCGCTCGCGCCAGTGCAGCGCAGGCCGACTTCATTGTCCGAGACCAGATGCAGACGCAAACGGCCGCAGCCACCGAATAGTCGGGTTTGCGCATCTTCGGCCAGCCCGCGCGCATCAATGTCCTTCAGTGCGCCGAACTCCAGCGGGTCGCCTTCGATCCCGGCCTGCATGACCGCCACGTCCCGCCGCACCTTGTCGAATTGTGCGGCAAGCCAGCCCGTATCGCGCGCGGCATGGTCGAGGAATTCCAGGAGCGCGGCAGCGTCGGAATTTGCGGCGGTCACGCTCTTGCCAAGCGCAACCCATAGCGGCGAGGCGAGCCGGTAATCGGCCACCAGCGCCGGATGCTCGCCGCTTGCGCGCACCTGGCGATAGAAGCTCAGTAGGCCCGCGCTCAGGGTCAAGTCCCTGCCGTCGCGTGCCCTGGCGTTGAGGATGCGGAAATCCTTGCCGTAGCCATTGCCGTGAAAGCGCGCATAGCCGAAGTCGGCCACGACGCACTTGGCGTATTCGTCGTACAACTCCGTGCTGCCCGCCGCCATCTGCGCGAACGTGGCCGAGTACTCGAACACGAAACCGCGATTTTCAGGCGTGTTGCCCGCTGCCAGCGCTTCACGGATGGCGCGCCATTCGCGCTCGCCCTTGGTGTCCGCTGCCGAAGTACCGCCCTTGTGGCCTTCGTCCACCAGCAGCAGGTTCGGCCCCTCGAACTGCGAGGTGGGTAGGGACACGCCTTTCCTCGGGCGCCGCGATCCATCGCCGTCCACGTACAGCTTGGTGATTTCGATGACGCGCACGCCTTCGCCATCCAGCCCGGACAGCGCCAATTCGGCGCGATGCTGCGCGGATAGCGCTTCGTTTGGCGTCAGCAGCAAGATGTTGTCCGGCTCGAACAGGCGGTAATCAAGGAATTGCAGCAGGTTTAGATGCAGCAGCAGGGTCTTGCCGCTGCCGGTGGCCATGAAACAGGCGAGCTTGCGCAGGTCACTTGGTTGGTAGGGGGACAGGAACGGCGCATGCTCCTTGCGTTTTTCATCCAGTGCCCGCAACAGCGCGGCTTCGTCCGACTTCATTGCGTCCAGCGTCATTTCCACCAGCAGGGCGGCGAACCACTGGAAATAGGTGAGACGGAAATCCGCGCGCTGGCAGGCGATGCGTGCTTCGTGGCGACGGATGTTGGCGTCGTAAGCGCGCAGACTGGCATCCGGCAACGTGCGTCCGGCGAACGACAGCAAGGCATCCAGGAACCCGCCGCCGTCCGCCGCCGATTCGGACAGGCGGCGCAGCAAGTCGGCATAGCGGCCGCCCAGCAGGCCGGCCAGATGCTCCACCAGCACCAGGGACCGCGCGAAGGGGCGCTGCTTGTAGGCATTCACCGACACGCCATGCGCCAGCACGGCTGCGGCAGCGCGCGGGCGTCCGCGTGCACTCATGCGCCGCGCTCCTTCGGTGCGCGCTCCAGCATGCGGCGGATCACGTCCGGGTCCAGCGAGCGGCCATTGGGCGATGACAGCACCGCGTTGCGGTTGTACCAAACCACGGCGTAGTCGCCGGGAGCACGACCGAACTCGCGGTCGATGGTCTGGTCCAGCCACGCCATTTCGGCCTCGGCCTGCTTGCGCAGCGGCTCGCCGACCAGTGCATCGTCGCAGTCGCGCAGGAACAGCAGATGCAATTCACCGGGCCGGCCGTTGGGACGGGCCTCGGCGAACACGTAGCGCGGCGACACCTTGTCCTTGCGCGCCACCTCGCGCACGCGCACCGGATGCAGGCCCAGCAACAACAGGCAGGTGGCCAGCAAGTCCACCTTGGCTAGCGTGGGCGCGCCGTGCAGGGTCTGCGGGATGGTGCAGGCGAAGGGATGCGCCAGCTGCTCGTGGCGCAGGGTGATGCTCGGCTTGCCGGCCGTGGCTTCGTGGACGTAGCGCAGGGGCGCGTCGGCGAAGCTCAGCTGCCCCGCGTTGCGGGCGGCGGTTTCACCCGGCAGTTCCAGTGCGTCCAGCGAATCTTCGTAGCGTTCCAGCCGCAGCACGTTGACCAGCGCCGGGCTGCGCTGCGACCAGTGGTCCTCGTCGCCGGTCATGGCCACGCCGTCCTTCGGCTGGCCATCCTTCCACTCCGGGCAGGAGATGACCTTGGCCACGCGCGGCAGCAGCACGGTGTCGAAGTATTCGCCCTGTTCCACCAGCACGAATTTGCGGGTACCGCCGTCCTCGCGGTTGAGGTTGATCACGGCATGGGCGGTGGTGCCGGAGCCGGCGAAGTAGTCGAGGGTGTATCGAGTTTCGCCAAGCATAGCGACAATTTCCGCAATGACTGTTTCATCCTTTGGATAGCCGAAATCATCAAAGCCGATAAGCTGTCGCAGCCGTTTGGTAGCAGCGCGACCATCTTGATAGAAAACGCTGTACGGCGCCTGATATTCCCGGTCCTTGAGGTAGGCCTTGATGCAGGGAACGGAAGTCTCATCCGCTCCGAAGTGAACGCGACCATCCTTGATCCATTCCTGCATTTTTTCTGGGTCGCTGGTCATCCAGCCGCGGGCAGGCACCTTGACAGGTTTTTTCGTGACAGGATGCAGTACTTTATACGTGGGGCCACCGCCGCCAGGCCATGAGATGTCAGCAGGGAAATAAATTCCGTTCTGGTCGATATGAGAATAGTGCTTGTGCGCCTTAGAAGGATGACCATCCGGAAGACTGTTGTACCAAGCCTTGAGTCCCGCGCTCATGGCTGCATAGTCATCGCCATGCTCGCGCTTCAGTTTTTCATGCTGGGCATAGATTTCATCCAGCCCTTTCTTTTTTTGTTGCCATTCGTTCTTGGCTTCGGAAAGATGTGCGCGGTCCTTTGCATACGCAATTACGTATTCGTGTGATACGGAAATTAGACGGGAGTCGTTCTTTCTTCCGGCGGCCCAGATCATGTCGGCAACATGGTTTTCTTCGCCGAAGACGTCATTGAGAAGCTGACGGAGGGATGGTTGTTCCACCTCGTCAATGGAGGCGAACAAGGCGCCATCCTGTTTCAAAAGTGAAGACGATTGTTGTGCGCGCTCGATAAGCATGCTGTTCCAGCTTGAATGCTGCAAAGCATCTTTGTACGCAAATCCATCCTTCCCGGTGTTATACGGCGGATCGATGTAGATGCACTTGATCCGCTGCCGGTACGCATATTCTAGCGTCCGCAGTGCGGCGTAATTCTCTGAATGCACCAGCACGCCGCCGGTGGCCGCCTCGATATCGTCGAACAACGACAGCAAGCGCAGCTTGAAGCCCTCGTCGAAGTGCCGGGTGTGGATGCACAGGTGCGGAAATTCCTTCAGCAGCGCCAAGCCGTGCTTGCCCGCATTGGCCAGCGCACGGCCCTTCAGCGGCTCGCGGCCCAGCCAGCCCAGCCATTCATTCACCTGATCCGCATTGGCGCAGGCGTCCGCGATCAACGCCTGCGCAGCCTTGCCCTGCGGCAAGGCCGACACCCGCGCCAGCCAGTCGCTGGCCAGCACGAATTTGCGCTTCTCGAACAGTTGCGCCTGCACGTCCTCGATGGCGGCGAGGAACGCGATCAATGCGTTGCCGATGTCGCGCACGATGGCCAGCTTGCCGCGCTCGCGCGCCAGCGCGTCGCCATCGGCGCGGTCCCAGATTTCCAGGAATTCGTTCTTCAGGTACCAATCCAGCTCACCGGACAGGAATTCGCCCAGCTGCGGATGCACGAAGAAGTCGCTGGTCTGTCCTGCCACGTAGCGCGCCACGTGTTTCCTGAGCAGCGCCTTGTCCACACCTGCGGGAATCTTCGCCTTGCGCGGGCCGCCGCCGTCCAGCCAGGCATTGAGGATGCGTTCCTGCGTGGTGCGGCCTTCCGGCGCGTCTTCACCGTCGTCCTGATCGTCAGCCGCTTTGCGCTTCTCGAAACGCGTTGCCTCGTCGGCATCCAGTGGGCGGTAGGCCAGGCGGATCACCAGCGTGTCGTCGGTGGTGTCCACGGCGGCGGGCAGGTAATAGCGCTTCGCGCCCTTGACGTTGTCCTTCTCGATGTCGGCCTGCGCCACCTCGATGCGGATTGCCCGGGGGCCGTCCTTCCAGACGTAGCTGGCGAAGCGTTCGCCGCTCTTCACGTAGTGGCTACCCTTGGTGGCCCACCAGAAATGCACGTCCTGGCCGTTGTAGGGCACCGAATAGGCAGCATTGCGTCCGCGCCGAGGGCGGGTGACGAAATCGCCGTCGTCGTAGTAGCGAGAGAAGAACGTGTACAGGTGGTGGAACAGACGGCCCTGTTCGTCCTCGGTGGGCGCGCCGGGCAGGGTGGCCAGCGCGGCGTCGATGCGCGCGGGCAGCTCGCGGTCGAGGAAGTCCTCGATCTCGCGGCGGCGGAAATTGAGGATCCGGTAGATGCCGAAGTCGAGGGACGCCAGCTCCATCTGGAGGATGTCGTCCTTGAGCAGGGCAATGAATTTTTCACGGGCGGAGGTCATACGGGTTCCGTGGGCGTGTCGGGGCTCTGATCGCGCGAGAGCGCAAGCGGAAGCTGCGGAGCAGTGTCCAGCGTCTTGCGCACGATGGCGATCAGCTCGTCGTGGATGGAGGCGTAGGGATTGGCCTGATAGCGCTTTTGATTGCCGACCGGCTGCATCGTCACCAGCCCGCTTTCGGCCAGCCGTGCCAGCTCGCGCTGGGCGGCGCCAGAGCCGGCACCGGTGGCGGCGATGATCTCGCTGATAGAGAAATTACGAGCGGGGTAGCCGAACAGCAGACCCAGCACGCGCTGCTGGGTGGTCGTGAACAGGGCGTCTGCCGGACTTGCCGGTGTGTCGGCGATGCGGTGTTTCGGTCGGCTTCCCATGATGGGCACGTTAATGCCCAATTCGGGCAGGTGCAAGCGCAATCTGGGCGGGCGGCGAGAAAGGACTTAATTCGCTTCCAGCAGCTTCTTCGCCGCGGCGCGGGCTTCCTTGCTGACATCCGCGCCGCCCAGCATGCGGGCGATCTCGTCCACGCGGCCGGCGGCATTCAGCGCGACCACCGCGGACTGGGTGATGCCATCCTTCGCCGCCTTGCTGACCCGGTATTGGGCGTGGCCGGCGGCGGCGACCTGCGGCTGGTGGGTCACGCACAGCACCTGCTTGGTGGCGCCGAGCGCGCGCAGCTTGGCACCTACCGCGGCGGCGACGGCGCCGCCGATGCCGGCATCCACTTCGTCGAACACCAGCGTGGCGGCGGCGTCCTGGCCCTGGGTGGCCACCTCGATCGCCAGCGAGATGCGCGAGAGCTCGCCGCCGGAGGCGACCTTGCGCAGCGGGCGCGGCGGCTGGCCGGGATTGGCGGAGACCAGGAACTCCACGCGCTCGCGGCCCTGCGGGTCGGGCGTGTCGGCGGCGTTCGGTTCCAGTGCCACCTCGAAGCGGCCGCCTTGCATGCCCAGCGCGTCCATCAGCGCGGTGATCGCGCCGGCCAGCGCGTCGCCGGCGTTGCGACGGGAGGCGGAGAGTGCGGCGGCGGCGGCCTGCCAGTCGGCCAGCGCCGAGGCGATGTCGCGGTCCAGCCGCTGCAGGCGCGCATCGGCATCGGCCAGCGATTCGAGTTCGATGGCGAGCGCGTCACGGTGCGCGGCCAGCTGGTCGGGCGGGACCCGGTGCTTGCGCGCCAGGTCGTGGATGCGGCCGAGTCGGCGCTCGATCTCGGCCAGCGCGGCAGGGTCGAGGTCGAGGTCATCGCGGATCCGCTGCAGCAGCGCCAGCGCCTCGTCCAGCTGGATGCCGGCGGAATCGAGCATCGCGTCCACCTCGCCCAGGCGCGGTTCGTAGGCGGCCTCGCGCTGGAGGCCGCCGCGCAGGTGTTGCAGGCGCGCGCCGAGGGCGTCGTCGCCGCCGAGCTGGTCCAGGGCGTGGTCGCAGGCCGCGATCAGCGCGGCGGCATGGGCATGGCGGCGGTGGCTGGCATCCAATTCGGCCAGCGCGGCCGGCTCCAGCGGCAGCGTCTGCAACTCGTCCAGCTGGTGCTGCAGCCAGGCCTGGCGCTCGCCGACGTCGCCGCGGGCGAGCAGGGCGTCGCGTTCCTGCTGCAGCGCCTTCCAGCGCCCGGCGCTGTCGGCCACGGCAGCGAGCAGCGCGGGATGGCGGGCGAAATCGTCCAGCAGGCGGGTTTGCTGCGGGCGCGCCAGCAGGGCCTGCTGGGCGTGCTGGCCGTGGATATCCACCAGCAGCGCGGCCAGTTCGGCCAGCTGCGCCAGCGGCACCGCGCGGCCATTGATCCAGGCCTTGGAACCGCCGTCCGCGCGCAGGGTGCGCCGCAGCTGGCAGGCGCCGGCGTCGTCCAGCTCGGCCTCGGCCAGCCAGGCGACGGCGGCCGGGCAGTCGTCCAACGTGAACTCGGCGGACAGCTCGGCGCGCTGGGCGCCGTGGCGCACCGCGCCGGCATCGCCGCGGGCGCCGGACAAAAAGCCCAGCGCGTCCACCAGCAGCGACTTGCCGGCGCCGGTTTCGCCCGAGATCACGGTCAGGCCGGGGCCGAATTCCAGCTCGGCCTGGGCCACCACGGCGAAATCGCGGATCGAAAGTCGGGTCAGCATGGGGCGGCATTGTGCCTGCGGCGGTCGGAGGCCGGTAGCAGTTGCAAGCCGGCGGGCCGGCGCTTACAACCACGGCATGGCCCGCAAGCCCCACGACATCCGCCAGGACCCGCGCGCGCGCCAGCTGCTGCGCACGCTGGTGGCGCGCCATATCCGCAGCGGCGAACCGGTAGGGTCGCAGACGCTGGCGAAGCATGCGGGGCTGGACGTGAGCCCGGCCACCATCCGCAACATCCTGGCCTCGCTGGAGGACGCCGGGCTGCTGGCCGCGCCGCACAGTTCGGCCGGCCGGGTGCCCACGGCGCAGGGCTACCGACTGTTCGTGGATTCCCTGCTGCAGGTCAAGCCGTTGGCGGCCGAGGAACTGGACCGCCTGCGCAGCGGGCTGCCGGCCGGGGCGGGCACCCAGGCGCTGCTGGGCAGTACCTCGGAGCTGCTGTCGGCGATGACCCATTTCGCCGGCATGGTCAGCGTGCCCAAGCGCGAGAGCTTCGCGTTCCGCCAGATCGACTTCGTCGCGCTGGACCCGCAGCGGGTGCTGGCGATCCTCGTCTTCGCCGACGGTGAGGTACAGAACCGGGTGGTGCAGGCGCGGCGCGCGTTCTCGCCCTCCGAACTGGAGCAGGCCGCGAACTATCTCAACGCCCATTTCGCCGGGCAGCCGCTGTCGCTGATCCGCGCCGCGCTGCTGCGCGAGCTGCGCGCAGCGCGCAGCGAGATGGAGCGGCTGCTGGCGAGCTCGGTGGAGTTGGCCGAGCAGGCGTTCGCTCCCGCATCCGAGGACGACATGGTAGTGGCCGGGCAGACCCGCCTGCTGGGGCTGCAGGACCTGGGCGACCTCGAGCGCCTGCGTGCGCTGTTCGAGGCCTTCGCGGAGAAGCGCGAGCTGCTGCAGCTGCTGGAGCGCACCGCCAAGGCGCCGGGCATGCGGGTGTTCATCGGCGAGGAAACCGGGCTGGCGCCGCTGGAAGGCATGTCGCTGGTGACCGCGCCCTACGGCCGCGACGGCCAGGTGCTGGGCGTGCTGGGGGTGATCGGCCCCAGCCGGATGGCCTACGAGCGGGTGATCCCGGTAGTGGAGGCCACCGCCGCCGTGCTCGGGGCCGCCTTGAATCCCGACCCGTAAGGCCCCATAGCCCGGTTCAGTGCGGCAGCCGCCGCGACAGTGAACCGTGCACATGAGCAACGACCCGACCCAAGACCCCACGCAGGACGCGCCGCAGGACGCGAACGACACCACCGCCGCGGTGGAGCCGCAGGATGAGCTGGAGGCGCTGCGCGCCGAGGTTGAGCAGCTCAAGGCGCAGTCGCTGATCGAGCGCGCCGACCTGGAGAACCAGCGAAAGCGGCTGGCGCGCGATATCGAGATGGCCCGCAAGTTCGCCAACGAGCGCCTGCTGAGCGACCTGCTGCCGGTGTTCGACAGCCTCGACGCCGGCCTCGCCGCCGCCGGCGCCGATGCCGGCGCGCTGCGCCAGGGCATGGAGCTGACCTATAAGCAGCTGCTGAAGGTGGCCGCCGACAACGGCATGGAAGTGCTGGACCCGACCGGCCAGCCGTTCGATCCCGAGCACCACCAGGCGATCAGCCAGGGCGAGGCCGAGGGCGTCGCGCCCGGGCACGTCATCAACGTGTTCCAGAAGGGCTACCGGCTCAACGGCCGGCTGCTGCGGCCGGCGTTGGTGATCGTGGCCAGGAACGACTGAACGCCCCGCCGCGCGGCCCTTGAAGGCGCCGCCGGCACCCCCAGATAGCAGCCATCGGCGCAGCGCGCCCCCGACATCGACATTCGAGCATCCAAGAGGACACCACCATGGGCAAGATCATCGGCATCGACCTGGGTACCACCAATTCCTGCGTCGCCATCATGGAAGGCGGCAAGGCCCGCGTCATCGAAAACAGCGAGGGCGACCGCACCACGCCGTCCATCGTCGCCTGGACCAAGGACGGCGAAGTGCTGGTGGGCGCCTCGGCCAAGCGCCAGGCGGTCACCAACCCGAAGAACACCTTCTATGCGGTGAAGCGCCTGATCGGCCGCAAGTTCACCGACCCCGAAGTGCAGAAGGACATCGGCGTGGTGCCGTACACCATCGTCCAGCACGACAATGGCGACGCCTGGGTGGCGCTGGCCGACGGCAAGAAGCTGGCCCCGCAGGAAGTCTCCGCCAAGGTGCTGGAGAAGATGAAGAAGACCGCCGAGGCCTTCCTGGGCGAGACCGTCACCGAGGCGGTCATCACCGTGCCGGCCTACTTCAACGACAGCCAGCGCCAGGCCACCAAGGACGCCGGCCGCATCGCCGGCCTGGACGTCAAGCGCATCATCAACGAGCCGACCGCGGCCGCGCTGGCCTACGGCCTGGACAAGGGCGACACCAAGGACCGCAAGGTTGCCGTGTACGACCTCGGCGGCGGCACCTTCGACGTGTCGATCATTGAAATCGCCAACGTCGACGGCGAGAAGCAGTTCGAGGTGCTGGCCACCAACGGCGACACCTTCCTCGGCGGCGAGGACTTCGACAACCGCGTCATCGACTACCTCGTCGAGGAGTTCCAGAAGACCGACGGCGTGGACCTGCGCAAGGACCCGCTGGCCCTGCAGCGCCTGAAGGACGCGGCCGAGCGCGCCAAGATCGAGCTGTCGTCGAACCAGCAGACCGACGTCAACCTGCCGTACATCACCGCCGATGCCAGCGGCCCGAAGCACCTGAACATCAAGCTGACCCGGGCCAAGCTCGAGGCGCTGGTGGACGACCTGATCAAGAAGACCATCGAGCCTTGCCGCGTCGCGCTCAATGATGCCGGCCTGCGCGCCAGCGACATCAGCGAGGTGATCCTGGTCGGCGGCCAGACCCGCATGCCGAAGGTGCAGCAGGCGGTGGCCGAGTTCTTCGGCAAGGAGCCGCGCAAGGACGTGAACCCGGACGAGGCCGTGGCCATCGGCGCGGCGGTGCAGGGCGGCGTGCTGGCTGGCGACGTGAAGGACGTGCTGCTGCTCGACGTGACCCCGCTGAGCCTGGGCATCGAGACCCTGGGCGGCGTGTTCACCAAGATCATCGAGAAGAACACCACCATCCCGACCAAGGCCTCGCAGGTGTTCAGCACCGCCGAGGACAACCAGTCGGCCGTGACCGTGCACGTGCTGCAGGGCGAGCGCGAGCAGGCCCGCTACAACAAGTCGCTGGCCAAGTTCGACCTGACCGGCATCGAGCCGGCGCCGCGCGGCATGCCGCAGGTGGAGGTGAGCTTCGACATCGACGCCAACGGCATCGTCCACGTCACCGCCAAGGACAAGAAGACCGGCAAGGAGCAGAAGGTCGAGATCAAGGCCGGCTCGGGCCTGTCGGACGAGGAAATCCAGCGGATGGTGCAGGATGCGGAGGCGCACCGCGAGGAGGACCGCAAGTTCCACGAGCTGGTGCAGGCCCGCAACCAGGCCGATGCCCTGATCCACGCCACCCGCAGCACCATCAAGGACAACGGTGACAAGCTGCCGGGCGATGCCATCGGCCGCGCCGAGGCCGCCATCGCCGAGCTCGAGGTGGCGATCAAGGGCGACGACAAGGCCCAGATCGAGGCCAAGGCCAAGGCGCTGGAGGAGGCCGGCCAGGCCCTGTTCGCCGCTGCGGCTGCGGCCGGCCAGCAGGCGGGCGGCGGCAACCCCGGCGAGGCCGCCGGCAAGCCGGCCGATGACGTGGTGGATGCCGAGTTCACCGAGGTCAAGGACGACAAGAAGGCCTGATCCACGACGGCAGGCAGGCACGCGAACGCCCGGTCACGGGCGTTCGCTGCGTAGGGGGAGGACGCGATGGGCAAGGGACGGTTGGAGGCTTTCAGCGATGGCGTGCTCGCCATCGTCATCACCATCATGGTGCTGGAGCTGAAGGTGCCGCACGGCAGCGACCTGGCGTCGCTGCAGCCGCTGCTTCCGGTCTTCCTCAGCTACGTGCTCAGCTTCGTGTACGTGGGCATCTACTGGAACAACCACCACCACATGCTGCATGCCACCCGTCGGGTGAGCGGCGGCGTGTTGTGGGCGAACCTGCACCTGCTGTTCTGGCTGTCGCTGTTCCCGTTCGCCACCGCGTGGATGGGCGAAAACCACTTCACCGCGGTGCCGACGGCGGCCTACGGCGTGGTGCTGCTGATGGCGGCGATCGCCTACTGGGTGCTGCAGCAGCGCATCATCACGCTGGAAGGGCCGGACTCGCTGCTGGCCCGGGCGGTCGGCGCGGACATCAAGGGCAAGCTGTCGCCATTGGCGTACCTGCTCGCGATCGCGCTGGCCTTCGTGCAGCCGTGGCTGGCCTGGGCGGTGTACGTGCTGGTCGCACTGGTGTGGCTGGTGCCGGACCGGCGCATCGAATCGAGAATTGAAGGCTCATGAGCAAGCGCGACTACTACGAAGTCCTGGGCGTGTCCCGCAACGCCAGCGACGAGGAATTGAAGAAGGCCTATCGCCGCTGCGCGATGAAGTACCACCCCGATCGCAATCCCGGCGACAAGGCCGCCGAGGCCGCGTTCAAGGAGTGCAAGGAGGCCTACGAGGTCCTGAGCGACGGCGGCAAGCGCCGGATGTACGACCAGCACGGGCACGCCGCGTTCGAACACGGCATGGGCGGCGGCAATGCCGGCCCCGGGTTCGCCGATATGGGCGACATCTTCGGCGACATCTTCGGCAACATTTTCGGCGGTGGACGCCAGCAGGGCCCGCGCCGCGGCGCCGACGTCGGCTACGTGATGGAGCTGGACCTCGAGGAAGCCGTCGCGGGCGTGGAAAAGACCATCCATATCCCCACCCTGGCGATGTGCGAGCCGTGCAAGGGCAGCGGTTCCGAGGACGGCAAGGTCGAGACCTGCAGCACCTGCCACGGGCGCGGCCAGGTCCGCATGCAGCGCGGTCCCTTCATGATGCAGGCCCCTTGCCCGCACTGCGACGGCAGTGGCAAGACCATCGCCCATCCCTGCAAGCACTGCAGCGGCAACGGTCGCGTGCACGATGAAAAGACCCTGCAGGTGCGGATCCCGGCCGGGGTCGATAACGGCGACCGCATCCGCCTGGCCGGCGAGGGCGAGGCCGGGCCGGCCGGCGCGCCCCCGGGCGATTTGTACGTGGAGGTGCGGGTGCGCCCGCATCCGATCTTCGAGCGCGATGGCGACGACCTGCACTGCGAAGTGCCGATCCGGATCTCGCAGGCCGCGCTGGGCGACAGCGTGCGGGTGCCGACCCTGGGTGGCGAGGTGGAGCTGCGGATTCCCGCCGAGACCCAGAGCGGGCGCGTATTCCGCCTGCGCGACCGCGGGGTGAAGTCGGTACGCAGCCGGCATCCGGGCGACCTCTACTGCAAGGTCGTGGTGGAGACCCCGGTCAACCTTACGGCCGAGCAGCGCGAGCTGCTCGAGAAGTTCGAGGCCACCTTCACCGGCGAGAACGCGCGCCGGCATTCGCCGAAGTCCAGCACTTTCCTCGACGGGGTGAAGGGCTTCTGGGACCGCATGGTGTCCTGAATCCTGTCGCATGATCCCCCGTCGCCGATCGCAAGGTCCGGACGGGGCGGACGGACGGTCATACTGGTGCGATCAGTGGTGCCCGGCCATCACGGAACCATGACGGCAATCAATAATCGCAGCCCTGCTTTCCGCTACCGTTGACGGTAGGGCCACTCTGCCATTCCTGCCGCCATGAGCTTCCGTTCCCCCGCGGACTCCATCCCTGTTTCCAGCGCCCCCAACGTGGCGCTGCTCGACGCCGTGCAAAAACACCTGCTGGACCGGGTGGGGCCTGCGCTGGACAGCGCCCTGGCCGACGTTGATGACTACCTGTTTGACCGCAGCCAGAGCGGCGAGGAAACCCTCGGCATGCTCGCCCTGCGCGATATGCGTCGCGCCCGCGGCGAGATCGTGCAGAAGTTCCGCCAGGCGCTCCTGGACCGATTCCGCCAATTGCGCGAACGCCAGCCTGTGGGGCTGGAGACCGCCAGTGCCGGCCTGAGCCTGCTCTCGGAGCAGGCGCTCGAGGAGCAGCTGGCGATCGAACAGCTCGCCGCTTCCGTGCTGCGCGTGCATGCCTCCGCTTACGAAGTCGCGGCCAAGCGGCTGGCGGTGGTGGCCGGTCGCAGCGAGATCCCCAACCGTGAGAACCCGCTGGGGCCGGCGTTCCTGGCCGAGGCGCTGGGCAACGCGATGGGCCAGCTGGAGATGGACGATGCCCTGCGCATCGTGGTCTTCAAGTATTTCGAGCGCGAACTGGCGGCCGCGCTGGGCGAGGTGTACGAGCGTTGCAATGCTCTGATGGTGACCGCAGGCGTGTTGCCGGAGCTGCGTGCGACCTCGCGCGCGCAGGCACCGCAACCCGCGCGTGCGCGGCCGGCGACCCCGGAACCGGCCGCGGCACCGGCCGCGCACGCGGCGGGGATGCCCGGTATGGCGGGGTCGACGGCGGAGGTCGCGCCAGCGATGCAGATCAGCCCGGCCGACCAGGCCCTGTTCGCCAGCATGCTGGGGCAGCTGCAGATGTGGCGCGCCGCGGTGGGCATGGCCGGGCAGGGAGCCTCGGCCGCGCCCGCCGGACCGGTGCTGCCGACCCAGGATCTGATGTCGATCCTGTCGCTGATGCAGCACGATTCCAGCGCTGCGTTCATGCCATCCGCGTCCGGCGACCAGGTTTCGCTGGCGGCGCAGTTGCGCCAGCAGATGGCGCAGAGCGCGCGCAAGCTCGGCGTCACCGGAGACAACCTGAATCTCGACGGGCTGGACGGCGACGCGGTGGACCTGGTCGCGCTGCTGTTCGACGTGCTGCTGGACGGTCCGCAATACGACAACCGCATCCGCCAGAAGATCGGGCGCATGCTGGTCCCCTACGTGAAGGTGGCGGTCAAGGACCGGCGCATGTTCCTGTACAAGGAGCATCCGGCGCGGCGCCTGCTCAACACCGTGGCCGAGGCCTGCGAGGGCAATCGCGGCGAGGCGCCGCAGGAGCGCGAGCTGCTCAACCACGTGGATCACACCATCGATCGCCTGGTGGCGGAGTTCAACGAGGACGTGGCGATCTTCGAGACGCTGGAGCAGGAGCTGCGCGCCTACATGGCCCAGCACCGCAAGCGCTTCGAACTCGCGGAAAAGCGCAGCGCCGAGGCCCAGCGCGGGCGCGAGCGCCTGGAGCAGGCGCGTGCCAGCGTGCAGGCCGACCTCGAATGGCACCGCGGCAACCGTGCCCTGCCGCCGGTGTTGGACGATTTCATTTCCAAGCATGCCGCCCACCACCTGGTGCAGATGGCGCTGCGCGACGGCAAGGGCTCGCCGCGCTACGACAGCGCCATGCGCGCCATCGACGACCTGCTGGCGGCGTTCGACCGCGCGGTCCAGCGCAAGCCGCTGGACCCGGCGCGGCCGCTGCCCGAAGCCGAGCTGCTGGCGATGCTGGCCAGCGCCGGCTGCATCGGTGATGCCGGCGAGGCGGCGCTGGATGCCCTGAACGATGCCCTGGCCCGGCTGGTGGCAGGCGAGCCTGCGCTGCAGGCCGATCCGCGCATGCCGGCGCAGGCGGTCGCGCCGGAACCGCCCACGCCGGAGCCGGAGCCGCGTCTGGAAGTGGTGGCGGGGACCGCCGGGCTGGATTACGACGCCGCCATGCTGGCGCGCATCCGCAAGCTGCAGGTCGGCAGCTGGGTGCAGTTGCAGGCCGGCGACGGCCATTTCGCGCCGGCGAAGGTGTCATGGATCAGCCCGATTTCCTCGCGCCTGCTGCTGGTGAACCGGCGCGGCATCCGCGTGCTGGTGGCCTCGGTGGAGGAGCTGGCGGTGATGGCCAAGCTGGGCAAGGTGATCGTGCGCGAGGCCGCCACCGCGTTCGAGGACGCCATGCACCAGGTGGCCGACCGCCTGCAGAGCGTGGCGGCCAAGCCCTGAGCAACGCCTGATCCGCCGCTCATCCATCCCCGCGACGTCGCCGGCGCGGCTTGCCGCTGCCGCGGGCGCCGGCTAGCCTGCACGCATGCAGACTCAGGTTCGCGTATTGGTCCACGGTGCCACCGGCAGGATGGGGCAGGCGTTGCTGCGCCTGTGCCGCGAGGACTCCAGCGGATGCGAGGTGGTGGCGGCGGTCGCGAGCAAGGTCGCCGCGCGCGTGGTGGAGGGCGTGCCGCACTTCACGTCGGCCGAGCTCACCGGCGTTCCCGCGTTCGATGTCGCCATCGATTTCAGCCTGCCGGAAGGGTTCGATGCGGTGCTCGCGCTGTGCGAGGCGCGCGGCGCGGCGCTGGTCTCCGGCACCACGGGCCTGTCCGATGCGCAAAAGGCGCGGCTGGATGCGGCGGCCGCGCACATCCCGCTGGTCTGGGCCAGCAACTTCAGCCTCGGGGTGGCGGTGCTGCACGAGCTGGTCGCGCGCGCAGCGGCCCTGCTGCCGGGTTGGGACTGCGACATCGTCGAGGCCCACCACACCCGCAAGCTGGATGCGCCCTCGGGCACCGCGTTGACGCTGGGGGCGGCCGCGGAAACCGGCGGCGCGCACCCGCACTATGCCTCGATCCGCGCCGGCGACATCGTCGGCGAGCACCTGGTGCAGTTCGCCACCGCCGGCGAGCGCATCGAGCTGGTGCACCGCGCCACCAACCGCGACATCTTCGCGCGCGGCGCGCTGCACGCGGCGCGGCGGCTGAATGGGCGCGCGCCGGGCCGTTACCGGATCGCCGATCTGCTTTGACGTCTTTGCGAAGGCTGGCGCCGGCCGCCGCGCGCCGGTACAATTCCGGCTCGCCTGAACCCCCTCCAGCTCCGAACCGGCACCGCCGCTTCGGCGCTTTCTTGCAACCCGACGCAAGGCGACGCACTTGAATATTCCCGCCATCCTCGCGCTTGAAGACGGTACGGTCTTCGAGGGCATTTCCGTGGGCGCCCCCGGCCTGGCCGTGGGCGAAGCGGTGTTCAACACCGCGATGACCGGCTATCAGGAGATCCTGACCGACCCGTCCTACGCCCGCCAGCTGGTCACCCTGACCTATCCGCACATCGGCAACACCGGTTGCACCGACCAGGACGACGAGGCCGCCAAGGTCTGGGCCGCAGGCCTGATCGTGCGCGACGTGCCGCGCCGCCCCAGCAACTGGCGCAGCCAGGTCGCGCTGCCGGACTGGCTGCGCGCACGCGGTATCCCCGCCATCGCCGGGATCGACACCCGCAAGCTCACCCGCATCCTGCGCGAGCGCGGGGCGCAGAGTGCGGCGCTGCTGGCCGCGGCCGCGCACGACGAGGCGCTGGATGCCGAGCAGGCGATCGAGGCCGCGCGCAAGTTCCCCGGCCTGAAGAACATGGATCTGGCCAAGGTGGTCAGCACCCGTGAGCCGTATCGCTGGACCGAAGGCCAGTTGGACCTCGATCGCAATGCGTTCGCCGCGACCGCGCCGCGCTTCAAGGTGGTGGCCTACGATTTCGGCATCAAGCGCAACATCCTGCGCATGCTGGCCGAGCGCGGCTGCGACGTGCACGTGGTGCCGGCGCAGACGCCCGCCACCGCGGTGCTGGCGATGCATCCGGATGGCGTGTTCCTGTCCAACGGCCCCGGCGACCCGGCGCCCTGCGATTACGCGATCAACGCGATCCGCGAGTTCATCCGGGCGAAGATCCCGCTGTACGGCATCTGCCTCGGCCACCAGCTGCTGGGCCTGGCGGTCGGTGCGCAGACCATGAAGATGCCGCACGGCCACCACGGCGCCAACCATCCGGTGCAGGATCTCGACAGTGGCCGGGTGATGATCACCTCGCAGAACCACGGCTTCTGCATCGACGAAGCCACGCTGCCGGCGAACGCGCGCGTCACCCACCGCTCGCTGTTCGACGGCACCAACCAGGGCATCGAACTGACCGACGCGCCGGCCTTCGGCTTCCAGGGCCACCCGGAAGCCGCGCCCGGCCCGCACGACGTGGCCCCGCTGTTCGACAAGTTCATCGCGCTCATGGAGCAACGCGCCAATGCCTAAGCGCACCGATATCCGCACCATCCTCATCATTGGCGCCGGCCCGATCGTCATCGGCCAGGCCTGCGAGTTCGACTACTCCGGCGCGCAGGCGTGCAAGGCCCTGCGCGAGGAGGGCTACCGGGTGGTGCTGGTCAACAGCAACCCGGCCACGATCATGACCGACCCGGACATGGCCGATGCCGTGTACATCGAGCCGATCAACTGGCAGACGGTCGAGAAGATCATCGCCAAGGAGCGGCCGGACGCGCTGCTGCCGACCATGGGCGGGCAGACCGCGCTGAACTGCGCGCTCGACCTGGCCGACCACGGCGTGCTGGAGAAGTATGGCGTCGAGCTGATCGGCGCCAAGCGCGAGGCGATCCGCATGGCCGAGGACCGCGAGCTGTTCAAGCGCGCGATGGCCGAGATCGGGCTGGACAGCCCGAAGTCCGAGGTCGCGCGCAGCTTCGAGGACGCGGTGCGCATCCAGCAGGAGGTCGGCTATCCCACCATCATCCGCCCGTCGTTCACCCTCGGCGGCAGCGGCGGCGGCATCGCCTACAACCGCGAGGAGTTCGAGGAGATCGTCAAGCGTGGCCTCGAGCTGTCGCCGACCCACGAGGTGCTGATCGAGGAATCGGTGCTGGGCTGGAAGGAATACGAGATGGAGGTCGTCCGCGACACCGCGGACAACTGCATCATCGTGTGCAGCATCGAGAACTTCGATCCGATGGGCGTGCACACCGGCGATTCCATCACCGTCGCCCCGGCGCAGACCCTCACCGACAAGGAATACCAGCGCCTGCGTGATGCCTCGATTGCGGTGCTGCGCAAGATCGGCGTGGATACCGGTGGTTCCAACGTGCAGTTCGGCATCAACGCCAAGAACGGCCGGGTGGTGGTGATCGAGATGAACCCGCGGGTGTCGCGCTCCTCGGCGCTGGCCTCGAAGGCGACCGGCTTCCCGATCGCCAAGGTCGCGGCCAAGCTCGCCGTCGGCTACACCCTGGACGAGTTGAAGAACGAGATCACCGGCGGCAAGACCCCGGCCTCGTTCGAGCCGGCGATCGACTACGTGGTCACCAAGATCCCGCGCTTCGCGTTCGAGAAGTTCCCGGCCGCGGACGCGCGCCTGACCACCCAGATGAAATCGGTGGGCGAGGTGATGGCGATCGGCCGCTGCTTCCAGGAGTCGCTGCAGAAGGCCCTGCGCGGGCTGGAGACCGGCAAGGTGGGCCTGGACCCGACGGGGCTGGACCTGGCGCCCGAGGACGGCCTGCTGGCGCTGCGGCGCGAGCTGAAGGAGCCCGGCCCGGAGCGCATCTTCCACATCGCCGATGCGTTCCGCGCCGGCATGAGCGTGGAGGAGGTGCACGCGCTGTCGTTCGTCGATCCGTGGTTCCTCGACCAGATCGAGGAGCTGGTGGATGCCGAGATGGACGTGGTCCACCGCGGCCTGGACGGGCTCGACGCCCGCCGCCTGCGCGCGCTCAAGCGCATGGGCTTTTCCGACGCCCGCATCGCGCGCCTGGCCGGCACCAACGAGACCGCGGTGCGCGCGCTGCGCAAGGCGTTCGGCGTGCGCCCGGTGTACAAGCGGGTGGACAGCTGCGCCGGCGAGTTCGCCACCGGCACCGCCTACCTGTATTCGACCTACGAGGACGAGTGCGAGGCCGCGCCCAGCGATCGCAAAAAGATCATGGTGCTCGGCGGCGGCCCCAACCGCATCGGCCAGGGCATCGAGTTCGACTACTGCTGCGTGCACGCGGCGCTGGCCCTGCGCGAGGACGGGTATGAGACCATCATGGTCAACTGCAATCCGGAGACTGTGTCCACCGACTACGACACCTCCGACCGCCTGTACTTCGAGCCGCTGACGCTGGAGGACGTGCTGGAGATCGTGGAGCTGGAGAAGCCCTTCGGCGTGATCGTGCAGTACGGCGGCCAGACCCCGCTGAAGCTGGCGAAGGCGCTGGAGGCCAACGGCGTGCCGATCATCGGCACCTCGCCGGACTCCATCGACCTGGCCGAGGACCGCGAGCGCTTCCAGAAGCTGGTCGACGACCTCGGCCTGAAGCAGCCGCCGAACCGCACCGCGCGCAGCGCCGAGGAAGCGCTGGCCCACGCTCGCGAGATCGGCTACCCGCTGGTGGTGCGCCCGAGCTACGTGCTGGGCGGCCGCGCCATGGAAGTGGTGCATGCCGATGCCGATCTCGCCCGCTACATGCGCGAGGCGGTGAAGGTGAGCAACGATTCGCCGGTGCTGCTGGACCGCTTCCTCGACAACGCGGTGGAAGTGGACATCGACGTGATCGCCGACCGCGACGGCAACGTGCTGGTGGGCGGGGTGATGCAGCACATCGAGGAGGCCGGCGTGCATTCCGGGGACTCGTCCTGCTCGCTGCCGCCGTACTCGCTGTCCGCGCGCACCCAGGAGCGCCTGCGCGAACAGGTGGTGGCGCTGGCCAAGGCGCTGCACGTGGTCGGCCTAATGAACACCCAGTTCGCGGTGCAGGTGGGCGTGGCGGACGGCGCCGAGGCCGACACCATCTATCTGCTGGAAGTGAACCCGCGCGCCAGCCGCACCGTGCCGTTCGTGTCGAAGGCGATCGGGCGGCCGCTGGCGAAGATCTCGGCGCGCTGCATGGCCGGGATGACGCTGGCGGAGCAGGGCGCCACGAAGGAAATCGTGCCGTCGTACTACTCGGTGAAGGAAGCGGTGTTCCCGTTCGCCAAGTTCCAGAACGTCGATCCGATCCTCGGCCCGGAGATGCGCTCCACCGGCGAGGTGATGGGCGTGGGCCGCAGCTTCGCGGCTGCGTTCGCGCGCGCGGAGGAAGCCGCCAACATCCGCGCGCCGCAGCCGGGCAAGGCCTTCATCTCGGTGCGCGACCCCGACAAGGCGCGCGTGCTGGACGTGGCCCGCACCCTGCTGGAGCGCGGCTTCAGCCTGGTCGCCACTCGCGGCACCGCCGACTACCTCACCGCGCACGGCGTCGCCTGCGAGCGCGTGAACAAGGTGGCCGAGGGGCGCCCGCACGTCGTGGACCTGATCAAGAACGGCGAGATCAGCTATATCGTCAACACCACCGAAGGACGGCAGGCGATCGCCGACTCCTTCTCGATCCGGCGCGAGGCCCTGCAGGCGCGCGTCACCTATTCCACCACCGTGGCCGGCGCGCGTGCCCTGTTGCACTCGCTGGACCACCGCGGCGCGGGCGATGTGCTCTCGCTGCAGGAACTGCACAAGGAGCTTGCATGAATCGTGCACCCATTACCGCGAAAGGCGCGCAGCGGCTGCGCGCGGAACTCGAGGAGCTGAAGTCGGTCAAGCGCCCGGCCATCATCGAGGCGATCGCCGAGGCGCGCGCCCACGGCGACCTCAAGGAAAACGCCGAGTACCACGCCGCGCGCGAGCAGCAGGGCTTCATCGAAGGCCGCATCAAGCACCTGGAGGCGGAGCTGTCGCACGCGCAGGTGATCGACGTGGCGCAGCTGGCGGCGGGCGACAAGGTGGTGTTCGGCGCCACCGTGGTGCTGGCCGACGCCGAATCCGGCGAGGAGCGCACCTACCAGATCGTGGGTGACCTCGAGGCCGACATCAAGCAGGGCCTGATCGCGATTTCCTCGCCGGTCGCGCGCGCGCTGATCGGCAAACACGAGGGCGACGTCGCCACCATCGAGGCCCCCGGCGGCACCCGCGAGTACGAGATCGTGTCGGTCGAATACAAGGGCTGAGGCGTGGCGCGGCTGACGCTGCTGCTGCCGCCGGCGGCGCGGTTCGCCGGGATCGCGCTGCCGCCGGCGTTGGCGCAGGCGCTGGGGCGCGCGGACCGGGCGCGCGCGGAAGCCGGGGAAGCGGCGCAGCTGGCCCGCCATTTCGACCTGCTGCCGCGGGCCTGGCCCTCGGCGGCGCTGACCCGGCTGCTGGACGCAGGCGAGGCCGATGCCCGCCATGGGCCGTGGCTGCGGGTGGACCCCGCGCACATCCGGCCCGACATCAACGGCGCGCGCCTGCTCGGCGTGGGCGCCAGCCTGGGGCTGGACGCGGCCGATGCGGAAGCCTTGCTGCCGGCACTGCGGCCGCTGTTCGGGGATGCCGGGTTCGCGCTGGATGCCCCGCATCCGGCGCGCTGGTACCTGCGGCTGCCGCCGGGCACGCCGCTGCCGGCGTTTTCCTCGCCGGACATCGCGCTGGGCGACGACGTGTTCGAGCATACCGCGCAGGGCGAGGCGGCGCGCCGCTGGCGGGTGCTGGAAAGCGAGGTGCAGGTGGTCCTGCACAACCATCCGCACAACGCCGCGCGCGCGGCGGCCGGGCGGGTGGCGGTGAACGCGCTCTGGTTTTGGGGCGGCGGGGCCTTGCCCGACGCGGTGTCCGGGCATGCGCCGATCATCTATTCCGACGATCCTGCGGTGCTCGGGGCCGCCCGCCTGGGCAAGCTGCAGGGCATGGGCGTGCAGGCATTCCGCGACGAGGTGGAGGACGCGCTGGTGGACCTGCGCGGCCAGCGCGACGTACGCGCGCTGGTCGAACGCTGGCTGGCCCCGGCCGCGCTACGCGCGGAGGCGGTCTTCGATTTCGCCGATGGCCAGGTGTTCCACCTGCGCCGCGGCCAGCGCTGGCGGCTGTGGCGGCGGGCGCTGGCGACGGTTCCGGCATGAGCGCGGTGCGTCGCATCGTGCGCCGCCCCGCGGTGGCGCCGGTGGGCGACTGGCCGGCGCATTGGCCCGATCTGCTGCGCCGGGTGCATGCCGCGCGCGGCAGCGATGCCCGCGCCGCGCTGCCGCGGCTGGCCGACCTGCTGCCGCCGTCGGGCCTGCGCGGGATCGATGCCGCGGTCGGCCTGCTGCGCGAGGCCATTGCGGCCGATGCCCACATCCTCGTCGTGGGTGATTTCGACTGCGACGGCGCCACCGCCTGCGCGGTGGGCGTGCGCGGGCTGCGTCTGCTCGGCGCGCGCCGGGTCTCGCACGCGGTGCCCAACCGCATCGTCCACGGCTACGGGCTGACCCCGGGGCTGGTGGAGGAACTGGCGGCGCTGCGGCCCGACCTGGTGCTGACGGTGGACCACGGCATCGCCTGCCACGCCGGCATCGCCGCCGCCAAGGCGCGCGGCTGGCAGGTGCTGGTGACCGACCACCATCTGCCGGGCCCGACACTGCCGCCGGCGGATGCCATCGTCAATCCCAACCAGCCCGGTTGCGGGTTCGGCAGCAAGGCGCTGGCCGGCGTGGGCGTGGTGTTCTACCTGCTGCTGGCGCTGCGCGCCGCGCTGGGCTTGAAAGTGGACCTCACGGTCCTGCTGGACCTGGTGGCGGTGGGTACGGTGGCCGACCTGGTGCCGCTGGATGCCAACAACCGGGCGCTGGTCGGCGCCGGCCTGCGCCGGCTGCGGGCGGGGCAGGGCTGCGCCGGGCTGCGCGCGCTGATCGAGGTGGCCGGGCGCCGCGCGGAGGCGCTCACCACCGCCGACATCGGCTTCGCCATCGGTCCGCGGATCAACGCGGCGGGGCGGCTGGAGGACATGGGCATCGGCATCGAGTGCCTGCTCACCGACGATGCGGCGCATGCGCGGCGGCTGGCCGAGGCCCTGCATGCGATCAACGAGGAGCGCCGCGCGCTGCAGGCCGAGATGCAGGACGTGGCCGAGGCGCGGCTGGACGGGATCGACGCCGCGCATGCCGCCTGCCTGTTCGATCCCGACTGGCATCCGGGCGTGGTCGGGCTGGTGGCCTCGAAGGTGAAGGAACGCCTGCACCGGCCGGCGCTCGCATTCGCCCCGGCCGAGCCGGACAGCGACCTGCTGCGCGGGTCGGCGCGCTCGATCCCCGGCTTCCACGTGCGCGATGCGCTCGCGCTGGTGGACGCGCGCCATCCCGGCCTGATCGCGCGCTTCGGCGGGCATGCGATGGCGGCCGGCCTGAGCCTGCCGCGCGAGGCCTTCCCCGCGTTCCGCGACGCCTTCGTGCAGGTGGCGCGCGAGTGGCTGACCCCGGAGCTGCTGACCGAGGAGCTGCACAGCGACGGCGCGCTGCGCGCGGACGAACTGCGGCTGTCCACGGCGGTGGCCCTGCGCGATGGCGGCCACTGGGGCCAGGGCTATCCCGAGCCGCTGTTCGACGGGGTCTTCGACGTGCGGGATTTCCGCGTGCTGAAGGAACGCCACCTCAAGCTGGAGCTGGAACTGGATGGCCTGCGCTGCAACGCGATCCAGTTCAACGGCTGGGACGGCGCGGCGCCGGCGGCGCGGCTGCGGCTTGCCTATCGGCTGGTGCCGGATGACTGGCGCGGCGGCGAGGCGGTGCAGCTGGTGGTGGTGCACCGCGAACCGGCCTGAGCACGCCCGGGCTGGTAAGATGCGCGACCGTTTCCGCCCTGCCTTTTCCCCATGATCGAGCTCAATCCCATCCGAGCACGCATCGCCGACCTGACCGGCCGGCTGGATGCGCTCCGGGGGTATCTTTGACTACGACGCCAAGCGCGAGCGCCTGGAAGAAGTCGAACGCGAACTGGAACACCCCGACGTCTGGAACGATCCCGCCCGCGCGCAGGCGCTGGGCCGCGAGCGCTCGTTGCTGGACAAGACCGTCAACGGCATCCGCGACCTGAGCGAGGGCCTGGCCGGCGCCGGCGAGCTGCTGGACCTGGCCGAGATGGAGAACGACGAGGAGACCGCGCTGGCGGTGGTGGCCGACGTCGACCGCTACCAGAAGGGCGTGGAGCAGATCGAGTTCCAGCGGATGTTCTCCGGCAAGATGGACTCGGCCAATGCCTTCGTGGACATCCAGGCCGGTGCCGGTGGCACCGAGGCACAGGACTGGGCCGAGATGCTGCTGCGCATGTACCTGCGCTGGTGCGAATCGCGCGGCTGGAAGGTCGAACTGATGGAAGTCAGCGGCGGCGACGTGGCCGGCATCAAGTCCGCCACCTTCCGGGTCGAGGGTGAATATGCCTATGGCTGGCTGAAGACCGAGATCGGCGTGCACCGGCTGGTACGCAAGAGCCCGTTCGATTCCGACAACCGCCGCCACACCAGCTTCACCAGCGTGTTCGTCTCGCCCGAGGTGAACGACGACATCGACATCGAAATCAACCCGGCCGACCTCAAGACCGACGTGTACCGCTCCTCGGGCGCGGGCGGCCAGCATGTGAACAAGACCGAGTCGGCGGTGCGTATCACCCACGTGCCTACCGGGGTGGTGGTGGCCTGCCAGACCGAGCGCAGCCAGCATGCCAACCGCGAGCGCGCCATGCAGATGCTCAAAGCCAAGCTGTACGAGCTGGAGCTGCAAAAGCGCAACGCCGAGAAGGACGCGCTGGAGGCCAGCAAATCCGACATCGGCTGGGGCAGCCAGATCCGCAATTACGTGCTGGACCAGAGCCGGATCAAGGATCTGCGTACCGGGATCGAGCGTAGCGATACGCAGAAGGTGCTGGACGGCGACCTCGACGAGTTCGTCGAGGCCAGCCTGAAGATGGGCCTGGAAGCCGGCGCCAAGCGCACCGACGCGGCCTGATTCGCGGCGATCAGCCCTGCGCGCGCAGCGCGCGCAGGCTGCGGGCGCGCGCGATCTCGGAGGCGCCAGTCACCATGCGCGGCACGCTGGACATCACGCTGACGATTTCCGGTGCCGCTTCCGGCTGTTCCAGCACCGCCTCGGCGGTGGCATCGTCCGGGAGCTGCGCGCCCCAGTAGCCCACCCAGGCATCGCGATGGCGCTTGGCGGCGTACAGCGCGCGGTCGGCCATGCGCAGCGCATAGTCCCAGCGACTGGCCGCGGACGCCCCCACGCCGGCATCGAAGAACGGAATCGGTGCCAGCCCCAGCGAGACCGTCACCGGGCGTGCGCTATGCGCCGTCTCCAGGGTGTAGGCCATCGCCCGGCGCAGCCGTGCGGCGACCTGCTCGGCCTGTTCGCGGGTGAGGTTGCGACAGGCCACCAGGAACTCCTCGCCGCCCCAGCGCGCCACCAGGTCGGTGGGGCGGCAGGCCGCCTTCAGGCGCTGCGCCAGCGCCACCAGCACTTCGTCGCCGGTGTGGTGGCCGTGGCCGTCGTTGATCTGCTTGAAGTGGTCCACGTCGATCAGGAACAGCACGTGGCGGGTGCCTTCCGGGCCGGGTTGCAGTGCCATCGCATTCAGCGCGGCGGTCGCCGCATGGCGGTTGTTGAGCCCGGTCAGGGCGTCCACTTCGCTCAGCCGGCGCAGCTGGCCATGCCGCTTGCGCAGCAGCAGCCCGAAGCCGGTGGCCAGGCCGAGCAGCAGGACGAGGATGGCGATCGCGGCCACGTAGGCCAGCTGGCGCTTCTCGTTCTGCAACTGCTCGATCTGGTGGGCGTGGCGCAACCGCTCCAGTTCGCGCTGGCTGGCACTGATCCGGGTGCGCGCCTGCAGGTCGGCCAGCGCCTGCGACTGCCGGTTGAGGCTGCTCTGCAGGCTCAGGCACTGCGCCAGCTGCAGCTCGGTGGCATCGCCCTGCGGGCCGGGGGCGGCCACGGGCGTCGCCGGCAGCAGGGCCAGCATCAGCAGCGGGGCAAAACGCAGGGCGGGGAAGGTGGCCATGGCGTCGGAAACCGGTGGGTTCGGTGGTCGCAAAGCAAGATGAGTGCCAGTCAAGTGACGGGTTCATGGCGCAGGCACGGCGAATTCGTTGCAGGGCGCGCCTCTGCTATTCTTCCGGGCCCTTTCCCCGCCCGCGATTGCCGGCCCCGCGCGCTGCCGCGGCAGGCCCCGGATGCCCGATGAACGACTCCGCCGCCCCCCAGCCCGTCGATGAAAACCACCTGATCGCCGAGCGCCGCGCCAAGCTGGCCGCGCTGCGCGCGCAGGGCGTCGCGTTCCCCAACGACTTCAAGCGCCGCGATTACGCCGGCGACCTGCAGGCGGCCTATGCCGACGCCGCGCAGTGGACGGGCGAGGCGCTGGAGGCCGAAGGCCGCAAAGTGGCGATCGCCGGGCGCATGCTGGCCAAGCGGGTGATGGGCAAGGCGGCGTTCGCCACCGTGCAGGACATGAGCGGGCGCATCCAGCTGTTCCTGCAGTCCAACGCACTGGGCGCCACCTACGAGGCCTTCAAAGGCTGGGACATCGGCGACATCGTGGCGGCCGAGGGCAGCCTGATGCGCACCAAGACCGGCGAGCTGTCGGTGAAGGTGGAGTCGCTGCGCCTGTTGGTGAAATCCCTGCGGCCGCTGCCGGACAAGTTCCACGGCCTGGCCGACGTCGAGCAGCGCTACCGCCAGCGTTATGTGGACCTGATCGTCACTCCGGAGGCGCGCGAGGTGTTCGTGGCGCGCTCGCGCATCGTCGCCGCGATCCGCCGCTGGCTGGACGCGCGCCGCTTCCTGGAAGTGGAGACGCCGATGATGCATTACATCGCCGGCGGCGCCACCGCCCGTCCGTTCGTCACCCACCACAACGCGCTGGACATCGACCTGTACCTGCGCGTGGCGCCTGAGCTGTACCTCAAGCGCCTGGTCGTCGGCGGCCTGGAGCGCGTCTACGAGATCAACCGCAACTTCCGCAACGAGGGCGTGTCCACTCGCCACAACCCCGAGTTCACCATGCTGGAGCTGTACGAGGCCTACGCCACGTACACCGAGGTGATGGACCTGACCGAGGCGATGATGCGCGATGTCGCCGGGGAGGCGATGGGCACCACCGTGTTCGAATGGGATGGCCATACCATCGACCTCGGCCCGCGCTTCCGCCGCTGGAAGCTGGAGGAGGCGGTGCGCGAACTGAACCCGGAGATCTCGGTGGCCGACTGCCGCGACCGCGAGGCGTTGGCGGCCCACTGCGCGCGCCTGAAGATCCCGGTCAAGCCCGGCTACGGCTGGGGCAAGCTGCTGCTGGAGATCTTCGAGAAGACCGTCGAGGCCGGCCTGATCCAGCCGACCTTCATCACCCATTACCCGGTGGAGGTCAGCCCGCTGGCGCGCGAATCCGACAGCGAGCCGGGCATCACCGACCGCTTCGAGCTGTTCGTCGGCGGCAAGGAACTGGCCAACGGCTTCTCCGAGCTGAACGATCCCGAGGACCAGGCGGCCCGGTTCCGCGCCCAGGTCGAGGCCAAGGAGGGCGGCGACGACGAGGCCATGCACTTCGACGCCGACTATATCCGGGCCCTGGAAGTGGGTCTGGCCCCTACCGGTGGGTTGGGCGTGGGCATCGACCGCTTCGTGATGCTGCTGACCGGCTCCAGCTCGATCCGCGACGTGCTGCTGTTTCCGTACATGCGTCCCGCCCAGTGAGGCCCCGGGAAACCGCGACCGGGCGCACTGGCCGGGCGTTCTTCACTTGCCAATGCCCGGCGATGCGGTAAGGATGGCCGAGCGGCATGGATTCCTGCGTTCGGCCATGAAGAGAGAGGGCGCTGCATGGACGTGGTAATCGTTGACGACCAACCTTCGGCCCGCACCCTGATGCGGCATGTCCTGCAGGACCTCGGTCCGCAGGTGGCGGCGCATGATTTCGGCGCCCCGGAAGAGGCCCTGAAGTGGTGCGAGGCCAACCGGCCCGATCTGCTGCTGCTGGACTACCGCATGCCCGGCATGGACGGGCTGCAACTGGCGCGCGCCATCCGCAAGCCGCTGCACAACCGCGACGTCCCGATCGTGCTGGTCACCGTGGTCGGCGACGAGCCGGTACGGCAGGCGGCGTTGGATGCCGGGGTGATCGATTTCATCGTCAAGCCGATCCGCCCGCGCGACGTGCGCGCGCGCTGCCGCAACCTGCTGCAGCTGCGCCAGCAGACGGAGTCGGTCAA
Organism: Thermomonas haemolytica; assembly: GCF_004346265.1. Classification (GTDB taxonomy): domain Bacteria; phylum Pseudomonadota; class Gammaproteobacteria; order Xanthomonadales; family Xanthomonadaceae; genus Thermomonas; species Thermomonas haemolytica. Next base: position 47,711 of record NZ_SMAP01000006.1, read on the forward strand.
GCAGCGCGCGCTGTCGCTGGAAGAGCGTTTGCTTGCGAGCATGCACGAGGTGGAGGAGCGCGAGCGCGAGACCCTGCACCGGCTGGCGCGGGCCATCGAGTTCCGCGATGCCGGCACCAGCGCCTACCTCGAGCGCATGGCGCACATCGCCGGGCTGATCGCGGAAGGGCTGGGCCTGCCCGAGGAGCAGGTGCGCCTGATCGAGCTGGCGGCGCCGCTGCACGACATCGGCAAGATCGCGATCCCCGACGCCATCCTGATGAAGCCCGGCGCGCTGGACGACACCGAACGCAAGCGCATGATGCAGCACCCGCGGATCGGCTACGAGCTGCTGCAGGACAGCCAGAACCGCTTCATCCAGATCGGCGCCCAGATCGCCCTGCGCCACCACGAGCACTGGAACGGTGGCGGCTATCCCGACGGCCTGGCCGGCGAGCAGATCCCGCTGGAGGCGCGCATCGTGACCGTGGCCGACGTGCTCGATGCGCTGCTCTCGCCGCGCCCGTACAAGCAGCCGTGGAGCCTCGAGCAGGCCCTGGACTTCATCGCCTCGCGCAGCGGCACCATGTTCGACCCGGCCTGCGTGCGCGCGCTGACCGCCGACCTCCCGCGCCTGCGCGAGATCTGCGAGCGCTATTCGCAGGTCACTCCGCGCCCGGAGTGGCGCTGACCCCATGCGTGGCCTGCGCGCACTGCGCGATCTGCGCAACTGGGTGCTGGCGCGCCTGCATGGCCGTGCCGACAGCGAGCATGGCCAGGTGGTGGTGCGGATCGTCATCACCTTCCTGTTCGCCATCTACCTCGGCTGGGAAGTCGGCGGCGGCGACTCGCGGCCGGCGCTGGTCGCCACCTGGCTGATCCTGGTCGGGGAGCTGGTGCTCTCGCTGGGCCTGCTGGCGGCCATCCTGGCCGCGCCGGCGCCCTCGCACGTGCGCCGCTGGATCGGCATGCTGGCCGACTACGCGGCGCTGGCCGGGGTGATGCACCTGCAGGGCGAGCAGGCGGCGCCGCTGTACGCGGTGTACCTGTGGGTGACGATCGGCAACGGCATGCGCTATGGCCCGCGCTACCTGTATGCCGCCACCCTGCTGGCGGTGGCCTCGTTCGGAACGGTGATGCTCACCACGGATTACTGGCAGGAGAACGATTACCTGTCCGGTGGCCTGCTGATCGGCCTCGGCGCGGTGCCGCTGTATTTCGCCTCGCTGCTGCGTGCCCTGACCGCGGCGGTGGAGGACGCGCGCCGCGCCAACCAGGCCAAGAGCCGCTTCCTGGCCAACATGAGCCACGAGTTCCGGACCCCGCTGAACGGCCTGTCGGGGATGTCCGAACTGCTGGCCAGCACCCGCCTGGATGCCGAGCAGCGCGGCTACCTGGAGACCATCCAGGCCGCCACCCGCGCGCTGCTGGCGCTGGTGGAGGACGTGCTGGACATCGCGGTGATCGAGGCCGGAAAGCTCAAGTTGCGGGTGGAGGCGTTCGACCTGCACGCGCTGCTGGAACAGATCAACCTGATGCTGCGGCCGGAAGCGCGTTCCAAGCAGCTGGAGTACGAGGTCGCGGTGGCGCCGGACGTGCCCGCCCGCCTGCGCGGCGATGCCGGCCACCTGCGCCAGGTGCTGGTGAACCTGCTCAGCAACGCGATCAAGTTCACCGCCTCTGGCGAAGTGCGGATGCGGGTGGAGAAGGTGGGCGAGGCCGGGCCGGGCCAGGTGCGGCTGCGCTTCACCGTCTCCGACACCGGCATCGGCATCCCCGCCTCGGCGCGCGCGCGGCTGTTCGAGGCGTTCGAGCAGGCCGACAGCAGCCTGTCGCGCAAGCACCAGGGCACTGGCCTGGGCACCACGATCGCCAAGGGCCTGACCGAGGCGATGGGCGGCAGCATCGGCTTCGAGAGCAGCGAGAACGTCGGCAGCCGGTTCTGGGTGGAGCTGCCGTTCGAGAGCGCGGTGGGGTTCGTGCCGATGATGGCGGCCGATGCCGAGGCCGCGCCGCCGCCGGAGGCGCTGGAGACCCCGAACGTGATCGCCTTCAGCGACCCGTTCCTGCGCCACCGCGCGCGGGTGCGCTCGCTGCGGGTGCTGGTGGCGGACGACCACGCCGCCAACCGGCTGCTGCTGCAGGGCGTGCTGCAAAAAGCGGGGCACCGGGTGATGACGGTGGACGACGGCGAGGCCGCGCTGGATGCGCTGGCGGAGGGCGAATTCGACCTCGCGCTGGTGGACCTGCACATGCCCTCGCTCAGCGGCATCGACCTGCTGCGCCAGCTGCGGGTGATGCAGGCCGGGGCGCAGATCCGCACCCCGGTGGTGGTGGTCAGTGCGGATGCCTCGCCGGAGGCCGCGCAGACCTGCCGCGATGCCGGCGCGCGCGCCTTCATCACCAAGCCCTTCACCGCGGCGCAGCTGCTGGACACGATCGCCGGGATCGTCGCCGGCGAGGCCCCCGCCGCTGCGTCCGCAGAGCCGGCGCGTGCATTGCTGCACGCTTCGGGCGAGCAGGTGCTGGATGCGTCGGTGCTGGACGAGTTCGCGGCGCTAGGCATGGGCAAGGCATTCGAACTCGAATTCGTCGGCCAGTGCATGGCGGATGCGCGGGTCGCGCTGGCGCGCATGCAGTCCGCCGGCGAAGCCGGCGATTGGGATCAGTATCGCGAACAGGCGCACGCGCTGAAGGGCGTCGCCGGCAACCTCGGCCTGCTGCAATGCGCCAGCCTCAGCGGCGCGCTGATGCGGATGACCGGGTTCGAGCTGGCGCGCGACTGGCAGCGGCATTCGCAGGCGCTGGCGCAGCGCCTGCGGCAGGGCGAGCAGGCGCTGGCCGCGCGCGGGAGCTGGACGCCCGCGCGCGAGGACAGCCCCTGACCCCAGCCCGGGCCGCAGCCCAGGCTGCAGACCTCAAGCCTGGCAGGCGGTGTTGCTTCCGTGCCGGCGGTACTGCGCGCGCACCAGCCGCTCCATCGTGCGCATCGACTTCTCGCCGAGCTGCAGGGCGGTATCCACCCAGGTCTCGGTGATCGCCATCATTTCCTCCAGCGACACCGGCTGCGCCATCGCCCGGACCTTGTGCATCGCGCTGCGGGCATGCGGGATGCGGCGGTTGCGGCGGATCACCTCCTCCACCGCCTGCACGCCCTGGCCGCGCGGCGCCAGCACGTCCACCAGGCCCATCCGGTGCAGTTCCTCGCTGGACAGCACCTCGCCGCTGAGCATCAGCTGCTCGGCCTTGTGCGGCGGGATGCGCTTGCACAGGAAGGAGTAGGCGCCCATGCCGGGGAACAGGTCGAACAGCACCTCCGGCAGGCCCATGCCGACGCCTTCCTCGGCCACGATGGTGTGACAGCTCAGCGCGGCCTCGAAGCCGCCGCCCAGCGCGTCGCCCTGCACCAGCGCGATGCTGTGCGCGCCCGCGCCGAGGCCATCGTGGAAGGCATGCACGCCGCGCACGCACTGGGTGGCGTAGTGCAGCAGGGCGGAGCGGTCCTGGCGGCGGATCGCATCGCAGAAATACTCGAGGTCGCCGCCGAGATTGAACGCATCGCAGTCGGATGCGAGCACCACATGCTTGAGCCCGGCATCGCCCTGCCGGCGCTCGCGCCACAGGCGTTCGCCCAGCGATTGCTGGTAGCGCAGGATGTCGTCCACCAGCGCGGGCTTGAAGCAGGCGCGCCCGGGGGCGTGGGCGAGGTCGGCATGCATGTGGCACCAGTGGACGTCGCCGGCGGCGTCGGTGGCGGTGCGCAGGGTGGGGTAGCGCGGGACGGGGGTCAGTTTTTCGAGGGTCGCGGTGGCCATGATCGCTCCAGACAGGATGGGCCGGCTCGGGCCACGCCGGCAGGACAGGGGAGTGGGGAATGCGCCCGTGCGGCCTCTATGCGCCTAAAACCGCGCAAGTGCAAGGAACTGCGGCAAAAAAGCCCCGGCGCGAACGCCGGGGCTTGCTGAATGCGGCGGTGCCCGGGAATCGGGCGCGCCGGGAGGAGGTGGCTCAGCTTGCGGCCGGCGCGCGCAGTTCCTTGCGCAGGATCTTGCCGACGTTGCTCTTGGGGAGCTCGCTGCGGAATTCCACGTACTTCGGCTGCTTGTAGCCGGTCATGTTCTCGCGGCAGAAGGCTTTCACCGCGTCCGCGGTCAATGCCGGGTCCTTCTTGACGATGAACACCTTCACCGCCTCGCCGGATTTCTCGTCGGGCACGCCAATCGCCGCCACTTCCAGCACGCCCGGCATCATCGCGATCACGTCCTCGACTTCGTTCGGATACACGTTGAAGCCAGACACCAGGATCATGTCCTTCTTGCGGTCCACGATGTAGAAGTAGCCCTGCGCGTCCATCTTGGCCATGTCGCCGGTGTGCAGCCAGCCGTCGGCGTCGATGACCTTGGCGGTCTCCTCCGGGCGCTGCCAGTAGCCCTTCATCACCTGCGGGCCCTTCACGCACAACTCGCCGATCTCGCCGGTGGGCAGCACCTTGCCGTCGTCGTCCTTGATGCACACGTCGGTGGACGGCACCGGCAGGCCGATCGAGCCGTTGTATTCGCGCAGGTCGAGCGGGTTGATGCACACCGCAGGCGAGGTCTCGGTGAGCCCGTAGGCCTCGGCCAGGGTGACGCCGGTGACCTGCTTCCACTTGTCGGCCACCGCGCGCTGCACCGCCATGCCGCCGCCGAGGGTCAGGTGCAGGCGCGAAAAGTCCACCTGCTCGAAGCCCGGGGTGTGCAGCAGCCCGTTGAACAGGGTGTTGACGCCGGTGATCGCGGTGAAGCCGGAATGCTTGAGCTCCTTCACGAACCCGGGCATGTCGCGCGGGTTGGTGATCAGCAGGTTCTGCGCGCCGAACTTCATGAACACCAGGCAGTTCGCGGTCAGCGCGAAGATGTGGTACAGCGGCAGCGCGGTGACGATCTTCTCTTCGCCCAGGCGGACGTTGGCGCCCACCCACGCGGCCGCCTGCTGCATGTTGGCCACCATGTTGCGGTGGGTCAGCATCGCGCCCTTGGACACGCCGGTGGTGCCGCCGGTGTACTGCAGGAAGGCGAGGTCCTCGGGCGCGTTGCGGACCTCGGGCAGGGTGTGCATGCGTCCCAGGGTCAGCGCGTCGCGGAAGCGCACGGCGCCCGGGATGGCGTAGTCGGGCACCATCTTCTTCACGTGCTTCAGCACGAAATTGATGATCGCGCCCTTCGGGAAGCCCAGCATGTCGCCCAGGCCGGTGGTGATGGCGCGCACACCCGGCATTTCTGCCAGCACTTCCTGCGCCACGTGGCCGAAGTTGTCCATCACCAGCAGCACGCTGGCGCCGGAGTCGGCCAGCTGGTGCTTGAGCTCGCGCGGGGTGTACATCGGGTTGGTGTTCACCACCGTGAGCCCGGCGTGCAGCACGCCGAAGATCGCCACCGGGTACTGCAGGCAGTTGGGCATCATGATCGCCACCCGGTCGCCCTTCTTCAACTTCAGCTCGCCCAGCAGGTAGCCGGCGAAATCGCGGCTCAGGCGATCCAGGTCGGCGTAGCTGATCGCCTTGCCCATGTTGATGAAGGCGGTGTTGTCGCGGTACTTCTGCAGCGCGGAGTCGAAGACGTCGTTGATCGACGCGAACTCGTCGAGATCGATCTGGGCGGGCACGCCTTTCGGGTAGTGGGCCAGCCAAGGACGTTCGACACTCATGCGCTACTCCCCTGCAGTCTGATCCGGCGCGAAAATGCGGCGGCGTATGGATTTTCCCGGATTTCAGCACAGCGCCCGAGGGCTGGCAAGGCGAGCAGCAGCGGCATCGAGGCATGCCGCAATGCAGCATGCTGGGGCAGGGCAGTATCGACAGCAGAGTCCGGATCGGTCTGCCGCCGCCGGTGCTGGCCGCCTGGTCGCACGGCGATCACCACCCAGCTGGACGGTGGGGCGGAGCAGCCACGGTGAGCGCGGCGCGGTACCTGCCAACTGACCAGCCTCCATTCGCCGTACCAGTGATTACTGGGAAGCTTACGGTGGGGCGCGCTAGAGGAAGCGGTCGAGCAGGCGGCGGCTGTGGCGGTCCAGTGCCAGCAGGTCCGGGATCAGGTAGTGCACGCCGTGGCTGTCGGCCACCAGCAGGGCATGCGCGCCCAGCCGGCGGATGTCGTCCTCGCTCTTGAGGATGAAGCGGGTATCGCCGCGGTCGGTGGTGACCGTCCACTGGCTGGGGGTGGCGAAGGTGGACACCTCGCGCAGGCGCCGGATCACCGGCACGAATTCGCGCTGGCCGAGTTCGGCCTCCACCAGCGCGCGCCGTGCCGGGTCCAGCGCATCCAGGCGCGGGATCCAGGCCAGCTCGTGGCCGTCGCCGCCGACCAGCGCGATCGCGGTGTCGGGCGCGCTCAGTGGGAAGGCGCGCACCGCCACCACGCCTTCGTGCACGCTGCCGTCCGCGGCGGTCAGCACCAGCCGCCCGAAGGCATTGCGTTCGAGCCGGAACTCAGCGTTCATGCGCCACGCCCTCCAGCGGCAGTTCGGCCAGCGCCTCTTCCTGGTCCACGTTGCGCAGCTGCGCCTGGTACAGCCGCCAGTACGCGCCCTGGCGCGCCATCAGCTCGTCGTGCGGGCCCACCTCCACGATCCGCCCGCGCTCCATCACCACCAGCCGGTCGGCCTTGCGCAGGGTGGACAGGCGATGGGCGATGGCGAGGGTGGTGCGGCCCTGCACCAGGTTGTCCAGCGCGCGCTGGATTTCCTTCTCGGTCTCGGTGTCCACCGACGAGGTGGCCTCGTCCAGGATCAGGAAGCGCGGGTCGATCAGCAGCGCGCGCGCGATCGAGATGCGCTGGCGTTCGCCGCCCGACAGGCCCTGGCCGCGTTCGCCCACCAGCGAGTCGTAGCCGTGCGGCAAGCGCAGGATGAACTCGTGCGCGTGCGCGGCGCGGGCCGCCGCCACGATCTCCTCGCGGCTGGCGTCGGGGCGGCCATAGGCGATGTTCTCGGCGATGGTGCCGAAGAACAAGAAGGGCTCCTGCAGCACCAGGCCGATGTGGCGGCGGTAGTCGGCCAGCGCGACCGAGCGGATGTCGATGCCGTCCACCAGGATCGCGCCCTGGGTGACGTCGTAGAAGCGGCAGATCAGGTTGACCAGGGTGGTCTTGCCGGAGCCGCTGTGGCCGACCAGGCCGATCATCTCGCCCGGGCGGATCTCCAGGTCGAGGCCGCGGATCACCCCGCGGTTGCCGTAGCGGAAGCCGACGTCGCGCAGCGTGAGCGCGCCGCGCGCGGCGGGCAGCGGCACTGGCTGCGCCGGTTCCGGCACGCTGGAGACGTGGTCGAGGATGTCGAAGATGCGCTTGGCGCCGGCCGCCGCCTTCTGGGTCACCGACACGATCCGGCTCATCGAGTCCAGGCGGGTGTAGAAGCGGCCGATGTAGGCCAGGAACGCGGTCAGCACGCCCACCGTGATCTGGTGCCGCGACACCTGCCAGATGCCGAATGCCCACACCACGATCAGCCCCAGCTCGGTGAGCAGGGTGACGGTCGGGGTGAACAGCGACCACACCTTGTTCAGGCGGTCGTTGATCGCGAGGTAATGGCGGTTGGCCTCGCGGAAGCGGCGGGCTTCACGACCTTCCTGGGCGAACGCCTTGACCACGCGGATGCCGGGGATGGTGTCGGCCAGCACGCTGCTCAGCTCCGACCAGGCGCGGTCGATCTTCTCGAAGCCGGTGCGCAGGCGGTCGCGCACCAGTTGGATCAGCCACGCGATCAGCGGCAACGGCAGCAGCGTCACCAGCGCCAGCATCGGATTGATCGAGATCAGGATGCCCGCGATCATCGCCAGCATCAGTACGTCGGTGGCGAAGTCCAACAGGTGCAGCGAGAGGTACAGGCAGATGCGGTCGGATTCCGAGCCGATCCGGGTCAGCAGGTCGCCGGTACGCTTGGCGCCGAAGTATTCCAGCGACAGCGTGAGCAGGTGCTCGTAGGTCACCGTGCGCAGGTCGCAGCCGATGCGCTCGGACACCAGCGCCAGGATGTAGGTGCGCGCCCAGCCCAGGAACCAGGCCAGCAGCGCCGAGCCGAGGATGCCGCCCAGCAGCATCAGCACCAGGCGCTGGTCGATCGGCTGCCCGTTCTGGAACGGGATCAGCACCTTGTCCATGAGCGGCATGGTCAGGTATGGCGGCACCAGGGTGGCGCCGGTCGAGGCCAGGGTGAGCAGGAAGCCGGCCAGCAGCGCGCCGCGGTAGGGCCGCGCGAACCGCCACAGGCGCAGCAGGGTCCAGGTGGACGGCGGGGTGTGCAGCTCGCGCACGCAGGCCGGGCATTCGTCCTCATCCGGCGGCAGCGGTGCCTTGCAGAGCGGGCATAGCGGCGTATCGTCGTCTGCCGCGCTTGCCTGCTGCGCTGGCGCCTGCAAGCGTTCGAATTGGTTCAGCAGGCGCAGTGCGGCCAGGTTCTGGTCGAGGGTGAAGCGGCAGTGGAACAGGCGGCGGTGGGCATCCACCAATTCCAGCTGGCCCACGCCGGCGTGGTCGCCGTGGCGCAGTTGCAGGCCTTCGCCCAGCGCCCAGTCCTGCCATTGCGCGGCGCGCGGCAGGCGCGCCAGCAGGCGGCGGTCGGTCAGCACCAGCACGCCGTCGCCGTAATGCAGGGTGTCGTCGAGGTCGATCGCGAGCGCCGCCAGCGCGGTTTCGCCGGGCTGCAGCTGCTGCTGCAGGGGTTCCTGCCAGTGGGCCGGCAGGCCGTGGCAGGAAGCGGGCGTGGCGATGGGCGTGGGGGCGGCGGACGCGGGCATGGGGCGGCTGTTTTTAAAGAATCCGTAATATGACGCCAGAGCCCGGCTCCGCTACTCTGGATGGCATCCAGAGGACGTCAATTATAACGAGAGGCAGGGTGCCCGAAGGGCGTGCCTGCCAGCCACGGCGCCGGACATGAAGCACGACGACATCACCATCCTGCGGACCGCCTATCTGCGCGGCCCGAACCTCTGGACCTACCGCCCGGTGCTGGAAGCCTGGGTGGACATCGGCGGTCTCGAGGACTATCCCTCCAACCGCATCGACGGGCTCACCGAGCGCCTGCTCGCCTGGCTGCCGGGGCTGCAGGAGCACCGCTGCAGCGTGGGCGCGCCGGGCGGCTTCGTGCAGCGCCTGCGCGAGGGCACCTGGCCGGCGCACATCCTCGAGCACATCACGCTGGAACTGCAGACCCAGGTCGGCATGCAGACCGGCTTCGGCAAGGCGCGCGAGGCCGGGCCGCGCGGCATTTACAAGGTCGCCGTGCGCTCGCGCGACGAGCAGGTCAGTCGCGCCTGCCTGCTGCTGGCGCGCGACCTGCTGATGGCTGCGATCAACGCCACCGCGTTCGACCTGCCGGCGCGGCTGGCCCCGCTGCGCGAGCTGGCCGACCGCCGCCTGCTCGGGCCCAGCACTGCGGCCATCGTGGAGGCCGCCGGCGAGCGCGGCATCCCGCACCTGGGGCTGACCGACGGCAACCTGGTGCAGCTGGGCTACGGCCGCCGCCAGCGCCGGATCTGGACCGCCGAGACCGAGCACACCAGCGCGATCGCCGAGAGCATCTCGCGCGACAAGGACCTCACCAAGACCCTGCTGGCCCGCTGCGGCGTGCCGGTACCGGAAGGGCGGCTGGTGGAGGACGCGGCCGACGCCTGGGAGGCAGCGCAGGAGATCGGCCTGCCGGTGGTGGTGAAGCCGCTGGATGCCAACCACGGGCGCGGCGTGTTCGCCGACCTCAAGACCCGGCAGGACGTGGAGACCGCCTACGCCGGCGCGCTGGCCGAGGGCAGCGGGGTGATGGTGGAGCGCTTCATCGAAGGCGACGAACACCGCCTGCTGGTGGTCGGCGGCAAGCTGGTGGCGGCCAACCGCGGTGATACCGCGCGGGTGGTGGGCGACGGCCGTTCGACCATCCGCGAACTGATCGACCTGCAGATCAACAGCGATCCGCGCCGCGGCGAAGAGGAGGGCTTCCCGCTGGAAACCCTGCTGCTGGAGCGCGAGCCGATCGCCATCCACGAGTTGCAGCGGCAGGGCTACGCGCCGGAGTCGGTGCCGCCCGCCGGGCAGGAGGTGCTCATCCTGCGCCACGGCAACATGGCCTTCGATGTCACCGACGAGGTGCATCCGGACGTCGCCGCGGCGGCTGTTTTGGCGGCGCGCGTCGTTGGTTTGGATATCGCCGGCATCGACCTGGTGACGCGCGACGTGTCCAAGCCGCTGGCGCAAACGCGCGGCGCGATCGTCGAGGTCAACGCCGGCCCCAGCCTGCTGATGCACCTGAAGCCGGCGATCGGCAAGCCGCGCCCGGCCGGGCAGGCGATCGTGGACCATCTGTTCGCCGCCGGCGACGATGGCCGCATCCCGGTGGTGGGCGTGCTCGGCCGGCGCGAGCCGGCGCTGCTGGCGCGCCTGGTCGGGCACCTGCTGCGGCTGTCCGGGCGCAGCGTGGGCCTGGCCTGCGGCGAGGGACTGTTCCTCGACCAGCGCCAGCTGCTGGCGCGTCCCTGCCAGCATTTAGACGCAGGCCAGCGGCTGCTGATCAACCGCGACATCGAGGCCGCGGTGATCGAGACCAGCGCGCGCGCGATCCTGGCCGAGGGCCTGCCGTACGACCGCTGCCAGGTCGGCGTGCTCACCGATGCCGATCCCGACCCTGCGCTTTCGGAGTTCTACATCGATTCCCCGGAGCGCCTGCATGCGGTGCTGCGCACCCAGGTGGACGTGGTGCTGGCGCAGGGCGCGGCGGTGCTCAATGCCTGCGAGCCGGCGGTGGCCGCGATGGCCGGGCTGTGCGACGGCGAGGTCATCCTGTTCGCGCGCGATGCCGATGCCGCGCCGCTGGAGCCGCACCTGGCGCAGGGTGGGCGCGCCGTGTTCGTGCGCAATGGCGCGATCGTGCTGGCAGCGGGTAGCAATGAAGAACCATTGGCGCGCGCCTCGCGCTTTGCGCTGACCGGAGCTGTGGCCACGCCGGCCCAGCGGGAGGCGGTGCTGGCCGCGATCGCCGCTGCCTGGGCGCTGGAGGTGCCGGTGGACCTGATCCCGGCCGGCATCGAACATTTCGAACAGGAGCGGGCGGCCGCCGCCCGCGCCACCGACGCGATGGGCGCGTGATGGACATTTCCCGCATCCGGGCCCTGCGCGGCCCCAACCTGTGGACCCGGCGCACCGCGATCGAGGCCATCGTCACCCTGTCGCAGGGCGAGCGCCCGCTGGACAGCATCCCCGGCTTCGAGGAACGCCTGCGCCAGCGCTTCCCCGAGCTCGGTTTCCTGCGCACCACCCGCCAATCCGAGACCCTCACCCTGGCGCACGCGCTGGAGTTCACCGCACTGTGCCTGCAGGCGCAGGCCGGCTGCCCGGTGACCTTCAGCCGCACCGCGCGCACGGTGGACCCGGGCGTGTTCCAGATCGTGGTCGAATACAGCGAGGAAGCAGTCGGCCGGCGTGCCCTCCAGCTGGCGCTGGATCTATGCCAGGCCGCGCGCGAGGACGCGCCGTTCGACCTCGAGGCCGCGCTCGCGGAACTGCGCGCGCTGGACGAGGACGAGCGCCTGGGGCCGAGCACCGGCGCCATCGTGGAGGCCGCGGTGAACCGCGGCATTCCGTACCGGCGGCTGACCTCTGGCAGCCTAGTGCAGCTGGGCTGGGGCAGCCGCCAGCGGCGCATCCAGGCCGCGGAGATGGACAGCACCAGCGCGATCGCGGAAGCCATCGCGCAGGACAAGGCGCTGACCAAGAAGCTTCTGCGCGCGGCCGGGGTGCCGGTGCCGGAAGGCCGTCCGGTGGCCAGCGCCGACGAGGCCTGGGCAGCGGCGCAGGAGATCGGCCTGCCGGTGGTGGTGAAGCCGCTGGACGGCAACCAGGGCAAGGGCGTGACCGTCAACCTGCACGCCGAGGCCGACATCCGTCGCGCCTATGAGGTGGCGCGCGAGTTTCGCGATGACGTCATGGTCGAACGCTACCTTCCTGGCGGCGACTACCGCCTGCTGGTGGTCGGCGAAAAATTGGTGGCCGCGGCGCGGCGCGAGCCGCCGAACGTGATCGGCGACGGCGTGTCCAGCGTGCGCGCGCTGGTCGAGCAGGTGAACGCCGACCCGCGCCGCGGCGAGGGCCATGCCACCTCGCTGACCCGCATCCGCTTCGACGAGATCGCCCTGCGCACGCTGGAGAAGCAAGGGCTGGATGCCGACTCGGTGCCCGAGAAGGGACGCCGGGTGGTGCTGCGCAACAACGCCAACCTGTCCACCGGCGGTACCGCCACCGATGTCACCGGCGACGTGCACCCGGAAGTGGCGGCGCGTGCGATCGAAGCCGCGCGCATGGTCGGGCTGGACATCTGCGGGGTGGACGTGGTCTGCGAGACCGTGCTGCGCCCGCTGGAGGAGCAGGGCGGCGGGATCGTCGAGGTCAACGCCGCGCCGGGCCTGCGCATGCACCTGGCGCCCTCGTACGGCAAGCCGCGCGACGTGGGCAAGGCGATCATCGATGCCATGTTCCCGCCCGGCGAGAACGGGCGCATCCCGGTGGTGGCGGTCACCGGCACCAACGGCAAGACCACCACCGTGCGCCTGATCGCGCACCTGCTGCGCACCCGCGGGCTGGGCGTGGGCATGACCAATACCGACGGCATCTACGTCAACGGCGTGCAGATCGACTCCGGCGACTGCTCGGGCCCGCGCAGCGCGCGCAACGTGCTGATGAACCCGCTGGTGGACGCGGCGGTGTTCGAGACCGCGCGTGGCGGGCTGCTGCGCGAGGGGCTGGCGTTCGACCACGCCGACGTGGCGGTGGTGACCAACATCGGCATGGGCGACCACCTGGGCCTGAACTTCATCACCACCGTGGACGACCTGGCGGTGCTGAAGCGGGTGGTGGTGCGCAACGTGGCCAAGTCCGGCTTCGCGGTGCTCAACGCGGCCGACCCGGTGGTCGCGGCGATGGCCGCGCAGTGCCCGGGCAAGGTGATCTTCTTCGCGGCCGACGGCGACCAGCCGGTGCTGGCCGCGCACCGCGCCCAGGGTGGGCGGGTGGTGTTCGTGCAGGACGGCGACCTGGTGGCGATGGAAGGCGGGTTCGAGACCCGGCTGCCGCTGGCCGGGGTGCCGCTGACCCACGGCGGCCGGATCGGCTTCCAGGTGGACAACGCGATGGCAGCGCTCGCCGCCGGCTGGGCGCTGGGGCTGGACTGGGGCGTGATCCGCCAGGGCCTGGCCAGCTTCAACGCCGATACCGGGAATGCGCCGGGGCGGTTCAACGTGCTGCCGTACAAGGGCGCCACCGTGATCGCCGACTACGGCCACAACCCGGACGCGATGGCGGCGCTGGTGGCGGCGGTGGAGAACCTGCCGGCGCTGCGGCGCACGGTGGTGATCAGCGGCGCCGGCGACCGCCGCGACGAGGACATCCGCCAGCAGACCCGCATCCTCGGCGCCGCCTTCGATACGGTGATCCTCTACCAGGACGCCTGCCAGCGCGGGCGTGCCGACGGCGAGGTGCTGGCGCTGCTGCGCGAAGGCCTGCAGGGCGCATCGCGCACGCGGGTGGTGGAGGAGATCCACGGCGAGTTCGCCGCGATCGACCGCGCGCTGGAGCTGCTGCAGCCGGGCGAGCTGTGCCTGGTGCTGGTGGACCAGGTGGAGGAATCGCTGGCGCACCTGCGCACCCGGATCGGCGCCGGCTGAGGCGCCGTTCGGCCCGCCGCGGCGCGCTCAGCGGCGCGCGCCGAACGGCGGTGGTTGCAGGGCCGGGTGCTCGGCCTTGGGGCGGTCCAGGTGGTAGCCCTGGACCATGTCCACGCCCATCTCACGCAGCATCAGCAACGTGCGCCCGTCCTCCACGAACTCGGCCACCGTCTGCTTGCCCATGCCACGCGCCACTTCGATGATGGTGCGCACGAACACCTGGTTGTCGGTGTCCTGTGGCAGGTCGCGGATGAACATGCCGTCGATCTTGAGGATGTCGGCGTTGAGGTGCTTGAGGTAGGCGAACGAGGAAAAGCCGGCGCCGAAATCGTCCAGGCAGACCAGGCAGCCCATGCGGCGCAGCGCGGCGATGAAGCGCGCGGCATCGCCCATGTCCGATACGGCCGATGTCTCGGTCAGCTCCACCAGCAGGCGCCGCGGATCGACGTGATGCCTCCGCAGTTCCTCGGCGATGAAGGCAGGCAGATCGGTATCGTCGACCGAGCGCCCGGAGATGTTGACCGCCAGCGCCGGCAGGTGCGGGTGACGGCCCAGCAGGTCGATGCAGCGGCGGATCACCCAGCGGTCGATCTCCAGGATCTTGCCGCTTTTCTCGGCATGCGTGATGAATTCATTCGGCAGGATCAAGGTGCCGGCATGGCGGGCATCCTCCATGCGCAACAGCGCTTCCAGATGCTCCAGGTGGCCGTCGCGGGCGCGATAGATGCCCTGGAAATGCAGGCGCAGGCGGTCATGCTCCAGGGCTTCTGCGATGCGGTCATTCCAGCCCAGATGGATGGTCATGGCACGCGAGGCATCATGATCCGGGCGGTAGAGGCTCCAGCGGTTCTTGCCGGTGTGCTTGGCCTGGTACATCGCCATGTCGGCGTGGGCACCCAGGTCCTGGGCATTGCCGGCGTGGGTGGGGAAGTGGGCGATGCCCAGGCTGCAGGTCAGGCGCAGGGTCTGCCCGTTTATCTCATGCGGGGTCTGGCCGATGCGGCGGACGATACGTTCGGCCAGCTGGCTGGCTTCATGCGGGCTGGCATGCGCCATCAGCACCACGAATTCATCGCCACCCAGTCGGTACAGGGTGTCGTCGCCGCGGATCAGCGTCCGCACCTCCACCGCGATCCGGTTCAGCACGGCGTCGCCGGCGCGGTGGCCGTAGGTATCGTTGACGTATTTGAATTCGTCGAGGTCGAACACCAGCAGCGCCAGCTGGCTGGGCGTGCGCTCGGCAGCATGGAAGAAAGCCTCGAGGTCTTCCTCGAAGCGGCGCCGGTTGCTGAGCCCGGTCAGCGCGTCGTGTTCGGCCAGTTGCACCAGCTGCGCCGCGACCTCGCGCTCGCGGGTGACGTCCTCCTGCACCCAGAGCCGGCCGATGTGGTGGCCTTCGGCATCCTGCAGAGGATAGGCATCGTGCACGATGATGCGGCCATCCACGAGGGCGATTTCGAAGTGCGCCGGTTGCAGTGGCTGCTCGATCGAGGCGCGCAGGCGCTGCAGCAGTGCGTCGGGGTCACGCACCAGCGGCAGGATGTCGGCGGTGCCTTCGCGGGTCGAGCGGCCGATGATGCTGGCCTCGCCGGCAAAACCCCACATCTTCAGGAACGCGGCGTTGCAGTAGACAACTACCTGTTCGCTGTTGACGAACACGATGCCCTGGCGCATCGCTCCGAGCAGGGTGTGCAGGCGGGTGCGTTCCTCCTGCAGGCGCTGCATGAACTCATGGCGTTCGTCGATCTCGGTTTGCAGGGCCTGCGCGTGTGCGTGCTGCAGGGCGCGCTGCTGCGCCACTTCCTCCACCATGTCGTCGAACGCCCCGGCCAGCCGGCCCAGCTCGTCGTTGGCCGGCATGGCGATCGGGTTCGGCTGCTGGCCTTGGCCCAGCTCATCTGCCGCGCGCGCCAGACGCTGTAGCGGCACCGCGACCAGACGATGGATCCGCCGCCGCAGCAGCCACATGCCCGGCAGCAGGCCCAGCACGCCGATCGCGAACAGGGCGAACAGGCCCCAGGCCAGGAGGCGATCGATCACCGCCTGCGGCAGCACGTACACCTGGTACCAGCCGGGGCCGTGGATGGTCGCCCAGCCCACCCACAGGCGGCCGTCCGGCGAGCGCCGCGCGCCCTGCGCAGTGCCGGCCGCGGCGAGGGTGGCGTGCACCTGGACCAGCTGCGGGTCGCCGAGGCTGGCGATGTTCAGTTGACCGTGCGCGGCCGCGATCCGCTGGCGCAGCTGCGGATGCGCGATCAGTTCGCCGTCGGCGCTCATCACCAGTTCCAGTGCGCCGCCCTGGTCCTGCACGGCGTTGTGGTCCAGCAGAGTCTGGATGGCGATGTCGTGGCCGACGGTGCCCACCCACTGGCCATCCCAGTCCAGCGGCTGGATCACCGAGACCATCCAGGTATTGGCCTGGCGGTCCAGGTACACCGGGGTCCAGAACAGCCGGCGCTGCGGGTTGCGCCGCGGCTCCGAGCCCTGCATGGTCGGGTAGCCGGTATTGGTGTAGGCGGCATCCGCCCCGGCCGCGAGATCGCGCCCGCGCGAGTACACCAGCAGGCCGTCCTCGACGAAATCCATGTACACCGAATAGAACGGCGGCGACAGCGCCGGCCCCTGCTCGCGCAGCAGGTCAAAGGCCACCACCGCGCGGATGCGCGCCGATTCGCCCAGCCCCTGCGCCGGTTGATGCAGGTACAGGGTGGGCGCGCGCTCGGGGTCCACCAGTTCCGGCCGCAGCCGCCACAGGCCGTCCTGGCTGCGTTCGAACAGCACGTGGAAGCGGGCCAACGCGGCCTCGCGATCGGCATGCCGCAGTCGCTCCAGCAGTTCCCGGTGCAGGCGCGCCACGCTCTGGTCGGCCTGCACGAACAGCCATTCGCTGCTGGCCGCACGCAGCACCGCCGAGCGTTGCGCCACGAGCGGCACCAGCCGGTCCGCGCCCAGGCGCATCCCCAGGTAGCCCAGCGCCAGCAGCGACAGCAGCAGGGCCAGGAACATGCCCCAGATCGACAGGGACAGCCTGCGGAGCAGCGAGGCGCGTGGACGGGTGGTCGGCACGAAAGGTCCCTGGTGGGGCACCGCCGGCGGCAGGCGCCTCTGCTTTCTTACTTGACGCAGCGGGGCCGCACAAGCGGCAAACATGTCGCATGTCCACGAAATGCAAAACGCCCCTTGCGGGGCGTTTGCGTGGAGTGCGGCCGGGCGTCGGACGCCAGCGGTGGCCGGCTTCAGCGATGGCCGGCTTCAACGATGGCGATAGGTGATGCGGCCCTTGGTGAGGTCGTAGGGCGTCATCTCCACCTTGACACGGTCGCCGGTGAGGATGCGGATGTAGTTCTTGCGCATGCGGCCGGAGATATGGGCGATGATCTCGTGGCCGTTCTCCAGCTTCACCCGGAACATGGTGTTCGGGAGGGTTTCGGAGATCGTGCCTTCGAATTCGATGACGTCGTCTTTCGCCATGTGTCTGCCGGGGCGTGTCCTGCGCTGGGCGAGCCCCCGGAGGCGGGGCTCGAAAGTCGCGCATTGTGCCACGTCGGGCCGGGTCTTGCAAAAATCCCGTTAATCGCGCAGGCCATCGCGTGCCGCTTCGCCCAGCGCCGCGGCAGGCCAGGTGCCGAAGCGTTCGCGCCAATCGCCGGGGGGCGACGGCAGGTCGCGTAGCGCCGCCAGCGCGGCGAGGTAGTCGGCGCGAGGCCAGGTCTCCACTCCGAGGCGCCGGGTATGCGCATTGGGCACCTGGGCATCGATCAGCGGCCAGCCCCAGCCGCGCAGCCGCTGCGCCAGCATCGCCAGTGCGAGGGACGAGGCGCCGGATTCCGCCGAATACATGCTGTCGCCGCAGAACACCTGCCCGAACGCCAGTCCGAACAGGCCGCCGACCAGGCGTCCGTCGGCATCGAACACCTCGATGCTGTGGGCATGCCCGAGCCGGTGCAGCTGCAGGTAAGCGGCGCGCATACCGGCAGTGATCCAGGTGCCGGACTGGCCGTCGCGCGGGGCCGCGCAGCCATCCACCACCGCCGCGAAAGCGGTATCCGCACGCACTGTCCAGCCGCTGTTGCGCAGGCGCCGGCGCAGGCGGGTGGACAGGTGCACGCCGTCGGTGCGGAACACCGCGCGCCGCGACGGGCTCCACCACAGGATCGGCTCGTCCTCGGAAAACCACGGGAAGATGCCGCGGCGGTAAGCGTTGAGGAAGCGTGCCGGCGAGAGGTCGCCGCCGGCCGCGAGCAGGCCGTCCGGCTCGGACAGCGCCTGTTCTGGCGGCGGGAATGGGGCCTCGGAATCAGTCCCCAGCCACGGCACCGGCAGCCTCATGCGATGTCCTCCGCCCGGAACGGGTTGTGCGCCAGCAGCGCCTGCCGCTGCCGGCGCACGTCGGCGGTCTCCTGCGCGCACCAGTCGCGCAGGGCCACGGCGAAGCGCGGCTCGGCGATCCAGTGCCGGCTGCGCACCGCCACCGGCAGGAAGCCGCGGGCCAGTTTGTGCCGCCCCTGCGCACCGGGCTCGAAGCGCGCCAGCCCTTCGCGCAGGCAGTAGGTGATGCCCTGGTAGTAGCAGGTCTCGAAATGCAGTCCTGGATGTTGCTCCGTCGCGCCCCAGTAGCGGCCGTACAGGGTGTCGCCACCGCGCAGGCACAGCGCACCGGCGATCGTGCGGCCTGCGCGTTCGGCCAGCACTAGCACCAGCTGGCGCGGCATCGTCCGGGCGAGGTGGCGCAGGAAATCCAGCGTCAGCGCCGGGGCATTGCCGTAGTCGGCGAAGGTCTGCAGATAGAAGCCGTGCATCGCCGCCAGGTCGTCCTCGCTGGCCTGGTCGCCATGCACGATGCGGAAGCGGATGCCCGCCTCGGCGACCTTGCGGCGCTCCTGGCGGATGTTCTTGCGGTGCTTGTGGTCGAGTGCGGCGAGGAAGTCCTCGAAGCCGTGCCAGTGGCCGGGATTGCGCCAGTGGAACTGGATGTCCTCGCGCAGCAGCCAGTCCGCGCCGAAGGCGGCCTCGTCGCTTTCTAGATGGAAATTGACGTGCGCCGACGACAGCCCGGCGCGTGCCACCCATTCGCGCATCGCCTCCGGCAGCGCCGCCCGCGCCGCGGCATCGCGCCCCAGCAGGCGCGGGCCAGTGACCGGCGAATACGGCACCGCGCACAGCCATTTCGGGTAGTAGTGCAGTCCGTGGCGGGCATAGGCCTCGGCCCAGGCGTGGTCGAACACGAACTCGCCGTGGGTGTTGTCTTTCAGATAGCCGGGTGCCGCCGCGACGAGCCGCTCGCCCTCCCACAGCCCGAGGTGGCAGGGCGTCCAGCCCCAGTCGGGGCGCAGGCAGCCGGTGGCCTCCAGCCCGTGCAGGAAGGCATGCGCGATGAACGGGTTGCGCCCGTCGTGCAGCCCGTCCCAGGCCGCGGCGGGGATTTCCGACAGCGCGCGATGGAGGCGGATGTCCGGCATGGCGGGCGGGCCGCTGCCGCGCATCGGGCGCGGCCGGGTTCGTCAGAGCCCCTCGTCCAGGAAGCGCTCCGCGTCCAGCGCGGCCATGCAGCCGAAGCCGGCGGAGGTGATCGCCTGGCGGTACACCTGGTCGGCCACGTCGCCGGCGGCGAACACGCCGGGGACGCTGGTCATGGTGGCCATGCCGTCCAGCCCGCTGCGGATCTTCAGGTAGCCGTTCTTCATCTCCAGCTGGCCTTCGAACAGCGAGGTGTTCGGACTGTGGCCGATGGCGACGAAGAAGCCCTGCACCGGGATCTCGCGGGTGCTGCCGTCCTGCACCGATTTCAGGCGCATGCCGGTGACGCCGGCCTCGTTGCCCAGCACTTCGTCCACGGTGTGGTGCCATATGGCCTCGATCTTGCCGGCTTCGATCTTCGCGAACAGCTTGTCCTGCATGATCTTTTCGGCGCGCAGGGTGTCGCGGCGGTGCACCAGGTAGACCTTGCGGGCGATGTTGGACAGGTACAGCGCTTCTTCCACGGCGGTATTGCCGCCGCCGATCACGGCCACGTCCTGGTCCTTGTAGAAGAACCCGTCGCAGGTGGCGCAGGCGGACACGCCGCGGCCCTTGTAGGCCTCCTCGGAGGGCAGGCCGAGGTACTTGGCGGTGGCGCCGGTGGCGACGATCAGCGCGTCGCAGGTGTATTCGCCGGAGTCGCCCACCAGCCGGAACGGGCGCCTGGACAGGTCGGCGGTGTGGATGTGGTCGAACACCACTTCGGTGTCGAAGCGCTCGGCGTGCGCCTGCAGGCGCGCCATCAGGTCCGGCCCCAGCAGGCCGTGGGCGTCGCCCGGCCAGTTGTCCACCTCGGTGGTGGTCATCAGCTGGCCGCCCATCTGCAGCCCGGTGATGACCACCGGCTTGAGGTTGGCGCGGGCGGCGTACACGGCGGCGGTCCAGCCGGCGGGGCCGGAACCGAGGATCAGCAGGCGGATGTGTCGGGTCGGGTTCATTGGAGTCGAGTCGAAGCTCTATAATTTCGCGGATTTCCGGATCCGCTTCCGCCCCATAGCTTGGCGGCAGTGTGATCCGGGCACAAGGCGCGGCGGCTGCAACGCTGTCGTGTATTCCCCACATCCCCCAGGAGCGAGTTGCGCATGCGTATCGGTGTACCCAAGGAAACCAAGACCCTCGAAGGGCGCGTCGCGCTCGTTCCTGCCGCCGCCGGCGACCTGGTCAAGCGTGGCCACGAGGTCTGGCTGGAGCAGGGCGCGGGCCTGAAGTCCGGCTTCAGCGACGAGCAGTACACCCGCCTCGGCGTGAAGATCGCCCCGGACGCCGCCGCCCTGTACGAGAAGGGCGAACTGATCGTGAAGGTGAAGGAGCCGATCGCCGGCGACCTGCAGCACCTGCGCCGCGACCACCTGCTGTTCTGCTATCTGCACCTGGCCGCCGAGCCGGCGCTGACCCGCAAGCTGCTGGACATCGGCCTGACCGGCGTGGCATTCGAGACGGTGGAGCTCCCCAACGGCGACCTGCCGCTGCTGGCGCCGATGTCGGTGATCGCCGGCAAGATCGGCGTGCAGGTGGGCACCCACCTGCTGCACCAGCCGATGGGCGGCAAGGGCAAGCTGCTGGGCGGCCTGCCGTCCACCGAGCGCGGCAAGGTGGTGGTGTTCGGCGCCGGCAAGGCCGGCGGCGCGTCGGCGGCGCTGGCCGCGGCGGCGGGCGCCAACGTCACCGTGTTCGAGATGCGCCAGGACCGCATGGACGAGATGATGCGCCTGGGCAACAACGTCACTGCGCTGTACCCCTACCACGATGTGGTGGCGCGCGAGGTGGCCGCGGCCGACCTGGTGATCGGCGCGGTCCTGATCACCGGCGCCAAGGCCCCGCACGTGCTGACCCGCGACATGCTGCAGGCGATGGAGCCGGGCAGCGTGGTGGTGGACATCGCGATCGACCAGGGCGGCTGCTTCGAGACCTCGCGCCCGACCACCTGGAAGGAGCCGACCTACGTGGAGGAGGGCGTCACCCACTTCTGCGTCACCAACATGCCGGGCGCGGTGCCGCAGACCAGCTCGCAGGCGATCTGCGCGGCGATCCTGCCGTGGGTGAACAAGCTCGCTTCCGGCAACGACTGGCGCAATAACCCGGCACTGGTCAAAGGCATCAACGTCGAAGCCGGGAAGATCGTGCATCCGGCGCTGCGCGATATGAAGGTTTGACGTACTATCAAGGACCTGGGGGAACTTCCTGAGGTCTGATCGCAGGTGGCGAACGCTCCGTCCGAGGCGGGCAAGTCCAGCCGGAAACCGATGCGCGCGGCCAAGTCCGACGCGGGTGCCAGCCCGCGCCGGCACCGGCTGTGGCGCGATTTCGCGCTGATCACCATCGCCCCGGCGCTGCTGTACCTGCTGGCCTGCCTGGTCAGCTGGTCGCCGCAGGACCCCGGCTTCGACCGCGACCCCAGCGTGCTGGCGCCGCTGCACAACTGGGGCGGGCTGGCCGGCGCATGGATCGCCAGCTTCCTGCTGTTCCTGTGCGGCTACGTCGCCTTCCTGCTGCCATTCGTGCTCGGCGCGATCGCCTGGATCGCGCTGTTCGGGATGGACGAGGATGGCGACGGCCAGGCCGATCTCGGGCCGGCGCTGCGGTTGCTGGGCATCGTCGGCTTCCTGATCGCGGCCTGCGGCCTGCTCGCGCTGCGCTTCGGCGGCGGCAACGACCTCGCTGCCGGCAGCGGCGGCGTGCTCGGCCGCCTGACCGGCAACTCGCTGCACATGCTGTTCGGGCCGGTCGGCGCCAACCTGTTCCTGGTCAGCCTGCTGCTGGTGTCAGTGACGCTGGCCACCGGGCTGTCGTGGCTGGCGGTAATGGACCGCATCGGCGCGTTCGTGCTGGCCCTGCCGGGCCTGCTCGACCGCGGCGCGCGCAAGGGCGTGCAGCAGGCCGCGGAGTGGAGCGAGGCGCGCGCCCTGCGCGAGGAGCGCGAGGTCGCGCGCAAGGCCGACAGCGAGATCCGCCTGCGCCGCGACAAGGTCAAGATCGAACCGCCGGCGGCACCGACGGTGGAGAAGAGCGAGCGCGCGCGGCGCGAGCAGCAGATCCCGCTGTTCGCGGCCGGTGATCCCAGCGGCATCCCGCCGCTGGCGCTGCTGGACGACCCCAAGCCGCAGCCGAAGGGTTATGACGCGCAGACCCTGGAAACGCTGTCGCGCCAGATCGAATTCAAGCTCAAGGACTTCCGCATCGACGCCGAGGTGGTCGGTGCCTATCCGGGCCCGGTGATCACCCGCTTCGAGGTGCAACCGGCGCCGGGGGTGAAGGTCAGCCAGATTTCCTCGCTGGACAAGGACATCGCGCGCGGCCTGTCGGTGAAGTCGGTGCGCGTGGTGGACGTGATCCCGGGCAAGTCGGTCATCGGACTGGAGACGCCGAACACCCACCGCGAGATGATCTACCTCAGCGAGCTGCTGCGTTCGAAGGAATACGACAAGGCCGGCAGCCCGCTGACGCTGGCGCTGGGCAAGGACATCGCCGGAAAACCAGTCGTTGCAGACCTTGCGCGCATGCCGCACCTGCTGGTGGCCGGCACCACGGGGTCCGGCAAGTCGGTCGCGGTCAACGCGATGGTGTTGTCGCTGCTGTACAAGGCTTCCGCCAAGGACGTGCGGATGCTGATGATCGACCCCAAGATGCTGGAGCTGTCGGTCTACCAGGGCATCCCGCACCTGCTGGCGCCGGTGGTCACCGACATGAAGGAGGCCGCCAACGGCCTGCGCTGGTGCGTGGCCGAGATGGAGCGCCGCTACAAGCTGATGAGCGCGGTGGGCGTGCGCAACCTGGCCGGCTTCAACAAGAAGGTGAAGGACGCGATCGACGCCGGGCAGCCGATGGTGGACCCGCTGTTCCGGCCGGCGCCGGACACCGCCGAGGCGCCGCCGACGCTGGAGCCGCTGCCGTTCATCGTCGTCTTCATCGACGAATTCGCCGACATGATGATGATCGTCGGCAAGAAGGTCGAGGAGCTCATCGCGCGCCTGGCGCAGAAGGCGCGCGCGGCCGGCATCCACCTGATCCTGGCCACCCAGCGGCCGTCGGTGGACGTGATCACCGGCCTGATCAAGGCCAACATCCCCACCCGCATCGCGTTCCAGGTCAGCAGCAAGATCGACTCGCGCACCATCCTCGACCAGAGCGGTGCGGAGACCCTGCTCGGCCACGGCGACATGCTCTACCTGCCGCCCGGCACCGCGATGCCCGAGCGCGTGCACGGCGCGTTCGTCTCGGACGAGGAAGTGCACCGGGTGGTGGAGTTCCTCAAGCAGGCCGGCGGCCCCGACTACATCGCCGGCGTGCTGGAGGAAACCCAGACCCTGTACGACGGCAGCAGCGTTGGCGCGAATGGCCTGCCGGAGGCCGCGGCCAGCGACGACCCCGAGGCCGACCCGCTGTACGACCAGGCGGTGCAGATCGTCACCGAAACCCGCCGCGCCTCGATCTCGGGCGTGCAGCGGCGGCTGAAGATCGGCTACAACCGCGCCGCGCGCCTGATCGAGGCGATGGAAGCCGCCGGCATCGTCAGCACCCCCGAGCACAACGGCGACCGCACGGTGCTGGCACCGCCGCCGCCGCGGCCCTGAACGCCGCCCGGCACCTCGCCCGCACGCGCGCGGCGCGTCCGGCATCCGCCATTCAGGATGGCGCCGACACACTGCCGGCAACGCCGCAGGAGAGACCGCATGAAACCGATCGCATCCATCCTTGCCACCGGCCTGCTGGCCGCCGCCAGCCTGGCCCATGCCGGCGCGCGCGACGCGCTGGAGACCTTCACCCGCGGCCTGAAGGGGTTGGACGGGCAGTTCACCCAGCAAGTATTCGACGCCAAGGGCCGCCAGAAGGAGGCCAACAGCGGGCGGGTGGCGGTGGCGACCCCGGACCGCCTGCGCTGGGAATACACCAGGCCCTACCCGCAGCTGGTGCTGGCCGACGGCAAGACCGTCTGGGTGTACGAGCCCGACCTCAACCAGGTCAGCAAGCGCGCGCAGGGCGTGGAGGAGGCCAGCAGCCCGCTGGCGCTGCTGCTCACCCCGG
The DNA here is from genome assembly GCF_004346265.1 of Thermomonas haemolytica. Lineage (GTDB taxonomy): Bacteria > Pseudomonadota > Gammaproteobacteria > Xanthomonadales > Xanthomonadaceae > Thermomonas > Thermomonas haemolytica. The sequence goes on from NZ_SMAP01000006.1 coordinate 71,910, forward strand.
CGCGGCTGGAGCGCGACTTCGTGGTGCGCGAGGCCGGCAACAGCGACGGCGTGGACTGGCTGGAGATCACCCCGCGCCGCGCCGATGCCGCGTTCAAGGTGGCGCGGCTGGGCTTCGCCCAAGGCCAGCTGGCGCGGCTGGACTACACCGATGCGCTCGACCAGCGCACCGTGATCGCGTTCTCCGGCTGGACCCGCAACCCGGCGTTCGCCGCGGATACGTTCAAGTTCGTGCCGCCCAAGGGCGTGGACGTGATCGGCGGCTAGGCTTGATGCCCGCAAAGGAGGGAATGGGGCGCCGGGCGCTTTAGAATCCGCACATGCCCGCCGCGCGTCCACCGTCCACCGCACCGGATCTGCTTGGCCACGGCGGCGATGCGTTGCGGCCGCTGGCCGAGCGCATGCGCCCGCGCACGCTGGACGAAATGGTGGGGCAGCGCCGGCTGCTGGCGGAAGGCTCCGCGCTGCGCCGCGCGCTGGCCGCCGGGCGGGTGCACTCGATGATCCTGTGGGGGCCGCCCGGCTGCGGCAAGACCACCCTGGCCCTGCTGCTGGCGCGCCATGCGCAGGCGCATTTCGAGGCGATCTCGGCGGTGCTCGCCGGCCTGCCGCAGGTGCGCGAGGTGCTGGCGCGGGCGCAGGCGCGGTTCGACGCGGGCGAGCGCACCCTGCTGTTCGTGGACGAGGTGCACCGCTTCAACAAGGCGCAGCAGGACGCGTTCCTGCCGCACATCGAGCGCGGCACCATCGTGTTCGTCGGCGCCACCACCGAGAACCCGTCGTTCGAGCTGAATTCGGCGCTGCTCTCGCGTTGCCGGGTGCACGTGCTGGAGGCGGTCGCCGCGGAGGACATCCGCGCCGCGCTGGAGCGCGCCCTGGCCGATGAGGAGCGCGGGCTCGGCGGGCTGGATCTGGCGGTGGAGGCGGACGGGCTGGCGCAGATCGCGCTGGCGGCCGATGGCGACGTGCGGCGTGCGCTGACCCTGCTGGAGATCGCCGCCGACATCGCCGTGGGCGAGGGCGGCAGGATCGACACCACCACCCTGCAGCAGGTGCTGGCCGACCGCACCCGCCGCTTCGACAAGGGCGGGGATGCGTTCTACGACCAGATCTCGGCACTGCACAAATGCGTGCGCAGCTCCAACCCCGACGCCGCGCTGTACTGGCTGGCGCGGATGCTGGACGGCGGCGCGGACCCGGCCTACCTGGCGCGGCGCCTGACCCGGATGGCGGTGGAGGACATCGGCCTGGCCGATCCGCGCGCGCTGCAGATGGCGATCGACGCCTGGGACGCCTACGACCGCCTGGGCGCGCCGGAAGGCGAACTGGCACTGGCGCAGCTCACCCTGTACCTGGCCAGCACCGCCAAGTCGAACGCCGCCTACGTGGCGTGGAAGTCGGCCCGCGCCGACGTCGAGGCGCACGGCAGCCAGCCGGTGCCGCTGCACATCCGCAACGCCCCGACCGGCCTGATGCAGGCGCTGGGCCACGGTCGCGGCTACCAGTACGACCACGACGTGGACGGCGGGATCGCGCTGGACCAGACCGGGTTCCCGGACGCGATGGGCGAGCGGGTGTACTACGACCCGGTCGGCCGCGGCATGGAAGGCAAGCTGAAGGAAAAGCTCGACGCCCTGCGCGCGGCGCGGGCGCAGGCGCGCGCGGAAAGCCCCCGCAAGCCTTGATCGAAGCGCGCCCGGCGGCGGCGCGAAGGCCTTGCCGCGGGCGCCGGCGTTGCCGCGGTCGAAAAAAATCCCGGCCGAAGCCGGGATCGCGTCGCATCACCCTGGGGGGAGTGAGAAGAAATCGGGTCTAGAACAGCTCCACGCTGCCGGCGTTCATGTTTTCCTGCAGCACCGGCTTGTGCGGGGGGCGTTCCCATTCGCCGCGCATCTGGTTGATGCGGTTGCCGATCCGCGCCAGCGCCTTCTGCATTTCCGCGTCCTGGAAGCCGTGGCTGCTTTGCAGCAGGTCGTGCAGGGTGATGGCCTCACTGTTGATCTGCGCCAGCCGCTGCAGGTGCAGGTCGGCCGCGCCCAGGGCTTGGGTGGCGATGTCCTCGAACTGCAGCGAGCGCACCGCCTCGGCCACCGAAGCGTCGATCGCGCGGCCGCAGTCGGCGATGTCGCGGATGCTGTTGCCCAGGCTGCGGTGGATGCCGTCCACCCGTTCCAGCATGGCCGCCGATTCCGCGCGCGCATTGCGCACCCGGTCGAGGTCGCGCGAGGCGGTCTGCGAGACGGTGTCGCGCACCTTGGCGATCGCATCCTTGGAGCTGTGCGCCAGCTTGCGGATCTGCTCGTTGAACGCGGTGCTGCGTTCGGACAGGTTGCGCACCTCGTCGGCCACCACCGCGAACCCGCGCCCGGCCTCGCCGGCGCGGGCGGCCTCGATGGCCGCGTTCAGCGCCAGCAGGTTGGTCTGGTCGGCGATCGACTTCACGTCCTCGAGCAGCGAGAAGATGCCGTCGAGATGGCCGGCCATGGCGTCGATGTGGGACACGGTGACGCCGCTCTGGCCGCTGGCTTCCTCCAGCGCCTGCACCAGCTGCTCCACCTGCTGCGCCGCCTGCTGGGCGAAGCGGGTGATGTCGATCGAGCCACTGTCGTCGCCGGTGCGCTCCACCAGGCGCGCCACCACGTTGCTCTGCTCGCGCGACTTGCGGTTGACCGCCTCGAAGCTCCCGCCGAGCTTGGCCACCGAGTCGCGGATCAGGGTGCGGGTGCGGTCGATCTCGGCATGCGAGCCGTTGATCTCGTTGCTGACGAAGCCGCGCAGTTCCTCCAGCAGCCGGGCATGGTCGCGCAGCATCTGCGCCTCGGCCTTGCTGGGCAGGCTGCGCCAGATCACCACGCCCCAGGCCAGCGCGGAGGTCACCACCAGCGCCATGCGCAGCGGCAGCGGCCAGGACAGGCCTTCGGCCACCAGCAGCAGCACCATCAGCAGCAGGGGGGCGGCGATCCGGAGCAGGGCACGGGGTTCCATCGTCGATCTCGTCTGGGTCTCGGTAGGGATAACGGCCGCGGCCGGCCGGGTCTTTAATGCAAAGTGCCAGGCAGGCGACGGCTCAGCCCGGGCCCTGCGTGGTGCTGGCCAGCAGCGCGTGGGCGATCTGGTCCAGCGGCAATACCTGCTGCGCGGCGCCCAGGGTGTAGGCGGCGCCGGGCATGCCCCACACCACGCTGCTGGCCTCGTCCTGCACGATGGTGGCGGCGCCGGCCTTGCGCAGGGCCAGCAGCCCGCGCGCGCCGTCGTCGCCCATCCCGGTGAGCAGGGCCGCGCTGGCGTTGGCGCCGGCGGCGCTGGCCACCGAGTCGAACAGCGCGTCCACGCTGGGCCGGTGGCGGCGGATGGGCTCGTCCTCGCCCAGCCGGCAGCGCCAGCGCGCGCCACTGCGCTGCACCCGCAGGTGCAACCCGCCCGGCGCCACGTAGGCGTGCCCGGCCAGGATCGGCATGTCGTCCTCGGCGTGCAGTACGGTCATCCGGCTGTGCTTGTTCAGGCGTTCGGCGAAGGGTTTGCTGAACGCAGGCGGGATGTGCTGGGTGATGACGATCGCCGGGGCATCCGCCGGCATCTGTTCGAGGATGGCGCGGATCGCCTCGGTGCCGCCGGTGGAGGCACCGATCGCGATCAGGCGGTCGGTGGTGCGGTATTGCAGCGTGCCGGCCGCCGCCGGGGCCGTGCTGGGCTGCAACGGTTTCACCCGCGCCCGCGCCGCCTGCTTGAGTTTCTCGCGCAGATCCGCGGCATACGCGGTCAGGCCGCGCTGGATGTCGAGCTTGGGCTTGGTGACGAAATCCACCGCGCCCAGGGCCAGCGCGTCCAGGGTCACCTGCGCGCCGGCCTCGGTCAGCGAGGACACCATCACCACCGGCATCGGGCGCAGCCGCATCAGGTTCTGCAGGAAGGTCAGCCCGTCCATGCGCGGCATCTCGACGTCGAGGGTGAGCACGTCGGGATTGAGCTGCTTGATCTTGTCGCGCGCGATCAGCGGGTCGGCGGCGGTGCCCACCACCTCGATCATCGGGTCTTCGGACAGGATGTCGGTCAGCACCTGGCGCACCAGCGCCGAGTCGTCGATGATCAGTACGCGCACCCGGCCGGGGCGCTGGGGGGACTGGATGGCCATCAGAACAACTCCACGGAGCCGGCCACGGGGGTCTGCGCCAGCCGGCTGCGGTAGTCGCGCTCGATCCGCGCGATCTCGCCGGCCGCCGGCAGGCGCTTGACCAGCGTACGTCCGGTACGAACGAAAAACACCACCTTGCGCGGCTGCACGCCGCCCAGGTCCTGGGCCTGGACCGGAATCCTTTCCGCGTTCAGGTATTCCAGGACGAAATTGGCGTTGCGGGTGCCGATCGGGTCGAGGGTCATGCCCGGCAGCACGTTGCCGCCGCCGAACACCTTGGCCTGCAGGCGCGCGCGCGCGGCGCCCTGCTTGAGCATGCCGTTGATCAGCAGTTCCATCGCGTGCGCGCCGTAGCGGGCGCTGCCGTCGCCGGGGGCGGCATCCGGCAGCATGAAATGGTTCATCCCGCCGACCTTCGCCAGCGGGTCGTACATGCAGGCGGCCACGCAGGAGCCGAGCACGGTGGCCAGTGCCACGTCCTCCGCGGACACCCGCCAGTCGGCCGGCAGCAGCTTGATGACGTCGGTGTCCAGCGCCGGGTCGTAGTAGCTGCCTGCCGGCATCCGGCGGGTGGCGGCGGCATGCGGCGAGGGGGCGTTCATCGCGCCTCCCGGGTCGCCCGGTAGATGGTGCGCCCGCACGGCTGCACCAGGTCCAGCGCGTGCGCGAAGCTCTCCGAATGCCCGGCGTAGAAGCGCCCGCCCGGCGCCAGCAGCGGCACCACCTTGCGCAGCACCTCGTACTGGGTGGGCTTGTCGAAATAGATCATCACGTTGCGGCAGAACACCGCGAGGAACTGCTGGTGCAGCCCGTAGTCCGGCGCCAGCAGGTTGAGCTGGCGGAACTCCACCAGCTGGCGCAGGAACGGCTTGACCCGGGCCAGCCCCTCGTACGGGCCGGTGCCGCGCAGGAAGAAGCGGCGCTTGCGCTCGGCCGAGAGGTCGGTGATGCGCTCGATCCCGTACTCGCCGCGCGCGGCGGTGGCCAGCGCGTTGGTATCGATGTCGGTGGCCAGGATCCGCACCGGCGGGGTGTCGCTGGCGAAGGCCTCGCAGGCGGTGATCGCCAGCGACCACGGCTCCTCGCCGGTGGAGGCGGCGCAGCACCAGATGTCCACCACCGCGCCGCGCGGCACCGCGCGCAGCTGGTCGCGCAGGGCGTCGAAGTGGTGCGCCTCGCGGAAGAACGCGGTGAGGTTGGTGGTGAGCGCGTTGACGAAGGCCTGTTCCTCGCTGGCCGGCTCGGCCTCGACGAAGTCCAGGTAGTCGCTGAAGCGGGTGAACCCGAGCGCGCGCAGGCGCCGCGACAGCCGGCTGTACACCATGTCGCGCTTGTGCTCGGCCAGGTGGATGCCGGCACGGGCATAGATCATCTTGCACACCCGGCGGAAATCGCGGTCGTTGAACTCGAACCCGATCGGCTCGCGTTCGCCGCCGGCGCGCTGGCGGCCGCGCTCAAGCATGGCCCACCCCCGGCGACTGCGCCTGCAGCCGTTCCCGCAGGGCGTTGGCGGCCAGCGCCTGCGCGTACAGGTAGCCCTGGGCCTCGTCGCAGCCGAGCTCGCGCAGCGAGTGCGCCTGCTCGGGATGCTCCACGCCTTCGGCCACCACGCGCAGCCCCAGCGCCCGCGCCAGCATCACCGTCCAGCGCACGATCGCGGCATCTTCGCTGTTCTCCAGCATGCCGCCCACGAAGCTGCGGTCGATCTTGACCCGGTCGATCCTGAAGCGATGCAGCATCGACAGCGACGCATAGCCGGTGCCGAAATCGTCGAACGCGAGGTTGACCCCGTGCCCGCGCAGGGTGGCCAGGGTCGCCGCGGCCTCGCTGTCGTGGGCGAAGGCGATGGTCTCGGTGATCTCCAGCTCCAGCCGGTGCGCCGGCAGCCCGGAGTCGGCCAGCGCCTGCAGCACCTGCGGCACCAGCTCCTCGCGCAGCTGGGCCGGGAACAGGTTGATGCTGACCGACAGCCCGCTGTCGGGCCAGGCCGCCGCCTCCTCGCAGGCGCGGCGCAGCACCCAGGCGCCGACCTCGGCACCCAGCGGGCTGCGCATCAGCAGGTCGATGAATTCGTAGGCCGGGACCAGCCCGCGCACCGGATGACGCCAGCGCAGCAGCGCCTCCGCGCCGCAGATGCGCCCGCTGGCCAGCTCCACCTGCGGCTGGTAGTGCAGCTCGAACTCGCCCTGCGCGAAGGCACGGCGCAGGTCGAGGTCGAGGTCGCGCCGCGCCAGTGCGTCGGCGCGCATCGCCGGGCGGTAGCGGCACAGCTGGCGGCCACCGGCGGCTTTCGCGCGGTACAGCGCGAGGTCGGCGCAGGCCAGCAGGTCGCCGCCGCCGCGTACGTCGGCGCGCAGCGCCAGGCCGACGCTGGCCTCGACGTGGATCTCGTGGCCGCGCACCCGCATCGGCTGCTGCAGGTAGTGCAGCCAGTCCGCCAGCCGCACGCCGCCCTGATGCCCGCCGTCGTTGCCCGCCGCATCCGTATCGCTCAGGCGCGCATCCGCGCAGGCGATCGCGAACACGTCGCCCTCCACCCGCGCCAGGCACATCGCGGCATCCGCGCGCGACTGCAGGCGGTCCGCGAACGCCTGCAGCACGCGGTCGCCCAGGGCATGGCCGAGGCCGTCGTTGATCCATTTGAAGCGGTCGATCCCGACCAGCGCCACGCCCCAGTCCGGATTCGCCTCCAGCGCGGCCAGCAGGGCATTGCGGTTGGGCAGCCCGGTGAGCGGGTCGAAGTGGGCCAGGCGGTCGAGCTGCGCGCGCTGGTGGGCGGCCTCGGTGATGTCGTGCAGGATCAGGGTGGTGCCGTGCGCGTGCCCGTGCCGCCACGGCGAGCGGGTGGCGTCCAGCAGGCGCAGGCTGCCATCGGGGGCGACGATGCGCAGCTGCAGGCGGTCGCCGCCGGCGCCGCCCAGCCAGTCGCGCGCCGCGTCCGGGTCGGGTTGCAGGCGCAGCGGCACCAGCTGGCGCAGTTGCTGGCCGCGCACGGCGTTGCCGAACAGGCGCTCGGCCGCGGGGTTGCACCAGCGGATGCCGCCGTGGCGGTCGGCCACCACCACCGCCTCGCGCGCATGCTGGCCGGCCTGGGCGACGATGGTGGAATGGCGGGCCACCGCTTCCTGCTGCAGCAGGCTGGCGGCCAGCCGCCCCAGCTGCTCGAACGACTGCAATTGCGCATCCGAAGGCCGCGCACGCGGCTGGCGGTCGCACACGGCCAGCAGGCCGATGCGCCGCCCCTGCGCATCCTGCAGGGCGATGCCGACGTGCGCACGGATGGGGCAGCGCGGGCTGCCCGGCAGTTCCGGCAACACCAGCAGCGGCGCGTGCTGCTCCCAGCAGCGCACGAACAGGTGGTCGCGCGCCAGCGGCGTGCAGCCGGCCTCCAGCCCCTGCTGGGCGACCACGGCGTGGCGGTCGGCGCTGGCCGCGATCACCGCGGCCATCGGCATGTCGAGCAGGGTCCGTGCCAGCGCGAGCAGGTCGTCGAGGCGGCCGGCGGGCAGCAGAGGCGGCTCCTGGCGGCTGGCGTCGATCTCGGATGGAGCGGCGATGGCGGGGGAGGCGAGGGTCATCGGCGCAGCAGCGGCGGCGGGATCAGGCGGCAGGGGTGGCCGCGGCGGCGCAGCGTCGGCACCGCCCGCGGCCATCGGGACTCAGAACTCCTGCCAGTGCTGGTCGCCGGCGGTGCTGCTGGCACTGCGCTTGATGGGCGTGGCGGCGGCCGGGGCGGCGGCCGCGCGCCGGGCCGGGGGCGCGGCCGGACGACGCTTGCCTTCCACCGCATCGCGCAGGGCGCGGATGGCGGCGACGGTGGTCTTGGTCTCTTTGTCGAAATCCCCCTCCAGCAAGGCATTGGCGCGCAGCGCCTGGCCCTGCTGGTGGGCGCGCACCACCTCGGCGGCGGCGGCATGGAAGCGCTTGTGGTGCTCCAGGAGCTGCTGGAACTCCGGCAGATGCTTGACCTGCTGGCCCGGGCCATACAGCCATTCGCCCAGTGTGCAGACATCGTCGCGGCCGACGGTGGCAGGGTCCAGCTGCTCCTCGCTCTTGCCTTGCAGATAGGTCTTCAGCCGCAGCTTCCACTGCACGTGCCGCTGGATCATGTCCTCGAACGAGGCCACCTTGTCGTCCGCCGCCGCGGCTGGGTGCGCATGGCTGTGCGTGCTTGCCGCGGGCTTGGCTGCACTCGCCGTACGCGCGGCGGCCTGCTGGCGTGCCAGCTGGAAGGCGGCCACCGCCTGCACCAGGGCCTCGGCCTGCTGGCGCAGGCTCTCGGCCGAGGCGCTGGCCTGTTCCACCAGCGCGGCGTTCTGCTGGGTGCCTTCGTCCATCTGGGTGATGGCCTGGTTCACCTGCTCGATCCCGCTGCTCTGCTCCTGCGAGGCGGCGCTGATGTCGGCCATGATGTCGGTGACCCGCTTGACGCTGCCCACGATCTCGCCCATGGTCTTGCCGGCCTGGTCCACCAGTGCGCTGCCTTCCTCCACCTTCAGCACCGAATCGGTGATCAGCTGCTTGATCTCCTTGGCCGCGCCCGCGCTGCGCTGCGCCAGGCTGCGCACCTCGGCTGCCACCACCGCGAAGCCGCGGCCCTGCTCGCCGGCGCGCGCCGCTTCCACCGCCGCGTTCAGCGCCAGGATATTGGTCTGGAAGGCGATGCCGTCGATCACCCCGATGATGTCCGCGATCCGGCGCGAGGCGGTCTGGATGTCGCCCATCGTGCTGACCACCTTCTGCACCACCTCGCCGCCGGACTCGGCCACGCCGGCTGCGCCGATCGCCAGCTGGTTGGCCTGGCGCGCGTTGTCGGCGTTCTGCTTGACGGTGGAGGTGAGCTCTTCCATCGACGAGGCGGTTTCCTCCAGCGAGGCCGCCTGCTGCTCGGTGCGCATCGACAGGTCGGCATTGCCCGCCGCGATCTCGCCGGCGGCGGCGCTGATGCTGTCGGAGGTCTGGCGGATTTCCTGCACGATCCGCGCCAGCTCTTCCACGGTGCGGTTGGCATCGTTGGCCAGCTGGCCGAACTGGCCGGGCAGTTCGACTTCGATGCGGCGGGTCAGGTCGCCGGCGGCGACCGCGGACAGCAGGCCGCCCACTTCGCCCAGACCTTCGTCGGCGGTCGTCATCAGGGTATTCAGTTCCTCGATCAGTTCGCGGTACACGAACTCGAAGCGCCCGGCATCGCCGCGCTTTCTGAAATCGCCGGCCACCGCGGCTTCCACCAGCGATTTGATCTCGGCATTGACCGCCAGCATGCCGTTCTTCACCGCGTCCACCGCCTCGGTGACGCGCGCCTTCTGGCCCGGATAGCGGGCAATGTCGCGCGAGAGGTCGCCGCGGGCGTAATCGGCCACGATCCCGATCGCGTCCATCTTGGTGGCGACGTGCGATGCCACCAGGGTATTGACCTGGTCGGCCATCACCCCGAACGCGCCCGGGAAGGCCTCGGCGTCCATGCACGCGTCGATCTCGCCGGCCTCGTGCTGGTCGAACATGGTCTGCTGCGCCTGCGCGAAGCGGCGCAGGCTGCCGGCCATGCTTTCCAGGCTGCGGCCGATGTTGTTGAGCTCGTCGTGGGTGTCCACCCGGATCTGGTCGGAGAACTGGCCGGCGGCCATCGCGCGGGCGCCGGCATCGATGCTCTGCAGGGCCTTGCGGGTGCCGCGGGTGAAGCCGAGGAACAGGTAGGCCGACAGCAGCAGGGCCAGCACCACGCCACCCAGGGTGAGATAGGCCTTGCGCTGCAGGCTGGCGATGGCGCGGTCGCCGGCGGTATCGATGGCGGCATAGGCGCCGGCCATGGCGGCATTGAGGGCGTCGCGGGTAGCCTTGTCCTGGCGCGCGAACTGCGCCACCGGGTAGTCCGGCGTATCCGCGCCCAGCACCTTGTCCTGGATCAGCTTGTCCTGGGCCTGGATGGCGGCGAGCGCGGCCTGCCAGGGCTTGCCGAACAGCGCGCTGCCCTCGGGCAGGGCCGCCTCGATGAAGCGGCGGTTCTTCTCCACCTGGCCCTGCAGGTAGTCTTCCATGTTCTTGTTGACCGCCAGCGCGGTGCGGTCATTGACCCAGATCGCGCCCTCGCCGAGCACGCGCATGCTGGCCACCGCCTGCTTGGCCACGGCCGCGGACAGCGCCGGCAGCTGGGAACCGCCCACGGTGCCGGCGCGCAGCACGGCCGGGTCGCGGGCTACGCTGGTGATGCCATCGAAGGCCACGCGGTCGATGGTGTCGCGCAGGGCGGTCAGGGCGGCGGTATCCGCCTCGGGCGCAGACTCATCGTCGGTGGCCTTGGCCTTCTTCCAGGCCTCGCGGGTGGTGGCGAGCAGTTTCTTCACGTCCTCGTTGTCCGCCACATGGCTGCTGGCCTGCCAGGCCTCGAAGGCGTCCAGCCCCTTGTCGGCGGCGGCGGCGGCCTCGGCCAGCGCTTGCGGGGTGGCGGTGGCGTCCTTGGCCAGCGCGCGCGCGCGCAGGGCGCGGTGGTCCTGCATCGCGATCTGGGCCTCGTTCAGGGTCTGCAGGCCGGCCGTGGTGGCGCGCGCGGCCTTGGCCTTGGACAGCTCGCCCAGGCTGCTGCTGAGCACCAGCGCGGTCAACACGCCGCAGGTGAGGGTGAAGCTGGCGCCGATCAGCAGGGCTTTCTGGCTGAAGCGCAGGGACGCCATCAGGCGGACGGCGGGGGCGAGCAGGCGATCGACGGTGGATGAGCTGCGAGGCATGGCGGGGTCCTGATGCGGCGGGTTCATGGGCCGTACAAACGCCAGCATCGGCGCGGACGCGGGAATCTTTAACCGGCGTTCGGGATTCCCCTTCGGCGCACGCCCGGGGCGTGACCGGGTGCACGAATCCGCGCTTCCGCGCGTGGCGCGCTCAAGTCCCGGCCGGTCGTGCCGATACGCGCAGTGAGCACAGTCCCGTGCACGCATCCCCCTCGGAGATCCGTCATGCAACACGCCTTCCATCGTGCCCTGAACGTAGCGGCGATCGCCGCGGCGATGGCCCTTTCCCAGCCCGTGTTTGCGGGCAACCCCATCAAGCGCGTGGACCCGGTGTACCCGGCGGAAGCGGCGCGCGCCGGCACTACCGGTTATGTCGAGGTGGAATACAGCGTCGGCCCGGACGGCAAGGTCACCGATGTCTCGGTGGTGGACGCCAAGCCGGGCCGCGTGTTCGTGGCCGCGGCGGTGAAGGCCGTCAAGCAGTGGGAGTTCGCCCCGGGCGAGAGCCACGGCAAGGTGAAGCTCGAATTCAAGCTCTGAGGCGGTGATCCGGCAGGGCCCGCCACGGCGGGCCTTGCCAGGGCCTCTGGCGGAGGCCCTCCCGTGCAGATCCGAACAAAAACGCGCCGCAACCTGCGGCGCGTTTCGTTTTTGGGCGCTGGAGCCGTGTTCGCCGCGCCGGCAAGGTCTGCCTGGTCGCTGGCGGGTGTCGCGGTGGGATCAGGCCGCCTGGGCCGCGGCCTCGTCCGCCACCAGGCCCATCTCGCTGCTGGTCATCAGGCCTTCGATGTCGAGCAGGATCAGCATGCGCTCGTCGAGTGCGCCGATGCCGGTCAGGTAGCGGCGGTCGATGCCGGTGCCGACGTCGGGCATCGGGCGGATCTGCTCGCCGGAGAGCTGGACCACGTCGGACACGCTGTCCACCACCATCCCGACCACGCGGTCGGCCACGTTGAGCACGATCATCACGGTGGTGGCGTCCACCTTCGCATCCAGCCGGAACTTCACCCGCATGTCGATGATCGGCACGATGGTGCCGCGCAGGTTGATCACGCCCTTGATGTAGTCCGGGGCGTCGGGCAGGCGGGTGACGGCATCGTAGCCGCGGATCTCCTGCACCTTCAGGATGTCCACGCCGTACTCTTCCTGGCCCAGGGTGAAGGTCAGGAATTCGCCGGCCACCGCGGCATTGGCCGGGAGTCCGTTGTGGGAGGGCTTGGCGGATGTGCTCATGGGAGTCCGGATGCAGGCGGGTTCGTCCAGTTCATCGGCCGCGCGCGGCGATCCTTGAACCGGGGTCGGGTCAGGCCGCCCTCGGCAGGGCGGTGTGGTGGGGCAGGCTGGCGGCGTCCACGATCAACGCCACCCGGCCGTCGCCGAGGATGGTGGCACCGGCGACGCCGGGGATGCGGCGGTAGTTGCGCTCCAGGTTCTTCACCACCACCTGCTGCTGGCCCAGCAGCTCGTCCACTTCCAGCGCCAGCCGCTGGCCCTGGCTTTCCACCACCACCGCGATCGGCTGCGCGTCGGCGCGGGCGCGCGCCGGGGGCAGGCCGTACTGGGTGGCGAGGTCGAGCAGGGGCACGTAGTGCTCGCGCACGCGCAGGACGCGCGCATCGCCGGCCACGGTCTTGATGTTCTCCGGGGCGGGCTGCAGCGATTCCACCACCATGTTCAGCGGCAGGATGAACACCTCGCCGCCGACCGAGACGGTCATGCCGTCGAGGATGGCCATGGTCAGCGGCAGGCGGATGGAGATGGTGGTGCCTTCGTTCTGGCGGCTGCGGATCTCCACCTGCCCGCCGAGCGCCTGGATGTTCTTGCGCACCACGTCCATGCCGACGCCGCGGCCGGACAGGTCGGTGAGGGTCTCCGCGGTGGAGAAGCCGGGCGCGAACACCAGGTCCCAGACCTGGGCGTCGCTGGGGTTCTCCGGCACCGGGATGCCGCGCTCGGCGGCTTTCGCCAGGATCTTCTCGCGGTTCAGGCCGCGGCCGTCGTCGCCCACCTCGATGATGATGTGGCCGCCCTGGTGCGCCGCGGACAGGGTCACCGTGCCGGCCTCGGGCTTGCCGGCGGCGATGCGCTGCTCGGTGGTCTCCAGCCCATGGTCGATCGCGTTGCGTACCAGGTGCACCAGCGGATCGACGATCTTCTCGATCACGCCCTTGTCCAGCTCGGTGCCTTCGCCGGAGGTCTTGAGGATGACCTTCTTGCCCAGCCGCGAGGCGATGTCGCGCACCATGCGCGGGAAGCGGCTGAAGGCGAAGTCCACCGGCAGCATGCGCACCGACATCACCGCTTCCTGCAGGTCGCGGGTGTTGCGGTCGAGCTGCTCCAGCCCCGCCAGCAGCTGTTCGTGCAGGGCCGGATCGAGATCGGCCGAACGCTGTGCCAGCATCGCCTGGGTGATGACCAGCTCGCCGACCAGGTTGATCAGCGCGTCCACCTTGTCCACCGAGACCCGGATGGTGGTGTCGGCGGCGTCGTGGCGGGCGCCGGTGGCCGCCGGTTCGGCCGCGGCGGCAGGCTTGCCGGACGCAGGGGTGGTGGCGGGCGCGGGCGCCGCTGCTGCAGCGGGCGCTGCGACGGAGGGCGGCGGGACGGGAACCGGCGCAGCCGCGGCCACGGCCTCGGCCACCGCGGCCGGCAGCGGCGCGATGGTGAGCTTGCACTGGTCCTCGACCCACGCGAACGTGTCCTCGATCGCCGAGCGCTTGACGTCGCCGATCAGCTGCAGGTCCCAGGCCAGCCAGGCCTCGAACGGGTCCAGCTCGCTGAACGGCGGCAGGGCATCGTCGCGGCAGGTGACCTTGAGCTCGCCCAGCTGGCCGAGCTCGCGCAGCATCCGCAGCGGGTCGTTGCCGCTGAGGAACAGCGAACGCTCCGGCGCGAATTCGATCTGCCAGCCGATCGACTGCGGCGCCGCCGGCGCGGCGGTCGCGGCCGGTGCCTCGGCGGGGGCGGCATCGCCGGCCAGCAGCTTTTCCAGCCCGGCGCGCGCCTGCTGCAGCATCGGCTGGTCCACGGCATCGCCGTGTTCGGCGGCCGCCAGCAGCATGCGCAGGGCGTCCACCGAGGCCAGCAGGGCGCTGATGGCGAGGGCGTCGAGCACGCGCCGGCCGCTGCGCGCCTCTTCCAGCAGGGTTTCCAGCAGGTGGGTGAAATCGGCGATCGCGGCGAAGCCGAAGGTCGCGCTGCCGCCCTTGATCGAATGCGCGGCGCGGAAGATCACGTGGATGGTGTCGCCGCTACCGCCGCCGCTTTCCATCGCCAGCAGCCCGGCCTCCATGGCCGCGATGTTCTCGCGGCTTTCCTCGAAGAAGGTGGCGTGGAAGCGGGAGATGTCCATGTCGGGCCCTGGGTGGTGGCTCAGCCGAGTACCTTGCGTACGGTGGCCAGCAGCTGGTCGGGGTCGAACGGCTTGACCAGCCAGCCGGTGGCGCCGGCGGCCTTGCCTTCGCTCTTCTTGTCGGCACCGGATTCGGTGGTGAGCATCAGCAGCGGGGTGAACTTGTAGTTTGGCAGCGCGCGCAGCTGGCGGATCAGCTCGATGCCATCCATGCGCGGCATGTTGACGTCGGTGATGACCGCGTCGAATTTCTGGGTCTTGGCCGCGTCCAGGGCGGCGATGCCGTCTTCGGCTTCCACCACGGTGTAGCCGCCGCCGGTCAGCGCGAACGCGACCATCTGGCGCATGGAGGTGGAATCGTCAACGATCAGCAGGTTTGCGCTCACGCGGGTTCTCCGGGGTCCTTGTCAACGCCCAAGCTTACCGCCAGCGCAAGCTGGCGTGCCGCCTCCACGAGCGTGGGCGAGGGGAGGGTGATGGTGGTCGAAAGGCCGCGCGCGGCGCGCTCGCGGATGAAGGCGTGCAGCAGTTGCAGGCCGGCGGTATGCACGCGCCGGACTTCGGCGCCGGACAGTTCCAGCGTCGCGTCGTCGAGGTGCGATTGCAGGGTGGCTTGCAGGTCGGTCACCTGTTCGATGCCCAGGTCGGCTTGCAGGGACAATGGCATGTCGAATCTCGGAAGTGGTGCTGGCCCAGACCGGTTAACGGCGCCGCGGCGGACGACTTGAGGCGGGCCCGGGAAGCGTGCCGGAGCGCACGGTTCCGGGGCTCAATCGAACACCGCGGTGGCGTCCAGCAGGACCGTGGGCGGCGCGCCGGGGGTGCGCGCGATGCCCATGCTGGTGCGGTCGCGCAGGCTGGCCGCGGGGGGCTCGATCTGGTGGGCGTCCAGGGTCACCACGTCGGTCACCGCGCTGACCAGCAGGCCGGCCAGTTCGTCGTGGTGCTCCAGCACCACGATCCGGCTGCGCTCGTCGATCTCGGCGGGCTGCCGGCGCAGCCAGCGGCCGAGGTCGTGCACCGGCACCACCCGGCCGCGCAGGTTCATCACCCCCAGCAGCGAGGGCGGGGCACCGCGCACGGCGATGATCGGCGCCAGCCGCACCACTTCCTGCACGCGCAGCAGCTCCACCGCGTAGCGGTCGTCGCCGATCGCCACCCGCAGCCAGCGCTGCCCGATCGGGGGCGGCGCGGCGCGCACCGACGGTACCGCCAACGGCGGCGAGTAGGGCGCCGGTGCGGCCTGCCCATCGGCGGCAGGCGCTGCGTCCGCCGCGGGTGCAGGCGGCAGGGCGGATTGCGGCTCCGGCCCGGATGCGGTTCCAGGCGCCGCTCCTGGCGCGGCATCGGCCTCGGCTTCGACGTCTGCTTCGGCCTCGGCCTTGGTCTCGACTGCGGCAGTGGGGCATGCCGTGGATCCGGTTTCGGGGTCGGCGTCGGCGTCGGATTCTGCCGGGGCTTCCGCGGCGGATATGTCGGCCGATTCGGACGCTGGCGCAACGGGCGGCTCACCGGCCATTTCCGGTGCTGCCCCGGGTTCGCGGGTGCCGGCGGCCTGCGCGGATTCCACGGTCTCCGCTGCGTGCGCGGGTTGCGCGGGTGGCAGCCCGAGCAGGGCATCGAGGTAGGCGTCCACCGACGGATCGGCCGGCAGCACGGGGGATTGCGGCAACACGATCTGGCTCATGCGGCGGCCTCCTGCGGCCTGGCATCCGCGGTTTCCAGCAGCCACTGCAAGGCATCGCGGTAGGCATTGATGCCGCGCCCGGCCAAGTGCCGGGGCTGGGTGGCGAGGCTGGCGGCGTCGCGCAGGCGGGTGTCCATCGGGATCGGCCACGGGCAGACGGAAACGCCGGGATAGGTGTTCAGCTGCTCCAGCGTTTCATGGCTGGTGCGGGTGCGGCGGTCGTACAGGGTCGGCAGGATCTGGCGCACCAGCGCACGCCCGCGCGAGCGTTCCACCATCGCCGCCGTGCGCAGCATGCCTTCCAGCCCGTGCAGGGCCAGCGGATCGGTCTGGGTGGGCACCACCAGGCGGTCGCAGGCCGCCAGCGCGTTCACCAGCAGCAAACTGAGCGTGGGCGGGCAGTCCAGCAGGGCGAAATCGTAGTCGGCGTCGGCGTTCACCAGGGCGCGGTGCAGGGCCAGGCCGAGGCCCGGCTGGGTGGCACTGCGGCGCTCCAGGGTGGCCATCGCGGCCTGCGCGGCCACCAGCTGGATATCGGCCTGGCCGGTGGCGCGGGCCACGCTGGCGATGGATTCGCCGTTGAACAGGTCGAAGGTGCCCTTCGGCGGCGGTTCCGCGGCGACCCCGAAGGCGCGCGACAGCGAACCGTGCGGGTCCAGGTCCACCAGCAGCACGCGATGGCCGAGATCGGCCAGGCAGCGCGCCAGGCACAGCGCGCTGGTGGTCTTGCCCACGCCGCCTTTCTGGTTGGCGATCGCCCAGATCCGCATCAGGGTGCTCCCTTGGTTGTTGCGCGCGCAGCTGCGGCCGGTGCACCGGAGGAGCGCGCGTCCAGCCCCGGCATCACGCTGTCCACGTTCTCGGCGGCGGCCAGGATCACCAGCTCCACCCGGCGGTTGCGGCTGCGGCCCTCGATGGTGGCGTTGTCGGCGATCGGCTGGTATTCGCCATAGCCCATCGCCGCCAGCCGTTCGGGGGCGATGCCGGCGGCGATCAGTTCGTAGACGACGTTGATGGCGCGCGCGGACGACAGGTCCCAGTTCGAACGGAACTGGGCGGTGCGGATCGGCTGGTCGTCGGTATAGCCCTCGACCCGGATGGCGTTGGGAGCCTTGCGCAGCACGGTGCCCAGCTTGCGCACGGTGTCCAGCGCGCTGGCGGTAGGGGTGGCCACGCCGCTGGGGAACAGCAGGTCGCTCTGGATTTCGACCTCCAGGAAGTTGCGGCCGCGGCGCACGCGCACCAGGCCGCTCTCCACCAGCTCGGACAGCGCCTGTTCGAGCTGATCGCCCAGCGCCTGCAGCTGCTGCTGCGCGGCCTGCTCTCGGCGTGCATCCGGCGCGGGCGGCGTGCCGGCATCCGCCAGGCGGTCACGCCGGTGCAGCGGCATCGGGACTTCCACCGGCACCGCGGGCGCGGGGCCGCGGCGGGCGCCGGTGTCGATCACCGAAGGATGGTCGAAGTCGCCGCCGCGCAGCTGCACCTGGCCGACCTGGATCGGCTTGATCGAGCGCGGCGCGCCGCCGAACGCGGCGGACAGCGAGTCCGCCACCACCCGGTACTTGCCCTCGTTCAGGGAGGAAATCGCATACATCACCACGAAGAAAGCCAGCAGCAGGGTCAGCAGGTCGCCGTAGGGGATCGCCCAAGCTTCGTGGTTGAGGTGTTCTTCGTGCTGGTGGAGGCGTTTGCGGGCCATGCGCGTGGCCCTTCAGTGAATGAAGCCGGCGAGGCGGCTTTCGATGTTGCGCGGGTTCTCGCCCTCGGCGATCGCGATCAGGCCCTCGATCAGCATCTCGCGCTCCACTTCCTGGCGATGCACGATGCCCTTCAGCTTGGACGCCATCGGCAGGAACATCAGGTTGGCCGAGCCGATGCCGTAGATGGTGGCGGTGAAGGCCGCAGCGATGCCGTGGCCCAGCTTGCTGGGGTCGGCCAGGTTCTTCATCACCGCCATCAGGCCGAGCACCGCGCCGATGATGCCCAGCGTGGGGGCGTAGATGCCCATGCCCTCGAATACCTTGGCGGCGGCGATGTCGCGCTTGGTATGCGCATGCGATTCGATTTCCAGCATCTGCCGGATGGTGTCGGGTTCCACGCCGTCCACCACCATCTGCAGGCCCTTGCGCAGGAATGGGTCGGACTGCTGCTCCAGCAGCGGCTCCAACGCCAGCAGGCCCTGCTTGCGGGCGAGGGTGCTCCATTCGACCATGCGCGCGATCAGGCGGTCGGTCTCCTGCGGCGGCGGCCGGAACACCCAGGCCGAGATCCGCAGCGCGCGCCGGAAGCTGTGCATCGGCGTCTGCAGCAGGATCGCCGCGATGGTGCCGAGGATGACGATGGTGAACGCGGCCGGCGACCACAGGCCGCTGATGCCGGCGCCCTTCAGTACGCTGCCGCCGACCAGGGCGACGAGGCCCAGGATCGCACCGATGATGCTGAGGATGTCCATATGCCCATCGCTATCGGCCGCGCGATGCTCCGCTTGAGCCGCGTTGTGCCGGGCCGAGCAGGGCATCGACGTCGAGGATCATCGCCATCCGCCCGTCGCCGACCAGGCTGGCGCCGGCGTAGCCGGGCAGGCCGCGCAAGCTGCGCGGGAGCGCCTTGATCACCACTTCCTCGCGGCCGAGCACGCGGTCCACCAGCAGGCAGAAGCGCTGCTCGCCCGATTGCAGCACCACCCCGCGGGTGGCGTCGTCGCCGCCGCGCGGCAGGCCCAGCCAGTCGCGCAGGGACAGCACCGGCATCGGCCGTTCGCGCAGGTCGAGGATCTTCTGGCCGTCCATCCACAGCAGCTGCGCCGCGTCGTGGGTGATCACCTCCAGCACCCGCACCAACGGCAGCGCGTACACGTCCTGGTCGAGCTCGACCAGCAGGGTCGGCAGGATGGCCAGGGTCAGCGGTACGCGGATCACGAAGCGGGTGCCTTCGCCGATTTCGGAGAAGATCTGCACCTGGCCGGAGAGCTCGCGGATCTTGGATTGCACCACGTCCATGCCGACCCCGCGCCCGGACAGGTCGGACACCTCGGTGCGGGTGGAGAAGCCGGGCAGGAACAGCAGCGACAGGCATTCCTCCGGCGACAGCCGGCCGGCGGCCTCGGCGTCGATCACGCCCTTGCGCACCGCGCTGCGGCGGATGTTCTCCGGGTCGATGCCGGCGCCGTCGTCGCTGACCTCGATCGCGACGTGGTCGCCTTCCTGCTGGGCCGACAGGCGCACCCGCCCGACCTCGGGTTTGCCGGCGGCGCGGCGCGCCTCGGGCATCTCGATGCCGTGGTCGATGGCGTTGCGCACCAGGTGCACCAGCGGGTCGGCCAGGGCCTCGACCAGGTTGCGGTCGAGCTCGGTCTCGGCGCCTTCCACCACCAGTTCGACCTGTTTCTTCAGCTGGCGCGCGACATCGCGGGCCAGCTTGGGGAAGCGGGTGAACACCCGGCTGACCGGCTGCATGCGCGCCGACATCACCGCGCCCTGCAGGCGGGCGGTGACGGTATCCAGCGCAGTCACGGCGCGGTCCAGCGCTTCGTCGCGCACGCCGGGGCGCAGGGTTTTCAGGCGGTTGCGGGCCAGCACCAGCTCGCCCACCAGGTTGACCAGCGCATCCAGCCGGCGCACGTCCACCCGCACGGTCTGCTCGGCCTCGCCGGCGGGGGCGGCGGCGTGCTTGTCCGCGGCGGCGGGCTTGGCGGGCGATGCCGGCTTGCCGGCGTTCGCCGCAGGTGCGGCGGGCTTGGCGGGCTTGGCAGGCGTGGCGGGCGCCGGCGCGGCCGGGGTGGCGCCGGGGATGCCGCCGACCCCGTGCAGGCTGTCCAGCAAGGCATCGAAATCGAGGTCGTCGAGGTTCTCGGGGATCTCGAACGCGGGGGCAGGCGCAGCGGCAGGCGACGGCGCCTGGCTGCCGCGCACCTGCTCGAGCAGGGCCGGATCGACCTCGTCCAGCGCCTCGCCGCGGGCGAGCGCGTCCAGCATCTCCATTAGCAGGTCCACGGCGCGCTGGGCGCCGTCGAAGGCCGCCGCATCCAGCGCGCGCTCGCCGCTGCGGGCGGCATCGATGCGGTCCTCGAAGGCATGGCACAGCGCCACCATTGGCGGCAGGTCGAGGAAGCCGGCGCCGCCCTTGATGGTGTGGAAGCCGCGGAACACGGCGTCGAGGGTGGCGCGGTCGTCGGGGTCCTGCTCGAGCGCCACGACCTGCTCGCCCAGGCGGTCCAGGATCTCGCGCGCCTCGATCAGGAAGTCGGCGCGCGCGTCGTAGCCGCCATCCGAGGCCATGGTCAGATCCCGAGCGCGGCCAGCAGGTCGTTGGCCTCGTCCTGGGTCGCCGCCGGGGCGTCCACGCCCGCGACCGCCGGCCCGTGGCCCTGTTCGTCGCTGGTGTGCATGGCCTGGATGTCGCCCAGGCCGGTCTGCAGCGAGCGGATCAGGTGGATCACGCGCTGGATGATCTGGCCGGTGAGGTCCTGGAAGCTCTGCGCCTCGACCATCGCGGACAGGCGGGTGCGGATCGCCTCCACCGTGGCGGCGTGCTCGGGGCCGAAGGTGGCGAGCAGGCCACGGCATTCATCCGCGAGGTCCAGCGTGCGCATGCTGGCTTCCTCGGTCATCTTGACCACGTGCTCCAGCCGGCTGCAGGCATCGGGCAGGCTGCCGGAGGCGTTGGCCTGCGCGGCGGCCGGCATGCGCGCGTCGATGGTGCGCTCCAGCTCGTCCAGCTCGCGCGCGAGCTTGACCAGGCTCTCCACCACCGGCTGCCGGCGCCATTCCAGCAGGGAGTCGAGATGGTGGCGCCAGGCCTCGGCGTCGCCTGCTTCCAGCGCGGACATCGCCGCGTGCAGGCGGCCGATCACGTCGGCCTGGTCGGCGGGGATCGCCGGCGGGCGCGCGGGCATGCTCATGCCACTTTCTCCATGCGCTCGAAGATCTTGTTGAGCTTGTCCTCGAGGGTGGCGGCGGTGAACGGCTTGATGATGTAGCCGTTCACGCCGGCCTGCGCGGCCTCGATGATCTGCTCGCGCTTGGATTCGGCGGTCACCATCAGCACCGGGATCCTGGACAGCGCGGCGTCCGCGCGGATCGCCTTCAGCAGCTCGATGCCGGGCATGCCGGGCATGTTCCAGTCGGTGATGACCAGGTCGAAATGGCCCTTGTGCAGCTCGATCAGCGCGGTCGAGCCGTCGTCGGCCTCGGCGGTGTTGGTGAAGCCGAGGTCGTTGAGCAGGTTCTTGACGATGCGGCGCATGGTCGAGAAATCGTCAACGATGAGGATGCGGATGCCCTTGTCCATGTCGAATCCTGTAGGTGTGCGCAGTGGCTATCGGCCGCCGGGCCGAAAACTTGATGTGACGGGCTGCCCGGAACGCGAAGCGCGCCCGGGTCAATCCTCGTCGTCGTCCAGTTCCCCGCGCCAGTCGGTCAGGCGCGCGCGCAGGCGCAGCATGGCCTGGCCGTGGATCTGGCACACCCGCGATTCGCTGACGTTGAGCACCGAGCCGATCTCGCGCAGGTTCATCTCCTGCTCGTAGTACAGCGAGAGCACCATCTTCTCGCGCTCCGGCAGGTTGTCGATGGCCTCGCCCAGGGCCACCCGGAACGCGCTCTGCTCGAACCGGCGGGCGGGGGTGGCGTTGTCGTGCTGGCCCAGCCGGGGCTCGCCGTCGTGCTCCTCGACGTATTCGTCCAGGCTCAGCAGCTGGCCGCGGGCGGCGTCCTGCAGCACCTGGTGGTAGTCGTCCACGCTCATGCCCAGCGCACCGGCGATTTCCTGGGCGGTGGCGGCGCGGCCCTCGCGCTGCTCGATCGCGCGGGTGGCGGCCACCACGTCGCGGTAGCGGCGGTGGACCGAGCGCGGCACCCAGTCGCCGGCGCGGATCGCGTCGATCATCGCGCCGCGGATGCGGATCGAGGCGTAGGTCTCGAAGGTTGCGCCCTGGTCGGACTGGAAGTTCCGGGCGGCTTCGATCAGGCCGATCATGCCGGCCTGGATCAGGTCGTCCACCTCGACGCTGGACGGCAGCCGTGCGGCGAGGTGGTGGGCGATGCGGCGGACCAGCTCCGAATGCCGTGCCACGATGGCAGCGGCATCGCCGTTCTGCTGGGCGCGGTACTGGGCGGCCTTGGTGTTCATGCGCAGGCGCTCCCTTGCGCGGCGATCAGCCGCTCGGTGAAGAACTCGACGTGGCCGCGGGGCCCTTGCGGGGCCTGCCACTGGCTGATCCTGGCGGCAAGTTCGCGGAATGCCAGCGAGGAAGGCGCGCCGGGGAAGGCATCCACCACCGGCTCCTGGCGCTGCACCGCCACCCGCAGCCATTCATCGCGCGGGATCGCGCCGAGGTAGGACAGGGTGATGTCGAGGAAGCGCGAGGTGACGCGTTCCAGCTTGTCGAACAGGGCCTTGCCCTCGGTGGGATTGGCCACCTGGTTGGCCAGCACCTCGATCCGGTTGACCCCGCGGTCGCGGCTGAGCACCTTCGCCAGTGCATAGGCGTCGGTGACCGAGGCGGGCTCGTCGCAGACCACCAGGATCACGTCCTGCGCGGCCTGGCAGAAGGTCAGCACGCTGTCGGAGATGCCGGCGGCGGTGTCCACGACCATCACGTCCAGCGGGAGGTCGAGCTGCGAGAACGCATTCACCAGCCCGGCATGCTGCTGCGGCAGCAGTTCGGTCATGTGGCGCTTGCCCGAAGCGGCCGGCACCACCAGCAGCCCGCGCGGGCCTTCGATGATGGTCTCGCGCAGTTCGCAGCGGCCGGCGAATACGTCGGCCAGGGTCAGGCGCGGCGACAGCCCCAGCATCACGTCGACGTTGGCCAGGCCAAGGTCGGTATCCAGCAGCAGGGTGCGCTGGCCGGACAGCACCATCGCCATCGCCAGGTTGATGGACACGGTGGTCTTGCCGACGCCGCCCTTGCCGCCGGTGACGGCGATCACGCGCGGCGCGGTGGGGACGGGGGAGTGCGGGCGAGGGGGCTCAGGCGAATGCATGGTGGCCGTCGTCATGGTGTGGGGTGGCCGCCGGCGCGCGGCGCGGGAACTCGAGGGCTTCGGCCAGACCGGTGGCGTCCGCCAGCGCGATGTCGTCCGGCACGCACTGCCCGGCGGTGGTGTAGGCCAGCGGCAGGCGGTGGTGCGCCAGTACCGACAAGGCTGCACCCGGACGGGTGGTTTCGTCCAGCTTGGTCAGGATGGCGCCCTCCGGCGCGGCCGGGCGGTAGCGCCGCAGCAGTTCGTCGAGGTCGGCCGGGTGCGCGTTCGCGGGCAGCACCAGCAGGCTGCGCACGTTGCTGGCGGCGCGCACCCACAGGATCTGGCGCAGCAGGGCGCGGTCGCGCAGGCCGTGGCCGGCGGTGTCGATCAGCACCAGCGGATAGTCGGCCAGTTGCTCCAGCACCCGCGCCAGGGCGTCCGGGCCTTCGGCGTCGCAGACGGTGATGCCCAGCCGCCGGCCCAGCACATGCAGCTGCTCGCGGGCGCCGGCGCGGGCGTTGTCGGCGCTGATCAGGGCCACGTCGCGGGCGCGGTGGCGGGCGGCATAGCGGGCGGCGAGCTTGGCGATGGTGGTGGTCTTGCCGGCACCGGTCGGGCCGAGCACGGCGAGGATGCCGCCGGCATCCAGCGCCTCGTCGGGCAGCACCGGCAGGTGCGCGGCGAGGGCCGCGCGCAGCGGCGCGGCGATCGTTTCCGGCGCCAGCGTCGGATCGATGGCAGCGGCGACCTGCTGCGCCAGCGTTTCGTCGCAGCCGAACGCGGCCAGTGCGTCCAGTGCCGCCGCCCGCGCCGGCGCGCCGCGCAGGCGCTCGCCCGCCAGCTGGCCGAGTTCGCGTTCGATGATCTTGCGCATGGCCGCCAGCTCGGCGCGCATCGCGGCCATCGCGGGGTCGGGATCGACGCCACGCAGGGCTGGGGCGGGGCGCGGGGACTCCGGCGTGGTCGCGGCCGGGGCATCCGCCGGCATGCGCACCGGCATGTCTGCCGGAACGTCGGTCGGGACGGCCGTCGGCGGATCGACGGTGGCCTGTGCCGGCAGGGTGGCGGGCGCGGAGCGCGGCGCGGCCGTCGGCGTCGGGGCAGCGGCGCGCGGGCCCTTCAGCACCGCCATCACCTGCTCCAGGCGGCTGGAGGGGCGCTCATTGCTGGTCGGCGCGGGGCGCGGGGTGCGCGCGGGAACCGGCTCGCCATCCACGTGGAAGACCGCGCGGCCCTGCGCAGGTTCGGGCAGGCGTGCGCGCAGCACGGCGGCGAAGTCCTCCGGGGCGGGCGACGTGCCGGTCACAGCGGCGGGAGCGGGCGAGGTCGGCGCGGTGGGGGCCGCAGGGGCGGCCGGGGCGCGCGGCGCCTCGGGCGCGCCGATCGTGCGCAGGGCCTGCTGCACCACGGCTTCGTCGTAATCGGTGGCGGCCACCACTTCCACCCCGTCGCTGGCCTGCCGGCTGGACAGGATCACCGCATCCGGCCCCTGTTCCTCACGCACCATCCGCAGCGCGGTGCGCATGTCGGGGGCGTTGAAACGCTTGATTCTCATGTTGCTGCTCCGCTGCGGACTTGCTCATTGGCGGGCACACGCCCGTCATCCGATCGCACCCAGCAACCGCAACCGTTTGTCTTCCGGCACTTCGCCATACGCCAGGACCGACAGCTGCGGAACGCTGTGACGCACCAGCCGCGAGATGGCTGCGCGGATCCCGCCCGGGACCAGCAGGATCGCGGGTTCGCCGCGTTGCTCCTGACGGGTCACGCACTCGCTGAGGCTCTGGTGCAAACGCTCGGCGAGTCCGGGTTCCAGCGCGGCCCCTTGGCCGTTGACCGAATCTTGCAAGATGCGTTCCAGCTGCGGGGCCAGGGTGAACACCGGCACCTCCTGCGCCATGCCGACGAGTTCCTGAACAATGAACGGCCCCAGCGCGACCCGCACGGCGGCGGTCAGGGTGGCCGGGTCCTGGGTGTGGATGCCGTGCTCCAGCAGGGCCTCGACGATCCGCCGGATCTGCCGCAGCGGCACCTTCTCGGCCAGCAGCGACTGCAGCACCTTCACCACCACCGACATCGGCAGCAGCTTCGGTGTCAGCTCTTCGACGAGCTTGGGCGACGCCTTGCCGACGCTCGCCAGCAGCTGCTGCACTTCATCGTGGCCCAGCAGTTCGGCCGCGCGTTCGCGCACCACGTGCGAGAGGTGGGTGGCGACCACGGTGCCGGCATCGACCACCGTATAGCCCAGCGATTCGGCGTGCGCGCGCTCGCCCGGCAAGATCCACACTGCGTCCAGCCCGAACGCCGGGTCCTTGCCCGGGATGCCGTCCAGGCGCCCGAACACCCGGCCCGGGTCCAGCGCCAGCATGCGGTCGGGGTACAGCTCGCCGCTGGCCACCGGCACCCCGTGCACCAGGATGCGGTACTGGCCGGCGGCCAGTTCCAGGTTGTCGCGCACGTGCACCGCGGGGATCAGGAAGCCGAGGTCCTGGGTCAGCTTGCGGCGCACGCCCTTGAGACGGGTCAGCAGCTCGCCGCCCTGGCTTTTGTCCACCAGCGGGATCAGCTTGTAGCCGACTTCCAGCCCCAACGGCTCCACCGGCGCCACTTCGTCCCAGCTCAGCTCCGCCAGCGCGGTGCCGCCCGGGCTGGCGGCGGTCGCTTCCGCCGCGGGCTGCGGGCTGGCCTCGCCCGGGTCGCGCATGCGCCAGGCCGCGAACCCGAGCGCGCCGGCCAGCAGCAGGAACGGCAGGTTGGGCATGCCCGGCACCAGCCCGATCAGGCCCAGCAGGGTGGCGGCCACCGTCAGCGCGCGGCGCTGCCCGAACACCTGGGTGCTCACCGCATCGCCCATTTCCTGCTCGCGGGTGGCGCGGGTCACCAGCATCGCCACCGCGGTGGACACCAGCAGCGCCGGAATCTGCGCCACCAGGCCGTCGCCGATCGCCAGCAGGGTGTAGGTCTGCATCGCCTCGCCGAAGCCGAGGCCGTGCTGGAGCATGCCGATCAGGACGCCGCCGACCAGGTTGATCGCCAGGATCAGCAGGCCGGCGATGGCGTCGCCGCGCACGAACTTGCTGGCGCCGTCCATCGAGCCGTAGAAGTCGGCCTCGTTGCGCACTTCCTCGCGCCGCAGCTTGGCCTCGTCGCGGGTCAGCAGGCCGGCGTTGAGGTCGGCGTCGATCGCCATCTGCTTGCCGGGCAAGGCGTCGAGGATGAAGCGCGCCGACACCTCGGAGATGCGCCCGGAGCCCTTGGTCACCACCACGAAGTTGATGATGGTGAGGATGGCGAACACCACGATGCCGACCGCATAGCTGCCGCCGACCACGAAGTTGCCGAACGATTCGATCACGTGCCCGGCCGCCGCGCCGCCCTGGTGGCCGTGCAGCAGCACCACGCGGGTCGAGGCCACGTTCAGCGACAGGCGCAGCAGGGTGACCATCAGCAGGACGCTGGGGAAGATCGAGAACTCCAGCGGCCGGCGCACGTACACCACCGCCAGCAGCACCATCAGCGACAGGCCGATGTTGATGGTGAACAGCGCGTCCAGCAGGAACGGCGGCAGCGGCACCACCACCATCGACAGCATCGCCAGCACCACCACCGGGGCGGCGGCGCCGGTGCGCACGGCGTGGCTGATCGCGGCCAGTGCGCCGGACTGCGGGCGGTCGTTGGGCAGCGTGCTCATCGCGGCGCCTGCCCGTCATCCAGCGCCGGGTCCAGGGTCACCGCGGGCAGGCGCGGCATCGGCCCGTGCTTCGGGTGCCAGCGGCGCAGCTGGAACACGTACGACAGCACCTGCGCCACCGCCGCGTACAGCGCGGCCGGGATTTCCTGGTCCAGCTTGGCGTGGCGGTACAGCGCGCGCGCTAGCGGCGGCGCCTCGACCTGCGCCACCCGGTGCGCCTGCGCGATCTCGCGGATCTTCAGCGCGATCTCGTCCACCCCGGTGGCCACCACCTTGGGCGCGCGCATCTTGCCCGGCTCGTACTTCAGCGCCACCGCGTAATGGGTCGGGTTCACCACCACCACGTCGGCCTTCGGCACCGCCTCCATCATCCGCTGCTGCGCGATCCGCATGGCCATCTGCCGGATCTTGCTCTTGACCTGCGGGTTGCCCTCGCTTTCCTTGAACTCGTCGCGGATCTCCTGCTTGGTCATCTTCAGCTTCTCGCGCCACGACCAGCGCTGGTAGGGCACGTCGATCGCCGCCAGCAGGGCCATCGAGCCGACCATCGCCGCGAGCGCGTGCAGCATGAAGCCCAGTCCGTCGGCCACCGCGTGTTCCACCGATTCCTGCTGCAGCGACGGCATCGCCACCAGCGCGCGATGCACCACCCAGTAGCCCACCGCGCCGACCAGCAGGATCCGCAGCAGCGAGCGCAGCAGTTCCACCTGGCCTTCGCGGTTGTACATGCGGGCCAGCCCGGCCATCGGGTTGAGGCGGCCGAAATTCGGCTGCAGCGCCTGCCCGCTGAAGCGCAGGCCGCTCATGATCGCCGGGGAGATGAAGCAGGCGGCCAGTGCCACCGCCACCAGCGGGACGGTGGGCAGCACCAGGCCGCCGAGCAGGCTGGCGGCGTGCGCCAGCAGGCGGTCCTGGTGCCCGACCAGCGACGGGTCGAACGCCAGCGCGTCGTGCATCCAGCCGAGCGAGGCACGCGCGACCCCCGGCCCCATCACCAGCAGCGAGACCACCGAGGCGCCCAGCACCGCCACGTTGGCCAGCTCGCGCGAGCGCGGCACGTCGCCGCGCTTGCGGGCATCTTCCAGGCGTTTGCTTGTCGGGGCTTCTGTGCGGTCTTCGCGATCGGCGGCTTCGCTCATCGTCTCAATCCGTGACGGCGCGGGCGGCCTCGAATGCCTGCCCGAACAACGCCTGCACTGGATCAAGCAACTCGCGTGCCAGCACCACCAGCAGGGCCAGGCCCACCAGCAGGGCCACCGGCATGCCGATCTGGATCGGGTTGAACTGCGGGGCCGCGCGCGACAGCACGCCCATGACCGTGTTCACCGCCAGCATCGCCACCGTCACCGGCAGCGACATCAGCACCGCCGCGCGCAGCACCGCCGGGAAGAACGCCGGCAGCACCGACAGGAAATGCGACAGGTCCGCCAGCGGCTTGCCGATCGGCTGCGCGCGGTAGCTGTCGGCCAGCAGCTGGATCAGCGCCACGTGCGCATTCAGGCTGAAGAACACCAGCCCGAAGATCAGGTAGAACCAGGTGGACAGCACCGGCACCTGGGTCTGGTTGGCAGGGTCGGCCATGGTGGCGAACGACAGCGCCATGCCCTGCGAGGCGAATTGCCCGGCCAGCATCCCGGCCTCGAACGCCAGCTTGATCAGCAGCCCGATGGACAGGCCGATGGCGAATTCGCGCAGCACGTTGAGGGCGGTGGCGGCATCCACCGCGGCCGGCGGCGGGGCCGGCAACATCCCCGACAGGGCGGCCGCCAGCACCAGGGTGAACAGCATGCGCGCGCGCCGCGGCACGCCCTTGCCGCCGATCGCCGGCAGCACCTGCATGGCGGCGCCGATCCGGATGGAGTGCCAAAGGACCGTCGCCAGCATCCCGAACAGGTTCAACCCGTCGGCGGTGGTCAGGGTGACGGTGTCCACGGCCGCGTTCAGCCGATCAGGTGCGGGATCTGCTGGAACAGCTCGGTGGTGAACGAGACCAGCCGGCCCAGCAGGAAGTGCCCGGTCAGCGCCAGGGTGGCCACCAGCGCGCCGACCTTGCACACGAAGGCCACGGTGGGCTCGTTGATCGAGGTGGCGGCCTGCAGGATGCCGACCACCACGCCGGTGCCGAGCACCGCCAGCAGCAGCGGCGCGCCCAGCAGCAGCGCCAGCTGCAGGCCTTGGGAAATCTGCGAAAGGGCCATTTCGGGGGTCATGCGGGGGCTCCGTGGGGAAGCGGGCGGCGCCGGGAGGTGGGCGTCGGCGCGGCGGTCATATCGGATTGAAGCTGCCTGCGATCGAGCCGACCACCAGCACCCAGCCGTCTACCAGCACGAACAGCAGGATCTTGAACGGGGCCGAGATCAGCATGGGCGAGAGCATCATCATGCCCATCGACATCAGCACGCTGGCCACCACCAGGTCGATGATCACGAACGGGATGTAGATCAGGAACGCGATCTCGAACGCGGTCTTCAGCTCGCTGGTCAGGAACGAGGCCGCCAGCACGCCGAACGGCACGTCCTGCGGGGTGGCATAGGGGCCGCTGCCGGACATCCCGGCGAAGGTCATCAGGTCGTTCTCGCGCACCTGCGCCAGCATGAAGGCACGGAACGGCGCCGATGCCGCGGCCCAGGCGCTGCGGAAATCCATCTGGTGGTCCAGATAGGGCGCGATGCCCGCGGTCCAGGCCTGGTCCAGCACCGGCTGCATGATCATCGCGGTGAGGAACAGCGCCAGCGCCAGCAGGATCTGGTTGGACGGTGTCTGCCCGGTGCCCAGCGCCTGCCGCAGCAGGCTGAGCACGATGATGACGCGGGTGAATGCGGTGATCCCCAGCAGCAGCGCCGGCAGCAGGGTGATGCCGGTCATCAGCAGCAGCACCTGCATCGGCATGCTGACCGGCTCCTTGCCGATCTGCCCCACGGTCACCGCCGGCAGGTCCGGCAGCGGCGCACCCGCGGCCGGCGCGGTGGCGGCGGCCGGGGCAGATGCCGCCGTTTGCGCCAGCGCGGGCACCGCGCAGGCCAGCAGCACCAGTGCGACCAGGACCAGCAGGCCGCGCCGCCAGGCGCCGGCCGCAGGGGCGGGGGAGTGCCGGTTCATGCCTTCTTCCTGAAATGCTGGGCCAGCACCTGCGCGAACGGCGAGGCCGCCGCGGGGGCCGGCACGGCGTCCGGCAGGGGCTGCTCGAGGGTGTGCAGCAGGCGGGTGCCGGAGGCACCGCTGGACAGCAGCAGCTGGGTGCTGCCGACTTCCACCACCAGCAGGCGTTCGCGCGCGCCCAGCGCCAGCGAGGTCACCACCCGCAGCCCGCCGTGGCGCGCCAGCGCGAAGCCGGGCATGCGCCGCGCCAGCCAGGCCAGGCCGAAGATCAGGCCGATCACCAGCGCCAGCGCGAACAGGGTGCCGCCGATGGTGCCGGCGGCGCTGGGTGCAGCCGGGGCATGCGCAGGCTGCAGCGCCAGCGCATGGGTCTGCACCGGGCGCGGCGGTGGCACGGCCGGCTGTGTTGCGGCCGGTGCGGCCGGAACGGGCTGCGCGGCGGAGGCGGGAGTGGCGTCCTGCATGGCGGCGGCTCAGCGCAGGCGCTTGATGCGTTCGGCCGGGCTGACCACGTCGGTCAGGCGCACGCCGAAGCGGTCGTTGACCACCACGACCTCGCCCTGCGCGATCAGGGTGCCGTTGACGTACACGTCCAGCGGTTCGCCGGCGCCGCGCTCGAGTTCCACCACCGAGCCCTGGTTGAGCTGCAGCAGGTTGCGGATCGGGATGCGCGCGCGCCCGACCTCCAGCGACAGCGAGACCGGGACGTCGAGGATGACCTCCAGGTTGAGGTCGCTGCCGTTGCCGGTGCCGGCCTCGGCGGTCAGCGGCTCGAAGGCGGCGCGGGTCGGGTCGTTTTCGGTCGTGCTCATGGCTTGGCCTGGGAATCCTGGTTGGAACGAAGTGTGTGCACCGCGGTGATCTTCACCGCGTTGCGCCCGTTGTGGACGCCGAATTCACCGGAGAACAGCGGCAGGTGCTCGACCTGCAACGGCACCTCCTGCCGGATGTCCAGCGGGATGACGTCGCCGACCTTGAGCCGGCTCAGTTCGCGCAGGCTGATCTGGCGCTCGGCCAGCACGCTGCTCAGTTCCACCTCGGCGTCCTGCAGCTGCGCGCGCAGCGCGCGCGTCCAGCTCTCGTCCTTCTCGACCCGGTCGCTCTGCACGCCGGCGTCCAGCTGTTCGCGGATCGGCTCCAGCATCGCCCACGGCAGGGCCAGGTGCAGTTCGCCGCCGCCGCCTTCCAGGTCCACGTGGAAGCGGCAGACCACGATGTATTCGCGCGGGCTGATGATGTTGGCGAAGTGCGGGTTGACCTCGGAATTGAGGTATTCGAACTCCACCTGCATCACCGGCGCCCACGCCTCGGTGAAATCGGCGAAGGTCTGCTTCAGCAGCAGCTGGATCACCCGCATCTCGGTGGGGGTGAACTCGCGGCCCTCGATCCGGGTGTGGTACTTGCCGTTGCCGCCGAAGAAGCTGTCCACCACGGTGAACACCAGGCGCGGCTCGAACATCACGATGGCGGTGCCGCGCAGCGGCTTCATCTTCACCAGGTTGAGGTTGGTGGGCACGTGCAGCGAGTGCATGTACTCGCCGAAGCGCACCATGTCGATGCCGCGCACCGACAGGTCGGCCGAACGCCGCAGCAGGTTGAACAGGCCGATCCGCCAGGTCCGCGCAAAGCGCTCGTTCACCATCTCCAGGGTCGGCAGGCGGCCGCGGATGATGCGTTCCTGGGTGGCGAAGTCATAGGCGCGTACCTCGCCTGGGGCGGGCGGTGGTTCGGTATCCACCACGCCGCTGTCGACGCCGTGGAGGAGGGCGTCGATCTCGTCCTGGCTGAGCAGGTCGGAGCTCATCGCGGCGTCCCGGTCACTGGATCACGACACTGGTGAACAGCAGCGCATCCACCTTGTCGGCGGCGTGCTGCGCCTTGAGCACCGAGCGCACCTCGTTCAGCGCCTGCGCCTGCAGGCGTTCCTTGCCGGCGCGCCCGACGAGCTGTTGCGAGGTCTGCTGCCCGAACAGCAGCAGCAGCCGGTTGCGGATCAGCGGCGTGTGCAGCGCGATCGCAGCGGCGGTTTCCGGGTCGCGGGTCTGCAGCTGCACGTCGGCCTGCAGGTATTTCACGGTATCGGCATCGGCCAGGTTGACCACGAAGGCCGGGTCCATGGCGATGTACTGCGCCGGCGGCAGCGGCTTGGGCCCGGAGTGCGCCGGCTTCATGAAGAAGAATGCCGCGCCGCCGCCACCGCCGGCCAGCACCACCAGGATCAGGATGATCCACAGCAGCTTTGCGGATTTCTTCGGCGGCGGATTGGCCGCGGGCGCAGCGGTGGCCGGGGCCGGTTTTGCGGGAGCTGCCACGGGTGATTCGTCCTTGGAATGGCGTTGGCCTGCATCATGCAAACGCCATGCCGCAGGCGGACCGGCAAGCGCCCGGCGGGGACGCAGGCGCGGCCGACAGCGGCCGCCCGTTGCGGCAAACGGGCGCCATCCACCGGACCGCGACGGGCGGGACGCGCCCGGGGCAGCGGGGCCAGAACGCCGGCGTCAGGCGTATTCGTCGAGCAGGCCGCGGCCGCGACGGGATTCCGGCGGCCGCGGCGTGGTCGTCGCCGGTTCCCCCTCCGCCGTACTGCCGGCACCCGTGGCGCCGGCGGCGGAGCCACGCCGCCCCTGCGCCTGCGCCTGGCCCTGGCCGACGCCGGCATGCGCCAGCTGCAGGCCGTGCTGCCCCAGCAGCTCGCGCAGGCGCGGCAGGCTGGATTCCAGCGCCTGCCGGACCTCGGCATGCGGGCTGTGGAACTCGGCACGCACGTCGCGGCCGTCCACCTGCACCCGGATGTCGATCGGGCCCAGATGCTCCGGCGCGACCCGGATCTGGGCGTGGCCCAGCTTCTGCGCCGCCATCCAGGCCAGATGGTCGCCGAGGCTGTCGTCATAGCCGGTGGCGGGGTCGGCAGGCTGTGCCAGCGGCGCGGCCACTGCCGCCGGCGTGGGCGCGGTGGTGGGCGTGGTGTGCTGCGCAGTGGCGGCCAGCATCGCCGGGAAGTGCAGGGTGCCAAGGCTGGGCACCTCGCCGCTGCCGGCCTCTGAGGCGGCGGTACGCGGCGCTGCCGGGGCGGTCTCCAGCGCCTGCATCAGCGCGAGCGGATCGGACGCTGCACTGGAGGCCGGCAGCGGGCCGGATGCGGCCACCGTGGCCGATGCCGGGGCGATGGCCGCCAGCGCCGGGGGCGGGGTCTCCGCTTGGAGGGCGGGCGGGGTCGGCATGGCGGGCCCGTTTGCCGCCGCGGGCAGCCACGGCATGGGCACGCCCGGCGGCAGCGGCAGGGGGACTGCCGCATCGCTCCCGGGCGCCGGTGCCGGGGCTGCACCGGCAGGGCCGGCTGCCGTGGGGGCGACAGTGGCCGCCGCCACGAGGATCTCGCCGCCGGTCGCGCCGCGGTTGGAGGACGACGCCCCGCCGCCGCGCAGGAGCTCGAACAGGGCGCTGGCCGGCAGGCTGCCCGCCGTGGCCGCCGGCAGGCGCGGGGCATCCGTCGGCGCGGGCGGGATGATCCCGGGCGAGGCGGTGCGCAGGATCGGCGGCCGCCGGCGGGCGGAACCGTCACCGCCGGCGGCCGCATCCCGCAGGGACGCGGGCAGTGCCGGGGTGCTGGCGGACTCCGTGCCATCGGCCACGACCGGCCGCAGGGCGGCCTCGACCGCATCGGCGACGGCATCCCGGCGCAGCCCGGGCAAGTCGGGCTGCGTGGACGGCACGGGCGGCGCAGATGGGCGGGTGGCAAGCGCGGTAAGCGCGTCCGGCACGGCCTGCGGGGAGGTGACAGGGCCGGCCGGCAGCGCATCCGGCAAAGGCAGGGAGGGCGTGGCAGCAGCCGGTGCGGCGGCGGCCGGCAAACCCGGCATCTGCGCCAGCATCGCCATCATCGGCGCCACGTCGTCGGGCGCTGCCTCGGCAGCGGCGGATGCGCCGGGTTTCGCGGGCTGGTGCTTGCCGGGCGCGGCCAGCGCGGGCGGGTTGGCCGCTGCTGCGTCAGCCTGCGCCGAGGGCTCGGCCTCCAGCAACAGCTGGAACGCACCGGCCACCGGCGCGTCATCGCCAGCGGCCTCGCCGGCCGGCAGCTTGCCCGCCGCCGCCATCAGCGCCAGCGGCCCGGTGGGAAGCGGCAGGCTGGCGGCTTCGCCCATCACGGTTCGCCCGCCTCGCGCGCGGCGCGCACGCGGCGGCCACCGAGGTCATCCAGCTCGCGCTGTTCGCGCTGGCTGGCCACCCGCTGTTCCTCGCTGCGGTAGCTGGCCGCCAGCTGTTCCAGCACCTTGTTGTCGCGGCTGGCCAGCAGCAGGCGGGCACGCTCGATCTCGCGGTTCTGGCGCGAGACATCCACCGCCTGCGCCTGCTGCTGCAGGGCGACGTCGAGCTTGGCGCGGAACGCCACGTGGTTGGCCAGCATCGCCGGGGCCAGGGTGCTGCCGGCGGGGGCCGGGGAATAGCTGTCGGCATACTGCTTCAGCAGGTCCAGCCGCTGCTGTTGCTCGTTCAGCGCCTTGTCGCGCTCGGCCAGTTGCCTGGCCACCGCGTCCTGGCGTTGCTGGGTGACGCGCAGCAGGGGGTCGAGGCGTTGCGAGCGGGTCATTGTGCGATCTCCGGGGTCCCGTCGAGCAGGCGGGCGAGGGCATTGCGGCTGGCTTCCACGTCGGCCGATTCGGTGACGTCCTGGGCCAGGAACTGCAGGATCTGCGGCCACAGCGCCAGGGCGTCGTCCACCACCGGGTCGTTGCCGCGCTGGTAGGCGCCGATGGCGATGAGGTCGCGCTGGGCGTTGTAGGCCGCCATCAGTTGCTTGAGGCGGCGGATGCGGGCGCGCCAGGCCGGGTCGGTGATGTCCTGCATCACGCGGCTGACCGACACTTCCACGTCGATCGCCGGGTACAGGCCGGCGTCGGCGATCCGGCGGGTGAGCACGATGTGGCCGTCGAGAATGGCGCGGGCGGCGTCCGCGATGGGTTCCTGCTGGTCGTCGCCTTCGGTCAGCACGGTGTAGAACGCGGTGATCGACCCACGGCCATCGGCCCCGTTGCCGGCGCGCTCCACCAGCGCCGGCAGGCGCGCGAACACCGACGGCGGGTAGCCGCGGGTGGTAGGCGGCTCGCCGACCGACAAGCCGATCTCGCGCTGGGCGTGGGCGAAGCGGGTGAGGGAGTCCATGAGCAGCAGCACATGCAAGCCCTGATCCCGGAACCATTCGGCGATGGCGGTGGCGCGCAGGGCGCCGTGCAGGCGCGCCAGCGGCGGGCGGTCGGCCGGGGCGGCCACCACCACTGCGCGGCGCAATCCTTCCGGGCCCAGCGTGCTTTCCACGAAATCGCGCACTTCGCGGCCGCGTTCGCCAATCAGCCCGACCACGATGACGTCGGCGGCGGTGTAGCGGGTCATCATGCCCAGCAGCGTCGATTTGCCGACGCCGGAGCCGGCGAACAGGCCGACACGCTGGCCGCGGCCGATCGGCAGCAGGGCGTTGATGGCGCGCACGCCGACGTCCAGCGAGCGGGTGATCGGCTCACGCATCAGCGGGTTGATCTGGGTGCCGGCCAGGCCGACGAAATCCTCGGCACGCAGCGGCGGGCGGCCGTCCAGCGGAACGCCGTCGCTGTCGATCACGCGGCCCAGCAGGCCTTCGCCCACCGCCACCTCGCCGCGGCTGGAGCCGGTGATCACGCGCGCATTCGGCAGCAGTCCGGACAGGTCGGAGGTGGGCATCAGGAAGGTGCGGTCGCCGGCGAAGCCGACCACCTCGGCATCCACCCAGCGCCCGCCGCTGGTCTCCACGCTGCAGCGTGCGCCCAGCGGGGCACTGCAGCCGGTGGCTTCCAGGGTCAGGCCCACCGCGCGCCGCAACACGCCTTCGCGGACCATGCCCATCGCTTCCAGGCGCGGGTCGGCCGCGCGCAGGCGCGCAGCCAGGCGCAGGCTGCGGGCTTCATTCCATTGCGCGGCGGCGATGCTCATCGGTGGCCTCCCGCCCGGAACGCGGAATCGATCACGTCCATGTTGCG
Organism: Thermomonas haemolytica; assembly: GCF_004346265.1. Lineage (GTDB taxonomy): Bacteria > Pseudomonadota > Gammaproteobacteria > Xanthomonadales > Xanthomonadaceae > Thermomonas > Thermomonas haemolytica. The sequence goes on from NZ_SMAP01000006.1 coordinate 107,568, forward strand.
CTGCGGATCACGTCCCGGCGTGCATATCCAGCGCCTTTTCACGCCACTCCGCAAGTGCGCCGTGGATAGGGGCGACGGACGGCGGGCGTTCATGCGTGCTCCCCGGCCAGGCTCTGCAGCGCGGTATTCAGGCGCGCGGCCAGGCTACCGTCGATCCGCACGCTGTCGGCGTGCACCCGCAGGTCGCCGCGGGCCAGGGTGAGGTCGGGCACCAGCCGCACGCCGTCCAGCGGCGGCAGGTGCGGGGTGAGCATGGCGATGTCGTCCGGATGCAGGCGCAGTTCCAGCTGGCGGGTTTCGCTGCCGCTGATCTCCAGCGCCTCGCGCACGAGCGCGGCCAGCAGCGCCGGATCGGCGGCGTAGCTGCGCCCCAGCAGGGCGCCGGCGATGCGCACGGCCAATGCGCCCAGGGCATCCCCGACTTCCGCGTCCAGGCGCGCCAGCGGGCGCGTGAACGCGTCCAGGATGCCCTCCATCTGGGCCACGATGCGGCGGATCTCCGCCTGCCCGCTGGCCAGGCCTTCGGCGTGCCCGCGCGCGTAGCCTTCCGCGCGCGCCGCTTCCTCGATGGCCTGGAGCTCCTCGACGCTGGGCAGGCCGCGCTGCTCCGGCGGCGGGGGCGGCGGCACCAGCTCGGGAGCCGACCAGCGCACCGCCGCGCTCATACGAAGACCTCGGCCTTGGCCGCCAGCTGGATGGTGCCGTCATCGGCCATCTTGCGCACGATCGCCAGGATTTCCTTCTGCGCCGCCTCGACCTCGGCCAGCCGCACCGGGCCGCGCGCCTCCATGTCCTCCACCAGCATTTCCGCGGCGCGCTGCGACATGTTGCTGATGATCTTGTCCTTCACCTTCGGGTCGGCGCCGCGCAGCGCCAGCGCCAGCTTGTCGGCGGCGACTTCGCGCAGCACGGTCTGGATCGCGCGGTCGTCGATGTCGGCGAGGTTGTCGAATACGAACATCAGGTCGCGGATCTTGCCGGTCAGCGGTTCGTCGATCTGGGCGATCGCCTCCAGGATCTTCTCGTCCATGCCGCCATCCATGAAGTTGAGGATGTTGGCAGCGACCTTGACGCCGCCGATGGTGGACGACTTCAGGTTCTGGTTGCCGGCGAACTGCTTGGCCATCACGTCGTTCAGCTCGTTGAGCGCGTGCGGCGGGATGCCATCGAGGGTGGCGATCCGCACCAGTACGTCCGAGCGCACGCGCTCGGGCAGGAACTTCAGCGCTTCCGCGGCCTGGTCGGGATCCAGGTGGGACAGCACGATCGCGATGATCTGCGGGTGCTCGTTGCGCACCAGGTCGGCGATCGCGCGCGGCTCCATCCACTTCAGGGTGTCCAGGCCGGTGGTGTTGCGGCCCATCAGGATGCGGTCGATCAGGCTGCTGGCGCGGTCCTCGCCCAGTGCCTGCACCAGCACCGCGCGCACGTATTCGTCGGCGCCGCTGCCGAGGCTGGGACGCTCGAGGGTGGTGACGAATTCGTCGATCACCTTCTCGACTTCCTCGCGCGAGACGTTGCCGACCGAAGTCATGGCCACGCCCAGCTTCTGGACTTCCTTGGCGCCCATGTGCTTGAGCACTTCCGCGGCCTGCTGCTCGCCCAGCGAGAGCAGGACCACGGCCGCGCGCTGCACGCCGGAGAGAGCGAATTCAGCCATCGGAGTTCACCAGGTCACGCACCACCGCCGCCACCCGCTTGGAGTCGCTGTTCACCGCCGAGCGGGCCGCCTGAATCTTTTCCTCGAAACTGTTGCGCGCCGCCTGCTGCTCTTGGGTGAGGGCCGGATGCGGCATCTGCCCGCCTTCCTGTTCCACCAGCAGGGCCTCGGGGATCGCCTGCGGCAGGGCGACCTTCGGCGTGGTCAGGGCGCGGAACGCCGGCCGCAGCACGAACCAGATCACCAGCATTAGCGCGATCCCACCGAGCAGGGTGCGCAGCAGGTCGCGGGCGCGCGGGTCCTCCCAGAACGGCGCGGACGGCGCGTTGTCGGCAACGGTGTCGCGCGCGAACGGCGAGTTGACCACGCTGACCGCATCGCCGCGCTGGCTGTCGAACCCGATCGCCTGCTGCACCAGGGTCTGGATGCGGCTGATCTCGTTCGCGGTCAGCGCGCGCTCGGTGGGCTTGCCGTTCTTGCCGGGCGGCCCGGCGATGTTGTCCACCAGCACCGCGGCGGTGATCCGGCGGATCTGCGACGGCGCCTTGCGGGTGTGGGTGAGGGTGCGGTCGATCTCGTAGTTGCGGACCGCGCTGCGGCTGTTGCTGCCGCTGTTGGAATTGGTGGCGCTGCTGTTGCCACCGGGGCCGCCGGCCTGCGGCGCCGCACCCGGGGTGTTGGAGGCGCTGCCGGGCACGCCTTGGGCCGGCCCGCCGCTGCCGCCGGCATCGCTGGTGTTGGTGGTGGCGACCTGGGTGCCGGTTTCGGACACCTGCTCGCTGCGCACCAGACCGGCCTGCGGGCCGTAGACCTCGCGCGCTTCCTCGGTCTGCGAGAAATCCATGTCCACGCTCACTTGCGCGCGTACCTTGCCGGGGCCGGTGATCGGCTCCAGCAGGGCCTGGATGCGCTGCGCGAACACGGCCTCCTGGCGGCGCTGCTGTTCGTACTGCTTGGCGGCGATGGCCGCATCGCTGTCGGGGTCGGGGTTGGAGAGCAGGCGGCCGAACTGGTCCACCACGGTGACGTTGCCCGGCGGGAGTTCCGGGATCGACGAGGCCACCAGGTGCACGATCGCGTCCACCTGGCCCGGCTCCAGGCTGGCCCCGCTCTGCAGCTGCAGCACCACCGAGGCGCTGGCCGGCTCGCGCTGGCGGGTGAATGCCGAGGGCTTGGGCAGCGCCAGGTGCACCCGCGCCTCGCGCACCGGGCGCAGGTTGGTGATGGTGCGCGCCAGCTCGGTTTCCAGCGCGTGCTGGTAGCGCGCGTTCTCCACGAACTGGCTGGTGCCGAAGCCCTGGTCGCCTTCCATCGCCTCGAAGCCCTTGCCGTCGCCGGTGCCCAGGCCAGCCCCGGCCAAGGCCATGCGCGCCTCGCCCAGCTTGTCCTCGGGCACCGACAGCAGCCCGGTGGCCGGGTCGATCTTGAACGGCACCTGGGCATTGCGCAGCAGGTCGCGCGCCTCGTTGGCGGTCTTGGCGTCCAGCCCCGGCAGCGGGGTGTAAGCCGGCTTCTGGGTCCAGAAGAACAGCCACAGGCCCAGCGCGATCGCCGCCGCCACCGTGCCCAGCGTGAGCAGCTGCCGCACCAGCGGGATGTCCTGCAGGCGGCCCAGCTTCTTCAGGTCGTCGGGGGTCTTGGGGAGGGCGATGGCGCTCATGGGGCGGGGGGAAGCTCGAAGGACGGAATTAAGGTGCGGAAGGAGGGGGCGGCGTCAGGCACGGCCCGCGCCCGGCTAGATCGGCATGTTCATCACTTCCTGGTACGCCTGGACCAGGCGGTTGCGGACTTCCACGGCGGCCTTGAACGCGACCTGCGACTGCTGCATGGCCACCATCACCCGCGCCAGGTCGGCGCGCGGATCGCCCAGTTCGAACGCCTGCTGGAGTGCACCGGCGTCGTTCTGCGCCTTGCTCACGCCATCGATGGCGTTGTTGAGGGTTTGCTGGAAGTCCGAGCCGGCCGGCCGCACCCCGCCGATGGCATTGGAAGGCGCGGCATCCCCCGCCGGCCCGGCGCCGCCCAGTCCGCCCACGCCAGGCATGCCGGCGGCCCCGGCGAGGGCCCCCTGGGTCCGCAGCTCGTGGGCGCGGATCTGGGAGAGGATCGAGCTGATGGCGTCGGTCATCTCGGCATCGGAAGGAAACGGGTCTGGCCAACCTCAAGCAAAACCCGTGCCGCGGATGCGTCAAGATTCCCGCGCGTCGTCCTCCGGCCCGGCGTCGCCGCTGCGGGCGATGCCGTACTTGCGCAGCTTCTCCAGCAGGGTGGTGCGGCGCAGGCCCAGCAGCGGGGCGGCATGCGCGACCACCCCGCCGGTCTGCTGCAGGGCCTGCCGGATCAGCTCGTTCTCGATCTCGGCGATGTGCTGGCGCAGGTCCAGGCCGCCGGCGGGCAGCGACACCAGCGGCGAGAGGGTGGCTGGATCGGGGGATGCGGGGGGTGCCGGCGCGGCGGCACTCGCGGGCGCTGGCCTGGCGGCAGGCGTCGGGCTGGGCACGACCGCAATGGCAGGGGCTTCGTCCACCGGCGGCGGCAGGCTGAAATCGGCCGGGACCGCCGCGCGGTAGCGCGCCGGCAGGTCGTCCAGCCCCACCCGGCCATCCGGGTTCAGTACCGCCAGCCGCTCCAGCAGGTTTGCCAGTTCGCGCACGTTGCCCGGCCAGTCGTAGTGCTGCAGGGCGGCGATCGCCTCGGCGGTCAGGCTGACCCGGCCGCGGCCGGACTCCGCCAGCTGGCGGGTGATCGCGGCCACCAGGTCGGGCAGGTCGTCGCTGCGCTCGCGCAGGGCGGGCATCTCGATCGGGAACACGTTGAGGCGATAGAACAGGTCTTCGCGGAACTTGCCCTCGGCGATATGCGCTTCCAGGTTGCGGTGGGTGGCCGCGACCACCCGCACGTCGCACGGGATCGCGGTGCCGCCGCCGACCCGCTCGAACACCCGTTCCTGCAGGGCCCGCAGCAGCTTGACCTGCATCGCCATCGGCATGTCGCCGATCTCGTCCAGCAGCAGGGTGCCGCCCTCGGCCATCTCGAAGCGGCCCTTGCGCTGGGTCAGGGCGCCGGTGAAGGCGCCTTTTTCGTGGCCGAACAGCTCGCTTTCCAGCAGGTCCGGCGGGATCGCGCCGCAGTTGATGGCCACGAACGGCTTGTCCCGGCGCGGCGAGCGCGCGTGGATGGCGCGCGCCGCCACCTCCTTGCCGGTGCCGGATTCGCCCAGGATCAGCACGGTGGTGTCGAACCGGGCCACCTGGTCGATCATCCGGTTCAGCCGCAGCACGGCGGCGCTGCGGCCGGTGGGCCCCACCTGCGGCAGCTCGCGGCGGGCATCGTCGTCCATGCGCTTGATGCTGGCGCGGCGCAGCACGTCCTGCAGCTGGTTGCGGCGGATCGGGTAGGCCAGCGGCCACACCATGTCGGGGTGGATGTGCCGGCGCCAGCCCGCGTCGTCGCCGTGGTCGGGCAGGGCGATCAGCGGCGGATGCAGCGGCTGCCCGGCCAGCCAGTGGACGAAGGCGTCCCAGGCCTCGGGATCGCCCACGTCGCCGGCGATCACCGCCACCCAGTCGCTGGCGCGGGCCTTGGAAAGGTCGAGGTCGGCCGCGTCCACCACCACGCGCGGGGTGAAATCCATGAAGTCCAGCAGCGTCGCCAGCCGCTCGGTGCGGGCGTCGTCGGCATCGACCACGAGGATCCGCGATTCGCTCATGCGCGGCCCTCGTCAGCGGCCTGCCCGTCCGCCAGTCGCTCCAGCAGCGGCAGCACTTCCTGCATGTAGTTGAGCTTGCTGATGAAGGCATCGCAGCCGGCGCGCTGGGCGTGCTCGCGGTGCTCGTTGTCGTCGAAATGGCTGACGATCGCCACGAACGGCGGCGCGTCCTGGGCCTTGATCAGGCGCGTGGCCTGCAAGCCGCCCATTTCCGGCATCGCCAGGTCCATCAGCACCACGTCGGGGCGAAGGGCCTCCGAGCGCGCCACCGCCTCGATCCCGTTGGCCGCGGTGCCCACGATCTCCACCCACGGATGCTTGCGCATGTGGCGCAGCACCGCGTTGATGAAGCCCTCGTGGTCGTCCACGAGCAGCACCCGGATCGTGTTCGGCATCGCATCCCCCGTCATCTGGTCAACCCGCACGCGCCATCCGCGTCCCGCCGCCGGCAGCGCGCTTGCGCTCGCGGGCGGGGGCGATGGCCAACTGCTCACGATACTTCGCCACCGTGCGCCGCGCCACGCGGATGCCCTGGCGCGCCAGCAGCGCCGCGATCGCATCGTCCGCCAGCGGGGCATGCGCGGGCTCGCTCTCGATCAGGCGGCGCACCATCGCCTTGATTGCCGCGCCGGAGACATCGGCACCCTCCAGCCGCACCGCGAACAGTTGCTTGAGCTCCAGCGTGCCGCGCGGGGTCTGGATGTACTTGCCGGTGGTGATGCGCGAGACGGTGGACTCGTGCATGCCGATCTCCTCGGCCACGTCCTTCAGGGTCAGCGGCGCGATGGATTCCTCGCCGTGTTCGAGGAAGGCCTGCTGGCGCGCCACCAGCACGCGCGCGGTCTTGAGCAGGGTTTCGTTGCGGATGCCCAGGCTGCGCAGCATCCAGCGCGCCTCTTCGAGCAGCCCGCGCATGCCCTCATGCCCGCTGGCGGCCTGCTCGGCGTAGGCGCACAGGCGCAGCCGCGGCTGGCTGCGGGTATTCAGGCGCACCTGCCAGCCGCCGTTGGCGCGCCAGGCGATCACGTCGGGGACGATATAGGCCGGCTCCGGCTCCGGTGGCTGCTCCACCGGATGCGGCTGCAGCGAGAGCACCAGCGACACCGCCGCGGCGATTTCCTCCGACGTGGCGCCAAGCGCGGCGGCCAGCCCGGCCTGGTCGTGGCGGGCCAGCAGGTCCAGGTGCCCGGACACGATCTGCATGGCCAGCGTGCGCGCGGGGCCCGGGGGCAGGGCGCGCAGCTGGGCCAGCAGGCATTCGCGCGGATCGGCCGCGGCCATGCCCGGCCACTCGCCGTCCAGCAGGCGTTGGCGGGCGGCCAGCAGTTCGTCGGCGCTGACGCCGGCCAGTTCCTCGCGCAATTGACTGGCGCCCTGCGCGGCCAAGGCGTCCGGTGGGCCTTCCAGATAGCCGCGGTCGTCGCAGCAATCCAGCCAGTAGGCGGCCAGCGCCAGCTCGCGCGGCGTGCTGCGCAGGGCCATCTGGTCGAGCAGGCGCTGGCGCGGGTCGGAGGACTGCCCGGCGGCGATGCGGGCGGTGGGGTCGTCGTCGGGATCGCCGGCATAGCCTCCACCGGACAGGAACATCGGCTCCGGAAGTTCGTCCCAGGCCGCGGCCTCCAGGCCGGCGCGCTCCGCTTCGGCGGAGGCCGGCAGCGGTTCGTCTTCGGGTTCCTGCTCCAGCAGCGGATTGCGCTCGAGCAACTGCTGCAGTTCCTGCTCCAGTTGCAGCGAAGTCACCTGCAGCAGCCGGATGGACTGCAGCAGCTGCGGGGTCAGCGCCATCTGCTGCCCCATCTTCGCCTGCAAGCTTGCCTTCATCCAACGCTCCCGGACGTCACTGCCTGCCGGCTCCAGCGCACGGGCCCGGCGTGGTCACTATCGGGAAAAAGCGCGGAAATGTCGAGTTTCCGACGCATGGCGGGCGCCTGCTTCCGGAGCCATTCGCGGTGGGTCAGGCGCCGCGCCGGCGCTCGGCCACCGCCTGCCGATGGCGGCGGAACAGGTGCCGCTCCAGCGCGGAGGCGACTCCGGGCGTCAGGGGGTCGAAGCACAGCCACAGCAGTGGCGCGCCCGGCGCGTCCTGCGCCGGCCCGATCGCGATCACGCGGGCGGGCAGGGCCAGCGACTCCGGCAGCCAGGGCGCGGCCTGGATCCGGAACAGCCCGGTATCGCCCACGGCGACATCCGGCGTGGCCGGCAGGCGTGCACCCAGCGCGGACCACTGCAGGCTGACCTCGGTGGCCGCCTCGGCCGCGCGTCCGAGCTGGCCGACCAGTGCCAGCAGTAGATCGAGTTTCGCTTCGATCCGGCGCAGCGCCGCACCCTGGGCGGCGTCCTCTTCCTCGGCGCGGTTGTCCTCGATCACCGCGATCGCGCCCAGGCCGCTCTCGGCGCGCAGGCACAGCGCCTCCGCCTGCCGGGTTTCCAGCGGCTGAGGGGCAAACCCGGCGCGCACATGTTCCCGGCAGGCCAGGGCCTCGCCGAACAGCAGGGCGTCGGCGGACTCCGGGGTCATCCGCCGGATCGCAGGTAGGCCAGCGCACCGCGCTGGTGGCGCTGCAGCTGGCGCAGCTGCTCGCCGGTCTGGTCGCGCAGCCGGGTGAGCTCTTCCAGCAGCGCCTGCTGCTCCTGCTGCAGGTTGGCCCAGCGCTGGGCCTGGCGTGGATCCAGCAGGACATCGCCGGCCAGCGCCAGGCGCACGGCGCGGTCGTGGGCTTCCAGCAGGGCGGCCGCGGCGTCCAGATCGGCCCGCCCCAGGGCGTCGCGGATAGCCTCCACGGGCAGGGCGGGGATGTCGTCTGGCGCGTAGCGGGTCATGTCACGCGCCGGCGGGCGCGATGGCCTGCCAGGCGCCCTCGATTTCGGCGATCAGGCCGTCTACTTCCTGGAGGCGGCCGGGATCGTTGTGCAGGTTGGCCTCAACCAGCCGGCGCTGGGCATAGGTGTAGAGGGCGGACAGGCCCGCGGCGATGTCGCCACCGGCCTTGTGGTCGAGCGAGCCGTCCAGCTCGCCGATGATCATGCTGGCCTCGCTGATGGCCTGGCCCTTGCGCGCGATATCGCCTTTCTCCATGCAGGCGAGCGCCAGCTGCAGGCGCTCGCGGATGCCGGCCAGCATCAAGGCCACCAGTCGGTGCGGGCTGGCTTCGAGCACCGCGCTCTGCACGGCGGTCTGGCGGTAATGCTGGGCGGAGGCGCGTGCGTTCATGGGCATTCGCTCTTACTTGTTGAGCAGGCTGATCTGCTGGGAAACGAAATTGGAGGTGCCCTGCAACTGGGCCATCATCGTGTCCAGGGCAGTGAACTGGCGGCGGTAGGAATCTTCCAGCCGGGTCATGCGGTCCTCGAAGTCGGCGCGCTGCTTGGCTTGCGCCTTGGTGCGGTCGTCCAGGCTCTTCTGCCGGCTGGGCACCAGCCCCTGGTCGCCCAGCAGGTTCTGCAGGTTGTCGCGCAGGCCCTTGCCGAAGTCGGCGGTCTCACCGAAGACCTTCTTGATCGCGTTGGGGTCGCTGGCGAGGGCGGCGTCGAGCTTGCTGGAATCGAGGGTCAGGGTGCCGTCCACCGCGGTCTTCAGGCCGAGGGTGCTCAGGCTCTGGTAGCTGCCGCCGATCGCGTTGCGCAGGGTCTGCTGGATCGAGCGGGTGGTGGCATCACCGCTCAGCGGACCGGCCGTGGCGCCCTCGCCACCGGCCGCCGACAGGCTGCGGATCTGGGTGAGGGCGGCGTTGTAGGCGCTGACGAACCCATTGAGCGTGGCCTTGAGCGAACTGGCATCCTCGCTGACGTCCAGCGCGTACGGGTTGCCGGGATCGGCCTTGGTCAGGGTCAGGGTGATGCCGGAAATGGCGTCGCTCAGGGTATTGCCCTTGGCGGTGCGGGTGATGCCGTCGATCACCACCTGGGCGTCCTGGGCCGCATCCTTGGTGGTGATGGTGCCGCTGGTGGTGTCCAGCGCGGCCAGCCCACCGTCCCCGCCGCTGGCGGTGATCGCCACCGCGCCCGCGGTCCCGGTGGTGCGCGAGGCGATGAACAGCACGTCGCCGCTGTCGCCGCTGACCACGGTGGCGGCGACCTTGTCGCCGGCCTGGGCGTTGATGGCATCGCGGATGGCGTTGAGGCTGCCGCTGCCCGAGGCGATGGAGACATCCACCGCATCGCCGCCGCCGATGCTGATCGAGAGGGTGCCGTAGCCGAGCTGCGGCTGGCTGCCGTCGGGGTTGCGGGCCACCGCCGCGGACTGCAGGCGGTGCGCCTGCGCCAGCGATTCCACGCTGATCATGTAGCGGCCCGCTGCCGCGCCGCTGCTGGCGCTGGCCGTGAACCCCGCGCCGCTGGCCGGCGTGGCCTTGCGTCCGGACAGGCTGCCCTGTCCGTTGAATTTCTGCAGGGCGCTCTGGAGCGAGGACAGCACCGAGCTGAGGGTGCCGAACGCGGAAATCTGCGACTTGGTGTCCTGCTCGGCCGCGGTCAGGCGCTTGTCGGTGGGCGCGCGCTCGGCCGACATCAGCTGCGAGACGATGCTGTTGACGTCGAGCCCGGATCCGATGCCGGTTGCGGTGATGGCCATCTTGTCTCCTCGCCGGGCGGGCGCTTGTCCCCGGCCCGAGCCTGCCTTCTGGTTTAACGGCCCATGCCGGCGCGTCTTGAGGCGGCCGGGGCATTCACGCTATCCATGCAAGGACTGCGCCGCCCAAGCCGTTCAGGCCTGGCGATCCACCAGCCCGCTTCCGGTCTCGGCCAATCGGCGTGCCAGCGCCAGCGCAGTGTCGTCCGGGATCTGCATGAGGGTCTTGCCATTCTCATCGACGACCGAGACGACGATCTTGCCGATATCTTCCTCCACCCGGAACCGCAGGGAAGTACGCGTGCGTGACTGCGCCATCGCCTGATCGATCTGCTTCTGCAACTCCTCCGCGGCGCGCTGCTTGCGCGCCCGGTCGGCGGCCTGCGCGGACTCGATCGCGGCGGAAGCGGCGCTTGCCGCGTCCTGTTTGGCGGGCGTTGCGGGAGGGGTCGCCTGGGTGCCGGCATCCGGACGCGCCGAAACCCCGGCGGCGGGCGTCGGGGTGGCGGGGGCTCCCGCGAGGGAGGCGTTGACGGACGCGATGCTGGACATGGCGACTCATCGTTGGAACGCCGTGCGGGGAGCCCTTGCGGGCTCCCCGACGGGTGGAGCGGCTGCGGGATCAGCGCAGCAGACTGAGCACGCTCTGCGGAGCCTGGTTGGCCTGGGCCAGCATGGCGGTACCGGCCTGGGTCAGGATCTGCGTGCGGGTCAGGGCGGCGGTTTCCGCGGCGAAGTCGGTATCCATGATCCGGCTGCGGGCGGCGGAGGTGTTCTCCACCGTGATCTGCAGATTGCCGATCACCGAGTCGAAGCGGTTCTGGGCCGCACCATAGGTGGCGCGTTCGGCGTTGATCTTGTCCAGCGCCACGTCGATGTCCTTGATCGCGTTGGTCGAATTGGTGGCGTCGGTGCCCGAGATCGCGGAAGCAGTGGTGATGGTCTTGATCACGTCGTTGGCCGCGCTGCTGCTGGTCAGGGCGCCACTGGCGGCGGCGGTGCCGCCCGACAGCTGGTTACGCGCCACCGAGACCACGTCGTTGGCGGTGGTGCCGGCGCCGACCTGGAAGCTGAACGAGCTGGAGCCGGTGAACAGCGAGGTGCCGTTGAAGGTGGTGCCGCCGACCACGCGGGCGATTTCGTCCTGCAGCTGCTTGAACTCGGCATTCAGGTTGTCGCGGTCGCTGGAGCTGTTGGTGGCGTTTGCCGACTGCACCGCCAGCTCGCGCATGCGCTGCAGGGAGTCGCCGATCTTGCCCAGCGCGCCTTCCGCGGTCTGCGCCAGCGAAATGCCGTCGTTGGCGTTGCGGATGGCGACATTGTTGCCGCGGATCTGGGCGTTCATGCGCTCGGCGATCGCCAGGCCGGCGGCGTCGTCCTTGGCGCTGTTCACGCGCAGGCCCGACGACAGGCGCTGGATCGTGGTGGCCTGGGCCATGCTGCTGGTGTAGAGGTTGCGCTGAGCATTCAGCGACATGATGTTGGTGTTGACGCTATTAGCCATGATGCTGTCTCCTGGACTGGTGGCCGGCGGGCGGAGCCACGGCCGGTGGGGCCGCAGAAGGTTGCCGTCAATGTGGCCTCGTCCTCTGCTGGGCTAGGTAACGGCCCTTCCCACAAGGCCTTGAGGAGAATTTCCGGAAGTGCGAATTACGGCGCAGAAATAAAAAATTTTCTGTGTAGCCCCTAAAGAAACAGCACTTCCGGCAGACAGGGCTTGGCAGCCGATGGCCACAGCGCCGAATAGCGGTTGAAAAGCAGTGCTAGGTGCCCTGTCTGCCTAGCGCCAGCCAGGCCGCATGCTCCTCCAGCATTCCGAGCGGGTCGTAGCCGAGATCCAGCATCGTGTCCATGATGCCCGGGATGCCTAGGATGTTCTTTGCCTGCTGTCGATCGATCAAGTGGCCCCAGCGTTCGATGGGCTGCGATCGCGGCGCTTCGCTCGCACCGAAGAAGGAGAGTTTCTCCATCGAAACCGGGCGTTCGTGGTCAGGGACCACACGCAGATGGCCCTGCTTGTCGAACTCTTCACGGATAGCGTAAGCGCTGGGGTTCCCGCCAATGCAGTGCAGCGGCTTTGGTTCGAAGATGTTGTGCGGACGATCCGAGACGAACCATGCGGCGCGGGACAGCCATTTGTCCATGTTGGACACGAAATCCTCGTGCCGGATGAGCAGACTGGGTGGGGCGAGCACGGATACCGTCCTCAGTGCGTGTCGGTAGATATTCCGCCAGCCTTCCGCCGACTGATAGATGTTGGTGTTTCCGGCGCGGAATTGACTGGCGGCGAAGGCCCAGACCGAGCGCGTCACCACGATCACGCGGGTGGGCAGCACGTCGAGCAGGCCGCGAGCGTTCAGGTACCAGAGCCAATCGACATTCTTCGAGCCGTCCACGACGAACGGCTCGTTGAAGCGCGACAGGACTTCCAGGTAGGCATCGATCGTGACCGACTCCGGATCCCCGAGCGGCTGCGGATCCAGCGGATAGATCGGGCAATCATACGGGTCATGCGTGATGCAGATCGCGCAGCGCGAGCGGTAGTGATTGCTCTCGCGATGAAGGGGAAAGGCGAAGCGGTGCATGTTGTCGATCTCGCCCGCGTACGCGATTCCCTGGATATCGTTCAAGCTTTGCCCAAGCAGGGAAGAACCCGAGAATGGGCTCCCCAGCAGCAGCGTGACCGATTTCAGGGAAGTGGACGGCAGGCCCGCACTTGCCTGCCCGGCTGGATTTTCGTTGGACACGTTGAAAGTTCCTCAGGCGTTTTCCGGATGCGACGCGTGGAGCTGGGACTCGCCGTGACTCAATGGGCGCAGGACCAGGTCCAGCACCATTTTGTCGTCACCGCTGACAAGCCCCGCTGGAAGCATCATCAGGGACGTGGGGGAGGCGCACTGAAGGAGTCCGTCGCCATGGTCCGTGATGCCATCCAGAAGCAGGTAGGGGCGCACGTCGATGCTTGCATCGTATTCGGCCTGCAGGTGGAGTTCCCCAGCACGCAGGACACGGGCCTCGAGCAACTGCAGCCAGCGGAAGCGTTCGCCCAGCAACAAGCCCACGTCCGCATCGCCCTCGCCGATCGGGACATGCAGGCGATAGCAGCCGTCATACGTGGCGTATGCCGCCAGGCTCAGGCGGCCGACCTCGTTCCCCCTCAGGAGCAGAACCGATACCGGCTCCTCCCGGAACGACCAGTCCCGCGCGCTGAAGGCCAAGCCGAAGCGATAGGTGGACATCATCGCCAGGGTCAGCTCGATCCCGGCATGCCGCAATTCATGCGGGGTGTTGATGCGAGATCCTTCGCCCTGGCGGGAGGAGTAGAAAATCCCATGGCGGCGAAGCTCCTGCAGGCTGCGCTCGGTGTCGTGCAGGCGGATGACCCGGTCGGTCCCGAGGTTGAGTTCCAGGGCGAACTGGTCGTAATGGGCCAGTTCCTGCCTGTCCGGGAAAAACACCATGCGTGAGAATTCGGCCAGCGCGGCGTCGCGAAGGGAATCGACCGCAGGGCGAGCCCCGCCCGCCTCGTAGTGGGCTTCTGCCTGGCGGATGAAGTCCAACGCATGCTCCTGGATCCGCCGGACGCGCTCGGTCTGGCGCTTAGTGGTCGCTCCCTGGGACAGGATGGGCGCGCCCTGTTCGGTGTAATCGATCACCGACCCGGTGCTGGTCGTGCACAGGTTTTCCAGCAGGGAGACGAACGGGAGCAGAGTGTCGATGGTGCGGGCATCGAATTTCGATGCGTCGATCATGCCGCAGCGTCCGCCGTTGGCGTCGCCCGCCTGGGGCGTGCACATGAAATACCAGCCAAGGAGTTCGACACCCCATTCCTCATGCATGACCGGTGCAAGTACCCGCTGCGCCGTACCAACGTAGCCCAGGTCCACGAATGCGAGGGTATCGCCCCGTTCCAGTCCCCCCAATTCGCGATCCAGGTATTTGCGCAACCTCGCGCGATAGCACGCGGAGCGCTCGGTGATCTTCGCCACCATGCGTGGATGCAGCACGCGCCTGTTGAATTCCGTCTGCGGCGACGGATGCCCCTGCAGGGCCTCGAGAATGCGATCGCCTTCCTCGCCTTGTAGGCCAAGCTGCTTCAGCATTGCCGCATACTCGCCGGAAGTGGCGAACAGGGCGAGGTAACGCTCGATGTCGCCTGCGTCGCGGAACGAAGCGGCAAACGCAGCGAAGCGGGAGATGTAGACAGGGCGGCCATCCGTCTGTCCGGAAAGCGCTTCGTAGGCGGCATGCGGCAGGTAGCCGTCGCGCAGCAGGAACGCCAGCTTGACGCGCTTTCCAAGCGATTGCTGCGCCTCCCGATGCGCCAGAAGCCAGCTTGCGAAGGCGTGCATCAATGGACCGAGGGTGGCGATGCCGATGCTGCGGTCCGCGTCATCCCCGTCCAGGGCAAGGCCTGCGATCACCGGATGGTAGCCAGCGGGGGCACCCCGCTCGGAGCGAATGCTCGGTTCGAGCAGACGAAGCGCAGTCGCGGCGAACTGCCTGCGAGACTCGAGCATTTCCGGTAGGTGCTGTAGATGGAGGCAAGCAATCCCGGCGGCCCGCGCCGGGAACACATCCGCAAGCGGGTTGTCGCCAACGTGGAGCATGCGCGCCACGGGCAAGTTCAGGCGACTTGCTAGCAGCGGGAAAAGGCCGTCTGCCTTCGATTTCCCGTATTCGCATGAAACGCAGACCCGATGGATCGCGGCATAGGCATCCGCGGGCAGGCAGGCAGCGAGGAGCCTACGCAGCAAAGGTTCGGGCAGATAGGTGTCGGACACGACCATGACCTGCACGCCGCGCGCCGCTGCCGCGCGCAACAGCGCAACGGCCTGGGGCATGGCATGGCACGCCTGCTCCTCTGCCTGCAGTTCGACTTCCTGGAGCGATTTCATCATCTCGGGCGCCAGGTCATCGCAGGCGGCCCGGTAGATGTCCTCGAGCGTGACTTCGTGGCTGCCCCGTCGCAACTGGGCCAGGCTGCGTGCCTGCATCTCCGCCCGAATCCGGAGCCTGGCATCCAGGCCGACGGCTTTCCATGCCGGTTGCTGCTGCATGTCGTAGAACACGTCTGCCGGATGTGCGGTCTTCCGCCACAAGATGGTGTCGAAGCAATCCAGGGACAGGAGTTTCACGCGCGGGAAGCGATCCAGTGCGGAGCCGAGATCACTGACGCGGAGGGTGTCCTCGGGAGCAAGGCCTGCGGGTGCTGTCATCGTCATATCGGCTCGCTGGAAAGACGTGATCGTCCTTCTGCAAACCATATGCCAATGTCGCGCCTGCCGGCGGGCGGCATGCGCCGTCGAGCGCCTCAGAGCTTGTCGAACAGCGAGCTGCTCTGCAGGCGGGCCATCATCCGCTGGGCGGCGTCGAGGGCGGTCATGTTGTACTGCAGCTTGCTGATGGCGTCGGCCAGGTCGGTGTCGCGCAGGCCGGAGAGCATCTCGGTCATGGCCACGTTGCTGGCGCTGCGCATGGCGTCGGCGCTGTCGAGGTTGCTCATGCGGATGCCGGTCTCGGCGCGGATGTCCAGCAGGTGCTGCTGCGCCCCGGCGAGGTCTTCCTGCCCGGCGCGCAGTGCGTTGGCGCGCCGCGCGACATCGGCGGCGCTGTTGCCGGGCTGGTCGAGTGCGTCGGCCAGGTTCTTCAGGGTGGCGAAGATGTCCTGGCTGGGCGAGCGTTCCACGGTGAAGCTGTCGCCCGCGGCCGGGGTGCCGCTGACCACGAACTGCACGCCCTGCGCGCTGATCGGCTGGCCGGGGGTGAAGCTGCCCGCGACCGGCGGTGACAGCGGGTTGCCACTGCCGTCCACCACTTCGTAATTGCCGGCGCTGGGGAAGCGCAGCTGCAGGGTGGAGCCATTCCAGGTGGTGCTGCTGGTGATCTGGGCGGATTCCAGCACGCCGCTGCCGGTATTGCCGGCGGCGGCGCGGGCGCGGCTGATGCCGTCGCCGGTGGGGATGTTCATGAACACCCGGCTGCCGGCATCGGTATCGGCCAGTGCGGTATCGGGCGCCACGTCCACCAGGTTCTGGCCGTCGTTGCCGAGGTAGCTGACGTTGCCGGCACCGCTGGTGAACGGCTTGACCCCGTCCTGGGTGCCCGCGAACAGCTGGCGGCCGCGGCCATCGTCGCGATTGGCGATCTGCAGCATGCTCTCGCGCAGGCCGCGCAGCTCGACCACGATGGCGTGGCGGTCGCTGTCGCTGAGTGCGCCGTTGCCGGCCTGCACCGCCAGCTCGCGGGCGCGCTGCAGCAGGTCGCCGGCATCGGCCAGCGCGCCTTCCTGCTGGCGCAGGCGGTCGCCCAGCAGGGTGCTGTTGCGGTCGAACTGGCCGAGCGACGCCAGCGCGTGGTCGAGGTGCTGGACGTCGGCGATCCCGGTGGGGTCGTCGGCGCCGCGGGTGAGCTTCACCCCGGAGGCGATCTGCTGCTGGTACTTGCTGATCTCGCCCTGGCGCATGCGCATCATCGAGAGCGCGTCGTACTGCATCTGGGCGGTGGAAAGGCGCATCGTCATCGCGGTGTCCTCGTCAGCGGCGCACGACCGAGAGCAGGGTCTGGAACAGGGTGTCGGCGGTGGCGATCACCTGCGCGGCGGCCTGGTAGGCCTGCTGGTAGCGCAGCATGTCGGCCGCTTCCTCGTCCAGGTTCACGCCGCTGAGCGACTCGCGCTCGGCGTTCACCTGGTCGTCGATCGCCTGCTGCGCCTGCAGCGACAGCTGGGCGTGGCTGGCCTCGCCGCCGGCGCGGCTGGCCAGGCGGGTGACGCCGGTGGTCAGGGCGGTGGTGCCGCCGTCCAGCACGCCGCGGGTGTCCAGCGCGGCCAGCTGGCGGGCGTTGGCGTTGTCGGACGAGCGCGGGCCGGTGCGGCCGAGGGTGAAGGAATCGCCGGCCGCCGGCGTGCCCGAGAGGGTCAGGCTCCAGCCATTGCCGGCGATCGCGCTGCCCGGCACGTAGGTGTAGGGGCCGTTGCCGTCGATCGTGTAGTGGGTGGCATCGATGAAATCGAGGGTGGCGCCGGTGAAGCCGGCGAACTGCGCGGCGTCGGTGATCGCGGAGGACGCGACCTTGGCATCGCCCAGGTTGGCGGGGTCGGCGCTGCTGGTCAGTGGCGCGGCGGTGGCGATCCCGGCCGGGTCCCTGATCGCCACCTGCAGGCTGCCGGCGGCGCCGTCGGTGGGGCTCACCAGGAAGCGGTCGCCGGCGGCGGCGCCAGGGCTGGCGACGATCGCCATGCCGCCGACCTTGAACGGATCGGCCGCAGTGCCGGTGCCGGTCATCGCCACCGCCTCGCCGGTGTCGGCGCGCTGCGCGCTCCAGTTGCTGCCATCGAAGCGCAGGATGAGGTTCTGCCCGGTCAGCGCGCCGACGTCGTCGATGCTCGCGGACAGCCCGCCGCTGCCGGTATTGCCGGCGTTGGCGGCCACCTGCGGCGGGGCCAGGGTGAACAGGTTGGCGCCCGGATTGCCGTTGTAGTCGATGCCGGCGTTCTGGATCGCATTGGCGCTCTGCGCGAAGGCGGCGGCCATGCGCCCCAGCTCGGCCCGCATCGGGTCGAGGATCCGGCTGCGGAACTCCAGCAGGCCGCCCAGCTCACCGCTGACCGTGCCTTCCGGCAGGCGCATCGCGCCGGTGGGGGTTTGCAGCGCCAGTTGCAGGCGATCCGGGCGATAGGGGTCCTGGGTGGTGGCCAGGCTGCTGGCGCGCACGCCCAGCACCAGCGGCTGGCCGCCGGTGGTGAACACGTTCATCGCGCCGTCGTCCTGGATCACGGTCTGCGCGCCGACCAGCTTGGACAGGTCGCGCACGCGCTGGTCGCGCGCATCCAGCAGGTCGGAGGAGACGTTGCCGCCGGCGGAGATGATGTTGCGGTTGAGGTCGGCGATCTCGCTGGCCAGCCGGTTGGCATCGGCGATCTTGCTGGTCATGCTGCGATCGACGTCGTCGTCCATCTTCGCCAACTGGCCGTCCACGCTGCGGAAGCGGGTGGCCAGCTGGTCGGCCGAGGCCAGCAGCTGGCTGCGCGCCGGGTTCGAGGTGGGGTCGGCCACCACGCCCTTGGCGGCGTTGAAGAAGCTGGACCACGGATCGACCAGCGAAGTGGCCGAATCCGACATCAGCCCGTCCACCCGCGAGGCCAGCTGCGAGAGCTGGTCCAGCCGGCCGAGCTCGCCGGCGCTGTCGTTCTGGCGGGCGAACACCAGGCCGTCGGCCAGGCGGGTCAACTGCTTCACGTCCACGCCCTGGCCGATGCTGAGCATCGCGCTGGCGCCCGGGCGCGCCTGCAGTTCCACCCGCTGGCGGGTGTAGCCGGGGGTGGCGGCATTGGCGACGTTGTGGCTGACCGTGGACAGCGCGCGCTGGTAGGCGAGCAGGGCCGAGGTGCCGGTGCCGAGGATGCCGGATGTCATGGGTTATCCCTCCAGCCCGTCGAGGGCACGGCGCATGGTGGCACCATCGGCGATGGCCGCGATCTTGGCCGCATAGGCCGGGTCGGTGGCGTAGCCGGCGCGCTGCAGGGCGCTGGCGAATTGATGGACGCTGCCGCCGCTGGCGCGTGCCGCGGCATAGCGCGGGCCCTGCAGCAGACGGGTGTAGTCGGCGAAGCTGTCGGCCGCGCTGCGGTAGCTGCGGAAGCGTGCGCGGGTGGTGACGCGGGTGCCATCCACGTATTCGTGGGTGGGCGCTTCCACCTGGTCGCCGCGCCAGCCGCCGCCGGCCTTGATGCCGAACAGGTTGTGGGAGGTGGCCTGGCCGTTCTTGCCGGCCAGCCGCCGGCCCCAGCCGGTTTCCAGCGCGGCCTGCGCGACCAGTGCCTTCGGCGGCACCCCCAGTTCGGCCGCGGCTTTCTGCGCGTGCGGCCAGACCGAGCGCACGAACGCCTCGGGGCTGCTGCAGTCCAGCGGGGCGTTCTCATCGCAGGTCTTGTTGGCGGCGGCCAGCAGGGGCGGGCGCGCCGGCAGCGCCATCGCCGGCAGCGAGGCGCCGCTGCTGGCGGGGGCCAGTGTCAAGGAATCACCTGTCAAGGAATTGCCGCGCAGGCCGGCCGGCAAGGGCAGCCCGGACGGTGTGTCGGCCGGTGCCAGCGGGAGCGGCCGGGCCGCCGGGTTCAGCGGCAGGAATCCGGTCGGCGTGGACGGGGCGGCCTCGGCCTGGGTGCCGGCCAGCTGGCGCACGATCATCGGCTGCAGGCCCAGCCCGCGGCCCTTGGTCAGCTCCTGCGCCAGCGCCTGGTCGTACATCTCGCGGTAGGTGGTGTCGCCACCGAACGGGTCGCCCGGGGTGGTGCTGCGCAGGTTCTTGATCAGCATCTGCGCGAACTGGCTCTCCAGCCCGCGGGCCGCTTCCTCCACGCGCGCGCGCTCCGGCGTCTGGGAGCGCTGGAGCGGGATCGGGGTGGCGGCGGGCAGGCGCATGTCAGTCGTCAAGCAATCGGCGTGCCATGTCAGATCACTTCCAGCTCGGCGCGCAGCGCGCCGGCCTGCTTGAGGGCTTCCAGGATGGCCACGATGTCGCCCGGGGCGGCGCCGACCGCGTTCACCGCACGCACGATTTCCTCCAGCGAGGTGCCGCCCTTGAACAGCACCATGTGGTTGGTCTCGGTGGTGGCGCTGATGGTGGACTGCGGCACCGCCACGGTCTGGCCCTGGCTGAAGGGGCCGGGCTGGCTCACCTGGGTGGCTTCGTTGATGGTGACCGTGAGCGAGCCATGCGCCACCGCGGCCGGCAGCACCGTCACCTGGCCGCCCATCACCACGGTGCCGGAGCGCGCGTTCACGATGACCTTGGCGGCGGCCGCGCCCGGGGTCACTTCCAGCGATTCCAGCGCGGACAGGAAGGCGATGCGGTCGCCCGGCGGCGGGGTGACTTCGATGGTCACGCCGTCCAGCGCGCGCGCGCGGCCGGGACCGAAAGCGCGGTCGATGGCGGCCACGATACGCGCGGCGGTGGTGAAGTCGGCCTCGTGCAGGTTGAGGGTGACGTTGCCGTTGCTCGCCGAGGCTGGGGCCGGGCGTTCGACAATCGCGCCGGACGGGATGCGGCCGCCGTTGGGCGCATTCACCGAGATCTTGGAGCCGTCGCGGCCGGCCGCGCCGAACCCGCTGACGATCAGGTTGCCCTGTGCGATCGCGTACACCTCGCCGTCGGCGCCCTTGAGCTGGGTCATCAGCAGGGTGCCGCCGCGCAGGGAGCCAGCGTTGCCGATCGAGGACACGGTGACGTCGATCGGCTGGCCCGGCTTGGCGAACGCCGGCAGCTCCGCGTTCACCGCCACCGCGGCCACGTTCTTCAGCTGCGGGTTCACGCCGGGCGGGATGGTGGCGCCCAGCTGCTCCAGCATGGTCTTCAGGCTCTGCACGGTGAACGGCGTCTGGCTGGTGCGGTCGCCGCTGCCGTCCAGGCCGACCACCAGGCCGTAGCCGATCAGCGGGTTGCCGCGCACCCCGGCGACCTGCGCCAAATCCTTGACGCGTTCGGCGCGGGCCGGGGCGGGCGCCAGCAGCAGCGTGCACAGCAGGGCGGCAAGCGCGGTCAGGGTGCGGTTCATGGTCACGGCCTTCAGAACGGAGCCAGGGCGGAGTTGAAGAAGCGGCCCAGCCAGCCCATCGCGTTGGAACGCGCGAGGGTGCCGCGCCCGCCGTAGACGATGCGCGCGTCGCCCACGCGGTCGGAGGTCACCCGGTTGTCGGGACCGATATCGGCGCGACGCACGATGCCTTGAACCTGCACCAGCTCGTCGCCCTGGTTCAGGCGCAGCTGCTTGTCGCCGCGCACCAGCAGGTTGCCGTTGCCGAGGTCCTGCACCACCTGCACCGTGAGCTGGCCGTCCAGCTTGTTGCTCTGCGCGCTGTCGCCGTTGCCGCTGAAGCTGCGGTCGCCGCCCAGCGAGGCCGACAGCCCCGGCAGCACGGCGTTGCCGAGGGTCGGCACGCTCATGCTGGTGGCGCTCTTCTTGGCCACCGCGGTCTTGGCCTGGGTGGAGGCGGTGGTGCTTTCCACCAGCACGATGGTGAGCAGGTCGCCCACGTCGCTGGCCTTGTTGTCCTGGAACAGGCGCAGGCCCTTACCGCTACGCGCGGCGTAGATCGAGCCGCCGCCGTCGCCGGCCTGCGGCACGGCCGGGGCGGCAACCGGCGCCTGCGCCACCGGATACGGCTGCGGCGCGTCGAACGGGCGCACGTCGCCCTGCAGGCGGTTGATGCCGGCGCAGGCCGACAGCGCCAGCGGCAGGGCGATGGCGAACGCGGCAAGGCGGGTGGAGGCGGGGAGGGCAGGCATGGCGCGGCTCACACATTGTTGTTCAGGTAGCCCAGCATCTGGTCGGTGGTGGAGATCGCCTTGGCGTTGGTTTCGTAGGCGCGCTGGGTTTCGATCATGCTCACCAGCTCTTCCACCACGTTGACGTTGGAGCCCTCCAGCGAGCCCTGCACCAGGCGGCCGAGGCCACCGGTGCCGGGGCCGCCGGTCTGGGCCGGGCCGCTGGCGCCGGTCTCGGCGTACAGGTTCTCGCCCAGCGACTGCAGGCCGGCCGGATTGACGAAGTCGGCCAGGGTGAGGGCGCCGATCTGCACCGGCTGCGCCTGCCCGGCAAGCTGCACGCTGACCGTGCCGTCGGCGCCGATGGTGATGCTCTGCGCGCCTTCCGGCAGCTGCAGGCCGGGCTGCACGGGATAGCCCTCGTTGGTCACCACCTCGCCCTGTGCATTGATCTGGAAGCTGCCGTCGCGGGTATAGGCGGACGTGCCGTCCGGCATCAGCACCTCGAAGAAGCCGCGGCCGTTGATGGCCACGTCCAGCGCGTTGCCGGTCTGGTTCAGCGCGCCTTGGGCGAACTGCTTGGCGGTCGCGGCAACGCGCACGCCGGTGCCGACCTGCAGGCCAGTGGGCAACTGGGTCTGCTCGGAGGTCGCGCCGCCCGGCTGGCGCAGGGTCTGGTACAGCAGGTCCTCGAAGCTGGCGCGGTCGCGCTTGAAGCCGGTGGTGTTGGTATTGGCGAGATTGTTGGAAATCACCGCCATCTTGGTCTGTTGGGCGTCGAGGCCGGTCTTGGCGATCCACAGGGCCTGGGTCATGGCAGTGTCCTCGGGAAACGGGTGCGGAAGCGGGCGGGAAGGCTCAGGTCAGCGACACGATGGAGCTGGTGGCGCGGGCGTTCTCGTCCGCACGGTGCAAGAGCTGTACCTGCATGTCGAACTGGCGCGACAGCGCGATCATCGACACCAGCTGGCCGGCCACGTCCACGTTGCTGGATTCCAGGGCGCCGCTGGTCAGCGCCGCGCCGGTGGCGGGCGGGGGCGGCTGCGCGCCCGGCAGCGGCCGCATCAGGCCATCGTCGCCGCGCTGCAATTCGGTGGTCTTGGCGGCCACCACCTGCAGGCGGCCGGCCTCGGCCATGGTCGAGGCCGGCTGGCCCTGCGGGACGATCGAGATCGTGCCGTCCTGGCCGATCTCCAGCGCCTGGTAGGCCGGGATCGAGACCGGCGCACCGTCGGCCCCCAGCACCGGCTGGCCGCGGGCGGTCATCAGCATGCCGTTGGCGTTCAGGGTGAGATCGCCCGCGCGGGTGTAGGCAGTGCCGCCACTGGCATCCTGGACCGCCAGCCAGCGCTCGGGCTTCAGCGCCACGTCCAGCGGGTTGCCGGTGTTGCGGATCGCGCCGGCGCGGGCATCCACGCCCAGGGTGCGCGCGGTCGCGGCCACCCGCGTGGGCAGGCCGGGGCCGGTCACCGGCACGGCCACGGTGGCGTCCAGGGTGGCCTGGAAGCCGGTGCTGTCCACGTTGGCAAGGTTCTGCGCCACCGTGGCCTGCCCGCGCAACATGGCGCTGGCTCCGGTCATGGCGACGTACAGGGCGCGATCGGTCATGGCGGTCTCCCGCCGCCCCGGCCCTGGCCGGGGCGGGACAGTTCATCAGCGGATGTTGATCACCGTCTGCGCGATCTGGTCCTGGGTCTGGATCATCTGCGCATTGGCCTGGAAGTTGCGCTGGGCGGTGATCATGTTCACCAGCTGCTCGGTCAGGTCCACGTTGGAGGCTTCCAGCCCGCCGCCCTGGATCATGCCGAAATCCGACGAGCCGGCCTGGCCGCGCAGCGGCTGCCCGGAGTTGTAGGTTTCGGCCCAGGCGTTGTCACCGAGCGACTGCAGGCCCTGCGGGTTGGGGAAATTGGTCAGCGCCACCTGGCCCAGCGGCTGCGCCACGCCGTTGGTGTAGCGGGCCGAGACCACGCCCTCGGGCGAGATGTCGATGCCGGTGATGCGCCCGGTGGCATGCCCGTCCTGGGTCTGGGTCTGGATGCTGAAGGCATTGCCGTACTGGGTGGAGTTGCCCAGGTCCAGGGTGATGTTCAGCGGCGCCGAACCGTTGGCCGGGGTGAACGGCGGCAGGGTGATCTGCGCCGGCGAGGTGAGGGCGCCCGCGTTGGAATACTGCAGGGTCTGCGCCGCGCCCACCGCGGTGCCGTCGATATAGGTGTACAGCTGCCACTCGTTGGGGTTGGCGGTCTTGACGTAGTACTGCGCCTGGGTATGCGCCGCGCCCAGCGAGTCATAGATGGTGATCGAGGTGGTCTGGTTGTAGGTGGTCGGGTCGTTCGGGTCGAACGGCGAGGCGGTCGGCGCGGAGGCCGCGGCCGGCAGGTTGGTCTCGATCGTGACCTTGCTGGTGGCGGCCGGCGGCGCATCGCCACTGGGGACGCGCAGGTCGCTCATGCGGCCGGTATCGAAGCCGCCGGCGACGTTCGGTGCGAACACCTGCAGGCGCTGGCCGGCCGGATTGACGATGTAGCCGTCGCGGTCGGTGCCGAAGTTGCCGGCGCGCGAATACACGATGTTGCCTTTGTCCGACAGGGTGAAGAAGCCCTGGCCGGAGATCGCCATGTCCAGCGCGCGCCCGGTGAAGTCGATGTTGCCCTGGCTGAACTGTTGTGCCACCGCCGCCAGCCGCACGCCGGCGCCGATCGCGTTCTGCGACAGGCCATAGGTGGAAACCGCGAACACGTCCGCGAACTCGGCGCGCGAGCTCTTGAAGCCGGTGGTGTTGACGTTGGCGATGTTGTGGGCGGTGACTTCCAGGTCGGAACTGGCGGCGTTCATGCCGCTGATGGAGATGCGAAAGCTCATGGTGATGCGCTCCTGATGTGGGAAAACCGGCCGCGGTCAACCGATGCGACGGACGGAGGACAAGGGGTAGCCACCGAGGCCGGCGAGGTTGAGCACCAGCCCCTGGGGTTCGATCGATACGCTGTCGATGCGCGCGGCCAGCCGGACCGCCAGCGCCTCGGTGTCCTTGCCACTGCCGGCGGTGGCGCGGAAGGTGAACTGGCCGGCCGGGACGGCGTTGCCGCTGTCGTCCTTGCCATCCCAGGTGAATTTGGTGGCGCCCGCGTCCTTGGCATCGACGTTGAGTCGGCGTACCACGCTGCCGCTGGCATCCACGATCTCCAACTGCACCGGCCCGGCGCGATTGGCGACGATCTCGCCGCTGGCACCCACGCCGCTGCCCAGTTGCACCTTGTCCACGTCCACCAGGGCGTCGTGGCCCACCAGCGCCGCGGCGCGCAGGGACTGGTCGTTCTCCATCACGGTGGCCATGGCGCCCATGGCCTGCTGCATGTTCTCGATCCCCTGCACGGTGGAGAACTGCGCCAGCTGGCCCAGGAACTCGGCGCCCTTGAGCGGGTTCAGCGGGTCCTGGTTCTTCATCTGCACGGTCATCAGGCGCAGGAAATCGGCCTGGCCCATGCCGCCGGTGGAGGCGTTCTTGGAGGTCGCGTTCGGCAGCGCGTACTGGGAGTACAGGCTGTCGCTGGAGGCGGTGGAACCGACGGTGCTCATGTTCAGCGGCCCATGTTGAGGGTGGCGACGGCCAGTTCCTTGGCACTGTTGAAGACTTCGACGTTGGCCTGGTAGCTGCGCGAGGCAGAGATCATGTCCACCATCTGCGCCACCGGATCCACGTCGGGGGCGTACACGTAGCCCTGCGCATCGGCCAGCGGATTGCCGGGGTCGTAGCGCTTGACCGCCTCGGCCGTGCTCTCGCGCACCTCGGTGACGCGCACGCCGGCCAAGGCCTGGTTGTTGGGGATGGCCTCGGCGGCGAACACCGGTTGCTTGGCGCGGTAGGCGCCTTCCGGGGTGCCGGCCACGGTATTGGCATTGGCCAGGTTGCTGGCCACCGTGTTCAGACGCACCGACTGCGCCTGCATGGCCGAGCCGGCGACGTCGAAGATCGGGAGATTGCTCATGGCGCGCCTCCGCTTACTGGCCGGTGATCGCGGTCAGCATGGTCTTGACCTTGGATTCGACGAACGACATCGACGCGCGGTACTCCAGCGCCGCCTGCGAGAACGCGGCCTGCTCGCGCGAGGTGTCCACGGTGTTGCCGTCCAGGCTGGGCTGGGCGCTGGGGCGGGCGTAGCGGGCCAGGTTGGCCGCACCCTGGTAGGGGTCTTCGCCACTGGCGCCGGCCGCCGGGGACAGCGCCGCCTGCAGCGCGGTGTTGAAGTCCATGTCCTGCGCCTGGAAGCCGGGGGTATCGGCATTGGCCAGGTTGGAGGCGAGCACCTGCAGCCGCTGTTCCCGCAGGATCAGCGCGGTGCCGTGGATACCGAGGAAATCACTCATGCGACCCTCCAGGGGGTTGTTCGCATGAGGTCGATGCAAATGGCGTGCCGATTGCCGCGACGGTATTCCGTGACTGCCGCGGGTGGCCACCAGAAAGCCCCCTCCGGGCGCCTTGCAAGCACCGCGCCGCAGCGGGCGTCAGGGTGAATCAGTAATATCTATTCAAGTAAAATCAAATAGATATTAGATCAATTTGATGTGATTTCAGAAATGCGAGCAGTGATCCGCTCCGCCAGTTCCTGCTGCGAATACTTGGGAACGAAGTCGTCCGCGCCCACCCGTTCGACCATCGCCTGGTTGAACACGCCCGACAGTGAGGTGTGCAGCAGGACGTACAGGTCGTTCAGCATCGGGTCGCGACGGATTTCCGACGTCAACGTGTAGCCGTCCATGGCCGGCATCTCGATATCGGAGATGACCATCGCGTAGCGCTGCGAGGGGCGCTGCCCGCCGGCGGCGATCTGCTTGAGGTGCTCCAGCGCCTGGCGGCCGTCGGACAGCTGGGTGCAGCCCAGCCCCAGCTGGTCCAGCACGCTGCGGATCTGGTTGCGCGCCACCCGCGAATCGTCCACCACCAGCACTTCGCGGCCGCCCCCCTGCGCCACCGGCAGGATCGACACGCTGGCCTGCTGCGCCGGCAGCGCCTCGGCCAGCACGCTTTCCACGTCCACCAGCTGGATCAGCTCGTCGTGGTAGCGGGTGACGCCGGTGAGGTAGTGGGGGTCGCTGCCCAGCTCCGGCGGGGGCTTCACGTCCTCCACCGCGATGTTCACGATGCGGTCCACCGCCGAGACCAGGAAGCCCTGGACGGTGCGGTTGAACTCGGTGACCACCAGGTAGTTGGCGGCCACCTCGCCGGGCTGGCCGATGGCGGCCGCCAGGTCCAGCACAGGCACGCTGCGCCCGCGGATGTCGGCGGCGCCGAGGAACCCCGGCGGCAGCTGGGGCAGGGTGAACAGGGGCGGGCGCAGCAGGACTTCCTGCACCTTGAAGACGTTCACCCCGAACACCTGCCGCCCTCCCAGCCGGAACAGCAGCAGGGCCAACCGGTTGTGGCCGGCCAGGCGGATACGTTGGTCGATGCGGTCGAGCAGCTGGTTGCGTGCCATGCGGGCATTGTCGGCCGCAAGCCCGGCGTCTTGAGCCGGCATGTCTCTTGCTTCAGGAAGGCCAACCCTGTTTGCACGGACCCACCGCCCATGCGGACCCCGCACTCCCACCCCGGCTTCCAGCCCCGACCTCAACCCGTCCCCAGAGGGCTGCGGCCTGCCTGCCTGGGCGGCCTGCTGTTCGCTGCGCTGTCCCTGGGCGCGCCCGCGCAGTCCCTGCAGGACCTGGCGGCGATCCAGCAGGCCGCGCTCACCGCCCTGCAGGCTGGTCCCAGTGCCCAGGCGATGGTGGCCCCGGGGCTGCGCCTGGCGGCCTGCCGGCAGCCGTTGGTCGCGGTGCCCAGCACCCCGACCGTGGCCGACGTGCGCTGTCCCGATATCCCGGGCTGGCGCCTGTTCGTTCCGGTCCGCAACGCACCGCTGGCACTGGCCGCCAGCCCCGCCGCCGCAGGCGCCCCTGCAGATGGCGGGGCGCCGGCCGTTATCGTCAAGCGCGGCGACCCGGTGGTGCTGCGCGCCCGGATCGGCAATTCCGAGATCCGCATGGGCGGGCGCGCCCTGGGGCAGGCCATGGCCGGGAACATCCTGAACGTGGAAAACGACAGTTCGCACCGGATCATCCGCGGCCGCCTGAACGCGGACGGTGCGGTGGACGTGGTCAATTGAGTTTTTTCGCCGAATCCGCCTAAAGTCCGGTTCGAGACGGCCGTTAACCCGCTCGAACCCGTCATCCGGAGCCGCTGGCCATGACCACGAAAATCGAAGGCAACCTGCCGGCGAAGCCCGTGGAGGCGAGAGCCGTCACCGAAGCCGCCCAGGCCCGCGCCGGCAACCCGCGCGCGCCCGCGGTGCAGGCCACGCCCCCGGTGGACAGCCTGCGCCTGACCGGCGAGGCGGTCGGGCTGAAGGCGATGGCCAAGGAACTGGCCGGGCCGTCCAAAGTGGACATGGCCAAGGTCAAGGAAATCCGCAGCGCGATCGACAACGGCAGCTACCAGATCAACCCGCAGGAAATCGCCGACCGCCTGCTGGCGCTGGAACGCGAAATCCTGAAGTGACACGCCCATGAGCACCGACGTCGACGTGCACCCGCTGGACGCGCTGGAACAGGCCCTGCAGGCCGAGCGCCGGGCCCTGCTGGAGCACGACGTCGATGCCCTGATGCAGTCCGCGCAGGCCAAGCTGGTCGCCTTGCGCGATGCCGAGCGCATCGCCGGCCCCGACGACCACGCGCGCATCCGCGAGCTGCACGAACTCAACCGCGCCAATGCAGTGCTGCTGGCGCGCCGGCGCCGGGAAGTCGCCTGGACGTTGCGCCACCTCGGCCGCAGCGAGGCCACCGGCACCTACGACGTTTCCGGCTTTGCCAGCACGGCGCGCGCCGGAGGCCGCTGGCTGGGGTGTGGATGAGCGAACCTCCCGCGCAGCCCTCGGGACTGTGGAGCGATGACGCCCTCTGGGCGGCCCGCGCCATCCAGTTCCCGGTCCTGTTCCTGGACGCGCAGCGCCGCGTACACCAGGCCAATCCCGCTGCGCAGGCGCTGGCCGCGAAGCTGGTCGGCGATGGTCGTGCGGAATCCCTGGTGGCGCTGGTCAGCGACGAGCAGTGGGCCGCCGCGCTGCGCGATGGCTACTGGAAAGGCATCGTGCGCCCGGACCCGCAGCATCCGCTGGCGCTGGAAATCCACTGCGGGCAATCCCCGGATACCGACCACTGCCTGATGGTGGTGCTGGATATCAGCGAACGCGACGAGCGCCAGCGCCAGTACGCCGAGTTGCAGCGCACGGTGGACCGTCTGGCCACCGCCCAGGAACAGCTGCTGCGTTCCGAGAAGATGGCTTCGATCGGCCAGCTGGCCGCGGGCGTGGCGCACGAGATCAACAACCCGATCGGCTACGTCGGTTCCAACCTGGGCACGCTGCAGGATTACAGCAGCGCGCTGCTGTCGCTGGTCGAGAAATACCACGAGGTGCTGTTCTCCGAGAATCCGCAGGCGCGCCGCCAGGAGATCGTGCAGGCGCGCCAGCAGCTGGACATCGACTACATCCTCGGCGACCTGCCCAACCTGCTCAGCGAGTCGCGCGAGGGCATCGAGCGGGTCACCAAGATCGTGCAGGACCTCAAGGATTTCTCGCGGGTGGGCCGCGACCAGAAGATGCAGCCGGCCGACCTGCTGCAGGGGCTGGACTCCACCCTCAACATCGTCTGGAACGACCTCAAGTACAAGGTGCGGCTGGAGAAGCACTACACCAGCCTGCCGCTGGTGGAATGCCTGGCGTCCGAGATCAACCAGGTGTTCCTGAACCTGCTGCTGAACGCCGGCCAGGCCATCGAGCAGCGCGGGACCATCGTGCTGGCCAGCGGCTGCGACGACGAAGAGGTCTGGATCAGCGTCACCGACAGCGGCTGCGGGATCCCGCCGGAGGCGATGCCGCACCTGTTCGACCCATTCTTCACCACCAAGCCGATCGGGCGCGGCACCGGGCTGGGGCTGGCGATCTCATACAGCATCGTGGCCAAGCACCACGGCCGGATCGAGGTCACCAGCAAGGTAGGGCAGGGCAGCACGTTCCGGGTGGTGCTGCCGATCCGGCAGGAGCCCGCGCAGGACCCCAGCGAGACGGCGTCCCCGCCCAGCGCCTG
This sequence comes from Thermomonas haemolytica, assembly GCF_004346265.1. Classification (GTDB taxonomy): domain Bacteria; phylum Pseudomonadota; class Gammaproteobacteria; order Xanthomonadales; family Xanthomonadaceae; genus Thermomonas; species Thermomonas haemolytica. Next base: position 136,890 of record NZ_SMAP01000006.1, read on the forward strand.
ATCCGGCCTGCGGGCACCGTGGACGCCCAGGCCTCGACCGTGGGAAGCCCGCGAACGCTCAGCCCGCGTCCACGTCCGCATCCGTGGCCACGCCGCGCCGTTGCTCCGCCAGCCGGAACGCAGCGCGGATGTGCCCACGCAGTTCGGCGTCGTCCCAGGGCTTGAGCAGGAAGCGGTAGGCCGCGCCCTGGTTGACCGCTTCGCTGATCGTGTTCACGTCGGTATAGCCGGAGAGCGCCAGCCGCACGGTATCCGGGTACATGTCGCGCACCCGGCCCAGGAATTCGGTGCCGCTCATGTCCGGCATGCGCTGGTCGGAGACCACCACCTGCACCTCGTTGCGCGCCAGCAGGTCGAACGCCTCGTTGACGCTGTTGGCGGTCAGCAGGCGGTAGCCGTCGCGGCGCAGCAGCCGCACCAGCGAACGCAGGACGTTTTCCTCGTCGTCCAGCAGCAGCAGGGTGCGCGCTGGCTGCTGCGCCGTGCTGGTCTGGAACACCTGCGGCAGCAGGAAGCGCCGGCGCAGCAGCTCGTCCACCTCGGCACCGGGCAGCGGCGGGCTGAACAGGTAGCCCTGGAAGAAATCGCAGTGATGGCGGCGCAGGAAGCCCAGTTCGGCATCGGTTTCCACGCCCTTGGCCACCACGGTCATGCCCAGGCCGTGGCCCATGGCGATGATGGCGCGCACCAGCGCGGCGCTGCGCGGCGTGCGGGTGACGTCGCGCAGGAAGCCGCGGTCGATCTTGAGGCGGTCCAGCGGATGCTGGGCCAGCGCGGTCAGGCTCAGCCCGCGGGTGCCGAAATCGGCGAGGCTGAGGGTGGCGCCCAGCGCGCGCAGGCCGGCCAGGTTCTCGGCCACGTGCGGGGCGTCCACCGCGAGCACGGCTTCCGAGATCTCGAACTCCAGCGCGCTGGCAGGAACCTCGTTGCGATGGAACAGCTCGCCCACCAGGTCGAGGCATTCGCCACGCTCCAGCAGGGCCCCGTCCAGCGGCACCGCGGCGGTCAGGTAGTCGATCCCGAGCTCGCGCCACGCACGCACCTGCTGCAGCGCGGTTTCGATCGTCCAAAGCGCCACCGGACCGGCCAGGCCCGCACGCTCCACCGCGGGCAGCACGCGGTTGGCGCGCAGCACGCCCTCCTGCGAGGTATGCCAGCGCAGCAGCGCGCTGCAGGAGACGATGCTGCCGTCCTGGGCGCTGACCACCGGCTGGTAATAAAGGCGGAACTCGCTCTGCGCGATCGCATCCACGAACCGGTGGCCCTGGCCCTGTACCGGGTCCAGCGCGGCGTCATGCACCGGCTCCGGGACGAACACCGCCTGCCCGCCGGGACCGCTGCGCTTGGCCCGGCGCATGGCCTGCTCGGCCGCGGCCAGCAGGCCGGCCGCATCGTGTGCATGCTCCGGATATACCGCGATGCCGATCGACAGGGTGATGTCGAGCACGAACGGCGGCACCTGCACCGGGGTCTCGAACGCCTCGCGCAGGCGTTCGGCCATCACGTCGCCATCCGGCTCGCCCTCGCGGTAGGCGACCGCCACCACAAATTCCTCGCTCGCCAGCTGCCACAGCCAGGCATCGGCGGGCACCGCCTGGCGCAGGCGCCGGGCCACCACCGACAGCGCCTGCTCCACGATGTTCTCGCCGAGGGTGGCGTTGATCGTCCCGACCCCGTCCACGTCGATGTGGAGCAGGGCCAGCCTGCGCTGCGCGCCGCCGATGCCCGCCAGTACCGACCCCAGGCTGGGCCCACTGGCGCCGAGCCGGTAGATCTCCGCGCGCGGCGAAGTCGGGGGCTCGCTGTGGATGCGCTCGTCGGAATGCGCCATGGGTCAGAGCCAGAGGGCTTCGAGGTTGGTGAAGCCCCATTTTTCCGGGTTTTCGGGGCCGACGATACTGTCCCGGCACGCCGGATCCGCGAGGTCGAGCGTGTGCACCAGGATCTTCTGCTGGCGGCGCAGGGAATAGAACACGCGCACCTTCGGCTTGAGCAGGGAGTCGCCGCCGGGTTCCGCCACCACCGCCAGGTGCTCCGATGCCAGCCGCACCAGCGCGCCGACCGGGTAGATGCCCACCGTCTTCACGAAGGCATTGAACACCCGGCGATCGAAATGCCCGTCCCAGCGCGCCATCTCGCGCATGGCCCCGGACGGATCCCACGGGGCCTTGTAGGCGCGCACCGACGTGACCGCGTCGTACACGTCGCAGATCGCGCCCATGCGCGCCAGCAGCGAGATTTCCTCGCCGCGCAGCCCGTGCGGATAGCCGCGGCCGTTGATCTTCTCGTGGTGGTGCAGGGCGATGTCCACCACGCCGGCATCCGCGCCGGCCTCCTGCAGCGCGCGCGCACCGGCCTGCGGATGGGTCTTCATCACCGCGAATTCCTCATCGGTGAGCTTGCCCGGTTTGTTGAGGATTTCGAGCGGCATGAACGCCTTGCCGAGGTCGTGCATCAGCCCGCCGCAGCCGGCCATCTTCGTCTGCGCCGGGTCCAGGCCGAGCTGGCGCGCCAGCGCCAGCATCAGCGCCGCCACCGCGACCGAATGCAGGTAGGTGTAGTCGTCGTGGGTCTTCAGCCGCGCCACGCTGATCAGGGCGTTCGGATTGCGCAGCATCGAGGCGTTCATTTCCTCGATCAGCGGCAGCACCCCATCCTGGCGCACGCTGTTGCCCAGGCGCAGATCCTCGAACATCTGCATGACCTGCTGCTTGCCGGACAGGCAGATCTCGCGCGCACGCTCGATCTCGGCATGCAGCGCCACCAGACCGGCCGAACGCGGGGCAGGGGCGGGCATGCGGTCCTGCGCGATTGCCTCGCGTTCGGCCTCGGTCAGCGCGTCCGCTGCACCTTCAGGCGCTTCGTCTTCCGCCAGCGCTGCCGCCGCATCATCCTCCGCGTCCAGCCCCAGCCCGCGGCTGGTGTCGATCCACACGCTGTGGATGCCGGATTCGAGGATGCGCTGCAGGTCCTTGGGGTCGTCCAGCAGGAAGCTGTTGCGCAGGAACGGATGCCGCAGCCAGGACCCACCGAGCTTGTGCAGGTACATGCCGACCTGCAGGCGCGCGACCGGGATTTCGTGAATGCTGCTCATGCGGGCGAGTATCCGTTCCTGACTGCGCAATGTCCTTTGCCGAACGTGCAGTCTAGGGCCGGCCCGCGCCGCCTGCAGCGGGGCGGCAGACGTGTCTGCCGCACAGAAGGGTGCAAATTCCAACTATCTGAAAACCCTAGGCAGGTAGATCCTCTCAAGGTCAAGTATATGCGGCTCCCGGCGCATAAATCCATGTCGCATGCGCCTCGGCCCCAGAAATCTCTGCCTCAGGAACGGCACCCGGCAGGTAACTGTGCAGCACCCTCGCTGATCAGGGGGTTGTTCCTACCCGAGCGCCGGCTCCTGATTGCTTAGAAGGTTCCGCGCTGCCGCGTCCAGCCAATTCGAGCGGACGGCAGCTCGCCCTCTGGAAGGTCCAACAATACCCAAGGCAGGCGCCGAACCGGCCGGTGATGTTGAGCGTCATACAGCGCCGGGACATGGCGCCCGAGGGCTACCCGCAACCCGTCGGCGTAGCCCCGCGTCAAGATCCGGCGCACCAGCGCGTCCACCAAGCGAAGCCCGTGGGTGTTGTCCCAGATACGCTGCCTGAGACCGGGCTGGACGAGGGTGCGACGCCCCGTGGAGTTCGCCACGATCGCCGCGAGCAGGCCTGCGCACCTCAGCACGGATCGATCCAGGACCTCTGTGGACAAGTACATCTCGCGGCTGCCCGGGAAGGCGGGCAGTTGGCCGAAGGCCCGCCGCATGTCGCTGGCTGGCCCTACCAACGTGGGCAGGTGCTCGCGAGGCACCATTGCGAGCAGCTGGGCGCCGATGCGCTGAAAAGCGACAAACCACTCTAACGGCAGGGCGACCAAGCTCGGCTGAGCGCTTTCCAGTCCACTTTTAGGCCCCACCCGACTCGAGGTGAACCGCACGCTGTGATCTAGCTCAACCCGCTCCGACAGCAAGGTCCCGGTCTTCTGAGAGCTATTGCCGAACCAGTGTAAGGCGGTCCAAGCTCGGTCGTCGAACTCTTCGGGGGCGATCAGCCAGGTGCGACCACGACTCGATGCCGCGCGTTGCAGATGGTCTTCGATCGCAGTGTGTTTGTGTCCCCGCACGGTTGCCTCGCCCACGACGCTGGCCACGTAGTCGACCAAATCGTGTCCGCAACGACACCGGCCCACCGGCAGGTCGCGCTGAACGTCTACCGCCAAGGGGCTCTCGCACTTGGGACAGGCATCGATCAACGCCACGCCGTGCCACGGGCAGCAAACCACGCCGGGCATCTGGAATAGCAGGGAATGGTAGCAAGAGCGAGCACAGACAGGGCACACCCGCAGCCGCCACGACATCTGCTCGAAGGGCATCGGGCCCCCGAATGGCCACCACTCTTCCGGCCGCCAATAACTCTTCTCGATGAACTCAGACTTTGGAAAGCTGAAACGCAACGCGGCCTGCTGGGGGATGCCGCGCGTCAGCCGGGCGAAGGCATCATCGCCGGCGCGCAGGCTTAAGTGAAGGAAGCTGCGTAGGTCGCGTCGGTGCAGATGATTGAGTCGGGTGGCGCGCCAGAACACACCGAAGCTGGAAGTGCCTTCGTAGTTTTCCCAATGCTCCCCGACTAAGCGCGGGTCAAGCATCGGCAGGACCGTCGCGGTGTTCATCGGCACCCCTGCGGCTGGTAGGTGTGGCGCGACTTCTCCAGTTCAACCAGGCCGGCGGCCCTCAGCGCAGCGATGAGCTGCTCGTCATCGAAGGACTCGAAGCTCGGTGTGCAGGGAATAGTTGCCGTCAGCAGATACACGACCGTGGCTTCGAAGCTCTTCATGGGCCAAGTCCACTCGGTCGATAGTCTCGCTTCGGCGCGCAGGTGGCTGGCGCAATCCCATAAACGCTGCGCGTAATTGGCCAGACGAAAGCCATTGGCGAACGCGACCGGGGCGAAGTGCTGCGTGTAGCTGATACCGGTGCCCGGCGGCCACTCGGTCCCTTCGTCGTAGCGTGTGAGCGCGTAGGCAACCTCATCCACACCGACCAGACCGGTGAACTCGTGCTTGCGCACTAGGAAGCGGCCGGTTACATGCGGCGGGTGATCGTTGCTGGGCAGCACTTCATTGCTGAACCCGGTAATGTCTCGCTGGTGGAAGAGTACTACGAAGAAGTAATAGCCAGCCCGCGTCATGCGGTTGTCGAGCGTGACCAGGTGCTCGTAGTCGGCTGGCAGCAGGCGCTGCGCTTCGTCCAGGAACAGGATTATTAAGTGAGTTCCTGAGTTCTGAGCCACCTCGATGAGGCGCCCCATCAGCTGCGTGCAAAGTTCGTCCGGGCTGGCCCGCGAGGGAACACGCACACCCAGCAGTATCAGAAGGCTCCGGAAGAAGCTGCTGTCGGTGCGCTTGTGCGTGTCGGGAGCATCAACGCGCAACATCGCTGCCGGGCGCTGTGCGAGCCAGAAGGGATGATCGATGAGGTAGGTGATCGATTCGGTCTTACCAAAGCGAGCAAAGCCAAACACACCCAAGCCACGATAACCCATGTCGATGGATGCGTTGATCGCATCGGCGACGCGCTCGATCGAGTGGGTGGCGATCAGTGGACGAAAAAGTTGCAGTAACGGGTGCAACAGGAGATCGATAATCGCATTCATGGGCATTAGTCCTTGCGCAATGCGAAAGACGTTCTGCCCGCGCGCGGGTGCACGACGGGCGGCGGGACCGTAGGTCCAGCAGGGTTGCCGTTGGCGTTGGCCGGGATGCCGTGCTGGATTTGCAGGCGGGCGAATTGGTCGGCGACCGTACGGGCCTTGAGCGCCTCTTCGTGGGCGAAGGCGTGGTACGCCTTGACCGCGTCGCCGGCACCGGCGATGTCGATCAGGCCACGGTGGCGCGCGGTATTGATCAACTGGCGCAGATGCAAGTCATGGGGACTTTGCTGCCACGGTGGCAATGCCGACAGCCTTGACCAAGGCGTGTGGTCCGTCGGGTCGAGCAAGACCAAGTGCCGCAGGTCCTCAATGCTCACCTCGGCTGGGAAGGAGTCGCCAATCCGACCCCACTGTCCATTTAGCCGCTGGCTGCGATAGATCGCATCCTTGTATTGGACGAAGGGTTGGCGACGGGCAGCTTCATCGCCACGGATGCGGACGTTGAGACGAATCGTCGCCACACGAAGGGCATCGCGCGCCGCTTCGGTCGCCTGCCAGGTCCAGCCAGAAGCTAGGTGCGTGTGCAGAACGGTCTTTGGCAAGCGATTGTGCAGGCCGCTGTGCGGGGTCACGTTGTGACCGGACGCGATCACGTCCATCAAGTCCAACATGCCTTCCCAATGCAGCGGATGATCTTCCGAACGCAGGTACGAAGTGGCGACCTTCTTTTCGTTGGCTCGCGATTGCGGGTGGAAGCCACCAGCGATTCCTCGTAGCGCGCCTTGCTCCAAGCGGCGGAAGAAGGCTTCAATGATCGGCCGGCCCTCAGGCACGTGTGCGCGACCGAAGTTGAACACCCCCCGGAAGTGATCTACCAGATTGTCGACGGGCAACTTCGCCAGGTGCGACATCGCGTTGTCACCTGCTGACACGATCGGACGGCCACAGCAGTCGTGCTCGTCGAAAGGCAAGCCCAGCACTGCCCCTTCGGCGTAGTGCATGTTCGGGACGATAAGCTCTCTTGGCGCCCATGGTTTAAGCGCGTTACTAAACAGCCGCAAGACATGAAACTGGTTGTATTCGCCCAGTACCAGCAAGTAAGAGAGCAGGTAGCGACTGGCGGCACACACCAGTGCGAGCAAAGTGACCTTGGTGATGCGTCGCTGCACAAGCTGGCCGTCGGGATGCGGAATGTCGAGCACCCAATCGACGTCCTGCTTGTGTGCATCGAACTCGCACCGATCCAAGGGTGCGAGGGTGAACAGCTGATTGAAACGCTTGGTCGTCGGCGGCGTTGCGTCAACTTCAGCGCCACCGGCCTCGCGACGCTGCTTGCGCACGCGCTTGTGATAGTTGAGCAGCACGCGGCGTCCTTCGTCGGGTTCACAAAGTGGATACGTGCCCTTGTCCAACAGCGTGCGGGCCTTCGCCTTGAAGCTGCCAAAGTGCCGATCGAAGGCGCGCGCCTTTGCCTTGCCGGATGGCAACGGCCCGTTGTATGCCAACACGAGATCCTTCAAGTCCGAATAGGCGTCGAGCAGGCGCGAGAACGAGTAGGCCACGCCCTTGGTCGGCGGCGCCACTGGAACCGCCTTGTCGGACGGCGGCTTGGGCAACCGATGCCGGAACGGAATACAGGCTCGAAAGCCCAATGGTTTCTTGTCGGTATGCAGCTGCGGCGCTTTTTCCGCATCGTTCGCGACGGTGCGCGGATCCACGCCATAGCGGGCCGCGGCCGCCCGGAATGACATGCCGCCGGCCACCGCCTGCAATGCATTGCAACGCGACAAGTAGGACGCCTGATATTCCTGGTCGATACCGTCCACCGGCGGCCGCGGCCACGTACGCAGGTCGACACCGACGATCGCGGTAAGATCACGCTTGGCCATGGGCGCTTCTCCGTTCGAGCACGCTAAAGCGGGTCAGGTGTGCCGGATCGACCAGTGCCAGTTGGCCGGTGCACACAAGGTCAACGGCGATCGCGCGCACATCCGCGGCATGGAAGCCCCGCAGCGCGCTCTCAATCTGGCCGAAGCTCGCCCGCGTGAGCGTGTCGAATTGCGCCATTACCTGAGTGCGCAAGGCCTCGCGGTTGGGCAAGGTCAGGGCGGTTTGCGCGTATGGCAGGAGGCGATACCAGGTCCCCAGCGAAGCGGCGTCCTTCTGGAGGTCTTCCTCGTAGCAGAACTCCAACGACAGCTGCGCGTGCTGCGCCGCTTCGATCAGTGCGCGCGCGCGCCGATACTCACGCCGGGGAGAGCGCGGGCTCAAGGTGTCGTCGATCGCCACGACCAACCAGAAGCGCTCGCGGCCCCGCGGCTCGCGGGTCCAGAAGTCCAGTTCCACCGGATCGCCCTGCACATCCAGGGTGCGCGGTCGTTCGACGTAGGCCAAGGTGAGCGGATTGAACTCGAAGCGTAGCGCTACCGCCATGCGCACGCACTCGATGAGCTCCACGCGACGACCCAGCTTCGGGGAGTTGAACACATACAAGTCGCCGCGGCGGCGTTCCGACTTGGTCGTAACCTCCCCCTAATCCCGGACACCTGAGAAGTAGAGCTTTCTGGCATCTTTCCGCCAGGAGGTTCCATGAAGAAGTCGAAGTTCAGCGAGA
>NZ_SMAP01000007.1 GCF_004346265.1 Thermomonas haemolytica
AACATAGGCCTCATCACGAACGGGAACCGAGCCACACGGCGAATGGAACCCTAGGCCGCAGGACGTACGGGAAAATCCGCTACTCCGTTCGCCCTGAGCGTGTCGAAGGGCGCCGCGGCAGAATCAGGCCGATCGCCGTTCCCGTTCATGGTTCGACAGGCTCACCACGAACGGGAGCATGAGCCTCTTCACGAACGGGAACCTAGGCTCGCCACGAACGGGAACGCGAGGCTGACCTCGAACGGGAGCGCAAGCCCCACGCCGAATGAGAATTTGGCTTCGCGCGCGCGGAGCTCAGCCTCACTCCACGTCCGGCAGGGCAGCGCGATTGCTTTCCGGGCAGGCTGGCGCGCGGCGCAGGCGACGGAAGAAGGCCACGGCGCGCTCGCGGCGCGTAGTCAGCCAGTACCAGCCGACGCACAGCAGGACGAAGGCCAGCAGCAGCAGCGGCGGCGGCACCTGCATGCGCTTGAGCCAGGCCGCGCAGAAGCCGCACAGCAGGCTGAACCAGGCCAGGTGCACGGCGGCGCGGGTCGGCCCGAAGCCGGCGTCCTGCATGATGTGGTGGATATGGTCGCGCCCGGCCGAGAACGGCGAGCGCCCTTCCTGCAGGCGGCGCACGATCAGCACCAGGCAGTCCATCACCGGGATCGGCAGCATCCACAGCGCCAGCACCGGGATCACCGGATGCGCCGGGGTCTGGGTCAGGCGGAAGCTGACCCAGGCGATCACCAGCCCCAGCATCGCGCTGCCGGCATTGCCCAGGAACACCTTGGCGCGCGGCCGCCACGGCAGGCGCATGTTCCACAGCAGGAAGCCGGCCAGCGCCCCCACCAGCACCGACAGCCGCTCCGCCAGCAATGCGTTCCCGGAGTAGATCGCCGCCGCGGTCAGCATCGCCAGCGCCGCCAGCCCGAGCAGCCCGCACAGGCCGTCGGCACCGTCGATCATGTTCATCGCATTGATCACGCCGAGGGTGGCGAAGATGGTGAACGGCACCGACAGCCAGCCCAGCGCGGTCGGGCTCATCCCGAACACCGGGCCGATGTACTCCACCCGCACCCCGCCCCAATAGATGATGAGCAGCGCCGCCGCGGTCTGGCAGAGGATCCGCCAGTACCAGCGCAGGTCGTACAGGTCATCCAGCACGCCGAGCACGATCAGCAACCCCGAAGCCGCCAGGAAGGAATAGGCCGCCGGACTGCGGGCACCGGTCCAGAAAAACAGGACGGTAATCACCAGGAAAATGGCGATGCCGCCGGTGATCGGGGTCGCCACCGCGTGATCCTTGCGCCCGGCCGGATGGTCCAGCAGGTTCAACCGGCGCGCCAGCGGCTGCAAGAGCCACAGCAACGCCGCGGTGAGGGCGAAGGCCGCCAGCGTGGCCCCAAAGTCAATCCCCATCGAATCCAGCATCATCTGCCTCCTTGCTTCCCCATCAGGATTGGCGTTCATGCAAATGCCATCCAGCTATATGCCCCACTTCCTCGGGCACCCCCTCAGCCGGCCTGATAATACTCCTTATACCACTGCACGAACCGTGCTACCCCCTCCTCCACCGGCACCACCGGGCGGTAGCCCACGTCGGCGATGAGGTCGGAGACATCGGCCTCGGTGTCGGGCACGTCGCCAGGCTGCAGCGGCAACAGCTCCATCTGCGCCTTGCGGCCCAGGTGCTGCTCCAACACTTCGATATAGCGCAGCAGTTCTACCGGCTGTTCGTTACCGATGTTGTACAGCCGATAAGGTGCTACCCCGCTGGTGGCTGGATCGGGCCGTGCGCCCGACCAGGCCGGGTCCTTGCCCGGCAACCGATCCAGCGTGCGCACCACGCCCTCCACGATGTCATCCACATAGGTGAAGCTGCGCTTGTGGCGGCCGTGGTTGAACACCCGGATCGGCTTGCCTTCGAGGATGGCGCGGGTGAACAGGAACAACGCCATGTCCGGCCGTCCCCACGGGCCATACACGGTGAAGAAGCGTAGCCCGGTGCACGGGATACCGTACAGGTGGGCGTAGCTGTGCGCCATCATCTCGTTGGCTTTCTTGCTGGCCGCGTACAGCGTCAACGGATGCTCGGCCGAAGCATGCTCCGAGAACGGCATCGCCGTATTGGCGCCGTATACCGAGCTGGTGGAGGCATACACCAGGTGCTCGACGCCATGATGGCGGCAGCCCTCCAACACGTGCAGGAAGCCGACCACGTTGCTCTGCACGTACACATGCGGATTCTCCGCGGCATAGCGCACGCCCGCCTGCGCGGCCAGGTTGATCACGCGCTGCGGTTTATGGGTGGCAAACACCTGCTCCATCGCCGCACGGTCCGCCAGATCCGCGGTGATGTGGGTATACCCCGGCACATCGATCAGTCGCGCCAGTCGCGCCTGCTTCAGGGTGACGTCGTAGTAATCGTTGAGATTGTCCAGGCCGATGACATCGTCGCCGCGCGCCAACAGGCGCTGGGCGACGTGGGAGCCGATGAAGCCGGCGGTGCCGGTGACGAGGATTTTCATGTTGGTCCTTTGCAGCGCCGTGACGAGCTGCATGACTTAAAGCATCAAAGTTGCCAGATCCACCCGCTTCCGTGAATGCATCCCGGCTTGCATTTTCTTACGCTATCGGTAGCGAAGCCCCGGCAACCCCAGCAAATACTCCCCATATCCACTCTTGCCCAGCGGCTGCGCCAGTGCGCGCAGGGCGGCATCGTCGATCCAGCCGTTGCGCCAGGCGATCTCCTCCGGGCAGCACACGCGCAGGCCCTGGCGCTTTTCGATGGTCTCCATGTACGCCGCCGCCTCCACCAGCGATTCGTGGGTGCCGGTGTCCAGCCAGGCGAAGCCGCGGCCCAGGGTTTCCAGATGCAGGCTGCCGTCCTCGAGGTAGCGGCGGTTGAGGTCGGTGATCTCCAGCTCGCCGCGCGCAGAAGGCGTCAGTTGCGCCGCAAAATCGCTGGCGCGGCCGTCGTAGAAATACAGGCCGGTGACAGCGTAGTGGGATTTCGGCTGCGCCGGCTTTTCCTCCAGCCCCACCACCCGGCCGTGGGCGTCGAACTCGGCCACGCCGTAGCGCTGCGGGTCGCGCACCCAGTAGCCGAACACGGTGGCACCGTCACGACGGGCATCGGCGCGGCGCAGCAGCTCGGTCAGGCCCTGGCCGTGGAAGAGGTTGTCGCCCAGGACCAGACAGCTGGGCGCGCCGGCCAGAAAGTCGCGGGCGATCAGCAGCGCCTGCGCCAGCCCGTCCGGGCTGGGCTGCACTGCGTATTCGAGACGCATGCCCCACTGGCTGCCATCGCCCAGCAGACGCTGGAACAAGGCCTGCTCGTGCGGGGTGGTGATGATCAGCACCTCGCGCAGGCCCGCCAGCATCAGCACGCCCAGCGGGTAATAGATCATCGGCTTGTCGTACACCGGCAGCAGCTGCTTGCTGATCGCCTGGGTGATCGGGTACAGCCGGGTGCCGGAGCCGCCGGCCAGAATGATGCCCTTGCGTTGCGAAGATGACGTGTGCGCGCTCATGCGGCGGTCCCGATGCGTTCCAGGCGGTAAGAACCATCCAGCACCCGCGCCACCCAGTCCTGATGCGCGAGGTACCAGTCCACGGTCTCGGCCAGGCCCTGTTCGAAGCTGCGCGCCGGCGCCCAGCCCAGCTCGCGGCGCAGCTTGCCGGCGTCGATGGCGTAGCGGCGGTCGTGGCCGGGACGGTCCTGCACGAAGGTGATCTGCGATTCGCGCGGGCGTCCGTCCGCGCGCGGGCGACGCGCATCCAGCAGCGCGCAGATCGCCTTCACCACCTCGATGTTCCGGCGCTCGGCATTGCCGCCGATGTTGTAGGTCTGCCCCACCCGGCCGCCGGCCAGCACCGCGCGGATCGCCGCACAGTGGTCGGCCACATGCAGCCAGTCGCGCACCTGCCCGCCATCGCCATACACCGGCAGCGGCTCGCCGGCCAGGGCCTTGGCGATCACCAGCGGGATGAGCTTCTCCGGGAACTGGTAGGGGCCGTAGTTGTTGCTGCAGTGGGTGGTCAGCGTGGGCAGCCCGTAGGTGTGGTGGAAGGCCCGCACCAGGTGGTCGGACGCGGCCTTGGACGCGGCATAGGGCGAGTTCGGCGCATACGGCGTGTCCTCGTTAAAGGCGCCGGTCTCGCCCAGGCTGCCGTACACCTCGTCGGTGGAGACGTGCAGGAAGCGGAACCCGTCGCGCCCTGCCGCATCCAACGTTTTCCAGTGGTCGCGCACCGCCTCCAGCAGGGCCAGGGTGCCGACCACGTTGGTCTGGATGAAGGCCGCCGGGCCGTCGATGGAACGGTCCACGTGGCTCTCGGCGGCGAAGTTCAGCACCGCGTCCGGGCGATGCTCGGCCAGCAGGCGCGCCACCAGCGCGCGATCGCCGATGTCGCCGTGCACGAATACATGCAGCGGATGCCCCTCGACCGACGCAAGAGTGTCGCGATTGCCGGCATAGGTCAGCGCGTCCAGATTCACCACCCGCACCCCGCGTGCGACCGCGTCCAGCACGAAGTTGCCGCCGATGAAACCGGCGCCGCCGGTGACGAGCCAGGTGGTCATTCCCCTTCCCTCCAAAGCAACTGCGCCCCGCCTCCATTAGCCATGCAAGAAGTTACTGGGAGAGCCCGGCATTGAAGGATAGCTGGGTTGGTTGGGGTTGGGCACGGTGGTTGACGGCGAACTGGGCGAAGGATACGGCCGCAGATGCTATGCGTTCTGATCTCAGGCATCCCGATGCTGCGCGGACTCCTGCAAAGAGGCCGCCACCTGGTGCGCCGCACTGGCTGGAGAAAACATCCGCTTGGCCAATGCCGCGCCGGCGCCTCCCATCTGCGCGCGCAGGCCAGGGGACTCTATTAACTTGATTGCCTGCGCATACAGCAATGCCGGATTGTCACCGGCCACAACCAACCCGACCCCCTCGCGTTCGACTAACGCCACCAGATCGTTATTGGAATTGACGCGCGCCAGTACCGGCAGCCCGGCGTGCAAGTAAGTGAGGAGCTTGCCAGGGATGTTGTGGGTGGCGTGCGCTGGGTGAAGGGCAACGATGCCCACGTGACAGCGCGCCAGCAGCGCCGGCAATACTTCGGGCGCCACTTCATCCAATACGCACAGGTTATCCAACCCGCCTGCCAAAGCTTTGAGGCGTGCGGCCTCGCTACCGCGTCCGACAAACACGAAGCCAACATCTGGTCGATCCACCAGGCGCCGGGCCAGCTCTACGAAGGCATCCATGTCCTGTGCGACACCCATGTTGCCCGCGTAAACGAAATTGATGCGACCGTCCAATGCACCCAGCGACGGACATGCGTCTGGCGCCGATCTGGCAGGAGCAGACAACCAGTTGTGCAGCACTTCGATCCGCGTTCCAGCCGGGGCATCTTTTGCCACCAGCTCAACGTTGGAAGGTGTCTGCACGCCGATTACGTCCGCCTGCCGGTACTGGAAGCGCTCGATCCATTTGAAAAAGCGATAGGGCAGCGCCACCCTGCGCATCACCCCCGCATCCACTGCCCAGTCCGGGAACAGGTCACGAACGATCAGATAGCCGGGACAGGCATGCCGCCGCTTCAACGCACGGACCAGCGGCCCCAGGAAAATCGTGGGTGAGTACCAGACCACGCCGTCCCAATGATCATTGCGCAACGCACTGCGCCGCAACCCTCGCACCAAGATCCAGGGCAGCACCAGTTCGGCCAGCGTTCGGCGCCAGTACGGCACGTCTTTCGTCCGCGGCGCAGGTACCCGCAGCACCTGCACATCGCCTTCGCTTTCCAGCCGTTCCACGCCATCCAATGCGGGCGTCAACACCAACGGACGATACCCCTGCGCAGCCAGCGCCTGCGCCAGATCGCGCATCTGCAATGCACCCGAGATCCGTGCAGGCGGATAGGTATCGATGACCAGCAACAGGCGCATCAGTACCGCTTCCAGACCACCCGGTTCACATAGTCCACGTAGCTGTGGATGATGCGCACCACCTTCGCGGACACGTTGGGCATGCTGTAATCTGCGACCTGTCGCAGCAAACGCTCGCTGCCGATGGGCTGGGATTCCAGCACTGCCAAGCCCTGCATCACCCGCCCCGGGTTCATGCCGACCATCATCACCGCCGCCTCCTCCATACCCTCCGGACGCTCGTGCGCATCACGCAGGTTGAGGGCGCGGAAATTGAGGATGGACGCTTCTTCATTGATGGTGCCGCTGTCGGACAGTACCGCCTTGGCATCCTGTTGCAACCGCACGTAGTCGCTGAAACCAAGCGGCTTGAGCAGCTGGACGCGCGCATCCAGCGTGACTCCCAACGCGTCGATGCGCTTGCGGGTACGCGGATGGGTAGAAACCACCACCGGCATGTCGTAGTGCGCTGCCACGGTGTTCAGGATTTCCACCAGACCGGTAAAATTGCGGTCGGACTCGATGTTCTCCTCACGATGTGCGCTAACCGCAAAATAGCGGCCCGCCTCCAGTCCCAGGCGCGGTAGCACATCCGACGCGACGATCCTCGGCGCATAGTGCGCCAGCACTTCGCACATCGGGCTGCCAGTCTTGATGATCCGATCTGGCGGCAGGCCTTCCGCCAACAGATATTCACGGGCGATATCGCTGTAGGTCAGGTTGATGTCCGCGGTATGGTCCACGATACGGCGATTGATCTCCTCCGGCACCCGCATGTCGAAGCAGCGGTTGCCGGCCTCCATGTGGAAGGTAGGGATCTTGCGGCGTTTGGCCGGAATCACCGCCAGGCAGCTATTGGTATCGCCCAACACCAGGACTGCGTCTGGCTGGATCTGCGCCAGCGCCGCATCGGCTGCGATGATCACCTTGCCGATGGTTTCCGCACCGGTGGCACCTGCCGCTTCCAGGAAGACATCGGGTTTACGGATGCCCAGGTCCTCGAAGAAGATGCCGTTGAGTTCGTAGTCATAATTCTGGCCGGTATGCACCAGCACGTGATCGCAATGGGCATCCAGCGCGGCCATGACCCGCGACAGGCGAATGATTTCAGGGCGGGTGCCGACGATGGTGGCGACTTTCAACTTGCGCATGCTTACACCCTGCTTGCCACGGTATCCGGCTTCTGCCGGTCGAAGATTTCATTGGCCCAAAGCATCACCACCAGATCGTCCTCGCCGATATTGGTGATGTCGTGCGCCCAGCCGGGGATTGTTTCCACCACCAGCGGCTCATCGCCGTGGCTGACCACCTCGAACGTCTCATTAGTCAGCAGGTGACGGAAGCGGTAGCGGGCACGGCCCTTGATGACCAGGAATTTCTCGGTCTTGGTGTGATGGTAGTGACCACCACGGGTGACACCGGGATGCGCGGTGAAGAAGGAAAACTGCCCGCAATCCGGCGTTTTCAGCATTTCCACGAACACGCCGCGCGCATCTGCGTACTTCGGGACGCTGTAGCTGAACGCCTGCGGTGGCAGGAAGCTGACGTAGGTGGCATACAACGCCCGCACCAGCCCGGTACCCACCCGCTCGGTGACCAGCGTGCTGCGCACGTTCTTGAAGGCTTCAATCTGGCGGGCCAGATCGCCAACCGTAATCGCATGCACGGGCCCGGCCTCGGCCTGCCGCACCCCCCGCCCCGGCTCTGCCAGGAACTGCAGGAACTCAGCCACGACATCATCCACATATACCAACTGCACCAACGCATCAGGGTTGTCGATACGGACGGGCAACCCGCGTGCGATGTTGTGGCAGAAAGTAGCCACGGCGCTGTTGTAATTGGGGCGACTCCACTTGCCGAACACATTGGCCAGGCGATACAGGGCCACGGGTGCGCCCGTGCGTTCCCCGTAAGCGGCCAGATGCGCCTCGGCCTGGCGCTTGCTCATGCCATAGGGGTTATCGCGTTGGGCCTGGATCGACGAGGCGAACGCCACGGGAATGGCACGACCGGCGCTCGCCAACGCATCGCACAACGTGGCGGTGAAATCAGCGTTGCCCGCAAAGAACTCTGCCGGATCCTGCGGACGGTTGACGCCCGCCAAGTGGATGACCGCATCCGCCTCTGCAGCCGAGACCCGCAGATCGTGCGCGCTGCTGGCGCGGGTAATGGGAAGAACCTCAAAGCCCTCCCGCTCACCCAGTGCCACGCGCAGGTTCTGGCCGATGAAACCGTCGGCACCGGTCACCAGGACCTTCACGTCAATCCACCGGCACGGCAGGACGGCCTGCCACCAGATCGCGGATGAAGTCCAGCTTCATCAATAGTGACTTCATTCCCTCCACATCCAACCGCTCGGTGTTGGCGGAGGTATAGTCCTGCGCTTCGCTGATCCTGCGCTCGCCCTGCTCCACATACTTTCCGTAATTCAGATCGCGCAGGTCCGGCGGCACGCGGAAATAGCCCGGAAGATCCTGCGCATGGGCCATTTCCTCGCGGCTGAGCAGGGTCTCATGCTTCTTTTCGCCGTGGCGTGTGCCGATGATCTGGATGGGATGATCCGGTTTACCCAGCAGCTGGGTCAGGGCCTGCGCCAGCGTATGCATGGTCGCTGCGGGTGCCTTCTGCACGAAGATATCGCCGCTGTTGCCATGCTCGAAGGCGTACAGCACCAGATCCACCGCATCGTCCAGGGTCATCATGAACCGGGTCATTTCCGGGTCGGTGATGGTGATCGGCTGGCCGGCATTGATCTGATTGACGAACAAGGGAATCACCGAACCGCGCGAGGCCATCACGTTGCCATAGCGGGTTCCGCAGATCGTGGTCCTGGCCGGATCGACGTTGCGGGACTTGGCCACGAACACCTTCTCCATCATCGCCTTGGAAATACCCATGGCATTGATGGGGTAGACCGCCTTGTCGGTGCTCAGGCAGATCATGCGTTTCACGCCGGACTGGATGGCCGCCTCGGTGGCATTTTCCGTACCGATGACATTGGTCTTCACCGCTTCCATCGGATGGAACTCGCAGGACGGCACCTGCTTCAGCGCCGCGGCATGGAACACGTAGTCCACCCTGCGCATCGCATTCATCACGCTGGCCGGGTCGCGCACGTCGCCGATGTAGAACTTCAGCTTGTCAGACACGTAGCGCTTGCGCATGTCGTCCTGCTTTTTCTCGTCGCGGCTGAGGATGCGGATTTCGGCAATATCCGTCTGCAGGAAGCGACGGAGGACGGCGTTGCCGAATGAACCTGTACCGCCACTGATCAAGAGTGTCTTGCCACTAAACATTTATCGCTCCATTGAGTCCATTGCATCGACGCCGGATACCGAGCGCCAAATCCCTTCATAGGCACGGAATACCACATTGATCGTGTACAGCCTGTGCGCTTTTTCAAGCGCGCGGCCCGCCATTCGATCCCGCAGCCCCTCATCCCCGACAACCCTGGTCAAGCCTTCGGCCAGCGCATCGGCATCGCGGCTCTTCACCAACACCCCGGCGCCGTCCGCCAGCATTTCCGGGATGGCGCCGACATCGGTGGCAATGATAGGACGCCCAAGCGCCATTGCCTCGACCACCGCATTGGGAAAGCCTTCCGTGTAACTCGGCAGGACGAACAGGTCGCAGGCGGCCATGTGCTTCATCGCTTCCTCATGCGGCAACTGCCCTAGGAAACGGAGGTTCGCGGCGGTGCGTCCCGCAAGCAGCGCATCCCGATAGACTTCGTCGAATGGACCCACGATATCCAGCCGCCATCCTAGCGGATTCAACCGAGTCCAGGCTTCCACCAATTCACCCACGCCTTTTGTCGGCACCACCCAGCCCAGGAACAGGGCGACTTTCACGCCCTGTTCGCCAGGTACGCCTCGCGGGAGCGCGTCCGTGTCCACGCAATTCGGAACCAGCACCGCATTGGCGCGCGGCTCGGCCCGGCGCACCGCCTCGAATGTCGCCGCATCGATCAGGATCACTGCGGCAGCACGGCGCATGACCCTACGGATCAACCGCCACTCCAGCGAACGCCCGCCGGCAAGCGATGGAATCCGGCCAAACCGGACGTGATAGACCAGTCCGACCCCGAACCAGCCCGCCAGGTACGACACCGCCAGGTCACGCAACGCGGCCAGGTGCCCGGACGTGGTCAGGTGAATGGCATCGAACCTGCGCCCGGACAGGGTCTTCGCGATGCGGACGCAATCGCGCAGCAATTGCAGTGCGCCGCCAAACGCACGAACCATGAGGCCGTTGGCGTGGATGGAGCGCCATGTCGGCGCCGTGTTGATCACGGCCAACTGCACGCCGTCCACCGTCGATGCATGGCGCAACATCATCTGCGTCCAATGCGCGATGCCGCCGTAAGGCGGTGGCAAGGGTGCCACCAGGCAGATATTGAGCGGTTCTTGCGTCATGGGATGCTCAAGATCCCACCTGCAGCCGCCCAAGAAACTCCGACAACGCCCCAGAATACCCACGGTAATCGAAAGAGCGTTCGGCTTGCCGACGGGCAGCGTTGCGCATGGCCGCCAGTTGCGTCGGTGCAAGCGCGAGCGCTTCCCTGAGCGCATCCGAAAAGGCGCTGGCCGACCAATCGCTACAGACCAGTCCTTCTTCCCCGTGATGGAGGAACAGCGCCATGTCGCTGGTCAGGTTCGCTATGACCGGCGTGCTATGGGCCATGCTCTCCACGAATTTCGTCGGGAACCCCGCATTCGAAAAACGCGCTGGTTCACGCAGCAAGACGCTGAAGTCCGCGGATGCCAGATAAACGGCGACTTCGGCTTGCACCACCCGGCCCATCGCCCGTACGCAGCGAGGTATCTCGCGCCCACCCAGCATCGACCTGACCTCGTCCGGGGATGGACCCAGCACCATCAATTCGACCTGCGTGCCGCCGGGATCAACCGCTTCGACGCCTTCGATCACGTTGCCGAGCAAGTCCTTCTTCCCGGGCGTCCCCGCGTAGACCAATCGCAACTTTGCGCCATCAGCGCGCCCCGAACCGGCGCCCGGTTCAATCCCATGCACATCGAGGGTCGGCGGCACGCGGACGACGGGACGCCCCGTTTCGGAATAATGATCCGCCAGCAGCCGGCTAATCGCGATCACGCCATCGGTGCGCGGATATAGGCGGCGCAATGCCCATTGCGCGCTCAGGTTGAACGGCCCGAACCGCCCGCCCGTCATTTGCCTGGGGTCGTACCATTCGACGACGTCTGCAACCAGCGGAACGCCGTGCCTGCGGCACCATGGCAACAACCGCAGCAAGTACTGTGCGCTGCCGCCATAAACCACGACGCAGGCGGGCTTGACGGGTTGCGCGTCGAGCCAGGCAACCGTCCGCCTGCCCCACGACCAGAAGATGCGTCCCGCCTTCCGCAGGACCGAGGCGCCTATCGCCGGCGATTCGCCCAACCCGACGTAAGCGATGTTGCCCGCCGGATCGCCTTCGCCCAACGGCGTGGGCTGCGTGGGAGACGGATCGCCACTACCCACGACCACGCGACGACCAGCAGCCGCAAGGGAAAGCGCGACTCCGAGCATTCGGCGCGATCCTGCCGTTCCCGACGGAAATGGGAACGGACCGACGTAGGCGATCCAGCCATGCCTTTGCGTCATGCCTCCCCCTTCGCCGCCGCGCTTGCCAGCAACGCCATCAGGCGTTTCCGCTCGCGCGCCGCGTCATGACGTTCCGATGCAACGTTCCGCCCGGTTTCGCCCAGCTGCGTCCGCAAGCCCGGCAGTCCGATCAGCCTGCGCGCGCCGTCCAGCAGACCGGGGACGTCGCCCTCTTTCGTGACCGCCAGTCCTGCCCCGACACGGGCAACGTATGCGATCGAGCTCAGTGTGTCCGGGCCATAAGCCAGGATCGGGCGTCCGGCGGCCATGTACTGCGGAATCTTGGTGGAGATGGACAGTCGCGTGTAACGCGAATCCGCCGGGAGGAACGATTCGACATGGACCAGCACGTCGTAATTCCGCAGCGTTTCGCGGACATCGGAATATCCCAACGAGCCCATGTTGCGCACGGCGGTGAATCCGTCGAATTCGCTCCTGTACGCACGGATATCGGCTTCGGGGGCAAAGATATCCAGCCATACATCGCTGCCTGCGTCCTTCGCGGCCTGCAGCGCCGCAGCCACGTCGCACAGGGACTTCCACCGGTTCAGGTGCAAACCGCCGACGTACCCGAACACGACTTCGCCACCGCCATGACGGGCCTCCCCAACCGATTGTGCTGGAACGTCCACGCAATTCATGAACGCCTCGAACCGCATGCCATGACGACGTCCGTATTCCCCGGACATGTCGTCGCAGATGGTGAGCCCGAAAGGCGCGCGCGACAGAATCTTCTCGAGCTTGTTCCGCAATATGCGTCGCAACGGGAAGTACCGCGCATCATCCATATACACCGTGCTTGGCCAGTCATCCATGAAATGCGGCACGATCGGAATGTCGAACCGTTGCGACAATTGCAATGCGGCGCTCATCATCCTAATGCTGCCCAGGGGCGAATAGATCACTTGCGGATCGAATTTCGCGACCCATTCGATCAAATCCTGCGGAAGCCGGAACGGCACAGCGTCCGCGAACGACGCCAGCGCACTGCCTTTTACCGCACCGCCTGCGATTCCGTGCCTGCCATCGGCGGATCGTCCCGAATCCTCACGCATGCCGCTCATCCAAGCACGCAAGAATTTCATCGCACGGACGATGGCGATTTGATTGCTCGAAAACTGATAACTGTTTGCGCAGATCGAGGGATCCGGCGGCGGCGCATCTCCGAAGATTTGAGCCAGCCTGTCGTGCGGCCATCCAGTGAACAGATTTGAAAGAGTGATACCTGTAGCTCCCTCGCGTGACAGGGAAGCTGCAGATAAAACGAGCACTCGTGGAGCTTTCGCATATCCAGGAATCATCGCGCCGCACGCATCCGTTGCATTGACAAGATCAACCCACCAAGCATCCACAAGGCAAACAGCACTACAAAGCCAATCATCATCTTTCTTGTCTGCATCAACTGATTATTTGCCGGCAGATAAAAAATCAATGTCGCCATGAAATAAAAAATGCTGGCTCCAAGCGCACTTCCCTTTGCAATTCCGTCCCACATTGACTTCGCAAACACTCGCCCAATCACGAACATCAAAATGATCGTGCCTGGAAATGTTATATCGGACGCCACCCAAGGGAAGAATGTGTGCCAATACATCTTCGCGGGCCAGCCAAACGTCGCTTCCATGCGCGCCGGATAAGTTCCTTCGAAAATTCCGTACACACCGAGATATTGCTCAGCATAAGAAGTAAGAGCGAACGAATTGCCGAGCCCGTAGGTCCATTGAAACGGCAATTGAAGACAAAGCGACAGCCCGTAATAGCCCTGACTAAGATAGGTAACGAGCAATGCCAGGCCGAGACCCAGCGAATCTCCAAACAAAGTAAAGAAGATGCCATCTCTATCAAGCATCATCGTACCGTTGCCGGTGTAGTACACAACACCATACGCATCCATTCTCGACAATTGGAAGAAAATGAATATCGCGACGAGCGCGACCAATATCGCCATGCCTTTGCTTAACAAGGCCCTGTACTTGAGCCGGCTAAAAAACACGGCGATGAATGTAACCGTCACCACCATGATTCCGAGATCAAAAAAACCCTTTTGCGCCCCCTTCAGAAGCGTGTCATAAAGAAGTTGAAGCGCCAACGTCGACACCAAAAGAATTCGCCACTTCTTGTTGATTCTTGCGAAATTCAGAATAAAGAAAATAGTGCTGAAATAAATTACTGGAGATATCAACGTACTGATCTTGCCGGTAATCGATACCGAAGATTCGTTTCCCACGCGCTCAAGCGCATCGTAATAAATCTGCCCAGGATTAAATATCGAACCTAGTGACAGCAGCCCATCCCTCCAGTCCAATACGAACGATAAAACTACCAAAATCAGTTGCACGACAATGCAGATTTTCGCGAAACTACGATACCGCCGATAGTTTGATTCGCATTTCCGCTCATCCTTTACAATCGCCCCCCGCCATTTCCTTGCAATGCTGTAATAACCAAGAGAAAACATGGCGATCGCAGCCAGCATGAACAAGAAAACAGGGAGCAATTTTTCATCCGCATAAGTCCACGGACCAAAGACATGCAGAAAAAGCGTGAACGCGAGATACGCGACCGAAACCTTCAGCGGCCCGTAAACGTTCAACTCCGACCTTCTCTGATTCACTCCTTAACCTCCGGAAAAATTCTATTGCAGCGTAGGAATGAACCGATTTGAATCTGCATCATCAAGCAGCGCAGGAAATACCCGCAACCAATGATCCAGATGATCGACTCCTTCCCATACCCACTCGGGACGTAGGCCGCGACCACCACGGACACAAATGCTAGCAACAAGCCTACCGTCGCCTGGCTCCTGTACATCGACAACCCGTTCAGGAACACCGAGGTCAGCGCGTTCCAGAAACCGAGCACCATGAATCCGGCGGTTGCCAGCAACAGTCCGTTGGACGGCACTACCTCGGCATTTCGGGTCCACATCGATATCGCCTGGCGACCGAACAGCAGGATGCCCACGGCGGATACCACGGCAACCGCCTGCGTGATCCGCTTGTACTTCTTGTAGGCATGCCCGATCCAGGCGAAATCCCGTTTCGCGTTGGCTTCGGCGATGGCCGGCCAAAGCGGCAGCAGTGCATAGGTCAGCACCATCAACGGGATGCCGACCAGCTTGAGCAGCACCGCGTAGTCGGCGGAACTCGCGGCGCCTTGCTTCGCGGACATCAGCACGAGCGCTGAGTTGTTGACCAGGTAGATGGCGACCGACGCGCCCAACCCGAGCAGCCCGACCTTCAGCACCTCGTGCAGGCTTTGCCGGTCGAACATGTTGGCGAGCGACGTGCGCTCGGGCCTGAGCCATGGATAGCGGCGGAGCAATATGGGAGTACCGACTGCCACGATGGCTGCGCTGGACAGGCCGCCCACTACGAACACCAACGCGGGCAAGCCCATGCCGGCAGATACCACCACGAACAGCAGCGCCAGCGACAACACCCGTGAAACCGCCTGGATCAGGGCGATGAAGAATCCGTCCTGCAACGCGGAGAAGGCACGCTGGACGATTCCCGCCACGAGCCCCAGCGCGAAGACGAGCACGACCATCAAGGTCGTTGGAACGATGTCCCGGATGGCGGCTTCGGACTTGAGCGAAAAAAGCGTCGCAAGCCCGATGCGCGGGACGACGAACCAGCTGATCGCCAACAGCAACGCCGCCAGCACGATCGCGAAGAGCATGGAGCTGGTGAACGTGCCGCGTGCCTCGCCGTGCAAACCGACCGCAGCAAGCTTCGACATGCGGTCCTGCGTGCCGATGCCGACGCCGAAATCGCTGAAGGTGATGAACGCAAGTGCGGTGGAAAGCGTCATCCAGATGCCGAAACGCTCGACGCCGACATAGTTGAGCGCCAAGGGCACGCTGATCAGCCCCGTCGCCATCTGGATCGCCTGCGATGCGACGTTCATGAGCGACGTCAACGCGGCCTTCCTGTAACGCTCGTTTCCTGCGTCGTCGGTTGTCTTGATCAAATTCAGGAACACTTTCAATTATCCAAACCGCGACCTAAGGAAGATCTGAACAACGCCATTCAGGCGTAGCCAGCCCACGCCGAGTCCGATACGGGCCCGGACTCAGCTCACATACTTCAATCACTTGCATGATGGATGCGTGGCCGGCCATCCATGGCCGGCGGGAACCTCTGCGTTGCTCAGAGGTTCCCTAGTACTCATCCAAGAACCAAATAATGCATTCCGCAGCATCGACCGCGAAGTATACGTCTCGAAGTCAACATAACGCGTCACCTTTAAGTTCAAAAACATCATAAGAACTAATGTTGCCAATACGGCAATCTCTCGTGGATGGCTCGTCAGGACTTCGATATCGATACGTTTAACATCATCTGGGGGGGCGTCATGCGGGGCCATTAAACTCCGCGCCTGCGACGTTACGCTCAGGGCGAACGGGGCGGCCGGTACGCGATGCTCTGCGACAGCGGCGTAAAAAGCGTTACAGCCGCCCATCCACCACATCCCGCGGCAACACACCCTTCACGTCGTACACCACACTGGCCTGCGGCCTGCACAGGGCGCGCACGCCCTGCCCGCCCAGCTGCCGGAACTGGTCGTGGCCAACGGCCAGGATCACGGCATCGTAGCCGTTAGCCTCCGGCGCGGAGACCGGCGTAATGCCGTATTCGTGCCGGGCCTCCGCCGCGTCCACCCACGGATCGAATACCTCCACCCGGGCGTTGTAGCCCTGCAGGGCCTGCACGATGTCCACCACGCGGGTATTGCGCAGGTCCGGGCAGTTCTCCTTGAACGCCAGGCCCAGGATCAGGATGCGGGCATTCACCGGGTTGATGCCCTTGCGCACCATCAGCTTGATGACCTGGTCGGCCACGTAGGGGCCCATGCCGTCATTGGTGCGGCGTCCGGCCAGGATCACCTGCGGGTGGTGGCCCACTTCCTGCGCCTTGTGGGTGAGGTAGTACGGATCCACGCTGATGCAGTGGCCGCCCACCAGGCCGGGCCGGAACGGCAGGAAGTTCCATTTGGTGCCGGCGGCTTCCAGCACGTCCAGCGTGTCGATGCCCAGCTTGTTGAACAGGATGGCCAGGTCGTTGACCAACGCGATGTTGAGGTCGCGCTGGGTGTTCTCGATCACCTTGGCGGCCTCCGCCACCTTCAGGCTCGGAGCCTTGTGGGTGCCAGCCGTGATGATGCTGGCGTACAGGGCATCCACGAAATCGGCGGCGGCCGGGGTGGAACCGGAGGTCACCTTCTTGATGGTGGTGACGCGATGGGCCTTGTCGCCGGGGTTGATGCGCT
This sequence comes from Thermomonas haemolytica, assembly GCF_004346265.1. Lineage (GTDB taxonomy): Bacteria > Pseudomonadota > Gammaproteobacteria > Xanthomonadales > Xanthomonadaceae > Thermomonas > Thermomonas haemolytica. The sequence goes on from NZ_SMAP01000007.1 coordinate 16,805, forward strand.
CGGGGCTGTAGCCGACGAAGAAATCGGCATTGAAGCGCAGGCCGGAAACGCGCTCCAGGATGGGGACGCAGACTTCCTCGGTGCAGCCGGGATACACGGTGGACTCGTAGACCACGGTATCGCCGGGCTTGAGCACCTTACCGATCGCCTCGCTGGCCTTCACCAGCGGCGTGAGATCGGGCCGCTTGGCGGCGTCGATCGGCGTCGGCACGGTGACGATGTAGACGTTGCAGGACGCGATGTCGTCCAGGCGGTCGGTGAAGGCCAGGCGCCCGGCCTGGGCGAGCAGCTCCGGTTCCACCTCCAGCGTGCTGTCGCGGCCTGCGCGCAGTTCCGCGATGCGCGCGGCGTTGATGTCGAAGCCGGTGGTGGCGTACTGCTTGCCGAATTCCACCGCCAGCGGCAGGCCCACGTAGCCCAGGCCAACGATGGCGATGCGTGCGTCCCTGTGTGATTGCATTCCCGGAAATTCCTCTTGGTTTCGCGTTTCCGTGTTGGCGCTTCCATGCAGGCAGGCAAGGCCGCGCTGCAGCGCGGTCAGCCCTGTCTACCCGGTGGCGGATCTTCCTCCGCCGCGGCAACCTCGCGCTGCAGGCGTTCGATTTCGCTGCGCAGCTGGTCGTATTCGCGCATTTTGCGGGCAAGGAACTGGCGCGTCAGGCGCGCCTTGGCCTCGATCCCGCGCGGCGTGAGCAGGTAGGCGTAGCCCAGCTTGTCGGGGTTGCGGCTGAAATTTCCGACTTTCACCCAGCCCTTTTCGATCAGGGCACGCAGGGCGTAATTCAGCTTGCCGAGCGATACCCCCGTGGCGCGCGCCAGCTCACGCTGGCTGGCCTGGGGCTCGGCCTGCAGCCGGCGCAGGATCGCCACGTGCAGTTCTTCCGATGTCTCGCCCATGGCACCCATGAATCGCGGCGTTCACGACTTGAACACCGCCGCACCATACCCCGCCCAGGCGAAGAATGGCAAGCGTTATGAGAAAAAATCTCAGCCGCCGGGCGACGCATTTTCCAATGCCGCCGGAAACTGCGGCTCACGCTTGCGCGCTTCCCCCGTCGCCGCCAGCATCACCCCCGCCAGCGCGCCGCAGGTGGCCATCAGGGTGAGCGTGCGCAGCGGATAATCCACCCACGAATGCGCCAGTACGGCCATGAGCGCGACCCAGCAGGCCGCCGCCAGCACGGCCTGGCGGCCTTCGCTGCGCTGGAGGCGCCCGCCGACCGCCAGCAGCAGCCCGACCACCGCCGCCAGCGCCAGCATCCCCAACCAGCCGCTGGTCATCCACCATTGCGCGTACTCGTTGTGGGCATGATTGACGTACTGCGGCAGCTTCAGCGACAGCGGCGCCGCCTGCTCGAACGCGGGCACGAAACTACCTACACCACTGCCCAGCGGCGCCTCGGTCTTGCCGATGGCCAGCGCGGCGGTGGCCATCGTGTGGCGCAGTTCCTCCAGCGCATCCACTTCCATCCAGCCAATGCCGGCGCGAATGCCAATCACCGCCATCACCAGGGCACCCAGCGCGACCACCACCAATCGACGACGGCGCAGGATCTTTCTCAGTTGCAGCAAACCGGTCATCACCAGCGCGACGGCCAATGCTGGCAGGACGATCACCATCCCGGCGCGGGATGTCGAGAGTGGTACTACCAGCAGCAGGAATACCGCCAGGCCCAGGTAACGCCAGTGATGATGGGGCGGCAATTCGCCGCGCAACTCGCGCAGCCGCGCCTCCGCGGCCAGGCCGAGCGCCAGCACCATGCCGATGATGCAGGCCGTGGCCTGGTGGTTGGTGTTGACCAGCAGCCCGCCGAAGCCGTTGCTGAAATCCTGGTACAGCCGCAGCGCGCTGTCCGGCGGCAGCCCGGCCTGGAAGAACGCGAAGGCCACGTTGAACAGCACCAGCGCCAGCACGACCTGCAGCAGGGTGCGCCGTTGCCGCGGCTCCAGCGCGCAGGCAGCCAGGAAACTGGCCAGCGCCGGCAGCAGCGCCCACAGCCCGCGCTCGGTGGCCGCGGGCGTGAGGCTCCAGTGGGGGTTGACCTGCACGCCAGCGGCCATCAGGTCCGCCGCCAGCGCCTGACGGGCGGGCGGCAGCAGCCAGAGCCCCTGCGGGATTGGCAACAACTGCACGGCTGGCACCAGCAGGATCAGCAGCGCCACCGCGATCCCGGCCTGCACCCAGCGCGACGCGCCGTCCGCCAGCAGCAGCCATGCTGCCAGCAGCAGCACCGGCAGCGCCAGCAGCTGCAACCCCTCATCGATACCGGTGTCATCGACGGTGACGCCACCGCCCAACCAGCAGGCCAGCAGCAGGATCGACAGGGCGGGAAGCAGGGCACCGCGGGCGCGTTCGATCATCATCGTTCAAGCATATCCGGCAAGCCGCAGGATTGGCGACAGTCAGCACCCCACGACGCAACAAGAAACGACATCCCACAACGCAAACAGGGCAGGCTTTGAAAGCCTGCCCTGCGGGAAGATCCCAAGCGGCGGAAAAATCAGAAGTGACGGATGCTCGCGCTCAGCGGGCCGACCGGCACGTCCTTCTCGTTGTTGAGGACGGCGGCACCGATGGCGGCGACGCCGGCGATGATGGCGGCATTGGCACCCGACGCCATGCCGTCATTGGTCCAGCCCGCCACCTTGCAGTCGCCCGGCACGGTGTACACGCCTGGCTGCTTCAGCTCCATCTTGCAGCCGTTCTTGTACACCAGCGTGGCCGCGGAGCCGGCGTTGACCATCACCTTCTCGCCCACCACGACCGGCTGGCCGCTGCTGGCATTCATGTAGTCCCCGCCGGTGCTGGTCATGGCCGAACCGGCATTGATCTGGATGACGATGCCGTCGTTTTGCTGCTGCGCAAAGACCGGGGCGGCGAACGCGACAGAAGCGGCGACGAGGGCGGCGGCGAACTTGGTCATGGCAATCATCCTTGGTTTGGGGGTGTACCTGCAGGCAGAGGCTAGCAGCACCGGCATTTCAACGCAAGCGGCAAGCCGATGTTTTTCCCCTGACTTATGTTCAGGTTTGTGGCAGAAGCGTGAATCCGGTCACCCACAGTTCGCCCGACACCCGCTGCGCGGCGCCAGCGGGAACCGGATTCACCAGGCGCAGCCATTGTCCCGGGCAATTCGTCGCCGGCACAGTGAAGTCCATCTGGAACCGGGTCCAGCCCATGTTGCCCTGGAGCGGGTCGCTGCGCCCCAGGACCATGCCCGACCCGGCGCACACCACCTGCCACTGCAGGCCCATTTCGCTGCGCAGGGCCGTGGCCCGTGCACGGAAGCCGAGTCGATAGGCCCCCGGCCCGAGCAGCAGCGGTTGGCTGAGGCCGGCCTCCGGCACCCGCCGGTCGAGGAAGTTCAGATAGGCCGCCTGCCCGCGGATGCCGGCATCCGGGACGAAATCCAGCAGCACGCCCGGCACCCGCTTCACGCGCCAGTCGAAGCCGGCATTCGTAGGCGTCTGGCGGAAGTCGCCGTTGTAAAGCAACGGCAACCGGCCATCCGGCTTCGGCGCGCTGCTGGCCCAGCGCGCATAGGCCTCGCCCCAGCGGCCCTGCGCCATCAGGCTGTCCAGCCAGCGGTCGTATTCGTCCTGGCTCAGCCCACCCTGCGCCTGCAGGGCCTGCATGATGCGGCCGGCGGCTTCAGGATTGCCGCGCGTGGGGTGGCGCAATGCGGCCAGGGTGCCCTCCCGCCACGGCGGGTTTCCGGCCAGCATGTGGGCCAGCGCGTCCGCGAACGCCGGCTCCTGCGCCATCTGCACGAGGACCGGGTTGATGGCGGTGGCACGGCTCGGCGACATCCGCAGCAGGCTGTCGATCTGCGCCAGGGCTGCGGCGTATTGCCCCTGCTGCAGGTAGTGCTGGGCCAGCCAGGCACGGCTGGGCAAGTCGCGCGGGGCGCGCTTGGCGGCGATCTGGTAGAGGCGCAGCGCCTGCGCCGGGTCACCTCGGCGCTCGGCCACCTGGGCCAGGATCCGGAACGCCTGCCCGCGCAACGGGGAATTGGCGAGCACCCGGCGCGCGCTGTCCTGTGCGGCCTGCAGATCGCCTGCGGCCAGCTGGCGCTCGGCCTGCGCCAACAGGGCCGCGGAAAACCCCGGCCGCCATTGCAGGGCCAGCGCTGGATCAGCGTCCGCGACGGCCTGCTCGGCACGCAGCTGGCCGTAGATCCGCCAGCCGGCCCAGAGAGCCAGGACCACGAGCACCGGCAGCAAGGCCTTGCGCCACGCCGGGCCCGCTGCGGTGGCACGCATCGGAAGCATCACTGGATTCGTACTCTTCGCGGTTGAACTCATGGCGCTCCTTCCAGACGGATGCCGGTCACCAGCCAATAGCCGTCCCGCCAGTGCAGGCGCGCCAACAGCTGGCCGGCGGCGGGCGAAGCCCCGGCGACCGCAAAGGCGGAGCCCAGCTCCGCGCTGTCGTTACCGATCTGCCATTGCGCCTGCAACAAGCGCACGCGCCCGCCCGCGTGCAGGCGACGACGCAGTTGCTCGGCCTCGTCCTCGACCCGCGGGCTGTTCCAGATCGGAGGCGAGGCCCGCCCCGGCGACTGCATGAAGCGCAGCAGCATCTCGCCGGCCTGGCGCGCCGCCTGGAGGCGGGCGAAATCAGGCGCGCCGCCATCACTGGCCGCCGGTGCCGGCATCGGGGACTGTGCGACGGCCGGGGCAGCGGCGGCAACCGGCACCGGTTGCAGCGGCTGTCCGGCATTCGCCACGACCGGCGGAGGCGATGATGGCGGGGCCGCGACAGAAGCCGACGCCGCAGGCCGGGCCGCCGCAGTGTCGCGCACGCCGGGGGATGCAGTCTCCGGCGCACGCGCGACGGCCATGTCAGCCCTGGATCGGCCTGGCCTGGACGTGGCGGGGCTGGAGCCGCCAGCCACGACTGCCGGCGCGGGCCGCGCGGGACGTCGCTCGGCCGCCACCCTCGCCTCGCGGCGCGGTGCGGGGCGGGCCGCCGGCTGCAGCCGTTTGTCCGCTGTCCTGCCATCCGCCCCACGCGACTCACCGCGCGCCGGCCTGCGCGGCACGCTCAGCGCCAGTTCCGCATCGTCAGGACTGCCCGCGGCCTGCGCCAGCGTGCCCGGGGCTGGCTCCTCCCAAGGCTCCGGGCTGCGCGCCATGTCGCGCAGTGCCAGCAGCGCCAGCACCACGCACAGCGCCAGCAAAGCCAGGATCGGAAGCCGCCGGCGCCAGCGCACCTCGGCCGCGACCGGCTCGGGCAGCGGCCGCCACCCCGGCACCAACGCCGGACGGCTGCCGCTGTCGAATACCTCCGATGGGCGCGCATTGCGCAGCGCCTCGTCGTAATCGCGCCGGCGCTCCGGGCTGCGCAGGCGGTTCCAGGCGGCGTTCACCCGCGCGGCGAAGGCGGCATCCTCCTCGCTGTGCGGGCGGTCCGGGTGCAGCCAGGACTGCAGCAGGCGATGGTGGGCCTTGATCCGCTCGAACGGCGCATCCGCAGCCACCCCGAGCATGCGGTAGGCGTCGGCCTGCGGGAAGAACAGCACTTCGCGCACGTAGAACTGCGCCGCCTCGCGCAGGCGGGATTCGCTCTCCCCGAACGTCGCCATCGCCTGGGCCAAAGTTTCGGGCGCCGCGCCGGCGGCGATCGCCAGCAACGGCTCCATCCCGTCCGGTAGCGGCTTCTGCCGCAGCAGGTGCCGCTCCCCCGGCGCCTGCAGCAGCGCCAGTGCCCATTCCAGCGCGCTCCCCTTCGCGCTGTCCACCGGTCAGCCCTTGGTCAACCGCGGCTTGCCGCCATACGCGTAGTACGAATCGTAGCGGTAGCCGTAGCCATAGCCGTAGCCGGCGGTGCGGGCGTCGTACTTGGTCAGCAGCCCGCCAACCACGCGCGCACGCGCCGCCAGCAGGCGCTTCAGGGCCGACTGCGCCGCACTGATCTTGGCCTTGGCGCTGGGGATTACCATCAGAGTGCCATCGACCGCATTGCTCAGGATCGGCGCATCCGCCAGCCCCAGCACCGGCGGGCCGTCGAGGATCACGTGGTCGTAGCGCTCGCCGCCGACGGTCAGCAGCGAGATCAGCTTGGAGCCGGACAGCAGCTCGGCCGGATTCGGCGGCAGCGGCCCGGCCAGGATCACCTGCAGGTCTTTGTCTCCGGTCTCCTGCACCGCGTCGCTGAACGCACAGGCGCCGGCCAGCAGGTTGCTGAGGCCGAACTCCGGGCGCAGCCCCAGGGTCTTGTGCAGCGAGGGATTGCGCAGGTCGGCATCCACCAGCAGCACCCGCTTGCCGAGCTGTGTCAGGTTGCGCGCCAGCGCCAGCGCGGTGGTGGACTTGCCCTCGCCCGGCCCGCTGCTGGTGACCAGCAGGGTCTTGGGCACGCCGTGGTCGGTGGCGAACTGCAGCGCAGTGCGCACCGAGCGATAGGCTTCCGAGAACGCCGACTGCGGGTTGGCCGCGACCTCCGCGATGTTGTCCTTCGGGCCCAGCTTGGGGATGACCCCCAGCACCGGCAGCTTCAGCTTCTGCTCGATGTCCTCCGGGGTCTTCAGGGTGTCGTCGAGGAACTCCAGCAGGAACGCCAGCAACACGCCGAGCACGCCGCCCAGCAGAAGGCCGATCGCCAGGTTCAGGGTCAGGCTGGGCTTGAAGCGGCTGGTGGGCACTTCCGCGCGATCGATGATGGAGATGTTGTTGGCGCGCACGTCGCCGGCCACGCCCACCTCCTTGTAGCGCTGCAACAGACCGTCATAAAGCTGGCGGTTGGTATCCACCTCACGCTTGAGGATGTTGTACTGGATGCTGCGCCCATCCACGTCCAGCGCCTGCGTGCGCAGCGCCGCGATCTGGCCGGTGAGCATCTGTTCCTGGCGCACGGCGGCGTCGTACTCGGCCTTGACCGAGGCGCGGATCCCGCCCAGCTCCGTGGCGATCTGGCGATCCAGCTCGTCGATCTGGCTCTTGAGCTGCAGCATCTCCGGATAGTCCGGCTTGAAGGTCTGCAGCTTCAGCTGGTACTGCGCCTGCAGCTGCCCTTTCTGCTGCTGCAGCGCCCGCACGTTGGAGTTGCTCAGCATGTCGGGCGGCATGGCGCCGCTGGATGCCTGCTGCCAGCGCGCCTGCGCGCGGATGCGCTGGTCCTGCGCGGTCGCCAGCGCAGCGTTGAGCTGGGTGAGGTTCTGCGCCGCCAGCGACTGCCCCTGCTCGCCGGTGTTGACCAGGCTCTCCTTCTGCGCGAACTCGACCAGCTTGCGCTCGGAGTCCTCCAGCTTGGCCTTGGTCAGCCGCAGCTGATCCTCGAGGTAGGTCTTGGCGTAGGAAGATGCGCCGAAGCGGCGCTCCAGCCCGGCCGCGATATAGCCCTCGGCGATGGCATTGGCCGCGCGCGCGGCGAACTCAGGGGAAGTGCTGTCGAAGTTGATGCGCACCAGCCGTGAGTTGCGAATCGGTTCCACGCTCAAGCTGTCAGCGATGAATTTGACTGCTTCCTGGAAGTCAGTCCGCGAAGAAGCCGATGCATTGCCCGGCTCTCCCGTTGCGCCTTGTTTCTTGCGCTTGGGCTTGAGCAGATCCAACATCCGCCCCAGCCAGCCCTCGTCGGCAAGGCGCTCCAGTTCCTTGGGATCCAAGTTCAATTCATTCGCAACGCGCTCGGCCAGGGAGCGGCTCTTGATCAGTTCGTATTGCGTCTGCAGGAATGTCGGATCCAGGCCTCGCTCATCTCCTGGCTGCAAACCATCGACCTGGATGACCCGCACTCCTTCCTTGTCGAGCTGGAGGACCGTGGTAGCCCTGTAAACAGGAGTGGCGAGCAGGGTCACCAGCAGCGCCAGCGCCACCACCGCGGCGAGCACGCCGATGATCAGGCGCCGCCGCTTGACCAGGACGTGCCAGTACGCCAGCAGGTCGATTTCGTCGTCATCCCGCCGCTGTTCGTCCTGCAGCTCCAGGCTGAGCATCCCGCCAGGCGCGCGCGGATGCGCCAGCGCGCCTGCAGGCTGCCGCGGGTCATGCCGGGCCGGGAGGTGGCTGTCATCACCAGTAGGCCCGGCGGGCAATCGATCGTCAGTCATCGACTATCGTCCTTGATGATCAGGGGAAGAACCAGCGGAACGCACCGATCGCCGGGGCGGTCTCGATGAAGTGGCGGAACGCGGACTTGCTGCCGGACTGTTCGACCACCACGATGTCGTCACCGTACACCTGCGGGTCTTCGACGATCCCGCGGCGCACCTGGCGCAGGTCGAACACCGCCGCCATCCGCTTGCCGTTGACCTGGCGCATCAGCACGATGCCGCCGAGGTCGGCCACCTTGTTATCCAGGCCGCCGGCCAGCGCGATCGCCTGCAGCAGCGTGGTCTTGCCCGTGATCGGATAGATCCCCGGCTTGCTGACCGCGCCCTCCAGGGTGATGCGCTGGCTGGTGTATTCCTTGATGAACACAGTGACCTGCGGGTTCTGCAGGTAGCCATCGGCGTAGCGCCTGGCAAGTTCGGCCTCCAGTTCGGGCACGGTCTTGCCGCCGGCCACCACCATGCCGATCAACGGCAGCGAGATCTGCCCGTTGGAGTTCACCCGCACTTCCTTGTCCAGGTCCTGCACCCCGAACACGCTGATGTCCAGCAGGTCCTGGGCGCCGATGCGGTAGTCGGTCGCCCCTTCGTAGGCACCGGAAGCCGTGGTGGTATCGGGCGGCGGCAGCGCGTTGCCGGCGACCGCATTGGCCTGCTCGCGTCGCGCGCCGCCATCGCTTGCGCATGCGGCCAGGCCCAGCGCCAGCATCAAGACCAACAAGAAACGCAACCCGTTGCGCATGCGGAATCCTCTCCCGGGGGACTTGGCATTATGCGGGCCGTGCCAGCATGCGCAAGCCGGATGCCGCGTGCCCAGCCGTTTCCGTGACCGCCTGCCCGCTGCCCGGCCGCCTTGCCGGCGCCCGGAAAAATCCCTGTTGCCTAATCCGGGCGTTGCTGTAGAATGCGCGCCTCGCAACGGGCGGTTAGCTCAGCGGTAGAGCATTGCCTTCACACGGCAAGGGTCGCAGGTTCGAACCCTGCACCGCCCACCAGATTGCGGAAAACCCCCGGCCCTCCGGGGGTTTTTCATTGCGTTCTGGCCCACCATCGCAGCACCAGGACACCTTCACTGCGCCGCCATAACGGCGCTTGTCGAATGATGCGCTACGGCTGCCCCACGCAGGGCCCCGCCCCGACCCGCGACGCCGGCGATCAGCGTTCGCCGCGATGAGTGTCCTGATCCGCCTCGCTCGTCGCGTCCGCGCGCTCGCCTGCCCCTTGCGCAAAGGCGCGCGAAGCCTGGCGCAACACATCGAGATGCCTGCCGAAGTTGCGGCAGCCGCTGCACAGCAGCAGGTGCGCGCGCAGGGAGATGGTCGCCGCCAGCGGCAGCGAATGCTCCTGGGCTTCGGACATCAGACGCGTGGCCTCCTGGCAGTTCAACATGACGCCCCCCGGACGAACCAGTGGTTTTCCAGGCACTCGCGCAGACGCAGGCGCGCGCGGTGCAGGATGACATTGACATTGCTGACGCTCAGGCCCAGCGCGCCGCAGATTTCAGACGTTTCCAGCTCCACGAATTCGCGCATCATGAACACTTGCCCCTGCCGCCCCGGAAGATGGGCCAGGCAGGCCTCGAACACGCGCCAGAATTGCGCGTTTTCAAGCGCATGCTGGGGTTCGTCCCAACCCCGCGGCAGCTGGTCGCGCCGCCAGTGCCCGTTGCGCGCGAACAGCATCTCCAGCACCTGCGTATCCTCCTCTTCACCGGCCAGCTGGCTGGCTTCAACCAGACGGCTGCGCTGGCGTAGCGCATCCGCGATCTTGTTCTTGAGGATCGTGAACACCCAGGTCTTGAACGCCGCACGCCCGGCGAACTTCGCGGCATTGGCCATCGCGCCGATCAATGCCTCCTGCACCGCGTCTTCGGCCAGCTGCGCATCGCCCAACTGCAGGCTGGCAAAACGGACCATCTGCTGCCGTAGCGCAGACAGGAAGGCCGCATCGTGGAATACCCCTGCGGCCACGGCCGGGCCTTCCCCTTCCGCAACCATGGCATCTCCTCCCTCCATCCAGCCCTCCTGTCGACCGCCTCGCGCACCGCCGGATGGCCGGCCCTCGGATACGTCTCGCCGTTCCCCTGCAGGGAGCGTCCGGCACCTCGCCTGACGCGGCCCAGTATGCGCGCATGCCGGATGCTGGCGCGCGCTGCAGGCAGGCGCAACGGTCGCAACCATGCCGCTTCTCCCGAGGGACCCAGTCGCTTGGTCGCGCTGGGCGACGGTTTCTTACAGGAGGCCCCCGGCCGGCCTGCACAAACCGGGCACAAAACTCACGAAGCCCTCGGCAACTCGCGCAAGGCCAGCTGCAGAGCCGCCTGCAGCGCACCCACGTAGGAAGCAGGCGCACGGCGTTCCCGCGCGTCCTGCACCGCGCCCTGCAGCCCCTTGACATAGGCCACCAGCAATTCGCGCGCGTTGAACTGCTCGCCGATCTCCTGCAGCGTGCGCGAGGCCGCATCGCGCACGTGCCAGTCCACATTGGCGCCGGTTTCCGCCTGGCGCGCGAGATCGATCACTTTCAGGACATGCGGCGTGACCAGGCCGACGACGGTCGCTTTCATGGGACTCACCTGCGGGGGAACAGGAACGACGAAGATAGCGTAAGCGCAACGGCCTGCGGGCGGAAAACGGTTCAGCCAAGCAGCCGCCAGCCCAGCGTCTCGCCCTGCGCCAGCGGCACCAGCGTGCGCTCACCGAACGGCAATTCAGACGGGATCACCCAGTCCTGCTTGCGCAGCGTCACGGTGCCGGTATTGCGCGGCAGGCGGTAGAAATCCGCGCCGAAGTGGCTGGCGAAGCCCTCCAGCCGCTCCAGCCGGCCGGCGGCCTCGAACGCCGTGGCGTACAGCTCCAACGCGTGCAGGCCGGTATAGCAGCCGGCGCAGCCGCAGTCGGCTTCCTTGTCGCCGCGGGCGTGCGGGGCCGAATCCGTGCCCAGGAAGAAGCGCGGGTTGCCGCTGGTGGCGGCCTCCAGCAGCGCGTGCCGGTGTCGCTCGCGCTTGAGCACCGGCAGGCAGTAGTAATGCGGGCGCAGGCCGCCGCTGAAGATCGCGTTGCGGTTGTACAGCAGGTGGTGCGCGGTGATGGTGGCGGCGATCTCGCCGTCGGCCTCGCGCACGTAGTCGGCCGCGTCCTGCGTGGTGATGTGCTCCAGCACCACGCGCAGCCCCGGGAACTCGCGGCGCAGCGGGATCAGCGTGTGCTCAATGAACACCTTCTCGCGGTCGAACACGTCGATGTCGCGGTCGGTCACCTCGCCGTGGATCGCCAGCACCATGCCCGTCTCCTGCATGGCCTGGAGCGCCGCGCGGGCGTGGCGCAGGTCGGTGACGCCGGAATCGGAATTGGTGGTCGCCCCCGCCGGATACAGCTTCACCGCATGCACGAAGCCGCTGGCCTTGGCGGCGCGGATCTCCTCCGCCGGCGTGTTGTCGGTGAGGTACAGCGTCATCAGCGGCTGGAAGTCCGAGCCCGCCGGCCGCGCCGCCAGGATCCGCTCCCGGTAGGCCGCCGCCAGCGCCGTGGTGGTCACCGGCGGCCGCAGGTTCGGCATCACGATCGCCCGCGCGAACTGCGCCGCCGTGTGCGGCAGCACCGCTGCCAGCGCCTCGCCATCGCGCAGGTGCAGATGCCAGTCGTCGGGGCGTGCGATGGTCAGCGTGGTGCCGGCCGGCACCACTGCGGGCGCGGGGACGTGGTGGGACAGCGAGGGCATGCGCACAGTTCCGGGGCCGTTACAGGACGCGCCATTTTGCCGCGAAAAGTCCCGGGGGACATTCGAGCCTGAATGGCGCGGGCGATCGACTGACTCACGCCACGGCGATCGCGGATACTGGCGCGGCATGAATCCACCCCCCAGTCCGGAACCCCGATCGTCTCCGACGGCCGCATGCAGTTGGCAACCAGCGGCTGGACCCGCGAATACGGCCTGCGCCTGCGGCTGGCGCGGTAAGCGCTAGTCCTCCAGCCCCAGCGCCGCGACCACCTGGTCGGCCAGCGCCACCGGGTCGGCACCGTGGGTGTGCAGGTGCAGTTCCGGGTGTTCCGGCGGTTCGTAGGGCGAATCGATGCCGGTGAAGTTGCGCAGTTCGCCGCGCCGTGCCTTCGCGTACAGGCCCTTCACGTCGCGCCGCTCGGCTTCTTCCAGCGGCGTGTCCACGAAGACCTCCAGGAACTCGCCGGGCGCGAACAGCCGGCGCGCCATCTCGCGTTCGGCGCGGAACGGGCTGATGAAGCTGACCAGCACGATCAGCCCGGCGTCGGTCATCAGCCTGGCCACCTCGGCCACCCGGCGGATGTTCTCCACCCGGTCCTCCGGGGTGAAACCGAGGTCCTTGTTCAGGCCGTGGCGGACGTTGTCGCCATCCAGCACGTAAGCGTGCCGCCCCATTGCCAGCAGCTTGCGGTCCACCAGGTTGGCGATGGTGGACTTGCCGGCACCGGACAGGCCGGTGAACCACACGCAGCGCGGTGGCTGGTGCTTGATCCGCGCGCGCGCGGCCTTGTCCACGTCCAGGTGCTGCCAGTGGATGTTGGCGGCGCGGCGCAGGGCGAAATCGAGGGTGCCGGCGGCCACCGTGGCATTGCTGTGGCGGTCGATCAGGATGAAGCCGCCGAGGGTGCGGTCCTCGGCATACGGCGCGAACACCACCGGCTGGTCGAGGTGCAGGTTGCACACCGCGACCTCGTTCAGTTCCAGGTGCTTGGCCGCCAGCGCGTCCTGGGTGTTCACGTCGATCTTGTGCTTGATCTCGGTGACCGAGGCGCCGACCGTGCGCGTGCCCAGCTTCAGCAGGTAGGGCCGCCCCGGCAGCAGCGGCGCATCGCCCATCCACAGCAGGTGCGCCGCGAACTGGTCGGCCACCTCGGCCGGCGCGGCGGCGGTGGCGATCACGTCGCCGCGGCTGGCATCCACTTCATCCGCCAGCGTCAGCGTCACCGACTGCCCGGCCACCGCCTGCGCGAGGTCGCCGCCGGCGGTGACGATCCGCGCCACCCGCGAGCGCCGCCCGGACGGCAGCACCGCCACTTCGTCGCCCGGCGCCACCCGCCCGCAGGCCACGGTGCCGGCGAAGCCGCGGAAGTCCTGGTCGGGCCGGCACACCCACTGCACCGGCATCCGGAACGGCGCATCGCCGCGCTCGCGCGCGATCGGCACCGTTTCCAGCAGTTCCAGCAGCGCCGGGCCGTCGTACCACGGCATCGCCGGCGAGCGCGCGGTCATGTTGTCGCCGCGCAGGGCCGACAGCGGCACGGCGTCCACCCGCGCGATGCCCAGCTGCGCGGCCAGCGCGCGGTAGGCTTCCTCGATCCGCGCGAACACCGCCGGGTCGTAGCCCACCAGATCCATCTTGTTGACCGCCAGCACCACGTGGCGGATGCCCAGCAGCGACACGATGTAGCTGTGCCGGCGGGTCTGGGTGAGCAGGCCCTTGCGCGCATCCACCAGCACCACCGCGAGGTCGGCGGTGGAGGCGCCGGTGGCCATGTTGCGGGTGTACTGCTCGTGCCCCGGGCAATCCGCGACGATGAACTTGCGGCGCTCGGTGTCGAAGAAGCGGTAGGCCACGTCGATGGTGATGCCCTGCTCGCGCTCGGCGGCCAGCCCGTCCACCAGCAGGGCGAAGTCGATCGCGCCGTTCTGGGTGCCGTGGCGGCGGCTGTCGGCCTCCAGCGCGTGCAGCTGGTCGTCCAGCAGGCGGCGGGTGTCGTGCAGCAGGCGGCCGATCAGGGTGCTCTTGCCGTCGTCCACGCTGCCGCAGGTGATGAAGCGCAGCAGCTGCTTGTGCTCGTGCTGGCGCAGGTAGTCGGCCACCTGCGCCTCGGCGTCCTGCATGTGCATCAGAAGTAGCCCTCCTGCTTCTTCTTCTCCATCGAATCGGCCGGGTCGTGGTCGATTACCCGGCCCTGGCGCTCGGAGGTGCGCGCGGCCAGCACCTCGGCCACCACCTGCGCGGTGGTCTCGGCCTCGGACTCCACCCCGCCGGTCAGCGGGTAGCAGCCCAGCGTGCGGAAGCGCACCTTCTTCTGCTGCGGCACCTCGCCCTCGCGCAGCGGCATGCGCGCGTCGTCCACCATGATCAGCACGCCGTCGCGCTCCACCACCGGGCGCACCTTCGCGAAGTACAGCGGCGGCAGCTCGATGCCCTCGCGCAGGATGTAGAGCCACACGTCCAGCTCGGTCCAGTTCGAGATCGGGAACGCGCGCACCGACTCGCCCTTGTGGATGCGGGTGTTGTACAGGCTCCACAACTCCGGGCGCTGGTTCTTCGGCTCCCAGCGGTGCTGCGCGGTGCGGAAGCTGAAGATGCGCTCCTTGGCGCGCGATTTCTCCTCGTCGCGGCGGGCGCCGCCGATCGCGCAGTCGTAGCCGCCCTGCTCCAGCGCCTCGCGCAGCGCACGCGTGCGCATGACCTCGGTATAGACGCTGGCCCCGTGCGTGAACGGGTTGATGCCCTGGCGCACGCCCTCCTCGTTCACGTGCACGCGGAGCTCCACCCCGCAGCGCGCCGGTACCTGGTCGCGGAAGGCGTAGGTCTCGCGGAACTCGAAGGTGCTGTCGATGTGCAGCAGCGGGATCGGCGGGCGCGCCGGGAAGAACGCCTTGCGCATCAGGTGCAGCAGCACCGTGCTGTCCTTGCCGATCGAATACAGCAGCACCGGGTTGCGGAACTCGGCGGCGACCTCGCGCAGGATGTGGATGCTTTCGGCCTCGAGCCGGTCGAGGTGGGAAAGAGGGGTGTCCAAGGCCAGTGAACCAGGATGGGTCGGCAGGCCGGCAAGCGTATCAGGTCGACTTGCTGGCCCGCAGGCGCAGGACATGGCCTGGCGGCATGAAGGCATCGCTGCGCGCTTGCTGCCAGAAATCGCGGAACACGGCATGCCCCGGCACCCGCCCGCCCAGCAGCTCGCCCGGCTCCAGATAGCGGTACAGCGCCGCCAGCGAACGCACTTCGGTCGGCGAGACCCGGCGCAGGATGTGCTCGGGGCCGAGCTGGTCGGGATGCGACAGCCCGGCCGCACCCAGCAGATCGCGCAGGGCCGAGACGGTGTTGCGGTGGAACTCGTACACCCGGGCCGCCTTGTCCGGCACGTCCAGGCGCTTCCAGCGTCCCGGATCCTGGGTGGCCACGCCGGTCGGGCAGCGATTGGTGTGGCAGCGCAGCGACTGGATGCAGCCGAGCGCGAACATGAAGCCGCGCGCAGCGTTGCACCAGTCGGCGCCCAGCGCCAGGGTGCGCGCGATGTCGAAGGCGCTGACGATCTTGCCGGCAGCGCCGATGCGGATGCGCTGGCGCAGGTCCAGCCCGACCAGGGTGTTGTGCACCAGCATCAGGCCCTCGTGCATCGGCACCCCGACATGGTCGATGAACTCGGCCGGCGCCGCGCCGGTGCCACCCTCGGCGCCATCCACCACGATGAAATCCGGCAGCAGCTCGGGCTGGGACTCGGCCTGTTCGGCCATCGCCTTGGCGATCCCGAACCACTCCCACGGGTGCCCGATCGCGAGCTTGAAGCCGGCCGGCTTGCCGCCGGAGAGCTCGCGCAGGCGGGCGACGAACTGCAGCAGCTCCAGCGGGGTGGAGAACGCCGAATGCCCTGCTGGCGAGACGCAGTCGCGGCCCATCGGCACCCCGCGGGTGGCGGCGATCTCGGCGGTCAGCTTGGCCGCCGGCAGCACCCCGCCGTGGCCGGGCTTGGCGCCCTGCGACAGCTTCACCTCGACCATCTTCACCTGCGGATCGCGCGCCTGCGCGGCGAAGCGTTCCTCGCTGAAGCGGCCGTCCTCATCGCGGCAGCCGAAATAGCCGGAGCCGATTTCCCACACCAGGTCGCCGCCCCCCTCGCGGTGGTAGGGCGAGATCGAGCCCTCGCCGGTGTCGTGGTAGAAGCCGCCGCGCCTGGCGCCCGCGTTGAGCGCACGGATCGCGGCGGGCGAGAGCGCGCCGAAGCTCATCGCCGAGATGTTGAACACGCTGGCCGAATACGGCTGCGCGCAGCCGGCGCCGATCAGGATGCGGAAGTCGGGATCGGCCACTTCCACCGGCGCCAGCGAGTGGTTGATCCACTCGTAGTCGATGCCGTACACGTCCTGCAGGCTGCCGAACGGACGCACGTCGCTGACGTGCTTGGCGCGCTGGTAGATCAGCGCCCGCTGCTCCCGCGAGAACGGCGCTTGCTCGGTATCGGACTGGATGAAGTACTGGCGCATCTCCGGGCCGATGGTCTCCAGCCCGTAGCGCAGGTGCGCCAGCACCGGGTAATTGCGCCGCAACGTGCTCTTGCGCTGCAACAGGTCGGCCGTGCCCAGCGCCGCCAGCGCGCCGAACACCGCCACGCCCCACCACGCATGCGGATGCGATGCAGAGAGCAGCAGGAAAACCAGCGCCAGCAGCAGGCTGGCGATGTACACGGCATAGCGGGCCACGGCAGCTCCCTGCGAAGGTGGTGCCCGGAGTCGGGATCGAACCGACATGGCCTTGCGGCCGAGGGATTTTAAGTCCCTTGCGTTTACCAGTTTCGCCATCCGGGCTGTGCGGGAAGCTTACCGCGAAGGTGGTGATGGCCGGGATGCACGGCGCGACCGCGGCAGGCCGCCGGCGATCGGTCCACATCGCCCCACGCCGGCGCAGGCGCGGCATGCCAACGGCACGGCGACCCGCCGCGGCCGCATGCGCCCGACTTCGTCGAACAAAAAAAGCCCCGCTTCCGCGGGGCGTTCGATTGGAGGCCGAGGTCGGAATTGAACCGGCGTACGCGGATTTGCAGTCCGCTGCATAACCACTCTGCCACCCGGCCGGATGACGTGTTCCGTGCCCCGCGATTCTTCCACATCGCGCGCGTTTGCGCGACTGCGGAGGCTTCGCCCCGGCACGCCGGAGCAGGCTCCGGAAAAAACGAAGCCCCGCGGACGGGGCTTCTCGAACATTAGCTGTTCTTGCAGAATTTGGAGCGGGAAACGAGACTCGAACTCGCGACCCCGACCTTGGCAAGGTCGTGCTCTACCAACTGAGCTATTCCCGCGTTGAGCCCGCCATTCTACGGGCTTTTTTCAGGGCGTCAACAGGGTCTCACGGATTTTTTTCATCTCCGGTCCGCGGCTCGTCCGCCAGCAGGGTCGGCCAGGCCGCGCGCAGGTATTCGAAGCCCGACCACAGGGTCAGCATCGCCGCCGCCGCCAGCAGCCACTCGCCGATCAGGAACACCGGGATCCCCAGCACCGGCGCGCGGTACAGCAGGAACCCCAGCGCCACCATCTGCACGATGGTCTTGACCTTGCCCACCAGTGCCACCGCGACCTTGGCGCGCTGGCCCAGCTCGGCCATCCACTCGCGCAGGGCCGACACTGCGATCTCGCGGCCGATGATCACGCTGGCCCATAGCGCCATCCACACGGTGTGGTGGTGCTGCACGGTGATCACCAGCGCGGTGGAGACCATCAGTTTGTCCGCCACCGGATCAAGGAACGCGCCGAAGCGCGAGAACAGGCGGTAGCGGCGCGCGATCCAGCCGTCCAGCCAGTCGGTGACCGAGGCCGCGACGAACACCACGGTGGCGGCCAGGTTCGACCAGCGGTAGTCGAGGTAATACACCGCCACCAGCACCGGGATCAGGGCGATGCGGGCCAGGGTCAGCCAGGTCGGGACGGTCAGCGTCATCCGCGTATTCTACTGGTCGCCCTCGCCCGGCGCGGCCTGCGCCAGCCCGTGCAGGGCATCCCACAGGCGCTGGGCCAGCGCGCGGTTGACGCCTTCGACCTTGGCGATCTCGTCCACCGGCGCGGCCTTGAGCCCCTGCAGCCCGCCGAAATGCTTGAGCAGCGCAGCCCGCCGGCGCGGCCCGATCCCGGGAATGTCCTCCAGCCGGCTGCTGCTGCGCGCCTTCTGGCGCTTGCCGCGGTGGCCTGTGATGGCGAAGCGGTGCGCCTCGTCGCGCACCTGCTGCACCAGTTGCAGCGCCGGCGAGGCCGCCCCGGGTTGCACCTCGCGCCCATCCGGCAGCAGCAGGGTCTCGGCCCCCGGCTTGCGCTCCGGGCCCTTGGCCACGCCGACCAGCACGACCCCGGTGATGCCGGCATCGGTCAGCACCTCGCGCGCCTGCGCCACCTGCCCCGCGCCGCCGTCGATCAGCAGCACGTCCGGCAACACGGCGTCGGGCGTGCCCTCGACGGCGGGCCGGAAGCGCCGCTGCAGCGCCTGGTGCATGGCCGCGTAGTCATCGCCCGGCGCGATCCCGGCGATGTTGTAGCGCCGGTACTGCTTGCGCACCGGGCCCTGTGCGTCGAACACCACGCACGAGGCCACCGTGGCCTCGCCCAGGGTGTGGCTGATGTCGAAGCATTCGATCCGCGCCGGCGGCTCGGGCAGGCCCAGCAGCTCGCGCAGGGCCTCCACCCGCGCCTGCTGCGCGCCGCTGCTGGCCAGCTCGGTGGCCAGCGCCAGCTGGGCATTGCGGCGCACCAGCGCGAGGTGGGCGGCGCGCTCGCCGCGCACGCTGGTGCGCAGGGCGACTTTGCGCCCGGCGTGTTCCGACAGCGCCTGCTCGATCAGCGCGCGCTCCGGGATGTCGCCGTCCAGCACGATCTCCGCCGGCGGCGGCTGCTCGGCGTAGTACTGCGAGACGAACGCCGCCAGCACCTCGCCCGCGCTGTCCTCGCCGTTGGTCTTCGGGAAAAACGCCCGCGTGCCGAGGTTGCGCCCGCCGCGGAACGCCAGCAGCAGCACGCAGGCCGCCCCGCCCTGCATCGCCACCCCCAGGACGTCGAGGTCGGCATCACGCCCATCCATGGTGTGCCGCGCTTGCAGCTTGCGGATGGTCGCGATCAGGTCACGCAGGCGCGCGGCCTGCTCGAACTCCAGCGCCGCGCTGGCCGCCTGCATCGCCGCCGCCAGCTCCTCGCCCAGCTGCTGGCCCTTGCCCTCCAGGAACAGGCCGGCGCGGTGCACCGCATCCGCGTACTCGGCCGCCTCCACCCGCCCCACGCAGGGCGCGCTGCAGCGGCCGATCTGGTACTGCAGGCAGGGCCGGCTGCGGTTGTGGAACACGCTGTCCTCGCAGCTGCGCAGGCGGAACAGCTTGTGCATCAAATCCAGCGTCTCGCGCACCGAGGCGGCGCTCGGGTATGGGCCGAAGTAGCGCCCCGGGACCGCGCGCGGGCCGCGATGGAAGGCCAGCCGCGGCCACTCCTCGCGGGTCAGCAGCACGAACGGGTAGCTCTTGTCGTCGCGCAGCATCACGTTGTAACGCGGCTGCAGCGACTTGATCAGCTGGTTTTCCAGCAGCAGCGCATCGGCTTCGCTGTGGGTGACGGTGGTCTCGATGCGCGCCACCTGGGCCAGCATCGCCATGATCCGCGCCGGCTTGGGCGCGGCGTTGAAATAGCTGCCGACGCGATTGCGCAGCGCGCGCGCCTTGCCGACGTACAGCAGCCCTCCGGCGGCATCGAACATGCGGTACACGCCCGGCGCCAGCGGCAGCGCCGCGGCGAACGCGCGACCATCGAACTCCGGGACGGGCGGCGCGCGCCGGGCCATCGGCTCAGAGCCGCCCCTGGCGCACCCGTTCGAGGATCCCCTGCGCGGCGGCATCCACCAGCCGGAAGGCATGCTCGAAGTCGCGCGCGGTGCCGTAGTACGGGTCGGGTACGTCCTTCTTGCCCAGCCCGGCCCACTCCAGCAGCAGCTCCACCTGCGCGTGCGAGGTGCGTGGCTTGCGGATGCGGGCCTCGTGCAGGATGGTGCGGTCGGCGCACAGCACGAGGTCGAAGGCATCGAAGTCCTCGGCCGCCAGGCGCCGCGCGCGCAAGCCGGAAATATCGATCCCGTGCCCGGCCGCACAGGCGATCGCGCGCGGGTCCGGGGCCTGGCCCAGGTGCGAATCGCCGGTGCCGGCCGAATCCACCCGCACCCGCTCACTCAACCCGGCCGCGTCCAGGCGCGCGCGCAGCACGCCCTCGGCGGTCGGCGAGCGGCAGATATTGCCCAAGCACACCATCAGGATGCCGATCGGTCTAACCATGCGTGTTCCCTGCGTATTGCTCCGTGTAGATGCGTTCGGCGCGCACGAGATCCTCCGGCGTATCCACGCCCGGCGGGAACGGCGACGGCGCCAGTGCCACCGCGATCCGCCAGCCGGCTTCCAGCGCGCGCAGCTGTTCCAGCGCCTCCACCTGCTCCAGCCGCCCCGGCGGCAACGCCGCGAACGCGCGCAGCGCCGCCACCCGGTAGCCGTAGATGCCGATGTGGCGCAGCCATTCCCCTTCCGGCATCGCGCTGCGGTCACGCGCGAACGCATCGCGCGGCCACGGCACCGGCGCGCGGCTGAAGTACAGCGCATCGCCGCTGGCGGCGCGCACCACCTTCACCGCGTTCGGATCGAGCAGGGTTTCGACCTCCGTGATCGGCGTCGCCAGGGTGGCGATGCCGGCGCCGCTGGTGGCCACCGTGCGCGCCACGCAGGCGATGCCATCGGCCGGCGCGAAGGGCTCGTCGCCCTGCAGGTTGACCACGATCGTATCGTCGGCCCAGCCGGCAATGCGCGCGCATTCGGCCAGGCGATCGGTGCCAGATGCATGCGCGGGCGAGGTCATCGCCACCTGCACGCCGCTGCCCTCCAGCGCCCCGACGATGCGGTCGTCGTCGGTAGCCACCCACACTGCACGTGCGCCGGCGGCCAGCGCGCGCCGGGCCACGTGCAGCACCATCGGGAGGCCGCCGATCGTGCGCAGGGGCTTGCCCGGCAGGCGCGAGGCGGCAAAGCGCGCGGGAATCGCGACGATGAACTCGGGCGTGTGCATGCAGGACGTCTGCGGGGGATGGATGCGGAAATTATGGCCGTTCGCCATCCGGAAGGTGAACCGCGGCCGCGGCGGCGCTCAGCCTGCGCGCGCCGGCAGCCGCGCCAGCAATGCCTGCCAGAACCCTGGCGGCAGCTGCGCGCGCACCGGCACCGCGTACCAGTCCGGGCGCGCGAAGGCGGTGCACTTCACCGCGTCCTTCTCGGTCATCAGCACCGGCAACGGGCTGCCGAACGTGAAGTCCTCCGGCGCATAGGCGTGATGGTCGGGGAAGGCATGCGGCACCACCGCGACCCCGGCCGCGCGCAACATGGCGAAGAAGCGTTCCGGCTCGGCGATCCCGGCCACCGCGTGCACCCGCTGCCCCGCCAGGGCAGCCAGCGGCAGGCACCGCCCCCCGGCCAGCGGACGCAGCTCGCCCGGCAACAACCACATCGGCCACTCGTTGCTCCCCGTCGCGTCTGCTTCCTCGCCCGCCGACACGCCGAGGTTGAGCACCCGCAGGTCGCAATCGGCGGCGCGCTCCAGCGGCTCGCGCAGCGGCCCGGCCGGCAGCAGGCGGCCGTTGCCATAGCGCCGGCGCGCGTCCTGTACCTCGATCTCGACGTCGCGCGCCAGCCGGTAATGCTGCAGGCCGTCGTCGCAGATGACGATGTCGCAGCCGGCCGCGGCCAGCGCGCGCGCAGCGGCCAGGCGGTCGCGGTCCACCCGTACCGGCACGCCGGTGGCCTGCGCGATCAGCAGCGGCTCGTCACCGCAGAGCGCAGCCGGCATGCCCGCCTCCACCCAGCGCGGGGTGCCCGGCGCATGCCGGCCGTGGCCGCGGCTGGCGACCCCGGGCGTCCAACCCGCCGCGCGCAGGTGCTCCACCAGCGCCAGCACAAGGGGGGTCTTGCCGCTGCCGCCGGCGACCAGGTTGCCGACCACTACCACCGGCACCCCCGGATGCCGGCGACGCAGCCAGCCGCGGCGGTAGCCGAGGCGGCGCAGTGCCACCATCGCGGCATACAGCGGGGCCAGCAGGCGCGCCCAGGCCGGTGGCGGGCTGCCGTCGAACCACCAGGCGGGCGTGCGCGGCATGCGCCGCGGGTTCAAGCGCCGGCCTCCCGGAACTGCATGGCGTGCAGATGCGCGTACACGCCGCCGCGCGCCAGCAGCTCGGCATGGGTGCCCTGCTCCACCAGCCGACCCTCGTCCAGCACCAGGATCTGGTCGGCGTGCTCCACGGTAGAGAGCCGGTGCGCGATCACCAGGGTGGTGCGGTCCGGAATCAGGTGCGCCAGCGCCTCCTGCACCAGGCGCTCGGAGGCGTTGTCGAGGGCCGCGGTGGCTTCATCCAGGATCAGGATGGGCGCATCCTTGAGCATCGCGCGGGCGATCGCCAGGCGCTGGCGCTGCCCTCCCGAGAGCTTGCCGCCTTTGACCCCGATGTGGGTATCCGCGCCGTGGGGCATGTGCGCCACGAACTCCATCGCATTGGCCCCGGAAAGCGCCCGCTGCACGTCCTCCGACGTAGTCTGCTGCAACTCGCCGTAAGCCACGTTCTCGACCACGCTACCGTCGAACAGCATGACCTGCTGGCCGACCATCGCCAGCTGCCGGCGCAGGTCGACCAGGCGATACTCGGAGATGGGATGCCCATCCAGCAGGATCTGCCCGCCATCGGGGTCGTAGAAGCGCGGGATCAGCTTGACCAGACTGGACTTGCCGCTGCCGGAGCGACCGACGATCGCGGTCACCGTGCCCGGGCGCGCGATGAAGCTGATGCGCTCCAGCGCCGGCTGCGTCTGGCCTGGGTAACGCAGGCTGACATCACGGAACTCGATCAGGCCCTGCGCGCGCTGCAGCGGGCGGGTGCCGGTATCCACTTCGTCCTCGGCGTCCAGCACGTGGAACAGGCGCTCGGCCGAGGCCACCCCGCGCTGCAACATGCCCTGCACATTGGTCAGCTGCTTGAGCGCGGGAATGATCGCCAGCATGGAGATCATCAGCTGCACGAACCCGCCTGCGGTCAGGCGCCCGGCCAGTGCCTCGCGTCCCGCGAAATACAGCAGCAACGCCAACCCCACGGCGCCCGTGAGCTGCACCAGGGCCGAGGAGATACTGCGGGTGGCCTCCACCTTCAGGCTCAGGCGGAGATTGTCGTTCGCCAGTTTCGTGTAGCGCGCCATCTCCATTTCGCGCGCGCCGTACACCTTCACTTCCTGCTGGTTGGACAGCGCCTGGTCGGCGGCCAGCATCATCTGCGCCGAGGTCTCCTGCACCTTGTGCCCGTAGCGGCGGTAGCGGCGGCCCACCTTGTCCATCATCCATGCGATCAGCGGCCCCAGCAGCAGCACCGCCAGCGTCACCCGCCAGCTGGCATACAGCATCACCGCCAGCATCGCCACCACCTGCAACGACTGCTGCAGCATGACCTTGCCGGCATCCACCACTGCCTGCGCCACCTGGTCGCTGTCGGAGCCCAGCCGCACCAGCATCGACGGCACCGGCTCGCCGTCGAAGCGCAGCCCCGGCAGGCGCAGGTACTTGTCCATCGCGCGCACGCGCATGTCGCGCGCCACCCCGCGCGCGGCCTTGGCCATGTACAGGTCGGTCAGGTAGCCGGCCATGCCGCGCACCGCGAAGATGCCGACGATGGCCAGCGGCAGCAGGAGGCCGAACTCGCGGTTGCGGGCGACGAAGGTCTCGTCGACCATCGGCTTGGTGAGCACGCCGAATGCGCCCGCCGCCGCACCCTCCACCACCAGCCCCAGCAGCGCCAGCAGCAGCACCCCACGGTAGGGGCCGACCAGCCCCAGCAAGCGCCGGTAGATCGCCCAGGCGGAAGGCGGGAGGCTCACGGAGTCCCCCCCCGCGCGCCATCGATTTCCGGGGCGGTGGCGTTGGCCACCGTGCGGAAGCCGAGCTGTCCCAGCGCCTCGTAGGCGGTCACCACCGCCTGCCAGGGCGTGCGCGCGTCGGCGCGGATCAGCACCACCCGATCGCGATCCTCGCCGGCGACCTCGCGCAGCGCCTGCTTGAGCGATTCCACGTCGGTGCGCAGCAGCTCGCGGTCGCCCACGAAATAGCGGCCCTGGGCATTGATCAGGATGCCCAGTGGCTGCACGCGCGCATCCGCCGGCTGGCCGTCGGCGCGCGGCAGCTGCAGCTTGAGCACCGAGCGCGCATCGAAGGTGGTGGTCACCACGAAGAAGATCAGTAGGCACAGCACCACGTCGATCAACGGCACCAGGTTGATCTCGGGGATGTCGTCGCTGCGGTGGTCGGCGATCCGCATCCGCGCTCAGCCCTTCTTCCGGCCCGCGGCGGCGCCGGACGCGGCGTCCAGCACGTCCGACAGCTGCATCGCCTCGTGCTCCATGTCCACGATATAGCTGGCGATGCGGCCGCGGAAATAGCGGTGGAAGGCCAGCGCCGGGATCGCCACCACCATGCCGGTGGCGGTGCATACCAGCGCCTTGCCGATGCCGCCGGCCAGCTGGTTGGCATCGCCGATGCCATGGTCGAGGATGCCGAGGAACATCTGGATCATGCCGACGACGGTGCCGAACAGGCCCAGCAACGGTCCGGCGGCGGCGATCGTGCCGAGCGCGTTCAGGTAGCGCTCCATCCGGTGCACCAGATGGCGACCCACGTCCTCGACCCGTTCGCGCATGACCTCGCGCCCGCGCCCGCGCACGTCCAGCTCGGCCGCCAGCAGCGCGCCCAGCGGCGAGGTCGCGCGCAGCGACTCCACGTGCGCCGGCTCCAGCGGCTTGCCGCGGCCCACCCATTCCCGCACTTCCTCGCCCAGCCCGGGCGGCAACACGCGCTCGCGGCGCAGGCTCCAGAAGCGCTCGATGATGATGGCCAGCGCGGCCACGGCCAGCAGCAGCAGCGGGATCATCGGCCAGCCACCGGCCTTGATCAGTTCCAGCACGAATCACACCTCCGGCCGCCATGGCCGCGAAAACTCCGGCGCGTAGCATAGCCCAGCCACCTGGCCGCGCCTGCGCACCGCATCCCACGGCCGCGCTTGCGCGCTGCGCTGCTCGCGCAGCTGCAGGCCGGACGCCGCCAGCCAGACCCGGAGCGCGCCGGAGCGCGCGCTGTCCAGCACCTCGGCGCCCGCCCCGCACCAGCGCTGCACCACCTGCGCGCGCGGATGGCCGAAGCGGTTGTCGGCCCCGGAGGACACCAGCGCCAGGCGCGCACCGGTGGCCGCCACGAACTCCGGCGCGGACGAGCCGGCACTGCCGTGGTGCGCCACCAGCACCACGTCGCTGCGCAGCGCGGCGGGCTGTTCGGCCAGCAGCTTGCGCTCCACGTACTGCCCCACATCGCCCAGCAGCAATGCGCTCCCATGCGAGGTTTCGACCCGCAGCACGCAGGCCGCCTCATTGCCCAGATAAGGAAAATCTGGCCCCGGATGCAGTACGCGGAAGCGCACGCCGTCCCATTGCCATTGCTGGCCCGCCAGGCAGGGCGCATCGCCGCGCGCCGGGCTGCCCTCGGGCGCCAGCACCCGCGACAACGGAAACGCCGCCGCCACTGCCTCGCGCCCGCCGGCATGGTCGTTGTCGCCGTGGCTGATGATGGCCAGGTCGAGATGGCGCACACCCAGCGCATGCAGGGCCGGCACCACCGCGCGCTCGCCGGCATCGAATCCATCCGGCAGCGCCGGCCCCATGTCGTACAGCAGGGCATGCCCGGCCGTGCGCACCAGCACCGACAGGCCCTGACCGACGTCGATGACCACCAGTTCCGCCTCGCCTGCGGCCGGCAGCTCGCGCGGCGGGAGCAGCAGCGGCAGCCACAGCAGCAGCCCCAGCCAGCGCCCGGGCAGCCCGCGCGGCAGCAGCAGCCACAGCGCCCCGAGCAGGGCCAGCGGCACCCCATACCAGCGTGACTGCGGCAGCCAGGCCAGCGCCAGCGGGCTGTCCGCGATCGCCGCCAGCAGCGGCCAAGGCAGGTCGAAGCAGGCCGCCGCAGTCTGCCAGCACCACGCCCCCCAGCCCGCGTGCAGGGTCTCGGCCAGGACGCCCAAAAGACTGAGCGGCACCACCACCAGGCTCCACCACGGCACCGCCACCAGATTGGCCAGCGGCCCGGCCAGCGATGCCTGGCCGAACAGCGCCACGCACAGCGGCAACAGCCCCAGGCTGGCCACCCCCTGCGCGGCGAGGAAGCCGCCCAGCAGGCCGCGCCAGCCGCGGCCATCGCCCTCCGGCAGGCACCACAGCAGCCAGGCCACCCCGGCGAAGCTGAGCCAGAAACCGGCCCCGAGCACTGCCAGCGGGTCCAGCACCAGCAGCACCCAGACGCCCAGCGCCAGCGTATCGGCCATCCCCAGCCGCCGCCGCAGCCAGCGCGCCAGCACCAGCACCGCGATCATCACCGCAGTGCGCACGGTGGGCACCGCCATCCCAGTCAGCAGCGCATAGCCGAAGGCCCCGAGCACCGCCCCCGCCCCGGCCGCGAACGGCCGCGGCAGCCAGCGGCACAGCGGCGGCCACAGCCACCACAGCGCGCCCGCCAGCAGGGCGCAGAACCCCGCCACCAGGCCGACATGGAAGCCGGAAATTGCGATCAGATGGGTCAGCCCGGCCGCACGCAGGCGCGTCCAGTCGCGGGTGTCGAGCGCGCGGGTATCGCCCAGCGCCAACGCCTGCACGTAGCGCGCGGAAGACCCGGGCACCGCCGCGGCAATGCGGTCGCTCATGTCCTCGCGCCAGGCGTCGATCCCGGCCGGGGCTGTCACCTGCCGCGCCGTCGCTGGTTTCTGCAGGGTGCCGTTGGCGGCGATGCGCGCGCCCAGCGCGTACATCTCGGCATCGCTACCGCCGGGATTGCGCAGTCCGCGCGGGGCGCGCAGCCGCGCTTGCAGCACCCAACGGCTGCCGGCGCGCAGCTGCAGGCGCGGACGCGGATCGTCCTCGTACCAGGCCAGGCGCAGGCGCTGCCCACGCAGCGCCGGCGGCAGCGTGGCCGCATCGTCCAGCTGGAACAGGAACCGGGTCCGGCGCGGCTCGTGCACCGGCAGCTCCAGCACCTGCCCCTGCAGCCGCACCACCTGCCCCTGCAGCGACGGCGGCAGCTGCGCCGCCAGGACCACCGCAGCCTGCAGCCCCGCGTAAGCGAGGCCGAGCAGGAACCCGCCAATCAAGCGCGGGATGCCGCCCCGCAGGAACAGGCCCAGGCCCAGCACGCCGGCAACAGCCAGCAGTGGCCAGGGCGGTAGCGACGGCAGCGCCAGGGCGGCGCCAACCCCGGCCAGCAGCAGCGCCGCGCTGGCCGGCCCGAACGGCGCGACCGACATCGCCGCAATCGCCACCTTCAGGCGGCGCAGGGGCGTCGATACGGTAGAGGATGCCGGGGCCGCGATCGGGGTCACCATCGCGACAGTCTCGGCCGCGGCCCTCCGCGCGTCGCTCGGCGGATGGCGCGCGCTGGGGTCGGGGTTTTACCGGGGCGACCGGCGGGCGGCGGCGCTCACACCTCGGAATGCGTCAGCGGGCGCAGGCGACCCTCGTGCAGCTCCAGCACCCGGTCCAGCCGGCGCGCCAGCCCGCGGTCGTGGGTCACCAGCACCAGGCTGGTGCGCTGCACACGGTTGAGTTCCAGCATCTGTTCGAACACATGCGCCGCGGTGCGCTCGTCGAGGTTGCCAGTGGGTTCGTCGCCCAGCACGCAGGCCGGATGGTTGACCAGCGCGCGTGCCACCGCGGTGCGCTGGCGCTCGCCGCCCGACAGCTCGCCCGGCTTGTGCGCCAGCCGGTGGCCCAGCCCGACCGCCTCCAGCATCGCACCGGCACGCAGGCGGGCCTCCTCTACCGGCCGCCCAGCCAGCAGCACCGGCATCATCACGTTCTCCAGCGCGGTGAATTCCGGCAGCAGGTGGTGGAACTGGTAGACGAAACCCAACGCACGGTTGCGCAGGCGGCCGCGCGCGGCATCCGACAGCGCGCTCATCTTCTGTCCGGCCACGTACACCTCGCCGGCGGTGGGCACGTCCAGCCCGCCCAGCAGGTGCAGCAGGGTGCTCTTGCCGGCCCCGGACGCGCCGAGGATGGCGACCGTCTCGCCGGCGTGCACGGCGAACTCCAGCCCGTCGAACACCGGCGTGAAGAGCTTGCCCTCGGCGTAGGTCTTGCCGAGCCGCTCGGCGCGGATCACCGCCTCGCCCGGGATGGCCTGCTGCTCACTCATAGCGCAGCGCCTCCGCCGGGGCCGTGCGCGCCGCGCGCCAGGCCGGGTACAGGGTGGCGATGAAGGCCATCGCCAGCGCCACCAGCACGATCACCACCACGTCGTGGGCCTGCATGTCGGTGGGCAACCCGGTGATGTAGTACACGTCCTCGGGCAGCAGCTGCACCCCGAACAGCGATTCGATCCCCTGCAGGATGCGGTTGAGGTTGAGGGTGAGCAGGATGCCGCCGATCACGCCGGCCACGGTGCCGATGATCCCGATCAGGCTGCCCTGCACCATGAACACCCGCATCACCTGCCCCGGGGTCAGGCCGAGGGTGCGCAGGATGGCGATGTCGGCCTGCTTGTCGGTCACCAGCATCACCTGCGAGGACACCAGGTTGAATGCGCCCATCGCCACGATCAGCGACAGCAGGATGGCCATCACCGTCTTCTCCATCTTCAGCGCGCGGAACAGGTTGGCGTTGTCCTGGGTCCAGTCGCTGACCCGGTACGGCCCCTTCAGTTTGAGCGCCAGCGTGCGCGCCACGTCGAAGGCCTGGTCCATGTCGTGCAGCTTCAGGCGCACCCCGGTGACGCCACCGCCCATCCGCAGCACGCGCTGCAGGTCGGCCAGGTTGACCACCGCCAGGCCCTTGTCGAATTCGTTGTAGCCGGCCTCGAAGATGCCGCTGACCCGGAACCGCTTCATGGTCTGCACCCCGCCCACCGGGGTGCTGCGGAAATCGGCCAGGGTGACGATCACGTCGTCGCCCACCGACACCCCCAGCCACAGCGCCAGCTCCTTGCCCAGCACGATGTTGAAGCTGCCGGGCGTGAGCTGCGCCAGCGTGCCCTGCACCATCTTCGCCGGCAGCACCGACACCTTGCCTTCCTGCGCCGGATCCACCCCGCGCAGCATCGCCGGCTGGTTGTCGGCGCCGGAGATCAGCGCCTCCTTCTCGATGTAGGGCGCGGCCCCGGCCACCCGCGGGTCGGCCATCGCCACCTGCACCGCATGCCGCCACTCCTGCAGCGGCTGCCCGTAGCCGCTGACGGTGGCATGCGCCGCCATGCCCAGCATGCGGTCGCGGATTTCCTTCTGGAAGCCGCTCATCACCGCCAGGGTGGTGATCAGCGCGGTGACGCCCAGCGCGATGCCGAGGATCGAGGCCAGCGAGATGAACGAGATGAAGCCATTGCGGCGCTTGGCGCGCAGGTAGCGCAGGCCGATGGCGACAGGAAGGGGTCTGAACATCGCGGCTCTTCGTCGGGTATCCGGCTATCGTGCCATCGAAGGCGCGCCCGCGGCAGCCGCCGGGCGGCGCAGCGCCAGTTTCAGTTCACGTCGCTGCGCGGCATCCAGCTGGTCCGGCCAGAACAGCCGCCATGCGCGGCGACCATCCGCCTGCCGCCAGCCGATGAACGCCAGCGACCCGCGCAGGCGCAGCGACTGCAGCGGCCGGCCGTCGCAGCGCGCGATGCCGGCCGCGGGCGCGATCTCCACCACGCAGGCCGGCAACCGCCGGTAGCGGCGCAGCTGCACGCCTGCGCCCGCGGCCACCAGCAGCGCGCCGGGCCAGGCCAGCGCGGCGGGCAGGTCGCAGGCCAGCACGCAGAACACGCCTAAGCCCGCCAGACCGAGCAATGCGGCCTGGCCGAGACGCGATGGCCGCCATTCAAACCGGCAGCTGGCGGATGTGCTGGATGAGGGCGGCGAGGTCGGCATCCGGGGGCGTTTCATGGCCGAGGAACCAGCGCCAGAGTCTGTCGTCCTCGCTGTCCAGCAGCCGCAGGAACACCTCGCGCTCGTGGGTCGGACTTTGCCGCCACCGGCGCTCCAGCCAGCGCTCGAGCAGCTGGTCCAGCTCGCGCATGCCGCGCCGGCAGCGCCAGCGCAGCTTGCGCAGCTGGACTTCTTCGTCCGCGTTCGCGTTCGCCTGCATGGCGGGAACGGCGTGGCGCGCGTCCGGCATCGGGCTCAGGCCTGCGCCTCGGCGCGCTTGATGCGCTGGTGGACCAGCAGCGCCAGGAAGGTGCTGATCGCCCCGGAGAGCAGGTAGGCGCCGAGGAAAGCCAGGCCGAAGTTGGCGCACAGCCACAGCACCAGCAGCGGTGCGAACGCTGCGCCGATCAGCCAGGCGAAATCGGTGCTGAGCGCGGCGCCGGTGTAGCGGTAGCGCGGGCCGAAGTTGCGGGTCACCGCGCCGGACGACTGGCCATAGGACAGCCCCAGCAGCAGGAACCCGAGCAGGATGAACGCATCCTGCGCCAGCTCGCCGCCCCCGAGCAGGGTCGGCGCGAAGCCGCTGAACATCGCAATTGCCAGCGCCAGCCCGCCCAGGGTCGGAATTCGCCCGAAACGGTCGGCGATCATGCCGGAGGCCAGCACCCCGCCGATCGCCAGGAACCCGCCCAGCACCTGCACCCACAGCAGGCTGACGATCGACTGCTGGGCGAACAGCAGCACCCACGACAGCGGGAAGATGGTGACGATGTGGAACAGCGCGTAGCTGGCCAGCGGGGCGAAGGCGCCGATCACCACGTGGCGGCCCTTGACCTCGACCAGCTCGCGCAGCGGCACCGGCTCCAGCTCGCGCTGCCCCATCTCCTGCGCGTACTCAGGCGCCACCACCAGCCGCAACCGCGCAAACAGGGCCACCACGTTGATCGCAAAGGCAGCGTAGAACGGGTAGCGCCAGCCCCAGGCGTAAAAATCCGCAGGCGCCAGGCTGGCGATCAGATAAGCAAACAGCGCGGCCGCCACGATGAAGCCGACCGGCGCACCAAGCTGGCCGAGCATGGCGTACCAGCCGCGCTTGTGCTTCGGGGCGTTCATGGCCAGCAGCGACGGCAGGCCGTCCCAGGAGCCGCCCATCGCCATGCCCTGCAGCATCCGCAGCAGCGCCAGCAGCACGATGGCGGTGCCGCCGAGGTTGGCGTAGCCCGGCAGGAAGGCGATCCCGGCGGTGGCCACGCCCAGCATGAACAGCGCCACCGTGAGCTTGGTGCCGCGGCTCCAGCGGCGCTGCACCTGCATCGACAGCGCGGTGCCCAGCGGGCGCACCACGAACGCCAGCGCGAAGATGGCGAACGAGTACAGCGCGCCGGTCAGCGGGTCGGCGAACGGGAAGAACACCTTCGGGAACACCAGCGCCGAGGCGATGCCGTACACGAAGAAGTCGAAGTTCTCGGAGGCACGGCCGATCACCACCCCGACCGCGATCTCGCCCGGGGCCACTTCGTGGCTGGCCTGGCGCCCGTGGTCGTGGTCGGTGGCAGCGGGGAATTGGGCGGACATGGGGGATATCCTGGCGAAAGGCGCGCCGCGGGCGCGGGATGGGGCTATCAAAGCATAGGCGCGGCCGTTTGTCCTTGCGATAGGACAAAACGTCCAATCGCGCCCACCCCGCCGAGGGGAGTAAATTGTGCGCCGACTCCCCCAAGTCGTACCTCCGAACCATGCCCAAGCTCCCACGCGCCACGTGGCTGCTGCCCGCGTTGCTTGCCGTTTCCGGCTGCGCGCGGACAGTCGTGCTCGACCCCTCCGGCGACATCGCCCGCCAGCAAGGCAACCTGATCGTGGTCGCCACCGCACTCATGCTGATCGTGATCGTGCCGGTGATCGCGCTCACCCTTTTCTTCGCCTGGCGCTACCGCGCCTCCAACCGCAGCGCCAAGTACACCCCGGACTGGGACCATTCCACCCAGCTGGAGCTGGTGATCTGGGGCGGCCCGCTGCTGATCATCCTGGCGCTGGGGGCGATCACCTGGATCACCACCCACACCCTCGACCCCTACCGCCCGCTGGACCGCATCGCGCCCGGCAAGCCGGTGCCGGCCGACGTCAAGCCGCTCGAGGTGCAGGTGGTCTCGCTGGACTGGAAGTGGCTGTTCATCTATCCCGAACAGGGCGTGGCCGCGGTCAATGACCTGGCCCTGCCGGTGGATCGCCCGGTGCGCTTCAAGCTCACTTCGTCGAACGTGATGAACGCGTTCTACATCCCGGAGCTGGCCGGCATGATCTACACCATGCCCGGCATGCAGACCGAGCTGAACGCGGTCGCCAACAAGCCCGGCGAGTTCGTCGGCTTCTCGTCCAATTACAGCGGCGCCGGGTTCTCGCACATGCGCTTCGCGGTGCACGCCACCGACGCCGCCGGCTTCGACGCCTGGGTGGCCAAGGCCCGCGCCAGCGGCAGCGGCCTCGACCGCGCCGGCTACCTGCAGCTGGAGAAGCCGAGCGAGCGCGAGCCCGCCCGCCTCTACGCCAGCGTCGATCCGGGCCTGTACGACGCCATCCTGAACCGCTGCGCCGACCCGCGCCGGATGTGCATGCACGAGATGATGGCGATCGACGCCGCCGGCGGCCGGCGCGCCGCCGACAGCGGCGTGGCCGTGCTGCGCGAGCGCAGCCGCGGCGACCTGCGCGGCCGCCCCTACGTGCCGGGCGCCACCTGCACCGCCGACGAGGTCAAGCCCGCCGCGTGGACGCTGGCCCTGCGCGCCCCCTGATCCACCGCATCCAGAAAGACGATCATGACCCCCACCACCTCCCCCGACCCGTACGCCAGCGTCTCGCCCTGGCTGGGCAAGCTCAGCCTGGCGGCGATCCCGTACCACGAGCCGATCCTGATCGCGACCTTCATCGGTGCCGCGCTGGCCGGCCTGGCCGTGCTCGGCCTGGTCACCAAATACCGCCTGTGGGGCACCTTCTGGCGTGACTGGGCCACCAGCATCGACCACAAGAAGATCGGCATCATGTACATGGTGCTGGGCCTGGTGATGCTGCTGCGCGGCTTCGCCGACGCGCTGATGATGCGCGGCCAGCAGGCGATCGCCTTCGGCGACAACCTCGGCTACCTGCCACCGCACCACTACGACCAGATCTTCACCGCCCACGGCGTGATCATGATCTTCTTCGTGGCCATGCCGTTCATCACCGGCCTGATGAACTACGTGGTGCCGCTGCAGATCGGCGCGCGCGACGTGGCGTTCCCGTTCCTCAACAACTTCAGCTTCTGGATGACCACCGCCGGCGCGATGCTGGTGATGATCTCGCTGTTCGTGGGCGAATTCTCGAAGGCCGGCTGGCTAGCGATGGCACCGCTGTCGGGGATCGACTACAGCCCCGACGTGGGCATGGACTACTACATCTGGGCGCTGCAGATCGCGGGCGTTGGCACCACGCTATCGGGCATCAACCTGATCGTGACCATCATCAAGATGCGCGCGCCGGGCATGAGCCTGATGAAGATGCCGGTGTTCACCTGGACCTCGCTGTGCTCGAACATCCTGATCGTGGCCAGCTTCCCGGTGCTGACCGCGGTGCTGGCGATGCTCACGATGGACCGCTACTTGGGCACCAACTTCTTCACCAACGACCTCGGCGGCAACCCGATGTTGTACGTGAACCTGATCTGGATCTGGGGCCACCCGGAGGTGTACATCCTGATCCTGCCGCTGTTCGGCGTGTTCTCGGAGGTGGTGTCCACCTTCACCGGCAAGCGCCTGTTCGGCTACAGCTCCATGGTGTACGCCACGGTGTGCATCACCATCCTGTCGTACCTGGTGTGGCTGCACCACTTCTTCACCATGGGCTCGGGTGCCAGCGTGAACTCGTTCTTCGGGATCACCACCATGATCATCTCGATCCCGACCGGGGCGAAGATGTTCAACTGGCTGTTCACCATGTACCGCGGCCGCATCCGCTTCGAGGTGCCGATGCTGTGGACGATCGGCTTCATGGTGACCTTCACCGTGGGCGGCATGACCGGCGTGCTGCTGGCGGTGCCGCCGGCCGACTTCGTGCTGCACAACTCGCTGTTTTTGATCGCGCACTTCCACAACGTGATCATCGGCGGCGTGGTGTTCGGCGTGTTCGCCGGCATGTACTACTGGTTCCCGAAGGCGTTCGGCTACAAGCTGGATTCCCGCCTCGGCAAGGTCTCGTTCTGGTTCTGGTTCCTGGGCTACTGGTTCGCGTTCACCCCGCTGTACGTGCTGGGCCTGATGGGCGTCACCCGCCGCATGAGCCACTTCGACGACCCCAGCCTGCAGCCGTGGTTCATCGTGGCCGCGTTCGGCGCGCTGCTGATCGCGGTCGGGATCGGCGCCTTCCTGCTCAATCTGTTCGTCAGCTTCCGCAAGCGCGAGCAGCTGCGCGACGTCACCGGCGACCCGTGGGACGGCCGCACGCTGGAGTGGTCCACCTCCTCGCCGCCACCGGCCTACAACTTCGCCTTCACCCCGGTGGTGCGCGACAACGACGCCTGGGCCGACATGAAGCAGCACGACTACAAGCGCCCGGAAAGCGGCTTTTTGCCGATCCACATGCCGAAGAACACCGCCGCCGGCGTGATGCTGGCCGCGATCAGCCTGGTGCTGGGCTTCGCCCTGGTCTGGCACATCTGGTGGCTGGTGATCGCCTCGTTCGCCGCGCTGGTGATCGCCGCGATCGTGCATACCTTCAACTACCAGCGCGACTATCACATCCCGGCCGCCGACGTGGCCGCGACCGAAGCCGCGCGCACCCAGCAACTGGCGACCGCCCATGTCTGACGCGACCCTCCTGCCCGCTAGCGGCCGTCCGGCCGACCCCACCGCGGCCTTCCTCGACCTGAAGGGCCACCACCATCCGGAGAACGGCTCGCTGCTGGGCTTCTGGATCTACCTGATGAGCGACCTGCTCATCTTCGCCTGCCTGTTCGCCACCTTCGGCGTGCTCGGCCGCAGCTACGCGGCCGGCCCGTCCGGCGCAGAGCTGTTCGACCTCAAGCTGGTGGCGGTCAACACCGCGCTGCTGCTGCTGTCGTCGATCACCTATGGCTTCGCGATGATCGCGATGCAGGCCGGCAGCAAGCGCGGCGTGCTCGGCTGGCTGGCGGTCACCGGCCTGCTCGGCGCGGCCTTCGTGAGCCTGGAGATCTACGAGTTCCTGCACCTGATCCACGAAGGCGCGGGCCCGCAGCGCAGCGCGTTTTTGACCTCGTTCTTCGCGCTGGTCGGCACCCACGGCCTGCACGTCAGCTTCGGCATCGTCTGGCTGCTGACCATGCTGGTGCAGGTGGGCCGCTTCGGCCTGACCACCGCCAACCGCCGGCGCCTGTTCTGCCTGTCGATGTTCTGGCACTTCCTGGACCTGGTCTGGATCGGCGTGTTCACCTTCGTTTACCTGATGGGCGTGCTGCAATGAGCCAACATCCGCATTCCTCCCACGCGCACGAGCACCACGACGGGCACGGACACGACGGCGGCCACGACGAGCACGGCGCCCCGCACGTGCACGTCAGCCTGCGCGGCTACGTGGTCGGGTTCGTGCTGTCGGTGATCCTGACCGCGATCCCGTTCTGGCTGGTGATGGCCAAGGTCATCCCCAGCGCGACCATCACCGGCATCGTGCTGGTGGCGTTCGCGGTGGTGCAGATCCTGGTGCACATGGTGTACTTCCTGCACCTCGACGCCCGCTCCGAAGGCGGCTGGAACCTGCTGTCGGTGATCTTCACCGTGATCCTGCTGGTGATCCTGCTGGCCGGCACCTTGTGGGTCATGCACCACATGAACGCCAACATGATGCCGATGAGCGCGCACGACGCGCAGATGGTGGACTGAGCCGGAGTCGCCGATGCAGGCCAGCCGCCGCGGCCGCCTTGCCCTGCTGGTGCTGCTGGCCTGCTGCTGCGCCGGCTTCATCGCGCTGGGCAGCTGGCAGGTGCAGCGGCTGCACTGGAAGCGCGCCCTGATCGCGCGCGTGGATGCCCGCGTGCATGCCGCGCCGGTGCCGCCGCCGTCGCGCAGCGACTGGCCGCGGATCGGCGTCGAGCGTGACGAATACCGCCGCCTGGAACTGCGCGGCACCTACCTGCGCGGGCTGGAGACCCAGACCCAGGCGCTGACCGAGCTCGGCGCCGGCCACTGGGTGCTGAGCCCGCTGCAACTGGCGGACGGCAGCATCGTGCTGGTCAACCGCGGTTTCGTGCCGGACGGCGTGCGCCCCGCACCGCCCCCACCCGGCGAGGTGCGCGTGCGCGGCCTGCTGCGCATCAGCGAGCCGGGCGGCGGCTTCCTGCGCGACAACCGCCCCGGCCAGGACCGCTGGTACTCGCGCGACGTGGCGGCGATCGCGCAGGCGCGCGGCCTGCGCGACGTGGCGCCCTACTTCGTCGATGCCGAGGCCGACGCCGGTGCCGGCAGCGGCTGGCCACGCGCCGGCATGACCGTGATCCACTTCCGCAACCAGCACCTGCAATACGCGCTGACCTGGTTCGTGCTGGCGGCGATGGCGCTGTGGGGTATCTGGCGTCTGCTGTCGGATTCACGCCACATGCGGCACCATGGCGGCGATGCCGATGGCAACGACGCCCAACGCTGAGCCC
The DNA here is from genome assembly GCF_004346265.1 of Thermomonas haemolytica. Taxonomy (GTDB): domain Bacteria; phylum Pseudomonadota; class Gammaproteobacteria; order Xanthomonadales; family Xanthomonadaceae; genus Thermomonas; species Thermomonas haemolytica. The sequence goes on from NZ_SMAP01000007.1 coordinate 53,205, forward strand.
CGTCCCGTCCGTGCCGGCGTCCGCCGGGTGGACTGGCGCAACACCGCGCGCGGCAAGAACATGCAGCAGCTGCAGCAGCTGCGCTGGATCGCGATCGGCGGCCAGCTGCTGGCGATCGTGGTGGTGCACTTCGGCATGGGCATCCACCTGCCGCTGGCGCCGATGCTGCTGGTGCTGGCCGGGCTGTGCCTGTTCAACCTCGCCGGGCCGCTGTACTGGCAGCGCCTACACCACGTGCGCCAGCGCCACCTGCTGCTGGCGCTGCTGGTGGACGTGGCGGCGCTGACCGCGCTGCTGCACCTGGCCGGCGGCATCGCCAACCCGTTCGTGTTCCTGTACCTGCTGCAGGTGGTGCTGGCGGCCGTGCTGCTGCGCCCGCGCGCGCGCTGGCTGCTGGTGGCGGTGACCAGCGGCTGCCTGCTGTGGCTGGCGCTCATCCCAAGCCCGGTGCGGCTGCCCGCGAACCTGGATGCCGGGTTAGGCGACCGCTACGTGCAGGGCCTGCTGCTGTGCTTCGTGCTGGTGGCCGCGCTGCTGGTGGTGTTCATGGGTCGGATCGGGGAGATCCTGCGCGCCCGCGACGCGCGCCTGGCCGCCCTGCGCCAGCGCGCGATCGAAGAAGAACACATCGTGCGCATGGGCCTGCTGGCCACCGGCGCCGCGCACGAGCTGGGCACGCCGCTGGCGACGATGGCCGTCATCCTCGGCGACTGGCAGCATCTACCCCATTTCACCTCCGATCCCGAGCTGCTGAACGACGTGGTGGAAATGCAGGCGCAGGTACTGCGCTGCAAGGCGATCGTGCGCGGCATCCTGCAGTCGGCCGGCGAACCGCGCGGCGAGGCGCCGCACGCCGCTGACCTGCGCGATTTCATCGAGGAACTGGCGCAGCAGTGGCGGCAACGCGCGATGGACGCGCTGGCGCTGGACAATCGGCTGCAACCCGGGATCGCCATCATCGCCGACACCGGCCTACAGCAGATGCTGTTCAATGTGCTGGACAATGCGCAGGAGGCCTCGCCCGGCCAGGTAGCGCTGGAGGCGCGGCTGCAGGGCGGGACGCTGGTGCTGGTGGTGGACGACGCCGGCCCCGGGTTCGACACCGATATGCTCGAGCACCTGGGCACGCCGTACCATTCCAGCAAGGGCGCGCCCGGCCGCGGGCTGGGGCTGTTCCTGTCGGTGAACGTGGCGCGTACCCTGGGCGGCAGCATCCGCGCGCACAATCGCACCGGGGGCGGCGCGCGGGTGGTGGTGGAAATCCCGCTGCAGGCCCTGACGCCCTACGGGAGTGCATCGCAATGACCGGACACGCTCGCCGCCTGCTGCTGATCGAGGACGACGCCGCCTTCGCGCGCACGCTGGCGCGCTCGTTCGAGCGCCGCGGCTATGCCGTGGACACGGTGCCCGGGCAGGAGGAACTGCAGGCCCTGCTGGCCACCGGCTGCACGCACACGCACGCGGTGGTGGACCTCAAGCTGGCCGGCGGCAGTTCCGGCCTGGCCTGCGTGAAGATGCTGCACGAGCATGCCCCGGACATGGTGATCGTGGTCCTGACCGGCTACGCCAGCATCGCGACCGCGGTGGAGGCGATCAAACTCGGCGCCCGCCACTACCTGGCCAAGCCCTCGAATACCGACGACATCGAGGCCGCCTTCGAGCGCGCCGGCGGCGATACCGACGTCGCCCTCGGCCAGCGCCAGAGCTCGATCAAAACGCTGGAGTGGGAGCACATCCACGAGGCATTGGCCGCAGCCGATTTCAACATCTCCGAGGCGGCGCGCCAGCTCGGCATGCATCGCCGCACGCTGGCGCGCAAGCTGGAGAAACGACGGGTCAAGTGAGGCCGAGAGGTCCATGAACGCGAAAGCCGCCGCCCCGGAGGGCGACGGCCTTGCGCTGCTTCTGCGGTGCGGGCCGGTCAGGCCTTGCGCGCGAGCATCAGCTTCTTGATCTCGGCGATCGCCTTGGCCGGGTTCAGGCCCTTCGGGCAGGTGCGCGCGCAGTTCATGATGGTGTGGCAGCGATAGAGCTTGAACGGGTCTTCCAGCTCGTCCAGGCGGGTGCCGGTGTCCTCGTCGCGGCTGTCCACGATCCAGCGGTAGGCCTGCAGCAGGATCGCCGGGCCGAGGTAGCGCTCGCCGTTCCACCAGTAGCTGGGGCAGGACGTGCTGCAGCAGGCGCACAGGATGCACTCGTACAGGCCGTCCAGCTTGGCGCGGTCTTCCTTGCTCTGCAGGCGCTCGCGGTCCGGCGGCGGCGGGGTCTGCGTGCGCAGCCACGGGCGGATGCTGGCGTGCTGGGCGTAGAAATGGGTCAGGTCAGGCACCAGGTCCTTCACCACCTGCATGTGCGGCAGCGGGTAGATGCTGATTTCCTTGCCCTTCACGTCCTCGACCGCGCAGATGCAGGCCAGGGTGTTGGTGCCGCCGATGTTCATCGCGCAGGACCCGCAGATGCCCTCGCGGCAGGAGCGGCGGAAGGTCAGGGTCGGGTCGATCTCGTTCTTGATCTTGATCAGCGCGTCCAGGACCATCGGGCCGCACGCCGCCATGTCCACCTCGTAGGTGTCGGTGCGCGGATTGAGGCCATCGTCCGGGTTCCAGCGATAGATCTTGAAGGTGCGCGGCTGCTTGGCGCCCTTCGCCGGGAAGTGCTTGCCCGGCTGGATCCTGGAGTTCTTCGGGAGGGTGAATTCGGCCATGGGGTCAGGGTTCCCGGATCAGTAAACGCGCTTCTTCGGCGGCACCACGTCGACGTCGCCGGTGAGCGTGTACATGTGCACCGGGCGGTAGTCGATGCGGGTATTGCCCGCCTCGTCGGCCCAGCAGACGGTGTGCTTCTGCCAGTTGGCATCGTCGCGCTCGGGGAAGTCCTCGCGGGCGTGGGCGCCGCGCGATTCCTTGCGGTTCTCGGCCGACACGATGGTGACCAGCGCCTGGCCCAGCAGGTTCTGCAGCTCCAGGGTCTCGATCAAATCGGAGTTCCACACCAGCGAACGGTCGGACACCTTCACGTCGGCGAAGCTGGCGTGGATGTCACGGATGGCCTTCACGCCCTGGGCGAGGGTCTCGCCGGTGCGGAACACCGCGGCGTCGCGCTGCATCGCGCGCTGCATGTTGAGGCGGATCTGCGCGGTGGGAGTATCTCCGTGGGCATTGCGCAGCTTGTCCAGGTTGGCCAGCGCCTTGTCGCAGGCATCCGCGGCCAGCGGCTTGTGCGGCGCGCCCGGCTTGATGGTCTCGGCGCAGCGGTTGGCCACGGCGCGGCCGAACACGACCAGGTCGAGCAGCGAGTTGGAGCCGAGGCGGTTGGCACCGTGCACGGAGACGCAGGCGGCCTCGCCGATCGCGTACAGGCCCGGCACCACCGCATCGGGGTCGCCGTTCTTCACCTGCACCACTTCGCCGTGGTAGTTGGTGGGGATGCCGCCCATGTTGTAGTGCACGGTCGGGATCACCGGGATCGGTTGCTTCTCGACATCCACGCCGGCAAAGATGCGCGCACTCTCGGCGATGCCGGGCAGCTTCTCGTGGATCGTCGCCGGGTCGAGGTGGGTGAGGTCGAGAAGGATGTGGTCCTTGTGCTCGCCGACGCCGCGCCCCTCGCGGATCTCGATGGTCATCGAGCGCGACACCACGTCGCGGCTGGCCAGGTCCTTCGCATTCGGCGCGTAGCGCTCCATGAAGCGCTCGCCGTTGGCGTTGCGCAGGATGCCGCCTTCGCCGCGCACGCCCTCGGTGATCAGGCAGCCCGCGCCGTAGATGCCGGTCGGGTGGAACTGCACGAACTCCATATCCTGCAGGCCCAGTCCCGCGCGCAGCGCCATGCCGCCGCCGTCGCCGGTGCAGGTATGCGCCGAGGTGGCGCTGAAATAGGCGCGGCCATAGCCGCCGGTCGCCAGCACCACGCCCTGGGCGCGGAACAGGTGCAGGGTGCCCTCGGCCATGTCCAGCGCGAGCACGCCGCGGCAGGCGCCCTCCTCGTCCATGATCAGGTCGAGCGCGAAGTATTCGATGAAGAACTGCGCCTGGTGTGCCAGCGCCTGCTGGTACAGCGTATGCAGGATCGCGTGGCCGGTGCGGTCGGCGGCGGCGCAGGTGCGCTGGGCGATGCCCTTGCCGTAGTGGGTGGTCATGCCGCCGAACGGGCGCTGGTAGATCTTGCCCTCCTCGGTGCGGCTGAACGGCACGCCCTGGTGCTCCAGCTCGATGATCGCCGGGATCGCCTCGCGGCACATGTACTCGATGGCGTCCTGGTCACCCAGCCAGTCCGAGCCCTTGATGGTGTCGTAGAAGTGGAAGCGCCAGTCGTCCTCGCCCATGTTGCCCAGCGCGGCCGAGATGCCGCCCTGCGCCGCCACGGTATGGCTACGGGTGGGGAAGACCTTGCTGATGCAGGCGGTCTGCAGGCCCTTCTGGGCCAGGCCGAAGGTGGCGCGCAGGCCGGCGCCGCCGGCCCCCACCACCACCATGTCGAACTTGTGTTCCTGGATCTTGTAGGCAGGCATCTTAAGATCAGCTCCCAAGCGCGATGCGCAGCACCGCGAGCACGCCGGCGATGGCCGCCAGCGCGCAGACGAAAAGGATGGCCAGCTGTGCCAGAGTGGCGGCCAGCGGGGTGTGCACGTAGTCCTCGACGATCACCTGCAGGCCGAGGCGGGCATGCCAGAACATCCCCAGCAGGAATGCCACCAGCACCGCGGCATTGACCGGATCGGCGACCAGCGCGTGTACCACCATGTAATCGGCGCTGCGCAGGGTCAGCAGCATGCCCAGCAGCCACAGCCCGGACAGGCCGGTGGCGATCGCGGTGACGCGCTGCCAGATGAAATGGCCGGTGCCATCCTTCGCCGAGCCCAGCCCGCGGGCGCGCTTGAGCGGCGTTTGCATGTTTTTCGCGCGGATGTTCATGCCTGCCCCCAATGCGACAGCACCACCACCCAGCCCAGCGCCGCCAGCACCACGCTACCGACGATGGAGATCCAGCTGTTGCGGACGAAATCGGGGATCGCAAACCCCAGGCCGCCGTCCTGCAGCAGGTGGCGGATGCCATTGATGAGGTGATAGGCCAGGGCCCAGCTGAAGCCAGCCATGAGCACCCGCCCCAGCGGCGAGCCCAGGCAGTCGGCGAACGCGGTCCAGCGCTGCGCGCCGCCGGCCAGCGCCATCAGGCCGTACACGAAGGCCAGCGCGCCGATCGCCAGGATCACGCCGGTGGCGCGATGGAGGATGGAGGACGCCATCTGCGCCTGCCAGCGGTAGACCTGCAGGTGCGGGGAGAGCGGGCGTTCGCGGAGGCGCGGTTCGGAATCGGAAGCAGCCATGACGGTGCATTCTCCGGGCTGGGCGGCCAAGGCCGCGTGACGAAAGGATCAGAAATCGATGCAGCGGCCGTTTTTTTCCCAGTCCCCGTAGCGCGTGGGGTCCGGGCCACCGCGACCGCCGATTTCCACGACCTGCATACGGACGGAAGGCGCGGCCGGATCATGCGGAACGGCGGGTGCCGGGTCGGACGCGACGGGCGCAGGCGCCGGCATGACGGGGGATTGGCCTATGATCAACGGGTTCACGATCCCGCAAGTTTACGTCCGCAAGCCGATGCACGACAAGCCGCAAGCCGCTCCAGTCCGCGAATTCCGCCTGCCTTCCGCGCGCGTGCTGGCGCTGTCCGGGCGCGACGCGGTGGCGTTCGCGCAGGCCCAGTTCATGAACGACGTGGCCGCGCTGGAGGATGGCCAGTGGCAGTGGAACGGCTGGCTGACCGCCAAGGGCCGGCTGGTCGCGCTGTTCGCCCTGCTGCGGCTGGACGCGCAGACCCTGTGGCTGCTGCTGCCGGACGCCGATCCCGCCGCGCTGGCGGAGGCGCTGCGGCGCTACGTGTTCCGCAGCAAAGTCGTGCTGTCGATCCCGGACATCGCCGCTGCCGGTTGCTTCGCTCCTCCGGCGCCGGCCGCGGGCAACCGCTTCGCACGGCTGGACGATGCGCGCATCGCGCTGGACATGGGCGGCGCCTCCGGGGCGCGCACGCTGCTCCTCGGCCCCTGCGACGCGACGGAGGACGCGGACGCCCTCGCCCGCTGGGATGCCGCCGACCTCGTCCACGGCCTGCCGCGCCTGCCACCCGGCCAGGCCGGGCAATGGACGCCGCAGCAGCTGTCGCTGGAGCGGCTGCAGGCCTTCAGCGTGCGCAAGGGCTGCTACCCCGGGCAGGAGATCGTGGCGCGCACCCACTTCCTCGGCCAGGCCAAGCGCGGACTGGCGCTGCTGGAGGCCGATGCGCCGCTGGAACCCGGCAGCGAGGTGTACCAGGACGGCCAGGCGATCGGCAGCTGCGTGGCCAGCGCCGGCCGGCTGGCGCTGGCGGTGCTGCCGCACGCGCACGCCGACATCCTGCAGGACGCCGACGGGCGCACGCTGCGGCAGCGGCCACTGGCGGACGGGCTGGCGCGATGACCATCGCGGATGCGCGCCGGGTCACAGTTCGCGGCGGGCCGCCACGGGCGTGACCGCGGTTTCCGTCGCGGCAGGGTATAACGCTGCGGATGGAACGACATCGGTGCCGTCGGGCGACGCCAAACAACATTCGCGGGGGCGCTGCATGAGTGCAGGCGCGACCCGGCGCATCGCGGCCGTTCTCGGCCTGTGCCTGGTCCTGGCTGCATTCGTTCCCGCCGCCTCCGCGGCCCCAGCGGCGGAGGCGGCCGCCCCGCCCGCGCGGATCCGGGTCGCCGCCGACAACAGCTACCCGCCGTACTTCTTCGTCGAGGCGGACGGCTCGGTGCAAGGCTACGAGGCCGACCTCTGGCGCCTGTTCGAGCGCCATACCGGCATCCGCGTGGACCTGCTGCCGATGCCCTGGGAGGACACCCAGCGCGCCGTGCTGGACGGGCATGCCGACGTGCTGGACATGCTGTTCCGCACCCCGCAGCGGGAGCAGCGCTTTGCGTTCTCGGACCCCTATGCCACGGTACCGGTGGGCATCTACGTCAGCCGCCGCATCCCCGGCGTACACGATGTCACCTCGCTCAAAGGCCTACCGGTGGGGGTGGAACGCGGCGACGCCTGCGCCGAGCGCTTGCGCCAGCTGGGCGTGCAGCGCCTGCGCGAATACCCCGGCTACCGCGACATGATCCGCGCCGCCATCGCCGGCGACCTCGGCATCTTCTGCTCCGAGGAATACCCGGCCAATTATTTCCTGTACCAGTCCGGCCACGAGGAGGCATTCCGGCGCGCGTTCGTCCTCTACGAGGGCGCCTTCCACCGCGCCGTGCGCAAGGACAATGGCGCGCTGCTGCGCACGATCGAACAGGGCATGGCGCGCATCACCCCGACCGAGCGCGCCGCGCTGAAGAAGAAGTGGCTGGCGCCGCCCGACCCGCTGCAACGCTGGCTGCACTGGGCCGCGCTGGGGGTGGCGATCGCGCTGGCGGTGGTGGCGCTGCTTGCGCTGTGGATCTGGGCACTGGGCCGCAGCGTGCGCCACCGCACCCGGGAACTGGTGGCCGGGCAGGCCAAGCTGCGCGCGATCTTCGACGCCAGCCCGGATGCGGTGTGGATGAAGGATCGCGATGGCTTCTACCGCGACTGCAACGAGCGCACCCTGCAGCTGCTGGGCAAGCCCCGCGGCGAGGTCGTCGGCAAGCGCCATGCCGACCTCTACCCCGGCGCCGACCGGGCGCTGGTAGAGGATACCGATGCCCAGGTGCTGCGCGACGACCAGCGCGTCACCTACACCCTGTCGGTGCCGGAGGTGGCCGGCGGACAGCGTCACTACGAGATCATCAAGGTGCCGCTGCACGACGCCGACGGCGGCGTGCAGGGCCTGCTGGGCGTGGCCCGCGACATCAGCGACCGGGTCGAGGGCGAGGCGCGCCTGCGGCTGTGGGCGCAGGCGTTCGAGCGCGCGGCGTTCGGGGTGGCGGTGTTCGATGCCCGCAACGCCACCATCCTGATGGCCAACCCCACGTTCGCGCGCGAACGCGGCTACAGCGCCGAGGAAATGGCCGGGATGCCGCTGGACGCGCTGTACCCGCCGGAACTGGTGGAGGAGCGCAGGAAAGCGCGCGAGGCCATCAACCGCGCCCCGCACTCGCTGACCGAGACCGAGCACGTCACCCGCGACGGCCGCCGCTTCCCGGTGCTGCTGGACTGCTCGGTGACCCACGACGCCAATGGCCAGGCCCAGCACGTGGTGGTGTATGCGCAGGACATCAGCCGGCGCAAGCAGGCCGACAGCGAGCTGCGGCTGGCCGCGGTGGCGTTCGAGACCCTGGAGGCGATGGTGGTGCTGGATGCCGAGGGCGTGATCCAGCGGGTGAATGCCGCCTTCACCATCCTCACCGGGTTCGAGGTGGCCGACGTGGTCGGGCGCAGCCCGGCGATGCTGCTGAACCATCGCCCCGGGGCGGACGATTTCGAGCGGCTGTGGCCGCAGATCCAGCGCGAATCGTTCTGGCTGGGCGAGCAGTGGGTGGCGGTCAAGCAGGGCCAGCCGCGGATCGTGCGGCTGGAAGTGTCCGCGGTGCCGGACGAGGCCGGCCACGTGGCGCATTACGTGTGCGCGATGACCGACCTCACCAGCGAGCGCGAGGCGCTGGCGCGGGCCGAGCACCTGGCCCTGTTCGACCCCCTGACCGACCTGCCCAACCGCAGCTTCCTGGGCGACCGCCTGCAGCACATGCTGGCCGACCCGGCGCTCACCACCGGCGCCCTGCTGCTGCTCGACCTCGACCATTTCAAGCGCGTCAACGACCTGCGCGGGCATTCCACCGGCAACCAGCTGCTGACCTTCATCGCCCAGCGCCTGCGCGGCCTGCTGGGCGAGGCCGACGTGCTGGGCCGCTTCGGCGGCGGCACCTTCGCGATCCTGTTGCCGTGCACGTCACCCGAGCCGGAAGCCTGCGACACCTACGTCCCGCAGTTCGCCGAACGCGTGCGCCAGGCCCTGCGCGAACCGTTCTGGCTGGGCAGCCCGGTGCCGATCGCGATCACGGTCAGCATCGGCTGGACCGAACTGCATCCGGGCACCGGCCACGCCGACACCGCGATCAAGGAAGCCGAGCTGGCGATGTACGCGGCCAAGGCGGCCGGACGCGACCGCGTCACCCGCTTCGATCCGGCGATGGTGCAGAAGCTGGAGCGCCAGGAGGCGCTGGCCAACGACCTGTTGCGCGCGGTCGGCGGCGACATCGACGGGCTCGACCTGCACTACCAACTGCAGATCGACCGCGAGGGCCGCGCGGTCGGCGCCGAGGCGCTGCTGCGCTTCACCCAGCCGGACGGCACCCGGGTCGGCCCGGACACCTTCATCCCGCTGGCCGAGGAGAACGGGCTGATCCTGCCGCTGGGCGACTGGGTGCTGCAGCGCGCCTGCCAGCGGCTCGCGGCCTGGGCCACCCAGCCGCATACGCGCGGGCTGGCGCTGGCGATCAACGTCAGCGCGCGCCAGTTCGTGCAGCCGGGGTTCGTGGAGGACGTGGAGCGCGCGCTCGCCCGCAGCGGCGCCGACCCGTCGCTGCTCAAGCTGGAGATCACCGAATCCACCCTGCTCGGCGACCTCGAGGGAGTGGCCGCCAAGCTGGCCCGGCTGCGCGCGCTGGGCATCCACATCTCGCTGGACGATTTCGGCACCGGCTATTCCTCGCTGGCCTACCTGTCGCGGCTGCCGCTGGACCAGCTCAAGATCGACCGCACCTTCGTCAGCCGCCTGCCCGAGGACGGCAACGACGCCACGGTGGCGCAGACCATCATCGGCATGGCCCGCGGGCTGTCGCTGGAGGTGATCGCCGAGGGCGTGGAGACCGCCGCCCAGCGCGATTTCCTGGTCGCGCACGGATGCGACGGTTTCCAGGGCTACCTGTTCGCGCGGCCGCTGCCGCTGGCCGACTTCGAACGCCTGCTGCAGGAGCACTACGCCCCGCACTGAGCGCGCCGGCGCCGCCGCAAGCGGCTATCGTTGGCGGGACAATCGTCGGCGGGCCGCTGCGCCCGGGGGAAGCATGGCATCGCTGCAGGCGGACGTGGTGGTGGTGGGCGGCGGGCTGGCCGGGATCGTGACCGCGCTGGAAGCGCTGCGCGCCGGGCAGCGGGTGGTGTTGCTGGACCGCGACACGCCGGAGCGCTTCGGCGGGCTGGCACGCTGGGCCTTTGGCGGGATGGCGCTGGTAGACACGCCGCTGCAGCGCCGGCGCCGGATCCAGGATTCGCCCGAGCGCGCGTTCGCCGACTGGATGCGGTTCGGCGAACTCGACCCTGCCGATATCCACGCCGTGGCCTGGGCGCGGCATTACGTCGAACGCTCGCGGCCGGATGTCTACGACTGGCTGCGCGCGCACGGCATCGGGTTCATGCCGGCGGTGAACTGGGTGGAACGCGGACGCGCCGGCGAGGGCAACTCGGTGCCGCGCTACCATATCGTCTGGGGTACCGCGCTGGCGCTCACCCAGCGCATGATCGCCGCGCTGCGCGAGGCCGACAGCGGTGGCCGGCTGGCCCTGCTGCACCGCCACCGCGTGCTGGCGCTGGAGCAGGCCGGCGGGCGCATGGCCGGGGTGCAGGCAGTGGACGAGGCCAGCGGCGCCCCGGTGCAGGTCACGGCCGCGGCGGTGGTGATCGCCAGCGGCGGCATCAATGGCGATCCCACCGAGCTGCGCCGCAACTGGCCGCCGGAGCGCCCGCTGCCGTCACGTTTTCTCAATGGCGCGCATCCGTATGCGGATGGCCGCCTGCACCATGCCGCCGCCGCGCTGGGCGCGCGCATCGTACGCGCCGGTGAGATGTGGAATTACGCCGCCGGCATCCCGCACCCATTCCCCCACTTTCCGGGCCACGGGCTGTCGCTGATCCCGTGCAAGTCGGCGCTATGGCTGGATGCCAGCGGCCGCCGCATCGGCCCGGAGCCGCTGGTGACCGGGTTCGACACCCATTGGCTGTGCCAGCAGGTGGCCGCGCAGCAACAGCCGTGGACCTGGCACCTGCTCAACCGGCGCATCGCGCTCAAGGAGTTCGCGATCTCCGGCGCCGAGCACAACCCACGCATCCGTGACAAGCAACTCCTGCGCTTCCTGCTGGACACCCTGCTGGGCAACCGCCGCCTGCTGGCACAGATGCAGCGCGAGAGCCCGCACTTCCTGGTGGCTGATACCCTGCCGGAGCTGGCCGAGCGGATGAACGCACTGACCTGCTCGCACGACATCGACCCGGCCGTGTTGCAGGCCAGCGTCGATGCCTTCGACGCCCACTTCGCACCCGGCGCCGATCCTGCGGCCGATCTGCAAGTGCAGCGCATCCTGCACGCACGCCAGTGGGGCCCGGATCGCCTGCGCACCTGCAAGCCCGCGCCATTGCAGGCCCCGGGCGCCGGGCCGTTCATCGCCATCCACACCCAGTTGATCACCCGCAAGAGCCTGGGCGGGCTGCGCACCGACCTGCACAGCCGGGTGCTGGATGCCAACGGCGTGCCGATCCCGGGCCTGTACTGCGTGGGCGAGGCCGCCGGCTTCGGCGGCGGCGGCGCCTGCGGCAAGCGCTCGCTGGAGGGCACCTTCCTGCCCGGCTGCATCCTCACCGCGCGCGCCGCAGCCCGCGCCATCGCCACCGGGCACTGAACGAGGTCCTCCGCATGAACGGCGCCCACTCCCTGATCAAGACCCTGGCCGATGCCGGGATCGAGGTCTGCTTCAGCAATCCCGGCACCAGCGAGATGCACTTCGTGGCCGCGCTGGATGCCGAGCCGCGCCTGCGCGCGGTGCTCACTCTGTTCGAAGGCGTGGCCACCGGCGCCGCCGACGGCTATGCGCGGATGGCCGGCAAGCCCGCCGCCACCCTACTGCATCTGGGCTGCGGCCTCGGCAACGGCCTGGCCAACCTGCACAACGCGCGCAAGGGCAAGGTGCCGGTGCTGAACATCGTTGGCGACCATGCCACCTTCCATGTCCCGTTCGATGCCCAGCTGCAATCCGACATCGAAACCGTCGCGCGCAACGTCTCGCCCGGCTTCGTGCGCACCAGCGCCAGTACCGAGGCGCTGTGCCGGGACGCGGTGGAAGCGATCGCCGCCGCGCGCGGCCTGCCCGGCCAGGTGGCCACCCTGATCCTGCCGGCCGACGTGTCCTGGGGCGAAGGCGGTATGCCCTGCCCGCCCCCGGCGCCGCCGGCCCCGCAAGCGGCGGACGATGCCACCGTCGAGGCGATCGCCCGCGCGATCCGCGGCGGCGGCAAGACCGCCTTCCTGCTCGGCGGCCAGGCCCTGCGCGAACCGGCGCTGCTCGCGGCCGCGCGGATCGCCGCGCAATGCGACACGCACCTCTTCTGCGAGGTGTTCCCGACCCGGCTGGAACGCGGCGCCGGGCTGCCCACGCCCGAACGCATCGCCTACCTGGCCGAACTGGCGGGCGTGCAGCTGGCCGGCATCGACCACCTGGTGCTGGTGGATGCCAAATCGCCGGTTTCGTTCTTCGCCTATCCCGGCAAACCCAGCGACCTGGTGCCGGAAGGCTGCACCGTGCACACGCTGGCGACCCCGGCGCAGGATGCGGCGGCCAGCCTGGACAAGCTCGCCGCAGCGCTCGGCGCAGCACAGGCCGCGCCCGCGCTGCAGCCGGCCATGCGCCCCGCGCGGCCACGCGGCCGCCTGACCGCGGCCAAGGTGTGCAAGGCCGTCGGCCACCTGCTTCCGGAGCGCGCCATCCTTATCGACGAGGCGATCACCTCCGGCCTGCTGCTGGGGACGATGACCGCCGGCTGCCCGCGCCACGACCTGCTCACCCTCACCGGCGGCGCGATCGGCCAGGCGCTGCCGAACGCAGTCGGTGCGGCCATCGCCTGCCCCGACCGTCCGGTGCTGGCGCTGGTCGGCGACGGCAGCGCGATGTACACCCCGCAGGCGCTGTGGACGATGGCGCGCGAGCGGCTGGATGTCACGGCGATCGTGTTCAACAACGCCAGCTATTCGGTGCTGAACGTCGAACTGGAACGGGTCGGGGCCGATGCCGCGCCCGGCCCCAAGGCGCGCTCGCAGCTCGCCCTGCGCGACCCGGTCTTGGATTTCTGCCGGTTGGCGCAGGGCATGGGCGTGCATGCCGCCCGCGCCGACACCGCCGAGGCGTTTTGCAAGGCCCTGGAATACGCACTGGCAAACCCCGGCCCGCACCTGATCGAAGCCGTGGTGCCGGAAGCGCTGGGCGGGGCCAAACGCCGATTGCTGCCATGGCTGCTGCGCACCCTGCCCAGCCTGCCGCCTCCGCTGCGCCGAGCGCTGAAGCGCAGGATCGCGCCTTGATCGACGCACGGCGCGCGGTGCGCCTGACCGAGATTCCCGCTCGCGGGGCGCCGGCATCTCGTGTTCGCGGGGAGCGTGTTCCTTTCGTTCGCGACCAACCCGAGGCGCCCGTTCGTGGTGCGCCTATCGAACCATGAACGGGCGCCAGTGCCTGAGTCACCCGCAATCAGGCCCGCAGTCCGCCGCCGTTCGCGCAGATGACAAAAAGCGCGGCACGTCCCTGTGCCGCCGGTGGAGCCGCGTCCTGCGCCACCACCTCAACCCCGCGGGGAAAGCACTCACCCCAACCATCCAGGCTGGGGTCAGTCCTCGCCGATCCGGGTGATCCTCGCCAGCAAGGCGGCCCCGTGGCCTTCCAAGGGCAGCCGGGTTGGCAGTTCGCTGCCTTCCAGCAGCACGCTGTCGCCCGCGACCAGTGCGCCGCCGGGCACGCCATCGCCGGCCACCTGCGCAGTGCCCTCCAGCAGGTGCAGCAGCCAGGTTTCGCGCCTGCCCGCGAACAGCACCATCGTGCCGGCCAGCGGGCGGTGCCAGAGCTGCACATCGATGCGGCCGCGCTTCCAGATCAGGCCGAAGTCGCGGCAGGGCCCGCCCAGCAGCTCGGCACGCAGCGGCCGGTCGCCGGAAAACCGCAGCATCCCGTGCGGCGGGCGCAATTCCTGGCTGCGGCCATCCTCGAACTGCAGGCGCAGGCCATCGCCTTGCAGCAGGACCAGCAGCCGCTCCATCCCCGGAAATGCGGAGAACGGGGCGTCCTGGTCGATCTCCGCCAGCGACAGCCGCCAGTCCCAGTCCTCGCAGTCCGGCATCCGCAGCACTTCCGAGGTCCAGCCGGCCCCGTTCTTCCAGCGCATGCGGCGGTAATCGGCCGCACGCAGGATGCGCACGCCGCACGGCGGGGCGTCCTGCCCCGCCGTCGCGGTATCGCCGCAGGTGCAATCGGCACTCACCGACGCACCACCTGCACGGGCTTGGTCGCCGCCTTGACGACCGGCTTGGCGCTAGCCTGCTGGGCCGCCGGGGCCAGCGGACGCGCGCCACCGACCGAGATGCGGTCGCGGTTCTTCTCCACCGTCTTCAGGCCGATGCCCTTGACCATCGCCAGCTGCTCGGGGCTGCGGAAGGCGCCATTGGCTTTGCGGTAATCGACGATCGCCTGGGCCTTGGCCGGCCCGATGTTGACCAGCACCCGCTCCAGGGTGGCGGCGTCGGCGGTGTTGATGTTGACGGTCTCGCTGGCGAGCGCGCTGCCGGCCAGCGCGAAGAACAGGACCAGCGAGGACAGCAGGGTGGACAGGATTTTCATGGCAGTCTCCTTGGGTTGTGGGCTTCCGTGCCGGAGCGCGTGCGGCGTCCCGGTGTGCGCAGGTTGCGCCGCAGGACGGGGACGAGCCTATCGGGCGGCATCCCGGCGCGCGTCGGAGGTTTTCCGAGCCTCGGGGTAGGAAAAATCTGATCCGCAACCGCCGCTCACGCCGGCTTGCCCACCCCGGGGCGTACAATCCGGAAGTTGCTTTCATTGCGAGTAAATCCCCCATGCACACCCCCCACTTCGATGCCGCCGGCGTGCGCGAGTTCGTCGCCCGCAAATGGGACGAGGAGATCGTCCCGCAGCTGGTCGAATACATCCGCATCCCCAACAAATCGCCGATGTTCGACGCCGACTGGGTGAAGAACGGCCACATGGATCGCGCCGTGGCGCTGATGGAATCCTGGGCCAGGGCGCAGCCGATCCTGGGGATGCAGGTCGAAGTGGTGCGGCTGGAAGGCCGCACGCCACTGATTTTCATCGACATCCCGGCTGCCAACGGCGGGCGCGACGACGATTGCGTGCTGCTCTATGGCCACCTCGACAAGCAACCGGAGATGACCGGCTGGGATGCCGACAAGGGCCCGTGGATCCCGGTGCTGCAGGGCGACCGCCTGTACGGCCGCGGCGGCGCCGACGATGGCTATGCGATCTACGGCTCGCTGGCGGCGATCATGGCGTTGCAGGCGCAGCGCGCCGCCCACGCGCGCTGCGTGGTGCTGATCGAGGCCTGCGAGGAATCCGGCAGCTACGACCTGCCCTACTACGTGGACCACCTGGCCGAGCGCATCGGCAAGCCCTCGCTGGTGGTGTGCCTGGATTCCGGCTGCGGCAACTACGAGCAGCTCTGGTGCACCACCTCGCTGCGCGGGCTGGCCGGCGGCAACCTCACCGTGAAGGTGCTCTCGGAAGGCGTGCATTCCGGCGATGCCTCCGGGATCGTGCCTTCCAGCTTCCGCATCATCCGCGACCTGCTCTCGCGCATCGAGGACGAGGACACCGGCCGCATCCTGCTCGACGGGCTGTACGTGGAGATCCCGGCCGAACGCCGCGCGCAGGCGCAGAAGGTGGCCGAGGTGCTGGGCAGCGAGGTGTACGACAAGTTCCCGCTGCTGTCCGGCATGGTGCCGATGAGCGACGACCTGGCCGAGCTGGTGCTCAACCGCACCTGGCGCCCGGCACTGTCGATCACCGGCGTGGACGGCATCCCGCCGCTGGATTCGGCGGGCAACGTGCTGCGCCCCTACACCGCGCTCAAGCTCAGCCTGCGCCTGCCGCCCACGCTGGACGGCAAGCGCGCCGGCGAGCTGCTGCAGGACGCGCTGCTGCGCGATCCGCCGTACGGTGCGCACGTCAGCCTGACCCTGGAGAAGGCCAGCAGCGGCTGGAACGCACCGGCGCTGGCGCCGTGGCTGGAAGCCGCCATCGAGCAGTCCAGCCAGGACTTCTTCGGCAAGCCGGCGATGTACATGGGCGAAGGCGGCACCATCCCGTTCATGGGCATGCTCGGCGAGAAGTTCCCGGGCGCGCAGTTCATGATCACCGGCGTGCTGGGCCCGCATTCCAACGCGCATGGCCCGAACGAGTTCCTGCACATCCCGATGGGCAAGGCGGTCACCGCCTGCGTGGCGCGGGTGGTCTCCGAGCACCACGCGGCCAGCCTGCGCGGCGAAACCACCGGCGTGGCCGCCAACCCGGGCAATTCCTACGCCGATACCCACCGCGCCTGCTGCTGATCGATCACGCCCGCCGCGCTCGCGCGGCGGCGCCCTCCCGCGGCGACATCCTTCTACAATCAGGCTTCAACCATCAGGCCACGGCATGCGACGCCTCGCCTGCCGCTCGTCCGTGCCCACCCATGCCCGTCGATCCCGCTCCCGCCGCCAAGCCCGCCGAACACACCCCGCTGATGAAGCAGTACTTCGCCGCCAAGGCGGAGCATCCGGACGTGCTGCTGTTCTTCCGGATGGGCGACTTCTACGAGCTGTTCTATGACGATGCGCGCAAGGCGGCGCGCCTGCTGGACATCACCCTGACCCAGCGCGGGCAGTCGGCCGGCCAGCCGATCCCGATGGCCGGGGTGCCGGTGCACGCCTACGAAGGCTACCTGGCGCGGCTGGTGGCACTGGGCGAATCGGTCGCCATCTGCGAGCAGATCGGCGATCCTGCAACCAGCAAGGGGCTGGTGGAACGCAAGGTGGTGCGCATCGTCACACCCGGCACCGTCACCGACGAGGCGCTGCTGGACGAACGCCGCGACACCCTGCTGCTGGCCATCGCCCGCGGCGGCATGTCCAGCAAGGGCCGGGGCTATGGCCTGGCCTGGGCGGATCTGGCCAGCGGCCGCCTGCGCGCCAGCGAAGTGGCCGGCGAGGACGCGCTGGAGGCCGAACTGGCGCGCCTGCAGCCGGCGGAGACCCTGATCGCAGATGAAGATGGCTGGCCGCCCTGCGTGCAGGAGGCGCGCGGCCTGCGCCGGCGCCCGCCGTGGCTGTTCGACGCCGACAGTGGGCGCCGTCAGCTGCTGCAGTTCTTCGGCGTGCACGATCTCACCGGCTTCGGGCTGGACGACCGTCCGCTGGCGATCGCCGCCGCCGCCGCGGTGCTGGGCTACGTGGAGGAAACCCAGAAGCAGCGGCTGCCGCACCTGCGCAGCATCGCGCTGGAGAGCGGGGAGGAGGCGATCGCGATGAACGCCGCCACCCGCCGCCACCTCGAGCTGGATACCCGGGTGGACGGCGATACCCGCGCCACCCTGCTCGGCGTACTCGACAGCACCGTCACCCCGATGGGCGGCCGCCTGCTGCGGCGCTGGCTGCACCGCCCGCTGCGCGAGCGCGCGCCGCTGCGCCAGCGCCAGCACGCGGTGCAGGCACTGCTGGACGGCGGCACCCACGTGCCGCTGCGCGAGGCGTTCCGCGGGCTGGGCGACATGGAGCGCATCCTCGCGCGGGTGGCCCTGCGCAGCGCGCGTCCGCGCGACCTGGCCACCCTGCGCGACGGCCTCGGTGCGCTGCCGGCGATCCGCGCACTGCTGGCGCCGCTGGATTCGCCGCGGCTGCAGGCGCTGCACGCCGAGCTGGGCGAACACGACGCCACCGCCGCCCACCTGCAGGCCGCGCTGGTCGCGCAGCCGCCACTGCTGGCACGCGACGGCGGCGTGATCGCAGACGGCTTCGACCCCGAACTGGACGAACTGCGCCGGCTGTCCACCCATGCCGACCAGTTCCTGCTCGACCTGGAGGCGCGCGAGCGCGCCGCCACCGGCATCGCCAGCCTGAAGGTCGGCTACAACCGGGTGCACGGCTACTACATCGAGATCGGCAAGGCCCACAGCGACAAGGCCCCGGTGCACTACACCCGACGCCAGACCCTGACCGGGGCCGAACGCTACATCACCGAGGAGCTGAAAGGCTTCGAGGACAAGGTGCTGTCCGCGCGGGAACGCGCGCTGGCGCGCGAGAAGCTGCTGTACGAGGGATTGCTGGACACCCTCAACGGCGTGCTGGAGCCGCTGCGCCGCTGCGCACTGGCGCTGTCCGAACTCGACGTGCTGGCCTGCTTCGCCGAACGCGCGCTGGCGCTGGACTGGAACCGGCCCGAGCTGCGCGACGCGCCCGGCCTACGCATCGAACGCGGCCGCCATCCGGTGGTGGAGGCGCTGCGCGACGCACCGTTCGAACCCAACGACCTGGTGTTCGACGCCGAGGCCGAAGGCGGCGGCATCCGCATGTACATCGTCACCGGCCCGAACATGGGCGGGAAAAGCACCTACATGCGCCAGAACGCGCTGATCGTGCTGCTGGCCCATATCGGCAGCTTCGTACCGGCCGCTCGCGCGGAGATCGGCCCGATCGACCGCATCCTCACCCGCATCGGCGCCGGCGACGACCTTGCCCGTGGCCAATCCACCTTCATGGTGGAGATGAGCGAGACCGCCTACATCCTGCACCACGCCACCGAGCAGTCGCTGGTGCTGATGGACGAGATCGGCCGCGGCACCTCCACCTACGATGGCCTGGCGCTGGCCGATGCGGTCGCGCGGCAACTGGCCAGCGTCAACCGCAGCTACACCCTGTTCGCCACCCACTATTTCGAACTGACCGCGCTGGCCGAGCCCGGCAGCGGCATCGCCAACCTGCACCTGGACGCGGTGGAGCACGGCGATGCGCTGGTGTTCATGCACGCGGTGCGCCCGGGCCCGGCCAACCGCAGCTTCGGGTTGCAGGTCGCGGCGCTGGCCGGGCTGCCGCGGGCCGCGCTGCAGCAGGCGCGCGCGCGCCTGGCGGAACTGGAGGCGCAGGCGCGCGAAGCGCCGGTGCCGGCGATGAGCGCACAGGCGCTGGACGCGCCGCAGCAGTTCGGGCTGTTCCCGGCCTCCTCCGCCGCACTGGAGGCGCTGGCCGCGCTGGATCCCGATGAACTCAGCCCCAAGCAGGCGCTGGAGGCGCTGTACCGCCTCAAGGCGCTGGCATGACCACGCGCGGAGGCACGCGCCCGCCGCATACCGCGATGCCATCGCAAATAAACCTTGCGCGATCCGGCATCGGTCATTACAATGCGCGACTCTGCTGCGGGGTGGAGCAGTCTGGCAGCTCGTCGGGCTCATAACCCGAAGGTCGCAGGTTCAAATCCTGCCCCCGCTACCACATTCAGCACGAACGAAACGGCGATCCGGGCAACCGCATCGCCGTTTTCGTTTGTGCTTTCGCGCCGTTCGCCGCATCGCCACCGGCGTCCCGGCGTCCGGCGTCTCAGCGCCCGCCTTCAGGCGAGCACGGCATCGTGATTTGCATCGCCGCAAAACGCACGGGGCGCACCGAAGTGCGCCCCGCGGTCGATCCAGGAAAGGCCTGACGCGCTGTCAGGCGAACGCGGCCTGGCACCAGGCCATCAGCGGGTTCCAGAACACGCCCAGCGCCAGCAGCACCAGCGCGTTGACGCCGAACACCACGCGTAGCAGGCGGTCGTCGCGCGGACGCATCGCCTCGCCCACCGGCTCGTCGAAGTACATGACCTTGATGACGCGCAGGTAGTAGAACGCGCCGATCACCGCGAACACCACGCCGGTGATCGCCAGCCACAGCATGCCGCCGTCCAACGCCGCGCGCAGCACCGCCAGCTTGGCCCAGAAGCCGAGGAACGGCGGGATGCCGGCCAGCGAGGCCATCACGCACAGCACCATGCCGGCGCTCCACGGATCACGCGCGTTCAGGCCCTTGAAGTCGTCGATGGCATCGGCCTCGAACCCGCGCCGCGACAGCAGCACGATCGCGCCGAACGCGGCGGTCGCCATCAGCGCGTAGCTGATCGCATAGAACATCGCCGCGGCATAGCCACCGGCGCCGCCGCCGGCCAGGCCGAGGAACAAAAAGCCGACGTGCGAAATGGTCGAATACGCCAGCATGCGCTTGAGGTTGGTCTGCATCAGCGCGATCACGTTGCCGACCAGCAGCGACAGCGCGGCCAGCACGGCCAGCATCGGCTGCCAGTGCGCGGCCAGCGGCGCGGCGCCGAAGCCCAGCAGGCGCACCACCATCGCGAACGCGGCCAGCTTGGGCGCGGAACCGATGAACAGGGTCACCGGGGTCGGCGCGCCGTGGTAGACGTCCGGCAGCCACATGTGGAACGGGGCCGCGCCGAACTTGAAGGCGATGCCCGCCAGCATGAACACCACGCCGGCCAGCAGCAGGGTCGGCTGCGCGACGGAGGGGGCCGCCTCGCGGATGGTGGCCAGGTCCAGGCTGCCGGTGGCGCCGTACACCAGCGACATGCCGTACAGCAGCAGGCCCGAGGCCAGCGCGCCCAGCACGAAATACTTCATCGCCGCTTCCGAGGCCAGGCGGCTGTCGCGGTCGATCGCAACTAGCGCGTACGAGCTCAGCGCCAGCAGCTCCAGTCCCAGGTACACCATCACCAGGCTGCCGGCCGAGATCAAGAGCAGCATGCCCAGCACGGCGAACAGCACCAGCACCGAGACCTCGCCCTTGTACAGGCCGCGCTCGCGCAGGTAAGGCCAGAAGAACAGCAGCGCGGCCGCGGAGATCACGCAGGTGACCACCTTGAGCACGTCGGCCAGGGTGTCACGCACGAACATCCCGCCGAGCACGCTGGCCTCATCGCCGGCCCCAACGCCGCCCAGCACCAGCGCCGCCACCACCAGCAGGGTGGCGATCGCGAGCACATGGGTGAGCACGCGCTGGCCGTCCTTCAGGAACAGGTCCAGCATCAGCAGGAAGAACGCGGCGCCCACCAGCACCAGTTCGGGAATCAGCGGCAGCAGTTCGGTGGCTGCCGGCATGGCGAGAGTGGCCTGCATCGTCGTCATGTCCTCAAAGCTTGGTCGCGGCGAGCTGGCCCGCCAGTTGCGCGATGGAGGGCTCCATCAGGTCGGTCAGCGGCTTGGGATCGATACCCAGCGCCAGGGTGAAGGCGGCGAACACGCCCAGCACGATCCACTCGCGCATGTTGATGTCCTTCAACTCGGCGACGTGCGCATTGCCCACGTCGCCCCAAATCACCCGCTTGGTCAGCCACAGCGAGTAGCCGGCGCCGATGATCAGGGTCAGCGCCGCGGCCAGGGCGATCAGCGGGCTGTGCTGGAACGCGGCCAGGATCACCACGAACTCGCCGACGAAGCCGCTGGTGCCCGGCAGGCCGGAATTGGCCATCGCGAACAGCACCCAGAACAGCGCGAACCACGGCATCACCTTGGCCACGCCGCCGTAGTCCTTGATCATGCGGGTGTGCATGCGGTCGTAGAGCACGCCGACGCAGGAGAACATCGCGCCGGAGATGAAGCCGTGCGAGACCATCTGCACCATCGCGCCCTGCAGGCCCAGGCGGGCCGCGTCGGCCGACTGCGCGTCGCGCACCAGCGAGAACGCGATGAAGGTGCCCAGGATCACGAAGCCCATGTGCGCGACCGACGAATAGGCGATCAGCTTCTTCATGTCGGCCTGCACCAGCGCCACCAGGCCGACGTACACGATCGCGACCAGGCTCAAGGCAATCATCAGCCAGGCGAACGCGTGGCCGGCGTCCGGCACGATCGGCAGGGTGAAGCGCAAAAAGCCGTAGCCGCCGATCTTCAGCATGATCGCCGCCAGCACCACCGAACCGCCGGTCGGCGCCTCCACGTGGGCGTCCGGCAGCCAGGTGTGGACCGGGAACATCGGCACCTTGATCGCGAACGCGCCGAAGAAGGCGAAGAACAACCAGGTCTGCTCGCGCATGGTCAGCGGCAGCGCGGCCATGTCCGCGATCTGCCAGCTGCCGCCCTTCAGGTACAGGTAGATCAGCCCGATGAGCATGAACACCGAGCCGAGGAAGGTGTACAGGAAGAACTTCAGCGAGGCGTAGATGCGGCGCGGGCCGCCCCACACGCCGATCACGATGAACATCGGGATCAGCATGGCCTCGAAGAACACGTAGAACAGCATCGAGTCCAGCGCGCTGAACACGCCCACCATCGCGCCTTCCAGCAGCATCAGGCAGGCGAAGTACTGCGCCACCCGCTTCTCTACCGAGCCCCACGCACCCACCAGCACCAGCACGCCGACCAGGGTGGTCAGGCCGATCAGCGGCACCGACAGGCCGTCCGCGCCGAGGTGGTACTGGATGTCGTAGGCCGGGATCCACGGCCGCTGCTCGACGAACTGCATCGCCGCGCTGCCGTAGTCGAAGCCGGTGAAGAGCGGGATGCTGAGCACGAACGTCAGCACCGCGAAGCCGAGCGCGATCCAGCGCGCCAGTTGCGGTCGCTGGTTGCCGGCCAGCAGGGTCAACACGCCGCCGAGGATCGGCAGCCAGATCAGGAGGCTGAGCAGGGGCCAGTGGGTCACGCTTGCGGTATCCATCTCGTCGTCGTTTCCGGCCTTACTGCCAGTAGTAGCGGGCCATCGCCAGCAGGGCGACCAGTCCCAGGATCATGGCGAAGGCATAGTGGTAGAGGTAGCCGGTCTGCACCCGGCGGATCATCGCGGCCAGCGTGCCCACCAGGCGCGCGCTGCCGTTCACGATGCCGTCGATCAGGCCGGCGTCGATCTCGCTGGACGCCTTGCCGAGCTTGAGGCTGCCGCCGGCCAGGCCGCCGATCCACAGGTCGTCCATGTAGAACTTGCGCTCCAGCACGCGGATCGGCAGCGCCAGCGCGCGGGTGATGCCGGTGCGCAACTGCGGCTTGACCAGGTACAGCAGGGTGGCCAGCAGAAAGCCGACCAGCGCCAGCCAGAACGCCGGGGCCAGGAACCCGTGCAGCGCGAACGCCACCGGGCCGTGGAACTCCTCGGCCAGCTTGGCCATCACGTCGTTCTGCTCCAGCACCTGGATCGCGCCGGCGAAATACGGCACCTGCTTCACGTGGCCCAGCACGTCGGTGCCGAACAGCATCGGCCCCGCGGTGAAGAAGCCCACCAGCAGCGCCGGGATCGCCAGCAGCGCCAGCGGCAACGTCACCACCCACGGGCTCTCGTGCGGTTCCACCGGGCCGTGGTGGTGGTCCGGCTCGCTGTGGGTCTCGTGGTCGTGCGCGCCATGCGAGGCGTGCGCGTGGCGGAAGCGCTCCTCGCCGAAGAAGGTCAGGTACAGCAGGCGGAAGCTGTAGAAGCTGGTGACGAACGCGCCCAGCAGCACCGCCCAGTTGGCGTACTGTGCGATCCAGCCGGCGTGGGTCTGCGCATGCTCGGCGGCCGCCTCGATGATGGTGTCCTTCGAGTAGAAGCCGCTGAAGAACGGCGTGCCGACCAGCGCCAGGGTGCCGATCCACATGGTCAGGTGGGTGATCGGCATGTACTTGCGCAGGCCGCCCATCTTGGTCATGTCCTGCTCGTGGTGCATGCCGATGATGACCGAGCCGGCGCCGAGGAACAGCAGCGCCTTGAAGAAGGCGTGGGTCATGAGGTGGTACACCGCGGCCGAGTAGGCGGATACGCCCAGCGCCACCGTCATGTAGCCCAGCTGCGACAGGGTGGAATAGGCCACGACGCGCTTGATGTCGTTCTGCACCATGCCGATCAGGCCGGTCCAGAACGCGGTGGTGGCGCCGATGAACAGGATGAAATTGAGCGCGGTCTCCGACAGCTCGAACAGCGGCGACATGCGCGCCACCATGAAGATGCCGGCGGTCACCATGGTCGCGGCGTGGATCAGCGCCGAGATCGGGGTCGGGCCTTCCATCGAGTCCGGCAGCCACACGTGCAGCGGCACCTGCGCCGACTTGCCCATGGCGCCGATGAACAGGCAGATGCAGATCACGGTGGCGACCGACCACGCGTGGCCCGGCAGGATCTCGACGCTGGCGCCGCGGATCGCGTCGGCATTGGCGAAGGCGGTGCCGTAGTCCAGGGTGCCCAGCCACAAGAGCACGCCGGCGATGCCCAGCAGGAAGCCGAAATCGCCCACGCGGTTGACCAGGAACGCCTTGAGGTTGGCGAACACCGCGGTCGGGCGCTTGAACCAGAAGCCGATCAGCAGGTAGGACACCAGGCCCACCGCCTCCCAGCCGAAGAACAGCTGCATGAAGTTGTTGCTCATCACCAGCATCAGCATGCTGAAGGTGAACAGCGAGATATAGCTGAAGAAGCGCTGGTAGCCGTCGTCCTCGGCCATGTAGCCGATGGTGTAGATGTGGACAAGCAGCGACACGAAGGTCACCACCACCATCATCATCGCGGTCAGTTTGTCCACCAGGAAGCCGACGTTCACCGAGATGTCGCCCACCTGCATCCAGGTGTACAGGTTCTCGTTGAACACCGGCGCGCCGTGCAGCAGCTGCCACAGCACGTGCACCGACAGCGCGCAGCTCACCGCCACGCCGAGGATGGTCACGGTGTGCGCCCCCGCGCGGCCGATCTGGCGGCCGAACAGGCCGGCGAGGATGCTGCCCAGCAGCGGCAGCAGCACCACCAGCACGAGCTGGGTCTTGGAAATGAGGAGTGCCGAATCCATCAGGTCAGCCCTTCAAGCTATCGATGTCCGCCACATCGATCGTGCGGCGGTTGCGGAACAGGGTCACCAGGATCGCCAGGCCGATCGCGGCCTCGGCGGCGGCGACGGTGAGGATGAAGAACACGAACACCTGGCCGGCGGCGTCGCCCAGCGAGCGCGAGAACGCCACGAAGTTGATGTTCACCGAGAGCAGCATCAGCTCCAGCGACACCAGCAGCATGATCACGTTCTTGCGGTTGAGGAACAGGCCGGCGACGCTGATGCAGAACAGCACCGCGCCCAGCGCGAGGTAATGCCCCAGGGTCAGGGCGGACACCAGGTTTTCCATCACGCGCCCTCCCCGGCCTGGCCATCGACCACCGGCGTCTCCGCCGCCATCTTCACCATGCGCACGCGCTCGGCGGCGCGCACCCGCACCTGCTCCGAAGGATTCTGATGGCGTGTTCCCTCGCGCCGGCGCAAGGTCAGCATCACCGCCGCCACCACCGCCACGGTCAGGATCACCGCCGCCACTTCGAACGGCAGCATGAAGTCGGTGAACAGGGCATGCGCCAGCCAGTTGGTGTTGGGAATACCGGAAGCGACCGCGGCGTTGTCGGCCAGCGGCGCCTGCGCGGCGCTGCGCACGCCGATCAGCGCCAGCATCTCCAGCAGCATCGCCACCGCCACCAGCAGCCCGATCGGCAGGTAGCGCACGTAGCCCTGGCGGATCGGCGCCTTGTCCATGTCCAGCATCATCACCACGAACAGGAACAGCACCATCACCGCGCCCACGTACACCAGCACCAGCGCGATGCCGAGGAACTCGACGCCGCCCACGATCCAGGTGCAGGCCACCGAAAAGAACGTCAGCACCAGCCACAGCACGGCATGCACCGGGTTGCGGGCGGCGATCGTGGCCAGCGCGGCGATCGCGGCGACCGCCGCGAAGCCGAGGAAGGCAATGGTCTGGAAATCGAAATCCATGGGGTCCTGCCTCAACGGTAGGGGGCGTCGGCGGCACGGCGCTCGGCGATCTCCGCCTCCAGGCGGTCGCCGATGGCCAGCAGCTTGGGCTTGGTCAGGATGTTCTGGCCGCGCTGGTCGAAGTGGTACTCGTGCACGTGGGTCTCCACGATCGAGTCGGTCGGGCACGACTCCTCGCAGAACCCGCAGAAGATGCACTTGAACAGGTCGATCTCGTAGCGGGTGGTACGGCGGCTGCCGTCGTCCGCGCGCGGGCCGGCCTCGATGGTGATCGCCAGCGCCGGGCACACCGCCTCGCACAGCTTGCAGGCGATGCAGCGCTCCTCGCCGTTCGGGTAGCGGCGCAGGGCGTGCACGCCGCGGAAGCGCGGCGACTGCGGGGTCTTCTCCATCGGGTACATCAGCGTGTACTTCGGACGGAACAGGTACTTCAGGGTCAGCCACAGGCCGCCGAGCAGCTCCAGCAACAGCAGGCTCTTGAAATAGGACACCACCTTGCTCATGCCGCCGCCCCCATCGCATTGCCACCGATCACGCCGAAATACACCAGCATCGCGGTCACGAAGATCCAGACGATGGTGATCGGGATGAACACCTTCCAGCCCAGCCGCATGATCTGGTCGTAGCGATAGCGCGGGAACGCGGCGCGGAACCAGATGAAGCAGGTGGCGAAGAAGAACACCTTGGCCAGCAGCCACCACCAGCCGTCCGCCGACAGCAGCGGGATGCCCCAGCCGTGGAACGGGCTGAGCCAGCCGCCGAGGAAGAAGATCGAGGTCAGGAAGCTGACCAGCAGCATGTTGGCGTATTCGGCCAGGAAGAACAGCGCGAACTGCGAGCCGGAGTACTCGACCATGTGGCCGGCCACGATCTCGGATTCGCCTTCCACCACGTCGAACGGCGCGCGGTTGGTCTCGGCCACGCCGGACACGAAGTACACGACGAACAGCGGCAGCAGCGGGATGAAGAACCAGCTCAGGAAGCCGCGGCCGGCCTGGGCCATCACGATCTCGGACAGGTTCAGGCTGCCGGCGGCGATCAGCACGCCGACCAGCGCGAAGCCCATCGCGATCTCGTAGCTGATCATCTGCGCCGAGGCGCGCATGGCGCCGAGGAAGGCGTACTTCGAGTTCGAGGCCCAGCCGGCGAGGATCACGCCGTAGATGCCCAGCGAGGTCATCGCCAGCAGGTACAGCAGACCGGCGTTGACGTTGGCCAGCACCACCTGGGCGTCGAACGGCACCACCGCCCATGCCGCGAACGCCGGCACCAGCGCCAGCAGCGGCGCCAGGCGGTACAGCACCGGGTGCGCCACGCTCGGCTGCACCACTTCCTTGAACAGCAGCTTGAACACGTCGGCGAACGCCTGCAGCACGCCCCAGCCGACGTACATCGGCCCGTGGCGCACGTGCATCCAGCCGATGACCTTGCGTTCCCAGACCACGTAGAAGGCCACGGTGACGATCACCGGCACGGTGATCGCCAGCACCTTCAGCACGATCCAGGCCAGCAGGCCGAGGGTGCCGAACGACAGCAGGGCCGCGTGCAGCGGCTCGATGGCGTATTGCATCAGCGGATTGTTGGACAGCAGGGTGTGGGTCATGGTGCTCATGCGCGCGCCACCTCCAGGGTGGTGGCGGCCAGCAGCGGCGCGGTGGCGCCGTGGCCGGACTCCAGCCACACGCAGCCCGGGGCCACGCGCGCATCCAGCAGCACCTGCAGGGTGGCGGTGCCGGCGGCGGTGGAGAACTTCGCCATCGCGCCCTGCGCGAGGCCGGCCGCGGCGGCATCCGCCGGGTTCAGGCTGGCGTGCGGGCCGGCGTTGAGCGGATGCGCCTGCAGCGCATGGCTGCGGCGGACCACTGCATCCACCCGGTAGATCGCCTGCGAGGCGGCCACCTGCAGGCCGTTGCCGGCGGCCGGCGCGGCGCTGCCCGCGGCCACCTGCACGGCCACCGGGGCCATCCCGGCGCGCAGGCCGTCGAGGTCGGTGAACTCGAAGCCCGGCAGCGCCAGCGCGCCGCCGAGGGCGCGCAGCACGCGCCAGCCGGGGCGGGCCTGGCCGGGCAGCTTCGCGGCGGCCACCGCCTGCTGGTCGCGGCCATCGAGGTTGGTCAGGGTGGCGTCGATTTCCGGCAGCGCGCCGATCGGCAGGATCACGTCGGCCACCGCGCGGGTCGAGGTGCAGGCGAACTGGCTGAACGCCACCACCCGCGCGCCGCCCAGCGCCTTCAGCGCGGCCTGCTGGTCGGCGAAGTCCAGGCCCGGCTCGATCCCGTACAGCACGTAGGCCTTGCGCGGCTGGCGCAGCATCGCCTGCGCGTCCAGCCCGGCCGGCAGCACGCCGTGGCGGGCCAGACCGAGGGCATTGGCGCCCTGCGGGATGCGGCACAGCTTCGCATTCTTCGCCGCGGCGAACGCGGCGGCCGCCTTGCGGATCGCGGCGGCGTGCGGGCCGTTCTCGGCCACGCCACCCACGATCACCGCCACATTGCCGGCATCGCCCAGGTCCACGCCATCAAGGGCCGCTGCCAGCTGCGCCGGCGGCACGATGTGCTTGGACGCGACCGCGAAGGTGAAGTCGAAGTCCACCGGATTGACCACGTGGACCCGCGCGCCGCGCTTGGCCGCCTTGCGCACGCGCTGGTGCAGCAGCGGCACTTCGTGGCGCAGGTTGGAGCCGACGATGACGATGGCATCGGCCTGTTCGATCTCGGCCACCGGCATCGCGAAGGCCTGCGCCTGCGCGCCATCGGACAGGTCGAGCTGGCCGATGCGGTGGTCGAGGTGGCGGCTGCCGAGGCCATCGGCCAGGCGCGCCAGCAGCGCGCCCTCCTCGTTCGAGGTCGCCGGGTGCACCAGCACGCCGAGGTCGTCGCCGGCGGACTCGCGCAGGATCCGCGCGGCCGCGTCCAGCGCCTCGTCCCACGAGGCCTCGCGGAAACCGTCGCCGTCGCGCAGCAGCGGCACCGCGGCGCGATCGTCGGCCAGCAGGCCCTCGTGCGCGTAGCGGTCGCGGTCGGACAGCCAGCACTCGTTCACCGCCTCGTTGTCGCGCGGCACGCTGCGCAGCAGCTCGCCGCGGCGGACGTGGTGGAACAGGTTGCTGCCGAGCGCGTCGTGGTAGCCAAGCGAAGGCCGCGCGATGAGCTCCCACGGACGCGCCTTGAAGCGGTACACCTTGTTGGTGAGCGCACCGACCGGGCATACGTCGATCACGTTGCCCGACAGCTCGGTCATCAGCGGCTGCCCGTCATAGGTGCCGATCTGCAAATTCTCGCCGCGCTGCATGCCGCCGAGCTCATAGGTACCGGCGATCTCCGCGGTGAAACGCACGCAGCGGGTGCACTGGATGCAGCGGGTCATCTCGGTGGCGACCAGCGGGCCGAGGTCCTCGTCCGGCACCACCCGCTTGCGCTCGACGAAGCGGCCGACCGAGCGGCCATAGCCCAGCGACAGGTCCTGCAGCTCGCACTCGCCGCCCTGGTCGCAGATCGGGCAGTCCAGCGGATGGTTGATCAGCAGGAACTCCATCACGTTGCGCTGGGCCTTGAGCGCCTTCTCGTTGCGGGTGAACACCTTCATCCCGTCCATCACCGGGGTGGCGCAGGCCGGCGAGGGCTTGGGCGCGGCGCGCCCGCCGATTTCGGTATCCACCAGGCACATGCGGCAGTTGGCCGCGATCGGCAGCTTCTCGTGGTAGCAGAAGCGCGGGATCGGGATGCCCGCCTTGTCGGCGGCATGGATGATCATCGAGCCCTTGGGCGCGGCCATCTCGACGCCGTCGATGAAGACGGTGACGTGGTCGGGCGGCAGGTTCGGATTGACGGGTTGTGCGCTCACGCCACCACCTTCTCAGCCGTGGCCAGCGTGCCGGCAAGCGCATCGTCGACGTAGAAGCGCTTGTGCACGATGGCGTATTCGAATTCGTGCCAGAAATGGCGCAGGAAGCCCTGCACCGGCCACGCCGCGGCCTCGCCGAAGGCGCAGATGGTGTGGCCTTCGATCTGCCCGGCGGCGGCGCGCAGCATGGCGAGGTCGTCCATCGTCGCCTCGAAATTGGCGATCCGGGTCAGCATGCGGTACATCCATCCGGTGCCTTCGCGGCACGGGGTGCACTGGCCGCAGCTCTCGGCCTTGTAGAAGCGCGCGATGCGCTGGCAGGCGCGCACCATGCAGGTGGTGTCGTCCATCACCACGACCGCGCCCGAGCCGAGGCCGGAACCGGCCTTCTGGATGCTGTCGTAGTCCATGGTCAGGCCCAGCATCACCTCGCCGGGCAGCACCGGCATCGACGAGCCGCCCGGGATCACCGCCTTCAGCGTGCGCCCCGGGCGCATGCCGCCGGCCATCTCCAGCAGCTCCGCGAACGGGGTACCGAGGCGAATCTCGAAGTTGCCGGGGTTGGCCACGTGGCCGGACACCGAGAAGATCTTGCAGCCGCCGTTGTTCGGCTTGCCCAGGCCCATGAACCAATCCGGGCCGTTGCGGATGATCGCCGGCACCGAAGCATAGGTCTCGGTGTTGTTGATGGTGGTCGGCTTGCCGTACAGGCCGAAGTTGGCCGGGAACGGCGGCTTGTAGCGCGGCTGCCCCTTCTTGCCTTCCAGCGACTCCATCAGCGCGGTTTCCTCGCCGCAGATGTAGGCGCCCGCGCCAAGCGCATTGTAGATGTCGATGTCGATGCCGCTGCCGAGGATGTCCTTGCCCAGCCAGCCGTGCTTGTAGGCCTCGGCCAGCGCCTCCTCGATGTGCTCGAACGGCTCGTGGTGGAACTCGCCGCGCATGTAGTTGTAGGCCACGGTGCTGCCGGTGGCATAGCAGGCGATCGCCATGCCCTCGATCACCGCGTGCGGGTTGTAGCGCAGGATGTCGCGGTCCTTGCAGGTGCCCGGCTCGGACTCGTCCGAGTTGCACAGGATGTACTTCTGGCCCGGCCCCTTGGGCATGAAGCTCCACTTCAGACCGGTCGGGAAGCCCGCGCCGCCGCGGCCACGCAGGCCGGAGGCCTTGACCATCTCGATGACATCGGCCGGCGGGATCTTTTCGGTCAGCACCTTGCGCAGCGCCTGGTAGCCGCCGGTCTTGAGGTAGTTCTCGTACGACCACGGCTTGTCGAAGTGCAGCGTGGTGTACACCGCCTGGTGCTCCTTCGGCGCGGGGCCGACGGGACCATAGCCTTCCGAATAGTGCGAATGTCCGCCCATCACTTCAGCCCGTCCAGCAGCTCATCCACCTTCCCGGGGGTGAGCTTCTCGTGGTAATGCCCGTTGATCACGACCACCGGGGCGCCGCAGCAGGCGGCCACGCACTCTTCCTCGCGCTTGAGGTAGACGCGGCCGTCGGCGGTGGACTCGCCCAGCTTGCAGCCCAGCTTCTTTTCCGCGTGCGCAACGAGATCCTCGGCGCCGTTGAGCCAGCAGCTGATGTTGGTGCAGAAGGCCACGTTGTTGCGGCCGACCTTCTTCGTCTCGAACATCGAGTAGAAGGTCGCCACCTCGTAGGCCCACACCGGCGGCAGGTCCAGGTATTTAGCCACCGCCGCCATCAGCTCATCGGTCAGCCAGCCGCCGTTCTGCTCCTGCGCGGCGAACAGCCCCTGCAGCAGCGCCGAACGCTTGCGGTCCGGCGGGAACTTGGCCAGCCAGTGGTCGATATGCGCGCGGGTCGCATCCGACAGCACTGCCATCGGATCGACGTGACGGCAGGCTTCGAAATTGCCGGTTGCTTTCATCGGTCGATCTCACCAAAGACGATGTCGTAGGTGCCGATCATGGCCACCACGTCGGCCAGCATGTGGCCCTTAACGATTTCATCCATCGAGGACAGGTGGGCGAAACCCGGCGCGCGCAGGTGCACGCGGAACGGCTTGTTGGCGCCGTCGCTGACCAGGTAGCAGCCGAACTCGCCCTTCGGTGCCTCCACCGCGGCGTAGGTCTCGCCGGCGGGCACGCAATAGCCTTCGGTGAACAGCTTGAAGTGGTGGATCAGCGCTTCCATGCTCTGCTTCATGTCCGCGCGCGAGGGCGGGGCCACCTTGTAGTTGTCCAGCATCACCGGGCCCGGGTTGGCCTTCAGCCACTTCACGCACTGGGCGATGATGCGGTTGGACTCGCGCATCTCCGCGATGCGCACCAGGTAGCGGTCGTAGCAGTCGCCGTTCACGCCCACCGGGATGTCGAAATCGACCTCGGCGTACTTGGCGTAGGGCTGCTTCTTGCGCAGGTCCCATTCGATCCCGGAACCGCGCAGCATCGGGCCGCTCATGCCCCAGGCCTTGGCCTGCTCGGGGGTGACCACGCCGATCCCGACGGTGCGCTGCTTCCAGATGCGGTTGTCGGTCAGCAGGGTCTCGTACTCGTCGATCCGCTTCGGGAAGTCCTGGGTGAAATGCTCCAGGTAATCCAGCAGCGAGCCTTCGCGCCACGCGTTGAAGCGCTTGAGCTTGTCGCCCTTGCGCCACGGCGATTCCTTGTACTTCGGCATCTGCTCGGGCAGGTCGCGGTACACGCCGCCGGGACGGTAGTAGGCCGCATGCATGCGCGCGCCGGACACCGCCTCGTAGCAGTCCATCAGCTCCTCGCGCTCGCGGAAGGCGTACAGGAACACCGCCATCGCGCCGAGGTCGAGCGCATTCGAGCCCACCCACATCAGATGGTTCAGGATGCGGGTGATCTCGTCGAACATGGTGCGGATCCACTGCGCCCGCTCCGGCGCCTCGATCCCCAGCAGCGTCTCGATCGCGCGCACGTAGGCGTGCTCGTTGCACATCATCGAGACGTAGTCGAGCCGGTCCATGTAGCCGATCGACTGGTTGAACGGCTTGCTCTCGGCCAGCTTCTCGGTGGCGCGGTGGAGCAGGCCGATGTGCGGGTCGGCGCGACGCACCACCTCGCCGTCCATCTCCAGGATGAGGCGCAGCACGCCGTGCGCCGCCGGGTGCTGCGGGCCGAAGTTCAGGGTGTAGTTGCGGATCTCCTGCTGCGCCTCCGCCGGGCTGCTGGCGAAGGTGTCGCTGCCGGGGTTCTGATGCAGGTTCATCGACGCGCCTCCCGGGCCAGGATGCGGCTCGAGCGCTCGCCCTCGGCGGTGACCAGGCCGGCGTCGTCGCGGATCACGCGGGCCACGCCCACGCGCGGCTCCACGCTGGTGACGGGTTCATACACCACGCGCTGCTTCTCCTCGTCGTAGCGCACTTCCACGTTGCCGATCAGCGGGAAGTCCTTGCGGAACGGATGCCCCACGAAGCCGTAGTCGGTGAGGATCCGGCGCAGGTCCGGATGCCCCTCGAAGATGATCCCGAACAGGTCGAACGCCTCGCGCTCGAACCAGTTGGCGCCCGGCCAAACCGAGGTCACCGAGGCCACCACCGGCAGCCCGTCGTCGGCGGTGAAGCAGCGCACGCGCAGGCGCTGGTTGCGCGCGATCGACAGCAGGTGCAGGACCACGGCGAAGCGGCGCGGGCCGGCCGCGTCCGGGGCTTCGGCCTGCGGCTGCGCGGTCTGGTGCGAGGGGCGCTCGCCCCAGGCGAAGCGGCCGGGGCCCTGCCCTTCCACGCCGCGGCTGAAGCCCTCGGAGGACACGTCGGTGTCCCATTCGTCGCTGCCGTAGCCGAGGTAATCGACCCCGCACAGGTCGATGAAGGTGTCGAAACCGAACGCATCGCGCAGCGCGGTGCAGGTGCCCAGCCAGTCGGCGGCCGGCACTTCCAGCGTCACCTCGCCGCGCGGCTGCGCGACCTGCACGGCGGCCTCGCCGAAGCGGGCGGCCAGTTCCTGGGCCAGGGCGGTCATGCGCGCGCGCCCTCCGGCTTGGGCGTCCGCGAGAACGGGTTCTGTTCCATGCGGCGGATCTTCTTCTGCAGTTGCAGGATGCCGTACACCAGCGCCTCGGCGGTCGGCGGGCAACCAGGGACGTACACGTCCACCGGCACCACGCGGTCGCAGCCGCGCACGACGGAATACGAGTAGTGGTAGTAGCCGCCACCGTTGGCGCAGCTGCCCATCGAGATCACCCACTTCGGGTCGGGCATCTGGTCATAGACCTTGCGCAGCGCCGGGGCCATCTTGTTGACCAGGGTGCCGGCCACGATCATCACGTCGGACTGGCGCGGCGACGGGCGGAACACCACGCCGTAGCGGTCGAGGTCCAGGCGCGCCGCGCCGGCGTGCATCATCTCCACCGCGCAGCAGGCCAGGCCGAAGGTCATCGGCCACATCGAACCGGTGCGCGCCCAGTTCCACAGCGCGTCCATGCTGGTGGTGACGAAGCCGTTCTGCAGCAGCGGGTTGTCGCCATCCGGCCGCAGGATGTCGTCCAGACGCCCTTCCGGCAGCGGGTTGCTGGCGGCTTCCAGTACTGATTGGACGATATTGCTCATTCCCACTCCAGCGCGCCGCGCTTCCACACGTACACGAAGCCGATCACCAGCAGCGTGAGGAACACGCCCATCTCGATCAGGCCGAACACCCCCAGCTCGCGGAACACCACGGCCCAGGGGAAGACGAAGGCGATTTCCAGGTCGAACACGATGAACAGGATCGCGACCAGGTAGTAGCGCACGTCGAACGGCATGCGCGCGTTCTCGAAGGCGCCGAAGCCGCACTCGTAGGGCGACAGCTTCTCGTCGGAGGGGCGCTTGGGTCCGAGCACGTTGCCGACGAGGATCAGGACGATGCCGATCCCGGTGGCGACGATCAAAAACAGCAGGGTGGGCAGGTATTCGGCCAGCACGCTCGCCTCTTCTGGTTGTTCGTGGGCTTGCCGGCCGCATCGGCCGTTCTTCGCTAACAGCCGCGCATTCTAACCGGCCACGCGCGGCCGCGACCAGACCTGGCGTGCCCGATCCGGGGATTTGCGTGCGCAACGCACGCTTCGCGCGCGCTTGCCGAGAACCGTTCTCAACATGTCGATCGAAATACCCGGATCGAATCCCCGAGCGCGACCGCTTCCTGTATCGCCCCCCACCCTCGGCAACGCGCGCCGCGCCCGCCGCGGCTGCGCGGCGTACACTGTGCGATCCATTTGCTCCCGGCGATCCCGCCCAGAGGCACCATGAGCGGCGATACCGCACCCGTCCTGTTCTCCGACCTCGGCCTACCCGAGCCCTTGCTGGCCGCGCTGCGCGAAGTCGGCTACGAAACCCCCTCGCCGATCCAGGCCGCCACCATCCCACCGCTGCTGGCGGGGCGCGATGTGCTGGGCCAGGCCCAGACCGGCACCGGCAAGACCGCCGCCTTCGCCCTGCCCGCGCTGGCGCGGCTGGACCCGGCCCCGGGCAAGCCGCAGGTGCTGGTGCTCACCCCCACCCGCGAACTGGCGATCCAGGTGGCCGAGGCCTTCCAGAAGTACGCCCACCACGTGCCCGGGTTCCAGATCCTGCCGATCTACGGCGGCCAGGGCTACGGCCCGCAGCTGCACGCGCTGCGCCGCGGCGTGCACGTGGTGGTGGGCACCCCCGGACGGGTGATCGACCACCTGGAGCGCGGCACGCTGGACCTGTCCGAGCTGCGCATGCTGGTGCTGGACGAAGCCGACGAAATGCTGCGCATGGGCTTCATCGACGACGTCGAGGCGGTGCTGAAGAAGACCCCGGAGACCCGCCAGGTGGCGCTGTTCTCCGCGACCATGCCGGCGCCGATCAAGCGCATCGCCCAGACCTACCTGCGCGAGCCGGTGGAGATCGCGATCAAGGCGCAGACCACCACCGCGGCCAGCATCCGCCAGCGCTACTGGATGGTGAGCGGCACCAACAAGCTGGACGCGCTGACCCGGATCATGGAGGCCGAGCCGTTCGAGGCCATGATCATCTTCGCGCGCACCAAGCTGGGCACCGAGGAGCTGGCCGAAAAGTTGTCCGCGCGCGGCTTCGCGGCGGCGGCGATCAACGGCGACGTGGAGCAGAAGACCCGCGAGCGCACCATCCAGCGCCTGAAGGACGGTGACATCGACGTGCTGGTGGCCACCGACGTGGCCGCGCGCGGGCTGGACGTGGAGCGCATCAGCCACGTGCTGAACTACGACATCCCCTACGACACCGAGAGCTACGTGCACCGGATCGGCCGCACCGGCCGCGCCGGCCGCAGCGGCGAGGCGATCCTGTTCGTGGCCCCGCGCGAGCGCGGCATGCTGGGCGCGATCGAGCGCGCCACCCGGCAGAAGATCGAGCCGATGGCCCTGCCCAGCGTGGACGCGGTGAACGAGCGCCGGGTCGCCAAGTTCCTCGACCGCATCGATACCGCGCTGGCCGGCGACGACCTGTCGGTGTTCCGCGAACTGGTGGAGCGCTACGAGCGCGAGAAGAACGTGCCGGCGGTGGAGATCGCGGCCGGGCTGGCCAAGCTGGTGCAGGGCAAGACGCCGCTGCTGCTGCCCAAGCCGGCCGTGCCGGAAAAGACCTTCATCGCGCGCGAGGAGCGCCCGCCGCGGCCCGAGCGCCCGGCCCGCGAGCCGCGCGAGCGCGGCCCGCGCACGCCGCTGCCGGCCGACGTCGGAATGCAGACCTACCGCATCGAGGTGGGCTACCAGCACGGCGCCCAGCCCGGCCACATCGTCGGCGCCATCGCCAACGAGGCCGACCTGGAGAGCCGCTACATCGGCCGCATCGACATCCGCGACGACTACACCCTGGTGGACCTGCCGGAAGGCATGCCCGCCGCGCTGATGCAGCACATGCAGACGGTGCGCGTGGCCAGCCGCCCGCTGCGGATGCGCCCGGCCACCGACGCCGACATCGATGCCCCCAAGCGCAAGCGCGCCTTCGGTCCGCCGCGCGGCGCCCGCCCGGGCCCGGGCGGCCCCGGCGACCCGCGCAAGCCCGGCGGCTTCAGGCCGCGCGGCCCGCGCTGATCGGCACGACGCCGCCACTGGCGCGTCCCTGACACAGGCGATACGCCGCCTTGTCCATTGCTGCACGATGCCGATGCCATCATTCCCGCGCCGGCGGGAATCGCTCTGCCCGGTACGAACCCGTGCTGCCGTGCGCGGCTGGGCGCATCAGGATGTCCTTGCGCCAACCTGCGGCGACAATGACGCCCCCGCCCCTGCCGTGACCCTGCGCGGATGACCGCCCCGCCCTCCACGTCCTGCGATGCCCTCGTCATCGGCGCCGGTGCCGCCGGCCTGATGTGCGCACTGACGGCCGGCCAGCGCGGCCTGCGCGTGCGGGTGCTCGACCATGCCAACAAGGTCGGCAAGAAGATCCTGATGTCCGGCGGCGGGCGCTGCAATTTCACCAACACCGGCACCACGCCCGCGAACTACCTCTCGGCCAACCCGCACTTCTGCAAGTCGGCGCTGGCGCGCTACACGCCCTGGCATTTCATCGAGCTGGTGGAGCGGCACGGCATCGCCTACCACGAGAAGGAACTCGGCCAGCTGTTCTGCGACGAGTCCTCCAAGCAGATCGTCGCCATGCTGCTGGCCGAATGCGCGGCCGCCGGGGTGGAGATCCGCACCCACTGCGCGATCGAGCGGGTGGAGCACACCGACGCCGGGCGCTTCCGCCTGCACACCGCGCAGGGCCGCTTCGAGGCGCCGTCGCTGGTGGTCGCCAGCGGCGGGCTGTCGATCCCCAGCATGGGCGCCAGCGGCTTCGGCTATACGCTGGCCCGGCAGTTCGGCCACGCCGTGCTGCCCACCCGCGCCGGGCTGGTGCCGCTGACGCTGAGCGGCAAGCATGCCGAGCGCCTGCACGACCTGGCCGGGGTGGCACTGCCGGTGGAGGCGCGCTGCAACGGCATGGCCTTCCGCAGCTTCCTGCTGGTGACCCATCGCGGCATCAGCGGTCCGGCGATCCTGCAGATCTCCAACTACTGGCAGCCCGGCGACGACCTGCGGCTGGACCTGCTGCCCGGGCAGGACGCGGAGGCGC
The DNA here is from genome assembly GCF_004346265.1 of Thermomonas haemolytica. Classification (GTDB taxonomy): domain Bacteria; phylum Pseudomonadota; class Gammaproteobacteria; order Xanthomonadales; family Xanthomonadaceae; genus Thermomonas; species Thermomonas haemolytica. The sequence continues at coordinate 90,581 of NZ_SMAP01000007.1, forward strand.
TGCTGCGTGAGTGGCAGCACGCACGGCGCGACGCCGAACTGAAGACGCTGCTGGCCGAGGTGCTGCCCAAGCGCTTCGCGCAGCGCCTGTGCGAGCACTGGATCGCCAGCAAGCCGCTGCGCCAGTACACCCCGCGAGAGTTGGAGGGCATCGCCGCGCTGCTGCGCGACTGGCCGCTGGTGGCCAGCGGCACCGAGGGCTACCGCACCGCCGAGGTGACCCTGGGCGGGGTGGACACCGACGGCCTGTCGTCCAGCACGATGATGTCCCGCCACGTGCCGGGCCTGCATTTCATCGGCGAGGTGGTGGATGTCACCGGCTGGCTGGGCGGCTACAACTTCCAGTGGGCCTGGGCCAGCGGCCACGCCGCCGGCCACGCGCTGGGCGGCTGAACCGGCGCGTCAGAACGGCTGCAGCGGCAGGCCCAGGTAGGGATGCACCAGCCACCACACCGCGAACACCGCCAGCGCCCACAGCAGCAGCTTGAACAGTACGCCGGCGACCTTCAGCGCCAGCCACACGCCCAGCACCAGCAGGACCACCCCGACCCAGGTCATGCGGCCTCCGCGGCGTCGGCCAGCGGGCGCAGCTGTGGATCCAGCGCGATGCGGTCGTCGAACACGAAGCAGCGGCCGCTGTAGCCGGCCCCGCCGACGCGCTCGAAATAGCCGAGGATGCCGTCGTCCAGCTGCAGCACGTTGTCCATCCCGTCCGCGCGCATCCACAGCGCCGCCTTCTCGCAGCGGATGCCTCCGGTGCATACGCTGACCACGGTGGCGTCGCGCAACGCCTCGCGGTGCGGGGCCAGCGCCGCCGGCAGGTCGGTGAAGCGGTCGATCGGCAGGGTCAGCGCGCCGGTGAAGGTTCCGTGCGCGACCTCCTCGCGGTTGCGGGTATCCAGCACCACCAGGCGGCGCCCGGCGTCGTCGTGGCCCTGCGCGATCCAGCGCGCCAGCGTCGGCGCATCCACCGCCGGCGCGCGCATGCCGGCCGCCAGCGGCGAAGCCGCCTCGCGCCGGAAGGTGATGACCTCCGCCTTGCGCTTCACCTTCAGCCGCGCGAACGGCTGCACCCGGCTCCAGCTTTCCTTGGCATGCAGGGCGGCAAAGCGCGGGTCGGCGCGCAGCCATGCCAGGAACCCGCGCAGCGGCGCCTCCGTGCCGGCGAGGAATAGGTTCAGGCCTTCCGGCGTGACCAGCATGGTGCCGCGCAGCGCGGCGGCCTCGGCGCGCTCGCGCAGGCGTGCGGCCAGCGCATCGGCATCGTCGATGGCCACGAACAGGTAGGCGGCGATGTTGAGGATCATGCGGGGTGGCCCGGTGCGCACGGCGGCAAAGCACGCATTCTAGTCGCCCGCGGGCCGCGGGCACGGCATCCTGTGCGGATGCGAACGTTCGATGGTTCCCCCCGGCTGGCCGTGATCGGCGGTGGCCCCACCGGCCTGATGGCGGCCGAAACCGCGCGCGCGGCCGGCGTCGAGGTGCACCTGTTCGAGGCCAAGGGCTCGGTGGGGCGCAAGTTCCTGATCGCCGGCAAGGGCGGCCTCAACCTCACCCATTCCGAGCCGCGGCCGGGTTTCGACGCCCGCTACCGCGAGCGCGCGGCGGAAATCGCGCGCTGGCTGGACGGCTTCGACGCCGCGGCCCTGCGCGCCTGGGCCGCCGGGCTGGGGGTCGAGACCTACGCCGGCAGTTCGGGCCGGGTGTTCCCGCGCGACCACAAGGCGGCGCCGCTGCTGCGCGCCTGGGTGCATCGCCTGCGCGAGGCCGGCGTGCAGTTCCATGTGCGCCACCCGTGGCAGGGCTGGGCGGCGGACGGCGCGCTGTGCTTCGCCACGCCCGAGGGCGAACGCCATGTGCAGGCGCAGGCGGTCGTGCTCGCCCTCGGCGGCGGCAGCTGGCCGCAGCTGGGCTCGGACGGCGGCTGGATCGACACCCTGCACGCGCGCGGCGTCGCCATCGCGCCGCTGCGTCCGGCCAACTGCGGCTTCGACATCGGCTGGAGCCCGCACCTGGCCACCCGCTTTGCCGGTGCGCCGCTGAAGCCGGTGGTTGCCCACTGGCACGATGCCGCCGGCCGCGCGCAGGCGCTGCAGGGCGAGTGCGTGCTCACCGAAACCGGGATCGAGGGCAGCCTGGTGTATGCGATCGGTGCCGACCTGCGCGACGCCATCGCCCGCGACGGCAGCACGCTGCTGCACCTGGACCTGGTGCCCGGCCGCGACGAAGCGCGCCTGGCGTCCGACCTGGGCAAACCGCGCAAGGGCCGCAGCCTGGGCGAACACCTGCGCCGCCAGGCCGGTCTGGACGCCGCCAAGTGCGCGCTGCTGTTCGAAGTGCTGGGCCCGCCGTCGGCGCAGGACGGGCCGCCGGACATGGCCCGGATCGCGGCCTGCCTGAAACGGCTGCCGCTGCGCCTGCACGCCCCGCGCCCGCTGGCCGAGGCGATCTCCAGCGCCGGCGGGGTGCGGCTGGAGGACCTCGACGGGCAATTGATGCTGCGCCGGCTGCCGGGCGTGTTCTGCGCCGGCGAGATGCTGGACTGGGAAGCCCCGACCGGCGGCTACCTGCTCACCGCCTGCCTCGCCAGCGGGCACCTGGCCGGCGCGGGCGCGGCGCGCTGGCTGCAGGCGCGTACCTGAGCCTTCAGCGCTTTCCCGTGGCCGCGTTGCTTGCCGCCGCCTTGGCCGCTTCCGCCGCGGCGCGCGCGCGCTCGGCCTGGTCCTGCTGGAACTCGGCCATGTACGGCAGGTCGCGCAGCACCTTCGAATGCGGGTCCAGGGTGTAGCTCTCGTCCGCCGCGATCGCCACCGCGCCCTGCCCGCCGGTCATCGGCACCTCCACCACGCGGCGGCCGATGCGCACCTGCACCGGCATCGGGAACGTCCGCCCGCCCTCCACCTGCCAGCGCAGGCGCAGCATGCCGCCGTCGCGCTCGACCAGCAGCGCCGGCAGCTGCACGGTGCGCAGATAGGCGTCGAAGAACCAGCGGTAGTCGCGCCCGGTGACGCGGTTGACGATCGCCACGAAATCATCGGTCGAGGCCTGGCGCGGCCGGAACTGCCCGGGCCGGGGAGCGTCGCTGCCGTACACCAGTTCGCGGATGCTGCGGAAGAAGGCGTCGTCGCCGATCAGCCCGCGCAGGGTGTGCAGCATCAGCGCACCCTTGTAGTACACGTCGTTGCCCGGGCCGCGGCTGGCATCCGACACGTCCTTCTCCAGCATCGGATGGCCGGCCACCACCGGGTGCTTCAGCATCAGCACCGAACGCATCTTCATCAGCGCGGCGTAGTACTCCATGTCGCCGCGCAGCCACTGCAGGTACAGCGGCTGCATGTAGGTGGCGAACCCCTCGTGCAGCCAGAAGTCGTCCCAGTCGGTATTGGTCAGCTGGTTGCCGAACCACTCGTGCGCGAACTCGTGCTGCAAGAGCCAGTCGTAGCCGGTCTCGGCCTTGCGGTAGTCGTTGCCGTAGGCATTGATGGTCTGGTGCTCCATGCCCAGGTGCGGGGTTTCCACCACCCCCATCTTCTCGTCGCCGAACGGGTACGGGCCGATCATCTCCTCGAAGAAATCGAGCATCGGCGCGAACTGCGAAAACAGCCCCTCGGCCTGCGCGCGACGGCCCTTGAGGTACCAGAAGCGCAGCGGGATGGTGTTGCCGTAGCGGGATTTGTACTCGGCCTGCAGCAGCTCGTACGGGCCGATGTTGAGCGCGATCGCGTAGGTGGCCGGCTGGCGCGCGCTCCAGTGGTAGGTGCGCCAGCCGTCCTTCTCGTCCATCCCGGTCTGCACGCCGTTGCTGGCCGCCACCAGCGGCGCCGGCACCGTGATGTGCTGCACCACCCGCTCGGGCTTGGCCAGCGGGTGGTCGATGCATGGCCACAACAGGTCGCAGCCTTCACCCTGCACCGCGGTGGCCACCCACGGCTCGCCGGTGGGTGCGGTGGCCCAGACGATGCCGCCGTCCCACGGCGCCTTCTTCGCCTCGTGCGGGTGCCCGGCATAGCGGATGTGCAGCACCGGCCGCGCCCCGGCCGGCAGTGGTGACTCCAGCGCGATGCGCATGCGCCCCTCAGGATTGCTCCAGCGCACCGGGCGGCCGTCCACCTCCACCGCGGACACCGTGTAATTGCGGTCCAGATCCACCACCAGCGCCTGCAGCGGGCGCGCCAGGCGCAGGGTGAGGTGCGCGTCCGCGTCCAGCCACTTGCGCGCGGGATCGACCTTGAACGCGAGGTCCGCCAGTTCGATCGTCGTCGCCAGCTGCTCCGGCGTGCGCGGCAGGCCGGTGGCGGCGGTGGTGGCGGTCAGCGGCGGCTGCTCGGCGTGCAGGGCGACGGCGGGGACGCACAGGGCGACGGCAAGCAGGCAGCGGCGGACGGGCATGGCGAAGGGCATCGGAGGGACTTCCACCACCTTGGCATGATCTCCGATACGGCGTCACTGTCGTTGGTCATGCGCCGCGGCTGAAGCCCGGCTTCACGCATTCTGAACGCGCACTGGCGGCCCTTTGCGGGGCGCGGAAATCTCAGCCACGATTCATCCCGAAAACCGCCTACTGCCGGCAAGGGCGCGAATGGGTCGCGCCCGGGGAGACACCCGCCATGAACTGCATTCCTGCTTTCCGTCCGCTGGCCCTGGCCGTGCTGGGCTCCGCGCTGGCACTGGGCGCATTGATGCCGGCCGCCGCCCAGGACAGCGGCGATCGCCAAGAAGGACGCTGGCAGCGCCAGGCCGAACGCGCACGCCCCAGCCCGCCGCCCGCGCCGGAAAACCGGCCGCCGGCCCCGGCCCCGGCCATGCGTGGGAACGACTTCCCGCGTCCAGCGCAGGTCGAGCCGCCGGCGGCACGCATCGAGCGCCCGCCGTTCAACCCCGGCCAGGCGGCCCCCGAGATGCGGCTGCCGCGCGGCCAGGACGCACAGCGCCAGGAGAACTGGGGCGAGCTGGCCCGCCAGCAGATGCAGCGCCAGCAGCAGGATGCCCAGCGCGAGCAGCAGCGCCAGCGCTTCGACGAGCAGCGCGTGGCGGACCAGCAGCGCATCGAGATGCAGCGCGAGCAGCAACGCCAGCATTTCGAGGACCAGCGCGTCGCCGACCAGCAGCGGCTGGACATGCAGCGCGAGCAGCAACGCCAGCGCTTCGAGGACCAGCGCATGGCCGACCCGCAGCAGCGCAACGACGGCAACCGCCCGGCGGAAGCCCCGCGCAGCCCGCAGGACTGGGCGATCCAGCAGGGCCTGGAGCGCGAGGCGCAGGCGCGCCGCAACGAGCAGGGCCCGCCCGGGCGTCCCGGCTGGCCCGGCAACCGCGGCGATGACCGCCCCGGCCGCATCCCGGATGCCGAGCGCCAGCGCCGGATCGAGGAGCAGCGCCGACAACAGGCGCAGTGGCAGCGCGACGAGGCGCGCCGCCGTGCCGACTACGACCGCCAGCGTGAGCGCCTGGAGCGCGAGCGCCGCAATGCCCAGTACCGCTACCAGCAGGATTACTGGCGGCGCTGGATGGCGGCGCAGGCGCGCTGGAATGCGTACCGCTTCGACTACTACAACGACCCGTTCTTCTACACGCCCTACAGCTACCGCTACGGCTTCGACGGCCGCTGGTACAGCACCAACAGCTACGGCGCGGAAGTCCTGCGCCAGGCAGTGCGCGACGGCTACCGCGAAGGCTGGTACGCCGGCCAGGCCGACCGCTACGACCACTGGCGGTTCGACTACCGCGGCAACTACGCGTGGATCGATGGCAGCTACGGCTACCCCGGCTACTACGTCAGCTTCGATGCCTACCGCTACTACTTCCGCCAGGGATTCGAGCGTGGCTACCGCGACGGCTACTACGGCCGCTACGAATACGGCCGCTACGAAAACGGCAGCGCCGTCATCCTGCCGGCGGTGCTGGGGATGATCCTGGCCTTCAGCATCATCCACTGAGGCGCGCCCTTTCGCCTCCTCAACGCCCGGCCCGGTGCCGGGCGTTGTCTTTTCGGGGCACGGCCAGGCCGTTCAGCGCAATTGGCTGTCCTTGCTGCCGCGGCGGTTGTAGCCGGCGAACGCGGCCTCCTCGGCATCGCGCGCCTGCTGGCAGGCCACGCACAGGCGCACGCCGGGGATGGCCTTGCGCCGCGCCTCGGGGATCACCGCCTCGCATTCCTCGCAGTGCGTCAACCCCGGCCCGCTGGGGAGCCGGCTGCGCGCCCGCGCGATGCCGTCCTTCACGGTCGCATCGATCTGCTCCTGGACCGCTCCGTCGCCTGCCCAACCGGTGGCCATGCCCCACCTCCCGCCGCCTGCCATTGCAATCCCGCCGCGACGATACACCCGGCGCCACTCGCGGGCTGCCCGGGAGCTGAGCGCCGGCATGACCGTTCGTCGAAAATAGAAACATTTTTCTAGACAAAGTTTTCTATCAAGTGCAGCATCCCTCCAACCCCGATGGAATGCCCACGCCTCGCCATGCCCAAGCCCCGCCTGCCGAAGCCGACCCCCGCCGAACTCGAGGTGCTGCGCACGCTCTGGCAACTCGGCCCCAGCACCGCCCGCCAGGTCCATGAAGCGCAGCAGCGCGAGCGCCCGGAGCTGTCGTACGCGAACGTGCTGCGTCTGCTCCAGATCATGCACGGCAAGGGCCTGCTGAGCCGCGACGAACGCCAGCGCGCACACGTCTATGCGCCGGTGCAGGCGCAGGGCTCGCTGCAGAACCGGCTGCTGGACGACCTCATCCACAAGGCGTTTTCCGGCTCCGGCAAGGCGCTGGTGATGGCGGCGCTACGCGGCAACCGGGTCAGCGACGAGGAGCGTGCCGAAATCCAGCGTTTCCTGGAGGAGAACCGCGATGCGTGATGCCTTCTTCCTGCTGGCGCCGGCACTGGGCGCCACCCTGCTCCACTTCCTGTGGCAAGGGACTTTGCTTGCGCTGCTCGCCTCCGGCGCTCTGGCCCTGCTGCGCGGCGCCCGCGCGCAGACCCGCTACGCCATCGCCTGCCTGGCCCTGTGCGTGGCACTGCTGGCGCCACTGCTCACCCTGGGCTGGTTGCTGGCCAGCCCGTCGCTTGCCGCATCCGCCGCCGGTGCCGACCTGTCGCCGACGGCGCCCGCCGCGCTCTCCGGCTGGCCATTGCTGCCCGAGGTCACAGTCTCCGGTGCCGCCGTCCGCTGGCCCTGGCTGGTGCTTGGCTGGGCGGCCGGGGCCGGGCTGCTCTCGCTGCGGATGGCGGGCGGGCTGCTCTGGATCGGGCGCCTGCGCCGCCGCGCATGGACGGACGAAAATGGCGTGCTGCAGGCCATGGCCGATCCCCTGGCGCTACGCATCGGACTGCGGAACCCAGTCTTCGTGTGCTTGAGCCGGGACATCGCCTCGCCGGTCGCGGCCGGCTGGTGGCGGCCGATGGTGCTGGTGCCCGCCGCACTGGCCCTGCGCATGCCAGCGCCGCTGCTCGAGGCACTGATCGCGCACGAACTGGCGCACGTACGTCGCCACGATTACCTGGTCAACCTGCTACAGGGCGTGGTCGAGACCCTGCTGTTCTACCACCCGGTCGTTTGGTGGCTGTCACGTCGTATCCGCGAGGAGCGCGAGCTCATCGCCGACGATCTGGCCGCCAACGCGCTGGGGGATCGCCGCCGGCTGGCGCTGGCCCTGGCGGAACTCGACCGCTCGTTCGATGCATCCACCCCCACGCTCCCACGCTTCGCACCGGCCGCCCGAGGAGGCCAGCTCATGGCACGCATCCAGCATCTGATCCGCCCCCGCCGTTCCGGCATTGCCCGCAGCCAGCTGCTGTCGCTGGCCAGTCTGCCGCTGCTTGGCCTGGCCCTGGCCGGCATCGCGGCCTATGCGCAGGCCACGCCTGCCCAGACCGCACCCGTGCAAGCCTCCACCGGCCTGCCCCCGCCGCCTCCGCCGGCACCGCCTGCGGCGCTGGCGGACCCCACGCCGCCTGCACCGCCGGCCGAGCCCGCGCCGCCCGCTCCCCTGGCCCCGCCGGCGGCGCCGCCCCCGCCTCCGCCCCCGCCGCCGCTCCACATGTCCACCCGCGGCCCCGACGGCAACGGCTACAGCCTGGTCCGCCACGGTACGACCCGCACGATGGCCACGTGGAACCGCGAGGACCAGGCCGCGCTCGAAGCCGCACGTGCGCGCATCGACGGCGACTTCCTGCTGGTCCGGCGCGGCAAGCAGCACCTGGTGCTGCGCGATCCCGGCCTGCTCGATCAGGTGGAAGCCGTCTGGGCACCCCTGAACGCACTGGACGGGCAGATGCAGGCCCTGCAGGTGCAGATGGCCCCGCACCAGCAGCGCCTGCATGCATTGCAGGTGGAGATGGATCGCGCGCAACCGCCCGCCGTGCCGGCGGGGCTGAATGCGGAGACGTCGCGGTTGGCGACGCTGGCCTCGCGCCAGGCGGAACTCGCCGCGCGCCAGGCCCAGATCGCCCACCGCATGCGCAAGGCCGATGACAGCGAACGCGCCGATCTCGAGCGCCAGCGCAGCGCCCTTGCGGCCGAATCGGATGCACTGTCCGCCCAGTTGCGCGAGCAATCGGCCCGGGTGGAGGCGCAGACCCGCCGTATCCGCGTGCAGAGCGAGCAGATGCGCGAGGTGGGCGCGCGCATGGAGGCCGCCAGCGCGCCCATGCAGGCGATCGGAAAGGACATGGAAGCGCTTGGCCGCCGGATCGAACAGGCCGCGATGGCAGCCGACGGCAAGACCCGCAAGCTGATCGACGACGCCGTCGCACGCGGACTGGCGCAGCCCCTGCTGCGCTGAAGGACGATGCCGCCGCCTCACTCCAGCGGCGGCCACTCCCCCGACTCGAGGGTGTCGCGGTACGCATGCCAGGTCGCGTAGGCCAGCCACGGCATCGCCACTGCCAATCCCAAGAAGGCGGTGGCGAACGCCAGCACGGTGATCGCCACCAGCAGCGCGGCCCACAGCAGCATCACCGGCTTGTTGCGCAGGACCGCGTTCACGCTGGAGACGCAGGCGGTGACCATGTCCACGTCGCGGTCGGCGACCATCGGCAGGGAGAAGGCGGAAATCGCGAACGTGAAGGCGGCGAACACCGCGCCGACGCCGCTGCCGACGAGCAGGTATTCGGCCAGGGCGGCGGCATCGCCCTCCTGCATCGGCCACAGCGCGCTGAGCATCATCCCCGCGCGCGACCACAGCAGGATCACCACGCCCTGCCCCAGCGCATACACCCCGGCCTGGCCGAGCACCCGCCGCATCATCGCAAGCGAACCGTGCAGGCTGGGCGTGCCGCCGCGCTCCAGGCGGCGGCTGACGCAGTACAGCCCCACCGCCAGCAGCGGTGCCACGAACACGAACCCGGACAGCAGCGTGGCCAGCAGCGCGAACCGGCCCAGCCACCAGGCCAGCGCACTTACCGCCAAGCTCAGGACGACGATCGCGCTGCCGAACGCCAGGCTGATGCCTGGCGCGCGCCGCAGATCCTGCCAGCCCCGCGCCAGCCAGCGCCAGGGCGCATCCCAGTCGAGCCGCCGGCATGGCACCGCGAATGGCCGCGGCACGGGGTCCGGCAGATGCGGAGGCGGCGGAGCGTGCATGCCGCGACGCTAGCAAAGCCGGCCCGGCCGCGCATGCTGCGGCCGCACAGCCGGCCGCACCTGCATCCATCCTGCGCCGCCCGGGCGTAAGCTGGGTTGTCCCCACCCCGCCTGGAGCGTCCCATGCGCCGTCTTGCCCTCGCCTGCCTGCTCGCCGCCGCCCTTCCCTCCGTCGCGCTGGCCGCGCTCAAGCCCGGCACGCCCGCGCCGATGTTCAGCGCGCCGGCGTTCCTCGCCGCGCAGCCCTTCACCTTCGACCTCAAGGCCGCGCTGGCCAAAGGCCCGGTGGTGGTCTATTTCTTCCCGGCCGCCTTCACCCCGGGGTGCAACGTCGAAGCTGCGGCGTTCTCGCAGGCGATCGACAAATTCAAGGCGCACGGCGCCAGCGTGATCGGCGTCACCGCCGGCAACATCGACCAGCTGGCGGAATTCTCCAAGGACACCGAGAAGTGCGCCGGCAAGTTCCCGGTCGCCGCCGACGAGGGCGCGAAGATCGCCAAGTCCTACGACGCCGTATTGACCCTCAAGCCCGATCTGTCCAGCCGCACGTCCTACCTCATCGGGCAGGACGGCCGCATCCTCGCCGAGTACGACTCAATGAACCCCAACCAGCACGTCAAGCAGATGCTGGATGCGCTACAGGCCGTGCATGCCGGTGCCGGCGGCAAGGGCACGGCCGCGCCGGCCGCGAAGCCATCCCCCAAGTCATCCGCCACGGGCGGCTGAGGCGTGTCGTGCCAATTGCGCCTGCCGACGCTCAGCGCCGGCAGGTGTTGATGCCGATCAGCCGGTACAGCGGGCAGAAATTGAACAGCCCGGTGGCCAGCGGCACCACCCCGATCCAGGCCCAGACCGGCCCACCGAGCACGGCCCAGGCGATCAGCGCCAGGCCGATGAGGATCCGCAGCCACTTGTCGATGCCACCCACGTTTGCCTGCATGACACGCTCCTTCGTTGAAAGGATGGTGCGATGAGTATGCACCCGCCGCCCGCCCGTCGCAGGGCCGGGCGGCAGGCGGCCGACATCACCAGATGCGCACGCGCTGTTCCGGCGGCAGGTACATCGCGTCGCCCGGCTTCACGTCGAAGGCGCGGTACCACGCGTCCAGGTTCCTCAGCGGGCCGTTGGCGCGGTACATCACCGGCGAGTGCGGGTCGGTCTTGATCAGCCGCAGCAGCGCCTCGTCGCGGTATTTGCCCTTCCACACCTGCGCCCAGGCCAGGTAGAAGCGCTGGTCGCCGGTTAGGCCGTCGATCACCGGCGCCGGCTTGCCCTTCAGGCTGAGCTGGTAGGCGGTGTAGGCCATCGACAGGCCGCCGAGATCGCCGATGTTCTCGCCCATGGTCAGCCCGCCGTTCACGCACTGGCCCGGCAGCGGGCAGTAGGCGTCGTACTGCGCGCCCAGCGCCTTGGTGCGCGCCTCGAAGCGGGCGCGGTCTTCGTCGGTCCACCAGTTGCGCTGGATGCCGTCGGCGTCCGACTTGCTGCCCTGATCGTCGAAGCCGTGGCCCATCTCGTGGCCGATCACCGCGCCGATGCCGCCGTAGTTCACCGCCGGATCGGCGTTCACGTCGAAGAACGGCGGCTGCAGGATGGCGGCCGGGAACACGATCTCGTTGAACGCCGAGTTGTAGTAGGCGTTCACCGTCTGCGGGGTCATGCCCCACTCCTCGCGGTCGGTCTTCTGCCCGACCCGGCGGTTCTGGTCGGCGCGGTTGAACCTGCGCAGCGCCACCGCATTGCCCAGCAGGTCGTCCGGCTTGATGGTGACGCTGGAATAGTCCTTCCACTTCGACGGGTAGCCGATCTTGGGACGGAAGGTGGACAGCTTGCGCAGCGCCTCGGCCTTGGTCGCCGGGCCCATCCAGTCCAGCTGCTCGATGTTCTGGCGCAGCGCCGCGCGCAGGTTCTCCACCAGCTGGTCCATCGCGGCCTTGGCTTCCGGCTTGAAGTAGCGCGCCACATACAGCTCGCCGAGGGCATCCCCCAGCCCGTTGCGCGCGCCCACCATGCCCAGCGCGCGCTTCCAGTCCTCGCGCTGCGCCTTCTGCCCGCCCAGCACCTTGCCGTTGAACTCGAACGCGGCCTGGTCGATCTCGGTGCTCAATAGGTCGGCGTTGCCATCGACCGCGTGGAAGGCGAGGTAGTCGCGCCAGGTGGACAGCGGGGTGGCGTTGATGATGTCGATGACCGGCTGCAGCACGTCCGGGGTGGCCACGTTGAGGTCGGTCGGCTGCGGCATCTGCTGCGCGCGCAGCTGCGCGGCCCAGTCGTAGCCGGGATACTTCTGCTGCAGCTCGGCGAAGGTCAGGACGTTGTAGGTCTTGTCGCGATCGCGCAGCTTCACCCGGTCCCACTGCGGCTTGGCCAGCGCGGTCTCGAGCGCCAGCACCGCCTCGGCGCGCGCCTTGGCGTCGGCCCCGGTGATGCCGGCGAAGCCCAGCATGCGCTTGATGTGGGCCACGTAGGCCTCGCGGATCTTGGCAAAGCGCGGGTCGGGGTTGAGGTAGTAGTCGCGGTCCGGCAGGCCCAGGCCGCCGACCCCCAGGTTGACCTGGTAGCGGTCGGGGTTCTTGCGGTCGATGCCGACGTAGAACCCGAACGGCGCATCGCTGCCGTCGATCCCGGCATCGCCGAAGGCTGCCACCAGTTTGTCCTTGCCGTCGATCGCCGCGATCTTGTCCAGCACCGGCTGCAGCGGCTTGATCCCGGCGGCGTCGCGGGTGGCGCGGTCGGTGAAGCTCAGGTAGTAGTCGCGCAGCTTCTGCGCATTGCTGCCGGGGGCGAGGTCCTTGCGCGCCAGCAGTCCGTCCATGATCGCGCGGGTCTGCTCCTCGGCGCGATCGCGCAGCTGGTTGAACGAACCGTAGTTGGTCTCGTAATCCTTCAGCTGGTAGGTGTCGATCCAGTGGCCACTGGCATAGCGGTTGAAGTCGTCGCCCGGCTTGACGGACAGATCGCGCGCGGACAGGTCCACGCCGAAATCGCCGATCTGGGCCTTGCCGGCCGGGGTGGCGGCGATCGCGGTGGCTGCGGCCAGTGCGCCAGCGATGCCGAGGACGAGCAGGGAACGCTTCATGGATCGGTGCCTGTGGTCATTGAGGAATCCCCGAGGGTAGCCGCTGGCGCTTGCGCGCGCCCGTGACTTTGGTTGGCCCCGGGCGCTCCGGCCCGACCGGGCACGCGGCCCGAGGCGCCACGCGGGCGGGGCTTCCGGCACTGGGCGCGGCCGCGCGCAGCCCGTATCGTGGTGGTCTCGAACGACTGGGGAGCTTTCCGGATGCGCCATCGCCTGCTGGCCCTGACCTTGACCACCCTGCTCGCCGGCTGCGGCGGCCCGCAAACGCCGCCGCCCCCGGCCGCCGGCACGGCGACCGCCCCGGCCAGCGACGCCAATGCCGCCTTCGCCGCGCTGTCGCGGCAAGCGGTGGACGACTGGATGAGGCTGTCGCCGGTGGCGGCCACCCAGGCCGGCGACCACCGCTTCGATGCCGAGCTGGACGACCTCAGCGCCGCCGGCCGCCAGCGCCGGGTGGACACCAGCAAGGCGCTGCTGGCCAAGCTCGATGCCATCGATACCGGCAAGCTCTCGCGCGAGAACCAGGTGGATGCCGCGCTGCTGCGCAACCAGCTGCAGTCGGACATCTGGAGCAACGACGTGCTGCAGGACTGGGCCTGGGACCCGCAGCTGTACGGCGGGCTGGCCGGTGGCGCCATCTACGGCCTGATGGCGCGCGATTTCGCGCCGCTGCCAGAGCGCATCAAAGCCGCCACCGCGCGCATGGAGAAGCTGCCGGCGCTATTCGCACAGGCGCGCGCCAACCTCGACCCGGCGCGGGTGCCGAAGATCCACGCGCAGACGGTGGCACGCCAGAACGCCGGGATCCTGTCGATCGTCGAGACCTTCATCACCCCGCACCTGGACGCCCTGCCGGCCGCCGACGCCGCGCGCACCCGCGCCGCGATCGCCACGCTCAAGCAGGCGGTGGCCGAGCAGCAGGCATGGCTGGACAAGACTCTGGTGCCGAACGCCAAGGGCGACTTCCGCATCGGCGCCGAGAAATACGACCAGAAGCTCAAGTTCGCGCTGTCCTCCTCGCTCTCGCGCGCCGAGATCAAGCAGCGCGCCGAAGCCGAGATGCAGCGCGTGCGCGCGCAGATGTACGCCATCGCCCGCACCGTGCTGGCCGGCAAGGCCGGCGCGCCGCCATTGCCGGAGCAGCCGACCGACGCGCAGCAGCAGGCGGCGATCGAGGCCGCGCTGGAGCTGGCCTATGCCGACCACCCGGCGCGCGATGCGGTGGTGGACGCGGCCAAGGCGGCGCTGGCATCGGCCACCGACTTCGTGCGCGAAAAGAATCTCGTCACCCTGCCGGATGCCCCGGTGGACGTGATCCTGATGCCGGAGTTCCAGCGCGGCGTGGCGGTCGCTTACTGCGACTCGCCGGGCCCGCTCGACAAGGGCCAGAAGACCTTTTACGCGATCTCGCCGATCCCGGACGACTGGAGCCGGGCGCAGGCCGATTCGTTCCTGCGCGAATACAACAGCCGCATGATCCAGCTGCTGTCGATCCACGAGGGCATCCCCGGCCACTACCTGGAGGGCTGGCACTCGGCCAAATATCCGTCCGTGCTGCGCGGCGTGCTGCGCTCCGGGGTGTTCGCGGAAGGCTGGGCGGTCTATACCGAGCGCATGATGCAGGAACAGGGCTACCTGGATGGCGACCCGCTGTTCCACCTGGTGCAGCTGAAGTTCTACCTGCGCACCATCGCCAACGCGCTGCTCGACCAGGGCGTGCACGTGGACGGCTGGAGCCGCGAGCAGGCCATGCACCTGATGACCCACGACGCCTTCCAGCAGGAAAGCGAGGCCGCCGGCAAGTGGGTGCGCGCGCAGCTGACCTCGGCGCAGCTGCCCACCTATTTCGTCGGCGTGCAGGAGCACCTGGACCTGCGCGAGGCGATGCGGCGCAAGCTGGGCGACCGCTTCGACCTCAAGGCCTACCACGACCAGGTGCTGTCCTACGGCGCCCCGCCGGTGCGCTACGTGCGCGAGTTGATGCTGGACGAGCCGATCCGCTGACACGGCGGCGACCGTCCGCACAAGACCTGCTGCTCAGTCCTCGCCGTCCGCGCCCTCGTCGGCGTCGCGCAGGTCGTCCGCATCGTAGGCATAGTCCAGCAGGTCGCCGGGCGCGCAGCCCAGCGCCGCGCACAGCCGCGCCAGCGTGCGGAACCGAATGCCCTTGACCTTGCCGCTGCGGAACAGCGACATCTGGGTCTCGCTGATGCCCACCGTCGCCGCCAGTTCCCGCGCGGTCATGCCGCGCCGGGCCAGCATCGCGTCCAGCGTGATCCGGATCGGCATCAGACGATCTCGTCCAGTTCGGCCTGCAGCGCGCGGGCGCTGTCCACCACGCGCGCCAGCAGCACCAGCGCGGCGCCGACCACGCCCAGCACGATGCCGGACAGGTCGAAGTAAAGCACGCTGCCGTGGCCGCCCAGGATCCATCGCGAGAGGTTGGTCACCGCGAACACGCTGAGCAACGCACCGGCCAGCACGCCGATGCCAACCTGGCGCAACGCGCGAACCAGAGCGGCCTGGAACAGCCGGCCGGCAGCCAACTCGCCCAGCGCGCGCTGCACCGCCCACAGCGCCCACAGATAGCCCACCCCCGGTAGCAGCCGGACGAGCATCAGCGGCAGCCGCACTCCGAAGCCGCCGTCGGCACGCGACGGAAACCACGGCAATCCCCCGGCGCCCAGGGCAAGCAACAGGAACAACCCGCAGAACACCACCAATGTGGCAATGCGGAGCAGGCGGCATTGCTGCCGGAAACGGTCTGGGGTGGACATGGCGGGAAGGTGTTCGCGGGTGTCAATGATTGATGCAGTTTTAATCTTGACTTAAATCCCGGGGTCTGCGCAAACTTTATGCCCGACTTAAATTTCCACAGGAGTCTTCCCCCATGCCCGCCGCCATCGAAACCCGCGGCCTCACCCGCCGCTTCGGCGACCGCATCGCGGTCGACCGCATCGACATGACCGTCCCCGCGCGCAGCGTCTACGGCTTTCTCGGCCGCAACGGCGCCGGAAAGACCACCACGATCAAGCTGCTGCTGGGCCTTCTGCAGCCGGATGCTGGCAGCGTCCGGATCCAGGGCCTGGACGTCACCCGCGATCGGCTGGCGGCTGCCCGCCAGGTCGGCGCGCTGCTGGAGGCGCAGGGCTTCTATCCGCACCTGACCGGCCGCGAGAACCTGGACCTGAGCCGGTGCCTGCTGGGCCTGCCCGCCACCGAGATCGACCGCGTGCTGGCCGCCACCGACATGGCCACGCACGGGCGTCGCCGGGTGTCCGACTATTCGCTGGGCATGCGCCAGCGGCTGGGGCTGGCGCGGGCGATGCTGGGCGCCCCGCCGGTGCTGGTGCTGGACGAGCCCACCAACGGCCTGGACCCCGAGGGCATCGCCGACATGCGCCGCTTCCTGCGCGAACTTCCCGACCGCGCCGGCGCCACCGTGCTGGTGTCCAGCCACCTGCTGGGGGAAATCGAACAGGTCGCGACCCACGTTGGCATCGTCAGCCACGGCCGGCTGGTGCTGGAAGGCGCACTGACCGCCCTACAGGCGGGCATGGCCGCCGAGGTGGAAATCGGCAGCGATGCGCCCGAGCGTGCGCTGGCCGTGGTTCGCGATCATGGCTTCATCGCCGAGCGCGAGACCGACGCCGATGCCGTGGTGGTGCGCCTCGCCGCGGGCGAGGTCCCGCACGCGGCCGCCGCGACCCTGAACCACGCGCTGTGCGCGGCCGGCGTGCGCGTGCACGCGCTGGCGCCGCGCCGCCGCAGCCTGGAAGCCCTGTACCGGCAAGCCGCGCAACCCGCGGCCGCCGCCTGACGAGGACCCTGCCATGACCACCCGGACCGTTGCCTTCGCCCCGCCCTGCTTCTCCACCGCGCTCGCGGTGGAAGCCTACAAACTGCGCCGATCACTGGCCCTGCTGCTGGCCGCCGTCGCGCCGCTGCTGATCGCCGTGTTCGTGTTCTTCAACCTGCTTCGCATTGGAAAGCCGGTCCCATGGACGATGCCGTTGCAGTCATCGGCGGCGATCTGGGCCTTCTTCATGCTGCCGATGTGCGCCACCGCGCTTGCCGCGCTGCTGGCCCAAACCGAACACGGGCCGCGTGCTTGGGACCACCTGCGTGCACTGCCGCGGCCGCGCTGGCACTTCTACGCTGCCAAGGCGGCCTGCGCGTTGGGGGTGGTGGCAGGCATGAGCGTGCTGCTGGCCGTGCTGGCACCGCTGGCGGTCCTGCTGGTCGGCGCACTGAAGCCTGCCGTGGCGGCCACGGGCGCGCCGGACCTGCCGGCATTCCTGCTGCTGCTCGGGCGGATCTTCCTAGCCGCCTGGTTGCTGGTGGCCGTGCAGCTGTGGCTAGCGCTGCGCTATGCCAGCTTCGTTCCGGCGCTCGCGCTGGGCATCGCCGGCACCTTCTTCTCGGTGGTCGCCACCTCCGCCAAGGCCGGCGTGGTGATGCCCTGGCAGATGCCGGTCAACCAGCTGGCCAGCAATCCCGCCCGTGCCGACCTGGCGCTGGCACTGGGCTTCGTCGGCGGGCTGGTCTGTTTTGCGCTGATGCTGTGGCGGATGAGCCAGCAGGAGACTCCGCGCTGAGCCTGCCCGCTGTCAGGGATGCGCCAGCGCGAACTCCAGCGCCGCGCGCACGGCGGCAGCCTGGGCCTCGTTGCACTGCGCCGGATCGGCACGCGGGCTGTCCGGATAGACCTCGGTGGTGGTGACGTAGGCCGCGTCGGTGATCCCGGCGCACAGGCCCAGCGCGCGGTAGTCGTATTCGATCACGCCCGGCGCCACCACCGGCGACCCGATGATGGTGCCGTCCGGATCCGCCGGCGCGATGTGCGTCACCGCTGCCACCGCCGTGTTGATCGCCTGCTGGAAGGCCGGTGCCGGCCGCGCGCTGTCGGCGCACAGGTAGAAGCCGTCGGGAATCGTGCCGGGTTCATACGGCTTGCCATCGCGCGCGGCCAGCGCCGGGCGGAATTCGCGCTCGTCGCTGTCGGTGGTCTCGTGCAGGTCGATGTGCATCGCGATCCGCCCGCGCAGCGGCTGCACGAACGCACACAGCGCCGCCGACTCGGCACAAGGACTCTCCGCCACGAAGTTGCGGTTGGGATCCAGCGCCAGCGGGTTCCAGCGCTGGATGCGCTCGTAGGCCCAGGGGCTGACGCAGGGCGCGATGAGCAGGTTGGCGCGACCGGCGTACGCCGCCGCGTCGCGCGCCGCGAACAGCAGCGCGCCCTGCACGCCGCTGGTCTCGTAGCCGTGCACGCCGCCAGTGACCAGCGCGACCGGCAGCGCGTCATCCCAACCGCGGCTGCGCAGAGCGAACAGCGGATAGCAGCCATCCGCGCCCCAGTCCAGTTCGCCGTACTGCACCACGTCGAAGGCTCCGCGCAGGGCCTCGATCCGCGCCAGCACCTCGTCGGCATAGCTGCGCTTCTTCGACTGCAGCGCGCGCCACCGGGCTTTTTCGGCCGCCTCCCAGGGCTGGCCGGGGGTGCCGATGGGATATGCGGATGCCGAAATGTCATTCATTGCGGTAATGGCACCGATACTCACAGCATGCGTCGCAGGGTGTCATCGCGGCGCACCCAGTGGTGGTACAGCGCGGCCAGCACGTGCAGGCCGATCACCCAGTAGAAGATGTCGCCGATGGTGCCGTGGATGTCTTCCAGCGTATGCGCCAGCGGCCGGTTTTCCGGCAGCAGCGCCGGCAGCGCAACGCCGGTGAACGGAATCATGATCTGCTTGCCGTCGCTCCACGCGGTGGCCAAACCCAGCAGCGGCATCACGATGAAGAAGGCATACAGGGCCAGGTGCATCAGCTTGGAGGCGAGCGCGGTCAGCCCGTCCAGCGCCGGCGTGATCGGCGGCGCGCCGCGCCGGCGGCGGGTCGCGATCCGCCAGAGCGCCAGCAGGAAGATGGTGATGCCGGCCCAGAAATGCCCCTGCATCATCGCGATACGCCCGCCACTGCCGCGCGGGAACAGCCCCCGCTGCTCGATCAGCACGTAGGCCAGCACCACCAGCAACGCCATCCACCAGTGCAGATGCCGCTGCAAGCGGCTGTAGCGCGGACGGGACTGGGCGGACATGGCGGGCTCCACGGCATGAAGATGGCGCTACGCTAGCGCATCCGCGCTCCCACTGTCAGCAGACCCATTACGCATGCCGGCCTCGGCCCCTCCATACGATCTGATCGTGGCCGGCGCCAGTTTCGCCGGTGCCGCCTGTGCCATCGCCGCGGCCCGCCGGGGCCTGCGCGTCTGCGTGCTCGAGCGCAAGCGCGACCCCGGCGAGAAGCTGCACACTACCGGCATCATCGTGAAGGAAGCGGCCGAGCAAACCCTGCTGAACCAGCTTCCGGCCAGCACGACGCGCCGCATCGAAGCCGTGCAGCTGTACTCACCGCGGCTCAAGCATGTGCGCCTGACCGCGCCGGGCTATTACTTCCTGACCACCGACACCCCGAACGTCATGCGCTGGCTGGCCGGGCAGCTGCGCGCACATGGGGTCGATCTGCGGCTCGGTGAGCCCTTCCGTGACGCGACGCGCCGTGATGACGGCTGGAAAGTGGAGGGTGTCGGCCGCACGCGCTATCTGGTCGGCGCTGATGGCGCGCGCTCGCAGGTGGCGCGACGCTGCGGGCTGGGACAGGTGCGGCAATTTCTGTATGGCGTGGAGTATGAATTCCCTGGCGCGCAACTGGCGGATCCCGATGCCCTGCACTGCTTCGTCAGCAAACGCTTCGCGCCGGGCTACATCGGCTGGCTGGCGCAGAATCCGACCGGGATCCAGGCTGGGCTCGCACTCCGTCACGACCCGCGCAACAGCCGGGTGCCGGATCTGGATGCATTCCTGCTGCACGTCGGTCTGGCCGGCGGCCTGCCGCGCCAGCTCAGGCCAGGACAGGTACGGGCGGGATTGATCCCTTGTTCCGGACCCGTGCGCGGCATTGCACGCAATCGCGCGATATTGACCGGGGATGCCGCGGGCATCGTCTCGCCGGTGACCGCCGGCGGCATCCATTCCGCGTGGGAGCACGGCTGGCGCGTGGGCGAGGCGATCGCTGCACACCTTCGCGATGACGGCCCGCCGGCGGAATCCGTGGCCATCCGCGCAGCCCCCCGCTTCCGCAGCAAACGCCTACTGCGCTGGGCCTTCGACCATTTCCAGATGGACTGGCCATTCGACCTGCTGCTGCACTCCGCACCCCTGCGCTGGGCCGCCGGGCAGGTGTATTTCCACCAGCGCCGGCGCGATCAGCCGGCGGCGTGATCCACCATCGGCGCCTCCAGCAGCGCCTCGAAGTCGGCGTCCTTCTGCTGCCACAGCACGTTCATCCACTGCTGGAAGCGCGCGCGGAAGGCGCGGTCGTGCTGGTAGTCGCCCTGCGCAAGTTCGGCCGGGATCGGATGCTGGCGCAGGTGCACGCGGACCTCGGGGATGCGGCCGGCCATCAGGTCCGGCAGCGAGGGCACCCCGGCGGGATAGACGATGGTGACATCCAGGATCGCGTGCAGCCCCTGCCCCATCGCATCCAGCACGAAAGCCACCCCGCCCGACTTCGGCTTGAGCAGGTGCCGGTACGGCGAGGCCTGGCGCGCGTGCTTGCCGGCAGTGAAACGGGTGCCCTCGACGAAATTCATGATCGCCACCGGGATCGCGCGGAACTTCTCGCAGGCGCGCCGGGTGGCTTCGATGTCGCGCCCGGCCAGCGCCGGGTTGCGCGCGATCTGCTTGGGCGTGTAGCGGCCCATGAACGGGAAATCCAGCGCCCACCACGCCACCCCCAGCAGCGGCACCCAGAACAGCTGGCGCTTGAGGAAGAAGCGCAGCAGCGGGATGCGCCGGTTGAACAGCTTCTGCAGCACCAGGATGTCCACCCAGCTCTGGTGGTTGGCCAGCACCAGGTAGTGGCCGTCGCGCTGTAACGCGGTTTCGCCGGTGACCACCAGGCGGGTGTCGGTGAACCAGTCCCACAGCCGGTTGTTGAACCCGATCCAGCTTTCCGCGATGCCGGTCAGCAGCGGGTTGCAGGCGCGCTGCAGGCGCGGCAGCGGAAGCACCAGCTTCAGCAGCGCCACCAGCAGCAGCGGCAATACGTGCAGCACGGTGCTGAGCGTGATCAGAAGGAACACCAGGGCGAGGCGAAGCAGGGACATCGGGCCACATCACGGGGAACGGCCTGCCATTGTCGCGGAAAAGCCGGTGCGCTTGCCGCCGCCGGTATCATCCGCGCATGCCGCGCATCACCACGCCCCTGCTCACCCGCCCGCTGGGCGAGGCCCTGCTCGCCGCGCGCGCCGCCGGCCAAGCCACGTGGCAGGGCTCGCTGGACCTCGGCCGCCATCAGGACACCGTGATGCTCGCGGACGATCATTGGACCTGGCGCGGCGCGCGTTATCCCTATCCAGGCAAGCTCAAGGACCGCACGCTGTACTGGTGGGACGGCGACGCGTTCGCCCCGGTGTCGCGCTATGCAGGGAAACTCATCAAGCTGGTGCCCACCGGGTGGGACGTGCCGACCTTCGAGATCGACGGCATCAAGATGCTGCCCACCGCGAAGGAATCGCCGCTGGACGATGCGCGCCGCAAGGTGGCGCTGGTGCAACCGGCGGGCAAGACCGTGCTGGACACCTGCGGCGGGCTGGGCTACTTCGCCGCCTGCTGCCTCGACGCGGGCGTGGCGGCGATCCAGTCGTTCGAAAAGAACGCGGATGTGCTGTGGCTGCGCGCGCTCAACCCGTGGTCGCCCGACCCCGACGCCAGCGGTGGCCGCCTGCGCTTGGCGCATGCCGACGTCTCACAGGCGATCGCCGGCCTGCCGGATGCCGCGTTCGATGCCGCCCTGCACGATCCGCCGCGCTTCGGCATCGCCGGCGAACTGTATGCGCTGGCCTTCTACCAGCAGCTGGCGCGGGTGCTGCGTCGCGGCGGGCGGCTGTTCCACTACACCGGCAGCCCCAACAAACTGACCTCCGGCCGCGACGTGCCGCGGGAAGTGGCGCGCCGGCTGGAAACCGCCGGCTTCAAGGCCGAGCTGGCGCTGGACGGCGTGCTAGCGACGAAGCGCTGAACGTCGCGCCGTGCATGGGCCGGTGGTCATCGTGCCGGCCGGCACTGCCGCGCATCGCTCCGACCGGCTGCAATGGGCGCCTTCCCCAGCGAGACGCCCCATGCCCACCCTCCGCCTCCTCCCGCTTGCCCTCGCCCTTGGCCTGCCGTTCACCGCGACCGCCGCCGAGCCCGTGCGCGTGACCGCCACCGACCTCCACCTGGAGGCGCTGCGCCCGGCCACGATGACCTACCTGGTGTACTTCCACGGGGCCGCCGGCAGCGGCGCCAAGCGCGCCCTGCTGGCCACCAGCAGCGTCCGGCGCGAACGCGTGGAAGGCACGGATGCCTGGGTGATCGACCAGTCCTGGGAGGACGAGAACGGCATCGTCCACACCGCCCATACCGTGCATGCGGCCAAGGACGTGGCCACGCTGGCGCAGACCAGCCACTGGAGCCGCGCCGGGCGCGCATTCACCACCCGCATCACCCCCGCCAGCGGGCAGGGCGAGAGCGAGGGCGAACTGCCAGAGGCCGCCCGCGCCAACACCCAGGCCGGCTTCGCCGCGATGCGCGAGGGCTGGTGGATGAACTGGCATTCCGATCTCACCCTGCTGCCGCTGCTGCCCTACGAGAAAGGCGGCACCCTGCGCATCCGCCTATTCGACGTGGGCATGGCCGCGCCGATGGACGTGGACTACGTGGTGCGGGGCGAACGCGCACTGGCCGGGGCCGACGGCAAGCCGCGCGCGTGCTGGCTGGTGGAAACCGAGAGCGGCAAGCCCGGCAGCGGCAACGTGCAGCGCTTCTGGATCGACAAGGCGCAGCGGGTGGTGGTCAAGGAAGAGGACATCTTCAACGGCAGCTACCGCTCGAAGGTGCTGCTGGCGGCGCCGGCGACCATCGAATTCCCGTTGCCTGCGGCGGCCGGCTGAGGCACGCGCCACGCCCCGCCGCTCAGGTGCGACGTTCGGCGCGCACCAGGGCCGGGTCGTCCGCGTGTTCCAGCAGCAGCTGGCGCACGCGGTCCTGCCAGGCCGAGGCGAACGCAGCACGCTCCTCGCCGCTGGCATCGGCGGCCAGCGCCCGCTCCATCAGCGAACGCAGATGCGCGACCGGCGGCACCGCCGCCAGGTTGAGCGCCACATGCACGGTATCGCCGCTATCGATCCGCCGGAACGCGGCCAGCGCGCGCAGGTCGCCGCCGCCATAGCGCAGCAGGCCGTGCCGGGCATGCCGCCCGGCCAGCCCGGGGAAGCCGTTGTTCGCCGCCGCGCCGGTGACCAGGGTGAACACCTGCGCGATCACCCCGGTGCTGCCTTCCACTTCGGCCGAGCTCAGCGTCACCTGGATGCCGCCGCGCTCAGGCAACGCATCCGGGTACAGCTCGCGCAATGCCGCACGCACCGCGAGGTAGGCGCCGGCGACGGTTGGGCAGGAATGCCCGGCCAGGCGCACCGCGTCGGCATAGCCATACTCCAGCAGGCCGCCCTCCGCTGCACCGAGCAGCTCGGCCAGCGGATCGCGCAGCAACAGGCGCGGGGCCTGCGAATAGAACGCGGGCAGGTGCATTCCTCCCCTCCGGAGTGCATCGCATGCAGTGATCGCCCGACGATACGCCAGCCCGGCGCTGGAATTGCAGGCAAACGCGAAGTGCGTGACGCAGTTCCGCTCTTGCATCCATGCCCGGCATCGGGTTGGATGGCGGCAACCACCGACGGAGCGAATGGATGCCGCACCGCCTGCCGCTGACCCACGAGGTGCTGGACCTCCTGCCGGATGCCGTCTGCGTGGTGGATGCCGATGGTGTGCTGCGCTTCGCGAACGCTGCGTTCGACCGCCTGCTCGGCCTGCGTCCCGGGGAAATGGTCGGGCGCGCGCTGTTCGAGCTGGTCCATCCCGATGATCGCCCCGCGTCCGAACGCCAGGCCCAGGCCCTGATGCAGGGGGGCGGCGAGCGCCATTTCCGCAACCGCTACCTGCACCGCGACGGCCGCGTGGTGGAACTGCTGTGGGCCGCGCACTGGCTTCCCGAATACGGCGTACGGATCGGGGTCGGCCGCGAGATCGGCGACCTGCGCCGGATGGAGCGCGAGCTGGAGCACCACGCCCACCACGACCCGCTGACCGGCCTGGCCAATCGCCGCCGGCTGGAACAGGCCCTGGACGCCGCCCTGCGGCAGGCGATCGAGCGCGCCGGCCCGGTGGCCCTGCTCTACATCGACCTGGACGGCTTCAAGCTGGTCAACGACAGCGGCGGCCACGATGCAGGCGACCAGGTCCTGCGCATGCTGGCGCAGCGACTGCAGGACGGCGTGCGCCAGAGCGACCTGGTGGCGCGGATCGGCGGCGATGAATTCGTGGTACTGCTGCCCGGCTGCGGCGCCGCGGATGCACGCGCGATGGCCGGCCAGTTGCGCCAGCGCCTGCGCGCGCCCTGCACGCTTGAGGCCATGACCTTCGCGCTCGATGCCAGCATCGGCATCGCCTGCTTCCCGGACGACGGCGAGGACGCGGCGACCCTGATCGCCCGCGCCGACGCCGCCATGTACGCCGGGAAGCGCCCGCGCTGAGCGCGCTCAGCGCACGTTGGAGATGCTGTTCTTGGCGGTGTCGTGCTTGGTCTTCAGCACGCCGCCTTCGACCTGGAACGCGAGTTCGATCCGTACCTGTGGCGGGGCGGACGTGCGCACCTGGGTCTTGAGGGTGTCCTTCAGCCCACTGGTGGCCTTCTCCACCACCTTGTCCATCCCCTTGCCCTTCGCGGCCACGCCCGGTTCCGCTGCGCCCTTTCCCACCACGAGGGTCAGCAGGTACTCGCCATCGACCAGCGGCTCGGTGACATCGATCTGCCCGGGGCCGGCCATGCGGCTTGGCATCGCCATCACCGCCGGCGCCACCCGGCCGGTCGCCGCGTAGCTGGCGGACGCCGCGCCGCCGCCGGCATTGCCGGACAGCGCGGACACCGCGGCCGAGACGATCGCGCCGCCGGGAAGCGCATGGCCCACCACTGCCGCACCCGGCTCGGCCGGCGCCAGTTGCAGCGCCTGCAGGTCGGCGCGCACGCCATGCCCGTCGGGGAAGGTCACCACGCACTGGCGGCCATCGCAGGCCGCCTCGATCTGCAGGCTGGCGCCCTGGGCCAGCGCGCTACCCGCCGCGTGGAGGCCGCCGTTGACTCGCTCGCCGAAGGTGGCGCCCTGGGTCTGCTTGGGCACGGTGACGTTGATCGAAATGCGGTTGGGCATCCCGCTGTCGATTTTCGCAGCCGCTGCAATACCGGAGGCCAGCACCAGCCCACACGCCGCTGCCTGCATGATCGTACGCATCTCCCACCTCGTCGTTGTCCCCAGGTTCGCCCGATCCTACTCCTCGCCCCGCCGGTGCGAATGGCGCCCGGGGCCGCATTCGCGTAGAATTCAGCTTGACAAACACGCGCCCTGCGTGCAGGCCAGCCCCGATACCGCCCTGCCCGCACCCCTCCCGCGCTTGCGCGCCGCTGTCGTTCCGTCGTTGCGGCGGCCCCTGCACTTCCGTCCTTCCCGCTTCCCCCGGCCGCCATCCCGGCCAACCGCGACACCGCCGGGCACGCGCCCGGCGGCCCACCCGGCACCTTTGCGTGTCCGCCACAGGAGGCTCCATGCCGCGCACCAAGACCACCCCGCCGCCGGAACCGGCGACCGGCAACCGCACCAGTCCGCTGTTCCAGGCCCGCAAGCCGGCGGAGCGCAATGCCACGCTGACCCGTGAACGGATCGCCGAGCACATGGACGCCTTCCGCAAGGCCGGCGGCACCATCGAAGTGCTCGGTACCACCCGCGCCCTGCAGCGCATCGGCCTGCCCGAGGACGCCGCGCCCGGCGCGCCGGCGGCGGCACCCGCAAGCCGCACCCGCAAACCTTCCCGCTGACCCCAGGAGCCGCCCTTGCCCAAGCCCAACTACGCATTCGAAAAGCGCCAGCGCGAGCTGGCGAAGAAGAAGAAACAGGACGAAAAGGACGCCCGCAAGCGCGAAGCGCGCGCCGCGGCGTCGCCCGACACGGCGACCGATACCGCGGAGACCGGTGCCTCCCTGCCCGACGACCCTTCCGCACCGGGTCCGCGCGTGCACCTGCGCAAACCGGGCGCCTGACCCCGGGGCATCCGGCCCGCAGGCGGACGTCAGCGCGCCTTGCGGAACAACACCGCCGCCAGCGCCCAGGGCAGCGCGAAACAGGCGGTCAGCACCAGATCGACCGGCGCGAACCGCCCCATGCCCATCGCAATACCCGCCACAGCCAGCTGCATCATCGCGGTCGCCGCCATGGCACGGACCATGCCCGGTGCACGCAATCGCGCCCGCGCGCTGCCCAGCGCCGCCACCGCGAGCACTGCGACGAACAGGGCATTGGCGGGGTCGCCCTCACGCCCGAGCATGCCGACCGCGAGGTTCACCCACGCCGTCAGCAGCGCGGTGACGACCGCCAGTGCGAACCCGGCGCGATACGCCAGCGCGCGTGCCCGGCGCAGGCCGAGTTCCAGCGCACCGCAGGCTGTCGCCAGCAGCACGCCCATCACCACGAAGTCCAGCGCCGTCCAGGCCACCCCGGCCTGCGGGTAGAACCGCATCGCCAGCGCCGGCAATAGCAGCAGCCCCGCCGCCCCGGCCCACAGCCACGGGTGCAGGCCGATCCCGCCCCGCCCGTCAAAGCCCTGCATCGTCGATCCCTGCATCACCTGTGCTCCACGCATCCGGCTGGACGCATCTGTTTGGACGTCGATGCTACGCCAGGGAACACCCGCGGCGACAGGGAATGCGGCGCGTCAGCCGCGGCCACGGCGGTCGCGATGTGGGGCAGCGGCGGCCTCCAGGCGCGGCTTGCGCGGCAGCGTTGGCGCGGACGCCAGCATCGCGCCCATGCGCGCGCCGGCATCGCGCACCAGCGCCGGGATCAACCGCGCCTCGGGCAGGTGCTTCCAGTAGCGCACCGGCATTTCCTTGCGCATCGCGTCCACCTTGAGGCGCGCGGGGTTGAAGGTGCTGGCGTAGTACACCCGCCACAGGTCTTCCAGCGCGTCATCGCCCGGCGCATCGGAACGGCTCGCGCCCGGCCCCGGATGCAGCGCGATGCCGTCCCAATAGGCGCTGCGGGAGGGCGTCAGGATCGACCAGCGCATCCCGGCGAAGCGGCGGGCGAAGAACGGCGCGACCAGCGGCAGCACGTCGTGGGCCGGTTCGAACCACGCCACGTACACCGGGCCGCCCGCGTCCACCATCTCGCGGAAGCGCACGAACGCCTTCATCTTGTGGCGCTCGCGCCGCACCGCCGAGGCCGCCGCGCGCGCCCACGCCACGTCGGGATCGGTGACGATGCCCAGCAGGGTCCGCTCGCCGCGGACCAGACGCCACAGCAGGCGGTACAGCAGCGCGTGGCGATGCGGATCCGCGTGGGCCAGCACCAGTTCGGCCAGCGCGAGGAATTCGCGCGGCACCCGTACGTCCGGCATCGGCCCAGCGTTTCCGGCAGCGGCGTTGCCGGCCGCTGGTTCCAGCGGCTCCGCCAGCGTCGCGAGCAGATCGCCCTGCATCCCGCACGCCCACTGCACCTGCGGCGGCGGCACCCGCGCCGCCAGCAGCGCGCGCGCGGCACGGCGCCACTCGCCCAGGTCCCCGCCATCGGCCAGCACGATGTGTCGCATCAGAAGCCGAACAGGTCGGGTTGCCGCGACCGCTGCGCCGCCACCAGCGCTGCGCGCAGGGCCGCGCTATCGAGGTCGGCCTGCGGGCGGTGCTCCAGCGCGGATAGGAACGGGCCGGCCTTGTCCATCGGCACGCGCAGGCGCACCAGGTCGTCGTGGCGCACGCGGCGGTGGCGGCGCAGCCGCAGCAGCTTCAGCACCGTGGCCACGCCCAGCCCCGGCACGCGCAGCAGCAGCTCGCGCGGGGCGGTGTTCACGTCCACCGGAAAGCGCTCGCGGTGGCGCAGTGCCCACGCCAGCTTCGGGTCGATGTCGAGGTCCAGCATGCCGCCTTCGCCGTCGGGCGCGATCTCGGCCACGTCGAACCCGTAGAAGCGCATCAGCCAGTCGGCCTGGTAGAGCCGGTGCTCGCGCACCAGCGGCGGCGCGCGCAGCGGCAGAGCACGCGAGGCATCGGGGATCGGGCTGAACGCCGAGAAGTACACGCGGCGCAGCCGGTAGCCGCGGTACAGCGCGTCGCTGGCGCGCAGGATGTCGCGGTCGTTGGCCGCGTCCGCGCCGACGATCATCTGGGTGCTCTGCCCGGCCGGTGCGAAGCGCGGGGCGCGGCGCTCGGCGCGGGCCTCGTCGATGCCGGCGCGCAGCCGGCCCATGGCCTGGCGGATGCCGCGGGCGTCCTTCTCCGGCGCCAGCGCCTTGAGGCCCGTCTCGGTCGGCAGCTCGACGTTGATGCTGAGCCGGTCGGCCCAGCGCCCGGCCTCGGCCAGCAGCTCCGGCGAGGCCTCAGGGATGGTCTTGAGGTGGATGTAGCCGCGGAAGTGCTCGTCCTGCCGCAGCCGGCGCGCCACCTGCACCAGCAGTTCCATCGTGTGGTCGCCGGAACGGATGATCCCCGAGGACAGGAACAACCCTTCGATGTAATTGCGGCGGTAGAAGTCCATGGTGAGCCGCACCACTTCGTCCACCCCGAAGCGCGCGCGCCGCACGTTGGAGCTGCGCCGGTTGATGCAATAGGCGCAGTCGTAGATGCAGAAGTTGGTGAGCAGGATCTTCAGCAGCGAGATGCAGCGGCCGTCCGGGGTGTAGGCATGGCAGATGCCCATGCCGCCGGTGGAGCCGATGCCGCCCTTGCCGCCGCGGGCGCCGCGGCGCGCGCCGCCGCTGGAGGAACACGAGGCATCGTATTTCGCGGCGTCCGCCAGCACCGCCAGTTTTTCTTCGATCCGCATGCCCGCAAGCGTGGGCCGCGGCGGTCTCACCGGCTGCGACGGCGCGCCGGCACGGCGGTCATTCCTCGCTGCCGATGACGGTATCGATCAGCATGCCCACGGTGCAGTGCGCCTCGTTGGGATGGCGCAGCGGGGTGTCCGGGTCGATGGTGTAGCGGTTGCGGCGGCCGTCGCGCTCGCGCAGCAGCGCGCCGGACTCCTCGAGGTCGGCCACGATCCGCTGTACCGCGCGCTCGGTGATGCCGACCCGGGCCGCCACTTCGCGCAGCAGCATGTCCGGCTCGCGCGCCAGGCAGAACAGCACGTGGCCGTGGTTGCTGAAGTAGGTCCAGTCCGGCACCGCCGCCGGCGCGGCCGCGGCCGGCGCGCGGGTGGATGCGGCCTGCTTGACAGCCGGCCGGGATTGCCCCTTAATATGCGACATGTGTTTCGTGTTTTTCATAACGTGAATAGGAGAACGCATGAACGCCCAGCTGTCACCCGCCCGCACCGCCACCGACGCCGCCACCCGCACCATCGCCGTGGCCCACGGCGACGGCATCGGCCCCGAGATCATGGACGCCGTGCTGCATGTCCTGCGCCACGTCGCCCCCAACCTGCAGCTGCAGCCGGTGACGATGGGCGAGGCCGCCTACCGCAGCGGGCATATGAACGGGATTCTCCCACAGACCTGGGACATCCTGGCCGAGCATCCGGTGCTGCTGAAGAGCCCGATGACCACCCCGCAAGGCGGCGGCTACAAGAGCATCAATGTCACCCTGCGCAAGACCCTGGGGCTGTTCGCCAACGTGCGCCCGTGCGTGGCCTATCACCCCTACGTGGACTCGCTGCACCCGGGCATGGACGTGGTGATCGTGCGCGAGAACGAGGAGGATACCTACGGCGGCATCGAGCACCGCCAGACCGACGAGGTGGTGCAGTGCCTGAAGCTGATCACCCGCCCCGGCTGCGAGCGCATCGTGCGCTACGCGTTCGAGTACGCGTTGGCGCACAGGCGGCGCAAGGTCACCTGCATGAGCAAGGACAACATCATGAAGATGACCGATGGCCTGTTCCATCGGGTGTTCGACGAGATCGCCGCGGAATACCCGCAGCTGGAGGCCGAGCACCGCATCATCGACATCGGCGCCGCGCGCATGGCCGCGCGTCCGCGCGAGTTCGACGTGGTGGTGACGCCCAACCTGTACGGCGACATCCTGTCCGACATCGCCGCCGAGGTGGCCGGCTCGATCGGGCTGGCGCCCTCGGCCAACATCGGCCTGCACGGCGCGATGTTCGAGGCGGTGCACGGCTCGGCCCCGGATATCGCCGGCAAGAACATCGCCAACCCGTCCGGGCTGTTGCTGGCCAGCGTGCAGATGCTGCTGCACCTGGGTGACACCGCGGCCGCCACCGCCATCCACAACGCCTGGCTGCGCACCCTGGAGGACGGCCTGCACACCCGCGACCTGTTCAACGAGCGCACCAGCCGGCGCTGCCTGGGCACCCGCGAGTTCGCCCACGCGGTGATCGAGCGCCTGGGCCAGGCGCCGCAGCACCTGCCGGCCGCGGATTACCGGCAGGCCCCGCCGGCCGCCCTGCGCCAGCCGCTGGATGCCGCCCCGCGCAAGCGCCAGGAGAAGCAGCTGGAAGGCGTGGACGTGTTCCTGGACTGGGACGAGGCCGGCCGCGCGCCGGATGCGCTCGCCGCGCGCCTGCAGGCGGCGCTTCCGGACGGCCTGCGCCTGGCGGTGATCACCAACCGCGGGGTGAAGGTCTGGCCGGACGGTCATCCCGATACCTTCTGCACCGACCACTGGCGCTGCCGGATCAAGGCGGTGGACGGCCAGCTGGCGCCGCGCCAGGTGCCGGAACTGCTGCTGCGCCTGGTCGAGCACGGCCTGCCGGCGATCAAGACCGAGAACCTGTACCGCTTCGACGGCCAGCCCGGGTACTCGGTCGCGCAGGGCGAATGAGCCCAGCCGATGGCACCATAGCGGGCATGGAATCCCCCCTGCCCGCCTTTGATCCCGGCAGCGATGCCGATGCCGGGATCACTGCCGCCGCCGCCCTGCTCGCCCAGGGCCGGCTGGTCGGCCTGCCCACCGAAACCGTCTATGGCCTGGCCGCCGACGCCCGCAATCCCGAGGCCGTACGCGCCATCTTCACGCTCAAGCAGCGCCCTGCGGACCATCCGCTGATCGTGCACATCGGCAGCGTGGAGGAGTTGCACGCCTGGGCGGCCGCGGTGCCGCCCGCCGCGCTGGCGCTGGCGCGCGCGTTCTGGCCCGGCCCGCTGACTCTGGTGCTGCCGGCCCGGCCCGACGTGCCGCGCGTGGTCACCGGCGGGCTGGACACCGTGGCCCTGCGGATGCCGGCACACCCCATCGCGCTGGCGCTGCTGCGCCGGTTCGGACGCGGGGTCGCGGCGCCGTCGGCCAACCGCCACCTGCACGTCAGTCCCACCACCGCCGAGCACGTGCGCGCCGAGTTCGGTGATGCTCTGCCGCTGGTGCTGGACGGCGGGCCGTGCACGGTCGGGATCGAATCGACCATCGTGGATGTCAGCACCGATCCCCCGCGCATCCTGCGGCCCGGGCGGATCAGCGCGGCCGAGATCGCCGCCTGCCTGCAGCGCGACGTGGACCTGCGCCCGGCCGCCGGCACCCGCAGCCCCGGGCTGATGAAGCGCCACTACAGCCCGCGCGCCGCGGTGGTATGCGCCCCACCCGCGGCCGTACAGACACAGGTGGAAGCCTGCCTGGCGCGCGGCCTGCGCACCGCGCAGCTTTCGGCCCTGCCACCGGCCGTCGCGCACCCGGCCTTGCTCTGGCTGGATGCCGGCAACAGCGTGGAGACCCGCATGCAACGGCTGTATGCACTGCTGCGCGAGGCCGACGCCCGCGGCGCCGAGGTCATCGTGGCCGAACTGCCGGAAGGCGACGGCACTGCCGAAGCCCTGCGCGACCGCCTGCTGCGCGCGGCCGGACAGGGCAGCGTGCCCTCGTCCTAAACGCTCACCGATATGCACGCCCCACCGCTGGACGCGCTGGTCGGACGCACCGCCGTGCTGGCCACCATGCACCACAAGGAACGGGTGATCGCTCCGCTGCTGGGCCGTTTCCTCGGCCTGCGGGTGCAGGTGCCGCCGGGGTTCGACAGCGACCGCTTCGGTACCTTCAGCCGCGAGATCGCGCGCACCGGCAGCGCGCTGGAGGCGGCGCGCGCCAAGATCGCCGCCGGCTTCGCGCAGCTGCCGGAAGCGCGCGTGGGGCTGGCCAGCGAGGGCAGCTTCGGCCCGCACCCCGAGCTGCCGTTCGTCAGCATGGGGCTGGAACTGGTACTGCTGGTCGATCGCGACAGCGGCCTGGAACTGGCCGGCTGGCATGGCGCCCCCGCCCCGTATGCGACCGGCGAGCGCATCACCGACCTTGCCGGGCTGCGTGAATTCGCCACCCGCGTCGGCTTTCCTGCGCAGGGCCTGATCGTGATGGGCATCGCCGACGGCCAACCGACGCCCACGCGCGCACTGTTCAAGCAGCTGGACACCTGGGATGCGCTGGAAGCCCGCGTGAGCACGCTGCTGGCCGAGCATGGCGAAGCCTGGGTGGAAACCGACCTGCGCGCGCACCGCTGCCCGCACCGGATGCGCCGGATCGCGCGCGCCAGCCTCGCCCTGGTGCGCGCCTGGCGCAGCCGCTGCCCGGCCTGCGGCCAGCCCGACTTCGTCCCCGGCGAGCCGGTGCGCGGGCTGCCCTGCGCCTGGTGCCTGGCCCCGACCACGCTGGCACGCGGGCATCGCCAGCACTGCCGCCACTGCGGCCACGAAGCGATCCGCCCGGTGCGGCGGATGCTGGCCGACCCTGCCCACTGCGACCGCTGCAATCCGTAACGTCCCCGCTCTGGAAGCTCTGAACAACGCCATCCAGGCGTTGTCCGCCCACGCCGAGTCCGGTACATGCCTGGACTCGGCTCACACGCTTCAATCACTTGCATGATCGATGCGCGGCCGGCCATCCATGGCCGGCGGGAACCTCTGAGTTGATCAGAGGTTCCCGCTGCCGGTGTACGCTAAACCGATGCCGGCACAGCACGCCCCCACCGATGTCGCCGCCGACTGCACGCAGCCCTTCGACTGCGTGCTCGGCGCCTGGCGGCGGTATGAAGGAGAACTGCGCGGCTTCCTGCGCCAGCGCCTGGACGCGCCCGACCTGGCAGAAGACTTGCTGCAGGAAGTATTCCTGCGCGCCCTGCGCCAGGGGCAGGGCTTTTGCCGCCTGGAGCAGCCGCGCGCCTGGCTGTTCCAGGTCGCGCGCAATGCCCTGATCGACCATGCCCGCACCACGCGCCCCCATGCGCCCCTGCCGGAGACCCTGGCGGCTCCCGGCGACGAGGAGCGCCCGCCGGTGGATGCACTGGACGCCTGCCTGGGGCGCAATCTGGCGCGCCTGTCCGCCGAAGATCGCGCCATCCTCGAGGCCTGCGACCTGCGCGGCCAGACGGTCAAGGCCTATGCCCAGCACGCCGGGTTGAGCCTGGCCGCGGCCAAATCCCGGCTCCTGCGCGCCCGCCAGCGCCTGCGCGATGCCCTGGTGCAGCACTGCCAGGTCCAGTTCGATGCCCAGGGCCGGGTGTGCTGCCACATCCCGCCCGAGGCGCGCGCTTCCGCCCCGTCGGTCGCCCCCTGAATCCTTTTCGCCCCTGCTTCGTCTTCTGGTGCATGAAGCCGGCCGCGACGCGCGGCCGGTCGATCGCTTTCCAGGAGACGAGCCCCGATGCATGCCACCGTTGCCCCGACCCCGACCCTGCGCTGGCCGCAGCGCCATCCGCGCCTGTTCCTGGCCGGTGGGGCGCTGCTGTGGTGGGCGCTGTACCGCATCCTCGAACCACTCTCGGAAACCGTGGTGGGGTGGCTGCCGGTCGCGCGCGATAGCCACCTCGGCAGCGCGCTGCAGTTTTTCTTCTACGACACCCCGAAGGTCCTGCTGCTCCTGACCGGGATCGTGTTCCTGATGGGCATGGTCAACAGCTATTTCACCCCGGAGCGCACCCGCGCGCTGCTGGCCGGGCGGCGGGAAGGCATCGGCAACGTGATGGCCGCAAGCCTGGGCATCGTGACGCCGTTCTGCTCGTGCTCGGCGGTGCCGCTGTTCATCGGCTTCGTGCAGGCGGGCATCCCGCTGGGGGTGACCTTCTCGTTCCTGATCGCAGCGCCAATGGTCAACGAAGTGGCGCTGACCCTGCTGTTCGGCCTCTTCGGCTGGAAGATCGCGGCGCTGTACCTGGGGCTGGGCCTGGCGGTGGCGATCGTCGCCGGCTGGGTGATCGGCCGGCTGAAGATGGAAGCGCATCTGGAGGACTGGGTCCGCGAGATGCCGCGCGTGAGTGCCGCCGTCACCGACACCGGCATGTCCTTGGGCGAGCGCCTGCACGCCGGCTTTGCCAGCGTGCGCGAAATCGTCGGCAAGGTCTGGCCCTACATCCTGGCCGGCATCGCCATCGGCGCCGGCATCCACGGCTATGTGCCGGAGAACCTGATGGCCTCGATCATGGGCCGCGATGCCTGGTGGGCGGTGCCGCTGGCGGTGCTGATCGGGGTGCCGATGTACACCAATGCCGCCGGGGTGATCCCGATCGTGCAGGCGCTGCTGGCCAAGGGCGCCGCGCTGGGCACGGTGCTGGCCTTCATGATGAGCGTGATCGCGCTGTCGCTGCCGGAGATGGTGATCCTGCGCAAGGTGCTGAAAGTGCGCCTGATCGCGACCTTCGTCGCGGTGGTCACCAGCGGCATCCTGCTGGTCGGCTACGTGTTCAACGCGATCCTGTGAGCGCCCATCCCTGCCCCCATCCCCTCCAACCAAGCATCCAACGACGCAAGGAGAATGCACGATGAAAACCGTCAAGGTCCTGGGCACCGGCTGCGCGAACTGCAAGACCACGGTCGCGCTGATCGAGGACGTGGCCCGCGCCAAAAGCATTCCGGTCACGGTCGAAAAGGTGGAGGACATCCGCCAGATCATGGGCTATGGCGTGATGAGCACGCCCGGCGTCGTGGTCGACGGCAAGGTGGTGCATGCCGGCGGAATCCCGGCGCGCGAGCGCATCGAACAGTGGTTGAGCCAGTAAGCACGAGGAGGCCCACATGAACGACACCTACAAAGAGCTGTCGGAAGTCCCCCAGTTCTGCCCGACCCTGACCCGGCGCAAGCTCGAGGAAGAAAACGCGCTGCTGGTGGATGTGCGCGAACCGGATGAGGTCGCCGCCTTTGCCTTCGATGTGCCCAGCCAGATGCAAATTCCGCTGAGCGCGCTGCCGCAGCGCCTGCACGAGCTTCCGCGCGACCGCCTGCTGATCCTGGCCTGCGCGGGCGGCCAGCGCAGCCTGAAGGCCGCATACTTCCTGTCGTATCACGGCTTTTCCCAGGTCGCCAATCTGGACGGCGGGTTGGAGAAGTGGGCGCGCAAGGACTTTCCCGTCCGCGGCCAGGCCACCGCGTCCTGCTGCGCCGGCGGGGAATGCTGCGCGCCGTCCACGCAGGATGCCTCCGCAGCGGCTAGCGGCGGATGCTGCACACCTGCTGCGGAACCGGCCGCAGCCTCGCAAAGCTGCTGCTAAGCCACTGAGAACCCCATGGAAACACCGCCGAAAATGACGTTCACGGTCCGCGCCCGCCGGGTGGATGCACACGGCAGCACGGCCCAGTGCAAATCCGCCGAGCTCGTGCTGGACACCGATCTTGCGGGCCGCAGCGATGCCTTCAACCCGGCCGAGCTGCTGCTGGCCGCGCTGGCGGCCTGCATGCTCAAGGGCATCGAACGGGTGACGCCGATCCTGCACTTCTCGCTGCGCGGGGTGGAAGTCCGCATCCACGGCGTGCGCCAGGACGTGCCGCCGCGCATGGAATCGATCGACTACGAGATCCTCGTCGATACCGACGAGGATGCGCGCCGGCTGGAGCTGCTGCACGAGAACGTGAAGAAATACGGCACCGTGTTCAACACGGTGGCCCCCGGTACCCGGCTGCAAGGCGTGCTGCGCCGCGCCACCTGAGCGCCCTCATGCCCAGGGGCGTGATCGGGCGGAACCGACGGTATCATCCGTCCGGTTCCATCCATGCCGCATGCGATGCCCATCCGCTCCGCCCCTGATTGGCTAGATGCCGACCGCGCCGCGTTCATGCAGGCGGCGGTGTCGATGAGCCTGGGCGCGCGCGACGCGGCGCTGCGGCCGTCGGTGACCCGCGGGGTGGGCTGCCGGGTGCTGGCGGACGGCGAGGTGCGGGTGTTCGTCAATGCCGCGCTGGCCGGCCCCCTGGCGGACGACGTGGCGACCAACGGCCAGGTGGCGGTGGTGTTCTCGGACATCGTCAGCCACCGCACCCTGCAGGTGAAGGCGACGGATGCGCGGGTGCAGGCGCTGGATGCCGAGGACCACGCGGCGGTGGACGCCTACGTGCGCGCGTTCGGGGCGACGGTGGTCGGCTATGGCTATCCGGAGGCGATCCCGCTGGCGATCCTGCACGCGCCGCCGGAGGACCGCATCGCCATCGTCTGCCACCCCCGCGAAGGCTTCGAGCAGACCCCGGGCCCGCAGGCCGGGCAGCGGCTGGAGGGCGCCCGGTGAGCCTGGACCTGTTCGCCATCCGCGCGTGCATGGAAGGCGGCATCCCGGCGGTGGTCGCCACCTGCGCGGCCGACGGCACGCCCAACATCAGCTACGTCTCGCAGATCCATCTGGTGGACGCCGGCCACGTGGCGCTGTCGTTCCAGTTCTTCAACAAGACCCGCCAGAACGTGCTGGCCAATCCACAGGCCACCGCGTTCGTCATCAACCCCGAGACCGGCGCGCGCTACCGCTTGCACCTGCGCTACCTGCGCACCGAAAGCGAAGGCCCGCTGTTCGAAAGCATGAAGGCGCGGTTGGCCGGGATCGCCTCGCACTCGGGCATGGCCGGCGTGTTCCACCTGCGCGGCAGCGACATCTACGCGGTGGAGGCGCTGCAGGCGGTGGGCGATGCGGCGCCGGCGGCCGCGCGCCACAAGCGGCTGCTGCCACAGGTACGCGCCACCTGCGCGCAGCTGGCGCGCGCGGAGACCATGGCCGGGCTGTTCGAGCTGCTGCTGGAGGCACTGGACACCCGCTTCGACATCCGCCACGCGATGGTGCTGCTGCGCGACCGCGGGCGCGGACGCCTGTTCGTGGTCGCCAGCCGCGGCTACCCGACCTCGGGCGTGGGCTCGGAGATCCCCGACGGTGCCGGCGTCATCGGCGTCGCCGCGCAACAGCGGGTGCCGATCCGCATCAACTACAGCGCCGCCGACTACGCCTACGGGCGCGCGGTGCGCGACAGCGCGCTGGCGCGCGGGCTGGCCGAGCCGCTGGAACTGGCGATCCCGTTCCCCGGCCTGGCCGAACCCGGCAGCCAACTGGCGGTGCCGGTGCTGCTGGGCGAGGAAGCGATCGGCCTGGTGTACGTGGAAAGCCCGGAGGAAGCGCGCTTCAACCACGACGACGAGGACGCGCTGTGCACCCTCGCCGGCACCCTGGCCTGGGCGGTCCGCGCGCTGGAGGACTGCGCCGACACCGAGGACGAAGCGCCGGCCCCGGCGCGGGCACCGACGCGCGCCAGCGACGTCGTGCCACTGCAGGTGCGCCGCTACCTGCGCGACAACAGCCTGTTCCTCGATGACGACTACCTGATCAAGGGCGTCGCCGGCGCCATCCTGTGGCGGCTGCTGCAGGCCTATACCGCGGAAGGCCGGGTCGATTTCAGCAACCGCGAGCTGCGCCGCGACGCCGCGATCGGCCTGCCCGACATCAGCGACAACCTGGAGGCGCGGCTGATCCTGCTGGGCAAGCGGCTGGCCGAGCGCGGCGGCAGCCTGCGGCTGGAAAAAACCGGCCGCGGGCGGCTGCGGCTGCAGGTCGGGCGACCGGTGGTGCTGGTCGAGATCGCCTGAACCTCGCCGCGTCCAGGCGTGCGCCCGGCCCACGCGCTCAGGCCGCGATGGCCGCAGCCGCGGACAGCCCAAGGGCCTCCGCCAGCCGGCGCTGCGCACGCGTATCCAGCAGCGTGCACAGCGAGGCGTAGATGCCGTCGAATGCCTCCGCCGGCACGCTTTGGCGCAGGCCGCCCAGCAGCCGGACGCGATCGCGGGTAGGCACCGCTGGCAGCATCGCATGCAGATACAGTGCCTTCTTCTCCGGCGGCAGCGCGCCCACCAGCGCCTGCTCGATCGCCACGATCTCGGCATCCTCGTAGGCCGACCACAGCACCGCGTTGTGGTGCTCTTCCTCGTGGCGCATGTGGGTGAGGTTGTCCTGCACGAACAGGTCGAACAGCACGTACAGGCGGTCGGCCAGGCCCTGGCGCAGGTCCGGCGCGGCCGCCAGCAGCGCCGCGCAGGCCTCGCGCAGCAGCTGGATGTCGTCCTCGTGGTGCACGTGCTCCTCGGCGATGCGGAGGGCCGACCCCGGCACCCGCGCCTCCATCGCCGGATGGATGAAGGCGTTCTCGGCCGTCAGGTGGCCGTGCATCATCGCCAGCGTGGTGTTCACCTCGGCCTCCAGCTCGCGCAGGCTGGCCGGATCGTCCACGTCCACCTGGCCGATCGCCACCAGGGTGCGGGACAGGCGGGCGCGCAGCGCCTTGTGGATGACTTCGTAGATGTTGTAGCGGGACTGCATCTGCATGAAATGGAACTCCGGAATGGGTGATGGGTGGGCATGCCGCCGCGGCAGCAACGCCGCCGGGAGGGCAACGCGATGCACGCTACCGGCCCGACGCGGAGTTCGTTGCTAAATGATGGCTAAGGGTTTCCTAAATCTTTCCTAAGATCCGATGGCGACCGGATTCAGGCGCGGAGCGCCCGCGTTGGCCGGGTGCCGGCGCGCTTGCCGTGTCCTGCCTGCGTCATCCCCGCGTGGTGACATGTGTGACCTCTGCGGGCCATCTGCAGGCGTTATCCTTCCGGCCGGCCATACGGTCTTTGCATTGGAGTACACCCATGGGTCTTGTTCAGGCGATGAAAGGCGCGGTCGGCGGCATGCTGGGCGACCAGTGGAAGGACTTCCTCACCATCCCCGACGGTCTTCCCCCGACCGCCGCGCTGTTCGCCGCGGTGCCGCGCGGCACCAATGCCGGGCGCGGTTCCAACGTGCACGGCTCGGCCAACATCATCAGCAATGGCTCGAAGATCGTGGTGCCGGAAGGCTATGGCCTGCTGCTGATGCAGGACGGCAAGATCACCGCGCTGGCGGCCGAGCCCGGCGGCTACGAGTGGCGCTCGGACGATGTGCAGTCGAAGTCGATCTTCGCCGGCGACGGGCTGCTTGATTCGCTGGTGATGCAGAGCTGGGAGCGCTTCAAGTTCGGCGGCATCCCCGGCAGCCAGCAGCTGGCGTTCTTCGTCTCGCTGAAGGAGCTGCCCGACAACCGCTTCGGCACCCAGTCCGAGATCTACTGGGACGACGGCTTCCTGGGCACCCAGGTGGGCGCCATCACCCGCGGCTCCTACACCCTGAAGATCGTCGATCCGATCCTGTTCGTGAAGAACTTCGTGCCGGCCAGCTACCTGCAGCCGGGCCGCGTGTTCGACTTCACCGACCTCGACAACGCCGCCGCCGCGCAGCTGTTCAACGAGGTGGTGGCCTCGCTGGCGCCGGCGTTCAGCCGCTATACCAACGACCCGGCCAAGGGCAACCGCATCACCCGCATCCAGCAGGATTCGGTGGGCTTCGCGCAGAGCCTGGCCGAGGCGGTGGAAGCCGGCTACCAGTGGAAGGCCGAACGCGGGCTGGCGATCGTCAAGACCGCGATCGTCTCGATCGAGTACGACGCCAACACCCGCGAGCTGCTGAAGACCGTGCAGCGCGCGGATGCGCTGTCCGGCGCGCGCGGCAACTCCAACCTGCAGGCCAGCGTGGCGCAGGGCATCCAGTCGGCCGGCGAGAACGGCGGCGCGGCCGGGATCGTCGGGCTTGGCATGGCCTCGGGCATGCTGGGCGGCATCGGCGGCCTGCAGCAGCCGGCCACGCCAGCCGGCGACGACCCGGTGGCGAAGCTAAAGAAGGCCAAGGAAATGCTCGACCTCGGGCTGATCACCCAGGCCGACTACGACGCGCTCAAGGCCAAGGCGCTGGGCCTGTAATCCGCGCCTCCCGCACGCCGCCCCGCCTGCCATGCCGACCACCCCACCGCCGCCCGCGCCCACCGGCCCGGGCTCGCCGCGCGACGTGCCGCCCGCGCCGGGCAGCCTGCCGCTGGATCCCGACACCCTGCCCGGCCCGGTCCGCGACGAACTGCTGGCGCCCGACCCGGTCGCCATCGACACCGCCGCCGAGGAACTGAAGGACGGCCTCAACCGCTGCCCCAAGTGCGGGGCCAGCGACATCCGCCAGAAGCCGGGCAGCGACCTGCTGATCTGCCTGTACTGCCGGCACGAGTGGCATGCCGAGCGGGTCGAGGAGGCATTCGGGCTGGGCGAGGGCATCGACCAGCTGCACGGCACGGTGATCGCCTCCGGCGCGCGCGACATCGCCGCCGGCAGCGCGGCCCTGGTCAGCTTCAAATGCGCCGGCTGCGGAGCCGAGGCCACGGTCAACACCGAGAACGCGATGACGGCACGCTGCCACTGGTGCAGGCACGTGTTCGGCGTGAACGAGCAGATCGCCAACGGCGCGGTGCCGGACGCGGTGCTGCCCTTCCACATCCGCAAGGAGGATGCGGTGGCGCGCATCCGCCAGTTCGTGGACAAGCGCCGGCTGTTCGCGCTCAAGGAATTCAAGGAGCAATTCACGCCCGAGAACGTCACCGGCGTGTACCTGCCGTACATGATCGTGGACGCCAATGCCAGCGCCGAGGTGGCCGGCTTTGGTGAGATCGAGACCCGCCGCTACACCCGCGGCAGCGACAACGACAAGAAGACCTACTACGACGCCGACGTGTACGCGGTGGAGCGCCAGGTGGCGTTCACGGTGGACGACCTGCCGCTGGAATCCTCGCGCAGCCGCGGCAACCTCGATGTCCGGGTCAACACCAACAACATCATCAACGCGATCCTGCCGTTCGACACCAAGAACGCGGTGAAGTGGAACGCCTCCTACCTGTCCGGCTTCAGCTCCGAGAAGCGCGACCTCGACGTGGCGCAGCTGATGCCGGTGCTGGACGACCAGCTGCTGTCGATCGCGCGCGCGCAGGTGGAAGGCTCGGTGCGCCGCTACGACCGCGGCGTGCGCTGGGAGGAAGAGGCGATCGACGTGCACGGCAGCCGCTGGGTGGCCATGTACCTGCCGGTGTGGCTGTACTCCTACCACCAACCCGGGCCGAACGGCGGGATGCTGCACTACATCGCGGTCAACGGCCGCACCGGCGAGACCATGGGCAGCATCCCGATCCAGCACTGGAAGCTGCTGCTGGCCGCGCTCACCCTCGGCACCGTGCTGGAAACCCTGGCCATCTGGATCGTGGGGCACACCTGATGAGCGATAACAGCGCACTCTGGCTGCTGCTGGGCCCGGCCGGCGCCACCGGCTTCTACTGGGCGATGTACCGCTATTACCGCAACACCGACAAATCGCACGCGTTCGAGCGCGAGACCCGGGTGCAGGCGCAGCCGGTCACCGGCAGCGACCGCAAGGTGGACACCATCATCGGCACCCGCGAACCCCGCATCCGCGGCGACAACGTGCACGACTACCGCCAGCGCGTACGGCGACGGCGCTGAGGCGCACCTGGCCACGGTCGCGCAGCGGCGGCACGCGACTCGCAACGGACACCGCCTTGCCCTTGCCGGGCGGCGCCACGCCATCGCCACAATCCACAGGCCCTCGCCGCACCGCCGAAGGCTCCGCACGCAACACCAGGCGAAACCGCACTGCCTGTTTCCCGAGGTCCCGCCGTGTTTTGCCGCGGCGCCCGACGCATGCCTGCGGCGCGGCCCGGCAGACCCCGCGCAGCGGCGCCCGCCGCGGCTTCGCCTTCACTCGACCGCAGCCGGACCAGAAGATTGCGAGGAACGGGTGTAAGAACCGCGCCCCCTGCCCCGACCAAGCCCCTGTCCACGGAGACCGTCGCCCTGCGATCTGGCTTCGCTGGGCGCGCACGACATCCAGACATCCACGATCCGACAGGAGCTTCCCATGAAATCCAGCACCCAGGCCACCCTCGCCCTCGCCCTCGGCACCCTGCTCACCGCCGCCGCCCTGCCGGCCGCCGCGCAGGATATGAAGTCCGGCGGCCACGACATGATGGCCGGCAAGGAAAAATGCTTCGGCGTCGCCATGAAGGCCAAGAACGACTGCAAGGCGGGCGCGGGCACCACCTGCGCGGGGACGGCCAAGAAGGACTACCAGGGCAACGCCTGGAAATACGTGCCGGCCGGCACCTGCGAGAAGACCGCCTCGCCGACCTCGCCGACCGGCTTCGGCCAGCTGGCCGCGTTCACGGAAAAGGCGTAAGTCCGGGAGCGCCGTGCGATGACGCTGCCCCATCCCCTCCCCGAAACGTCACGCACGGCGCTGCCGCCACGCCCCGGGCTCGGGCTCAAGCCCGAGCACGTGGCCGACATCCTCGCCACCGGGCCCGATCTCGGTTTCTTCGAAGTACACGCCGAAAACTACATGGTGGACGGCGGTGCCTTCCACCAGCAGCTGGGCGCGATCCGCGAGCGCTACTGCCTGTCGGTGCACGGTGTCGGGCTGTCGATCGGCGGCGAGGCGCCCCTCGACCACGCCCACCTGCAGCGGCTGCGCGCCTTGCTCCGGCGCTACCAGCCGCAGGCTTTCTCGGAGCACCTGGCCTGGTCCAGCCACGGCCGCAATTTCTACAACGACCTGTTGCCACTGCCTTATACCGAGTCCACGCTGCGCCGCACATGCGCGCACATCGACCAGGTGCAGTCCACCCTCGGCCGCAGGCTGCTGCTGGAGAACCCGGCGACCTACGTCGAGTTCTCCGCATCCACCTGGGATGAGGCCGATTTCATCGCCGAGGTCGTGCGCCGCACCGGTTGCGGCCTGCTGCTCGACGTCAACAATGCTTATGTCAGCGCCATCAATCACGCCCGCAACGTGGTGGCGTACCTGCAACGGCTGCCACTGGAGGCGGTTGCCGAAATCCACCTGGCCGGCTTTACCGAAGAGCGCGAGGCCACCGGGGAACGGCTGCTGATCGACAGCCACGGCGCGCCGATCGCCGATCCCGTCTGGCGCCTCTACCGGCACGTGATCCAGCGCTGCGGGCCGCTGCCCACCCTGATCGAGCGCGACCAGGACATCCCGCCCCTCCCGGTGCTGCTGGCCGAGGCGCA
Source organism: Thermomonas haemolytica (assembly GCF_004346265.1). Taxonomy (GTDB): domain Bacteria; phylum Pseudomonadota; class Gammaproteobacteria; order Xanthomonadales; family Xanthomonadaceae; genus Thermomonas; species Thermomonas haemolytica. Next base: position 133,491 of record NZ_SMAP01000007.1, read on the forward strand.
GTGCGCGCAGCGGATCCTGGAGGCGTCAACGCGTCCATCGGAAAATGCGCTGCTGGAGGCGGTGTGATGGATGCCTTCGCCCGCGCCCTGCTCGATCCGGAGCGCTCCCCGCCCCCGGACATCACGGTGCGCGCAGGTGCCGATCCGGCCGCGCGTTTCGCGGTCTACCGCAACAACGTCGCGGCCTCGTTGATCGAGGCACTCGCCGACACCTACCCGGTCGTGCGCCAACTGGTGGGGGATGCGTTCTTCCACGCCATGGCGCGCGACTACCTGCGCCAGCATCCGCCCGTATCGCCGGTGTTGGCGCACTATGGCGACCGCTTTCCCGACTTCATCGCCGGCTTTGCCGCGGCCGCGACGCTGCCCTATCTACCCGACGTGGCGCGCCTGGAGTGGGCCTATGTCCACGCCTTCCACGCTGCCGATGCGGAAGCCCTGCCGCCACAGGCGCTGGCCGAACGCCTCGCACAGCCGGCGCTGCTGGCGCGGACATGCCTGCGTTTCGCCCCGGCCGTACAGCTGGTCCGCTCGGCGTATCCGGTGGTTTCGCTATGGCAGGCGCACCAGACCGACGGCGAAGTGGAGCTGGCCGGCATCGACTTGGCGTGCGGCGAGGCGGCGCTGCTGGTGCGCCCGCAATGGACGGTGCAGATCGTCCCCACCACCATGCAGACCGCCGACTTCCTGGCCGCCCTGATCGCCGGTGCTTCCCTGGGCACCGCATTCGAATCCTCCGGATTGCAGGGCGAGCGTCCACTGATCGACATCTTCCAATGCCTGCTTGCCAACGCCGCGCTGACGGCGCTTTAGCCTGCATGCCATGAAATCGAGAGAACCGCATGACACCGCAATCCGTCGCCTGGCCCATTCGCTCACTGCAATCGCTTATCGCGCTGTTCTCCCGAATCCCGCACTCGCTGATCGCTTTCGTGGGCCGTTTTTCGATCGCAGCAGTGTTCTGGCTCTCCGGGCAGACCAAGGTCGAGGGCCTGGCCGTGAACCTGGTCGAGGGTGAATTCCACTTGGGCTGGCCGCACCTGTCCGACAGCGCGCTGGAGCTGTTCCGTACCGAATACGCGCTTCCCCTGCTGCCTCCGGACGTGGCGGCGCTGATGGCTGCCAGCGCCGAGCATGTGTTCTCCATCCTGCTGCTAATAGGGCTCGCCACCCGTTTTTCCGCGCTCGGCCTGCTGGGCATGACCGCGGTGATCGAACTCTTCGTCTATCCGGATGCCTATCCCACCCACGGCACCTGGGCCGCCTTGCTGTTGTACCTGATCGCGAAAGGCCCTGGCGTGTTCTCGCTGGACCACCTGATCGCGCAGCGCTGGATGCCGCAAGCTGGACGCAAGACGCCCCGGACTGCTGGGCAAACCCGCTAGCACTGCGCTGATCGCGGGTTCTCCGCGCCAGTCGATGAATACACCAGGCCCGGCAACCAAGGCGCGCGAACCGAAACAGGCGCCGGTTTGACCGACACGGCACGGAATTCATCCGTGTACTGCTTGTTGTTGGTACTCGTTGCTGGCCAGGCCGGAGTTGACACGCAGCAGGTCCACAGCGCTCCACAGGCGCTTTTCGATGGCTTCGATGGTCTGGAGTTGGCTCATGGTGTCTGTTGGGGTTGGGGCTGGTCGCGGCCGGGAGGGCGGTCGCCAGCCCAGGGGTCCAGCGCAATGAAAGGTAATTCCTAGCCAAACCGGACCAGATCAACGAGGATTTGGTCATGAAGCGATGCCCTTCGTGCGAGGGGACAAGGCACTACAAGCTGGCCGAT
>NZ_SMAP01000008.1 GCF_004346265.1 Thermomonas haemolytica
TCTGGGTGAGGTTTGCTACCGCTACAACCATCGGGGCGAAGACCTGAAACCCTTGATCTACAAGCTTCTCAAGCAGACGTCGATCCAGGAACTCAAGCCAACTTTGGTCCGGAAAGGCTAGGAATTACCTTTCTTTGCGCGTAGGGAAAACCCAAAGCAAGGCCAATGGCCGATGCGCCGCGGATGGCAATGGATCATCGGGCTGCCAGGGCATCCATTGCGCGCAAGGTGCCGGCCTGAAACCACGGCCCGGCGCGCTAGAATCCGCGGACGATCAACATCATTGGAGTCGAGCATGGATGCCCCGTTGCACGTCGTGATCCTGGCCGCGGGCGAGGGCAAGCGCATGCGCTCGGCCATTCCGAAGGTGCTGCAGCGGATCGCCGGGCGCCCGATGCTGGTGCACGTGGTCGAGGCCGCGCGTGCGCTGGCGCCGGCCGGGGTGCACCTGGTGTACGGGCATGGTGGCGCGCAGGTACGGGAGGCGTTCGCAGATCAACCTGATCTGCATTGGGCCGAACAGGCACAGCAGCTGGGCACCGGACATGCGGTGCAGCAGGCGATGCCGGCGATCCCGAGCGGGGCGCGGGTGTTGGTGCTGTATGGCGACGTGCCGCTGATCACCGCGCAGACCCTGCACCGCCTGCTGCAGTCGCGGCGGCCGCTGGCGGTGCTGGCGGCGGAGTTGCACGATCCCAGCGGCTACGGTCGGATCGTGCGCGATTCCGAGGGCCACGTCGCGGCGATCGTGGAGCACAAGGACGCCGATCCCGAGCAGCGCCGCATCCGGCTGGTGAATACCGGGGTGATCGCCGCCGAGGGCGATGCCCTGCGCCGCTGGCTGGACGGCCTGCGCAACGATAATGCGCAGGGCGAGTACTACCTGACCGACGTGTTCGCCGCGGCTGCGCGTGAATTCGCGGCGGCCGAGGTGGTGGTGGTCGAGGACCCGCTGGAGACCGAAGGGGCGAATGATCCCTGGCAACTGGCGCAGCTGGAGCGGGCCTTCCAACTGCGGCAGGTGCGCGCGCTGTGCGCGCAGGGCGTGCGGGTGGCGGATCCGGCGCGGATCGACATCCGCGGCACGGTGCGCGCAGGGCAGGATGTCGAGCTCGACGTGGACGTGGTGCTGGAAGGAGAGGTCGAGCTCGGTGACGGCGTGCGCATCGGCCCGTTCTGCCGCCTGCGCGACGTGCGCATCGCCGCCGGCAGCGAGATCCGCACCCATTGCGACATCGAGGGCGCGCAGATCGGTCCGGCTGCGCAGATCGGCCCATATGCGCGCCTGCGCCCCGGCAGCGTGCTCGGTCCCGGCGTACACGTGGGCAATTTCGTGGAGACCAAGAACGCGCGCATCGGTGAGGGCAGCAAGGCCAATCATCTGAGCTATCTGGGCGATGCCCAGATCGGCGCGGGCGTGAACATCGGCGCCGGCACCATCACCTGCAATTACGACGGCGCCAACAAGCATCAAACCGTGATTGGCGATGGCGCCTTCATCGGCTCCAACAGCGCGCTGGTGGCGCCAGTGACGATCGGCGAGGGGGCCACCATCGGCGCCGGCTCGGTGATCGGCAAGGATGCGCCGGCGGGCAAGCTGACGGTGGCACGTGCCAAGCAGGTGACGGTTGAAGGCTGGCAGCGGCCGGTGAAGAAGGCCCCGCGCTGACGGTGTAGGGTGCCGAATCCGGCGGACGGTTCAGGCCGGCAGCAGCAGCGACACGCACAGCCCGCCGCCTTCGCGGTTGAGCAGGGCGATGCGCCCGCCGTGGGCTTCGGCGATCTCGCGTGCCAGCGCCAGCCCCAGGCCGGTGCCGTTGCGCTTGGTGGAATAGAACGGGAGCAGCGCGTTGGCGAGCACCGCCTCGTTCATGCCGCTGCCGCGGTCCAGCACCTCGATCCGCCAGCCATCCGCCAGCCGTCGCACCGACAGCCGCACCTCGTCCGCGGGCGAGCCGGATTCATGCGCGTTCTTGAGCAGGTTGATCAGGGTCTGCTCCAGCTGCGCGGCGTCGAAGCGGGCGATCCCGTCCGCCGGCGACAGGTCGGCGGTGAACACCACCTGCGCGCGCAGCTGTTCGATGAAGCGGCTCCACTCCACCGGGGCCAGCCGGGGCGCGGGCAGCTTGGCGAAGCGCGCGTAGTCGCGGATGAAGCCTTCCAGGTGGCGGGCGCGCTCCTCGATCGTGGTCAGCGCCGCCGGCAGGCGCTCGTGCTGGCCGCGGCGCAGCAGCTCCGCGCCGGAATGCGCGAGCGAGGCGATCGGCGCCAGCGAGTTGTTCAACTCGTGGCTGATGACGCGGATCACCTTCTTCCAGGTCTGCACTTCCTGGCGGCGCAGCTCGGCGGTGAGCTGGCGCAGCAGGATCAGTTCGTGCACCCGTCCGTTGAGGCGGAAGCTGCGGCGCGAGAGGTGGTAGATGTCCTCGTCGTCGTCGCTGCCGAGGCTGAACATGCCGTCGCCGCCGCGCGCGAACGCCTCCTGCAGCGCGGCCGGGGTGGCGGCCAGCAGGTCGTCGATGCCACGGCCTTCCAGGCGGCGGCCCTCGCCCAGCATCCGGCGTGCGGCCAGGTTGCCCAGCACCACCCGGCGCGCGGGGTCCACCAGCACCATTGCCACCGGCGTGTTCTGCACCATGGTGTCCAGCAGCAGTTCGCGCTGCACCAGCGCCAGCCGCTGCTCGCGCAGGGCGTGCCCGAGCGCATTGTGGGCGGCGACCAGTTCGCCGAGTTCGCCGCCGCTCTGCCAGGCGATGCCGAAGCTGAAGTCGCCGTCGCGGTAGCTGGCGACGGTGCCGGCCAGGGCGCGGAACAGCGCGCGTGCCGGCGCCAGCAGGCGGCGTACCGCCAGCGCCAGCAGCAACGCGACCACCAGCCAGGCCACCAGTGCGGCCTGCCACGCCAGCAGCCAGCGCTGCAGCAGCAGGCTACCGGCCAGGGCCACGGCGACGGCGGCCGCCGCCAGGCCGATCATGCGCAGCGTGAGCGAAAGCCGGCGCATCTCAGCCGCGCGCGATGCCCAGCCGGTCGAGCCGGCGGTACAGCGCCTGCCGCGACATCCCCAGCTCGGCGGCGGCCTGGGCCAGCACTCCGCCGCAACGGGCCAGCGCGGCCTCGATGGTGGCGCGGTCGGGCTCCTCGCCGGTGGCGTGCGCGGGCATGGGAGCCATCGCCGGTAGCGCCAGATCGGCGGCCGTGATGGTGTCGCCGCGTGCCAACAGGGCGGCGCGCTGCATCACGTTGCGCAGCTCGCGCACGTTGCCCGGCCACGGATGGCGCTGGAGGGCGCGCATCGCGTCCTCGCCCAGCTGCTTGCCGGCGGGGAGGAAATGGCAGGCCAGCGGGAGGATGTCGCGCGGCCGCGCGTGCAGCGGCGGCAGGCGCAGTTCGATCCCGTTGAGGCGGTAATACAGGTCCTCTCGGAACTTGCCCTCATTGATCAGCGCGGGCAGGTCGGCGTTGGTGGCACTGACGATGCGCACCTTCACGCTGCGCTCGCGGTTGCTGCCCAGGCGCTCGAAGCGGCCGGTCTCCAGCACCCGCAGCAGTTTCACCTGCCCGGCCAGCGGCAGGGTGCCGATCTCGTCCAGGAACAGGGTGCCGCCGTCGGCGGCTTCGAACTTGCCCTCGCGCGGCTTGTTCGCTCCGGTATAGGCGCCGGCATCGGCGCCGAACAGCTCGGCCTCGATCAGCTCCGCCGGCAGCGCGCCGCAGTTCAGGGCCACGAACGGGCCGTCCTTCACCGCGCTGTTGTGGTGCAGCAGCTCGGCGTAGCGTTCCTTGCCGGCGCCGTTGGGGCCGGTGATGAGCACCGGCAGGTCGGCGCGCGCCACCTGGCAGGCCAGGGTCAGCACCGCCTCGCTGGCGGGGTCGGCGTACACGATCCCGCGCAGGTCGAAGCTGCGCGCCAGTTGCCCGCGGCGCTGGCGTTCGCCGTGGCTGGCCGCGGCCAGCTGGCGCCGGCTCTCGCCCAGCTCCAGCAGGTTGTTGACCGTCGCCAGCAGCTTGTGGTCGTCCCACGGCTTGGCCAGGTAATCGGCGGCGCCGGCCTTGATCAGCTCCACCGCCGCCTCGAGGTGGGTCCAGGCGGTCAGCAGGATCACCGGGAGGTCGGGATGGCGCGCGCGGATCTGGTGGAACAGCGCCACCCCTTCGTCGCCGGAGGTGGTGTCGGCGACGAAGTTCATGTCCTGGATCACCAGGTCCACCGGCGCCTGCTCCAGCAGCGCCAGCCCGGCCTCGGGCGAGGCCGCGCCGAGCGTGTGGATGTCGTGCAGCGAGAACAGCACGTCCAGCGCGGTGGCGATCGCGGGGTTGTCGTCGATGACCAGGATGGTGGGCATGCGGGCGATTGTAGGCGCTGGCTCAGGCCGAGCGGGTGGCGATCGCCGGGGAGATCGCCATCGCCCGCCAGGCCGGGCCCAGCACCGCCAGCTGGCCCAGCAGCCACAGGGCCAGCGCCCCCAGCGGCAGGTACTGCCAGGGCAGCCGCGGCAGCGCGTACTTGCCCATCAGCATCTGGTTGATGGCGAAGGCCAGCAGCATGCCGAGCACGATGCCGATCGAGGCGAGCAGGAAGTTCTCGGTCTGGAAGTAGCGCAGGATCTGCCCGCGGGTGGCGCCCAGCGCGCGCCGGATGCCGATCTGCTTGGTGCGCTGCTGCACCCAGAAGCTGGCCAGGCCGACGATGCCGAGCGCGGTCACCAGCAGCAGCAGCGCGCTGACCACCAGCAGCAGGCCGATCATGTCGCGGTCGGCGGCGAAGTAGTCGCGGCGGTTGTCCTCGTAGGTCTTGGCCGGCTTGATCAGGCGGTTGGGATCGACCTTCTCCAGCGCGCGCTCAATCGCCTTGGCGACCTCGGTACGGCGCGCCGGATCGGCCACCCGCACCAGGTAGAAGCCGCCATTGGCGAAGTTCATGCGCGCCGGAAGCAGGATCGAGTTGCTACGGTCGCCGGACATCTGGGCGGGCCGGGTCAGGGTCTCGACCACGCCGACCACGGTCAGCGGGATGTTGGCCATGTACACGTTGCGCCCCAGGGCATTGCCGTCCGGGAACAGCCGCTGCGCCGCCTGCGCGGACAGGATGACCGGCGATGACAATGCCTTCGGGTCTTCGGTGAGATTGAGTGCGGTGACGGTCTTGTATTCGTCGGCGCGGAAGTCGCGACCGGCCGCCAGCTTCAGGCCCATCGCCTTGAGTGCGCCCTCGCTGACCATGTACTGCGCGGCCGTGAGGGTCGGCGTGGGCTGGTCGGGGCGCGTGCCCAACGCGGTGTTCCATGATCCGTTGCGGAACGGCACCTGGTTGACGATCACCGCGTCGGTGACGCCGGGGATGGCGCGCAGCGCGGCCAGGTCCTCCTGGGTGCGTGCATCGGCATCGGTCTGGGTGCCGATGCCGTTGACCTGGGCCATCAGCAGCCGGTCCTCGTCGATGCCGCTCGGCATGTGCATGGTCTCCAGGCGCTGCGTCACCAGGAACAGCGCGTTGCACAGGATCGCGCAGGTCAGCGCGATCTCCAGCACGATCAATGCGGCGGCGGTCTTGTGGCGCGCCAGGGTGGACAGGATGGGACGGATTTCCATCGGGATTCTCCGGGGAATGGATGGCAGCGCCGCGGCGCTACGGATCATTGCGACTTGAGCTGCAGGGCCGGCGGGACGCGCATCGCGCGCCACGCGGGCAGCAACCCGGCGAGCAGGCTGGCGGCGATGGCCAGCGCGAAGGTCAGCAGCAGCATGCGGCCGTCCAGCTGCGCCAGCGCGGCGTAATCGGTCGGACGCTGGCGCACGGCCCACAATCCCAGCAGGGCCAAGCCGAGCCCGGCCACGCCGCCGGCCAGCCCGACCACGCCGGATTCGACCATGCACTGCTTGAAGATCTCCATCCGCGAGGCGCCGAGGGCGCGGCGCACGCCGATCTCGCCGCTGCGGCGCAGGAACTTGGCCAGCAGCAGGCCGACGGTGTTGAGCAGGCACACGAGCAGGAAGCCGAACGCCAGCCACAGCTGCAGGCGCACGTCGCCCGGCACCACCTGGCGGAACTCCAGCCACTCCATCACGTTGCGCAGGCGGGTATTGGCGGGGCGCTCGAAGCGACCGGCGCGGCGCTGCTGCTCGGAATACTGGTCGAGGTAGGCCTTGTAGGCGGGCGCATCCGCTGCCGAGCCCAGCTCCACCCAGTACTGCAGCCAGGCGCAGGGCACGTTCTCGGCGGTCGGATCACCCACCACGCTGCGACCGAAGCAGTTCATATTGCCGTTACGGTCGAGCTTGAGTTCCAGTGCGGTGGTGATCGGCAGGAACACTTCTTCTTCGCGTGCGTAGCTTCCGGTCGTCAGGTCGAAGAAATGCGGGGTCGGTGCCCAATGGTCGAGTACGCCGACGATGCGCAGGTCGTGGCCGTCCACACGCACGTCGCGACCGACGACATCGGTACGTCCGAACAGCTTTTCCGCCAGCTCGCGGGTGATGACCGCGACGCGTGCGTGCGCCCGGTCATCCGCCGCGCTCCAGGTGCGGCCGTGCAGGAACGGCACCTCGAACATCGGGAAGAAATCGGCCGAGGTATAGCGCGTGCCGATCAGGAACGGCTTGAGCTTGGTGCCTGCAGGCTCCAGCACGCCGCCGCCGCCGCTCATCATCGCCTGCCGCGGCGCCTTGGCCTGGCGCAGCAGTTCCTGCGCGTCGTAGCGGGTCAGCTGGTCCTGCGGCTCGGCGCCCGGCGTGTAGCCGTCGATCGGCTCCGGGTCCAGCTGCACGTAGAACAGGCGGTCGCTCTTGCCCGGAATGGGGTCGCCGGAGAGCACGTGGAACACGGTCAGGGTTGTCATGCAGGCGCCGATGCCCAGCGCGATCGCCAGCACCATCAGCGCGGTCAGCACCTTGTTGCGCTTGAAGCTGCGCAGGGCCAGCTGGAAGTAATACCCGAACATGGCGGCCTCCTCAGGCGGCGGTGGCGTCGGCGTGCAGCGGGCGCACCACCGAGGGCGCGGCGCTGAGGTCGGTGGCCATGCCATCGACGATGTGCACGTTGCGCTGCGCGCGCGCGGCCAGCTCCGGGTCGTGGGTCACCATCACGATGGTGGTGCCCTGCTGGTTGATGTCCTCCAGCAGCTCCATCACGCTGCGCGCCATCTGCGAATCCAGGTTGCCGGTGGGTTCGTCCGCCAGCAGCAGGCGCGGGCTGCCGGCCAGGGCGCGCGCGATCGCCGCACGCTGCTGCTGGCCGCCGGACAGCTCCGCCGGGTAGTGCTTCATGCGCGAGCCCAGGCCCACCATGCCCAGCGCGTCCTCGATCCGCAGCTTGCGCTCGGAGGCAGGCATCCCGCGGTAGCGCAGCGGCACGTCGCAGTTGTCGAACAGATTGAGGTCGGGGATCAGGTTGAAGCCCTGGAAGATGAAGCCGATCTTCTCGTTGCGCAGGTGCGAGCGCGCGTTGTCGTCCAGCCCCTTCACGTTCACGCCGTCCAGCAGGTAATCGCCGCCGGTGAATTCCTCCAGCAGGCCGGCGATGTTGAGGAAGGTGGTCTTGCCCGAGCCCGAGGGGCCGGTGACGGCGACGAACTCGCCTTCCGCCACGTGCAGGTCGAGCGAGCGCAGCGCGTGGGTTTCGACGAGTTCGGTGCGGTAGACCTTGGCGACCTGGTGCATGCTCAGCATGGGAGGAGTCCTTGTATGGATGCGCGATAGCGGCGCGGTGGGAAGGGCGTGCGGCGGAGTCAATGAATGCGGAACGTGGGCGCGAGTGCCCGCCGCGGCAGGTACTCGGCCGGCGGCCGCACCCGGGCACGGGCATCGTTGCCGGCGACGCGGGCGTCGGGCGCGGCATCGAACAGCGGCATCTGGCTCAGGCGGCGCGGGACGGCGTCGGCCAGCTGCTGGGCGTTCCAGTGGAAATGCGCAGGCAGGGGCAGGAAGGCGTTCATGTTCATTCTCCAGAGATGCGGACGCGGTCCGCGTTGTTGAATTGATCGCTGCCGGACACCACGATGCGGTCGCCCGGCTTCAGGCCCGACAGGATCTCCACGCTGGACAGGCTGGCCGCGCCGGTGCGGATCGGGCGGCGCACGGCGCTGTCGCCCTCCACAACGTAGGCGAAGTTGCCGCCGTCCTGTTCCAGGAACGGGCCGCGCTCCACCATCAGTACGTCGTGGCGGGTGTCCATCACGATCCGCACCGACAGCCGCTGGTTCTGGCGCAGGTCCGGCGGCTGCTGGCCGCGGGCGAAGCGCACGCGCGCGGTGACCTCCCCGTTCACCACCTCGGGCGAAACCGCGGAGATCTCGCCGGCGTAGCGGGCGTTGTTGGCCGTGATCTGCGCCGGCATGCCGATGCCGAGATCGCGGGCGAAACTTTCCGGCACCTTGATCTCGACCTCGAAGCGGCTGAGATCGACCACGCTCAGCACCGGCCCGTTGGCGGCGACCTGGGTGCCCTGCGGCACCTGCACCTGGCCGACCTGGCCATCGAACGGCGCACGCAGGGTCAGCGCGTCCACCTGGCGGCGGGCCTCGTCCACCACCGCGCGCTGGCGCTGCGCCTGCAATTGCTTGTTGCGCGCGTCCAGCCCGGCGCCGGTGCTCTGCAATTGGAAATCCTTGTGCGCTGCGGCCAGGCCGATCTCGGCCTTCTGCATGCCGTCCTGCGCACGCGCCAGGTCGTTCTGCGACACCGCGCCGCCGGCGTAGGCGCGCTGGTAGCGTTCCAGGTCGCGCTGCGCGGCGGTGCGGTCGATGGTGGCCTGGTCGAGCGCGCGCTGCGCATTGGCGCGCGCGATCTGCGCGTCCAGCACGGCGCGGCTGGCCTCCGCCTCCAGGCTGGCCAGGGTGGATTCCTCCTGCACCAGCTTGCTGCGCAGTTCGGGGCTGTCGATCACCGCCAGCGGCTGGTCCTTGCGCACCTTGTCGCCGGCCACCACCTTCAGCGCCACGGTGCCCGCGGCGATCGCGTACAGGGTGGGGCTGTTGGAGGCGATCACCCGGCCCTCGGCGCTGAGGTCGCGCACCAGATCGCCGCGGGTGACGCTGGCGATGCGCAGGCGCGAGGCGTCGTAGGAATTGGCGCCGCCGAGCCAGCCCTTGGCCACCCAGCCGGCCATCAGCAGCACGCCGAGGCCGCCGGCGGCCCAGCCCAGCCAGCGCGGCGGGCGCTTGCGGGAAGTGGTGGGCGTGGCCGGCGCGCGGTCCTGGCCGGAGGTGTCGCGGATGCGGGCGCGGGTTTGCATGCGGTGCGGGCTGTTGGGCGTGTCCATGCGAGGGGAATGGCAATTCGCGTGCCAAATCCAAGTGATTGATTTGCATGGGGTGCACGGGGTGTCCGCGGCGTCCGCAGGGCGGACACCGGTGTCCGCGCGGACACCCGGACGGACGCCGGCCACGTCGCCGGGGGCGCCTCTGCGGGCTTGGCTTAAACTGGCGCTCCTCAAGGAGCCAGAGAGACGCAAGATGTGCGGAATCGTCGGAGCGATCGCCAACCGTGACGTGGTGCCCCTGCTGGTGGACGGCCTGAAGCGGCTGGAATACCGCGGCTACGATTCCGCCGGCCTTGCGGTGGTGGCGGGCGAGACGGTGCGCCGCGTGCGCCGCACCGGGCGCGTGTCCGAGATGGAGGCGGCGGCCGCGGCCGAAGGCCTGCATGGCCATCTTGGGATCGGCCACACGCGCTGGGCCACCCACGGCGGCGTCACCGAGTCCAACGCGCATCCGCACATCAGCGCCGGTGAGCTGGCGCTGGTCCACAACGGCATCATCGAAAACCACGAGCAGCAGCGCGAGCGCCTGCGCGCGCTGGGCTACACGTTCGAATCGCAGACCGATACCGAGGTGGTGGCGCACCTGATCCACCACTACCGCGCGCAGGGCGCCAGCCTGCTCGGCGCGTTGCAGCGCGCGGTCAAGGAGCTGCACGGCGCCTATGCGCTGGCGGTGGTCGACAGGCGCGACCCGGGCACGCTGGTGGCCGCGCGCATGGGTTGCCCGCTGCTGGTGGGGCTGGGCGAGGGCGAGAACTTCGTGGCCTCGGACGTGTCCGCGATCGTGTCCGCGACGCGCCGGGTGATCTTCCTCGAGGAAGGCGACACCGCTGAGCTCACCTGCACGGGCGTGCGGGTGTTCGGCGCCAGTGACGCGCCGGTGGAGCGCGAGGTGCATGTCTCCGACGTGTCGCTGGCCTCACTGGAACTCGGCCCGTACCGCCACTTCATGCAGAAGGAAATCCACGAGCAGCCGCGCGCGCTCAGCGACACGGCCGAAGGCATCCTCGATGCCGGCGGTTTCGACCCGGCGCTGTTCGGCAAGGACGCGGCCGCGGTGCTGGCCGACGTGGAGTCGGTGCAGATCCTCGCCTGCGGCACCAGCTATTACGCCGGGATGGTGGCGCGCTACTGGATCGAGGACATCGCCGGCCTCCCGTGCGCGGTGGATATCGCCAGCGAGTACCGCTACCGCAAGGTCATCGCCAACCCGAAGCAGCTGATCGTCACCATCTCGCAGTCCGGCGAAACCCTGGACACGATGGAGGCGTTGAAGTACGCCAAGGCGCAGGGCCACGACAGGACGCTGTCCATTTGCAACGTGCCCGAGAGCGCGATCCCGCGCGCCAGCCGGCTGGTGTTCTACACCCGCGCCGGCGCCGAGATCGGGGTGGCCTCGACCAAGGCCTTCACCACCCAGCTGGTGGCGCTGTTCGCGCTGGCGGTGGCGCTGGGCCGCCAGCGCGGGCAGGTGGATGGTGCGCGCGAGGCCGCGCTGCTGGACGAGCTGCGCCACCTGCCGGGCAGCGTGCAGCACGCGCTGAACCTGGAGCCGCAGATCGCATCGTGGGCGGCGGCGTTCGCGCCGCGCCAGCATGCGCTTTTCCTTGGCCGCGGCACGCACTATCCGATCGCGCTGGAAGGCGCGCTCAAGCTCAAGGAAATCTCGTACATCCACGCCGAGGGCTACCCGGCCGGCGAGCTCAAGCACGGCCCGCTGGCGCTGGTGGACACCCAGATGCCGGTGGTGGTGATCGCGCCCAACGATGCGCTGCTGGAGAAGGTGAAGTCCAACATCCAGGAGGTGCGCGCGCGCGGCGGCGAGATGTTCGTGTTCGCCGATGCCGACAGCCGCTTCAGCGACTCCGAGGGCGTCCACGTGATCCGCACCCCGCGCCATGTCGGGGTGCTATCGCCGATCGTGCATGCCATCCCGGTGCAGCTCTTGGCCTACCACACCGCGCTGGCGCGCGGCACCGACGTGGACAAGCCGCGCAACCTGGCGAAGTCGGTGACGGTGGAGTGAGGGGAATGACCTTTGCGTTTAGGATGATCGCCGCAGCGCGTCATTGAAGGCATGCGCTCCGCGTCCCGATCATCCCTGTCACCACCACGCCGAGGAGGACTGCCGATGCCGACGCTTGCCCCGCGCCACTGGGTCGGGAGCCTGCTGCTGGTGTTGGCGGTGCCGCTGCTGCTGTGGCAATCCATGCCGGAGCAGCAGTGGATGGTCGCGCAGGCCGATTTCCTGGCCTTGCATTCCACCCTGGAGATCCTGGCCATCGTGGTCGCGACGCTGGTGTTTTTCACCGGCGCGGCGGTCGCCGAGACCGGCCGCTCCAGCCGGGCGATGGAGCTGGGCGGCGCGTTCCTGGCGGTGGGCGTGCTGGACCTGCTGCACCTGCTGGCGTATGCCGGCATGCCCGACCTGCTGGGCCCGAACAGTCCGCAGAAGACCATCCTGCTATGGCTGCTGGCGCGCTATATCGCCGCGTTCGGGTTGCTCGGCTACGTGCTGCTCGCGGAGCGCCCGGCGCCGGCGTCGCGCTGGCTGCGCATGGGCTGGTTCGTCGGAATGCTGCTGCTGGCGCTGGGCCTGGCCTGGCTGCCGCTGACCGCGCCCGACCAGCTGGCCAGCCTGTATCAAGAGGGCGTGGGGCTGACCCCGCTCAAGATCTGGCTGGAATGGGGCGCCTGCGGGCTGTACCTGCTGGCGGCGCTGCTGCTGGTGCTGCGTCGGCGCCGCATTTCCGGCTGCGAGTTCGGCAGCCTGCTGCTGGCGCTGCTGCTGATGGCGGTCAGCGAACTGTTCTTCACCCTGTACGTGCGCATCACCAGCAGCACCAACCTGCTCGGGCATGTCTACAAGCTCGCGGCCTATTACTTCCTCTACCGCGCGATCTACGTGGAGGCCGTGCGCCGGCCGTTCCGGCAGATGCAGCACATGCTCAGCCACGATGCCCTGACCGGCCTGCCCAGCCGGTCGGCAGTGATCGAGCACCTGGCCGCCACGCTGGCCAGGGCCGGGGCGTCCCGGCGTCCCGGCGCGGTGCTGCTGCTGGACCTGGACCATTTCCAGAACATCAACGACACCCTCGGCCACGAGCAGGGCGACCGCTTGCTGGTGGAAATCGCCGCGCGCCTGCGCGAGGTGCTGCCGGCGCAGGCCACGCTGGCGCGGTTCAGTGGCGACCAGTTCATGGTGCACCTGGAGGACACCACCCAGGCCGCGGCGCGGCAGTGTGCCGAGTCGCTTCTGGTGGCGCTGGCGCGCGAGTTCGAACTGGGCGAGGACCGCATCGGCATCAGCGCCAGCATCGGGCTGGCCGGGCATGCGCTGGAACCGATCTCGGCCGATACGCTCATCCGGCGCGCGGATCTCGCCCTGCGCCAGGCCAAGCAGGCCGGTCGCAACTGCCAGATCGCCTACAGCGATGCGCTGGATGCGGTGTTCCGGCGCGAGACGCAGCTGGAAGCGGGGCTACGGCAGGCGCTTGCGCGCGGCGAACTCGCGCTGCACTACCAGCCGAAGTGGGAGATCGAAAGCGGGCGCCTGAGCGGTTGGGAAGCCCTGCTGCGCTGGCACAGCGCAGAACTGGGCGAGGTGCGCCCGGACGAGTTCATCCCGGTGGCCGAGCGCACCGGATTGATTTTGCCGATCGGCGACTGGGTGCTACGGCAGGCGTGCCTTCAGCTGCGGCAGTGGCGCGACGAGGGGCTGCCGGCGGGCACCATGGCGGTGAACCTGTCGGCGCGCCAGTTCCGCCAGCGCGACATCGCCGAGGAGGTCAGCCGGGTGCTGCGCGAAACCGGGCTGCAGCCGCATGACCTGGAGCTGGAGATCACCGAATCGATGCTGATGGACGATCTCGCCGCGGCTTCGGTGGCGCTGACCGACCTGCAGCGGCTGGGCGTGCGCATCGCCATCGACGATTTCGGCACCGGCTACTCCTCGCTGGCCTACCTGAAATCGCTGCCGCTGCACTGCCTGAAGATCGACCGCTCGTTCGTGTCCGATATCACCGGCGACGGCCACGATGCGACCATCGTGCGCACCATCGTGGCGCTGGCGCACAGCCTGGGCCTGGTGGTGGTGGCCGAGGGCGTGGAAACCCAGGCGCAGTTCGCCTGCCTGCGCGAGGTGCATTGCGACCAGGCCCAGGGCTATTTGTTCTTCAAGCCGCTGGCACCGCCCGAGTGCCGCGACCTGCTGGGCGCCTGCAAGCGCCTGGCCGAGGGCGGCACGGCGGCCGGATGAGCCGCCCGGCGCGATCGGCATCGCGGCCACGTGCAAAGGCCCGGCAATACGCCGGGCCTTTGCGGTTCTGCGCGGATGGTTTCGTCCGTGCGTGGGGTCGCCTCAATCGCCCTGCCAGCGCAGGCTCAGGGTGAACTCACGGCCGGGCTGCGGGTAATACGCGCTGGTCTGGTAGGGGCGGTCGAACAGGTTGGTGAGGTTGCCCTGCAGGGTCCAGCCGCGTGCGAAGCGCCACGACAGGCGCGCATCCAGCGTGGCATAGCCGCCCACGCGCAGGGTATTGGCCACGTCGTCCCAGCGCGCGGCCTGGGCGATTCCGGTCAGGCCGAAGCTCCAGGCGCCGGCTGCGCGCTCCAGATCCAGGCGCGCGCTGCGCGGCGACCGGCGCGGCAGCCACTTGCCGTGGTTGCTGCCAGCGCTTTCGTTACGGGTCTGCAGCCAGCCCAGCTGGCCGCGCGCGGTCCACTCGCCCCACTGCGCATCGCCGGTCAGCTCCAGCCCGCGGATGCGCGCGGAATCGATGTTGGCGGGCTTGCCGAGCGCGGCGTCATAGGCGATCAGGTCATCGATGCGGGTCTGATAGGCATTGGCCTGCAGGTGCCAGCCGTCGCCCGTGCGCGCCAGCGAGAGCTCGCTGCTGCGCGCGGTTTCCGGGCGCAGCAGCGGATTGCTGAAGCCAGGGTAGTACAGCTCGTTGAAGGTGGGCGCCTTGAACGCGGTGCCGTGGCTGGCGGTCAGCCGCCAGCCGCCGCCGAGATCGCGGCCCCAGGCGAGGCTGCCGGTGGTGTGGCCACCGAACTGGTCGTTGTCGTCATGGCGCAGGGCAAGCTGCAGGTTCTGCATGCCCGCGGCCACCGCCGATTCGCCCTGGTACTGCACGAACAGCCCGCGGTTGCCGCGGGTGCGCGCGAACGGCGCCCACGGGTCGCTGACGTTGGCGGCATCGCGCAGCCAGTCGAAGCCCGCGCTCAGCAGCCGGCCCTTGGCCAGGGTGAAATCGCCCTGCAGGCTGGCGCTGTCGCGGTGGGTGGCGAAGCGGTTGCTGAAGACATGCCCGAGGTAGTTGCTGGAGTCATCGGTGTCGCGGCCGGCGCTGAGCTTGAGCTGCACGGCATCGGAAGGCGTCCAGCGTACGCTGCCGCCGACCACCTGCTGCACGATGTCGGAATTGTCCACGTAGCTGCCGTCGTAGTCGTTGTGGCCAGTGGCGCGGAAGGCATGCGCGTCCAGCTGCCAGCCCTCGGCCGGCGTGAAGTCCGCGCGCAGGTTCGCGCTGTGGTTGCGGTAGCCGTCGCGGTCGAGCTGGGTGCCGGGCACGATGAAGCAGCCGGCGCCGTTCCAGGTCAGCGGGTCGTAATAGCCGGTGCAGGCATTGATGCCGTCGGTACGCTGATGCGCCACGTCGAGGCCAACGCCACCGCGCGCGGTGCGCAGGTCCAGTCCCGCGGAGGCTTCGCGCAGCCCGTGGCTGCCGGCCGCGATGCGCGCGCGCGCATGCGTGCCCTGGGCCGCATCGCGGCGGGTGAAGATCTGGATCACCCCGCCGATCGCGTCCGCGCCGTACAGCGAGGAGCGCGGCCCGCGCACGATCTCGATGCGTTCGATCAATTCCAACGGGATGTCCTGGATCGACGCCAGCCCGGAGGTGGGCGAGCCGATCCGCACGCCATCCACCAGGAACAGGGTGTGGTCGGATTCGGTGCCGCGCAGGAACAGGGTGCTCAGCTTGCCCAGCCCGCCCTGGTTGACGATGTCGATGCCGGCGCGCCCGCGCAGCAGCTCCGGCAGCGAGTGCGCGCCGCTGGCGTCGATCTGGTCGCGGTCGATCACCTCCACCGCCGCCAGCGCGGCATCCACCGTGGTTGGGGTGCGGGTGGCGGTGACGATCACGCGGTCGAGGGTCTTGGCATCGTCGGCATGCGCGGCCAACGGCAGGGTGGATGCAAGCGCGAGCGGCAGGGTCGCGAGCTGAAGTCTGTGGAGCTTGGATTGCATGGTGGGTCGTCTCCGGCGCGCACGCCCGCGCGCCCTGGGATGGTGGGCGATGGCCATGCGGGGGGATCGAGACGGACACGGCGGGCAGCAACGCGCGCGCAGGCCGCGCGACGCCCTCCGCATCGCCACCAGACATGCCTGGGGCCGGTCTCCGGGCTTGCGCGCGGAACATCGAAGATGTCCCCGGCCAGCGCCTTCCCATGCCGGCATCGGATGATGCGTGCACAGTGGCGGATGCTGGTCTTGTCGCGCCTACCGTTGCGGGGGCAGCGCCGGACTGGCGGCGCTCGCGCGCCTCGTCACCGGCTTCCCGTTTCAACCCGCCGGCTTTGCCGGCAGGTCACCTCAAGCGCGGCTAGTGTAGCGCGTGGTTCAGTCGCCGTCGCCTGGATGCCCGTTGCGATCATCGTCGAACAGGGCCAGTGCCGGCGCCATGGGAGCGGCCTCGTGGTGGGTGGTGGTCACCGGCGCGGCGGCCGGGCGTCCGCGCGGCGGCGGCAGCTGCGCGATCGCGGCTTCGGCGGCCTGCACCAGTTCCGCGCGACGCGCGTCCGGAACCTCCTGCCAGTGGCAGTCGGCCAGCGCCCCTTCCAGCGCGTAGAGCAGGTTCAAACTGGGTTTGAAGCCGGCGCGGCGCACCTTGACGTAGGCGCCCACCGCGCCCACCGCGGCCAGGTCCTCGGGTGTGCGCAGCCCCACCTGGCGCAACCAGGCCGCGGATTTCGGGCCGATGTTGCGCAGCTTCAGGCTCATCCCAGCGATTCCAGGTAGGCCGCGGCGATCGCCTCCAGCCCGCGCTGGTCGTCGCCATCGAAGCGCGCCGGCAGCGGGCTGTCGAGGTCGAACACGCCGATCAGCGCATCGCCGCGGTACAGCGGCACTACCAGCTCGGAGCGGCTGGCCGAATCGCAGGCGATGTGGCCGGGGAAGGCGTGCACGTCGTCGACGCGCTGGGTCTGGCGGGTGCGCGCGGCGGCGCCGCAGACGCCCTTCGCCAGCGGGATGCGTACGCAGGCCGGCAGGCCCTGGAACGGGCCGACCACCAGCTCGGTGCCATCGAAGAAATAGAAGCCCACCCAGTTGAGGTCGGGCAGCGCCCGGTACACCAGCGCGGAGAGGTTGGCGGCATTGGCGATGCGGTCGCGTTCGCCGTGCAGCAGCGCGCGCACCTGCTCCAGCAGCTGCGCATAGCGCTCCGGCTTGGTGCCGGTCAGAGGAGAGAAGGAGAAGCTCATGCGTGCAGTGTAGCAATGCCGGGCGCCGGGATTACCATGCCCGCCCACCTGTCGCTTGGAGCTCCGGAGCCCGCATGTTCTCGATCTACGTCACCGGCACCGATACCGGCATCGGCAAGACCCTGTCCAGCGCGAGCCTGCTGCATGCGCTGCGCGCGCGCGGGCTGCGCGTGGCCGGGATGAAGCCGGTGGCCAGCGGCTGCGAGCGTATCGACGGCGCCTGGCGCAACGCCGACGCGCTGGCGTTGCAGCGCGCCGGCGAACCCGGGATCGACTACGCCGACATCAACCCGTTTGCGCTGGAGCATCCGCTGGCGCCGGAGCTGGCCGCGCGCGATGCCGGCACCGAGGTGGCGCTGGCGCCGATCCTGGCTGCGCATGCGCATCTGGCGGCACGGGTGGACGCGCTGGTGGTGGAGGGCGTCGGCGGCTGGGCCGCGCCGCTGTCGGCCAGCCTGATGCAGGCCGACCTGGTGCGCGCGCTGCGCCTGCCCGTGGTGCTGGTGGTGGGCCTGCGCCTGGGCTGCCTCAACCACGCCCTGCTGAGCGCGCGTGCGATCGCCGCCGATGGTCTGCATCTGGCGGGCTGGATCGGCTCGCACGTGGACTCGGCGATGGAGCGGGTGGAGGACAACCTCGCGATGCTGCGCGCGCGCCTGCCGGCGCCGTGCTGGGGCGTGCTGCCGCATGCGCCGGACGGCGATCCGCAGGCGCTGGCGGCGCACCTGCGCGTGCCGACGCTGGCCGCCTAGGGAGCCTCTGATCAATTCAGAGGTTCCCGCCGGCCATGGATGGCCGGCCACGCATCAATCACGCAAGTGATTGATGCGTGTGAGCCGAGTCCGGACCTGTGCCGGACTCGGCGTGGGCTGACAACGCCTGGATGGCGTTGTTCAGACTATCCCTAGCGGCCTCGTGCGCAAATGCAAACGCCCGGGCAGGCCCGGGCGTTTGCGTGAGTGGCCATGCGCGCCGGCTCAGTCCCGTGGCGGCGCCGTGGTCAGCGGGGCCTCGCCGAGGGTGTCCGCCTCGGTCTGTTCGGTTGCCAGGCGCGCGCGGTCGTGCGCATGGTCGCGGGCCAGGTACAGGTAGAACGCCGGCAGCACGAACAGGGTGAACAGGGTGCCGATGGTCATGCCGGAGGCGATCACCATGCCCATCGAGAAGCGCGAGGCCGCGCCTGGGCCCTTGGCCAGCAGCAGCGGGATCATCGCGAACACCAGCGCGGCGGTGGTCATCAGTACCGGGCGCAGGCGGATGCCGGTGGCCTGCTCGATCGCCTCGCGCTTGGACAGGCCCTGCTCCTGCAGCTTGTTGGCGAACTCCACGATCAGGATGCCGTGCTTGGAGATCACGCCGATCAGGGTCACCAGGCCCACCTGGGTGTAGATGTTGATGCTCATCCCGGGGAAGGCCTCGATCCCGGCGAACTGCAGCACGTTGGCCACCAGCGCCAGCACGTTCAGCGCCAGCAGCGCGCCGCTGATCGCCATCGGCACCGTCAGCAGCATGATCAGCGAGTCGCGGAAGCTCTCGAACTGCGCGGAGAGCACCAGGTAGATCACGATCAGCGCCAGCACCAGGGTCAGCAGCATGGCCGAGCCTTCCTGCTTGAACTGCCGCGATTCGCCGGCGTAGTCCACGCTGTAGCCCTGCGGCAGCACGTCCTTGGCGGCCTGGTCCAGGATCGCCAGCGCCTCGCCCTTGGTCACGCCCGGGCGCGGCGCGAAGGTGATGGCCACCGCGTTGAGCTGCTGGAAACGCTTGAGCGACTGCGGCTGGGTGCTCTCCTTGAGGGTGACGAGGGTGGACAGCGGGATCAGCTGGCCGTCGCGGGTGCGGGTGTAGTAGTTCTCGAGGTCGTGCGCGTTCAGCCGGCGCTCGCGCTCGACCTGCGGGATCACCCGGTAGG
Source organism: Thermomonas haemolytica (assembly GCF_004346265.1). GTDB lineage: Bacteria > Pseudomonadota > Gammaproteobacteria > Xanthomonadales > Xanthomonadaceae > Thermomonas > Thermomonas haemolytica. The sequence continues at coordinate 18,657 of NZ_SMAP01000008.1, forward strand.
AGCGGTTCTGCATCGAGAACAGGTTGGTGTAGCCGCCGGCCAGCATCGCCGACATGTCGGCGGCGAGGGTGCGCATGTCGATCCCGAGGGTGGCGGCCTTGTCGCGGTCCACCACCACCTCGATCTGCGGCTTGTCGATCTTCAGGTCCTTGTCGAGGAAGATGAAGCGGCCGCTGGCGCGGGCCTTGGCCAGCACCGCATCCGCCAGTTCGGATAGCTGCGACAGGTCGCCCACGCCGCCGATGATGAACTCGCCGCCGCTGGCGCCGCCGCCGGCGCTGGGCAGCGAGGGCGGCACCAGCGAGAACACGTTGAGGCCGGTCACCTGCGAGAGCTTCGGCTGCAGTTCCTGCTGCAGCACCTGGTTGGTGGAGCGGCTGCGCTGGCTCCAGGGCTTGAGCACGAAGCCGCCCATCGCCATCGGGCTGGCGCCGCCGCCACCGCCGCCGAAGCCGCCGTTGAACAGGAAGTAGTCCTGCACCTCCGGGATGCCCTTGGCGATCCGGTTGATCTCGGCGGTATAGCGCTCGACGTAGTCGAGGGTGGCGGTGGGGTCGGCGCTGGCGACCGAGAAGATGAAGCCCTCGTCCTCCAGCGGCGCCTGTTCCTTCGGCGCGGTGCTGTACAGGAACACGCAGCTGACGAGCACGATCAGGCCGAATGCGGCGATCACCGACCGGGTTTCCAGCGCGCCGTGCAGGCGCCGCTGGTAGGCATGGCGCAGCGCCTCGAACCGCCGATCCAGCCAGTCTTCGAGCCGGCTCTTGGGGTGCTCGGGATCGTGCGCCTTGAGGATGCGCGAGCTCATCATCGGGGTGAGGGTCAGTGCGATCACGCCGGACAGCAGCACCGCGCCGGCCAGGGTGAACGCGAACTCGGTGAACAGCACCCCGGTCAGGCCGCCCTGGAAGCCGATCGGCAGGTACACCGCGACCAGGGTGGTGGTCATCGCCACCACCGGCCAGGCCAGCTCGCGCGCGCCGCGGATGGCGGCGTCCAGCGGCGTCATGCCTTCCTCGATGTGGCGGTGGATGTTCTCCAGCACGATGATCGCGTCGTCCACCACGATGCCGATCGCCAGCACCATCGCCAGCAGGGTGAGCAGGTTGATCGAGAAGCCCAGCACCAGCATCAGGAACAGCCCGCCGATCAGCGACAGCGGGATGGTCACCGCCGGGATCAGCACGCTGCGCAGCGAGCCCAGGAACAGGTAGATCACCACGATCACGATCACCAGCGCCTCGACGATGGTGCGGATCACCTCGTTGATGGCGTCGTTGATCGCCTGGGTGCTGTCGTACGGGATGGTGGCGGTGATGCCCTGCGGCAGCTGCGGCACGATCTGGCTGTCCCACAGCTTGCGCACGGCGCGGATCACGTCCAGCGAGTTCGCGTCCGGGGCCACGTAGATGCCCATGAAGGTGGCGGCCTCGCCGTTGATGCGCACCGAGGTGCCATAGCTCTCCGAGCCCAGCACGACATCGGCCACATCACCCAGGCGCACGATCGCGCCGTCCTGCTCGCGCACGATCAGGTTGCGGAATTCTTCTGGGCTGCGCAGGTCGGTGCGCGCGGTCATGTCGATCGCCACCATCTGGCCCTTGGTCGAGCCGACCGCCGCCAGCACGTTGTTTGACTGCAGCGCGTTGCTGATGTCGCTGCCAGTGACCTTGAGCGCGGCCATCTTCTCCGGCTTGAGCCAGATGCGCATGGCGAAGGTGCCGGCGCCGAGGATCTCGGCGCGCTGCACGCCGGGCACGGTCACCAGCTTGGGCTGGATCACCCGGGTCAGGTAGTCGCTGATCTGGTTGTTGGTCAGCGAGGTGCTGGCGAAGGAGACGTACATCGCCGCGATCTGCTCGCCCTGCTGCAATTCGATCACCGGGTCTTCCGCCTGACGCGGGAGCTGGCCGCGCAGCTTGTTGACCTTGGCGCTGATCTGGGTGAGCGCCTGGTTGGGATCCTTGTCCAGCCGGATGTAGGCCTGGATGCTGCTGACCCCGGCCGAGCTGGTGGAGGCGATGTAATCGATGCCCTCGGCGCTGGCGATCTCGCGCTCCAGCGGCGTGGTGATGAAACCCTGGATCAGGTTGGCATCCGCGCCGTAATAGACCGTGGTGACATTGACCACCGCATTGCGCAGTTCCGGGAATTTGCGCACGTTGAGTTCGCTGGAGGCGCGCAGGCCCAGCAGCAGGATGAACAGGCTGACGACCATCGCCAGCACCGGCTTCCGGATGAAGATATCGGTGAATTTCATGGGGGCGTCCTGGTGGCAGGGTGGGAGAGGTGGCGGTCTCGGGCGCGCAGGCCGCGCGCCCGCCTCGCGGGCCTCGCCCTTACCTGTTCTGCACCTGCGGATGCAGGTCGGCGGCCGGCTGCACGCTGTTGTTGATGGTCACCTCGGCGTCGTTGCGCAGCTTCAGCAGGCCGGAGGTGACCACCGTCTCGCCGGCTTTCAGGCCGTCGCTGACCGCGATCAGGTCGCCGCGGGTGGCGCCGGTCTTGACGAAGCGTTGGGTGACGATGAACTTGTCGCCGGTCAGCGGCTTGCCCTGCATGTCGGTCTCGCCCGGCTTGCGCGCGGTCTTGGTCACCACGAACACACTGTTCCCGTAGGGGTTGAAGCTGACCGCGGTCTGCGGGATCACCACCACGTCCTGCGCCTCCCCGAGGTTGAAGCCGACCTTGGCGAAGCTGCCGGGGCGCAGCACGCCGTCCGGGTTGCGCAGGGTGGCCTGGGCCTTGAAGTTGCGGGTATTCGGATCGACCAGCGGGTCCATCGCGGTCAGCGTGCCTTCGAACACCTTGCCGGGCAGCGCGTCCACGCTGGCGGTGACCGCCATCCCGGTGGACAGCTTGCCGGCCAGCTGCTCGGGCAGGCTGAAGTTCACGTAGATCGGGTCCAGCTGCTGCAGCGGCACGATCGTCCCGCCCGGGGCCACGTACTGGCCGAGGTTCACCTGGCGGATGCCGAGCACCCCGGAGAACGGCGCGCGGATGGTCTTCTGCGCGATCAGCGCCCGCTGCGCCTCGGCCTGCGCGCGTGCGCTGGCGGCGGCGGTCTGCTTCTGCTGCACGTCGTCCTTCGACACCAGCTGGTCCTGGCCAAGCCGGGTCCAGCGCTCGGCCTGCACCTGCGCCAGCGTCGCCGCGGCGTCCAGCGCCTTCAGGGTGGCTTCTTCGTTGGCGGTGTTCAGGCGCACCAGCACGTCGCCGGCGCGCACCGGCTGCCCGGCCTGGAACTCGATGCTGCGGACCACGCCGCCGGACTCGGTGGTGACGTTGGTGCCGTTTACCGCGACCAGGGTGCCGACCGCCTGGTTGTCGCTGTTCCAGCGCTCGGTCTTCGCGGTGAAGGTGCTCACCGCCACCGCCGGCTGCGGCATGTGGTCGAAGAAGTCATTGGTCTTGCGCGCGAACACCGCCTTGACCAGGAACACGCCGCCGAACACGACGAGCACGCCGGCCAGCATCAGGATCCAGCGCAGCGGGACATTGGGCTTGGAGCGGGAGGGGGTGGGGGACATGGGTGGGTTCCCGGGAGGGCGGAAGAGGGGCGCGCAAGGGTAGCACGCTTAGTGAACTTTCCGGTACACATATTCCCGGGCGCGCGCGGGCCTTTACGCAGGGTCCCGGCGGCCGGATCGCTGGAGACAAGATCACCAGACACAAAAACGCCCGACAGCGGGGCTGCCGGGCGTAAAACGCGCCGAACCGGAGGGGGATCGTGTCCGGCGGTATTCCGGAGGGGGAATAGGGGCTTACTTCGCGGCCTTGGCACCGGCCTTGGCGGCCTTCTCGACCTCGGCCTTGACCTGGGCGCCGGCCTGCTCGAACTGGCTCTTGGCCAGCGCGCCGATCGCCTCGTTGGTCTTCAGGGTATGCGCGAAGGCCTCCTGGGCGGCGCCCAGGCTGCGCTCGGCATTGGCTCGTGCGACCTGCAGGCCCTTCGGCCACACCGTCTTCAGCGCCTCGGCGTCGCGCACGCCCACCAGCTCGCCGGCGAAGGCGAAGGTGGCGTTGATGTTCTCCTCGAGCGCGGCCATGTGCAGGCCGAACGCCTTTTCGGCATTGGCCAGGGCCAGGCGGTTGACGTTGGCAGCGGCTTCGGCGAACTGGCCGGCGGCCTTGCTGAACTGCTCGTTGAGGTTGAACTGGTACATGGCGGTCTCCTGCGTGGCGATCCGGCAGGCATTGCCGGTTTGTGCGGTGCAGCATAACCGGGGTTTTGTTGCGATGCAACATGCCTGCTGCCCGCGCCGACGGACGGTCGTCCGGCGTTCAGGTGCGCACCGCGATGGCGGGCGCGGATCAGCGCTGGCGCAGCCGCTGCGGGGCGTCCGGGGTCGGCTCGGGGATGGCCTGCGGGCCCGCCACCGCGCGCGCCAGTGGCGCCAGGTAGTGCAGGGCGCGGGTATAGACGTTGCGCTTGAACGGCACCACATGCGCCAGCGGGTACCAGTAGTCCACCCAGCGCCAGTCGTCGAATTCCGGGGTGGTGGTCAGGTCCAGGCGCAGGTCGCGCTCGTGGCCGCGGAAGCGCAGCAGGAACCACACCTGCTTCTGGCCGATGCAGACCAGCCGGTCGCGGTGGCGGATCGCGTGCGGCGGCAGCCGGTAGCGCAGCCAGCCGGGCGTGGCTCCCAGTACCTCGACATGCTCCGGCAGCAGCCCGGTTTCCTCGCGCAGCTCGCGGTACATCGCCTCCAGCGGGGTCTCGTCGGTGTGGATGCCGCCCTGCGGGAACTGCCAGCCGTCGCGACGCACCCGACGCGCCCAGAACAGGTGGCCGTCTTCCTGCATCAGCACGATGCCGACGTTGGGGCGGAAGCCGTCCGGATCGACCACGAGGCGGACTCCTTGCAACAAGCGATGGCCCGACTGTGCCAGCCGCCGCCGGGGCGGGCAAGCGCCCGCGCGATGAATTGACGCGGGCCGGGAGGATCAGGATAATGCCCGGCTCCGCGTTGGCTATGTAGCTCAGCCGGTTAGAGCACAGCACTCATAATGCTGGGGTCGGTGGTTCGAGTCCACCCATAGCCACCAACGCGCAGCCACTCCCAACCCCGCGGATTTGCGGGGTTGTTCGTTTCCGGCCCCTCGTGGCCCCGGCTCCGGCGTGCTCGCATGGACATCTACAAGACCTTCACCCTCGAAGCCGCGCACCGGTTGCCGAACGTGCCGGCCGGGCACAAGTGCGCGCGCCTGCACGGGCATTCGTTCGGGATCGAACTGCACGTCAGCGGCGAGCCCGGGGCCGAGACCGGCTGGGTGATGGATTTCGCCGACCTCAAGGCCGCCTTCCAGCCGCTGTACGAGCAGCTGGACCACCACTACCTCAACGACATCGAGGGCTTGGAGAATCCCACCAGCGAGCGCCTGGCGGTCTGGATCTGGGAGCGGCTGAAGCCACGGGTACCGCTGCTGTCGGCGGTGGTGGTGCGCGAGACCTGCACCTCGGGCTGCCGCTACAGCGGCTGACCGGCGGGCCGGGGCGCGGAGGCTGCGGTCAGGCCGGCGCCTTGCCGGCAGCCTGCTGCCCCTGCAGCGCTGCGCGCACGCGCGCGAACTCGGCGACGATGGCGGCCACCGCGGCCGAGGGCTCGGTCAGGGTGCCGTCGCGCGCGCCGTGCTCGAGGTCGCGCGCGGCGTTCGACAATGTGGTCGCGCCGACGTTGGCGCTGGACGATTTCAGGGTGTGCGCGGCCACCCGCAGCGCGATCGGGTCGTTGGAGACCGCGGCGCGCTCCAGCTGCGCGATCAGGCGCGGCGCGTCTTCCAGATACACCGCGATGATCTTGTCCACTTCGGCGCCGAGGACTTCGCGCAGCTCGCCCAGTACCCCGCTATCGAGCACCGGCGGCGAGCGTTCCGCCAGCTCGGCGGGCGGCGGCAGGCTGTCGGGCACCGGCATGCGGGTGCCGCGCCAGCGCGCGATGCATTGCTCCAGCTCGGCGCGGGTGACGGGCTTGGCCAGATAGTCGTCCATGCCGGCGTCCAGGCACTTCTGGCGGTCGCCGGCCATCGCGTTGGCGGTCATCGCCACGATCGGCATGCGCCGTGCGGTCGGCCGCTGCTGCTCGATCTCGCGCCATTTGCGGGTGGCGGCATAGCCGTCCAGCACCGGCATCTGGCAGTCCATCAGCACCAGGTCGTAATCGCCGCCTTCGAGCTTCTCCAGTGCCACCTGGCCGTTGCCGGCGGTGTCGCACTCGGCGCCCAGCACCTGCAGCAGGCGCTGCGCCACCATCAGGTTGACCGGGTTGTCCTCGACCAGCAGCACGCGCGGCGCCCGCGTGCTCTCTGTCTGGCCGGCGGCCGCACCGTGCTTGGCCGGAGCCGGATGCGGATCGTGGTGCGCCCACGACACCCCGGAGGCGGACAGCGCCGCGCGCAGGTCGGCATCCTCGACGTTGCGCGGGATGATGGTGGCCGAGAGCGGCAGATCCAGGGAGGTGACGTCGTCGCCGCGCAGGTACACCAGACGCACGTCGCCGTACTGCTGGCGGCGTTCCATGTTGCGCGCCAGCGACAGCGCGGTGCTGCGGATGCTGGAGAGGTCCGCCAGCACCACCGAGAAGGTCCACGGCTCGCCCTGCGCATGCGCCTGGCGCAGGCGCTCCAGCGCGTCGTGGGTGTTCTCCACGGTGGTGACGCGCAGGCCCCAGTTCGGCAGCAGCATGGTCAGGCGCATGCGCAGCCGCGCATCGGTGGTGATCAGCAGCACGCGCCCGCCGTGCAGGTCTTCCTGCTGGGTCGGCATGTCGCCGGCGACCTTCAGCAGCGGCACTTCGAACCAGAAGGTGGAACCCAGCCCCGGCTGCGACTCCACCCCGATCTTGCCGCCCATCAACGCCACGATGCGCTGCGAGATCACCAGCCCCAGGCCGGTGCCGCCGTACAGCCGGGTGGTGGAGGCATCGGCCTGGCTGAACGGCTGGAACAGCTTGTCGCGGATCGCCGGCTCGATGCCGATGCCGGTGTCCTGCACCTCGAAGCGCAGCAGGTGCTGGGCCGGGGTTTCGCCGATCCGCTTGACGGTGACGGTGACGCTGCCGCGCTCGGTGAACTTGATCGCGTTGCTGACCAGGTTGCTGATGACCTGGCGCAGCCGCACCGGGTCGCCGCGCACGGGCAACCGCACCGAGGAATCGATGTACAGGGTCAGGTGCAGGTTCTTGGCGGCCGCCGGCCGCTCCATCAGCGTGATCACACTCTGCAGCAGCTCGCGCAGGTTGAACGCGGTGGTCTCCAGCTCCAGGCGGTCGGCTTCCAGCTTGGAGTAATCCAGGATGTCGTCCACGATCCGCAGCAGCTGCTGCGCCGAGGCGATCGCGGTGCGCAGGATCTCCTGCTGGTCCAGGGTCATGCGCGAGCTGGTCAGCAGGTCCAGCATCGGGATGATGCCGTTCAGCGGGGTGCGGATCTCGTGGCTCATGGTGGCCAGGAACTCGCCCTTGGCCATCACCGCCGCCTCCGCCGCCTGCTTGGCGCGGGTGAGCTCTTCTTCCAGCTTGGTGTGGCGGTCGATCTCCCGCTGCAGCAGGCTGATTTCCTCCACCTGGCGCCGGGTCTGCTCGGCCTGTTCGCGCAGCTCCAGTTCCCGATTGCGCGCGGTGAGCGCATAGGTGGTGCTGGCGAACAGCGCGAGCAGGGCGAGGATCAGGGCGATGATCTGCCACGGGCCCTGCACGCCCAGCTGCTCCACCACCAGCGCCAGCGCCGCGCCGGCCGCCGCGCCCAGGGCCATCCAGCGGGCACTGGCAAGGGTCAGGCCCGAGCCGCCCGCCGTGCTCACAGGGTGGCGCTCCGGAAATCGAATTCCAGCGCCTGGTCGGGGTGCTGGACCAGGTTGCCCTGGATGAAGTCGATCCCGGCCACCCACAGCGCGGCCGCGGCCTGCGGGTCTTCCACCGCCTGCCCGATCACCTGCAGGCCGAGCCGGTGCGCGCGCTCGATGATCACCCGCATTTCGTCCTGCAACTCCGGCGGCAGCGGATGGCGGGCGAATTCGGCCGACAGCCGCAGATAGCCCAGCGGCAGCTCCTGCAGCAGCTGGTTGGCATCCTCGTTGCTGCGGAACTGGCTGAGGCAGAACTGCACCCCGGCCGGCACCAGCTGCTCGCAGACCTGGTGCAATAGCACCACGTGGATCACCGCATCCTCCAGGCGCAGATCGATCACCAGCGAGGGGCCGTCCACCGCATGGCGGTCCAGCGCCTCCTGCAGCCAGCCGACATAGCTGTCCTGGGCGAGGGTGCGCGGCGACTGCGAGACGAACAGGCGCAGCGGGCGGCTCTCGGCCCGGCGCTTCTGCAGCAGTTGCAGCGCGTTCTCCATCACCCAGCGATCGAGCTGCGGCATCAGCCCGCTGGCCTGCGCCGCGGGCAGGAACTCGGCGGCCTTGCGCACGTTGCCGTCGGCCCCGGTCATCCGCAGCAGGACCTGGAACTGGGCCTCGTCGCCGCCGGCCACCGCCACCACCGGCTGGAACGCCAGGTACAGGCCCTGCCCGCCCGGCGCCAGCGCGGCGCGCAGCTCCTGCACCACGTCGCCATCGGCGGTGGTGTCGGGCGGCGTGTAGGCCGCGATCCCCACCGGCGAGGCATGCGCCTCGCGCGCCGCGTCCTCGGCCGCGGCCAGTGCGGCGCCGGCATCCACGAAGCCGTGCTCGTAGGTGGTGTAGCCCAGGGTGCAGCGCAGCCGCAGCGGTTCGCCGTCCACCTGGAAGTCGTGGTAGCCGATGCCGTCGCGCAGGCGGCGCACGAATGCGTCCAGCGCCTCGCGGTCCAGGCCCTTGGCCGCGATCAGAAAGACGTTGTCGCCGAGCCGGGCAGCGGGATGCTCGCCGGTCAGGCTGCCTAGGAAGCGCCCGGCGTCACTCATCAGGGTTTCGAAGGCGGCATATCCGTAGCGGCCGCGCAGGGCGACCGCATTGCCGGTTTCCACCAGCACCGCGCCTCCAGGCGCGCCGCTGGCCAGTTGTGCCGCCAGTGCCTTCATCAGCGCAGGGCGGGTATACAGCCCGGTCACTGGATGGCGGTCGGATTCGGCCGGGGCCTGGCGGCTGCTCAACAGCGCGCGCGCGCGGCGCACGCGGCTCTGCACTGCCACGATCAGATGGCGCGGACGCACCGGCTTGAGGATGAAGTCGTCGCCGCCCTGCTCCAGCACTTCCAGCTGGCGCTCGGGGTCCTGGTCGCCGGTCAGGAACACCACTGGCGTGTGTTCGAAGCGCGCCAGCTCGCGGATCTGGCGGGTGAGCACGGTGCCGCTGGTGCCGGGCAGGTGCAGGTCCATCAGCACCAGGTCCGGCGCGAAGCGCTCCACCGCCTCCAGCACCCGTTCCGGCACCGCGACCACTTCCACCTGCATCCCGGCGCCGCGCAGGATCGCTTCCGCGAACACCGCCTGGCTGCGATCGTCCTCGACGATCAGCACGCGGTAGGGAAGGGCATCGACGGCGGCCGGGTCCTGCAGCGTGCTCATGCGGGGTTCCCCGCGACCGGCGCAGGAAGGAGGGCGGAAGCATTGACGATGCGGGAGTCCATCGGGCGGGGCAGCACGTCCATATTTGGTGATTCTGACGCAAAACGCGGGGAATGGAGGTCGCCGGCGCACGTCGGCGCCGCGCATTCCGGCGGGGGTCGGGGCCAGTCTATACGCCAATTTGGCTTGACGCAGTGATCGCGGCGATGCGATACCCCCCTGAATGCCGACCTCTCCGCTGCCATCGCGCCCGCGCCCCGGGCATCCGCGCCTGGCGCGCGCGCTGCTGGTCGCCGCGGCCCTGCTGCTGGGCCTGTGGGGCGCCTGGCGCAGTTTCGCCCCGCAGCCGGCCAATGCGCGCGAGCAGCTGCAGGCGCAGGCGCGCCGGATCGCGACGCTCGAGCAGCGCAACGCGACCCTGGCCCTGGCCGACCGCATCAGCCGCGAGGCCAACGCCCGCCTGCAGGCGACCCTGGCCGAGCGCGACGAGGAGATCGCCGCGTTGCGCGCCGATGTCGCCTTCTACGAGCGTTTCGCCGGCAGCGCCCAGCGCCGCGGACTGGGGGTGCACGCGCTGGTACTGCAACCGCAGCGGGACCCGCAGCTGTGGCACTTCACCGCCACTCTGACCCAGAACATCAACCGCGGGGTGGTCAATGCCGGCCGCCTGCAGCTGCAGGTGGAAGCTAGCGACGGGCGCCACCTGCGCCGGCTGGAGTGGCCGGCCCTGGCCGCGCCGGCCGCCGCCGCGGGCATTCCCTACGCCTTCAAGTATTTCCAGCAGGTGGAAGGCGACCTGGTGCTGCCGCGCGGCAGCAGGCCGGTGCGGGTGGTGGTGCGCCTGCTGCCCGAGAACGGCGCACCGCTGGAACAGGCGTTCCCGTGGTCGGCGGTGGTGGCCCCGGCGCAGTCCGGGGAGGAGTGATCGCAGGGCCTCCCCGATCGCATCCTCGGGTTGAATCCACGCCGCCCGCGCCCCATGCTGTTGGCATGGATCTGCCCCTGCTCGAACCCGCCGCGCCGCCGCTGCCGCCCGCATCCCCACTGCGTTTCACCGCCGCCGCCGCGGCCAAGGTGCGCGAACTGGTGGCGGAGGAAGGCAACCCGGCGCTCAAGCTGCGGGTGTACATCCAGGGCGGCGGTTGCTCCGGCTTCCAGTACGGCTTCGAGTTCGACGAGGGCCAGGAGCCGGACGACCTGGCGATCGCCACCGACGGCGCCACGCTGCTGGTGGATCCGCTCAGCCTGCAATACCTGATGGGCGCCGAGGTCGATTACAGCGAATCGCTGGCCGGCGCCCAGTTCGTGATCCGCAACCCCAACGCCAAGACCACCTGCGGCTGCGGCAGCAGCTTCACCGTATGACCGCGGCCCCGGCGCCGCCGGCGTGCCCGTTCGCATTCGTGGACGGCGCGCTCGACCGCGCCGACCACCTGCGCAGCGACCCCGAGGCCCTGGCCGCGCTGTGGCCGCAGGCCGGGGTGATCGCGCTGGACGCACGCGGGCAGGCGCCGGTGGATGCCCGCGGCCAGCTGCTGGAACTGGCCGCCGCCGCGGTGGCCGGCGGTCCGCAAGAGTGCACTTTCCTCGGCCTGCGCGAAGGCCGCGCCTGGTTCCTGGCCGAAACCGCCGCGCCCACGGCCGCCGGCTGGCTGGACCTGCGCAGCGCCGCGGCGCAGTGGCCGGCCTGGCAAGCCACCCTGTTTGCGCAGGCGCGGGCGCTGCAGCACTGGCACCAGCGCCACCGCTTCTGCCCGGCCTGCGCCGGCCCGCTGCGGTTCGCGCGTGGCGGCTGGCTGGGCGTGTGCGATGCCTGCGGCAGCGAGCACTACCCGCGCACCGACCAGGCCATGATCGCGGCCATCACCGACGGTGAGCGCCTGCTGCTGGCGCGCCAGGCCAGCTGGCCGCGGCGGCGCTGGTCGGTGCTGGCCGGCTTCGTCGAACCCGGCGAGACCCTGGAGCAGACGGTGGTGCGCGAGGTGATGGAGGAAACCGGCGTGCGCGTGCACCTGCACAGCGCGCGCTACCTGGCCTCGCAGCCGTGGCCGTTCCCGGGCGCGCTGATGCTCGGCTTTCTTGCCCAGGCCGAGCCCGATCCGCCGCAGCCGGGGTCGGAGATCGAAGCCGCGCGCTGGTTCAGCGCCGAGGACGTGCGCGCGGCGCTGGCGCGCGACTGGAACGATGCCGACGGCCCCGGCGACGACATCGTGCTGCCGTCGCCCATCTCCATCGCCCGCCACGTGATCCGCGCCTGGCTGGACGAATACGACGCCGCCCGCGCCGGCTAGACTGGCGGCCATGGCCATCACCCTGCTCGCGGTCGTCATCGCCCTGGCCCTGGGCCACCTGGCGCCGGGGCTGGCGGCCCGCGTGCGTCGCTTCGAGGCCTACCGCGACTGGCTGCGCTGGCCGGGGCAGCGCCTACCGGCGGCGCTGTACCTGCTGCTCGCCCTGGGCCTGCCCGTGCTGGCGATGGGCGTCCTGCAGCTGGGCCTGCGCCCGTTCGGCTGGGGCCTGGCCAGCCTGCTGCTGGGGATCGTCGTGCTGTTCTGGTGCTGGGGCCCACGCGATCTCGACCGCGACGTGGCGGCGGTGCTGGCCGCGCCCGATCCGGCCGGCCGGCGGGCCGCGGCGGCGCGCCTGTGGCCCGCCGGCGGCGCCCCGGCGGACGCCGCGGCCTGCGTGGAGGCGGTGTTCCGCGGCGCGCAGCGGCGCTGGTTCGGGGTGCTGTTCTGGTTCTGCCTGCTGGGCGCGGCCGGCGCCCTGCTGTACCGGCTGGCGGCGCTGGCCGCGGAAGACCAGGCCGAGGCGGTGCCGGGCCCCGTCCGGCCGTTTGTGCGCACCCTGCTGGCACTGCTGGACTGGCCGGTGACCCAGCTGATGGTGCTGGCGCTGGCGGTGGTCGCGGATTTTTCCGCGGTGGCCGCGGCCTGGCGCATGCCCGGCGCGTTCGGACTGCAGGCTGGCCTGCTGGATGCCGCAGCGCGCGCCAGCGTGCGCACCGACATCGCCGAGGAAGTCGCCGACTACACCGCCGAAGGCATCGCCGCCGAGGTGGCGTTGACCGAGGTGTTCGGCCCGCTGCCGGAACTGCGCGAGGCGATGAACCTGGCCTGGCGCGTCCTGCTGCTGTGGCTTTCGGTGCTGGCCCTGTTCGTGGTGGCCGGCTGGGTGGGTTGAGTCCGGCCGCGCGCCGAATGCGCCGTTCGCCCTGGGCCTGTCGAAGGATGAACGGGGCTTGCTGGCCCGTCCGTGGTTCGACAGGCTCACCACGAACGGGAGTTGCGGGCTCGCCGTGAACCGGATTCCGGGCTCACCGTGAACGGGAATTGCGGGGGGCGCTGCGGAGGCGGGATGACGCCGCCCTACGCCGCGTCCCCGCGCAGGGCGCGGACCTGGGCTTCCAGCAGGGCGGCGCTGGCCTGCGCGCCCGGAATCGGCGCGCCGGCGACGACCTCGATCCGCGCGCGCAGCCGGCGTGGCAGGCGCATGCGGCCCAAGCGCCCGCTTTCGGCAGACGCGCTGCGCCGGCTCCACATGCTGCCCCACATGTTGCGCAGCGCCAGCGGCACCACCGGCACGTCCTGCCCGCGCGCGGCGGCGCGTGCGAGGATCTTCTCCACGCCGGACTTGAACGGCGCGATCTGCCCGTCCTTGGTCAGCGCGCCTTCCGGGAAGATGCACACCAGCTCGCCCTCGGCCAGCGCCGCGTCCACCGCGTCGAACGCGCGCTGCATCACCTCCGGGTCCTCGCGCGCGCCGGCGATCGGGATCGCCTTGGCGGTGCGGAAGATCCAACGCAGCACGGGGATGTTGAAGATCCTGTAATACATCACGAACCGTACCGGGCGCGGGATACAGGCCGAAAGGATCAGCGCGTCCATGTAGCTCACGTGGTTGCACACCAAAAGCGCCGCGCCCTCGTCCGGCACGTGGTCTTCGATGCCGTGCAGCTTCAGCCGGTACAGCGTGCGCACCATCACCCAGCTGAGGAAGCGCATGAAGAACTCGGGCACGATGGTGAAGATGTAGAGCGCCACCAGCGTGTTGGCGATGGCCAGCGCCAGGAACACCTGCGGGATCGTCCAGCCGAGGAAACGTTGCAGCGCCAGCCCGATGATCGCCGCGGCGACGATGAACATCGCGTTCTGGATGTTCATGCCCGAGATCACCCGCGCCAACTCGTTGCGCGGCGTGCGGCTCTGGATCAGCGCGAACAGCGGCACCACGAAGAAGCCGGTGAACAGGCCGATCCCCACCAGGTCGGCCATGATCCGCAGGCTACCCGGCGCGCGCACGAACTCCAGCACCGACAGCCCGTGCGCCAGCGCCTGCCCGGGCCGCGCGAAGTACAGGTCGAGCAGAAAGGCGCTGATGCCGAACGCGCCCAGCGGCACCAGGCCGATTTCCACCGTGCGCCCGGACAGCTTCTCGCACGAGATCGAGCCGATGCCGACGCCCACCGAGAACAGCGCCAGCGCGAAGATGTACAGCGCCTGGGTGCCGCCCAGGTTCGCCTGCGCATAGACCGGCAGCTGCGCGGTGAGCACGGTGCCCACGAACCAGAACCAGCTCACGCCCAGCACCGCGTTGCGCACCGCCAGCTGCCGGCGCGTCAGCTGCCAGATGCGCCAGGACTCGCGCAGGATGTTCCAGTCCACCTTCAGGCCCGGGTCGCCGGCATCCACCTTCGGGATGCGCCGCGCCAGCGTGTTGCCGGCGATCGCCAGCAGCACCACCGAGGCCGCCGCCAGCTGCGGGCCGTGATCGCCGGCCAGCTGGAAGACCGCGCCGCCGTAGATCATCCCCAGCAAAATCGCCACCGAGGTGCCCATCTCCACCAGCCCGTTGCCGCCGGTCAGTTCCTCCGGCTTCAGCACCGAGGGCAGGATCGAATACTTCACCGGCCCGAACAGGGTGGACTGCAGCCCGGTGCCGAACAGCGCCACCAGCAGCACCGGCATGCTCTGCAGCAAAAAGCCCACCGCCGCCAGCGACATCACCGCGATCTCCATCGAGGTGGTGATCACGATGAGCTTCTGCTTCTCCAGCTTCTCCGCGATCTGCCCGGCACTGGCCGAGAACAGGAAGAACGGCAGGATGAAGAGTGCCGGCGCCAGGTTCGCGTACAGCCCCATTTCGGCGCTGTCCACCGCCATGTACGCCAGCAGGCCGATGATCGCCTGCCGGTACACGTTGTCGTTGAACGCGCCCAGCGCCTGCACCGTGAAATACGGCAGGAAGCGGCGCTGCCGGAGCAGGTCGAACTGCGAGTGGGCCATGGCATCCCCCGGATGGATGCGCGGAGGATAGCGGAAGCCGGCGTCAGTACCCGCCGAAGCTGCCCGCGGCGCCGGGGAACACCACCGGGCTCTCGCTGCCGTCCTTCGCCACCGCGGCCACGCCGAAGAAGTAGTCGTCGATCACCACGTCGTGCAGCGTGGCGGTGGTGACATCGCCCACCCAGCGGCCGTGCGTCCACTGCGGGTCGGTGGTGAGCCGCCAGTACACCCGGTAGCCGGCCAGGGTGGCGGCCTGCGCGGCGGGCGGGCGCGTCCATTTCAGGGTGGTGTCGGCGCTCACCGCGCCCTCGATGCGCACGTCCGCCGGCGGCGGCGGCGCCGAGGCCAGGCCGGCCAGCGCCACCACGTTGAGCGCGGTGAGCTTGGCGGCGTAGGGGAAATCCACGCCGTCGATGGTGTCCCCGTAGCGGCGCCCGTTTTCGGTGCGCACGTCCTGGTGCTGGCGGTCGTAGTGCTCGTGCGCTTCCATCACCCGCACCGCCGGATAGCCGGCCTCGTTGAACGGGCGGTGGTGGCCGCCGCGACCGAAGCGGTCCAGCCGGTTGACCAGCATCACGTCGAGGTTGGGCACGTGCTCGGCCATGCGCGCGATGTAGCGCGCCAGGTTGCGGCTGGGCGAATCCAGCTCGCCGCCGGTGAAGCGGCGTTGGCGCGCTTCCTCGGCGGTTTCGGTGGCGCGCGTGCCCTCGGAAAACACGCGCGCGGTGTGGTTGTCGATCACGCCGTCGATGCCGGCGATGTTGCCGATCATGTCGTTGTTCAGCACCGCCTCGATCCGCCAGCCCTGGCGCTTGGCCTCCTCGGCGAGGAACTTGCCGCCGTACAGGCCCTGCTCCTCGCCGGACAGCGCCGCGTACACGATGGAGCCGGCGAAGCGCTGCCGGCTCAACACGCGCGCGGCTTCCAGCACGCCGGCCAGGCCGCTGGCGTTGTCGTTGGCGCCGGGCGCATCCGAGGTGGCGTCCATCACGTCGCTGGCGCGCGAGTCGATGTCGCCGCTCATGATCACGTAGCGGTTCGGGTCCACCGTGCCGCGCTGGATGGCGATCACGCTGACCACCTCCACCGGCCCCGGGATGCGCGGCTCGCCCTGCACGGTGCCGCTGACGTAGCGCACCTCCAGGCAGCCGCCGCAGGCCTTCGAGATGCGGGTGAACTCGTCGAACACCCAGCGCCGCGCCGCGCCGATGCCGCGCGTGGGCGAGGTGGTGTCCGACAGCGTGTGCCGGGTGCCGAAGCCCACCAGCGTGCGCACGTCGCGCTCGATGTTGGCCGCCGAAGGCGCGCGGCCCAGGGCGTCCAGCAGCGGCAGGTCGGCCGGTGGCGGCGTGGATTGCGCGCTGGCGGTGGCGATGGCGGTACCCAGCAGCAGCGGAATGAAGGTGCGCATGGCGATGGCAGGAAGCGGATGGATGCATGGAGGATAGCCGCAGTCGCGCGCCCATTGCGGGCCTGCGGCGATGGCCGGGCGTGGTGGGCGGAATCAGGATGCCGTTCGTGGTGAGCCTGTCGAACCACGGGCGGCCTCCCGCGAGTGCGTGCCCGCCATGCTGCGCCTGCCAGCAACGCAGCCCGCAAGCCATGCCGCGATCCCAGCGCAAACCGGAGCCGTGACCGGCTATCCTCACCGGGGGAGGGACAAGGAATGCCACTGAGCCTCAACGAGATCCGCGAGCGCGCCCGCGCGTTCGCCAGGGAATGGGCCGGGGAAACCAGCGAGCGCGCCGAGGCGCAGAGCTTCTGGAACGAGTTTTTCAACGTGTTCGGCGTCAACCGCCGGCGCGTGGCCGTGTTCGAGCAGAAGGCCGCCCGCTTCAGCGGCAGCCAGCACGGCCGCATCGACGTGTTCTGGCCGGGCGTGATGCTGGCCGAGCACAAGAGCGAGGGCCGCGACCTGGACGCCGCGTTCGAACAGGCCACCGACTACTTCGCCGGGCTGAAGGACGCCGAGCTGCCGCGCTTCGTACTGGTCTCCGACTTCCAGCGCTTCCGCCTGCACGACCTGGAAACCGGCGAGCGCACCGACTTTCCGCTGGCCGAGCTGCACAAACAGATCGGGCGCTTCGGCTTCATCAGCGGCTACCAGAGCCGCAGCTACAAGGAAGAAGACCCCGTCAACGTGCAGGCCGCCGAGCGCATGGGCAAGCTGCACGATGCGCTGAAGGCCGCCGGCTACGACGGCCACGCGCTGGAGCTGCTGCTGGTGCGGCTGCTGTTCTGCCTGTTCGCGGACGACACCGGCATCTTCCCGCGCCAGAGCTTCCACGAGCTCATCGCCCAGCGCACCAGCGAGGACGGCGCCGACCTCGGGCTGTGGGTGGGGCGCATCTTCCAGGTGCTCAACACGCCGCCGGAGAAGCGCCAGACCACGCTGGACGAGCAGCTGGCGGAGCTGCCCTACGTCAACGGCAAGCTGTTCGAGGAAACCCTGCCGCTGGCCGACTTCAACGCGCAGATGCGCGGCCTGCTGCTGGATGCCAGCCTGCTGGACTGGAGCCGCATCAGCCCGGCCATCTTCGGCGCCATGTTCCAGTCGGTGATGGACGCCAAGGCCCGCCGCAACCTGGGCGCGCACTACACCAGCGAGAAGAACATCCTCAAGCTGATCGGCCCGCTGTTCCTGGACGAACTCAAGGCCGAGCTGGACAAGGCCGGCCATGACGAAAAGAAGCTGGCGCAGCTGCACCGCAGGCTGGCCACGCTGACCTTCCTCGACCCGGCCTGCGGCTGCGGCAACTTCCTGGTGATCGCCTACCGCGAGCTGCGCGCGCTGGAGCTGGAAATCCTCAAGCGCCAGTTCGCCACCCAGCAGTCGGTGCTGGCGCACGTGCAGGACCACGTGCTGGTGGACGTGGACCAGTTCTACGGCATCGAGATCGAGGAGTTCCCCGCGCAGATCGCGCAGGTGGCGATGTGGCTGATGGACCACCAGATGAACCTGCGGGTGTCCGAGCAGTTCGGCGAGAACGTGGTGCGCCTGCCGCTGAAGAAATCCGCCACGATTGTCCACGGCAACGCGCTGCGGATGGATTGGAACGACGTGGTGCCGGCGGAGAAGCTGCACTACATCCTGGGGAATCCGCCGTTCGTGGGAAAGAAGGAGCAGAACGCGGAGCAGAAGGCCGATATGGCGGCCGTGTTCGCGGGCGTGAAGGGCGCCGGCGTTCTGGATTTCGTCTGCGCGTGGTATCTGAAGGCCGCGCAGTACATCGACGGCCATCCCGTGCGCGTCGCGTTCGTTTCCACCAATTCCATTACCCAGGGCGAGCAGGTCGGCATCCTATGGGCGGAGCTGTACCGGCGCGGCATGCACATCCAGTTCGCCCACCGCACGTTCAAGTGGAGCAACGAGGCGCGTGGGAACGCGGCGGTGCATTGCGTGATTATTGGGTTCGGTGCTGAGCCCCTACGCGCGGCTTCGCTGTATGACTACGAGCGTGTGGATGGCGAGCCGCAGTTGCTGGATGCGGAGCGCATTAATCCCTATTTGGTGGATGCGCCGGAAGTATTCCTCATGAAGCGCGGTGCGCCTTTATGTGCAACGGCTCCCGCGATGAATTACGGCAGCATGCCGATTGATGATGGTCACCTGATCCTGAGTGATGACGAGTACAGGCAGGCGCTTGCCGACGAGCCGGCAATCGCGCCGTGGATTCGTCCTTATTTCGGTGGCGACGAATTCATCAATGCCGGCGCGCGCTGGTGCCTGTGGCTGGTGGATGCGCCGCCGGCAGCCATCAAGCAGTCACCGTTCCTGCGCGCACGGATAGAAGCGTGCCGTGCATTCCGCGCTGGAAGCGGAAGGGCCACCACCCGCGAGCTGGCGAAAACGCCGGGCCTGTTCGGGGAAATCCGGCAGCCGGCCAGCCGCTATCTGCTGCTACCAAAAGTATCTTCCGAGAACCGCGCATACATCCCTTGCGGTTTCCTAAGCCCGGATGCCATTGCCAGCGGCACCAGCCTGGTGGTGGCGGGCGCCGGGCTGTACGACTTCGGCGTCATCACCTCACAGATGCATATGGCGTGGATGCGTGCAGTCGCGGGAAGATTGGAAAGTCGATATCAGTACTCTGCCGGCATCGTCTACAACAACTTCCCCTGGCCCGAGCTGGGCGACGACGACAAACACCACGCCGCCATCGCCGCCGCCGCACAGGCCGTCCTCGACGCCCGCGCGCAGTTCCCCGACGCCACACTGGCCGACCTCTACGACCCGCTGACCATGCCGCCCGCGCTGGTCAAAGCCCACGCCGCGCTGGACAAGGCGGTGGACGCCGCCTACATCGCCGCCGAAAAAGCCGCCGGCCGCAAACCGCCGAAACTCTCCACCGACGCCGAACGCGTGGCCTTCCTGTTCCAGCGCTACCAGGCCCTGACCAGCCTGCTGCCGGCGGCGAAGCCGAAGAAGCCACGCAAAACAAAGGGGGCTGCATGAGCCAGCACGATACCCTCGTCACCGAGTACATCGAGCGCATGTCCGGCGCCATTCTGGACGATCGCTATCGTCCGCAGCTTGCCGAATTGATACGTGGCCATTCCGGCATCTACGCGCTCTACAAGGACGACACGCTGTACTACGTGGGGCTAGCGGTGGACTTGCTGCGGCGGGTGGATCAGCACCAGAGTGATCATCATCGCGGGGCATGGAACCGCTTCAGCGTGTACCTCACCGCGCGCGACGAACATCTGAAGCCGCTGGAGTCGCTGCTGTTGCGGGTCTACAGCCCCAGCGGGAACAAGCAGAGTGGACGGCTGCCGGGGGCCAGCGATCGCAAGCGCGCGCTGGCGCAGGCTATGAAGCGGCGCGACGACAGCTTGCGGGCGGCCGCGCTGGGCAGGGCGTCCCACATGCCGACCGCACGCAAGGCCACATCGCCACGTCCTGTGACGACTGCCCGGTCCACCCGCCGCGAGGCAGCATTCGCCGCACTGCCGCGACCACTCCATTTGCAGGCCGACTACAAACGCCAGTCCTATCGCGCCACGCTGCTCCGCGACGATACCGTCAAGCTGGATGGGGTGATCTACCCGTCACTCAGTGCGGCGGCCGTGTCTATCGTCAACCGCAGCATGAACGGCTGGTGGTTCTGGAAATACCGCAACAGCGATGGCAACTGGGTGCGGTTGGTCGATCTGGGCACGGACGCGGGCTGATTGATCTCGTGATCGCGCCGCTCGCTAGGCATGAACGCATTTCGCGCGCGCGCGCACCTGAGTTCGGGAGAACACGGACGTGCTAAATACCCTGATACCAAGCGTCATCCTGCTGGGCCTGGTGTTCGTTCCGCTGGGCATCGCCATCGCTGCCATGCTGTGGCAGCGGCGTTGGGAGCAGCGCAGTGACCGCCGTTCGCCCATCAGCGAGCGCCTGCTGCACCAGGCTGGCGCGCAGGCGCGCCAGAAGATGGACGCGCTGGGCGATGACATGATGGAGCGATTGGCCCAGCTGATGCTGATCGGTCCGCTGGCGATGCTGGTCATCCTGCTGCCGCGGGTGCGCTGGGACAGACTTCAGCTCGGCTGGCTCAATTGGCTGGTGATTGCGGGCGCCACGGCATGGGTCGCGTGGCTGGTGCGCAGCTTCACCCAGTTGCGCCGCCGCCGCCGGCAATGGCGCGAAGGCATGCTGGCGGAAATTGCCGCCGCGCAGGAGCTGGACCGGTTGCAGGCCGAGGGCTGCTTCGTGCTGCACGATGTTCCCGCTGGCGATTTCAATATCGACCATGTGGTGGTGGCGCCGCACGCGGTATTTGCCATCGAGACCAAGTCGCGCCGCAAACCGGGGAAAGGAAAGGCGTCAGCCAACGTCGGGTATGACGGTACATGCCTGCAATTCCCCGGCTGGAAAGAGACTCGCCCGATAGAGCAGGCCCGCGCCATCGCGGACTGGCTGGCCAAGTATCTGCGCGATAAAACTGGCGAGCCCGTGGTGGTGCATCCCGTTGTGTGTTTGCCCGGTTGGTTCGTCTCGTTGGTAAAAGGCAGCGCTGGCGCGGCGGTGCGCGTCATCAATCCGAAAATGAAGTCGTTGTTCCTGGATGCGGGCGCCGCGCCGCTGCTTACGCCGGCTCAGCGTAACCGCATCGTGCATGCGCTGAGCGAGCGCTACCCCGAGTTGACGGAATGATTCTTTCAAGCCGCCCGGAGACACACGATCCTTGCCGCAAGCAGTGCTTGTGCTTGCCGTCATCCACAGGAGAACACCCATGAAACCCCGCACCCACGTGGCCCACGACGACGGCCAGCGCCGGCTGGCGGTGCTGATCGACGCCGACAACGCGCAGGCCGCGGTGATCGAGGGCCTGCTGGCGGAGGTGGCCAAGTACGGGCTGGCCAGCGTGAAGCGCATCTATGGCGACTTCACCTCGCAGCAGCAGGCGCAGTGGAAGAAGGTGCTGCTGAAGCATTCCATCACCCCGGTGCAGCAGTTCGCCTACACCAGCGGCAAGAACGCCACCGATAGCGCGCTGATCATCGACGCGATGGACCTGATGTACACCGGCCGCTTCGACGGCATGTGCCTGGTCTCCAGCGATAGCGATTTCACCCGGCTGGCGCAGCGCCTGCGCGAGGAGGGGCTGACGGTGTATGGCTTTGGCGAGCACAAGACGCCGGATGCGTTCGTGCAGGCCTGCGACAAGTTCATCTACACCGAGGTGCTGCGCGCCGAGGCGCAGGAGGCACCGGAGCCTGCCGCCAAGCCGGCCGCGGAGAAGCCCGCCGCGAAGCCGAAGCCCGCGCCGGAGCCAACGCCGGAGCCAGCGCCCGCAAAAGCCGGGCCGCTGCCGCTCCCGCTGGAGCTGCTGCGGCAGGCCATCGAGGAAGCCTCGGACGACGAGGGCTGGGCGCACCTGGGCGCGATGGGCACCTACCTCAACAAGATCAAGCCCAACTTCGACCCGCGCCTGTACGGGCAGAAGAAACTCAGCGACCTGCTGCGCAAGCATCCCAAGCACTTCAGCGTGGTCGAGCGCGAAAGCGGCGGTGGCGGCAAGGCGCTGTACGTCAAGGCGCTGGGCTGACGCAAAAACACCGGGCCGCGGCCCCGGACCTTTGACGGTATGGGGAGAGCCGCAGGCCCGGTGCCGGGGGAGGAGAAGCGCGCGCCGCCGCGCGTCGGGGGAGGAGGACGGGGGAGTGGCGGCGGCGCGCGAAGGGGGTCGCGTCAGAAGCGCATCTGCAGGCGCAGGTTGACCGGGTAGGAGGTGCGCTTGCCGGTGTTGTTGATCCCGGCCAGGCCCAGCCCGGCGAGCGCGCTGTCGTCGCCGGACAGGTTGCCGTGGTAGCGCGCGCCCACTTCCAGCCCCAGCGAGGTCTTGTCGGTCAGCGCCCACAGCACGCCGAGGTCGGCGCCGCCGCTGAACTGCCAGCCGCTCTTGAAGAAGGGCACGTCGTTGAGGGCGATGTTGGCATCGGGAATGGTGAAGGTGGCCTTGATGCTGCTGACGTGGGTGGTGCCCAGGCGGCCGGCGATATACGGGCGCACGCTGCCGCCGCTGCCGAAGTAGTAGCGGTAGCCGCCTTCCAGCGCCAGCGCGTCGTAGCCACCGAAGCGGCCATACACCGGCAAGGTGGTGTCCAGTGCCGGAACGTAGGCGCCGCCCACCTGGGTGCTGCCGGCGCCGGTGCGGGTGTACACCAGCTGGCCGAACACCTCGTCGCTGTTGCCCATCGGCCAGGCCATTTCCACCCCGAGGTTGGTCGCCTTGCCATAGATCTTGTCGTACGAGCGCGCGCCGATCCGCAGTTCGGCGGACACGCCGGCCAGGTCGGGGTTCAGCGGGCCGAGGTCGGCGATCGGGGCGATCGCGCCCTTGTGCACGTCGCCGCTGACCGAGGTGTCATAACCGGCGATCAGGCTGAAGCTGGGGCCGCTCTGGGCCATCGCGGTGGCGGGCAGGGCCAGGGCCAGGGTGAGCAGGGCTGCGGAGGTGCGGTGCATGGCGGGGGACTCCTGTGCGGGGGAAAGACCGGCGCGCGGCCGGTGCAGTGGCGTACGCCGCGGTATCCGGATTGGATGCACCCGCGGCGCGCGGCCGGCGCGGACGGCTGCAAGGCTGCGTTGCATGAATGCGCTTGAAGCTGCTGCCCGCAGGCGCGGATAGTGGCGGGCACTCGTTTCCGATCGCCCCGGAGCCGCCCATGCCGCACCTGTTCACGCCGGTTTCTTTCGGTTCCCTGACATTGGCCAACCGCATCGTGGTGGCGCCGATGTGCCAGTACGCCTGCGCCGGCGATGGCTGCGCCAACGACTGGCATGTGCAGCACTGGGGGATGCTGGCGCAGTCCGGCGCCGGGTTGCTGCTGACCGAGGCCACCGCGGTGCTGCCGGAGGGGCGCATCAGCTGGGCCGATCTGGGTCTGTACGACGATGCCTGCGAGGCCGCGTTCGCGCAGGCGCTGGCCAGCGTGCGCCGGTGGTCGCCGGTGCCGGTGGGCGTGCAGCTGGCGCATGCCGGGCGCAAGGCCTCCACCCATCGCCCGTGGGAGCAGGGCGGGCGCGCGATCGCGCCGGGGCAGCCGCACGGCTGGCAGGTGGTGGCGCCCTCCGCGCTGGCCTACGCGGAAGACGGGCCGACCCCGCAGGCGCTGGATGCCGCCGGGATCGCGCGCGTGGTGCAGGCGTTCGCGGACGCAGCCCGACGTGCCGTGCGGCTGGGGCTGGATGCCATCGAGATCCATGCCGCGCACGGCTACCTGCTGCACCAGTTCCTCTCGCCGCTCAGCAACCGCCGCACGGATGCCTACGGCGGCGGGCTGGAGCAGCGCATGCGGCTGCTGCTGGAGGTGTTCGACGCGGTGCGCGCGGCGGTGCCGGAGGCGATGCCGGTGGGCGTGCGCATCTCCGCCACCGATTGGGTGGACGGCGGCTGGGACCTGACGCAGAGCATCGCGCTGGCCAAGCGCCTGGGCGCGCGCGGCTGCGCCTACATCCACGTCTCCAGCGGCGGGTTGCATCCGGCCCAGCAGATCCCGCTGGCGCCCGGCTACCAGCTGCCGTTTGCCGAGGCGATCCGGCGCGAAGTGGCGATGCCGGTGATCGGGGTCGGCCTGATCACCACCCCGGAGCAGGCTGAGGCCGCGCTGGCCGAGGGCCGCGCCGATGCCATCGCGCTGGCGCGCGCGCTGCTGTGGAACCCGCGCTGG
Source organism: Thermomonas haemolytica (assembly GCF_004346265.1). Classification (GTDB taxonomy): domain Bacteria; phylum Pseudomonadota; class Gammaproteobacteria; order Xanthomonadales; family Xanthomonadaceae; genus Thermomonas; species Thermomonas haemolytica. The sequence continues at coordinate 42,602 of NZ_SMAP01000008.1, forward strand.
CCGTGGCATGCGGCCGCCGCGCTGGGCGCGCAGGTGGCCGCCTCGCCGCGCTACCTGCGCGCGGTGCCGCATGGATTGCCGCATACGCTGCTGCGGCCGGCGGGCGGCAGCGCCGATTGACCCGCCGCGTCATCCTCCCTCCCGCCACTGCCGGAGCCGCGCCATGACCGCAATCCCCCCGATGCCCGCCGCGTTCCTCGGCCACGGCAGCCCCATGAACGCGCTGGAGGAGAACCGCTACACCGCGGCCTGGCGGGCCTTCGGCGCGGCGGTGCCGCGGCCGCGCGCGATCCTGGCGGTGTCCGCGCATTGGCATATCGACGGCCTGGCGGTGACCGCGATGCCGCGCCCGCGCACCATCCACGACTTCTACGGCTTCCCGCAGGCGCTGTTCGACCTGCAGTACCCGGCGCCGGGGCTGCCGCAGCTGGCGGAGGAAGTGGCGGATACGGTGGCGCCGGATTTCGTGGTCGGCGCCGACCGCGACGGCTGGGGGCTCGACCACGGCACCTGGTCGGTGCTGGTGCACGCCTTCCCCGAGGCCGACATCCCGGTGGTGCAGCTGTCGCTGGACGCACGCAAGCCGCTGGACTGGCATCTGGCGCTGGGGGCGAAGCTGGCCCCGCTGCGCCAGCGCGGGGTGCTGGTGATGGGCAGCGGCAACCTGGTGCACAACCTGCGCGCGCTCGACTGGGCACAGCCGGAGGGCGGCTTCGACTGGGCACGCCGCTTCGATGCCGATGCGCGCGCGCTGCTGGCCGAGCGTCCGCACGACCTGCCCGCGCTGGCCACGCATCCGGACTACCGCAAGGCGGTGCCGACCGACGAGCATTTCCTGCCGCTGCTCTACCTGGCCGGCCTGTCCGCCGCCGCGGGGCGGGCAAGCGACGTGCTGGTGGACGGGTTCGCCTACGGGTCACTGTCGATGGCCGCGTTCACCCTGGACGCGGATGGCCCGCGCATTGCAGCTGGCGGTGAGGCCGGGGCGGCCGCCTTGCCGCGCGGGGTGGCGCCGGAGGATGCCAACATCTGAGCGCGCGCCCGGGCGTGCGCTGCGCCTGCCGGATTGCCGATCAGCGCGGGGCCGGCTCGTGCACCGCATCGCGCCCCGGCAGGCGCAGGCGCGGACGCAGCCAGTCGGCGAGTTCGGATTCGTCCAGCGAGCCCTCGGCCAGTGCGATGTACACCGGATACAGCTCGGCATCATCCGCCAGCAGGGTGGCGCCATTGAGGGCGAGGAACACTTCGCAGGCCACCGCGGCCGTGCGCTTGTTGCCGTCCACGAACGGATGGTTGCGCGCCAGGCCGAAGGCCAGGCTGGCCGCCAGGTCGGCCAGGTCCGGCGGCGGGTCGCCGTAGGCCTGCCGCTGCTGCGGGCGCGCCAGCGCGGACTGCAGCAGGGCCTCGTCGCGCACGCCTTCGCGGCCGCCGTGCTCGGCCAGCTGGCGGCCGTGGATGGCGAGCGCCAGCGCGCGGTCGATCCAGACCAGCACGTCGGCTTACTCGGCCAGCTTGCGCAGCAGGCCGCGGCGCTCGCGCATGATCCGCTCCGCCACCTCCATCTTGGCCGCGAAGTCGGGGTCGTAGGTGGTCAGGCGGATGCCGTCCGGGGTTTCCAGCGCGTACAGCTCGTCGCCCTTGTCCAGGCGCAGGCGGGCCAGCAGCTCCTTGGGCAGGATGACGCCGGCGGAATTGCCGATGGCGGTGATCTTGAGTTTCATGGCGGGCCTCGCGGTTGTTATAACCGATGTTATACGGGCAGCGAGGCCCATGCAACCTGGGGCGCCGGCTCAGTCGACGCCCGCGCCCAGCGTCTCGCGCACGCTGGCGTGCAGCTGGCGGCGCAGGCTCAGCCAGCCGGCCAGCATCGCCGCCAGCATGCCGCCAATGGCGCCGATCGCCAGCGTGGTGCCGCTCCAGGTGGGTGGCAGGTCCAGCACGCGCTGGGCGAACAGGGTGCCGATGCCGGCCGCCGCCAGCGCGGCGATGCCGCCGGCGATCGCGCCGATCGCGCCGAATTCCACCAGCTGCGCCAGCCGCAGCTGCGCGCTGCTGGCACCCAGCGTGCGCAGTACGCCCAGCTCGGTGATGCGTTCGCGGCGGGTCGCCGTCACCGCCGCCACGAACACCAGGCAGCCCGAGAGGAAGGCGAACCAGAACACCACCTGGATCACCCGCGCGGCCTGGTCGCCGATGCGCCGGATCTCGCCGGTGATGGCATCGATGTCGATCACGTTGGCGTTCGGCACCGCCTGCGCCAGCGCGACCGCCAGCCGGGTATCGCCCACCGGCACTTTCACCGCGGTGATGTAGGTGGCCGGCAGGTCGCGCGCGAGGTCGGGCGAGGCCAGCACGAAGAAGTTCGGGGTGAAGCTTTCCCAGCGCACGTCGCGCAGGCTGGTGATGCGGCCCTCGATGCGCCGGCCGGCCACGTCGAACGCCAAGGTATCGCCCAGCCGCCAGCGCAGCTGTTCGGCGAACCTGGTCTCCACCGAGAATTCATTGCGTGCGGTCTTCGGGTTCCAGAACGCGCCGGCGCGCAGGGTGTTGCCGGTGGGCAGGGCATCGGCGGTGGAGAGATTGAACTCGCGGTCGAGCAGGCGCTCGCCGCGGCCCTGCGGCGCCGGCCGCCCGCGCTGCTGCGCGCTCTCGCCCACGTAGCGCGCGCGGATCAGCGGCGAGAACCCGGTGGCGCGCAGGCCCAGGCGCGCCAGCACCGCCTCGAACGCGGGCCGCTGGTCGGGCTGCACGTTGATCACGAAGCGGTTGGGCGCATCCGCGCGCACGCTGGCCTGCCATTGGTCCCATACGTCGGTGCGCACCAGCAGCAACAGCAGCAGCGCCATCAGGCTAGTGCCCAGCGCCACCACCTGCGCGATGGTCAGGCGCCGCCGGCGCGACAGGTTCAGCAGTGCATAGCGCACGATCCCGCTGCCGGCCCGGCCGGCGCGCGCCACCAGCGCCGCCAGCGCCCAGCCGGCCACGCCCAGCACCGCGGCGGTGGCCAGCAGCCCGCCCAGCAGCACCGCGCCGGTGGTGGCATTGCCGGCCGCCTGCCAGAACAGCGCCAGCAACCCGCCCAGCGCCAGCGCGAACAGCAGCAGCGCCGGCGGCGAGGGCGTGCGCAGGTCCTGGCGCAGCACCGCCAGCGCGCTGACCCGGCGCAGCGCCAGCAGCGGCGGCAGCGCGAAGGTCAGCAGGATCCAGCCGCCCACCAGTGCGCCCTTCAGCAGCGGCCAGGCGCTCGCCGGGGGCAGCGGGGTGCCCAGCGCGCGCGCGACCCACAGCCCGGCCAGCTGCTGCAGTCCCAGCGCGGCCAGCAGCGCCAGCAGGATGGCGATTCCGCCGAGCAGGCCCAGCTGCATGATGTACAGGCCGGCGATCGCGCGCTGGCCGGCGCCGAGCGCGCGCAGGGTGGCGGCGATCGCGCGGTGGCGCTCGGCGTGCTGGCGCGCGGCCATGCCGATGGCGACCGCCGCCAGCGCGGCGGTGAGCACCAGCGACACCGCGAGGAAGCGCTGCGCGCGGTCCAGCGCGGTGCGCAGCTGCGGGCTGAGGTCGTCGCCGGTCTCGACCCGGTCGCCGGGGCCGCGCGCGGCTTCGCGTGCCTTCACCCAGGCGGCCACCGCCGGCGCCGGGCCGGCCACCGCCAGCCGCCAGCTGGCGCGCGCGCCGGGGGCGAGCAGGCCGCCGGCCTCGACCTCGGCCAGCGGCAGGATCACCCGCGGCCCCAGTTCCACCCCGTTGAGCGGGCGGTCCGGCTCGTCCAGCACGATCCCGGCCAGCCGCAGCGGGCGGCCGCCGACCTCGACCAGGTCGCCCGGCTGCACGCCCAGCCGTGCCGCGCCGCTGGCGCTCAGCCACAGGCTGCCGGGAGCCGGGCGCGGCAACCGCTGCACGCCGGCCGCGGTGCGCACGGTGTACGGGCCGAGCAGCGGGGCATCCGTGGCCAGCGCCTTCAGCGTGCCCAGCTCGGGCACGCCGCCGCGGCGGCCGACCATGCTGGCCAGCTCCACGCTGCGGTAGCTGCGCAGCCCCAGCCGATCGGCATCGCGCAGGGCCGTCCCCAGCGCGCGGTCATCGCTGCTGAAGGCGGCGTCGCCGCCGACCAGCCGCCGGCTCTGCGCGGCCAACGCGTCGCTGGTGCGCTGGGTCAGGCTGCCCACTCCGGCCAGCGCGAGCACCGCCACGAACAGCGCCGCCAGCAGCACCCCGAATTCGCCGTTGCGCCAGCCCGACCAGGCCTGGCGCGCGGCCATCCGCAGCAGCCGCGTCACGGCAGCAGCCGCCCGGCATCCAGCCGCAGCTGGCGGTCGCAGCGCGCGGCCAGGCGCTCGTCGTGGGTCACCACCACCACGGTGGTGGCGCGCGCATCGTCCATGCCGAACAGCAGGTCCTCGATCGCCTGCCCGGTGCGGCGGTCGAGGTTGCCGGTGGGCTCGTCCGCGAACAGGATCCGCGGCCGGGTGGCGAAGGCGCGCGCGATCGCCACCCGCTGCTGCTCGCCGCCGGAGAGCTGGCGCGGCAGGTGGTGCAGGCGCTGGCCCAGGCCGACCTGCTGCAGCAGCGCGCGCGCCGCGTCGGTGCCGGATTCGCCGCGCAGCTCCAGCGGCAACGCCACGTTGTCCAACGCACTCATCGCCGGCATCAGCTGGAAGTTCTGGAACACGAAGCCGACCGCCCGCGCGCGCAGCGCGGCGCGCGCGTCCTCGTCGCTGGCGTGGATGGGCTCGCCGTCCAGCCACACCTCGCCGCGGCTGGGCAGGTCCAGCCCGGCCAACAGCGACAGCAGGGTGGTCTTGCCGGAGCCGGATTCGCCGACGATCGCGACGCGCTCGCCGGGCGCGATGTCGAGGCTGATCCCGTCGAGGATGGTCAGCGCGCCGTCGGGCAGCGCCACGGTCTTGCCGACGCCGCGCATGCGCAGGCTGCCGGGCGCGGGCGTGCTAGCGTTGCCGGCAACGGAAGCCGGGAGCGGCGCGATGGTATCGGTGGTGCGAGCGTGGTGGCTGGGCGTGGGGTTCATGCTGGCGATGCTAGCCGCATCCACGGCCAGCGCACGTGAGCAGGTGGTGCTGGTGATGGGCGATTCACTCTCGGCCGCCTACGGCTTGCGCCCGGAACAGGGCTGGGTGGCGCTGGCGGATGCGAAATCGAGCCGATACGACTTCCGCAACGCCAGCGTGTCCGGGGAGACGACGGCGGGCGGGCGCAGCCGGATCGATGCCGAGCTGGCGCGCACCCGGCCCGACATAGTGATCATCGAACTGGGCGCCAACGACGGCCTGCGCGGCCTGCCGCTGGACCAGATGGGCGCCAACCTCGGCTGGATGATCGGGCGCAGCCGCGCCGCCGGTGCGCGCGTGCTGCTGGTCGGGCTGCAGCTGCCGCCGAACTTCGGCCCCTACGCGCGCGAGTTCCAGCGCAGCTACGTGCTGATCAGCCAGCGCCTCGGCACCGGGCTGGTGCCGCATTTCCTGGCCCCGCTCGGTACCGGGCGGGGCTGGTTCCAGGCCGACAACCTGCATCCCACGGCGCAGGCGCAGCCGCTGCTGGCGGATGAGATCCTGCGCGCGCTGGATGCGCTGCCGCCGCCCGGCGGCAGGCGTTAGCCGGACAGGCCCTCGGCGCGCAGCGCGGCCTGCACCGCCGGGCGCGCGGCCACCCGCTGCTGGAAGGCGCCCAGGGCCGGAAACTCGGAGAAGTCCAGCTTCAGGTAATCCGCCCAACGGGTGACGGTGAACAGGTAGGCATCGGCCACCGTGAACTGCTCGCCATGCAGGAACGGCTGCGCGGCCAGGCGCGCTTCCAGCAGGCCGTAGCGGCGCTTGAGGTAGGCGATTCGGTCGGCGCGCACGGCCTCGGGCGTGGCCAGGTTGAACAGCGGGCTGTAGGTCTTGTGCAGCTCGGTGCCGATGTAGCTCAGGCTTTCCAGCACGTGGTAGCGCGCGCGGCTGCCCGCGGCCGGCAGCAGCCCGGCATCCGGGCGTTGGTCGGCCAGGTACTGCACGATCACCGCGCCCTCGGTGAGCACGTCGCCGTCGTCCAGGCGCAGCGCCGGCACGTAGCCTTTGGGGTTCACGGCGAGGAAGTCCTCGCCCGCGGCCGTGCGCTTGCTGGCGTGGTCCACCTTGTCCAGGGTCAGGTCCAGGCCCGCCTCGCGCGCCACGATATGCGGGGACAGCGAGCAGGCACCGGGCAGGTAGTAAAGCTTCATCGCGGTCTCCAGGGGGAAGGGAGGCCGCATTGTGCGCGCGCCGGCATATCCGCGGCGCGGCCGCCACGGAACGCTGCGTGCCGGTGGCGCGTTCAGTCCCGCGGCGTGCGTGCCAGCGCGCGGTAGCCGATGTCGGTACGGTGGAACGCGTGCGGCCAGCGAATCGCCGCCACGCCCGCATACGCCGCGCGCTGCGCCTCCGCCACGGTCTTCCCCAGCGCGCATACGCACAGCACGCGACCGCCGGCGGTGACGATGGCGCCGTCGTCGCCCAGCGCGGTGCCGGCATGGAACACCTTGACGTCGGCGGGCACGGCGTCGAGGTCGGAAATGACCTCGCCGGTGACGGGCGTATCCGGATAGGGGCGCGAGGCCATCACCACGCCCAGCGCAGGCCGCGCGTCCCACTGCGCATCCACGCCGTCGAGCCTGCCGTCGATGGCGGCCTCGATGAGTTCGACCAGGTCGGACTGCAGGCGCAGCAGCACCGGCTGGGTCTCCGGGTCGCCGAAGCGCACGTTGAATTCGATCACCTTCGGCGCGCCGCTGGCGTCGATCATCAGCCCGGCGTACAGGAAGCCGGTGAACGGCACGCCGTCGGCGATCATGCCCTGCACGGTCGGTTCGATCACTTCGCGCATGATGCGCGCGTGCACCTCGGGCGTCACCACCGGCGCGGGCGAGTACGCGCCCATGCCGCCGGTGTTGGGGCCGGTGTCGCCATCGCCCACGCGCTTGTGGTCCTGGCTGGTGGCCATCGGCAGCGCGGTGCGGCCGTCCACCATGCAGATGAAGCTGGCCTCCTCGCCATCGAGGAACTCCTCGATCACCACCCGCGCGCCGGCGTCGCCGAAGGCGTTGCCGCTGAGCATGTCGCGCACCGCGGCTTCGGCCTGCTCCAGCGTCATCGCCACGATCACGCCCTTGCCCGCGGCCAGGCCGTCGGCCTTGACCACGATCGGCGCGCCTTTCTGGCGGACGTAGGCAAGCGCCGCGTCGATGTCGGTGTGCACTTCGTAGAACGCGGTGGGGATGCCGTGGCGCTGCAGGAAGTCCTTGGCGAAGGCCTTGCTGCCTTCCAACCGGGCAGCGGCGGCAGTGGGCCCGAAGATGCGCAAGGATGCGGCGCGGAAGCGGTCCACCACGCCCGCCACCAGCGGCTGCTCGGGGCCGACCACGGTCAGCGCCACGCCTTCCTCCTGCGCCAGCCGCAGCAGGCCATCGAGATCGGTGGCCTTCACGGGCACGTTGCGGCACTTGGCCTCGGTCGCGGTGCCGGCATTGCCGGGCGCGACGATCACCTCGGACACGCGCGGCGACTGCGCCAGCTTCCACGCCAGCGCGTGCTCGCGACCGCCGGAACCGATGACGAGAACCTTCATCCTGAAACTCCCGGCCCGTCATTCCCGCGAAGGCGGGAATCCAGCCTTTGATTTTCCACAGCCAATGACAAGCGCTGAATACATGAAAACGGTCGTGAACAGCGGTCCGCTTGCGCGGGAATGACAGTAAGGCGATTAGTGCCTGAAATGCCTGACGCCGGTGAACACCATCGCGATTCCGTGCTCGTCCGCCGCGGCGATCACCTCGGCGTCGCGCAGTGAGCCGCCCGGCTGGATCACCGCCTGGATGCCGGCCTCGGCCGCGGCGTCGATGCCGTCGCGGAACGGGAAGAAGGCGTCGCTGGCCATCACCGAGCCCGGCACCACCAGCCCCGCATCCTGCGCCTTGATGCCGGCGATGCGCGCCGAATACACCCGGCTCATCTGCCCGGCGCCGACACCGATCGTGCGCTGGTCCTTGGCATACACGATGGCGTTGGACTTCACGAACTTGGCGACCTTCCACGCGAACAGCAGGTCGGCGAACTGCGCCTCGGTCGGCGCCAGCTTCGTCACGACCTTCAGCTCGTCGCGGGTGACCACGCGGTCGTCGCAGGTTTGCATCAGCAACCCGGAGTTGATCCGCTTGGTGTCGATGAAGCCGGGCGACGGCGGCGCCAGCGCGATGCGCAGCACGCGCACGTTGGCCTTCTTTTTCGCGTAGGCCAGCGCGTCGTCGTCGTAATCCGGCGCGATCAGCACCTCGACGAACTGGCGGTCGAGGATGGTCTTGCAGGTGGCGCCGTCGAGCGGCGTGTTGAAGGCGAGGATGCCGCCGAACGCGCTGGTGGGGTCGGTGGCATAGGCCTGCTCGTAGGCGTCCAGGCAGCCGGTGCCCACGGCCACGCCGCAGGGGTTGGCGTGCTTGACGATCACGCAGGCCGGCACATCGAACTGGCGCACGCATTCCCACGCGGCGTCGCTGTCGGCGATGTTGTTGTAGCTGAGCTCCTTGCCTTGCAGCTGCTCCAGCGTGGCCAGCGAGCCGGGCGCCGGATGCAGGTCGCGGTAGAACGCGGCCTGCTGGTGCGGATTCTCGCCGTAGCGCAGGTCCATCACCTTCACGAACGTCCCGTTGGCCTGCGCGGAGAATGCCGCGCGTACCGGCACGGCGGCGGAGGCGTCGGTGATCGCCGAGAGGTAGTTGCTGATCGCGGCGTCGTACTGGGCGACGCGGTTGAACGCCGCCACCGACAGCGCGAAGCGGGTGCCGGCCGACAGGCGGCCGCCGCTGGCGTCGAGTTCGGCGACCAGGCCGGCGTACTGCGCCGGATCGGTGGCGACCGCCACCCGCGCGAAGTTCTTCGCCGCGCTGCGCAGCATCGCCGGGCCGCCGATGTCGATGTTCTCCACCGCCTCCGCCAGCGTGCAGCCGGCGCGCGCGGTGGTGGCCTCGAACGGATACAGGTTCAGCACCAGCAGGTCGATGGCGCCGATGCCGTGCTCCGCCATCACGGCATCGTCCACCCCGGCGCGGCCGAGCAGGCCGCCGTGCACCACCGGGTGCAGGGTCTTGACGCGGCCGTCCATCATCTCGGGGAAGCCGGTGAGGTCGGCCACGTCGCGTACCGCCAGGCCTGCTTCGCGCAGCGCGCGCGCGGTGCCGCCGGTGGAGACCAGCTCCACCCCGTGCGCGGCCAGCGCGCGGGCGAGGTCGAGCAGGCCGGTCTTGTCGGAAACGGACAGCAGGGCGCGGCGAACGGTCACCGGCGCGCCGGGGAAGGCATCGGCAGACATGCAGAGGGCGGTGCGATGGGGAAGCCCGGCATTATACGGGCCGGCACCGGGCCGGCCGCGGCCGCCGCTCAGGCCAGGCCGTAGTCGCGCAGCTTCTTGCGCAAGGTGGCGCGGTGGATGCCCAGCATCGCCGCGGCGCGGCTCTGGTTGCCGGCGCAGTGGCGCAGGACCTCGGTGAACAGCGGGATTTCCAGTTCGCGCAGCGCGGTGTTGTACAGGTCGTCGGTGTCGCAGCCGTCCAGGTCCTGCAGGTAGCGGCGTACCGAGTGGGCGACATGCTCGCGCAGCGGCGCGCGGCCGGTGTCCTGGCGATGGCTGGATGCGTTCAAGCGGGGTCCCGGTGGGCGGCGCGCCGGCACCCGGACGGGTGCGGCGCGGGCTATGACTATAGCGCAGGCGCGGCGCGGGTGGTCATTCGAAGCGGAAGTCGAAGGCCACCACGTCCGGCGCCGGCTCCACCAGGTCGAACGCGATCTGGCCGGCCTGGCCGGGCTGCAGCAGTGCCGGGTGCGGCTCCGGGCCGAGGTAGTCGCGCGGCAGGAAGCGGCGGCTGCCCAGGGTGCGCCCGTTGGCATCGGCCAGGGTCAGCACCAGGGCCGGCCACGGCTGCGCCCAGCGCGCGTCGTTGCGGAAGCTGGCCTGCACGCGCAACACGCCGGGGCGGTCGGGCGGGGCGATCACGTCGCGCGAGAGCATGCTGAAGGCGCCCGGCTCGCGCCAAGCCGGCAGCGGGCAGTGCAGCAGGCCGCAGCCGGCTTCCAGCAGCGGCCGCAGGCGCGGGCTGGCGGCCAGCTGCGCGCGCTGCAGCCAGCCCAGTTGCGCCAGCAGGGCCACCGCCAGCAGCGCCAGCGCCAGCCACTCGCCGCGCCGCCGCAGCGGCGCCGGCCGCCCGCCGGCCAGGAAGCCCGGGGTGCCGGGTGCGCGGCTCATGCCGCCACCGCGGCCTGGTTGCGGATGCCGTCCAAGCGCACCCAGTCGTCCTCGCGCGCCACCTGCAGGGCATCGAACCACGGCGCGAAGCGCACCAGCAGCGCCTCTTCCTGCCCGGCGAGGATGCCGGACATCGCCAGCCGCCCGCCGGGCGCGGTGCGCGCGGCGAGGGTTTCGGCCAGCGCGTCCAGCGCCGAGGCCAGGATGTTGGCGACCACCACCGGATAGCGCCCCGCGGGGGCGTCCTGCGGCAGGAAGGTGGCGATCTCCACGCCGTTGCGCTCGGCATTGTCGGCGGTGGCGGTGATCGCCTGCGGATCGTTGTCGATCCCGCTCGCGCTGGCGGCGCCCAGCTTCAGCGCGGCCAGCGCGAGGATGCCGCTGCCGCAGCCGAAATCGAGCACGGCCTTGCCCTGCAGGCCGCCGGCACTCGCCAGTTCGTCCAGCCAACGCAGGCACAACGCGGTGGTGGGATGGGTGCCGGAGCCGAACGCCAGCCCGGGGTCCAGCCGCACGATCGCCGCATCGGCGCCGGCCTCGGCGGGCAGCGGGTGGTTCCACGGCACGATCCAGGTGCGCGTGCCGAACCGCATCGGCTGGAAGCTGTCCAGCCACGCGCGTTCCCACGCCTGGTCCTCGATCCGCTCGAAGCGCGCCTGCGACCAGTCCAGCGCCGGGTCGAACGCTTCCAGCGCGGCCAGCAGGAGCAGGCCGTCGGTGGCGGCGTCGAACAGCGCGGTCAGGGTCATCTGCTGCCACAGCGGCAGCTCGCCCACGCCGGGTTCGAAGATCGCCTGCTCATCGGGCTGGTCGAGGTGGGCGTCCTGCAGGGTCACGGCCAGCGCACCCACGTCTTCCAGCGCGCGTTCGAACCGCGGGTATTCGGCTTCGCTGCAGGGCGTGGAGAGTTGCAGATAGGGCATGGGCGGACGGAGCGCGGAGGTCGCGCCATTCTCGCAGGTTCCGCCCGGCCCGTTCGTGGTTCGACAGGCGCACCACGAGCGGGAGGGGCTCACCACGGACGGGAGGGGCGCACTGCGAACGGGAGACGGGCCTGCCATGAGCGGTAAATCCTCCACCCGTTCGTCCTGAGCCTGTCGAAGGATGAACGGGGCGCGCGGGCCCGCCCGTGGTTCGATGGGCTCACCACGAGTGGGAGGGGCTCACCACGAGGGGGAGGGGGCTCACCGCGAACGGGAGGGGCGCACCTAGAGGATGCGCGCCTTGAACCCCGCCGGCGCGGGGAGGCTCAGCCGCCGAGGATGCCCTTCAGCAGGCCCTTCATCGAGGGCTTCTTCTGCGGCGGCGGGGGGCCGTCCTCGCCGCCGTCCATGCGCGGCATGCCGCCGAAATCCAAGCCAAGCATCGCGGTGGCAGTGGAGCGGGCGCGCAGGCGCACGCTCCACTGCGGGTTCCAGGCCTGCTTGGGGTCGGCCGGTCGCGGCGGGTAGGTGATCCAGCTTTCCGGGCCGTAGGCGGTCATCATCAGCATGGCCGGCATCGCCATCTGCTGCCCCTGCAGGTTGGAGGTGCCGGCGAAGATGCCCTGCGGGATGCTGCAGGCGGTGGCGCTGGCGGGCAGCAGCACCTTCTGCCGCAGCCATTTGTCGAGGGTGCCGCCGCCGAGGTAGGTGTGCAGTTGGCTGCCGGCGCCGGGCACGTCGGCACTGCTCCACACGGTGAGCGCGAACGCGTGTTCGCCCAGCATCTGCATGTGCATGGCGGTGATGAAGTAGGCGCGCGCGCGTTCCACCGACGGCCACTCGAGCGCGATCGCCTGGTCCAGGCCGCCCTGGGTGCGCAGCGCCAGGCGCGGCATGAAGTCGGCGGCCTGCTCCACCTGGAACTGCATCGAAGCCGGGATGCCGTCCCCGCTGATGCGGTGCTGGCCGGCCAGGCGCGCGCCGCTGGGCACCTGCTTGCCGTACTGGCGGTTGGGCCAGTACACGTAGCCGGGCTTGAGGTCGATGTCGCGGTCCGGCGCGTACAGGCCCTGCGACAGGCTGCCGCTGGCCTCCACCGCGATTCCCTGCATCCCGGCCATCGGGTTCTTCGGGTCGATCGGCTTGTCGCCGCCCTTGACCTTGAACGTGGCCACCTTGGGCTGGCCGGGGCGGATGCCGGCGCCGCAGCCCCAGTATTCGCTGATCCTGACCTCCACGTCCGGCACCTTGCCGGGGCTGCTGGTGCCCTTGCCGGAGGTGGAGGGTTCGAACGGCACCAGGGTCAGCGACTTGCCCAGTTGCAGCCCGGCCGGGATCTGGTCCTCGACCGCGACGCCGGGCTTGAGGGTGTTGAGCAGCGCCATGTCCAGGTACTGGCCGGTGAGGCCGCCGCTGCGGGTGGTCGGGTAGGTGGGGCGCACCTGCTCGGCACCGCCCATGCGGCGCGCCATGAAGCCGCCCAGGCCACCCAGCATGCCGCCCATGTCCGGCATCCCGGCCATGTCATGGGTGAGCACGTCGATGTACAGGTTGACCGGCGGGGTCTTGCCCTGCTGGCTGGCGGCGGGCAGCGCCAGCAGGGTGGCGGACAGCGCGAACAGCGCGGTGGTGCGGCGGTGCATGGGGATCTCCGGAGAGCGGGGCGCTATCCGGGGAAAGCGGAAAACGGCGCGGCCGGCGGCCACCGCGCGGCGGCATAGGCCGTTTGCCGGAGGGCGGGCGCGAGGAATCCTCCGCCCGTTCGTCCTGCGCCTGGCGAAGGATGAGCGGGGCGCGTGGGCCCGTCCGTGGTTCGACAGGCGCACCACGAACGGGGAGGTGGGCTCATGCCGGGCGGGGAGGTGCGCTCGCGCAGAACGGAGAGGCGGGCCGCCTCGAACGGGGCGGGCCCGGGCGCGGGTCAGAGGATCGACAGCGCCTTTTCCTTGCGCTCGGCCAGGCGCTTCTCGAGGTAGTGGATGTTCTGGCCGCCCTGGCAGAAGCCGCCGTCGGCCATGATCCGCTGCTGCAGCGGGATGTTGGTCTTGATCCCGTCGATCACCATCTCCGACAGCGCCACCCGCATGCGCGCGATCGCCTGGGCGCGGTCGGCGCCGTGCACGATCAGCTTGCCGATCATCGAGTCGTAGTTCGGCGGGACGCGGTAGCCCTCGTAGATGTGCGAGTCCACCCGCACGCCGGGGCCGCCCGGGGCGTGGAAGTGCTGGATCAGGCCGGGGCAGGGGAAGAAGGTGTCCGGGTCCTCGGCGTTGATCCGGCATTCGATCGCATGCCCGCGCAGCACCACGTCGCTCTGCTTGATCGAGAGCTTGTGGCCGGCGGCGATCATCAACTGCTCGCGCACCAGGTCGATGCCGGTCACCATCTCGGTCACCGGGTGCTCCACCTGGATGCGGGTGTTCATCTCGATGAAGTAGAAGCGCCCGTTCTCGAACAGGAACTCGAAGGTGCCGGCGCCGCGGTAGCCGATGCGCAGGCAGGCCTCCACGCAGACCTTGCCGATCTGCTCGCGCAATTCCGGGGTGATGCCCGGCGCCGGCGCTTCCTCCACCACCTTCTGGTGGCGGCGCTGCATCGAGCAGTCGCGCTCGCCGAGGTGGATGGCGTTGCCCTGGCCGTCGGCCAGCACCTGGATCTCCACGTGGCGCGGGTTCTCCAGGAACTTCTCCATGTACACCATGTCGTTGCCGAACGCGGCCTTGGCCTCGGCCTTGGTGGTGGCGATGGCGTTCACCAGGGCCGCCTCCGAGTGCACCACGCGCATGCCGCGCCCGCCGCCGCCGCCGGCGGCCTTGACGATCACCGGGTAGCCGATCTCGCGCGCGATCTTGACGTTGGTGGCCGCATCGTCGCCCAGCGGGCCGCCGCTGCCGGGCACGCAGGGCACGCCGGCGGCCTTCATCGCGCGGATCGCCTCCACCTTGTCGCCCATCAGGCGGATGGTGTCGGGCTTGGGGCCGATGAAGATGAAGCCGGACTGCTCCACCCGCTCGGCGAAGTCGGCGTTCTCCGACAGGAAGCCGTAGCCGGGATGGATGGCCTGGGCGTCGGTGACCTCGGCCGCGGCGATGATCGCCGGCATGTTGAGGTAGCTCTCGGGCGACGGCGCCGGGCCGATGCAGACCGATTCGTCGGCCATGGCCACGTGCTTGAGGTTGCGGTCGGCGGTGGAGTGCACGGCCACGGTGCGGATGCCGAGCGCATGGCAGGCGCGCAGGATGCGCAGCGCGATTTCGCCGCGGTTGGCGATGACGACTTTATCCAGCATGGAAGATTCCCGTTCGTCCGTAAGCGAAGCGCCGCCGGGGGCGGCGCGGGGTCGAAGGCTCAGGCGATCACGAACAGCGGCTGGTCGAACTCGACCGGCTGCCCGCTTTCGCACTGGATCGCCACCACGGTGCCGGAGACGTCGGCCTCGATCGGGTTGAACATCTTCATCGCCTCGATGATGCCGAGGGTGTCGCCGGCCTTGACCTGCTGGCCGACGCTGACGAACGCCGGCTTGTCCGGGGCCGGGCTGGCGTAGAAGGTGCCGACCATCGGCGCGCGCACCACGTGGCCGTCGGGCAGGTCGTGGCCGTGCGGCTTGTGGCTGCCGCCGGTGGCGGACTCGGTCGGCGACTGCATCGGCATCGGCGCCGCGGCCGGCGCCGGCACGTGGTGCACCGCCGGGGCCGGGGCGGGGGCCGGCAGCGCGCCCTTCGGCACCCGCGCCAGGCGCACCGACTCCTCGCCTTCCTTGATTTCGATTTCGGCCAGGTTCGACTCTTCCAGCAGGTCGATCAGTTTCTTGATCTTGCGCAGGTCCATCGGGACGCTCCTTGGGATTGTGCGGGTCAGGCCGGCAGCCGCTTGAGGGCGGCATCCAGCGCGTAGCGGTAGGAATCCGCACCGAAGCCGCAGATCACTCCCACGGCCAGGTCGCTGAAGTAGCTGTGCTGGCGGAAGGGCTCGCGGGCGTGCGGGTTGGATAGGTGGATTTCGATGAAGGGCAGGGCCACCGCGGCCAGCGCGTCGCGCAGGGCGACCGAGGTGTGGGTGAAGGCGGCCGGGTTGATCAGCACGAAGGCGGTGCCGTCGTCGCGTGCGGCCTGCACCCGCTCCACCAGCACGTGCTCGGCGTTCGACTGCAGCGCCTCCAGCACGTGCCCGGCGGCCTGCGCCCGCGCGGCGAGGTCGGCATCGATCTCGGCAAGCGTGGTGCGCCCGTACACCTCCGGCTCGCGGGTGCCGAGCAGGTTGAGGTTGGGGCCGTGCAGGAGCAGGAGCTTCGCCATCGGGTGGGCCGGGGTCCTCCGGAAACAGGCGCGCAGTGTCCCGCGAAAGGAGGATGCTGTCCAGTTCGGCGAACTTTTGCCGGATAGTGGAATTTTAAGCGAATGTTTGAGTGGTGGCTCTAAAACGCCGGGTCAGCGCGCCGCCGCATCCGCCGTCCACGCGGCGATGTCGGCGGCGTCCGCGAACGGGCCGATGCGGGTTTTCAGCAGGCGACCATCGGCGGCCACCAGCGCCGAGAACGGCAGCACCCCGGCCGGATTGCCCAGCCGCACCCCGGCATCCGCCGGTCCCGGCGCGTCCACCAGCACCGGGTAGGTGATGCCGTGCGCTGGCAGAAAGGCGCGCACCGCCGCGGCCTCGTCCAGCGCGATGCCGACCACTTGCACGCCGCGGTCGCCCTGGGTGCGGGCGAAGGCCTGCAGGTCGGGCATTTCCTTCAGGCAGGGGCCGCACCAGGTGGCCCACAGGTTGACCAGGGTCGGGCGCCCGGCCCAGGCGCGCGGCACCTCGACCGCCACGCCGTCCACATCGTGCAGCGTCATGGCCGGCAGCGGCGCGCCGGTGCGGGCGATGGCCAGCCCGGCCGGCGGCGCCGGCGCGCGCGCCTGCAGCGCGGCCCCGAGCACGCGCTGGCCGAGCGCAGTGGACGCCAGGCGCACCCCGATCGTGGGTTCCAGCAGCAGGCTGGCCGCGGCCCCGGCCAGGCCGGCCAGCAGCGCCACCGCCACCACCACCCGGTGCGAGGGAATCAGCGCGCGGCCTCGCGCAGGGCCTCTTCCACCATGCCCGGGGTGAGCAGGGTGGGCAGGACCTGACCCTCGCCGCCGTCGCGCGGGTACACCACGTACAGCGGCACGCCCACCGCGCGGTAACGCTCCAGGTAGGCGGTGATGGCCGGGTCCACGTCGGTGTAGTCGCCGACCATGTACACCGCATGCGCCGCGGCGAGCGCGTCGCGGAAGCGCTGGCCGGAGAACACCGCCTTCTCGTTGGCCTTGCAGCTCACGCACCAGTCGGCGGTCATGTTCACGAACACCGGCCGCCCCTGCGCGCGCAGGTCGGCCAGCGCCTGCTCCGACCACGCCGCGCTGGCGGTGTCGGCCGCCGCGCGCGCGCCGGCTTGCGGCCGCGGCAGGGCCTGCAGCTGGGCCAGCGGCCAGGCCACCGCCAGCAGGGCCAGCAGCGCCAGCGTCCGCCAGCGGCGGCCACCGCCGCGCGTCCACGCCCAGGCCGCCAGTGCCAGCAGGATCGCCGCGGCCAGCCACAGCCCGGCGGCATCGGCCCCGCGCAGCTTGGCCAGCACCCACACCAGCCAGGCGGCGGTGGCATACAGCGGGAACGCCAGCAGCTGCTTCAGCGTTTCCATCCACGCGCCAGGCTTCGGCAGCCGGCGGGCCAGCGCCGGCACGAAGCCGATCAACAGGAACGGCAGCGCCAGCCCCAGCCCCAGCAGCAGGAACACCAGCAGCGCGCCGGCGACCGGACCGGTGAAGGCGTAGGCCAGCGCGGCGCCCATGAACGGCGCGGTGCAGGGCGTGGCCAGCACCACCGCCAGCACCCCGGTGAAGAAGTCGGCGCGCAGGCCGTCGCCCTGCAGCAGCGCGCCGGTGCGTGCGCCCAGCGCGAGGTTGGCCTGCCACAGCCCGGACAGCGACAGCCCCAGCGCGAACATCACCAGCGCCAGCACCGCCAGCACCAGCGGTTGCTGCAGCTGGAAGCCCCAGCCCAGCGCCAGTCCGGCATGGCGCAGCGCCAGCACCAGGGCGCCCAGTGCCAGCATCGAGGCCAGCACCCCGGCGGTGTAGGCCAGCGCCTGCCGGCGCGCGCGCGGCAGGCCGGCCCCGCCCTGCGCCAGCGACAACGCCTTCAGCGACAGCACCGGCAGCACGCAAGGCATCAGGTTGAGGACTAGGCCGCCGCCCAGCGCCAGCAGCAGGGCCAGCAGCAGGCCGGGCGTGGCGCGGGTCGGCGGCGCCTCGCGCGCCGGAGCCGGCGCGGCGGGGAGGGCGCTGCTGTCGCCGGAGGTGGCGACGGCCTGCGGCGTGGTGGGCGTGGCGTCCGGCGGGGCGGTGGAGGCCGCTGGCGCAGGCGTGGCTGCCGCGGCCGGGTCGCTGCTTTCCGTGGTGGCGGCCAGGTGGCCGGCCGGCAGCGTCACCGCCAGCCGGCGGGTCATCGGCGGATAGCAGATGCCGTCGGTCTGGCAGCCCTGCAGGCCCAGCACCAGGGTGGCGGGGGCCGCCGCGGTGCGGGTGCGTGCCACCGGCAGCGGGATCTCCACCTGGTCGAAATACACCGCCACGTCGCCGAAGTGCTCGTCGCGGTGGGCGCGCGCCGGCGGCAGCCGGGACGGCGACGGCAGCGCGGTGGACAGCCCGGCGGCGCCCTCCAGCCGCACCGAGAGCTTGTCGCGGTACAGGTAATAGCCGCGCGCCGGGGTCAGCCGCAGCAGCAGGGTGTTGCCGTCGAGCGCGATCACCTCGCTGGTGAACGCCTGCTCCGGCGGCAGCGGCGGGGCCTCCTGCGCGCCGGCGGCGCCGTCCAGTGCGAGCAGGCCGCGGCGGCCGGCGCGGCCCAGCAGCGGCGCGCCATCGGCACCGGCATTGGTGCCGGCATCGGCCGTGGTCGGCAGCACCACGCTCAAGGTGCGGGTCTGCGGGGGGTAGCACACCCCGGCATCCGCGCAGCCCTGGTACTTGACCGTCAGCGCCACCGCCTGCGCGCCGGGGGCCGGGGTGCCGCTGAGCACGCCGACCAGCTGCCGGCGGTAGGTCTCCACGTCGCCGAAGAATTCGTCGTGGTGGCGGTCGCCGTTCGGCAGCGCCAGCACGGCGTCGGTGAACCCGGCGCGGGCCTGCACCGACGTGCGATGGCGGTAGAGGTAATAGCCCTCGGCGATCTTCCAGCGCACCTCGATCCGGTTCGGCGCGGTGGCGCGGGCCGAGAGCACGAACACGGAATCCACCGGCGGCAGTTCGCCGACGATGGCCGCGGGGGCGGGCGCCACGGCGGGCAGGCCGGCGGCCAGCGCGAGTGCGGCCAGCCAGCGGCGCAGGCGAGGGGGGAAGACGGTCATCGGTTCATTCCAGGGGCGCGGTGGCGGCGGCCACCCATTGCAGGTACGCCGGCAGTGCGGCGCTGGATTCGACCGCCACCAGCTCCGGCAGTTCATACGGATGCAGGGCCGGCAGCCGGGCCTGTAGCGCGGGATAGCGCGCGCGGGTGGTCTTGATCAGCAGCAGGTATTCGCTGGCCTGTTCCAGCGCGCCCTGCCAGCGGTAGGTGGACTGCACGCCGGGCAGCACGCTGACGCAGGCGGCCAGGCGCTCTTCCACCAGCGCGCGGGCCAGGCGGCCGGCGCTGTCGGGGTCGGGGCAGGTGGTCAGGCACAGCAGCAGCGACATCCGCATAGCCTACGGCCCGCCCGCCGGATTTGCGCGGCCACCCCTTGAAAGCCCCGGCGGGCGCCCCATCTTGCGGCCATCCCGGCGTCGGGGCGATTTGCGTCCCGTGTTTTGGCAGTCGCCAAGGCAGGCTGCTAAAATCTCCGGGTTTTCTCCACACAATCAACCATTTGCAGAGGTTGCACATGTCCAACATCAAGCCGCTGTACGACCGCGTGGTCATCAAGCGCATGGAAGAAGAGAAGCTGTCTGCGGGCGGCATCGTCATCCCCGACAGCGCCACCGAGAAGCCGATCAAGGGCGAAGTGATCGCCGTGGGCACCGGCAAGGTGCTGGACAACGGCCAGGTGCGCGCTCCGCAGGTCAAGGTCGGCGACAAGGTCCTGTTCGGCAAGTACAGCGGAACGGAAGTGAAGCTGGATGGCGTCGAACTGCTGGTCGTGAAGGAAGACGACCTGTTCGCGATCCTCGGCTGATCGCGCGTCGCTTCCCACCCCATCCCACTGAATACTGACTGAGGTAATCGCAATGGCTGCCAAGGATATCCGTTTCGGCGAAGACGCCCGCGTGCGCATGGTGCGCGGCGTCAACGTGCTCGCCAATGCCGTCAAGGCCACCCTGGGCCCGAAGGGCCGCAACGTCGTGCTGCAGAAGAGCTTCGGCGCCCCCACCATCACCAAGGACGGCGTGTCCGTCGCCAAGGAGATCGAACTGGCCGACGCGTTCGAGAACATGGGCGCGCAGATGGTGAAGGAAGTCGCCTCCAAGACCTCCGACAACGCCGGTGACGGCACCACCACCGCCACCGTGCTGGCGCAGGCGTTCATCCGCGAGGGCATGAAGGCGGTCGCCGCCGGCATGAACCCGATGGACCTCAAGCGCGGCATCGACAAGGCCGTGAGCGCGGCGGTCGAGGAGCTGAAGAAGATCAGCAAGCCCAGCTCCACCAGCAAGGAAATCGCCCAGGTCGGCACCATCTCGGCCAACAGCGACGCCAACATCGGCGAGCTGATCGCGCAGGCGATGGACAAGGTCGGCAAGGAAGGCGTGATCACCGTCGAGGACGGTTCGGGCCTGGAGAACGAGCTGGACGTGGTCGAGGGCATGCAGTTCGACCGCGGCTACCTGTCGCCGTACTTCATCAACAACCAGCAGTCGATGCAGGCCGAGCTGGACGACCCGTACATCCTGCTGCACGACAAGAAGATCTCCAACGTGCGTGACCTGCTGCCCGTCCTCGAGGGCGTGGCCAAGGCCGGCAAGCCGCTGCTGATCGTGGCGGAAGAGGTCGAGGGCGAGGCGCTGGCGACCCTGGTGGTCAACACCATCCGCGGCATCGTCAAGGTCTGCGCGGTGAAGGCCCCGGGCTTCGGCGACCGCCGCAAGGCGATGCTGGAAGACATGGCCATCCTGACCGGCGGCACCGTGATCTCCGAGGAAGTGGGCCTGACCCTGGAGAAGGCCACCATCAAGGACCTCGGCCGTGCCAAGAAGGTGCAGGTCAGCAAGGAGAACACCACCATCATCGACGGCGCCGGCGACACCGCCGCGATCGAGGCGCGCATCAAGCAGATCAAGGCGCAGATCGAGGAGACCACCTCGGACTACGACCGCGAGAAGCTGCAGGAGCGCGTGGCCAAGCTGGCCGGCGGCGTGGCCGTCATCAAGGTCGGCGCCGCCACCGAAGTCGAGATGAAGGAGAAGAAGGCGCGCGTCGAGGACGCCCTGCATGCCACCCGCGCTGCCGTGGAAGAAGGCATCGTCCCGGGCGGCGGCGTCGCCCTGATCCGCGCCAAGGCCGCGATCAAGGACCTCAAGTGTGCCAACGAGGACCAGAACCACGGCATCCAGATCGCCCTGCGCGCGATGGAAGCCCCGCTGCGCGAGATCGTCACCAACGCTGGCGAAGAGCCCAGCGTGGTGCTGAACCGCGTCGCCGAGGGCAGCGGTGCGTTCGGCTACAACGCCGCCACCGGTCAGTTCGGTGACATGCTCGAGTTCGGCATCCTGGACCCGACCAAGGTCACCCGCACCGCGCTGCAGAACGCAGCCTCCATCGCCGGCCTGATGATCACCACCGAGGCCATGGTGGCCGATCTGCCGAAGAAGGACGAGCCGGCGATGCCGGCCGGCGGCATGGGCGGCATGGGCGGCATGGACTTCTGATCCGCGCCAACCGCGTCAACGCGACACCGGAAGGCCCGCTTCGGCGGGCCTTCCGTTTTTCCGGCCTGGCCGCGATGATCGGGCGAGTTCCTGATGGAGTGGCGGTGGATGCCTGCGACCTGCAACGACGATGTCCTGATCCTCGGCGGCGGCCACAACGGCCTGGTCTGCGCCGCCTACCTGGCCGGCGCCGGCCTGAAGGTGCGGGTGCTGGAGCGCCGGCACATCGTCGGCGGTGCGGCGGTGACCGAGGAGTTCCATCCCGGATTCCGCAACTCGGTGGCCAGCTATACGGTCAGCCTGCTCAACCCGGCGGTGATCCGCGACCTGCGCCTGCATGCGCATGGCCTGCGCGTGGTCGAGCGGCCCTATGCGAATTTCCTGCCGCTGCCGGACGGGCGCAGCTTTCGCCTCGGCGGCGAACATACCCATAGCGAAGTGGCGAAATGGTCGGCGCGCGACGCGCAGCGCCTGCCCGAGTACTACGCCATGCTCGACCGCATCGTGGTGGTGCTGCGCGAGTTGATGCGGCGCACGCCGCCGAACGTGAGCAACCGCTTCGTGCTGGCGGACTGGTTGAATTCGATCGCTGTCGGCAGGCAATTGAAGGCGCTGGACATGCGCAGCCGCCGCGATCTGCTGGACCTGTTCACCAAGTCGGCCGGCGAGCTGCTGGACGACTGGTTCGAGGGCGAGCCGCTCAAGGCGGCGCTGGGTTGGGATTCGGTGGTCGGCAACTTCGCCAGCCCGTACACGCCGGGCAGCGCCTACGTGCTGCTGCACCACGTGTTCGGCGAAGTGAACGGCAAGGCCGGTGCGTGGGGCCACGCCATCGGCGGCATGGGCGCGATCACCCAGGCGATGCGCAAGGAATGCGAGGCGCGCGGCGTGGCCATCGAGACCGGGGCCGAGGTCGTGAAGCTGCTGGTGAGCGATGGCAAGGCGGTCGGCGTGGCGCTGGCCGACGGGCGCGAACTGCGCGCGGCGACCGTTGCCAGCAATCTCAATCCGAAGCTGCTCTACACCCAGCTGGTGGAACCGGGCCAGCTCGATGACGACACCGCGCAGCGCATCCGCCGCTACCGCTGCGGCTCCGGCACCTTCCGCATGAACGTGGCGCTGTCCGAGCTGCCGGACTTCACCGCGATGCCCGGCACCCGGCTACAGCCGCACCACCAGAGCGGCATCCTGATCGGGCCGTCGCTGCGCTATTTCGAGCAGGCCTATTTCGATGCCAAATCGCGCGCGCACAACCCCGGCTGGGCGCGCCAGCCCATCGTGGAGGTGGTGATTTCCTCCACCCTGGACGACACCCTGGCGCCGCCGGGCCAGCACGTGGCCAGCCTGTTCTGCCAGCACGTGAACCCGACCCTCGCCGACGAGGACGGCGGCTGGGATGCGCACCGCGACACCGTGGCGAAACTGATGATCGACACCGTCAACGCCTATGCCCCGAATTTCGCGCGCAGCGTGCTGGGCTACGAGGCGCTCTCGCCGCTGGACCTGGAGCGCCGCATCGGCCTGGTCGGCGGCGACATCTTCCACGGCGCGCTGGGGCTGGACCAGATGTTCAGCGCGCGCCCGCTGCTGGGGCAGGGCGCCTACCGCGGCGCGTTCCGCGGGCTCTACCTGTGCGGCTCCGGCAGCCATCCCGGCGGTGGCGTCACCGGCCTGCCGGGCCGCAACGCCGCACGCGAGATCCTGCGCGATCTGCGCCGCGGCCCGCGTCCGGACTGACGCGGGTGGCCGCCTTCAGCGGCCAGTCGCTCCGAAGGCGCGGCAGTCCGGATCGCGGTGCGATGCGGCGCTGGCCGCTTGTGGTGGGCCAGTTGCGGGCCGTGTCATCTGCGAGCGACCTGCCTCGTGCCCGTTCGCGGTGAGCCTGTAGAACGGTAAACGGGGCCGGGCCTACCGGTCCGGGCATGCCAGATCGGCCGTCGTGCTTAGCAGGATTTCGGGGGTATTGCTATACCCACAAGTCCTATTTTGCAGTGCAGCGTGCAAACCCACTCACGATTCCTTCACGATTGGCCCGCGTCCCGACGTGGGGGAGGGAGCAGGCCCGCTGAGACTTCGGTCGAAGCGGGCTTTTTTATGGTTCATCGCCGGGGATTGCGGGAGTTCCGCCGCGACGGGGATGCCACAATCGGCGCATGAGCCAGGACATCCCGCCGGCGTTGGCAGAGCTTCAGGCGCGCGCGCTGCAGCGGTTGCGCGCGGCGGTGGATGCGACCGCACTCCCCGATGCGCCCGCGCTGGCGCGCCTGGCGCTGGCCAGCGATTTCGCCATCGACGTGCTGGTGCGGCAGCCGGAACTGCTCGCCCGCCTGCGCGCGGATGCCGCGACCCCGCTGCCGCCTCCGCAGCTGCCGGCGGACGCCCCCGGCGAATGGCCGTGCCTGCTGCGCCGCTATCGACAGGCGGAGTCGGCGCGCCTGGTCTGGCGCGACGTGGTGGACGGCGCTGCGGTGGAGGAGATCCTGGGCGGCAGCACGGTATTGGCCGAGACCTGCCTGCGGCTGGCGCTGGAGGCGCTGGAGGCGCAGTTCGCGCAGCGCTTCGGGGTGGTGCGCGCGGCCGACGGCAGTCCGCAGCGGCTGGTGGTGTTCGGGCTGGGCAAGCTGGGCGGGCGCGAGCTGAATTTCAGCTCCGACATCGACCTGGTGTACGCCTACGAGCACGAGGGCGAGTCCGAGCCTGCCCCCGCGAAGGCGGGGGGCGCGCGTGCGCTGCATGCGCAGGACTACTTCGCGCGGCTGGGCCAGCAGTTGGCCAAGCTGCTGGACGAGGTGACGGCGGACGGCTTCTGCCATCGCGTGGACCTGCGCCTGCGCCCGTTCGGCAGCGCCGGCCGGGTGGCGCTGTCGTTCGCCGCGATGGAGGCCTATTTCCAGCGCGAGGGCCGCGACTGGGAGCGCTACGCCTGGCAGAAGGCGCGCCCGGTGGCCGGCGATCTGGCCGCCGGCGCGCGCCTGCTGGAGACGCTGCGGCCGTTCGTGTATCGCCGTTACCTCGACTACGGCGCGCTCGACGGGCTGCGCGCGATGAAGGCGATGATCGCCGCCGAGGTGGCGCGCCAGGATCTGGCCGACGACATCAAGCGCGGCCCCGGCGGTATCCGCGAGATCGAGTTCCTGGTGCAGGCGCTGCAGCTGATCCGCGGCGGGCGCGAGCCGGCGCTGCGCCGGCGCGGCCTGCTCGACGCGCTGCAGGCGCTGGCCGCCGCCGGGCACGTGCAGGCGCAGACCGCGACGGCGCTGGCGCAGGCCTACCGCTTCCTGCGCCGGCTGGAGAACCGCCTGCAGATGCTGGGCGATGCGCAGACGCACGCGCTGCCGGCCGATCCGCGCACGCAGGCGCGCATCGCCGCAGGGCTCGGCTATGCGGATTGGGCCGCGTTGCAGGCAGACCTGGCGGCAACGCGGAAGCGGGTGAGCGAGGAGTTCGCCGCGCTGTTGGCGCCGCGCCGGCGCCGCGACGGCGCAGAGGGCGACGGCCTGGCGGCCTACTGGCAGGGGCTGCCGGAGCATGCGCGCGCCGAAGCGCTGGAGGCGGCCGGCTTCGCGCAGGCGCCCGAGCTGCACGCCAGCCTGCGTGATTTCGCGCGCAGCCCCGGCGTGCGTGACCTGTCGGATGCCGCGCGCGCGCGCCTGGATCGGGTGCTGCCGGCGCTGCTGGCACAGGCCGCCGCCAGCGCGCAGCCGGACATGGTGCTGCGGCGGGTGCTGCCGCTGCTGCAGGCGATCCTGCGCCGCACCAGCTACCTGGCCCTGCTCGACGAACAGCCGGCGGCGCTGGCGCGGCTGGTCGGCACGCTGGCGCGCAGCGCCCTGCTGGGCGAGCGCCTGGCCGCCTATCCGCTGCTGCTGGACGAGCTGCTGGACGTGCGCGTGGGCGGCGAGCTGCCGGACGCCGACGCGATGCGCGCGGCCTGCGCGGCGGTGCTGCGCGCGGACGACACCGAGGCCGCGCTGGATGCGCTCAACGAGGTGCGGCAGGCGCTGAGCTTCCGCTTCGCGCTGGCGCTGCTGGACGGCCGCATCGATGCGCAGGACTGCGCGCGCCATCTGGCGCACCTGGCGGATGCGGTGGTGGCCGCGGTGCTGCACCTCGCCCGTGACGAGCTGGAGGTCACGCACGGTCGCATCCCCGGCGGCCGCTTCGCGGTGCTCGGCTACGGCACCCTGGGCGGCGAGGAACTGGGCTTCGGCTCCGACCTCGACCTGGTGTTCCTGTACGACGCCCCGGCGGAGGCGGTCTCCGATGGGGACAGGGCGCTGGACGCGCCGCGCTGGTATGCACGCCTGGGGCAGAAGCTGGTGGCGCTGCTGGGCGTGCGCACCAGCGCCGGCCGCCTGTTCGACGTGGACGTGCGCCTGCGCCCGGACGGCGCCAAGGGGTTGCTGGTGTCCAGCCTCGCCAGCTTCCGCGACTACCAGTGCCAGCGTGCGTGGACCTGGGAGCACCAGGCGCTGGTGCGCGCGCGTGCGATCGCCGGCGATGCCGCGCTGTCCGCCGATTTCGAGGCGGTGCGGGCGCAGGTGCTGGCGCGCCCGCGCGCGGAGCCGGGGTTGCGCACGGATGTGGCGGCGATGCGCCGGCGCATGCGCGCCGAGCTGGACCGCAGCGACGCGGCACTGTTCGACCTCAAGCAGGGCGAGGGCGGGCTGGTGGATTTGGAGTTCCTGCTGCAGTACCTGGTGCTACGCGATGCGCATGCGCATCCGGCACTGCTGAAGCCGCGAGCCACCGCGCGTCTGTTGGAGGCGGTGCATGCGGCCGGTGGACTGGATACGGCCACCTACGCGGCCTTGCAGGCGGCGCATGCGACGCTGCTGGATGCCGGCCTGCGCTGCACCCTCGACCGCCGTCCGCGGCGCTCCCCGCGCACGCCCGCGATCGAGCAGGCGCGCGCCGCCATCTGCACGGCCTGCGCGGGGCTACTGGGGACTTCAGCGCAGGCCGAGCCGCTGGCGTAGCTGCGCCGCCACCCACGCGGTTTCGCGCAGCGGGGTGACCGGGTAGGCGTCCAGCGCCGCGTCCAGCGCGCGCGCGCGGCCGTCGTCCAGCAGCTGCGCGGCGAAGCGCTGCACCCGCCCGCGCACCCGCGCGGCCTGCCACAGGAACAGCGGCGCGTGGGTGGCCGCGGCTTCGCTGAGCATGTTCACCGAATCCGGAGTGCACACCAGGCGGTCGGCGTGCGCCAGCAGGCCGGCGTAGGGGTTGGCGCCGTCGCCGGTATCGCGCCAGCGCAGGCCGGGGACGCCGGCATCCACCGCCCCCAGCGCGGCGCGCCAGGCCGGCGGCGTGCGCCGCGAGGCGATCGCGCTGAAGCTGCCGCCTTCGGCGCGCGCGTGCGCGGCCAATTGCCGCAGCAGGGCCGCGAATTCGGTGTCATCCAGCGCCGCATGCCGGCTGGGGCCACCCACCAGCAGCACGGTATGCGGCGCCGGCAGCGCGGCCAGCGCGGGGAAGGCCGGCACCGCCCGCAGCAGCCAGTCGTCGTCTACCGGATGCAGGCTGCCGCGCACGGTCAGCACGTTGTCGCCGCGCAGGCGGTCGTGTTCGGGCACCACCAGCAGGTCCCAGTGCCGCGGCGGCAGGCGGGGGTCGAGGATCTGCACCGCGCGCGCGCCGGCCCGCCGCAGCAGGCGGGTGGCCAGCGCGGCCTGGCGCCCGCAGCCCACCGCCAACCCGGGCGGCTGCGTCAGCGCCGTTCGCAATGGTGCGCCGAGTCCGAACGCGGCGCCCGGTAGCCGGCGCGGCGCCCACCAGCGCCAGGGCGCGCGCGGCTGCAGCACCAGCTCGCCCGCCTGCGGCTGCAGCGCGCGCGCCAGCGCCAGCGCCTGTCGCGCATTGCCGGCGCGGCCATCGTGCACGGCCAGGCAGGCGGCGAGCGCGGTGGCGGTGGATTGTTTCATGCTGGGCGTCGATACGTTCCGCGCATGCGTTATTGCGCGCTTTGGTGGAACTATAAACTGTGCGGCATTCGCTTCATCCCGCCCTTACCCGTGGAGCCCGCCATGCATTCGACGCTGAACGACGCCGCCCTTGACCAGCTGTTCCGCACCGCCCGCACCTACAACGCCTTCACCGGCGAGGTGTCGGACGACACCCTGCGCCAGCTCTACGACCTGATGAAGTTCGGTCCCACCGAGGCCAACACCACCCCGGCGCGGATCGTGTTCGTGAAGTCGCAGGAGGCCAGGGCCAAGCTCGGCCCGGCGCTGTCGGAAGGCAACTACAAGAAGACCATGGCGGCGCCGGTAGTGGCCATCGTCGGCTACGACCTGCGCTTCTTCGACAAGCTGCCGGTGCTGTTCCCGCACACCGACGCCAAGCCGTGGTTCGAGCACCGCGCGCCGGACAACCTGGCCTGGGTGGCGATGCGCAGCAGCGCGCTGCAGACCGCCTACCTGATCCTGGCCGCGCGCGCGCTGGGGCTGGACTGCGGTCCGATGACCGGGTTCGACAACGCCAAGGTGGACGCGGCCTTCTTCGCCGGCACCTCGATCCGTTCCAACATCCTGGTCAACATCGGCCACGGCGATCCGGCCAGCATCTTCCCGCGTTCGCCGCGGCTGCCGTTCGACGAAGCCTGCCGGATCCTGTGACCGCCACCCCGCCCCGCACCCGCCGCAGGACACGCGCATGATCCTCGAACGCCCCTCCGCCGAACGCGGCGACGTCCGTCTGGACTGGCTGCATAGCCGCCACACGTTCTCGTTCGGGCACTACTACGACCCGGCGTGGATGGGCTTTGGCGTGCTGCGCGTGATCAACGAGGACGTGGTGGCGCCGGGCGGCGGCTTCGCCCCGCACCGCCACGCCAACATGGAGATCCTCAGCGTGGTGCTGGACGGGGCGCTGGCGCACAAGGACAGCGCCGGCAACGAAGGCGTGATCCGTGCCGGCGACGTGCAGTGGATGAGCGCCGGGCACGGCATCGAACACAGCGAATACAACGCCGATCCGGCCGCGCCGGTGCATTTTTTGCAGATCTGGATCCAGCCGGAGCGGCTCAACCACGCGCCGGCCTATGCCCAGCGCCATTTCGATCCCGAGGAGCGGCGTGCGCGCTGGGCGGTGCTGGCCTCGCCGGACGGG
Organism: Thermomonas haemolytica; assembly: GCF_004346265.1. Lineage (GTDB taxonomy): Bacteria > Pseudomonadota > Gammaproteobacteria > Xanthomonadales > Xanthomonadaceae > Thermomonas > Thermomonas haemolytica. The sequence continues at coordinate 70,764 of NZ_SMAP01000008.1, forward strand.
GCGGAAGGGTCGCTCGCGATCCGCCAGCAGGCGCGGGTGTTGGCCACCCGCCTGCATGCCGGCGATACGCTCGATCTGCCGCTGCAGGCGGGTCGCCGCTACTGGCTGCACGTGGCCACCGGCGCGCTGGACGTGGATGCGCGCCGGCTCGCCGCCGGCGATGCGCTGGGGCTGGAGGGTGAATCCGGAACGCTGGCGCTGCGTGGTCATGCCGATGGCAGCGACGTGCTGGTGTTCGAACTGCCGGGCTGAACCGGCGCGCTCACCGTGGTGCGCGGTAAACTGGCGCGGTTTCCGCAACCGCGTCAGATCCCCATGGCCCAGCCTGCTTCCCATCCGTCCTCGTCCGCCACGCGCCCGCAGCCGCATCCGGTGCATCGCGCCGATCTGCCATTGAGCTGCCCGCTGCCGTCGATGGCGGTGTGGAACGAGCATCCGCGGGTGTATCTCCCGATCGTGGAGGACGGCGGCCACAGCAAGTGCCCGTACTGCGGCACCGAATACGTGCTGGTGGACTGACCGCGCCGCGGGCGTGCGCCGCCTGCACGTCATCCAGCTCTTGCCCGCGCTGGACGCCGGTGGCGTCGAGCGCTCCACCCTGGAAATGGCGCAGGCCTTGGTGCGCGCCGGCCACCGCGCCAGCGTGGTCGCGGCCGGCGGGCGCCTGCTGCCGCAGCTAAAGGCGCTCGGCGCCGAGCACGTCGCGCTGGCCATCGGCCGCAAGTCGCCGCTGGTCCTGCGCCATCTGCCCGCACTGCGGCGCCTGTTCGCCACGGCCGACATCGTGCACGCGCGCTCGCGCCTGCCGGCCTGGCTGGCGTATCTGGCCTTGCGCGGGATGCCGGCGGCGACGCGGCCGCGGTTCGTCACCAGCGTGCACGGGCTCAACTCGCCCTCGCGCTACAGCGCCATCCTGACGTACGGCGAGCGGGTGGAATGCGTGTCCGAGGCCGTGCGCGCGCATGTGCTGCGGCACTATCCGGCGACCGACCCGGCGCGGCTGGTGGTGATCCCGCGCGGGGTCGATCCTTCGACATTTCCACGCGCGCCGCGGCCCGACCCGAAGGCGCGCGCGCGGGTGGCGCGGCGGCATCCGGAACTGGGCGGGGACGGCCCGCTGCTGCTGCTGCCCGGGCGCGGCACCCGGCTGAAGGGCCATGCCGATGCCATCGCGCTGCTGGCGCATCTGCGCGCGGACGGGCAGGACGCGCGGCTGTGGCTGGCCGGCGCGCAGCAGCCGGGGCGCGCGCGTTATGTGCGCGAACTGCGGGCGCAGGCGCACGCGGCCGGGGTGGCGCAGGCGCTGGCGATCACCGCGCCCATCGAGGCCATCGCCGAGGCGTATGCCGCCTGCGATCTGGTGTTGCAGCTGTCGCGCCAGCCGGAGGCGTTCGGGCGCACCGTGCTCGAGGCCTGGGCGGTAGGGCGGCCGGTGCTGGGCTGGGCGCATGGCGGGGTGGGCGAATCGCTGCGGCACTGGCTGCCGGAGGGCGCGATCGCGCCGTTCGATCAGGCCGCATTGCATGCACGTGTGCGCGCGTGGTGCCTGCATCCGCCGGCATTGCCGGCTACGATGCCGCCGTCGCTGCAGGCGATGCAGGAGGCAGGTTTGGCGCTCTACCACGCGGTGCTGGGGGCATGAACGAAGCGCGGATCGAACCGGCGCGCGCCCTGCGCTGGGCGCCGGCCTGGGTGCTGCTGGTGGTCGCGCTGTGGTCGCTGCACGGGATCGCGGCCGCGCTGCTGGCCGCGGGCGCGCTGGCAGGGCTGGCCGAGCTGGCGCTGCGCCGCTTCCGCGGCGGCCTGGGCCTGCTGTCGGGGCCGGCGTGGGCGCTGGCCTGCGTGCTGTTTTGCGCCTACTGGCTGCCGGAGCTGCTGTCGCTGCCGGGGGCGGCGGACCTGGGCCAGGCGGCGCGCAAGGTGCTCACCGACGTGCTGGCGCTGCCGCTGCTGTGCCTGGTGGCGATCGCGGTCGCGCGCGAAGACGGGCGGCGCCGGGTGTTTGCCGGAGTGGCGGCAATCACGCTGGCGTGGACGCTGGATGCGCTGGTTGCGGCCGTCACTGGCACCAGCCCGCTGTTCTGGCTGCTCGACCAGGGCCGGCGGGCGTTGCTGGGGCAGCCGCTGTGCCGGGCCGAGGATGTCATCGCCCCGGGGCGCCTGGCCGGGGTGTTCGGGCCGTGCAATCCCAAGCTCGGGATCGTGCTGGCCAGCCTGTCGCCGTTCGCGCTGGAGGCGGTCTGGCAGCGCGCGGGACGCCCTGGCTGGTGGCTGGCGGCGCTGGCGATCGGCGCGGTGGTGGTGCTGGCCGGCGCGCGCGCGGCGTGGCTGGCGTATGCGCTGGTGCTGCTGGGGTCGGGCTGGCGCGTGCTGGGCCGGCGTGGGCTGCTGGCGCTGGTGGCGGTGGCCGCGCTGGCGATGGTGGCGCTGGCGGTGGCGGTGCCCGCGGTGCAGGAGCGTGTGCAGCGCAGCGCGCAGGTGCTGAAGGCGCAGCCGCAGGCGGTGGACGCCGCGCTGTCCGGGCGGCTGCGGATCTGGTCGGCCGCGCTGTGCATGCTGCGCGAACATCCAGTCAACGGCGTGGGGGTGCGCGGTTTCCGCGCCGCGTTCCCGGCCTGCGATCCGCAGCCGGGCCAGGCCCCGGCCTGGGGCGAGGGCGCGGCCCTGCATGCGCACCAGCTGGTGCTGGAAGTGGCCAGCGAAACCGGCCTCATTGGCCTGCTGCTGTGGCTGGCCGGTGCCGCGCTGGCGTGGCGGGCCTGGCGCTATGCCGACCCCGCCGCGCGTGCGCGCGCGCACCCGGCAATGCTGGCGCTGGCGGTCAGCGTGTTTCCGCTGAACACCCATCTGGCCGCGTATTCGACCTTCTGGGGCGGCGTATTGCTGCTGCTGGCCGGGCTCTACGTCGGCAGCCTGTGGGGCGCGGTGGAGCCGGCGCCCGGCACGCCTCAGCGATAGCGCGAGGCGCCGTCCGGCTGGCGCTTGAAGCGGCGGTGCAGCCATAGATACTGGCTGGGCGCCTGCCGCACCATCGCTTCGATCGCCGCATTCACCGCGGTGGTATCGGCGAGCACGTCATTGGTCGGGAACGGCGCCAGCGGCGCGCCGATGCGCAGCAGGTAGCGGTCGCCCTCGCGGCGGTGGAAGAACGGCACCACCGCGCAGCCGGTCAGGCGCGCGAACTGGTGGGTGGCGGTGATGGTGGCCGCCGGGATGCCGAAGAACGGCGCGAACACGGTGTCCTTGCCGCGCATGTCCTGATCCGGCGCATACCACAGGATGCCGCCATGCTTGAGGTAGCGCAGCGCGCCGCGGGTATCGCGGTTGGCGAACATCGCGCGCGCATAGCGCAGCCGCCCGCGCAGCACCGCCCATTCCAGCACCACCCCGCGGTGCGGGCGGTACATCCCGGCCAGAGGTACGTGGTCGCACAGCAGCCGTCCGCACAGCTCCAGGGTCATGAAATGGCCCGACACCAGCAGGATGCCGCGGCCCTCTGCGCGCAGCTGTTGCAGGATTTCCAGCCCTTCGATGTGCGCCGTGGCGCGCATCGGCGCGACCTCGCCCCACCAGGCGCGCGCGAACTCGAACAGGCCGATGCCGACGTCGCGGAAATTGGCGCGCAGCAGGGCCTCGCGCGCGTCGTCGTCGAGCTCCGGCAGGCACAGCGCAAGGTTGGTGCGCGCGGCCTCGCGGCGATCCGGCAACAGGCGCAGCGCCAGCCAGCCGATGGCCGCGCCCAGCCGCCGCTGCAGCGGCCACGGCAGCCGCGCGGCGGCCATCATCAGCCCCACGCCCAGCCACTGCGGCCACAGGCGCGGCGAGAACGGCGGGCGGGGCGGCGGTTGATCGGCCATGCGGGGATTCTACCGGGCGCGCCGGCTTCGCTATCCTGTGCGAATGCGGGCCACCTTCACCGAACGCGTGCTGCGCGGCCTGTACTCGGCCGTGCTCTACCTGCTGCTGCCGATCACGCTGTACCACCTGATCTGGCGCGGCTTCCGCCAGCGCGCCTATTTCCAGCGCTGGGACGAGCGCTACGCCAGCTATGCGCAGCCGGGGGAGCCGGCGCCGGTGTGGGTGCATGCGGTGTCGGTGGGCGAGGTGAATGCCGCCGCGCCGCTGGTGGACCGCCTGCGCGCGATGCATCCCGACCTGCGCCTGGTGGTCACCACCATCACGCCTACGGGTTCCGAGCGCGTGCGCGCGTTGTGGGGCGATGCGGTCGCGCACGTCTATCTGCCGTATGACCTGCCGGGCGCGGTCGCGCGCTTTCTGCGCCACTTCCGCCCGGCGCTGGCGCTGATCGTGGAGACCGAGCTGTGGCCGAACCTGCTGTTCGGCTGTCGCGCGCACGGCATTCCCGCCTGCATCCTCAACGCGCGCCTGTCGGCACGCTCGCTGCGCGGCTACCGCCTGCTGGCACCATTGATCCGGCGCGCGCTCTCCGGGGTGCACCTGATCGCAGCGCAGTCGCCGGAGGACGCGCGCCGGTTCATCGCGTTGGGGGCCGATCCTGCACGCGTTAAGGCCACCGGCAACCTCAAGTTCGACCTGCCCCCGCTGCAGACGGAGGCGTTCGTGGCCGCGTTCCGCGCCGCGCTGGGGCGGCCGCGGCCGGTATGGATCGCGGCCAGCACCCACGAGGACGAGGAAGCCCCGGTGCTGGAAGCGCATGCGAGGCTGCGCGCGGACTACCCGGACGCGCTGCTGCTGTGGGCGCCGCGGCATCCGGAACGCTTCCGCGCCGCGGCCCAGCGCGCGCGCGAGGCCGGTTTCATGGTGGCCCAGCGCAGCGAGCAGACATGGCCGCAGGCGGATACCGAGGTGTTCGTGGTGGATACCCTGGGCGAGCTGCTGAACTTCTATGCCTGCGCGCAGGTGGCCTTCGTCGGCGGCAGCCTGCAGGCCATCGGCGGCCACAACCTGCTGGAGCCGGCGGCGACCGGGACCGCCATCCTCAGCGGCCCGCACCTGCACAACTTCGCCGACATCTCGCGCCGCCTGCGCGAGGCGCATGCGATGCAGCTGGTGGCCGATGCGCCGGCGCTGGCGCAGGCGCTGGTCCGGTTGTTCGGGCATCCGGAGGAATGCGAGGCGATGACCGGGGCCGCCCGCCGCCTGCTGGAAGAAGGTCGCGGCGCGCTGGCGCGCACCCTGGCGCTGATCGCTCCGCTGCTGCCGGACTGAGCGGCGGTACCCGCGCTGAAACGCGAAGAGCGGGCAGGGCCCGCTCTTGCGTCGAATCGGGATGCCGGTGTCCCGGCGCGCGCGGGTCAGCGCGCGGAAATGCTCTTGTCGATCGGCTTGTCCGCGGTCAGCAGGCGGTTGATGTCCTCCAGGCCCGCCACGTCCAGGGTGCCGGCGGCCTGCGCCAGCTGCAGGCGGCTGAGCAGGAAGCTGTATTTCGCCTGCGCGTAGGCCTGCTGGGCGGCGAACAGGTTGCGCTGGTTGGTCAGCACGTCCAGCACGGTACGGGTTCCCACTTCCAGCCCGACCTGGGAGGCGTCGTATGCGCTTTGCGCGGACACCACCGCCAGCCGGCGGGCTTCCACTTCGCTGATGCCGGCCATCACCGCCTGGTAGGCGCTGCGGGTGCTGCGCTCGATCGAGCGCTTGGTCTGCTCCAGCGCATCGGCGGCGGCATCGCGCTGGGCCAGGGCGGAGCGCACGTTCGACTGGGTGGCGCCGCCGGCGAAGATCGGGATGTTCAGGGTCAGGCCGACGCTGGTGGTGGCCTTGTTGGCACCGATGAAGGCCGGGTCGTACAGGCTCGGGATGGCCTTGCCGTAGGAGGCCTGCAGGCCGAGCGTGGGCAGGTGCCCGGCGCGCGCCGCCGCGACGCTCGATTCGGCCGCATCCAGGCTGGCCTGCTGCGCCTTCAGGCCGGGGTTGTTGGCCAGTGCCGTGGCCACCCAGGCATTGGCGTCCTTCTCCGCCGGCAGCGCCGGCTTGAAGTCGTCCGGCAGGGCCTTGAGGTTGCCGGTCGGGGTGTTGGTGATCTCCAGCAGGGCCTGGTAGGCGTCCTGCGCGGCGTTGCGCGCCAGCAGGGTATTGGCGCGCGCGGCGTCGTACTGGGCCTGCGCTTCGTACACGTCGGTGATCGGCGCCAGGCCGACCTCGAGGCGCTTGCTGGCGAAGTCGAACTGCTTCTTCAGCGCGGTCTCGGCGGCCTCGGCCGCGGCCAGCGTCTCCAACTGCACCAGGACGTTGAAGTAGGCCGAGGCGGTGCGGGTGATCAGGCTTTGTCCCGCGGCTTCGAGGGTGAAGCCGCTGGCGCGGTCCTGCGCCTTGGCGCCCTGCAGCGACTTGTAGCTGCCGAAGTCGAACAGCGACTGCTTGAGATTCACGCCCCAGGAGCCGGTGCGCACCGCGCCCATGCCATCGTCGTAGCGGGTGCTGCCGACGCTGCCGCCGATGTTCGGCAGCAGCACCGAGCGCGCGCGCACCGGCAGTTCCGCGGACACCGCGCGGTTGGCTTCCGCGGAGGCGTATTGCGGGTCGTTGCTGCGTGCGTTCTGGTAGCTCTGCAGCAGGTCATCCGCCTGCGCCGCGGCGGGCAGCAGGAGGGCAGCAAGGGCAAGGGCGAGCGAGCGACGCGGCATGGGGGATCCTTAAGGGGTCACAAGGTGAAGACGGGGGTGGGCTCGGCGCCCGCGAGGTAGGGCAGGTCGGTTTCGAACAACGACTCGATACGCAGGCCGTTGACGCCGGGATGCACCAGCGCCGCTTCCATCGCCGGCGAACGGCCGTGCACCACGAACATGCGGCCGCCCGCCGCCAGCCACTCGACGAAGCGTGCCGGCACCGTGGCCACCGCGCCAGTGACACAAATCACGTCGAAGGTCCGGCCCGGTGCCCACGCGAAGGCGTCCGCAGCCTGCACGCTGGCGTTGCCGACGCCCTGCGCAGCCAGACGCGCGCGCGCGGCCTCGGCCAGGTCGGGGTGGCGCTCGATGCTCACCACCTCGCGCCCCAGGCGGGCCAGGCAGGCGGCCATGTAGCCGCTGCCGGTGCCGATCTCGAGCACGCTCTCGTGTGCCTGCACGCCCAGCGCCTGCAGCGCGCGGCCTTCCAGCACCGGCTTGAGCATGGTCTCGCCGTGGCCGATCGGCAGTTCGGTGTCGGCATAGGCCAGCGCACGCAGCGCCTCGGGCACGTATGCCTCGCGCGGGACCTGCGCCAGGGTGTCCAGCACGCGCACGTCCAGCACGTCCCAGGGGCGCACCTGCTGCTCCACCATGGTTTCACGGGCGCGGGCGAAATCGATGCTCATGAGTCGGAAATCCGTTGCAGGGGACTGCGTATTGTAGTGCCGCACTCCCCGGGTTGGCGGGCAGTCTGGGCGTACTGGTACACCAGCACGCAGTGCCGGAAGTCATCGCCGCCGGCCCGGCGTGGGAAGCGTTCAGCCACGGCCATGGCCGCGGACCGCGTAGGCGCGCAGGAACAGGTCCACCACGCTGGCCACGTGCGCCTGCGCGGCCTCGCAGCAGTCGCTGCCCTCGCAGCCCAGCACCGCTTGCGCGTGCGGGTCGCCCTTGAGCAGGGCGAAGAAGTGGCCGGCGGCGCGCGCGGGGTCGTCGATCTCCAGCTCGCCGCGCGCGATGCGGTCTTCCAGCAGGCTGCGGAAGGCGGTCTTGACCCGCTCCGGGCCGGCTTCCCAGAACATCCCGGCCATGCCGCGCGCGGCCACCTGCGGCGAGCACAGGACGCGATGCCCGGCCACCGCTTCCGGGGCCATGACCATCGCGAAGAATGCCTGTCCGATCGCCAGCAGGCGCTCGCGCAGGGGGGTGCCGGGCTCCGACTCGAACAGCCGCGCCGGCAGGTTCTGCTCGCAATGCGCGCGTACCGCTTCGGCGAACAGGCTGTCCTTGTCGCCGAAGTGGCTGTACACGGTGAGCTTGGACACCCCGGCCTCGGCCGCGACCTGGTCCATGCTGACCCGCTCGAAGCCGTGCTGCACGAACATCCGCTTGGCGGCTTCCAGGATCGCCGCGCGCTTGGCGAGGTCCTTGGGGCGGCCGGGGCTGGCGGCCTTGGGCGGACTGGCGGGAGTGCGGGCGGGTTTGGAGGCGGTCATGCGCCTATAGTAAACCACCCGGTTCACATTTTGATGAATGCCTGTCGGCGCGGCTCACAGTACCCGCGGCGGCTGCCCGCCGACGATCACCACGTCGGCCGGGCGGCGTGCGAACAGGCCGACGCTGACCACCCCGGGGATCTGGTTGAGCTCGCGTTCCATCGCCACCGGGTCGGTGATGGACAGGTTGTGCACGTCCAGGATCACGTTGCCGTTGTCGGTGATGACGCCGTCGCGCCAGACCGGCTGGCCGCCGGTCATGCGCAGGATCTCGCGCGCGACCAGGCTGCGCGCCATCGGGATCACCTCCACCGGCAGCGGGAAGCGGCCCAGCACATCGACCTGTTTGCTGGGGTCGATGATGCAGACGAAGCGCGCGCTGGCCTCGGCGATGATCTTCTCGCGCGTCAGCGCGGCCCCACCGCCCTTGATCAGGCGCTTGTGGCCGTCGCACTCGTCGGCGCCGTCCACGTACAGCGCCAGCGGTCCGGCGGCGTTGAGGTCGATCACCTCGATCCCGTGCGCCTGCAGGCGCGCGGTGCTCTGCTCGGAGCTGGACACCGCGCCGGCGATGCGGTCCTTCCACGCCGCCAGCGCGTCGATGAAGTAGGCGACGGTGGAGCCGGTGCCGACCCCGACGATCATCCCGTCCTGCACGTAGTCGATGGCTTTTTCGGCGGCGAGTTTCTTGGCGTCGGACATGGCGGTTTCCGTGGGCAGGGTGCAGGGGAGGGTCAGGCGGTCGCGCGCGTGGCGCTCATTCCAGCGACAGCAGCAGCTTCCATTGCGCGGCGGTGACCGGGAATACCGACAGCCGGTTGCCGCGCGCGGTCAGGGGAAAGCCTTCGCCCAGCGCATCGGCATGGCGCTTGACCTCTTCCAGCGGGATCAGCCGCCGCAGCTTGCGCTCGAACGCCACGTCCACCAGCTGCCAGCGCGGGTTCTCGCGGCTGGAGGCGGGATCGAAGTAGTCGGACTGGGGATCGAACTGGGTGGGGTCGGGATAGGCGCGGCTGGCCACCGTGGCCAGCCCGGCGATGCCCGGAACCTTGCAGTTGGAGTGGTAGATCATCACCCCGTCGCCGAGCTGCATCCCGTCGCGCATGAAGTTGCGCGCCTGGTAGTTGCGTACGCCATTCCACGGTTCGGTGCCGACCCGCGCGAGATCGTCGATCGAGAACGTCTCCGGCTCGGTCTTCATCATCCAGTAGCGCTTGCGCGTGCCCATGCGGTGGTTCCTATCCGGTGGTCGAGGCGAGGAAGGTGGCATGTTCGCAGCAGACCGCATCCAGGCGCACGTCCCAGGCCGCCTGCGGCAGCGCGTCCACCTGCTGCGCGGAAAACGCGGCGCCGACCAGCCACGGCGGCGGCGCGGCGTGCTGGCGGAAGGCCAGGCTGCGGTCGTACCAGCCGCCGCCCATGCCCAGCCGGTGGCAGGCCGGATCGAAGCCGACCAGCGGCAGCACCACCATGGCCATGTCTTCGGCGCGCAGCGCGCCTTCGGCATGCAGGTCGGGCTCGGGGATGCCGAAGCGGTTGGTGACCAGCGGATCACCCGCGCGCCACGGCGCGAAGCGCAGGCTGCCGTCGGCGTGCAGCAGCGGCAGGCAGTACACCAGCCCCGGCGGCAACCGCAGCTGGAACGCGTGCAGGCCGATCTCGCCATCCATCGCCCAGTAGCCGCCTACGTAGCCGCTGGCGGGCAGGAACGGCAGCGCCAGCAGGCGCTCCGCCAGCGCTTCGGCGGCGGCGATGCGGGTGGCAGCGGGCAGGGCGCGGCGGCGTTCGCGCAGGGACTGGCGCAGCGCGGTGCGGTCTGGGGGCGGACTCACGCGGGGCGGGCCGGGCTGCGGGGAGGGAGGGAATGTCTCCGCCGTGGCGATGCGTGCGGAACGACCTTGAACCCGGGGTTCAAGTGGGAACGCGGGGCGGCCATCGGGCTTTCCGCTCGCGGCGGACATGCACTCCCGGCTGCCGGTGCGTCCCCAGGGTCGTCATTAAGGGACAAGGCGAATGTTGCGCACGCTGTCGCACACAGCAGAGAACGCCGACAGTATAGCCCGCCGGGTCGCCGCCGGAAGCCGTCGTGCGCGCCTGCGCACGGCGGGTTCCGGTTCACGCCAGCAGCGCGTCCAGCTTGCGGTTGGCGGCGTCGAGCAGGGCGAAGGCATCGCTCCCGGCCTGCGCGTGGCCGCCGGCGCGGCTCTGCTGCAATTCGTGCGCCAGGTTGAGCGCGGTGAGCACGGCCAGGCGATCAGCGGCGACCATCTTGTTGCCGCCGCGCAGCTCGCGCATGCGCGCGTCCAGTAGGCGCGCCGCGGCCATCAGCGAATCGCGCTCGGCCTCGCTCACGCCGACCGTGTACTCGCGGTCGAGGATGCGGACGGTGACCGGCTCGCTCACGTGTGCTGCTCCAGCGACTTCAGGCGGCCGATCATCGCCTCGACCCGGCTGCGTGCCTGCTCCTGCTTGGACAGCAGCTGCGCGCGTTCGCCCGCCATCTGTTCCACCTGCGCGCGCAGGCTGCGGTTCTCGTCCTGCAGGCGCTGCATGCGCGCGGCGAGCAGGTCGATCCGCGCCAGCAGTTTGTGCAGTTCGCCGTGCAGGTCGCGCTGGTCCATCCGCGCACCTTAGGCAGGCGCGCCGGCCCGGTCAAGCCGCGCGCCGGCGCCGGCCTGGGCATCCAGCAGGAAGCGCAGGCAGGCATCGGCGGCGAGCGGACGCGAGATCCAGTAGCCCTGTGCGATGTCGCAGGCATTGCGCTGCAGGAACGCCAGCTGGGCGGCGGTTTCCACGCCCTCCGCCACCACCTGCAGGCCGAGTGTGCGCGCCATCGCGATCACGGTGGTGGTGATGGTGGCGTCCTCGTGGTCATCGGGCGAGGCGATGCCGTCGATGAAGGCCTTGTCGATCTTCAGGGTGTTGATCGGCAGCCGGTGCAGGTAGGACAGCGAGGAATAGCCGGTGCCGAAGTCGTCCACCGCGATCGAGACGCCGAGGTCGCGGAACGCGCGCAGGCGGTCGCCGGCCAGCGCGGCATTGTCCATCAGCACGCTTTCGGTCAGCTCCAGCTCCAGCGCGGACGCGGGCAGGCCGTGCCGGCGCAGGGCGGCGGCCACCGCGTCCGGCAGCTCGCTGCGCAGCAGCTGCAGCGCGGACACATTGATCGATACCTTCAGGCGCGGATCCACGCCTGCGCGCCGCCACCCGGCCAGGGTGCGGCAGGCCGCGTCCAGCACCCATTCGCCGATCGGCACGATCAGCCCGGTTTCCTCGGCCAGCGGGATGAACTCGTCCGGGGCGATGCTGCCGTGCTCGGCGCTGTCCCAGCGCAGCAGCGCCTCCACCGCGGCGATGCGGCCGTCGGCCAGGCGCAGCTCGGGCTGGTAGGCCAGGTGCAGCTCGTCGCGCTCGATCGCCCGCCGCAGCGCGGCGATCAGGCCGGCGCGGCGGCGGCTGTCGGTCTCCATCTCCTGCAGATAGCGCACGTGGCCGCGCTTGCCGCCGCGCTTGGCGCGGTACATCGCGGTGTCCGCGTGCTTGAGCAGGTCGGTGGGTACCTGCGCGTGGTCTGGGAACAGGCTGATGCCGATCGACGGCGAGATGGTCGCTTCGTGGCGATCGTCGAGGTGCAGCGGCGCCTCGAACGCCTCGATGATCCGCTGCGCGCATTGGTCGGCCTCGGCGCCGTCGGCGATGTCCTCCAGCACCACCGCGAACTCGTCGCCGCTGATGCGCGCCACCGTGCGTCCGGGGCCGACCACGTCCTGCAGCCGGCGCGCGACCGCGCGCAGCACGCGGTCGCCGGTGGCGTGGCCCTGCGAGTCGTTGATGTCCTTGAAGTTGTCGAGGTCGAGGAACAGCAGCGCCAGCCTGCGACCGCTGCGGCGGGCCTGCACGATCGCGTGCGACAACCGCTCCGTAAGCTGGGTGCGGTTGGGCAGGTTGGTCAGCGGGTCGTAGTTGGCCAGGTAGCGCAGCTCGTGCTCGATCCGGCGGCGTTCGGTGATGTCGGAGGTCACCAGCACGTACAGCCGGCGGCGGGTGCCGGGATCGTCGATGGCGTTGCACTGCATCGCGCACAGGAAGTCGCGGCCGTCCTTGCGCCGCTGCCACATCTCGCCGCTCCAGCTGGCGTGCTCGCGGATCGCCTGGCGCGCCTGCTGGTAGAACTCGGGCGGATGGCGGTCGCCGTTGAGCAGGGAGGTGTCCTTGCCGATCACCTCCTCCAGTTCGTAGCCGCTCATGCGGCTGAACGCCGGGTTGGCGGCGACGAACTTGAACTGTTCGTCCAGCACCGCCACCGACTCGGCCATGTTGCGCAGGACCTCGGCGGCGATCTGCTGCTGGCTCTCCATCTCGCGCAGGGCGTCGATGTTGCGGGCGGTACCGGCCAGCCGCAGCACGCGGCCGGCCGCGTCGTGCGCGATCGCGCGCCCGCGGGCGCGCATCCACTGCCACTGCCCGTTCTCGCCGCGGATGCGGTGCTCGGACACGAAGATCGGGGTTTCCCCGCGCAGGTAGGCCACCAACCGGTCGCGCACCCCGGGCAGATCGTCCGGGTGGATGCGTGGATCGTCGTCCAGCACGGTGTGCATGGCCAGGTCGTCGGCCTGGCCGGGTGCGGCGCGGGTGATCTCCAGCGTGCGTGCGCGCAGGTCGAACTGCCAGTACAGCTCGTTCGAGGCCCACAGCGCCAGCCGCAGGCGCTGCTCGCGTTCCTGCAGCAGCCGCAGGTGCGCCTGCTGGTCGCGCGCGCGCCGGCGGTGCACTTCCAGCGCCAGCCAGGCCAGCAGCAGCACCAGCATCGCCAGCAGCAGGATCAGGCCGTCGTTGATGCCGTTTCCGTCGTTGCCGGCGTGCACGCCCAGCGGCGCCAGCAGCAGGCCGGCGGGCCAGGGCGAACGCGGCGTGGAAGGAGCCCCCATGCGCGGAGTGTAGGCGGCCCGCTTCCGCTGCAACAAGCGCCGGCGGCGGGTTGCTACACTGCCGGCTCCCCCGCCGAGGCCTTGCAAGTGAGTGCGATCGAGTTGCCGGATTGGAACGAAGTGGCGCAGGCCGCCGACCGCCTGGCCCTGGCCAGCTCCCCGGCCGAACTCCACGGCGCGCTGTGCGGCTGGCTGGCCGCCGGCGGCGCGGATGCGCCCGACTGGCCGGCGCGGGTGATGGCCGATCCCGGCGTGCCCGCGCCGCAGGCGGGCGATGCCCTGGACCGCCTGCGCAGCGCCAGCGTCGCCCAGCTCGGCGATGCCGATTTCGGCTTCACCCTGCTGCTGCCGGACGGCGAGCCGCCGGTGGTGCGCGCCGCCGCGCTGTTCGCCTGGTGCCGCGCCTTCCTCGGCGGGTTCGGGCTGGCGGTGGAGGGCAAGCCGCTGTCGGAGGAGGGACAGGAAGCGTTGCGCGACCTCGCCAGTCTGGGCGCGGCGCAGATCGACGCCAACGACGACGGCAGCGACGAGGAAGCCCTGGTCGAGATCGAGGAGTACCTGCGCATGGCGGTCCTGCTGCTGCACGCCGATTGCGCGCTCGGGCCGCAGCACCGCGCGCGCCTGCACTGACGGGCCCGCGATGCAGGCCGGCAGCGCCCGCACCCGCAAGCTCCTGGCCCGGCGCCGGCAGGCGCTGATGCAGGCCGCCGGCGGCGAGGCCATCCTGATCCTGCCCGCGGCACCGGAACGCATCCGCAGCCGCGACACCCACTATCCCTATCGCCAGGATTCGGACTTCTGGTACCTCACCGGCTGCGCCGAGCCCGAGGCGGTGCTGGTGCTGGTGCCCGGCCGCCGCCACGGCGAGGCGATCCTGTTCTGCCGCGAGCGCGATCCCGAGCGCGAAGGGTGGGACGGCCCGCGGCTGGGGCCGGAAGGCGCGGTGGACGCGCTCGGGCTGGACGATGCCTACCCGATCGGCGACATCGACGACATCCTGCCCGGCCTGCTGGAAGGCCGGCGCCGGGTGTACTACCACCTCGGCCGCGACGCCGAGTTCGACCTCAAGCTGATCGGCTGGCTCAATCGCGTGCGCGCGCAGGCGCGCCAGGGCGCGCAGCCGCCGCAGGAGTTCCTGGAACTGGGCCACCTGCTGGACGAAATGCGCCTGTTCAAGTCGGCCGAGGAGGTCGCGCTGATGCAGAAGGCGGCCGACATCAGCGTGGAGGCGCACCGCGCCGCGATCCGCGCGGCGCGCCCTGGCATCCACGAATACGAACTGCAGGCGGAGCTGGAATACGTGTTCCGCCGGCATGGGGCGCAGCCGGCCTATCCCAGCATCGTCGGCGCCGGCGCCAATGCCTGCATCCTGCATTACACCGCCAATGCCGCCAGGGCGCGCGCCGGCGAGCTGGTGCTGATCGACGCCGGTGCCGAATACGCCGGTTACGCCGCCGACATCACCCGCACCTTCCCGGTCTCCGGCCGCTTCACCCGCGCCCAGTGTGCGCTGCACGAGCTGGTCTGCCGCGCGCAGGCGGCGGCGCTGGCGCAGGCGTGCCCGGGGCGGCCGTATGCCGCGATCCACGAGGCGGCGGTGCAGACCCTGGCCGAGGGCCTGCTCTCGCTCGGGCTGCTGCGCGGCACGCTGGAGGACGTCATCGCCAGCGGTGACTACCAGCGCTACTACCGGCACAAGACCGGGCACTGGCTGGGGCTGGACGTGCACGATGTCGGCGAATACCGGATCGACGGCGCCTCGCGCCTGCTGGAGCCGGGCATGGTGCTGACCATCGAGCCGGGGCTGTACATCCCCGCCGATGATGCGACGGTGGCGCCGGAGTGGCGCGGCATCGGCATCCGCATCGAGGACGACGTGCTCATCACCCAGGGCGGCCACCGCGTGCTCACCGCCGCGCTGGAGCGCAGCGCGGAGGAGATGGAAGCGCTGATGGCGGGCTGAGCGCGCCGCCTGCGTGGCGGCGGATGCCCGGTGCCGTCAGGGTGCCGTCAGGCCTCCGCGAACGCCTCGCGGGTCAGGTTGATCGGCGCATCCTCGGTGCACACCACATCGTCCTCGATGCGGATGCCCCCATACGGCTTGAACGCGGCCACCCGCTCCCAGTCCACGGCATCGCCCAGGCCCTTGGCCTGCAGTTCGTCCAGCAGCATATCGATGAAGTAGATCCCCGGCTCGATGGTCACCACCATCCCCGGCGCCAGGGTGCGCGTCAGGCGCAGATAGGGGTGGCCTTCGGGCTTGGCGATGGTGCCGCCGGCATCGGAGGCGGCGAAGCCGGCCACGTCGTGCACCTGCAGGCCGATCCCGTGGCCGATGCCGTGCGGGAAGAACGCGCTGGAGATGCCGCGCGCGACGGCCTCCTCCGGCGCCACCGTGATGAGGCCGGACTCGTGCAGCACGCCGGCCAGCAGCAGGTGGGCGTCGAGGTGGATCTGCCGATAGTCGGTGCCGGCGCGGACCTGGTCGCACAGCCGCAGTTGCACCGCATCCACCGCGCGGATCATCGCCGCGAAGTCATCCTCCTGCGCCGAATAGGTGCGGGTGATGTCGCTGGCGTAGCCGCCGAAGCTGGCGCCGGCGTCGATCAGGATGCTGCGCAGCGGCTTTGGCGGCAGGCGGTCGCGCAGGGTGTAGTGCAGCACTGCCGCATGTTCATTGAGCGCGATGATGTTGCCGTAGGGCAGGTCGTTGGCGTCCTGCCCCGCGGCCTGGCAGTAGGCCAGGTGGATGCCGAACTCGCTGGCGCCGGCGCGGAACGCGCGTTCGGCCGCGCGATGGGCGCGCACGCCGATGCGGCTGGCCTGGCGCAGCATCGCCACCTCGTAGGGCGTCTTGAAGGCGCGGTGGTAGTCCAGATACTGCAGCACCGGCTCCGGGTTGTTGGGTACATAGCTGCCCAGCGCGCTCTGCGGCTCGCCGAGGATGGCGCAGCGGAATACCGGAGGCAGCAGGCGCGCGGCCTCCTCCGGGGTGCGGATCACCGTGATGTCGAAGTGCTCGACCCAGTAATCGCGCGGCATCGCCGGCACCGCGTGCCAGTAATCGTGCGGCTGCAGGAAAATGAGCGCCGGCCGCTTGCCCGGGGTGATCACCAGCCAGCTGCCCGGCGCCTGGGTCAGCGGCAGCCAGGCCTTGAACTGCGGGTTCACCGCGTAGGGATAGTCGCGATCGTCGAAGGCCTGGTAGTGCAGGGTGCCGCTGGGGATCACCAGATGATCGAAACCGCCACGGCGCAGCGCCTCGGCGGCGCGCTCCTGCAGGACGGAGAGGTGGGCGGGGTACAGGGCAGCGGGCGTGTGCGGGGACAGCGGCGCGGAGATCGTCATCGGGCGGTACCGGCGGTCGTGGGGAAGCCCGATTCTCGCGCATCCCGCGGTGCCGCGCAGGCGCCTCAGTCCTCCGCCTGGGCCACCCACAGGCGCAGGCGCTGCAGCGCCTCGGGAGAAAGTCCGAGGAAGCGCATGCCCACCCAGGACTGCCCGGGCGCGCCAGCCTTGTCCTGCCACAGCACGTGCGCGCCGACCTCCAGCGCGGGCGCGCCGGGCGCCTGGTCGGGCAGCTGGAACCGGAACTGGAACAGGGCGTCGTCGGGCAGGCGGCGATTGGCGATCAGCAGCATGCCACCGACCGAGACGTTGCCGAGGTAGCCGACCGGCTCCTCGAGGATGGTGTCGAACACTTCGACCATGCCGGGCACGCTGCGGCGGGCCTGGCGGCGGGATTCAATTCCCATCGGTGGGCTCCATGCCGGTGGCGTCGGAATCGCCTTGGCCGATCCGTTGCAGGCTGGCGAGGGTGGCGTCCCAGGCCATTTCGGCCGGGCTCGGGTCGCCGTCCAGCAGGCGCAGGTTGCCGGCGGCGAGCATCCGCGCCAGCACGTCCAGGTCCTCGCCGCTGGCGCGCTGGCCACGGCGGTTGACCAGCAGCGCCTGCGACGTCTGCGTGCTGGCCCAGGCCAGCCGGCGCCGCAGCGGGAAGTCGCTGGCGTCCAGCAGTTCCACCCAGGCCGGGGTCTGCAACGCGCGCAGGCGGTCGCGCGCCGCCAGCTCGGTAGGCGCCAGCGGTGCCGGCGGTTCCAGCGCCACCTCGTTGCCTTCGCCCAGGCGCGCGCGCGCGCGCAGCTGCACCAGCAATTCCGTGCGCGAGGCAAGGTCGCCTTCCTGCGCGCCGCCGTGGCCCAGCTGGTGGGCGATGGTGGTGGCGTCCTCGGCGTGGTAGCCGACCTGCTCGAGTGCGCCGCGGATCTGCGCGGCCAGGGCATCGTCGCCGGCGGCCGCGGCTTCGCCGGTGGCGAGGTCGATGATGCGCGCGCTGGTGGCGAGCACGTCCCGCCAGGCCTCGGAGGCTTCGCCGCTGCGCAGGTGGGTCAGCGCCAGCACGTCGATCCACGCCTGTTCGATCAGGATGGCCTGGAACCGCGGCAGGCTGCGCCCATGCAGCAGCCGCTGCACTTCCTCGTTCGCGCGCTGGCGGGCCAGCGCCAGTTTCTCGCGCCCGCGCGCGGCCTCCACTTGCCGGCGTTCGGTCATTTCCGCCTTGCGCGCCTGCGCCTGCAGGCCGGATTGCAGGGTGCGGTTGGCCTCGATGAAGGTGTCCAGCGCGCCCTCGCTGTCCTGCTGCACCGCCGCCACCGCGCGCTGCAGCAGGCCCAGCCACTGGCTGTCGAGGTCGTCCTCGGCCAGCCAGCGCGCGCCGGCCAGCGAGACCGCGTTCAGCAGCTGGCGCGCCGGATGCGCCGGGTCGGTGAAGAAGCGCTGGTCGCGCAGGGCCAACTGCGCCAGCGGCAGGCGCAGGCGCTCGACCAGGGTCTCGCCGGGGCTGTGCCGGCGCAGTTCGCGCTGCAGCTGGGTGAGGTAGAGCGCGAGCAGGTCGAAGCTGTCGTTGTCGATGTCGGACAGCGCCACCCCGTGGCCGTGCAGCTGGCGCGCCTGCGCCAGCAGGATCTGGCGGTAATCGGCCAGGCTTTCGGCCTTGGTGGCGGTGCTGCGCATGCGTTGCAGCGCGCCCAGTACCTCGTCTGCGCGCAGGGTTTCGCGCACGCGCTCGTCCACCCCGCCGGGGCGCAGCTTGGCCAGCAGCAGGCGGCGCCGGTGCAGCAGGCCTTGCAGGGCGTTGAAGGCGGGATTGGTCGGGCGCCCGGCGCGGCCGCCCGTGAAGGCGAGCGGGACGCCGGCACCCGCCCCGGGCGCAGCGCCACCGGCCATGCCGGCGCCGGGGCTGCCCGCGGCATGGCCGGGCCCGCCATGGCCGGGCGTGCGGCCCGTGGCGCCGCCTTCCGTGCCGCGCGCCTCGCGCTGGCCGGCAGCGGATGGCGCGTTCGCGCCCTTGTCGTCCAGCAGGGTGGACGGCGCGGCCGATCCCGGGCGCACCCGCACCGGGACGAAGCTCAGGAACGGCAGGATCCCGTCCTGGGCCAGGCGCGCATTGGCCGCCTCCAGCATCGGCGGGTAGAACTCCGCCATCGCCTTTTCGAACTGCTGGAACAGCTGCAGGCGTGCGTAGCGCGACAGCTCCAGCCCGTCCGCGGCGTCGGCCAGGGCGTTGCAGAGCGCATACGGCCCCAGCGGCAGCGCCTCGCCCTCCAGCGCCGGCGCGGCCGCCAGCACGCCCAGCCGATGGCCCAGCAGCTGCAGGGCCAGGCTGTTGCGGGCTTCCATCCGGCTGGCCATGTTCTGCAGCGTGGTTTCGTCGCTGAGCTCGTCGTCCTCCAGCAGCCTCAACTCGGTGAACGAGGCGGCGTCGGCTTTGGCATGCGCCGCGCGTGCGGCCTGCAGGGTGGCCAGCGAGGCTTCGACCTGGGCCATGAAGCGGGTGGTGAACGCATGGCCGCCGCGGCCGAGGCTGCGGATCGCGGCCAGGCGCGCGGTTTCCAGCGCCGGCTCGCTGCTGGGGGTGGCGCGGCTCAGGCCAAGCTCGGTGTCCTGCAGCAGCTGCGGCAGCTGTTGCCCCATCTCCGCGCGTACGTCCACCAGCAGGCGTTCCAATGCCTGCCGCGCGCGCCGGGGCAGCGCGGCCTCGGCGAGCGTCGCGGGTGGCTTCCGGGTTGTGCTGGCCGCGATCGTCACTGCAGTTGCGCCCCCTGCGCTCCGGCAACGCCCGCATGGTATGCGCGATCGCCATGCGCCTCAATCGCAGGCGCTCCGGCGGTCGGCCGCCCCCGGGAGTGGCCGCCGGCCGGCGCGGTCGCGCCTTTGGCTGCGGTCGTGGCCTCAGTCAAGAAACAGACCCACCACGTCATTGGTGAAGCGGCGGCCGAGTTCGGTGGGGCGCAGCCAGTCGGGGTCGTCCTCCAGCCAGCCGCGCGCGCGCGCGGTGGCCAGGCGCGCGGCGATGGCCGCGCGCGGCAGCCCGGTGCGCGCCTCGAACAGCGCCAGCGGCACCCCGGCGTTCAGGCGCAGGGCATTGAGCATGAAGTCGAACGGCAGGCGCGCTTCGGCCAGGGTTTCATCGCCGCCGATCGCCGCCGCGGTGCCGGCTTTCTCCAGGTACAGCAGCGGATGCCGGATCTTCCAGCGGCGCATGACCTGCTGTTGCGCGCCCAGGGTCAGCTTGCCGTGGGCGCCGGCCCCGATCCCCAGGTAGTCGCCGAACTGCCAGTAGTTGAGGTTGTGCCGGCATTGGCGCCCTTCCCGCGCATAGGCACTGACTTCGTACTGGGCGAAGCCGGCCGTGGCCAGCTGCGCCTGGCAGGCCTCCTGCATGTCCCAGGCGGCGTCGATGTCGGGCAGGTCCTGCGGCGGGCGCGCGGCGAAGCGGGTGCCCGGCTCCAGGGTCAGCTGGTAATGGCTGATGTGCGCAGGCTGCAGGTCCAGCGCGCGCGCGATGTCGTCCACCGCCATCGCCAGGGTCTGCCCCGGCAGCGCGTACATCAGGTCGAGGTTGAGGTTGTCGAGGCCGGCGTCCTGCGCCGCCTTGACCGCGCGCTCGGCGTCGCCGCTGGAGTGGATCCGCCCCAGCCGCTGCAGGCAGCCATCGTCGAAGCTCTGCACGCCGAAGCTCAGGCGGTTCACGCCGGCCGCGCGGTAGCCGGCGAACGGGCCGTGTTCGACGGTGCCGGGGTTGGTCTCCAGGGTGATCTCGATGTCGGGCGCAAAGCGCAGCCGTGCGGCTGCGCCCTGCAGGAAGCGGTCGATCGCCTGCGGCGGGAACAGCGAGGGCGTGCCGCCGCCGAAGAACACGCTGTGCACCACCCGGCCCCAGGCCAGCGGCAGGTCGAAATCGAGGTCGCGCAGCAGGGCATCGACGTAGGCGTCGAACGGCGGCGCGCCCTTGTGCTCGTGCGAGTTGAAGTCGCAGTACGGGCATTTGCGCACGCACCAGGGCAGGTGCACGTACAGTGCAAGCGGCGGTGGGGTGAGCATGGTCTGCATTGCAGCAGCAGGGTCGGACATGCGCGGCTTTCAGCGCCGCAGCGCCAGTTGCGCGCGCAGCTGGGCCAGCGCGCGGCCGCGGTGGCTGTCGCGGTTCTTGATGTCCGCCGGCAGCTCGGCCGCGCTGCAACCGTGTGCCGGCGAGAAGAACACCGGGTCGTAGCCGAACCCGCCGCGGCCCTGGCGTGCGTGCAGGATGCGGCCTTCCCAGATCCCCTGCGCGATCAGCGGCAGCGGGTCGTCGGCATGCCGCAGCAGCGCCAGCACGCAGACGAAGCGCGCGCTGCGTTCGGCATCGGGCACCCCGTCGAGCTCGCGCAGCAGCTTGTCGATATTCGCCTCGCTGTCGCCATGGGTGCCGGCATAGCGCGCCGAATACAGCCCCGGCGCGCCATCCAGCGCGTCCACGCACAGCCCGGAATCGTCGCCCAGCGCCGGCAGGCCGGTGGCGCGCGCGGCGTGGCGTGCTTTCAGGATCGCGTTCTCGATGAACGAGGCGCCGGTCTCTTCGGCATCGGCGAGCCCGAATTCGGACTGCGCATGCAGCGTGAAGCCGGCGCCCAGCAGCTCCCGCAGCTCCGCCAGCTTGCCGGCGTTGCCGCTGGCCAGCACCAGCCTCATGCCTGCGCCAGCGCCTCGCGCTGGGCCGCGAACAGCGCGGCGCAGCCCTGTTCGGCCAGCGCCAGCAGGGCGTCCAGCTCGTCGCGGCGGAAGGCATGGCCCTCTGCCGTGCCCTGCAGTTCGATGAAGCCGCCGCCGTCGTTCATCACCACGTTCATGTCGGTGTCGCAGGCGCTGTCCTCGGCGTAGTCGAGGTCCAGCACCGGCACGCCCTGGTAGATGCCGACCGAGACCGCGGCGACCGCCCCGAACACCGGGTTGCGCTTGAGTTCGCCGCGCGCCAGCAGTGGCGCCACCGCGTCCACCAGCGCTACGTAGGCGCCGGTGATGGCGGCGGTGCGGGTGCCGCCGTCGGCCTGCAGCACGTCGCAGTCGAGGGTGATGGTGCGCTCGCCCAGCGCCGCGCGGTCCACGCAGGCACGCAGGCTGCGCCCGATCAGGCGCTGGATCTCCAGCGTGCGTCCGCCCTGCTTGCCGCGCGCGGCCTCGCGGTCGCTGCGGGTATGGGTGGCGCGCGGCAACATGCCGTATTCGGCGGTGACCCAGCCTTCGCCCTTGCCGCGCAGGAACGCCGGCACCTTGTTCTCCACGCTCGCCGTGCACAGCACGCGGGTATCGCCGAAGCTGACCAGCACCGAGCCTTCGGCGTGGCGGGTGAAGCCGCGCTGCAGGGAGACGGGACGCAGCTGGCCGGCGGCGCGGCCACTGGGGCGGACGAGGGACATGCGGGGTTCCGGGGGCGCGGCAATCGGCGGGCCGCTAGATTACCATTCGGCCTTTGTCGCACCCGGGACGCGCATGATCCGCAGCATGACCGCTTTCGCCGCCGGCGAGCGCAGCACCGAATGGGGGCTGCTGTCGGCCGAACTGCGCGCGGTGAACCACCGCTTCCTCGAGCTTGGCCTGCGCCTGCCGGACGAGCTGCGCGCGGCCGAACCGGCGCTGCGCGAACGGGTGGTGGCGCGGGTTTCGCGCGGCAAGCTCGACCTGGTGCTGCGCCTGCGCGCCGATGCCGCGGGCGATGGCCTGCAGGTGGACTCCGCGCGGGTGGCGCGGCTGGCCGCGCTGGCGGACCAGCTGCAGGTGCAGTTCCCGCAGCTGCAGGTGCAGTTCACCGACCTGCTGCAGTTCCCGGGCGTGCTGCATTCGCGCGGGGTGGACGGCGAGGCCCTGCAGCGCGAGGCGCTGGCTCTGCTGGATACGGTGCTGGACGAGTTCACCGCGGCGCGCGAGCGCGAGGGCGGCAAGCTGGCGGCGGTGATCGCTGAGCGCGCCGAGGCGATCGCACGGATCGCCGGCGAGGTGCGCGCGCTGGTGCCGCTGATCCGCGCCGGCCAGCGCCAGAAACTGGAGGCGCGGCTGGCCGACCTGGCGCAGCCGGCTGACCCGGGCCGGATGGAGCAGGAGCTGGTCCTGTGGCTGCAGAAGCTCGACGTGGACGAGGAACTCGATCGCCTCGACAGCCACCTCGTCGAACTGCGGCGCATCCTCAAGGGCGGTCGCGAGCCGGTCGGGCGCCGCCTGGACTTCCTGCTGCAGGAGTTCAACCGCGAGGCCAACACGCTGGGCAGCAAGTCGGTGGACGCGCGCACCAGCAATGCGGCGATCGAGCTGAAGGTGCTGATCGACCAGATCCGCGAACAGATCCAGAACATCGAGTGAAAGGCAGGCAGTCGCCCATGCGCGGAACCCTCTACATCGTCGCCGCGCCCTCGGGGGCCGGGAAGTCCAGCATCGTCAACGCGGTGCTGGCGCGCGACCCGGGCATCCGCCTGTCGATCTCGTTCACCTCGCGCGCGCCGCGTCCCGGCGAGCGCCACGCCGAGCACTACAACTTCGTCAGCGCGGCCGAGTTCGAGGCGATGGTGGCGGCCGGCGATTTCTTCGAATACGCCCGCGTCCACGGCGACTGGAAGGGCACCGCGCGGCAGTCGGTGGAGCCGGCGCTGGCGGCCGGCCACGACGTGCTGCTGGAGATCGACTGGCAGGGCGCGCGCCAGGTGCGGCAGAAGGTGCCGGACGCGGTCAGCGTGTTCATCCTGCCACCCTCGCGGGCCGCGCTGGAGGAGCGCATGCGCAAGCGCGGGCAGGACAGCGAGGAGGTCATCCAGCGCCGGCTGGCCGCCGCGCGCGAGGAGATGAGCCACTACGCCGAGTTCGACTACGTGATCGTGAACGAGGTGTTCGACACCGCGGTCGCCGAGATGTGCAGCATCTTCACCGCCAGCCGCCTGCGCCGCGAGGCCCAGGCCGCGCGCCACGCCGACCTGCTCGCGGCGCTGCTGGAAACGCCCTGAGCGGGCGCGGGGCTGCACCCGGATGTTTGCGGTAAGTTCATGATTTGCAAGGTGTCGGCTTGCGGATTCCCACGCCGGCGGCTACACTTCCCGCCCTTTCGAACCTCGCAGCGGCCCTGCGCCGCAGGACACACATGGCCCGGATTACCGTCGAAGACTGCCTGCAGGTGGTCGACAACCGCTTCGAACTCGTGATGATGGCGGCCAAGCGCGCGCGCCAGCTGGCCACCGGCGTGGAGCCGAAGCTGGACAACAGCGAGGCCCAGGACAAGCCGACCGTGCTGGCGCTGCGCGAGATCGCCGCGCGCGCGATCGACGCCCAGTACATCGACGCGGTGGAGAAGGCCGAGCGCGAGCGCAAGGAGCGCGAGGCGCTGGAGTGGGCCGCGGCCGAAGTGGTGGCCGGCGACGACGACATGAAGGGCGACGACTGAGCGTCGGCGCGATCGCCGCATCCATCCGGATGCACCATGAAAAGCGGCCCTCCGGGGCCGTTTTTCGTTGCGGCCCCGCGGCCGGCTGCGCCTGATTCCCGTTTACGCGTGGCCCGCGGCGGGGTTAGTCTCGGCGCATGACTCCCGCCGATCCTGCGCTTGCCCGCACCGACGCCACGCCCGACGACGGCGCGGTGCCGGACTACGTGCAGGCGCTGGAGCGCGCCGCCAGCTACCTGAACGCCGAGCAGCGCGCGATGCTGCGCCGGGCCTGGGCGGTGGGCGCGGCCGCGCACGTGGGCCAGAGCCGCAAGTCGGGCGAGCCGTACATCACCCATCCGGTGGCGGTGGCGCAGGTGCTGGCCGAGCAGGGGCTGGACGTGGAAACCCTGGTGGCGGCGATCCTGCACGACACCATCGAGGACACCCCGCTGACCCGCGCCGAGGTGGCGGCCCAGTTCGGCGAGACCGTGGCCGAGCTGGTGGACGGCGTCACCAAGCTGGACAAGGTGCGCTTCGCGAACCGCCAGGAGGCGGCGGCCGAGAGCTTCCGCAAGATGCTGCTGGCGATGTCGCGCGACCTGCGCGTCATCCTGATCAAGCTGGCCGACCGCCTGCACAATATGCGCACCCTGGGCGCGCAGTCGCCGGAGGCGCGCCGCCGGATCGCGATCGAGACCCTGGAGATCTACGCCCCGATCGCGCAGCGGCTGGGCATGAACCTGATGAAGGCCGAGCTGCAGGACCTCGGCTTCCGCATGCTGCATCCGTGGCGGCACGCGGTGATCGAGAAGCGCATCCGTAGCCAGCCGCTGGTGCGCCGCGAGGCGCTGGCCCAGATCGAGGCAAGGCTGGCGCAGCGGCTGGCAATGGAAGGGCTCGAGCATCGCCTGGTGGGACGGGTGAAGACGCCGTGGAGCGTGTACACCAAGATGCGCGCGGAAGGGCGCAGCTTCGACCAGGTGATGGACGTGTTCGGGTTCCGCGTGGTGGTGGGCTCGGTGGCCGACTGCTACCACGCGCTCGGCGTGGTGCATGCGGCGTACAAGCCGCTGGACGGCCGCTTCCGCGACTTCATCGCGATCCCCAAGGCGAACGGCTACCAGTCGCTGCACACCGTGCTGTTCGGGCCGTACGGCTCGCCGATCGAGGTGCAGATCCGCACCCGCGAGATGGACCTGATCGCCGAGCGCGGGGTGGCCGCGCACTGGGCCTACAAGGCGGGCGAGCAGGACGCCGGCAACAGCGCGCAGAGCCGCGCGGCGACCTGGATCGCCAACCTGGTGGAAAGCCAGCGCGGCACCGGCTCGTCGCTGGAGTTCCTGGAGAACGTGAAGGTGGACCTGTTCCCGGACGAGGTCTACCTGTTCACGCCCAAGGGCGACATCCTGGCGCTGCCGCGCAACGCCACCGCCCTCGATTTCGCCTACGCGGTGCACACCGACGTCGGCAACCACGCGGTCACCGCGCGGGTGGACAAGCGGCTGGCGCCGCTGCGCACCAAGCTGGCCAGCGGGCAGTCGGTGGAGATCATCACCGCGAAGTCCGCGGTACCCAGCACCCAGTGGCTGGAGTTCGTGGTGACCAGCAAGGCGCGCACCGCGATCCGCCAGCAGCTCAAGCAGCTCGAGCACGAGGACGCGGTGCAGCTGGGGCACTACATGCTCGACCGCGCGCTCGGCGCGCAGGGCACCGCGCTGGACCGGATCCCGATGGAACGGCTGGATGCCTTCCTCGCCGAGAACCGCTACTCGCGGCTGGAGGCGCTGCTGGCCGACATCGCGCTGGGCAACCGCATGCCCTCGCAGGTGGCGCTGGCCCTGGCGCAGCCGCCGGACGCCGCGCCGGAGGCCGCCCAGGCGGCGCCCGCGGGCGTGCCGCAGGAGCGCATCCTGATCACCGGCGGCGAGCGCGGCGTGATCAGCTTCGCGCAGTGCTGCCAGCCGATTCCGCGGGATGACATCATGGGCTACCACACCGCGGGCAAGGGCGTGGTGGTGCACCGGCTGGATTGCCCGAATATCGCCGAATACCGCAAGTCGCCCGAACGCTGGGTGCCGGTGGACTGGGCGCGCGAGGTGGCCGGCAACTTCAACGTCTCGATCCGGATCGAGGTCGAGAACCGTCCGGGCGTGCTTGCCCAGGTCGCCGCGGCGGTGGCGCAGGCCGAGTCGAACATCGACAAGGTCGAATACCTGGAGCGCGACAGCAGCATCGCGGTGCTGCGCTTCGGGATCGAGGTCACCGACGAGCGCCACCTGGCCGAGGTGTTGCGCGGGGTGCGCCGGCTGCGGGTGGTGCAGGACGTGCAGCGCGGGTGAGGCGCGCGGGCGGGCGGCTACAATCGCGGCATCGCGTCCCGCATCCCTTCGTCCCCACGCCCGACAGGAGCCGCCATGCCCCGCACCCCGATCCATACCGACGCCGCGCCCGCTGCCATCGGCCCGTATTCGCAGGCCACCCGTGCCGGCAACCTGGTGTTCTTCAGCGGCCAGATCCCGCTCGACCCCGCCACCGGCGCGCTGGTCGAAGGCGATATCGAAGCGCAGGCGCGGCGCGCGTTCGAGAACCTCAAGGCGGTCTGCGCGGCGGCCGGCGGGCGCATGGAGGACATCGTGCGGGTCGGCCTGTACCTCACCGACCTGTCGCAGTTCGCTGCGGTCAACGCGGTAATGGGCGAGTACTTCGCGCAGCCGTACCCGGCGCGTTCCACCATCGAGGTCTCCGCGCTGCCCAAGGGCGCGGCGTTCGAGGTGGACGCGATCATGGTGCTGTGAGGGCGGGCGAGGAAACGGAGTGGCGGAGTGCGGACTGAGCCTGCGGATGGTCCAGCGTGCGCCGCTTCGCGCGGCGTTCTTCGTTCGCCCCGCTGCGCATGCGTTGCCGGGATGAGCGCTGCGCCGAGTCCCGCGCTGGCTGAGACGCCCCTGTCGGTGCTGGCCGGGGTAGGGCCCGCGCTGCGCGAGAAGCTGGCCGCGCGCGGGCTGCTGACCCTGCAGGACCTCTGGCTGCACCTGCCGCGCAGCTACGAGGACCGCACCGCGCTGACCCCGATCCGCGCCCTGCAGCCCGGGGTGGCGGCGCAGGTGGAAGGGCGGGTGGAGGCGGTCGAGCGCGGCTTCCGCTACCGCCCACAGCTGAAGGTGGCGCTCACCGACGAGTCGCGCGCAACGCTGGTGCTGCGGTTCTTCCATTTCCGCGCGGCGCAGGCGGCGCAGTTCGCGGTCGGGGCGCGCGTGCGCGCCTACGGCACCCCGCGCCCGGGTGCGCTGGGGCTGGAGATGGTGCATCCCGGCTACACCCTGCTCGGCGCCGGCGAGCACGCGCTGGGGGAGGCGCTGGACCCGGTGTATCCGGCGATCGAGGGCATCGGCCCCGCCAGCCTGCGCAAGCTGGTGCTGCAGGCGCTGCGCCACCTGCCGCCGGAGGCGGCGCTGGAACTGCTGCCCGAGGACTGGCTGCGCGCGCTCGGCCTGCCGTCGCTGCACACCGCCATCCTCACCCTGCACACCCCGCCGAAGGACGCCGACCTCGCCGCGCTGCAGGCCGGCCGGCATCCGGCGCAGCGGCGGCTGGCGCTGGAGGAACTGCTGGCGCACCAGCTCGGCCTGCGCCGGCAGCGGCTGGCGCTGCAGGCCGAGGGCGCGCGCGCGCTGCGCGGCGATGAACGCCTGGTGCGGCAGCTGCGCGCGGCGTTGCCGTTCACGCTGACCGGCGCGCAGGAGCGGGTGTACGCGCAGCTGCGCGCCGACCTGCGGCAGCCGCGGCCGATGCTGCGGCTGGTGCAGGGGGATGTCGGCAGCGGCAAGACGGTGGTGGCCGCGCTGGCCGCGCTGCTGGCGGTGGCCGATGGCCGCCAGGCGGCGCTGATGGCGCCGACCGAGCTGCTGGCCGAGCAGCACCTGGCCAACCTGCGCACCTGGCTGCAGCCACTGGGCGTGGAGGTGTGCTGGCTGGCCGGCAAGGTCACCGGCAAGGCGCGCGCGCAGGCGCTGCAGGCGGTGGCCTCCGGCGCGGCGCAGGTCGTCGTCGGAACGCATGCGCTGATGCAGGAGGGCGTGGAGTTTCACGATCTTGCGCTGGCGATCATCGATGAACAGCACCGCTTCGGCGTGCACCAGCGGCTGGCGCTGCGCGACAAGGGCCGGCGCGGGGTGCCGCATCAGCTGGTGATGACCGCCACCCCGATCCCGCGCACCCTGGCGATGAGCGCCTATGCCGATCTCGATGTGTCCGCGATCGACGAGCTACCGCCCGGGCGCACGCCCGTCACCACCATCGCGCTGTCCGCCGAGCGCCGCCCGGAACTGGTCGAGCGCATCCGCGCCGCCTGTGCGGAAGGGCGCCAGGCCTACTGGGTGTGCACCCTGATCGACGACTCCGACGAGGTGCAGGCGCAGGCCGCGCAGTCCACCTTCGAGGCATTGCAAACGGTATTGCCCGGGGTGCGGGTGGGGCTGGTGCACGGGCGCATGAAGGCCGCGGAGAAGCAGGCGACCATGCGTGCGTTCAAGGACGGCGCGCTCGGCCTGCTGGTGGCGACCACCGTGATCGAGGTCGGCGTGGACGTGCCCAACGCCTCGCTGATGGTGATCGAGAACGCCGAGCGCCTGGGCCTGGCGCAGCTGCATCAATTGCGCGGGCGGGTGGGCCGCGGCAGCGTCGCTTCGACCTGCGTGCTGCTCTACCAGCCGCCGCTGTCGGCGCTGGCGCGCCAGCGCCTGGACACCCTGCGCCAGACCAACGACGGTTTCGTGATCGCGGAAAAAGACCTCGAGCTGCGCGGCCCGGGCGAGCTACTGGGCACCCGCCAGACCGGGCTGGCCAGCTTCCGCATGGCCGACCTGGTGCGCGATGCCGACCTGCTGCCGCAGGTGCATGCGCTGGCCGACCGCCTGCTGGGCGAAGCCCCGGACGTGGCCGAACGCATCATCGCGCGCTGGGTCGGTGGCGCCGCGCGCTATGCCGCGGCCTGAACGCGGGGCCTGATCGCAGGCGAGCGCTCAGGCCGGGCAGGCCTGGGCATTGCCGCAATAGATGTCGTGCAGGATGCCGAGGATGCGCTGGGCCGGGCCGTCCGCGAGCCGGTAGTAGATCGTCTGCGCCTCGCGCCGGGTGCTCACCAGCCCGTCCGCGCGCAGCACCGCCAGATGCTGGGAGAGCGCGGACTGGCTCAATTCCACCTTGGCATTGAGTTCGCTGACCGAGCGCTCGCCGGCCACCAGCAGGCACAGCAGCATCAGTCGCTTGTCGTTGGCCAGTGTGCGCAGCAGCTGGGCCGCGTCGGAAGCGTGCTCGCGCATGGCTTCCGGGTCCAGCGATGGCGGCGGCGTGGGGCGGCGGGCCTTGCTCATGGTCGGGGGATGGCGTCGAAAGGGCGGAAGTGTGCCAGCGATGGCCGGCGGCTGCCGGGGGTGGGTTCAGGCTTGATTTTATATCAGTTGACACTAATATAAGCAACGCCTAAATTATCGACACACTGCCGGAAGGCGACAACGGGGACCAAGACAATGGCCAGGATCGTGGTGATGGGTGCGGGGCTGGGTGGCATGAGCGCGGCGTACGAGCTGCGCGAGGTGCTGGGCAAGGGGCACGAGATCGTGCTGGTGGGCAAGGGCGACATGTTCAGCTTCACGCCCTCCAACCCTTGGCTGGCGGTCGGCTGGCGCAAGCCGGAGGACATCACGCTGAAGGTGTCCGATTACGTCGGCAAGCACGGCATCCGCTTCAACGGCGATGGCGTGGCCAAGATCGACGCCGAGGGCGATGCGGTCATCACCGGCACCGGCGAGCGCATCGGCTACGACTACCTGATGATCTGCACCGGCCCGAAGCTGGCGTTCGAGGAAGTGCCCGGCACCGGCCCGGACGGCGGCTTCACCCAGTCGGTGTGCACCACGCCGCACGCCGAGCACGCGTGGCAGGCCTACCAGGAATTCCTGAAGAACCCCGGCCCGATCGTGATCGGCGCGGTGCAGGGCGCCAGCTGCTTCGGCCCCGCCTACGAGTTCGTGATGATCCTCGACGCCGACCTGCGCAAGCGCAAGCTGCGCGACAAGGTGCCGATCACCTTCGTCACCAGCGAGCCGTACATCGGCCACATGGGCTTGGGCGGCGTCGGCGACTCCAAGGGCCTGATGGAATCGGAGATGCGCCAGCGCCACATCAAGTGGATCGAGAACGCCAAGGTCGCCGAGGTGCGCGAGGGCGAGATGACCGTGGTGCCGCACGACGCCAAGGGCCAGCCGCTGGAGCCGCAGGTGGTGCCGTTCAAGTTCTCGATGCTGCTGCCGGCGTTCAAGGGCGTGGAGGCGGTGGCCGCGGTCGAGGGCCTGTGCAACCCGCGCGGCTTCGTGATCGTGGACAAGCACCAGCGCAGCCCGAAGTTCCCGAAGATCTTCTCGGCCGGCGTGTGCGTGGCGATCCCGCCGGTGGAGGCGACCCCGGTGCCGACCGGCGCGCCCAAGACCGGCTTCATGATCGAGTCGATGGTCACCACCATCGTGCGCAACATCAAGGCCGAGCTGGAGGGCAAGACGCCCGACTTCGAGGGCACCTGGAACGCGGTGTGCCTGGCCGACATGGGCGATACCGGCGCGGCCTTCGTGGCGCTGCCGCAGATCCCGCCGCGCAACGTCACCTGGACCAAGATCGGCAAGTGGGTGCACCTGGCCAAGATCGGCTTCGAGAAATACTTCCTCTACAAGATGCGCAACGGCACCAGCGAGCCGATCTATGAAAAGCACATCCTCGGCCTGCTCGGCATCGAGCGCCTGAAGGACGGCAAGCGCCCGTCCTGACCGCCGCGCCCGCGCCTTTCCTGTCCGACCCCGGGCGCGCACCCCGCGCCCGCCCATTCCAAAGCATTCGCAAGGAGACACCCCCATGAACCTCGACCGTGCCGTGATGGCCTTCGCCGGCGTGATGATCCTGATCAGCGTGGCGCTGGTGTATTTCGTCTCGCCGTGGTGGCTGCTGTTTACTGCCTTCATCGGCCTGAACATGCTGCAGGCCAGCTTCACTGGCTTCTGCCCGGCGGCGATGATCTTCAAGAAGCTGGGCGTGCGTGGAGGCGGCTGTGCGTTCCAGTAAGCGCCTGCTGCTGCCGTCGCTGCTGGCGCTGGCGCTGGCCGCCTGCGGCGGCGAGAAGCCGGCCGCTATTCCCGCGTTGCCCCGCGATCTCGCCACCTTCAAGGTCGAGGCCGGGCAGGGCCTACACGGCCGCGGCTGGGACGGCGTGGTCGAGGCGGTGCGCCGCGCCGACCTCGCCGCGCAGACCGCCGGCCGCGTGCAGGCGGTGCTGGTGGACGTGAACCAGCCGGTCAAGGCCGGCGACGTGCTGCTGCGGATCACCGCGGTGGAGCAGCAGGCCGGCGCCGAGCTGGCGCGCGCGCAGCTGCGCGCGGCCGAGGCCAATGCCGCCGAGGCCGAGCAGAACTACCGCCGCTTCGCCGCGCTGGCCGACGCGCAGTACGTGTCGAAGGCGCAGATCGACCAGGCCCGCGCCGCGCGCGATGCCGCGGTGGCCGCCCGCAACGCCGCCGCCGCCGCGCTGGCGCAGGCCAGCCAGCAGGCCGCCTACACCGTGGTGCGCGCGCCCTATGCGGGCGTGGTGGCGCGCCGCGACGTGGAGCCGGGCGAGACCGTCGCCCCGGGCATGCCGCTGATGAGCGTGTACGCGCCGGAGGCACTGCGCATCGAAGTGGCGGTGCCGCAGAGCCGCGCGGAGGCGATCCGCCGCGATCCGGCTGCCACCGTCACCCTGGCCGACGGGCGCCGGGTGAAGCCGGAGAGCGTGATCGTGTTTCCCGCGGCCGATCCGGTCAGTCACAGCGTCAATGTGCGCGTGAACCTGCCCGCGCTGGACCCGCCGGTCGCGCCCGGCACCACCGCCAAGGTGGTGTTCGCCGCGGATGCCGCCGGCCCCGCCGAGGCCGCCGCCGCGATCCGCATCCCGGCCGCCAGCGTCGCCCAGCGCGGCGAGCTGGCCGGCGCCTACGTGGTGCAGGACGGCCGTCTGCTGCTGCGCCAGCTGCGCCTGGGCGCGCGCGTCGGCGACAGCGTGGAAGTCATCTCCGGCCTGAAGGCGGGCGACGTGGTGGTGCGCGACCCGGTCGCCGCGCTGCAGGCGCTGGCGGCCCAGCGCAAGGCGGGAGGCGGCCGTGACTGAGCGCGCGCGCATGGGCATCTCCGGGCGGCTGGCCGCGGCCTTCCAGAACAACCCGCTGACCCCGATCCTGGCGGTCATGGGGCTGTTGCTGGGCCTGCTGGCGGTGGCCATCACCCCGCGCGAGGAAGAGCCGCAGATCGACGTGACGATGGCCAACGTCATCGTCCCGTTCGACGGCGCCAGCAGCCGCGACGTCGAGCAGTGGGTGGCCACGCCGCTGGAGCAGAAGCTGTCCGAGATCGAAGGCGTCAAGCACGTCTATTCGATCAGCCGTCCCGGCGTGGCCGTGCTGACGGTGGAATTCGAGGTCGGCGTGCAGCGCCAGCCCGCGCTGGTGCGCCTGTACAACCAGGTGTTCTCGAATGCCGACTTCCTGCCGCAGCGCGCCGGCGTCGGCCAACCGATCGTCAAGCCCAAGGGCATCGACGACGTGCCGGTGATGGCGCTCACCCTGTGGAGCGATGACCCGCAGACCGACGCCACCCGGCTGGCGGAGGTCGCGCACACGCTGGAGGCCGAGCTCAAGCGCATCCCCGGCACCCGCGACATCTACACCATCGGCGCGCCCGACCAGAGCGTGCTGGTGACACTCGATGCGGCCAAGCTCGCCGCCTACGGCATGGGCGTCAACGACCTCGCGCAAGCGCTGCAGGCGGCCAACCTGGTGCACCAGGCCGGCGAGCGCGTGGACGCCGCGCAGGGCGCGGTGCCGGTGACCGCCGGGCGCTACCTGGCCAGTGCCGATGATGTCGCCAACCTGGTGATCGGCAGCCGCGACGGCAAGCCGATCCTGCTCTCCGACGTGGCCAGCATCGAGCCGCGCGGGGATCTTCCCACCCGCTACGTCTGGTTCGGGGCTCCGCCCGGGCGCACCGGCCCGCAGGCCGGCATCGCGCCGGCGGTCACCATCGCCATCGCCAAGAAGCCCGGCAGCAACGCCAGCGACATCACCAACGCGATCGCGCAGCGCCTGCAGCAGCTCAAGGGCGAACTGATCCCGGCCGGCGTGCACGTCAGCGTGACCCGCGACTACGGCGCGACCGCCAGCGACAAGGCGCAGAAGCTGATCCAGAAACTGGTGTTCGCCACCGGCAGCGTGGTGCTGCTGGTGCTGTTCGCGCTCGGCTGGCGCGAGGCCATCGTGGTCGGCGCCGCGGTCATCCTGACCCTGGCGGTGACCCTGTTCGCGTCCAAGGTCATGGGCTTCACCCTGAACCGGGTGTCGCTGTTCGCGCTGATCTTCTCGATCGGCATCCTGGTGGACGATGCCATCGTGGTGGTGGAGAACATCCACCGGCACATGGCGCGCGACGGCAAGTCGTTGTTCGAGGCGATCCCGCCGGCGGTGGACGAAGTCGGCGGGCCGACCATCCTGGCCACCTTCACCGTGATCGCGGCGCTGATGCCGATGGCGTTCGTCACCGGGCTGATGGGCCCGTACATGCGCCCGATCCCGATCAACGCCTCGGTCGGCATGCTGCTGTCGCTGGCGATCGCGCTGATCGTCACCCCGTGGCTGTCGCTGAAGCTGCTGGCCCGCCACGGGCACGCCGCCGACACCGACCACGACCACGAGGAAAAGCAGGCCACCTGGCTGCACCGCCTGTTCGAGCGGGTGATGTCGCCGTTCCTGCGCGGCGAGCGCGCCGGGCGCCGGCGCGGGCTGCTGTTCGCCTCGATGGTCGGGCTGGTGGCGCTGGCGGCCTCGCTGGCGGTGTTCAAGCTGGTGGTCCTGAAGATGCTGCCGTTCGACAACAAGTCGGAGGTGCAGGTGGTGGTGGACATGCCCGAGGGCAGCACGCTCGAGCAGACCAATGCCCTGCTCACCGAGCTGGCCGCGGCGGTGGACACGGTGCCGGAAGTGCTCAATTACCAGGGCTATGCCGGTACCGCCTCACCGATCAACTTCAACGGCCTGGTGCGCCAGTACTTCCTGCGCAACGCCAGCTACATGGGCGATCTGCAGATCAACCTGGTGGACAAGCACCACCGCAAGCGCCAGAGCCACGAGATCGCGCTGGCGATGCGGCCGATGCTGGCCAAGCTGG
This sequence comes from Thermomonas haemolytica, assembly GCF_004346265.1. GTDB lineage: Bacteria > Pseudomonadota > Gammaproteobacteria > Xanthomonadales > Xanthomonadaceae > Thermomonas > Thermomonas haemolytica. The sequence goes on from NZ_SMAP01000008.1 coordinate 104,740, forward strand.
GGCAGAAGTACGGCGCCTCGGTGAAGGTGGTGGAAGTGCCGCCGGGCCCGCCGGTGCTGTCGCCGCTGGTGGCCGAGGTGTACGGGCCGGACTACGCCGGCCAGCGCAAGGTGGGCCTGGCGCTGGCGAAGGAGCGCTTCGCCACCACCGACGGCATCGTGGACATCGACACCACGGTGGAAGCCGACGCCCCGCGCGAGCAGATCGTGGTGGACCGCGAGCGTGCCGCGCGCCTGGGCGTGCCGCAATCGGCGATCGCCGACGCCATCGCGATGGGCGTGTCCGGGCTGGATGCCACCTATGTGCATGACGGGGTGTCCAAGTATCCGCGCCCGGTGCGCCTGCGCCTGCCAGCGCAGGACCAGGCCGCGCTGTCCTCGCTGCTGGCGCTCAAGGTGCGCGGCGCGCAGGGCCAGCTGGTGCCGCTGTCGGAGCTGGTGCGGGTGGAGAAGGCGCGCTGGGATGGGGCCATCTACCACAAGGACGGCCTGCCGGTGGTGTACGTCACCGCGGACGAGGCCGGCAAGCTGGACAGCCCGCTGTACGGCATGTTCGGCATCGTCGGCCAGCTCAACCACACCAAGGTGAATGGCCAGCAGCTCGCGCAGACCTTCATCGCGCAGCCGGAAGACACCAGCGACTATGCGGTCAAGTGGGATGGCGAATGGCAGATCACCTATGAAACCTTCCGCGACATGGGCATTGCCTATGCGGCCGGCATGGTGCTGATCTACCTGCTGGTGGTGGCGCAGTTCCGCAGCTATCTGGTGCCGCTGGTGATCATGGCGCCGATCCCGCTGACCATCATCGGGGTGATGCCGGGGCACGCGCTGCTGGGCAAGCAGTTCACCGCCACCAGCATGATCGGCATGATCGCGCTGGCCGGCATCATCGTGCGCAACTCGATCCTGCTGGTGGACTTCATCAACCAGGAAACCGCGCGCGGGGTGCCGCTGGTGGAGGCGGTGATCGATGCCTGCGCGGTGCGCGCCAAGCCCATCGTGCTGACCGGCGTGGCGGCGATGCTGGGCGCGTTCTTCATCCTCGACGACCCGATCTTCAACGGGCTGGCGATCTCGCTGATCTTCGGCATCTTCGTCAGCACGCTGCTCACGCTGGTGGTGATCCCGCTGCTGTACTACGTCCTGCGCAAGCACGCGCTGGCCAGGGCGGCGAGTGCTTGAACCACCGGGCGCGGCCCCCGTGCGACCGGGTGGCGCGCCGCGACGACCACGAAGGCTTACGCGAACAGGAGGCATGGCATGAGCGAAGGCGAAGGCACCGGCGAGGGCATCCGCCTGCTGCTGGAACAGGAAGGCCCGTACGCGTTCCGGATCAGCTTCGAAGGCACCGGGCTGGAGGCGCTGCACAGCGACGAGCCGGCCCCGCTGGGCGGCGGCAGCGGCCCCAATCCCTCGCACCTGCTGCTGGCAGGGGTGGCCAACTGCCTGTCCTCCAGCCTGTTGTTCGCATTGCGCAAGTTCAAGAACGCACCCGGCCCGATCCGCACCGAGATCGTCGCCCACAAGGCGCGCAACGCGGCCGGGCGCTGGCGCATCCCGCAGGCGACTGTGACCATCCATCTGTCCGATGCCGCCGCCGGGATGGAGCATTTCGACCGCGTGCTGGCGCAGTTCGAGCAGTTCTGCATCGTCACCCAGAGCGTGCGCGAGGGCATGCAGGTGGACGTGAAGGTGGTGGATGCCGACGGCGCGGAGTTCATCCCCGGTAACTGAGGCAGGCCACGCGGGCGGCGCGAGGAGGCAGCAATGGTCGATGACGGAAAAACCCCGGCGCTGGCGCGGCCGGTGCATACCGTGGGCCAGGCGATCCGCCTGCTGGAGCGCGCCGGGCTGATGGTGATCCTGGCCGCCACCCTGGTGGCGATGGTGGCCGAGGTGTTGCACATGCTCGGCAAGGGCAAGGTGGACATCCCCGACCTGCTCCTGCTGTTCATGTACCTGGAGATGGTGGCGCTGGTCGGAATGTACTGGAGCAAGGGCAAGATGTCGGTGCGCATGCCGCTGTACATCGCCATGGTCGGCGTGGCCCGGCACATGATGACCGACACCTCGCTGGCCGCGCCGTGGGCGTTGCTGGCCGGCGCCGGGGCGATCCTGGTGCTGGCGGCGGCCGTGCTGGTGGTGCGCTACGGCCATACCCGCTTTCCCTACGGACAGGACGAGGCGATCTAGCGTTGCGCGCACGTTCATCCGCGGGCAGCCAAGCGGCATCGGCCTTCGCCTGCGGATAACGCCGTCGCGCCCAAGCTGGCCTTACTTCCCCCAAGGAGTCACGCCCATGGCATCGCCCTCCAGTATCGGCCCGCACGTCCTCGTCCTCGGCGGCAATTTCGCCGGCCTTTCCAGCGCCCAGCGCGTGCGCCAGTTCGCCGGGCCGTCGGTGCGGATCACCGTGATCGACCGCAAGGACTACCTGCTGTTCGTCCCCAACATCCCGGCCGACGTGTTCGAGGACCAGGACCCCGCGCTGCGCCAGCGCATGGAATTGCGCGAGGTGCTGGCCAAGGACGACATCGCCTTCGTGCAGGGCGAGGTCAAGGCGATCGACGTGGACCGCAAGCGGGTGGAGTTCGTGCCGAACGAGCGCCCCGGCAGCGAGACCCAGGCGATCGGCTACGACTACCTGGTGATCGCGGTCGGAAACCGCCTGGCCTACGACGCGATCGAGGGCTTCGCCGAATTCGGGCACACCGTGTCCGACCTCTACCACGGCAACCGCCTGCGTGAGTACCTGCATCGCGGCGGCTACCGCGGCGGCCCGGTGGCGATCGGCTCCGCGCGCTTCCACCAGGGCAATGGCGCCAAGGGCCTGCAGCCGTATCCGGGCGGCAGCATCCCGGATGCGCTGGCCGCCTGCGAGGGCCCGCCGGTGGAGGTGATGCTGTCCATGGCGACCTGGCTCGGCAAGCACGGCCTGGGCGGGCCGGACAAGGTCACCGTGTTCACTCCGGCCGAGCTGATCGCCGAGGACGCCGGCGAAACGGTGGTGAAGCAGCTGCTGGAGATCGCCTCCGGCATGGGCTTCCACTACATGAACAAGACCCAGGACATCCGCCGCCTCACCGCCGACGGCATCGAATTCGCGGACGGCCGCAGCGTCGAGGCCGAGCTGAAGATCATCTTCCCGGACTGGGTCGCGCACGATTTCCTGAAAGGCCTGCCGATCTGCGACGACATGGGCTTCGTGAAGACCGACCTGCTGATGCGCAACCCCGACTACCCCAGCGTGTTCGCAGCGGGTGATGCGGCGGCGGTGACCGTGCCCAAGCTCGGCGCGATCGGCCACCAGCAGACCGAGATCGTCGGCCGCCAGATCGCGAAGGACCTCGGCGCGCTCACTGCCGAGGAGGCCGACAGGCCGCTGCAGCCGGTCGTGTACTGCATCGGCGACATGGGCGGCGGCAAGGCCTTCTACATCCGCTCCAACACCTGGTACGGCGGCGATACCGCGGTGCTGAAGATGGGGCGGATGGCCTACTTCCTGAAGATGCGCTACCGCGACCTGTTCTTCCAGACCCACGGCAAGACCCCGGACTGGGGCCTCGACCTGGCCGAACTGCTGGCCGAGGGCCATACCGGATGACCCACACCCGGCCGCGCCCGCGCGCGGCCAAAGGAGCCCTGCTTGAACGATCCCGACTCCCTGCTCATCGCCTGTCCGGCCTGCCACGCGCTCAACCGCGTGCCGCAGGCGCGACTGGGCGACTATCCCAAATGCGGCAAATGCGGCGCGGCGCTGTTTCCGGGCAAACCGGTGGCGCTGGATGAGGCCGGCTTCCATGCACATGTGGAGCGCGCCGATCTGCCGGTGCTGGTCGATTTCTGGGCGCCCTGGTGCGGCCCGTGCCGGATGATGGCGCCGCAGTTCGAGGCCGCGGCGGCGCAGCTGGAGCCATACGTGCGTCTGGCCAAGGTCGATACCGAGGCGCAGCCGGCGCTGGGCGCGCGTTTCGGCATCCGCAGCATTCCCACGCTCGCCCTGTTCAAGGGCGGGCGCGAGCTGGCGCGGCAGGCCGGGGCGATGGGCGTGGCAGATATCGTGCGCTGGACGCGCCAGTATCTTTGAGCAAGAGAGGGGCAGCATGGTCGATCCCCGTTTCCCGAAGCAGCCACACTCCTTGACCCTGCCGCCACGGGTTCTGGGCGTCCGGAGGCGTATGCCGCATCTCATCCTGGGCCCGCTGCTGGTGGTGGCCGTGGCCGGTGGCTGCGCGCATGCGCCGGTGCCGGCGGTGACCGAAGTCCAACTGCACGAGCCGCTGCCGGGGCTGTACACCTCAGGCCAGCCGGCACCGGGCGACTGGCGCGTGCTGAAGGCGCGCGGCGTGCGCACGGTGGTGGACCTGCGCCTGCCCGGCGAGTTGAAGGGGCGCGATGAAGCGGCCGAAGTGCGCGCCGCCGGGCTGCGCTACGTCAACATCCCGGTGGAGGGTGGCAAGGGCCTGACCGAGGCCAATGCGCGCGCCCTGCACGCGGTGCTGGCGCCGGCCCACGGCGGGGTGCTGGTGCACTGCTCCAGCGGCAACCGCGCCGGCGCCCTGCTGGCGCTGGAGCAGGAGCGCTTCGATGCGCTCCCGCCCGCCCGCGCCCTGCAATTGGGTGAGCAGGCCGGTGTCACCGGCCTGCGCGGGACGCTGCGCGGAGTGCTGGGCCTGGACGCGCCGGAGGCGAAATGAAGCCGCGCATCACCGTGGTCGGCGCCGGCTTCGCCGGATTGACCGCGCTGCGCACCCTGCGCCGGCACGCGCCCGAGGCGGAGCTGACCCTGGTCGCGCCGCGCGCCGAGCTGCACTACCTGCCGGGCAGCATCTGGCTGCCGGCCGGCACCCGCCGCCGCGAGGACCTGGTGGTGCCCCTGCACGACTTCCTCACCCGCCAGCGCATCCGCTTCCACCAGGCGCATGCCACCGGCCTGTCGGCGGATGCGCGGGTGCTGCACACCGATGCCGGCGAGGTCGTCAATGATGGGTTGATCATCGCCACCGGTGCGCGCTTCCTGCGCAAGCTGCCGGGGATCGAGCACGCGATCATCCCGTGCGACGGCATCGCCGCCGGCGAGGCCATCCGCGACCGCCTGGCCGCGCTGGACGGCGGCACCCTGTGCTTCGGTTTCGGCGCCAACCCGAACGAGCCGGTCGCCATGCGCGGCGGCCCGGTGTTCGAGTTCGCGTTCGGCATCGACACCCTGCTGCGCAGGCAGCGTCGCCGCGAGCGGTTCCGCCTGGTGTTCTTCAGCCCGTCGGACAAACCGGGTGCGCGCCTGGGCGAGAAAGCGGTGGGCATGCTCCTGGCCGAGATGCGCAAGCGCGGCATCGACACCGTGCTGGGCGAAAAACCGGTGCGCTTCGAGGCCGATGCGGTGCAGCTGGAGCGCACTCGCTTGGAAAGCGCGATGACCTTGTTCATGCCTGGCCTGACCGGGCAGGCATGGCTGGATGCCACGGCGCTGCCGCGCTCGCCGGGCGGGTTCGTGCGGGGCGATGCGCAGTGCCGGGTGTCCGGCGTGGCCTGCACCTTCGTGGCCGGCGACGGCGGCAGCTTCCCCGGTCCGGACTGGCTGCCCAAGCAGGCGCACCAGGCCGACCTGCAGGCCGGGGTGGCCGCGCGCAACCTGCTGCGTACCCTGCGCGGCGAGCCGGTGGAGGAGACGTTCACCGCCGAGCTGATCTGCATCGTGGATACCCTCGATCGTGGCCTGCTGGTCAGCCGCAAGGGGCAGCGCGCGCGCGCATTGCCGCCGCTGCGACTGATGCACTGGGCCAAGGCGGCGTTCGAGAAGCGCTACCTGCGCCAGTACCGCTGAGCGCCGCGCGCGCGCCGTGGACGGATCAGCCCGCGGCGCGCCAGGCGAAGCCTGCCGTGCACAGCAGTGCCAGCGGCCACAGCAGCCACGGGTAAAACAGCCGGCGCAGCACGCCGGACTCGAAGCGGAAGCCGCTGCCGTGCACGAACAGCGCGCACACCGCCAGCAGCACGAGGGTCATCCAGCCGTGCTCGGCGGGGCTCAGTTCCCGCCCGCGCGCGGCGGGCAGGAACAGCAGCCCCAGCGCCAGCAGCGCGCCCAACAGCAGCGAGGTCAGGCGCGCCATCGTGCGGGACTCAGGGCGCTTCGAACGGGGCCTTCACGCCGCGCGCGCGGTCGCTCTTCATCTCGTACCACATCGCATTGAGGATGGCGAAGGCCGCCGCGAAGGCGATGCCGAGGATCCACGAGAAGTACCACATCAGTAGCCACCTCCATTGCGGGCTTGTTCTTCAACGTGCGCGCGGGTCACCTGCCCGCGCATGATGCGGAAGGCCCAGGTGCTGTAGGCCAGGATCAGCGGCAGGAACACCACCGCCGCGAACAGCATGATCCCGAGCGTACGCGCGCTGGACGAGGCGTCCCAGACCGTCAGCCCGTGCGCCGGGTTGGTGGACGAGGGCAGCAGGAACGGGAACAGCGCGATGCCGGCGGTCAGGATGATGCTGGCCACCGCCAGGCAGCTGGCGACGAAGCCGGCCACGCGCCGGCGCAGCAGGGCCACCGCCAGCATCGCCGCGGCGGCCAGCGACGGCACCAGCCACAGCAGCGGGTGCGCCTGCTGGTTGGCCAGCCACGTGCCGGCCGTCACCGCCACCTGCTTGTGCAGCGGGTTGGACGGGCCATCGGGCGCGACCGCACTGACGATGGCGTGGCCCGGCAGCACGCTCAGCCACGCCCCGGCGGCGATGAAGGCCAGCAGGGTGACGATCGCCGCGCCCCTGGCGACCTTGTGCGCGCGCTCGCCCACCGCGCCTTCAATCTTCATCGCACCGAAACTGGCCCCGTGCATCACCAGCATCGCCAGGCTGACCACGCCGGCGAGCAGCGCGAACGGGTGGAACAGGCCGAAGAAGTGGCCGTCGTACACCGGCAGCAGGCTGTCGGTGAGGTGGAACGGCACGCCCAGGAACAGGTTGCCGAACGCGACCCCGAACACCAGCGCCGGCACTGCGCCGGCCACCGTCAGCGCCCAGTCCCACAGATTGCGCCAGGCGGGGTTTTCCACCTTGTTGCGGAAGTTGAAGCCGACCGGACGCAGGATCAGCGCCAGCAGCACCAGCAGCATGGCGAAGTAGAAGCCCGAGAACGAGGCCGCATACAGCATCGGCCAGGCCGCGAACACCGCGCCGCCGCCGAGGATGAACCACACCTGGTGGCCTTCCCAGTGCGGCTCGATCGCCTCCAGCGCCATCCGCCGCTCGGTGTCGTCGCGGGTGATGAAGCGGTAGATCGCGCCCAGGCCCAGGTCGTAGCCGTCGGTCAGGGCGAACCCGATCAGCAGCACGCCCAGCAGCAGCCACCAGATCTCGCGCAGGGTGCCGTAATCAAACATGGCCGTTCTCCTTGGTCTGCGGATTGTTCTGCGAGGGCGCCGCGGCCTCGGTCTCGTGCGCCATCCGTGCCTGCGGCAGCGGCCACAGCTTCAGGCCCTCCGGCCCGGCCTTGGCCATCTTGCGCATCAGGAACACGTCGAACACCGCCAGCGTGGTGTACAGCACCACGAACCCGACCAGGCTGCCGGTCACCTGCGCCGCGCTGGTCGAGGACACGCCGAGGAAGGTCGGCAGCACGCCGTCGATCGCCCACGGCTGGCGGCCGTATTCGGCCACGATCCAGCCCAGCTCCGCTGCGATCCACGGCAGCGGCAGGCTGAAGAACGCCACCCGCAGGAACAGGCGGTTATCCAGCTTGCGCACGCTGGCCAAGTAGAAGGCCAGCGCGAACAGGGCGATGAAGAAGAAGCCCAGCGCGACCATGATCCGGAACGAGAAGAACAGCACTGGCACGTTCGGCACCGTGGACCACGCCGCCTTCTCGATCACCGCCGCGTCGGCCTTGGCCGGATCGTCCACGTACTTGAGGGTGAGCAGGCCAAAGCCCAGATCCTGCTGCTTTTCCAGGAACGCCTGCTGCTTGGCCGGATTGTCGGGATCTTTGCGCACCGCATTCAGCGCGGCATAGGCCTGGATGCCGTTGCGGATGCGCTCCTTGTTGGTTTCCACCAGGTCGTGGATGCCCGGCACCTGCTCGTCCAGCGAGCGGGTGGTGATCAGGCCCATCACCCACGGAATCTGGATCGCAGCCTTGGTCTCGCGCGCCTGCATGTCCGGGATGCCGAACAGGGTGAACGGCGCCGGCGCCGGCGCGGTATGCCATTCGGCCTCGATCGCGGCCAGCTTCATCTTCTGGTTCTCGGACACCGTGTAGCCGCTCTCATCACCCAGCACCACCACGCTCAATGCCGAGGCCAGGCCGAAGCTGGCGGCGACCGCGATCGAACGCCGCGCGAACTGCACGTTGCGGCCCTTGAGCAGGTACCAGGCGCTGATCGACAGCACGAACACCGCGCCGGTGACATAGCCCGCGCTCACGGTATGCACGAACTTCGACTGCGCCACCGGGTTGAACAGCACCGCGGCGAAGTCGGTCACCTCCATGCGCATGGTGTGGAAGTTGAACTTCGCCCCGACCGGGTTCTGCATCCAGCCGTTGGCGATCAGGATCCACAGGGCCGAGAAGTTGGCGCCCAGCGCCATCAGCCAGGTCACCACCATGTGCTGCAGCTTGCTCATGCGGTCCCAACCGAAGAAGAACAACCCGACGAAGGTGCTCTCCAGGAAGAACGCCATCAGGCCCTCGATCGCCAAGGGCGCGCCGAAGATGTCGCCGACGTAGTGGGAGTAGTAGGCCCAGTTGGTGCCGAACTGGAACTCCATGGTGATGCCGGTGGCCACGCCCATGGCGAAGTTGATGCCAAACAGCACGCCCCAGAACTTCACCATCTGCTTCCAGATGACGCGCCCGGTCATCACGTACACGCTTTCCATGATCGCCAGCAGCAGCGCCAGCCCCAGCGTGAGCGGGACGAACAGGAAGTGGTAGAGCGCGGTGATCGCGAATTGCAATCGCGACAGGTCGACGACGTGCAGGTCTGGCATGGCGGCTTACCTCGGGGACGAGGGAATGGAAGGGGATTGCAGCTGGCGGGCCACCGCGTCGGCATCCACCGCCGGGCGCTGGCCGGGCCCGAAGAACAGGACGTAGAGCAGGGCCAGCAGCGACAGCTTGATCACAAGCAGCAGCAGCAGGTGACGGTGCAGCCAGGCCCAGGCGCCGGAAGGCGCATCGGGTTGCGGGTGGTCTGCGGAGGGCGTGGACGCCTGGCTGCGCATGTGCGTGATGGCCCGGTTGCGACTGCCTGCAATGTTAATTAGAGATTTCTAATATGCAAGCCGCATCCGCAGCATGGGACAAAATGTCCAGCCTGTCCGCCCGCGCGCGACCTGCGCAGGGTGGTTGCAAACGCAGCGCGGGGGCACATGGCCCCCGCGTGCGGTCATCCGTGAACATCCTGCCTCCGCGTGCGGGAGCAGGGAGGGCCATGGCTCAGTGCCCCGAGGCCTGCGCCGCCGCATCGGCCGGCATCCCCGCCGCCGGTGCGGCAGCCGGGGGCGCCGAGGCCTGCACCGCCACCACCGGCTTGGCCGCCTCGGTGCTGCCGGTGTTGACCGGCAGCAGCGGCACGATCAGCAGCGCCACGATGTTGATGATCTTGATCAGCGGGTTCACCGCCGGGCCGGCGGTGTCCTTGTAGGGATCACCCACGGTGTCGCCGGTCACCGCGGCCTTGTGCGCCTCGGAGCCCTTGCCTCCGAAGTGGCCGTCCTCGATGTACTTCTTGGCATTGTCCCAGGCGCCGCCGCCGGTGGTCATCGACACCGCCACGAAGATCCCCGTCACGATCGTGCCGATCAGCAAGCCGCCGAGCGCCTGCGGGCCCAGCGCCAGGCCCACCACCACCGGCACCGCGACCGGCAGCAGCGAGGGCAGGATCATTTCCTTGATCGCCGATTTGGTCAGCATGTCCACGGCCTTGTCGTACTGCGGCTTGCCGCTGCCGTCCATGATGCCCTTGATCTCGCGGAACTGGCGGCGCACTTCCTCGACCACGCTGCCCGCCGCGCGGCCCACGGCCTCCATCGCCATCGCGCCGAACAGGTACGGGATCAGGCCGCCGATCAGCAGGCCGATGATGACCATGTGGTTGGACAGGTCGAAGGTGAAGCTGACGCCCGGGTGCGCGGCCTGCAGGTTGTGCGTGTAGTCGGCGAACAGGACGAGCGAGGCCAGCGCGGCCGAGCCGATGGCATAGCCCTTGGTCACCGCCTTGGTGGTGTTGCCTACCGCGTCCAGCGGGTCGGTGACGCTGCGCACTTCGGGTGGAAGTTCGCTCATCTCGGCGATGCCGCCGGCGTTGTCGGTGATCGGCCCGTAGGCGTCCAGCGCTACCACCATGCCGGCCATCGACAGCATCGAGGTGGCGGCGATCGCGATCCCGTACAGGCCGCCGAGGTGGTAGGCACCGAGGATCGAGGCGCATACCGCCAGCACCGGCAGTGCGGTGGACTTCATCGACACCCCGAGGCCGGCGATGATGTTGGTGCCGTGGCCGGTGGTGGACGCCTGCGCGACGTGCTTCACCGGCGCGTACTGGGTGCCGGTGTAGTACTCCGTGATCCAGACGATGGCGCCGGTCAGCACCAGGCCGATCAGCGCGCAGCCGTAGAGGTTCATCGCCCCGAAGCTGGAGTCGCCCATCAGCTGGGTGGTGATCGGGTAGAAGGCGATGGCTGCCAGTACGCCGGAGACGATCACCCCGCGGTACAGCGCGCCCATGATGTTCGGGTTGCTGCCGGACACCTTCACGAAGAAGGCGCCGATGATCGAGGCGAGGATCGAGGCTCCACCCAGCACCAGCGGGTAGAGCACCGCATGCTGGCCGACGGTGGCAGCCATCAGACCGCCCAGCAGCATGGTGGCGATCACCGTGACCGCGTAGGTTTCGAACAGGTCGGCGGCCATGCCGGCGCAGTCGCCCACGTTGTCGCCCACGTTGTCGGCGATCACCGCCGGGTTGCGCGGGTCGTCCTCGGGGATGCCGGCCTCGACCTTGCCCACCAGGTCGGCGCCGACGTCGGCGCCCTTGGTGAAGATGCCGCCGCCCAGGCGCGCGAAGATCGAGATCAGCGAGCTGCCGAAGGCCAGCCCGACCAGCGCATGCAGTGCCTCTGCCTCGCTCGCGCCCATTTGGTGGGTGAGCAAGTACCAGTAGCCGGCCACGCCCAGCAGGCCCAGGCCGACCACAAGCATGCCGGTGATGGCGCCGCCCTTGAAGGCGACGTTCATGGCGGGACCCATGCCGGCGCGCGCCGCCTCGGCGGTGCGCACGTTGGCGCGCACCGAGACGTTCATGCCGATGTAGCCGGCGGCGCCGGACAGCACCGCGCCGATCGCAAAGCCGATCGCGGTGTGCCAGCTCAAAAAGAAACCGATCAGCAGCAGCAGCACCACGCCGGCGATGGCAATCGTGGTGTACTGGCGGTTGAGGTAGGCGCGCGCGCCTTCCTGGATCGCGCCGGCGATCTGCTGCATGCGTTCGTTGCCGGCGGGCTGGCGGTTGATCCACGCGGCCGCCCACAGGCCGTAAGCGATTGCGACGACGGCGCAGGTGAGCGCCAGCACCAAACCATAATGCTCCAGCATGAATCCCCTCCCCGGGTGTTCGAATGGAAGACGTCAGGTTGTCGCGCCCGCCGCGGGGGCGGGCACGGCCCGACTATCGCATACCCGGGCGTGGCCTGCGGGGTGGGCGATGCTGCAACCGCACAACCGGCGGGCCGGTTCAATCGGGAATCTGGACCCGCTTCAGGCGCGCGCCGGCACCGGTTTTCACCACCACCTGCGAGCGCGCGCAACCGAAGTGCTGCGCCACCAGCGCAATCAGCTCGGCATTGGCCTTGCCATCCACCGGCGGGGATTTCAGCTGCGCCAGCCAGCTGCCGTCTGCCTGCGCGGTGAGCGCGGAGACGCGGCTGTTGGGCTTGGCTTTCACCAGGAGGATGGGCATGGGCGTAGGATCGCATGCCGCGCCGTCCCCGGACATGCGAACGCCCGGCGTGGGCCGGGCGTTCGCGGGGACGCAGCGCGTGCGCGGAAGGGTCAGTTGCCGACCTTCAGCTTGCCGCCCTTGCCCAGGCCGCCCTGGACTTCCTGCGGCTTGTAGTCGCGCATCGCGCGCACCAGGTTGTTGTAGGCATTGGCGAACGCCGCCGCCAGCGCCTTGCCTTCCGGCGTGTTGCTGTAGCCGCCCAGCGAGCCGAAGCCGCCGGCGCTGCCGCCGCCGATGCCCAGGCCGAAATCGGTCTTGGTGGCATTGCCCTGCGCTACGCCGATCTGCACCCCGGAGCGGTTGTCGATCATGGTCAGCATGGTCTCGGCCTTCTTGAACTTCAGGCCGCCGACCAGCGCGCCGACCCCGCCCAGCTTGCCGCCGAACATGCCGATCGCCGCGCCGATGCCACCGGCGTTGCTCTGCGAGAAATTGATGCTGGGGTTCAGTGTGTAGTCGGCGGCGACCATCTGGCCTTTGCCGAAGTCGCTGCCCTGGCGCAGCTCGCCGCTGTCCATCAGCGCGCGCTCCTGCATCATGTTGCGCATCGCGCGGCCGCGCTCGACCACCACGAAGCAGTTGGACTGCTGGATCAGCATGCGGATCACCGGCACCGTCGAGGGTAGGCGCAGGTCGGTGGTCAGGTAGCGGTACCAGTCGCCTTCCTGTTCCTCGACCACCGCGATCGTGCCCATCGGCTCGGCGCAGTGCTCCAGGTTGGCGGCGGCGCCCTGCGAGTTGGCGCCGGCGGCGGCACCCTGCGGGTCGTTCTGCTTCTTGTTGAACTGTGCCTGCGCGGGCGTGCTGGCGGCGGCCAGGCCCAGGACCAGGCAGGAGGCGATGAGAGCGGTTTTCATGGGGTTCCCCACTAGTGATGGTGGTATGTCTGTTGCGGACGCGTCGGTGTAGCAGGCGGGAGTCTAGAGGGCCGGGGATCAGGCGTTCCAGTCCGGCAGCTTCCGGCGCACCGTCCGCATGCGGGGGACAACGTAATCCGGCAGGCCATCCCGGCCATACGGCGGATAGGCCTCGCCGGCGACCAGCGGCGCCAGGTAGCGGCGCGCGGCGGCGGTGATGCCATAGCCATCGGCGCGGATGAAGCCCTTGGGCATGGTTTTCTCGTGGTTGGCGATGCGCGAGAGCGGGGCGATGTCCACGTGCCAGCGGTAGGGTGCATCGCCGTCGCGCACGATCACCGGCATCACCGCGTTCTGCCCGGCCAGGGCACACTCCACCGCGGCGCGGCCGACCGCGGTGGCGTGCTCGACATCGGTGCGGCTGGCCAGGTGCCGGGCCGAGCGCTGCAGGTAGTCCGGCAACGCCCAGTGCACCTTGTGGCCCAGCGCGTCCTTGACCCGCGCGGCCAGGTGCGCGGCCACCCCGCCCAGCTGGGCATGCCCGAAGCTGTCGCGGCCGCCGGCCTCGGCCACGAAGCGGCCATCGGCGGTGCGGATGCCCTCGCTGGCCACCACCACGCAGTGGCCGACGCGCTTGACCACCGCGTCCACCCGGGCCAGGAAGTCGGCCTCGTCGAATACCCGCTCCGGGAACAGGATCAGATGCGGGGCGGCATCACGACCGTCGCCGGCCAGCCCGGCGGCGGCGGCCAGCCAGCCGGCATGCCGGCCCATCGCCTCGTACACGAACACCTTGGTGGAGGTTTCCGCCATCGCCGCCACGTCCAGCGCGCACTCGCGCACGGAAACGGCGGTGTACTTGGCGGCCGAGCCGAAGCCGGGGCTGCAGTCGGTGACCGCCAGGTCGTTGTCGATGGTCTTGGGCACGCCCACGCAGGTCAGGGGGTAGCCGTATTCCGCGGCCAGCTGCGACACCTTCAGCGCGGTATCGGCCGAATCGTTGCCGCCGTTGTAGAGGAACCAGCGCACGTCGTGGGCGCGGAACACCTCCAGCAGGCGCTCGTACTTGGCGCGGTCCTCGGCCAGCGACTTCAGCTTCAGCCGGCAGCTGCCGAACGCGCCGCCGGGGGTGTGCGCAAGGCCCTTCACCTCTGCGGCGGTCAGCGCGGAGGCATCCACCAGCTCCTCGCGCAGCGCGCCAAGGATGCCGTTGCGGGCCGCCAGCACGCGCACCTTGCGCGCGCGCGCGGCCTGCAGGACGGCCGCAGCGGTGGCGTTGATGACGGCGGTCACGCCGCCGCTCTGGGCGTAGAGCAGGTTGCCGGTGGGCATGGAGGAGTCTCCGGGCGGGGGCTGGGCTGAATGCGGTAAGCTGGCCGGGCAGCGGGCAGGCGCAGTCTAGCGCCGCTCCGCGACGACATGACATCAGGAGTGGATCGATGCGATTGGTTCTGTTGGGCGCGCCGGGGTCCGGCAAGGGCACCCAGGCGGCACGGCTGAAGGAATATCTGCAGGTGCCGCATATTTCCACCGGCGACCTGTTGCGCGCCGAGGTCGCCGCCGGCACGCCGCTCGGCCGCCAGGCCGGCGAGGTCATGGCCCGCGGCGACCTGGTCAGCGACGAGATCCTGCTCGGCATGCTCAAGGACCGGCTCTCCCGCGAGGACGCCCGCAACGGCTTCATCCTCGACGGCTACCCGCGCAATCTGGCCCAGGCCGCCGCGCTGGACGCACTGCTGGGCAGTCTTGGCCAGAGCTTCGATGCCGCCGTGCAGCTGGCGGTGGACAACGAGCAGATCGTGGCCCGCCTGGCCGAGCGCGCGAAGATCGAGGGCCGCGCCGACGACACCCCGGAATCGGTGCGCCACCGCCTGAAGGTGTACGACGAGAAGACCGCGCCCGTGATCGACTTCTACCGCCAGCACGGCCAGCTGACCGTGGTGGACGGCGTGGGCTCGCTGGACGAGGTGTTCACCCGGATCGTGGAAGCAATCCAGCCGGGGCACGAGGTCGGCTGACTTTCGCGGGCGACCGGCGAAGCGGTGCGGGGCCGGCCTCGCAAGTCGCTCCCCGATACTCGCTTTGTTGCGAGGCCAGCCCCGCACCGCTTCGCCTGCTTCGAGCCTTCGTCCGGATCATTTCGGGAGCCGCACGTGAAACTCCACATCCTCGGCATCGCCGGCACCTTCATGGGCGGCGTGGCCGCGCTCGCGCGCGAGCTGGGCCATGCGGTCGAAGGCAGCGATGCCAACATCTATCCGCCGATGTCCACCCAGCTCGCGCAGCTGAGCATTGCGCTCCACCAGGGCTACCGGCCCGAGCACATTGCGCCCGATTGCGAGGAGGTGGTGATCGGAAACGCCCTTTCGCGCGGCAACCCGGCGGTGGAGTACGTGCTGGATGCCGGGATGCGCTACACCTCCGGCGCGCAGTGGCTGGCCGAACGCGTGCTGCCCGGGCGCACCACGCTGGCGGTGGCCGGCACCCACGGCAAGACCACCACCACCAGCCTGCTGGCCTTCCTGCTCGACCGCGCCGGGCGCGACCCGGGCTTTTTGATCGGCGGCGTGGCCGCGGATTTCGGGGTGTCGGCGCGGTTGGGTAGCGGGCGTGACTTCGTGGTCGAGGCGGACGAATACGACACCGCCTTCTTCGACAAGCGCAGCAAGTTCGTCCACTACCGGCCGCAGATCGCCATCCTCAACAACCTCGAGTACGACCACGCTGACATCTTCCCGGACGTGGCCGCGATCCAGCGCCAGTTCCACCACCTGGTGCGCACCGTGCCGGGCAGCGGCCGGCTGATCGTCAACGGCCACGATGCCCGCCTGGCCGAGGTGCTGGCGATGGGCTGCTGGACACCGGTGGAGCGGTTCGGCTTCGACCCGGGGTTCGAATGGAGCGCGCGCAAGCTGCAGGCCGACGGCAGCTGCTTTGCGGTGCTGCGCGAGGGCAAGGAGATCGGCCGCGTCGAATGGTCCTTGTTGGGCGACCACAACGTGCTCAACGGGCTGGCCGCGCTGGCCGCTTGCGTCGCGGCCGGGGTCGAGCTGGCCCCGCTGCTGCCGGCGCTGGCGCAGTTCGGCGGGATCAAGCGGCGGTTGGAAGTGGTCGGCCAGCACGCCGGCATCACCGTGTACGACGACTTCGCCCACCATCCGACCGCGATCGCCACCACCCTGGCCGGGCTGCGCGCGAAGGTGGGCGGGGCGCGCATCCTCGCCGCGATGGAGCCGCGCAGCAATTCGATGCGGCTGGGCGCGCATGCCGAGGCGCTGGCGCCGTCGCTGGCGCTGGCCGACGGCGTGGTGTTCCTGGCGCGCCCGGAATTGCCGTGGGATGCCGGCAGGGTGATCGCGGCGCTGCGCGGCGAGGGCGTGGCGGTGCCCGATGCCGAGGCGCTGATCGCCGCGCTCATGGCGCGCGCGCGCGCGGGCGACCACGTGGTGTTCATGTCCAACGGCGGCTTCGACGACGCGCCGCGGCGCTTCCTGCGGGCCCTGCAGGCGCAATGAGGCCTGCGCCGACCGCGCGGCTCAGCGCGGGTGCGTCACCAGCTGCAGGCGCGGCTCCGTAGCATCCAGCGTCAAGAGTTCCGGCGGCAGCGCGTGCGCCGGCGGGTCCGGTTTCCACAGGTTGAGCAGGCGCAGCCGTCGCCGCAGCTGCATGGTGTCGAAGCGCGCCACCCACAGCGGGGTGCCATCGGCCAGCCGCGACGGCGCCGGCCACAGGCGCAGGACTTCGATGCGGGTGGGATCGGCCGGGTCGGCGCGGCGCAGCAGCAGCGCTTCCGGATGGGCGTCCAGCGCCAGCGGCAGCACCGGGCGCTGCGCGGGGGGCAGACCATCGTCCAGCAGGCCCAGCACCCCCAGCCAGTCGGCCGCGGGCTGCACCTGCCAGCCCTGCGCCAGCAGGCGCTGCTGCAGCACGTCCAGGGGACCGGCGATCTCCAGGTCGAAGCGGTGGCGCGGATCTTCAAGGCCGTGCGCGCGCCAGTTCGCCGTGGCCAGTACCCGTGTGGGCGGCGGTGGCTGGAACTGCGCCAGCGTTTGCGGCGCGCTGCGCGGGGCGAAATAGCCCGCGGCCAGTGCGAACGCGCCGTAGAACGTCCACGCCAGCGGCCGCATCCAGAACGCGCGCTCGCGGCGGCGGCGGTAGGCGATGCCGATGATCAGCACCCAGGCGGCACCCAGCAGCACGCCGCCGAGGATGTCCGACAGCCAGTGTGCGCCCAGGTACAGGCGCGCAAAGCCGACCAGCGCGGTGGCGATGCCGGCCAGCAGATAGGGCCACACCCGCTGCCGCCCGGGCAGTTCGCGCGCGATCAGCACCGCGAAGAAGCCGAACACCACGGTGGTCATGGTCACCGCGATCGAGGGAAAGCCGAAGCCGGCGGCGGCGGTGGGCGGGCGCGGCATGTCCACCAGCGCGTCCAGACCCAAGGTCAGGGCGAGGCCGACGGCGACCGCACCCAGCCAGTGCCCCGCCGCCAGCCAGCGTCGCCGCCACAGCAGCCACAGCAGCGCCGCCGCGAACGCGACGCCCAGGACCGGCGCGCTGCCCAGCCCGGCCAGGGTGGCCAGCATGCGGTCGGCCAGCGGGTTGCGCAGCGCGAACATCAGCGCGTGCACGTCGTGGTCCAGCCGCAGCGGGCCGCCGTGCAGCGCCAGCGAGGCGCTCAGCCAGGCCCACAGCCAGGCCACCGCGAACAGGCAGACCGCCAGCAGCAGCAGCGGCGCGGTTTCCGGGCGGCGGCGGTCGATCAGGGCGGCGGCATAGCGGCCCAGCAGCGGATGCCGGTGGCTCCAGCGCAGCAGCTGCGCCAGCAGGCTGTCGGCGTGCAGGGCGAACCAGCGCCAGCTGTAGAGCACCACCGCCCAGGCCAGCGCCAGCGCGCCCAGCAGGCCCAGCAGCACCAGCGCCAGCTTGTCCGCCACTGCGGCGACGGCTTCATACGCCTGGCCCAGCGCCCAGCCCGGCAGCAGGAACAGCACCGCCCAGCTGATGCAGGCCAGCAGGCTGGCCTGCAGGTAGCGCGCGGGCGGCATGCCCGCCATCCCGGCGATGGCCGGCACGAACGGGCGGATCGGCCCCACGTAGCGGGCGATGAGGATGCTCTTGAAGGCGTTGCGGCGGAACAGCCCCTCGCCGCGCTCCAGCATCTGCGGGTAACGCCGGAACGGCCACACCGCGCGCAGGCGGTTGCCCCAGCGGCGGCCGATCCAGTAGCTCAGCCCGTCGCCGGCCAGCGCGCCGAGCGCCGCGCAAGCCACCGCATACGGCCCGGACAGGGTGCCCAGGCCGATCAGCACGCCGACCGGGATCAGCAGCGGCAGCGCCGGCACGAACGCACCCAGCACGATCAGGGCATCGCTGAAGGCGATCAGGAAGATCAGCAGGCCCGCCGCGTGCGGGTGCGCGCCGATCCAGGCAACGGCGTTGTCGAACCAGGCGCTATGCATCGGCCGATTATAGGTGGCGGAGGCTACACTTCCGCGCATCGCAAAGACGGTGAATGCGCATGACCACGCTGTCCGGCAAGACCCTGTTCATCACCGGCGCCTCGCGCGGGATTGGCCTGGCGATCGCGCTGCGCGCCGCGCGCGACGGCGCCAACGTGGCGATCGCCGCCAAGTCGGCAGTGCCCAATCCGAAGCTGCCGGGCACCATCCACACCGCCGCCGCCGCGGTGGAGGCCGCCGGCGGCAAGGCGCTGGCCCTGCAGTGCGACATCCGCGACGAGGACGCGGTGCGCGCGGCGGTCGCGGCCACCGTGGACGCGTTCGGCGGGATCGACATCCTGGTCAACAACGCCAGCGCGATCTGGCTGCGCGGCACCCTGGACACGCCGATGAAGCGCTTCGACCTGATGCAGCAGGTCAACAGCCGCGGCAGCTTTCTGTGCGCGCAGGTCTGCCTGCCGCATCTGCTGAATGCGCCCAACCCGCACATCCTCACCCTGTGCCCGCCGCCCTCGCTGGACCCGAAGTGGTGGGGCCCGCACACCGCCTACACCCTGGCCAAGATGGGGATGAGCTTCGTCACCCTGGGTCTGGCCGCCGAATTCGGGCCGCAGGGGGTGGCGGTGAATGCGTTGTGGCCGCGCACCCTGATCGCCACCGATGCGCTGAACATGATCCCGGGAGTGCAGGCCGGCAACGGCCGTTCCCCGGCGATCATGGCCGACGCCGCGCACGCGGTGCTGGTGCGCCAGGCGGCCGGCTTCAGCGGACGCTTCCTGATCGACGAGGACGTACTGCGGCAGGGTGGCGTCACCGACTTTTCCAGCTACGCGGTGGACCCGTCCCTGCCGCTGCTGCCGGACCTCTACGTCGAGCCCTGAGCGCGGCTTCGTGGGATCATGGCGGGCATTCCCCCCCACGGAGATCCCGCATGAAATACCTGCACACGATGGTGCGCGTGCGCGACATCGACGCCTCGCTGCGCTTCTACTGCGATGGCCTGGGCCTGCGCGAGGTGCGCCGGATGGAGAACCCGCAGGGCAAGTTCACCCTGGTGTTCCTGGCCGCGCCCGACAGCCCGGAGGCCGAGATCGAGCTGACCTACAACTGGCCGGACCAGGACGGCAACACCGAGGACTACGGCAGCGCCCGCAACTTCGGCCACCTCGCGTTCCGGGTCGAGGACATCTACGCCACCTGCCAGCGCCTGCAGGACATGGGCTACACCATCAACCGCCCGCCGCGCGACGGCCACATGGCCTTCGTGCGTTCGCCCGACCTGATTTCGATCGAACTGCTGCAGGACGGCCACCTGCCGCCGCAGGAGCCGTGGGTCTCGATGCCGAACACGGGAGTCTGGTGAGATGCAGGCAGAACCTTCCGCGGGCGAGCTGCTCGCGCTCGGACGGCAGGTGCTGCTGCCGGTGTACCAGCCGCGGCAGATGGTCCTTGTGCGCGGCCAGGGGTCGCGCCTGTGGGACAGCGAGGGCCGCGACTACGTGGACTTCGCCGCCGGCATCGCGGTATGCAGCCTCGGCCATTGCGACCCGGAGCTGACCGCCGCGCTCATCGAGCAGGCCGGCCGCCTCTGGCACACCAGCAACGTGTTCCTCAGCGAGCCGCCGCTGCGCCTGGCGCAGGAGCTGGTGGCCGCCTCGCGCTTCGCCGAGCGCGCGTTCCTGTGCAATTCAGGCGCGGAGGCCAACGAGGCCGCGATCAAGTTGGTGCGCAAATGGGCCGCCAATGCCGGCCGCTCGCCTTCGCAGCGGGTGATCGTCACCTGCCGCGGCAGCTTCCACGGCCGCACCCTGGCCACCGTCACCGCCACCGCGCAGCCGAAGTACCAGCAGGGCTTCGAGCCGCTGCCGGGGGGCTTCCGCCACGTCGATTTCAACGACATCGCGCAGCTGGAGCAGGCCTTCGCCGGTGGCGACGTGGCCGCGGTGATGCTGGAGCCGGTGCAGGGCGAGGGCGGCGTGCTGCCGGCCGCGCCCGGCTACCTGCAGGCGGTGCGCGCGCTGTGCGACCGCTTCGATGCGCTGCTGGTGCTGGATGAGATCCAGTGCGGCATGGGCCGCACCGGCACGCTGTTCGCGCACTGGCAGGACGGCGTGGTGCCGGACATCGTGACCCTGGCCAAGGCGCTCGGCGGCGGCTTCCCGGTCGGCGCCCTGCTGGCCGGCCCGAAGGTGGCGCAGGCGATGGCCGTGGGCGCGCACGGCACCACATTCGGCGGCAATCCGCTGGCTGCCGCGGTGGCGCGGGTGGCGCTGCGGCGGCTGGCGTCGGAGGATATCGCCGCCAATGTGGCGAAGCAGTCGCAGGCGCTGCGCGCTGGCCTCGACGCGATCAATCGCGAGTTCGATCTGTTTGCTGAAGTGCGTGGCCGCGGCCTGATGCTGGGCGCAGTGCTCAAACCAGAGCATGCCGGCAAGGCGGGTGCCATCGGTGACCTGGCCGCGGCGCACGGCCTGCTGCTGCTGCAGGCCGGCCCCGACGTGCTGCGTTTCGTCCCCGCGCTCACCATCGGCGATGACGACGTGGCGGAGGGGCTCGCGCGCCTGCGCAAGGCGCTGGTGGCGTTCGCGGGCGGCTGAGCCGCCCGTCAGCCCAGCGCCTGCGCGAAGTCCGCCACCAGGTCGCGGGCGTCCTCCAGCCCTACCGAGATCCGCAGCAGGTCCTGCGGCGAGCGTGGATGCGCGCCTTCCACCGAGGCACGGTGCTCCACCAGCGATTCGCAGCCGCCCAGCGACGTCGCATTGGTAAAGATGCGCAGCCTGCCGGCCACTGCCAACGCCGCCTCGCGACCACCGCGCAGTTCGACGCTGAGCATCGCGCCGAACTCGCGCATCTGCTTCGCGGCTACGGCATGGCCGGGGTGCGAGGGCAGGCCCGGCCAGTTCACGCGTTCCACTGCTGGATGCGCGGCGAGGAACTCCGCTAGCTTGCGCGCGTTGGCGCAATGCATCGCCATCCGCGCGCCCAGCGAGCGGCAGCCGCGCAGGGTGAGCCAGGCGCTGAACGGGGCCAGCACCGCACCGGTGACGTGCAGCCGATGCGCGACTTTCCGCGCGAAGGCGTCGTCGCGGGCGAACACCAGCGCACCGCCCAGCACGTCGCTGTGGCCGCCGAAGTATTTGGTGGTCGAATGCATCACGATGTCCGCGCCCAGCGCCAGCGGGCGTTGCAGCAATGGGGTGGCGAAGGTGTTGTCCACCACCACCATCGCACCGGCGGCGTGGCCGAGGATGGCCAGCGCGGCGATGTCGCTGATCTTCAGCAGCGGGTTGGATGGCGTTTCGATCCACAGCAGCGAAACCGGCGTGGCGCAGGCCGCGCGCACCGCATCGAGGTCGCCCATGTCCACCGTCTCGACGTGCAGGCCGCGCTCGGGCAGGAATTCGGTGAACAGCATGCGCAACCCGCTGTAGCAGTCGTCCGGGAACAGCACCCGGCTGCCCGCCGGCAGCGATTCCAGCAGGGTGGTCATCGCCGCCATGCCGGAGGCGAAGGTCAGCGCAGTGGCGCCGCCCTCCA
The DNA here is from genome assembly GCF_004346265.1 of Thermomonas haemolytica. GTDB lineage: Bacteria > Pseudomonadota > Gammaproteobacteria > Xanthomonadales > Xanthomonadaceae > Thermomonas > Thermomonas haemolytica. Next base: position 126,594 of record NZ_SMAP01000008.1, read on the forward strand.
GCGCGGTGAGCGCCTCGCGCAGGCGGTCGTTGGTGGGGTTGCCCTCGCGCTGGTACTCGTAGCCGGCCAGGCGCTCGCCGGCGGGGCCGTGACGGAAGGTGGTGGCCAGGTGGATGGGCGGGGCCACCGCGCCGGTGGCGGGGTCGGGCTGTTGGCCGGCATGCACGGCCAGGGTGTTGGGATGCGCATCGTGCATGGGGATCTCACTCGCTGGAGGGAAGGGCGTGGCCGCATTTGCGGCAGTACCAGGCGTCGGCTTCGTGTTCGGGCAGGCCGCACTGCGGGCAGCGCGCGCGCAGCCGCCGCGGCTGCAGGCTGCGCGCCAGCTCCGCGGTGTAGATGCCGGTGGGCGCCGCGATGATGCTGTAGCCGATCAGGATCAGCACCGAGGCGATGAAGCGCCCCAGCGCGGTGTGCGGGGCGATGTCGCCGAAGCCGACGGTGGCCATCGTCACCACCGCCCAGTACATCGCGGTGGGGATGCTGGTGAAGCCGTTGGCCGGGCCTTCCACCAGGTACATCAGCGCGCCGAACACCACCACCACGGTCAGTACCGTCGCCAGGAACACCAGGATCTTGCGACGGCTGCGCCACAGCGCCTGCATCAGCATCCCGGCCTCGCTGGAGTACTCCACCAGCTTCAACACCCGGAAGATGCGCAGCAGGCGCAGCGCGCGGATCACTGCCAGCGAGGTGCTGGCCGGGAACAGCAGCGAGAGCAGGGTGGGCAGGATCGCCAGCAGGTCGATCACGCCGTAGAAGCTGCGTGCATAGCGCCACGGGTTGCGCACCACCCACAGCCGCACCGCGTATTCCGACGCGAACAACACGGTGAACACCCATTCCGCGACGTACAGCGGCAGGTGCCAGCGCGCCTTGATGCCGGGCACGCTGTCGAGCACCACCACCAGCACGCTGGCGAGGATGGCGACGATCAGCAACAGGTCGAAGTTGCGCTCGGCCGGGCTGTCGTGGTGGAACACCACCCGGTACCAGCGGTAGCGCCGGCCTTCGGTGCTGGCCGGCCAGTGCTCGCGCTCGAACAGGCTGCGCGGCTCCCCCTCGCGGTGCGCCGGCCCGGCCATGTCAGCAGGCCGCGAACGCGCCGCGCGCGGCTTCGATGGTGGCTGCGATCACCGCATCGTCGTGCGCGCTGGACATGAAGCCGGCCTCGAACGCGGACGGCGCCAGGTACACCCCGCGCTGGAGCATCGCGTGGAAGAAGCGGTTGAAGGCGGAGATGTCGCAGGCCAGCGCCTGGGCGTAGGTGTCCACCTTCTCGGCGCTGAAGAACAGCCCGAACATGCCGCCCACGCGCTGGGTGGTGAAGGCCACGCCGGCGTCGCGCGCGGCGGCTTCCAGCCCGTCGCACAGCGCATTCGTCTTCGCTTCCAGTGCGTCGTAGAAGCCCGGCGCCTGTACCAGCTCCAGCATGGCCAGACCCGCAGCCATCGCCACTGGATTGCCGCTCAGCGTGCCGGCCTGGTAGATCGGGCCCGCCGGCGCGATCTGCCGCATCAGCTCGGCGCGCCCGCCATAGGCGCCGACCGGCATGCCGCCGCCGATGATCTTGCCGAAGGTGGTCAGGTCCGGGGTCACGCCATAGCGCGCCTGCGCGCCGCCCAGCGCGACCCGGAAGCCGGTCATCACCTCGTCGAAGATCAGCAGCGCGCCGTGATGCGTGCACAGCGCGCGCAGGTGCTGCAGGTAGCCTTCGCGCGGCGGCAGGCAGTTGGCATTGCCAACCACGGGTTCGATGATCAGCGCGGCGATATCGCTGCCGCAGGTGTCGAACAGCGCGGTGGCGGCGTCGAAGTCGTTGTACGGCAGGGTGAGGGTGAGGTCGGCCAGCGCCTTGGGCACGCCGGGCGAAGTCGGCACGCCGAAGGTCAGCGCGCCGCTGCCGGCCTTCACCAGGAAGCTGTCGCCGTGGCCGTGGTAGCAGCCCTCGAACTTGACGATCCGGCTGCGGCCGGTGGCGCCGCGTGCCAGCCGGATCGCCGACAGCGTAGCCTCGGTGCCGGAGTTGACCATGCGCACCATTTCGCAGCTGGGCACCAGGCGCGTGATGGTCTCGGCCATCGTCACCTCGAGCGGATTCGGGGTGCCGAAGGACAGGCCGTCGCGTGCGGTGGCGATCACCGCCTCCAGCACCTGCGGGTGGTTGTGGCCGACGATCATCGGCCCCCACGAGCCGACGTAATCGATGTAGCGGTTGCCGTCCACGTCGTACAGGTAGGGGCCTTCGGCGCGCTGCACGAAGAACGGTTCGCCCCCGACCGACTTGAAGGCGCGCACCGGCGAGTTGACGCCGCCGGGCAGCAGGGCCTGGGCGCGGGTGAACAGGGCGTGGGAGCGGGCGTTGGTCGGGGGCATACGGGGCTTCTGCAAGGGGAGGAAGGGTGGCTTCCCGCGCTTCGTCCTGGATGGGACAATCGCGGCAACCCAACGATTATCGCGCCGATGGCTGCTTCCGATTCCGAACGCCCGTACCGCACCTGGATGTGCGTGGTCTGTGGCTACATCTACGACGAGGCCAAGGGCGCGCCGGAGGATGGCCTGGCGCCCGGCACGCGCTGGGAAGACGTGCCGGAGACCTGGACCTGCCCAGACTGCGGCGTCACCAAGGCCGATTTCGAGCTTTACGAAGGCTGATGCCGCCGCGGTGGCGCGTCCTCACTTGCCGGTGGGGATGCCCGGGCCGAACACCAGCACGCTGCCGTCCTGCAGCTGGAGCTTGTCGGCCTGGCCGGCATTGAGCTCGAGCACGTAGCGCGCGGGGGCATTGCTCGGATAGGACGGGCAGGCATCGCCCAGCGTGCACGGCGGAACGTTGCGCTGCTGCGCCACCAGCTTGCGGTCGTTGTCGAAGTACAGGATGTCCAGCGGAATCTTGGTGTTCTTCATCCAGTACGCCTGCGGCTCCTGCGCCTCGTGGATGAACAGCATCCCGTGGTCCTGCTCCATCGCGTCGCGGAACATCAGCCCGCGCGCGCGCTGGGCGTCGTCCACCGCCAGCTCCACGCTGTAGCGATGCCCGGCCAGCTCCACCCAGGGTTGGCGGGCGCCGGCGCAGCCGGAGCTGGACAGGGCAAGAAGCGCGAGGAAGGCGAGGCGGCGCATGCGGGGGTCTCCATGTGGGGGGGCGGCGTGGATGCGGCGCGGCGCGCCGGCAGGTTGCGATCGCGCACCTTGCGCGCGATGCCTGCATTCCGTCAACACGTCAAGACTTCCCAAGCGCGATTGGATGGAGGAAGATGCGCGCCCTTGCCGAGGGGCCGTGGGTTCCGGGGCGGGGAGGTGGTAAAAAAGTTCATCGCGGGGTGTTGACAGCAGTCGAAACCCCTGTATGATGGGCGGCTCACTCGGACGCTGCGGCGGACGGGTGGAGAGGAGAGGCGCTGAGGCCGATCCTTGCGATCTTTGACAGTGTGCGCAGGTGACTTGTGCGGGCGTCTGGTAGTGGACGGTTGTTCATCAGCAGACGTTCGATCAACACCATCAATTTCAAAGTATTCGTACGCAAGTACACGTACAGCGAGTAATGGAGTTGGGCGATCTCTGCATTCGAAGCATTAGAGGATTCGTCCTCGAAAACTTTAAGTGAAGAGTTTGATCCTGGCTCAGAGTGAACGCTGGCGGCAGGCCTAATACATGCAAGTCGAACGGCAGCACAGTGGAGCTTGCTCCATGGGTGGCGAGTGGCGGACGGGTGAGGAATACGTGGGAATCTGCCCAGTCGTGGGGGATAACGTAGGGAAACTTACGCTAATACCGCATGCGCCCTTCGGGGGAAAGCCGGGGACCTTCGGGCCTGGCGCGATTGGATGAGCCCACGTCGGATTAGCTAGTTGGCGGGGTAACGGCCCACCAAGGCGACGATCCGTAGCTGGTCTGAGAGGATGATCAGCCACACTGGAACTGAGACACGGTCCAGACTCCTACGGGAGGCAGCAGTAGGGAATATTGGACAATGGGCGCAAGCCTGATCCAGCCATGCCGCGTGAGTGAAGAAGGCCCTCGGGTTGTAAAGCTCTTTTGTCCGGAAAGAAAAGCATCGGGTTAATACCCCGGTGTTCTGACGGTACCGGAAGAATAAGCACCGGCTAACTTCGTGCCAGCAGCCGCGGTAATACGAAGGGTGCAAGCGTTACTCGGAATTACTGGGCGTAAAGCGTGCGTAGGTGGTTCGTTAAGTCTGATGTGAAAGCCCTGGGCTCAACCTGGGAATGGCATTGGAAACTGGCGGACTGGAGTGCGGTAGAGGGTAGCGGAATTCCCGGTGTAGCAGTGAAATGCGTAGAGATCGGGAGGAACATCCGTGGCGAAGGCGGCTACCTGGACCAGCACTGACACTGAGGCACGAAAGCGTGGGGAGCAAACAGGATTAGATACCCTGGTAGTCCACGCCCTAAACGATGCGAACTGGATGTTGGGTGCAACTTGGCACTCAGTATCGAAGCTAACGCGTTAAGTTCGCCGCCTGGGGAGTACGGTCGCAAGACTGAAACTCAAAGGAATTGACGGGGGCCCGCACAAGCGGTGGAGTATGTGGTTTAATTCGATGCAACGCGCAGAACCTTACCTGGCCTTGACATGCACGGAAGCTTCCAGAGATGGGAGTGTGCCTTCGGGAACCGTGACACAGGTGCTGCATGGCTGTCGTCAGCTCGTGTCGTGAGATGTTGGGTTAAGTCCCGCAACGAGCGCAACCCTTGTCCTTAGTTGCCAGCACGTAATGGTGGGAACTCTAAGGAGACCGCCGGCGACAAGCCGGAGGAAGGTGGGGATGACGTCAAGTCATCATGGCCCTTACGGCCAGGGCTACACACGTACTACAATGGTGGGGACAGAGGGCTGCGATGCCGCGAGGCGGAGCCAATCCCAGAAACCCCATCCCAGTCCGGATTGGAGTCTGCAACTCGACTCCATGAAGTCGGAATCGCTAGTAATCGCAGATCAGCATTGCTGCGGTGAATACGTTCCCGGGCCTTGTACACACCGCCCGTCACACCATGGGAGTCTGTTGCACCAGAAGCAGGTAGCTTAACCGCAAGGAGGGCGCTTGCCACGGTGTGGCCGATGACTGGGGTGAAGTCGTAACAAGGTAGCCGTATCGGAAGGTGCGGCTGGATCACCTCCTTTTGAGACATGGCAACGCATTGCCAGGCGTCCGCACAAGTGACCTGCATTCAGAGAGCGTGATTCCACAGGGGATCGCGTGTCCCGTGACAACGGGGCCTTAGCTCAGCTGGGAGAGCACCTGCTTTGCAAGCAGGGGGTCGTCGGTTCGATCCCGACAGGCTCCACCACTGAAGGTAAAGACAACTGGGTCTGTAGCTCAGGTGGTTAGAGCGCACCCCTGATAAGGGTGAGGCCGGTGGTTCGAGTCCTCCCAGACCCACCACTCTGAATGAAGCGCACACACACTTTGAGATGGCTGGGCAGTGTGGCCTGGTCGTGTTCTTTGAAAATCGGGAAGAAGAGTCAAACGAGCGTTTGAGACGTAAGTCTTGCAACGTGTCGAGGCTGAGGCGAGATGGCGGAAGCCATCTTTATCAAGTGATAGTCGTACCATTCGCTGGGTACGTGTCGCCCTGAGGCAACTTGGGGTGATATGGTCAAGCGAATAAGCGCACACGGTGGATGCCTTGGCGGTCAGAGGCGATGAAGGACGTGACAGCCTGCGAAAAGCGTCGGGGAGCTGGCAATAAGCTTTGATCCGGCGATGTCCGAATGGGGAAACCCACCCGTAAGGGTATCGTGCACTGAATACATAGGTGCACGAGGCGAACGCGGTGAACTGAAATATCTAAGTAACCGTAGGAAAAGAAATCAACCGAGATTCCGTCAGTAGCGACGAGCGAACGCGGACTAGCCCAAAAGTCGATCTTGTTCTAGCAAAACACTCTGGAAAGTGTGGCCATAGCGGGTGATAGCCCCGTATGCGAAAGGGCCTGGTCGATGAAATTGAGTAGGGCGGGGCACGTGAAACCCTGTCTGAACATGGGGGGACCATCCTCCAAGGCTAAATACTCCTGACCGACCGATAGTGAACCAGTACCGTGAGGGAAAGGCGAAAAGAACCCTGGTGAAGGGAGTGAAATAGAACCTGAAACCGTGTGCGTACAAGCAGTCGGAGCCCGCAAGGGTGACGGCGTACCTTTTGTATAATGGGTCAGCGACTTACTGTTTGTGGCGAGCTTAACCGTATAGGGGAGGCGAAGGGAAACCGAGTCTGATAAGGGCGCATAGTCGCAGGCAGTAGACCCGAAACCGGGTGATCTAGTCATGCCCAGGGTGAAGGTACCGTAACAGGTACTGGAGGCCCGAACCCACGCCCGTTGCAAAGGTCGGGGATGAGGTGTGATTAGGAGTGAAAAGCTAATCGAACCCGGAGATAGCTGGTTCTCCTCGAAAGCTATTTAGGTAGCGCCTCGTATGTATCCTCTCGGGGGTAGAGCACTGTTATGGCTAGGGGGTCATCGCGACTTACCAAACCATTGCAAACTCCGAATACCGAGACGGACTGTACGGGAGACACACGGCGGGTGCTAACGTCCGTCGTGAAAAGGGAAACAACCCAGACCCACAGCTAAGGTCCCAAATCAGCGCTAAGTGGAAAACGATGTGGAAAGGCACAGACAGCCAGGAGGTTGGCTTAGAAGCAGCCACCCTTTAAAGAAAGCGTAATAGCTCACTGGTCGAGTCGGTCTGCGCGGAAGATTTAACGGGGCTAAGCGTTGAACCGAAGCTTGGGGTGCATGCTTTGCATGCGCGGTAGAGGAGCGTTCCGTAGGCCTGCGAAGGTGGATCGAGAGGTCCGCTGGAGGTATCGGAAGTGCGAATGCTGACATGAGTAACGATAATGCGGGTGAAAAGCCCGCACGCCGAAAGCCCAAGGTTTCCTTGCGCAACGTTAATCGACGCAGGGTGAGTCGGCCCCTAAGGCGAGGCTGAAAAGCGTAGTCGATGGGAAGCTGGTTAATATTCCAGCACCTCGCGTAAGTGCGATGGAGGGACGGAGAAGGTTAGGCAGGCCGGGCGTTGGTTGTCCCGGTGAGAGGACTGAGGTGGTGCCCTTAGGCAAATCCGGGGGCGCAACATTGAGGTCAAGGACGAGTCCTATAGGACAGAGCTGCTGATATCACGCTTCCAGGAAAAGCTCCTAAGCTTCAGCTTACGCAGACCGTACCGTAAACCGACACAGGTGGGCAGGATGAGAATTCTCAGGCGCTTGAGAGAACTCGGGTGAAGGAACTAGGCAAAATAGCACCGTAACTTCGGGAGAAGGTGCGCCAACCATGGTTCATAGCTGAGGTTGGCCGAAGAAACCAGGCCGCTGCGACTGTTTATCAAAAACACAGCACTCTGCAAACACGAAAGTGGACGTATAGGGTGTGACGCCTGCCCGGTGCCGGAAGGTTAATTGATGGGGTCAGCCGCAAGGCGAAGCTCTTGATCGAAGCCCCGGTAAACGGCGGCCGTAACTATAACGGTCCTAAGGTAGCGAAATTCCTTGTCGGGTAAGTTCCGACCTGCACGAATGGCGTAACGACAGCGGCGCTGTCTCCACCCGAGACTCAGTGAAATTGAAATCGCTGTGAAGATGCAGCGTTCCCGCGGCAAGACGGAAAGACCCCGTGAACCTTTACTATAGCTTTACACTGAACGTTGAGTTCGTCTGTGTAGGATAGGTGGGAGGCTGTGAAACCGTGACGCCAGTTGCGGTGGAGCCAACCTTGAAATACCACCCTGATGTGCTTGACGTTCTAACCTGGGCCCGTGATCCGGGTCGGGGACCGTGTATGGTGGGTAGTTTGACTGGGGCGGTCTCCTCCCAAAGTGTAACGGAGGAGCTCGAAGGTACGCTCAGCGCGGTCGGACATCGCGCACTGTGTGCAAAGGCATAAGCGTGCTTGACTGCAAGATCGACGGATCAAGCAGGTACGAAAGTAGGACTTAGTGATCCGGTGGTTCTGTATGGAAGGGCCATCGCTCAACGGATAAAAGGTACTCCGGGGATAACAGGCTGATACCGCCCAAGAGTTCATATCGACGGCGGTGTTTGGCACCTCGATGTCGGCTCATCACATCCTGGGGCTGTAGTCGGTCCCAAGGGTATGGCTGTTCGCCATTTAAAGTGGTACGCGAGCTGGGTTCAGAACGTCGTGAGACAGTTCGGTCCCTATCTGTCGTGGGCGTTGGAGATTTGAGAGGGGCTGCTCCTAGTACGAGAGGACCGGAGTGGACGAACCTCTGGTGTTCCGGTTGTCACGCCAGTGGCACTGCCGGGTAGCTATGTTCGGAAGCGATAACCGCTGAAAGCATCTAAGCGGGAAGCGCGCCTCAAGATGAGATCTC
>NZ_SMAP01000009.1 GCF_004346265.1 Thermomonas haemolytica
GATCGGCCTCAGCGCCTCTCCTCTCCACCCGTCCGCCGCAGCGTCCGAGTGAGCCGCCCATCATACAGGGGTTTCGACTGCTGTCAACACCCCGCAATGGACTTTTTTACCGCCTCCCCGCCCCGGAACCCACGGCCCCTCGGCAAGGGCGCGCATCTTCCTCCATCCAATCGCGATTGGGAAGTCTTGACGTCACTGCGACGGATCGTGCATTGCGCGCGCGTTCATGCCTCGCAGGCACATCGAGCCCGGCTCATGCGCCGGCAATCAGGCGCACGCGGGCGAAGTTGCGCTTGCCCACTGCCAGTACGCCCTCGAACCCCGGCAGGAAGACGCGGGCCGCGTCCTCGAACACCTCGCCATCCACGCGCACGGCGCGTTCCTTGAGCTTGCGGTTGGCCTCGGAGTTGCTGGGCATCAGCCCGGCCGCGACCAGCAGCGCGGCGATGCGCAGCCCCTCGGCCGGCACCGCCACGTCCTGCAACGGCAGGCTGGACAGGTCACCCTCGCCGCGCACCGCGGCGTGCCAGCCGGCAATCGCGCGCTCGGCCTCCTCCGCACCATGGAAGCGCGCCGCCAGCTCGCGCGCCAGCCGCAGCTTGACGTCGCGCGGGTTCATGCCGGCTGCGACCTCTTCGCGCAACCTCTTCGCCTCGTCGATGCCGATCTCGAAACTGAGCAGGTCGATCCACTTCCACATCAGCGCATCGCCGATCTTCATCGTCTTGGTGACGATGTCGATCGCCGGCTCGTTGATGCCGATGTAGTTGCCCAGCGATTTCGACATCTTGTGCACGCCGTCGAGGCCTTCCAGCAGCGGCATGGTGAGCACCACCTGCGGCGGCTGCCCGTAGTGCTCCTGCAGGCCGCGTCCCATCAGCAGGTTGAACTTCTGGTCGGTGCCGCCCAGCTCGACATCGGCCTTCAGCGCGACCGAGTCGTAGCCCTGCACCAGCGGATACAGGAACTCGTGGATGGCGATCGGCTGCTGCGCCGCGTAGCGCTTGGCGAAATCGTCGCGCTCGAGCATGCGCGCCACGGTGTGCTGGGCCGCGAGCCGGATCATGTCGGCGGCGCCCATCTGCCCGAACCACTCGCTGTTGAAGCGCACCTCGGTGCGCTCGCGGTCGAGCACCTTGAACACCTGCTCGGCGTAGGTCTGCGCGTTGGCCAGCACGTCCTCGCGGGTCAGCGGCTTGCGGGTGGCGCTCTTGCCGGTGGGGTCGCCGATCATCCCGGTGAAGTCGCCGATCAGGAAGACCACCTGATGCCCGAGGTCCTGGAACTGGCGCATCTTGTTGAGCAGGACGGTGTGGCCGAGATGCAGGTCGGGCGCGGTGGGGTCGAAGCCGGCCTTGATCCGCAGCGGGCGACCCAGCGCCAGGCGCGCCTGCAGCTCTTCGCGCTTGAGGATTTCCTCGCTGCCGCGGGCGATCAGGGCAAGGGCCGAAGCGGCATCGGCGGTGACGGGATCGGACACGGGCACTTCTCTCCGGCGGCCGCAGGTGCCGCATTCATGTTTGTGGGGGTTGGCGTTAACCGGGCGTTAAACCGTGAAGCAGAAAAACTTTCGCAGATTCAACGGGTTGACGCACCTTTCACGCATGTCTATGGTAGCGCGTCGATGCTTTCGCGACGCAGGGGACGATGATATGACGGATTCGAACCATGACGCCGTGCTCCAGGGCAACCTCGAGCGTGCGCGCGTCAATGCCGACCGTCGTCCCGATCCCGCTGCGCCGCATCCGTTCAAGGGCCGCTGGTCGCGCCGCCAGTGGGCGCATGCCAGCGTGCTCACCACCATTGGCGTGCTGCTGGCCGCGATCGTGCCCGGCTTCTCCAGCGTGCTCGACACCCACAACGGCCCACAGCTGCAGAAGATGACGCTGCAGCTGACCCTGCCGAAGCTGTCGCGGCGCGCGAGCAAGGCCACCGACGACCACTGGCAGACGGTGACGCTCAAGCCCGGCCAGACCCTGAGCGGGGTGTTCGAGGAACTGGGCATCCCCTACGACCAGCTGGCGCGGGTGATGCAGCACCCGAAGATCAAGCCGACCCTGCGCAGGCTGCGCCCGGGCACCGAGCTGAGCTTCAACCTGCCGGCCGATGGCAGCGTGCGCGCGATGCGCCTGGAGCCGGGCCCGGGGATCGGCGAACTGCCGATCGAGCTCGAGTTCGACGGCGACGCGTTGCGCGAGCGCGCGGTGCCGGTGGAAATCACCACCCGCACCGTGGTGCTGACCGGTGAAGTCGGCAAGTCGCTGTTCGCCTCCGCGCGCAAGCTCGGGCTTGGCAGCGCGCAGATCAACCAGCTCACCGACGAGATGTTCAAGTACGACATCGACTTCGATTCGGACCTGAGCGAGAACGACCGCTTCAGCGTGGTGGTGGACCAGACCTGGAAGAACGGAGTGCTGGTCAACACCGGGCCGGTGCTGGCGGCCACCTTCACCGTGGATGGCAAGGTGAAAAGCGCCTTCCGCTTCATGCGCGACGGCAAGCCGGAGTACTTCACCCCGGACGGCCGCTCGCTCAAGCGCCCCTTCATCCGCATGCCGATCCCGTACGCGCGACTGACCTCCGGCTTCGGCGGCCGCAACCACCCGATCCTGGGCGCCTTCCGCATGCACAAGGGCGTGGACTACGCCGCCGCCACCGGCACCCCGATCCAGGCCGCGGGCGATGCGCGGGTGGCCTTCGTCGGCCAGCAGGGCGGCTACGGCAATGTGGTCATCCTCGACCATGGCGGCGGCAAGACCACCCTGTACGGGCACATGTCGCGCTTCGCCAAGATCCACGTCGGCCAGCGCATCGCGCAGGGCACGGTGATCGGCTACGTGGGCAGCACCGGGCTGGCCACCGGGCCGCACCTGCACTACGAATTCCGGGTCAACGGCGTGCACATGAACCCGCTGAAGATGACCCTGCCGCCGCCGGCACCGCTGTCCGGCGCCGACCTGGTGGCCTTCAAGAGCGAGACCCACCGCGCGCTGGAGAAGATCCACGAGGTCGAGGACGTGGTGTTCCAGCTCGACGACGGCAGCCGCGTGGCCAGCACCGCGCCCGCCGCCAAGGCCACCGCCAAAACCACGGGCAAGAGCGCCGGCAAGCGCAGCCGCGGCTGAGCCGACCCGATGCGATACTGCGCGGCATGCCCGCGCCTTCCTCCCGCGCCGAGCTCTTCCTCGGCCTGATCTCCGGCACCAGCGCCGACGGCATCGATGCCGCGCTGGTGCGCTTCCATGGCGACGGGCCGCACGCGCGCCCGGAACTGCTGCACGGCCGCACCCACGGCTGGGACGCCGCGCTGCGCGCGCGCCTGGTCGCGCTGGGCCAGCAGGCGCAGGCGCTGACCCTGGACGCGGTGGGTGAGCTGGACGTGCGCATCGGGCGCGCGTTCGCGGACGCCGCCAACGCCAGCATCGCCGCCGCTGGCATCGACCGCACGGCGATCGCCGCGATCGGCTCGCATGGGCAGACCCTGCGCCATCGCCCGCAGGGTGAAGCCCCCTTCACCCTGCAACTGGGCGATGCGCACGTGATCGCCGAACGCTGCGGCCTGCCCGTGGTGGCCGACTTCCGCCGCCGCGACGTCGCCGCCGGCGGCCACGGCGCGCCGCTGGTGCCGGCCTTCCACGCCGCAGTGCTGCATGCCGCGGACGAAGATCGCGCCGTGCTGAACCTGGGCGGCATCGCCAACCTCACCCTGCTACCAGCGCATGGCGACGTGCGCGGGTTCGATACCGGCCCGGCGAACGGGCTGATGGATGCCTGGTGCCTGCGCCACACCGGCCAACCGTTCGATGCCGGTGGCCGCTTCGCGGCGCAGGGCCGCGTCGATCCCGCGCTGCTGGCGCGGCTGCTGGCGGAGCCGTGGTTCGCGCTGGCGCCGCCCAAGTCCACCGGGCGCGACCAGTTCCATCTGGATTGGGTCGAAGCTGCGCTGGCCGGCGGTGAATCCCCGGCCGACGTGCAGGCCACGCTGCTGGCGCTGACCGTCCGAACCGTCGCCGATGCGCTGCACGCAACCCAACCTGCGACGTCGCGGGTGATCGTCTGCGGCGGCGGCGTGCACAACCCGCTGTTGATGGCCGCATTGGCCGACGCGATGCCCGCAGCGACCATCGAGTCCAGCGCGCTGCACGGGCTGGACCCGGATTTCGTGGAGGCGATGGCCTTCGCCTGGCTGGCACGCGAGCATCTGGCCGGGCGTCCCGGCAATCTGCCCGCCGTCACCGGCGCCGCCGGGCCGCGCGTGCTGGGCGCGCTCTACCCGGCCTGAGCCGGTGCCGCGGCGAACACCCGCCGGCGCAGCGCCGGCGTCAGCCACGCATACAGCAGCAGCGCCGGCACCAGCGCCAGCACGGTGATGATGAAGTACATGCCATAGCCGGTGGCCATCACGATCCCGCCGGCGAAGAAGCCGAGGATCTTGCCCGGCAGGTTCACCAGCGAACTGAGCAGGGCGTACTGGGTGGCGGTGTGCTCGCGGCTGACCAGGGCCGACAGGAACGCCACCGTGGGCGGCCCGAGCATGCCGAGGGTGAAGTTCTCGGCGGAGATCACCGCGGTCAGCACCCACACATCGCCCTTGTGCACCATCAGCAGCAGGTACAGCAGGTTGCAGCTGCCGCACACCAGCATCATCAGCCCGAGCGATTTCCACGCGCCCAGGCGCGCCACCAGGGCGCCGCCGCAGAACACGCCGAGGATGCCCACCCACACGCCCCAGAGCTTGGTGATCGAGCCGATCTGGGTCTTGCTGAAGCCCTGATCGAGGTAGAACGGGCTCATGATGCCGCCCACCGTGGCCTGCTCCGGCACCTTGAACAGCAGGATGAAGGCCAGCAGCGACAGCGCCAGCACAAGGCCGTAGCGGCGGAAGAAATCCGCGAACGGGTCCACCACCGCATTCGCCATCGCCTCCCGCCACGGGCGCGCCGGCAGCGGCCGCAGCGGCGGCTCGGCCGCCAGCAGGTTGGCCGCCAGCGGCACCAGCATCGCCGCCGCCATCGCCACGTACACCAGCCACCAGGCCACGTGGTCGGCCATGATCGCGGCCAGCGCGCCGGCCACGATCAGCCCGATCCGGTAGCCCAGCGAATAGGTCGCCACCAGCGCGCCCTGGTCCTCGACCGGCGCGATCTCGATCCGGTAGGCATCCACCGCGATGTCCTGGGTGGCACCGAAGAACGCCACCGCCAGGGTGGCGGCCACGAACGGCCCCAGCTGCGCCGGCGTCAGCGCCGCCATCGCCAGCAGGCTGGCGATGACCCCCAGCTGCGCGGCCAGCAGCCAGCCGCGGCGGCGTCCCAGACGTGCGAACCCGGGCAGGCGCCAATGGTCGAGCAGCGGCGCCCATACGAACTTGAACGCATACAGCATGCCGGCGCTGGCGATCATGGTGATGTCCTTCAGCACGATGCCGAAGTCCTTCAGCCAGAATGCCAACGTGCCCGCCACCAGCAGGAACGGCAGCCCCGAGGAAAAGCCGAAGAAGAACATGGTGCGCGCCGCCGGCTGCGCGAACGCGCGCCACAGCGAGGGCTTGCGCGCACCGCCCGCCGCCGCGCTCACGCCCGGCCCCCGGCGTGGCCGTAATCCACCAGCACCGGGGCGTGGTCGGAGAACTTCGGCTCCGGGAAGATCTCGGCGCTGCGGATGCCGGCGGCGATCCCCGGCGTGCACAGCTGGTAATCGATCCGCCAGCCGACGTTGTTGGCGCGCGCGGCACCGCGCTGCGACCACCACGAGTACTCCACCGCGTTCGGCTTGACCACGCGAAACGCATCTTTCCAGCCGTGGGTCGGGGGCACCACCAGGCCATCGTGGCAGCCGTCCGCGATCAGGCTATTGAGCCAGGCGCGCTCGTGCGGCAGGCAGCCGGAGTTCTTCTGGTTGCCGGTCCAGTTCTTGATGTCGTTCTTGGAACGGACGATGTTCCAGTCCCCGCACAGCACGTACTCGCGGCCGCTGGCGAGCCATTGGTCGAGGATGGGCCGCAGCCAGGCCATCACTTCTTCCTTGAAGCGCTGGCGCAGCTCGCCGGAACTACCCGACGGAATGTAGAAGCTAACTACCGAAAGATTGCCGAAGCGCGCCTCGATGTAGCGGCCCTCGTCGTCGAATGGCGCCCAGCCGAGCGCCGTGCGCACCTCGTCCGGCGCGTGGCGGCTGTAGATCGCCACGCCGCTGTAGCCTTTCTTGGTCGTGGCGTCCTTGAACCACGCCTGGTAGCCGTCGGGACGGAACGCGGCGTCGCTGAGCTGGTGTTCCTGGGCCTTGGTCTCCTGCACGCACAGGACGTCCACGTCGCGCGCGGTGAACCAGTCGAAGAAGCCCTTGGAGGCGGCCGACCGCAGGCCGTTGGCGTTGAAGGTGAGGATGCGCATCGGCCAAGGATAGCGGTTCCATGCGCTAACCTTTGCACCCTCCGACGCTCTCGCCCCTCCATCCATGTCCGACCACCGCCACCGTTTCCTGCAGCTGGCCTTGCGCGCCGAGGCATTGCGCTTTGGCGAATTCACCCTGAAATCCGGCCGCGTCAGCCCGTACTTCTTCAATGCCGGCCGCTTTGACTCCGGCGCCGCTCTGGCCGAACTGGCCGCCTGCTACGCCGACGCGGTGGACGCTGAGGCGCTGGACTTCGACCTGCTGTTCGGCCCGGCCTACAAGGGCATCCCGCTGGCCACGGCGCTGGCCTGCGAGTACGCCCGCCGCGGCCGCGACCTGCCGCTGGCGTTCAACCGCAAGGAAGCCAAGGCGCACGGCGAGGGCGGCAGCCTGATCGGCGCGCCGCTGGCCGGGCGCCGGGTGCTGGTCGTGGACGACGTGATCACCGCCGGCACCGCGATCCGCGAGGCGCTGGCCATCATCCGCGACGCCGGTGGCATCCCGGCCGGGATCGTGATCGCGCTCGACCGCCAGGAACGCGTCCGCGAAGACGCGGCCGCATCGGCGGCGCAGGCGGTGGCGGCCGAGCACGCGATCCCGGTCGTGGCCGTGGCCACCCTGTCCGACCTGCTGGCCTTCGCCGGCGGCAGCGCGGCGCTGGCCGCCCACCGCGATGCCCTGCTCGCCTACCGCGCGCGCTACGGGGTCGTCTGATACGCTCATCGGCAGCCACGGGGGGCCGTCCATGCCGCACCATTTCCGCCTGATCGCCGTCACCGCCCTCGCCCTTGCCGGCGCGGGCCATGCCGCCGCGCAGACCGCACCGCCACCGCAGAAGAAGATCTATTGCTGGGAGGAAAACGGCCGCAAGGTCTGCGGCGACGCCCTGCCCGCTTCCGCCGCCGACAGCGCGCGCACCGAGATCAGCATCAAGAGCGGGCTGCCCACCGCGCAGGTCGGCCGCGCGCTGACCGAGGAAGAGCGCAGCGCCGCGCAGCAGGCGGCCGACGCCGCGCGCCGCCAGGCCGAAGCCGATGCCATGCAGAAGCGGCGCGACCTGGCGATGGTCGAGTCGTACATGACCGAAGCCGACCTGCGCCGCGCCTATGGCGAGCGCACCGCGCTGCTGGACGAAACCCTGAAGGCCAGCCGGCTGGGCATCACCACCCTGCATGCCAGCCTGCTGTCGCTGCTGCGCCAGGCCGGCGACCAGGAACTGGCCGGCACCCCGGTCCCGCCGCGGCTCACCCGCTCCATCCTGCAGCAGCATGCCGAGCTGCTGCGCCAGCGCCAGATCCTGCTGGCGCAGGAGGAAGACCGCGCCGCGCTGGAAAACGAGCTGGCCGACTCCCTGCGCCGCTACCGCGAGATGAAGGGCGGCGCGGCAGCGGCCGCCGCCGCGCCCGCTTCGGACAAGTAGGCCGCACCGCTCCAGGTCGCCGCAGGCGCGGCGAACGGCAAGGCCCCGCCAGTGCGGGGCCAAGACATGAAGGCAGACTCCGAGCAGCCTCGAAATAGCTCAGAGGAGGCTCAGAACGGCAAGCGCAGATTCGGCTCCAGCTGCAGCAGCTTGTCGCGGAACGCCTGCTGGATGCGCGCCATGCCGCTGGTGGTCTCGGCATCGAAGCGCATCACCAGCACCGGCGTGGTGTTGGAGGCACGCACCAGGCCCCAGCCGTCCGGCCAGTCCACGCGCACGCCGTCGAGGGTGGTGATGCGCGCGCCTTCGAACCCCGCCATCAGGCGCAACCGCTCGACGAACTCGTGCGGGTCGCCGTCGTCCGGCAGCTCGACCTTGATCTCGGCAGTGGACACGCCGTCCGGCAGCGCCTCGAACACCGCCTCCGGCGCCTCGCCGCGCACGTCCAGGATCTCCAGCAGGCGCGCCGCGGCGTAGATGCCGTCGTCGAACCCGAACCAGCGTTCGGCGAAGAAAAAGTGGCCGCTCATCTCGCCGGCCAGCGCGGCGTCGGTCTCGCGCATCTTGGCCTTGATCAGCGAGTGCCCGGTCTTCCACATCAGCGGGCTGCCGCCGTGGCGCAGGATCTGCACCGGCAGGCGGCCGGTGCACTTCACGTCGTACACGATCACCGCACCCGGGTTGCGTTCCAGCACGTCGGCGGCGAACAGCATCAGCAGGCGGTCGGGGAAGATGGCCTTGCCGGACTTGGAGACCACGCCGAGGCGGTCGCCGTCGCCATCGAACGCGATGCCGAGGTCGGCGTCCAGGCGCTGCACCATCTGCACCAGCGCCTCCAGGTTGTGCGGGTCGCCCGGGTCCGGATGGTGGTTGGGGAAGTTGCCGTCCACGTCGCAGAACAGCGGGGTGACGTCGGCGCCGATCGCCTCCAGCACGCGCGGGCCGAGGATGCCGGCGGCGCCGTTGCCGGCATCCACCACCACCTTCAGCGGCTGGCCGATCTGGATGTCGCCGGCGATCCGCTGCACGTAGTCCTCGCCGATGTCGCGCTCGTCCAGGGTGCCTTCCACCTCGGCCTGCAGCAGGCGGTCCTCGGCGATCCGCGCATGCAGGTCCTTGATCGCCTCCCCAGCCAGGGTCTCACCGCCAATGACGATCTTGAAGCCGTTGTAATCGGGCGGGTTGTGGCTGCCGGTGATGGCCACCCCGCAGCCGGTGCGCAGGTGGTAGGTGCCGAAGTACACCACCGGGGTCGGCACCATGCCGATGTCGATCACGTTGCGGCCGGCCTTGCGCAGGCCGCGGATCAGGCCTTGCGCCAGGTCCGGGCCGGACAGGCGGCCGTCGCGCCCGACCACGATCGCCTCCAGTCCCTGCTCGGCCATCACCGAGCCGATGGCCTGGCCGATCAGTTCGGCCACTCCGGCATCCAGCGAATGCCCGATCACGCCGCGGATGTCGTAGGCGCGGAAGATGCGATGGTCGATCACCACCGGCACGCGCGCGGCGCGCTCGGGGCGGTCGTGCTCGCGCACCTTCACCTTCGGCGCCGGCTCGGCCGCCGGCAGCTCTTGTTGCAGATCGGCCAGGGTCGGCCCGGCCTCGACCACGCCGGCGCCGCCCAGCGCCAGCAGGCGCGGCCGCACCCGCAGCCAGAGAATGCCCGCAAGGACCAGCAGGATCACGCCCAGCGCGAGCGCGGGGATGCCGTCCAGCGCGAACGGCGTGGCCGCCATGTCAGGAGCCGCCGCAGAGATGCGCAGATCGCTGTCGGGCACGCGCGCGGCCATCGCCTCGGCCGCATTGCCCAACGCCAACTCGCCGCGCTCGATCACGCTGCGCTGGCCCTGGCGCAGGGCGAGGTAGGTACCGCCCGGCAGCGCCGGTGACTCGACCCCGCTCTCCAGCCGGGTCAGCGGCAGTTCGACGTAGGCCACCATCGGGGTCGCGCCCTTCACCGGCGCCGCCAGCGCCAGCCGGTGCTGGCCCTGCGCCTGCACGATGCGGGTGCTGGTCTTGCCGCTGGACAGCGCGTCCTCGATCACCGCCACGGTGCCGAAGCCGGCCCGCGGCAGGTTGGCGTAGAGCTCCTCCAGGTCTGCCGGCCAGACCGCGGCGCGGGCGACGTCGCTCCAGCCCTGCTTCAGCGCCGCGGCCGCGGCCTCGCGGTCGCCTGTCGCCAGCGCGGCCGCCAGCTCGCGCGAAGCCAGCTGGGTGCCGAACCGCTGGCGCTGCTCGTTGAGCACGCGCCGCACCGACACCACCGCGTCGTCGCGCGCGAACTCCAGCGAATGCTGGCGGGTCTCATCGCGCAAGCGCAGCCCGCCGGCGACCAGGCACCACACGCCCAGCACCAGCAGCAGCGCGACCAGCCAGGGCAGCAGCCGCGCCGCCTGCAGTGGGTCGAACTGCAACCCGCGCGGCGCGTCATCGTCCGCCCCGTCCTTGTCCTTGCGACCCAATCCGAACACAGCCATGCGATTCCCCCGTCAGCGCACGCCGGTATGGCCGAAGCCTCCCTGCCCGCGCGCGCTCTCCTCGAAAGTATCCACCACTTGCAGCACAGCGCGCACCACCGGCAGCAACACCAGCTGGGCGATGCGGTCCCCGGGTGCGATCTCGAACACCTGCGCGGCGCGGTTCCACAGGCTCACCATCAGCGGCCCCTGGTAGTCGGCATCGATCAGGCCGGTGCCGTTGCCGAGCACGATGCCGTGCTTATGGCCCAGCCCGGAGCGCGGCAGGATGACCGCGCACAGGCCGGGATCGGCGATGTGGATGGCCAGCCCGGAGGGCACCAGCGCGGTCGCGCCGGGCTCCAGCCGCAGCGGCGCCTCCAGCGCGGCGCGCAGGTCCATCCCCGCGCTGTGCGCGGTGGCATAGGCCGGCAACTCCCATTCGCGGCCGAAGCGCGGATCCAGCACCTTCACCTGCAGCACGTGCGCGCTCATGCCAGCCGCTCCGCCACGATGTCCAGCAGCTGGCCGGCGAGCTCCGCCTTCGGTGCCGGGCCCAACGCGCGCGCGCCGGCGGCGTCGATCACCAGCAGCGCGTTGTCGTCGCTCTCGAATCCGCAGCCCGCCTGCCCGACCTGGTTGGCGCAGATCAGGTCCAGGCGCTTGCGCTCCAGCTTGGCGCGCGCGTAGTCGGCCACCCGTTCGGTCTCCGCCGCGAATCCCACCACCAAACGCGGGCGCTGCGCGCTGGCGGCCACCTCGGCCAGGATGTCGCGGGTCTTCACCAGCTCCAGCACCAGCACGTCCTGCCCCGGCTGCTTCTTGATCTTTTGCGCGGACGGAGCACGCGGGGTGAAATCGGCCACCGCCGCCGCCCCGATGTAGGCATCGCAGGGAAGCGCCTGCATCACCGCAGCGTGCATCTGCGCGGCGCTGCGCACGTCGATGCGCTGTACCCCCGCGGGCGTGGCCAGGTGCACCGGGCCTGCCACCAGCACCACCTGCGCGCCGCGCGCGGCGGCCACCGCGGCGATCGCAAACCCCATCTTGCCGCTGCTGCGGTTGCCCAGGAAGCGCGCCGGGTCGAGGTCCTCGTAGGTCGGGCCGGCACTGACCAGCAGCCGGCGACCGGCCAACCCGGCACTCATGCCAGCGCCCCGAGCGCGGCCACGATCTCGGCCGGCTCCGCCATCCGCCCGGGCCCGGACTCGCCCTCGGCCAGCGGGCCGTCGTTGGGCCCGACCAGATGCGCACCGCGCGCCAGCAGCAGGGCCACGTTGGCCTGGGTGGCCGGGTGCCGCCACATGCGGTAGTTCATCGCCGGCGCCAGCAGCAGCGGCGCCTCGGTGGCCAGGCACAGGGTGCTGACCAGATCGTCCGCCAGCCCATGCGCCAGCTTCGCCAGCGTGTTGGCCGTGGCCGGCGCCACCACCACCTGCTGCGCCCAGCCGGCCAGCTCGAGATGCCCCATCGCGGCCTCGGCCTGGGCGTCCCACAGCGACGTGCGCACTGGCCGGTGCGAGAGCGCCTGGAAGGTCTGCGCGCCGACGAAGCGCTGCGCGCTCTCGGTCATCGCCACCTGCACCTCGGCACCGGCATCGCGCAGGCGGCGCACCAGCTCGGCGGCCTTGTAGGCGGCAATCCCGCCGCACACGCACAGCAGCACGCGACGGCCGCCCTCGGGAGCATCCTGAACCTGCATCAGGCCGTTTCCTGACCACTTCACCAGCGGCCAGCTTACCCGATGCGGCGCCATATTCCGCTAGCCGGGATGCGCCGGCCGGCGCACGCTGGCGGCATGCACATCCGCGACTGGCCCGCCACCGAACGTCCCCGCGAGAAGCTGCTGGCGCGCGGCCCGGGCGCGCTGTCGGATGCCGAGCTGCTGGCGCTGTTCCTCGGCTCCGGCTGCGCCGGGCAGGATGCCGTCAGCAATGCGCGCGCCCTGCTGGCCGCGCATGCCGGCCTGCGCCCGCTGCTGGACCACGAACCGCGCGCGCTGCTGCGCCTGCGCGGGATCGGCCCGGCCCGCGCCTGCCTGCTGGCGGCCGCGCTGGAGCTGGGGCGGCGCCATCTGGCGGCCGGGCTGGAACGCGGCGAGGCGCTGACCGATCCGGGCGCGGCCGGGCGCTACTTCGCGCGCCGCCTGCGCGCGCTCGGCCACGAGGTGTTCGCGGTGCTGTACCTCGACAGCCGCCATCGCGCGCTGGCCTTCGAGGAACTTTTCCGCGGCACCATCGACGGCGCCGAAGTGCATCCGCGCATCGTGGTGCAGCGCGCGCTGGCGCACGGCGCGGCCGCCGCGATCGTCGGCCACAACCATCCCAGCGGGAATCCCGAACCCAGCGCCGCCGACCGCGCGCTCACCGCGCGCCTGCGCCAGGCGCTGGCGCTGGTGGACGTACGCCTGCTCGACCATTTCGTGGTCGGCGACGGCGCACCCACCTCGATGGCGGAACGCGGCCTGCTGTAAGCGCTGCCATGGCGCGGGCGGCATGGCGACGGGCACGAAAAAGCCCGCCTTGCGGCGGGCTTTTTCGTCGAAGATGGCAGCCCCGGATGGATTCGAACCACCGAATGCCTGAGTCAGAGTCAGGTGCCTTACCGCTTGGCGACGGGGCTATGCTGCGAATTGTACGACCAAATGCGCCCGATGGATGAACAATCCGACCGGGCGCGTTGCCTCCGCGCTTAGCGCTTGGAGAACTGGGTGGCGCGGCGGGCCTTGTGCAGGCCGACCTTCTTGCGCTCGACCTCGCGGGCGTCGCGGGTCATGAAGCCGGCCTTGCGCAGCTCGGACTTCAGGGTTTCGTCGTACTCCACCAGCGCGCGGGCGATGCCCAGGCGGATCGCACCGGCCTGGCCGGTGGTACCGCCGCCGCTGGCGGTGACGACGACGTCGAACTTGTCGGTGTTCTTGGTCAGCTCGAGCGGCTGGCGCACGATCATGCGCGCGGTCTCGCGGCCGAAGAACTCGTCCAGCGGACGGTCGTTGATGGTGATGTTGCCGCTGCCCTTGCGCAGGAACACGCGGGCGGTGGAGGACTTGCGGCGGCCGGTGCCGTAATTCTGGGTGATAGCCATGGTGTGCGGACCTTAGATGTCGAGCGGCTGCGGCTGCTGGGCGGCGTGCGGATGCTCAGGGCCGGCATAGACCTTGAGCTTGCGGTACATGGCGCGGCCCAGCGGGCCCTTCGGCAGCATGCCCTTGACCGCGATCTCGATCACGCGCTCCGGGTGGCGCTCCAGCGCCTGCGCCAGGGTCTCGGTCTTGAGGTTGCCGATGTAGCCGGTGAAGCGGTGATACAGCTTGTCCTGCATCTTCTTGCCGGTCGCCACGATCTTGTCGGCGTTGACCACCACGAGGTAGTCGCCGGTATCGACGTGCGGGGTGAAAACGGGCTTGTGCTTGCCGCGCAGGCGGTAGGCCAGGGCTGCGGCCAGGCGGCCCAGGGTCTTGCCCTCGGCGTCGACGACGTACCAGTCGCGCTGGACGGTCTCGTTCTTGGCGATGAAAGTCTTCATGGGGGAACTCTTGTTCAGGGGTGCCTTGTCGGGCTGGTTCGGCGGCATGGCCGAAGGTCGCCTCGCGTTGTTTTTCGCGCAGGCAACCAGCACCCGGACGCGAAAGAAGCGGAAGTGTAGCGGCCCGGCTGGCGCCGCGCAAGCCCGCCCACCATCCGGCGACGGCGACCTAGAATGCCGGCATGCATACCGGCCCCTCGCCCTTCCGCCACCTGAGCCCGCTGGACCGCCTGCTGGATTCGGCCCAGAACGCCCTGTCCACCGTGCTGGGTGCGCCGCGCGCCGCGCGCGCCAACCCCGGCCTGGGCGAGCCCGAGGTGGTCCTGGACGAACCCGAGCGCCGGCACGCGGCCGGACTGATGCGGATCAACCATACCGGCGAGGTCTGCGCGCAGGCGCTGTACGTCGGCCAGGCCGCGGTGGCGCGCGAACCCGCCACCCGCGACCACCTGCTGGAAGCGGCGCAGGAGGAAACCGACCACCTGGCCTGGTGCGCGGACCGCCTGCGCGAGCTGGACAGCCGCCCCAGCCTGCTCAACCCGCTGTGGTACGCCGGCAGCTGGGCGATCGGCGCCGCCGCGGGGTTGCGCGGCGACGGCTGGAACCTGGGCTTCGTGGTCGAAACCGAGCGCCAGGTCGAGGCGCACCTGGAAGAACACCTGCAGACACTGCCGCCGGCCGATGCACGCAGCCGCGCGATCCTGGCGGTGATGAAGGACGACGAGGCCCGCCACGCCGACAATGCGCTGGCCGCCGGCGCGCGCACCCTGCCGCCGCCGATCCCGGCGCTGATGGCAGGGATGTCGAAAGTGATGAAGGCGATGGCGTACCGGATTTGATCGCCCGGCGCCGGGCTGCGCGCCCGGACCCTGCGCGACGACCAGCGGCATCCCCGGCCCTGAAACGCCGCAAGCCGGCTTACGCCGGCTTGCACATGGCTACCTCGCGCGGGATCAATCGACCAGATTGCGCCCGTGGTAGAGCTCCTCGATCTCGCGCTTGAGCCGCGCCTCGATCTTCATGCGTTCCTTGAAGGACAGGTTGCGCGCCTTCTCCTCGAACAGGTACTGGTCGAGGTCGAAGTCCTTCAGGTGCATCTTGGTATGGAAGATGTTCTCCTGGTACACGTTGACGTCCAGCATCTCGTAGCGGGAGCGCACGTTCTTGGCCAGGTAGTCCTGGATCGAGTTGATCTTGTGATCGATGAAATGCTTCCTGCCCTTGATGTCGCGGGTGAAGCCGCGCACGCGGTAGTCCATCACCACGATGTCGGACTCGAAGCTCTCGATCAGGTAGTTCAGCGCCTTCAGCGGCGAGATCACGCCGCAGGTGGACACGTCGATGTCGGCGCGGAAGGTCGCGATGCCGTTGTCCGGATGGGTTTCCGGGTAGGTGTGCACGGTGATGTGCGACTTGTCCAGGTGCGCCACCACCGCGTCCGAGATCACGCCCTTGGCATCGGCCTTGTCGATCACCGGCTGCTCGGAGATCAGGATCGTCACCGAGGCGCCCTGCGGGTCGTAGTCCTGGCGCGCGATGTTGAGGATGTTCGCGCCGATGATCTCCGCCACGTCGGTCAGGATCTGGGTCAGGCGGTCGGCGTTGTATTCCTCGTCGATGTATTCGATGTAGCGGCGGCGCTCGTCCTCCGACGCCGCGTAGCACACGTCGTAGATGTTGAAGGACAGCGACTTGGTGAGGTTGTTGAAGCCCTGGAGCTTCAGGCGCGGCAGCGGCTTGACCACGGCATTGGATCCGGCGGGAGCGAGACAGAAACGCAATTATGCGGCAAAAGGGCGGCTACCGCGTGACGGTCCGGCCGGCGGCGGGAGGATTTGCCCCCCCGCGCCGGTTGCGCCTAAGCTTGCGCATTCACAGGCGCCTACCCGCATGAGCAGCACCTTCCCGAAGCCCGCCAAGACGCCCCCCGCCAGCCCGCTGCTGGCGGATGCCGGCACCATCGAGCGGTTCATCGCCAACTGCCACCGCCGCAAGTACCCGGCGCGGGCGGAAGTGTTCCACCCGGGCGACCCGGCGGGCACCCTGTACTACATCATCTCCGGCTCGGTCAGCATCATCGCGCGCGAGGACGACGAGCGCGAGCTGGTGCTCGGCTACATCGGCGCCGGCGAGTTCGTCGGCGAGATGGGCCTGTTCGTGCATACCGAGCAGCGCGGGGTCGCGCTGCGCACCCGCACCCCCTGCGAGCTGGCCGAGATCAGCCACGAGCGGTTGCAGGCGCTGCTGGCGGCGCAGGCCAACGACGCCACCCGCCTGCTGTATTCGATCGGCGCGCAGATCAGCCAGCGCCTGCTGGACACCAGCCGCAAGGCCGGGCGGCTGGCCTTCCTGGACGTGTCCGACCGCATCTACCGCACCCTGTTCGACCTCGCCCGCGAGCCCGACGCGATGACCCACCCGCTGGGCACCCAGCTGCGCGTCTCGCGCCAGGAGCTGGCACGGCTGGTGGGCTGCTCGCGCGAGATGGCCGGGCGGGTGCTGAAGAAACTGCAGGCGGACGGAAAACTGCACGCCCGCGGCAAGACCGTGGTGGTGTACGGCACCCGCTAGGACGAAGGAGCGACGCGCGCATGAGCCACGCCTTTTCCCCCGGCCCGCGCGCGCTCGACATCGACCTGCGCAACGCGGTCCCCGCGGATGCCGACGACGTCGCGCAGCTGCTGGTGGAACTGGGCTATCCCTGCGACATCGCGGACGCAGCGGAACGCATCAGCGCGATCCTCGCCAACGACCGCCAGGCGCTGGTGCTGGCCCGCCGCAACGGCGCCGTGTGCGGGCTGGTGGCGCTGGATTTCATGTACTACCTGCCGCTGGGCACCACCACCTGCCGCGTCACCGCGCTGGTCGTGAGCGCCAGCGAACAGGGCCAGGGCGTGGGGCGCGCGCTGCTGAAAGAAGCCGAGCGTCGCGCGCGCGCCGGCGGTGCGGCCCGGATCGAGCTGACCTCCGGCGCCCAGCGCAGCGAGGCGCATGCGTTCTACCGCGCCTGCGGCTACAGCGACAGCTCGGTGCGCTTCGTCAAACCGCTGGGCTCGGCCTGAACCGACCCCGGCTCAGGCGACGGCCTCGCCGCCGCGGCCCGGGCAGCCCCAGTTGAGGATCGGAGTGCCGGGCGGCAGCACGCGCCGGAACATCGCCACCCGCGCGCGCTTCGGGTTGACCACCACCGGCTGCGCCGCCGCCTGCAGCAGCGGCAGGTCGGCGCTGCTGTCGGAATAGGCCTGCGCCACCGGCTGGGTGTAGCCGGCCGCGCGGAGCATGGTCATCTTCATCGCATGGTGGCAGTGCCGGCGCGCGCCCATCCCGCCCAGGCGCTGCCCGAGCAGGGTGCCGATCACCGGCACGTCGCCGTGCCCAGCCAGCGCCAGAATCGCGCGCGCCAGCTCAGGCGGAGCACCGGTGGCGACCACCACGCAGTCACCCGCTGCGCGGTGGCGGGCGAAGACCTCCAGCCCGACCGGCAGCAGCCGCGCGCGGAGGGCCTCGGCATGCAGCGCAACATAGCAATCGATCAGCGCATCCAGCGGGGCGCGCTCGCACACAGTCCCCGCCCACACGAAGGCCGAGATGCCGGCGCGGCGGGTGGGCAGGAAGGCCACCAGCGGGCCGGCGAATGGCGCCAGCAGCAGCGCCAGCAGGCGCCGCCACCAGGCGCGCATGATCAGCCAGCGGAACAGGTGGGTGCCGGAGTCGCCGTCGTACAGGGTGTGGTCGAAATCGAACACCACCAGCGGCGCATCGTCGCGCGGCGGCGGGTACGTCGCCGTCATGCGAACAGATCCCGCAGCGCCGCGCCCGGATCGGGCTGGCGCATGAAGGCCTCGCCGACCAGGAACGCATGCACGCCAGAGGCGCGCATCTTCGCCACGTCATCCCGCGCGAGGATGCCACTCTCGGTCACCAGCACGCGGTCGGCCGGTACTGCCGGCAGCAGGTCGAGCGTGGTCTGCAGCGAGACCTCGAAGGTCTTGAGGTTGCGGTTGTTGATGCCCAGCAGGCGCGCCGGCACCGGCAGCGCGCGCTCCAGCTCGTCCAGGTCGTGCACTTCCAGCAGCACGTCCAGGCCCAGCTCGGCGGCGAGGAAGCCGAACTCCGACAGCCGCGCATCGTCCAGCGCGGCGGCGATCAGCAGCACGCAGTCGGCGCCCAGCGCGCGCGCCTCGTGGATCTGGTAGGCATCGACCACGAAGTCCTTGCGCAGCACCGGCAGCGCGCAGGCCCCGCGCGCCTGCTGTAGGTAGGCATCGCTGCCCTGGAAGAAATCGACGTCGGTCAGCACCGACAGGCAGGCCGCGCCGCCGGCTTCGTAGCTGCGCGCGATGGCGGCCGGGTCGAAGTCGGCGCGGAGCACGCCCTTGCTCGGGCTGGCCTTCTTCACCTCGGCGATCACCGCCGGCTGGCCGGATGCAATCCTGGCGGCAACGGCATCGGCGAAGCCGCGCGGCGGCGGGGCATCGGCATGCCGCGCGCGCAGCTCGGCCAGCGGCACCTGCGCGCGGCGCGCGGCCACTTCTTCGTGCTTGCGGGCGAGGATGGTGTCGAGGATGGTGGTCACGGTGCTTGCTTCCGTCGGAAAGGCGGCAGGGATCAGGCCAGGCCGGCCAGCGCGCGGGTGGTGGCCACGTACTGCTGCATGCGCGCGCGCGCGCTGCCGTCGGCGATCACCGCGCGGGCGCGGGCCAGGCCGTCGGCGATGTCGTCGGCCACCCCGGCGGCATACAGGGCGGCGCCGGCGTTGAGCGCGACGATGTCGGTGGCGGGGCCCGGCCGGTTGTCCAGCACCGCGTGCAGCATCGCGATCGACTCGGCGGGATCGGCCACCCGCAGGTTGCGGCTGGCCGACATCGGGATGCCGAAATCCTCGGGGTGGATGTCGTACTCGCGCACCACCCCGTCGCGCAGCTCGCCCACCAGGGTGGCGGCGCCCAGTGAGATCTCGTCCATGCCATCGCGCCCCCACACCACCAGCGCGCGCTGCGCGCCCAGCTCGCGCAGCACGCGCGCCTGGATGCCGACCAGGTCGGGGTGGAACACGCCCATCAGGATGTTGGTGGCCCCCACCGGGTTGGTCAGGGGCCCCAGGATGTTGAAGATGGTGCGCACGCCCATCTCGCGCCGCACCGGCGCCACCGCCTTCATCGCCGGGTGGTGGATGGGCGCGAACATGAAGCCGATCCCGGTCTGCGCGATCGCCTGCGCCACTTGTCCGGGCGACAGCTCGATCGCCGCGCCCAGCGCCTCCAGCGCGTCCGCGCTGCCCGACTTCGAGGACACGCTGCGGTTGCCGTGCTTGGCCACCCGCGCGCCGGCCGCGGCCGCGACGAACATCGCGCAGGTGGAGATGTTGAAGGTGTGCGCGCCGTCGCCGCCGGTGCCGACGATGTCCACCAGGTGCGTCTTGTCGGCCACCTCCACCGGCAGCGCGAATTCGCGCATCACGGTGGCCGCGCCGGCGATCTCGCCCACGGTTTCCTTCTTGACGCGCAGCCCGGTGAGGATCGCCGCGGTCATCGCCGGGCTGACCTCGCCGCGCATGATCTGGCGCATCAGGTGCACCATTTCGTCGAAGAAGATCTCGCGGTGCTCGATCGTGCGCTGCAGGGCTTGCTGGGGCGTGATGGACATGGCGCGTAAACAGGTTTCAGGACAGGACGATGTAGGCACTCTGGCTTTCGATGCCGGCGTGCGGGCCGCGCGGCAGGTGCACGTGCAGGCCGCCGATCGGCCCCAGCGGCAGGCAGGCGTCCACTTCGAACAGGGCGTCGCGGTGCGGCTGCACCCAGTCCGCGGCCGCCTGGCGCAGCGCCTTGCGCTTGGCCTCGGCGAGGTCGTGGGCCACCACCAGCAGGTAGCGGTGGTCCTCGCCGAACACGCCGGCCTGGTAGCCGCCGAGGTTAGCGAAGTACAGCCGCGGCGCGTCCGCCGGCGGCGGCTCGGGCAGCAGGCGCACCTGGCGGTCCTCCACCCCGTCCACCGCCATCCAGGCGTCGATGTGCAGGCCCTCGGGCGCGCCGAACCACTGCCGGCGCAACTGCGCATGGGCGGCACCGATCTCCGGCGCGACCGCGAACACCACGTCGTGCACCTCGGTATTTGCGCGCGCATGGCGCCCGCCCAGCAGCACCACGAACAGGCGCGGCGCGGGCGGCGCGTCCCCGCCGGAAGCGGCATGCGGGGCCGGCATCCTCAGCGCTCCAGGAAGTTGCGCAGCAGCGCGTGGCCGTGCTGGGTGAGGATCGATTCGGGATGGAACTGCACGCCTTCGACCGGATGCTCACGGTGGCGCAGGCCCATGATCTCCTCGACCGAGCCGTCGGCGTTCTCGGTCCACGCCGTGATTTCGAGGCAGTCGGGCAAGCTGGCCGCGTCCACCACCAGCGAGTGGTAGCGGGTGGCCTCGAAGGCATCCGGCAGGCCGGCGAACACGCCTTCGCCGCGGTGCCGGATCGGCGAGGTCTTGCCGTGCATGATGCGGCCAGCGCGTACCACCTGCCCGCCGTAGGCCTGGCCGATGCCCTGGTGGCCGAGGCAGACGCCGAGGATCGGGATGCGCGCGCCCAGCTGCGCGATCACCTGCAGCGACACCCCGGCCTCGTTCGGCGTGCACGGGCCGGGCGAGATCACGATCCTCTCCGGCGCCAGCGCCTCGATCGCGTCCACGCTGAGCGCGTCGTTGCGCTCCACCCGCACCTCGGCACCCAGCTCCTGCAGGTACTGCACGAGGTTGTAGGTGAAGCTGTCGTAGTTGTCGATCATCAGCAGCATGGCGGCCTGCGCCCGGACATGGGCAAGCAACGGGGGAGCCGCGCAGGATAACGCACCGCGGGCCGCCTCAGCCGGGCGGCAACAGCACCTGCACGCGCAGCCCGGGCGCGTTGTCCAGCAGCTGCACCTGGCCGCCGTGGTGGCGCACGATGGCGCGCACCAGGCTCAGCCCGAGCCCGGTGCCGGGCGAGCCGCGGTGCGCCTCCAGCCGCTGGAAGCGGTCGAACACGCGCTCGCGCTCGGCCTCGGGGATGCCGGGGCCACGGTCACCCACCTGCAGGCGCACGCCGGCGGCCACCGCATCCAGCCGCACCTCCACCTCGCTGCCGGCCGGCGCGTACTTCAGCGCGTTGTCCAGCAGGTTCACCGCGAGCTGGAACAGCTGGTCGCGGTCGCCGCGCACGCTCGCCGCCGCCAGCTGCACCTGCAGGCGGATCCCGCGCTCGGCGCCGATCGGGGCATACAGATCCACCGCGTCCTCCACCACCTCGGCCAGCGCCACCCGCGGGGCATCCGCGTCCAGCGCCTGCGCCTCGATCCGCGACAGCCGCAACAGCGCACCGAACGACTGCAGCAGCTGGTCGGTCTCCGCCACCGCGCGGTCCAGGTGCACCTGCAGCTCGGCCTCGCGCGCCTGCTGGCGCAGGTCCTCCAGCCGGTTGCGCAGGCGCGTCAGCGGGGTGCGCAGGTCGTGCGCGATGTGATCGGTGGCATGCCGCACGCCGCCCAGCAGCTCCTCGATGCGGTCGAGCATGGCGTTGAAGCGGAACGCCACCTGGTCGAAGGCATCGCCGCTGTGGTCCAGCGGCGCACGCAGGCCGAGCTGGCCGGCGCTGACCCGGGCCGCGGTGGCCTCCAGCCCGCGCAGCCGGCGCGCGACCCAGCGCGAGGTGAGCCAGCCCACCAGCGCCGCCAGCGCCGCCGCTGCCAGCAGGGCGCGCAGCGCGGCCTGCTGCATCAGCCCGAGCAGGCGGTCCTGGGCCTGCAGGCGCTGCCCGGTGAGCAGCACCTCGCCGCCGCGCAGGCGCTGCTCGTAGGCGATCACCCGCAGCGCATCGCCGGTTTCCGGCATCCGTTCGGTGAACTCCACCCAGCGCCCGCGCGGGCCGGGGAGGCCGGCATCCGGCCGTTCGCCGACCAGCGCAGCACCGTCCGCGCCGGTGAGCGCATACACCGCATCCGGATCGCCATCGTCGCCCTGGATGCGCGCGCGCAACTCGGCCAGCAACGCGGCGCGTCCGCCCTCGCGGTAGGTATCCACCAGGGTGATGGCATCGGCGCGCACCAGGTCGCGCGCTTCGTGCAGCAGCAGGCTGGAGACCGCGTAGTACAGGCCGCCGCCGATCAGCACCACCGCGGCCAGGAAGCTGCCCATCACCAGCAGGGCCAGGCGCGCGCTGGTGGACGGCAGCAGCCGCTTCATGGCGATCACTCCGACAGCCGGTAGCCGGCACCGCGCACGGTATGCAGCAGCGGATGCGAGAAGCCGTGATCGATCTTCTGGCGCAGGCGGCTGATGTGCACGTCGATGACGTTGGTCTGCGGGTCGAAGTGGTAATCCCACACCGCCTCCAGCAGCATGGTGCGGGTCACCACCTGGCCGGCGTGGCGCATCAGGTATTCGAGCAGGCGAAACTCGCGCGGCTGCAGCTCGATCCGGCGGCCCTCGCGACGCGCCTCGCGCGCGAGCAGGTCCAGCTCGAGCTCGCCGACCCGCAGCCGGGTGGGCTCGCGCTCGGCGCCGTGGTGGCGGCGCACGATGCCGTCCAGGCGCGCGCTCAGCTCGGCATAGGCGAACGGCTTCACCAGGTAGTCGTCGGCCCCCGCGCGCAGGCCTTCCACCCGGTGGTCGGTATCGCCGAGCGCGGTCAGCAGCAGGATCGGCACGTGGTTGCCGGCGCCGCGCAGGGTGCGCAGTAGGGTCAACCCGTCCAACCCCGGCAGCATGCGGTCCAGGACCAGCGCGTCGAATGGCTCGGTGGTGGCCAGGAACAGGCCCTGCTTGCCGTCGGCGGCGTGGTCCACCACGTGCCCGTCCTCGCGCAGGCCCTTGCAGATGAAGGCGGCGGTATGTGCATCGTCCTCGACCAGAAGGATTCGCATGGCGGATCGCAGCTCCCGTGTGTCCCTGTCCCGCATCTCTTGCGCCCATCGCGCGCTACTCGCGGACACCGCCTCCACGGCCGGCTGCCCGTCCGCAAACGGCATCCTCAAAAAAAAGAATACCCCGCAGGCAGCAACCTGCGGGGTATTCCGCGCATGGGGCGGACCGGCCGGGATGGACGAGGGAGGCATCCTCCGGCGCGCGACCGCCGGCACGCGGAACCGGCTTACTTCTTGGCCGGGGCGTCGCTGCTCGCGGCCGGAGCGGCCGCCTGCGCCTTGCCGTGCTTGTGGTGCTTGCGGTGGTGCTTCTTGTGCATGGCCGGCTTGGCGGCGGTGGCGCTGCTGGCGGCCGGAGTGGAGGCCGGGGCGCTCTGGCCCGACTGCGCGGGCACGGCGGCCACGGCGGTGCCGGTCAAGGCGGTGAAGGCAACGGCGATCAGGCTCTTGCGGACGATGTTCATGGTCGATTCCTCGGATGTGTCTGGGGTGGTGGAACGTGGTCGTGCTGGTGCGCGGGTGCCGCGGACGCTGCGTGCCGACGTGGGGGAGGGCCGCCGCGGTGGCGCGGCTTACTTCTTGGATGGGGCGACCGGCGCGGCCGGCTTGGCCTCGGTCTTGCCGGTCTTGGCGACCGACTTGCCGGCGGCCGGCTTGGCGGCGGTGGCCGCGGCGGTGGCGGGCTTGGCCGGCTTGGCCGGTGCCGCCGGGGTGGCGGCCAGGGCGCCGCCGGCGACGGCGGCCAGGGCGACGGCGATCAGGGACTTGCTCAGGGTGTTCATCGCGGATTCCTCGGGAGGGTTGCGGCAGGGTTTGCGGTTCGCCGGGGTGATCTCCCCGGTGCAGGTGCAGACTGCGCCTGCCCGCTTCACCCGCCGCTTGCGGGGCGATGAACGATTTGTAATCCGGCGCGATGCCGGCGCGCCGTGGCTACAGGCCGCGGGCCGCCTGCGCCACCGCGCGGAACAGGGCGCGGCCCTTGTTCATGGTCTCCTCCCATTCCTTCTGCGGGTCGGAGTCGTACACGATCCCGGCGCCGGCCTGCACGTGCAGGAAGCCGTCCTGGATCACCGCAGTGCGGATGGCGATGGCGGTATCGGCATCGCCATGCCAGCCGATGTAGCCGATCGCGCCGGCGTACACGTTGCGCTTGACCGGCTCGAGCTGGCGGATGATCTCCAGCGCGCGGATCTTGGGCGCGCCGGACACGGTGCCGGCGGGGAAGGTGGCGCGCAGCACGTCGGTATAGCTCAGGCCCTCCTGCAGGCGGCCGGTGACTTCGCTGACGATGTGCATGACGTGGCTGTAGCGTTCGATCACGAAGCGCTCGCGCACCTCCACGCTGCCCGCCTGCGACACCCGCCCGACATCGTTGCGACCGAGGTCGATCAGCATCAGGTGCTCGGCGCGCTCCTTGGGGTCGGCCAGCAGCTCGGCCTCCAGCGCCGCATCTTCCTCCGGCGTGCGTCCGCGCGGCCGGGTGCCGGCGATCGGGCGTACCGTCACCTTGCCGCCCTGCAGCCGCACCAGGATCTCCGGCGAGGAGCCGACCACCTGGGTGCCGCCGACGTCGAGGAAGTACATGTAGGGCGACGGATTGAGCGCGCGCAGGGCGCGGTACACATCCACCGGGCGCGCGCGGAACGGCACGCGCATGCGCTGGCTGAGCACCACCTGGAACGCATCGCCGGCGCGGATGTAGTCCTTCACCTGCTCCACCGCGGCAATGAAACCCTCGCGGGTGAAGCCGCTGACGAAGTCGGCCTCGTCCAGCGCCGCCGGCTGCAGCGTCTCCGGATACGGCGCGCCGCCGTGGCGCAGGCGGTGGGTGAGCGCGTCCAGCCGGCGGTTGGCGCGCGCCCACGCCTGCGGCGCGCGCGGATCGGCATGCACGATGAGGTACAGCCGGCCCTTGAGGTTGTCGAACACCGCCAGCTCATCGCTCTGCATCAGCAGGATGTCGGGCGTGCCCAACTCGTCCGGCTTCGGGTTGGCACGCAGGCGCGGCTCGATGTACTCGATGCACTCGAAGCCGAACCAGCCGACCAGGCCGCCGGTGAACCCGGGCAGATCCGGAATCTCCGGCACGTGCTGCTGCGCGCGCAGGCGTTCGACCTCGGCCAGCGGGTCGGCCACCTCGCGTGCTTCCACCACCTCGCCGTGCTCGCGCACGGTCAGGACATGACCGCGGAACTCGTACACCCGCCGCGCCGGCAGGCCGATGATCGAATAGCGGCCGAAGCGCTCGCCGCCTTCCACCGATTCGAACAGGTAGGTGTGCGGGCCATCCGCCAGCTGCAGGTAGACCGACAGCGGGGTGTCGAGGTCGGACAGCACCTCGCGCACCACCGGGACCAGGGTATGGCCGTCAGCCGCGGCCTGGGCGAAGCGTTGTTGCGGGGACGAAGCGGGAACGGTCACGTAGGGATTCCTTGGACGATACGGCAGGGGCGGACGCGGCGGCATCGCCACGCCACCATCGCCAGCCATGCCCGCAGGAAGTGCCCGTCCGATCCATGCGCGCACTCTAGCGGCAGCCGCCGCCCGCACGCAAACACGCCTGCGTCATCTGCCCGTCATCGACGGCGGGCAGCATGGGAGTCCATCGCAGGGACGGCGGACGGGCAGGACGCCCAAATATTGGTGACGACCGGCGCCGCGCGCCCCCTCGCGGCGCCGGTTTTTTTCGCGTCCGCCCGGCGCAGCCCGCATGGCTGGGCTTGCAATAGCTAGAATGCGCCGCCGTCCGCCGCCGCCAAGGCCACGGCCACGGAACTTCCCGCGCCTGCCACGACTCTAGCCGCCACCCCACGTCACCCCGGGCCTGCGTGCCCGGACGCCACGCCGCATCCGTGCACACCGCTTCCGACCTCCGCTACAAACGCTGGACCCTGGCCTACCTGCTGCTGTTCGGGCTGGCGTGGTGGGCGATCTTCGCCTTCACCCGGCACGCCCTCGACCACGCCGACATGGTCGAGAACTACGTCTGGGGCATGGAATGGCAGTGGGGCAACAACAAGCACCCGCCGCTGTTCGGCTGGATCACCGCGGCCTGGTTTTCCCTGCTGCCGACCCGCGACTGGGCCTATTACCTGCTGGAGGAAGCCAACCTGGTGCTGGCGCTGTGGTGGCTGGCGCTGGCGATGCGCCGCTGCATGGCCTGGGACCGGGTGCTGATCGGTGTCGTGCTGACCAGCCTGGTGACCCTGTACGGGGCCGACAGCGGCTACAAGTACAACGCCAACACCGCGCAGCTGCCGTTCATCGCCGGCTTCGCCTGGAGCCTGCTGCACGCGCTGCAGGGCCGGCGCCTGCGCTGGTTCGCGCTGGCGGGCGCATTCGCTGGCGCGGCCCTGCTGTGCAAGTACTCGGCGCTGCTGGTGCTGGCGGCGGTGGCGCTGCCGGCGGTGCTGGCGCTACGCCCGCCGTGGCGCACGCTCGTTTCCGGCGGCGCGCTGGCGGCCGCGGTGGCGGGAGCGCTGCTGCTGCCGCACGTGCTGTGGTCGATCCGGCACGGCTGGCCCAGCCTGCACTACATGCACTCGGCGCATCAGGCCAGCAGCGCCGCCGACATCGCGCTGGCGCACCTGACCGTGCTGGTCTCGGCGCTGCTCTACTGCGCGCTGGCGCTGCTGGTGTGGGCGCTGGCGCGCTTTGAGCTGCCGCGTGCCGCATCCGCGCCGCTGCCCGCCGCATCAGCCGCGCCGCGCCTGGGCGGGCGCATCCTGCTCGCGGCGCTGGTGCTGACCCTGGGCGGGGCGCTGCTGGAACGGGTGACGCCGGTCCCGCCGTGGCTGATCCCGGTACTGCTGTTCACCGGCTGGGCGCTGGTGGAACGCGTGCCGGAGGATCGCGACAGCGGCCTGATGGCGCGCCGGGTGCTGATCGCCGCGCTGGCCTGGCTGGTGACGATGGGGATCGCTGCAGGCGTCATGGAGGCACGCTACCGCCGCCTGCCGGCACCGCCGGTCTATGTGCTGCCGCAGACCATGGCCGAGCAGGTGCAGCGGCTCTACCGGCAGGCCTACGGTGCGCCGATCGAATACGCGGCCGGCAGCTTCCCGCTGCCGTACTTCCTCGCCTTCTACGGCAGCGACCACCCGCACGCGCTGTACGAATTCGACCTCGGGCAATCGACCTGGATCGATCCTGTGGCCCTGCGCGCCGGCAATAAAGTGGCCCTGTGCGGCAGCCTGCGCTATTTCGGACAGCCGCCGGCGCCAGAGTGCGCAACGCGCGCAACCGCCCTGTTCGGGCCACCCGACCAGACCCGCACCCTGCAATGGCGCGTGCACGACCCGGACCGCCGGCGCCAGGGGCTGCAGACCGTGGAGGTGCTGATGTGGAAGCCGCGCCAGCCGGTGGGCGCGGCGGAGTAAGGCAGGCGGCTCAGCGGGCGCGCGCCTGCGCCACCGCCTGCTTCATGCGCGCGATGATGGCGGCGTAGTCGGGCTGGCCGAAAATGGCGCTGCCGGCGACGAAGGTATCGGCGCCGGCGGCCGCAATCTCGCCGATGTTGTCCGGCTTCACGCCGCCGTCGATCTCCAGCCGGATCGGCTTGCCGCAGGCATCGATCCTTTCGCGCACCCGCCGCAGCTTGTCCAGCGCGGACGGGATGAACGCCTGCCCGCCAAAGCCGGGGTTGACCGACATCACCAGCACCAGGTCGAGTTCCTCCAGTACCCAGTCCAGCACCTCCACCGGGGTGGCCGGGTTGAGCACCAGCCCGGCCTGGCAGCCCTGCGCCTTGATCAGCTGGAGCGTGCGGTGCACGTGGCGGCTGGCCTCGGGATGGAAGCTGATCAGGCTGGCCCCGGCCTTGGCGAAGTCGGGCACGATCCGGTCCACCGGCTCCACCATCAGGTGCACGTCGATCGGCGCGGTGACGCCGTGCTTGCGCAGCGCCTCGCATACCAGCGGGCCGATGGTGAGGTTGGGCACGTAATGGTTGTCCATCACGTCGAAGTGCACCCAGTCGGCGCCGGCCGCGAGCACGGCATCGACCTCCTCGCCCAGTTTCGCGAAGTTGGCAGACAGGATGGAGGGGGCGATGACGGTCGGCTGCATGGTCTTAAGCGTTCCTGCGGAGTTTGCGGATGCGGTCGTAGGCGGCGTTGATCTCGCGCGCCTTCTGCTCGGCGAGCGCGCGCAACTCGGGCGCGGCGCCGGCCACGCGGTCGGGATGGTACTGCGCCATCAGGCGGCGGTAGGCGCGGTCGATCTCGGCATCGCTGGCATCGGCCCCCACGCCGAACACGCGGTAGGCCCAGTCCACGTCGGCATCCCCGGGCGGCGGATCGGCCGGTGGCGGGCGCGGGGGCCTGCGGCGGGAGAACGCATCGTGGTCGAACAGATAGCCCACCAGCAGGCCGATGAAGCCGCCGACCGGATGCCGCAGCAGCAGCCAGCCGGCGATGAAGCCCAGGAATTGTCCGTACCAGCGTCGCATCCGCGCAGTTTACAGGGCGGGCCGGGGGTGCCGGCCTTAAACTAGGCGCCCCATTCCCCTGCCCGCGCGCCCATGGCCACCACCCTGCTCCAGTCCGACCTGCCCGGCCTGAACCTGATCCACCGCGGCAAGGTCCGCGACGTGTTCGACCTCGGCGACGGCACGCTGCTGATGGTCGCCACCGACCGCCTGAGCGCATTCGACGTGGTGCTGCCCGACCCGATCCCCGGCAAGGGCGAGATGCTGTGCCAGATCAGCAATTTCTGGTTCGACAAGACCGCCCACATCATTCCCAACCACCTGACCGGGATCGACGTCGCCGCGGTACTGCCGGCCGGCGTGGACAAGGCGCTGTATGCCAAGCGCGCGGTGGTGACCAAGAAGCTCAAGCCGGTGCCGGTGGAATGCATCGCGCGCGGCTACCTCATCGGCAGCGGCTGGAAGGACTACCAGCGCACCGGCACGGTCAGCGGCATCGCCCTGCCCGCCGGCTTGCAGCAGGCGCAGCAGCTGCCCGAACCCATCTTCACGCCCTCCACCAAGGCGGCGGTGGGTGACCACGACGAGAACATCAGCTTTGCGCAGGCGGTGAACCTGGTCGGCCGCGAACGCGCCGAGCAGGTGCGCGACGCGACCCTGGCGCTGTATGCCTTCGCCCGCGACTACGCCGCGCAGCGCGGCATCATCCTCGCCGACACCAAGTTCGAGTTCGGCACCGACGAAGACGGCAAGCTCTACGTGATGGACGAGATGCTGACGCCGGATTCGTCGCGCTACTGGCCGGCCGAGCAGTACGCCGTCGGCACCAGCCCGCCGAGCTACGACAAGCAGTTCGTGCGCGACTACCTGGAGACGCTGGACTGGAACAAGACCCCGCCCGGTCCGCGCCTGCCGGCCGAGGTGATCGCCAAGACCCGCGCCAAGTACGCCGAAGCGCTGGAAAAACTGGCCGGCCTGCGCATCGACTGAGCGCCGGCAGGCCCGGAACGACGCCCGCCTACCGCGCCTAGCGCGCGGCCTGCGCCCGCGGCAGCACCAGCGCCAGCCACAGCATGCCGGCCAGCGCCGCCACCACCGAGGCGCCAAGCACCCCGAGCACGCTCTCGGTGTAGTGCAGCCCCTGCCCGCCGAACGCCAGCCCCGCGATGAACAGGCTCATGGTGAAGCCGATGCCGCACAGCAGGCCCAGGCCCAGCATCGCGCGCAGGTCCATGCCCTCGGGGAAACGCGCCAGCCCCAGCGCGCGCATCAGCAGCGCCGCGCCGACGATCCCGACCGGCTTGCCCAGCACCAGCCCCAGCCCGATCCCGGCCGGCAATGGCGCGGCAAGATCGGACACCTGCAGCCCCCCCAGCGCCAGGCCGGCATTGGCGAACGCGAACAGCGGCAGGATCCCGAACGCCACGTAGGGGTGCAGCGCATGCTCCAGCGCCTCCAGCGGGGAATGCTCGTTGGCATCCTCGATCGCGTTGCGGCGGTCGTAGTGCGGGATCATCAACCCGGTCACCACCCCGGCCAGGGTGGCGTGCACGCCCGAGGCCAGCACCAGGCCCCACAGCACCAGCCCCAAGCCGAGATACGGGGCCAGGTGGGTCACCTTGCGCCGGTTCAGCCCCCACATCGCCACCACCACCACCGCCGCGCCGGCCAACGCCGGCAGCGACAGCCCCTGCGTGTAGAACAGGGCGATGATGAGGATCGCGATCAAATCGTCGGCCACCGCGATGGTGGACAGCAGCAGCTTCATCCCCAGCGGCACCCGCGACCCCAGCAGCGCCAGCACGCCCAAGGCGAAGGCGATGTCGGTGGCGGTGGGCACGGCCCAGCCGCGCATGGATTCGGCATCGGCATGATTGAGCGCGGTATATAGCAGGGCCGGTACCGCCACGCCGCCGATCGCGCACACCACCGGCAGCAGGAGCTGGTCACGGCTGGACAGCTGGCCGGAGACCACCTCGCGCTTGATTTCCAGCGCCACCAGCAGGAAGAAGATCGCCATCAGGCCGTCGTTGATCCACCAGTGGGCGGATTTGCCCCACGGCGCCGGCCCCAGCGGGGTGTCGCGGAACACCTCGTAGGCATCCGCCAGCGGCGAATTGGCCACCAGCATGGCCAGCGCCGCGGCGGCGATCAGGACGATGCCGCCAGCGGCCTCGAGCCGGAAGAACTCGCCCAGCACGTGCTGGGCGCGCGCGAAAACGGAGATGTATCGGATCTTCTGCATGGCCGGGAGTATAGACGGCCCGCGCGCAGGCGCCCGCGCGGTGTTCACGGCGCCGTGCGCCGCGATGGCCGTCCGTGGTTCGACAGGCTCACCACGAACGGCATCCAGCAGGCCACCAACGGCGAACCGACACGCCCCGGGCAGCGATCCAACACGCCGCGGACGCCGACCCTACGCGCCCTAAAGCGACCCCACGCGCTCCGAATAGCCATCCGACGCCCTGGGCGGAAATCCCGCGCGCGCATCAGGCCGCGCTCCCGGACTCCCGGACGCCCGCGCGGGCGTCGCCGGCACGCGCCGCCTCAGGCGCGGAAGTGCTTGCCCAGCCCGGCCCAGCAGGCCTGGTAGTCGTGCTGGCGGTGCGCGGCGTCCAGCGCCTGCGCCGTCGGTCGGATCACCGCGCGGGTCTCGAACATGAAGGCCATGGTGCCGGTGATGTAGTCCGGCTTCGACGTGTCGGCCGCGCTGGCCTTCTCGAAGGTCGCCGCGTCCGGGCCATGCCCGGTCATGCAGTTGTGCAGCGAGCAGCCGCCGGGCACGAAACCGTCGGCCTTGGCGTCGTACACACCATGGATCAGGCCCATGAACTCACTGGCCACGTTGCGGTGGAACCATGGCGGCCGGAAGGTGTCCTGCGCCACCAGGATGCGCGGCGGGAAGATCACGAAGTCCATGTTGCTGGTGCCCGGGGTGTCGCTGGGCGAATGCAGCACCAGGAAGATCGACGGATCCGGGTGGTCGTAGCTGATCGAGCCGATGGTGTTGAAGCGGCGCAGGTCGTACTTGTACGGCGCGTAGTTGCCGTGCCAGGCCACCACGTCCAGCGGCGAGTGGTCGATCGGCGCGCGCCACAGGTGGCCCTGGAACTTGGCGATCAGCTCGAACTCGCCTTCCACATCCTCGAACGCCGCCTGCGGAGTGAGGAAATCCCGCGGGTTGGCCAGGCCGTTGCTGCCGATCGGCCCGAGGTCGGGCAGGCGCAGCAGCGCCCCGAAGTTCTCGCACACGTAGCCGGTCGCTCCTGCGCATCCTGCGCCCGCGACACTCGCACATCCCTGTGCATCACGCGCCTGATCAACGTCCGGCAGCGTCACGCGGAAGCGCACGCCGCGCGGGATCACCGCGATCTCCTGCGGCTCCACGTCCAGCACGCCGAACTCCGTCTCGATATGCAGGCGGCCCAGCTGCGGGACGATCAGCAGCTCGCCGTCGGCGTCGTAGAAGAAGCGGCCCTGCATGTCGCGGTTGGCCGCGTACAGATGGATGCCGACGCCGGTGCCGGCCTGCGGGCCACCGTTGCCACCCATGGTGAACAGGCCCTCGATGAAATCGGTGGGCGCCTCTGGCAGCGGCAGCGGGTTCCAGCGCAGCTGCTCCGGGGTGACCGCACCCGAGCCGAAATCGTTGTGGAAGGCCGGCTGCGCGAACGGAGCAAAGCGGCCGTGCACCGCCGCCGGGCGGATGCGGTACAGCCAGCTGCGGCGGTTGGCATGCCGCGGCGCGGTGAACGCGGTGCCGGTCAGCTGCTCGGCGTACAGCCCGTGCGCCACCTTCTGCGGCGAATTACGCCCCACCGGCAGGGTGCCGGCAAGCGCCTCGCTCGCGAACTCGTTGCCGAAACCGCTCTGGTAGCCGTTGCTGTGGATGCTCATGGTCTGCTCGCAGTCAGAGCCCCTCTCTCTCCGGGAGAGGGGTTGGGGTGAGGGTTCGGTGGGCGGCCGTGTTCCAGATCGCCTCCACCACGGATTCAACGTTCGACAAGACGGCGTTGTCCCAGAACCGCAGGACATTCCAGCCCTGTGCCTCAAGCCGACGCGTTCGCACCACATCGGCGTCGGCGGCATGCTGGCCACCGTCCAATTCGACGACCAGCTTCAATTCGACACAGCAGAAATCGGCGATGTAGGGCGGGATCGGATGCTGCCTGCGGAACTTCAATCCATCCAGCTGCCCTGCCCGCAACCGTCGCCAAAGCACGCGCTCCGCGTCGGTGGCCGCGCGACGCATGCCGCGGGCATGCCGGCGCGTCGTGGTAGGCAATGGCGGTTTGGATGTCGTCACTTCGCCGGACCCTCACCCCAACCCCTCTCCCGGCGGGAGAGGGGCTGTCCACGTCACAACACCCCGCGGCGCATCTGGTCGCGCTCGATGCTCTCGAACAGCGCCTGGAAGTTGCCTTCGCCGAAGCCCTCGTTACCCTTGCGCTGGATGATCTCGAAGAAGATCGGGCCGAACGCGTTCTGGGTGAAGATCTGCAGCAGCTTGCGCGTCTTCGTCTCCGGGTCGGCGTCGATCAGGATCTTGTTCCGGGCCAGTCGCGGCACGTCCTCGCCGTGGTTCGGCACGCGCTGGTCGATCACCTCGAAGTAGGTGTCCGGGGTGTCGAGGAACTCCACGCCCGCCGCGCGCATCCGCTCCACCGTGGTGTAGATGTCGTCGGTGAACAGCGCGATGTGCTGGATGCCCTCGCCCTTGTACTCGCGCAGGTATTCGTTGATCTGGCTCTTCTCGTCGCTGGACTCGTTCAGCGGGATGCGCACCACGCCGTCCGGTGCGGTCATCGCCTTCGACAGCAGGCCGGTCTTGGCGCCCTTGATGTCGAAGTAGCGGATCTCGCGGAAGTTGAACAGCTTCTCGTAGTAGTCCGACCACTTCGCCATGTTGCCCACGAACAGGTTGTGGGTGAGGTGGTCGATGAAGGTCAGGCCGAAGCCCTTGGGGTGCTGGTCCACGCCCGGCAGCGGCAGGTAATCGGCGTACAGATCCTCGCGGCCGTCGTCGACCAGATACAGCATGCAGTCGCCGATGCCCTTGATCGCCGGGGTGTCCACCGCGCCGGTTTCCGGCTTGTGGTCGGCCTTGGCGCCGCCGTTGGCCAGCACGTGCGCCAGCACCTCGGCGGTGGGCTTTTTGAAGCGGATCGCGAAGCCGCAGGCCGACGGCCCATGCTGGGCGGCGAAATCGGCGGCGAACGAATCCTCGGACTCGTTCAGCAGGAAATTGATGGTGCCCTGGCGGAACAGGGTGATCGGCCGCGCCTTGTGCCGCGCCACCGCGGTGAAGCCCAGCTTCTCCAGGTAGTCGCGCATGCGCGGGCCCTGCCCGGCCGGCGCGGCGAACTCGACGAACTCGAACCCGTTGATGCCCATCGGGTTGTCGAAGGTGGTCGGCTGCATGCCAAGATTGGGTTGCGCGTTCATGCGGAAGTCCTCAACGCCGGGGAGCGCATTTTATAGTTGCATCTGCAACCATTTTCAAGGCACCCTGCATCCCGCCATGGCCGACCACGCCCAGCTCGTCCTCGAACGCTTCCTGCCCTACCGCCTGAGCGTGCTGTCCAACCGCCTCAGCGGCGCGATCGCGCGCGAGTACTCGCAGCGGTTCGACCTCGGCGTCACCGAATGGCGGGTGATGGCGATCCTCGGCCGCACCCCGGACCTGTCGGCCAACCAGGTGGCGCAGCGCAGCGCGATGGACAAGGTGGCGGTGAGCCGCGCGGTGGCGCGCCTGCTGGCCTCGGGGCGGATCGAGCGCGAGTTCGACGAGAACGACCGCCGGCGCTCGGTGCTGCGGCTGTCGGAGGCCGGCTACGCGATCTACGACGCGGTGGTGCCGCTGGCGCTGGGCTTCGAACAGCAGGTGCTGGGCGAGCTCGCCGCCGACGAGCGCGAGCTGCTGTTCCGCCTGCTCGACCGCCTGGACGAGCTGGAGCTGCGCGCCGAATCCAGCCACCACGCCGGCTGAAGGCGCGCCGTAAACGCAGACGGCGGCCCGCAGGCCGCCGCCGGGAACCCGGGCCGGGCCGCACCGTTCGGGATGCGGCCCGCCGGACTTACTTCACGCCGTGCATCCAGCGCTGGATCAGCGGCGCGATCAGGAACAGCACCACGCCCGCGCCCACCAGCGCATAGAAACCGAAGGTGTAGCCGGCGTGCGCCGAGGCCACGGTCATGCCGCCCTCGCCGCTGACGTGGCCGGCGAAGATGCCTGCCAGGTTGTTGCCGATCGCGATCGACAGGAACCAGCAGCCCATCGCCAGGCCCGCCAGCCGCGACGGCGCCAGCTTGGTGGTCATCGACAGCCCGATCGGCGACAGGCACAGCTCGCCCACCGACTGGATCACGTACACCATGAACAGGGTCCAGAACGGGATCTTGCCGTTGGCGTCGAGCATGCTCGACAGCGCCACCATCAGCAGCAGGAAGGCCAGGCCGTTGAAGATCAGGCCGAGGCCGAACTTGCGCGGGATGATCGGGTTGTTCTTGCCCATCTTCACCCACAGCCAGGCCATGACCGGCGCCAGCACGATGATCGCCACCGAGTTCACCGACTGGAACCAGGACACCGGGAAGTCGTCGGTGCCGGCCAGCGCCTGGAACAGGCCCGGCATGCCGAGGTCGCGGTTGACGATCTTATCGGCCAGGAAGTTGAACGAACTGCCGGCCTGCTCGAAGAACATCCAGAACAGCACGTTGAACACGAAGATGGTCAACATCGCCATCACCTTGTCGCGCGCCACCCGGCCCTCGACCACGCCCTCGCGCACCAGCATCACCGCGGGGATGATGAACAGCGCCATCAGGATCGCCTGCAGCAGGTTGGCGTCGATGGTCAGCAGCGCATAGAACAGCGGGATGCCGATCACCACCCCGAACAGCAGCACCAGGCTGACGTTGCGCAGGCCGGTCTGGTGGCTGGCCGGCAGGCCGATGCCCTTGAGCTGGCGGCGGCCGAACCAGAACCACACCAGGCTCAGCAGCATGCCGATGCCGGCGGAGATGAAGACGACC
Organism: Thermomonas haemolytica; assembly: GCF_004346265.1. Lineage (GTDB taxonomy): Bacteria > Pseudomonadota > Gammaproteobacteria > Xanthomonadales > Xanthomonadaceae > Thermomonas > Thermomonas haemolytica. The sequence goes on from NZ_SMAP01000009.1 coordinate 35,147, forward strand.
TTGTAGGCCGGCATGTCCTCGATGCCGAACATCTTCTTGGCCAGGTACTGGGTCACCAGCGGCGCCAGCAGCGCGCCGAGGTTGATGCCCATGTAGAAGATGGTGAAGCCCGAATCGCGGCGCTCGTCGCCCTGCGCGTACAGCTTGCCGACCATGGTCGAGATGATCGGCTTGAACAGGCCGTTGCCGACAATAATGGTGGCCAGGCCGAGCTTGAACACGTTCTCGTCCGGCACCGCCAGCAGGAACAGCCCCACCGACATCACCAGCGCGCCCAGCAGGATCGAACGCTGGAAGCCGATCAGCCTGTCGGCCACGTAGCCGCCGAAGATCGCGCCCGCGTACACCAGCGCAAGATACGCGCCGTACAGCTCGCTGGCCGGCTTCTCGCCGGCGGCGTTGCCGCCGTGGAACTGGGCCACGATGTACAGCACCATCGCCCAACGGATGCCATAGAACGCGAAGCGTTCCCAGAATTCCGACATGAACAGCATCCACAGCGGGCGCGGATGCCCCATCAGCTGCGGGAATTCCGGTGGATTCACCGGGGTGGGCGTGTCTGTGGCTCCGCTCATGCGGCGTCCCCCTCGTGGTCGTCTATTGGTTTCAAAGGATGCGAACCGGGCCACGGCGGGCGCGGAACCGGGCGAGGATGGCCGAGCCGGCGCACCGGCGTCAAACCCGCCGCCTGCTGCGTCGCAACAAAACCCGCGCCGTCAGCCCGCGCCGGGCCCGACCGTGGTGCGCACCTCGAACAGCTCGGGGAAGAAGCTCAGCTCCAGCGCGCGCTTGAGGAACGCCACCCCGCTGGAGCCGCCGGTGCCGCGCTTGAAGCCGATGATCCGCTGCACCGTGCGCATGTGGCGGAAGCGCCAGAGCTGGAACTGGGTCTCGAGGTCCACCAGGTCCTCGCACAGCTGGTATTCGCGCCAGTAACGGCTGGTATCGGCATAGATGCGCTCGAACACCGGCAGCAGCGCGCGGTCGAGCGCATGCGGCTGGCTGAAATCGCGCACCAGGTGCGCATCCGGCACCGCATGCCCCCAGCGCGCCAGGTAGCGCAGGAACTCGTCGTACAGGCTGGGCGCTTGCAGCACCGCCTCCAGCGCGGCGTGCCCGGCCGCATCGTGCGCGAACACCTTCAGCATCGCCGCGTTCTTGTTGCCCAGCAGGAACTCCAGCGTGCGGTACTGCAGCGACTGGAAGCCGGAGGATGGCCCCAGCACGTCGCGGAACTCCATGTATTCCGACGGCGTCAGCGTCTCCAGCACCGACCACTGCGCGGTGAGCTGGTCCAGCACCCGCTTGCAGCGCGCCGCGCCCTTGCCGAACTGCCAGACGCGGTCGTTGCGCAAGTGCCCGATCGCCGCCGACAGCTCGTGGATCAGCAGTTTCAGCCACAGCTCGCTGGTCTGGTGCTGGATGATGAACAGCATCTCGTCGTGGTGCGGCGGCTGCGACAGCGGCTGCTGGGCCGACAGCAATTTGTCCAGCTGCAGGTAGCCGCCGTAGGTGATGCGGCCGGCCAGGTCGGTGTGGATGTCGGCCTCGAGGTCGCGCCGGTTGGCGCCCGCCGTGTCGTGTTCGCTGGTCATCGCGGGATTCTCGCACGCGGCCGCCGCGCAGCGGCTGATCCGGGTCAAGGCCGGGCCGATGCCGCAGCGCGCAACGGGCCGTCACACATTGCCCGGTATCATAGAGCGATTGCTCCAGACCCAAGGCGAACATGACCACTGCCGCCCATTTCGACATCGAATACCTGCAATACCTCAAGCCCGACGGCACCCTGGCCGGCCCGCTGCCGCCGGCGGTGCCCGACGCCAAGGCGCTGCTGCCGCTGTTCAAGCAGATGCTGTTCGTGCGCACCTTCGACAGCAAGGCGATCGCCCTGCAGCGCACCGGCAAGCTGGGCACCTACGCCGCCTGCCTGGGGCACGAGGCCACCCACGTCGGGATCGGCGCCTCGCTGCGGCCGGAGGACGTGTTCGCGCCCAGCTACCGCGAATACGGCGCGCAGTTCATGCGCGGCGTGCGCCCGCGCGAGGTGCTGATGTACTGGGGCGGCGACGAGCGCGGCAACCTGCTCATCGGCGGGCCGGCGCACGACTACCCGTGGTGCGTGCCGATCTCCACCCAGTGCCTGATGGCCTCGGGCGCGGCCCTGAGCTTCAAGCTGCGCAAACAGGATCGCATCGCCGTGGCCTGCTGCGGCGACGGCGGCAGCTCCAAGACCGATTTCTACGCGGCGGTGAACTCCGCCGGCGCCTACACCCTGCCGCTGGTGCTGTGCGTGATCAACAACGGCTGGGCGATCAGCGTGCCGCGCAAGGCCCAGACCGGCGCGCAGACGCTGGCGCAGAAGGGCCTGGCCGGCGGCCTGCACTGCCTGCAGGTGGACGGCAACGACCTGGTCGCGGTGCTGGAAGCCATGCGCCGCACCACCGAGCGCGCGCGCAAGGGCGAAGGCGGCAGCGTCATCGAGTTCCTCACCTACCGCCTGCACGACCACACCACCGCCGACGACGCCCGCCGCTACCGCAGCGAGGACGAGGTGAAGGCGGCGTGGGAGAAGGAGCCCTTCCTGCGCCTGCGCGCTTTCCTGACCGCCGCCGGCCTGTGGGACGAGGCGCAGGAGAAGGCCTGGATCGAGGAGTGCGGCACGCGCGTGGACGCGGAAATCAACGCCTATCTGGAGACGCCGGTGCAGCCGGTGGAAGCGATGTTCGACTACCTGTACGGAGACATGCCGGCCGACCTGCTGGCGCAGCGCAATGCCGCACTCGCGCTGGAGGGCCGGGCATGAGCACGCAAGCCATCACCCCTGCTCCTATCACGCTCATCGAGGCGATCACCCAGGCGCTGGCCTATGAGCTGCGCCAGGACCCCAGCGTGGTCGTGCTGGGCGAAGACGTGGGCGTGAACGGCGGCGTGTTCCGCGCCACCGCCGGCCTGTCGGCCGAGTTCGGCCCGGAGCGCATCCTCGACACCCCGCTGGACGAAACCACGATCGCCGGCCTCACCGTCGGCATGGCCAGCCAGGGCATGAAGCCGGTCGCCGAGGCCCAGTTCGACGGCTTCATGTATCCGATGGTGGATTTCATCGTCTGCCACGCCGCGCGCATGCGCTACCGCACCCGCGGCCGCCTGACCTGCCCGATGGTGCTGCGCGTGCCGTGGGGCGGCGGCATCCGCGCGCCGGAGCACCACAGCGAGGCCAACGAAGCGATCTTCACCAACGTGCCCGGCCTGCGCGTGGTGATGCCCAGCTCCCCCCAGCGCGCCTACGGCCTGCTGCTGGCCGCGATCCGCGACCCGGACCCGGTCATCTACATGGAGCCCAAGCGCATCTACCGCCAGTACAAGGAGCTGGTGCCGGACGACGGCGAGGCCCTGCCGCTGGACGTGTGCTACGTGCTGCGCGACGGTTCCGACATCACCCTGGTGACCTGGGGCGCGCAGGTGAAGGAGACCCTGGAGGCCGCGGACAAGCTGGCGGCCGCGGGCATCAGCGCCGAGGTCATCGACGTGGCCACGCTCAAGCCGCTGGACTTTGCCACCATCGCCGAGTCGGTGGCCAAGACCGGCCGCTGCGTGATCGTGCATGAAGCCGCCAAGACCGCCGGCTTCGGCGCCGAAGTCGCCGCGCGCGTCGCCGAGGAGTGCCTGTTCGACCTGCTGGCGCCGGTCGAGCGCGTCACCGGCTACGACACCCACATCCCGCTGTTCCGCCTCGAGATGAAGTACCTGCCGAGCGTGGACAAGATCGTCGCCGCCGCCAAGCGCGCGATGGCCTATTCGTAAAGGACGCCCCATGAGCAAGAAGTTCCTCCTGCCCGACCTCGGCGAAGGCCTGCCGGACGCCACCATCGTGGAGTGGCACGTCAAGGAAGGCGACGTGATCCGCCTGGACGAGAACCTGGTCTCGATGGAGACCGCCAAGGCGGTGGTCGACGTGCCCTCGCCGGTTTCCGGCAAGGTGCTGAAGCTGGCCGGCGGCCCGGGCGACGTGATCGTCACCGGCACCTTGCTGGCCGAGTTCGAGATCGACCCCAACCTGCCGCAGCGCGCGGAAGGCCAGGACACCGGCCACCACCACGGCCCGTCCCACGCCGCGCCGGAAGCGGCCGCGCCCGCACCGGCGGCGGAGACCAAGACCGTGCCGATCGAGGAGGACGCCGGCACCGTGGTCGGCGCGATGCAGGTCGGCAACGCGGTGGTGAGCGAAGCCGCGGTCGCGGTGGGCGGCGTCAAGGCCGTGCCTGCGGTGCGCGCGATGGCCCGCAAACTGGGCGTGGACATCACCCGCGTGCGCGCCAGCGGCCCGGACGGCACGGTGACGATGGACGACGTGAAGCGCGCCGCCGCGGACGGCTCGCTCCTGCTCCCCTCTCCCACCGGGAGAGGGGCTGGGGGTGAGGGTGCGCAGCACCATGCAGCCACTTCCCGTAACGAACCCTCATCCGCCCTGCGGGCACCTTCTCCCGGGGGGAGAAGGGAAGAGCAGCAGCGCAGCACGCTGTCGCAGTCCGGCAAGCCGATGCGCACCCAGCCGCCGGGCGTGGCCGCGTCCGGCCAGCCCGAGCAGCTCAAGGGCGTGCGCCGCAACATGGCGCGGGTGATGGCCGACGCCCACGCCAAGGTGGTGCCCACCACGCTGGTGGACGATGCCGACCTGCACGCCTGGATCGGCAAGCAGGACATCACCGCGCGCCTGATCCGCGCGATGGTGACGGCCTGCAAGACGGTGCCGGCGCTGAACGCCTGGTTCGACGGCGAGACCCTCAGCCGCACGCTGCACCCGCAGGTGGACATCGGCATCGCGGTGGACACCGACGACGGCCTGTTCGTGCCCGCCCTGCGCAACGCCGACATGCTGGACGCGCGCGGCATCCGCGAGGGCATCAACCGCCTGCGTGCGCAGGTGGAGAGCCGCACCATCCCGGCCAGCGAGCTGTCGGGCTACACCATCTCGCTGTCCAACTTCGGCATGTTCGCCGGCCGCTACGCGACGCCGGTGGTGGTGCCGCCGTGCGTGGCCATCGTCGGCGCCGGCAAGCTGTGCCACGACGTGGTCGCGGTGATCGGCGGCATCGAGGTGCACCGCCGCCTGCCGATCTCGCTGACCTTCGACCACCGCGCCTGCACCGGCGGCGAAGCCGCGCGCTTCCTCAAGGCGCTGCTGGACGACCTGGCGCTGCCGCAATAATCCCTGCGGCTGCACTCCCCTCGACGGCGGGCACCGGCCCGCCGTCGTCGTTCCAGCTCTCACCGGAGATTCCGCCATGGCCCACCGCAGCCGCCTGGCCGGTTTCATCATCGACTGCCAGACCGATGCCCTCGACGCCGCCGCCGACTTCTGGGCGCAGGCCCTGGGCTGCACGGTCGCCGAGCGCGATGCGGGCGATGCCGCCGCGCGCTACCAGCGCTTGGGCAACACGCCCGGCGAACTGCACATCGAAGTGCAACAGGTGGCGCACCCCTCGCGCGTGCACCTGGACATCGAGGCCGACGACGTGCACGCCGAGGCCGCTCGGCTGGAAGCGCTGGGCGCGAAGAAGATCGCCTTCGTGCGCGAGCGCTGGTGGGCGATGGAAGCGCCGACCGGCCAACGCTTCTGCGTGGTGCCGATGGCGCACCCCGAGCGCGGCGCGCCACCCCGCCGTTGGGATTGAGCGCTGCCGGCGGCCGCAGCCGCCCGGTCCGCGCCGTGCTTACGGCTTGCCCGCCTCGCCTTCCAGCGTCGCCGCCACGAACGCCGCCAGCGCGGCGTTCACTTCGTCGGCAGTGACCCCCTCGCCCAGCATGAAATCGCTGCCCGGCTCACCGACCTCGCCCTGCTTGAGCGCCGCCAGGCGCTGGCCGGCATCGCGCGGGGAGTCGAAGCCGATGCTCTGCAGCAGCACGCGCTCGCCCTGCACCAGCTTGAAATAGAACTTGCCGTCGGCCTCGCGGTACTGCTTGAAGGTCGGCGCGTCATGGCTCTTTTTCGCCCGCGCATCGGCGGCCGGCACGCTGATGCGGGAGAGATCGCGCAGGCCCACCGCCTCGCGCAGGCGCGCGATCGCCGGGCGCGCATAGGCCTCGCGCAGGCGCGCGGCGCCGTCGCGCAGGATCGCCTCGATCTCGCCGGGGCGCGCCATCAGCGCCTCGTAACGTTCGCGCAGCGGCGCCACTTCCGCATCGATGCGCTCGAACAGCGCCTGCTTGGCCTCGCCCCAGGCGATTCCCTCCGCGAAGGCACGCGCGAAGGCGGCGGTTTCCTCGCGCGAAGCGAAGGCCTGGTACAGCTGGAAGATCGCCGAACCTTCGGTGGGCTTGGGCTCGCCCGGCGCACGCGAATCGGTGACGATGCCGGCGATCAGCTTCTTCAGCTCCGCGCGCGGCGCGAACAGCGGAATGGTGTTGCCGTAGCTCTTGCTCATCTTGCGGCCGTCCAGGCCCGGCAGGGTGGCCACCTGCTCGTCCACCACCGCTTCCGGCAGCACGAAATAGTCGCCGCCATACACGTGGTTGAAGCGCTGGCCGAAGTCGCGCGCCATCTCGATGTGCTGGATCTGGTCGCGCCCCACCGGCACCCGGTGCGCGTTGAAGATCAGGATGTCGGCCGCCATCAGCACCGGGTACATGAACAGCCCGGCGGTGATGCCGGCATCGTCGTCCTCGCCCTCGGCGCGGTTCTTGTCCACCGCCGCCTTGTAGGCATGCGCGCGGTTGAGGATGCCCTTGCCGGCCACGCAGGTCAGCAGCCAGGTGAGCTCGGGAATCTCGGGAATGTCGGACTGGCGGTAGAACCACACCCGCTGCGGGTCCAGCCCGCAGGCCAGCCAGGCGGCGGCGATCTCGAGCGTGCTGCGCTGGGTGCGCGCCGGGTCCTGGGCCTTGATCAGGCTGTGGTAGTCGGCGAGGAAGTAGAAGCTTTCCACTTCCGGCGCGCGCGCGGCGGCGATCGCCGGGCGGATGGCACCGACGTAGTTGCCGAGGTGCGGGGTGCCGGAGGTGGTGATGCCGGTCAGGACGCGGGTCTTGCTCATTCGATGCTGCACGCAGGCACGATGGAACGGGCCTGCATTCTACCCGCCGCGGCGATGCCGCCTGCGCGGCCCGGACGCGCGCAGGGCCGGCACGGAGCCGGCCCTGCCAGACGCATCCAGGCTTACTTGCCCGCGCGCTCGATCGCCTCGCCCGCCTTCTGCACGTCCTTGCCGACGCCCTTGACGGTGTTGCAGGCGGTCAGCGCGACCATGCACGCCAGCATCGCCAGTGCCAATTTCCCGATACGCATCATCGCTGCTCTCCAGTGGAAGGACGGCGGCAGCTTAGAAGCCGGGCGGCGGGCACGCAACGCCCCGCCGCCCGCGCATCGGTGTGCGCGTTCAGCACTTCATGTCCTTGCAGTCCTCGGCCTTCTGCTCGACCTTCTCGCCGACCTTCTGCACGTCCTTGCCGGCACCGGCAACGGTGTTGCAGGCGGTCAGGGTGGTGCTGGCGAAGGCGGCCAGCAGGGCCAGGGCAAGCAAACGCTTCATGGGGATACCTCCTCGAAAGATGATGGGCGCAGGCACGTCTGGCCCGCGTGCCGATGGAAGCATCCCCCTGCGTGAAGCTGGCGTGGACGCCGGGCGCTGCGGCCGAACCGCAGGTGAACCGCCGTCGCCCGGCTCCGGCCCTGGCGTTCAGCCGCGCGGCTCAATCCCGCATCAGGGTGGACTTGCCGAACAGGCTTTCCACCAGGTCCACCGCCAGCTTCGCGGTGGCATTGCGCTTGTCCAGGGTCGGGTTGACCTCGACCAGGTCAAGCGAGCCCAGGCGGCCGGTGTCGGCCACCATCTCCATGATCAGCTGCGCCTCGCGGTAGTTAATCCCGCCCGGCACCCGGGTGCCGGTGCCGGGGGCGATCGCCGGGTCCAGCATGTCCACGTCGAAGCTCACGTGCAGGTGGGTGTCCGCGTCCACGCCTTCCAGCGCCTCCTCCATCGCGCGGCGCATGCCGACCTCGTCGATGTAGCGCATGTCGTAGATGTCCAGCCCGTATTCCTTGACCAGGCGTTTCTCGCCCGGATCCACCGACCGGATGCCGATCTGGCGCACCTGATCCGGGGTGATCGCGGGCGTCACCCCGCCGAGGCCGGTCAGCGCCTCCGGCCCCAGCCCGCACAGGCAGGCTACCGGCATCCCGTGGATGTTGCCGCTGGGGGTGATGGCGGAGGTGTTGAAATCGGCGTGCGCGTCCAGCCACAGCACGCGCAGGCGCTTGCCGGCGGCGCGGCAGTGCGCGGCGACCGCGGCGATCGAGCCGATCGCCAGGCAATGGTCGCCGCCGAGCATGATCGGCAGGCGGCCGGCCTGCAGTTCACGGGTGCTGCAATCGAACACCGCACGGTTCCAGGCCACGACCTCGTCGAGGTGGCGGTAGCCGCCGCTGGGCGGGGCCATCGGGTTGCGCGGCCCCTGCACGTCGCCCACGTCGCGCGCATCCACCCCGCGCGCGACCAGCGCCTCCACCAGCCCGGCCACGCGCAGGGCTTCCGGGCCCATCGAGGCACCGCGCCGGGAGGCGCCGATGTCGGTGGGCACGCCGAACACGGACACGGAAGGATAGGAACGGGTCATGGGGCCTCCTGCATGGCGCTGGGCGCCCGCGCGCGCGACAGGCATCCCGGGACTGGTGCCGCTTGTCCGAATCGAACGGACGACCTGCTGTTTACAAGGCAGCTGCTCTACCGACTGAGCTAAAGCGGCGCGGACCCGGATTCTAGCAGCCGTGGCCGACGCCGGCCGCGACCTGGCTCAGCGCGCCGCGGAGCAGGCCTGCGCGCGCGCGGGGGCGATCGCCGCCAACCGCGCCGGCTCCACGTCCGCGGGGAGGCGTGCGTCCAGCCAGCCCACGCCGGCGGCCGGCTCCACCGGGGCCACCTGCGCCTGCACGCCCTTGGCGGCCAATTCTTCGGCCCGCCGGCGCGCGCCGGCCTCGCTGCTGAAGCGGCCCAGCGCGATGCCGTTGGCGTCCTCGCCGCCCGACAGCACGAACAGATCGCGCACGCCGGAGGCCTGCAGGCGCTCGGCCAGCGCCTGCGCCGCCTCGCGCGAGGGCTGCGGTGGCAGGAACACCTTCCAGCCGCGCGTGCTCCTGGCGGCGGCCGGCACTGCGCGCACCGACGCCCCGAGCGCGTCCAGCGCCGCCTGCGCGGCATCGCGCGCCGGCGCGTCCGCGAAGGGCCCGAAGCGCAGGCAGGAGGCGGCCGCCGGGGATGCCGCCGCAGGCGGCGCGGACGGCACGGGCGCGGCCGTCACGGCGGGGGCGTCGGAGGGCGTGGCGGGCGCGGACGGCGCGCGGGTGGCCTGCGCGGCGGGAGGCGCGGCTTCCGTCAGCAGGCGCAGGCCCGGGCCCTCGCGCGGCGGCGCCTCCCTCGGCGCTGCGGGCGCGAAGGCCCACCAGCCGGCGGCGCCGAGGTTGAGCATGACCAGCATGACGATGGCGGCGCGCAGCAGCATCGCCGCAGTTTATGCGATCCGCAGCGCATGCCAGCGCGCCAGCCCCTGCAGCACGGCCTCCGGCACCCAGGCATGCGGCGGCAGGTGCGCGCGCAGTCCCTCGCCGCCGCCGCCGTGCAGGCGCAGCTCCGGCATCACCCCGAGCAGGGCGTGTGCCGCGTGCAGGCTGCGCTCGATCAGCGCCAGCGCGGCGCCCTCGCAGCCGGAGGCCAGCGCGTCGGCGGTGTCGTCGGCGAACTCGGCGTAGGCGCCGCCGCTCTCCGGCAGCTGCGCGGCGCGCGCATGCAGCGCCTGCCGCATCAACTGCGGCGAGGGCGCGATGCGGCCGCCGCGATGGCAGCCGTCGGCATCCACCAGGTCGAGGGTGAGCGCGGTGCCGACCCCGACCACCAGCATGGCCTGCCCATCGCATTGGCCGAGCATGGCCAGGAAGCGGTCCACGCCCAGCCGCGACGGCTCGGCATAGGCGATCCGCAGCGGGCCCAGCGCGGCCTCGGTGGCGACCCGGTGCAGGCGCGCGAAACGCGGCAGGAGCGCCTCCAGCAGCGCCACCCGGCGCGCGTCGGAGGCCACGCTGGCGATGCAGGCCACCTCGCCGGACGGCAGGTCCTGCAGCCAAGCCGCGCCCTCGTCGTGCGCCAGCGCGCGCACCGCGCCGAGGCGGCCGTCGGCCCCGAGCGGGGCGCATTTCAGGCGGGTATTGCCGAGATCGAACAGCCAGGTGCTCATGCGCGCACGCTCACTTCGCCGGCGTGCACGCAGCGCTCACCGCCATCCTCGTCGCGTACCCGCAGCGCACCGTCGGCGGCCACGCCCAGCGCCAGCGTGGCAGAAGTTCCGGACGCCTCATGCAGGCGCACGCGGCGGCCGGCGAGCGCATCCAGCGCGGCATAGCGCGGCAGGAACGGCGCCAGGCCTTCGGCATCGAACTGCGCCAGCGCGGGCAGCAGGTGCTGCAGCAGCTGCGCCACCACCGCGTTGCGCGCCGGCGGCGTGGACGTCAGTGCGGACAGATCGGTCCACGGCTGGTCGATGGCCGCGGCGAAGGCCGGCGGCATGCGCACGTTCAGGCCGAGGCCGACCACCGCTCGCGCCGCGCCGCCCGCCTCGCCGCCGCCTTCTACCAGCAGCCCGCCGAGCTTGCGCAATTGCGCTCCGTCCGCCACCACCAGATCGTTCGGCCATTTCAGACGCACCTGCGGGAACCCCAGCGCCTGCACCGCCTCGGCGGCGGCGACCCCGGCCACCAGGCTGAGGCCCCCCAGCCGCGCCAGCCCGCCATCGAAGCGGCGCGCCAACGACAGGTACACATGCGCCGCCAGCGGCGAGGCCCAGGTGCGGCCACGGCGGCCGCGCCCACCGGTCTGGCGCTCGGCCAGCAGCACCGCGCAGCCGCGCGTGGGCACCGCGCGCTGCAGCAGGCTGGTATTGGTGGATTCCAGCGTCCAGGCCACCTCCAGCGCCGCCAGTTCGGCGCGCACGGCGGCGGGCAGCGCGGCGCGGATCGCGTCCGCTTCCAGCAGGTCGGGCGGCGGCTGCAGGCGGTAGCCGCGCCCGGGCAGCGCGGTGATCGCCAGGCCGGCCTCGCGCAGGGCCTCGATCCGCTTCCACACCGCGGCGCGGGTCAATCCGAGTTCGCCGGCCAGCACGTCGCCGCTGACCGGCCCGGCCGCTAGCCGCCGCAGCAGCACGCGCTCGTCGCGGCCATCGCTCATGCCCCGGCCCGCCGGCGCCGCAGAAGGCGCGCGCGTTCGAACCGCGATTCGGTGCCGCGCCGCAGCCGCTGCAGGTTGCCGCGGTGGGTGAACAGCAGAAACAGCGCCATCGCCAGCGCGAACCCGGTGCGCGCGGGCCCCGCCTGCTGCCACCACGCGAACACCGGCAGGCTGGCCATCGCCAGCACGGTGGACAGGCCGACATAGCCACTGGCCACCAGCACCAGTGCCCACACCGCGAGCAGCGGCAGCAGCGCCTGCGGCCACAGCACCAGCAGCGCGCCGACCACGGTGGCGGCGCCCTTACCGCCCCGGAAGCCGTGCCACAGCGGCCACACGTGGCCGACCACCGCCAGCGCCGCCGCTGGATATGCAAAACCCTGCGCAAAGCGCAGGCCCAGCCAGGCCGCGAGCGCGCCCTTGCCGACATCGATCACCACCACCCCCAGCGCGAAGCGCCAGCCCAGGGTGCGCAGCGCGTTGGTGCCGCCGGCATTGCCGCTGCCGTGGCGGCGGATATCCACCCCGCGCAGGCGGCCCAGCAGCAGACTGCCGGACAGCGAGCCCAGCAGGTAGGCGGCCAGCAGCACGCCGGCATCGGCAAGCGTCATCGTCATGCGCGGATGATACGCAGCCGCGCGCACGGCCCGCACCTGCGCGGCGCAGCCTGTGCGTTCACGGCGCCGGCTGCAGCCCCACCACCAGGGTGCCCTGGCCGGCATGCGCGCCGACCGCCGGGCCCACGTCCACCAGATGCGCCTCCGCCACGTCCAGGCGCTGCCGCAGCGCCGCCAGCAGGCGCTCGCCGTCGGCCAGGGCATCGGCATGCCCGACGATCAGCCGCCAGCGCTGGCCGGCCGGCACCCGCCGCGCCACGAAGCGGGCGAACGCCTCCGGCGCGCGCCGGCGCGCCAGCAGCCCGCCGGCGACCTTGAGCAGGCCCTCGGGGCTGACCTTGGCGATCGGGGTCAGCCCAGTCCAGCGCACCAGCGGGCCGGCCCAGCGCGGGATGCGGCCGCCGCGCACCGCGTGCCGGATGTCGCGCGCCATCGCCCAGGTGCGGGTGAGCGGGCGCAGCCGCCGGATCTCGGCGGCGATCGCCTCGGCATCCGCGCCGGCCTGCGCCAGCTCGCCGGCGCGCGAGCGGCGGTCTCGGCCGCCTGCAACGTGCCCGACAACGGGCGCGACAAGCCCACGTACACCGCCGCCGGCTGGTAGGCGAGCACGTGCTCGAACACGCGCCGGAAATCGCCCGGCGGCGGCTGGCTGGTCTGCGGCAGCTGCGCGCAGGCCGCCATGCGGCGATAGAACTCGGCCGCGGTCAGCCCCAGACGGTCGAGGTAATCGCGCCCATCCAGGCTCACCCGCACCGGCACCACGTGGATGCCGTAGCGGTCGGCCAATACGGGCGGCAGGTCGGAGGCGCTATCCACCACCACCGCCACCTGCGCGGGCGATTCCACGCTGCGCTGCTGCAGCAGCATGTCGTCGGCCTTCATCGCCTCCACCCGGCCGAACCCTGCGCACACATCGAACAGCCGCTGCGGCGCGCCGGCATGGCCGTGCACGCGCACCCGGCCGGAGCTGCCGGCCACCACCAGGGAATCGATGCCCTGCGCCTCCAGCGCCGCGCGCAGGGCCGCACGGTCGATCCCCTCTCCGACCACCAGGCACTCGGTGCAGAACCGGCGCTGCGGGTCGATGTCCTCGTGCACGTGCGCCACCGGCTCGGCCTCGATGTGCACCGCCGCCGCGCCGGCACGCAGCGCGCGCACTCCGCCCTCGGCGTAGTCGGCGATGCCTTCCAGCCAGTCCACGAAACCGCGCGCCCCGGCATCCACCACCCCGGCCTTCTGCAGCACCGCCATCTGCCGCGGAGTGTCCGCCAGCGCCCGCCGCGCGCGCTGCAGGGCCTGCGCGTAGGCCTCGCGCAGGCCGCCGCCCTGGCGCCGCGCGCCCTCCTCCAACGCCTCGGAGAACGCCGCGATCACGCTCAGGATGGTGCCCTCCACCGGATGCGCCAGCGCCGCGCGCGCACTGTCGGCACCGCGCCGCACCGCCTGCGCCAACGCCTGCGCGTCCAGCCGCGGCAGGCTGCGCGCCTGCTCGCCGAGGCCGACCAGGAACTGCGCCATGATCGCGCCGGAATTGCCGCGCGCGCCGTCGATCGCCTGGTGGCCGACCTGCACCAGCAGTTCGCCGGCATGCCGGCTGCGCCGCCCGAGCACGCCGTGCAGCACGCTGCCGAGGGTCGCGGCCAGGTTGCTTCCGGTATCGCCGTCGGGGACCGGGAACACATTGATGCGGTTGAGCTCCTCGCGCGCGGCGATCACCCGGCGCGCGCCGGCGATCAGGGCGCGGCGCAGGGCGGCGGCGGTGACGAACGATGGGGCGGGCGCGGGCAGGGCGGGATCGAGGACGGCTTCGTGCATCCCGCCAGTGTGCAGACAGGCCCGCCCGTACGCTTGCTGCGGCGCAGCAGCAGCGGCCCGCCCGCGCTGCTATAGTCGAGAGCCGGATCGGTGCGTCCGCCCCGTCCGCCCTCGCCCGGTGACCGTCCATGCGCCTGCCCTCCTCGCGCCAGCTGCTGGTCTGCCTTGCCCTGACGGGCGCGTTCGGCCCGGTCGCCGCCGCCGACATGCGGCATCCGGCCCCGGACAGCACCCCGCCGACCGACCCGGTGCCCGCGCAGATCGACCGCCTGGACGAGGTGGACATCGACGGCGCGGTGGCCGCCAGCCATCCCGCACGCGCGCCCAAGCCGAAGGCCGCGCCCGCAGTGCCGGCCCGCGGAGGCAACAGCGGCGGCGACCGGATGCTGCCCTCGCGCTTCCACAGCTTCCTGCCGGGCATGTTCCGCTGAGCCCACGGCCCTCGTGATCTGGCCGTTCTCGCGCCGCCGGCGCGCACCGTCCCCGCCCACCCTCGATCCCGCCCTGCTGCGCCAGGCCAGCGCCGGCCTGCCGTGGCTGCGCGCGCTCGACCCCACCCGCCGCGAACGCCTGCACGCGCTGGCGGCGCGCTTTCTGCACGAAAAGACCATCACCCCGCTGCAGGGCCTGCGCCTGGACGACGTGCAGCGCCTGCGGCTGGCGCTGTTGTGCTGCATGCCGCTGCTGGAGTTCGGCAGCGAAGGCCTGCACGGCTGGCGCGAGCTGGTGGTGTATCCCGGGGCGTTCCGGGTGCGCCGCAGCCACATGGATGCCTACGGCGTGCTGCACGAGGGCGAGGAGGAACTGATCGGCGAAGCCTGGCTGCACGGACCGGTGATCCTGTCCTGGGCCGACATCCGCGCCGACATCGCCGCCCCGGCCGAAGGCTATTGCGTGGCGGTGCACGAGATCGCGCACAAGCTCGACGCATTGGACGGAGTGATGGACGGCACCCCGCCGCTGCCGCGCGCCTGGCAGCGGCAATGGGCGGCGGATTTCCAGCGCGCCTACGACGCCCTGTGCGCCACGCTGGACGCCGGCCATGACAGCGCGATCGACCCCTACGCGGCGGAAGCGCCCGAGGAGTTCTTCGCGGTCTGCAGCGAATACCACTTCAGCCAGCCGCAGCGGCTGCGTGCGGCGCTGCCGGAGGTGGCCGCGCACCTGCAGCGCTTCTACGGCGACCCGCTGCTGCCGGGCGCGTAGGCGCGCGCCCTGCCGTGGACGCCGCCGCTACAGGCCGCCCGGCAGTTCGACCTCGAAGCGCGCGCCGCCGAGTTCGGCCGAACGCCCGACGTGCAACTGCCCGCGGTAGCTCTTGATGATGTCCTGCACGATCGACAGGCCGATGCCGTGGCCCTGCACGCGCTCGTCGCCGCGCACGCCGCGCTGCAGGATGTAGCCGATGCGGTCCTCGGCGATGCCCGGGCCGTCATCCTCCACCACGATCCGCAGGCCCGGCCGGCGCCCGGGCACCTGCGCACCCTCGGCCACGGTCAGCAGGACCCGGGATTTCGCCCACTTGAAGGCATTCTCCAACAGGTTGCCAAGCAGCTCCTGGAGGTCGCCGGTCTCGCCGTGGAAACGCGCCTCCGGGGCTATCTCGAATTCGCACAGCACGCCTTTACTGGCATACACCTTCTCCAGCCCGACCACGATCTGCTCGGCCTGCGGCTCGATCTCCACCGGCGCCGCGAACAGCTGGTGGCCGGAGCGCGCCGCGCGCGCCAGCTGGTAGCTCACCAGATCGCCCATGCGCCGCAGCTGCGCGTCCACCTCCTCGCGCAACTCGGCCTCGCTGCTGCCGCTATCGAGCCGCGCGCGCAGCACCGCCAGCGGGGTTTTCAGGCTGTGCGCGAGGTCGGCCAGGGTGTTGCGCTGGCGCTCCAGGTTCTCGCGTTCGCTCTGGATGAAGGCGTTGATGCTCTCGGTCAGCGGCTCCAGTTCGCGCGGATGGGCCTGGCTCATGCCGGCGGCCTCGCCGCGCTGGACCCGCTTGAGCTCGTCGATCACATCGCCCAGCGGGCGCAGGCTCCAGCGCAGCACGAACATCTGCAGCAGCAGCAGCACCAGGCCGGCACCGCCGAGGTACCACCACAGCGCGGCGCGGAACGCCGACACCTGGCGCGCCAGCGCGGTGCTGTCCTCCAGGATGTACACCGTGTACGGGATCTCGCGGCCGCCGCCCTCGTCGTCGCTCAGGGTCAGGCCATAGCCGAAGCGGTAGGCGAAGCCGGGCGCGCCGTTGATCTGTTTCAGCGGCAGCGGGCCTTCGAACACCTGCTTGCCGGGCGGCAGCATCTCCGCCGGCGGCAGCTCCGGGCCCTGCGCCGACTCCGATTCCCAGGTGCCCTTCTCGAGCACGATCTGCGCGTACAGGCCGCTGCCGGGGCGCCGGAAGCGCGCGTCCGGCGGGTCCCACGGCGGGATCACGCTGCCGTCGCGCGCGAAGTCGCTGTTGGCATAGGCCAGCGCATAACTGTGCAGGCGCTCGCGCAGGCCGCTCTGCGCGGTGCGCTGGAAGGCGCCGTCGAGCGCGAAACCGGCCAGCGCGAGGAATGCTACCAGGCCGAGGCTGGCCGCCCACAGCTGGCGTGACCGCAGCGAACGCGGCTGGGCGATGCGCAGGCGCCGCCTGCGCGGCCCTTGCGCCTCCGCCTCGGATTCCACAGGAGGGGCCGTCATCCGCGCCCTGCCGCGCGCTTACTCGCCGCTGCGCGGGATGGCGAACCGGTAGCCGCGGCCGCGCACGGTCTCGATCGGCTTCAGTTCGCCATCCGGGTCGAGTTTCTTGCGCAGGCGGCCGATGAACACCTCGAGCACGTTGGAATCGCGGTCGAAATCCTGCTGGTAGATGTGCTCGGTGAGGTCGGCCTTCGAGACCAGTTCGCCGGCGTGCATCATCAGGTACTCGAGCACCTTGTACTCGTAGCTGGTCAGGTCCACATTGCTGCCGTTGACGCTGACCGTCTGCGCGGCCAGGTCCAGCATCACCGGGCCGCATTCCAGGGTCGGCTTGCTCCAGCCGGCGGCGCGGCGCACCAGCGCGTTGATGCGCGCCAGCAGCTCCTCGACGTGGAACGGCTTGACCAGGTAGTCGTCGGCGCCCTGCTTGAGGCCGTCCACCTTGTCCTGCCAGCTGGAACGCGCGGTGAGGATCAGCACCGGGAACTTCTTGCCCTCGTCGCGCAGGGCCTTGATCAGCTCCATGCCGCTCATCTTGGGCAGGCCGAGGTCGATGATGCCCACGTCGAACGGCACCTCGCGGCCCATGTACAGGCCTTCCTCGCCGTCCTGCGCGGCATCCACCGCATAGCCTTCGCGCTTCAGGCGGGCGGCCAGGGTCTCGCGCAGCGGGGCTTCGTCTTCGACGAGCAGGATACGCATGGTCACTCCTTGGGAAACGGTCGAAAGGGCGTTTGCAGGGGTGGGGCTGGGCGAAGCGATGCGGAACGGGCGCCCGGGCGATCAGTCGTCGCCGTCGCGCGCGGGCGGGCGCCGGCCGCCATCGCCGCGGCGGGCGGGATCCTGCATGTACACGCGCACCCGGCCCTGGTCGTCCACCACCTTCACCCGGTGCATGTCGCGGCCGTCGAACTGGATGCGCTCGGCCGAGAGCACCTCGCCGCGGGTGTCGCGCTCGGCGCGGCGCACCGCGTCCGAGAGGTTGTCGCGGCGCTGTTGCGGCAAGTCCACCGGCGGCTGCGGACGCTCGCGCGGGGCACCCTGCTGCATCCACGGCGGCGGCTGCTGCGCCCACGCCGACGCCGCCGGCAGCGCGGCCAGCACGGCAGCGGCAAGCAGGTTCAACGAAGCGTGCGGAAGACGGGACATGGCGTGTCTGTGGCGAACGACGGGTTGGCAGGCATTCTTGGAATCCGGGGGTGAACCCCCCCTGAAGTTTCCTGAACAGGATAGCGCGTCGTTCAGGCAAGTGCCGGCGGTCGCCCCTCGCCCGCGCCGGGCCCGGCTCAGGCCGCCTGCGCGCGCTCGGTCAGGGCCAGCGCCTGTTCCACCAGCGCCCAGCCGGCGCCGGGCCTGTGCGCGCCTTCGCTCAGCACCTGCCGGAACGCGCGCCCGCCGGGCTGGCCGGCGAACAGCCCCAGCAGGTGGCGGGTGATGTGCTTGAGGAACACCCCGCGCGCCAACTGCGCCTCCACATACGGCCGATAGGCGCGCAGCAGCTCGGCCCGCGAACGCAGCGCCCCCCCGAACCAGGCAACATCGAGTTCATGCAGCAGATAGGGCGTGTGATAGGCGGCGCGGCCCAGCATGGCGCCATCGACGTGGGCCAGGTGCGCGCTAGCTTCCGCTGCATCGGCAATGCCACCGTTGACCACCACCTGCAGCGCCGGCCGCTCGCGCTTGAGCCGGTAGGCCCAGTCGTAGCGCAGCGGCGGCACCTCGCGGTTCTCCTTGGGCGACAGGCCCTGCAGCCAGGCGTTGCGCGCATGCACGATGAAGCTGCGGCAGCCGGCCGCGGCGATCGTGTCGATGAAATGGACGAAACGCTCCCACTCGTGGTCGTCGTCCACGCCCAGCCGGCACTTCACCGTCACCGGCACCGGGCAGGCCGCGATCATCGCCGCCACGCTCTCGGCCACCAGCGCCGGTTCGCGCATCAGGCAGGCGCCGAAGCGGCCGGCCTGCACGCGGTCGGACGGGCAGCCGCAGTTGAGGTTGATCTCGTCGAAGCCCGCCTCCGCGCCGATCCGCGCCGCCTGCGCCAGCAGCGCCGGCTCGCTGCCGCCCAGCTGCAGCGCCACCGGGTGCTCGCTCGGGTCCATCGCCAGCAGGCGCGCGCGGTCGCCGTGGATCACCGCGTTGGCGTGCACCATCTCCGAATACAGCCGCGCGTGCGGCGCCAGCACGCGGTGGAAGGCGCGGCAATGGCTGTCGGTCCAGTCCATCATCGGGGCGACGGACAGGCGCACGCGGTCGGCGGGGATGGCGGGCGAGGCGTTCACGCCGCGCATTGTACGGAGCAGGGGCAGCCGCAGCGGCGATGCGCGACAATAGCGCGATCCGCTCGACGCAGCCCGCCGCCATGATGAACACCAGCTACCGCAAGCCCCTGCCCGGCACCGCCTTCGACTATTTCGACGCGCGCGAGGCGGTGGACGCCCTGCAGCCCGGGGCCTGGGCGCGCCTGCCGTACACCGCGCGCGTGCACGCCGAGAACATCGTGCGCAAGGCCAACCCCGAGCACCTCAACGACTACCTGCGCCAGCTGATCGAGCGCCGGCGCGACCTCGACTTCCCGTGGTTCCCGGCGCGCGTGGTCTGCCACGACATCCTCGGCCAGACCGCGCTGGTGGACCTGGCCGGGCTGCGCGAGGCGATCGCCGAGGCCGGCGGCGACCCCGCGCAGGTGAACCCGGTGGTGCCGGTGCAGCTGATCGTGGACCACTCGCTGGCGGTGGAGGCGCCGGGCTTCGACCCGCAGGCGTTCGCCAGGAACCGCGCGATCGAGGACCGCCGCAACGCCGACCGCTTCGACTTCATCGAGTGGTGCCGGCGTGCGTTCGACAACGTGGACGTGATCCCCGCCGGCAACGGGATCATGCACCAGATCAACCTGGAGAAGATGTCGCCGGTGGTCTATACCCGCGCCGGCGTGGCCTTCCCCGACACCTGCGTCGGCACCGACTCGCACACGCCGCACGTGGACGCGCTGGGCGTGATCGCCGTCGGCGTCGGCGGGCTGGAGGCGGAGAGCGTGATGCTGGGCCGCGCCTCGATGATGCGCCTGCCCGAGATCGTGGCGGTGGAGCTCAGCGGCCGCCCCGGCCCCGGCATCACCGCCACCGACGTCGTGCTGTCGCTGACCGAGTTCCTGCGCAAGGAGAAGGTGGTCGGCGCGTACCTGGAGTTCCGCGGCGAGGGCGCCGCCGCGCTGACCATCGGCGACCGCGCCACCATCAGCAACATGGCCCCGGAATACGGCGCGACCGCGGCGCTGTTCTTCATCGACGCCAACACCCTGGACTACCTGCGCCTGACCGGCCGCAGCGACGCCCAGGTGGCGCTGGTGGAGACCTATGCCAAGACCCTGGGCCTGTGGGCCGACGACCTCGCCCACGCCCAGTACGAGCGCACCCTGCACTTCGATCTGTCCACGGTGGAACGCACCCTGGCCGGCCCGTCCAACCCGCACCGCCGGCTGCCGGTGGCGGCGCTGGCCGAGCGCGGGATCGCCGACGAAGCCAAGTTGGCCGCGGCGCGCGCCGACGAAGCCGAAGGGCGGCTGCCGGACGGCGCGGTGATCATCGCCGCCATCACCAGCTGCACCAACACCAGCAACCCACGCAACGTGATCGCGGCCGGGCTGCTGGCACGCAACGCCAACGCGCGCGGGCTGGCGCGCAAGCCGTGGGTGAAGACCTCGCTGGCCCCCGGCTCGCGGGTGGTGGAACGCTACCTGAAGGACGCCGGCCTGCTGCCGGAGCTGGAGCGGCTGGGGTTCGGCATCGTCGGTTTTGCCTGCACCACCTGCAACGGCATGAGCGGCGCGCTGGACCCTGCGATCCAGCAGGAGATCATCGACCGCGACCTGTACGCCACCGCCGTGCTGTCGGGCAACCGCAACTTCGACGGCCGCATCCACCCCTACGCCAAGCAGGCGTTCCTGGCCAGCCCGCCGCTGGTGATCGCCTATGCGATCGCCGGCAGCGTGCGCTTCGACATCGAGCGCGACGTGCTCGGCACCGATGCCGACGGGCAGCCGGTGCGGCTGAAGGACATCTGGCCGAGCGATGAAGAGATCGACGCGGTGGTGCAGGCCAGCGTGAAGCCGGAGCAGTTCCACGCGGTGTACGCGCCGATGTTCGCGCCGCGCACCCAGGGCGAGCGCGCGCAGCCGCTGTACGCCTGGCGCCCGCAGAGCACCTACATCCGCCGCCCGCCGTACTGGGACCGCGAGGGCGTGGGCGCGCTGGCGGCGTATCCGCGCACGCTGCGCGGGATGCGCGCGCTGGCGGTGCTGGGCGACAACATCACCACCGACCACCTCTCGCCCAGCAACGCGATCCTGCCCGACAGCGCCGCCGGCGAGTACCTGGCGCGCATGGGCCTGCCGGAAGAGGACTTCAACTCCTACGCCACCCACCGCGGCGACCATCTCACCGCGATGCGCGCCACCTTCGCCAATCCCAAGCTGCTCAACGAGATGGTGCGCGACGCCGACGGCAAGGTGCGCCAGGGTTCGCTGGCGCGTCTGGAACCGGAGGGCACCGTGATGCGCATGTGGGAGGCGATCGAGACCTACATCGCGCGCCGCCAGCCGCTGATCGTGGTCGCCGGCGCCGACTACGGCCAGGGCAGCTCGCGCGACTGGGCAGCCAAGGGCGTGCGCCTGGCCGGCGTGGAGGCCATCGTGGCCGAAGGCTTCGAGCGCATCCACCGCACCAACCTGATCGGCATGGGCGTGCTGCCGCTGCAGTTCCAGCCGGGCACCACCCGCCTCACCCTGGGCATCGACGGCAGCGAGACCTTCGATGTCGAAGGCAGCCCCGCCCCGGGCGCGACCCTGACCCTGGTGATCCATCGCCGCGACGGCAAGCGCATCGACGTCGCGGTCACCTGCCGCCTGGACACCGCCGAGGAAGTGGCGATCTACCAGGCCGGCGGCGTGCTGCAACGCTTCGCGCAGGATTTCCTGGAGGGCGCCGGCGCACACTGAATCGCCGCCGCGCGCGCCCGTCCCGCAGTGACGGGCGCGGCCTGCACGGCCGCGACAAGCGCGCGTGCCATCGCGCATACTGCCGGCAATGCCCCTGAGGACTCCGCCATGCGCAGCGCCCTGATCGCCGGTCTCCTGCTCGCCCTGTCCGCCTGCACCACGGTGCCGCCGGAGGACATGCTGGCGCGCAACGCCACGCCCGCGACCCGCACCGAATCGAATGGCGACGTCATCACCGAATACCGCAACGGCGGCCGCCTGGTCATGGTCAAGGTGGTGCCGCTGCGCGGGCCGACCTACTACATCTACGACCGCAACGGCGATGGCGTGGTGGACGAGCGCGACAACCGCGGCGGCCCGATGACCTACTACAAGCTGTTCAGCTGGTAAGCCCGCATCGGGCAGGCGCATGCTGCTCGCTTCGCTGCATCCGACGCTTGCGCACGCACTCAGCCTGCTGCACGTGGCCGCGGTCGCCCTCGGCCTGCTGCTGTACGTCGCGCTCACCCACTCCGGCCGCCAGCGCCGGCCGCCCTCGGCGGCCCTGGCCTGGGTGCTCGCACTGATCGCCTTCCCCTATCTGGCGCTGCCGGTCTACCTGCTGCTGGGCACGCGCAAGCTGGCGCACGCGCACGCGCCGCAGGACCCGCCAGCGGCCACGCCCGTGGCGGCGACCGCCAACTGGGCCAGCGCGCTCACCCGCGGGCTGGACCTGCCGCCGCCGCGGCGCTGCGCCGCGCTGCGGATCGAAGCCGACGGCGCGCGCGCGCTGCAGGCGCTGCTGGAGCTGCTGGACGCGGCCCGCACGCGGATCGACATCGAGGTCTTCCTGCTGCGCGCCGATGCGGTGGGCACAGCGGTAGCCGAGGCGCTGGCGCGCGCGCATGCGCGCGGGGTCGCGGTGCGGGTGCTGCTGGACGGGCTGGGCGCCTTCGCCGGGCATCGCCGCACCCTGCGCCTGCTGCGCGGCAGCGGCGCGCAGCTGCGCTGGTTCTCGCCGCTGCGGCTGCGCCTGCGCCCGCAGTTCGGGCGCGGCAACCTGCGCAACCACCGCAAGCTGGTGGTGGTGGATGGCCAACGCCTGTGGACCGGCGGCCGCAACCTCGCCTGCGAGTATTTCCTCGGGCATGCGCCGGCCCCCGCCTGGGACGACCTCAGCCTGCTCGCGGACGGCGGCATCGCGCGCGACGCCGCGCGCCTGTTCGCGCGCGACTGGGCGCTGGCCGGCGGCGATGCGGCGATGCCGGCGGCGGAACCCATCGACGCCGCGGAGGACGGCACGCTGGCGCAGCTGCTGCCCAGCGGCCCGGACCGTCGCGACGACACCGCCTACGCCCTGCTGCTGGGCGCGATCCACCGCGCCGATGCGCGCGTGCTGCTGGCCACGCCCTACTTCGTGCCCGACGATGCGCTGCAGCTGGCGCTGGTGCTGGCCGCGCGCCGCGGGGTGCAGGTGGAGCTGCTGCTGCCGGCGCGTTCCAACCACCATTTGGCCGACATCGCGCGCGCGCGCAGCCTGCGCGAGCTGGCCGCCGCCGGGGCGCACATCCACCTGCTGCCGCGGATGCTGCATGCCAAGGCCTTCGTGATCGACGCCGCACTCGCCAGCGCCGGCTCGATCAATCTGGACGGACGCAGCCTGTTCCTGAACTACGAACTCAACGTGCTGCTGCACGATCCGGCTGAGATCGAGGCGCTGGCCGACTGGTTCGCGGCGCGGCGCGCGCAGGCCTCGCCCTACGTCGCGCGCGCCCCCGGCTGGCTGCGCGACGTGGGCGAAGGCATGGTGCGCGCGCTGGGGTTCCAGCTGTGACCGCGCCCATCGCCAGCCCCCTCATGCCGGGCTGAGGTTGGCATAGGCCAGCACCAGCCATTTGCTGCCCACGTCGTCGAAGTTCACCTGCACGCGGGCGTGGGCACCGCTGCCCTCCACGTCGGTCACGAAGCCGGTGCCGAACGTCGGGTGGCGCACGCTGGCCCCCAACCGGATCGGCGCCTCCTCCAGCGCGGCATGGCCGGCATCGCGGCGCGGCGCGGCGGCGAAGGGGCGCGCGCCGAACGCCGGCTGCGGCTTCGGGCGGATCTCGCGCAGCAGGGCCTTCGGGATCTCGCGCAGGAAGCGCGACGGCAGCCCGTACATGTCGCTGCCATGGATGCGCCGGCGCTCGGCATGGCACAGCACCAGCTGCTGGCGCGCGCGGGTGATGCCGACGTAGGCCAGCCGCCGCTCCTCGGCCATCCGCCCCGGTTCCTCGGCCGAGCGCAGGTTGGGGAACAGCCCCTCTTCCAGCCCGACCAGGAACACCAGCGGGAACTCCAGGCCCTTGGCGCTGTGCAGCGTCATCAGCTGCACCCCGTCCTCGCCCGCCTGCGCCTGGCCTTCGCCGGCCTCCAGCGCGGCATAGGCGAGGAAGGCGACCAGCTCAGGCATCGCCGCGGCATCCTCCTCGTCACCGCGCACGAAGCGCGAGGCCACCGAGACCAGCTCGTCGAGGTTGTCGGTGCGCGAGTCCTGCTGCCCGCGCGATTCGTTCTCGTAATGCGTGCGCAGGCCGGAGCGCGCCAGCACGTGGTCGATCTTCTCCGCCAGCGGCATCGTCGCGGTTTCATCGGCCAGCACCTCGACCAGCTGCAGGAAGCCGGCCACCGCATTGCGCGCGCGCGCCGCCAGCGTAGCGCCATCGCACAACCGGCGCGTGGCCCGCCACAGCGACTCGCGGTGTTCGCGCGCGGCGCGGCGGATCTCGTCCAGGGTGCGCTCGCCGATCCCGCGCGATGGCGTGTTGACTGCGCGTTCGAACGCCGCATCGTCGTCGCGGTTGGCCAGCAGGCGCAGGTAGGCCAGCGCGTCCTTGATCTCGGCGCGCTCGAAGAAGCGCATGCCGCCATAGACGCGGTATGGGATCTGGCGCTTCAGCAGCTCCTCTTCGAAGGCGCGCGACTGCGCGTTGCTGCGGTAGAGGATGGCGGCGTCGCCCCAGCTGCCGCCGCCCTGCACCCACTGCGCGATGCGGCCGACCACGTAGGTGGCCTCGTCGATCTCGCTCCAGGCCGCGTACAGGTCGATCGGCTCGCCCTCGCCGGCCTCGGTCCACAGGCGCTTGCCGAGGCGGTCCTCGTTGTGCGCGATCACCGCGTTGGCGGCGTTGAGGATGTTGCTGGTGGAGCGGTAGTTCTGCTCCAGGCGGAGGGTCTGCGCGCCGGGGAAGTCGCGCAGGAAGCGCTGCACGTTCTCCACCTTGGCGCCGCGCCAGCCGTAGATGGCCTGGTCGTCGTCGCCGACCACGAATACTTGCCCGCATCTTTCATCGGTACCGCTGCCGGCCAGCAGGCGCACGAAGCCGTACTGGATGGCATTGGTGTCCTGGAACTCGTCCACCAGGATCTGCCCGAAGCGCTGGCGATAGTGCGCCAGCAACCCCGGCTGCTCGCGCAGCAGCTCGTGCGCGCGCAGTAGCAGCTCGGCGAAATCCACCAGCCCGGCGCGCTCGCAGCGCTCCTGGTAGGCGGCGTAGGCGCGCAGCAGGGCCTCGCCCCAGGGGTCGCCCGGGGCCGGCTGGATGTGCTGCGGGCGGCGGCCTTCGTCCTTCTGCGCGTTGATCCACCAGGCGATCTGACGCGGCGGGAACTGGCCGTCGTCCAGCTCCAGCTGCTGCGCCACGCGCTTGACCAGGCGCAGCTGGTCGTCGGCATCCAGCACCTGGAACCCTTCCGGCAAGCGCGCCTCCTGCCAGTGCAGGCGCAGCAGGCGGTGGGCCAGGCCGTGGAAGGTGCCGATCCACGCGCCGCGCACCTCGCCGCCCAGCTGCGCGGCGATGCGCCCGCGCATCTCGCCGGCCGCCTTGTTGGTGAAGGTGACCGCGAGGATGCCGTGCAGCGGCACCCCGAACACCTGGTGCAGCCAGGCGATGCGGTGGGTGAGCACGCGGGTCTTGCCGGAGCCGGCACCGGCCAACACGAGGTAGTGCCCGGGCGCGGCGGAGACGGCCTCGCGCTGGGCCGGGTTCAGCCCATCGAGAAGGTGGGAGACATCCATCGCCCGGATTTTACCCGCCCCTGCGCTGGGGCCGAGGCATGTGCTTGCCAGGGCCGGGGGCATGCCGTCAGATGCTGCAATGCAGTAGCCCCTGCGGCCGCCGCCACCGCCGTGGAAATCGTTTGCAATGCCACGCAACCGCTGTACAAGGCGGGCACATGGCTGCTGTACTGCGGTTGGGGAAATGACGCCGCAGGCGGCGTCTTTCCGGATCAATCACCAGCAACGGCGAGGCGCGATGGCACACCAGCAAACGCGATGGGCGCAGTTCGGCGTCCTCATCACCGTGTTCTTCTTCTGGGGCTTCGTCGCCGCCAGCAACGACATCCTGATCCCGGTGTTCAAGAAGGCCTTCCACCTCAGCCAGGCGCAGAGCCAGCTGGTGTCGGTGGCGTTCTACGTGGCCTACACGGTCGGGGCGCTGCTGTACGTGGCTGCGTCCAAGGCGCTTGGAGGCGACCTCTTGCACCGCATCGGCTACCGCAATGGCATCTGCCTCGGGCTGCTGCTGTCGGCGCTGGGCACGTTGCTGTTCTACCCGGCCGCCAACAGCGGCTCGTTCGCGCTGATGCTGTCGGGGCTGTTCATCGTCGGGCTGGGCTTTGCACTGCAGCAGATCGCAGCCAACCCGCTGGCGATCGTGATGGGCAACCCGGCCACCGGCGCGCAGCGGCTGACCCTGGCCGGCGGCATCAACAACCTCGGCACCACGGTCGGGCCGCTGCTGGTGAGCCTGGCGATCTTCGGCAGCGTGACCGCCAACAACGACGTAGCCAGCATCGAGAGCGTCAAGGTCCCGTATCTGGTGCTGGGCGCGGCGTTCGTGCTGGTGGCGCTGCTACTGTGGCTATCGGCCGTGCCCGACCACATCGACCTGGACGCGCTGGCGCGCGAGGAAGCCGTTGCCGCCGCGCCCCCCGTGGATCGCGGCTCGGCCTTCGCGTATCCGCAGCTGGCGCTGGGGATGCTGGCGATCTTCGTGTACGTCGGCGTGGAAGTCTCCACCATCAGCAACCTGCCGGCCTATCTGCACGAAGGGCTGGGCATCCAGACCCACCGCCTGGCCCCGTATGTGTCGCTGTACTGGGCCAGCCTGATGATCGGCCGCTGGACCGGCGCGGCCGGCGCGTTCGAGGTCGGCGCGACCGCGCGCCGGCTGCTCACGCTGGTGCTGCCGTTCCTCGCGTTTGGGGTGTACCTGGCGGTGAACGCGATCGCCCGCCACGACGTCTCGCAGTTCTTCGGCTATGCCGGGGTGATCGTGGTGATGATCGCGGCCACCCTGCTCAGCCGCGGCAACCCGGCGCGGATGCTGCTGTACTTCGCGCTGTGCGGGATCGCCGTCCTGCTGGTCGGCATGGCCACGACGGGCAAGATCAGCATCTTCGCCTTCATCAGCGTGGGCCTGTTCTGCAGCACGATGTGGCCGTGCATCTTCGCGCTGGCGATCACCGGCCTGGGCCGCCACACCAACCAGGGCAGCAGCCTGCTGATCATGATGATCATGGGCGGCGGGCTGGTGAGCTGGGCGCAGGGGGCGCTGGCCGATGCGGTGGGCGTGCACGCCAGCTTCTGGGTCGGGGTGGCCTGCTTCGCCTACCTTGCGTTCTACGCGCTGCGCACTGCGCGGGCGCTGCGCGCGCAGGGCATCGACCTCGACCGCCTGGCCGCGCAGGGCGGGCACTGACGGCGCGCCGCGCAACGCCGCGTTGCCGCCATCGCAACGGTGGCGGCGCTAGAGTGGCGCTCCCCACCGCGAGCGCCTTGCCATGATCGACCTCTATTACTGGCCCACCCCGAACGGCCACAAGATCACCCTGTTCCTGGAAGAGGCCGGCCTCGACTACCGGATCGTGCCGGTGGACATCGGCCGCGGCGCGCAGTTCGCGCCGGAGTTCCTCGCCATCGCGCCGAACAACAAGATGCCGGCGATCGTGGACCACGCGCCCGGCGACGGCGGCGCGCCGATTTCCATCTTCGAATCCGGCGCGATCCTGCGCTACCTGGCGGACAAGGCCGGCCGCTTCGACGGCGTGGCCGCGGATGCCGATGCCGCCCGCGCGCGCCGGCAGCGGATCGAGGTGGACGAATGGCTGTGCTGGCAGGTGGCCGGGCTCGGCCCGATGACCGGGCAGTACGGCCACTTCCACGTGTACACGCCGGAGGACGTGCCCTACGCGAAGGCGCGCTACCGCAACGAGGCGCTGCGCCTACTGGGCGTGCTGGATGCGCGCCTGGCCGGGCGCGAGTGGATCGCCGGCGCCACCTACAGCATCGCCGACATGGCGGCGTATCCGTGGATCAACGTGTACGACAAGGCACCGCTGGACCTGGCGCCGTTCCCGCACCTGCGCCGCTGGCAGGCGGCGATCGCCGCACGCCCCGCCACCGCGCGCGCCTATGCGCTGGCGCGGCAGGTCAACCCGAACGCCGGCCAGCCGCTGTCGGACGAGGAGAAGAAGATCCTGTTCGGGCAGGGCGCGCGCTGAGCCCGCAGCGATGCCGGCGCCCATGGCGCCGGCGTGCCGTGCGCTCCGGGCAAGGCCGTCAGGACTGCGGCTTCAGCTCGAACTCCTTCGGCGGCTCCGCACCGAGCAGGTTCTTCACGAAGTAGTCCCAGCGCCGGCGCATCACGTAGTAGCTGTCCGCACCGTAGCCGTGGCGCGCGTGCGGCAGCAGCAGCAGGTCGAAGTCCTTGTTGGCCTTGATCAGCGCATCCACCACCAGCAGGGTGGACTGCGGCGGCACGTTGTCGTCCATCATGCCGTGCAGCAGGAACAGCTTGCCCTTGAGGTTCTTCGCCAGCGGCGCGTTGTCCTGCCCGGTGTAGTTGGTGGTGCCGTCGGGCTTGGTCTCCAGCAGGCCCTGGTAGCGCTCGCCCCAGTCGTCCTCGTAGCTGAGGTTGTCGTGGTTGCCGGATTCGGCGATGCCCACCTTGTACACGTCCGGGTAGCGGAACATCGCCGCCGCGGTGGCATTGCCGCCGCCGGAATGGCCCCAGATGCCGGCGCGCGCGGTGTCGATCCACGGATAGCGCTCGCCCAGCTGCTTCAGCGCGGCCACCTGGTCGGGCAGGGTGTTGTCGGCCATGTTGCCGTAGCAGCTGTCCTGGAACGCCTTGCTGCGCAGCGGCGTGCACATGCCGTCCAGCGCGATCACCACGAAGCCCAGCTCGGCCAGCGCCTGGTGGTCGCCGTGCGCGGGCTG
The DNA here is from genome assembly GCF_004346265.1 of Thermomonas haemolytica. Classification (GTDB taxonomy): domain Bacteria; phylum Pseudomonadota; class Gammaproteobacteria; order Xanthomonadales; family Xanthomonadaceae; genus Thermomonas; species Thermomonas haemolytica. The sequence continues at coordinate 63,710 of NZ_SMAP01000009.1, forward strand.
GAAGCTGCGGCTGCGCACCGAGCCGACCTGCGGGCCCGGGTAGATGTAGGTGATGATCGGGTACTTCTTGTTCGGGTCGAAGTGCGACGGCTTGAACATCTGGCCGTAGAGGTCGGTCTTGCCATCGCGCGCCTTCACCGTGAACGCCTGCGGCGGCACCCAGCCGGCGGCCTTCAGGCGGGTGAGGTCGGCGCGCGCGAGTTCCACCACCTGCGTGCCGGCGGCATCGCGCACCACCGCCACCGGCGCGCTGTCGATGGTGGAATACACATCCAGGAAATACTTGCCGTCGGCCGCGACGGTCGCGGCGTGGTTGGCGTTCTCCGGGGTCAGCAGGCGCACGCCGCCGCCATCCATGCCCACCGCGTACACGTGCACGTAGTACGGGTCGCGCCCGGCCTCGCGGCCGACGCCGGCGACCAGCAGGCGGCGCCCGGCGGCATCCAGGTGCAGGATGCGGGTGACGTTCCAGTCGCCGCTGGTGAGCTGGCGCTTGAGCTTGCCGGTGGCGAGGTCGTGCAGGTACAGGTGGCCCCAGTTGGATTTCTGGCTGAACCACAGGAACTCGTTGCTCTCCGGCAGGTAGCGCCAGTTCACCGAATCCAGCGCCGGTGCGCTCTGGTACTGGGTGGCCACGGTCTCGGTGTACACGTCGCGCACCTTGCCGGTGGCGGCGTCGGCCACGCGCAGGGTGGCCGACTTGTGCCCGCGGTCGGTGCTGACGAAGGCCAGGGTCTTGCCGTCGCGCGCCCACTGCACGTCCTCCCAGCCGTCGCCGCAGACGATGTCATCGGCGCAGGTGGAGCGGTGCTGGTCCGGCGGCATCTGCAGGCGGATGGTGCGCGGCGCGTCAGCGGACAGGTCGATGATGACGCGCTCGATCAGGGTCACGTCCTTGTCGCCGGCGAACGGGTACTTCCACTGCTCGACCTTGGGCGCGCCGACGTTGGTGGCGACCAGGGTCATGGTGCTGGTCTTGCGCTGGTCCTGGCGGAAGGTGGCGATCTTCTTGCCGTCCGGCGACCACACCACGATCGCGTTGTCGGTGTGCTTCCAGCCGGCGTTGTCGGTGGCGTAGCCGTAGTCGGGCTGGCCGTCGAAGGTGAGCTGGGTCTCCTTGCCGGTGGCGACGTCGCGCAGCCACAGGTTCCAGTCGCGCACGAAGGCCTCGCGGGTGCCGTCCGGCGACGGCGCACCCGGCTCGCTGCCGGACGCGGCGCGCGCCACCGCCTTGCAGCCGGCGGCGTCGCAGCGGAACGCCCCCGGGCCGAACGCGCTGGTCAGCACCAGCGCGCCGTCGGCAGCGCGCTTGATCTGCATCGGCGGCAGCCGCTCCGCGGTCACCGGCCGGCCCTTGCCGCCGGCGGCCAGGTTGATGGCATCGGCCAGGGCCTGCGGATCGAACGCGGGCGCGGACGTGCCGGTGGCGGGGTCGAACCGCAGCACGCGGGTCTTGCCGTCGGTCTGCTCGCGGTAGACCAGGCTGCCGTCGTCCAGCCACTGCCCGCCGCTGACCAGGTGGTCCACCAGCGGCGCGGTGCGGTCGCCCAGCATGCCGGCCGCGCGCGCGTAGTCGGCCGCGGTCACCGCCTGCGCCGTGGCGCCGCCCGCCATCAGCATCCCCCCTGCCAGCAGGCAGGCCGCCATGTCGATCCGTCCCATCGCATCCTCATCCGATCCTCGCGCCCAGGCGCAACGCCCGCGATCCTAGCGCGTCGCCGCCCCAGCCACCCGTGCCGATGGTGGGGGCGTCCCGCGGCGCGGCGCCGGGGCCGGACGGGGCGCGCGCTATCATGCGCGGCCTGATGTCCCTGCCCTCCACCGCCTCCCCGCCCGCCGCGCTGCGGATCGACCACGTGGCCGCGCCGCCGGCGGCGGTGCTGGCCGACCCGCGCACCCTCGCCGTGTTTGGCTTCGGGGACACGGCACCGGCTTCGCACCCCGACCCGCGCTATCTGCACGTGGCCCTGCCCGCGGTCGGTCAAGCCCCGCTGGAATGCTGGCAGGTCGAAGCCGAAGTAGTCCACGGGCGCGACGACGACATCGCCTGGAGCGCAGGCGGCGGCCTGCAGTTCGGGGCCCTTGAAATCCCGGACGACGGCGATGCCGACGCGGCGGCGGCAGAGGCCTATGCACGCCTGCGCCGCTGGCTGGCGCAGGGCGACTACCCGCATCCGCTGCGGATCTGGAACTACCTGGACGCGATCACCGACGGCGAGGGCGACGCGGAGCGCTACCGCCGCTTCTGCGTGGGCCGCGCGCGCGGCATCGGGCGCGAACTGGCGCCCGGCGAACTGCCCGCGGCGACCGCGATCGGGCATCCCATGCGCACCGGCCGCTTCCAGCTGTACTGGCTGGCGGCGCGCGAGGCCGGCACGCCGCTGGAAAACCCGCGCCAGGTGGAAGCCTGGCGCTACCCGCGCCAGTACGGCCCGCAGCCGCCCGGCTTCGCGCGCGCGCTGCTGCCGGCGTCCGAGGCGATGCCGCTGCTGCTGTCCGGCACCGCCGCGGTGGTCGGCCATGCCTCGCAGCACGACGGTTCGCTGCACGGGCAGCTGCAGGAAATCCTGGCCAACCTGCACAGCCTGATCGCCACCGCGCGCGCGCTGCGCCCGGCGCTGCCATCGCAACCGGGCCCGCAGGCACGGCTGAAGGCCTACGTGCGCGACGCCGCCGCGCTGCCGGCGGTGGACGCCTGGCTGCAGGCGCAGTTGCCGCAGGTGCCGCGTATCGTCCTGCACGGCCACGTGTGCCGGCGCGAGCTGCAGGTCGAGATCGACGGCATCCTGCGCTGAGCGCGCGCCAACACTGCGGCCGCGACGGACGCGGGCGTACACTTGCGCACCATGAACGCTCCCTCCGCTCTGCAGCTCCCCGTCCGTCCGCGGCGCATGCGCCGCGACGCGTTCTCGCGCCGGCTGATGCGCGAGACCGTACTCACCACCAACGACCTGATCTACCCGGTTTTCGTCCATGAGGAACAGGGCCGCGCCCCGGTCGGTTCGATGCCGGGCGTGGAGCGGCTGTCGATCGACGAACTGCTGCGCGTGGGCGAGCAGGCGCTGGAACTGGGCGTGCCGATGCTGGACCTGTTCGGCGTGCCCGACCCCGCCGCCAAGACCGCCGACGGCCGCATCGCCTGGGATGAGAACGGGATCGTCCCGCGCGCCATCCGCGCACTGAAGGCGCGCTTCCCCGAACTTGGCGTGATGAGCGACCAGGCGCTGGACCCGTACACCACCCACGGCCAGGACGGGTTGATCGACGAGAGCGGCTACATCCTCAACGACGAGACCATCGAAGCGCTGGTGAAGCAGTCGCTGGTGCACGCCGCCGCCGGGGTGGACGTGCTCTCGCCGTCCGACATGATGGACGGCCGCATCGGCGCGATCCGCGGCGCACTGGAAGCGGGCGGCTTCATCCACACCCGCATCATGGCCTACAGCGCCAAGTACGCCAGCGCCTTCTACGGCCCGTTCCGCAGCGCGGTGGGCAGCGCCGGCAACCTCGGCAAGGGCAACAAGTACACCTACCAGATGGACCCGGCCAACTCGGACGAGGCGCTGCACGAAGTCGGCCTCGACCTGGCCGAAGGCGCCGACATGGTGATGGTGAAGCCGGGCCTTCCGTATCTGGACGTGCTGTACCGGGTGAAGCAGCACTTCAGGCGCCCGACCTACGCCTACCAGGTCAGCGGCGAGTACGCGATGATCAAGGCCGCCGCCGCCAACGGCTGGATCGACGAGAAGATGGTGGCGATGGAAACGCTGACCGCGTTCAAGCGTGCCGGCGCCGATGGCATCCTCACCTACTTCGCGCTGGACGCCGCGCGCTGGCTGCGCGGCTGAGCCCCGGAGGCCCGCGATGCGCCGCTACGCCGTGTTCGGATCACCCATCGCGCACTCGCTCTCGCCGTTCATCCACGCCGCGTTCGCGCGCCAGACCGGTATCGCGCTGGAATACGTCGCGATCGAGGCCGGGCATGGCGATTTCGCAGAAAAGCTTGCCGCCAGCGGGGTGGACGGGGCCAATGTCACCCTGCCGCTGAAGGAGGATGCCTTCGCCCTGTGCCGCTCGACCAGCGCGCGCGCGCAGCGCGCCGGCGCGGTGAACACGCTCCTGCACGAGGGCGATGGCTGGCGCGGCGACAACACCGACGGCCTCGGCCTGGTGCGCGACCTCACCGAACGCCACGGCCTGGACCTGCGCGATCGCCGCGTGCTGCTGCTGGGCGCCGGCGGGGCCGCGCGCGGCGTGGCGCCCGCGCTGCTGGATGCCGGCATCCATTCGCTCTACATCGCCAACCGCACCGCAGAGCGCGCCGATGCGCTGGCGGACGCGCTGGGCGATCCGGCGCGGGTGCATCCCCGCGGCTGGGACGCGCTATCCGACCTCGGCGAATTCGACCTGCTGGTGAACGCCACCGCCGCCACCCGCACCGGCGCGCTGCCGGTGCTGCCGATGGCGCTGGTGGCGCCGCGCAGCGTCGCGGTCGATCTCAATTACGGCGCCAGTGCGGTGGCGTTCCTGGCCTGGGCGCGCGCCGCCGGCTGCGCGCAGGCGTTGGACGGGCTGGGCATGCTGGTGGAGCAGGCCGCGGAAAGCTTTTCGCTCTGGCACGGCGTGCGCCCGGAGACCGATGCGGTGTACGCCGCGCTGCGCGCACGCGTGGAAACATCGCCGGCCGCCGGCGACTGACCCGGCCGCGGCGCGGCCTCACCCGCCAGCGCGCAGGTACTCGTCCTTCAGGCGCACGTAGTGCGCGGCGCTGTAGTAGAGCGCCTCGATCTCGGCATCGCTGAGCAGGCGCGCCTTCCTGGCCGGGTTGCCCAGCCACAGCTCGCCCTCGCCCACCACCTTGCCCGGCGGCACCAGTGCGCCGGCGCCGACGAAGGCGTGCTTCTTCACCACCGCACCATCCAGCACGGTCGCGCCCATCCCGATCAGCACCGCATCCTCGATCGTGCAGGCATGGATGATCGCCTTGTGGCCGATGGTGACGTCGCTGCCGATGCGGGTGGCAAACCCGCCCAACCTGGCATGCGGGCCGTCGTGGCTGACGTGGATGACGCTGCCGTCCTGGATATTGGTGCGGTCGCCGATGCGCACGAAGTTCACGTCGCCGCGGATCACCGTGTACGGCCACACCGAGACATCCTCGCCCAGCACCACGTCGCCGATCACGCTCGCACGCGGATCTACGTAGCAGCGCGCGCCGAGGGTGGGGGAAATACCGCGATAGGGGCGAAGATCCATGCGCGGATTATCGCTGGATTCGCCCGCCATCCGCACTACACTGGCCCGTATGGACACCGCCGCCGACACCCCGATCGCCGACCTGCGCCCCACCCTCGACCGCCTGCGCGCGGCCTGGCAGGCGCGCAAACCCGATTTCACCCAACGCCGCGACGACCTGCGCCGGCTGCGTGCGGCGCTGAAGGACCGGCTGGACGAGATGGCGCGCACCATCGCCGCCGACTTCGGCCACCGCGCGCTGGACGAGAGCCGGATCGCCGACGGCATGACCGTGCTCAACGACATCGACCACCTGCTCACGCACCTGCACAGCTGGATGCGCCCGCGGCGGGTCGGCGTGGGCTGGCGCTTCTGGCCGGGGCGGGCGTGGATCGAACCGCATCCGCTGGGCGTGGTCGGGGTGATCGCGCCGTGGAACTACCCGGTCAACCTGGCGCTGATCCCGCTGGCCACGGCGATCGCCGCCGGCAACCATGTCTATCTCAAGCCGTCCGAACACACCCCGCGCACCAGCGCCTTCCTGCGCGACCTGCTGGCGGAGGTGTTCCCGCCCGACCGCGTGGCGGTGGCCACCGGCGGCGCGGACGTGGGCGCGGCCTTCGCCGGCCTGCCGTTCGACCACCTGGTGTTCACCGGCTCCACCGCGGTCGGGCGCAAGGTGATGGCCGCCGCCGCCGCCAACCTGACCCCGCTGACCCTGGAGCTGGGCGGCAAGTCGCCGGCGATCGTGTGCCCCGACTTTCCACTGGAGAAAGCGGCCGCGCGGATCGCCACCGGCAAGTGGTTCAACGGCGGCCAGACCTGCATCGCGCCCGACTACGTGCTGGTGCCGGCGGCACAGCGCGATGCGTTCGTCGCGGCCCTGCGGGCGGAAGTGGTGGCGCGCTACGGCGCCAACCTCGACAACCGCGAGGACTACACCCGCATCATCAACGCCGGCCAGTACGCACGCCTGCAGGGCTATCTCGACGATGCGCGCGCGCGCGGCATCGAGGCCACCCCCCTCGCCGGCAGCGCCGACCCGGCGCAGCGCCTGTTGCCGCCGACCGTGCTGCTGGACCCGGGCGACGATGCGCGGGTGATGCAGGAGGAGATCTTCGGGCCGATCCTGCCGGTGAAGGGCTACCACACGCTGGAGGAGGCGATCGCCTACGTCAACGCGCACGACCGCCCGCTGGCGCTGTACCCCTTCAGCCACGACCGCGCCACGGTGCGGCGCATCCTCGATGCCACCCTCGCCGGCGGGGTGAGCATCAACGACACCCTGTTCCACTTTGCGATCGGCAACCTGCCGTTCGGCGGGGTAGGCCCCAGCGGCATGGGCGCCTACCACGCGCGCGCCGGCTTCGACGCCATGAGCAAGCAGCTGCCGGTGTTCCGCCAGGCGCGCCTGACCGCCGGCGACCTGCTCAAGCCGCCGTATGCGAAGGTGCGCTGGCTGCTGGACCGTATCATCCGCTGACACCGCGCAAGGACCCGACGGATGAAAATCGCCAGCTGGAACGTCAACTCGCTCAACGTGCGCCTGCCACAGCTGCAACAGTGGCTGCAGCAGGCCGCGCCGGACGTGGTGGGCCTGCAGGAAACCAAGCTGGAGGACCACCGCTTCCCGGATGCGGCGCTGCTGGAGGCTGGCTACCGCAGCGTGTTCCATGGCCAGAAGACCTACAACGGGGTGGCGATCCTGGCGCGCGATCGCGCCCTGACGGACGTGCAGGTGGGCATCCCGGGCTTTGCAGACGACCAGGCGCGGGCGATCGCGGCGACGGTGGACGGCGTGCGCATCGTCAACCTGTACGTGGTCAACGGGCAGGAGGTGGGCAGCGAGAAATACGCCTACAAGCTGCGCTGGCTGGAAGCGGTGCGAGAGTGGCTGGCTGACGAGCTGCGGCGGCATCCGCAGCTGGTGGTGCTGGGCGACTTCAACATCGCCCCGGACGAACGCGACGTGCACGACCCGGCCACCTGGAACGATGACCATATCCTCACCTCCGCGCCGGAACGCGAGGCGCTCCGCCAGCTGCTGGCGCTGGGCCTGCACGACGGCCTGCGCCTGCACAGCGAGGAAGGTGGCATCTTCAGCTGGTGGGACTACCGGCAGGCCGCGTTCCGCCGCAACCTGGGCCTGCGCATCGACCTGACTCTGGTGTCCGACGCGCTGCGCGAGGCCACCTTGGAGGCCGGCATCGACCGCACCCCGCGCACCTGGGAACGCCCCAGCGACCACGCCCCGGCGTTCGTCGTCCTCGGCTGAGCCGGCGGCGGAGGTAGGAAACACGAAGGCCCGGCACACCGGGCCTTCGCGGGACATCCCTGTCGCGCCGCGCCGCGGGGGAGGCCGGCGCCGGCAGCGGCGTCAGCGCACGCTGCCGCGGCGGAACAGGTTGACGATCGCCAGCAGGATGATCGCGCCGATCAGCGCGGTGATCAGGTAGCCGACCCAGCCGGCGAAGCTCAGGCCGACCATCGGCAGCACGTAGCCGCCGATCACGCCGCCGATGATGCCGACCACGATGTTGAGGATGATCCCCTGCTGCGCGTCGGTGCGCATGATGATGCTGGCCAGCCAGCCGGCGATGCCGCCGACGATCAACATGACGATGAGGCTCATGGACTATGCACTCCCTCGATGATGGGTCGATCCGGAGATCGACGTGGGCGGTCCGGCCAGCGCCGGGCCTGCGGATGCCGGCGCATGCCTCTCGCCGGCGTGAACCAGCTTGCCTGCCAGCGCGTGATGACCGCCTTCGCACACCTGACCGGGCGTTCAGCCATGCCGGCGCGGCGTGACGGCGGGCCGGTGCGCGGCATACTGTGCGCATGACCGCCGACATCGCCGCCCTGCGCCCCGAGCTCGAAGCCGGGCTGGCGCAGCTTGCGCAGGAGCCCGCCCTGGCCGGGCCGCTGCTCGACTACCTCGCGCTGCTGGCGCGCTGGAACGCCACCTACAACCTCACCGCCATCCGCGATCCGCGCGAGATGCTGGCCAAGCACCTGCTGGATTCTCTGGCGATGCAGCCGTTCGTGCGCGGGCTCGCCGCGCTGGCGGACCTCGGCAGCGGCCCCGGGCTGCCCGGCATCCCGCTGGCGATCGTCACGCCCGGGCTACAGGTGACGCTGGTGGAAAGCAACGGCAAGAAGGCGCGCTTCCTGCGCGAGGCGGTGCGCCAGCTCAAGCTGGGCAACGTGCAGGTGGCCGAATCGCGGATCGAGGCGTTCCGCCCGGCCGCGCCGTTCGCGGCCATCACCGCGCGCGCGCTGGCCACGCTGCCGCTGATCCTGGAGCTGGGCGGGCACCTGCTGGCGCCCGCCGGCCGCCTGCTGGCGATGAAGGGCGTGGTCCCGGCGGACGAGATCGCGGCGCTGCCGCCCGGCTGGCAGGTGGCGGCCATCCATCCGCTGCAGGTTCCCGGGCTGGTGGCCGAACGCCACCTGCTGGAAATCGCCCGCCGCCAGGCATAGGGCATAATCGACCGTCCCCGGGCCGCCCCGCGCCGGCCCCTTCCGCAGGAAACACACGCCGCATGGCCCGCATCATCGCCATTGCCAACCAGAAGGGCGGGGTCGGCAAGACCACCACCGCCGTCAACCTCGCCGCGGCGTTGGCGCGCACGCCCAAGCGCGTGCTGCTGGTGGACCTCGACCCGCAGGGCAACGCCACCATGGGCAGCGGGATCGACAAGCGCGAGCTCGGTGCCTCGGTGACCGACGTGCTGCTGGGCGAGGCCACCCCGGCCGAGGCCATCGTGGCCTGCGCCGACGGCTACGCCCTGCTGCCCGGCAACATCGACCTGACCGCCGCCGAAATCCGCCTGCTGGATGCGCAGGGCCGCGAGGGCCGGCTCAAGGCCGCGCTCGCGCAGGTGCGCGGCGACTACGATTTCATTCTGGTCGACTGCCCGCCGTCGCTGTCGGTGCTGACCCTGAACGCACTGACCGCGGCCGATTCGGTGCTGGTGCCGATGCAGTGCGAGTACTACGCGCTGGAAGGGCTGTCGGCGCTGATCGACACCATCGAGGGCCTGAAGGGCCGCTTCAACCCGGCGCTGGAGATCGAGGGCGTGCTGCGCACCATGTTCGACGTGCGCAACAACCTCGCCAACGCGGTGTCTGCCGAGCTCACCAACCACTTCGGCGACCTCGTGTTCCGCACCATCGTGCCGCGCAACGTGCGCCTGGCGGAAGCGCCCAGCCACGGCCAGAGCATCCTCGGCTACGACCGCGCCAGCCGCGGCAGCGTGGCCTACCTCGGGCTGGCCGGCGAGGTGCTGCGCCGCCAGCGCGAACGCGAACAGCGGCAGAAGGAGAAAGCGGCATGACGGCGGGCAAGGAGGCGGCGAAGGTGGCGGCCAAGAAGCGTGGGCTGGGGCGCGGGCTGGAGGCGCTGCTGGGGCCGAAGGCCGCGGCGGAAGCGCCGGCGCTGCAGGCGATGCCCGGCGACGTGCTGCGCACCCTGCCGGTGGACGCGATGGTGCCGGGCAAGTACCAGCCGCGCCGCACCATGGACGACGCCAAGCTGGAGGAACTGGCGGCCTCGATCCGCACCCAGGGCGTGATCCAGCCGATCGTCGTGCGCGAGCACCGCGATGCCAACGGCCGCGGCGGCCGCACCTACGAGATCATCGCCGGCGAACGCCGCTGGCGCGCCAGCCAGCGCGCCGGCCTGAGCGAGGTGCCGGTGGTCATCCGCGAGGTGGACGACCGCACCGTGGTGGCGATGGCGCTGATCGAGAACATCCAGCGCGAGGACCTCAACCCGCTGGAGGAAGCGCAGGCGCTGCAGCGGCTGATCGACGAGTTCGACCTCACCCACGCCGCCGCCGCGGAAGCCGTGGGCCGCTCGCGCGCCGCGGTCTCCAACCTGCTGCGCCTGCTGGAACTGCCGGAGGCGGTGCGGGTGCTGGTGCAGACCGGCGCGATCGAGATGGGCCACGCGCGCGCGCTGCTGCCGCTGGCCGAGCCGATGGCGGTGGCATTGGCCAGGCAGGCCGCCGAGGAAGGCTGGTCGGTGCGCCAGGTGGAACATCGCGTGCAGCAGCTCGCCGCCGGCAAGGTGCCCACCGAGCCGAAGAAGCCCGCGCCCAAGGCGAAGGCGCCGCAGGCCGACATCGCCGCGCTCGAGCGCGAGCTGTCGGAGGCCCTGGGCAGCAAGGTCAGCGTGCTCAACGGCCGCGGCAACAGGGGCAAGCTGGTGATCCACTACGCCAATCTGGATGCGCTTGACGGCGTGCTCGAGCGCCTGCGCAACCGTCATTGAAGCCCGTACCCCGCATGCCTGATTCCCTGCAACTCTCGGTCGTCGTCCCCGTCCACAACGAGGAGGACAACGTCGCCCCGCTGGTGGCCGAAATCCTCGCGGCGCTGCGCGGCCGCATCGATTTCGAAATCGTGTACGTGGACGACACCTCGCGCGACGCCACCCTGGCGCGCCTGCGCGAACTGCAGGCCACCACGCCGGAGCTGCGCGTGGTCCGCCACCTCACCAACGCCGGCCAGAGCACCGCAGTGCGCAACGGGGTGAAGGCCGCGCGCGCGCCGTGGATCGCCACCCTGGACGGCGACGGCCAGAACGACCCGGCCGACATCCCGGCGCTGCTGGCCAAACGCGATGCCTCCGCGCCGGAGGTGAAGCTGTTCGCCGGCTGGCGGGTGAACCGGCAGGACAGCGGCAGCAAGCGCTGGGCCAGCAAGTTCGCCAACGCGATCCGCTCGCGCCTGCTGCGCGACGCCACCCCGGACACCGGCTGCGGGATCAAGCTGTTCGAGCGCGAGGCCTTCCTCGACCTGCCCTACTTTGACCACATGCACCGCTACCTGCCGGCGCTGATGCAGCGCGCCGGCTGGCAGACCGTGAGCGTGCCGGTCAACCACCGCCACCGCACCGCGGGCGTGTCCAAGTACACCAACCTCGGGCGCGCGCTGGTCGGCATCAAGGACCTGCTGGGCGTGGCTTGGCTGATCCAGCGCAGCCGCCGCACCGCGGTGGAGGAACTGCCCGGCCAGGGCGGGCCGCGATGATCGCCGCGCCGGCGCCGGGGTTCATGGACACGCCGCTGGCCGCGCTGGCCTGGACCGGCATCCACATGAGCCCGTGGAAGCTGATCGGGCTGGTCGGCGCGCTGATGTTCGGCGGGCGCTGGCTGGTGCAGTTCATCGCCAGCCGCCGCCACGGCAAGCCGGTGATCCCGCGCCTGTTCTGGTACATGAGCATCCTCGGCAGCGTGATGACACTGAGCTATTTCATCTTCGGCAAGAACGACGCGGTCGGCATCCTGCAGAACCTGTTCCCCAGCTTCACCGCCTGCTACAGCCTGTACCTGGACATCCGCCACCGCGGCTGGAAGCGCGACCGCAACAGCCACTGAGGGAGGCATGCGATGCGGGTGCTGCTGGTCGAGGATTCCGCGGTGCTCGGGCAGGCCCTGCACGACCACCTGGAGCGCGCCGGCCACGCCTGCGACCTCGCCACCGACGGCCAGCAGGCGCTGGCCCACCTGCACGCGCACGCCTACGCTGCGGTGGTGCTCGACTTGATGCTGCCCCGGCTGGATGGCTTTGCCGTGCTCGAGCGCCTGCGCGCGGGCGGCGACGCGGTGCCGGTGCTGGTGCTGTCGGCGCGCGATCAGGTGGCCGACCGCGTGCGCGCGCTGGATGCCGGCGCCGACGACTACCTGGTGAAGCCGTTCGCGCTGGACGAGCTGCTGGCGCGCCTGCGTGCGCTGGTGCGGCGCCCGCCGCGCGCGCAGCAGCCGCTGCTGCGTATCGGGGCGATCGAACTGGACCCGCGCCTGCGCCTGGCCCGCCACGCCGGCCGCGACCTCGGCCTCTCGCCCAAGGAATACGCGCTGCTGGAGGTGCTGTTGCGCGAACGCGGCCACGTACTCTCGCGCGCGCAGCTGTTCGAGCGCCTGTACGACCACGGCAGCGATGCCTCCGACAAGGTGGTGGAGGTGATCCTGAGCACCCTGCGTGCCAAGCTGGCGCGCGCCGGTGCCGGCAACCCGATCCAGACCCGCCGCGGCTTCGGCTACACCATCCCGTGAAGCACCCATGAGCACGCCCCTGCCCACGCCGCCCGAACCGCCGCCGCACGCCGCCCGCGGGCGCGACTGGTCGCTGCGCCACCGCCTAGCCTGGCAGCTGGCGCTGGCCGCCGGCGCCGTGCTGGCGCTGCTGTTCGTGCTGCTGGATACCCTGATCGACCGCGAGATCTACGCCCATCTCGACCAGGGCCTGACCCTGCGCGCCGAGGTGATCGCGCATTCCCTGCAGCGCCACGGCGCCGACCTGCCGCTGGCGGACTACCAGGAGGACGGGCATACCGAGTTCTACACCCTGTTCGACCGCGACGGCCGGGTGCTGGCCACCTCGCCGAACAGCCACGGGCTGGCGCTGCCGTGGCCCGCGCCGGGCGCCGGGGCGCTGCCGCGCTACTACGACGCCCGCCTGCCGGACGGCCATGCCGGGCGCCTGCTGGCACGGGCGCTGGTGGATGCCGACGGCCGCCCGGGCGTGCTCGCAGTAGGCACCGAGCGCGCGCATTGGGATTCGGTGGAACGCCGCGTGCACATGCTGCTGACCTCCGGGATCGCGCTGGCGCTGGTGGTGGTGGTGCTGCTCAGCCTGTGGCTGGTCGGGCGCAGCTTCGGATTGCTGGAACGGCTGCGCACGCAGGTCGCAAGCGTGGATGCCGACACCCCCGCGCGGCTGCCCGACGACCTGCCCACCGAGTTGCATCCGTTCGCGCAGGCCCTGCAGACCGGCGTGGAGCGCTTGCGCCTGGCGCTGCAGCGCGAGCGCCGCTTCGCCCGCGACGTGGCGCACGAGCTGCGCACCCCGGTGGCCGAGATCCGCGCCAGCGCCGAGGCCGCCCTGCCGCAGGTACAGGACGCGCCGGCGCGGCGGGCATTGCAGGCCAGCCTCGAGGCCAGCCAGCGCATGCAGCGCAGCATCGAATCGCTGCTGACCCTGGCGCGCATCGAGTCCGGGCTGGAACGGCCCTCCGCCGATCCGTTCGACCTCGCCGCCCAGCTGCGCACGCTGCTGGACGCCGCCGCGCCGCGGCTGCAGGCGCGCGCGCTGGAGCTGGCCGACACCCTGCCCGCCAGCGCCTGGTGCATGGGCGATGCCGGGATGCTGGAACGGTTGGCCAGCAACCTGCTGGACAACGCCATCGAGTACGCGCCGCCCGCCAGCCGCGTGCGGGTCCACCTGTGGCGGACCCCGGACGGTTGGCGCCTGGTGGTGGGGAATCCCGCGCCCGCACTGGCGGAGGCCGACCTGGCCCACTTCGGCGAACGCTTCTGGCGCCGCGAAGGCGAAGGCGGCACCGCGCTGCATGCCGGCCTCGGCCTGGCCCTGTGCCGGGCGCTCGCGGACGCGCTCGCGGTCCCGCTGGAATTCGCGCTGGAAGACGGCCAGCTGCAGGCCCGCATCGGCCCGCTGCCAGCGCTGTGAGCACCTCGTTCGTAGCAAGCCTTTCCCACTTATGGTTAGCCCCCGTTCGTGGTGAGCCTGTCGAACCACGGACGGGCCGGTTCCTCCCCCGACACGCTCACCACGCGCGGATAGGAAAGCCGGCGACCCGCGTCCCGGCCCTGCACCTGCCGGTGGCGTCTTAAGCAAGCCCAAAGCCTGGCGCGCGAAGCTGGCGGCCCCTTCCGCCCGCCGGACGCCGCCATGTTGCCCAGGATCCCGCGTACGCCCCTCCGTTCCGAGCGCCCGCACGGGGTGCGGCGATGAACCCGCGCCTGCGCCGCGCCGCCGGCATCGCCGCTGCCGCCGTCATCCTCGTCCTGCTGGGTTGGCGGCTGTGGCCGCGCAGCGAAACCACCACCGCCGCCGCGCCTCCGGCCGCCGCCCCCGACGGCAGTGTGCAGCTGGCGCCTTCGCAGGTGCAGGGGCTGGGCATCGCGCTGGCACCGGTGCGGCGCGCCGACAGCGTGCCGGTCACCGGCCTGCCGGCGCAGACCGAGGCCCCACTGGAGGCCAGCCAGCAGGTGGCCTCGCCGTGGGCGGGCACGGTCTCGGCGCTGCTGGTGCACGAAGGCGAGCAGGTGCGTGCCGGGCAGCCGGTGCTGCGCCTGCGCAGCCCGGAGGCGCTGCGCGCAGGCGCCGAGCTGGCGCGCGCCGGCAGCGAGGCGGACGTGGCCAGCCGCCAGGCGCGGCGCGACGCGCAGCTGCTGGCGGAAGGCATCATCCCGGCGGCGCGCAGCGAACAGAGCCAGGCCCAGGCGCGTGCCGCGCAGGCGGAACTCGCGCGCGCGCGCGATGCCCTCGGCGGGGCGCGGGTGCGCCTGGCGGAGGGCGGCGAGGTCGAACTGCTGGCACCGATCCCCGGCAAGGTGCTGCGGCGCATGGTGCGCCCCGGGGACGCGCTGCAGGCGCAGGAACCGGCGCTGCTGATCGCCGATCCCGCGCGCCTGGACATCGGCTTCGCGGTCGCCGCCGGCCTGCGCGCGCAGCTCGCGCCGGGGCTGCGGGTGGCGCTGGCCGACGGCAGCGCGGCGCGGGTGGCGGCGATCGGCGCCGACCTCGACCCGGCCAGCCAGCAAGTGCCGGTGCGCGCCCGCTTCGAGGACCCCGCCGGGCATGTCCCCGGCGAACGCTTCGCGGTCACCCTGCTGCTGCCGGCACCGGCCGACGCGCTGGCGATCCCGGCCCAGGCGCTGCTGCCGGACGGCGAGCGCCACGTGGCCTATGCCCGCGACGGCGACCGCTTCCGCGCCGTGCGCATCACCCGCGTGCTCGGGAACGATGGCGTGCACGCGGTGGTGCAGGCACCCACGCTGCGCCCCGGGATGGACGTGGTGACCCGCGGCACCGCCGCCCTGAAGGCGCTGCTGCCGACGCCGGCCGCCGTGTCCGCCAGCGCCCCCGCGCAGTGAGGCCGCCGTGCTGACCCGCCTCACCGACTTCTCGCTGCGCCAGCGCCTGCTGGTCCTGCTGGCCGCGCTCGGGCTCGCCGCGGCCGGCGCCTGGGCATTCGCGCACCTGCCGATCGACGCCTATCCCGACATCTCCCCGACCCAGGTCAAGCTGATCCTGAAGGCCCCGGGCATGACCCCGGAGGAAGTGGAGCAGCGCGTGATCGCGCCGCTGGAAATGGAACTGCTGGGCACCCCGCGCGCCAGCATGCTGCGCTCCACCGCCAAGTACGCGATCGCCGACCTCACCCTCGACTTCGAGGAAGGCACCGACCTCTACTGGGCGCGGCAGCAGGTCGCGGAGCGCTATGCCGCGGTGGCGCCGGGCCTGCCGGCCGGCATCGAGGGCGGGCTGGCGCCGATCTCCACCCCGCTGTCGGACGTATACATGTTCAGCATCGAGGGCGGCGGCCTGAGCCTGGCCCAGCGCCGCACCCTGCTCGACTGGACCCTGCGCCCGGCGCTGCGCACCCTGCCCGGGGTGGCGGACGTCAACGCGCTGGGCGGGCAGGCGCGCAGCTTCGTGGTGGTGCCGGACCCGGCCAAGCTGGCGCAGGCCGGCCTGAGCCTGGCCGACCTCGCGCAGGCGATCGAACGCAACAACCGCAACGACGGCGCCGGGCGGGTGGATGCCGGCGAGGAAACCCTGATCGTGCGCGTCGAGGGCGCGCTGCGCGGCGCCGCCGACATCGCCGCGCTACCGCTGCGCGAAGGCCCGCCGCCGCTGCGGGTGGGCGACGTGGCGCAGGTGCGGGTGGACGCGCTGACCCGCTACGGCGCGGTGACCCGCGACGGCAAGGGCGAGACGGTCGAGGGCATCGTCGTCGCGCTGCGCGGCGCGGATGCCAGCACCCTGGTCACGTCGGTGCGCCAGCGCCTGGACGAGCTGGCCCCGGGCCTGCCGCCGGGGGTGCGGATCGTGCCGTTCTACGACCGCAGCAGCCTGATCCAGCGCGCGGTCGGCACCGTCGAGCACGCGCTGCTGGAGGCCACCGTGCTGGTGGTGGTGCTGCTGCTGCTGTTCCTGGGCGAATTGCGCGCGGCGCTGGTGGTGGCGCTGATGCTGCCGTTCGCGGCGCTGGCCACTTTCCTGCTGATGCGGCTGACCGGGATGAGCGCCAACCTGATGAGCCTGGGCGGGCTGGCGATCGCGATCGGCATGCTGGTGGACGCCGCGGTGGTGGTGGTGGAGAACGCCGTCAGCCGGCTCGACCCGCATGCGCCCGGCGCGCACCTGCCGCGCCTGCACCGGGTGTACGCCGCTACCCGCGAGGTGGCGGTGCCGGTCGCCGCCGGCATCCTCATCATCTGCCTCACCTTCATGCCGCTGCTGACCCTGCAGGGGCTGGAAGGCAAGCTGTTCGCACCGGTGGCGCTGACCATCGTGTTCGCCTTGGGCGCCTCGCTGCTGCTGTCGCTGACCCTGGTGCCGGTGCTGGCCTCGCTGCTGCTGAAGGAGCGCGCGCACGGCGAGCCGTGGCTGATGCGCCGGCTGCATGCGCTGTACCAGCCGCTGCTGGAGCGCGCGCTGGCGCATCCGCGGGTGGCGCTGGGCGCGGCTGCCGGCGCCCTGCTGCTGGGCGTTCTGGCCTGGCTGGGCACCGGCAAGACCTTCATGCCGACCATGGACGAAGGCGACATCCTGCTGCAGCTGCAGAAGCCGGCCTCGATCAGCCTGCAGGCCTCGCTGGCGACCGACGATGCGGTGGCGCGCGCGATCCGGGCGCGGGTGCCGGAGGTGCGCCACGTCATCGCGCGCGCCGGCTCGGACGAGCTCGGGTTGGACCCGATGGGCCTGAACGAGACCGACCTGTTCATGCAGCTGGCGCCGCGCGATGCGTGGCAGGTCGCGGACAAGGAGGCGCTGGCCGAGCGCATTCGCAAGGTGATGGCGGATTTCCCGGGGCTGGACTACGGCTTCACCCAGCCGATCGAGATGCGGGTGTCGGAGATGCTGACCGGCAGCCGCGGCGACGTGGCGATCAAGGTGTTCGGCCCGGACCTGGCGACGCTGGGCGAGCTGTCCGCGCGCATCGCCGCCACCCTGGAAGGCATCCGCGGCGCGCAGGACGTGCTCACCCAGGCCGCCGACCACGTGCAGTACCTGCAGGTGCGGGTGGATCCGCAGGCCGCCGGCCGCGCCGGGCTCAGCGTCAGCGCGGTGCAGGACGAGCTGCGCGCGCAGCTGGAAGGCATGCGCGCGGGCAGCGTGATCGAACCCGACAAGCGCACCCCGATCCTGGTGCGCGGCGACGGCGACCTGCGGCAATCGGCCGAGCGCTTCGGGCGCAGCCTGCTGGCGCGCGGCGACGGCAACGGCGACATCCCGCTCACGGCCGTGGCCACCATCGCCCCCGCCGCCGGCCCGGTCGCGGTGCGCCGCGAAGGCGGCTCGCGCTTCGCCCTGATCCAGTCCAACGTCAGCGGGCGCGACCTGGTCGGCTTCGTGGCCGAGGCGCGCGCCGCGGTGGCGCGCCAGGTGCCGCTGCCGCCCGGCTACCGGCTGGTGTGGGGCGGCCAGTTCGAGAACCAGCAGCGCGCCGCCGCGCGCCTCGGGCTGGTGGTGCCGGTCGCGCTGGGGCTGATCTTCGTGGTGCTGTTCATGACCTTCGGCTCGGCGCGCCAGGCGCTGCTGATCCTCGGCAACATCCCGTTCGCGCTGGTCGGCGGCATCCTCGCGCTGTGGCTGTCGGGGCAGTACCTGTCGGTTCCGGCCTCGGTCGGCTTCATCGCCCTGCTCGGCATCGCGGTGCTCAACGGGCTGGTGCTGGTGGCGCACTTCAACCAGCTGCACGCCCTGGGGCTGCCGATCGAGCGGGTGGTGCGCGAGGGCGCGCTGCGGCGCCTGCGCCCGGTGCTGATGACCGCCAGCATCACCGCGTTCGGGCTGGTGCCGCTGCTGCTGGCCAGCGGGCCCGGCTCGGAGATCCAGCGCCCGCTGGCGATCGTGGTGATCGGCGGGCTGGTGAGTTCGACCGCGCTGACCCTGCTGCTGCTGCCGCTGCTGTACCGCCGCTTCGCCCATCCCGCGCCGACCGCCCCCGGAGCCTCGCCATGAGCACGCCGATCCGCATGACCCTGGTGTTCCCGCCGGAGCTGGAGGACGGCATCACCGAGGCCCTGTCCGCGCACGCCGGCCTGCCCGGCTACACCCTGTTCCACGCCGAGGGCCACACCAGCGATTTCCGGCGCGCCTCCGCGGGCGAGCAGGTGCGCGGGCGCGTGCAGCGGCGGGTGCTGTGGATGCTGATCGACCCGGCGCAGCTGGACGTGGCGCTGGATGCGGTGCGCGCCACGGTGGCCTCGCAGGACGTGCGCTGGTGGACCGAGCCGGTGCTGGCGGCGGGGAGGCTGGCATGAGGATGTACACCGCGATCGCCCCGCCATTGCTGGCGCTGGCGCTGGGCGCGTTCCCGGCGCACGCCGGCGACACCGGGTTCCTGCCACCGGAGCCGCTGGCCCAGCGCGCGTTGGCCGCCCAGCCCGAGGTGCGCGCCGCGGTCGCGGCGGCGCAGGCCACCCATGCCGACTCGCGCGCGCTGGCGGCCGGCAGCTACGAATGGGAAGCGCTGCTGATCCCGCAGCGGCGCAGCGTGGCACCCGGCCTGCGCTACCGCGAGTTCGAGGGCCAGATCAGCCGCCGCATCCGGCTTCCGGGCAAGGCCGCGCTGGACCGTGCGATCGGCCAGCATGCGGACATCGCCGCGAACCTGCGGATCGACGACGCCACCCACCAGGCCGCACGCCGGCTGGGCCATGACTGGATGGGCTGGCTGCGCGCGCGCCTGCTGGACGCCGACGCGCAGGCGCAGCTGGAGCTGATGCGGCAGGCGCGCCAGGCGCTGGCGCGCCGGGTGCAGCTGGGCGATGCCGCGCGCCGCGAGCTGGACACCATGGACGCCGAGCTCGCGCAGCTGCAGGCCGAGGCGCTGCGCACCGCCGCCGAGGCCGAAGCCGCGCGCAAGGCGCTGGCCGTCACCTACCCGCAGCTGCCGCTGCCGGCCACGCCGCCGTCGCTGCCGGACCCGGCACCGCTGCCGGGCGGCGTCGCCTACTGGCGCGACCTGATCATCGCGCGCAGCCATGAGATCGCCATCGCCGAACAGGACGCGCTGCGCCAGCAGCAGGTGGCCGCGCGCGCACGCGCCGACCGCCTACCCGACCCGAGCATCGGCCTGCGCGTGCTGGACGACCGCGGCGGCGCCGAGCGCGCGGTCGGGGTGGTGCTGTCGGTGCCGCTGGGCGGCCGCTACCGGCGCGACGTCGCCGCGCGCGAGGCAGCGCGCGCCGACATGGCGCAGGCCGACGTGGACGGCATGCGGCTGACGATCACGCGCGAGGCCCAGGCCACCGCCGACCTCGCCGAGGCGCGGCACGCGCAGTGGCAGGCGCTGCAGGCCGCGGCCACCGCGCAGGAAGCCGCCACCGCGCGCACCCGGCGCGCCTGGGAACTGGGCGAGGCACCGCTGGCCGAATGGTTGCTGGCGCAGCGCAACGCCCGCGCCAGCCGCAGCCAGGAGCGCCAGGCGCGGGTGGACGCGCTGGAAGCGGCGCTGCTGGTGCGGATCGACAGCCACGAGCTGTGGCACGACAACGAGGACGAGGCCGACGGCACGCCGCGCGAGTGAGCGCACAGGCGTGCCGGCAGCGGCCGCCCGCAACGGACTGACGCGCGGAGGCCGGTGCTACGATCCGCAGCCCCGCCCCCTGGAAGCCCCGCCGTGACCGCACCGCTGCGCACGCTCATGCTCGCCCTGTGCCTGCTCCCCGCGCTGGCGCGCGCGCAGGCACCGGCGCAGGGCACCGTCGCCGATGCCGCCTTCCGCGCGATCTACCAGTCGGAGTGGGCATGGCGGACGCAGCAGGCCGGTGGCTGGAATGAGGACAGCGATACCGGTGCGGATGCTGCCACGCAGGAGCGCCTGCCCGACGTCGGCGCCCCTGCGCAAACCGCACGCCTGGCCTATCTGCAGGACGTGCTGCGCCGGCTGGAGGCGATCGATGAGGCCGCGCTCTCGCCCGGCGAGCGCCTGAACTACGCGGTGTACCGGCCGCAGATCGAGCACCGGATCGCCGCGCTGCGCTTTCGCGAATACGAGATGCCGTTCAATTCCGACAGCGCGTTCTGGTCGGACCTCGACTTCATGGCGCGCGCCGAGCTGCGCGATGCCGCCGCCTACCGCGCCTACGCCGCGCGCCTGCGCGACGTGCCGCGCTACTTCGACCAGCAGATCGCCAACATGCGCGCCGGGCTGGCGCGCGGGTTCTCGGTGCCGCGCGCGGTGCTCGCCGGGCGCGACGGCGCGATCGCCGCGGTGGCCACCCTGCAGGACCCGGAAGCCGCCGCGCTGTATGCGCCCTATGCGAAGCTGCCGGCGACGATCCCGGCCGCCGAGCAGGACGCGCTGCGCGCGGAAGGCCGCGCCGCGATCCGCGATGCGGTGATCCCCGCCTACCGCCGGCTGCTGGCGTTCTTCCGCGAGGAATACCTGCCACGCGCGCGCACCACCCTGGCCGCCGAAGCCCTGCCTGACGGCAAGGCCTACTACCGCGAGCAGATCCGCCGCTACACCACCCTCGACCTGGCGCCCGAGCAGATCCATGCAATCGGCCTGCGCGAGGTCGCCGACCTGCGCGCGCAGATGGAGGCGATCATCGACCGTCTCGGCTTCCGCGGGCGCTCGCCGAAGACCCGGTTCGCCGATTTCCTCGCCTTCCTGCGCACCGATCCGCAGTTCTACGCGCAGACGCCGCAGCTGCTGCTGGAGCGCGCGGCCTGGATCAGCAAGCGGGTGGACGGCCAGCTCGGCCGCCTGATCGGCACCCTGCCGCGCGGGCGCTTCACCATCGAGCCGGTGCCGGCGGCGATCGCGCCGTACTGGACCGCCGGCCGCGGCAGCGCGGACGTGTACTGGGTCAATACCTACGACCTGCCCAGCCGTCCGCTGTACACCCTGCCGGCGCTGACCCTGCACGAGTCCGCGCCCGGACATTCGCTGCAACAGATGCTGGTGCGCGAGCAGGGCACGCTGCCGGGCTTCCGCAAGGAGTACATCAGCGCCTATGGCGAGGGCTGGGCGCTGTACAGCGAGTGGCTGGGCGAGGAAATGGGCATCTACCAGACGCCCTACGAGGAATTCGGCCGCCTCACCTACGCGATATGGCGCGCCTGCCGGCTGGTGATCGATACCGGCATCCACCATTACGGCTGGAGCCGCGCGCGCGCCCAGGCTTACCTGCGCGAGAACACCGCGCTGTCCGAACACGAGATCGCCACCGAGGTGGACCGCTACATCAGCTGGCCGGCGCAGGCGCTGAGCTACACGCTGGGCGAACTCACCATCCGCGCGCTGCGGCGCGAGGCGGAAACCGCGCTGGGCGCACGCTTCGACGTGCGCGCCTTCCACGACGTGGTGCTCGGCCAAGGCGCGGTGCCGCTGCCGGTGCTGCAGGCGCAGGTACGGGCCTGGATCGCCGCGCAGCAGGCCGCCACGCCCTCCGGTGCGACGCCGGCGGCGGTGCGCTAGGATCGCGCCCGGCCGCACTGGCCGGACGTTCTCGACGGGGTTCCCTATGCGCACGCATGCCCGGCTGCTGGCCGGCTTCCTGCTGCTGTTCGTCGTGTACCAGGCCTCGGAAGGCCTGCAGACCGTGTACGCGCCCGGCAACCCGCTGGGGCCGGCGTTGATGCTGGCCGCGCTGCTGCTGGCATGGCCGGTGGGGCGCTGGATCGACGGCAGCGGCTACCGCGCGTTCGGCCTGCACGGGCGGCACTGGGCCGGGCTGCTGCTGGGCATGTTCCTGCTCGCGGTACTGGCGAAGCTGGCCGGCGAGGCGCTAGCGCTGGGGCTGGGCATGGAGCGCTTCACCCCGATGGTGGCGCTGGCGGCGCCGGCGGTCGCGCTGGCGGTGGTCAGCACCTTCGTGCCATCGCTGGCCGAGGACATCCTCACCCGCGGCTTCCTGCTGCGCCTGACCCCGCGCCCGCTGGGGCCCTGGGGCTACGTGCTCGGTTCGGCGCTGCTGTACACCCTCAACCACGTCTGGCGCTTCGACTGGGGGCTCAGCGAGCAGCTGCGGCTGTTCTGCCTCGGCCTGGCCTACGGCGCGGCCGCCTACCGCTTCGGCTCGCTGTGGGCCGCGGTGGGCCTGCACTGGGGCTGGAACCTGGGCAACAGCCTGCTGTCGCAGGCCTGGCCCGGCGCGGTGCTGGAGGTGGCCGGCAACCGCCTGGTCTCGGCCGCCGTGCACCTGGTGCTGCTGGCGATCGTGCTGGCCTGGCCGCGCCCGGCCCCCTCCCCGCCCGCCGCGCCCGCCGCCGGCTGACGGCGCCAGCGGCCCGGTGGCTTGCGGCGCGCCCGCGTGGCGGGCATAATGCGCGGCTCGCTGCGTCCTGCAGCGCCTTCCCGGCCGCGTGCCGGGGCCGCCGTCTCCCGGGCTACGGGCGACAACCCAACCACCATCGAGGTGCCCAGTGTCCAAAGTCTGCCAAGTCACCGGCAAGCGCACGACGACCGGCAACAACGTCTCGCACTCCAACCGCAAGACGCGTCGTCGCTTCCAGCCCAACCTCCACGAGCGCCGCTTCTGGGTCGCCTCCGAAAACCGTTGGGTCAAGCTCCGTGTTTCCACCGCCGCGCTGCGCACCATCGACAAGAACGGCATCGACGCCGTGCTCGCCGACCTGCGCAAGCAGGGCCTGAAGGTCTAAGGGAGGATCGAACCATGGCTTCCAAGCGCGACAAGATCCGCCTGATCTCCTCGGCCGGCACCGGCCACTTCTACACCACCGACAAGAACAAGAAGAACACGCCGAACAAGATGGAGGTCAGCAAGTACGACCCCGTCGTTCGCAAGCACGTGATGTACAAGGAAGGCAAGATCAAGTAAGCCGCCCGATCTTCCGGGATGCACTACTGCAAGGCCCGCCGCAAGGCGGGCTTTGCGTTTCCGGGCCGGGTGTTCCCGCGCCCTGCGCCGCGTCGCGCCGGCGGTGCGATAATCGCCGCATGAGCGAACCCACGGGCACCCCCGGCACCACCCACTTCGGCTTCCGCGAGGTGCCGGTGGCCGAGAAGCAGAAGCTGGTCGGCGAGGTGTTCTCGTCGGTGGCGCGCAAGTACGACGTGATGAACGATGCCATGAGCCTGGGCATCCATCGGGTCTGGAAGCGCTTCTTCGTCGCCACCTCGCAGGTCAGGAAGGGCGATCGCGTGCTGGACCTGGCCGGCGGCACCGGCGACATCGCCGCGCTGCTGAAGGACCGCGTGGGCGAGACCGGCGAGCTGGTGCTGGGCGACATCAACGGCGACATGCTGCGCGTGGGCCGCGACCGCATGACCGACCGCGGGAACGTGCGCGGCTTTACGTACGTGCAGTGCAACGCCGAGCGCCTGCCGTTCCCCGACGCCAACTTCGACCTGGTGACGATGGCCTTCGGCCTGCGCAACGTCACCGACAAGGACGCCGCCCTGCGCGAGATCGCCCGGGTGCTCAAGCCCGGCGGGCAGGCGCGGGTGCTGGAGTTCTCGGAAGTGAAGGCCGAGTGGTTCCGGCCGCTGTACGACTTCCACTCGTTCCAGGTGCTGCCGCGGCTGGGCCGGCTGCTGGCCAACGACGCCGACAGCTACCGCTACCTCGCCGAGTCGATCCGCAAGCATCCGCCGCAGGGCGCCCTCAAGGCGATGATGGAGGCGGCGGGGCTGGTGCGCTGCAGCTACCGCAACCTGAGCGCCGGGATCGTGGCCATCCACACCGGCTACAAAGCCTGAGCCATGACCGCACAGCCGCCGCTGCAGAACTTCCGCGACAGCCCCTGGCGCTACTCGCAGTTCGTGGTGCTGGGCCTGCTCGCGGCCGGGCTGGTGAAGTGGCTGAGCCCGCTGGGCTGGCCGGCGGCGCTGGGCATCGGCGCGGCGGTCGGCGTGGGCTACCTGCTGTTCGAGAAGAAGCGCGGCGTGATCTGACCGGGATGGATGCGCCCGCCCCGCCCGCGGTCCGCCTGGAGCCGAGCTGGAAGGCCCGCGTCGGCGACTGGTTCGCGCGCGAGGACATGCGCCAGCTCGCCGCCTTCCTGCGCCAGCGCAAGGCGGCCGGCGCCACCATCTATCCTCCCGGCGGCGAGATCTTCGCCGCGTTCGACGCCACCCCGTTCGAGGCGGTGAAGGTGGTCATCCTCGGCCAGGACCCGTACCACGGCCCCGGCCAGGCCCACGGGCTGTGCTTCTCGGTACGCCCGGGGGTGCCGGTGCCGCCGTCGCTGGACAACATCTACAAGGAGCTGGCGCGCGACACCGGCTTCGTCCGCCCCGACCACGGCTGCCTGCTGCCCTGGGCCCGCCGCGGGGTGCTGCTGCTCAACAGCGTGCTGACGGTCGAGGCCGGCCAGGCCGGCGCGCACCAGGGCAAGGGCTGGGAAGGCTTCACCGACCACGTGGTGGACGTGCTCAACCGCGAGCGCGAGCACCTGGTCTTCCTGCTCTGGGGCAGCTACGCGCAGAAGAAGGGCGCGGTGATCGACCCGCGCCGGCACCGGGTGCTGAAGGCGCCGCACCCCTCGCCGCTGTCCGCCCACCGCGGCTTCCTGGGCTGCGGGCATTTCTCGGCCGCCAACCAGTATCTGGCGCGCACCGGGCAGACCCCGGTGGACTGGTCCCTGCCGCCGGCGCGGGATCTGGCCGCCGGGACGTGAGCGCCCGGGCTTGATCCCACGCTGCAGCGCCCGCATATCGACCTGACAAGCCGCGTGGCTGACTGGTGTTTGAACATCCATTGTTCCACCGACGCAACGCTCAGGAACTTCCACCCCTGATTAGCAGTCATACGGGGCGACTGCTAGAATCCAGCGCATGAGGGAATCCGCCATGACGTCCGCCGCACTCGTCGCCCACAACCTGCCGATCCCCAGCGCGATGGGTTCGCTGGAGGCGTACATCGGTGCCGTGCACCAGATCCCTGTGCTGTCCGCCGAGGAGGAGCAGCGGCTGGCCCTGCGCCTGCGCGAGCACAACGACATCGCCGCGGCGCAGGAGCTGATCCTGTCGCACCTGCGCTTCGTGGTGCACGTGGCCCGCGGCTATTCCGGCTACGGCTTGCCGCTGGGCGACCTGATCCAGGAAGGCAACATCGGCCTGATGAAGGCGGTCAAGCGCTTCGACCCCGCGGTCGGCGTGCGCCTGGTCAGCTTCGCGGTGCATTGGATCCGTGCCGAGATGCACGACTTCATCATCAAGAACTGGCGGATCGTCAAGGTCGCCACCACCAAGGCGCAGCGCAAGCTGTTCTTCAACCTGCGCAAGAGCAAGACCCGCCTGGGCTGGATGAATGCCGAGGAAGTGCGCGCGGTGGCCCGCGACCTCAACGTCTCCGAGCACGAGGTGCTGGAGATGGAGGCGCGCCTGTCCGGCCGCGACATCGGCTTCGACGCGCCCGACGACAGCGACGACGAGCACGCCCCGCCGGCGCCGGTGAACTACCTGGTGGCGCACGAGGCCGATCCCGCCGCCGCCTACGAGTCCGCCGACAGCGAGGCCGATCAGCTGGAAGTCCTGCGCGAAGGCATGGCCAAGCTCGATGCCCGTTCGCGCGACATCATCAAGCGCCGCTGGCTGGACCCGGAGAGCAAGGTCACCCTGCAGGAACTGGCCGACGAGTACGGCGTCTCCGCCGAGCGCATCCGCCAGATCGAGGCCAACGCGCTGAAGAAGATGAAGGCGCTGTTCGCGGCGTAATCCTCGCCGCATCCAAGCAGTGCCGCCGACGGCCCGGAGCACTCCGGGCCGTCGGCGTTTCGGGATTTAAAATCAGCTCGCGAGCCGCGCGGCCAGCAGGGCTTCCAGCGCGCGCTGGTCGGCGGCGAACTTGCGGATGCCCTCGGCCAGCTTGTCGCTGGCCATCGCGTCCTCGTTGTGCTGCCAGCGGAAGTCAGCTTCAGCCAGCGCCGGCGGCGCGGGCGTCGTCGTCTCCGGTGCGCGCAAGGCCACGGGCACCTCGCCTTCGTCGCCGGCCAGCTGCTCGAGCAGCTCGGGGGCGATGGTCAGGCGGTCGCAGCCGGCCAGCGCCAGCACCTGCCCGGTGTTGCGGAAGCTGGCGCCCATCACCACGGTGCGGTAGCCGTGCTGCTTGTAGTGCTGCCAGATGCGCCGCACCGACTGCACGCCAGGATCCTCCTCGGGCGTCGCCGGTGCGGGCAGGCCGCGGGCGAGGTGCCAGTCGAGGATGCGGCCGACGAACGGCGAGATCAGGAATACCCCGGCATCCGCGCAGGCGCGCGCCTGCGCGAACGAGAACAGCAGGGTGAGGTTGCAGGCGATGCCCTCGCGCTCCAGCCGCTCGGCGGCGCGGATGCCCTCCCAGGTCGCCGCGATCTTGATCAGCAGGCGCTCGGTGCCGATGCCGGCATCGGCATACAGCTGCACCAGCCGCCGCGCCTTGGCGATGGTGGCCTCGGTATCGAAGCTTAGGCGCGCATCGACCTCGGTGGATACCCGCCCCGGGATCAGCTTGAGGATCTCCGCGCCGATCGCCACCGCGAGCCGGTCGCAGGCATCGCCTAGGCGGTCCTCGGCACCCGCCTGCGCCAGCGCCGCCTGCACCAGCGGCGCGTACGCCGGCAGCGCGGCCGCCTTCAGCAGCAGGGACGGATTGGTGGTGGCATCCATCGGCGCATAGCGGGCGATGGCCTCGATATCGCCGGTGTCGGCG
The DNA here is from genome assembly GCF_004346265.1 of Thermomonas haemolytica. Classification (GTDB taxonomy): domain Bacteria; phylum Pseudomonadota; class Gammaproteobacteria; order Xanthomonadales; family Xanthomonadaceae; genus Thermomonas; species Thermomonas haemolytica. Next base: position 90,595 of record NZ_SMAP01000009.1, read on the forward strand.
ACCACGGTGGAATGCTGGCGAAGCTGGTCGAGTCGGGAAGTCACGGATGGAGGTCTGCGTGTGCGTCGGAACCGGCGATTGTCGCGCATCGCGCCGCGCGCGGTCAGTACAGGTCGGCCGGGTCCACGTCCAGCGACCAACGCACCCGGCGCGCCTCCGGCAGCGCGTACAGCACCGGCATCACCGCCTGCAGCGCTACGTGCAGCGGGGCGCGCGCGTTCGCACACAGCACCAGCTGCGCGCGCACGTGGCCGGCGCGGCGCGGCATCGGCGCCGGCAGCGGGCCGGCGACTTCCAGCGCGAAGCCCTGCAGCGCCTGCCGCGCCGCCTGCAGGAACTGCTGCGGCGGTTCGGCATGGCGCGCTTCCGCGCGCAGCAAGGCCATGTGCGCGAACGGCGGCAACCCGGCGGCCTCGCGCAGCGCCAGCTCGGCCTGCGCGAACGCGGGATAGCCGCCGCGCAGCAGGGTTTGCAGCAGCGGGTGTTCGGGATGGTGGGTCTGCACCAGCACCTCGCCCGCGCGCGCGGCGCGTCCGGCGCGGCCGGACACCTGCACCAGCAGCTGCGCCAGCTTCTCGCCGCTGCGGAAATCGGCCGAGAACAGGCCTTCGTCGATCCCGACCACCACCACCAGGGTCAGGTTCGGCAGGTCGTGGCCCTTGGCCAGCATCTGGGTGCCGACCAGGATGCCCGGGCGCGTGCCGAGCGCGTCGAAATGCCGCTGCAGGGCATCGCGGTGGCCGGTGCTGCCACGGTCGATGCGCAGCACCGGCACGTCCGCAAAGCGCGCCTGCAGCGCCTCCTCGATGCGTTCGGTGCCGTTGCCCTGCGGCTGCAGGGCGAGGCTGGCGCAGTCCGGGCAGGCCGGCGGCGCAGGCTTGCGATACCCGCAGTGGTGGCATTGCAGGCGCTTGCCCTGTGCATGCACGGTCATCGGCATCGGCCGCTCCTCGCTGCTGCAGCGCGGGCAGTGCGCGCTCCAGCCGCAGTCGTGGCACAGCAGCACCGGCGCGTAGCCGCGGCGGTTGCGGAACACCAGCACCTGGCCACCAGCAGCCAGGGCAGATGCGATCGCCTCCAGCGCCTGCGGCGACAGTCCGGCCTGCAGCGGGCGCTTGCGCACGTCCACCACCCGCACCGGCGGCGGCTGCGCGGCACCCGCGCGCTGGCGCAGGCGCAGGTGCACGTAGCGCCCGGCTTGCGCGTTGTGCAGGCTTTCCAGCGACGGGGTGGCGCTACCCAGCACCACCGGCACGCCCAGCGCGCGCGCGCGCACCAGTGCGAAATCGCGGGCCTGGTAGCGGATGCCGTCGAACTGCTTGTAGCTGCCGTCGTGCTCCTCGTCGACCACCACCAGCCCCGGCTCCGGCAGCGGCACGAACACCGCCGAGCGGGTGCCGACGATCACCCGCGCCTGCCCGCGCGCGGCCGCCAGCCAGGCCGCGGCGCGCTCGCCATCGCCCAGCCCGGAATGCAGCGCCAGCACCGACACTCCGAGGCGGTCGCGGAAGCGCGCCAGCATCTGCGGGGTCAGGCCGATCTCCGGCACCAGCACCAAGGCCTGCCGGCCGCGGGCCAGGCAGGCGGCGATCGCCTGCAGATAGACCTCGGTCTTGCCGCTGCCGGTGACGCCCTCCAGCAGGAAGGGGGTGAAGCCCTGGGCCGCGGTGATCGCCGCGATCGCCGCCTGCTGCTCGGGATTGGGCGAGAACGCTGCCGTCCGAGGCGCCGGCGCGGGCGCATCCGGCAGCACGATCCGCGCGACCAGCCCGCGCTCGCGCAGACGCCGCAGCGGCGCGCGCCAGCCGGGCAGGGTGGCATCCAGCCAGTCCTCGTCGCGCGGATCGACCAACTGCTCGGCCAACGCCCGCGGCTTGCCCGCGCGCAGGCCCGGCAACGCGGTGCGCCCAGCCTCGCTAAGCACCCAGCCATGACGGGTGGTGTCCGGCAGCGGCTCACCGCGGCGTAGCGCCGCCGGTAGCGCGGTGGCCAGCACCTCGCCCACCGGCGCGTGCAGATAGCCGGCCAGCCAGCGCAGGCTGGCCAGCAGTTCGCCGTGCAGCAGCGGCGCTGGATCAGGCAAGGCCAGTGCGGCCCGCAGCTCCACCCCGGGCGCGGCCTCGCCGTGGCCCAGCACCACCCCACACAGCTCGCGGCTGCCGAACGGCACCCGCACCCGCTGCCCGACCGCGACCTCCGCCGCGGCGATCCCCGGCGGCGGCAGGTAGTCGAACAGGCGCGGCAGCGGCACCGGCAGCGCCACCTGCAGGGTCGGGACGGGAACAGGCATCGGCCCAGTCTAGCGCCGCCACCCGGCGCACGCCCCGCGCCATCAGCGGCCTGATGCGCGCCGGTGTCAAGGCGAGCTTGCCGGGCATAGCTTCACGCGGAATCACCAAAAGCGCGCAAGCTCTTGTTTCCGATGGCAAACATTCCTTATCCACATCGCCTGTGGATAAGCTTGTGCATACGACCGGGAGCGGGTCGCGCAGGGCGCGGATTCAAAGGCCCGCAGGGCTCTGGTCAAAAAATCGCCACACGCGGCAACCCTTTTCGAAACAGGCACTTGCACGTGGAACACCAAGAGTCTGAACGGACGTTCAGGCGTGGAACCGGGCATGTGAAGGCATTTTTACGGCTGTGCACAACTGAGTTGCCCACAGCCCGCGCCATTGCTTGCGGAGCCTTGCGGTGGGCACCTGTCAAGCCTCTCGTCGGGCCCGGCCGGGGCTAAGATGGGGCGTGCCCGCGCGCCTGCCATGACCCCGTCTTCCCCGCCCGCGACCCCTGCGGCGGTCACCGCGTTCCTGCGCGGGGTGGATCGCCGCGCGCGCCTGCTGGCGCGGGTGCAGGCCGGCGACGAGGAGGCCGCGCGGCGTGCGCTGGCGGTCGCCACCCGGGTGTTCGCCGGCGATGCCGCCGGCTGGCCGATGTCGCAATGGCCGCTGCAGTTCTGGCGGCTGCTGCTGTCGGTGCCGGCGATGGGCCGCGGCGTCGCGCGCCCGGCGGCCGGCCCGCTGCCGGGGATCGCGCGCCTGCCACCGCCCGCCCGCGCCGCGGTGCTGCTGCACCTGGTGGCCGGGCTGGAAGATGCCGATGCCGCCGCCGCGCTCGATCTCCCCGTCGCGGCCTACCAAGGCCGCATCCGCGACGCCCTGCCTCGGGACGCGCTGGGCCAGCCCGATCTCGACGTGTGGCGGGCCTGGAGCGCCGCGGTCAAGCGCACGCTGGATGCACTGCCGGACACCGCGCCCACACCGCTCGAAGCAGCACTGCCCGCACCCGCCACCGCGGACCACACGGCGCGCCGCCGCCTGCGCTGGCTGTGGCTGGGCGTGCTGCTGTGTGCACTGGCGCTGGCCGCCACTTACCTGCTGCAACCGGGCACGCGCGCGGCGATCGACGCCTGGCGCCAGCGCGTGCAGGTGCAATCGCTGCCGCCGGCGGACCCACCGAAAGCCCGCTTCGATCCCGCCGACCCGGCGCTGCAGCCGGATCGCGCCCTGCTGCTGGCCCCGCGCGAACTCGCGCTGGCGCGCCGGCTTCCGCTGCTGGCCTGGCTGGCCGCCGATGCCGCGGCGCTGCCGCCCGCCGATCCCGCCGCCGATCCCGCCGTCGCCCCTGCGGCCATCGACCTCCCACCCGACGCTGCCGAACTCGCCCGGCGCACGCAGGCATGGGAACGTTTGGCCCCGGCCGCGCGCGCGCAGGCACGCGCTGCGTGGGCCGACTGGCAGGCCCTGCCCGAATCCGAGCGCACGCAGCTGCGCGCGATCGCCGCCCACTTCGACGCCCTGCCCGCACCCGAGCAGCAGGCGCTGCAGGCGCGCTACGCGCAGCAGCCGTTCGATGCCCACCGCGGCTGGCACCTCGGCCCGCGCCTGGGCCGCGACTGGCCGCGGATCGCCCCGCTGTTCGCATTCGTGGACGCCGGCGAACGCGCGGCCCTGCTGCAGCTGCTGCGCGAACTGAGCGGCGACGACCTCGAGGCCCTGGCGCGGCTGGCCCAGACCACCCCGCCGCAGGCCCGTGCCACGCTGCGCCGCACCCTGCTGGCGGAACCACCCACCCGCCGCTCGGCATGGCTGCAGGCGCAGCTGCAGCGCTGAGCGTCTCGTCGCCGGCCTACATCGACACCAGCCCGATCATCGCCGCGGCGGAGACGGCGCAGGCCAGCAGCACCGAATACACGCCGCCCAGCACGCCGAACTTCAGCAGCGTCATCGGCCAGCCCTGCGCGTACACCCGCTTCTGCATCAGCAGCAGGTACACCGGCATCCACAGCAGCAGCAGGCCTTCGATCCAGTCGAACACGCCGTTGAGCCAGCTGCCCTCGGGCGCGAAGGTCTCGGCCGGGACGTGCGCCAGCAGCATCAGCAGCAGCGACAGGCACAGGAAGGCGTGGCTGTGCAGGGCCACGATCAGGTGCTCCATGTACAGCCGGCGCTGGAACAGATAGGCCAGCTTCAGCAGCAAGGCGAACACCGGCACCAGCACGAACAGGGTGGACGGGATGGCGCTGAGCACCGCGTCCTTGAACGCGCCGGGATCGTTCTTGAGGCGCGCGATGTTGTCGCTGGCGCGATGGGCCTGTTCGTTGAGCCAGTGGTTGGCGAAGCCCGGCAGCCAGCCGATCGCGATGGGATGCTGCGCGGCATCCCAGCGCTCGCCGTTGATCATCAGCCCACCGTCGCCGGAAGCCGCCGGCGGCGCGGCGGGCGTCGCCTGCGGGGCAGCCCCGGTGCCGGCATCCGTGCCTGCCCCGGTGCCCGACGCAGGCGCGGCGGGTGCGGCGCGCTGCAGTTTGCGGATGCGCGCGCTGGCGGCCTCGCGCACCGCCTGCTCGGCGGTGGCGATCCCGGCCATGCCGAGCGCGGCCGGCGTGCCCTGCATCTGCTTGCGCGCCGCCTCCAGTTCCTGCAAGCGCGCATCGCGCAGGCGCTCCACCTCCTGCACGCTGGTGGCCTGCAGGATCGGGTCGGCGGCGTCCAGTCCGGTGGTGGTGGTGTTCACCTGCACCGTCAGGCGCGCCACGAAGAACGCCAGCACCGCGAGGAAGAAGAACAGCCGGAACGGGGTGACGTAGCGCACCTGGCGTCCGGCCAGGTATTCCAGGGTGAGGAAGCCGGGGCGGGTGAACAGCGGGCGCAGGGTGCGCAGGATGCGCGCATCGAAATCGAACACGCTGTCGAGCAGGTCGCCGAACACGCTGCCCAGCGGCCGCATCAGGCCTTTCACCGGCTGCCCGCAGGCGTGACAGTGCGGGCCCAGCAGGGCGACCCCGCAGTTGCGGCAGGACGGCGGCGCGGGCGCCGCGGCGGGCGCGGGATCGTCGGAGGCGGTCATGCCGGTAGAATGGCAGGCCGCGCGGCGCACGCGCCAGTGCGCACCGCCAGACCTCGCCCCCCATGCCTTCCACGTTCTCCCGCCTCCGCCACGATGCGGCCCTGACCGCGCGCCTGGCCGCGCCGCTGGCGGCCGGGCATCTTTCGCACGGGCTGGTGGGCCTGATCGACACCGTGGTCGCCGGCCACCACGGCACCGCCACCCTGGCCGCGGTGGCGGTGGGCGCGGCCCTGTTCTGGCTGCCGATGCTGGCGCCGATGGGCACGCTGATGGCGCTGCCACCGTCGGTGTCGCAGCTGGACGGCGGCGGCCGCCGCACGGAGATCGGCCCGCTGTTCCGCCAGGCGCTGTGGCTGGCGGCACTGCTGGGGGTGCTGCTGCTTGCGCTGCTCTCGCTGCTGCCGCTGGCGCTGCGGCCGATGGGCATCGCGCCCGACATCGTGCCCGGCGCGACCGCCTTCCTGCACGCGATCCGCTGGGGCATCCCCGGCTTCACCCTGTACCTGACCCTGCGCTACCTCAGCGATGGCCTGCACTGGTCGCTGCCGACCATGGTGGTGGGGTTCGGCGGGTTGCTGCTGCTGGCGCCGGTGGGCTACGTGCTGACCAATGGCCTGCTGGGCCTGCCGGCGCTGGGCGCCGCGGGCGTGGGCATCGCCTCGGCGCTGATGTTCTGGCTGCAGGCGCTGGCGCTGGCGCTGTACCTGCACCGCGCGCGCCGGTTCGCCGACCTCGCCCTGTTCGCGCACTGGGAGCCGCCACGCTGGGCGGTGATCGCCGGCCTGCTGCGCACCGGGCTGCCGATCGGGGTGACGGTGACCATGGAGGGCGGGCTGTTCGCGGCCACCGCGCTGCTGATCGGGCGTCTGGGCGAAGTGCCTGCCGCCGCGCACCAGATCGCGCTGAACGTGGCCTCGCTGTGCTTCATGGTCCCGTTCGGGCTGGCCGAGGCCACCACCGTGCGGGTGGGCCACGCGCTCGGCCGCGGCGACCGCGAGGGCGTGCGCCGCGCCGCGTTCGCCGGGTTCGCGCTGGCGCTGGCCACCCAGGCCTGCTCGGCGCTGCTGATGCTGCTGGGGCACACCGCCATCGCCGGGCTGTACAGCGCCGACCCCGCGGTGGTGGCGCTGGCCGGCAGCCTGCTGCTGTACGCGGCGCTGTTCCAGTTCCCGGACGGCATCCAGGTGGTCTCCGCCGGCGCCCTGCGCGGGTTGAAGGACACCCGGATTCCGATGTGGCTGGCGACGCTGGCCTACTGGGGCATCGGCATGCCGGTGGGCGCCGGGCTGGGGCTGGCGCTGGGCTGGGGCGCACCCGGCATGTGGCTGGGCCTGACCGCCGGCCTGAGCGTGGCCGCCGTGCTGCTGCTGCGGCGCTTCCTGCGCAGCAGCCAGCGCATCCCCATTCCCCCGCCTGCGCCGTCGGTCAGGGTGACCGATGCCGGATGATTCCCCGCGCCCGCCCCGCTAGCATCCCTTTCCATGCCGCGCGCACGCGGCATGTCCCCCACGGAGCAACACCATGACCGAATCGCGCCGCCGCGGCCCCATCGCCCGCCTGATCGTCGGCAGCTGGCAGGCCCTCGATTTCACCCGCCGGCTGATCCTGAACGCATTGTTCCTTTTGGTCTTGCTGATATTGCTGCTGGCGATGCTGGGCAGCGGCCGGCTGGCCCCGCTGCAATCGCGCACCACCCTGGTGTTCGCGCCGCAGGGACGGCTGGTGGAGCAGTACAGCTGCGATGCCTTCAGTCGCGGGCTGGCGCGCGCCACCCGCAGCAACGATTGCCGCGAGGTGCGCCTGCGCGACGCGCTGCGCGCGCTGGACGCCGCGCGCACGGATGCGCGGATCGAGCGGGTGGCGGTATCGCTGGACGAGCTGCAGCCGTCCGGGTTCGCCTCGCTGAACGCGATCGCCGCCAAGCTGGCCGCGATCCGCGCCGCCGGCAAGCAGGTCATCGCCTATGGCGACGGCTATTCGCAAGGGCAGTACCTGCTGGCCGCGCAGGCCAATGAAATCTACCTCGACCCGATGTCCTCCAGCGGAGTGATGCTGGACGGCCTGGCCGCCTACCGCCAGTACTACCGCGAGGCGCTGCAAGACAAGCTCGGCGTGGACATGCACCTGTTCAAGGTCGGCACCTACAAGTCCGCCGCCGAACCCTATGTGCTGGATGCCGCCTCGCCGGCCGCCAAGGAAGCCGACCTGTACTGGATGGGCGACGTGTGGCAGCGCCTGCTGAGCATGATCGGCCGCGCGCGCGGAATCGACCCGGCGCTGCTGCAGCGCTACGCCGACACCCTGCCGGAACAGGTGGTGGCCGCCCGCGGCGACCTGGCGCAGCTGGCCCTGCAGCAGAAGCTGGTGACCGCGCTGAAGACCCGCGACGAAGTGGATGACCTGCTGGCGGAACGCGGCGTGGCCGATGCCGACGCCGACGGCGGCTTTCGCCAGGTCGGGCTGGACACCTACCTGCAGCACCTCGACGGCGCGCTGCCGCAGGCCGACACCCGCCCGCAGGTGGCGGTGGTGGTGGCCGAGGGCGAGATCGCCGGCGGCAACCTGCCGCCCGGCAAGATCGGCGGCGACTCCACCTCGGCCCTGCTGCGGCAGGCGCGCGACGACGACGACGTGAAGGCGGTGGTGCTGCGGGTCAGCTCGCCCGGCGGCGAGGTGTTCGCCTCCGAGCAGATCCGCCGCGAAGTGGCCGCGCTGAAGGATGCGGGCAAGCCGGTGGTGGTATCGATGGGCGACGTGGCCGCCTCCGGCGGCTACTGGATCAGCATGGATGCCGACCGCATCTACGCCGACCCCTCCACCATCACCGGCTCGATCGGCATCTTCGGCCTGTTCCCCACCATCGACCGCACGCTCGGCAAGATCGGCGTGCACACCGACGGCGTCGGCACCGCGCGCTATGCCGGCGCGTTCGACATCACCCGCCCGCTCGACCCGGGCGTGGCCGCCACCGTGCAGGCGGTGATCGACAAGGGCTACCGCGACTTCACCGGCAAGGTGGCCAAGGCCCGCGGCAAGCCCATCGAGCAGATCGACGCGGTCGCGCAGGGCCGGGTGTGGAGCGGCGCGCAGGCCAAGGAGCGCGGGCTGGTGGACGCCTTCGGCGGGCTCGACGAGGCCATCGCCGATGCCGCCGCGCGCGCCAAGCTGGGTGCGCGCGAACGCTGGCAGGTGCGCTACGTGGAACCGAGTACGACCTCGTTCTCGGACTGGCTGGGCGATTTCATGCAGAGCCGCGCCGGGCTGGCCCTGCTGCGCACCAGCGGCGCCGGCGACCTGCTGCTGGCCAGCCGCCTGCATGCCCTGCAGCAGGCCGCCCCGCTGCGTTTCGTGCAGACCGCGCTGGAGCGCCGCGGCCCGGCGCGGGTGACGGCGCTGGCCTACTGCTTCTGCGAACCGCGGTAAGCCCTCCTGCACCCCCTTCTACAGACGCGCCCCGGCATGGTGCGGCAGCAGAAAATCCATCCTCTGCTGGGACTCGAAGAAGAGGCCGCTGATGAAGCCAGGGACGAAGCCGCTTGATCGCCCTGCGATGCGCCCCCTGTCTTCGCGCAGTTTTGGGTTTGACTTGCCCCCATCGCCCCGGCTCAGGCCGGGGCGTTTTCGTTGGCGATCCGTGCGCTGATCCGTTCGGGGAGGGTGCAGAGGAAGGCGCGACGCTCGTCGATGGTGGGCAGGGCGTAGTAGGCCGCCCGATCCTCGGGATGCAGGTCCTCGACGATGCCGCCGATGAGCGGGTCGCTGGTCGGGTCGAGGATCGCCTCGTCCGAGAACAGCGGGATGAGGATGCCGGCCTCGCTGCGGGCCTGGACGGCCTGTGCCCAGGCGGCGGCCTCGGGGCAGGAAAGGTCGTAGGAGATGCCGTAGGAGATGTTCGGAGTGGTGTTCATGGCGTTTGTCGCTCCATAGGTGTTCGCCGCCGGCACGATGCCGGTGCGCCAATTCGGGTTTGCGACAAGCCACGCTCGGCTTGCAGCCAGTATAGCGGCACGAGGATCCCAGCCTGATTGTCGGTTGCGGCGCAACGCGCAATGCAGGCGGACGGCGGGCCGTTCCGGCAGGCCGGGAATCCTTATCGTTATCGGCAGGAACAGAAGCGCGCGAGAAATTTGAAGGATAGCCCGCGGCATACCGCCGCCGCGGCCCTGCTGACACCGTGATGCGAACGGTCAAGCGGTTGTATGCGCGCGCAACGCATTTTCACTGCGCCGCCTGCTCCGCGGCGCGCGCCTGTTCCGCGGCCTGCGCCTGGGTCGCCTGCACCGCGTCGCGCGCGGCGTCCTTGTAGGCATTGGCGGTGGCGGTGATCGGCGAGGGCGGCGCGGCCGCCGCCTTCGGCACCGGCGGGCGCTCGGGATCGGGCGGGGTCGGTTCCGAACAGGCCGCAAGCAACACGGCGAGGACGAACGGCAACGACAGGGCGCGCGACATGGCGGTCTCCGGCGGCGGGCTTGGCCTATCCTACGCCGGTCGTCGCAACGGAGAGCATCGATGCATTCGCCTCGCTGGAGCCTGCACGGGCAACGCGCGCTGGTGACCGGCGCCAGCGCCGGCATTGGCCTGGCCATCTGCCGCGAACTGCTGGGCCTGGGCGCGCAGGTGCTGATGGTGGCGCGCGATGCCGAACTGCTGGAGCAGGCGCGCGCCGAGCTGGAGGACGAGTTCCCCGGCCCCGAGGACGCGGTGCTGGCACTGCCGGCCGACGTCACCGACGACGAACAGCGCGCCGAGATCATCGACTGGGCCGCCGACCAGGGCGGGTTGCACCTGCTGGTCAACAACGCCGGCGGCAACCTCACCCGCCCCGCGCTGGACTACGGCGAGGACCAGTGGCGCGGGATCTTCGAGACCAACCTGTTCTCCGCCTTCGAGCTGTGCCGGCTGGCGCACCCGCTGCTGTCCAAGCACGCGGCATCAAGCATCGTGAATATCGGCAGCGTATCCGGCCTCACCCACGTGCGCAGCGGCGCGCCCTATGGCATGAGCAAGGCGGCGCTGCACCAGATGACCAAGAACCTCGCGGTCGAATGGGCGGAGGACGGCATCCGGGTGAACGCAGTGGCGCCGTGGTACATCCGCACCCGCCGCACCAGCGGCAAGCTGGCCGATCCCGACTACCTGGACGAGGTGCTGCTGCGCACCCCGCTGGGGCGCATTGGCGAACCCGAGGAAGTGGCGGCGGCGGTGGCCTTCCTGTGCCTGCCGGCGGCCAGCTACATCACCGGCGAATGCATCGCGGTGGACGGCGGCTTTTTGCGCTACGGGTTCTAAGCCGGGCGGGCGCGCACCAGCGCATCCACCACCGACGGGTCGGCCAGGGTGCTGGTGTCGCCCAGCTGCTCGGGGGCGTTCTCGGCGATCTTGCGCAGGATGCGGCGCATGATCTTGCCGCTGCGGGTCTTGGGCAGGGCCGGGGCGAACTGGATCGCGTCGGGGGTGGCGATCGGGCCGATTTCGTGGCGCACCCAGGCCACCAGCTCGGCGCGCAGGGCCTCGCTTTCCTGCTCGCCCGCCACCAGGGTGACGTAGGCATAGATGCCCTGGCCTTTGATGTCGTGCGGGAAGCCCACCACCGCGGCCTCGGCCACCTTCGGGTGCGCCACCAGCGCGCTTTCCACCTCGGCGGTGCCGATGCGGTGGCCGGAGACGTTGATCACGTCGTCCACCCGCCCGGTGATCCAGTAATCGCCGTCGGCGTCGCGGCGGCAGCCGTCGCCGGTGAAATAGGTGCCCGGATAGGTCTTGAAGTAGGTGTCGATGAAGCGCTGGTGGTCGCCGTACACCGTGCGCATCTGCCCCGGCCAGGAATCCAGCAGGACGAGATTGCCCTCGCAGGCGCCGTCCAGCTGCACGCCGTTGGCATCCACCAGCGCGGCGCGGATGCCGGGCAGCGGACGGGTGGCCGAGCCGGGCTTGAGCGCCGTGACGCCGGGAATCGGCGAAATCAGGATGCCGCCGGTCTCGGTCTGCCACCAGGTGTCCACGATCGGGCAGCGGCCCTCGCCCACCACCTCGTAATACCAGCGCCAGGCCTCGGGGTTGATCGGTTCGCCCACGCTGCCCAGCAGGCGCAGCGAGGCGCGCGAGGTGCGCTTCACCGGCGCCTCGCCCTCGCGCATCAGGGCGCGGATCGCGGTGGGCGCGGTGTAGAACACGCTGACGCGGTGGCGGTCCACCACCTGCCAGAAGCGCGAGACATCCGGATGGTTCGGCACGCCCTCGAACAGCACCTGGGTGCAGGCGTTGGCCAGCGGGCCGTACACGATGTAGCTGTGGCCGGTGACCCAGCCGACGTCGGCGGTGCACCAGTACACATCGTCCGGCTTGATGTCGAACACCAGCGCGTGGGTATGGCTGGCCCACGCAAGGTAGCCGCCGGTGGTGTGCAGCACGCCCTTCGGCTTGCCGGTGCTGCCGGAGGTGTAGAGGATGAACAGCGGGTCCTCGGCATTCATGCGTTCCGGCTCGCAGGTACGCGGCTGGATATCGACGACCGCATCGAACCAGCGGTCGCGCGGCATCTGCATCGGCACCGCGGCCCCGGTGTGGCGGACCACCAGCACGGTCTCCACGGAATTGGTGCCGGGCAGCTTCAACGCCTCGTCCACGTTCGCCTTCAGCGGCACCTTGCGGCCGCCGCGCAGGCCCTCGTCGGCGGTGATGATGAGCTTGCTGGCGCAGTCGGCGATGCGGTCGGCGATCGACTGCGGGGCGAAGCCACCGAACACCACCGAATGCACCGCGCCGATGCGCGCGCAGGCGAGCATGGCCACCACCGCTTCCGGGATCATCGGCAGGTAGATCGTCACCCGGTCGCCCTTGCCCACGCCGAGGTTGCGCAAGGCATTGCCCAGCTGGCACACGCGCGCGTGCAGTTCGCGGTAGGTGAGGCGGCGCACGGGCGCGGCCGGGTCGTCCGGCTCGCAGATCAGCGCGACCTTGTCGCCGTGCGTGTCGAGGTGGCGGTCCAGGCAGTTCACGCTGGCATTGAGCTCGCCGTCGGCATACCAGCGGATGCGGAAGTCCTTGAGGTCGAAGCTGACGTCCTTGATGACGGTGGGGAAGCGGTACCAGTCCAGCCGCCGCGCCACCCCGGCCCAGAACGCGTCCGGTTCCTGCCCGGCCTGCGCCTCGGCGCGCGCCAGCGCCTCGCGGGTGGTATTGGCCTGGGCCGCGAATGCGGCATCCACCGGGTACACGTCGCTCATCCTTCCGTTCTCCTGCAGGCGCATGCGCGGCCACCCGCGCGGGGGTTTCGAGTGTGCCGCAGGCGGCGGCCCGCGGGGTTGGGCGAATGTTAAACCGCGTGCAACCGCGGCCGCCTCGCCGCGATGGGCTGACTTCCTGCACTGGATCGCAACATTCGCCGGCGCAGGATAGGCCGGTTTCCACACCCACGAGCCGCCCCATGCCCTCCGTTTCCCTCCGCCGTACCCCGCTGGCGATCGCCACCCTGTGCGCCGTCGCCGGCCTGACCCTGGCCGCCTGCAAACCCGCCGAGGCCCCCAAGGCCGCCGCCACGCCGCAGGCCGCGGCCACCCCGGCCGCGAGCCCGTCGATCGGCATCGACCTCGCCGGCATGGACACCTCGGTGGCGCCGGGCGACGACTTCTACGCCTACGCCAACGGCACCTGGCAGAAGACCGCCGAGATCCCCGCCGACCGCAGCAGCACCGGCGTGTTCTACACCGTGTTCGAGAAGGCCGAGAAGCGCCTGGCCGACCTCGTGCAGGGCCTGCAGAAGCAGGACCCGGCCGCCGGCAGCAACGAGCGCAAGATCGCCGACTACTACGCCGCCTACATGGACGAGGCCGGCATCGAGGGCCGCGGCCTGGCGCCGCTGCAGCCGACCCTGGACGCGATCGCCCAGATCAACGACCGCAAGGCGCTCTCGGCCTACCTCGGAAGCACCCTGCGCGCCGACGTGGACCCGATCAACGCCACCAACTACTACACCGAGAACCTGTTCGGCCTGTTCGTGGCCGCCGGCCTCGACGACCCCAGCAAGAACGTCGGCTACCTGCTGCAGGGTGGCCTGGGCATGCCCGACCGCGAGTACTACCTCTCCTCCGATCCGGCGATGGCCAGGAACCGGCAGGCCTACAAGGCCTACATCGCGGCCCTGCTGAAGCAGGCGGGCACGCCGGAAGCCGAGGCGAAGAAGCAGGCGGAGGCGATCTTCGGCCTGGAGCTGCAGATCGCCAAGGCGCAGGCCAGCGTGGTGGACACCCAGGACATCCACAAGGCCAACAACCCCTGGCCCACCGCCGAGCTCGGCAAGCGCGCGCCGGGCATCGACTGGCCGGCCTTCCTCGAGGCCGCGCAGCTGTCCGCGCAGCCGACCCTGGTGGCGTGGCAGCCGGAGGCGGTGAAGAAGCTGTCGGCGCTGGTCGCCAGCGCGCCGCTGCCGGTGTGGAAGGACTACCTGCGCTTCCATGCGATCAGCCACAACGCCTCGCTGCTGCCCAAGGCCTACGCCGACCTGCGCTTCGGCTTCTACGGCACCCAGCTGTCCGGTACCACCCAGCAGCGCGACCGCTGGAAGCGCGCGCTGGCCGCCACCAACGACGCGCTCGGCGACGCCATCGGCCAGCTGTACGTGAAGCAGTACTTCCCGGCCAGCTCCAAGGCGCAGGTGGAGGCGATGGTGGCCAACATCCTGGCCGCGTTCCGCGACGGCGTGGACCAGCTCGCCTGGATGAGCCCGCAGACCAAGGCCGAGGCCAAGCAGAAGGCCGAGAGCATGCGGGTGATGGTCGGCTACCCCGACCATTGGCGCGACTATTCCTCGCTGGAAGTGAAGGCGGACGACGCCCTCGGCAACGCCCAGCGCGCCCAGCTTGCCGAATACCGCCACCAGCTGGCCAAGCTGGGCCAGACCCCGGACCGCGGCGAGTGGTGGATGACCCCGCAGACGGTGAACGCGGTGAACCTGCCGCTGCAGAACGCGATGAACTTCCCGGCCGCGATCCTGGAGGCGCCGTTCTTCGACCCGCACGCGGACGCCGCCGCGAACTACGGCGCGATCGGCGCGGTGATCGGCCACGAGATCAGCCACGGCTTCGACAACCTCGGCGCCGAGTTCGACGCCCAGGGCCGCCTGCACAACTGGTGGACGCCGGAGGACGCGGCCCACTTCAAGGCCGCCACCGAGAAGCTGGTCAAGCAGTACGACGCCTACGAGGTGCTGCCGGGCCTGCACATCAACGGCCAGCAGACGCTGGGCGAGAACATCGCCGACGTGGCCGGCCTGCAGGCGGCGCTGGCGGCCTACCACAAGTCGCTGGGCGGCAAGCCGGCGCCGGTGATCAATGGCCTCACCGGCGACCAGCGCTTCTTCATCGCCTTCGCCCAGGCCTGGCGCACCAAGATGCGCGATCCCGCCCTGCGCGCGCAGGTGGTCGGCAACGAGCACGCGCCCGGCCCGTGGCGCGCGCTGACCGTGCGCAACCTGGACGGCTGGTACCCGACCTTCGACGTGAAGGACGGCCAGAAGCTGTACCTGGCCCCGGAGGCGCGGGTGAAGATCTGGTAAGCGGCCACGCCCGCTGCGGTTCCCCGGACGCCGGCCTCGCGCCGGCGTCCGGCTGTCCGGGGCCGGCGCGCGCACCGCGACGTATTCACCCGCAAACGAAAACGCCCGGCACGGGGCCGGGCGTTCCGGGTCACGCGTGGGCGTGGCTCAGAGCGGTCGGACCTGCTCGGCCTGCATGCCCTTCTGGCCCTTCACGGCCACGTAGGAGACCTTCTGGCCTTCCTGCAGGGACTTGAAGCCCGAGGTTTCGATCGAGCGGAAGTGGACGAACAGGTCGTCGCCACCGCCATCCTGGGTGATGAAGCCAAAGCCCTTGGCATCGTTGAACCACTTCACGGTACCGGTTTCGGTATTGGACATCGCAATTGCTCCTTGTAACGGATGAAGCCGCGGGTGCGGCGGGAACGCTGGCGCCAAGGAGAATTGAGAAGCGGGTGCAACGATGCAGAGGAACGAGCGACTGCAACATCAGGCCACGATTCAAGGTGACCCTTGTCATTCAGCCCGGCCACGGTAGGGGCATCCGGGCCGGAAAGCAAACCGGCGCACGGACGCCGTTCAGGCAACCGCGTGCGCCGGAGGCGCGGAAACGCCCGCAAACGACGGCTCAGCGCGGCGGCGCGGCCAGTTCACGGGCGTCGAGATAGCCGTCGTGGTTGGCGTCCTGGCGATGGAAGCGTTCGGCCAACTGCGCGCGATGCGCCGCGCGGGTGAGCGCCCGGCCCTTGCCGCCCGGCAGCTCGTCCGCCTGCAGCACGCCGTCGCGGTTGCGGTCCATGCGATCGAAGGCGTAGCCCATCCAGGTCAGGTATTCGTCCAGCGACACCCGGCCGTCGCCATCGGCATCCATGCGCGCCAGGTAATCGCCAGCGCCGCGGACCTGCTGCGCATCCGCCGCCAGCGGCAGCAGGGCGGCCAGCAGCGCAGCGGCGCGCCGCATCACGCCTGGACCAGGGCGTAGCCGCGCAGGCGCGCGGCGTACTCCTGCAGCGCGCGCACGCCGCTGGCCTCGGCCTCGGCGCACCAGGCCTGCAGCCGGCGCAGGCGTTCGGCGGCATCGTGGCCGCGGCTTTCCAGCACGTCGGCCAGGCGCCGGCGCTGTTCGAGCAGGCCGCGGATGCGCGGGCGCGCCTCCACCCAGGCCTGCAGCTGCGCGCGCGCGTCCGGCTTCAGCCAGCGGCCGTCGTCGGCGATCCCCTTGCGCAGCTTGCGCGGCAGCAGCGCGCGCAGCTTCGCGCCCGCCGCCGCGGCTTCCTCGCGCAGCGCGGGCGCCAGCACGTTGCGCTGGTAGTCGGTCATGGCCTGGAAGCGGTGTGCCAGCAGCGCCTTCAACGTTTCCGCGTCGGGCATGTGGATGTTCGGGCGCAGGCGCAACGTGGGCGCCACCCGCAACACCCGCGCCAGGCGCAGCGCGGACAGCAGCCGGATCGCGGCCCAGCCGATGTCGAACTCGAACCGGCGCAGCGCGAACTTCGCGCTCGACGGGAATGCGTGGTGGTTGTTGTGCAGCTCCTCGCCACCCACCCACACCGCCCACGGCGTGAGGTTGGTGGCGGTGTCGGTGGTCTCGAAGTTGCGGTAGCCCCACCAGTGGCCGAGGCCGTTGATGACGCCGGCCGCCCAGAACGGGATCCACGCCATCTGGATCGCCCACGCGGCCACGCCCTTGAAGCCGAACAGGACGAAACTCACGGCCAGCAGCAGGACCACGCCGGCATTGGCGAAGCGCGTGTAGAGATGATGCTCGATCCAGTCGTCCGGGCAGCCCTTGCCGTACTGCTCGATGTCCTCGCGGTTCAGCCGCGCGGCGCGGTAGAGGTCGGCGCCGCGCCAGAACACGGTGCCGATGCCCTTGTGCATGGGGCTGTGCGGGTCGTCCTCGGTCTCGCACTTGGCGTGGTGCTTGCGGTGGATCGCCGCCCACTCCCTGGTGATCATCGAGGTGGTCAGCCACGACCAGAACCGGAAGAAATGCGTCACCACCGGATGGAAGTCCACCGCGCGGTGGGCCTGGCTGCGGTGCAGGTACAGGGTGACGGTGAAGATGGTGACCTGGGTGGCGATGAGCAGATACAGCAGCATTTCCCACCAGCCCAGCTGGAGCAGGCCGCCGGCGAGGAAATCGATCAGGGACGTGGACATCGGATGGCTCGGGGGACATGGGCGCGGATGCGCCAGCGCATGATGCCACGGCGGCGCCGACTCTCCCCGGCCGCGCGTCAGCCCGGGTTCACCGCGATCGTGCCGTTGCTGCGCAGGAGCGCGTTGATTTCCGCGATGATCTCGTCCAGCGAGTCCTCGCCATACCCACGGTGGTTGGCGGCGATCCGGCCTTCGCGATCGATGATCCACAGGCTGGGATAGCCGGTGACGGCATAGCGATCGGCGATGCGGCCATCGCTATCGCGGGCCTGCAGCAGCCGGTAGCCCTTCATCTGCCGCATCATCACCCGGTAGTCCTCGGGAGTGTCCTTCACGTTCACCGCCACCACCTGCAGCAGGTCTTCGGCGTGCCGCTGCAGCGAATCCAGCACCGGCAGCTCCTTGAGGCAGTAGGTGCACCAGGACGCCCAGAAGGTGACCACGACGATTCGTCCGCGGAACTGTTCAAGGCTGACCGGCGTTCCATCGCGGGCCTTGCCCAGCGCGGCCGGCGCAGGCTGTCCCACCTCGGGCCCGGCGGCATACGCCAGGCCGCAAACCATCAAAAGCAGCAGGGCAATGAACGCGTGTCGCACCGTGGATCCTCCCCGATCCAGCCGATTCCGGCGGCACTATACCCAATCATTGCGAGAATGCCCCCATGCCCGAACTCCCCGAAGTCGAGACCACCCGCCGCGGGCTACTGCCGCACGTGGCCGGACGCACGGTCGAGCACGTGCGCCTGCGCCGCGCCGACCTGCGCTGGCCGATCCCGCCCGAGATCGAGGCCCTGCTGCCGGGGCAGCGGATCGCGGCCATCCGCCGGCGCGCCAAGTACCTGCTGCTGGACACCGCCGCCGGCAGCGCGCTGCTGCACCTGGGCATGTCCGGCAGCCTGCGGGTGCTACCCGCCGATACCCCGGTGCGCGCGCACGACCACGTGGACCTCGCGCTGGACTCCGGCCAGGTGCTGCGCTTCAACGATCCGCGCCGGTTCGGCTGCCTGCTGTGGCAGGCGCCAGGCGAAACCCACCCGCTGCTGGCCGGGCTCGGCCCGGAGCCGCTGGAGGACGCCTTCGACGGCGACTACCTGTTCGCGCGCAGCCGCGGCCGCAGCGCCCCGGTCAAGGCCTTCCTGATGGACCAGGCGGTGGTGGTCGGGGTCGGCAACATCTACGCCACCGAGGCGCTGTTCCTGGCCGGCATCTCGCCCCTGCGCGCGGCCGGCAAGGTGTCGCGCGCGCGCTACGCCGCACTGGCGCGGGAAGTGAAGGCGATCCTGAGCCACGCGATCACGCGCGGCGGCACCACCCTGCGCGACTTCCTCAGTCCCGACGGCGCCCCCGGCTATTTCGAGCAGGAGCTGCGGGCCTACGGCCGCGGCGGACTGCCCTGCCCGCGCTGCGGCCGCCCGCTGCGCCAGGCCGCCATCGGCCAGCGCACCACCGCCTGGTGCGCGCACTGCCAGCGGTAAGCACGCCGGGACGCGGTGGCGGCGTGCGCGAGGAGCGCGGCGCGCCGCGCACGCCTGCCATTCGCTATAGTGCCGGCGTCCCCCGACACCCTCTGTTCATACAACCGACGATGACCCAAGCCGGCGACATCACCGTCCTGCTGGATGCCGCGCGCGATGGCGACCGCGCGGCGATGGACCGCGTGCTCGCCACGCTGTACCAGGAACTGCACGGCATGGCCCGGCGCCAGCTGGCCGGCCAGCACCACGGCCACACCCTGGACGCCACCGCGCTGGTGCACGAGGCCTATCTGAAGCTGGTCGGGCGCGGCAGCGGCAGCGCCCGCTTCGACGACCGCGGCCACTTCTTCGCCTACGCCGCCTCGGCGATGCGCTCGGTGATCGTGGATTACGCGCGCCAGCGCATGGCCCAGAAGCGTGGCGGCGACCTGCACCGGGTCACCGATCTGCCGGAGGAAATCGAGGGCGGGCTGCGGGTGGACGAAGACATGCTGGCCCTGGACGCCGCACTGCAACGCCTGACGGCGGTGGATCCGCGCCTGACCCAGGTGGTGGAACTGCGCTATTTCGCGGGGCTGTCGGAGCTGGAGATCGCGGCCCTGCTGCAGCGCTCCGAGCGCAGCGTGCGCCGCGACTGGCAGAAGGCGCGGATGTTCCTGCTGGCCGCGCTGCAGGAGACGCCCCCGGCCTGACCGCAAGGTCGGGCAGGCGGCCCCGCCATGGACGCACTGCATTGGCAACGGATTTCCCCGCTGCTCGATGCCCTGCTGGACATGCCGCCGGACGCGCGCACCGAACACCTCGCCGTGCTGCGCGCGGAAGACCCGGCGCTGGCGGACGAGCTGCAGCGGCTGCTGGCGCTGGAGGCCGGGGACGCCGGCTTTCTGGATTCACCACCGCTGCAGCTGCCGGCCGGGGCGATCCCCGGCGCGCGGCTGGGCCCGTACCGGCTGGAACGGCTGCTGGGCGAAGGCGGCATGGGCCAGGTGTGGCTGGCGGCGCGCGCGGACGGGCTGTACGAGCGCAAGGTCGCGCTCAAGCTGCTGCGCCCGGGCCTGGCCGATCCGCGCCTGCGCCAGCGCTTCGACCGCGAGCGCGAGATCCTGGCGCGCTTCGCGCATCCGTTCATCGCGCGCCTGCTGGACGCCGGGATCGACCAGAACGGGCAGCCCTACCTGGCGCTGGAATACGTCGAAGGCGAGCCGATCACCAGCTGGTGCCAGTCGCGCCAGCTCGACCTCGCCGCGCGCCTGGACCTGTTCCGCCAGGTGTGCGAGGCGGTCAGCCACGCGCACGCCAACCTCATCGTGCACCGCGACCTGAAGCCCTCCAACATCCTGGTGACCCCGGCCGGGCACGTGCGCCTGCTGGATTTCGGGATCGCCAAGCTGCTCGACGTGCACCCGCTGCCGGTGGAGCAGACCCGCACCGGCGTGCGCGCCTTCACCCTGCACTATGCCGCGCCGGAGCAGATCCGCGGCGAGCCGGTCACTACCATGACCGACGTGTATTCGCTCGGCGTGGTGCTGTACGAGCTGCTGACCGGCAGCAAGCCCTACCGGCTCAAGCGCCAGACCGATGCGGAATGGGAGGAGGCGATCCTCGACGGCGAGCCGGTCAGGCCCTCGCAGGCCGCGGCCCAGGCCGACCCCGAGGCCACCCGCCCCTACACCCCGGCGCGGCTGGCGCACGCGCTGGCCGGGGACCTCGACAACATCGTGCTGAAGGCGCTGGCGAAGCGGCCGGAGCACCGCTACGTCTCGGCCGAGGCGCTGTCGCAGGACCTGCTGTGCCACCTGCGCGGACGCCCGGTCTCGGCGCGCGGCCAGCGCATGGGCTACCGCCTGCGCAAGTACCTGCACCGCCACCGCTGGGCGATCAGCGCCACCGCCAGCGTGCTGCTGGTGCTGCTCGCCGCGCTGGGCGTGGTGGCCTGGCAGGCCCAGCGCGCGCTGCGCGAAGCCGCGCGCGCGCAGGCGATGCAGCGGTTCGTGGCGGAACTGTTCCAGGACGCCGGCACCTCGGCCAATACCCCGATCGACCTGCGCAGCCTGCTGGACATGGGCATCCTGCGCGGCGAGCGCAGCCTGGCGCGGCAGCCGCAGGCGCGCGCCGAGCTGTACGGGGTGGTGGCGCGGCTGCGGCTGGGGCTGGGCGATTACCGCGAGGCGGATGACCTGCTGCAGCGCCAGGCGCGGCTGCTGGCGGTGCTGCCCGAGGCTCCGGCCAGCCTGCGCCTGGAAGCCGCCACCCTGCGCGGCAACACCCGCCAGCAGCTGGGCAATCCGGCGGCCTGCGTCGCCTTCATGCAGCCGCAGGAGACGTTGGCACGGCAGGAAGAGCAGCATCTGCCGCTGCCGGCGGCGGCCTTCTTCAACCAGCTCGGCCGCTGCCGCCACGCGCTGGGCGAGGACGCCACCGCGCAGCACCTGTTCGCGCGTGCGCTGGCGCTGCGCCAGCGGGAGGGTGACGATGCGGGCGTCGCCGAGACCACTCTCAACCAGGCCCAGCTGCAAGCCGATAGCGGCCGCCCGGCCACCGCCCTGGCCACCCTGCGCCAGGGCCTGGCGCGGCTGCAGAAGGCCGCTGGCCCGCAGCATCCGCAGGCGATCGAGATGCTGCGCACGGCCTGCGCGGTCGAGCGCACCCTGGACGATCTCGATGCCGCCGTGGGCGACTGCCGCGCCGCGCTGGGGCTGGCGCAGGCGCTGCATGGCGACAACCACCGCGCCACCATCGACGCCAACCGCCAGCTGGCGGCGCTGTACCTCGACCTCGGCCGATTGTCGGAGGCCGAGACCATCTTCCTCGACGCCACCGCCTGGCTGCGCGCGCGCCTGGACCCGAACCATCCGGACCTGGCGCGCGCCTACAACAGCCTGGCGATCACCGCCTGGGAGCGCGGCGACATCGCACGCGCACTGAGGTTGCAGCAGCAGGCCGTGGCGGGGTGGCGGCAGTCCGGCAATACCGGCCTGCTGGCCAGCGGGCTGTTCAACCAGGCCCTGATCCTGCACGGCGCCGGCCGCGACGACGAAGCGCTGGCACCCGCGCGCGAGGCGCTGCGCCTGCGCCAGACCGGCCATCAGCCTGGCCTGGTGGGCGACAGCCAGCGCCTGCTTGGCGAGATCCTGTGGGCGCGCGGCGAGCACGGCGCCGCACTGGCGATGCTGGAGGCGGCGGTGCGCGCCACCCGCGCCGGCTTCGGCCCCGACCATTCCCATACCCGTCGTGCCGAGATCGCGCTGGCGCGCGCGCGCGCGCTGCAAGGCGACCAGGGCGCGGTGCTGCGCCTGCAGCGGCTGGCGCAGGCCCATGGCGACAGCCTGGAACAGCGCAAGGCCGCGTGGCTGGCGCGCGCCTACGCGGCCGCGCTGGGCTGCGCGCAGCAGCCACGGCAGGCGCGACTGGCGCTGGATGCCACCCTGACCGACATGCAACTGGCGCTGCCCGAAGGCGGCGCGCTGCCGCGCGAGGTGCAGCAGCTGCGCGCGCGCTGCGGCGCGCCGGCCGCAGGCTAAAAGCAGGCGACGCGAACGATCAACCGCGCGCTACAGCGGCAGCGGCGCCTGCAGCGGCTCGATACTGCCTTCGCCGCGCATCACCTTCTTGAACTCCTTGCGCGACACCGAGACGTAGCGCTCGTTGCCGCCGATCTCCACCTGCGGCCCGTCCTGCAGCGCGCGCCCGGCGGCGTCCACGCGCACGGTCATGGTCGCCTTGCTGCCGCTGTGGCAGATGGTCTTGATCTCCTGCAGCTCGTCGGCCCAGGCCAGCAGGTACTGGCTGCCCTCGAACAGCTCGCCGCGGAAGTCGGTGCGAAGGCCGTAGCACAGCACCGGGATGCGCAGCGCATCCACCACTTCGGACAATTGCCACACCTGCGCCTTGGTGAGGAACTGGGCCTCGTCCACCAGCACGCAGTGCAGCGCGCCGCGCGCGGCGATGTCTGCTTCCACGATGCGCTGCAGGTCGTCGTCGCGGCCGAACGCGATGCCGTCGGCCTGCAGCCCGATCCGCGAGGCCACGGTGCCGCTGCCGGCGCGGAAATCCAGCTTCGGGGTGAGGATGGCCACCCGCATCCCGCGCTCGCGGTAGTTGTAGGCCGACTGCAGCAGGGTGGTGGTCTTCCCCGCGTTCATCGCGGAGTAGTAGAAGTAGAGCTTCGCCATGCACGGATTCTACCGGCGCACAAGGCTGGCATGCGCCGCGCCGTGCTTCGACAATGGCACCGATGTCACGCGATCCCCTCCACGGCCTCAACCCCCCGCAGCGCGCCGCGGTCCTGCACGTCGATGGCCCGCTGCTGGTGCTGGCCGGCGCCGGCAGCGGCAAGACCCGGGTGATCGTGGAGAAGATCGCGCACCTGGTGCAGAGCGGGCGCTACCCGGCGCGGCGGATCGCGGCGATCACCTTTACCAACAAGTCCGCGCGCGAGATGCGCGAGCGCGTCGGCAAGCGCCTGAAGGGCGAGACCGCACAGGAATTGACGGTATCCACCTTCCACGCGCTGGGGCTCAAGATCGTGCAGACCGACCACGCCAAGCTGGGCCTGCGCCGCGGCTTCTCGATCTTCGACGCCGACGATTCCGCTTCGCAGGTCAAGGACCTGCTGCCGCCCGGCAGCAAGCCCGACGCGGTGGCGGCGATGCAGCAGCTGATCAGCCGCGCCAAGAACGCCGGGCTGTCGCCGGAGCAGGCGGCGGAGGCCGCGCGCAGCACCCGCGAGCGCGAGGCCGCGGCGCTGTACGCGCGCTACCAGCAGCGGCTGGCCGCGTTCAACGCGGTGGATTTCGACGACCTGATCCGGCTGCCGGTGCAGC
Source organism: Thermomonas haemolytica (assembly GCF_004346265.1). GTDB lineage: Bacteria > Pseudomonadota > Gammaproteobacteria > Xanthomonadales > Xanthomonadaceae > Thermomonas > Thermomonas haemolytica. The sequence goes on from NZ_SMAP01000009.1 coordinate 113,933, forward strand.
TGCTGGAGAACGACGAAGAGGCGCGGATGGGCTGGCGCGAGCGCATCGGCTACCTGCTGGTGGACGAGGCGCAGGACACCAACGACGCGCAATACCGCCTGCTCAAGGCGATCGCCGGCGAGGCGGGCCAGTTCACCTGCGTGGGCGACGACGACCAGAGCATCTACGCCTGGCGCGGCGCCAACCCGGACAACCTGCTGGCGCTGGGCAGCGACTACCCGGCGCTGAAAATCATCAAGCTGGAGCAGAACTACCGCTGCTCCAACCGGGTGCTGCGCGCCGCCAACGCGCTGATCGCCCACAACCCGCACGCGCATCCCAAGACGCTGTGGAGCGAGGCCGCCGACGGCGAGCGCATCCGCGTGTGGGAATGCCGCGATGCCGCGCACGAGGCCGAGAAGGTGGCGGCGGAGATCCAGTTCATCGCCAAGCAGCATGCCGCCGCCGACGGCAGCCTGCCGTGGGGCGAGTTCTGCATCCTGTTCCGCGGCAACCACCAGAGCCGCGCGCTGGAGAAGGCGCTGCAGCTGCTGCGCATCCCCTACCACCTCAGCGGCGGCACCGCCTTCCTCGACCGCGGCGAAGTGAAGGATGCGCTGGCCTGGCTGCGCCTGCTGGCCAACCCCGACGACGACGCCGCCTTCCTGCGCGCGGTGCAGTCGCCCAACCGTGGCGTCGGCGCCGGCACCCTGGCGAAACTGGGTGAGCTGGCCCACCAGAAGCACCTGCCGCTGGCCCGCGCCGCCGAGTCCATGGCGGTGGCGCAGCAGCTGCCGGCGCGCGCGGCCAACGCCCTGCAGGGCTTTTCGGCGATCGTGCAGGGCCTGCGCGCGGACGCCCGCGCGCTGCCGCCGGCCGAGCTGGTGCGCAGGCTCAACGAACGCTCCGGCCTGCTCGCCGCGCTGCGCGCGAGTTGCAAGGACGAAGCGCAGTTCAAGATGCGCCGGCGCAACCTCGACGAGCTGGCCGACTGGTTCGACGGCCCGAAGACCAGTGGGCCCGGCGAACTGGCCGCCGCGCTGGCGCTGCTCTCGCACGCCGACAAGGGCGAGGCCGGCAACCAGGTGCGGCTGATGTCGATGCACGCCTCCAAGGGCCTGGAATTCCGCTTCGTGTTCATCGTCGGGCTGGAGGACGGCAACCTGCCGCACGAGGCCAGCCTCGAGGAAGGCCGCATCGACGAGGAGCGCCGCCTGTTCTACGTCGGCATCACCCGCGCCAAGGAACGGCTGTGGCTGTCGTACGCGAAGGAAGCCCAGCGCTGGGGCGACAAGCTGCGGCTCCGCCCCAGCCGCTTTCTCGGCGAGCTGCCAGCCGGGGAGCTGCAGCGCGATGGCGCCGACCCCGAGGCCGAGGCCGCGCAGCGGGCCGAGCGCCGCCGCGCCAGCTTCGCCGACATCCAGGCCCTGCTGGCGGACTGACCCGGCCGCGGCCGGGTGCCCGCAAAGGATGGTCTGAACAACGCCATCCAGGCGTTGTCAGCCCGCGCCGAGTCCGGCACAGGTCCGGACTCGGCTCACACGCATCAATCACTTGCGTGATTGATGCGTGGCCGGCCATCCATGGCCGGCGGGAACCTCTGAATTGATCAGAGGCTCCCAAACACGGCGGTCATTTTCCGGCCGTACAATCGGCCGCATTCGTCTTTCCGGAGTCCGCCATGCGTTCCCCCTTCGCTGTTTCCGTGCTGGCCGCCGCGCTGGCGCTGTCCGCCTGCCAGAGCGTGCCGCAGGCCGCGCAGCCCCCCGTCGTCGCGCCGGCGCCGGTCGCAGCGGCCGCGCCTGCTTCCACGCCCGCGCCCGCCGCGCTGCCCAACGACAACCTCAACGCCACGGTGTGGATGCAACAGACGGTGGAATACGCGGCCGTCACCCAGACCGTGTACCGCGCGGCCGAGGCGCGCCTGGACCAGGCCCTGAAGGACAAGACCTGGGATGCGCTGGTGCCGGAGGAACGCGAGAAGCCGGCCGCCGCCCTGCCGCCCGCGGTGATCGTGGACGTGGACGAGACCGTGCTCGACAACTCGCCCTACCAGGCGCGCCTGGTGCGCAGCGGCGGCGAATACGACGAAGCCGGCTGGGCCGACTGGGTGCATGAGCGCAAGGCGCGCGCGATCCCCGGCGCGGTGGCCTTCGCCCAGGCCGCGGCCGCACGCGGCATCACCGTGCTCTACATCTCCAACCGCGCGGTGGACCTGGACGCCGACACCCTCGAAAACCTGAAGTCGGAGGGCTTCCCGATCAAGGACGCCAGCGTGTTCATGGGGCTGGGCACCTTCGTGCCGGGCTGCGAGCAGAACGGCACCGAGAAGGATTGCCGGCGCCGCCTGGCCAGCCGCAGCTACCGCATCCTGCTGCAGGTCGGCGACCAGCTGGGCGATTTCGTGCAGATCCTCAGCAACACCCCGGAAGGCCGCGCCGCGCTGTTCAAGCAGTACCGGGACTGGTTCGGCCAGCGCTGGTTCATGCTGCCCAACCCGAGCTACGGCAGCTGGGAGCCGGCGATCTTCAACAACGACTGGACCCAGCCGGCCGACGTGCGCCGCAAGGCCAAGCAGGATGCGCTGAAGATCGAGTACTGAATCAATCAGTTATCCGTCATTTTTGATGCTTGAAATGAATTTTGCGGGGCGCTAGGCTCGTCCCATCCGGGACTGCCCGGAACCCCGCCACAACTGCTGTCCTCCGGCTTCGCCGGATTTGAAGGAGGCCCAGGGCCTCCTTTTTCTTGGGTAATTCCTAGCCTTTCCGGACCAAAGTTGGCTTGAGTTCCTGGATCGACGTCTGCTTGAGAAGCTTGTAGATCAAGGGTTTCAGGTCTTCGCC
>NZ_SMAP01000010.1 GCF_004346265.1 Thermomonas haemolytica
GTCTCGCTGAACTTCGACTTCTTCATGGAACCTCCTGGCGGAAAGATGCCAGAAAGCTCTACTTCTCAGGTGTCCGGGATTAGGGGGAGGTTACGCCAGCAACTGCCGACTCGCAAGCTCCAGGCGATCAAGATCAGCCGGGAGGAAGCGGAACCCGGACTGACTGATGCCAAGGGCGATGTACGTCCATCTCCGCCGCGGTTGATGCAGACAGCAAAAACCCCCGGGAGGCCGGGGGTTCTGCGTGGCGACGGCGGATGCCGGCGCGGGAGTTGGTCGGGGTAGCCGGATTTGAACCGACGACCACTTGTCCCCCAGACAAGTGCGCTACCAGGCTGCGCTATACCCCGAAGAGGCCGCGCATTATACCCGATGCGCGTGGCCGTGGATGCCCTGCGGCATCAGCGGCGCAGCAGTTGCAGCACTTCCTCCAGCTCGGCGCGCACCTGGCGCACGATCTGGTGGCTGAGCGCCGACTCCTGCTTGGCGCCCTCGCCTTCCAGCCGCAGGCGGGCGCCGCCGATGGTATAGCCCTGTTCGTACAGCAGGCTGCGGATCTGGCGCACCATCAGCACGTCGTGGCGCTGGTAGTAGCGGCGGTTGCCGCGGCGCTTGGACGGCTCGAGGCTGGGGAACTCGGTCTCCCAGTAGCGCAGCACGTGCGGCTTCACGTCGCACAGCTCGCTGACTTCGCCGATGGTGAAGTAGCGCTTGGCCGGGATCGGCGGGAGTTCGCGGTTGCTGCCGGGGTCAAGCATGCGCCGCCCCCGTATAGGCCTCGACCCGCTCCTTCAGCTTCTGGCCCGGGCGGAAGGTCACCACGGTGCGCGCCGTGATCGGGATTTCCTCGCCGGTCTTCGGATTACGCCCCGGGCGCGGGTTCTTGCGGCGCAGATCGAAGTTGCCGAAGCCCGAAAGCTTCACCTGCCGCCCCTGCTCCAATGCCTGACGCAGTGCATCGAAGAAGGCATCGACGAATTCCTTCGCCTCGCGCTTGTTCAAGCCCACGTCCTCGTAGATGCGTTCGGCCATTTCGGCCTTGGTCAATGCCATCGTCGCCCCCTGTCAGCTCCGGATGACCGCGCCGTGCCGTTCGCCCAGCGCGGCCACCACGGCCGTCACCACGGCGTCCACGTCGCGGTCGGTCAGGGTGCGCGATTCGTCCTGCAAAATCAAGGCCATGGCCAGACTCTTGCAACCGGTTTCGATGCCCTTCCCGGCGTAACGGTCGAACAGTTCGACCTGCCGCAGCAGCGGCCCGGCGGCGGCCTCGACAGTGGCGCGCACGGCCGCCCACGGCACTGCTTCGGCCACCACCACGGCGAGGTCGCGGCGCACCGACGGGAACCGCGACAGCGCGCGCGCGCGCGGCAGCGGACGCGCCAGCAGCGGCGCCAGCTTGAGTTCGAAGGCATACACATCGGCTTCCAGCCCCAGCGCCTGGGCAAGGCGCGGATGCAACTGGCCGATCCAGCCGATGCGCTCGCCGTCGCGGTACACCCCGGCGCTGCGGCTCGGATGCGCGTGCGCCGGCGCCTCCGCGCGGTAGTCGAGCACCGCGCCGCAGAGCGCAGCGAGGCTGTCGAGGTCGCCCTTGAGGTCGTGGAAGTCCAGCGCGCGCGCCGGCGCGCCCCACTGCTCGGCGCGCGCATCGCCGCAGGCCACCGCCGCCAGGCAGGCGGTTTCCAGCGGCGCACCACCGCCGGCCTCGGCGTAGAAGGTCTTGCCGAGCTCGAACAGCCGCACCCGCGCCTGCTGGCGCGCGCGGTTGCGTGCCAGCGCCTGCACCAGCCCGGGCAGCAGCGTGGTGCGCATCACCCCGAGCTCGGCACTGAGCGGATTGGCCAGCGCCACCGCGCCGGCCTGCGCCTGCCAGGTGTCCAGCAGCGCGGCGTCCACGAAGGCGTAGTTGATGGCCTCCAGGTAGTCCCGGGCGACCAGCTGGCGGCGCAGTTCGTATTCGCTGACGCGCGTCTCGCTTGGCTGCACCAGCCGGGTCGCGCCGCCCGGCAGGGTCGCCGGGATCGCGTCATAGCCGTGGATGCGCGCCACTTCCTCGATCAGGTCTTCCTCCAGCGCGAGGTCGAAGCGGCGGCTGGGCGGCGTCACCTGCCAGCCGTCGGCGCAGTCTTCCACCGCCAGTCCCAGGGCGGCGAGGATGCGCGCCACCTCGGCGTCCGTCACCTGCACGCCCAGCACCCGCGCCAGCCGCGCACGGCGCAGCAGGATCGGTCGCGGCTGCGGCAGGTGTTCGGGCAACACCGCCTCCACTACCGGGCCGGGGCGGCCGCCGGCGACATCGAGGATGAGCCGGGTGGCGTACTCCACCGCGAGCCGCGGCAACTCGGGATCGACCCCACGCTCGAAGCGGTGGCCGGCATCGGTGTGCAGGCCGAGCTTGCGGCTGCGGCCGATGATCGCGGCTGGCGCGAAGTGGGCGGCCTCGAGGAACACGCGGCGGGTGTCCGCGCCGACCTTGGTATCGTCGCCGCCCATGATCCCGGCCAGGCCGACCGCGCGGTCGGCGTCGGTGATGACCAGGAACTGCGGGTCCAGGCGCGCCTCCTGCCCATTGAGCAGGCGCAGGGTCTCGCCCTCGCGCGCATGGCGCACGCCGATCGGCCCGCGCAGCAGGTCGCGGTCGTAGGCGTGCATCGGCTGGCCGAGTTCCAGCATCACGTACTGGGTGACATCCACCAGCAGGCTGAGCGGGCGGATGCCGCTGCGGCGCAGGCGCTCGGCCATCCATACCGGGGTGGGGGCGCGCGCGTCCACGTCCTCGATCACACGGCCGACGAAGCGCGGCGCATCCGCGCCGGCCTGCAGCTCCACCGCCAGCGTGGCCGCGCCCTGCGCCGGCACCGGATCGGCCGCCAGCGGCTCCACCGTGCTGCCGGTGGCGGCGGCCACGTCGAACGCGATCCCGCGCACGCCGAAGCAGTCGGCGCGGTTCGGGGTCAGCTTGAGTTCGATGCAGGCATCCGGCAGGCCGAGGTAGTCGGCCAGCGGCGTGCCCACCGGCGCGTCGGCCGGCAGTTCGAGCAGGCCCGACGCATCCGCATCGAGGCCCAGTTCCTTGGCCGAACACAGCATGCCCTGCGATTCCACGCCGCGCAGCCTGGCGGCCTTGATCGTAAGCTCCCCGACCCGCGCCCCGATCGTCGCCAGCGGCGCCACCAGCCCGGGGCGCGCGTTCGGCGCGCCGCACACGATCTGCAGCCGGCCGTGCGCGCCGGCATCGACCTGGCACACCCGCAGGCGATCGGCCTGCGGGTGCGGCACGCACTCGACGATACGCGCCACCACCACGCCATCCAGCGCCTCGCCCAGCACCGTCATCGCCTCGACCTCGAGGCCGATGGCGGTCAGGGTGGCCGCCAGTTCATCGCGGCTCGCCGTGGTCTTGACGTGCTGGCGCAGCCAGCGTTCGGAGAATTTCATCGGCGGTCCTCAGGCGAACTGGCGCAGGAAGCGCACGTCGTTGTCGAAGAAGCTGCGCAGGTCATCCACGCCGTAGCGCAGCATCGCGAAGCGCTCCACGCCCAGGCCGAAGGCGAAGCCGGTGTAGCGCTCGGGGTCGATGCCGACCGCGCGCAGCACGTTGGGATGCACCATGCCGCAGCCGAGCACCTCCAGCCAGCGGGTGCTGCCGTCGGCCTGCTGCCAGGCGATGTCGACCTCGGCCGAGGGCTCGGTGAAGGGGAAGTAGCTGGGGCGGAAGCGCATCTGGAAATCGCGCTCGAAGAAGGCGCGCACGAACTCCACCAGCGTGCCCTTGAGGTCGGCGAAGCTGGCGTGTTCGTCCACCAGCAGGCCTTCGACTTGGTGGAACATCGGGGTGTGGGTCTGGTCGGAATCGCTGCGGTAGACCTTGCCGGCGGCGATCATCCGCAGCGGCGGGGTGCCACCGCGCGCCAGCAGGTCCTGCATGTAGCGCACCTGCACGCCGGAGGTATGGGTGCGCAGCAGGCGCCCGTCCGGGAAGTAGAAAGTGTCGTGCATGGCCCGCGCCGGGTGGTGCGGCGGGAAGTTCAGGGCCTCGAAGTTGTGCCAGTCGTCCTCGATCTCGGGGCCGTCGGCCAGCTCGTAGCCGAGGCGGCCGAAGATCTCGGCCATGCGCTCCAGCGTGCGGCTCACCGGGTGCACGCCGCCGCGGCCGGGATCGCGCCCCGGCAGGGTAACGTCGACCGCCTCGCCGGCCACGCGCGCGCCCAGCACCGCCGCGTCCAGCGCGGCCTTGCGCGCGGACAGGGCCGCGGCGATCGCGTCGCGGGCGCGGTTGATCGCCTCGCCCGCGGCCTTGCGCTGGTCCGCCGGCAGCGTCCCCAGCGCCTTCAGCTGCGCGGTGATGCGGCCGCTCTTGCCGAGCAGGCCCACGCGCAGGGCCTCCAGCGCGTCCGGGGTGTCGGCGGCGGCGATGTCGGCCAGCGCCTGGGTGGAGAGGGATTCGATTTCGCTCATCTGGTTTCCGGCCCCTGGGCACGCCCTGTGGAAAGCACGACCCTGTAAACGAACGTGGGGAAGGACTTGCGCCCTTCCCCACGTCTTGGCGGCTTGCGCCGCCGGTCTTCACCGCCCGCAGGCGGGTTTGCGTGTGGATCGACGGCTTACGCCGCCAAAGCGCCCTTGGCCTTTTCGGTCAGGGCCGCAAACCCCGCCGCGTCGTGCACGGCGATGTCCGCCAGCACCTTGCGGTCGAGGGTGATGCCGGCCTTCAGCAGGCCGTTCATGAAGCGGCTGTAGCTCATGCCGTTGGCGCGCGCGGCCGCGTTGATGCGCGCGATCCACAGGGTGCGGAACTGGCGCTTCTTCTGCTTGCGACCGATGTAGGCGTACTGCTGGGCCTTGGTGACCGCCTGCTTGGCGACGCGGAAGACCTTGCGACGGGCGTTGTAGTAGCCCTTGGCGGCCTTCAGGATTTTCTTGTGGCTGCGACGTGCGACGACGCCACGCTTGACTCGTGCCATGGTCTAGCCCTCCTCAGAGATACGGAAGCATGCGGTCCAGACGGCCCGCGTCCTCGGCACGAACGTGGTTCGTCTGCCGCAGGTTGCGCTTCCGCTTGGTCGCCTTCTTGGTGAGGATGTGGCTCTTGTTGGCGTGGCCGCACTTGTACTTGCCGGAAGCGGTCTTCCGGAAGCGCTTGGCCGCCGCCCGATTGGTCTTGATCTTGGGCATTGGGGATCCTTGCGAAATCTAGAACTGGCCTGGGCGGCGGTATTGCCTTGCGGCGCAACCACGCTTTCCATCCTGCCCGACCGGTGGGTAAGCCCTTGATCCGGAAGGATCGGGGCGGGTCCATGGGGACAACAAACAACATGCCCGGCAAACCGGGCCGGGCATTATCGCCGGCCGCCGCCGGGTTTGCAATCTTTGCCGCGCAAGCGCGGGGGCACCCAAGGCACCGCGACTTCGGAGCAGGTGCCCGGAACCGTGGGCGCCCGGCTGGCATCGGGAAGCGGCGGCCCGGAACCTCCGGCCGCCGCCCTCGCCGGGCTTACTTCTTCTTCGGCGCGATCATCATCACCATCTGCCGGCCTTCCAGGCGCGGACGGGATTCGATCACGATGTCCTCGCCGAGGTCGGCCTCGATCCGCGCCGCCATCTCGCGGCCCAGCTCCTGGTGGCTCATCTCGCGGCCACGGAAGCGGATGTTGACCTTGACCTTGTCGCCTTCGGCAAGGAATTCGCGCATCTTGCGCAGCTTGATCTGGTAGTCGCCCTCGTCCGTGACCGGGCGGAACTTCACTTCCTTGATCTCGACCAGCTTCTGCTTCTTCTTGGCCTCGCTGGCCTTCTTCTGCTGCTCGAACTTGAACTTGCCGAAGTCCATGATCTTGCACACCGGCGGATCCGCGTTGGGCTGGATCTCCACCAGGTCGAGGTCTTCGTCCTCGGCCATGCGCAGGGCTTCGTCGCGCGAGAGCACGCCGATCATTTCGCCGTCGCTGCCGATCACGCGCACCCGCGGGACGCGGATCTCGTGGTTGCGACGGTTCTGCTTGCTGTCGGGGGTACTGATTGTGGCTGTCTCCAAGGGTTGGCCCGTGCGGGCCGGTTCGGCGCGGGATTCCGGAATCCCGTGCCAGCGTCTGCCGCGGGCCGGCAGCCGTCAGCCGGCGCCCTCTTCGCGCAAACGCGCCGCGAAGGCATCGACGGACATGCTACCGAGGTCTTCCCCACCCCGCGTGCGCACCGAGAGCGTGCCCGTCTCCTTCTCGCGGTCCCCGACCACCAGCAGGTACGGCACGCGCTGCAGCGTGTGCTCGCGAATCTTATAGCCGATCTTTTCGTTGCGCAAATCGGAAACCACCCGGAACCCTTGATTCGCAAGGGTTTTCCGGGCCGCCTCGACGGCCTCGGCCTGGGCGTCGGTGATGTTCATCAGCACCGCCTGCACCGGGGCCAGCCAAGTCGGGAACTGGCCGGCGTGGTGCTCGATCAGGATGCCGATGAAACGCTCCATCGAGCCGACGATGGCCCGGTGCAGCATCACCGGGTGCCGGCGCTGACTGTGCTCGTCCACGTATTCGGCACCGAGACGGCCCGGCATCATGAAATCGACCTGCATGGTGCCCAGCTGCCAGGTGCGGCCGATGGCATCCTTCAGGTGGTATTCGATCTTCGGGCCGTAGAACGCGCCCTCGCCCGGCAACTCCTGCCACTCCACCCCGGACGCGCGCAGGGCGCCGCGCAGCGCCTCCTCGGCCTTGTCCCAGGTGGCGTCATCGCCAAGGCGCGAGTCCGGGCGCAGGGCGATCTTGATCTGGATGTCGGAAAAGCCGAAATCCGCGTAGACCTTCAGCGCCTGCTGGTGGAACGCGCGCACCTCGGACTCCACCTGGTCCTCGGTGCAGAAGATGTGGCCGTCGTCCTGGGTGAAGCCGCGCACGCGCAGGATGCCGTGCAGCGCGCCGGACGGCTCGTTGCGGTGGCAGGCGCCGAACTCGCCGTAGCGGATCGGCAGGTCCCGGTAGCTGTGCAGGCCCTGGTTGAACACCTGCACGTGGCCCGGGCAGTTCATCGGCTTCACCGCGTAGGTCCGCTTCTCGGACTCGGTGAAGAACATGTTGTCCTTGTAGTTGTCCCAGTGGCCGGACTTCTTCCACAGCTCCACGTCGAGGATCTGCGGGCAGCGCACCTCGCCGTAGCCGGTATCGCGGTAGACCTTGCGCATGTACTGCTCGACGGTCTGCCAGATGCTCCAGCCCTTGGGGTGCCAGAACACCAGGCCCGGCCCCTCCTCCTGCAGGTGGAACAGGTCCTGCGCCTTGCCGATCTTGCGGTGGTCGCGCTTCTCGGCTTCCTCCAGCTGGTGCAGGTAGGCCTTGAGGTCTTTCTCGTTCAGCCACGCGGTGCCGTAGATGCGGCTGAGCATCTGGTTGTTGTGGTCGCCGCGCCAGTAGGCGCCGGCCACCTTCATCAGCTTGAACGCGCGCAGCTTGTCCGTGGACGGCACGTGCGGGCCGCGGCAGAGGTCGGTGAACTCGCCCTGCGAATACAGCGAGAGCTCCTCGTCGGCCGGGATCGAGGCGATGATCTCGGCCTTGTAGTGCTCGCCCAGGCCCTTGAAGAAAGCGATCGCCTCGTCGCGCGACTTCACGCTGCGGCTGACCGGCAAGGCTTCCTTGACGATCTTCTGCATCTCCGCCTCGATCGCCGGCAGGTCCTCGGGCGTGAACGGGCGCTCGTAGGCGAAGTCGTAGTAGAAGCCGTTGTCGATCACCGGGCCGATGGTGACCTGCGCGCCCGGGTACAGGCGCTGCACGGCCTGCGCCAGCAGGTGCGCGGTGGAATGGCGCAGGATGTCGAGCGCCTCCGGCGACTTGTCGGTGACGATGGCCAGGCTGGCGTCGCGGTCGATGCGGTAGCTGGCATCGACCAGGCGGCCATCGACCTTGCCGGCCAGGGTGGCCTTGGCAAGGCCGGCGCCGATCGAGGCCGCCACCTCCTGGACCGTCACCGGGGCATCGAACTGGCGCTGGGAGCCATCGGGAAGCGTGATCGAGATCATGGGAGCTGCTCTGTCGGGAAGGCCGGGCAAGGGCGGCCGGGCGCGGGATCGGGAACGGACGAAGCGAAAAGGGCGGGGCCGGAAACGCAGAAAGGCGCCGAAGCGCCTTTCGATGATCCACTCAAGCGGGATGGCACGAATGCGTCGGCGGGGTCAGCGCGGGATGCGGGTAGTGTCCATGTCGCACGCTCGGCCGGCGTTTCCGCGGGCCACCTGTCTCCGGATTCGTTGCCACGCGGCATCCGCGTGGTGGGCGGTACAGGGTTCGAACCTGTGACCCCTACCATGTCAAGGTAGTGCTCTACCGCTGAGCTAACCGCCCGTGCTCCCCGCAGTACGGGGGCGCGGATTGTAGCCCGGGAACGCGACCGCCGACAAGCGCCCGGGAACGGGCGAAGCGGGGGTCACAGGCTGGCTTCGCGCAGGCGGCGGATCTGGTCGCGTACGCGCGCGGCCTCCTCGAATTCGAGATCGCGCGCGTGCTGGTGCATCTTCTGCTCCAGCTCCTTCAGGCGGGCCGCCTGCTGGGCCGGCGCCAGCCGCAGGTACTCCTGCTCCGGCTCGGCCACCCGGCGCGCCTTGCCGCGCCCCTTCAATTCGCCCGGCTCGGCGCGCGCGCCCTCCATCACGTCGCGCACCGCGCGCTGCACCGACTGCGGCACGATGCCGTGCTCGGCATTGTGCGCGAGCTGGCGCTGGCGGCGGCGCGCGGTCTCGTCCAGCGCCGCCTGCATCGAACGGGTGATGGTGTCGGCGTACAGGATGGCCTTGCCGCGCAGGTTGCGGGCGGCACGCCCGATGGTCTGGATCAGCGAGCCGGTGCTGCGCAGGAAGCCCTCCTTGTCGGCATCGAGGATGGCCACCAGCGACACCTCGGGCATGTCCAGGCCCTCGCGCAGCAGGTTGATGCCCACCAGCACGTCGAACACGCCCAGACGCAGGTCGCGGATGATCTCGACCCGCTCCACCGTGTCCACGTCGGAATGCAGGTAGCGCACCTTCACCCCGTGCTCCGAGAGGTAATCGGTGAGATTCTCGGCCATGCGCTTGGTCAGGGTGGTCACCAGCACGCGGTCGCCCAGCGCCACCCGCGCGTGGATCTCCGACAGCAGGTCGTCCACCTGGGTGGCCACCGGGCGGATCTCCACCTCGGGATCGACCAGCCCGGTCGGCCGCACCACCAGCTCGATCACCTCACCGCCGGCCTCGCGCAGCTCGTACGGGCCGGGCGTGGCCGAGACGTACACACTGCGCGGCGCGCGCGCCTCCCATTCCTCGAAACGCAGCGGCCGGTTGTCCAGCGCCGACGGCAGTCGGAAACCGAACTCCACCAGCGTCTCCTTGCGCGAACGGTCGCCCTTGTACATGGCGCCGATCTGCGGAATGGTGACGTGCGACTCGTCGATCACCAGCAGCGCGTCCGCCGGCAGGTAGTCGAACAGGGTCGGCGGCGGCTCGCCGGGCGCGCGCCCGGTCAGGTGCCGTGAGTAGTTTTCGATGCCGTTGCAGTAGCCGACCTCGACCATCATCTCAAGATCGAACTGGGTGCGCTGCTGCAGCCGCTGCGCCTCGACCAGTTTGTTGTGCGCGTACAGATATTCCAGGCGCTCACGCAACTCCTGCTTGATGCTCTCCACCGCAGCCAGGGTGCGTTCGCGCGGGGTGGCATAGTGGGTTCTGGGATACACCACATACCGCGGCAACCGGCGCAGGATCTGCCCGGTCAACGGATCGAACATCGACAGTTGCTCGATCTCGCCGTCGAACAGCTCGATCCGCAGCGCTTCGAAATCAGACTCGGCGGGGAACACATCCACCGTCTCCCCGCGCACACGGAAGGTGCCGCGATCGAGCACCATCTCGTTGCGGGTGTACTGCAAGGTGGCCAGGTGGCGCAGCAGCTCACGCTGGTCGATGCGCTCGCCGCGCGAGAGGATCAGCCGCATCGCCAGATAGTCCTCGGGCGCCCCCAGGCCATAGATCGCCGACACCGACGCCACCACGATGGTGTCGCGCCGCGACAGCAGCGCCTTGGTCGCCGCCAGCCGCATCTGCTCGATGTGGTCGTTGATCGCGCTGTCCTTCTCGATGTAGGTGTCGCTGGAGGGGATGTAGGCCTCCGGCTGGTAGTAGTCGTAGTAGCTGACGAAATACTCCACCGCGTTGTGCGGGAAGAAGGCCTTGAACTCGCCGTACAGCTGCGCCGCCAGGGTCTTGTTCGGCGCCATCACCAGGGTCGGCTTCTGCACCCGCTGGATCAGGTTGGCGATGGTGTAGGTCTTGCCCGAGCCGGTCACCCCCAGCAGCACCTGCCTGGCCACACCGTTTTCGAACCCGGCCACCAGCTTTTCGATCGCCTGCGGCTGGTCGCCCGCGGGCGCATACGGCGCCACCAGCTGGAAACCGGCGGACGTGGTGCTCAGGTCGAGATCGGAAGGAACAGACTGGCTCATCGGCAGGCGCGTCGGAAGGCAACCGCTGAGTGTACGCCCGCGCCATGGGCGCGGCCTGCACGGAAAACCCCGGCGCCGCGCGCGGGCATTTTCCGACCTCCGCGGCCTGCGCCGTCCGATCCCGGCCCACCGCGCCGCGGCGCAGCCTGTGCGCATCCCGGAACCGGAGCACCGCCATGCCGCACCGCCCTGCCGGCTTCACCCTGGTCGAACTCGTCCTCGCCTGCGCGATCCTGGTGATCGCCACCGGCGCCGCCCTGCCCTCGCTGTCCGGCCTGCTCGAACACCACCATGCCAACGCGGCGGTATCCGCGCTCACCCGCCAGATGCAGCTGGCGCGCACTGCCGCGATCAGCCGCAACCACCGCACCGTGCTCTGCCCCAGCGCGGACGGCAGCCAATGCCTGTCCGGCAGCGACTGGAGCGGCGGCTGGATGCTGTTCGTGGACGACGACGGCAACCGCCGCCCGGACAGCGGCGAGGACATCCTGCGGGTCGAGCAGGCGCCCACCAGCCGCCACCTGCGCATCGCCAGCAGCGGCGGCCGCCCACAACTGCGCTACCTGCCCGATGGCAGCAGTGCCGGCAGCAACCTCACCCTGTCGGTGTGCAGTCCGCGCGGTGAACTGCTTGCGCGCGTGGTCGTCAACAACGTCGGCCGCCCGCGCAGCGAACGCGCCGCCCCGGGCACCGCCTGCCCCGCGTGACCCGGACACCTCGCCGTGTGCCCCATGCCGCTTACCCACCCGCGAGGCTTGCCCTTCCCGGAAAGGCCGCATACAATGCGCGGCCTCGCCCGAATAGCTCAGCCGGTTAGAGCACTTGACTGTTAATCAGGGGGTCCTTGGTTCGAGTCCAAGTTCGGGCGCCATCTCCAACGCGACACAGGCCCGCTTCGGCGGGCCTGTGTCGTTTCCGGACTGCACGAACCGCTGCGGTCAATTCCTCAGGCACCCGCCGCACCGGGGCTGATGCGTTCCGCCAGCCGGCCGTGGCGACGCAGCGCGGTGGACAGGGCTTTCTCCGCGACATCCGGCAATGCCCACAGCTCGAGTGAGGCGCGCGCACGCGACAGGCCGGTGTAGAGCATCTGCCGCACCAGCAGCGGCGAGCGCGGGTCCGGCGGCAGCAGCAGCGCGACGTGGCGGTACTCCGAGCCCTGGCTTTTGTGCACCGTCAATGCAAATGCGTCCTCGTGCGGCGGCAAGGTGTAGGGATCGAACAGGCGCACGCCTGGCCCGGCGACGTCTTCGCGCGCGCCGGGTGCGTCGGAGGCGCGCTCGAACGCCACCTGCAGCAGCGGCCGGCCGTCGTCGCCGGCGACCACCACGCACAGGCCGACGTCGCCGTTGTACAGGCGCGCGGCGGCATCGTTGCGGGTCACCATCACGCAGCGGCCCGGATACCAGGTGTTGCCGACCCACGGCGCCAGCGCCTCCCATCTGCGCAGGTGCGCGGCAATCTGCGCAGCGGCCGCGGTCGCGCCGAACGGGCCCTCGCGCAGTGCGCACAGCAGCTGCTGCTGGCGCAGCACGCCCAGACGCCCGGCCAGTGCCTCGCCATCGTCGGCGGCGACCGCATCGGCGACACCAGCCGCAGCGAACGCGTCCTGCAGCCGCCGCGCCCAGGCCGCCAGCCGCCGGCGCAGGGCCTCCGCATCCGGCACGGGATGGCGCACCGCGGCCGTGCCCGCGGCGGCGAAGGCGCGGGTGAACGCGGCGGCATCGCCGTCACGCACGGCCGCGTTGATCGGCACCAGGGTGGCATCGGCGCGGAAGCAGTGGTCCAGGCGCACCAGATCCTCGCCGCCGTCGGCTTCCATCGCGCGCACCACGTCCATCATCACCGCGCCGGTGCCGACCGAGGTGAGCTGGTCGGCATCGCCCACCAGTACCAGCACCGCGTCCTCGCGCAGGGCGTCCAGCAGCGCGCGCAGCAGGCCGAGGTCGAGCATCGAGGCCTCGTCCACCACCACGATGTCGGCCGGCAACGGCTCGCCGGCATGGAACGCGGGCCGGATGCCAGCGCCGCGACTGCCCAGCAGGCGGTGCACCGTGGCGGGCTCGGAGGCCAGCACCGCCTGCAGGTGCGGGCGCCATTCCGGCCCCAGCGCCTGCGCGCCGGAGGCCAGCTGCGCGGCACCGGCACGCAGCGATTCGCCCAGCCGCTGCGCGGCCTTGCCGGTGGGCGCGGCGATCCGCAGCTGCGGCGCGCGCGCGTGTCGCGCCGCGTGCTCGCGCGCCAGCCCCAGCAGCATGCGCAGCACGGTGGTGGTCTTGCCGGTGCCCGGCCCGCCGGTCAGCACCATCAGGCGTCGGCCCGGGACCTGGCGCACCGCCGCGCGCTGGCGTTCCTCGGCCTCCTGCCAGCGGCCGTTGAACAGGGCGCGCAGGTCGTCGTCGGTGAGTGGCTGGCAAGGTTTCTGCGCGGCTAAGCGGCGCGCGCGCAGCGCGGCCGCCACCGCCACTTCGGCGCGGTGGTTGCGACGCAGGTAGAGGTGCCCGCCTTCCAGCACCAGCGGACGCGCGCCGTCGGCCGCATCGGTTGCACCGGATGCCCCGCCATCGCGATATTCCACCAGCGCGCTGCCCGCCAGCGCGTCGCGCTGGGCGGCATCCAGCAGCGGCTGGCCGTCGGCATCCACTGCCTCCAGCGGTAGCGCGCTATGCCCCTCGCCCTCGGCATGGCTGGCCCAGCCGGCCGCCAGCGCGGTTGCGGGATCGCCGCCGTGCGCGAGCATCCAGCGCCAGACCGCGCGGTCGAGGTCGCGCCATGCCTCCGGCAGGCCGGCCCGCGCGACAGGCCAGTGGAAGTCGAACGCTTCGCCCGCGCCGCGACCGTTCATGCCACCTCCCCGAGGCGCGCGCCCAGCACCGCCTGCACGGCATCCAGCAGGGCATCGTCGAAGCGATGCCGCCACACGCCGCAGGGCGTGCCGTCGGGCAGGCGCAGCCCCACCGCGCGCACGAACAGGTACCAGCAGTCGCCCAGATGCTGCTTGCGCTGGTACGTGTCACCGAGGCGCTCGCGCAGGTAGCGCTCGAGCGCGACCGTGTAAAGCAGCGCCTGCAGGCGGTAGCCGCTGGCGCGCATCGCCGCCTCCAGCGCCGGCGGGGCGTAGTCCTCGAGCGACGCGCGCGGGCCGCTGCCGAGGCGGTTGCCCTTGTAGTCGAGCACGTGGAAGCGCCCGCCGTGGGCGAATACCAGGTCGATCTTGCCGTTCATCAGCCCGGCCAGCGCCTGCTCGCGCGCGGGCACCAGGTCCGGTTCTCCGTGCGCCACGCAGGCCGCGCGCAGCGCACGCAGGGAGACGCCGTCCAGCAGGTAGTGGAACTCCATCTCGGCGCGCAGGTCGGCTGCGGCCAGCGCGCCTAGGCGCGGGCCGCCCGCATCGCCCAGCGGCGCATCCAGCACCGCCTGCAGGCGGCGCGCCAGCGGCATGGCCAGCCGCTCCAGCGCGCCCTCACGCGGGCGCACGCCGTGCTCGCGCAGTGCGGCCAGCGCGGAGTCCGGCGTGATCGGCCGGCCCGGCACGCGATGCTCGAACAGCGCATGCACGGCGTTGCCGAAATCGGTGCCGGCCACGCCCATCAGCGCGTCCAGCTCCGGATGCCAGGTCGGTTCGCTCGCCGCTGCGTTCGCCGGATCGGTCTCCGTCGCGGCATCCGCCTGCGCCGGCAGCGCCTCGTCCTCGGCAGCCCCCGCTTCCTCGGTGATGCGATGGCGGCCGCCCCCGGCCAGCGTGCTGAAGCTGTGCCGGAGCGGCAGCGGGCCGGGCGGTGGCGGCGGCAGGGCGCGCGCCACGCGCAGGCTTGCGTCGGCCGCCGCCACTCCATCCTCGACGATCTCCGGCGCGTCCCAGCCTGCGCGGCAGGCGATGCCCTCGACCTCTGCGTCCGCTTCCAGCGCGGACAGGTCGAGCGCGTTCAGCGGGACCTCCTGCAGCTTCGCGCGCGCCGGATGCGCGGGCGCCAGCGTGAACACATGGCAGGCGTGGATGGCGCGGGTCAGCGCCACGTACAGCATGCGGTAGCGTTCCTCGTACTCCTGGCGTGCGACCAGGTCCTTCGCCGGCCCTTCCACCAGCACCTTCACGCCAGTCGCGGGGTCGGCCAGCAGCGCCGCGCCCTGCCTTCCGCCGCGGAAGGCGCCGTGCTTCCACAGCAGCGGCAGGAACACCACGCCGAACTCCAGGCCCTTGCTTGCGTGCAGGGTCATCAGCTGCACCCGCCGGGCATCCGATTCCAGCCGCAGCGCGCGCGCCTCGGCCGCATCGCTGCTATCGCCTTCACCCTCCATCTGGTCGGCGAACCAGGCCAGCAGCCGCTCGCCGCCGCCATCGACCTCCCACGCCGCCTGCAGCAGCTCGCCGAGGTGGCGCAGGTCGGTGAGCATGCGTTCGCCCGCCACCGTCTGCAGCAGGCGCGCGGCATGCTGCTCCAGCAGCGCCGCCACCAGCGCCAGCGGGCCGGTGCGCTCCAGCACCGCGTGCAGGGCATGGAAGCGCGCGGCCAGCGCATCCCAGCCGCCGGCATCGCGGCGCAATGCCTGCAGCCCGGACAGCGTGCCGCCCCACAGCCGGGTCGCGTAGGCGGCGCGCAGCGCACGCGGGTCGTCGGCATGCAGCACGGCGTGCAGCACCAGCCGCAGCTCGCGCGCGACAGAGGTGTCGAACACGCTGTCCTGGCTGCCGCGGGTGACGCAGGGAACACCGCGCGCCTTGAGGATCGCCGCCAGCTTCGCCAGCTGCGCGTTGGTGGGCAGCAGCACGGCGATGTCGCCCGGTGCCAGCCGCTCGGTGCCGATGCGGTAGCCCCGCGCGGACAGCGCCCACGCGATGTGGTCCGCGCAGGCGCGCAGGGCCTGCACTTCCAGCACGGGCAGCGCATCCACGTCGTTCTCCGCCGCCAACCGATGCAGCACCAGCGGCTGTGCCACCGCCACGTCTTCCTCACCTACCCGCAATGGCTTGTCGTCGCGGCGCGCGCTGCCCTGCACCGGCTGGTACAGGATCTTCGTCTGCGTGTCCGGCGGCCCAAGCCGCGTACCGACAGCTGCGTAGAAGCGGTTGAGCGCGGCGACATAGCCGCGGCTGGAACGGTGGTTGGTGTCCAGCACCAGGCGGTCGCCCGGGGCGACATCCGCGCTGGCGCGGGCATACGTCTGCACGTCACCGCCGCGGAAGCGGTAGATCGCCTGCTTGGGGTCGCCGATCATCACCAGGCGCCCGCGCGGCGCATCGTTTTTGTCGCGGTAGATCGCATCAAGGATGCCGAACTGCACCGGGTCGGTGTCCTGGAACTCGTCCACCAGTGCCACCGGCCAGGCCGCGAACAGCGCATCCGCCAGCGCCCGCTGCCCGTCGCGCGGCGCCAGCGCATCGCGCACCGCGACCAGCACGGCATCGAAGCTCATCTGCCCGGCCGCTTCCAGCCGCGCCTGCAACGCGGCCTGGCACCAGCGCCGCGCGGCGGCGAGGAAGCGGCGCAGTGGGACGTGGCTGGCGCGATCGAGCTGGATCGGCGGGAGCGCAGCGGCAAGCGCCACCGAGCCGTCCACCAGCCGTTGCACGCGCGGATCGTCCTTGCCCGCATTGTTTACCCCCTTGAACTCACCGGCCTCCGCCAGCGCCTCGTGATGCGCCTGCAGGACATCCCCCAGTGCATCGCCCACGCCCGCCAGCGCCTCCGCCAGCGCGTGCCAGGCCTTCTCCAGCTTGCCGCCAGCGCGCAGCAACTTGGGCATGGCCAGCACCACCTGTGCCTCGGCCTGCCAGAGCTGCACATCGCCGAGCGCGCGCGCTACGGCCGCGCGCACCTCCTCCGCCGGCAGCGGCTCCAGCGCCACCTCCGCCTGCAACAGCACCGGCATGTACCTATCCAGCGTGCGGCGTTCGATACCCGCCGCACGTGCGAGCGCCACCAGCTCGTCCCCGACGTCGCCCTGCGCGATCACCCGCCACAGGTCCGCGGCCAGCGCGGCCTGCAGCGCCTTGTCGTCCACCAGCGCCGGGCTGCGGAACAGCGCGCCGGCGGCGAACGGATGCTCGGCAAGGATGCGCATGCACAGCGCGTGCAGGGTGCAGATCGGGGCGGCATCGAACTCGGCCAGCGCGCCCTGCAGGCGGCGGACGTCGCGCGCGCGGGCGTCGCCGTCCTGCCAGCGCGCATGCAGCCAGCGCGCATCGGCGGCCTCGGTGTTCACATCCGCCGTGGATTTGGCCGCCTCGGCCAGCGCCCACAGCAGCTTGCCGCGCAGGCGCTCGCCCAACTCGGCCGCGGCGGCATTGGTGAAGGTGCTGACCACGATCTGGCGCGGCGAGCGCCCCTGCTCCAGCAGCAGGCGCAGGTACAGCGCCGCGATGGTCCAGGTCTTGCCGGTGCCGGCGCTGGCTTCCACCAGGCTGCGACCGTCGCCGGCCAGCGGCAGCGCGGTCCAGTCGGTCAGCGGCGTGGCAGGCGCGCTCATGCCGCCTCCCCGCGCATATCCGCCGCCGGGCCGTCGTCATCGCCTCCGGCATCCGCCTCCAGCGTGATCAGCGCCAGCACCGCGCGCGCATCGCGCCGCAGCGCCTGCAGCGCCACGGCCTCCGGATCACGCTCGCGGTCCCCGAACACCAGATCGCCTTCCAGCAGGCGCGCATAGCCGGGCGCGTGATCGCGCTCGCCCGTGCCGTCGCCATACGACTTCACCCACAACTTCCGCACGTCCTCGGCGATGGCATCGAGGTTCGCATTCTCCCCAGCCTGCGCCGCCGCCCAGCCGGCCTGCGGATAGAACCGCGCCTGCCCGGCCAGCCCGCGCTGCGCCAGCGCGACGAGGCCGCGCAGCCGCCGGCGCAGGTCGGCCTGCAGCGCCATGCGGGTGGTGGCATCCGCCGCGCAGTAGTGCGCGTCCCATACGTTGATGGCCTCGGCAAACGCGCACGCGTCGGCGGCCAGCAAGGTCAGCCGCACCGGGGCCTCCGCGCGCTGCAGGCGCAACAGCGCCCAGTGCAGGAAAGCCGGCACGCGCTCCTTGAAGCTCAGGGCCTTCGCCGCCTTCAGCCGGGTTTTCTGGTCGCCCGGCGCGGGGTACGCGAACACCAGCTGCACGCCGTCATCCGTACCGGCCAGCGGGAACACATTGCGCAGCAGGCCGCTGATGCGCGCCGGCACGCCGTCCTCACCCGCGCCCTCGCCGGGCAGCCGCAGCGCCACGTCCACCCGCAGCGGCTGCGCACCGGCGGCGGCGCGCGCGTCGAAACGGTCGCGGAAGCCTGCTTCCACGCGCTGCCACAGCGCCTCCACCGCCGCGGCCTCGGCCTCCCACGCCTGCGCGCCGGCTTCTCCCGGCGGCAGCAGGCCGCCGAGCGCCACCCACGCCGGCGGCTGGCGGTCCCAAGCCCATGCAGGATCGCCGCATTTGCGCGGCAGCACCTGCTGCAGGAACACCCGGCGCGCCACCGTGTGCAGGCGCGCGATCCCGTCCAGCGGCTCGTCCTCCGGCAGCCGCGCGTCGTCGTCGAGGGCCGCCAGCGACAGCTGCAGATGGTCCTTCAGCAGGGCCTTCGCCGGGTCTTTGAAATAGCCTTCGAGCAGGCCCAGCGGCAGTGGATCGGGCAAGGGCTCTGGCGGCGCGGCATCGCCATCGCGCAAGCCCGGCAGCGGCACACGCCCCTCCCCGTGCATGCCGGCGAAGGCCTGCGAATACGAGAACAGGGCCGGATGGGTGCCGTCGAAATAGCGCGCATCGAACGGTTGCAGCGGATGCCGCACCCGCCACGGCCGGGGCGCTTTTTCGTCATCGGGTGCATTGCCGCAGCGGGCATCGAGCTCGGCCAGCAGCTCGGCCAGCGGCGCGGCCGGATTGTGCGGCTTGCCGTCGCGCACGCCCTGGCCGATGTACGACAGGTGCAGGCGCTTGCGCGCCGACATCACGGTCTCGAGGAACAGGTAGCGATCGTCGCCGGCCACGTCGCGGTCGCCGATCCGCGGCAGGCGCACCATCAGGTCGATGCCGCCGTCGGCCACCCGCCGCGGGAACGCGCCCTCGTCCAGCCCCAGCACGCACACCACGTCGAACGGGATCGCGCGCTGCGGCACCATGCCGCAGAAGGTAATCCCGCCCAGCAGGAAGCGTTGGCGCTCGGGCGCGGCGGCCAGCGCGTCCTGCAGCACCTCGCGCACCACCGCCAGCCGCAGCGGCGGGTCCTCGCCGTTGCGTGCCGGCTCGGCCGCGAGCTGGGCGATGGCGCGATGCAGGACCGACAGCGCGGCGCGCGCATCGGCATCGTCGGGGTCGATCCGCACCAGCGCGTCGAGGCGCTCGCGCAGCCATGCGGCCCAGCGGCTGGCCGGTTGCTCCACTTCGGCCAGCGCGCGCCAGGCCTGCAGTTCGCACAGCAGGCGGTCGAGGCTGCCGAGCGCGGCGGCGGACGGGCCGTCGATGCCGGCCTGCGGCAGCAGGCGGGTGCCGTCCGCCAGCTGCACCGCCTCCGAGTCCGCGCTGCCCGCGGCATCCGCCAGCAGATAGCCGGCAAGCAGGCGGTCCAGCGCCCAGGCGAAGCTGTGTTCGGCGCGCGGCGGCAGCGCCAGCGCCTGCTTGTGCGCGCCGTCCAGCGCCCATGCCACCCGGCTTTCGCGCAGCCACTCGACCAGGATGTCGGCATCGCCCGCGTCCAGCCGCAGCGCCGCCTGCACCTCGGGCACGCCCAGCAGGTCCACCACCTCCGGCGCGGTCAGGCGCGATGCGCCCAGCCCGAGCAGGGTCTGGAACAGGGTGAACAGGCGATGGCTGCGCGCCACCGGCACGTCCGCCAGGTGGTAGGGCAGCCACGGCTCGCGCGCGGAGCCGGGCTCGCCGAACACCGCCGGGATCAGCCGCAGGTAGGCGCGGATGTCGGGCGCCATCACCACGATGCCGTCGGGGCGCACGCCCTCATTTTCGATCGCATCCAGCAGCGCGTCGCGCAGCACTTCCAGTTCGCGCAGGCGGGTATGGCAGGCGTGCACGCGCAGGCTGGCATCGGCCACGGCGGCGGGATCGGCGGCGTCCTCCCGCAGCAGCTCCGGTTGCAGGCGGCGGATGCTTTCCTGCAGGCGCGCGAGGCGGTTGCCCGGCGCCACCTGCTCGGCATCGGCCCCATGGCGGATGTCCTCGCGCAGCTCCTCGTCCACCAGTGCGGCGAAGAAGTGCTGGCCCAGCCGGCCCCAGCGCGCCAGCAGCGGGTGGCCCTGCTCGCGCCAGTCGAGCGCATCGGGATCCTCGAGGCGCGCCCGTTCGTCTTCGCGAAAGGCTTGCCAACCGGATACATCAGGCTTGCGCCAATCCCCCTGCCCCATGGCCCTGTGCAGGCCGCCCCAGTACTCGCGGCAGGGATCGGGCACGTACAGGAAGACCGGCGCACGGCGGGCGTAGGCGCGCAGCACCGCCAGCTCCGCCGGCGGCAGGTGCGACAGCCCGAACACATGCAGCGGCGCGTGCGGCGCGCTCTCCGCCTGCAGCGCGGCGACCAGCGCCTGCACCAGGCGCGCGCGGTGCTCGCCCAGCGCCCCGACCACGGCCTGCCACAGTGGCGCCAGGCACTCCGCCTCCAGCGCGCGCAGCGCGGGATCGGCGCGCTGCGCGGTGGCGAAGGCGTGCTTGCCCGCCTCCCAGGCCAGCAGCCAGTCGCTGCGGTACACGAGGTATTGCGAATACACCCGCGCCAGCCGGTCGGCCAGCTGGAAGCGGCGCAGCGCGCGCTCGTCGTCGCTGGCCGCGCCCGCGAGGTAGCCGCGCAGGCGCGGGTCGGTGACCCCGTGCGCGGAGGGATCGCCCAGCAGCGCATGCAGGGTCCAGCGCAGGTGCCCGCGGCGGTAGTGCGGCAGCGCCACCGCGCGCTCGCCGAGCAGCCGGGCCGAGAGCCCGTCCAGCCAGGTGCTGGGCAGCTGCACCTCGAGGTTGGCCACGATCCCGCCCGCGCCGCGCTCACGCGCCAGTGCGCCGGACAGCCACTGCTGCATGCCCGGATGCGCGGCGATCACCTGCTGCGGCGCCAGCGGGTGCGCCGGGCGGGTCTGCGCGAGCAGGGTCTCCAGCGGCCCGAGCAGCGCCTCCAGCCGGCTGGCGCGCAGCAGGATCAGGCCCGTTGGCGTTTCGACGTCGTGCACTCGCATCCTCCCCGCGACCGGAGTCCCATTCCAGCGCACCCGCGTCGCATCCGCTGCGACTTCACCCGGCGCGGGCCGCCTGCACTCCGGTCAGCCGCCGCCGCGCACCAGCCACAGGGCGACCAGGCCCAGCATCAGCACCATGCCGCCCACCCGGCGCACCTGCTCGTCGGACAGGTCCAGCATGCGCGCGGCGGTGCGCTTCCAGGCGCCCGGCGCGGCGAACAGGAACAGGCCTTCCAGCACCGCCACCAGGCACAGCGCGGCCCACAGGTCGGCCATCGGTCAGCGGTCGCTGCGCAGGTATTGCAGGAAGGGGTCGTTGCGGTCCAGCACGATCACGCTGTCGCCGCCGGAGAAGGCCTTGCGGTAGGCCTCCAGGCTGCGCTGGAAGGCGTAGAAGCCCGGATCGCGCGCGGCCGCCTCGGCATAGATGCGCGCCGCCTCCGCATCGCCCTCGCCGCGCAGCTTCTGCGCGTCGCGCTCGGCCTCGGCCAGGATCACCTGCTGGTCGCGGTCGGCGCCGGCGCGGATCTCGTTCGCCTGCTCCTCGCCCTCGGCGCGCAGGCGGCTGGCCACCTGCTGGCGCTGGGCGCGCATGCGGTTGTAGACGTCCTCGATCACGCGGCTGTCGGTGGGCAGGTCGAGCTGCTTGATGCGCAGGTCGAGGATGCGGATGCCGAGGGTGGCGGCGCCCTTGTTGATCACCGCCAGCTGGCTCTTGACGATTTCGGTGCGGTCGCCGGACACCGCCTGCTGCAGGGTGCGCGCGTTGATCTCGTTGCGCAGCGCGTCCTTGATGATCGGCGCCAGGCGGTCCACCGCGGCCGATTCGTCGCCGCCGGTGGCGCGGTAGAACGCGCGCGGGTCCTCGATCTTGCCGATCGCGAAGAAATCCACGCTGACGTCCTTGCGCTCGGAGGTCAGGTAGCGCTCGGGTTCGGCCGGCAGCACTTGCAGGCGCTGGTCGAACACGCGCGCGGTCTCCACCAGCGGCCATTTGAAGTGCAGCCCGGGGCCGATGTTGTCGCGCGACACCCGGCCCAGGTTGAGCACGATCGCGGAGTGGCCTTCGTTGACCACGAACACCGACCCCATCAGCAGCACCAGCGCGGCGACCACCGCCGCCATCCATGCCGGGAATCTCATCGCACCACCTCCTCACGGCCGGCGGGGCGGCCAGTGCGCGCCGGGCGCGCCGGGTCGTCGGGGCTGGCCTGCACGGTCGGCGACAGCAGCTCCGGCGCCAGTACCGGCGCGGAGGACGCCGCCGGCGCGGGCTTGCCGGCATCCTGCATCGGCACGTAGATCAGCTGGCGGCCGTCGCCGCCGACCACCTTGCGGTTCTTCGCCAGCACCTCCTGCACGGTCTCCAGCCACAGGCGCTTGCGGGTCACCTCGGGGGCGCCCTTGTACTGCGCCACCAGCAGGCTGAAGCGTTCGGCGTCGCCGGTGGCGCGCGCGATCTCGGCGGTCTTGTAGCCTTCCGCCACGGTGCGCACGCGCGCCGCCTGGCCGCGCGCCTCGGGCACGATCTTGGCCGCGTAGGCGCGCGATTCGGAGATCAGGCGCTCCTTGTCCTGCTGCGCGCTGTTGACGTCGTCGAAGGCCGGCTTGACCTGCTGCGGCGGGCGCGCGTCGGGCAGGTTGAGCTCGGTCACCACCAGCCCGGTGCGGTAGGTCTCCAGCGACTTCTGCAGGCGCTCGCGCGCCGCCACCGCCAGCTGCTCGCGCGCGCCCAGCACGGTGTCGAGGTCGGAGCGGCCGACCTGCTCGCGCACGGTGCTCAGCGCGGCCTGCTTCAGCACCTCGTCGGCATTGCGGGTGCCGAACAGGTACAGCTTGGGATCGGCCACCCGGTACTGCACGTTGACCGCGACCTCGACGATGTTCTCGTCGCGGGTCAGGACCGGCACCCGGTCCTCGTAGTTCTTGATCTGGGTGGCGTTGACCTTGACCACGCGCTCGATCGGCCACGGCAGCTTGAGGTTCGGGCCGGGCTGCATGATGCGGTCGAAGCGGCCGAAGCGCAGGACCACGCCGCGCTGCTGCTCGGCCACCAGCACGAAGCAGTTGAACACCAGCCACAGCGCCAGCAGCAGGGCGACCCAGCGCAGCGGGTTGCCACCATTGAGGCTGGGCAGGCCGTCGAGGATGCGGCCGAAGCCGCCGCCGGGTTTGCCACCGCCACCGCCACCGGGCCGGTTCCAGGCCATCCAGATCGCCTTGGGCCCGCGCGGGCCATCGCTTCGTGTCGTCATGCCGGGGATTCTACGGGATGCTCCGGCGCCGTGGCTGGCAGGAGGGCGCGCAGCGGGGCGCCGTCGGGCTGCGCGGCCAGGCGCGCGGCCTCGGCCAGCGGCAGGTCGATCCGCAGCAGCCAGCCGTCGGCCGCGTGCTGCTCGTCGCGCACCGCGCCCAGCGCATGCAGGCGCGCGCGCAGGCGGCCGGCGCTGGTCGGCAGCTGCGCCAGCCCGACCACCCGGCGCAGGCCCAGGCGCTCGCCCAGCGCCTCGCGCAGGAGGTCGAGGCCAAGCCCGTCGCGGGCCGACAGCCACACCGCCTGGCGGTCGTCGCCGCGGACGTCGATCCGCGGCTGCGCGCCGTCGATGCGGTCGATCTTGTTGAACACCAGCAGCTGCGGCAGGTCGCCGGCGCCGATCTCGTGCAGCACCGCGTCCACCTGCGCCATGCGCTCCTCGCGCAGCGGGTCGTCGGCATCGACCACGTGCAGCAGCAGGTCGGCCTCGCGCGCCTCGCTCAGGGTGGAGCGGAACGCGGCCACCAGCTCGTGCGGCAGGTCGCGCACGAAGCCGACGGTATCGGCCAGCACCACCCCGCCGCCCGGCAGCGCGATCCGGCGCACGGTGGGGTCGAGGGTGGCGAACAGCTGGTCGGCCGCGTAGGCGTCGGCCCCGGTCAGCGCGTTGAACAGGGTGGACTTGCCGGCGTTGGTATAGCCCACCAGCGCCACCCGCGGCAGCTCGCTGCGCACGCGCGCGCGGCGCATCTGGGCGTGCTGCACCTCGACCTTCTCCAGGCGCTTCTGCAGCATCTCCATGCGCTTCTGCAGAAGGCGGCGGTCGGTTTCCAACTGGGTTTCGCCGGGGCCGCGCAGGCCGATGGAACCGCCGCGCTGGCGTTCCAGGTGGGTCCAGCCGCGCACCAGCCGGGTGGCCATGTGCCGCAGCTGGGCCAGCTCCACCTGCAGCTTGCCCTCGTGGCTGCGCGCGCGCTGGGCGAAGATGTCCAGGATCAGGCCGGTGCGGTCCACCACCCGGCGCTCCAGCGCCTTCTCGAGGTTGCGCTCCTGCACCGGGGTCAGGGCGTGGTTGACCAGCACCAGGTCGGCGCCGGTGGCCTCGCAGGCCGCCTTCACCTCGTCCAGCTTGCCGCTGCCGATCAGGATGGAAGGATTGGGGCGGTCGATCCGCGCCGGCACCACCGCGGCCACGCGCGCGCCGGCCGAGCGCGCCAGCTCGGCGAATTCCTCCAGCACGCCTTCGGCCGGCGGGCCGCCGGCATGGGGCTGGATCAGCAGGGCGTTCTCGCCGCCGCGCGAACGTTCGAACAATTGGGTGGGCATCCCGCCTCAGGTGGGGCGCCGGGACCAGGATTGCAAGCCCGCGCCGGGCTTATTCCGCCTCGGCATGCGGCGCCGGGGCCGCGCCCTCGTCCGCCTCCTGCGCGCCGGCCGCGCCCAGGCGCACGTTGCGCGCCGGCACCACGGTCGAAATGGCGTGCTTGTAGACCATCTGGCTGACGGTATTGCGCAGCAGGACCACGAACTGGTCGAACGATTCGATCGTCCCCTGCAGCTTGATGCCGTTGACCAGGTAGATCGACACCGGCACGCGCTCGCGGCGCAACGCGTTCAGGAACGGATCCTGCAAGGACTGCGACTTCGACATGGATTCCCCGTGGCTGTCGTGTGTTGTTGTTGGTATGACGTGAGCCGATGCCCGTGGGCGTTCCCCGACCCCGCGCCCGTCCGGCAGCGGCGGGCCGGTCGATGTTAGCGCAGTCCGCCGCCGCCGCACACCTGCGGCGTGCTCATCCGCCGCGCGGGCCGAGGAAGGCGTCCACCGCCGCATCCAGCGCCGCGGCCTGGCCCGCGGGATCGAACCAGCGCGCGTCCAGCTCCCCGCGCAGCCAGGTGTACTGACGCTTGGCCAGCTGGCGGGTAGCGGCGATGGCGCGCGCGCGGAACTCGGCGGGCGAAGAGGCGCCCTCGAGGTGCTCCCACGCCTGGCGGTAGCCCACCGCGCGCAGCGCCGGCAGCTCCAACGGCTGCGGATGCGCGCGTAGTTCCGGCAGGGCACGCAGGGCGCGTACTTCTTCGAGGAAGCCAGCCGTCAGCATCGCGTCGAAGCGGGCCTCGATGCGCGCATGCAGGAGCGCCCGCTGCGGCGGCGCCAGCACCAGCTTCAGCACCCGCAGCGGCAGCCGCGCCGTGCGCGCGTTGCGCTGCCAGTCGCTGATCGCGCGCCCGCTCAGGCGGTACACCTCGAGCGCGCGCTGGATGCGCTGGGCATCGGTGGCGTGGATGCGCGCGGCGGCCTCCGGATCGACCCGCGCCAGCTCCGCATGCAGCGCGGCCCAGCCGCGTTCGGCGCCCTCCGCGGCCAACGCGGCGCGCACGCCGGGGTCGGCCTCCGGCATCTCCGACAAGCCCTCCAGCAGGGCGCGGAAGTACAGCCCGGTGCCGCCGGCCAGCACCGGCAGCCGCCCGCGCGCGAGGATGCCGTCGATCGCCGCACGCGCCGCCCGCGCGAAGTCCGCCGCCGAGAACGCCTGCCACGGGTGGCACACATCGACCAGATGATGCGGAACCTGCGCGCGTTCGTCCGCGGTCGGCTTGGCCGCGCCGATGTCCAGCCCGCGATAGACCAGCGCGGAATCGACGCTGACGATCTCGCCGCCCAGCCGCTGCGCCAGCGCGATGGCATAGGCGCTCTTGCCCGACGCGGTCGGGCCCATCAGCGCGATCGCAGGCGGGCGGCGGTCGGCGGACATGCGCCGGCTCAGGCGTCGCGGCCCTGGCCCAGCAGGCTGTGGCGGCGCGCGTAGGCCAGGTACACCAGCAGGCCGACGCCGTTCCAGGCCAGGCACCACAGCTGGGTGCGCTGCGGCAGGCTCAGGAACAGGTAGATACAGCCGAGGATCGCCAGCGGGCCGACCAGCCACGCCCACGGGGTGCGGAACACGCGCGGGCGCGCCGGGTCGCGCACACGCAGCACCAGCAGGCACACCGCCACCGCGGTGAAGGCGATCAGGGTGCCGGCATTGGCCAGCGCGGCGATCTCGTCCAGCCGCGCCACCCCGGCCAGGGCGGCGGTCAGCAGCGCGGTGAACACGGTGATCGCCACCGGGGTGCCGCGCGGCCCCACCTTCGACAGCCCGCGCGGCAGCAGGCCGTCGCGCGACATCACGAAGAAGATCCGGCTCTGGCCGTAGAAGAACGCCAGCAGCACGGTCGGCAGCGCCACGATGGCGACGATCCCGATCGCCAGCGCCGCCGTCGGATGGCCCAGTTGGCGCATGATCAGCGCCAGCGGCTCGGCGCTCTTGCCGAACACCGTAAACGGCATCGCACCTACCGCCGCCAACGCCACCAGCAGGTAGATCAGGGTGCAGCCGACCATCGAGCCGACGATCCCGATCGACAGGTTGCGGCCCGGGTCCTTGGTTTCCTCGGCGGCGGTGGAGATCGCATCGAAGCCGTAGAAGGCGAAGAAGATGATCGCGGCCGCCGCCATCACCCCGCGCTCCACCCCGCCCGCGTCCACCGACTTGGCGAAGCCGTAGGGCATGAACGGATGCAGGTTGGCCGGGTCGAACGCCGGCAGCGCCACCGCCACGAACACCGCCAGTGCCACCAGCTTGAGCACCACCAGCACCGCGTTCACGGTGGCGCTTTCGCGGGTGCCAATGAGCAACGCGCCCGCTACCGCGAAGGTGATGCCGATCGCCGGCAGGTTGATCAGCCCACCTTCCACGTGCGGGCCCGCGGCCAGCGCCGGCGGCAGCATCACCGCCCAGCCGGTGTGCTGCTGCACCCAGCCGAGGAACCCGACGAAATACCCGGACCAGCCCACCGCCACCGTGCTCACCACCAGGGTGTATTCCAGCACCAGGCTCCAGCCCACCACCCAGGCGATCAGCTCGCCCAGTACCGCGTAGCTGTAGGTGTAGGCGCTGCCGGCGGCCGGCATCAGTGTGGACAGTTCGGCATAGGCCAGCGCCGCGCAGGCGCAGACCACGCCGGCGATGACGAACGACAGCAGCACCGCCGGCCCCGCCTTGTCGGCACCGACCCCGATCAGGGTGTAGATGCCGGTGCCGACGATCGCGCCGATCCCCAGCGCCACCAGGTGCGGCCAGCCCAGGGTGGGCACCAGCCGCCGCCCGGCTTCGTGCACCGTCACCTGGTCGATGTCCTTGCGTCGCAGCCACGCCTGCATATGCGGTCACCCCTTGGGAAAGTCGCCCGGCAGTGTGCCGGATCGCCCCCGGCGTTGCATCCCGCCCGCGCGCGCCGCGCTGGCGCTAGGATGCGTCCCGGTGCCCTCCAAGGAACCGCCGCCATGCCCGCCTGGAAACGTTATGGCTTCCTCGCCGTGTTCGCGGTCCCCGCCTTGCTGCCGCTGTCGGCCTGGCTGGGAACCCGCAGCGGACATCCCGACCTGCTGGCCTGGCTGCCGCTGTTCGCGCTGTTCGTGCTGCTGCCACTGGCCGACCTCGCGCTCGGACACGATCCGCGCAATCCTCCGCCGCAGGACGCGTCCACCCTAGCGCACGACCGCTGGTTTCGCGGCCTCACCCTGCTGGCCGTGCCGGTGCAATACGCGACGTTGGCCTGGGCGCTGTGGTACTGGACCGACGCCGAGTTCGGCATCGCAGGCCAGCTGGGCTGGCTGCTCTCGCTGGGCGTGGTGGGCGGCGTGCTGGCGATCAATACCGCGCACGAGCTCATCCATAAGGACAACCGGCTGGAACGCCTGGCCGGCGGGTTGCTGCTGGCCAGCGTCGGCTACTACGGCTTCAAGGTGGAACACATCCGCGGCCACCACGTGCATGTCTCCACGCCGCAGGATGCCTCCAGCGCGCGCTTCGGGCAGTCGCTCTGGCACTTCCTGCCGCGCGCCCTGCTGCGCAATACCGCCAATGCCTGGCACCTGGAGGCGCAGCGCCTGCGCCGGCTTGGCAAACCATGGTGGCACTGGCGCAATGAACTGCTCGGCTGGAGCGTGCTGTGGTTGGCACTGGCCGCGGCAAGCCTGGCCTGGCTGGGCGCATGGGGCCTGCTCGGCTTCCTCGCGCAAGGGCTTATCGCCGCCTGCACGCTGGAGATCATCAACTACATCGAGCACTACGGGCTGGAGCGCAGGCGGCTGGCGGACGGCCGCTACGAGCGCACCACCCACCTGCACAGCTGGAACGCCGACTTCGCCCTGACCAACCTGCTGCTGTTCCATCTGCAGCGCCACTCCGACCACCACGCGCATGCGGCGCGCCGCTACCAGGTGCTGCTGCACCATCCGGACAGCCCGCAGCTGCCGGCCGGCTATGCCACGATGTTCGTGCTCGCGCTGATGCCACCGCTGTGGTTCCGGATCATGCATCCGCGCCTGGCGCACTGGCGCGCGGGCCAGGCCGCGGACTGAACGCCTACTCCGGCCAGGCGATCTCCACGCGCGCCGGCGCCTGGCGCGGCGTCGGCACCGCGGCGACGGCGGCCCAGACCTTCAGCGCATCCACAGTCGCGGCCACATCGTGGGTGCGCACCAGCATGGCGCCGTTTTGCACGGCGATCAGATGCGCGGCAAGCGAACCGGGCATGCGCGCGCGCGGGTCCTCGCGCCCGGTCAGCTCGCCGATGCTGCGCTTGCGCGACAGCCCGGCCAGCACCGGCACGCCGAGCTCGGTGAAGCGCCGCAGCTGCGCCAGCAGTTGCAGATTGTGGGCGGTGGTCTTCCCGAAGCCGAAACCGGGATCGACCACGATCCGGCGGCGTTCGATCCCCGCCATCTCGCAGGCGAAGATGCGCTCGGCCAGGAAGCGGTGCACCTCGCCCACCACGTCGTCGTAGTGCGGGGCCTCCTGCATGTCGCGCGGCTGCCCCTGCATGTGCATCAGCACCACCGACACGCCCAGCTCCGCAGCCGCCTCCAGCGCGCCCGCGCCGCGCAGCGCCTGGACGTCGTTGATCATGCCGGCGCCCGCGGCCACCGCGGCGCGCATCACCTCGGCATGGCGGGTGTCGATGCTGATCGGCACCGCGACCTGCGCGGCCAGCTCTTCGATCACCGGCAGCACCCGCCGCAGCTCCTCTTCGACCGGCACCGGCGCGGCGCCCGGGCGGGTGGATTCGCCGCCGACGTCGAGCAGGTCGGCGCCCTCCTCCACCAGGCGCAGGCCGTGCGCGATGGCCGCGCCCGCGTCGAAGTGCTCTCCGCCATCGGAGAACGAATCCGGGGTGACGTTGACGACGCCCATCACCCGCGGGCGGTCGAGCGTGAGCCGGCGTCCGTGGCAATCGAGCTGCGGGCTGGTATCGAACATGGGGTTCTGAAAACGCGAAAGGCCAGAGCGGACTCTGGCCTTTCCGTGGCGTTCCGGCAAGCGGCGGTCAGGTCTGCGGCGCCGGCTCCACCGTCACCGGGCGGCCGGCGGCGGAATCGTCGTTGCCGTCCTTGCGCGGCTTCTCCACCCAGCCCGGCGGCGGCTTGGGCGTGCGGCCCTCCATGATCGCCTTGACCTGCTCGGCGTCGATCGTCTCCCATTCCAGCAGGGCGGCGGTCATGGCTTCCACGATCTCGCGCTTGCTCTCCAGGATCGCGCGCGCGACCGCGTACTGCTGGTCGAGGATGCGCCGGATCTCGGCGTCCACCTTCTGCTGGGTGGCCTCGGAGATGGTCTTGTTGTGCAGGCCGTAGCCGCCCTCGTCATCGGCGTACACCATGATGCCGAGCGCATCGGACATGCCGTAGCGGGTCACCATGTCGCGCACCATCTTGGTCGCGCGCTCGAAGTCGTTGGAGGCGCCGGTGGACACCTGGCCCACGAACAGCTCCTCGGCGATGCGGCCGCCGAACAGGATCGCGATCTCCTCCAGCATGCGGTCCTTGTACTTGCTCAGCGCATCGTGCTCGGGCAGCTGCCAGGTGACGCCCAGCGCCCAGCCGCGCGGCATGATCGTGACCTTGTGCACCGGGTCGGCCTTGGGCAGCGACATCGCCACCACCGCGTGGCCGGACTCGTGGTACGCGGTGGCGCGGCGCTCCTCTTCGCGCATCACCATGCTGCGGCGCTCGGGGCCCATGTAGATCTTGTCCTTGGCGTCCTCGAAGTCGCGCATGTCCACCTGCTGCTTGCTGCGGCGGGCGGCGAACAGGGCGGCCTCGTTGACCAGGTTGGCGAGGTCGGCGCCGGAGAACCCGGGGGTGCCGCGCGCCAGCACGTCGGCGCGCACGTCGTCGGCCAGCGGCACGCGGCGCATGTGCACCTTCAGGATCTGCTCGCGGCCCTTGATGTCGGGCAGGCCCACCATCACCTGGCGGTCGAAGCGGCCGGGACGCAGCAGCGCCTTGTCCAGCACGTCGGGGCGGTTGGTGGCGGCAATGACGATGACGCCCTCGCCGCCCTCGAAGCCGTCCATCTCCACCAGCATCTGGTTGAGCGTCTGCTCGCGCTCGTCGTGGCCGCCACCCATGCCGGAACCGCGGTGGCGGCCGACCGCGTCGATCTCGTCGATGAAGATGATGCACGGGGCGTGCTTCTTGGCCTGCTCGAACATGTCGCGCACGCGGCTGGCGCCGACGCCGACGAACATCTCCACGAAGTCGGAGCCGGAGATGCTGAAGAACGGCACCTTGGCCTCGCCGGCGATGGCCTTGGCCAGCAGGGTCTTGCCGGTGCCGGGCGGGCCGACCATCAGCACGCCGCGCGGGATCTTGCCGCCCAGCTTGGTGAAGCGCGAGGGGTCGCGCAGGAACTCGACCAGCTCGCCCACTTCCTCCTTGGCTTCGTCGCAGCCGGCGACGTCGGCGAAGGTCACCTTCACCTGGTCGTCGGACAGCAGCTTGGCGCGCGAACGGCCGAACGACATGGCGCCCTTGCCGCCACCGCCGCCCTGCATCTGCCGCATCATGAACAGCCAGAAGCCGATGATCAGCAGCACCGGCAGGAAGTTCAGCACCAGCGACCAGAACGAGATGCCGGACTCCGGCGGCGCCTGGTTGATCTCGACCTTGTGCTGGATGAGGTCGTTGATGAGGTCCTTGTCGCGCACCGGCGCGGTGGTGGTGCCTTTCTCGCCGTTGCTGCGGGTGAAGGTAATGGTGCGCTCGTTGCTGGCGATATCGACCTTGCTGATGCGGTCGTTCTCGACATCCTGCACGAACTGCGAATACATCACTTCCTGCGGACCACCGGCCAGCCTGGGCGAGAAGCTCTGGAACACCACCATCAGCACGGCGGCCACCACCACCCAGAGCAGCAGGTTCTTCGCGAGATCGTTCATGGTGTCCTCTGGCCTTCCTTCCGCATCACTTCATCTGCGCCAGCTTGCCGGTGGCCAGCGCGTACACCTCGGGCGAGCGCCTGCGCGACGCCGCCGGTTTGCGGATCACCACCTTGGCATAGCGCCGCCGCAGCTCCCGCAGGTAATCGTCCGAACCCGTTCCCTGGAACAGCTTGATCAGGAACGTACCACCGGTGCGGAGCTGGCCGTCGGCGAACTCCATGGCCAACTCGGCCAGGTGCATCGCGCGCGGCTGGTCCACCGCCTCCACCCCGCTTTTATTGGGGGCCATGTCGGACAACACAAGGTCCACCGCATCGCCGCCCAGCAGGGCCAGCAACTGCGATAGGACGGCATCGTCCCTGAAGTCACCGTGAAGGAACTCGACCCCGGCCAGCGCCGGCATCTCCAGGATGTCGCTGGCGATCACCCGGCCGCGGCGGGCACCGGGCGGCAGGGCCTGCTCCAGGCGGTCCAGCTCCTGGCGCACCCACTGCGACCAGCCGCCGGGCGCGGCGCCGAGGTCCACCACCACCATTCCCGGCTTGAGCAGGCGGTCGCGCTCGGCCAGCTCCTCCAGCTTGTAGGCCGCCCGCGAGCGCATGCCCTCGGCCTGCGCCTTCTTCACGAAGGGGTCGGAAAAATGCTCTTTGAGCCAGCGCTGGCTGGATTTGCTGCGGGTGGCCATGGCCGCCGACGGCGCGGGGGAAGGTGCCGCATGATACCCTGCACGCCCCTGATTATCCGCCCGCGTGCCGCATGCCGATTGCCCTGACCAATGCCCAGATCCGTTTCCTGCGCGGGCAGGCGCACGACCTGAGGGCGATGCTGCAGGTCGGCGGCAAGGGCATCCGCGACGCGCTGGTGGCGGAAGTCGGGCTGGCGCTGGAGCACCACGAGCTGATCAAGGTCAAGGTCACCGGCGAGGACCGCGACGCGCGCGACGCCATGATCGCCGACCTGGTCGCGCGCACCGACGCGGTGCTGGTGCAGCGGATCGGGCATACCGCGGTGCTGTACCGGCCGTCCAAGGAGAAGCGGCAGATCGTGCTGCCGCGCGCCTGAGCCATGCAGCTGAACCTGGAACGCCCGGACTACCAGTATTTCCTGCGCGGGGCCGATGGCAGCGCCGCGTTGGTCAACGGGCGCCGGCTGCAGGCCAGCTTCGTGATCGCCCCGGAGGCGCTCGTCGAGGACTGGCCGGTGCGCGATGCCCGCGCGCTGGTGCCGGCCGACCTCGACCCGATCCTTGCCCTGGCCCCGGAACTGGTGGTGCTGGGCACCGGCGCCACCCAGGTGTTCCCGCCGCCGGCGGTGCTGGCCGCCTGCCTGCAGCGCGGGATCGGGCTGGAAGTCATGAGCAACGCCGCCGCCGCGCGCACCTACTCGGTGCTGGCCGGCGAGGGCCGGCGGGTGGTAGCCGGCTTCCTGTTCGGCTGATCCGATCCGACCCGATCTGACCCAATCCGATCCGGACCGCTCCGGCCGTCCTGCCGCCCCGGCGATTCCACCGCAGCGGCGCGGCCGCTGGCTTCAGGCCTGCGCGGACGCCGGCGCGGCGGCCAGTCGCCCCAGTTCCCCGAGCATGTCCCACGACTTCAGCCCGCGCCCGCCGAGGTGGTGCAGCAGCACCGCGCGCAGCGGCAGGCGCAGGCTGGCCAGGTCTTCCGCTTCGGGCAAGGTGTCGGCCGCCAGCGCCAGCAAGGCCCGGCCGGTGGCGGTATCGCGGCGCTCGCCGGCGCGCTCGCTGCGCAAACGACGCGGCCCTTCCTCGGGATCGAGGCGGTAGCGCGCGGCAGGATCGACCCGCCCCCCCTCGGCATCCAGCGCGAACGCCAGGCCCACGCCCAGCGCCTCCAGCAGGTCGCGCTCGAACCGGCGCAGGGTCCATGCCAGCCCCTCGCCCGCGCGCAGGCGTTCGCGCACCTGCGCATAGGCCGCATGCAGCTCCGGCTGCGGCACGTGGCGCGGGGCCAGCCGCAAGCACAGCTCGTTGACGTAGAACGCCGCCAGGGCTGCATCCCCGTGCAGCAGCGGCGCCGCATCCACCGCCTCGGCCGCCGACAATTGCGCCAGCTCGCCCTTTTGCACGGCATCGAAGCGGATGGACTGCAGCGGCTGCAGCGCCGCCCGCAGCGGCTGCCGCTTCGGCCCCTGCACCCCGCGCGCGACCAGCCCGATCCGGCCGTGGTCCGCGCTCAGCACCTCGACCAGCAGGCTGGTCTCCCGCCACGGGCGGGCGTGCAGGACGAAGGCGGGCTCGGCGGCATAGCGCATGCCGGCATTGTAGGAGCACCGGGCGGGCAGTGACGGGGTGCCGCACGGCACCCGCCGGGATCAGTCGTGGTAGCCCAGCGCGCGCAGCGCGGCTTCGTCGTCGCTCCAGCCCTCGCGCACGCGCACCCAGGTCTGCAGGAACACCTTGGCGCCGAACAGACGCTCCATCTGCTCGCGCGCGCGGGTGCCGATGGCGCGCAGGCGCTCGCCGCCCTTGCCGATCACGATCGCCTTCTGGCCCTCGCGCTCGACCCAGATCACCGCGTCGATGCGGTACATCACCCCGGCCTGCGGCGAGGGTTCCTCTTCGAACTTCTCCACTTCCACGGTAGTGGCATAGGGCAGCTCGGCGCCGAGCTGGCGCATCAGTTGCTCGCGCACCAGCTCGCCGGCGAGGAAGCGCTGGCTCTTGTCGGTGATCTCGTCCTCGCCGAAGGCGGGCTCGCCCTCCGGCACCAGCGCCAGCAGGCTGGCGACCAGCGGCTCCAACCCGCTGCGCTTGAGCGCGGACAGCGGATGCACGGCGGCGAAGGCGCGCCCTTCGGTCACCTTTGCGATGAACGGCAGCAGCGCAGTCTTGTCCTTGAGCTTGTCCACCTGGTTGATCGCCAGCACCACCGGCAGGCCGGCATCGCGCAGGGCGTCGAAGGCCAGGCCGTCCTCGTGGTCCCAGCGGCCGGCCTCGACCACCAGCAGCGCGGCGTCCACGCCCTCCAGCGCCCCGCGCGCGGCGCGATTCATCATCCGGTTCATCGCCTTGCCGGAGCGCTTGCCCTGCTCGCCGTGGATGCCGGGCGTGTCCACCAGCTGCAGCTGGCCACCGGGGAAGGTGGCGATGCCCAGCAGGCGGTGGCGGGTGGTCTGCGGGCGGTTGGAGGTGATGCTGACCTTGGCCCCGACCAGGGCGTTGACCAGGGTGGATTTGCCGACGTTGGGGCGGCCGATCACGGCCACCGCGCCGCTGTGTTGGGGGAGTGCGTTCATGCGTCCTCGATCTGGCTGAGTGCAGCTTCGGCCGCCTGCTGCTCCGCGGCGCGCCGCGAGCTACCCTCGCCCTCGGTGCGCAGCGCCGGCACGGCCAGGGTGCAGCTGACCCGGAACACCCGGGCATGGTCCTCGCCGCCCTCGTGCAGCAGCGCATAGGCCGGCAGCGGGTGCTGGCGCGCCTGCAGCCATTCCTGCAGGCGGGTCTTGGCGTCCTTGCCGACCTTGTTCGGCGGCGGCAGGGCGGCGATCAGCGGCGCAAACCAGGGCAGCACCACCGCGCGGCAGGCCTCGAAGCCGGCATCCAGGTAGATGGCCGCCACCAGCGCCTCCAGCGCGTCGGCCAGGATGGAGTCGCGGCGATGGCCGCCGGTCTTCATCTCGCCCGGCCCGAGCAGCAGCCGCGGGCCGAGCTCCAGGCTACGGGCGATGCCGGCCAGCGCGGACTCGCGCACCAGCTCGGCGCGGGCGCGGGTCAGCGCGCCTTCGTCGGCCTTCGGCCAATGCCGGTACAGCGCCTCGGCGATGAACTGGTTGACCAGCGCATCGCCCAGGAATTCGAGCCGCTCGTTGTTGGGGCTGCCCACGCTGCGGTGGGTCAACGCCTGCGCCAGCAGCTCCGGGGCCGCGAAGGCGTGCCCCGCGAACACCCGCGCTGGCTCAGTTGGCGCTTGCGCCACGCGGCAACACCTGCTCGGCGTGGAACTTGGCGACCACGTCGAGGTTGGCCATCAGCGGCTCGCGCCGCTCGTAGTCCACGACCATCTTCAGGCCGCCGTCGGTCGAATCGAACTTCAGCGCGTCCATCTTCTTGACGTGGTCGGCGTAGCTCATCTCCAGCCGGCGCAGGTACAGCTGCCGGATCTTGTCCTTGGGGGCATTGGCCAGCTCGCTGTCGTTGGCCAGCCCTTTGAGCGCCTGCTTCACCGAGTAGAACTCGATATACATGGGCACGATGGTCATTGCGATGTAGGCGAAGAAGATCACCACGCACAGGGTGATCAGGAAGCCCAACATGGTCATACCGCGCTGCGACTGCTTCATCCCACTCTCCCCTCTTGGTTGAACCGCCTGATGGGTGGAACCGCCCTATTGCCCGATCAATTGCCGGCCGGCAACACCGCTGCCGGCACGCCCGCCATCCTCAGGGAATACGGTGCCCGATGCGGGAACCGTCCACCCAGTGGTCGGCGCTGGTATCGAAGTTCATCCATACCAGCATGGCCTTGCCGCGCAGGTTGGACTCCGGCAGGAACCCCCAGAACCGGCTGTCCTCGCTGTTGCCGCGGTTGTCGCCCATGACGAAATAATGCCCCGGCGGCACCGTCCAGTCACCCTCCGCGACGCTGAACTCGCGCTCCAGCACCGGGTGCGGGCGCCCGGGCAGGTCCTCGGTCAGCAGGGTGTCGCCGGTCTCGCCGATGCCCTGGCCGACGCCGGTGTACACCCCGTCCACCCGGTACGGCAGCACCCGGCCGTTGATGCTCACCTTGTGGTCGTGGTAGCCGATGGTGTCGCCGGGCAGGCCGATCACCCGCTTGATCCAGTCCTCGCGCGGGTGGTGCGGCGGGCGGAACACCACCACGTCGCCGCGCTGCGGCTCGCCGATGGCCAGGAACTTCTGGTTGGTGATCGGCCAGCGCAGGCCGTAGGCGAACTTGTTGACCAGGATGAAATCGCCGATCAGCAGGGTCGGCATCATCGAGCTGGACGGGATCCGGAACGGCTCGGCGACGAAGCTGCGCAGCCCCAGGACCAGCGCCAGGATCGGGAAGAACGACTTGGCATAATCGACCAGCAGCGGGTCCTTGGCTTCCTCCAGCGCGCCCGCCGCGGCCGCACGGCGCTTGGCGAAGAACAGCCTGTCGAGCAGCCAGACCAGGCCGCTGAGCAGGGTCAGGACCACCAGGATCGTCTCGAACCACACCATCATGCGATGTTCTCCATCGGTTTCAGCCCCGCCCCCTCGGGAGAGGGATTGGAAGCGAGGGTTCGGCGCAAGGAGCGGGAGCGCGAAGCGACGCGCCCCTCATCCGCCGGTCGAGCACCTTCCCCCGGGGGAGAAGGAAACGCGACTACTTGTTGTCCACCTGCAGCACGGCGAGGAAGGCTTCCTGCGGGATCTCCACCCGCCCGACCTGCTTCATCCGCTTCTTGCCTTCCTTCTGCTTCTCCAGCAGCTTCTTCTTGCGGGTGGCGTCGCCGCCGTAGCACTTCGCCAGCACGTTCTTGCGCAGCGCCTTGACCGTGGTGCGGGCGATGATCTGGCCGCCGATCGCGGCCTGGATGGCCACGTCGAACATCTGCCGCGGGATCAGGTCCTTCATCTTCTCGCATAGCTCGCGGCCGCGGCGGTCGGCGTGGCTGCGATGGACGATGATGGACAGCGCATCCACCCGGTCGCCGTTGATCAGGGTGTCCACCCGCACGAACGGGCCGGCCTCGAAGCGCAGGAAGTGGTAGTCCAGCGAGGCATAGCCGCGGCTCACTGATTTCAGCTTGTCGAAGAAGTCCAGCACCACCTCGGCCATCGGCAGCTCGTAGCTCACCTGCACATGGCTGGCCATGTAGGTGATGCCGATCTGCACGCCGCGCTTTTCCTCGCACAGCTTGATGATGTTGCCGATGTAGTCCGGCGGGGTGAGGATGTTGGCGCGGATGACCGGCTCGCGGATCTCCTCGATCTGGTTCACCGGCGGCAGCTTGGCCGGGTTGTCGATCGGGACCACGGTGCCGTCGGTCTTGAGCACTTCGTACACCACCGTGGGCGCCGTGGTGATGAGATTGAGGTCGTACTCGCGCTCCAGGCGCTCCTGCACGATCTCCATGTGCAGCATGCCGAGGAAGCCGCAGCGGAAGCCGAAACCCATCGCCTCCGAGCTTTCCGGCTCGAAGCGCAGCGCGGCGTCGTTCAGACGCAGCTTCTCCAGCGCTTCGCGCAGCGCCGGATAGTCCTCGGCATCCACCGGGAACAGGCCGGCGAACACGCGCGGCTGCATCTCCTGGAAACCCGGCAGCGGGCTGGGCGCGGGGTCGCCCGCCAGCGTGAGCGTGTCGCCCACAGGCGCGCCGTGCACGTCCTTGATGCTGGCGGTGATCCAGCCCACCTCGCCGGCCTTCAGGCTGGGCAGCACCTTGCGCTTGGGAGTGAACACGCCGACCGCGTCGACCTGGTGGGTGCGGCCGGTGCTCATCACCAGCATCTTGTCGCCGGGCTTCAGCTCGCCCTGCATCACGCGCACCAGCGAGACCACACCGAGGTAGTTGTCGAACCAGGAATCGATGATCAGCGCCTGCAGCTTGTCGGTGTCGCGCGGCTTCGGCGGCGGAATGCGGTGGACGATGGCTTCCAGCACCTGCTCGACGTTCAGGCCGGTCTTGGCGGAGATGGCCACCGCGTCGGCGGCATCGATGCCGATCACGGCCTCGATCTCCTCCTTCACCTTGTCGATGTCGGCGGTGGGCAGGTCGATCTTGTTCAGCACCGGCACCACTTCCAGCCCCTGCTCCACCGCGGTGTAGCAGTTGGCCACCGACTGCGCCTCCACGCCCTGTGCCGCGTCCACCACCAGCAGCGCGCCCTCGCAGGCGGCCAGCGAGCGGCTGACCTCGTAGCTGAAGTCCACGTGGCCGGGGGTATCGATGAAGTTCAGGAAGTAGGTGTTGCCGTCCTTCGCGGTGTACGGCAGCGACACCGACTGCGCCTTGATGGTGATGCCGCGCTCGCGCTCGATCGGATTGTTGTCGAGCACCTGCGCCTCCATCTCGCGCTCGCTCAGGCCCCCGCACAGCTGGATGATGCGATCGGCGAGGGTGGACTTGCCGTGATCGACATGGGCGATGATGGAGAAGTTGCGGATGAACCGCATCGGGTCGTGCTGCATGGAAACTCTGCGCTGGCGGCGACGGACGCGGGGTGCGGCCGCTCGTGTGACAAGCCGCGCATTATCGCACAGCGCCGCCCGCCTCCCGGCGGGAGGCGGGGGTGCCAGCCGGCCCTGCGCGTCCGCGCCGATGCCGCGTCACTCCGGCTTCGGGTTGACCGCCACGTAGCGGGTGCCGCCGCCGCGACGCACCAGCAGCATCACCGGCTTGTCGGTGCCGGCCGCGCGCAGCTGGGCGTCCAGCGCGGCCGCGCTGCCCACGTCGTTGCGGCCCACCGCCAGTACCACGT
Organism: Thermomonas haemolytica; assembly: GCF_004346265.1. Taxonomy (GTDB): domain Bacteria; phylum Pseudomonadota; class Gammaproteobacteria; order Xanthomonadales; family Xanthomonadaceae; genus Thermomonas; species Thermomonas haemolytica. The sequence goes on from NZ_SMAP01000010.1 coordinate 38,561, forward strand.
CGCCCGGCTGCAGGCCGGCATCGCGGGCGGCATCGCCGGTGATGCGCGCGATCAGCACGCCCTCCTTGCCCTGCAGCCCCAGCCGCTGGCGCTGCTCGGCGGTCAGGTCCTGGCCGACGATGCCCAGCGCGTTGCCTTCCGCGCGCGCCGGGGCCTTGCCGGCGCCGCCCGGCATCCCGCCGGCCGCGGCGGTGGCCTCGTCCAGTGCGTTCAAGGTCGCCACCAGCGTGCGCGGCTTGCCGTCGCGCACCACCTCCAGCGTCACCTTGGTGCCAGGCGCCATCGCGCCAATGATCGGCGGCAGGTCGCTGGAATCGTAGATCGGCTGGCCGTTCACGCTGCGGATCACGTCCTGCCGCAACAGGCCGGCGCGCTCGGCCGGGCTGCCCGGCTCCACCGCGGCCACCAGCGCGCCGCTGGCCTCGGCCAGGCCCAGCGCCCTGGCGGTATCGCGGTCCATCGCCTGCACCTGCACGCCGAGCTGGCCGCGCACCACCTTGCCGGTGGCCTTGAGCTGCTGCACCGCGTTCATCGCCACGTCGATCGGGATCGCGAAGCTCACGCCCATGTAGCCGCCGGAGTTGCTGAAGATCTGCGAGTTGATCCCCACCACCTGGCCGCGGGTGTTCAGCAGCGGGCCGCCGGAATTGCCGCGGTTGATCGCCACGTCGGTCTGGATGAAGGGGACGTAGCGCTGGTCGGCGCCGGGGTTGGCGCGCCCCACGGCGCTGACGATGCCGGCCGTCACCGAATGGTCCAGGCCGAACGGCGAGCCGATCGCCACCACCCACTGCCCGGGCTTGAGCGTGCGCGAATCGCCGATCCGCATCACCGGCAGGCCCTTGGCATCGATCTTGAGCAGGGCCACGTCCGACTGCGGGTCGCTGCCCACCACCTTGGCGGTGAACTCGCGGCGGTCGGACAGCTTCACCGTCACCTTGTCGGCGCCATCGATCACGTGGTGGTTGGTCAGCACGTAGCCGTCGCTGGAGATGATGAAGCCGGTGCCCAGCGACACCCCGCGCGGGCGCATGCCGGGATTGCCGGGCATCCCGGGCATGCCCGGCATCGGGGTCAGGCCGGGGCCGAAGAAGCGGCGGAAGAACTCCGGGATCTGGTCGTCGCCGCCGTCGTCATCGCCGTCCTGCGGCATCTGCTGCAGGCGCCGCGCCTGCGGCTTGCCGCCGATCTCGGCCTGCACGCTCACCACCGCCGGGCCGGTCTCCTCCACCAGGCGGGTGAAGTCCGGCAGGTTGCCGACCAGGTCCGGCGCGGGCGCGGACGGCGCGCTGGCCACCGGGGTTTGCGCGCTGGCGGTGTTCTGGCCGCTGCAGGCACCGACCCCGGCCACGGCCAGGGCGGCCACCAGCAGGGCAGGACGCAGGCGGATCAATCGTTTTGCAGACATGGACGGGGAACTCCTCGTTCGCGTGGATCGGGGGACTATCGGGGGACAGGGCGAAGGCGCGGCGCGCGCCGATGCACGCGCCGGCACGCGACTCAGGGCTGCGCCGGCTCGGCCTGCGGCGGCGTTTGCGCCGGCGGCAGGAAAGTCGGGGCCGGCAGCGCCGGGAACGGGTTGAACGGCGTCGGCGCGGCCTGCACGTGCTCGCCGAAGCCGACCGTCAGGCCACTGTCGCCGCCGTATTGCGGCAGGATCCGGCGCGGCCAGGGACGGCCGCCAACGGTATCAATGGGCGCGGCCGGCAGCGCCTGCGCCAGTTCGATCACCGGCGGCGCGCTCGCCGGCGCGGCGATGGGCAGCGGGTGCGCGCGCTCGCGACGCGCGGCCTGGGTACCGGCCGTCGCGGCGAGGGCCTGGCCGGTGGTGGCCACGGCCGGTACCGGGGTGGCGGCCTTCTCGACAGCCGGCGTGACGGGTGCCGCCGTGGGCGCGACCACGGCCGGCGCGGCCGCGGCGAGCGACGGGGCCGGCGCCGGGGCGGAATCCGGGGCATCCTGCGGCCAGCGCACCACTGCCAGCAGCGCAAGCGCCGCGGCCAGCGCCGCGCCGCCGCCCCAGTACCAGCGCCGGGCGCGCGCGGTCGCCGCGTCCGCAGCCAGCGACGGGCCTTGCAGCGCCGCCGCCACCCGCAGGGCGAAATCCGCCGGCAGGTGGCGCGCCGGGGCCAGGCCGCGCATCACGTCGCTGGCGATGCGCCAGCGCTCCCAGCTGCCGGCCAGTTCGGCATCGTGCTGCAGGCGGCGCAGCAGGAAGCGGGTCTGGTCCTCCGGCAGCATCCCGTCCATCAGCGCGGACAGCTGCTCGCGGCTCGACAGCTGGGTCAGGCCGATGCAGTAGCGGTCGGTGTCGGGAGTGGTCTCCATGGGCTTGTCCGTCGATGTCATGACGCTTTGGAGCGCTTCGGGGTTTGGTCGTGGTCCAGCAGCGGGCGCATGCGCGCATCGATCGCCTCGCGCGCCCGGAAAATGCGCGAACGCACCGTGCCGATCGGGCAGCCCATGCGTTCGGCGATCTCCTCGTAGCTCAGGCCGTCCACCTCGCGCAGGGTGATCGCCTCGCGCAGGTCCTGCGGCAGGGCTTCGACCGCATCCAGCACGGTTTGTTCCAGCTGCTGGCGCATCAACTCGCGCTCGGGGGTGTCGTTGTCGCGCAGGCGCAGGCCGGATTCGAACTGCTCGGCATCGCCGGCATCGATGTCCTCGCCGGGCGGGCGCCGGCCGTGCGCGGCCAGGTGGTTCATCGCGGTGTTCACCGCGATCCGGTGCAGCCAGGTGGAGAACTGGGCATCGCCGCGGAACCCGCCGATCGCGCGGTAGGCGCGGATGAAGGTGTCCTGGGCCACGTCCTGCACCTCGGCCCAGTCGTGCACGTAGCGCGAGATCACCGCGGCGACCCGGTGCTGGTACTTGCGCACCAGCAGGTCGAAGGCGGCCGTATCGCCGCGCTGCACGCGCGCCACCAGGTCCTGATCCAGCGCTTGCGACACCCGATCCTCCGTCATTTGCGCCGCGGCCTCGCTGTTGGCCCGGTGCTTCCGGGCGGTGTGACAGGGGGTGGCCGGGAAAGTTCCGCGGCCCCGCCCGTGGATGAAGGCGATTAGACACGTATTCAAGTCCGTGCGGGCTACGATACCCGCCTTCCCTCCCGATACGGATGGCATGCGCATGGCCGACTCCTCCGCACACGGTTTCGACGGGCTGCGCCTGTCGCACTGGCGCCCGCAGCGCCGCGACGACGGCGTGCTGGTGCTGTACTTCGACCGCGCCGACACCGCGGTCAACGCGTTCTCGCAGGATGCGCTGATCGAACTGGGCAGCGCGCTGGAGCGGATCGCGCTGGATCCGCCGAAGGCGCTGGTGATCGCCTCCGGCAAGGCCGGCGGCTTCATCGCCGGCGCGGACCTGAAGGAATTCCAGGAGTTCGACCGCAAAGGTACCGTCAACGACGCCATCCGCCGCGGGCAGGACACCTTCCAGCGCCTGGCCGAGCTTCCCTGCCCCACCGTCGCCGCCATCCACGGCTTCTGCATGGGCGGCGGTACCGAGCTTGCGCTGGCCTGCCGCTACCGCGTGGCCAGCACCGATGCATCCACCCGCATCGGCCTGCCGGAAGTGCAGCTGGGTATCTTCCCCGGCTGGGGCGGCAGCGCGCGGTTGCCGCGCCTGGTCGGCGCGCCGGCAGCGATGGACATGATGCTGACCGGCCGCGCGCTGGGCGCGAAGGCTGCACGCGCGATCGGGCTGGTGGACGCCCTCGCCGAACCGGCGATACTGGTGGACACCGCCGCCGCGCTGGCGCTGAAAGGAACGACGCGCCCGTTCAAGCAGCGCGCGCTGGGCTGGCTGACCAACACCTTCCCCGCGCGCAAGCTGCTGGCACCGCAGATGCGCAAACAGGTCGCACGCAAGGCGCCCAAGGCGTTCTATCCGGCCCCTTATGCGCTGATCTCGACCTGGGAGCACAGCGGCGGCAAGCCGATCGGCGCGCGCCTGGACGCCGAACGCCGCGCGGTGGTGAAGCTGGCCAGCACCCCGACCGCGCGCAACCTGATCCGCATCTTCTTCCTCACCGAGCGCCTGAAAGCGCTGGGCAAGGGCGAGTCCGGCATCCACCGGGTGCACGTGGTCGGCGCCGGCGTGATGGGCGGCGACATCGCCGCGTTCGCCGCCTACAAGGGCTTTACGGTGACGCTGCAGGACCGCGAGCAGCGCTTCATCGACGCGGCATTGCAGCGCGCGCAAACGCTGTTCGAAAAAAAGGTGAAAGATGCAGGCAAGCGTCCGGCGGTGGCCGCGCGCTTGAAGTCGGATCTCGACGGCGCCGGCATCCCCGAGGCCGACCTCGTGATCGAGGCGATCATCGAAAACCCGGAGGCCAAGCGCGATCTCTACCAGGCCGTCGAACCGCGTATGAAGGCGGACGCGCTGCTGGCCACCAACACCTCGTCGATCCCGCTGGACGAACTGCGCCCGCACATCGCGCGCCCGGCGCAGTTCGCCGGCCTGCATTACTTCAACCCGGTGGCGCAGATGCCGCTGGTGGAGATCATCCGCCACGACGGCATGGCCCCCGAAACCGAGCGCCGCCTGGCCGCGTTCTGCAAGGCGCTGGGCAAGTTCCCGGTGCCGGTGGCCGGCACCCCGGGCTTCCTGGTCAACCGCGTGCTGTTCCCGTACATGCTGGAGGCCGCCACCGCGTATGCGGAAGGCATTCCCGGCCCGGCCATCGACAAGGCGGCCACGCGCTTCGGCATGCCGATGGGGCCGATCGAACTGCTCGACACCGTGGGCCTGGACGTGGCCGCGAGCGTGGGCAAGGAACTGGCGCCCTTCCTCGGCCTGGACGTGCCGGCGGCGCTGGCCACGGTGGAAGCCGGTAAGCGCGGCAAGAAGGACGGCCAGGGCATTTATAAATGGGAGAACGGCAAGGCGGCGAAACCCGACCTTCCGGCCGGCTTCGTGGCGCCGGACGACCTGGAAGACCGCCTGATCCTGCCGCTGCTCAACGAAGCCGTGGCCTGCCTGCACGATGGCGTGGTGAGTGACGCCGACCTGCTGGACGCGGGGGTGATCTTCGGGACCGGCTTCGCGCCGTTCCGCGGCGGCCCGATCCAGCACATCCGCGCGGTCGGCGCCGACGCCCTGCTGGCGCGGCTGGAGGCCCTGCGCACGAAGTACGGCGAGCGCTTCGCCCCGCGCGCGGGCTGGGACAACCCGGTGCTGCGCGAACCGGTGGCCTGAGCACAGGCCACCGCGCCCGCCCCGTCACATCGTCTGCGTGGGCTGGTCCGCGTTCAGGGTGCCGGCGAGCGTGGTCTCGATCTTGCTGCGCACCGCCTCGCCTTCGGCGGTGTCGGCGAACTGCACGCCGATCCCGGCCACGCGGTTGCCCTGCGCGCCGGCGGGGGTCACCCACACCACCCTGCCGGCCACCGGCAGGCGCTCGGAGGAATCCGGCAGGGTCAGCAGCAGGAAGACTTCATCGCCGATGAAGTAGCGGCGGGTGGTCGGCACGAAGATGCCGCCGTGGCGGATGAAGGGCATGTAGGCGTTGTACAGGCCCGCCTTGTCCTTGATCGCCAGCGACAGGATGCCCTGCCGTGCCCCGCCCATTGGATTGCTCATCCCGACTCCCCGTGTGTTTGCCGTGTGCGTCTTGCCCAGTGCGTGGATCGGCCCGCACGCGCCGTCGCCATTCTCAACCGTCCGGGCCGTCCGCCACAACCGGGGCGGTGTGGCCGCATGGATCAGCCGCCGGCGGCACGCGCCGGCAGCCACGGCAGCAGCGCCTCCAGCACCGCCAGGTCGGCGCGCACGGTGGTGCGCAGCAGGCCGCGCGCGCGGTTGGCAGCCTCGAAGCAGAGCGACAGCCCGCGCACCGCGGGCGCCTGCGGCTGCTCCGTCGCCGCGCGCAGGGCGTACTCGGCCAGGTGCCGCAGGCGCTCCTCCGCGCGCCCGTCGGCCACCCAGCGCTGGGCGATGTCGGAGGGCACCGCGCGCCCACGGCGCAGCGCGGCGACCGCCTCCACCACCTCGCGGCGCAGCGCCAGCCCGTCGCCGGCGGCCCAGGCATCGGCCAGCCCCGGATGCCCGCGTGCGGCGTCCAGCGCTTCCTCGGCCAGCGCCGCGGAATGCCCGCGCGCGCGCAGCCAGGCCAGCGCCTCGGCGCGCGGCGGCAGGCGCAGCTCCAACCGCTGGCAGCGGCTGCGGATGGTGGCCGGCAGTTGCGCGGGGCTGGAGGCCAGCAGCCACAGGTAGCGGCCCGGCTGCGGCTCTTCCAGGGTCTTCAGGATCGCGTTCCAGGCGCTCCAGTTCACCGCATCGGCGGGATCGACGATCACCACCTGCGCACCGCCCAGCTGCGCGGTCAGGCCCATCGCCGCGGTCAGTGCACGGATCTGGTCGATCACGATCTCGGCCCGCGGCTTGCCGGTCTTGGGATGGTTCTCGTAGCCCAGCAGCAGCAGGTCCGGATGCGCGCTGTGGCCCCAGGGGTGCGCCAGGCTGCCGTCCGGCCGCAGTTCCGCCGCTTCCATCTGCGCGCGCGCGGCGAACAGGCTGCAGGCCTTGCACGTGCCGCAGGGCGCGCCGTCCGCGCACGGCGTCAGGCACAGCACGCGCTGCGCCAGATGCTCGGCCAGCAGGCGCTTGCCGATCATGGCCGGGCCGGTGATGAGGGTGGCGTGCCCGAAATGGCCGGCGGCCAGGGCCTCGGCCGCCTGCGCGTAGGCACGCTGTTGCCATGGGGCCAGCGCCGGCAGGTTCATGCGCCCTCCGCGCGATAGCCGGCCAGCGCGGCCAGCGCGGACGCCGCGACCCTGGCCGGGTCGGGGCTGGCATCGATCACCCGGATGCGTCCGGGCTGCTGCGCCGCGCGCTGCAGGAATCCGGCGCGCACGCGCTCGAAGAAATCGTCGCGCTCACGCTCGATCCGGTCCGGTGACGCACCGCCCAGCAGGTCACGCCCACGGGTGCGCTCGCGCGCATGCGCCACGCCGAGGTCCAGCAGCAGGGTCAGGCCGGGCTCGATCCCGACCGCGCGCCGTTCCAGCTCGGCGATGAAGTCCACGTCCATGCCGCGCGCCGCGCCCTGGTAGGCGTAGCTGGAATCGGTGAAGCGGTCGCTGATCACCCAGGCGCCGCGCGCCAGCGCCGGCAGCACCACCTCCTGCACGTGCTGCGCGCGCGCGGCGAACATCAGCAGCAGTTCGGTGTGCGCGTGCACCGGCTCGTCGCCGTGCGCGAGCAGCAGCTCGCGGATGCGTTCGGCCAGCGGCGTGCCGCCCGGCTCGCGGGTGCTGACCACTTCAAAGCCATCGGCCAGCAGCGCCTCGCGCAGGGCGCGCAGCACCGTGCTCTTGCCGGCGCCCTCGCCGCCCTCGATGGTCAGCAGGCGCGGTTCGCGTCGCAATCCCATGCTCACCGCCGCACCGCCTCCTGCGCCGTGGCCTGGCGCTGCGCACGCAGGCGCTGCAGATAGGCCGATACCGCGGCATTGTGTTCGTCCAGGCTGCGGCTGAACACGTGGCGGCCGCTGCCGTCGCCAACCGCCACGAAGTACAGCGCATCCCCGGTCGCCGGGCGCGTGGCCGCTTCCAGCGCGGCCTTGCCGGGCATTGCGATCGGGGTCGGCGGCAGGCCGTCGCGGGTGTAGGTGTTGTAGGGCGTGTCGGTGGTCAGGTCGGCGCGGCGGATGTTGCCGGCGTAGCGCTCGCCCATGCCATAGATCACGGTGGGGTCGGTCTGCAGGCGCATCCCGGCCTGCAGCCGGCGCACGAACACCCCGGCGATGCGCGCACGCTCGTCGGCTACGCCGGTTTCCTTCTCCACGATCGAGGCCAGCACCAGCGCCTCGTCCGCGCTGCGCAGCGGCAGGCCGGACGCGCGCGCCTGCCAGGCCGTGGCCAGCGCCTTGTCCATCGCCGCATGCGCGCGCCGCAGCAGGTCGAGGTCGGAATCGCCGCGCACCCAGGCATAGGTCTCGGGCAGGAAGCGCCCTTCCGGATGCTGGCCCGGATGCCCGAGCGCGGCCATCAGCGCGGCATCGTCCATGCCCGTCGTGCGATGAACCAGCATTGGCACTGCATCCAGCGCCGCACGCAGTTGCCGGAACGTCCAGCCCTCGACGATGGTGAAGCGGCGCCGCAGCACTTTGCCATCGCGCATCGCCACCAGCAGCGCGCGCGGGGTGATGCCGGCCGGCAGCGCGTACTCGCCGGCCTGGATATGGCCGGCGGCACCGGTCTGGCGCGCCAGCAGCTGCCAGTACAGCGGGGTGCCGGTGGCGACCCCTTGCGCGCGCAGGTGGCGCAGGATCGCCGGCAGCGCATCGCCGCGCGCGACCACCACGCTGGCATCAGGCCCCACACCGGCCAACGGCGTATCGGCGAAGCGCTGGTAGCGCTGGCACTGCCAGCCCAGCAGTGCCAGCGCCAGCAGCACGAGCAGCAGCAGGCCGCGGCGGAGGCTCATGGGCGGGCCTGCCCGGGAACGGAAAACATTGGATACGCCATCGCCAATCGTGCCTGCAGTTCGGTGGTGGCCGGATGCGCGCGCCATCGGCGTGCACCCAACATCGCGACCGGCAGGATACCGCGCACGGCGTTGCACAGGGCCAGCGCCTCGGCGGACGCCACGTCCTCCATCGACAGCGCCGCCTCCTCCAGCAGCCCCTGTTCCAGCAGCCAGCCGCGCAGCACACCGGCCACGCCACAGCGATCGACTGCGGGCGTCCGCCAACCTTGTCCGTCGAACACCAGCAGATTGGCCGCAGTGGCGCACACCGGGCGCCCGTCGGTGTCGCACAGCAGGCCTTCGTCGCAGCCGGCGCGCTCCACCTCGGCGCGCGCCAGCACCTGCTCCAGCCGGTTGCAGTGCTTGATCCCGGCCAGCGCCGGCTGGATCGCCAGACGGATCGTGCAGGGATGCAGGCGCAGCGCCGCGGGTGTGGCCGGCAGCGGATGCAGCGCCAGCATCCAGGTCGGCGGCGCATCGACCGGCGGTGCATAGCCGCGCCCGCCCTCGCCGCGGGTCAGCAGCAGCTTGAGCACGCCGGCGTCGATGCCGGCGATCAGCTCGGCGATACGCGCTTGGACGAAATGCAGATCCGGCAGCGGGATGTCGAGCCGGGCCGAGCCATCCCGCAGGCGCGCCAGATGCCGCAGCCACAGCGGCACCTCGCCTCGGTGCACGCGCAGGGTTTCGAACAGGCCGTCGCCGTAGTGCAGCCCGCGATTGGCAAATGGGACCGTGTCCACGCGCGCAAGGCCCCGGAACAACGCGGATGCCCCGGCATTCAACGCAGTCGCTCCCCGATACTCGCTTTGTGCGTCGAATGCCGGGGCATCCGCTTCCGGCTTTCCACGCGCGCCACGGCGCTGCGAATCGCGGCTCCGTGCATCACTCCACCCCCAGCGCACGCAGCATGCCGCGCGCCTTCGCCCGGGTTTCCTCCAGCTCGCGCTGCGGATCGGAGTCGATCACGATGCCGGCACCGGTGCGGAAGCGCAGCACTTCGCCCTCGACCTCCGCGCTGCGGATCAGGATATTGAGGTCCAGCTCACCGTCATGGCCCAGCCAGCCTAGCGCGCCGGTGTAGGCGCCGCGGCCGGTGCCCTCCAGCTCGGCGATGATCTGCATGCAGCGCACCTTCGGGCAGCCGGTGATCGTGCCGCCGGGGAACACCGCGGCGATCGCCTGCCCCGGGGTCACGCCGGCGCGCAGCGCGCCGCGCACGTTGCTGACGATGTGGTGCACGTGGGCGTAGCTTTCCACCGTCATCAGCTCGTCCACCCGCACGCTGCCGGGGGCGCACACGCGACCGAGGTCGTTGCGCTCGAGGTCCAGCAGCATCACGTGCTCGGCGCGCTCCTTCGGGTGCCCGACCAGCTCGCGGATGCGCGCCGCGTCGTCATCGCCCGCAAAGCGCGCGCGGGTGCCGGCGATCGGGCGGGTCTGCGCGATGCCGGCGCGCAGCGACAGCAGCCGCTCCGGCGAGGCGCTGACCACGCTGCCCCATGCACTGCGGAAGATGCCGGCGAACGGCGCCGGGTTGTGGGTGCGCAGGCGGGCGAACAGCGCGGCCGGGTCCAGCGCGCGCGCGAACCTTGCCCGCCATCCGCGCGACAGGTTGGCCTGGAACACGTCGCCGGCGGCCAGGTACTCCAGCACCCGCGCCACGCCGTCGAGGTAACGCTGCGGCGGGTCCTCGTCGATGGCGATGGGCGGCGTCCATGCCGGCAGCGGCGGCAGCGCGCCGGCGCGCCCCGCATCATCGGTGATGCGCTGCAGCCACGCTTCGGCACCCGCCTCCGCCACCGCGATGCAATCACCGCTGGCGCGATCACGCAGCAGCGCCGCCGGACAACGCAGCGCGATCGCGACCGGCAGGCCACCCTCCGCCGCCGGCAGCCGCAGCACCGGCTCCACCTGCGCGGCCAGCTCGTAGCCCAGCAGCAGCGCCCAGCCGCCACGGAACGGCAGCGTTTCGCCCGATGGCCCGTCACCCACCGCTGCGCGCGCATCCCGCCAGTGGGCATCCAGTACGTCGAGGAAGCGACCGGCGAGCGGTGCACCGGCGAGCGTGCGCACGCAGCCATCGCGGTGCAGGGCAAAGCCTTCGCCGGCGTGCGCCAGCAGCAGGTCATGCCGGCCCAGCGGGCCGCCGCTGCTGGATTCCAGCAGCACCGGATAGCGCGCCGGATCGAGCCGGTGCAGGGCGAGCAGGTCGGTGGCTGCGGGAAGGTCGCGCAGGATCATCGGCGGAACACCCCCTCCCCGGCCTTCCCTTGCGGTGCAAGAGAAGGGGTGATCATCAGATCCGCTTGAACACCAGCGTGCCGTTGGTGCCGCCGAAGCCGAAGCCGTTCGACACGGCCACGTCGATCTTCGCCTCGCGGGCGACGTTGGGCACGTAGTCCAGGTCGCAGCCCTCGCCCGGGTTCTCCAGGTTGATGGTCGGCGGGATCACCCCGGTTTCCAGCGCCTTGATCGTGTAGATCGCCTCCACGCCGCCGGCCGCGCCCAGCAGGTGGCCGGTCATCGACTTGGTGGAGCTGACCAGCGTCTTGTAGGCGTGGTCGCCGAGCGCGCGCTTGATCGCCAGCGTCTCGGCCACGTCGCCCAGCGGGGTGCTGGTGCCGTGCGCGTTGAGGTAGCCCACGTCCTCCGGGTTCACCCCGGCATCGCGGAACGCCATCGCCATGCAGCGCGCCGGGCCTTCGCCGTTCTCGCTGGGCGCGGTCATGTGGAAGGCGTCGGAGGACGCGCCGAAGCCGGCCAGCTCGCAGTAGATGCGGGCGCCGCGGGCCTTGGCGTGCTCGTACTCCTCCAGCACCAGGATGCCGGCGCCGTCGCCCAGCACGAAGCCGTCGCGGCCGGCATCCCACGGCCGCGAAGCGCGCGTGGGATCGTCGTTGCGGGTGCTCATCGCCTTCATCGCGCAGAAGCCGCCCATCGAGGTCGGCGAGCTGCCGCGCTCGGCGCCGCCGGCGAACATCACGTCGGCGTCGCCGTACTGGATCATGCGCATCGCCATGCCGATGCTGTGGTTGGAGGTGGCGCAGGCGGACACGGCCGAGAAGGTCGGCCCCTTGATGCCGGTCATCAGCGACAGCTGGCCCGGGAGCATGTTGATGATGGTGCTGGGGATGTAGAACGGGCTGATCTTGCGCACCCCGCCCTCGTGCAGCTTGACCGCGGTTTCCTCGATCCCCCAGATGCCGCCGATGCCGGCGCCGATCAGCGCGCCGATGCGCTCGGCGTTGGCCTCGGTGACCTCCAGCCCGGCGTCGTCCTTCGCCATCAGCGCGGCGGCGATGCCGTAGTGGATGAAGTGGTCCATCTTCTTCGCGTCCTTCGGGTTCACCCAGCGGGTGACGTCGAAGCCGCGGATCTCGCCGGCGATGCGGGTGGGATAGGTGCTGGCGTCGAAGCCCTCCACCGGGCCGATCCCGGAGCGGCCGTGGGTGATCCCGTCCCAGTTGCTGGCCAGGTCATGGCCCAGCGGCGAGACGATGCCCATGCCTGTCACTACCACGCGGCGCTTGCCCATCATCCTGTCCTCCACGCATTGGTCACGTTCGATGCAAACACAGGGGGCCGCATGCGCGGCCCCGTGGGTCCCGCGGCCACGCGCCGGCAGGCGGCGCGTCCACGGGTGTGCCGGGTGGGCGCCGGCACGCGGCCGGGCGTCCGCCCAAGGAAGACCATCACGCCTTGACGTGGGCCTTGATGTAGTCGATCGCCGCCTGCACGGTGCCGATCTTCTCGGCATCCTCGTCCGGGATCTCGCACTCGAACTCTTCCTCGAGCGCCATCACCAGCTCCACGGTGTCCAGCGAATCCGCGCCCAGGTCGTCCACGAACGACGCGCTGTTGGTGACGTCCTCTTCCTTGACGCCCAGTTGTTCGACGACGATCTTCTTGACGCGCTCTTCGATGGTGCTCATGTTGCGTTGCTCCTCATGGGGCTGTTCGGGCCGTAATGGCCTAGTTTAAGGGAAAATCCGGGCGCTGCATGGCCGTGCCTGGGCGCCCGCGGGGGATGCGTGGAATGCCGCCGGGGCGGCGCTCACGGCATGTACATGCCGCCGTTGACGTGCAGGGTCTCGCCGGTGATGTAGCTGGCATCGGGCCCGGCGAGGAAGGCCACCGCGCGCGCGATGTCGGCCGGCTCGCCGAGGCGTCCAAGCGCGATCTGCGCCAGCATCGCCTCCTTCGCCGCCTCCGGCAGGTCGGCGGTCATGTCGGTGGCGATGAAGCCCGGCGCCACGACATTCACGGTGATCCCGCGCGAGCCGATTTCCTTCGCCAGCGACTTGCTGAAGGCGATGATGCCGGCCTTGGCCGCCGCGTAGTTGGCCTGCCCGGCGTTACCGGTGACGCCGATCACCGACGCGATGTTGACGATGCGGCCCTTGCGCGCCTTCATCATCCCGCGCATCACCGCCTTCGAGGCGCGGTAGACGCTGGTGAGGTTGGTGTCGAGGATGGCCTGCCAGTCCTCGTCCTTCATCCGCATCAGCAGGTTGTCGCGGGTGATGCCGGCGTTGTTGACCAGGATCGAGATGCCGCCGAACTCCGACGACACCGCATCCACCAGCGCCTCGATCGCGCCGGCTTCGTTGACGTTGAGGCGGCGGCCGTGGCCACCGGCGGCGGCCAGTCGCTCGCCGATCGCCTGCGCGCCGGCGTCCGAGGTGGCGGTGCCGATCACGGTCGCGCCCCGCGCCGCCAGCTCGTCGGCGATCGCGGCGCCGATGCCGCGCGATGCGCCGGTCACCAGCGCGACTTCACCCTTCAACGGCAACCCACTCATGCGTTCCACTCCTCGATGGCGCCGGCGAATTCCGCCGGGGTGCCCAACGCGCGGGCGTCGAGCGACTTGTCGATGCGCTTGACCAGGCCGGCCAGCACCTTGCCCGGGCCGCATTCGCCGATCCGGGTGACGCCGCGCGCGGCCAGCGCCTGCACGCAGCCGGTCCACTGCACCGGCAGGTAGAGCTGGCGCACCAGCGCGTCGCGAATGGCCTCGATGCTGTCGTGCGCGCGCGCGTCCACGTTCTGCACCACCGGCAGCGCCGGCGTCCGCCAGTCCAGCCCGGCCATGGTTTCGGCCAGCCGGTTCGCGGCCTCGCGCATCAGCGGGGTGTGCGACGGCACGCTCACGGCCAGCTTGACCGCCTTGCGCACGCCCTTTTCCTGCAGCAGCGCCAGCGCGCGGTCCACCGCCGCGGCGTCGCCGCCGATCACGATCTGGCCCGGCGAGTTGTAGTTGGCCGGCACCACCACCTGCGCACCGGAGGCCTCCGCGCACACGGCCTCGACCAGCGCGTCCTCGGCGCCGAGCACGGCCGCCATCGCGCCGGTGCCGGCGGGTGCGGCGTCCTGCATCAGCTGGCCGCGGATGCGCACCAGGTGCGCACCGTCGCGCAGCGACAGCGCACCGGCGGCGACCAGCGCGGTGTATTCGCCCAGGCTATGCCCGGCCAGCACGGCCGGCTGCGCGCCGCCTTGCGCCTGCCACAGGCGCCACACCGCCACCCCCGCGGCCAGCAGCGCCGGCTGGGTGAATTCGGTGCGGTTGAGCATTTCCTCCGGGCCGCCCTGCGAGAGCGCCCACAGGTCCACGCCGGCGCCCTCGGAGGCCTCCTCGAACGTGGCCTTCACCGAAGGGTGGAGTTCCGACAGCTCGGCCAGCATGCCGATGGATTGCGAGCCTTGGCCGGGGAATACCAGAGCAAGCGACGATGTGGACATGGGCGACTCGTTCACGCGGTGGATTCAGGCCGAGCGCGCAACGGCGCCGGCGGCGGGCCGGGCATGATACGGGCAATCGCTCCGGCCCGTCTGTACCGGGGCGTATGCAGGTCCGCCAGGCGACTCCACGGAATCAGGCGCAGCGCATGTGCGGGCGCGCCATCACCCGCCCGTCGGATCGCGGCCTCAGTAGCGCAGCAGCGCCGAGCCCCAGGTGAAGCCGCCACCGAAGGCCTCCAGCAGCAGCAGCTGGCCGCGCTGCACGCGGCCCGAGCGCACCGCCTCGTCCAGCGCCAGCGGCACCGATCCCGAGGAGGTGTTGCCGTGGCGATCCACGGTGACCACCACGCGGTCCATCGGCATCTCCAGCCGCTTGGCGGTCGCCTCGATGATGCGCAGGTTGGCCTGGTGCGGCACCAGCCAGTCGATCGCGGTGCGCTCCAGCCCGTTGGACTCCAGCGCCTCCTCGACCACCGCATCCAGCGCCTTCACCGCGTGCTTGAACACCTCGTTGCCGGTCATCATCACCCGCACCCCGGCGTTGTGCTCTCCCGGCTTGAACCCGGCGGACACGCCCACCGGATTCCACAGCAGCTCCTTCTTGCTGCCGTCGGCGTGCATGTGGGTGCTGAGGACGCCGGTCTCGGCATCGGCCTTCAGCACCACCGCGCCGGCACCGTCGCCGAACAGCACGCAGGTGCCGCGGTCGCTCCAGTCCAGCATGCGGGTGAGGGTCTCGGCGCCGATCACCAGCGCCGTCTTCGCCGCGCCCGAACGGATGAACTTGTCGGCGATGGTCAGCGCGTAGATGAAGCCCGAGCACGCCGCGTTGACGTCGAACGCCGGGCAGCCGGCGATGCCCAGCTTGTGCTGGATCAGGCAGGCGGTGGACGGGAAGATCAGGTCGGGCGTGGTGGTGCCGACCACGATCAGGTCGATCTCGTCGGCGCCGATACCGGCGGCCTCCAGCGCGCGCAGCGCGGCCTGGTGGCCGAGGTCGGAGGTGGTCTCGCCTTCCGCGGCAACATGGCGCTCGCGGATGCCGGTGCGCGCGGCGATCCACTCGTCGCTGGTGTCCACCATCTTCGCCAGGTCGTCGTTGGTCAGCACTTTCTCCGGCAGGTAGCTGCCGGTGCCGGCGATGCGGGCGAAGATGCGGTGTTCGGTCTGGCTCATGCGGTGGGGTTCTCCCTGGCGATCAGACAAGAGTAGCCGATCGCCGGATGCGGGCGGCGCGCGCAAAACGCGACGGCAAAAAACGCCGACGGCCGCACCATCGGGTGCGGCCGGGCGGCGTCAGCGACAGCGGCCTTGCGGCCGGCGATCACTCTTCGTCGACGACCTTGGTCTTCGGCGCCACGACCTGCTTGCCGCGGTAGTAGCCGTCGGCGGTGACGTGGTGGCGCAGGTGGGTCTCGCCGCTGGTCGGATCGGTGGCCAGCTGCTTGGCGGACAGGGCGTCGTGCGCGCGGCGCATGCCGCGGCGGGACGGGGAAACGCGGGACTTCTGAACGGCCATGGGACAACTCCAAAAAACGATACGTGATGCTGGATGCGACGATCGGCGGTGAACTGCGGATTATCGCACTATTCCTTCTTCCACCCCGACAGCGCCGCGAACGGACTGGCCTGGGCCACCTCTTCGGCGGTCGGCGCGAAATCGCGCTCCACCGCCTCGGCATCGGGCGACACCGGCACCACCGGCAACGCCAGAATCAACTCGTCCTCGACCAGGTCGGCCGGCCGCAGCAGGCCATCCGGCGCCACCAGCAGCGCCTCGTAGCCGGCCGGCAGGGCCGCCTCGTCGGCCTCGTCGCGGATCAGGCCCAGCCGCTGCTGCAGGCGCACCGGCAGCAGGAAGCGCTGCAGGCTGCGCTGGCATTCCAGCGGCAGGTCGGCCTCGATCCGCAGCTCGGCATACGGCAGCTGCATCGCGTCGGTGCCGAACGCCAGCACGAAGCGGGCCTCGCCACCCTCGTCGAACAGGCTGCCGCGCAGGCGCGACATCGCCGCCAGCGGCACCCGGCCTTCGAACTCGCGCCGGGCCGCCACCATGCGCCAGGCATCCAGAACCTCGGGAATGCGGCTGGCGGATGGCTCGAACATAAGGCGCGGCATCCTACGGATTCGCGGCTTTTCTGTCAAATCAACACGATAGCCGCAGCCTGCCGCGCGGCGCCGGGTTTGCGCCCTCCGGCGTCCTCGCGCAGACTGCGCCGATGTCGCCCGGACTGATCGTGCTCCTCGTGTTCGCCGCCTTCGCCGCGACCAGCCTATGGCTGGCGCTGCGCGTGCATCGCCGCAGCCGCCACCGCCAGCTCGCCATCGGCCGCGTGCTGGATGCCGCCGATGCGCTGGAGGACCGCCTGCGCGCAGCGCGCAGCGAGCTGGAGACGGTCGCCGCCGACGCCGACAACCCGGTGCTGGGCGCGATGCAGGAACTGCTGCGCCAGCGCCTGTGGCTGCAGCAGCATGCGCAGTCGGCCAGCCTGGAATCGCTGCAGCAGATCCGCGAGTCGCTGGAAACGGCGCGTGACCGCATCGACGTGCAGCTGCGGCGGGTGGATCGCGCCCGCGCGGAGGCATCGCCATGAGCCGGCTGGTGCTGGCCTCCACCTCGCGCTACCGGCGCGAGCTGCTGCAGCGGCTGCGGCTGCCGTTCGACACCGCGCGCCCGGAGGTGGACGAAACCGCCCTGCCCGGCGAGGCCCCGCGCGCGCTGGCGCAGCGGCTGGCGCTGGCCAAGGCGCAGGCGGTGGCGCAGCTGCTGGGCGGCGAGGACGCATGGGTACTGGGGTCCGACCAGGTGGCCGACCTCGGCGGCCAGGCGCTGGGCAAGCCCGGCGGCCGCGACGCCGCGCTGGAGCAGCTGCGCGCCATGGCCGGCCGCCGCGTGCGCTTCCATACCGCGCTGTGCCTGGCGCACCCCGACGGCCGCAGCCTGCACGACGTGGACCTCACCGAGGTCCGGCTGCGCGCGCTGGAGGATGCCGAGATCGCGCGCTACGTGGACGCCGAGCAGCCCTACGACTGCGCCGGCAGCTTCAAGTCGGAAGGATTGGGGATCGTACTGTTCGAGGCGATCGACAACCACGACCCGACCGCGCTCATCGGGCTGCCGCTGATCGCGAGCGCCCGTCTGCTGCGGCAGGCGGGCTTTGCGCTGCCATAACCGCCGCCGCGCAGGCCGGCAAGGGCGTGCCATCGGCAGGCGCCAGCAGCAGCCAGAAGCGCTTGCCGCCGCCATCGACCGACAGCACCTGCGCCGCCGGCAGGCCGCCCAGCTGGGCGCACAGCCAGTCGCGATATTCGCCCTCTCCCGCAAAGCCGGCATGCGCGGGGCTGGCCACCAGCAACCATGGCCGCGGCAGCGCATGCGGCGATTCCAGCAGCACCCCCCACAGCGCCAGCTGCGCCTGGCGCCCGTGCTTGCGGTTGAGCGGATGATCGAGCACCGGGATGTCCGGATCCCCGAGCGCAAAGCCCAGCTCGGCACCCAGCTTGAAGTCGGCGGCCAGCAGGCGGGTGCCTGGCGGTGCGGTTTGCAGACGGCGCTGCACTTGCTGCGCCAGCGTTTGCCAGTCCGAGAAATTGGCCGGATACAGCCCGTGCGCCGCGGCCCAGGCGCGCCCCTGCGGCAGCGCGGCCATCAGGCAATAGCCCAGCGCCAGCGCCTGGCCGAGGCCGAGCACGGCCCAGGTCGCGCGCCGCCAGGGGCGCGTCCAGCCGGCTAGCACCGCCGGCACCAGCGGCAGCAGCGCCACGTGCCCGGGCAGCGGCCAATGGAAGCTCACCCGCTCGCGGTCGGCGAAGAACCCCAGCAGGAAGAAGCCGCCCGCCAGCAGCATCCCGCACAGCGCCAGGCAGCGCACGGCCGGGCGCGGATCGCGCAGCCCGCGCCAGGCCGCCAGCAGCAACGCCAGCAGCAATAGCGGGGTGGCCAGTAGCGACTGCAGCGCGCCCAGGCGCAGGCCCCGCCAGTCGAACGTCCACGGGTTGCGCTCGATGAGCTGGAAGCGCAGCCCGGCTTCGGCATGCTGCGCGTTCCACAGCAGCAGCGGCAGCCACGCCAGCGCGCCGATCGCCAGCGCCACCCACAGCCACGGCGACCGCAGCGCGCGCCGGCCCTCGCGTAGCAGCAGCAGGGCCAGGCCGCCGGCCAGCAGCACCGCGGCGAAGCGATAGTGGGTCAGCCCGCCGATCGCCAGCCCCAGCGCCAGTTGCGCCCCCACCGCCGCCTCCACCCGGCGCAGCGCGCGCAGGCCGGCATCCAGGCACAGCAGGCTGGCCAGCAGCAGCGGCACGTCGGGTAGCGCCAGCAGGCCGAGGCTGCCGGCGAGCGGCAGCAGCAGGAACAGCAGGCCCGCGCGCCAGCCGGTGGCGGGGCCGAACTCGCGCGTGGCCATCCGCACCAGCAGCCACGGCAGCAGCGCGCCGATCAGCAGGAATGGCAGCCGCAGCCCCAGCGGGGTCGGCCCGAACAGTGCCACCCCCAGCCGCGCCAGCCACGCGGTCAGCGCGGGCAGGTCGGAATAGGCCCAGGCCAGATGCTGGCCTTCCTGCCAGTAGAAGGCCTCGTCCACGAACAGCGGCAACCACGCCGCCAGCATCAGCTTGAGCGCGCACAGCAGCAGCCAGGCCACGATGAACCCGCGCCGCGCCGGGTGCGCGCGCCCCAGCGCATCCGCTGCCGCGCCTGCCGTCGTATCCATGGGTGCGATTCCCGCCGCGTTCGCCGCAACGTGCATGCCCGGGCGTCCTCGCTACACTGGCCCTTCCCCCGAGACCCATGCCCTCGACATGTCCGCGATCCCGGCTCCGGCGCAGATGCTACCCGATGCCCTGCAGCAGGCCCTGCGCGAGGCGCAGGCGCAGGTCAACACCCTGGTGCTGGGCAAGCCGCATCAGGTGCGGCTGGCCTTCGTGGCCCTGCTGGCGGACGGGCACCTGCTGATCGAGGACCTGCCCGGCCTGGGCAAGACCACCCTGGCGCACGCGCTGGCCGCCACCCTCGGGCTGGACTTCGCGCGCGTGCAGTTCACCTCCGACCTGCTGCCGTCCGACATCCTCGGCGTGTCGGTGTACGAGGCGCAGGCGCGCCGCTTCGAGTTCCATCCCGGCCCGGTGTTCACCCACGTGCTGCTGGCGGACGAGATCAACCGCGCCCCGCCGCGCACCCAGAGCGCCCTGCTGGAGGCGATGGCCGAGCACCAGGTGAGCCTGGACGGCCAGACCCGGCGCCTGCCGGACCCGTTCCTGGTGATCGCCACCCAGAACCCGGTGGACCTGTCCGGCACCTACCCGCTGCCGGATTCGCAGCTCGACCGCTTCCTGCTGCGGCTGGCGCTGGGCTATCCGGACGATGCCACCGAACGCGCCCTGCTGGCCGGGGCCGACCGCCGCGACCTGATCGCCGAAGCGCGCCCACTGCTGGATGCGCCGCGCATCCTCGCGCTGCGCCGCGCGGTGCTGGAGGTGCATGCCGGCGATGCCCTGCTGGACTACGTGCAGGCGCTGCTGGCGCGCAGCCGCAAGCAGCCTGGCGTGCGGGTGGGGCTGTCGCCGCGCGCCGGGCTGGCCCTGCTGCGGGCGGCGCGCGCGCATGCGCTGCTGCTGGGGCGCGCGCACGTGGTGCCCGAGGACGTGCAGGCGCTGTTCCCGGCGGTGGCCGAACACCGGCTGGTGGCGGAGGCCGACGCGTCCGCCGCCCAGCTCGCCAAGGCCATCCTGCACGCGGTCGCGGTGGACTGAACATGCTGGCGGCGCTGCGCCAGCGCATCCGCGGCTGGACCCGTCCGCGCGCGCCGGAGCCGCTGCCGGTGCGGCTGGACCGGCGCCGCATCTACGTGCTGCCCACCGCCAGCGGGCTGTTCTTCGCCGCGCTGCTGGCGGCGATGCTGCTGGGCGCGCTCAACTTCAACAACAATCCCGGCCTGCTGCTGGCGCTGCTGCTGGCCGGTGCCGCGCATACCAGCCTGATCATGGCGCACCTGCAGCTGTCGGGCCTGCGGATCGACGCGGTCGCGGCCGAGCCGGTACCGGCCGGAAGCGAACTCTGCCTGCGCATCGCGCTGTCCACCACCGACGCGCGCGTGCGCCGCGGCCTGCGCATCGCCTGCGACGGCCGCGCGCTGGCGCTGGGGCGGCTGGATGCGCGCGGCGCCACCGCCGAACTGCGCCTGCCCGCACCCCGGCGCGGGCCGTGGCCGCTGCCGCGACTGACCCTGTCCAGCGTGCAGCCGCTGGGCCTGGCCCGCGCCTGGGCCTATGTGTGGCCGGCACAGTCGCTGCTGGTGTATGCCGCACCGGAGCCGCAGGCCCCGCCGCTGCCGGCGGCGGCCGGTGTCCAGGGCCGCGCCCGGCCCAGCCGCAGCGGCGAGGACCCGCACCACCTGCGCGACTACCGCGCCGGCGACGCGCTGCGGGCGGTGGCGTGGAAGGCCTCCGCGCGGCATGCCAGCCTGCTGGTGCGCGAGGACGAGCAGCAACAGGCCGGCGAGTTGCACCTGGACTGGCAGCAGACCGCCGGGCTGCCCTACGAGCAGCGTATCAGCCGGCTGGCGCGCTGGGTGGACGAGGCCGAACGCGAGGGCCGCCGCTACGCGCTGGCGCTGCCGGGGCAACCGGCGATCGCCGCCAGCCATGGCGATGCCCACCGCCACCGCTGCCAGCGCGCGCTGGCGCTGTTACCACGGGAGCCGGCGCATGCCTGAGCCCGTGCGCTCGCCGCCGATGCCACCGGCCAGCCTGCTGCAGGTGCGGGTGGCGGCGCTGGCCTGCCTGCTGCCGCTGCTGCTGCAGCTGCCGCTGGCGCTCGCGCTGGGGTTCGGCATCGGCAGCGTGGCGGTGGTCGCGGCGTCCTGGCGGCAGCCGCTGCCGGCGGTGCTGCGCTGGCTGCTGGGCGGCACCGCGCTGCTGGCGGTGGCCGCGGTGATGCCGGGGATCGGACGCGATACCGCCTGTGCGCTGCTGGCGGGGATGCTGGCACTGAAGCCGGCGGAAACCTTCAGCCTGCGCGACGGCCGCAGCCTGCTCGGGTTCGCCCTGTTCGCGCCGTTCGCCACCTTCCTGCTGGACCAGGGTCCGCTGAGCCTGCTGCTGGCGCTGGC
The DNA here is from genome assembly GCF_004346265.1 of Thermomonas haemolytica. Lineage (GTDB taxonomy): Bacteria > Pseudomonadota > Gammaproteobacteria > Xanthomonadales > Xanthomonadaceae > Thermomonas > Thermomonas haemolytica. The sequence goes on from NZ_SMAP01000010.1 coordinate 59,893, forward strand.
CGGGGTGCTGCTGGCGCTGCTGGCGTTGCAGCAGTTGGCCGCCGACGAGGGCGGGCTGCCGCCGCGCGCGCCGCGGCAGGCGCTGTCCGGGGTGCTGCGGCTGGTCGCACTGGGGCTGCCGCTGGCGCTGGCGGCGTTCTGGCTGTTCCCGCGCCTGCCCACTCCGCTGTGGGGGCTGCCGCAGCGCAATGTCGCCGTGCCGGGGCTGTCGGACACGATGACCCCGGGCCAGATGTTCGAAATGCTGCTGGACGACAGTCCAGCCGCGCGCGTGCAATTCATCGGGCCGGCGCCACCGCCGCCGCTGTACTGGCGCGGCCCGGTGCTGTGGGATTTCGATGGCCGTACCTGGCGCCAGGCGCGTGACCTGCTGGCGCTGCCACCAGCGCCGGTGCAGGCGAGCGGGCCATCCTGGGACTACCAGCTGGATCTCGAACCCACCGAGGACCGGCAGTTGGTCGCACTGGATCTTCCGCTGCAATTGCCGGAGGACGCGCGCCTCGACCACGACCTCAGCCCGCAGGCGCAGGCGCCGCAGTACAACGTTTCGCGCTGGCGGATGCGCTCGGCCGCGGCCGCGGCGTTCGAGCCGAACCTGCCCCCGGCGTTGCGCGCGCGCGCGCTGGCGCTGCCCGCCGGCTACAACCCGCGCACCCTGGCGCTGGGGCGGCAGTGGCGGCGCGAGGCCGGATACGACGCCCAGGGCCGCACCGATGCCGCCATCGCCGAACGCGCGCTGGCGATGATCCGGCGCGATTTCGCCTACACCCTGAACGTGCCGCCGGCCGGGCGCAACGAGGTGGACGATTTCCTGTTCGACCGCCGCGCAGGCTATTGCGAGCACTTCAGCTCGGCCTTCGTGGTGCTGATGCGCGCCGCCGGGGTGCCGGCGCGGGTGGTGACCGGCTATGCCGGGGCTTACCGCAACCCGGTCGGCAACTACTGGCTGGTGCGCAAGTCCGATGCCCACGCTTGGGCGGAAATCTGGTTGCCGGCACGCGGCTGGGTGCGGGTGGACCCCACTGCGGCGGTGGCGCCGGAACGGGTGTACGACACCCTCGCCGACCGCCGTCCCGGCCGCATCGCCGGCTTCGACGGCCTGGTGCCGATGTTCGACGCCGCCGACTGGCTGCGCCGCGGCTGGAACGACTTCGTGCTGGGCTTCAACGCGCAGCGCCAGCAGGCCCTGCTGAAGCCGCTGGGCCTGGCGCGGCTGGGGGCGTCCGGGCTGGCGGCGCTGTTCGCGATGGCCGCGCTGCTGGCGCTGGGTTGGATGGCGTGGCGGATCGCGCGCGGCGAGCGCACGCGCGACCCGCTGCTGCGCGCCTGGCACGCGCTGGAGGCACGCTACCGCCGGCGCGGGCTGGGGCGCGCGCCGCACGAGCCGGCGCAGGCCTGGGCCGCGCGGGTCGGTGCGGACGTGCCCCGCGCCGGCGCTCCGCTGGCGAGCCTGGCGCGGCGCTTCTCGGATGCCCGCTATGGCGCACCCGCCACGCCCGCGGCGCTGCGCGCGCTGCTGCGCGACCTGCGCCGGCACCGGCCCTGAGCCGGCGGCCCGGACGCGCCTGCTATGATGCCGGCGCGCCGCGGCGCGACCCATGGACACGCCTTCCTGCCCATCGCCGCAACACCCGCCCCCCGCCCCTGACGCTGCGGCCGCGCGCCGCATGCCGGGCCATTCCGTCCCCCTTCCCTCCTCCGCACCCGGTGGCCACCCGTGCTGGAACTGCTGCTGATCGTCCTCGCCCTGATCCTGCTGAACGGCTTCTTCGCGCTGTCAGAGATGGCGGTGGTGACCTCGCGCAAGGCGCGGCTGAAGCAGCAGGCGCTGGCCAGCCGGCGCGCACAGCGCGCGCTGGACCTGGCCGAGCGCCCGGAGCAGTTCCTGTCCACCGTGCAGGTGGGCCTGACCCTGATCACCATCCTCACCGGCATGCTCGGCGGCGAGGCGCTGGGCCAGCTGATCGGCCACTGGCTGGCGCTCAAGCTGCCGGCGCTCGGCGCCTCGGCCGCGCCGCTGGGCACGGTGCTGGCGGTCAGCCTGATCACCTACCTGAGCATCGTGCTCGGTGAACTGCTTCCCAAGCGGCTGGCGCTGCTGGCGCCGGAGCGGGTGGCGGCGGCGGTGGCGGTGCCGATGCACGCGCTCTCGCGCCTCGCCAGCCCGGCGGTGTGGCTGCTCAGCGCCACCGTGCGCGGCCTGCTGCGCCTGCTGCGGGTGGGCGGCGGCGACGGCTCGCGGGTCACCGAGGAGGAGATCCAGCTGCTGGTGAGCGAGGGCCACGAGCAGGGCGTGATCGACATCGACGAGCGCAACATGCTCAACCGCGTGATGCGCCTGGGCGACCGCACCGCCGACAGCCTGATGACCCCGCGCACCAAGATCGCCTGGCTGGACGCCTCCGCCTCGCTGGCCGAGAACCTGGCGACGATGCGGGAGCACGAGTACTCGCGCTACCCGGTGTACCGCGGCAACGACAGCGACGTGGCCGGCATCCTCGAGGTCAAGAGCCTGCTGGATGCGCTCGGGCAGCCGTGCCCCGACCTGTTCCGCGCCCTGCGCCCGGCCCTGTTCGTGTCGGAATCGACCCAGGCCATGAAGCTGCTGGAGATCCTGCGCGAGGAGCAGCAGTCGCTGGCGCTGGTGGTGGACGAATACGGCGACATCCAGGGGCTGGTGACGGTCAGCGACATCGTGGACGCGGTGATCGGGCGCCTGCAGTCGGGCGCCGAGGCCAGCCCCGGCGAGGCGCTGGTGGTGGCGCGCGAGGACGGCTCGCTGCTGGTGGACGGCGGCCTGCACGTGGAGGAGCTGCGCGAGCTCACCGGCGAGCGGCTGGCCGATGCCGACGAACTGGAATACCGCACCCTGGCCGGGCTGGTGATCGCCCGCTTCGGGCGCATCCCGCACGTGGGCGAGCATTTCCAGCAGGGCGCGTGGCGGATCGAGGTGGTGGACCTGGACGGCCCGCGCATCGACAAGCTGCTGCTGCAGAAGCTCGAGCCGCCCACCGCCGGCGAAGGCTGAGGCGAAGCCGGGACCGCGCCCGAAGGCCGTGCCTGCGCCCGCGCGGGATCAGCGCAGCAGGTCGAGGAAGGCCTGCGGCTCCAGCGGGTGCCCCAGCCAGTAGCCCTGCACCAGGTCGCAGTCGCGCTCGCGCAGCAGTTGGTACTGGCCCTGCCGTTCCACCCCTTCGGCCACCACCACCACGCCCATCGAATGCGCCATCGCGATGATCGCGCTGGTCAGCGCCAGGTCGTCGGGGTCGCGCAGCAGGTCGGTGATGAAGCTGCGGTCGATCTTCAGCCCGTCCACCTGCACCCGACGCAGGTGGCTCAGGCTGGAATAGCCGGTGCCGAAATCGTCCAGCCACACCCGCACCCCGAGCTGGCGCAGCTTGCCCAGCAGCTCGGTGGCATAGGCCTCGTCGCTGATCACCGCGGTCTCGGTCAGCTCCAGGTGCAGCCGTTCCGGCGCCAGCCCGCTGCTGTCCAGCGCGTCGGCCACCTGCTGCAGCAGCTCGCCGCTGCGCAACTGGCGCGCGGAGACGTTCACCGAGACGAACGGCGCCTCGCCCGCGTCCGCCGGCACCGGCCAGGTGGCCGCCTCGGTGCAGGCGGCCTGCAGCGCCATCAGCCCGATCGCCTCGATCAGGCCGCTCTGCTCGGCCACGTCCACGAACACCGACGGCGCCACCGCGCCGTATTCCGGGTGGTTCCAGCGCAGCAGCGCCTCCGCGCCCACCAGCACGCGGTCCTGGGTGCGGTAGATCGGCTGGTAGGCCATGCTGAGCTCGCCGCGCGTCCACGCACCGCGCAGCTCCTGCTCCATCCGCACCCTGCGCTCCACCGCCTGGTCCATCGCGCGGCTGTAGAAGCGGTAGCAGTTCTTGCCCGCCACCTTGGCCTGGTACATCGCGATATCGCCATTCTTCATCAGCAGCGAGGCGGTGCTGGCATCGTCCGGGAAGATCGCCACCCCGACCGAACCGCCCAGCAGCACCTGCCGGCCGTGCAGCAGCATCGGCTCGCTGAGCGCCGTCACCAGCGCCTCGGCCAGGCGGATCGCCTTGCCGCGGATGCCGGAGTCGGGATCGGCCTCGCCCAGCTGCAGCAGGATCACGAATTCGTCGCCACCGAAGCGCGCGACCACCGACTCGGTGCCGTCCACCGAGGCCACCGCCTGCTCGATCCGCGCCGCCACCTGCAGCAGCACCTCGTCGCCGGCCTCGTGGCCGAGGGTGTCGTTGACGCGCTTGAAGTCGTCGAGGTCGGCGAACAGCAGCGCCAGCTGCGAGCTGGTGCCCTGGGTCTCGCGCAGGCGCTGCTCCAGGGTCTCGCGGAACGCCAGCCGGTTGGACAGCCCGGTGAGGGCGTCGCTGTAGGCGACCCGGCGGATGTCGCGGTCGTGCCGGGCCACGCTGTCGCGCATGCGCCCGAACGCGCGGATCAGATCGCCCAGCTCATCGCTGCGCGCGCTCTCCGGCACCGGGGTGCTGAAGTCGCCGGCCTCGATCTGGCGCGCGGCCTCGCCCAGCAGGCGGATCGGGCGCACCAGCAGGCGCTGCACCACGGCCGCGCCCAGCAAGGCCAACAGGGTCAACCCGGCGAACATCAGCAGCAGCCAGCTCATGCTGCGCTGGTTGACCGCGTTGAACTGCTCGCGCAGCGACGACAGCGCGCCCGATTCGGCGCGCGCCACCGCCGCCATCGAGTAGCCGATGCGCACCCCGCCCAGGCGCTCGTCGCCGATCGTGATCGGCTGCGACACGTCCAGCAGCTCGTCGGACAGGTGGGTGTGCGGGCCCTTGGCCGCCACCACCTCGGCCGCCAGCGGGTCGTCCATCGGCCGCCCGTAGGCGGCGATGTCGCCGGAGCCATCGTGCAGGATGCGCCCCTGGGGGTCGTACACCAGCACGTAGTCCACTTCCGGCGCGCGCAGGGCGTTGCGCGCGAGGATGCCGACCGCATCGAGGTCGAAGTAGTACAGCGGGTTGGCCAGTGCATCCGCCAGCTGCCGCGCCTGCGCCTCGCCGCTGAGCCGCATCTGCTCGGCCAGCAGGGTGTGCGTGCTCTGGCGCGCGATCTCGATGGCCTCTTCCTGGCTGCGCTGCTCGCGGAACCACAGCAGCGCCATCAGCAGCAGCACCAGGGCCAGCCCCGACAGGATGGCGATCTGGAACCGCGATTGCAGGCTCAGGCCGGCGCGCTTCACTCGACCTCCGCGCGCACGCGCTGCACCCCGCGCCCCAGCCATTCCAGCGAGCGCCGGTCCTCGGTGCCGATCGGCAGCAGCCGCGCGGTGCCGAGGAAACGGCGCAGGGCCTCGCCCGCCTCCGGATCCTGCGCGGCCTCCTGCAGCACCTCGTTCAGGCGCGCCTCCACTTTCGGGTCGAGCCCGGTGCGGGCCAGCATCAGCGCGCGCGGCACGTCCTCGGTGCGCCCGATCACGCGGAAGTCCTGGGCGAACGCGGGCGGCATCCGCGCCGGGTTCAGCCAGTCGAGGTTGCTCAGCACGCCCACGTCCACCAGGCGCTTGTGCACCCAGGTGGTGACGTTCAGCTCGGTGCGCGCGAACACGTAGCCCACCCGGTCCGGCGCCGGCTTGTCCATCGGCGACAGCAGCAGCTCCAGCGACTGCCCCTGCTCCAGCAAGGTCGCCGCCGGCAGGTAGTAGGCGCTGGTGGAATACGGGCTCTGGAAGGCGATGCTGTGCCCCACCAGGTCGCGCAGCGATTGGATCGAGCTGTCGCGGCGCACGAAGAACACGCTGTGGTAGCGCTGCGCGCCGTCGCGCTCGGTGATCAGGAAGGCATGCGCTACCCCGCGCTGTTCCAGCAGGGCGGCGTTGCCGGCGGTCTCGTTGATCCAGTCCACCCGACCGCGCCGCAGGTAGCTGGACATCTGCTGCAGGTCGCGCGCCATCAGGATGCGGCCGCTGCGGATCCCGACCGAGGCCATGCGCGGGATCACGTAGTCCAGCAGCGGCTTGAGCTGGTCGTAGTGGGACTTGGGATCGTCGCTGACCCGGCCCAGCACCAGCACGCCGTCGTCGCTTTCCGGGGCGACCACCGGCGCCGCCGCCGAGGGCAGGCCGGCGGGCAGCAGGCAGCACAGGCACAGCAACGCGAACGCGAATCGGCGCATGGCGTGCGGCTGTCCCCCTGGCGTGCGGATGGTGGTCAGGCTACCCGATTTTTCCGCCGCCCGCGGCCTGCCCAGCCTGCCCAGCCAGGCGCGCCATGCGCTGGGCATCGGCCAGCACCCCGCGCAGCAGGCGCACGTCGGCGCTGTCGAGGTTGGCGCGCAGGTACAGCCGACGCAGCTTGCGCATCGCCGACTCCGGGGCGCGGCCCTTGTGGAAGTCGATCTGGTCCAGGGTTTCGGCCAGCTGGGCGAAGAACCCCTCCAGTTCCGCATGCGAGGCGGCGCCCTCCGCCGGCGGCGGGGTGCGCGCCGCGGCCGGCGCCGGCCCGGCCTCGCCCAGTAGGGCGCAGCGCAGCTCGTAGCTCAGCACCTGCACCGCGGCGGCCAGGTTGAGCGAGGGGAACGCCGGGTCCGAGGGGATGTGGATGGCGGCGTGGCAGAGCTGCAGCTCCTCGTTGTCCAGCCCGGTGCGCTCGCGCCCGAACACCAGCGCCACCGGCCCGCTGGCGGTGGCGGCCACGGCGCGGGCCGCGGCCTCGCGCGGGTGCAGCGGCTCCAGCTGCACGCGGCGGCTGCGCGCGGTGGCGCCCAGCACCCAGCGGCAATCGGCCACCGCCTCGGCCAGGCTGGCGAATACCGGCGCGGCCTCGACCAGATCATCGGCGCCGGCCGCCATGGCCTGGGTGTCGCGGTCGGGCGCCTTTTCCGGCGCCACCAGCACCAGCTGCGACAGCCCCATGGTCTTCATCGCGCGCGCGGCGGAGCCGATGTTGCCGGGATGCTGGGTGCCGACCAGCACGATGCGCAGGCGGTCGGCGGCGGTGCCCGGCGCGGCCGCCTCGTTCGGATTGGATGGTGCATTCATGCGTGAATGGTAAACTGCGCGGCCCCGGCCCTGCGCCGGGACTGTTCTTTTCCGCCGCCGTCCCCTTCCCTCACTCCCGTCGAGGCGACTTCGCCATGCAAAAACCCGTCGTCAACGTCATGGTCAAGGCGGCCCGCGCGGCCGGCGGTGTGCTCCTGCGCAACATGAACCGGCTCGATGCGATCAACGTGGTCGAGAAGGACCGCCTGGACTACGCCAGCGAAGTGGACGAGCAGGCCGAGCAGGCCGCAATCAAGGAATTGCGCCGTGCCTACCCGGACGCGGCGTTCCTGGGCGAGGAAGGCGGCAGCCACGGCGGCCGCGGCGGCGCGCTGTTCGTCATCGACCCGCTGGACGGCACCAGCAACTACCTGCACGGGCTGCCGCACTGGTGCGTCTCGATCGCGCTGGTCGAGCACGGCGAGCCGCAGCACGCGGTGGTGTTCGACCCGCTGCGCAACGAGCTGTTCACCGCCAGCCGCGGCAGCGGCGCGGTGCTCAACGACCGCCGCATCCGCGTCTCCGAGCGCAAGGACCTGTCCGGCGCGCTGCTGGCCACCGGCTTTCCGCCGCGTGAGCGCGAACGCGCGCCGGCGCAGCTGGAATGCGTGCGCGAGCTGCTGCGCAGCATCGAGGACATCCGCCGCACCGGCTCGGCCGCGCTCGACCTGGCCTACGTCGCCTGCGGCCGCTTCGACGGCTATTTCGAATCCGGGGTGAAGCCCTGGGACATCGCCGCCGGCGTGCTGCTGGTGCGCGAGGCCGGCGGCCGCGTCTGCGACTTCCGCGGCGGCGCCACCGGGCCGCTGGACACCCGCGGCATCCATGGCCGCGCGCTGCTGGCCGGCAACCAGAAGCTCAGCGCCGAGCTGCAGAAGGTGATCGTGCAGTCCGGCTACGCCGCCGCGGTCGGCTGACCGCCGCGCCATCCGGCCAGCGGCCCCATCGCCGGGGCGTGCATGCAAAAGGCCGCGCAGTGCGCGGCCTTTTGCGTTGCGTGCCTGCGGCAGGCTGCCGCGGTCAGGGCCGGCGCGCCAGCTCGGCGTGGTCCTTGGCCTTCGGCATCAGGTCCTGCTTGGAGACCTTGAACGGACCGATGGTGAGCATCGGCACCGCCACGATCACCGAGGAGACCACCACGATCACCGCGCCGATCATGTGGGTCTCGGCCAGCCCCTGCATCGAGGTGCCGCCGTACAGGTACAGCGCCAGCGCCGACAGGAAGAACATCACCGCGGTGATGACGGTGCGCGACAGGGTCTGGTTGATCGAGCGATTCAGCACTTCCAGCGGCTCCACCCGCAGGCTGCGGAAGTTCTCACGCACGCGGTCGAACACCACGATGATGTCGTTGATCGCGAAGCCCATCACCGACAGCAGGCCGGCCAGCACGGTCAGGTCGAACTCGCGCCCCAGCAGCGACATGTAGGCGATGGTGAGGATCAGGTCGAAGAACGCGGTGATGCTGGCCACCATCGCGAACTTGAACTCGAAGCGCGCGGCGATGTAGACCAGGAACCCGACGAGCATGAAGAGGGTCGCGTAAACGCCGTTCATGGCCAGGTCGCGGCCGACCTGCGGGCCGACGAACTCGCCGGGCTGCACGGTGGCGGGATTCTCCGGCGTGTTGACCGCGGCCAGCACCTGGTCGGCGATCTTCTGCGCGGCGTCCGCGGCGTTGTTGTGCTCGGCGTCCGGCTGCAGGCGCACCATCACGTCGCTGCCGCCGCCCACGGTCTGCACCTGCGCGTTGTGCAGGCCGGCCGCGGACAGGCGCGCGCGCACCTGCTCCACGTCCACCGGGTGCGCGAAGTGGGTGCGCACCATGGTGCCGCCGGTGAACTCCAGCGCGTAGTTGAAGCCCTTCAGGCCGATGATGGCGATCGAAGCGACCAGCAAGACCAGCATCAGCGCCAGCACCGGGTGGCGGTGGCGCATGAAGTCGATCTTGGTGTCGTTCGGGACGATGTGCAGCGGAAACAGTTTCATGGGTGGATTCTCTCTTCCCGTCAGATCGCCACGGACTGCAGCTTCTTGCGGCGGCCGTAGATCAGGGTGGCCAGCGCGCGCGACACGGTGATCGCGGTGAACATCGAGGCGAAGATGCCGATGATCATGGTCAGCGCGAACCCTTTGAGCGGGCCGGTGCCGAACGCGTACAGCGCGATGCCCACGATCAGGCCGGTCAGGTTGGCGTCCATGATGGTGTGCGAGGCACGCTCATAGCCCATCGCGATCGCGGCCTTCGGCGGGACCCCAAGACGCAGCTCCTCGCGGATGCGCTCGTTGATCAGCACGTTGGCGTCCACCGACAGACCGACCGACAGCGCCAGGCCGGCGAAGCCCGGCAGGGTCATGGTGGCGCCGAACTTCGACATCACCGCGACCACGATCACCAGGTTGAACAGCAGCGCGATCGAGGTGATCAGGCCGAACATCCGGTAGTAGATGCCGAAGAACACCAGGGTGAACAGGAACGAGAAGACCACCGCCTTGATGCCGCGGGCCACGTTCTCCGCGCCCAGGCTGGGGCCGATCACGTACTCCTCGACGAAGTCCATCGGCGCCGCCAGCGAGCCGGCGCGCAGCAGCTTGGACAGGTTTTCGGCCTCGGTGCGCTCCAGGCCGGTGGTCTGGAACTGCTTGCCGAACACGCTCTGGATGTTGGCCACGGAGATCACTTCCTCCTTGACCTTGAAGCTGCGCACTTCCTTGCCGTCCACCATCGTGACCTGCGGGATGCGCTCGGTGTACACCACCGCCATCGGCTTGCCGACGTTGGCGCTGGTGAAGTCGAACATGCGCTGGCCGCCGACGCCGTTGAGGGTGACGCTGACCGCCGGCATGCCGTTCTGGTCGGTGGCCACGGTGGCCGCCACCATCTGGTCTCCGGTCACGATCACGCGCTTGTTGAGCAGGATCGGGCGTCCGGCGCGGTCGCGGTAGAGCTTGGCCTCGGGCGGGATGCGGCCGGTGTCGGCGGCTTCCTGCGCGTTGCCGTCCACCACCGCGCGGTATTCCAGGGTGGCGGTGGCGCCGATCATGCGCTTGGCTTCGGCGGTGTCCTGCACGCCAGGCAGCTCGACCACGATGCGGTCGTCGCCCTGGCGCTGGATGATCGGCTCGGCCACGCCCAGTTCGTTGACGCGGTTGCGCAGGGTGGTCAGGTTCTGCTCGATCGCGCTGGAGGCGATCTGCTGCATCTCGGCCTGCGGCACGCCGACCACGATCCCGCCGGCATCGCTGGAATAGGTCAGGGTCGGCTGCGCCTTCACCAGCGCGGCGCGGGCCTTGGCGGCGTCCTCGGGGTTGGCCAGCACCACGCGCAGCGAATCGTTGCCGCTGCGCTCCACCGAACGATAGGCCACGCGGGCATCGCGCAGGGTGGTGCGGATGTCGTCGGCGAACGCGTCGAAGCGCTTGTCCACCGCCGCCTTCTTGTCCACCTGCAGTGCGAAGTGCACGCCGCCCACCAGGTCCAGGCCCAGCACCATCGGGTGCCCGCCCAGCCGGCTCAACCAGGCCGGCACGGTGGAGGCCAGGTTCAGCGCCACCGTGTAGCCGTCGCCCACCTTCTCGCGGATCGCGTTGTTGGCGGTGGTCTGGTCGTTCAGCGAGTTCAGGCGCACCACCAGGTTGTCGCCCTCCTTGGCGATCGCCTTCGGCGTCACCTTGGCGTCGGCCAGGATCTGCACCACCTTCGACTTCAAGGCGTCGTCGATCTGCGCACCGCGGTTGGCGGTGATCTGCACGGACGGGTCCTTCTGGTAGATGTTGGGCAGCGCGTACAGCACGCTCAGCGCCAGCACCAGGAGGATGACGAAGTACTTCCAACGCGGGAATTCAAGCATTGCTCAGATCCTGCACGACGCCGGCGCGGCGCCGGGTCTGGACGGACGGGAGGATGGCGGCTCAGGCCGACTTCAGCGTGCCCTTGGGCAGCACGCTGGCGATCGCGCCGCGCTGCACGCGCAGCTCGACGCCGTTGGCGACCTCGATGGTGATGAACACCTCGCCGATGGCGACCACGCTGCCGGCGATGCCGCCGTTGGTGATCACCTCGTCGCCCTTGGCCAGCTTGTCCAGCATGGCCTTGTGCTCCTTCTGCCGCTTCATCTGCGGGCGGATCATCAGGAAGTACATGATCACGATCAGCACGACCGGGAACAGCAGGGTGGACAGCATCCCGCCCTGCGCGGGGGCGGCGCCGCCGGCGGCCTGGGCATGGGCGGCGGGGATGATCAGTTCGAGCAGGGTATCGAGCGGGTTCATCGGGAATCCGTGTCAGCGAAAACGAAGGGGTACGGCCAGCGGCTGGCGCGAGGCCAGCGGGGGATTATGCCATGACTGCCGCGCCCGCCCCGGCGCGCGCGGCGGCCGGGCGCGGCCTCAGGGCCGGCGCATGGCGTGGAAGGACTCGCGGAAGTCGGCGAACGTTCCCGCCGCGATCGCCTCGCGCATCTGCGCCATCAGCCGCTGGTAGTAGCGCAGATTGTGCAGCGTGCCCAGCACCGGGCCCAGCATCTCGTTGCAGCGGTCGAGGTGGCGCAGGTAGCTGCGGGAAAAGCCGCCGGCGCAGGCCACGCAGTCGCACCCCTCCTCGATCGGCCGCAGGTCGTGCTCGTACTGGCTGTTGCGCACGCGCACCACGCCGGTTGCGGTGAAGAAGTGGCCGTTGCGGGCGTTGCGGGTGGGCATCACGCAGTCGAACATGTCGATCCCGCGCGCCACCGCCTCCACCAGATCCTCCGGCCGGCCCACGCCCATCAAGTAGCGCGGGCGGTCGGCCGGCAACTGCGGACAGGTGTGGTCGAGCATGGCGTTGCGCTCGTCCTCGCTCTCGCCCACCGCCAGCCCGCCCACCGCGTAGCCGTCGAAGCCGATCTGCTGCAGCCCCTCGGCCGAGCGCGTGCGCAGGTCGTGGTGCACGCCGCCCTGGACGATGCCGAACAGCGCCGCGTCGTTGCCCTCGTGCGCCTTTTTGGAACGCTCGGCCCAGCGCAGCGACAGCTCCATCGACTTCTCGACCACCCGCCGGTGCACCGGCTGGCCGTGCTTGTCGTTCACCGGCGGGCACTCGTCGAAAATCATCACGATGTCGCTGCCCAGCACCTTCTGGATGCGCATGGACTCCTCGGGCCCCAGGAACACCTTGCGGCCGTCGGTGGGCGCGGCGAAGGTGACGCCGGCCTCGGTGATCTTGCGCCGGTGCGCCAGCGAGAACACCTGGAAGCCGCCGGAGTCGGTGAGGATCGGCCCGTCCCAGCGGGCGAAGCCGTGCAGGCCGCCGTGCGCCGCGATCACCTCCAGCCCCGGCCGCAGGAACAGGTGGAAGGTGTTGCCGAGGATGATCTGCGCGCCCAGCTCGCGCACCTGCTGCGGCAGCACGCCCTTCACCGAGCCGTAGGTGCCCACCGGCATGAACGCCGGCGTCTCGATGACCCCGCGCGGGAAAGTGATGCGCCCACGGCGGGCCGCGCCGTCGGTCTTCAGCAGCTGGAACTCCATGCGGCTCATCGGATATCGCCTGCGCCGGCACTGCCCATGGGGTCCTCCTTCTCGGCGCGGGGGAACAGCCTGTTCCACGCGCCGCCGCGCGCCATCCCTGGCGCGCTCTCCGGAGCACCCCATGGCCAGCACCGTCGCGTGGAAGCTTCAAACCACATGCTCATGCCCCCGCCTCCTGCGGCCACAGCAGCATGGCATCGCCGTAGCTGAAGAAGCGGTAGCGCTGGCGCACCGCGTGTTCGTAGGCGGCGAAGATGCGCGCCTTGCCGGCGAAGGCGGAGACCAGCATCAGCAGGGTGCTCTCCGGCAGGTGGAAGTTGGTCAGCAGCGCATCGATGCTGCGGATGCGGTAGCCGGGGAAGATGAAGATGCTGGTGTCGCCGGCGAACGGCTGCAGCGCATCGCCCACCATCGCCGTCTCCAGCGCACGCACCACGGTGGTACCCACCGCGATGACCCGGCCGCCGGCGGCGCGGGTGCGGCGCACTTTTTCCACCAGCTCGGCACCGACGTTGATCCACTCGCTATGCATGCGGTGGGCGTGCACGTCATGCACCCGCACCGGCTGGAAGGTGCCGGCACCGACGTGCAGGGTGATGTGGCCGATCCCGATCCCGCGCGTGTGCAGCGCCTCCAATAGCGGCGCATCGAAATGCAGCCCGGCGGTGGGCGCGGCCACCGCCCCGGCCTCGCGCGCGAACACGGTCTGGTAGCGCTCGGCATCGGCCCTGTTCGGCTGGCGCTCGATGTAAGGCGGCAGCGGCAGCTGGCCGGCGTGCTGCAACCAGTCCGCCAGCGCGCCGTCCACATGGAAGCGCAGCTCCCAGAAGCCGTCGTCGAAGCGCGCCACCACCTCGGCCTCGCCGCCGGCGTCCAGCGCGATCCGGCTGCCCACCTGCGGCGGCTTGCTCACGCCCAGCTGCGCACGCGCGGCGTTGTCCGGCAGCAGGCGCTCGATCAGGATCTCCACCCGCCCGCCGGTGGCCTTGGCGCCGAACAGCCGCGCCGGGATCACCCGGGTGTCGTTGAACACCAGCAGGTCCCCCGGTTGCAGCAGCGACGGCAGGTCGCGCACGTGCAGGTCGGCGAACGGCGCCGCGCCCGGCGGCACGTGCAGCAGGCGGCTGGCGGAACGCTCGGCCAGCGGCGCCTGCGCGATCAGCTCGGGCGGGAGGTCGTAGTGGAAATCGGAGGTCTTCAACGGCATGCGGCGGCGGTTCGGGACCGCGCATTGTAGGGCGACCCCGCAGGCGCTGCCCGCTGCCCACCGCCCCGGACCGTGGGGCCTCAGCGCTCGAACTTGGTCGAGAGGATGATCGAGGTATTGGTGCGCTCCACCCCGTCGATCGCGCCGATGCGGTCGGTCAGCACGTCCATCTCGCCCACGGTGGCGGTGACCGCCAGCGCGATCAGGTCGTTGTCGCCGCTGATCGAATACAGCACCCGCACCTCGTGCATGCCCTGCAGCGCCTTCACCACCGCCGCCATCTGCTTCGGGCGCAGGGTGATGAGGATGTGCGCGCGGATGCGGTTGCGCTCCAGCTCGTCGTCGATGCGCACGGTGTAGCCGCGGATCACCCCCTGCTGCTCCAGGCGGGCGATCCGGTTCTGCACGGTGGTGCGCGACAGCCCCAGGCGGCGGGCGATGTCGGCGGTGGCGGCGCGGGCGTCCTCGCGGAGCAGGGACAGCAGCTGTTCGTCGGCGGCGGAGATTCGCATATCGACGAAGCATAACGTCGATTCGCCCAAATTGCTCGTCATTCAAGGCGAATCCACCCTACCGAATGACAGGCATCCCCGGATAATGAAGCTTTGGCCGGCCGCCGCCCGCGGCCATGGCCCCGGATGGGAGATACACATGAGCCTGATCGACACCCTCGCCCCGCTGCGCGCCCACGGCGGCCTGCGCACCACCGGGCTGGACGATGCCACCGTGCTCGACTTCGCCGCGCGCGATCCGCAGCTGGGCGAGGCCATCGCCGCCGCCGCTGCGGAATACGCCAGCGTGCGTGCCGAATTCCCCGAACTGCTGGAACTGGACGAGGACGCCCAGCGCGCCAAGGTGCAGGAAGGCTTCGTCAACTTCTACTCGCAGGACAACGCCAACCCCTACGTGGCACTGGCCGCGCGCGGCCCGTGGATCGTCACCCTGAAGGGCGCGGTGCTGTACGACACCGGCGGCTACGGCATGCTCGGCCTCGGCCACGCGCCGGCGGCGGTGATCGCGGCGATGGCGCGCCCGCAGGCGATGGCCAACATCATGACCCCGCACGTGGCGCAGCTGCGCTTCTCCAACGCCATGCGCCGCGAGATCGGCCAAACGCGCGCTTCCAAGGATGGCGGCGGCTGCCCGTACGCGGCCTTCATGTGCCTGAACTCCGGTTCGGAATCGGTGTCGCTGGCCTCGCGCATCGTGGATGCCAACGCCAAGACCCAGACCGACCCCGGCGCCCGCCACGCCGGCAAGACCATCAAGCGCCTGGTGGTGAAGGGCGCCTTCCACGGCCGCACCGAGCGCCCGGCGCTGTATTCCGACTCCACCCGCAAGACCTACCTGCAGCACCTGGCCAGCTTCCGCGGCGAGGATTCGGTGATCGCGGTGCCGCCCTACGACATCGACGCCCTGCGCAAGGTGTTCGCCGAGGCCGATGCCAACGGCTGGTTCATCGAAGCGATGTTCCTGGAGCCGGTGATGGGCGAAGGCGACCCCGGCCGCAGCGTGCCGGTGGACTTCTACAACGCCGCGCGCGAGCTCACCCGCGCCCACGGCAGCCTGCTGCTGGTGGATTCGATCCAGGCCGGCCTGCGCGCCACCGGCTATCTGTCGATCGTGGACTACCCCGGCTTCGAGGGCATCGAGGCCCCGGACATGGAGACCTACTCCAAGGCGCTCAACGCCGGCCAGTACCCGCTGTCGGTGCTGGCGGTGACCGAACACGCCGCCAGCCTCTACAAGCGCGGCCTGTACGGCAACACCATGACCGCCAATCCGCGCGCGCTGGACGTGGCCTGCACCGTGCTGGCGCAGCTCACCCCCGCCCTGCGCGAGAACATCCGCGCCCGCGGCCGCCAGGCCCTGGCCCTGCTGGAGGCGCTGAAGGCCGAGCTGGGCGGGCCGATCACCAAGGTGCAGGGCACCGGGCTGCTGTTCTCCTGCGAACTCACCCGCGAGTTCAAGGGCTACGGCACCGGCTCCACCGAGGAGTGGCTGCGCGAGCACGGCATCGGCGTGATCCACGGCGGCGAGAACTCGCTGCGCTTCACCCCGCACTTCGCGATCACCGAGGACGAGCTGAAGCTGGTGGTGGCGATGGTCAAGCGCGCCATCCTGGAAGGCCCGCGCGTGCGCCAGCCGGCCGCGGCCTGACCCAGCGCGGCATCCGCCGCGCCTTCCTGCACGACGACGGGGCGGCCATGGCCGCCCCGCCTGTTTCCGGCACTGGATTGCGGCTAGGCTGTCGCGCATGAAAACCGTCGTCGTCGATCATCCGCTGGTCCGCCACAAACTCGGCAAGCTGCGCGACATCAGCACCGACCCCGTCCACTTCCGCCAGCTGGCCGGCGAAATCGCGGGGCTGCTGGCGTTCGAGGCCACCCGCGACCTGCCCACCGAGGCAGTGACGGTGCAGACCTGGGCCGGCCCGCTGCAGGTGGAACACGTGCGCGGCGAGCACCTCACCCTGGTGCCCATCCTGCGCGCCGGCCTGGGCTTTTTGCCCGGCGTGCAGGCCCTGCTGCCGGCGGCACCAGTGAGCGTGGTCGGCCTGCGCCGCAACGAAAGCACCCACCGCCCGGAAGGCTATTACCAGCGCCTGGCCGACCGCATGGAACAGCGCACCGCGCTGCTGATCGACCCGATGCTGGCCACCGGCGGCAGCGCGATCGCCGCCATCCAGCTGCTGAAGGACGCCGGCTGCCCGCGGATCAAGGCGATCTTCCTGGTCGCCGCGCCGGAAGGCCTGCGCGCGCTGGAAGCCGCCCACCCCGATATCGAGGTGTACGTCGCCGCGATCGACCAGCGCCTGGACGAAAACGCCTACATCCGCCCCGGCCTCGGCGACGCCGGCGACCGCCTGTTCGGCACGCCGGTGGATTGAGGCCGGCGACTCGGGCACTGCATTTGCCGGCACTCTCGCCCAATGGCGCCTCGCTGTGTGGGCGTCGACTGCACGGGCGCGGAGGCAAGACGCGATCTCGCCACCGAGGCCGCGCATTGACGGAGCGCCGCTTGCCCCCGCACTCCGGCAGGGGTAAGGTCGAAGCGGGAGATGGCATTCCTCCCCGTTGCAACCGCCGCAAGGCTGATGATGCCTACCGAACGCGCATGACCCGATGCGGTTTTGGGGCCTGAGCCATCCGCCCGTACCAAGGGCAACCGCGATCTCGCGCATGCGCAAGACAGCCACCTCACCCGAGGCCTTGCCATGTCCGGTTTGATGCATCCCCGCAATCCCCATCCCTCCTCCCCCACCATGTCCGCGCACTCGCCGCATGCCCATGGCAACAAGGCGCGCCGTCTGCGCGAAGCCGCCGAACGCCTGCTGGCCGCGGCCGACGTGCGCATCGACGGCCCCCGCGACAGCGACCTGCAGGTGCACGACGCGCGCGTGTTCGAACGCGTGTTCGCGCACGGCTCGCTGGGCTTCGGCGAGTCCTACATGGACGGCGACTGGAGCGCGCGCGACCTGCCCGGGCTGCTGACGAAGCTGCTGGGCGCGCGTCTGGACGAACGCCTGCGCAACATCGGCACGCTGCTGCTGTGGGCGCAGGCGCGGTTCGTGAACCTGCAGCGCGGCAAGCGCGCCTACGTGGTCGGCCAGCGCCACTACGACCTCGGCAACGACCTGTTCGCAGCCATGCTGGGCAAGCGCCTGGTGTACAGCTGCGGCTACTGGGCCGAGGCCACCGACCTCGATGCCGCGCAGGAAGCCAAGCTGGACCTGGTCTGCCGCAAGCTGCGCCTGCGCCCGGACATGCGCGTGCTGGACATCGGCTGCGGCTGGGGCGAGGCCCTGAAGTTCGCGGCCGAACGCTACGGCGTGCGTGGGGTGGGCGTCACCATCTCACGCGAGCAGGCCGCGCATGCCAGCGCGCTGTGCGCGGGGCTGCCGGTGGAAATCCGCCTGCAGGACTACCGCGACCTGCACGAGCCTTTCGACGCGGTGTTCTCGATCGGCATGTTCGAGCATGTCGGCGCGCGCAACTACCGCACCTACTTCGACGTGGTGCGGCGCTGCCTCGCCCCGGGCGGGCTGTCGCTGCTGCACACCATCGGCAGCAACCAGCCGCCGAACCGGCCCGACCCATGGATCGCGCGCTACATCTTCCCCAACTCGCAGGTGCCCTCGATGCGCCAGGTCGCCGCCGCGCTGGAAGGGCGCTTCGTGGTCGAGGACTGGCACAACTTCGGCCCCGACTACGACCGCACCCTGCAGGCGTGGATGGCGAATTTCGACGCCGCCTGGCCGCGGCTGTCGCAATGCTACGACGAGCGCTTCCGGCGCATGTGGTGGTTCTACCTCGCGGCCTCCGCCGCCACCTTCCGCACCCGCCGCGACCAGCTGTGGCAGCTGACGCTCTCGGCCGAGGGCGTGCCAGGCGGCTACCGGGTGCCGCGCTGACGCCGTCGGCGGCGATCCGGATAATCGCAGCAGCGGCATTCGCCGCGACCTCCGGCCAGAGCCGCCCATGAGCCATCCTCCCCACCTCGCGCACGGCTGGAACGACGCGCCGATGGCGCCCGACTGGCCGCCGCTGCGGGCCGATGAGGCCGCCGCGGTGCTGGCGCGCTTCCCCTCGATCTCGCCGCCGCTAGGGCTGCGCTGGCACAGCCCGCGGCCGTTCTCGGCGGCGGCGCATGTGGCCTGTGCGAACGGCGATGTCTTCCTCAAGCGCCACCACGCGTCCGTGCGCGACGCGGCGCAGCTGGCGGAGGAGCACGCCTTCATCGCGCACCTGCGCGCGCATGGCCTGCCGGTGCCGCGGGTGCTGACGGATGCCGAGGGCAGCAGCGCGATCGCTCTGGGCGAATGGACCTACGAGGTGCACGCCTTGGCCGAAGGCTTGGACCTGTACCGCGATGCACCCTCGTGGACGCCGCCGCACAGCACCGCACATGCGCGCAGTGCAGGCCGCATGCTGGCGCGCCTGCACCAGGCCGCGCGCGATTACACCGCGCCACCACGCCAGGCCACGCTGCTGGTGACGGGCGATACGCTCCTGCGGGCGCGTGATCCGCTGGAGGCAATCGCCAGCGCCTGCACCCGCCGCCCGGGCCTGGCCGTGGCCCTGTCCATGCGCGGCTGGCGCTCCGAACTGGCTCCCTTGCTGCCCGCGCTGGCCGCACTACAGCCGCGCCTGGCCACGCAGCCGGTGTCCTGGACGCATGGCGACTGGCATGTCTCCAACCTGTTCTGGAGCGATGCCGGCGCGCAGGCCGAGGTGACGGCGATCCTTGATTTCGGCCTGTGCGCGCCGACCTTCGCCCTGCTTGACCTGGCCACCGCGATCGAGCGCCATGCCATCGCCTGGCTGCAGCCGGATCCGGCCAGGCGCGCCGTGTTCCCGGAGATCGCCTGCGCCTTGCTGGCCGGCTATGCCGAGCAGTGCCCGCTCACGCGCGAGGACACCGCGCTGGTGGCCGACCTGCTGCCGCTGGCGCATCTGGATTTCGCGCTCTCGGAACTGGAGTACTTCCATGCCGTGCTGCGCCAGCCGGCCATGGCCGAGGTGGCCTGGCACGACTTCCTGCTGGGGCATTTCGCCTGGTTCGCGCGCCCGCAGGCGCAGGCGCTGCGGCAGGCGATCCGCGGCGCGGGATGAAAGGCGGGACCGGCGCGCACTGGCCGGCGCGGGCCGGGCTGTGCTTCAATGTCGGCCAGAAGCGGGGGTGCCCGGCATCGTCCGGGCTGAGAGAGTCCCTTGGAACCTGATCCGGGTCATACCGGCGTAGGGAGCTTGATCGAGGCGCGTGCCCTTGCGGGCGGTCGCCTGCCGTCGCTTCGTCCCTCCACTTCCGACGATGACGACGATGGCACTTCGATTCTCTCCCCTGCTGCTCGCCCTCCTGCCACTGCTCGCGCATGCCGCCGAGGATGGCGGCGATGCCAAGAACGACCGCCGCATCACCCCGCTGGCCGCGGTGAAGGTGGTGGGGAAACGCAGTGACAGCGACTCCAGCCTGCAAGCCTGGGGCGCGGCCCGCGCGCAGGACATCCCGGCCAGCCTGGACGTGATCGGCCGCCAGCAGATCGACGCCCGCCAGATCCGTTCCTTGAGCGAACTGGTGCGCGAGGATGCCGCGCTGGGCGACAACTACGCGCCGGTCGGCTACTACCAGAACATCAGCATCCGTGGCTATCCGCTGGACCTGGGCAGCGGCTACCGCTTCAACGGCCTGGCGATGACCGGCGAGCAATCCATCGCGCTGGAGGACAAGCAGCAGGTGGAGGTGCTCAAGGGCCTGGCCGGGATCGACGCCGGGGTGCTGGAGCCGGGCGGCGTGGTGAACTTCGTCAGTAAGCGCCCGGCCGACGTGCGCACGCTCACGCTCGGCACCGATTCGCACGGCTCGCACTCCGTCGCCCTGGATGCGGGCCGCTGGCTGAGCCCGAGCTTTGGCATCCGCGCCAACCTGGGCGGGGAAGACATCCACTCCTACGTGCGCCACGCCGATGGCCACCGCACGCTGCTCGCGCTTGCCGCCGACTGGGTGCCGACCGCAGCGACCCGGCTGGAACTGGATGTGAGCGACCAGCACGGCGCGCAGCGCTCGGCCTCTGGCTACCAGCTGCTCGGCGGCACCCGCCTGCCGCCGCATCCGGACCCGACGCGGATGCTGGGCTATCAACCCTGGCAGCAGCCGGTACGCATCCATTCCACCAACACCGCCGCGCGCCTGCGGCATGACCTGGGCGATGCCTGGACCCTGCGCCTGGCCGCCGGCCGTAGCCGCAGCGCCATCGACGACAACGTCGCCTTCGCCTACGGCTGCTACTACGTGGCCGCCTGCGCCAGCCTGCCTGGCAACCATTTCGGGCCGAACGGCGAATACGACATCTACGACTACCGCAGCCCCGACGACACCCGCACCAGCGACAGCGCGCGCGCCAGCCTCGAAGGCCGCTTCGCCACCGGCACCCTTCAGCACGTGCTGACCCTGGGCGCGGACTGGCGCCACCGCAGCATCACCCGCCGCGCCAGCGTGAACGAGTACGTGGGCAGCGCCAACATCGACGACCTCGACCCGCCGGTGTATGCGCCCTCGCCCAAGCAACCCGGCCCGCGCGTGCGGCGCCTGGACAGCCGCCAGCACACGGCCTTCGCGCTCGACCGGATCGCGCTGGGCAGCTACTGGCAGCTGCTGGCCGGGGTGCAGGCCGCGCATCTGGAGGAAACCGCGCGCGACAAACATGCCGCCATCACCCGCACCACCCGCCTGCAGCGCACCCTGCCGCAGGCGGCGCTGATCTTCCAGCCGCAACCGGATCTCAGCCTCTACGCCAGCTACAGCGAGGGACTGGCGCTGGGCAAGGAAGCGCCGTTCTGGACCAGCAACGACGGCGACGTGCTCGGCCCGCGCCTGTCGCGCCAGCTCGAGAGCGGCGTGAAGTACCGCTGGCAGGGCCTGGATCTTGCGGGCGCGCTGTTCCGCCTGTGGCAGCCGTACCAGTTCGCGCGGCCGGACGCCAGCAGCGCCGGCCACACCTTTATCGAGCAGGGCCGGGAAACCCACGCCGGGCTGGAGCTTTCGGCCAATGGCGAACTGCGCGACGGGCTGCGGCTGGAGGCCAGCCTGGCCTGGCTGCGCGCGCGCGCCAGCGGCACCGGCATCGCCGCCTACGAAGGCCACCAGCTGGCCAACGTGCCGGCGCTGCGCGGCAGCGTGCATCTCGATTACCGCCTGCCATGGCAGCCGCAGGTCAGCGTGCAAGTCGGCGGGCGCTACGCCGCGTCCAACCCGGCCACCGCCGACGGCAGCGTGCGCGCGCCCGCCTATGCGGTGTTCGATGCCGGCCTGCGCTGGCAGGGCCGGTGGGCCGGGCGCGCGCTCACCGCGCAGCTGGGCGTCGACAACCTGTTCAACCGCGTGTACTGGCGCGACGTGGGCAGCGCCTATGGCGATACCTACCTGTTCCCCGGCGCGCCGCGGCTGGCGCGGCTGAGCCTGCGCGTGGACCTGTGATGCCGCTGCACGAACTGCTGGCGGCCGCCCTCAGCATCAGCGCGGTGTGGCTGACCACCCGCCGCAACCCGTGGTGCTATCCGGTCGGGCTGGCTTCGGTGGCGGTCTATCTGTGGGTGTACCTCGAGGCGCGCCTGTATTCGGAAGTGCTGCTGCAGCTGTTCTGGGTGGCGATGCTGGTGGCCGGCTGGCGGCGCTGGCGGCGCCACCTGGACGCGCGGGGCCAGGTGCGCATCGCCCCACTGCCGCCCGCCGCTGCAGGCCGTCATCTGCTGGCCGGGATCGGAGGCGGCCTCACGCTGGGCTACCTGATGCACACCTACACCAACGCCGCACTGCCATGGCTGGATGCCATGCTGACCGCGCTCAGCCTGGTCGGGCAGTTCTGGCAGAACCGCCGCCACATCGCCGCCTGGTGGATGTGGATCGCGGTGGACGTGGTGTACATCGGTATGTTCGCCAGCAAGCAGCTGTACATCACCGCCGTGCTGTACACCGGCTTCGTGGCCCTCGCCGTGCAAGGCCTGCGCGCCTGGCGCCAGGCCGCGCGTGCGGCCGCGGAGTGACCGCCGTACACCGCGCAAAGCGCGCATACCGCCTGAGTTAATCCGCACCGCGAAGCGGCGTCGGCTTGGACGAATTATTAGGCCGCTCACCGAAATGCCACCTGAGAGCCATACACAAGCTCCCCGCGCGCAACTCTCTGGGCGACGAGATCAAGTTGCTCAAGGATGCTGCGATAGTGTCGCCACCAATGAACAAAAGTAGGCACTCCAAGCATTAGAAATATCGCGCCAACGAATGTTGACGCGGCGACGTTATGGAGCTTGAGGTAGTAGACGGCAATGCCAACTGCTACCGCAGCAAGGACTGACGTTGCCGCCGTCAGGCCAAGAACCTTGCGGCGTATCTTTAAAACTGTGACTCGCGCATCCGCAATGTCCTCTGCTCTCAGAATGTCGTCATTGTCCATAGCGGCATAACGCTTGAGTTAAGCCGCGCCGCGAAGCGGCGTCGGCTTGGACGAATTGTTAGGCGTGTTTGCGCCGAAGGTGACCTTCTTGCTCAGCCAATAACCGACAAGCTTCCATTGCCCATTGACCCTTTGGAACACGAACTTCTCTTGGACGGCCTTCGCGTTGGCAAAGTCCGTTTCCACACCGATAAGCCCGAAGTCGCCTTGAACGCCATCGAGAGCTCTAGGGAAGTTGAATCCCTGTACTTCCCGGTGGCCGGCTACGCCAAGGGGGCCGCGCATGGCTTTCATGCCGGCAACAAATACGGCTCGAGGAGTCTTGTCCTTGAGCATTGGGCCGCTCAGCTCCCAAAGCTGCTCAAACTGTCCGGCATCAAGTAACTGGGCAGCCACATGGGCCGCTGCGACGACGGATTTCTGCTGCTCCGTGTTGCCGACGTCAACCGGCTGATCATCTTGCCCGTTGTTGCCGACGCTAACGGTGCAGGCGCCGAGCGCCAGGGCAAGAAACATCGCTTGGAGAAATAGTTTCATAAAAACGCCCAACACCTATTCGCCCCCCAAAGTACCCCCCGCGTTGGCCGGGCTGCAATGGGACGCCCCGGAACGTCAGGCAACAAAAAAACCCGCGTAAATCGCGGGTTTCAGGGGATTCAGGAGTCTTTGCGGGACTGCCTGAAACCGTTACTTGGTGCCCAAGGGGGGACTCGAACCCCCACGACTTGCGTCGCTACCACCTCAAGGTAGTGCGTCTACCAATTCCGCCACCTGGGCAATGCGTGGATTCTAGAACCTGCCGCCGCCGGCGTCACTTACCGGGGGCGGGCGTGGGCGCCTGCTCCGCCGGCGCCGGGGCCGCCGCGGCGGGCTGCGCCGGCGCGGTGGGGATCTGGGCGGCGGGCACCTGCGCGGCCGGGGCGGTGGGCACCGGCTGCTGCGCCATCAGGCCGAGGTCGGGCTTGGCCGGGCCGCCCTTGCCCTGCTTGCTGGCGTACATGGCCATGCCCATGCTCACGGTGAAGAACACGATGGCCAGCCACTTGGTGGTCTTGCTCAGGAAGTTGGACGCGCCGCGCGCGCCGAACACCGTGGCCGAGGCGCCGCCGCCAAAGCCGGAGCCGGACTGCGCGCCGGAGCCCTGCTGGAGCAGAACGAAGGCGATGATGGCGATGGCCACCAGCACGTAGAGGATGTTGACGAGTTGCAGCAGCATGTCGCGCGTTCTCAGGTGAGGTCGGCCGCCGCCTGCGCGATGGCCAGGAAATCCGCGGCCACCAGCGAGGCGCCGCCGATCAGCCCGCCATCCACGTCGGCCTGCGCGAACAGGCTGGCCGCGTTGTCGGGCTTGACGCTTCCGCCGTACAGCAGCGGCAGCGAGCTGGCGATTTTAGCATCGAACGCCGCCACTTCGCCACGGATGAAGGCATGCACCGCCTGCGCCTGCTCCGGGCTGGCGGTGCGCCCGGTGCCGATCGCCCACACCGGCTCGTAGGCCACCACCGCGCGCGCGAACGCCGCCGCGCCGGCCCGCTCCAGCACCGGCCGCAGCTGCCCGGCCACCACCGCCTCGGTCTGCCCGGCCTCGCGCTCCTCCAGACGCTCGCCCACGCACAGCACCGGCACCAGCCCGGCCGCCTGCGCGGCGACGAATTTCTCGGCCACCAGTGCGCTGCTCTCGGCGTGGTACTGGCGGCGCTCGGAATGGCCCACCAGCACGTAGCGCGCGCCCACGTCGGCCAGCATCGCCGCCGCCACCTCGCCGGTATAGGCGCCCTTGTCGTGGGCGCTGCAGTCCTGCGCGCCCAGCGCGATGCCGGCCTGTACGCACTGCGCCGCCATCCCCTCCAGATACGGGAACGGCGGCAGCACCACCAACTCCACCCCGGCAGGGCGGGCCGCGCCCAACTCCGCGACCAGCGCCGCCGCAAAGGCGCGGCTGCCATGCAGTTTCCAGTTCCCGGCGACGATCTTGCGGCGCATGCGGTGCTCCCCGTGCGAAGGGGCGCAAGTTTAGCAATTGCGCTCGCCGCCGCCGTATAGTCCGCGGCATGAACCGCCCCGCCCCGATGATGCGCGTCCTGCCCTACCGCAAGCCCACCGAGGGCCGCGACTACTGGGTGTTCGACGACGTGCTGCCCAATGCCATGGCCGTGCGCGAACGCTGCCTGGCCAAGCCCGACTGGGCGCTGGGTTTCCCGCACACCCGGGAAAGCTGGCCCGGCCGGCGCGCGATCCCGGCGCTGGAACCCGACGAGTTGGCGGTGGTGGAGCAGCGCGTGCGCGCCGCCACCGGCGCCAAGCAGCTGTGGGTGCAGCCGGCGCCCGACGGCAAGACCCTGAACCACAACTGCGTGCAGGTGGTGGGTGCGCGCGAGGCGCAGGCGCGGCCGCATACCGACGCGCGCTCGCTGTGCCGCTATGCCGGCGTGCTGTACCTGCTGCCCGACGCGCCGGCGGACTGCGGCACCAGCTTCTATCGCCAGCGCCTGCCGAACGGCCAGCTCGGCGGCAACACCGTCACCAAGCCGCACGACAACCTGGTGGAAGCCCTCGGCACCCGCTTCGTACCGCCCGACAGCTTCGTCGAGGACGTGCGCGTGCCCAACCGCTTCAACCGCCTGCTGGTGTACAGCGCCGCGCTGATCCACAGCGCCACCGCCTATTGCGGCAGCGTGCTCGCCGACGAACGCATGGCCGCGGTCCTGTTCTGGATGGCCTGAACCTTCGCCCCGGAACGATCCGGAAGCATGACGCCACCGAACGAAAAGGCCGCACGCAGCGGCCTTTTCGTCGTTCCCGGGATGGATTCGGCTTACTTCAGCTTGATCTCGCGCAGGCGCTCTTCCAGGTAGCCCTGGGCGGTGATCGGCTCGGGATAGCGGCTGGGGTTGTCGGCGCTGACGCAGTTGGGCAGCACGTCGATCACGAAATCCGGGTTCGGATGCAGGAAGAACGGGGTGGAATAGCGCGGCTGGCGCGCCTTCTCGCCCGGCGGGTTCACCACCCGGTGGGTGGTGGACGGCAGCACGTGGTTGGTCAGGCGCTGCAGCATGTCGCCGATGTTGACCACGATGGTGTCGGCATCCGCGGTGAACGGCACCCACTCGCCCTTGCGCGAGAGCACTTCCAGCCCCTCCGCGCTGGCACCGACCAGCAGGGTGATCAGGTTGATGTCCTCGTGCGCGCCGGCGCGCACGTTCGGGATCTCGTCGGCGGTGATCGGCGGATAGTGGATCGGGCGCAGGATCGAATTGCCGTTGTCGGTCTTGTCCGCGAAGTAATCCTCGGGCAGCCCGAGGTTCAGCGCCAGCGCCGACAGCACCCGCGCACCCAGCGCGTCCAGCGCCTCGTACAGCGCTAGCGCGCGCGCGCGGAACTCCGGCACCTCCGCCGGCCACAGGTTGGGCGGCATCACGTCGGCGTACTTCTCGTCGCGCAGCTCGCGGCCGACGTGCCAGAACTCCTTGAGGTCGAAGTACTTGGCGCCCTTCGCGGTCTCCACCCCGAACGGGGTGTAGCCGCGCGCGCCGCCGCCGCCGGGCACGTGGTACTGCTTCTTGGTCTCCTCCGGCAGTGCGAAGAACGCGACGAAGGCGTCGTAGGCGCCGTCGATCACCTCCTGCGGGATGCCGTGACCGCGGATGCCGGCGAAGCCCCATTCGCGGTAGGCGTTGCCCAGTTCGGCCACGAAGGCCTCGCGGTCGGTGTCGAAGCGGCGGATGTCGAGGGTCGGGATCTGCGGCTGGCTCATGGCATGGCTCGGAAAAATGGAGTTTGCCGCGCAGTATGCCGTCGCCGGCGCGCGCGGGGTTTGATCGGGATCAGGCCGCGGCCGCGCGCACGGCGTCGGCCAGGGCCTGCACGGTGGAGTCGACCAGCGCCGGGTCGTCGGCCTCGACCGTCACCCGCACCACCGGCTCGGTGCCGGACGGCCGCAGGAACGCGCGGCCACGGCCTTCCACGGCACGCTGCGCCTCGGCCAGCGCGGCCTGCACGCTGGCGGCCTCGGCCGGCTTCTGGCCGGCGGCGAAGCGCACGTTGACGGTCTTCTGCGGCAGCTTGCGCAGGCCCTGCAGTGCATCGGCCAGAGTGATCCCGCGCCGGCGCAACACCTCCAGCACCTGCAGCGCGCTGACGATGCCGTCGCCGGTGCTGGCGCGGTCCAGGCACAGGATGTGGCCGCTGGCCTCGCCGCCGAGCACGCCGTCGTGCGCCAGCAGCTGCTGGTGCACGTAGCGGTCGCCGACCTTGGCGCGCACGAAGCCGATCCCGCGCGCCGCCAGCGCCTGCTCGAAGCCGTAGTTGGTCATCAGGGTGCCGACCACCGGCCCGCGCAGGCGGCCCGTGTCCTGCCAGTCGCAGGCCAGCACGTACAGCAGGTCGTCGCCGTCGCAGATGCGGCCGTCCGCATCCACGAACAGCACGCGGTCGCCGTCGCCGTCGAAGGCGATGCCCAGCGCGGCACCGCTGGCGCGCACGCGCGCGGCCAGCGTCTCGGGATGGGTGGAGCCCACGCCGTCGTTGATATTCAACCCGTTCGGCTCGACCCCGATCGCCTCCACCCGCGCATCCAGCTCACGCAAGACCAGGGGTGCCAGCTGGTAGGTGGCGCCGTTGGCGCAGTCCACCACGATGTGCATGCCGCCGAGGTGAAACCCTTTGGGGACCGAGTTCTTGCACGCCTCGACATAACGACCGACCGCATCGCGGGTGCGCACCGCCTTGCCCAGGCGTTCGGACGGCACGGTCCGGAACGGCTGCTCCAGCGCGGCCTCGATCGCCAGCTCGGTGGCGTCGTCCAGCTTCTCGCCCTGGGCCGAGAAGAACTTGATGCCGTTGTCGTGGTGCGGGTTGTGCGAGGCGGAGATCACGATCCCGCCGTCGGCGCGCATGGAGTGGGTGAGGTGCGCCACTGCCGGGGTCGGCATCGGCCCCATCAGCTGCACGTCCACCCCGGCCGCCACCAGCCCCGCTTCCAGCGCGGCCTCGAACATGTAGTTGGAGATGCGGGTGTCCTTGCCGATCACCACCATCGGCTTGCGCCATTCCTGGCGGTCGCGCGCGGCGGCGGTGAGCGCATGCCCGTAGGCATTGCCCAGGCGCAGCACGAAATCGGCCGAGATCGCGCCCTCGCCCACCCGCCCGCGGATGCCGTCGGTGCCGAAGTAACGACGCGCGCTCACGCCGCCTCCGTGGCGTCCACCGGCACCGGTTGCTTCATCAGCAGCGCCAGCAGGTGCGCCAGCCGCTCGCGCATCTCGCGGCGGTCCACGATCTGGTCCACGGTGCCGTGCTGGAGCAGGAACTCACTGCGCTGGAAGCCTTCCGGCAGCTTCTCGCGCACGGTCTGCTCGATCACCCGCTGCCCGGCGAAGCCGATCAGCGCACCCGGCTCGGCGATGTTCAGATCGCCCAGCATGGCGAAGCTGGCGGACACGCCGCC
The DNA here is from genome assembly GCF_004346265.1 of Thermomonas haemolytica. Lineage (GTDB taxonomy): Bacteria > Pseudomonadota > Gammaproteobacteria > Xanthomonadales > Xanthomonadaceae > Thermomonas > Thermomonas haemolytica. Next base: position 88,016 of record NZ_SMAP01000010.1, read on the forward strand.
GGTGGTCGGGTGCGTGAGCACCGAGATGTACGGCAGCCCGGCCGCGCGCAGGCGGCCCAGCGCGGCCGAGGTCTTGGCCATCTGCATCAGCGAGAGCAGGCTTTCCTGCATGCGCGCGCCACCGCTGGCGGAGAAGCACACGAACGGGCAGCGCAACGCCAGCGCGCGCTCGGCCGCCAGGGCGAAGCGCTCGCCGACGACCGAGCCCATCGAGCCGCCCATGAAGGCGAAATCGAACGCGGCGGCCACCAGGTCGCGGCCCATCAGCCGGCCCTCCAGCGCCACCAGCGCGTCGCGCTCGCCGGTGGACTTCTGCGCGGCCTTGATGCGTTCGGAATACTTCTTCTGGTCCTTGAACTTGAGGACGTCGGTCGGCCCGAGCTCGGCCCCGATCTCGCGCCCCTCGCCGCCGTCCAGCAGCGCCGCCAGCCGCACCCGCGCGCGGATCGGCATGTGGAAGGCGCACTTCGGGCAGACCTCGAGGTTTTCCTCCAGCTCCGGCCGGTACAGCGCGGCGCCGCAGCGCTCGCATTTCTCCCACAGGCCCTCGGGCACGCTGCGCTTGCGCTCGCCGCCCACCTCGGTGCGGATGCCGGTACCCGGCATCAGTTTCTTAAGCCAGCTCATTGGTCTTGGTCACCGCAAATTGCATTGCAGGCAGGAGTGCCCGGCCTGCCCGGCACCCGCCGGGACGGCCCAGTCTACCCTGCAGGTACGGTCCGGCCATCCTCCGGCCACACTCTCCGGGCACGTTCCGGCCCGGGCCTCAGGCCGGGGCCGCGGTCCCGTCCAGCGCCGCCCGCAGCGGATGCAGGAAGGCACCGGCGCGCGCGGCGGCGGTGTCCGCGTCCGGGCTGGCGTCCAGCGCCGCCACCAGGGCGCTGCCGACCACCACCCCATCGGCGTGCGCGGCCATCGCCGCGGCGCTGCCGGCATCGCGGATGCCGAACCCGGCGAACACCGGGATGCGCGCCATCGCCCGCACCTGCGCCAGGTGGCGCGCGGCATCCTCCACGTCCAGCTGGGCGGCGCCGGTGACGCCGGCATAGCTGACGTAGTACAGGTAGCCGTCGGCCTGCTCGCACAGCCGCTGCAGGCGCGCCTGCGGAGTGGTCGGCGAGGCCAGCGAGATCAGCGCCAAGCCGTGCTGGGCGAACGCCGCCTGGTACACCCCCGCCTCTTCCGGCGGCAGATCCACCAGCAGCATGCCGTCCACCCCGGCCTGCGCGGCCTCGGCGGCGAACGCGGCCGCGCCGCGCACCTCGACCGGATTGAGGTAGCCCATCAGCACCACCGGCGTGTCCGCATCCGTCGCCCGGAACGCGCGCACGCAGTCCAGCACGTAGGCCATGCCGGCGCCGCGCGCCAGCGCGCGCTCGGAGCTGCGCTGGATCACCGGGCCATCGGCCATCGGGTCGGAGAACGGCACCCCCAGCTCGATCACGTCCGCGCCGGCCCGCGCCAGCGCGTGCATGACCGGCACGGTCGCCGCCAGCGCGGGATCACCGGCGGTGACGAACGGCACCAGCCCCTTGCGCCCGGCCGTCCGCAGTGCGTCCAGCCGCTGCTGCAGGCGGGTCATTCGTTGGCCGCGGCCGCGGTGGTGTCGGCGTCCTTCAGGCGGCCGATCTTGACGCCGGCGGCCTTGTACTCCTCGGCCAGCTCGGAATCGCCCACGTCGATGCCGCGCTCCTCGCCCATGCCGTCCAGGTGCTCGTTCAGCATGCGGCGGTACATGGTGGTCATGTAGTCGAGGAACGGGACGCGCTCTTCCGCGGCGGCGATCGGCTTGACGCTGGTCAGGTACACGTGCGCATTGAAGCGCGCCGCCGCGAACAGGGCGGCCAGGCTGATGTTCTTCTCGCCGTACTTCTGGGACTGCTTGTGGGTCAGCTCCAGGTACTCATTGACGCACTCGAAGAACTGCGGCGGGAACGGGGTGCCACCGGCGACGTTCTGCTGTTCGGCCGCGGGCTGGGCCTGGGTTTCATCGGCCATGGCCGGACTCCTGAAAGGTTGGGTGAATGGAACCCTGCATTCTCGCCGAAACCGGGCCGCAGGCCAAATGGCCATCTCCGGCGCGGTCCGGCGGGGTGCGGGGGCGGGGTCAGAGGGACAGACCTTCGCGCGCGGCGATGGTGTGCACGTCCTTGTCGCCGCGGCCGGACAGGTTGCACAGCACCAGCGCGTCCCTCGGCAGCTCGCGCGCCAGCTTGATCGCCTGCGCCACCGCGTGGCTGGACTCCAGCGCCGGCAGGATGCCCTCGCTGCGGGTCAGGCGATGGAAGGCCTCCAGCGCCTCGTCGTCGGTCACGCCGACGTATTCGGCGCGGCCGCTGTCCTTCAGGAAGGCATGCTCGGGGCCGACGCCGGGATAGTCCAGGCCGGCCGAGATCGAATGGGTCTCGATGATCTGGCCGTCGTCGTCGCAGATGACATAAGTGCGGTTGCCGTGCAGCACGCCCACCCGGCCCGCGGCCAGCGAGGCGGCGTGGCGGCCGGTCTCGATGCCGTCGCCCGCGGCCTCGGCGCCGACGATGCGCACCTCACGATCGTTGAGGAAGGCGTGGAACAGGCCGATGGCATTGCTACCGCCACCGACGCAGGCGGTGATCGCATCCGGCAGGCGCCCGTACTCGGCCAGCATCTGCGCGCGCGCCTCGCGCCCGACCACCGCGTTGAAGTCGCGCACCATGCGCGGGTACGGGTCCGGGCCGGCCACGGTGCCGATGATGTAGAACGTGTCGCGGACGTTGGTCACCCAGTCGCGCATCGCCTCGTTCAGCGCGTCCTTCAGCGTGGCCGAGCCGCTGGTGACAGGCACCACCGTCGCGCCCAAAAGCTTCATCCGGTACACGTTGATCTTCTGGCGCTCGATATCGGTGGCGCCCATGTACACCACGCATTCCAGGCCCAGCCGGGTGGCGACGGTGGCGGAAGCGACGCCGTGCTGGCCGGCGCCGGTCTCCGCGATGATCCGCTTCTTGCCCATGCGCGCGGCCAGAAGCGCCTGACCGATGGTGTTGTTGATCTTGTGCGCGCCGGTGTGGTTCAGGTCCTCGCGCTTGAGCAGGATCTGCGCGCCGCCGACCTCGCGGCTCAGGCGCTCGGCGTGGTAGATCGGGCTCGGGCGGCCGACGTAGTGCTTGAGGTCCTTCTCGAACGCGGCGAGGAAGGCCGGATCGACGCGCGCGGCGTCGTACGCGGCGGCCAGTTCCTGCAGCGGGCCGATCAGGGTCTCGGCGACGAAGCGACCGCCGTGGCGGCCGAAGTGGCCGTCGGCATCGGGAAAGGCATGGAAGTCGGTGGCCGCGGCGGCGGCCTGGAGGCGGGAAGCGTTCACGCGGAAGTCTCCGGGGTCGGAACGCGCGGGGCGCGGGGCCACGGCGCGGGTCGAAACGAGGGGGAGTGGCGCCCGGGGGCGCACGGGCAGGACGCGTCGCGCGGCGTTATCGGACCGCCGCCGCAGGCACGCGGCGCCAGCGCCGCAGGGAGCGGCCGAAAGGAGCGCGGGGGCGATTGGAAGGCTTCATGGCGTGGCCATAGCCTACCCGATCCGGGGCATGGTTTGCCCGTCGCAGTCCGCCGCGCGCACGGCCTCCACGAACCGCCGCATGCGCGCGCCGTCCTTGATGCCGGGCGCCAGCTCGATGCCACCAGCCACGTCCACGCCCCACGGGCGCACCGCACGAACCGCGTCGCCCACATTGTCGGGGTCCAGCCCGCCGGCCAGCAGCCACGGCCAGTCGAGATCAGCGGGGATCGCCGCGGCGTCCAGCCGCTGCCCGCTGCCGCCCGGCTGCCCCGGGGCGTGGCCGTCCAGCACGAAGCCGGCGGCATGCGGCCAGCGCGCGCGCAGGGTCGCGCCGTCCACGGCCGTGCCGCCCAGCCCCAGGCCCTTGAAATACGGCAGCCCGAAGCGGCGGCAGAACGCATCGTCCTCGCTGCCGTGGAACTGCAGCAGTGTCGGTTGCAGCTGGGCGATGGCGGCGCGGACCTCGGCCTCGGGGTTGTCCATGAACAACGCCACCAGCGCCACCATCGGCGCCAGCGCCGCGCGCAGGGCCGGCGCCAGCGCCGGGTCCACCCGGCGGCCGCTGCGCGCGGCGAAGATCACCCCCACCGCATCCACGCCCAGCTCGCAGGCCAGGCGCACGTCGCCCGGGCGGGTGAAGCCACAGAACTTGATGCGGGTGCGCAATGGCACGGCGCGGGCGGGCTCATTCATCGCCGCAGGCCTCCTCCGGCAAGCCCCACTGGCGCGGGTATTTCGGGCCGAGGAACAGCAGCCCGGCGGCCGGCGCGGTGGGGCCGGCCACGGTGCGGTCGCGGCCATCCAGCAGCTCGGCGATCCACTCCGGCGGGCGTTCCCCGCGCCCCACCACCAGCAGCGAGCCGACGATGTTGCGCACCATGTGGTGCAGGAAGGCGTTGGCCTGCACCTCTACCACTACCTCGTCGCCGACGCGGGTGACGGTGATGTCCTGCAGGTTGCGGCGGGCGTGCGTGGCCTGGCACTGCACGCTGCGGAACGCCGAGAAATCCCGCTCCCCGCGCAGCGCCTGCGCCGCCTGGTGCATGGCCGCCGCATCCAGCGGCATCCGCTCCCAGCCCAGGTACTGGCGCTCCAGCCCCGGCCGCGCGCTGCGGTTGAGGATGCGGTAGCGGTAGCGGCGCGCGCGCGCCGAGAAGCGCGCGTTGAAGTCGTCGGCCACCGGCACGCACCAGCGCACCGCCATCGTCGGCGGCAGGTTGGCGGTGGCGCCCAGCACCCAGCCGCGCGCGTCGCGGGTGGCCTCGGTATCGAAATGCACCACCTGGCAGCGCGCGTGCACGCCGGCATCGGTGCGGCCCGAGCAGACGGTGTCGATGGGCGCGGCGGCCACCTTCGACAGCGCGATCTCCAGCGCGGTCTGCAGGCTGCCGTCTGGCTCCAGCGCGCCGGCCTGGCTCAGCCGCTGCCACCCCGAGAACCCGCTGCCGTCGTACTCGACGCCCAGTGCCAGCCGCATCGCGCCCCGGCCTGCCTCAGCCCACCAGCTTGCTGAGCATGCGGGCGGCTTCATCGCTGACCGCGTCGTCCTTGTCGTCCAGCAGTTCCAGCAGCAGCTGCTGGGCCGAATGCTCGTCGCCCATGTCCAGGAACGCGCGCACCAGCTTGAAGCGCTGCTCCGGGGTGGCGTGCGCGGGCACCTCGCCCGCGGCCTCCGCCACCACGGCAGGGGCCGGCGCAGCGGCCGCCTCCGGAGCCGGCGCGGGAGCTGCCTCCGGACTGGCCTTGACCCAGCCCGAGTGCCATTGCGGCGCATCCGCACGCGGCGCGGCCGGCACCGCCGGCGGCAGGTTGGCGAGGTCCACGGTGATCTCGGCGGCATGCGCGTTGGCGTGCGCCGCATCGTGGGCCGGCGCAGACGCCTCCGCGCTGGCCGCCGCCTGTTCCAGCGGCTGCCCGGCATCGGCGGCGGCGTCCGCGGCCTCCGCCGCATCCGCAGGGGCGGCATCGGCCGCGTCTTGCATCGGCGCCGTCTCGGCGGCGGCGGTCGCGGCGGTCATGCTGGCCGCCAGCGCCTCGCTGTCGAACACCCGCCGGCGCGGCGGCGGCGCGGCCGGCTTGCGGCGGCTGGCCAGCCACCACGCCAGCACCGCCAGCACCACGAAGCCCAGCCCGCCCCAGACATAGGGCAGCACGCCGGGCTTGGCCGCCGGCGCGGGCGCGCTGGCCGGCTGCGCAGCGGCGGGCTTGGCGGCCGCCGGGGCCGCCTGTGCGCCGGCCTTGTTGGCCTGCGCCAGCCGCGCCTGGGCGGCAGCCAGCTCGCTGTCCTTCAGCGCGATCAGCTTCTGCTGCTCGTCCTTCAGCTTTTCCAGCGCCGCGACTCGCTCCTTCAACTCGCCGATCTCGGCGCTCTTGGCCGCGATGTCCTCATCGCGCTGACGCAATTCCTGCTGCAGCATGCTGCCCTCGCCACCGGCGCTGGTGCCGGACTGGATTCCCTTGGCCTTGCCTGGCGCGGCCGGCGGCAGGATCTGCAGCCGGGCCTCGCCGCGCGCGGCGGTGGTGGGTGTGGACGCCGGCGCACGCGTGCCCGGCGCCGGCTTGGAGGCGGCCGCGGGCGCCGCCGGCGTTGCGGCATTGGCGGACGCGGCGGGGTTCGCGGGCGCGCCGGTAGTCGCCGCCGTGGCAGCGGCACTGGCCTCCGGCTGGCGCACCGCGCGCCGCGCCTGCCACCACTGCTGCATCTGCTGGCGCACCACTTGGGCCGCCTCGCCGGCATCGATGGCGGCCACGTCCTCGCGGCTGGGCACGCGCAGCACCGCGCCCTGGCGCAGGCGGTTGACGTCATCGCCGAGGAAGGCGTCGGGATTGGCGCGCAACAGGGCCAGCAGGGCCTGGTCGAGGCTGCCGCCCTGGCGCAGGCCCAGCTTGCCGGCGATCTTCGTCAGCGTCTCGCCGGCCTTCACCGGGCCGTACTCAGACACAGACGCGACGTTGGACGCAACGGTGGACGCCGCAGGGGCCGCGACCGGAGCCGGCGGCAGCGGGGCCACCGCGATCGCACCGGAGGCCGCAGGCTCGGGGGCCGGCATCGCCGGGGCCGGCGGAGTCGCGGCTGCGGGGACAGGGGCCGGCGCGCTGGCGGCAGCCGCCGGGGCGGCAACCACGGGCGCGGGACGCTGCACGAGGTTCTCGGCCGGCGGCTGCGGCAGCTGCACCGGTGCCTGCACCACGGTGGCCGCGGCGTTGGGCACGTCGATCAGCGCGGAGTACTCGCGCACCAGGCGGCCGGTGCCCCAGTCCACCTCGATCAGGAAGTTCAGCACGCCCTGGTCCACCGGCTTCAGGGTGGTGACCCGGATCACCGGGCGCCCCTTGCTGTCGCTGCCCAGGCTGAACTGCAGGTCGGCGGCGATCCCCGAGGGCGGCGACAGCCCCACCCGGCGGAAGGTCTCCGGCGAGGCCAGCCGCGCCTGCAGCGCGGCCAGCTCGCCCGGGGTGGTGGAGATGATCGGGATTTCGGCCAGCAGCGGCTGGTTGCGCCGCGACTTGACCTCGATCTGGCCCAGGCCCAGCGCCCACGCCTGGCCGGCGGCCAGCAGCAGCGCGGCAGCCACCGCGGTTCTCAAGGTCCGGTTCACGTGCGCTCCATCCCCATGTAAGCGCTGCGACTCTAGCCGCGCGCGGCCTTCGCCGGCAAGCCCTCGGCCACCAGCAGCTCGGCGATCTGCACCGCGTTGAGCGCCGCGCCCTTGCGGATGTTGTCGGCCACCACCCACAGGTTGAGCCCGCGCGGGTGCGACAGGTCCTCGCGGATGCGGCCCACGAACACCGGGTCCTTGCCCGAGGCGTGGGTCACCGGCGTGGGATAGCCGCCGGGCCTGGGCTCGTCCACCACCTCCACGCCCGGCGCGGTACGCAGTAGCGCGCGCGCTTCGTCCGGGGTGATCTTCTTCTTCGTCTCCACGTTCACCGCTTCGGAATGGCCGAAGAACACCGGCACCCGCACCGCGGTGGGGTTCACCTGGATGGACGCATCGCCCAGGATCTTCTGCGTCTCCCACACCAGCTTCATCTCTTCCTTGGTGTAGCCGTTGGGCTGGAACTCGTCGATGTGCGGGATCAGGTTGAACGCGATCTGCACCGGGAACTTCGCCGGCGCCGGGTCCTGGAAGCTGAGCAGCGCCGCGGTCTGGCGGCCCAGTTCCTCCAGCGCGCTGCGGCCGCCACCGGACACCGACTGGTAGGTGGCCACGTTGATGCGCTCGATGCCGTACGCCTTGTGGATCGGCGCCAGCACCGGCATCAGCTGCATGGTGGAGCAGTTGGGGTTGGCGATGATGCCGCGCGGGCGGTGGCGTGCCGCCTCCGGGTTCACCTCGCTGACCACCAGCGGCACGTCGTCGTCGTAGCGGAAGGTGGAGGAGTTGTCGATCACCACCGCGCCGGCGGCGGCGAACTTCGGCGCGTATTCCTTGGAGATCGCGCCGCCCGCGGAGAACAGCGCGATGTCGATGGAGGCCGGGTCGAACGTGGCCAGGTCCTGCACCACCAGCTCGTCATCGCCGAACGCGACCTGGGTACCGGCCGAGCGCTCGCTGGCCAGCGCCACCACCTCGCTGGCCGGGAACCCGCGCTCTGCCAGGATCGACAGCATCACCTCGCCCACCGCGCCGGTCGCGCCGACCACGGCCACCTTGTACTGCTTGCTCATTGTTGTTTGCCTCGAACGTCTGGATGCGGCGCCGCATGGCGCCTGCGGGGAATGGATTGACCTGCGTGTCCCGCTGCGGCGCGCTGCTGCCCGTGGGGGCGAAGCCGGCGGCGCGCCGCTATCGTTTGGCGTCGGACATGGCGGGCGTGGCCGGGATGCGCGGCTGCACCTCGCCCACGTCGCCGCACTGCGCGCGGTGGCGCAGCGCCTGGTCCATCAGCACCAGTGCCAGCATCGCCTCGCAGATCGGGGTCGCGCGGATGCCCACGCAAGGGTCGTGGCGCCCAGTGGTGACGATGTCCACCACGTGGCCGTCCACGTCCAGCCCCTGCACCGGCAGGCGCAGGCTGGAGGTCGGCTTGAACGCCACCGACACCGACACCTGCTGCCCGGTGGAAATGCCGCCGAGGATGCCGCCTGCGTGGTTGGACAGGAAGCCGTCCGGCGTCATCACGTCGCGGTGCGCGCTGCCCTTCTGCGCCACCGCGGCGAAGCCGTCGCCGATCTCCACGCCCTTGACCGCGTTGATCGACATCATCGCCGCCGCCAGCTCTGCATCCAGCTTGCCATAGACCGGCTCGCCCCAGCCCGGCGGCACGCCGTCGGCCACCACCAGGAGCTTCGCGCCGACCGAATCGCCGGATTTGCGCAGCGCGTCCATGTAGGCCTCCAGCTCCGGCACCTGCTCCGCGCAGGGCCAGAAGAACGGATTACCTTCGACCGCGCTCCAGTCGTGCGCACGCGGCAGCACGTCGCCGATCTGGACCATGCAGCCGCGCACGCTGACGCCGCGCTGCGCCAGCCACTTCTTGGCGATCACGGCGGCGGCCACGCGCATCGTCGTTTCGCGCGCGCTGGAACGCCCGCCTCCGCGCGGATCGCGGATGCCGTACTTCTGCCAGTAGGTGTAATCGGCATGCCCGGGACGGAACTGCGAGGCGATCTTCGCGTAGTCCTTGCTGCGCGCATCCACGTTGCGGACCAGCAGCGCGATCGGCGTGCCGGTGGTGATGCCTTCATACACCCCGGACAGGATTTCCACTTCGTCCGCTTCGTGCCGCGCCGAGGTATGCCGCGTCTTGCCGGTGGCGCGCCGCGCAAGGTCATGCGCGAAGTCTGCAGGCGCGATCGCGATCCCCGGCGGACAGCCGTCGATCACGCAGCCGATCGCCGGCCCGTGCGACTCGCCGAAGGTGGTGACGCGCAGCAGGTGGCCGAAGGTGTTCATCGCCTCAGAGCAGCCGCCCCGTGGTCGCCGCCGGGGCCTTGCGGCCTTCGCGGGCGGCGGCCAGCGCGGTGATGCGGGCGTTGTGCTCGATCAGGTCGGCGCACTCGGCCACGAAGATGCCCATCTGGCCCACCTTGAACTCCACCCACGCCAGCGGCAGTTCCGGCAGCAGCTTGACCAGCGCGCGCTCGGCCTCACCCACCTCGCAGATCAGCAGACCGTCTTCGGAGAGGTGCAGCGGGGCGTCGCGCAGGATGCACAGGGCGAGGTCCAGGCCGTCGTCGCCGGCGCGCAGGCCGAGTTCCGGTTCGTGCGCGTACTCGCGCGGCAGCGCGTCGGTTTCGGCGTTGGTGACGTAGGGCGGGTTGGTGACGATCAGGTCGTACCGCTCGCCCTGCAGGCCGCTGAACAGGTCGGACTTCAGGAAGCGCACGTTCTCCACGTGCAGGCGCTTTTCGTTCTCGCGCGCCAGCGCCAGCGCGTCGTCGCTGATGTCCACGCCGTCCACGTGCCAGTCCGGGTTGTAGTGCGCCATGGCAATCGCAATACAGCCGGAGCCGGTGCACAGGTCCAGCGCGCGGCGCACCTCGCGGTCGCCCAGCCAGGGCTGGAAGCCGGCCTCGATCAGCTCCGCGATGGGCGAGCGCGGCACCAGCGCGCGCGGATCGGACTTGAAGCTGAGGCCCGCGAACCACGCCTCGCCGGTGAGATAGCAGGCGGGAATGCGCTCCTCGATGCGGCGCAGGAACAGCGCCAGCACCTCTTCCTTCTCGGCCTCGGTGATGCGGGCGTTGCCGTAGGCCGGCGGCAGGTCGTGCGGCAGGTGCAGCGCGTGCAGGGTGAGCTGGGTGGCCTCGTCCAGCGCGTTGTCGTAACTGTGGCCGAAGGTCAGGCCCGCCGCGTTGAACCGGCTGGCGCCGTAGCGGATCAGGTCGATGATGGTCTGCAGTTCCTGGGACATGGGCGGCGACACGCGGGCACGGCCGTGAAGTATAGCGGCGGCGCCCCGGTATCATGGCGGCCCGCCCGATGCCCCGCCAATGCCATGTCCAAACGCCTCGTTCCGATTCTGGTGGTCGCCGTGGTCGCGGCCGCGCTGGGCCTGTGGGCCGCGCAGCGCCTGCAAGGCCCGGCCGCCCCAGCCGCCTCGACCGCTTCCGCCCTGCCCGCCCCGCGCGCGATCACCCTGCTGCCCACCCCGCGCGTGCTGCCGGCGTTCTCGCTGCAGCAGGCCGACGGCACCGCGCTGACGCCGGACACGCTGAAGGGCCACTGGACCGCCGTGTTCCTCGGCTTCACCCACTGCCCGGACGTCTGCCCCACCACCCTGACGGAGATGGCCGGCGCGCAGAAGCAGTGGGCCGCGCTGCCGGAGGCCACCCGCCCGCGGGTGCTGTTCGTCTCCGCCGATCCCGAGCGCGACACCCCGCAGCTGGTCGCCCAGTACGCCCACGCCTTCCATCCCGACACCCTGGCCGCCACCGCGCCGCTGCCGCAGCTGGAGGCCTTCGCCCGCTCGCTGTCGCTGGTGTTCATGAAGGTGCCCGGCCCCAGCGGCGACCCGGCCGACTACAGCATCGACCACAGCGCCGCGCTGGTGCTGCTGGATCCGCAGGCGCGTATGGCCGGCGTGGTGCAACCGCCGTTCGACGTGAAGGGCATCGCGGCCGACCTTGAAGCGCTGACCGCCCAGGCCGCCACCCCCGCGAGCGCGGAATAACCGCGCCAAGGGCTTCCGTGCTTCAACCACGGCGCCCCCGGCAGCCGTCATTCCCGCCCCACACAGCCGTCATTCCCGCCTCTCACGGGCATCACTCCCGCGCCCCAAGGCCGTCATTCCCGCGAAGGCGGGAATCGCTCCTTGCGATACTTTCCCATCCCGCCAACCCAAGCGATCCCCGCCTGCGCGGGGATGACGAGCAACTACCATGAGCCCCGTCACCGCCCTCACCTACGTGCTGCCGCACCGCCTGCTGTCCTCGCTGGCGCGGCGGCTGGCGTATTCCAGAAACTGCGCGATCAAGCAGTGGCTGATCGACACTGTCACCCGCAAGTTCGGCGTGGACCTGAGCGAAGCGGCGGAGCCCGACCCCACCGCCTACCCGACATTCAACGCTTTCTTCACCCGCGCGCTCAAGCCCGGCGCACGCACGCCCGATCCCGACCCGCGTGCCCTGCTGATGCCGGCCGACGGCCATATCAGCCAGTGCGGACCGATCGTGGACGGGCGCATCTTCCAGGCCAAGGGGCGCAGTTTCACCGCCGCCGAACTGCTGGGCAGCGAGGCCGATGCCGCCCCGTTCCGCGACGGCAGCTTCGCCACCGTGTACCTGTCGCCGCGCGACTACCACCGCGTGCACATGCCGTGGACCGGCACCCTGCGCGAAACCGTGCACGTGCCCGGCCGCCTGTTCTCGGTGGGCGTGGATGCCGTGGCCAGCGTGCCGCGCCTGTTCGCCCGCAACGAGCGCCTGGTCTGCCACTTCGACACCGACTTCGGCCCCATGGCGCAGGTGATGGTGGGTGCGCTGCTGGTATCGGGCATCGAAACCGTCTGGGGCGGCGTGGAAGTCCCGCCGTATGGCCATGCCATCGTCCGCAAGGACTACCGCGGCAAGGGGATCACCCTGGAACGCTTCGCCGAGATGGCCCGCTTCAACTACGGCAGCACCGTCATCGTGCTGCTGCCCCAGGGCGCGGCCACGCTGGACCCGGCGCTGCACGCGGAATCCCCGGTGCGGCTGGGGCAGCGGCTGGCGCTGCGGGAGTGACGACGGCGATTTACCGATTGGAACCCGGATAAGACAAGGCCCGCAGCGATGCGGGCCTTGTGCGTTGTGGGAGACCGGATATTAGGATGTGAACCTGGCCCAGTTATTCTATTTGCCCTTACTGGTGTAGTGCTGGTCCAAAACGTTGAAGACGGCTTGGCTGTACCACTCTTGCTTGGCACTCTTCGGGTTGTCGGGGTCAAGCTTCTTGACGTGACAGTAGCGTTTATCTGCCTTCAGTGGCTTGCGAAGATTATGGTACTTCTTGTTTTGCACGAAGTCGCAGTAGCGCTCGGTACAGGCTTTGGTAAGTGCCGCGTAATTTAATGGGTATTTGTCCTTCAAGTGCTCTTCGGTGAGTTGAACTTTCGGTGCGCCCGGGTCGTTCGTGACCTGAACCTTGATCGCATCTCCAGCTTTTGACTTGAGGAACTTTAACTCTATGTTGACCGAGACTGCGTAGCCTGTCACCGGATCATTAGCTGCCTCGAGTGATGAGATGAAGGATGCAACATTTTTCTCTTCTTTGTTGAGAAGGATTGCATCAGATGGTTGCTGATGTTTCACGAACGCAAGAGGCATCAGGTAAAAGTTGTATTGCGAAAAGTCGGTGCCAAACCAGGATTGTGCGGCTCTCGCATAGTTCCGAACCGATGCGCTCCCGACTTCCTGAAGCCTGACAGCGAACACTCTGCTCTTGTTGTAAAAGTGAACTGAGGAGTCTCTGATCTCACAGAGCGCGATGATGTTCTTGTGGGCTGCGTCAGCTAGCGTCTTCTTTTCAGCCATCTTCTTCGCCAAGTAATCAAGGCTATGCGTGAACGGATTTCCCGAGCCAGTCATTTTTACTTTGGCATGCTTGTACGGCTTCCCGTTCGGCCGCATTCTCTTCTCGGTAACGTAGAGGGAGCGAACCTTATTGTTGTGGTCCTTAAGCCATTTGGCCTTAAGGAGTAATTCCCATGCGTTGATGGCAAGTATGGAGAAGGTTTCCTCTCGATACTTGAAATCCGGCTTGTTATAGACCTCAATCGCCGAAACCATCGCGGCGATGCTTTTCTCAACTAGTTCTTGCGACCGAGCTTTCATTAAGGGTTAATACCTGAGTCAAGCCTCCCCGCGAAGCGGCGTCGGCTTGAATGAATTTTTTAGGCTATATTAATTACTGGTATGCCTCGCCGCGCGAACTAAACGACAAACAATAAACAATATGCATGCATGTGTCAGGCTTATAAATCAGGCGAGCATCACCAATTCGCAAGCGCCATAGGCCGGCGAGCTTTCCCGATAGGGGCTTGCACGTATCTCCCCTTACCGTCATCGGTTCATTAATTAGGTCTAGTAGGCACTCTAGAATTCGTCCCTGAAGTTTGCGATCTATGCCCTTGGTCTCTTTGACAAAGGCATTTGTTAGAGAGAGAGTCCAAGAGGTGGGCTTGAATGATTTTTCCTTAGCATCTTCGTGCGGCTCGCGATCATACGGAGCATCTCGACTATGAAGAATTGAGTGCGCTAATCGCGCCTTTGGGGATGGCTGACGAATGCCAATGGCAATCTCAAAAGCCTCTCGTATCTCGTGCGGATTAGCCCCGAGATCCAGAGCCTCATAAGAATCAAGTTGATTGAGAGATTCGATAATGTTTTCGAGCTCGGCGGTGTCTACTATAAAATTAGGTAATTCCTAGCCAAACCGGACCAGATCAACGAGGATTTGGTCATGAAGCGATGCCCTTCGTGCGAGGGGACAAGGCACTACAAGCTGGCCGA
>NZ_SMAP01000011.1 GCF_004346265.1 Thermomonas haemolytica
ATCGGCCAGCTTGTAGTGCCTTGTCCCCTCGCACGAAGGGCATCGCTTCATGACCAAATCCTCGTTGATCTGGTCCGGTTTGGCTAGGAATTACCCAAAAGAAAACGCCGGCGCGGGCCGGCGTTTTCCCTGTGCGCATGCGGGATCGGGTCCCGGTCGCGTCGCGATTACTTCTGGATCAGGAACTCTTCCAGCTTGCGGCCCGCAGCCAGTTCCCCGGCCAGCCAGCGCGGCGGGCGCCCGCGGCCGGTCCAGGTTTCCTTTTCGTTCGCCGGATTGCGGTACTTCGGCGGCACCTTGCCAGCGCTACGCTTGGCGGCGGCCTTGCGCGGCTTCTTCGCCGCGGCCGGCACGCTGCTACCGCCGGACTTGCCGTACAGCTCCTCGAAGGTCCAGCCGGCGCTTTTCAGCAGTTTGGCCACCGCGGCCTTGGTTTGCGCGGCGGGCTTGCGCTTGGCCAGCAGTTTCTTGCGCTTGTTGGCGCGCGCGATCAGGGCGGCCAGTTCCTGCGGGCTGAGAGTGTCGATATTCATGCTCATGGTGGGTTTCGACTTTTTGGAATGAAGGGAGTATCCAGTCCGTTGGATGCGCGGATCATACTCCGATTCATTCCATCCGCGCAGATTCTTCCGGGAATCCCGCGGGATTCCCGGAATATGCGTTCAGGAAGCCGTGGAGGCTGGGTTCAGGCGCGGAGCTTTTCCAGCAGCGCGGCGCGGTCCAGCTGTTCGGATTCACTGGCGGTGCGCGCGCGGTATTCGAACGTGCCGGCATCCAGCCCGCGCGCGGAGACCACCACCCGATGCGGAATGCCGATCAATTCGATATCCGCGAACATCGCGCCGGGGCGCAGGCCGCGGTCGTCGAGCGCGGCATCCAGCCCGGCCGCGTTCAATTCCGCATACAGCGCTTCCGCCGCGGCGGTCACCGCCGGGTCATTCTTGGGATTGATCACGCATACCACCACCCGCCACGGCGCCATCGCCGGCGGCCACACGATGCCGGCCGCGTCGTGGTTCTGCTCGATCGCCGCGGCCACGATCCGCGAGACGCCGATCCCGTAGCAGCCCATCGCCGGGGCCACAGCCTTGCCGGCCGCGTCCAGCACGCTGCAGTGCATCGCTTCGGAATACTTGCGGCCAAGCGCGAACACATGGCCGACCTCGATCCCGCGCGCCATCCGCAGCACGCCCTTGCCGTCCGGCGAGGGGTCCCCCTCGACCACGTTGCGGATGTCCGCCACTTCGGGTTCGGGCAGGTCGCGGCCCCAGTTGACGCCGGCCAGGTGGAATCCGGGCTTGTTGGCGCCGACCACGAAATCGGCCATCGCCGCCACCGTGCGGTCGGCGATCACCCGGATCGGCCGGCGCGGCTGCAGCGGGCCGAGGAAGCCCGGTTCGCAGCCGAGGTATTCCAGGATCTCCGCCTCGCTCGCCAGCCGGTAATCGGCCAGCCCCGGCAGTTTCGCCAGCTTGATTTCATTCACCACGTGGTCGCCGCGCACCAGCGCCAGGGTGAATTGCGGCGCGCCGTCGTCGCCCGTGCCCATCACCGCCACCGATTTCACCGTGCGCGCCAGCGGGATGCCCAGCAGCGCGGCGACGTCCTCGCAGGTTTTCTGCGTCGGGGTGGCGACTTCGCGCAGGGGTTCGCCCGCGGCCGCGCGCGGACCAGGCGCCACCGCTTCGGCCAGCTCCACGTTGGCCGCGAAATCGGAGGCATCGCTATAGGCCAGTGCGTCCTCGCCGGAATCGGCCAGGACCTGGAACTCGTGCGAGGCGCTGCCGCCGATCGCGCCGGTATCCGCCGCCACCGCGCGGAACTTCAGCCCCAGCCGGGTGAAGATGCGCGAATAGGCGTCGTACATGTTGCGGTATTCGACGCGCAGCGAATCCTCGTCGATATGGAAGGAATAGGCGTCCTTCATCAGGAATTCGCGCGCACGCATCACCCCGAAGCGCGGACGGATCTCGTCGCGGAACTTGGTGGTGATCTGGTAGAGATTCACCGGCAGCTGCTTGTAGCTGGAGAATTCCTGGCGGAAGAAATCGGTGACCGCTTCCTCGGCGGTCGGGGTGAAGCAGTATTCCTGCTCCTTGCGGTCGCGGATCTTCAGCAGCTGCGGGCCGAACTTCGCCCAGCGCCCGGTTTCCTCCCACAGCTCCTTCGGCTGCACCGAGGGCATCGCCATTTCGATCGCGCCAGCGCGGTCCATTTCCTCGCGCACCACGGCCTCCACCTTGCGCAGCACGCGCAGGCCCAGCGGCGACCAGGTGTACAGGCCGGCGGCCAGCTTGCGGATCATGCCGGCCTTGAGCATCAGCTTGTGGCTGACGATCTCGGCTTCGGCCGGGGTTTCCTTTTCGGTGCGGAGGTGGAACTGCGACAGGCGCATGCGGAGGACTTCGACACGGGGCGGAACGCGCATTTTGCCATGCGCGCGCACCGTGGACCCTGCGAGCGTCCACCCTGGGCCTGCGGAAGGGCGTGCAGGGCGGGTATCCCGTCCGTGGTTCGACAGGCTCACCACGAACGGGATGCGGCTCCCCCGGCGACAGGCGTGTCGCATTCCACGTGCGGGGGTATGGCGCGCCGCGAACGGGGGATGGTCTGTGCGCGAACCGGGCTGGACGGGCGCCCGCGCGATCAGCGCGTGCCGTCGACCTCGATGCCGTCCTTCGGGGTCTTGCGGATGCGCTCGTAGCGGTGGTTCTTCGGCGGTTCGTCGCTGACGTGCAACGTGCCGTCGTCGTCGCGCCAGCGGTACAGCGCGTCTGCGCGCTCGGCCTGGATCGCCGCGGCCTCGGCGGCGGCCTCGCGCTCATGCGCCCGCCGCGGCATCTCGACCGTGTACCACCAGCGGGCCGCGGCCGCCGCGGCCACCGCCAGCAGCACCATCCAGAACCACTGCTTCATACGGGCCTCAGGACTTGCCCGGCGGGCAGAACGCCTTCACCGCGGCCGCGTTCAGCTCGGTCTGGGCCTTGCGCTCGTCGGCGCTGAGGTTGCGGTCGGGCTTGCCGTCGCCGTTGCTGTCGTAGCCGATCGGCTCCCCGCTCTGCAGGCGCTTGAGATTGGCGCGGGCATTGGTGCACTGCTCGCTCTCGGCGGCCTGCTTGGGCTCGCTGGGCGCGGTGGTGCCGGTGCGTACGTCGATGTCGCGGGTCTGGTGGGCGCTGCTGGGCGGGGTGTCGGTGTAGTGGGTGACGCCGCTGGCGTCCTTCCACTGGTACACGCGCTGCTGCTGCTGGGCCGTGGCCGGCGCGGCCAGCGCGGCGGCCAGCACGGACAGGACGAGGAAACGGGCGAGGGTCATGGCGGGCTCCGGGGGAATGCCGGCCGATTGCAGCACCGCGCCGGCTCCACCGCAACCCCGTAAACTGGGGTCATGGATGAAAATCTCGACCCTTCGCCGCGCCCGCGCGGCCGCGGCATCTACCTGCTGCCCAACCTGTTCACCACCGGCGCCCTGTTCGGCGGGTTCTATTCGATCATCGCCGCCTCGCAGGGGCGCATCGAGGCGGCCTGCATCGCGATCTTCATTTCCGCGGTGCTGGACGGGCTGGACGGCCGGGTCGCGCGGCTGACCAACACCCAGAGCGAATTCGGGGTGCAGTACGACTCGCTGTCCGACCTGATCAGCTTCGGCATGGCCCCGGCCATGCTGATGTACCACTGGGCGCTGGTGTCGCTGAAGCTGGACGGGCCCACCCTGGGCAAGATCGGCTGGCTGGGCGCGTTCCTGTACGCGGCCTGCGCGGCGCTGCGGCTGGCGCGGTTCAACAGCCAGGTGGGCACGGTGGACAAGCGCTGGTTCATCGGCCTGGCCAGCCCCGCTGCGGCCGGGCTGGTGGCCAGCTTCGTCTGGGTCTGCCACGAGTTCGGCGCTTCCGGGGTGGAACTGCGCTACGCCGCGCTGGCGGTGGCGGTGGTGGCCGGCCTGCTGATGGTCAGCCGCATCCGCTACAACAGCTTCAAGGGCAGCCGCCAGGGGCCGAAAGCCGACCGCGTGCCGTTCTTCGTGCTGGTGCTGGTGCTGGCGGGATTGATCGCGCTGTGGGTCGCCCCGGCGATCACCCTGCTCGGCGGCACCACCCTGTATGCGCTGTCCGGCCCGCTGCTGTGGTTCAAGCGCCGGCGCCTGCCGCCGGAGGTCGCCGGTTGAGTTGGGATCCGTTCCAGCGCGCGGTGCTGGCCGAGCTCGGCCACGACGCCTACCGGGTGGCCGTGGCGCCGTCGGGCAGCGCGCCGGTTGCCGTGGCGGGGCAATCCGCGCCGGAGGAGGCCGGGTCGGGCGCCGGCATGGAGATCGATGCCCGCGATGCCGCCCTGCTGGCGAAGCTGGCGCAGGCGGCGCGGCTGTCGCCGCAGACGCTGCGGGCGCAGGCCGGGATCGCCGACCTGCTGCCGCGGTTGCGCACCGATCCGGCAGCCAAGCGGGCGCTGTGGCCGCGCCTGCGCGCCCTGCGCCGGGGCCGCGCATGAGCACCGCGGCCGAGGCCTATGCCGCCGCGGCCCAACCCGGGCTGCGGCCCATGCGCGAGGCCGACCTCGAGGCGGTGATGGCGATCGAGCGCCGCGCCTATCCATTCCCGTGGACGCCCGGCATCTTCCGCGACTGCCTGCGCGCCGGCTATGCGATGTGGGTGCTCGAGTGCGCGGACGGCGGGCTGGCCGGCTACGGCGTGCTCAGCATCGCCGCCGACGAGGCGCATGTGCTGAACCTGTGCACCGCGCCCGGGCACGAGGGCCGCGGCCTCGGCCGGCGCATGCTGCAGGCGCTGCTGAAGATCGCGCGCGGCCACGGCGCGCAGCGGGTGTTCCTCGAAGTGCGGCCGTCCAACCGGCGCGCGATCGAGCTCTACCAGCGCAGCGGCTTCAACGAGATCGGGCGCCGCCCGCGCTACTACCCGGCGGTCGGCGGCCGCGAGGACGCGATCGTGATGGCGATGGAGCTGTTGCCGGACTGATCGCGCCGGGTGCGCGGGCCGCGCCCGTTCATCCTTCGACAGGCTCAGGACGAACGGGCTCTCGACTTCAACAGGCTTAGGACGAACGGCTTCGTGCCCCGGCAGGCGCGGGACGAGCGGGCTTCAGCCTCCGACAGGCGCAGGACGCAGGTGTGGCCTGCGTCCCGGGATCACCCCAACCGCGCGCGCTGTTCGGCCAGTGCGGCGAGCTTGGTGCTCCAGTCGGCCAGGCGCTGGCGTTCCTGTTCCACCACCGCCTCCGGTACGCCGGGGCCGAACCTGGCCAGCTTGGCCTCGCTCTTGGCCTTCTCCGCGCCCACCTTGGTCAGCTCCTTGTCCAGGCGCGCGCGCTCGGCGTCGAGGTCCACCAGCCCTTCCAGCGGCACGAACAGCTGCAGCTCGCCGACCACCGCCGGCGCGGCGGCCGGTGGCTCGCCGGTGATCGCCTCGACCCGCTCCAGCTTGCACAGGAAGCGCAGCGGGGCGTCGAAGCGGGCGATGCGCGCCGCATCCTCGGCGTTGCCGCCGCGCACCAGCAGGGCCACCTGCTTGGCCGGCGACACGCCGAGCTCGCTGCGGATGCGGCGAACCGCGCCGATCATCGCCTTCAGCCACTCGATGTCGGCCTCGGCCTGCGCGTAGGCGCCGGCATCGATCGCGCCGGGCTGCGGGTACGGCTGCAGCATCAGGCTGCCCGACTTGCCGAGCCGGGGCGCGACCGCCTGCCACAGCTCCTCGGTGATGAACGGGATCAGCGGGTGCAGCAGGCGCAGCAGGGCCTCCAGCACATAGACCAGCGTGTGGCGGGTGCTGTGGGCGGCCTCGGCATCGTCGCTGTTGAGCGCGGGCTTGGCCAGCTCCAGGAACCAGTCGCAGACCTGGTTCCAGGTGAACTCGTACAGGCACTGCGCCAGCAGGTCGAAGCGGTAGCTGGCGAAATGCGCGGCGGCCTCGGCGCAGGTGCGGTCGAGCTGGGCGAGGATCCAGCGCTCGGCGTCGGTCTGCGGCTGCGGCGCGCCGGCGAACGTGGCCTCGCCGACGTTCATCAGCGCGAAGCGCGTCGCGTTCCACAGCTTGTTGCAGAAGTTCTTGTAGCCCTCGGCGCGCGCGAGGTCGAACTTGATGTCGCGGCCCGGGCCGGCCAGCGCGGCCATGGTGAAGCGCAGGGCATCGGCGCCGTGCGGGTTGATGCCGTTCGGGAATTCCTTGCGGGTGGCCTTCTCGATCTTCTCGGCCATCTTCGGCTGCATCAGCCCGGTGGTGCGCTTGGCCACCAGCGCATCCGCGCTGATGCCGTCGATGATGTCCAGCGGGTCGAGGATGTTGCCCTTCGACTTCGACATCTTCTGGCCGTCCTTGTCGCGCACCAGGCCGGTGATGTACACGTCGCGGAACGGCACCCGGCCGGTGAGCGCGTCGGTCATCATGATCATCCGCGCCACCCAGAAGAAGATGATGTCGAAGCCGGTGACCAGCACATTGCTCGGCAGGTGGGCATCGAACCCGCGCTCGCGCATGGCCTGTGCGTCAGGCCAGCCCAAGGTCGAGAACGGGAACATCGCCGAGGAGAACCAGGTCTCCAGTACGTCCGCGTCCTGCCGCAGCGGCGCATCGCCCAGGCCGTGCTTTGCGCGCACCTCGGCCTCGCTGCGGCCGACATAGATCTTGCCGGTCTCGTCGAACCACGCCGGGATGCGGTGGCCCCACCAGAGCTGGCGGCTGATCGTCCAGTCCTGGATGTTCTCCAGCCAGTGGCGGTAGGTGTTGATCCAGTTCGGCGGGACGAACTTCACCTCGCCGGACTCCACCAGTTCGAGACCACGCTTGGCGAGGCCGTCCATCTTCACGAACCACTGGTCGGTGAGGAAGGGCTCGATCACCTGGCCGCTGCGGTCGCCGCGCGGCACCTGCAGCCGGTGCGGCTTGATTTCGACCAGCAGGCCGGCGGCCTCGAGGTCGGCCACGATCACCTTGCGCGCGTCGAAGCGGTCGAGGCCCTGGTACTTTTCTGGGATTCCGATATCTCCAGCAAGATCAGTTACGGAGAAGGCGCGGTTGCGATTCTCCCATCGATTGCTGGTCGTCATGTTCATGTGCCAGTCGGAAGCGGCATTGCTTACGATCTTGGCTTCTTTTGTGAAGATGTTAATCAGTCCGAGGCCGTGGCGCTGGCCCACCGCGTAGTCGTTGAAGTCGTGCGCCGGGGTCACCTTCACCACGCCGGTGCCGAAGTCGCGGTCCACGTAGGCGTCGGTGATGACCGGGATGCGGCGGCCGGTCAGCGGCAGCCGGATGGCCTTGCCGTGCAGGTCGAGGTAGCGCGGGTCTTCCGGATGCACCATCACCGCGCTGTCGCCGAGCATGGTCTCGGGGCGGGTGGTGGCCACCACCACGTAGTCGCGCACTTCGCGCAGGGTTTCGTGGCCGTCGGCGTCGTGCTCGACGTATTCGAAGGTGGCGCCGTCGGCCAGCGGGTAGCGGATCGACCACAGGTGGCCGTTTTCTTCCTCGTTGACTACCTCGAGGTCGGAGATCGCGGTCTGCAGCACCGGGTCCCAGTTGACCAGGCGCTGGCCGCGGTAGATCAGGCCCTGCTCGTACAGGCGCACGAAGGCCTCGGTGACCGCCGCGCTGGCCATCGGGTCCATGGTGAACACGCTGCGCGACCAGTCGCCGGACGCGCCCAGGCGGCGCATCTGGCGCTCGATGGTGTCGCCGCTGTGCTGCTTCCACTCCCACACTTTTTCGATGAACTTCTCGCGTCCCAGCGAATCGCGGGTCTCGCCCTTGCCCTCGATGGCGAGGTTGCGGCTGACCACCATCTCGGTGGCGATGCCGGCGTGGTCGGTGCCCATCTGCCACAGGGTGCGGTAGCCGCGCATGCGGTGGTAGCGGATCAGCGCATCCTGCAGGGTGTGCTGGAACGCATGGCCCATGTGCAGGGTGCCGGTGACGTTCGGCGGCGGCAGCAGGATGGTGTAGGCCGGGCCGTCGCCCTGCGGTGCGAACGCGCCGCTGGCCTCCCACTGCTGGTACAGGCGGGATTCGAAGGACTTGGGGTCGTAGCCGGGGGCGAGGGATGTCATTGCGGCGGGATTACATGTCGTATTTGTTGAGTGCAAAGCCGAGCGCCTGGTAGTGCTTCCAGCGCGTGCGCAGCGGGCCGCGCGCGGCCGGTTCGGCCGGGACCACTTCCAGCACGCGCTCGAACGCGCCCTGCGGCGGATCGTCGCGCAGGTTGATCAGCAGCGGGCGCAGCGGCGCGTCGATCTCCGGCGGCGCGATCAGGACCGGGGCCTCGTCCTCGTCCTCGTCCTGCCCGGCGATCTGGTGCGGCAGGTATTCGTCCGGATCGAAGGCCCACAGCAGGTCGTCCAGCGCCTCGGCCTGGGCCTGGTCGCGCGCCAGGATGAGGGTGGGCTGGCCGCTGGCATGCGCCTTGCGCGCCAGCTCGCACACCAGCAGCAGCGGCTGCTCGCGGAAGCGCGGCTTGTCGATCAGGTAGAAATCGGCGCGCGGCATCGGCGCTTATGCCACCCGGTCCAGCAGCCACTGGCTGAGCATGCCGACCGGGCGGCCGGTGGCCATGCCCATCTTGCCGTCCTCGGAGGCGCTGCCGGCGATGTCCAGGTGCACCCAGCGCTGGCCCTCGGTGAAGCGCGACAGGAAGCAGCCGGCGGTGATCGCGCCGGCCCAGCGGCCGCCGATGTTGTAGACGTCGGCGAACGCGGAATCCAGCAGCGGCTGGTAGTCGTCCCACAGCGGCAGCTGCCAGCCGCGGTCGTGCGCGGTCTCGCCCGCGTCCAGCAGCTCGCGCGCCAGGTCCTGGCTGGTGGTGGTCATCACCCCGGTGGCGGGCTTGCCCAGTGCGATCACGCAGGCGCCGGTGAGGGTGGCCACGTCGACCAGCGCCGCCGGCTGGAAGCGCTGCGCATAGGTGAGCGCGTCGCACAGGATCAGGCGGCCCTCGGCGTCGGTGTTGCCGACCTCGATGGTCTTGCCGGACATGCTGGTGATCACGTCCGAGGGGCGGTAGCTGTTGCCGTCGATGGCGTTCTCCACCGCCGCGGCGATGCACACCAGGTTCAGCGGCAGCTGCATCTCGACCGCGGCCACGAAGGTGCCGAGCACGCTGCCGGCGCCGCACATGTCGTACTTCATTTCCTCGATGCCGCCCTGCACCTTGAGGTTGACGCCGCCGGTGTCGAAGGTGATGCCCTTGCCGACCAGCACGTAGGGCTTGGCCTCCCCGCCGTTGCTGTACTTGAGCACGATCAGGCGCGGGCGCTGCGCGCTGCCGCGCGCGACCGCCAGCAGCGCGCCCATGCCCAGCGCCTGCATCGCCTCCTCGTCCAGCACCTCGCATTCCACCTTGGCGTGGGTGGCGGCCAGCGCCTGCGCCTGCTCGGCCAGGTAGGCCGGGTTGCAGACGTTGGGCGGCAGGTTGCCCAGCTCGCGGGTGAAGGCCACGCCCTTGGCGATGGCGATGCCCCGGGCCAGCGCGGTGGCGTCGTCGCCGGCCAGCTGCAGCCGCGCCAGCCCCTTGTGCTCGCGCTTCTTGCTGGCGCTGCCGAGGGTGGCGGTGTAGCGGTAGCAGGCGTGGTCGGCGGCGATCACGGCCTGGCGGATCGCCCAGGCGGCGTCGCGGTCCTTCACCGCCACCTCGCACAGGGTGAGCAGGGCGGATTCGACCGGGCCGGTCTTCAGCGCGCGCGCGGCGTCGCCGACCGCCTTGAGGTACTGCGCCGGGCCGAACTTGCCGGCCTCGCCCAGGCCCACCACCAGCACCCGCGGCGCGGCGATGCCGGGCAGGTCGTGCAGCAGGGCGGTCTTGCCCGGCTTGCCTTCCACGTCGCCGCGTGCCACCAGCGCCGCGAGGCGGCCGCCGCAGGCGGCATCCAGCTGCTGGCCGGCGGCGGTCAGGCGGCCATCGGCGAAGGCGCCGACCACCACGCAATCGACGGCGGCAGTGGCGGGGGCGGTCTGGTTCAGGCTGAATTCGAGGCTCATCGATCAACGTACCTGTTGTGTGTGCGGGTCTGCGGGCGGGGTCGTGCGTGGGCGTGCATGGAAGCGAGTGACACCGGGCCCGGTGCGCCGGGCAGGGTGGCATGGGCGGCGTGGCATACAATGCGCGGCCTGCGCTCGGGCGGCGATGCCGCGCGAAAGTGGATTTCCGATTCTAAAGCAACCGGGCCCGATGCCGAAGCTGGACCGCTACCTGAGTGCCGAATTCGCGCGTGCCGTGGTGGCGGCGCTGGTGGTGCTGGGCATGGTGAGCCTGGGCGGGCTGTTCGCCGACCTGATCGGCGAGATGGCGCGCGGCAAGCTGCCGCCGGCGCTGCTGCTGTCGCAGCTGGGCCTGCGCCTGCTCGGTTACCTGCCGATGATCCTGCCGCTGGCGCTTCTGCTGGGCCTGCTGCTGGCGGTCGGGCGGCTGTACAGGGATTCCGAGATGTACGTGCTGGCGGCGGTCGGGGTGGGCCCGGCGCGCGTGCTGCGACCGCTGGCGGGGGTGGTGCTGCCGGTGCTGCTGGTGATCGCGGGCTGTTCGCTGTGGCTGGGGCCGTGGGCCAACCGGCTGGCGCGCGGGATGGTGATCGAGGCCAACAAGAACCTGCTGGTGGCCGGACTGGAGCCGGGCCGCTTCACCCCGCTGTCGAACGGCGGCGTGGCCTATGCCGGCGAGATGTCGAACGACGGTACCAAGCTGGCGCGGGTATTTTTGTTCCGCGAGCGCGGCGACCGCATCGACGTGGCCACCGCGCGCAGCGGTGAGCTGTACCGCGACCACGGCGCGCGCGTACTGGCGCTGCTGGACGGATTCCGGGTGGAAGGCCCGGCGGCTGGCCCCGACCTCGACTACCGGCTGATGCGCTACCGCCGCAACGAGATGGAGCTGCCCACCGCCGACGACACCCGCCAGCTCAACGATCCCGAGCTGCTGCCGACCCCGGCCCTGCTGGGCAACCCGGCCCCGGCGGCGCAGGCCGAGCTGCACTGGCGGATCGCCCCGCCGCTGCTGGCGCTGGCGCTGGCGCTGCTGGCGGTGCCGCTGGCGCGCAGCGGGCCGCGGCAGTCGCGCTACGGCGCGATGCTGCTGGCGTTTCTGGTGTATCTGGTGAGCCTGTTCCTGCTGGTGCTCGGCACCCAGTGGCTGGCGGAAGGGCGGATCCCCGCCGCCGCCGGCCTGTGGTGGCTGCTGCTGCCGCTGCTGGCGCTGGCAGCCTGGCTGTATGCCCGCGACGGCCGCCTGGCGCGCCCGAAGGGGGCGAAGTGAAGCGCTGGCCGCGGCTGCACGATCTCTACCTGGCGCGGGTCGTGTTCGGCGGCGTGCTGCTGGCCTGGGGCGTGCTGCTGGGGCTGGACGTGGTGCTGGCCTTCGTCGGCGAGATGGGCGAGCTGGGCCGCGGCGGCTACACCATCAACCACGCCATCGCCGCCACCGGGCTGACCATCCCCAGCCGCGCCTACGTGCTGTTCCCGACCGCCGCGGTGATCGGCATGCTGCTGGGCCTGGGCCAGCTGGCGGCCACCTCCGAACTCACCATCCTGCGCGCGGTGGGGATATCACGGCCGCGGCTGGCGGCCTCGGTGCTGTCGGCGCTGGCGCTGGTGACCTTGCTGATGGTGGTCAACGGCGAGACCCTGGCACCGTGGGGCGACGACCGCGCGCAGGCGATCAAGGCGGTGCGCCACAGCGACATGGCGGTGTCGCGCTACAGCGGGCTGTGGGCGCGCGAGGGCGACATGTTCCTGAACGCCCACGGCGGCGAGGAGAAGCAGCGCGGCAACGAGCGCTGGCTCGAGCTGCGCGGGGTGCGCCTGTTCCAGTTCGGCGAGGACGGCCGCCTGCTGTCGATCGCCAGCGTGGACATGGCCGAGCACCGCGACGGCCAGTGGCTGCTGCACGGGGTGGAGCGCACCGTGTTCGGGCCGAAGTCGGTGCAGCGCAGCCGGGTGGCGCAGGAGCGCTGGGATTCGAAGCTGGACCAGTCCGTGCTGGCCTCCAGCATCACCCGCCCCGGCAACATGAGCAGCAGCGAGCTGCGCGCCAGCATCGACTACCGCCGCCGCAACCACCTGGATTCGGCCGACTTCGAGAACGTGTACTGGAGCCGCTGGTTCTATCCGTTCAACGTGCTGGCGCTGTGCCTGGCGGCGATGCCGTTCGCGTTCGGCTCGCTGCGCAGCGGCGGTTACGGTAAGCGGGTGTTCGTCGGGATCGTGTTCGCGCTCGGCTTCTGGATGCTCCAGATGATCGCGTCCAAGCTGGCCGGCATCTACCGCTTCGATTTCCGGATCGCCTATGCGTTGCCGCCATTGGCGATGCTGGCGCTGTCGTGGAGCCTGTTCCGCCGCCGCAGCCGTTGAGGCGTGCGCCTCACGCCGCCGGGGATGCCCGCCCGCGCAGCAGGCGCGTGCGGCTGAGGCGGTCGTGCCAGGTCAGGCGGTCGCGGTCCAGCCACGCCCACCAGAAGCCGAGCCCGCCGGCCAGCAGCGACACCCCGCCCAGCGCGTAGCGCAGCCACAGCGCGCGCCAGCCGGGGCGGCCGCCGTCGGCCGCCACCAGGTGCAGCCGCCACGGCCGCATGCCAATGGTCTGGCCGCCGCGGTGCCAGCTCCAGGTCGCGTACAGCCCCGCCACCAGCCACAGCGCGGCGAACTCCAGCAGCCCC
This sequence comes from Thermomonas haemolytica, assembly GCF_004346265.1. Taxonomy (GTDB): domain Bacteria; phylum Pseudomonadota; class Gammaproteobacteria; order Xanthomonadales; family Xanthomonadaceae; genus Thermomonas; species Thermomonas haemolytica. The sequence continues at coordinate 12,650 of NZ_SMAP01000011.1, forward strand.
AGCGTGCCGCCGCGCACCGCGTCGCCATGCGCCAGGGTGAAGGCCGCAGCGACCACGAACCACAGCGCCAGCGCCGGGAACAGGTCGTATAGCAGCGCCAGCAGGCGCCAGCCGATGAGGGGGGAAGGGCGGTCGGGCATCGCCACAGGATACAGACGGCGCGCGTGGCGGCCGCTACCCTTGGGCGATGCCGAGCGCCGCCGACCGCCGCCGCGACATCCACCGCCTGCCGCCGCTGGACGCGGCGGACGCGCAGGCGATCGAGCGCTTCCTGGACGCGCTGTGGGCCGAGCGCGGGCTGGCCGCCGCCACCCTGGCCGCCTACCGCGCCGACCTGCAGGCGTTGGCGCGCTGGCTGCGCGGCAGTGGCCGGCCGCCGCTGCTGCAGGCCGATCGAGGCGCCCTGTTCGACTATCTGGCGATGCGCGCGCAGGCCGGATACGCGGCGCGCAGCACGGCGCGGCTGCTGGCCTGCCTGCATGCGTTCTACGCGCATGCGCTGCGCGCGGGGCTGCGCGGCGATGACCCGTGCGCGCTGCTGCAGGCGCCGGCGCTGCCGCGGCTGCTGCCGAAGGCGCTGTCCGAGGCGCAGGTGGCGGCCCTGCTGGAAGCGCCCGACACCGGCACCGCGCTGGGCCTGCGCGACCGCGCCATGCTCGAGCTGATGTACGCCTGCGGGTTGCGCGTGAGCGAGCTGGTGGCGCTGCCGGGCACGGCGGTGAACCTGCGCCAGGGCCTGCTGCGGGTGCGCGGCAAGGGCGACAAGGAACGCCTGGTGCCGCTGGGCGAGGAGTCCCGCCATTGGCTGGAGCGCTACCTCGCTGAGGCGCGGCCGCAGCTGCTGGCCGGGGCGCGCGCCCCGGCCGCGGTGGCGGTGCTGTTCCTCGAACCGGGCGGCAGCGCACCCAGCCGGCAGGCGTTCTGGGCGCTGGTGAAGCGGCATGCGGCCGCGGCCGGGATCGATCCGGCGCGGGTCAGTCCGCACGGGCTGCGCCACAGCTTCGCCACCCACCTGCTCAACCACGGCGCCGACCTGCGCGCGCTGCAGATGCTGCTGGGCCACAGCTCGCTGTCCACCACACAGATTTACACCCTCATCGCGCGCGACCGCCTGCGTCGGCTGCACGCGCTGCACCATCCGCGGGCCTGAGCCGCGGGTCTGAGCTGCAGGTCTGGGCCGCCTCGGGCCCGGGCGGCGGCGTGCGACAATGCGGAACCCGCGCGCCGGCGTCGGGTCCAAGCCTGCCCCGGTGGCCCGCGCCCGCGGCCCGCCCCTGCGTTCCGGAGTGCCGATGAAACAGCTCGTCCTCGCCCTGTTGCTGGGCTTCAGCCTGTCCGCCTGCGCCCAGTCCAACGGCGGCGCGACCGCCGCGGCCGCCAAGCCCGATGCCGACGTGCCGTCCGCCGACCTCGGCAAGATCGCCGACGGCAGCCCGGAGGCGCGTGCGCGCGAGGCGGTGCAGTCGCTGGGCGAGGGCGTGCGGATCGAGAGCATCGGCCCGGCGCCGCTTCCCGGCTTCCGCCAGGTGGTGGCCGGCGGCACCGTGCTGTACGTCAGCGACGACGGCAAGTACCTGTTCCAAGGCGGGCTGGTGGACGTGGCCAAGCGCCAGGACATGAGCGAGGCGGCGATGGCGCAGGTGCGCAAGGGCATCCTCGCCTCGCTGCCGGAGGCCGACCGCATCGTGTTCGCGCCCAAGGGCACGCCGCGCCACACGGTGGTGGTGCTGACCGACATCGAATGCGGCTACTGCCGCAAGTTCCACTCCGAGATCGATCGCTACAACGCGCTCGGCATCCGGGTCGAATACCTGGCCTTCCCGCGCGCCGGGCTGGGCAGCGACGACTACCGCAAGATGGTCGCGGTGTGGTGCGCGCCCGATCGCCGCAAGGCGCTGACCGACGCCAAGAACGACCGCCCGGTGGCGCTGGGCGCCTGCCCGCGCACGCCGGTGGACATGCAGTACCGCGCCGGCCTGCGCATGGGGCTGGAGGGCACGCCGATGATCCTGGCCCTGGACGGGCGCATGGTCGGCGGCTACCTGCCGCCGGAGCGGCTGGCGCAGCGGCTGGACGCGCTGGACGCACCCTGAGCGCGGCGCCCGCGCCGGCGCGGGCGGTGGGGGCTCGGCTACAATGGCGGGCCGTCCACACCGATTGCCGGACATGATCGTCCTCGAGGGCGCCTCCGCCCTGTCGCCGTTCCGCCGCGACCGCCTGCAAGACCGCCTCCAAGCGCTCGTCCCCGGCCTGCGCATCACCGGGGCCTGGCATGGCTACTGGGTCGATCCCGAACCGGGCGCCGCCCCGGACATGGACGCGCTGCGCCGCATCCTGGAGGCCGGCGAGGGCTTCGCCGCGCCCGCGCCAGGCACGGTCAGTCGCTACGTAGTGCCGCGCCTGGGCACGCTCTCGCCGTGGGCCAGCAAGGCCACCGAGCTGCTGCGCGGCGCCGGCCTGCCGGTGCGCCGGGTCGAGCGCGGGATGCGGATCGACCTCGCTGGCTGGCCCGCCGATGCCGCCACCGCCGCGGCCTTGGGCAAGCTGTTGCACGATCCGATGACGCAGTCGCTGCTGGAGGCGCGCGAGGCCGGCGCGGCGCTGTTCGCGGCACCGCCCGCGGGGGCGCTGGAAGTGGTGCCGCTGGCGCGGCTGGAAGAAGCCAATGCGCGCCTGGGCCTGGCCCTGGCCGAGGACGAGATCGCCTACCTGCGCGCGCGCTACGCCGAGCTCGGGCGCGACCCGCACGACGTCGAGCTGATGATGTTCGCGCAGGCCAATTCCGAGCACTGCCGGCACAAGATCTTCAATGCCAGCTGGACCATCGACGGCCAGGAGCAGCCCACCTCGCTGTTCCGCATGATCAAGCACACCCAGGCGCGCACTCCGCAGCATGTGCTGTCGGCCTACAGCGACAATGCCGCGGTGGTGGAGGGCTATCCGGCGGCGCGCTGGCGCCCGGACCCGGCGACCCAGCGCTACCGCAGCGAGCCGCTGGCGGAGTCGGCGTTCTGCATCAAGGTCGAGACCCACAACCACCCGACCGCGATCGCGCCGTTTCCCGGCGCCTCCACCGGCGCCGGTGGCGAGATCCGCGACGAGGGTGCCACCGGCCGCGGTGGCCGCCCGAAGGCGGGCCTGGCGGGGTTCTCGGTCTCGCACCTGCGCATCCCCACCCTGCCGCAGCCGTGGGAAACCGCGCGCCCGCTGAATCCGCGCATGGCCTCCGCGTTCGAGATCATGCGCGACGGCCCGCTGGGCGCGGCGGCGTTCAACAACGAATTCGGGCGGCCCAACCTGGCCGGCTATTTCCGCAGCTTCGAGCTGCACGAGGCCGACGGCCTCACCCGCGGCTATGACAAGCCGATCATGCTCGCCGGCGGCCTCGGCGCGATCGACCGCGGCCAGGTGGAGAAGCGACGGCTGTCGCCGGGCGACGCGGTGGTCGTGCTTGGCGGCCCGGCGATGCTGATCGGCCTCGGCGGCGGTGCCGCCAGCTCGGTCGCCTCCGGCGATTCCGCCGAAGACCTCGACTTCGCCTCGGTGCAGCGCGACAACCCGGAGATGGAGCGGCGCGCGCAGGAAGTCATCGACCGCTGCGTGGCGCTGGGCGCGGACAACCCGATCCTGTCGATCCACGACGTCGGCGCCGGCGGCCTGTCGAACGCCATTCCCGAGCTGCTGCACGATTCCGGCGTGGGCGGCGTGATCGACCTCGGCCAGGTGCCGAAGGACGATCCCTCGCTGTCGCCGATGCAGCTGTGGTGCAACGAGTCGCAGGAGCGCTACGTGCTGGGCATCCCGCAGGCGCGGGTGGCCGAGTTCGCCGCGCTGTGCGAACGCGAGCGCTGTCCGTTCGCGGTGGTGGGCACCGCCACTGCAGAGCAGCACCTGCGCGTCGGCTACGCCGGGCAGCCGCCGGCGATCGACCTGCCGATGGACGTGCTGTTCGGCAAGCCGCCGAAGATGCACCGCGACACCGCGCACCCGGCGCCGCCGCGCTGGCCGCAGGCCGACACCGACGCGCTCGACTTGCGCGAGGCAGGCCTGCGCGTGCTCGCGCATCCCACCGTCGCCGCCAAGTCGTTCCTGGTCACGATCGGCGACCGCAGCGTCGGCGGCCTGACCGCGCGCGACCAGATGGTCGGCCCGTGGCAGCTGCCGGTGGCCGACTGCGCGATCACCCTGTCGGGCTTCGACGGTTTCGCCGGCGAGGCGATGAGCGTGGGCGAGCGCACCCCGCTGGCGCTGCTGGACGCCGCCGCGGCGGCGCGGATGGCGGTGGGCGAGGCGCTCACCAACCTGATGGCGGCGCCGCTGGAGGCGCTGGACCGGATCAAGCTGTCGGCCAACTGGATGGCGGCGGCCGGGCATCCCGGCGAGGACGCGCGGTTGTACGACGCGGTCAAGGCGGTCGGGCTGGAGCTGTGCCCCGAACTGGAGCTCGGCATCCCGGTCGGCAAGGATTCGCTGTCGATGCAGGCGCAGTGGACGCATGCCGGCGGCACCCACACATCGGTGTCGCCGGTGTCGCCGGTGGTCTCGGCGTTCGCGCCGGTGGCCGACGTGCGCGCCCAGCTGACCCCGCTGTTGCGCCGCGACGTGGAGTCGGAGCTGTGGCTGCTCGGCCTTGGTGGCGGGCGCCAGCGCATGGGCGGCTCGGTGCTGGCGCAGTGCCATCCCGACGCCAATCGCGGGGCCACGCTGCCGGCATTCGGCGGCGAAGTGCCCGACCTCGACGATCCCGAGCGCCTGCGCGCGCTGTTCGAGCTGGTGCGCGAGGCGCGCGCAGAAGGCCTGCTGCTGGCCTACCACGACCGTTCCGACGGCGGCGTGTTCGCCACCCTGTGCGAGATGGCGTTCGCCTCGCGGGTCGGGCTGGACATCCGCCTCGACGGTTGGGGCGATGGCCGCAGCGACGACCCGCTGCGCGCGCTGTTCAACGAGGAGCTGGGCGCGGTGGTGCAGGTGCCGGTGGCGGAGCGCGCCGCGTTCGCCGACCTGGTCGCGCGCCACGGCCTGATCGAATGCGCGCAGCGGATCGCGGTGCCGACCACCGCGCCGGTGGTGCGGATCGCGGACGGCGAGGCCGAGCTGGCGCAGTGGCGCTGGGACGAGCTGTTCGATGCCTGGTGGTCGGTCACCCATGCCATCCAGCGCCTGCGCGACAACCCCGCCTGCGCCGATGCCGAGCGCGAGGCCGCGCGCCGGTTCGACGCGCCGGGCCTGCAGCCGGTGCTCACTTTCGATGCCGCGGAGGACGTGGCGGCACCGTTCATTGCCACCGGCGCGCGGCCGAAGGTGGCGATCCTGCGCGAGCAGGGCGTCAACAGCCAGATGGAAACCGCCTACGCCTTCGATCGCGCCGGCTTCGACGCGTTCGACGTGCACATGAGCGACCTCATCGCCGGCCGCTTCGACCTCAAGGACTTCCACGCCCTGGCCGCTTGCGGCGGCTTCAGCTACGGCGACGTGCTCGGCGCCGGTCGCGGCTGGGCCACCTCGATCCTCGAGCGCCCGGCCCTGCGCGCGATGTTCGCCGCGTTCTTCGCGCGCAGCGACAGCCTCGCGCTGGGCATCTGCAACGGCTGCCAGATGCTGGCGCAGCTGCGTGACATCATCCCCGGCGCGGAGCACTGGCCGACCTTCCAGCGCAATGCCAGCGAGCAGTACGAGGCGCGGCTGGCGCTGCTGGAGGTGGGCGAGTCGCCGTCGGTGTTCCTGCGCGGCATGGCGGGGTCGCGGATCCCGGTGGCGGTGGCGCATGGCGAGGGGCGGGCGGTATTCGCCAGCGCAACCGATCAGGCCGCGGTGGACGTGGCCGTGCGCTACATGGACGGCGCTCGCGTCGCGGAGCACTACCCGGCCAACCCGAACGGCTCGCCCGACGGCATCGCCGGCGTCACCAGCCGCGACGGCCGCGCCACGATCCTGATGCCGCATCCCGAGCGCACCCTGCGCAGCGCCAACTTCAGCTGGGCCCCGGCCGACTGGCCGGAGGAGTCGCCGTGGCTGCGCATGTTCCGCAACGCCCGGGTGTGGCTGGGGTGAGCGGGGCTTTCGAGCGGCGCTAGCCGCGAGCCCGCGAACGCCCGGCGGCCTGCCTGCCGACGGGCCGGGGGTGCCGCCGAGCGGCGCTAGCCGCGAGCCCGCGAACGCCCGGCGGCCTGCCCGCCGACGGGCCGGGGGTGCCGCCGAGCGGTGCTGGCCGCGCACGCGCGCGCGGCCGTCCCGGCGCCGGCTCGGCCTGCTAAAGTCCGCTGCGGATCGCAGGAGTCGCAGGCGTGAATGCAGTGCCCAGCCCGGTGGAAACGATGCAGGACGATGCCGCAGGGCGTGTGGTGGCGCTGTTGCTGCAGCGCGAGAAGCTGAAAGAGGCCGACCTGGCGCGCGCGCGCCGGCTGCAGGAGCAGGACGGCGGCGATCTGCTGGTGCTGCTGGCGCGGCTGGGGCTGGTGGCCGAGCGCGACCACGCCGAGGCCTGCGCGGCCGCGCTGGGCCTGCCGCTGCGCAGCGCGCGCGACGTGCCCGAGCTGCCGCCGGACGAGGTCGCGCTGGGCCTGAAGTTCATGAAGCAGCACCACGTGGTCGCGGTCGCCGCCGACCCCGAGGGGGTGGACGTGCTGCTGGCCGACCCGCAGGACAGCTACGTGCTCGACGCGGTGCGGCTGGCCCTCGGGCGCCCGCTGCGCCCGGCGGTGGCGCTGCGCGCCGAGATCGACGAGCTGATCGAGCGCTGGCACGGCCAGGGCCGCAGCGCGATGGAGGGAATCGTGGAGGGCGCCGGCGCCGAGGCCGACCTCGACGACGTCGAGCACCTGCGCGACCTCGCCTCGGAAGCGCCGGTGATCCGGCTGGTCAACCTGATCATCCAGCGCGCGGTCGAGCTGCGCGCCTCCGATATCCACGTCGAGCCGTTCGAGACCCGGCTGAAGCTGCGCTACCGCATCGACGGCGTGCTGGAGGAAGGCGAGAGCCCGCCGGCCAACCTCGCCGCCGCCATCGTCAGCCGCATCAAGATCATGGCCAAGCTCAACATCGCCGAGCGCCGGCTGCCGCAGGACGGCCGCATCGTCATGCGGGTGCAGGGCAAGGAGCTGGACCTGCGCGTGAGCACGGTGCCGACCGCGCACGGCGAGTCGGTGGTGATGCGCCTGCTCGACCGCGAGACGGTGGTGCTGGACTTCGAGCGCCTCGGCTTCGGCCCGGCGTTCATGCCGCGCTTCCAGAAGGTGCTGGAGCAGCCGCACGGCATCCTGCTGGTGACCGGCCCCACCGGCTCGGGCAAGACCACCACGCTGTACACCGCGCTGTCGAAGCTCAACACGCCGAAGGTGAAGATCATCACCGTCGAAGACCCGGTGGAGTACCAGATCGAGGGCATCAACCAGATCCAGGCGCGGCCGGCGATCGGGCTGGATTTCGCCAACGCCCTGCGCAGCATCGTGCGCCAGGATCCGGACATCATCATGATCGGCGAGATGCGCGACCTCGAGACCGCGCGCATCGCCATCCAGTCCGCGCTCACCGGCCACCTGGTGCTGAGCACGCTGCACACCAACAACGCCGCCGGCGGCATCACCCGCCTGCTGGACATGGGCGTGGAGGACTATCTGCTGACCTCGACGGTGAACGGCATCCTTGCGCAGCGCCTGGTGCGCCGGCTGGAGCCGACCCACGCGCAGGCGTACCCGGCCTCGCCGGAGGAGATCGAGAAGTTCGGCCTGCGCCGGTTCCAGCCGCAGGGCGAGATCCTGCTGTACCGGCCGGTGCCGTCGCCGCTGTCGCCCACCGGCTACCTCGGCCGCACCACCATCATGGAACTGCTGGTGATGGACGACGAGCTGCGGCGCGCGGTGATGCGCCACGCCGGGATGGACGAGATCGAGAAGCTCGCGCGCCAGGCCGGGATGGCGACCATGTACGAGGTCGGGATCGCCAAGGCGCTGCGCGGCGAGACCACGATCGAGGAAGTCCTGCGCGTGACCGAGGACGCCTGAACCCGTGCCGACGTACCGCTACAAGGCGCTGAACGCGCGCGGCGAACTGCTGGAAGGCCGGATGGAGGCCGCCGGCGAGGCCGAGGTCGCCACCCGCCTGCAGGAGCAAGGGCACCTGCCGGTGGAGGCGCGAGTCGATACCGGCGAGGGTGGGCTGCCGGCGCTGCGCGCGCTGCTGCGGCCGCCGCCGTTCTCCGGCGACCACCTGGTGCGCTTCACCCAGCAACTGGCCACCCTGCTCGGCGCCGGGCAGCCGCTGGACCGCGCGCTCGGCATCCTGATGGACCTGCCCGACGATCCGCCCTCGCGCCGGATCGTGGCCGACGTGCGCGAGGCGGTGCGAGGCGGCGCGCCGCTGTCGGTGGCGCTGGAGCGCCAGCACGGCGCGTTCGGGCGGCTGTACGTGAACATGGTGCGCGCGGGCGAGGCCGGCGGCAGCCTGGCACCGACCCTGCAGCGGCTGGCCGAGTACCTGGAGCGCTCGCGCGCGCTGCGCACGCGGGTGGTGAACGCGCTGGTGTACCCGGCCATCCTGCTGGCGATGGTGGGGCTGTCGCTGCTGTTCCTGCTGGCCTACGTGGTGCCGCAGTTCGCGGCCATGTACGCCAGCCTGAACGCCGAGCTGCCGTGGTTCTCGCGCAGCGTGCTGGCGGTGGGGCAATTCGTGCGCGCGTGGTGGTTCGTGCTGCTGGCGCTGCCGCTGCTGGTCCTGCTCGGGTTCGAGCGCCTGCGCCGCGACCCGGCCTTCATGCGCCGGCTGGACGGCTGGCTGCTGCAGCGCCGCCTGCTGGGCCCGCTGCTGGCCAAGCTGGAGACCGCGCGGCTGGCGCGTACGCTCGGCACCCTGCTGCGCAACGGCGTGCCGCTGCTGGTGGCGCTGGGGATCGCGCGCAACGTGCTTGCCAACCGCCTGCTGGCCGAGGACGTGGAGGCCGCGGCCGAGGCGGTAAAGAACGGCGTCGGGCTGTCGGCCGCGCTGGCGCGCGGCAAGCGCTTCCCGCGCCTGGCCCTGCAGATGATCCAGGTGGGCGAGGAATCCGGCACGCTGGATGGCATGCTGCTGAAGACCGCCGATGCCTTCGACCAGGACACCCAGGCCGCGATCGACCGCCTGCTGGCGGCGCTGGTGCCGGCGGTGACGCTGGTGCTGGCGCTGGTGGTGGGCGCGGTGATCCTCTCGGTGCTCGCGCCGATCTACGATCTCACCAACGTGGTGTCCTGAGCGCGATGTCCTGAACGCCCGTCCCTTCCATTTTTCGCGGAACCCTGCCATGTCCCAGCTTCGTCCGTCCTCCCGCCTGCAACCGCGCGCGCCGCGCCTGTCCCCGAAATCGGCCCAGCGCGGCTTCTCGCTGATCGAGATCATCGTGGTGGTGGTGCTGATCGGCGGGATCGTGGCGTTCGCGGCCTCGCGCATCCTCGGTGGCGGCGACCGCGCCAAGGTCAAGCTCACCCAGGCCCAGCTGCAGACCGTGGCCGAGAAGATCCAGCAGTACCAGATGGACACCGGCCACCTGCCGCCGACCCTGGACGCGCTGGTGGCCGCGCCGGCCGGGGTGTCCGGCTGGCTTGGCCCGTACGCCAAGTCGGCCGACCTCAACGATGCCTGGATGCACCCGCTGCATTACAAGGTGCCGGGCGACGGCGGGCGTCCGTTCGACCTCAGCAGCGATGGCGCCGATGGCCGCCCGGGCGGCGACAGCGTCAACGCCGACCTCAAGTACGAATAAGCGGCGCGGCGGGCCAGCGATGCACGCACGCGCGCCGGCGCCGGGGTTCACCCTGCTGGAGATGCTGCTGGTGCTGGTGCTGATCGCCGCGGCGATGGCGCTGGCGATGGCGGCGTTCAGCGGCAGCCTGCCCGGCATGCGCCTGCGCGCGGCGGCGAAGGACGTGGCGGCGCAGCTGCGCTTCACCCGCGCCCTGGCGATCAGCAGCGGGCAGCCGCAGGACTTCGTGCTGGATGTGCGCAGCCGCCGCTGGCTGGCGCCGGACGGCCGCCACGGGCGGCTGCCGGAGGTCGGCGAGCTGCGCTTCCACGGCGCCAGCGCGGCCCAGCTCGGCGGCGGCCCGGAGGCGGCCGCGCGCGGCATCGTGCGGTTCTTCCCGGACGGCGCGGCCACCGGCGGCCAGCTGCGGCTGGCGGCGGCCGGCGGCGGCTGGGACGTGGACGTGGCCTGGCTGACCGGCGAGGTGCGCCTGCACCGCATCGGGGAGGCGCCGTGAAACGCGCCGCGGCCGGCTTCACCCTGATCGAGATCCTGGTCGCCTTCGGCATCCTCGCGCTCGGCCTGACCCTGCTGCTGGGCACCCTGTCCGGTGCCAGCCGCCAGCTGCGCGAGGGCGGCGATGCCGGCACCGCCGCGCTGCATGCGCAGTCGCTGCTGGCCGAACGCGCGCTGCTGCCGCGCCAGCCGGGGCGGGCGCAGGGCGAATTCGAAGGCGGCCGCTACCGCTGGCAGCTGCAGGTCACGCCCTGGCAGGACCCGCGCCAGCGCGCGGTGGAGGACGCCGATCCGCGCGCCGCGCGGCTGCTGCAGGTGCGGCTGGACGTGGCCTGGGGCGAGGGCGGGCCGCGCCAGCGACTGCGGATCGACAGCCTGCGCCTGGCGCTGCCGGGCGGCGACGGGGCCGCGCCATGAGGCACACCGCGCGCGGCTTCACCCTGATGGAGGTGCTGCTGGCCACCACGCTGCTGGCGGCGGCGCTGGCGCTGGCCTTCGGCGTGCTGCGCGCGGCCGGGGCCACGGTGACCCGCGGCGAGCTGGTGAGCGCGCGCAACGAGCACGTGCGCGCGGTCTCCGGTTTCCTGCGCAGCCGGATCGGCGGCGCGCTGCCGATGGTGTTCGCGCTGGATCCGCGCAGCGGGCGTTCGCTGCGCTTCGAGGGCGGGCCGCAGTCGCTGCGGTTCGTGGCCGAGCTGCCGGCCTACCTCGGCCGCGGTGGCCCGCAGGTGCACCAGCTGGCGCTGCGCGAGACCGCCGGCGGCAACGCGCTGATGGTGGAGTTCCGGCCGCTGCAGGCGGGCGAGGCGGGGCCGCCGCTGCGCGCGCCGGAGCCGCTGGCGCAGGGGCTGCGGCGGTTCGAGCTGGGCTACCGCACGCTGGATGCGCAGGGGCGCTGGATGCCCTGGCAGTCGCGCTGGGAGACCCCGGAGGCGCTGCCGCTGCAGGTGCGGGTGCGGATCGCCGATGCCGGCGGCGAGTGGCCGGAGCTGGTGGTGGCGCTGCCGCTGGCGAACGCCGTCGCCGGGGGGGCGCAGCCATGAGGCGGACGCACGCCGGCGCGGCGCTGCTGCTGGTGCTGTGGATCGTGCTGCTGCTGTCCACCCTGGTGGCCGGCTACGCCCTGAGCGCGCGCATCGAATCGCTGCAGGGCAACGGGGGGGCACGCACGCTGGCGGCGCGCGAGGCGGCACGCGCCGGCATCGAATACGCGGTGTACCGCCTGCTCGATCCGGACCCGGCCCGGCGCTGGCCGGTGGATGGCCGCCCGCAGGCGTTCGCGTTCGCCGGCGCGCAGATACAGGTGAGCGTGCGCGACGAAGCCGGCAAGATCGACCTCAACGCCGCTTCGCCCGAGCTGCTGCGCGATTTCTTCCTCGCCCTTGGCCAGGCGCCGGAAGCGGCCGCGCGACTGGCCGGTGCGGTGGTGGATTTCCGCGACCCCGACAGCCTGACCCAGCCGATGGGCGGCGCCGAGGACGCCGATTACGCCGCCGCCGGGCTGGCCTGGGGCGCCAAGGACGCGCCGTTCGAGGACGTGTCCGAACTGCAGCAGGTGCTGGGCATGACCCCGGCGCTGTATGCGCGCGCCGCGCCGCACCTGACCGTGTATTCCGGGCAGGGCACGCCGGATGCGCGTTTCGCCGATCCGCTGGTGCGGCGTGCGCTGGGGCTGCCGCCACGGCCCGAGCCGCAGGCGCCGGATGCGCCGCCGCCGGTAGGCAGCGGCACGTATAGTATCGACAGCCGTGCCCGGCTCGCGGATGGACGCAGCGCGGGGCTTGCGGTGGTCATTCGCTTGGGGGGAAGTGGTTTGCCGGGTTCGACGTACACGCCGCTGCGCTGGCAGGCGGAAGGAGCAATGCCGTGAGCGCACAGGCGGCGCGGGTGTCCGCATGGACGCGCTCGGTGCACGGCTGGCGCGGCTTCTTGGGATGGTGGCGGGCGGGCCTGATGGCCTGGCTGCCGCCGCGCCTGCGCCAAGCCCTGGCCGGGGGCGATCGCCTGCTGCTGCAGGTGGACGGCGACGGGGTGCGGGTGCAGGCGGCCACTGCCGGCGGCGTGCGCGAACTGGCGCTGCTGCCGCTGCCGCTGGACGGCGAATCTGATCCCCTGGCGCGACTGCTGCGCGAGGACGTGGCCGAATGGCCGCGCTGGCTGCTGCTGCCGGCGCGGCTGGGCCTGCGGCGTCCGCTGCTGCTGCCGGCGGCGGCGCGCGATCGCCTGCGCGAGGTGCTGGCGTTCGAGATCGAGCGCCAGACCCCGTTCGCCGCCGGCGAAGCCCTGCACGACGGCCGCCTGCTGCAGGTGCAGCCCGACGGCCGCCTGCAGGTGGAGCTGGTGGTGCTGCCGCGCCGCGATTACCAGGCGGCGCTCGCGCGGCTCGGCGGCGCGGCCGGCAGCCTGGCCGGGCTGGACCTGGTGGACGCCGCCGGCACGCCGCTGGGCGTGAACCTGCTGCCGCCCGCGCAGCGCCGGCGTGCGCGCGATCCGTGGCGTGGCTGGAACCTGGCGCTGGCCGGGCTGGCGCTGCTGGCGCTGTTGTTCGGCATGGCGCAGCTGCTCGACAACCGGCGCGCCGCCGCCGCCGCGCTGCAGGCCGACATGGCCCGGCGCGAGGCGCAGGCGCATGCGGTCGCCGCCCAGCGCCAGCACCTGCTGGACGCGGTGGAAGGCGGCGCCTGGCTGCGCGCCCAGCGCAACGGCCGTCCCTCCGCGGTGGAGGTGATGGATGCGCTGGCGCAGCGGCTGCCGGACGGTACCTATCTCGAGAAGCTCGCGATCGATGGCGACCAGCTCACCCTGATCGGCCTGTCCAACCAGGCCGCGGCGCTGGTCGGCAAGTTGGAAGGCGCGCCGCAATGGAGCGCGCCGGCGCTCAGCGGCGCGTTGCAGCAGGATCCGCGCACGCGAATGGACCGCTTCACCCTGGTCGCGCAGCTGCGGCGGCAGGTGCCGCCGGACGCCGCGCCGGCCACCCCGGCGGGAGGCGCGCCATGAGCGCCGCACCGGGCGCGCGACTGTCGCCGGCGCAGCGCGACCGCTGGCTGGCGCTGGCCTTGCTGCTGGGCCTGCTGCTGCTGGCGCTGGCGCTGCTGTGGCCGCTGCTGGGCACCCCGCTGCAGGCGGTGGATGCGCGGATCGCCGACCTGCAGGCGCGCGATGTCCGCCTGCGCGGCCTGTTGCAGCAGCGCCCACAGGTGGAGCAGCGGCTGGCGGCGCTGGACGCGCGCGGCGGCGGCCAGCCGGAGTTCCTGCTGGAGCCGACCGCCGAGCTGGCGACCGCGGCGCTGGTGCAGCAGCTGGAAACGGTGGTTGCCCAGGCCAGCCCGGGCGGGCGCGGCTGCGCGCTGGTCAACCGCACGCCGCTGGACGACGCCAGCCAGCCCGGGCGCTACCGGCGGGTGACCGTGCAGGTGCGCCTGCGCTGCGGCAACGCCGAGACCCTGGCGGTGCTGCACGCGCTGGAGTCGGCGCGGCCCTACCTGTTCGTGGATGCGCTGAACATCACCGCGCAGCGCTATTTCGCGGTACCCGGCAGCGCGCAGCCGCAGGAGGGCGGGCTGGATGTCGGCTTCAACCTGTCCGGCTACCTGCGGCCGTCCGCGGGGGGTGCGCATGGCGATTGAGCAGGGCCTGCTGCAGCGCTTCCGGCGCGCCGGCCTGACGACCTGGCTGCTGGCCGCCGCCTGCGCCTGGGCGCTGCTGCTGTGGCTGGGCGCGGCGCTGGGCATGGGCGGGCGCCTGGCCACGCCGGCCGCGGTGCCGCCGGGGCCCTTGCCGCAACCGGCCGCGCCCGCGCCGGACCGCATCGGCCCGCTGGCGCAGTACGCCGAGGCGGCCACGCGCCCGCTGTTCACCGAGGACCGCCGCCCGCGCGCGTTCGTCGCGACCACCGCCGACCCTGGCGACGGCGGCAGCGGCAATGCCTTCGACTACGTGCTGACCGGCGTGCTGATCAGCCCGCAGGTGCGGCTGGCGATCCTGCAGCCCGGCAACGGCGGCCCCGCCCAGCGCGTGCGCGAAGGCGCTGCCCCCGAGGGCGCGGCCGGCTGGCGGCTGGTCGAGGTGCAGCCGCGGCGGGCGCTGTTCGATGGCCCCGGCGGGCGGATGGCGCTCGACCTGCGGGTGTTCGGCGCGCCCGCGCCGCCGCCGGCCGCCAGCGTCGAGGCCGCGCCCGCGGCGGAGCCGGACGCCGACAAGCCCGGCGACGAGCAGCGCCGGATCGACGACCTGCGCCGGCGCATCGAGGCGCGCCGCGCGCAGCTGCAGCAGCAACAACCTTCCACCCCGGCCGATGCCAGCGCCGGTCCCGCACGGCCGCTGTCCGGCCCCGGCAAATGACGAAGAAGACCCACTGCCCATGAACCGGCTCATGAACCGCACGCCGTCGCTTCCCTCCGCACGCCCGTTCCTGCTGGCCCTGGCGGCCATGCTGCTGGCGGCCTGCGCCAGCGTCCCGCAGCCGCAGCTGCACCGCGGCGCGCAGGCCGCGCAGGGCGCCGCCGCGGCCCAGGACCTGCGCAGCGAGGTGATGCAGGAACTCGGCAGCGCCGGCCCGCAGCCGGTGATCCGGCGCGGCAGCGGCGAGGTCATCAACCGCGCGGCCGCGAGCGCGCCGCCGCCGGCCATCCTCAGCAGCGGCCAGGCCAGTTTCAATTTCGAGGGCGAATCGTTGCAGGCGGTGGTGAAGGCGATCCTGGGCGACATGCTGGGCCAGAGCTACAGCATCGCGCCGGGCGTGCAGGGCACGGTGACGGTGGCCACCCAGAAGCCGGTGGGCGCCGCCGGTGCGCTGAGCCTGCTGGAGCAGGTGCTGGCGCAGAACGGCGCGCGCATGGTGTACAGCGACGGCCGCTACAACATCGTGCCGGCCGACCAGGCGCTGCAGAGCGGCGCGGTGCCGCGCAACGTCTCGCCGGCGCTGGCGCGCGGCTTCGAGTCGCGGGTGGTGCCGCTGCGCTACATCGCCGCCGCCGAGATGGAGAAGATCCTCAAGCCGTACGCGCGCCCGGGCGCGATCGTCAGCGTGGACGGCGCGCGCAACCTGATCACGATCGCCGGCAGCCGCGCCGAGCTGGAGAACTACCTGCGCACCATCCAGGTGTTCGACGTGGACTGGATGGCGAGCATGTCGGTGGGCGTGTTCCCGCTGCAGAGCGGGCGCGCGGTGGACGTGGTGCAGGACCTGGAGCGGGTGTTCGGCGAACAGGGCAAGACCCCGGTGGCTGGGATGTTCCGCTTCATGCCGCTGGAATCCACCAACGCGGTGATGGTGATCACACCGCAGGCCAGCTACCTCGACGAGATCCGCCAGTGGATCGACCGCATCGAGGGCGGCAGCGGCGACAACCAGCTGTTCTCCTACGAGCTGAAGTACATCAAGGCGCGCGATCTGGCCGACCGCCTGGCCGAGGTGTTCGGTGGCAGCGGCGGCGGGCGCGACGAGGCCGGCGCGCTGATGCCCGGGGTACAGGCGACCGACCTGCGCAGTGGCGGCGGCGATGCGCGCGCGCAGGACGCGATGAACGCCGATGCCGGCGCCCAGGGCGCGTCGGCCGGCGGCCTCGGCCAGGGCGCGGCGCTGCCGCAGGCGCGGGCCGGCAACGGCCGGGTGACCCTGAAGGTGGGCGGCGCCGAGGTCGGGGTGTCGGCGGTGGAGGACACCAATTCGCTGCTGGTGCGCGCCAGCCCGGCGCAGTGGAAGTCGATCCGCGACGTGATCGAGCGCCTCGACGTGATGCCGATGCAGGTGCAGATCGAGGCGCAGGTGGTCAGCGTGGCGCTGAAGGGCGCGTTGCAATACGGCGTCAGCTGGTACTTCGACAATGCGCTGGCCGGCCAGGGCCTGCCGTACCCGACCGGCCGCAACAGCTACGGCAGCTACAGCGGCAGCCTGGGCCCGATGGCGAACGGCGGCGGCAACCTGCTCAGCTGGACCTTCCTCGGCAGCAGCGCGGCGGCCATCATCCAGGCGCTGGACAACGTCACCGACGTGCGCACGCTGTCCTCGCCCAGCGTGTTCACCCAGAACAACAAGGAAGCGGTGCTCAACGTCGGCCAGCGCATCCCGGTGGCCTCGGTCAGCTTCAACCCGGCCGGCGGCACCACCGGCACCTACAGCCAGGTGCAGTACCTCGACACCGGCATCATCCTCAAGGTGCGCCCGCGCATCACCCGCGACGGCATGGTGTTCCTCGACATCGTGCAGGAAGTGAGCAAGCCCACCGGCACCGCCGACGCCAACGGCAACGTGCGGATCGACACCAGCAAGGTCACCACCAGTGCGGTGGCGCCCAGCGGCGAGACCATCGTGCTGGCCGGCCTGATCAGCGACGGCAGCAACCGCAGCTCCACCGGGGTGCCGGGGCTGAGCCGGATCCCGATCGTGGGCAGCCTGTTCGGCCAGCAGGGCAGCGAGAAGACCCGCGACGAACTGGTGGTGCTGATCACCCCGACGGTGGTGCGCAACCCGCTGGAGGCGCGCAACCTGACCGACGAATACGGTCGCCGCTTCCGCGCGCTGGATCCGATTTACGCGCCGAAGAAGAAATGAGCCGCGCAGGCGCCGCCCTGCCGATCGTGCTGGTGCCGGTAGGCACCGACGAAGAGGCGCTGGATGGCTGCCTGGCGGCGCTCGAGACCGCCACCCCGCCAGGCACCCGGGTGTGGCTGGCCGACGATGCCCAGGCCGGCCCGCGCGGACTGGCGATCCTCCAGCGCTGGCTGGCGCAGACCCGGCTACAGGCCGCGCATACCCGCCGCAGCGCGCCGCTGGGCGAAGCGGCCCACGTGGCGCAGGCGCTCGCGGCCTGCGGCGAGGAAGACGTCGTCGTGCTGGCCAGCGATGCCCGCCCCACGCCCGGCTGGCTGGAACGGCTGGCGCAGTGCCTGGCGGACGATCCGGAAATCGCCACCGCCACCCCCTGGTGCAATGCCGGTGAAGTGGTGGCGTGGCCGCGGATCGGCGAGATCACCCCGCTCACGCTGGCCCCGGCGCGGCTGGCGCAGGCCTGCGCGCAGCTGGCCGGCGGCGCGTGCCCGACGCTGCCCTCCGCGGTCTCGCATGCGGTGCTGCTGCGCGGGCGTGCGCGGGTCGCGGCCGGCGGCGTGGATGGCGAGAGCTATCGCGCGTGGCCGGCGGCGCTGGCCGACCTGTCGCTGCGCCTGGCCGGCCTCGGTGGCCGCAGCGTGCTGTGCCCGGGTGCGTTCGTGCTGCGCGAGCGCGAGGGCGAGCCGCATCCCGGCGATGGCGACCTGCTCGCGGCGCGCTGGCCGGGTTGGCATGCCAGCATCGCGCACTTCCTGATGCAGGACCCGCTGCACGCCCTGCGCGCGCAGCTGCACGCGGCGCTGGCGCGGCTGGAGCAAGCGCCGCCGCAACCGGATTTGTTCGCAGGCGGTGCATGAGCCCCGGCATCGCGGTGGTCATCGTCACTTGCAACAGCGAGGAAACCCTCGACGAGTGCCTGCTGCGCGTGCGCGCCGCGGAAGGCGTGGTGCAGGTGCGGGTGGTGGACAACGGCTCCGCCGACAGCAGCCTGTCGATCGTGCAGCGGCACGCCCTGGCGGATGCGCGGGTGCGCTTCATCGCCAATGCCGACAACCCCGGTTTCGCGGTGGCCTGCAACCAGGGCGCGGCCGATTGCGATGCCCCGTGGCTGGCCTTCCTCAACCCCGACTGCTTCCTCCCGCCCGACGCCCTGGCCCGCCTGCGCGCGCACGCGCAGGCCGCGGGCGGCGCGCTGGTCGGTGCGGACCTGGTGGATGCCGAGGGCCGCCGCGATCCGGCCGCGCGCCGGCGCGATCCCATATTTGCGGCGATGCTGTTGCACCCGCACCGCGCGCGCCTGGCGATCGCGCCCGATCCCGCCCAGCCGCTGCAGCCGGTGCCGGCGATCTCCGGTGCGCTGATGCTGCTGCCGCGCGCGGCGTTCGCGCGGCTGGGGGGGTTCGACCCCGGCTATCGCCTGCACGTGGAGGACCTCGACCTGTGCCGGCGCGCGCGCGAGGCGGGCATCGTGGTGGCCTGCGCCAACGACGTGCAGGTCGTGCACCTGCGCGGGGTGTCCTCGCGCGGCCGCCGGCTGTTCGTGGAATGGCACAAGCATCGCGGGTTCTGGCGGTATTTCCGCCGCTTCGAGGCCGCTACCCGCCCGCGCTGGCAGCGCGTGGCGGTGGCACTGGGAATTTGGCTGCATTTCCCGCTGGCGCTGCTGCGCCGCGGCCGGGCCGGTGCCGCCGCCACGGGTGGGGCGGCGTAGGATGGCGGCCCCTTCCCCTGCGAGCGCCGCGCCCATGCACACCGGTTCCTGTCTCTGCGGTTCCATCCGCTACACCGTGGACGGCGCGCTCGGCCCGCTGGTGTTCTGCCACTGCGCGCGCTGCCGCAAGGCGAACGGCACCGCCTTCCTGGCCGCGGTGACGGTGGAGCCGGCCACGTTCACCGTCAGCGATCCGCACGCGCGGCTGGCCAGCTACGAATCCTCGCCGGGCGTGTTCCGCAAGTTCTGCGGCCACTGCGGCTCGCCGCTGTTCAGCCACCGCCCGGGCCCGCCGGAGGTGATCCGCCTGCGCCCGGGTACGCTGGACAGCGCATTCGCCGGCCCGGTCACCGCCCATATCTTCCACCGCGACCGCGCCGCCTGGCTGGAGGGCGCCGAACACGCCCCGACGTACGACGAGCGGCCATAGCTCAGCCCTGGGCGCCGCCTGGGCGCATTGCGTGCACGATTGTTGCGTGATGCGCAACATGCTAGGGTGACGGCATGATCAAGTCATTCCGGCACAAGGGACTGCGCCGATTGTTCGAAACCGGGGTCGCCTCCGGCGTGCAGGCCAGCCATGCCAGGCGGCTCAGGCTGCAGCTGGCGGCCCTGGATACCGCCCGGACCGTCGAGGACATGGACATCCCGGGGTTCCGCCTGCACGCGCTGAAGGGGGCGATGCGGGGGCGCTGGTCGATCACCGTCAGCGGCAACTGGCGGATCACCTTCGAGTTCAGGGACGGCAATGCCTACGTGCTGGATTACGAGGATTACCACTGATGAGCATGCACAACCCTCCCCATCCCGGCGAATTCATCGTTGGCGTCTACCTCGAGCCGAACGGCATCAGCGGGCGCGAACTCGCGGAGAAGCTGGGGGTGGCACCTTCCACCCTGAGCCGGGTCCTCAACGGCAGCAGCCGGGTGACCCCGGAGATGGCCCTGCGCCTGTCCAAGGCGATCGGCCGCTCCCCGGAGAGTTGGTTGGCCATGCAGGACATGTACGATCTCTGGGTCGCCCGCCAGCACGTGGACCTGGCCGGCGTCGGCAGGCTTCGGCTGCAGGCCGCCTAGGCCTGAGCGCGGTGGGCCGGCATTCCGGAGGCCTGCCAGGACTCCCCGAATCCATTTTCCCGGGAGGACACCATGGACATGCGGACGATGGCGGCCCACGCGGCCGCGCTGGCGGTGGCGGGGCTGGTCGCGGGCTGCGCCGCGACGCCGGTGGCGGCGGACAGGCCGGTGACCAACGACGGTTCGCCGCAGGACCGCGAGGTGGCGTTCACCTGCAGCAACGGGCCGGACCTGTCGGTGCGGTTCTTCCCGGCGCAGGGCGTGGCGGTGCTGGTGCGCGGCGGGCAGACCACCGAGCTGCAGCAGGAGCCCAGTGGTTCCGGCTTCGTCTATGCCAGCCGCACCACCACCATCCGCGGCAAGGGCGACGACCTCACCGTGGAGATCGGGCGGATGGCGCCGCTGCAGTGCAAGGCCAAGCCCTGACGGCCTCGCCCTCACCTCCGCGTGGCGCCTCGGTCACAGGCCGAGGTTGTTGCCCTCGAGCACGCGTTCGGCGCGGTAGCTGGAGCGCACCAGCGCGCCGGCCACGGCTTCGCGGAAGCCCTTGGCCAGCGCCAGTTCGCGGTAGCCGCGGAACTCCTCGGGGGTGACGAAGCGCTGCACCGGCAGGTGGTGCTTGCTGGGGCGCATGTACTGGCCCAGGGTGACGATGTCCACGTTCGCCGCGCGCATGTCGTCCAGCGCCTGCTCGATCTCCGCATCGGTCTCGCCCAGGCCCAGCATCAGGCTGGTCTTGGTGAGGGTGGCGGGTGCGTGGCGCTTGGCGAAGGCCAGCACGTCCAGGGTCTGCCGGTAGCCTGCGCGCGGGTCGCGCACCGCGTGGGTGAGCCGTTCCACCGTTTCGAGATTCTGCGCGAATACCGCCAGCCCCGCGTCCAGCACGGTGGCCACGTGCGCCTCGACGCCGGAGAAATCTGGCGTCAGCGCCTCCACCGCGGTGTCCGGGCAGCGCGCGTGGATGGCGCGGATGCAGGCGGCGTAGTGGCCGGCCCCGCCGTCGGGCAGGTCATCGCGATCGACCGAAGTCAGCACCACGTACTTCAGGCCCATCAGCGCCACCGCGTCGGCCACGTGCGCGGGTTCCTCGGGGTCCAGCCAGCCGCGCGGGTTGCCGGTGGCCACCGCGCAGAACTTGCAGGCGCGGGTGCACACCGCGCCCATCACCATCAGGGTGGCGGTGCCGTTGCTCCAGCATTCGGCGATGTTCGGGCAGCGCGATTCGGCGCACACGGTGTTGAGTTTGTGGGTGCGCACGATGTCGTGCACCGACTCGTAGGCGGCGCCGCTGGGCAGCTTGATCCGCAGCCACGGCGGCTTGCGGTCCACGTCGGGGATGCTGCTGTTGGCATTCGGCTTGATCCCGCTCTTGATCGCGCGGGTGCCCTGCGGGCTGATGTACTTGCTGCCGTCGGGGACGTGCGGTTGGCTGGACATGGGGGTTCCAGTGGCGGCGCCGGTCAGCGCCAGCGGTTGATTGTATCGCGCAGCTCGCGCGCGGCCTGCGCGGCGGCCTCGGCATAGCCCTCGCCGGAGGCGGCGTACAGGATCCCGCGCGAGGAATTGATCATCAGCCCGCTGCCGTCGGCGGTCTTGCCGTTGCGCACCACGGCCTCGACGTCGCCGCCCTGCGCGCCCACGCCGGGGATCAGCAGCGGCATGTCGCCGACGATCGCGCGGATCTCCGCCAGTTCGCGCGGGTAGGTGGCGCCCACCACCAGCGCGCAGTTGCCGTCGGCGTTCCAGTCGCCGGCGATGGTGCGCGCGATGCGCCGGTACAGCGGCTCGCCGTCCACCGGCAGTTCCTGGAAGTCGCGCGCGCCGGGGTTGGAGGTGTGGCAGAGGAAGATGCAGCCGCGGTCGTTGTACTGCAGGAACGGCTGCGCGGAGTCGCGGCCCATGTACGGGTTCAGGGTCACCGCGTCGGCGCCGTAGCGCTCGAATGCCTCGCAGGCGTACTGCTGCGCGGTGCTGCCGATGTCGCCGCGCTTGGCGTCGAGGATCACCGGCACCTGCGGATGGGCGGCGTTGATGTGCGCGATCAGCCGCTGCAGCGCGGCCTCGCCGCCGTTGTGGGCGGCGAAGTAGGCGATCTGCGGCTTGAACGCGCAGGCGAACTCGGCGGTGGCGTCGGCGATGTCGCGGCAGAACCCGAACAACGCCTCGCCCTCGTCCAGCGCATCGCCGGCGAGGAAACGCTCGGGCAGCCGCGCCAGGTCGGGGTCGAGGCCGACGCAGAGCAGGGTGTCGGCGTCACGCCAGCGGGCGCGCAGTTTGTCGATGAAGCCCATGTCTCCTCCTGCGGCACGGGCGCCCGCGTGGCCGCGGGCGCCCCGGTGTCACTTCAGCGCCTTGAAGCGCAGCCGGCGCGGGCCGGCGTCGTCGCCGAGGCGGCGCTTCTTGTCTTCCTCGTACTCGCGGTAGTTGCCCTGGAAGAACTCCACATGCGAGTCGCCTTCGAAAGCGAGGATGTGGGTGGCGATGCGGTCCAGGAACCAGCGGTCGTGGCTGATCACGAAGGTGTTGCCGGGGAACTCCAGCAGCGCGTCTTCGAGCGCGCGCAGGGTCTCGATGTCGAGGTCGTTGGAGGGCTCGTCGAGCAGCAGCACGTTGCCGCCCTGCAGCAGGGTCTTGGCCATGTGCAGGCGGCCGCGCTCGCCGCCGGACAGCGAGCCGACCAGCTTCTGCTGGTCCTGGCCCTTGAAGTTGAAGCGGCCGATGTAGGCGCGCGACTGGATCTCGATGCCGTTGATGTTGAGGATGTCCAGCCCGCCGGAGACTTCCTGGAACACCGTGTTGTTCGGGTTCAGCGCGCCGCGGCTCTGGTCCACGTAGGCCAGGTTTACGGTGGGGCCGATGAGGATCTCGCCGGAATCCGGCTTCTCCTGCCCGGTGATCATCTTGAACAGGGTGGACTTGCCGGCGCCGTTGGGGCCGATGATGCCGACGATCGCGCCCGGCGGCACGATGAAGGACAGGTCGTCGATCAGCAGGCGGTCGCCGAAGCGCTTGGAGACGTTGCGGAACTCGATCACGTTGTTGCCCAGGCGCTCGCCCGGCGGGATGAAGATCTCGTTGGTCTCGTTGCGCTTCTGGTATTCGATCGACTGCAGCTCGTCCAGCCGCGCCAGGCGCGCCTTGCCCTTGCTGCGCCCGCCCTTGGCGTTCTGGCGGGCCCATTCCAGTTCCTTCTGGATCGCCTTCTGGCGCGCCTTCTCCTGGTTTTCCTCCTGCTTCAGGCGCTCTTCCTTCTGCACCAGCCATTCGGTGTAGTTGCCCTTCCACGGGATGCCGCGGCCGCGGTCGAGCTCGAGGATCCACTCGGCGGCGTTGTCGAGGAAGTAGCGGTCGTGGGTCACCGCGACCACGGTGCCGGTATAGCGGTGCAGGAACTGCTCCAGCCATTCCACCGACTCGGCGTCGAGGTGGTTGGTGGGTTCGTCCAGCAGCAGCATGTCGGGCTTGGACAGCAGCAGCCGGCACAGTGCCACCCGGCGCTTCTCGCCGCCCGAGAGCTGGCCGACGATGGCGTCCCACGGCGGCAGGCGCAGCGCGTCGGCGGCCACTTCCAGCTGCTGCTCCAGGGTATGCGCATCGCCCGAGGCGAGGATCGCCTCCAGCCGCTCCTGCTCCTTGGCCAGCGCGTCGAAGTCGGCGCCGTCCTCGGCGTAGGCGGCATACACGCGCTCCAACTCGGCCTGCGCCTGCAGCACCTCGCCCACGCCTTCCTCCACCGCCTGGCGCACGGTGTGCTCGGGGTTCAGCTCCGGCTCCTGCGCCAGGTAGCCGACCTTGATCCCGGGTTGCGGCCGGGCCTCGCCCTCGAAGTCGGTGTCCACCCCGGCCATGATCTTGAGCACGGTGGACTTGCCGGCGCCGTTCAGGCCCAGCAGGCCGATCTTCGCGCCCGGGAAGAACGACAGCGAGATGTCCTTGATGATCTGCCGCTTGGGCGGGACCACCTTGGACACCCGGTTCATGGTGTAGATGTATTGCGAGGACATGCGGGAAGCTCCGTGAGCGCGCCCGCGCCTGCGCGCAGGGCGCGGGCGGCGGCGGGGATTGGGATGCGCGAATTATACCTGCCACCCCGAAGCGACCGCGGCCAGTGGCGGGTGAACCGCGCCTGTCGCCGGGGGCGTTGCCGTGGTAAAAGCCAGTGCAGGTTCAGCCGGCGCCGGCATGATCGGCCCCAGGCCCACCCGACGAAGGAAAACGACGATGAAGCGCAGCTTGTTTGCCCTGGCATCTGCCCCGCTGCTGCTGGCCCTGCTGTCCGGGCCTGCCGCCGCCTACGATGGCCACGGTCATGGCCACGATCGAGATGATCGCCGCGACGAGCGCTGGGAGCGCCACGACGACCGCGGTTGGCACCGTGGCCCGCCCAAGAAGGTGAAGGTGATCCACGATCGTGAAGTGGTGTATCGCCCGGTGCCCCCGCGCGTGGTGTATCGCCCGGTGCCCCCGCCGCGCTGGGAGCGCGGGGTACGCTACTACGGCCCCGGCTACGGCCCGACCTACGTAGTGGATGACTGGCGCTACTACCGCCTGGCCCCGCCGCCGCGTGGCTATTACTGGCGGCGCAGCGATGCCGGCGACTTCCTGCTGGTGGCGGCGGCAACCGGCATCATTGCGGACATCATCCTGCACCATTGAGCCGCTTCCTCCGGCTTGAACGCGAAGGCGCCTGCGGGCGCCTTCGCTTTTGGGCGGACCGGCACGGGCCGGGATGCCCGCAGGGCAGGGGGCCTTTCAGGCCTGACGCAGCAGCGCCTGCACCAGCAGGCTGCTGGTGGCCACCGCGAACCAGGTGCCCAGCCCCAGCAGCAGCGGGCGTGCGCCGGTGGCGGCCATCCGCCGCAGGTCGGCGGACAGCCCGATCGCGGTCAGCGCCAGCACGATCAGGAACTCCGCGGCCAGGTGCAGCGGCCCCAGCAGCGTGGCCGGCACCAGCCCCGCGCTACGCAGCGCGGAGGCGGCGAGGAAGCCGAGGATGAACCACGGCACGATCCCGCCCAGGTCGGGACGGCCGTCGTCGCGGCCGCGCGCGCGCCACAGCTGCCAGCCGGCCAGGGCCAGGCAGATCGGGATGATCAGGGTGGCGCGCGCCAGCTTGACCACGGTGGCGATGTCGCCGGCGGCATGGCTGTAGTGGTAGCCGGCGGCCACCACCGAGGAGGTGTCGTTGATCGCGGTGCCCGCCCACAGCCCGAAGCCGGCGTCGCTCAGCCCCAGCAGGTGGCCCAGCGGCGGGAACAGCAGCACCGCCAGCAGGTTGAACAGGAAGATGGTGGACATCGCCAGCGCGGTGTCGTGTTCGTCCGGGCGCAGGATCGGCGCCACCGCGGCGATCGCCGAGCCGCCGCAGATCGCGGTGCCGACCCCGATCAGGGTGCCCAGCACGTGGTGCACCTTCAGCAGCCGCGCCAGCGCCCAGGCGGTCAGGAAGGCAACGCTCAGCGTCGCCAGGGTCACCGCCAGCGAGGACAGCCCGGTCTGCAGCACCTGGTGCAGGTCCAGCCCGAACCCGAGCAGGATCACCGCCGCTTGCAGCAGGACTTTGCTGCTGAAGCGCACCCCGGGCGCGGCACTCGCCGGCAGCGGCATGAGGTTGCGCACCAGCAGCCCGAGCACGATCCCCAGCACCGCGCCGCCGACCAGCGGCAGCGCGCGGCCAAGCGTGAACGCCAGCGCCGCCAGCCCGAGGCTGAGTGCCAGTCCGGGCAGCAGGCGGCCGTGGCGGCCGTGGCGCAGGGGCGTGGTGGCGGCGAGGGGCATGGCGGCGGTGCCGGATGGAAGGTGGCACCAGTCTGCGCCCGCCATTGCATCATTGAAACTTTGAACATTTGATCCATGCAATAAGCTGAACTTAATATTGCCGGATGCACCACGTCCCCCCGCGCCAGTTGGAAGTGTTCGTGCGCGCTGCCGCTGCCGGCAGCCTGCGCCAGGCCGCGGCGCAGCTGCATCTCACCCAGCCGGCGGCGAGCATGGCACTGGCCGAATTGGAGCGACTGCTGGGCGCGCCGTTGTTCGACCGCGTGCGCGGCCGCCTGCACCTGAACCCACGCGGGCGCGCCCTGCTGCCGCTGGCGCAGGACCTGCTGGAACGCCAGGCCGCGTTCGTGCGCGCCGCCACCGCCAGCGACGGCGTGCTGTCCGGCGAGCTGCGCATCGGCGCCAGCAATACCGTCGGCAATTACCGGGTGGAGGAACTGCTGGGCGATTTCGTGCGCGCGCATCCGCAGGTGACGGTGCGATTGCAGGTGGGGAACACCACGGCGATCGCGCGCGCGCTGGCCGAACACGCGCTGGACGTGGCCTGCGTGGAGGGCCCGGTGCTGCATCCGGAGCTGGAGGCGGTGCCCTGGCGCGAGGATGCGCTGCGGCTGGTGGCGCCGGCCACGCACCCGCTGGCCGCGCGTCGGCGGCTTTCCGCGTCCGATTTCATCGATGTCGATTGGGTGGTGCGCGAGGCCGGCTCGGCCACCCGCGCCTTGACCGAGCGTTTGCTGGAGCGGCTGCCGCCGCCGCGCCGGCAGCTGGAGCTGGCGCAGACCGAGGCGATCAAGCAGGCGGTGGTGGCCGGGCTGGGCATCGCCCTATTGCCGGAAGTAGCGGTGCGCGCGGCGCTGGCGGACGGCCGCCTGCGCGCGCTGCTGGTGCCGTTCCTGCAGCCGCTGCTACAACGTCGGCTGGCGCTGCTGCTGGCCCGCGGGCGCTACCGCGGCGGGGCGCTCGCGGCCTTCCTGCGGGCTACAATCGGCGAATTCCCCACGCCTTCCCCGGAGCCGCCCGAATGTTCTCCCGTGCCGACACGCTTGCCGCTTTCGACCCCGAGCTCGCCCAGGCGATCGCCGCGGAAAACCGGCGTCAGGAAGACCACGTCGAGCTGATCGCCTCGGAGAACTACGCAAGCCCCAGGGTGATGGAAGCGCAGGGCAGCCAGCTCACCAACAAATACGCGGAAGGCTATCCCGGCAAGCGCTACTACGGCGGCTGCGAATACGTGGACATCGCCGAGCAGCTGGCCATCGACCGCTGCAAGCAGCTGTTCGGTGCCGACTATGCGAACGTGCAGCCGCATTCCGGCTCGCAGGCCAACCAGGCGGTGTACTTTGCGTTGCTGCAACCCGGCGACACCATCCTCGGCATGTCGCTGGCGCACGGCGGGCACCTGACCCACGGCGCCAAGGTGAATGCCTCCGGCAAGCTGTTCAACGCGGTGCAATACGGCGTCAACGATGCCGGCCTGATCGACTACGACGAGGTCGAGCGCCTCGCGCTGGAGCACAGGCCGAAGATGGTCGTGGCCGGCTTCTCCGCCTACTCGCAGGTGGTGGACTGGGCGCGCTTCCGCGCCATCGCCGACAAGGTGGGCGCGTACCTGTTCGTGGACATGGCGCACGTGGCCGGCCTCGTCGCCGCCGGCGTGTACCCCAGCCCGCTGCCGCACGCCCACGTGGTGACCTCGACCACCCACAAGACCCTGCGCGGCCCGCGCGGCGGGATCATCGTCGCCAGCCGCGCCGGCATGGGCGAGCAGGCGGAAGAACTGGAGAAGAAGCTGCAGTCCATCGTCTTCCCCGGCATCCAGGGCGGCCCGCTGATGCACGTGATCGCGGCCAAGGCGGTGGCGTTCAAGGAGGCGCTGGAGCCGGCGTTCAAGGACTACCAGCAGCAGGTGGTGAAGAACGCGCAGGCGATGGCCAAGGTCATCATTTCCCGCGGCTACAAGATCGTCTCCGGCGGCACCCGGAACCACCTGATGCTGGTGGACATGATCGGCAAGGACGTGTCCGGCAAGCAGGCCGAGGAGGCACTGGGCAAGGCGCACATCACCGTCAACAAGAACTCGGTGCCGAACGACCCGCGCAAGCCCTTCGTCACCTCCGGCCTGCGCATCGGCACGCCCGCCGTGACCACGCGTGGCTACAAGGAAGCCGACTGCGAGGCGCTGGCCGGATGGATCTGCGACGTGCTCGACGCCCCCGAGGACGAGGGCGTGATCGCCGGCGTGCGCGCCAAGGTCGAGCAGCAGTGCCGGCAGTTCCCGGTCTATCGTTGATCCATTCCCGCAAGGACATCGCCATGCCCAAGTTCCGCTTCCTGCTTGCCGCTGCCACCGCCGGGCTTGCCGCGGTCGCCGCCGCCGCGCAGTCGCAGTCGCCCGCGCCGCGCTGGAGCAGCAATACCGATTACAGCACCCCCGGCGCGCGCGACCTGCCGGTCACCTGCCGCCGCGGCGACCTGCAGCCGTTCGAGGGCAAGACCATGGCCCAGGTGTTCGGCGATGCCTGGCCGGCCGCGCCGGAGATGACTGCCTCGCACACCCCGCCGAAGGTCGTCAGCAGCGCCAAGGTGATCCCGCCGCGCGGGCTGGAAGGCAAGCCGGCCACGGTGGTGGTGGCGGTGCTGGTCGGTGCCGACGGCAAGCCGCTGGCGTCGGAGGCGGTGTGCATCTCCGACAACGCGTTTACGATCGCTGCCAAGCGCGTCCTGCGCAACGCCAGCTTCGAGCCGGCCACGATCGACGGCAAGCCGGTCACCAGCGTGCTCGCGGTGCCGATCTCGTTCCGCCCGGTCCGGCGCGGTGGCGGTGATTCCGGCGGCGGCAGCGGCGGCGATTCCGGCAGCGGTGGCGGCAGCCAGGAGTGACCGCGGCCGATGCACTGCCCGTTCTGCCAGCATGCCGATACCCGCGTCCTTGACTCGCGGGTCAGCGAGGACGGCGCCACCATCCGCCGCCGCCGCGGCTGCGAGGCCTGCGGCGAGCGCTTCTCCACCCTCGAGACCATCGAGCTGAAGCTGCCGGCGATCATCAAGAGCGACGACCGCCGCGAGGCGTTCGACGCGCGCAAGCTGCGCGCCGGCTTCGACCGCGCGCTGCAGAAGCGCCCGGTGTCGGACGAGCAGGTGGAGGCGGCGGTGCGCGCGGTGGTGCACGCGGTGCGCATGAGCGGCGAGCGCGAGCTGCCCTCGCGCCGGGTCGGCGAATTCGTGATGGAACAGCTGCGCAAGCTCGACCACGTCGGTTACGTGCGCTTTGCCTCGGTGTACCGCAGCTTCGAGGACGTGGCCGATTTCCGCGAGGAGCTGGACCGGCTGGAGCGCGAGGTGCCCGGCGAAGGCCAGCTGCCGCTGCTGGACGGCGAGCCCGCCGCGGCCGCACGCGGCCCCGAACGGCCGCGCCGGCGATGAGCTTTTCCGCCGCCGACCATGCGTTGATGGCGCGCGCCCTGCGCCTGGCCGAGCGTGGCGCCTACACCACCCGCCCGAACCCGATGGTCGGCTGCGTGATCGCGCGCGACGGCGCGGTGGTGGGCGAGGGCTGGCACCAGCGCCAGGGCGGCCCGCACGCCGAGGTGTTCGCACTGCGCGAGGCCGGCGCGGCCGCGCGCGGGGCCACCGCCTACGTCACCCTCGAGCCCTGCGCCCACCACGGCAGCACGCCGCCGTGCGCGGACGCGCTGGTGGAGGCCGGGGTGGCGCGGGTGGTGGCGGCGATGCGCGACCCGTTCCCGCAGGTGGACGGCGCCGGGTTCGAGCGCCTGCGCGCGGCCGGGATCGTGGTGGAACACGGCCTGCTGGAAGCGCAGGCGCGCGAACTCAACCGCGGCTTCCTGTCGCGCGTCGAACGCGGCCGCCCGTGGCTGCGGGTGAAGCTGGCGATGAGCCTGGACGGCCGCACCGCGCTGGCCAACGGCGAATCGAAATGGATCAGCGGCGAGGCCTCGCGCCGCGACGTGCAGCGCTGGCGCGCGCGCAGCGGCGCGCTGCTGACCGGCGCCGGCACCGTGCTCGCGGACGACCCCCACCTCACCGTGCGCCTGGACGACGGCAGTGCCTTCGTGCCGCCGCTGCGGGTGGTGCTGGATGCCGGCCTGGCCACCCTCGCGCGCGGCCACGTGCGCGAGGGCAGCGCGCCCACCCTCTACCTGCATGCGCCGGATGCCAAGCTCCCGCACGGGCTGGCGATCGAGCATGCGCCCGCGCCGGTCCATGGCACCCGCTTCGACCTCGATGCCGTGCTGCGCCTGCTCGCCGCGCGCGGCATCAACGAGGTGCAGGTGGAAGCCGGTGCCACCCTCGCCGGCGCCTTCCTCGCCGCCGGCCTGGTGGACGAGGTGCTGCTCTACATCGCCCCGGTCCTGCTCGGCGACACCGCCCGCCCGCTGTTCGCCGGCCTGTCGATCGCGCACATGGCGCAGCGCTTCCAGCTGCAGCCGGTCGACTGCACCCTGCTCGGCGAGGACCTCCGCCTGCGCCTGCGGCCGCTGGCGCGCGCAGCCGCGGCGGCCGCCTGAGCCGGCGGCGGCGCCCGCGCAACCCTGTGTTCCACCGGCCCTGCGGACTCGGGCCGGCCGCCGCGCGGTGCTAGACTTGCCCGCGCCGGTTCGCCGGCACCACATCATTCACGAAACGTCTTCAGGGCGGGGTGGAAGTCCCCACCGGCGGTAGGCGCGGCGTTCCCTCGGCGAGGGGCGGCCCGCGCGAGCCCGCGAGCGCTTCCCGGCCGGGCTGGCGGGAAGGTCAGCAGACCCGGTCGCATGCCGGGGCCGACGGTCACAGTCCGGAAGGAAGAAGACGCACCCGCGCGGCCAACCGCCGCGCGTCTGCGCGCGCCTTGCCGGCGTTTCCCGTGCCATGCGGGAGACTTGCGGACATGTTCACAGGATTGATCGAGGGCGTCGGTGCGCTGCGGGCGCGCGAGCCGCGGGGGGGCGATGCGCGCTTGATTATCGAAGCCGGCACGCTGCCCTTCGATGACGTGCGGCTGGGCGAGAGCATCGCGGTCAACGGCTGCTGCCTGACGGTGGTGGCGTTCGATGTGGACAGCTTCGCGGTGGATGCCTCGCGCGAGACGCTGGCGCTGACCACGCTGGGCCAGCTGCCGCTCGGCGCGCCGCTGAACCTGGAGCGCGCGCTGCGGCCGTCCGACCGTCTCGGCGGGCACCTGGTCAGCGGCCACGTGGACGGGCTAGGGCAGGCCGAGGCCTGCTGGGAGGACGCGCGCGCTGTGCGCTGGCGCTTTTCCGCACCGCGCGGGCTGCTGCGCTACATCGCGCACAAGGGCTCGGTGTGCGTGGACGGCGTCAGCCTGACCGTGAACGCCGTGGACGAGGCCGGCTTCGAGGTCGCGCTGATCCCGCACACGGTGGCGCACACCGCCTTCCACGCGCTGCGCGTGGGCGATGCGGTGAACATCGAGGTCGATCTGCTGGCGCGCTACCTGGAACGCCTGCGGCAGACGGAGGGTTGGGCATGAGCTTTGCGAGCATCCCGGAACTGCTGGACGAACTGCGCGCCGGGCGCATGGTGGTGGTGGTCGACGACGAGGACCGCGAGAACGAGGGCGACCTGATCATGGTCGCCGAGCTGGTCAAACCATCCGACATCAACTTCATGGTGACCCACGCGCGCGGGCTGGTGTGCCTGTCGCTGACCCGCGAGCGCTGCGCGCAGCTGGGCCTGAACCCGATGGTGCGCGACAACACCTCGCCGCACCACACCAATTTCACGGTTTCGATCGAGGCCGCCGAGGGCGTCACCACCGGCATTTCCGCCTACGACCGCGCGCACACCATCCGTACCGCGGTGCGCCCGGACGCCAAGCCCTCCGACCTCAGCCAGCCCGGCCACATCTTCCCGCTCACCGCGCAGCCCGGCGGCGTGCTGACCCGCGCCGGGCATACCGAAGCGGCCTCGGATCTCGCCCGGCTGGCGGGCTTCGAGCCGGCCGGGGTGCTGGTGGAGATCCTCAATCCCGACGGCAGCATGGCGCGCCGGCCCGAGCTGGAGGTGTTCGCGCGCACGCACGGGCTGAAGATCGGGTCGATCGAGGACCTGATCCGGTACCGGCTGGAAACCGAGCACACGGTGGAGCGCATCGACAGCCGCCCGATCGAGACCGACCACGGTGCGTTCACCTTGCACACCTACCGAGACCGTCTCACCCGCGGCCTGCATTTCGCGCTGGTGCGCGGGGACGTTGCCGGGGACGCCCCGGTGCTGGTGCGGGTGCAGGCGCAGAATCCGCTGGCGGACGCGCTGCACTGGCGGCGCGCCGATTTCGGCCCGCTGGTGGGCGACGTGCTGGCGATGATCGCCGGCGAAGGACGCGGGGTGCTGGTGCTGCTGGGCGAGGCCCCGGATGCCGAGGCGGTGCTGGCGCGCATCCGCGAGCAGCCGGCCCCGCCGCCCTCGAAGGCCGGCGCGCTGGCGCAGTGGCGGCGCACCGGCGCCGGTTCGCAGATCCTGGCCGACCTCGGCCTGCACCGGCTGCGGGTGCTGGGCACGCCGCGGCGCCAGGTCGGGTTGGCCGGCTACGGGCTGGAGGTGGTGGAGTACGCGGCCCTGCCGGCGCGGTAAACTGCACGGCCCCATTGCCTGTCCACGCCGATGCCGCACCTCGAAGGCGACCTGCGCATCCATCCGGGTGCGCGCTTCGCGATCCTTGCCAGCCGCTGGAACCCGCGCATCGTGGATGCGCTGGTGGA
The DNA here is from genome assembly GCF_004346265.1 of Thermomonas haemolytica. Lineage (GTDB taxonomy): Bacteria > Pseudomonadota > Gammaproteobacteria > Xanthomonadales > Xanthomonadaceae > Thermomonas > Thermomonas haemolytica. Next base: position 44,715 of record NZ_SMAP01000011.1, read on the forward strand.
GTCCGCGCGCGCCACCTTCCTCGCCAACGGCGTGCCCGAGGCCGGGATCGACGTGGTGCGGGTGCCGGGCGCGTGGGAGCTGCCGGTGGCCGCGCGCGCGCTGGCGCTGGCCGGCCGCCATGCGGCGATCGTCGCCCTGGGTTGCGTGGTGCGCGGCGATACCCGTCACTACGCGCAGGTGGCCGACGGCGCCTCCGAGGGCCTGATGCGGGTGGCGCTGGATACCGGGGTGCCGGTGCTGAATGGCGTGCTGGCGGTGGAACGCTTCGAGGATGCCCTGGCCCGCGCCGGCGGCAGCCACGGCAACAAGGGCGAGGAGGCGGCGCTGGTGGCGATCGAGATGGCCGACCTCCGCCGCAAGCTCCAGGAGCTGGTATGAACGAACACCATCGCCGCCGTCCCGACGGCATCGACCCCGTGGCCCGCTCGCGTTCGCGCCGGCGTGCACTGCAGGCGATCTACGCCTGGCAGATCAACCGCGCCGACGAGCGCAGCCTGCTGGCCCAGTTCGCGCACGAGCAGGCGCACGAAGTGGCCGACCTCGAATACTTCGAGGATCTGGTGCGCGGCGTGCTGCGCCACGTCGATGCGCTGGACGCGGCGCTGGCCGGGCACCTGGACCGCGGCATCGCCGAGGTGGACCCGATCGAGCGCGCCGCGCTGCGGATCGCCGCCTACGAGCTCATGCACCGTCCGGACGTGCCGTACCGGGTGGTGATCAACGAGGCCATCGACTCCACCAAGCGCTTCGGCTCCGAGCACGGCCACACCTACGTCAACGGCGTGCTGGACAAGGCCGCCGCGATGCTGCGCGGCGTGGAAGCGAAGAAGTAATCCGCCCCGCGCGGGCCGTGCCGGAAGCCGCATGTCCGAGGGTGAATTCGACCTGATCGCGCGCATCCGCCGGCGCATCGCCGCGCGCGACGACGTGGCCCTGGGGATCGGCGACGACTGCGCGCTGCTCGCGCCGCCTCCGGGCATTCAGCTGGCGGTGACGATGGACACCCTCAACGCGGGGGTGCATTTCCCCCCAGAAACGGCGCCTGCCGACATCGGCTGGAAGGCGCTGGCGGTCAATCTTTCCGACCTTGCCGCGATGGGCGCGCAGCCGGCCTGGTGCACGCTCTCATTGACGTTGCCGCATGCCGACGCCGCCTTCGTGGATGGCTTCTGCGATGGCTTCCTCGCCCTCGCTGCGCAGCACGACGTGGCGCTGGTCGGCGGCGATACCACCCGCGGCCCGCTGTCCGTGTCCATCGCTGCGCACGGGTTCGTACCGGCGGGCGCGGCCCTGCGCCGCGACGGCGCGCGCGTTGGCGATGAGGTCTGGGTCAGCGGCACCCTGGGCGATGCCGCCGGCGCGCTGGCGCAGTGGCAGGCGGGCACGGCGATCGCGCCGCCGTTGCGTGCGCGGCTGGACCGCCCCACGCCGCGGGTGGCGCTGGGGCTGGCCCTGCGCGGGATTGCATCGGCCTGCATCGACATCAGCGACGGCCTGCTGGCCGATCTTGCCCACATCTGCCGGGCCAGCGGCGTCGGTGCCGAACTCGAGGCCGATACGCTGCCGGCCAGCGACGCACTGCGCGGCGCGTTTGCGGCCGATGCGCGGCGCGTATTGCAGGCCACCGGCGGCGACGACTACGAGCTGTGCTTCACCGCCGCGGCCGCGCAGCGCGAGGCAGTGCAGGCGCTGGGCGCGCGGCTGGAACTGCCGCTGACGCGGATCGGCCGCATCGTTGCCGGCAGCGGCGTCCACTGCGCCGGCCTCGACGACCTCGCGCCGGGCTACCAGCACTTCGCCTAGGAAGTCGTCTCTGAAGAATTGATTTTCAGATCGCAATGGCCGGATACAGGGCTCGCGATGACATGGAGCGCACCGCCAATATCGCCGATAGCCAGGCACAAAAAAGCGCGATCCAGCGCAGCAGCCAGCGCAGGTTGTAGCCCGCGGCACAGGCGATGGTCTCCACCACCACCTGCCCCTGCCGGTCATACCCGTACCCCAGCGTGCGCGCGGGCAGCAGCGTGTCCGGCGTCATCGTCTCCGCCGTCAGCA
>NZ_SMAP01000012.1 GCF_004346265.1 Thermomonas haemolytica
ACGACGCCCTCGACGGCATGACGCCCATCGAATACCGCAACCAACCCGCCAGATGTTCTACTTTTGAAATGTCCGCTTGACGGGGGAGCTTACGCAGGCGGCTGGAATAAACGCGACGTTCAATTACGTCTTCCGCACAACTGAGGAGCAGACGAAGTTGTGGAATAACCGTCGTAACAATCCAAATCCTGTCGCGAGGCCTGGCACTTCACGTCATGAATCTGGATTCGCATTCGACATCAACATAAGCAGATTGCCGGTAAGTCAGCAGCAGCAACTGATTAACATTGCCAATCAGGACGGGTTCTTCAGGCTTCCAAACGACAAGGATCCGCCGCATTTTGAAGCGGATCCAATAAAACACGGATACAAAGATCGGATTTCCGCAATCAAGGAGAATCAAGCGGACAAGGGGACGTCATGCGTGTGCCAGTAATTGCTACACTTCTATTTCTTGTGTCTGCTTGCCATGCCTCAAGGCAGGAGTTGAAGGGCGTTGTTGATGCGCCATTTGGATTGCAGCGAGCAAGCCAAGAGTGGAAAGATGCAGTTATGCGAGGCGATTGGCGCGCAATCATGGCCTTGGCAGAAGAGCCCTCGACGAGACAGGCTTTGCGGGAAAGTCTTCCCGACCCGAGCGATCCCATCGCAAATTACTTTTTTGGAAGCAAGAGGTCCGTCAGAGATTTCTTCAATCGAAATGAGAATCTTACGAGAAGAATTATTCGCATTAAGGGGACGGGAACATACTATGTCTGTTATTACGATCCTGATCGTTTCAAAGGTGAATGGTCGCCGGAGAGCTTGCGGGGGTACTCGCTAGATCTAGAATCTATCGTCTGTGAGAGCTTCTATGAAAGAGAAGGGAATTGGTATCTCGATTTTGATATGCCCATCTTTGATGGCGATTGATTGACCTGCCCCCAATCGCCGTACCACTCGAAGCTAAAGGGGATCTGAACAGCCCGCCCTGGTGCAGCAACAGCGGGCGTTGGGTATTCAGAAAACGCCGGTTTACTTGCCGATCCGCGCCAGCATCGCGCGCAGTGCGGCTTGGGTGTCCGGGTGGCTCCACTGTTCGACGAAGCGTTCGAGCTCGATGCGCTCCGGGGCCAGTGCCGCCACGACGTCGCGGCGGGCGATCGCGCGGGTCTCGCGCATCGGCATCGACGGTAGTTGCAGCAACTGCTCCAGCCAGGCGCGGGCACGTGCGGGGACGTCGTCGATGTCGGTGAGCTCGTCCACCAGGCCGATCCGCAGCGCCTCGCGCGCCTCCGGCATCGCGCCTTCCACCAGCAGGCGTTCGGCGCGGTGCGCGCCGACCACGCGCGCCAGCAGGGCCTGGATGCCCTCCGGTGCGACCAGGCCGACCTGGGTTTCGTTCAGGCCGATCCGGTAGGGGCCGTCGGCCAGCACCCGGTAGTCGCAGCACAGCGCCAGCACGCAGCCGCCGGCCGGAGCATGGCCGGCCATCGCCGCCGCCACCGGCACCGGGCAGGCGGCCAGCGCGCGCGCCGCGCGGAAGAAGGCCGACCAGGCCTGCAGCAGGGCGTCCCGGTCGTCGCCCAGCGACAGCAGGTAGGGCACGTCCAGCCCGGCCGAAAACACCTTGGGGCCGCCCGCCAGCACGATTCCGGCGGCGCCTTGCATAACCGCGCGTTCGATGCCATGCGCCAACTCCAGACACAGCAGCGGATTCAGGGCGTTGACAGGGGGCCGCGCCAGCTGCAGTTCGTGGATGTCGCCGTGGACGCGGGTGGTGATTAGGGACATGGCGGTGCTCCGTCGGTGGGCGGGAAGGGCCGCGGGCGGTCAGGCCGGAAGCAGGGTCTCGGCGGCGCGGCGCACGCCGTCCGGCAGCGGGGTGGCGCGCCCGCTGCGGCGGTCGATCCACACCACCACGACCTGGCCGTCGCAGTGCAGGGTGCCGTCGGCGGCGAGGATGCGGTGGCCGATCACCACGCTGCTGGTGCCCAGCTTCTCCGCGAACAGCTCCACGAAGACATCGGCCGGGTAGGTGATCGGCGCCTTGAAGTTGAGGGTGGCGGAGGCGACCACCGGCCCGGCTTCGTCGGTGACCCAGGCATCGCCGATGCCTTCCAGCCATTCGATGCGCGCCTGCTCCAGGAAGGTCAGGTAGCGCGCGTTGTTGACGTGGTTGAACGCGTCGAGGTCGCTCCAGCGCAGCGCGACCGGGGTGCGGAACGGGGCGTGGGGTGCCGTCATGGCGAGGCCTTCTTGCGGGGGCGGGCGGTGGAGCTTGCCCGATCGCGTTGGAGCAAAGGCGCAAGAAACCGCCCGGTGTGCGAGGCCGGGTTGGCGGCCACCTCCTCCGGGGTGCCGGTGGCGATGATGCGGCCGCCGCGGTGGCCGCCCTCGGGCCCGAGGTCCACGATCCAGTCGGCGGTCTTGATCACGTCCAGGTTGTGCTCGATCACCACCACCGTGTTGCCGTCGTCGCGCAGCCGGTGCAGCACCGCCAGCAGCGCCTCGATGTCGTGGAAGTGCAATCCGGTGGTGGGCTCGTCGAGGATGTACAGGGTGCGCCCGGTGTCGCGGCGGCTGAGTTCCTTCGACAGCTTCACCCGCTGCGCCTCGCCGCCGGACAGGGTGGTCGCGCTCTGGCCCAGCTTGATGTACGACAGCCCCACGTCCACCAGCGTTTCCAGCTTGCGCGCGATCGCCGGCACCGGCGCGAACAGCTCCAGCGCGTCCTCCACCGTCATTTCCAGCACGTCGTGGATGCTGTGGCCCTTGTACAGGATCTCCAGCGTCTCGCGGTTGTAGCGCTTGCCCTGGCACACGTCGCAGGGCACGTACACGTCGGGCAGGAAGTGCATCTCGACCTTGATCAGGCCGTCGCCCTGGCAGGCCTCGCAGCGGCCGCCGCGCACGTTGAAGCTGAAGCGGCCTGGCGAATAGCCGCGCGCGCGCGCCTCCGGCACCTGCGCGAACAGCTCGCGCAGCGGGGTGAACAGGCCGGTGTAGGTGGCCGGGTTGCTGCGCGGGGTGCGCCCGATCGGCGACTGGTCGATGTCCACCACCTTGTCGAACAGGTCCAGCCCGGCCACGTCCGCATACGGTGCGGGCGTATGCGCGGCGCCGTTGATCTCGTTGGCGGCCAGCGCGTACAGGGTGTCGTTGATGAGGGTGGACTTGCCGGAGCCGGAGACGCCCGTGATGCAGGTCAGCAGCCCGGCCGGGATCTCCAGGTCCACGTCCTGCAGGTTGTTGCCGCTGGCACCCTTGAGCTTCAGCAGGCGTTTGCGGTTCGGCGCGTGGCGGTGCGCCGGGACCTCGATCCTGCGCTTGCCCGACAGGTATTGCCCGGTCAGCGAGCGCGGCGCCCGCAGCACGGCGTCGAGGTCGCCCTGCGCCACCACCTCGCCGCCGTGCACGCCGGCGCCGGGGCCGATGTCCACGATGTGGTCGGCCAGCCGGATCGCGTCCTCGTCGTGCTCGACCACGATCACCGTGTTGCCGAGGTCGCGCAGGCGGGTCAGGGTCGCCAGCAGGCGCTCGTTGTCGCGCTGGTGCAGGCCGATCGAGGGTTCGTCCAGCACGTACATCACGCCCACCAGGCCGGCGCCGATCTGGCTGGCCAGGCGGATGCGCTGGGCCTCGCCGCCCGAGAGCGAATCGGCCTTGCGATCCAGGCTCAGGTAGTCCAGGCCCACGTCCACCAGGAAGCCCAGGCGCTCGCGGATCTCCTTCACGATCTTGGTGGCGATCTCGCCGCGCCAGCCGGACAGGGCGAGGCCGTCGAAGAAGGCCAGGCAGGCGTCGATCGACAGCACCGCGATCTCGTGCAGCGGGCGGTCGGCCACGAACACGTTGCGCGCCTGCCGGTTCAGGCGCGCGCCGCCGCACTCGGGGCAGGCGCGCTCGCTGATGTACTTGGCCAGTTCCTCGCGCACCGCGGCGCTCTCGGTCTCGCGGTAGCGGCGTTCCAGGTTCGGCAGGATGCCCTCGAATGGATGCCGGCGCTGCACCCGGCGGCCGGTCTCGCCGATGTAGGCAAGGTTGATCTCCTCGCTGCCGCTGCCGTTCAGGAGGATGTCGCGGATGCGCGCCGGCAGCTGCTGCCACGGGGTGTCCACGTCGAAGCCGTAGTGCCGCGCCAGCGAGGCGATCATCGAGAAGTAGTAGGTGTTGCGGCGGTCCCAGCCGCGCATCGCCCCGGCCGCCAGCGACAGCTCCGGGTGCGCCACCACCTTGGCCGGGTCGAAGAACTGCGCCACGCCCAGGCCGTCGCAGCCGGGGCAGGCGCCGACCGGCGAGTTGAACGAGAACAGCCGCGGCTCCAGCTCCGGCAGCGAGTAATCGCACACCGGGCAGGCGTAGCGCGAGGAGAACAGCAGCGGCGCGGCGTCCGGTGCGGCATCCATCGACTGCACGATGGCCATGCCGTCGCCCAGCTTGAGCGCGGTCTCGAACGATTCGGCCAGGCGCTGGCGGATGTCGGCGCGCGGGCGGAAGCGGTCGATCACCGCCTCGATGGTGTGCTTCACCCGCGGCGCCAGCGGCGGCACCGCGTCGATCTCGTGCAGCACGCCGTCCACCCGCACCCGCACGTAGCCCTGCGCGCGCAGCTGGTCGAACACCTGTGCATGCTCGCCCTTGCGCTCGCGCACCACCGGCGCCAGCAGCATCCAGCGCTGCTCGGCCAGCGCCGGGTCGGCCTCCATCGCCAGCACCTGGTCCACCATCTGGCTGACGGTCTGCGCCTCCAGCGGGAAGCCGTGGTCCGGGCAGCGCGGCGTGCCCACGCGTGCGTACAGCAGGCGCAGGTAGTCGTGGATCTCGGTGATGGTGCCGACCGTCGAGCGCGGGTTGTGGCTGGTGGACTTCTGTTCGATCGAGATCGCCGGGGACAGGCCTTCGATGTGGTCGAGGTCGGGCTTGTCCATCACGCTCAGGAACTGCCGCGCGTAGGCGGAGAGCGATTCCACGTAGCGGCGCTGGCCCTCGGCGTAGATGGTGTCGAACGCCAGCGACGACTTGCCGGAGCCGGACAGGCCGGTGATCACGATCAGCTTGTCGCGCGGCAGGTCGAGGTCGATGTTCTTGAGGTTGTGCGTCCGTGCGCCGCGGATGCGGATGTAGTCCAGGGCCATCGCGATGTCCTGCCGGGTGGGGGAGGCCGGGATGCGCCGGCCAATCGGGAAGCGTAGCGAGGGGGCGATTTGGGGGCAAATCGCGGGATTGCCAGTTCCGGTGCTGGGCGTCGCCCGGGATGAGACGGGCGACGGGGCCGTCCGGATGCAGCGCGCCGCCGGCGGGCGGGGCACCCGGAGGGGCCGCATTCCGCCCGTCCGGTAGGCGGGTTGACCCTAACCCGCTGAATCCCCTACAATTCCGCTCCTGTCCGCCCACGATGGCGGCAGACCCCGCCGCCGCGACGTGGCGAGGCACCCAGAAGAACTACAGAACCGAGAGACTCCAACATGTACGCAGTACTGGTCACCGGCGGTAAGCAATACCGCGTGATGCAGGGCGAAACGCTCCGCGTCGAGAAGCTCGAAGCCGAAGCCGGCAGCGAGATCACCCTGGACAACGTCCTGATGCTGGGCGACGCCGACGGCATCAAGCTGGGCGACGCGCTGAAGGGTGCTTCCGTCACCGCGAAGGTCGTCGGCCACGGCCGCGCCGACAAGGTGCGCATCGTCAAGTTCCGCCGCCGCAAGCACCATCGCAAGCAGATGGGCCACCGGCAGCACTACACCGAAATCCAGATCACCGGCATCGCCGGTGGCGACAAGAAGTAAGGAGACGCAGTCATGGCACACAAAAAGGCTGGTGGTTCGACCCGCAACGGCCGCGACTCGAATCCGAAGTACCTGGGCGTGAAGCTGTACGGCGGCCAGGCCGTCGAAGCGGGCAACATCATCGTCCGCCAGCGCGGCACCCAGTTCCACCCGGGCACCGGCGTGGGCCTCGGCCGCGACCACACCCTGTTCGCGCTGATCGACGGCACCGTGGAGTTCTCCACCAAGGGCCCGAAGAAGCGCCGCACGGTCAGCATCGTCAGCGCCGCCCAGTAAGGCGCGCCGGCACGCGATCGCGAAAAGCCCCGCCCCGGCGGGGCTTTTCGTTTGCAGGCGAGGCGCCGCTTCGCCGAATCCCCACCAACACGGCACAATCCCCGCATGAAACTCGTCGACGAAGCTGAAATCACGGTCACCGCCGGCAATGGCGGCAACGGCTGCATCGGGTTCCGCCGCGAGAAGTTCATCCCGCTGGGCGGGCCGGACGGCGGCGACGGCGGCGATGGCGGCGACGTCTGGCTGCAGGCCGACGAGAACCTCAACACCCTGGTGGATTTCCGCCACCAGACCAGGTTCAAGGCGCAGCGCGGCGAGAACGGCATGGGCCGGCAGATGTACGGCAAGGCCGGCGAGGACATCGTGATCACGGTGCCGGTGGGGACCGTGGTCCACAACGTCGAGACCGACGAGGTGATCGGCGATCTCACCGTGCACGGCCAGCGCCTGCTGGTGGCCAAGGGCGGCAAGGGCGGGCTCGGCAACATGCACTTCAAGAGCTCGGTCAACCGCGCCCCGCGCAAGGCGACGCCGGGCGAGGAGGGCGAGAGCCGCACCCTGCGGCTGGAGCTCAAGCTGCTGGCCGACGTCGGCCTGCTCGGCTTCCCCAATGCCGGCAAGTCCACCTTCGTGCGCGCGGTCTCGGCGGCGACCCCGAAGGTGGCGGACTACCCGTTCACCACGCTGTACCCGAACCTCGGGGTGGTCAGCGTGGAGCCGGGCCGCAGCTTCGTGATCGCCGACATCCCCGGCCTGATCGAGGGCGCGGCCGACGGCGCCGGGCTGGGCAGCCTGTTCCTGCGCCATGTCCAGCGCACTCGCCTGCTGCTGCACCTGGTGGACATCTCGCCGATGGATGCGCTGGGCGGCGGCGCGCATATGCCCTCGCCGGTGGAGCAGGTGCGCGCGATCGAGCACGAGCTGCGCAAGTACGACCCGGCGATGCTGGAGAAGCCGCGCTGGCTGGTGCTGAACAAGGCCGACCTGATGTTCGAGGACGAGGCGCGCGCCGCGGCCGAGGCCATCGTGGCCGAGCTGGGCTGGGAGGCGCCGTGGTTCCTGGTGTCGGCGATCGGGCGCGAGGGCACCTGGCCGATCATGCTGGCGGTGCAGGCCTTCTTCGACCGCCTGCGCGAGGAGCAGGCCGAAGCGGGCCAGGGTGCTGGCGGCGCGCCGGCCGGCGAGGGGCACGGGCGCGCCGATGCGTGAGCGTCGCCCGGCCCGGAAGACGGGCACGAAAAACCCCGCTTGCGCGGGGTTTTTCGCCGAATCCGCGGAAGCGGCCTCAGGCGGCCTGCAGCGCCTTGATGCGCGCGGTCAGGCGGGCCTTGTGGCGGGCGGCCTTGTTCTTGTGGATCAGGCCGCGGGCGGCGAAGCGGTCCAGCAGCGGCTGGGCCACGGCAAAGGCCTCGCGGGCGGCGGAGGCGTCGTTGGCGTCGATCGCCTTGATCACCTTCTTGACGGCGGTACGCAGCTGCGAACGCTGGGCCACGTTGCGGGCATTGCGCACGACGGTCTGCTTGGCGCGCTTCTTGGCGGACTTGATGTTGGCCACGGGGAAAATCCTGGGAAGTCTGGAGTTTTGGCTGCGGGGTTCGCCGGCTGGCACAATGGCCGGCCAACGAGGGATTCGGAAAGACCGCCGATTATGGACGATTCAATGGCTTGGGTCAACCCGCGCGGCCGTACGCGCCAGACGGCGGTGGCGGCGTGAGCGCGGGCGGCGGGCAGGGCGGGGCGCGGCCCCGCAGCATGGCGCGCGGGGTGCTGTCGTTCGGCGGCATGACCCTGCTCAGCCGGGTGTTCGGGCTGGTGCGCGACCAGGTGTTCAACGCCACCTTCGGCGCCACCTGGATGACCGACGCGTTCTGGGTGGCGTTCCGGATCCCCAATTTCATGCGCCGGCTGTTCGCGGAAGGGTCGTTCTCCACCGCGTTCGTGCCGGTGTTCACCGAGATCAAGGAAACCCGCCCGCACGCCGACCTCAAGGCGTTGGTGGCGCGCGCCGCCGGCACCCTGGGCGGGGTGCTGCTGGTGGTGACCGCGTTGGGCATGCTGCTGGCGCCGCAGCTGGCGGACGTGTTCACCCAGGCCGACCCGGCCCCGGGCCAGCACGCGCTGATCGCCGACCTGCTGCGGCTGACCTTCCCGTTCCTGCTGTTCGTCTCGCTGACCGCGCTGGCGGGCGGTGCGCTGAACAGCTACCACCGCTTCGGCCTGCCGGCGTTCGTGCCGATCATCCTCAACCTGTGCATGATCGCCGGCGCGCTGTGGGGCTCGCGCCTGGCGCATCCGCCGATCATGGCGATGGGCTGGGCGATCCTGGCCGCCGGCATCCTGCAGCTGCTGTTCCTGCTGCCGGCATTGGCGCGGCTGGACCTGCTGGCGCTGCCGCGCTGGGGCTGGCGCCATCCGGACGTGCGCAAGGTGGTGCGGCTGATGGTGCCGACCCTGCTGGGCTCGTCGGTGGCGCAGGTCAACCTGCTGTTCGATACCTTCATCGCGGCGATGCTGGTGCACGGCTCGCAGAGCTGGCTGTCCACCGCCGACCGCTTCCTGGAGTTCCCGCTGGGCGTGTTCGGGATCGCGCTGGGCACGGTGATCCTGCCGACCCTGTCGCGCCACCACGTCAATACCGACCGCGCGGGGTTCTCGAGGTCGCTGGACTGGGGCCTGCGCACCACCCTGGCGATCATCCTGCCGGCGATGCTGGGGCTGATGCTGCTGTCGCTGCCGCTGGTGTCCACCATCTTCCAGTACGGCAAGTTCACCGCCGAGGCCGCGCGCATGACCGCGCTGTCGGTGTTCGGCCTCAGCTTCGGGCTGCCGGCGTTCGCGCTGGTGAAGACGGTGCTGCCGGCGTTCTACGCGCGCCAGGACACCCGCACCCCGGTGCGCGCGGGGCTGGTGGCGATGGTGGCCAACATGCTGTTCAACGTGGCGATCCTGGCCCTGATGTACTGGCTGTGGGTGCCGGAGGCGGACAAGGCCGGCGGAGTGATGGAGACCCTGGCGCGGGTGCCGGGGCTGCACTTCGCGTTGGGCATCGCCTCCGCCCTGTCCAGCTACCTGAACCTGCTGCTGCTGTGGCGCTGGCTGCGCAAGGCGGGGGTGTTCGACCTGCAGCCGGGCTGGGGCCGCTACCTGCTGCGGCTGGCGCTGGCGAATGCGGCGATGGCCGCGGCGCTGCTGGCCGGGTTGCAGCTGGCGCCGGACTTCACCGCGGTGGACAAGTGGCAGCGCCTGGGCTGGCTGGCGCTGCTGGTGGGCGGCGGGGCCGGGGTGTATGCGCTGGCGATGCTGGCGCTGGGGTTCCGCCCGCGCGATTTCCGCGAACACTGAGCGCGCGCGCCGGCGGGCATCGCGCCGCCCGCCGCCGCTATACTGCGGGCCTGCCATGAGCTTCCTCTTCCGCGATGCCGGCCCCGCCGCGGGGCACGGGCGGGCGCTGTGCCCGCAGGGCAGCGTGGTCTGCATCGGCGCCTTCGACGGCCTCCACCTCGGCCATCGCGCGCTGGTCGACCGCGCGGTCGCGCGTGCGCGTGCGCTGGGCGTGCCGGCGGTAGCGCTGGGCTTCGAGCCGCTGCCGCGCGAGTTCTTCGCCCCCGGTGCGCGCCCGCCGCGGCTGATGCTGCCACGGGCCAAGGTCGAGGGCCTGTGGGCGCTGGGCTGTGACGGCGTGGGCCTGCTGCGTTTCGATGCGCGCCTGGCGGCGATGCCGGCCGCGGAGTTCGCGCGCACGGTGCTGGCCGCGCAGCTGGGCGCGCGCGAGGTCTGGGTCGGCCCGGATTTCCGCTTCGGCCAGGGGCGCGCCGGCGACATCGCGCTGCTGCAGGAGATCGGCCCGGCGCTGGGGTTCACGGCGCAGGCGATCGCGCCGGTCCACGTCGAAGGCGAGCGCGTCTCCAGCACCCGCATCCGCGCCGCGCTGGCGGAGGGCGATTTCACCCATGCCGCGCGCCTGCTCGGCCGCCCGTATGCGATCGCCGGGCGGGTCGTGCACGGCCGCCAGCTCGGCCGCACCCTCGGCTATCCCACCGCCAACCTGCGCTACGGTGGCAAGGTGCCGGCGCTGCGCGGCATCTTCGCGACCTGGGTGCACGGGGTCGGGGCGACGCCGTGGCCGGCGGTCGCAAGCTTCGGCACCCGCCCCACGGTGGACGGGGTGGAGCCGCTGCTGGAAGCGCATCTGTTCGATTTCGAAGGCAGCCTGTACGGGCAGCGGATCGAGGTCGAGTTCGTCGCCCACCTGCGCGACGAGGAAAAATTCCCGGACCTGCCCGCGTTGGTGGCGCAGATGCAGCGCGACGAGGCGCACGCACGTGCGATCCTCGCCGGGTCCGGCCCCGGACAGGCGACCGCACGCCCGTATGCGGATTCCCCCACCCCAGCACCGACCACACAGGCGTCAGCGTGACCGACAAGACCGAGAACCCCTACAAGGCCACCATCCTGCTGCCGGAGACCGGCTTCCCGATGCGCGGCGACCTACCCAAGCGCGAGCCGGACACCCTGGCGCGCTGGGAGGCCGAAGGCCTGTACGCGCAGATCCGCAAGGTGGCCGCCGGGCGCCCGCGCTTCGTGCTCCACGACGGCCCGCCGTATGCGAACGGGGCCATCCACCTCGGGCATGCGGTCAACAAAATCCTCAAGGACATCATCGTCAAGTCGAAGACGCTGGCAGGGTTCGACGCGCCCTACGTGCCGGGCTGGGACTGCCACGGGCTGCCGATCGAGATCGCGATCGAGAAGAAGTGGGGCAAGGTCGGCACCAAGCTGGACGCCACCGAGTTCCGCCAGAAGTGCCGCGAGTACGCCAGCGAGCAGATCGAGGTGCAGCGCCGCGACTTCAAGCGCCTGGGCGTGCTGGGCGACTGGGACAACCCCTACCGCACCCTCGATTTCAAGTTCGAGGCCGACGAGATCCGCGCGCTGGCCAAGGTGGTGGAGAACGGCCACCTGCTGCGCGGGGTGAAACCGGTGTACTGGTGCTTCGACTGCGGCAGCGCGCTGGCCGAGGCCGAGATCGAGTACCAGGACAAGGTCTCGCCCGCGATCGACGTGGCCTACGCCGCGCGCAACCCGCAGCAGGTCAGCCGCGCGTTCGGCAGCGAACTGCCGGAAGGCGTGGAGGTGGCCCTGCCGATCTGGACCACCACGCCGTGGACGCTGCCGGCCTCGCTGGCGATTTCGCTGGGCCCGGAGCTGGACTACGTGCTGGTGGAAGGCCCGGCGGGCACCGACGGCACCCGCCGCTGGCTGGTGCTGGCCGAGGCGCTGGCCGAGAAGACGCTGAAGCGCTACGGCGTGGATGAGGTCGTCGTGTTCGGCCGCGCGCGCGGCGAGAAGTTGGAAGGCATGCTGTTCGCGCATCCGTTCTACCCGGGCCGCGACATCCCGGTACTGCTGGGCGACCACGTCAGCGCCGAGGACGGCACCGGCGCCGTGCACACCGCGCCCGGCCACGGCCAGGAGGACTTCGCGGTCTCGCAGAAATACGGCCTGGTCGAGAAATACGACGCCGCCGTGCTCAACCCGGTGGACGGCCGCGGCGTGTATCTGCCGGGAACGCCGCCCGCAGGAGAGGTCGAACTCGCCGGCCTGCATGTGTGGAAGGCCAACGAGGTCATCGTTGACGTGCTGCGCGCCAGCGGCCGCCTGCTGGCTTTCGCGAAGCTGACCCACAGCTACCCGCATTGCTGGCGGCACAAGACCCCGATCGCCTTCCGCGCCACCCCGCAGTGGTTCATCTCGATGGAGCAGGCGCACCTGCGCCGCGATGCGCTGGCCGCGATCGAGACCGTCAAGTGGTATCCAGCCTGGGGCCAGGCGCGGATCGCGGGGATGGTGGAGGGCCGCCCGGACTGGACCATCTCGCGCCAGCGCACCTGGGGCGTGCCGATCGCGCTGTTCGTGCACCGCCAGACCGGCGCGATCCACCCGCGCAGCGTGGAGCTGATGCGGCAGGTGGCCGAGCGCGTGGAGCAGGCCGGGATCGACGCCTGGTATTCGCTGGAGCCGGCCACGCTGCTGGGCGAGGAGGCGGACGACTATGAGAAGATCACCGACATCCTCGACGTGTGGTTCGATTCCGGCGTCACCCACGAGGCGGTGCTGGCCGCGCGCGGGCTGGGCAAGCCGGCCGACCTCTACATCGAGGGCTCCGACCAGCACCGCGGCTGGTTCCAGAGCAGCCTGCTCACCGGGGTGGCGATCGACCGCGCCGCGCCCTACCGGCAGTGCCTCACCCACGGTTTCACCGTGGACGAGCACGGCCGCAAGATGAGCAAATCGCTGGGCAACGGGATCGAGCCGCAGGAGATCATGAAGACCCTGGGTGCGGACATCCTGCGCCTGTGGATCGCCAGCGCCGACTACAGCAACGAGATGACGCTGTCGCAGGAGATCCTCAAGCGCAACGCCGATGCCTACCGACGCATCCGCAACACCGCGCGCTTCCTGCTCGGCAACCTGCACGGCTTCGACCCGGCGCGCGACCTGCTGGCGCCGGAGGCGATGGTCGCGCTGGACCGCTGGATCGTGCACCGCGCCTGGCAGGTGCAGGAGCAGGTCGCGCGCGCCTATGCCGAGTACGACTTCGCCGCGGTGGTGCAGGCGCTGATGAACTTCTGCAGCGTGGACCTGGGCTCGCTGTACCTGGATGTCACCAAGGACCGCCTGTACACGATGCAGGAGGACTCCCGCGGCCGCCGCAGCGCGCAGAGCGCGATGTACCGGATCGCGGAGGCCTTCGTGCGCTGGATCGCCCCGGTGCTGAGCTTCACCGCCGACGAGATGTGGAGCTACCTGCCCGGCGCGCGTGCCGGCAACGTGCTGCTGGAGACCTGGTACGGGGGGCTGGAGCCCCTGCCTGCGGACGCCGTGCTGTCGGAGACCGACATGCAGGCATTGCTGGTCCTGCGCGAGCAGGTGGCCAAGGTGCTGGAGCCGATGCGCGCCGCCGGCGAGATCGGCGCGGCGCTGGAGGCGGAGATCACCCTGCGTTGCGGGGTGGCCGACCAGAACTGGCTGGCGCCGCTGGCGGAGGAACTGCGCTTCCTGTTCATCAGCGGCGATGTCGCGGTGGTGCCGGACGCGGAGGCAACCGCCATCGGGGTATCCGCGCGCGCCACCGGCAAGCCCAAGTGCGTGCGCTGCTGGCACCACCGCGAGGACGTGGGCGCGCATGCCGCGCATCCGCTGCTGTGCGGTCGCTGCGTGTCCAACATCGACGGTCCTGGCGAAACCCGGGTGTACTTCTGATGGCCGCCGCGAAGCCGAACGCGCTGCCCTGGCTGGGCGTCTCCGCGCTGGTGTTGGGACTGGACCAGTGGTCGAAAGCCTGGGTGCTCAAGGCGCTGCCCGAGTTCACCGCGGTGCCGGTGATCGAGGGCTTCTGGAACTGGTACCGCACCTACAACACCGGCGCGGCCTTCAGCTTCCTGGCCGATGCCGGCGGCTGGCAGAAATATTTCTTCGTGGCGCTGGCGCTGGCGATCAGCGCGCTGATGGCGTGGATGCTCGCGCGCCTGCCGCGCCGCGACTGGCGGCAGGCGCTGCCGCTGGCGCTGGTGATCGGCGGCGCGCTGGGCAACGTGATCGACCGCTTCGTGCATGGCCACGTGGTGGATTTCATCCAGTGGCACGTCGGCCAGCACTACTGGCCGGCGTTCAACGTGGCAGACAGCGCGGTGGTGTGCGGCGCGATCGGCATGGCCCTGGCCGGCCTGCTGGGCGGGCGCACGAAGGCGAAGGGGTAAACTGCCGGCATGGATGTCCTGCTCGCCAATCCGCGCGGCTTCTGCGCCGGCGTCGATCGCGCCATCGAGATCGTCAAGCGCACCCTCGAGGTGTTCGGCGCGCCGATCTACGTGCGCCATGAAGTCGTCCACAACAAGTTCGTGGTGGACGACCTCAAGGCGCGCGGCGCGGTGTTCGTGGAAGAGCTGGACGAGGTGCCGGACGGTGCCACCGTGGTGTTCAGCGCGCACGGGGTCTCGCAGGCGGTGCGCGCGGAGGCCGAGCGGCGCGGGCTGAAGGTGTTCGACGCCACCTGCCCGCTGGTCACCAAGGTGCACCTGGAGGTCAGCCGCCAAAGCCGGCGCGGCCGCGACATGGTGCTGATCGGGCATGCCGGCCATCCCGAGGTGGAAGGCACCATGGGCCAGTGGAGTGGCGACGGCGGCAATGGGCGCATCCATCTGGTCGAGGACATCGACGATGTTGCCGCGCTGGTGCTGGAGCAGCCGGACAACTGCGCCTACACCACCCAGACCACGCTCAGCGTGGACGACACCCGCGACATCATCGCGGCGCTGAAGGCGAAGTACCCGGCCATCCAGGGGCCGAAGCACGACGACATCTGCTACGCCACCCAGAACCGCCAGGACGCCGTGCGCGAACTGGTGCGCGACGGCTGCGACGCGGTGTTGGTGGTGGGCTCGCCCAATTCCTCCAACTCCAACCGCCTGCGCGAGCTGGCCGAGCGCGAGGGCGCCGCGGCCTGGCTGATCGACAACGCCGGCCAGATCGACCCGGCCTGGCTTGCCGGGCGCCGGCGGATCGGCGTCACCGCCGGTGCCTCGGCCCCGGAGGTGCTGGTGCGTGGCGTGCTGGAGCGCCTGCGCGCGCTGGGCGCGGCCGACGTGCGCGAACTGCACGGGGAGCCGGAGGACATGGTGTTCGCCCTGCCCAAGGAGCTGCGGCAACTGGCGCAATGACCCGCCAGCGGCTAAACTCCCCGGCCTCGCCGGAGTAGCTCAGTTGGTAGAGCACGTCATTCGTAATGATGGGGTCGTAGGTTCGATTCCTATCTCCGGCACCATGCAACCGCGCCACGCTTAGCTTTCCAGCGGCGTGGCGTCGTTTTATCGGTAACCTGTACGGGCATCATGCGCGGCCGCGGCCATCCTGCCGGCGCAGCGCGCCGGCCAGCAGGCCCAGCAGCGCCAGCAGGCCGAACGCGGCGCCGGCATGGAAGGTCGCCGCCGCGCCGAAGCGATCCCACAGCAGCCCGGCCAGCACGCTGGCGACCAGCAGCGCGCCGCCGCTGACGAGGTTGAACATGCCGAACGCGGTGCCGCGGAGGTCGGCGGGCGCGCGCTCGGCCACCATCGTCGCCAGCAGTCCCTGGGTCATGCCCATGTGGATGCCCCATAGCGCCACTCCGAACAGCACGGTAGGCCAGCCGCCACCCGTCGCCAGCACCAGGTCGGCGGCGATCAGCGGAAGCAGGCCGGCCGCCATCAGCGCGCCGTGGTTGACGCGGTCCGACAGCCAGCCGAAGGGGTAGGCGGAGGCGGCGTAGATCACGTTCATCGCCACCATCACCAGCGGGATCAGCGCGACCGCGATCCCGCCCTGCTGCGCGCGCAGCACCAGGAAGGCCTCGCTGAAGCGCGCCAGCGAGAACACCGCGCCCACCGCCACCACCCACCAGTAGCGGCGTCCCAGCCGGGCCAGGTTCTCGTGCCGGATCGGGTTGTGGCGCTTCTCCACAGCGGCAGGCCGGGGCTCGCGCACGCCGACCACGAGCAGGGCCACCGCCAGGCCCGCGGGGATCACCGCCACCCAGAAGATGGCGCGGAAATCATTCGCCCATAGCAGCATCAGGCCCGCGCCCAGCAGCGGACCGAGGAAGGCGCCCACGGTGTCCAGCGCCTGGCGCAGCCCGAACGCGGCCCCGCGCGCCTCCGGCGGCGCGATGTCCGCCACCAGCGCATCGCGGGGAGCGCCGCGGATGCCCTTGCCAACCCGGTCCAGCAGGCGGGCCGCGAGCACGAGCCCGGACGAGGAGGCGATCGCGAACAGCGGCTTGGTGACCGCGGCCAGACCGTATCCCAGCACCGCCAGCGCCTTGCGCTTGCCGAGATAGTCGCTGAGCGCGCCGGAGAACACCTTCACGATCAGCGCGGTGGATTCCGCAAGGCCTTCCATCAGGCCGACCGCCAGCGCGCTGGCGCCCAGGGTGCCGACCATGAACAGCGGCAGCAGGCTGTGGATCATCTCCGAGGAGGTGTCCATCAGCAGGCTGACCAGCCCCAGCAGCCAGATCCCCGCCGGCAGCCGGGTGCGTTTGCCGGGGGCGGCAGTTTTGGGCGATGGCGGATGTGGCATGCGCTGCCTCCGGTGGCGGCCGCTCAGCGCGGCTGGAACGCGATCACCGCCATGCCCGCCAGCGCCAGTAAGACGCCGAACACGTCCCAGCCGTTCGGGCGGATGCCGTCCACCGCCCACAGCCAGGCGATGGCCACACTGATATACATGCCGCCGTAGGCGGCGTACACCCGGCCGGATGCCGCATCGTGCAAGGTCAGCAGCCACACGAACAGCGCCAGGCTCAGCGCCGCCGGCAGCAGCAGCCAGGCCGGGCCCTGCTGCTTCAGCCACAGCCACGGCAGGTAGCAGCCGACGATCTCGGCCACGGCGGTGGCCAGGAACAGCAGGAAGGTCTTCATGCCGGCGAGCCCACGCGAGTCCACGAATGAAAACGCCCGACCGTTGCCAGTCGGGCGTTGGAAGATGGTGGAGCCAGGGAGGATCGAACTCCCGACCTCGTCATTGCGAACGACGCGCTCTCCCAGCTGAGCTATGGCCCCACGAAGGGAAGCGCGATTATACGGATGCCATCGGGCGCTGCCAACTAGCCCCCCAGCAGGGGCGACAGCCGCGGCTCCAGCACGGCCCGGCGCCAGCCCGCCAGCGGTCCGGTCCAGCCGTTGCCGTCCTGCAGGCCTTCCAGCAGGCGGCGCGAGGCCAGCACGCCTTCCGGCAGCCCGAGTTCCGCCGCGGCCGCCGCCACCGCCTCCTGCAGGGCGCGCAGCTGCTTCTTGTCGCGGTCGTCGCCGCGTACCGGCGGGGCTTGCGCCTCGTCGGGGAGTGGGGTGATGAGGGCGTCCCACAGCGGCGTGCGCAGGTTGCGCGGGGCCTTGGGGAAGCCGTCCAGCAGGGCATCGAAGCGCAGCCGGCTGTCCAGCGGCTGGCGGGCGAGGGCAACCGCGAGTTCATTGTCCAGGATCCAGCTGCGCGGGCGGTCGCTGGCGCGGGCCTGGGCCTCGCGCCAGCGCAGCAGCCGCAGCAGGCGGCGCTGGCCATCGAGGTCGAGGAACTGCGCGCTGCGCAGGGCCAGGTGCGGCCAACGTTCGCTGTCGTCGCCGGCGGCATTCGCCAGCTGGCGTTCGCTGTCCTCGGCCAGCCACGCCGCGCGGCCGTTCGCGGCCAGGCGGGCCTGCAGGTCCCGGTGCAGGGCATGCAGGTAGCGCACGTCGTCGGCGGCGTAGGCCAGCTGCGCGGACGACAGCGGGCGGCGCAGCCAGTCGGACCGGGTCTCGCCCTTGGCCAGCTCCACCCCGGTCACGGCCTGCACCAGCTTCTGGTAGCCCAGACCGGAACCCAGCCCGCACAGGGCGGCGGCGGCCTGGGTGTCGAACAGCGGCGCCGGTAGCACTCCGCAGGCGTGCTTGAACGCCACCAGGTCCTCGCTGGGGCTGTGCATCAGCTTCAGCACGCCCGGATCGGCCAGCAGCGGGGCCAGCGCCTTGGCCATGCCGGGACGCAGCGGGTCCACCAGCAGGATGGCGTCGTCGGACTCGCCCAGTGCGATCTGCACCAGCGCCAGTTGCGGCCAGTAGGTGCGTTCGCGGATGAATTCGGTGTCCAACCCGATCGTGGCGGGCGGGTTGGTGAGATGCGCGCGCAGCGCGTCGGGGGTGTCGATCCAGTGCTTCATCCGTGCATTATGCGGTTGTCGGGCGCGCGGGCATGGCCTACGTTCGCCTGCAGCGTTGCCGGCGCGTCGCCGGCGGCAGGGAGCGAGGGCGTGCGCGTAAGAGGTCTGGTCATCGCGGGGCTGCTGGTGCTGGCGGGCTGCAAGCCGGCGCCATCGGTGCCGGCAAGCACCGAGGTTCGCGCGGCGCCGACCGCCACCTCCGCGGCGGCGAAGGCCGGCGCACAGGTGCGGATCGAGGGCGATGACGCGCTGGCCGACGTGCTCAGCTGGACGCTGCCGGAAGTGCACATCGACACCCCGGCGCGTGCGCGCATGCAGGCGCAGCGCGCACTGGCGCGCGGCGATCTGTTCGAGACCGCACAGTCGGCCATCCCGCTGCTGCTGGCCTTGCAGAAGATCGAGCCGGGCAACGCCCGCGACGCGCAACTGCTGGAGAAGGCGCAGGCGGCGCTGCTGGCGCAGGCGTGGATCGCGTTGGCCGGCGGCGACGACCTCGCCTCGCTGCGCTTTGCCCAGCGCCACGGCAGCGTGTTGCGCACGCTGTGGCCGCAGCAGCCGGAGGTGGTGCAGTACCTGCAGGCGGTGGATCGCGCCGGGCAGGCGTTCGATGAAGTGCAGGCCGGCGATCGCGCGCTGCAGGCCGGTCTGCTGGATACCCCGGAGCAGGGCGCGCTGGCGCATTACCGCAAGGCGCAGGCGCTGTGGCCGGCGCTGGCGCGCGTGCAGCAGGGCATCGCCACGGTGCAGGCGCGCCTGGTCGCGCAGGCACTGGCGCTGGCGCAGCAGGGGGATTTCGATGCCGCCTACGCCATGCTGGCGCGCGCCCAGCGCGCACGCGACGATGCCGGGGTGATCGCCGCGGCACGCGCCGATATCGAGGCCGCGCGCGCCGACCGCATCCGCCGCCTCGGCGACGAGGGCATGATGGCGCTGGGCGATGCCGATCTGCGCTTTGCGCGCGGCCGCCTGGCCGAGATCCTGCGCATCGCGGCCCCGGGCGATCCGGTCAGCGTGGCGCTGCGCCAGCGGATCGACCAGGTCAGCCGCTACGGCCTGTTTCGCCCCGGGCAGGTATTCAGCGACGCGCTGGCCGACGGCGGCCGCGGGCCCACGCTGGTGGTGGTGCCGCACGGCGATTTCATGATGGGGGCGACCCCGGGCGACCCGGATGCCTCGGCGGACGAGCAGCCGCGGCATGCGGTGCGTTTCGATCGCGGCTTCGCGATGGGCCGCCACGAAGTGACGGTGGGCGAGTTCCGCCGCTTCGTGGAGGCCACCGGCTACGTCACCCGCGCCAGCAAGCGCGGCCACTCGATGGCCTACGACGGCCGCAGCGGCAACTTCGTACGCGGTAGCGGGATCGACTGGCGCGCCGGCTACGACGGCCGCCCCGCCAGTGACGACATGCCGGTGATCCATGTCACCGCGCGCGATGCCGAAGCGTACACGGCCTGGCTGAGCGCGCAGACCGGCGCGCATTACCGCCTGCCCAGCGAGGCCGAATTCGAGTACGTGCTGCGCGCCGGCGGCAGCGGGCGTTGGCCGTGGGGCGATGGATCGCCGTCGCCGGGCCAAGCGAATCTGGCCGGCAGCCGCGACGTCTCGCCGCAGGGGCGGCGCTGGAGTAATGCCTTTCCCGGCTACGGCGACGGCTGGTGGGGCCCGGCGCCGGTGGCCAGCTTCCGCGCCAACGCCTTCGGCCTGTACGACATCGACGGCAACGTCAGTGAGTGGGTGGCCGACTGCTGGCACCGCGGCTACCGGCGCGCGCCTGCCAACGGCGCAGCCTGGGTCAATCCCGGTTGCCGCGTGCGCATGTATCGCGGCGGAGGGTGGTCCAGCGCGCCGGCGCAGGTGCGCTCGGCCTGGCGCACCGCCGGCGGCGTGGACGTGACCAGCGCCCGGGTGGGCTTCCGGGTGGTGCGGCAGCTGTAGTATCACCATGGCGCGCGGGCACCTTCGCGCACGACGGGAGACGGGCATGAATCTGGGGCAGATGCCGGGCGGGCGACGCGGTGGGCTGCGGCTGTGGGTGCTGCTGGCATTCGCCGCCTACGGTGCGTATTACTGGTATTCCAACCGCAGCATCGACCCGCTCACCGGGCAGGCGGTGGTGATCGACAAGGGCATCTCGCCCGAGCAGGAAAAGGCGCTTGGCCTGCAGGCTTACCAGGAAGTGCTGCGGCAGGAGCAGCCGCTGCCGGCCGAGGCGCAGGCCTCGCGGCAGGTCGAGGCGATCGCGGAGCGGCTGATCGCGCGCATCCCGCCGGTCTCGGATGCGCTGGCCGCCGAGCACGGCCTGCAGGCCAGCCACGTGGAGCGCGGCTTCGATTGGGCAGTGACGGTGCTGCAGTCGGACCAGGTCAATGCGTTCTGCCTGCCGGGGGGCAAGATCGCGGTGTACACCGGGTTGCTGCCGGTGGCGGGCAATGCGGATGCGCTGGCCGTGGTGCTGGGGCATGAGATCGCGCACGCCCTGCTCCGGCATGGCGCGCAGCGGATGACGCGGGCCAAGCTGGAACAGCTGGGGCAGCTGGCGGGCGCGGCCAGCGGGATGGACCAGGGCACGCTGCAGACGGTGATGGCCGCCTACGGCTATGGCAGCGCCCTGCCCTATGCGCGCAGCCAGGAGACCCAGGCGGACGAACTCGGCCTGATGCTGGCCGCCGCGGCCTGCTTCGATCCGCGCGAAGCGGTGCCGCTATGGGAACGCATGGAGCAGGGCACGCAGGACCGCGCGCCGCCGGAGTTCGCATCCACCCATCCCAGCGCGGGCACCCGCATCCAGCAGCTGCAGGCGCTGATGCCGAAGGCGCTGGAATACCGCGCGCGCTTTTGCGGCGATGCCGGCGGCGCGGGCGCCCGCGCGGGCTGAAGGGCACGCCGGCCCGGGCCGTGTCTTCAGCGCGGCTTGCGCGCGTCCTTCTCGCGTGGATGGGTAGGGGTGCCGAGGCCGTTGCCGAGGTTGCTCTGGAAGTCCTTCCACAGCGCCATGTTGCGCTCGGTGAGCTGGTTCAGCAGGGTCCAGGGCGTCTGCCCCAGCAGGCCGCCCATCTGCTGGCGGAACTGGTTCTGCTGCTCCAGGAACAGCTGCATCGAGCGCTCCAGGTAGTTGCCCATGAAGCCCTGCAGCGAGTCGCCGTAGAAGCGGATCAGCTGGCTGAGCAGTTGGGTGGACAGCATCGGCTGCCCGTCCTGCTCGTGCTCGGCGATGATCTGCAGCAGGACCTGGCGGGTGAGGTCCTCGCCGGTCTTGGCGTCGCGGACCTCGAATTCCTCGCCATCGACGATCAGCTGGCGCACGTCCTCGATCGTGATGTAGCTGGAGATCTCGGTGTCGTACAGTCGGCGGTTGGGGTACTTCTTGATGACGCGGGTCGCGGACATGGAGCAGAAACTCTAAGGCGGCGCTGGGCGCAGCATGGCGCAGCGCAGCAGCGCTTGCAACATGGCCGCTGGGTGGTGGCACGCGGCAGCGCCCTCGGCATCGCCGCCGGGCATCGCCACTAGACTATGCGCATGCACGCACACCCTGATCCGAATTTTTCCGGCGAGCTTGCCCCGGAGATCGCACGGCGCTTTTCCGGCATCGACCGCCTGTACGGGCGCGGCGCGCTGGCGCGTCTGGCCGCCTGCCACGTCACCGTGGTCGGGATCGGCGGCGTGGGTTCGTGGGCAGTGGAGGCGCTGGCGCGCAGCGGCGTCGGTGCGCTGACCCTGGTCGACGCGGATGACATTTGCATCAGCAACACCAACCGCCAATTGCCGGCGCTGGACGGCCAGTACGGGCGCGCCAAGATCGAGGCGATGGCCGAACGCTGCCGCGCGATCAATCCGCATATCCGGCTGCAGCTGGAGCCGCGCTTCCTCACCCCGGCGAACATGGCCGAGCTGCTGCAGGCACCGGGCGATCTGGTGCTGGATGCCTGCGACAGCTTCCGCACCAAGGTCGAGGCGATTGCCTATTGCCGCCGCCGCAAGCAGCCCATCATCACCGTCGGCGCCGCCGGCGGCCGCAGCGACGTGACCCAGATCCGCGTGCGCGACCTGTCGCGCACCGAGCACGACGCCATGCTCTCGCTGATCCGCAAGAAGCTGCGCGCCGAGTTCAACTTCCCCAAGAACCACGACCGCTACTTCGGGGTGCCGGCGGTGTATTCGCTGGAGAACGTGCGCTACCCGCAGGCCGATGGCAGTGTGTGCGGCGTGCGTCCGGCGCTGGGCGGCGACGAGGCGCTGAAGCTCGATTGCGGTGCCGGGCTGGGCGCGGCCACCCACGTCACCGGCGCGTTCGCGTTCGCGGCGGTGGGCAAGGCGATCGAACTCTTGCTCAAGCCGAAACGGGCAGGTTGACGGGCAGGTTGAACAGGCGCGCGGCGTTGTCGAAGGTGGCCGCGGCCACCGCCTCCGGCGGCATTCCGCGCAGCTGCGCGACCACCGCCAGCACTTCCGGCAGGAACGCCGGCTCGTTGCGCTGGCCGCGGTGCACGACGCCCGGCTGGTCGGGGCTGTCGGTTTCCAGCAGCAGCTGCTCCAGCGGCATGCCCGCCACGATCCGGCGCAGACGCTGCGCGCGGTCGTAGGTCACCGGTCCGCCGATGCCGAGCAGGAAGCCGAGCCGGTGCAGCTGCGCGGCTTGCTCGGGGCTGCCGGAGAAGTTGTGCACCACCCCGCGCAGCCCGCCGATGCGGCGCAGCGTGGCGATCACCGCATCCACCGCGCGCCGCGCGTGCACGATCACCGGCAGGTCGAACTCCCGCGCCAGCTGCAATTGGCCTTCGAAGTAGATTTGCTGCGCCTGCGCATCCAGGCCGGGGACGAAGAAGTCCAGCCCGCATTCGCCCACCGCGTGCGGGCGTTCGCGCGCGATCCAGTCGCGCAGCAGCGGCAGGTGTTCGGGGCGATGGCGGTCGAGGAACATCGGGTGCAGGCCGTAGGCCGGGAACAGGCCGGGGCGGGCCGCGCAGATCGCGCGCAGCGCAGGCCAACCGTCGGCGGCGACTGCCGGCACCACCTGCATGGCCACTCCAGCCGCGCGCGCGCGCTGCCAGGCGGCATCGCGGTCGGCATCGAATTCGGCCGCGTCGAAATGGCTGTGGCTATCGACCAGCCACATGCTCAGTGCCCGGCGTGACGGGCGGCCGCCTCGTCCGGCGCGGCGGGCTTCTTCCAGCGCGCCAGCAGCAGGGTGGCCAGCCCCAGCAGCAGTTCGTCCGCGAACGGAATGAAATCCGGCACCGCCAGGTCGAGCAGGAACAGGATCGCGCTGAGCAGGAACAGGCGCGGGAAGCTGAGCTTTCCCAGCCAGCGCAGCAACGGGGCGAGCAGGAGATGGCGCATGCCGGCACGCTAGCACGGTGGGGGCTGAATGCGGCGCTCATCAAGCTGAACGTATCCCGCCGCAGTGGCGGCGCGCATACTGGTTGCTCGGGGCCGATTCAGATTCACCGTGCTGCAATCGGCCACGCCTCAGGGGGCCTTTCCACTTCAACTCATGCGGGAGCCGAACATGTCCAAGAACACCACCCTCGCCATCGCCGTCGCGGCCGCCCTGGTGGTCGGCGGCGTGGCCGTCGCCGGTTACATGAACAGCCGCAAGCCGCAGACCCAGGAGGCCGTCGCCGGCGCCCCGGCCGGCAGCCTGCCGCAGGCGGGCGCCAACGGCGAGCCGCTGCCGGCCGGCAATGCCATCCCGGCCTCCGCCGCGCCGCGCCTGGATTATGCCGACGTGCTGGACGTCAAGCCGGTGACCGCACGCGAGCCGCTGTACGCCAGCGTGGTGCGCAGCGAGCCGATCCGCGAGACCAATACCGTCAACACCCCGCGCGAAGTGTGCGAGGACGTGGTAGTGCAGGAGCGCCTGCCCGAGCGCGACGGCAACGTCGGCGGCACCGTGGCCGGGGCCCTGATCGGTGGCATCGTGGGCAACCAGATCGGCAAGGGTGATGGCCGCAAGCTGGCGACCGTGGCTGGTGCCGTGGCAGGCGGTTATGCGGGCCGTGAAATCGACAAGCGCCATGAAGGCGGCAAGGTGGTGAACCGCACCGAGCGCCAGTGCCATACCGTCACCGGCACCTCCACCAGCGAGCGCACGGTCGGCTGGAACGTCACCTACCGCAAGCCCGACGGCAGTACCGGCCAGATGCGTATGGACAGCAAGCCGGGCACCCGCATCGCGCTGGGCGACGGCAGCAAGACCGTCGGCTATGACGTGACCTACCGCTACAACGGCGAGCAGCACACGGTGCGCATGGACAGCAAGCCCGGCGCGCAGCTGCCGGTGATCGACGGCCGCGTGGTCACCCAGACCGCCGCCGCCGACGGCGCGACCATGCGCTGACGTCGCATCCGCAAGCGGATTGCACGCGGGGCCGGAGTGATCTCCGGCCCCGTTTTGCATGAGCCGGCGAAACGCACGCCGGAGGCGGCGGGATCGACGATCCGCAGGGAAAACCTGGTCGGATCGCACGTACCGGCTGTACGGGCCGCAAGATTACAATGGCGGTTCGTCCATCCTGACCGTCAACCCGCCATGGCCCTGCACCCCTACGACCTGTACGACGTCCGTTCCATGCTCAGCGAAGAAGAGCGTGCGGTGCAGGACACCGTGGCGCGCTTCACCGACGAGAAGGTGCTGCCTATCATCGGCGAGTGCTTCGACGCCGGCCGCTTCCCGAAGGAACTCATCCCGGAGATCGCCGCGCTTGGCCTGCTGGGGTCCTCGCTGCCGGAGACGTACGGCTGCGCCGGCCTGAACTCGGTCAGCTACGGCCTGATCTGCCAGGAGCTGGAGCGCGGCGATTCCGGCATCCGCAGCTTCGTGTCGGTGCAGAGCTCGCTGTGCATGTACCCGATCTACGCCTACGGCAGCGAGGAGCAGCGCCAGCGCTGGCTGCCGGAAATGGCGGCAGGCAAGGTGATCGGCTGCTTCGGCCTGACCGAGCCGCACGGCGGCTCCGACCCGGCCAACATGAAAACCAACGCGCGCCGCGACGGCGGCGACTGGGTGATCAACGGCTCCAAGATGTGGATCACCAACGGCAACCTGGCCGACATCGCCATCGTGTGGGCGCAGACCGACGAGGGCATCCAGGGCTTCATCGTCGAGAAGGGCATGCCCGGCTTCGCCGCGCAGGAGATCAAGCACAAGATGAGCCTGCGCGCCTCGGTCACCAGCGCGCTGTTCTTCGACAACGTGCGCGTGCCGGAGGCCAACCGCCTGCCGAACGTGAAGGGACTCAAAGGCCCGCTGGGCTGCCTCACCCAGGCCCGCTACGGCATCACCTGGGGCCCCATCGGCGCCGCCATCGCCTGCCTCGACGAGGCGCTGCGCTACAGCAAGGAGCGCATCCTGTTCGGGCGCCCGGTGGCCGCCACCCAGGCCGCGCAGCTGAAGCTGGCCGACATGGCCCGCCGCATCACCCTGGCCCAACTGCTGTCGCTGCAGCTGGGGCGCCTGAAGGACGCCGGCACCATGCAGCCCACCCAGGTGTCGCTGGCGAAGTGGAACAACGTGCGCATGGCCATCGACATCGCCCGCGAGGCGCGCGACCTGCTGGGCGGCGCCGGCATCACCACCGAGCACTGCCCTATCCGGCACGCGCTGAACCTCGAATCGGTCATCACCTACGAGGGCACCGAGACCGTGCACGAGCTGGTGGTCGGCCGCGAGCTGACCGGCATCAACGCGTTCTGAGCGTAGCCCTTCCTTCTCCCTCCGGGAGAAGGTGGCGCGCAGCGCCGGATGAGGGTTCGGCGCGCTCGGCGGCGGCTTGCCAGCTGCGGGCCGACCCGGCGCGACAGGAGGTTCAGGAGCCGAGGCAGTGAAGATCGACGACATCCGCATCGAGACCGAGCGTTTGATCCTGCGTCCTCCGCGCGCCGAGGACTTCGACGGCTTCGCCGAGCTGCAGGGAAATGCGGATGCCGCGCGCTTCATCGGCGGCGCGGTGAGTCGCGCCGAAGCATGGCGGCGTTTCCTGTGGCAACCGGGCGCATGGCTGGTGCAGGGCTTCGGCATGTTCGCCGTGCTCGAGAAGGCCAGCGGGCAGTGGATGGGCCAGATCGGGCCATGGAGGCCGGAGGGCTGGCCCGGCAATGAGATCGGCTACGCCTTCCATCCGCGCGCCTGGGGTAAGGGGTATGCGACCGAGGCCGGTACCGCTGCCATCGACTGGGCGTTCGACCACCTCGGTTGGGACGCCATCATCCACTGTATCGATCCGGACAATATCGCCTCGCAAAACGTGGCCAAGCGCCTTGGCTCGGTGCTGCAGGGTCCGGGGAGGTTGCCGCCTCCGTTCCAGGATGTGGTGATCGATGTCTGGGGCCAGACCCGCGCACAGTGGATGGCCCGTCGTACCGGCAGCGCCTGATTCCTTTTCACCATGTCTTCCCGGGTCTGCGGGAAGGGGAGAACCGCATGTTCGCCACCGTTCCCAATCCCATCCCGGCCCGCATGAAGGGCCTCAACCGCGCCGAGATCTGCGACGTCAACTTCCAGGAGTTCGTGCGCAACTGGCAGGGGCAGGTGCAGCCGAAACCGGCGCCCGATGAGGCCATCCTCGACGGCAGCGCGCTGGATGCCCGCGGCTTCCGCGAGCTGTTCGAATCGCAGCTGATCAGCCGCCACCTCGACCTGATGGCGCGCGTGCTGCGGGTGCAGAACAAGGTCTTCTACACCATCGGCAGCAGCGGCCACGAAGGCAATGCGATGGTCGCGCGCGCCACCCGCCATACCGACCCCGCGTTCCTGCACTACCGTAGCGGCGGCTTCATGGCCGAGCGCTTCCGCAAGCTGCCGGGGATGGATCCGATCATGGATTCGGCGCTGAGCTTTGCCGCCAGCGCGGAAGATCCGGCCAGCGGCGGCCGCCACAAGGTGTGGGGCAGCAAGCCGCTGTGGGTGCTGCCGCAGACCTCCACCATCGCCTCGCACCTGCCGAAGGCGCTGGGCACGGCGATCGCCATCGAGACCGCCAAGCGCCTCGGCACCGGGTTGCCGGTGCCGGAGGATTCCATCGTCATCTGCTCGTTCGGCGATGCTTCCGCCAACCACGCCACCGCGCAGACCGCCTTCAACGCGGCGTCGTGGACTGCCTACCAGAAGCTGCCGGCGCCGGTGCTGTACGTGTGCGAGGACAATGGCATCGGCATCTCGGTGAAGACGCCGACCGGCTGGATCGGCGAGAGCTTCCGCCACCGTCCCGACCTCGACTACTTCTTCGCCGACGGGTTGGACCTAGTCACCGGCTACGACGACGTGCTGCGCGCGGTGGAACACTGCCGCCGCACCCGGCGGCCGACCTTCCTGCACCTGCGCACCCAGCGCATCATGGGCCACGCCGGCACCGACTTCGAGATCGAATGGCGCAGCATCGAGGAACTGTGCGCGGTGGAAGCGGGCGATCCGCTGCTGCGCTCGGCCGCGATCGCGCTGGAGTCGGGGTTGATGTCGAAGGACGAGATCCTCGCGCTGTACGAGGACACCCGTCGCAAGTGCTTCGCTGCCGCCGAGGACGCCGACCGCCGCCCACGCATCGAGACGCTGGAGCACGTGATGCGCCCCTTGGCGCCGTACACGCCGGATGCGGTGCAGGCCGAGGCCACCCGCGCGCCGTCGCTGGAGGCCCGCATCAAGGCCTTCGGCGGCGAGGACAAGCTGCCCGAGAAGCAGGCGCCGAAGCACCTGGCCATCCAGATCAACCAGGCCCTGCACGACCTGCTGGCCAAGTACCCGGAAACGCTGCTATTCGGCGAGGACGTAGCGCAAAAGGGCGGCGTGTACACGGTCACCAAGGGCCTGTACAAGGCGTTCGGCAGCAAGCGCGTGTTCAACACGCTGCTGGACGAGACCATGATCCTGGGCATGGCGCAGGGCTTCGCCAACATGGGACTGCTGCCGATTCCCGAGATCCAGTACCTGGCCTACCTGCACAACGCCATCGACCAGCTGCGCGGCGAGGCCTGTTCGCTGCAGTTCTTCAGCAACGACCAGTTCCGCAACCCGATGGTGGTGCGCATCGCCGGCCTGGGCTACCAGCGCGGTTTCGGCGGGCATTTCCACAACGACAACTCGGTGACCGCGCTGCGCGACATCCCGGGACTGGTGGTCGGTTGCCCGTCGCGCGGCGACGACGCCGCGATGATGCTGCGTACGCTGGCGGCGCTGGCGAAGGTGGACGGCCGCGTGACCGCCTTCCTCGAACCCATCGCGCTGTACATGACCAAGGACCTGTACGAAGCGGGCGATGGCCAATGGCTGACCGAGTACCCGGCGCCCGACCAGGCGCTCGTGCTGGGCGAGGAGCGCGTTTACAACGCACAGGCCACCGACTGCGTGATCTTCACGTTTGGCAACGGCGTGCCGATGAGCCTGCGCGCGGCGCGCGCGATCGAGAGGAAGCACGGCTGGCAGGTGCGCGTGGTGGACCTGCGCTGGCTGGTGCCGCTGAACCATGCCGCGATCGCGAAACATGCCGGCGAATGCGAGCGCATCCTCATCGTCGACGAAGGCCGCTTCAGCGCCGGCATTGGCGAAGGTGTGATCACCGCGATCACGGAAGCCGGCTTCGGCGGCAAGCCGCTCAAGCGCGTGGTCGGCGCGGACACCTACACCCCGCTGGCCGGCGCGGCCTTCCTGGTGATCCCGAAGGACGAGGACATCCTTGCCGCCGCCGACGCCCTGGCGAGCTGAGCGCGCCAGCGCGGCGGCATGGGCGCTAGCCGAGCGCGAAGGCCAGCGCCGCCGCGAAGGCCAGGGTGGACAGGCCCATCACGCTCAGCAGCATGCCGCGCAGGCTGCGTCCGCGCGCCCACATCCAGATTCCGGACAGCCCGAGCAGCAGCATGCCGATGGCGAAGCTGTCGGCCAGCAGGCGCCAGGGCAGCCCGCCGCCCACGGCCTTGTGCAGGCGGTTGAATGCGGCCAGCGGCGAGTGCTGGCTGTACTTGAGCAGGGCGCGGTCGCTGTCCGGGGTGTACTCCAGCACCCACGAGTTGCGCGCCGTGCCGCCGCTGAGCGACCACTTCGGCGCCGGCTTGCCATCGCCGGCGGCGCCGGGCCCGCCTTTGCGGATCAGCTGCGCATCCAGCCCGCGGGTGTTGCGCAGCCACAGCGACAGCTGCTCCGGCGTGGCGCGGGCGCTGGCCGGGATCGCCAGCGTGACGCGCGCGGTGTCCCGGCTGTCGCCCTGCGGCCAGGCACCCTCGCCCATGCGGTGATTGAGGATCAGGCCGGTGGCGCCGTACAGGATCGCGGCCAGCGCGCCCCAGGCGCCGATCCACAGGTGCAGCTGGCGGATGAAACGGTGGAGCGTGCCGCGCCGGCGCGGCGAGGAGACAGCATGCTGCATGGCCGGCCTCAGTAGCGCAGGTTGAGCGTCACCCACGCGCTGCGCGGCGCGCCGGGGCTGAGGTTGTTGTTGCTGTTGGCGCTGGCGAAGTAGCGCACATTGCCGAGGTTCTCGACGTTCAGCTGCACCTGTAGCTTCGGTGAGAGCGTCCAGTACAGCGCGGCATCCACCCGGGTGAACGCGGGCAGCGTCACCTGGTTGTCCACGCTGGCGAAGATCGCGCCGCGATGGATGATGCCGAGGCCGACGCCCACGCGTTCGCTGAAGTCATAGCGGTTCCACAGCGAGGCGGAATGGCGCGGCAGCTGCGCCAGCCGGTTGCCCTTGACCGCGCTGGCCGATTGGGTGGCGGTGATCTCGCCGTCCTGCCAGGCATAGCCGCCCATCACCTGCCAGCGCTCGCTCAGGCGGCCGGCCAGGCCCAGCTCGACGCCCTGGCTGTACTGGCCATCGACCAGGATCAGGCGCGTGGGGTCGTTGGGGTCGGTGACCGCCACGTTGCTGCGGTCCAGCCGGTACACCGCGATGCTCGCCTGCAGGTCGCGCCGGATGTCCCACTTGGCGCCGATCTCGCGGTTGCGGAAGGATTCCGGCTTGAGCGATGCATTGCTGGCGCTGAGCGAGGCCAGCTGGTCGCCGGCGCGCGGCTGGAAGGCGGTGCTGACGCTGGCGTACAGCGAGACATTCTCGCGCGGCTTGTAGATCAGCCCGGCGCGCGGCGAGCGCATCCCGTCGTCGCTGTGCAGCCACTGCCCGTTGCGGTTGTTGCGCAGATCGACCCGGAACGCGTCGTAGCGTAGGCCAAGGATCGCCTGCCAGCGCGGCGAGAACTCGATCTGGTCCTGCACGTACACGGCCGCGGTGCGCGCGATGCCGTGGTTGTCGGCATCGGTCGCGCTCTGCTGGAAGGTCACCGGCACGTCCACGTTCGGGCTGGCCACCGGCACCACGTTGGTTCCCGGCGCGAAGTAGCCGGTCTGGCGGAAGTTGTCGGTCACCTGGCGCCCGAGCTCGGCCCCGGCCAGCACGGTATGCCGCAGCGCGCCGGCCTCCACGTCCCAGACCAGGTCGGTCTGGTTGAACAGGTTGCGGCGGCGGGTGGCGTTGCGGTAGGCCGACAGCGTCACCGTGCTGCCATCGGCGCTGACCGCGCCCGGGAACACGTTCTGGTAGTACTTGTCGTAGTCGGCCCAGCGCAGGTGGTTGCGCAGGCGCAGGGTGTCGCTGAAGGCGTGTTCGAGCGTGGCATCGAAAGCGTCCACGTCGGCTTCGGTGCGGCTCAGGCGCGGGTTGCCGAAGAAGGTGGAAGGGTCGGTGCGCACTGGCCGGCCCTGGTAGGAAGGCACGCCGCGGTCGGCGGTGCGATCGTCATGGAAATGTTCGTAGGACAGCACCATTCGGGTCGCGGCGCCGAGGTCGAAGTTCAGCGACGGGTTGATCCCGTGGCGCTTGAGGTACACATCGTCGCGGAAGCTGCCGGAATCCTCGGCCATCGCGTTGACCCGGACGCCGGCGCTCTCGCCGAAGCCCTGGCCGAAGTCCACGGTCGCGCGCCGGCGCAGGTTCGCGCCGAACTGCAGGGTGGCGCTGCGGTGGTTCATGCCGTCGGCCAGGCGGGTGACGCGGTTGATCACGCCGCCGCTGCCGCCCCGCCCGAAGATCATCGCGCTCGGGCCTTTCAGCGCCTCCACCCGTTCTAGGTTGTAGGTGTCGCGGAAGTACTGCACGTCGTCGCGGATGCCGTCCACGTAGAAGTCGCCGGTGGAGCTGATGCCGCGTAGCACCGGGGTGTCGCGGTTGCCTTCGCCCTGCGCGGTGCCGACGCCCGGCATGTAGCGGAAGGTCTCGTTGAGGCTGCTCACGCCCTGGTCGGCCACCAGCTTGTCGGTGACCACGGTGACCGCCTGCGGCACGTCCAGCAGCGGGGTGTCGGTCTTGGTCGCGCCGCGGGTGGTGCGCGCCTGGTAGTCCGGCAGGTAGCGCTGGCCGACCACGATCACCGCATCGATGTCCTTGGCCGGGTCGCGTTTTTCCGGGGCCGCCGGGGCGTCTGCCGCACGGGCGGCCGGGGCCAGTGCGACGCCGATGGCGAGTGCTAGGGCGGCAAGCGGGAAGTGGTGCAGGGGGCGGTGCGTGGGCATCGGGTCCTCGGGAAGACGGGGAGGGCGGCGCGGGGCCGCGATGCGCGCATGATAATGCGAACAATTCGCATTTACAACAAAAGATCGCGCGACACCCCCCAGCGGCCAACGTGGGCCGGGCGGTGCAGCAAGGGGATGCACACGGAGGATGCCCGCGCGCCGCGCGGGCCGGGAGGTCAGCGGTCGTCGCGGACGTACACGCCGCCGTCTTCCACCTTCACCGGGAACTTGGCCACCGGCTCGTAGGCGGGTGCGCACAGGGCGCGGCCGTCGCGCACGTCGAAGCGGGCGCCGTGCAGTACGCATTCCACGCCGCCGTTGGCGGCGTCGAAATGGCCGGCGGACAGCTCGAAGTCCTCGTGCGAGCAGCGGTCTTCCAGCGCGTACAGGGTGCCGTCAAGGTTGAACACCACGATCGGCGTGCCGGTGGTCTCGTCGAATGTGGTCTTCATCTCGCCGGGCAGCAGTTCGGCGGTGGTGCAGACGAAGGTCCAGGCCGCGCTCATGCCGCGGCCTCCGCGCGCAGTGGCTTCTCCAGCACCTCGAAGCGCAGGTCGTCGCGGCGCGGCAGGCCGAAGCGCGCATCGCCGTAGGGGAACGGCTTGAACACGCCGGTGCGGCGATAGCCGCGGCGTTCGTAGAAGGCGATCAGCTCCGCGCGCACGTCGATCACGGTCATGCGCATGACCGGCAGGCCCCATTCGTCGCGGGCGATGCGTTCGCACTCGGCCAGCACCTGCTTGCCGATGCCGCCGCGCTGCAGGGCGGGGTCCACCGCGAACATCCCGAAATAGCCGGCGCCATCGTCCTCGGCCACGTGGGCGCAGGCCAGCAGGCGGCCGTCCTGTTCCAGCACCGGCACCACGCTGCGCGGGCGAGCGAGGTCGGCGGCCAGCACCTCCGGGTCGATCCGGTTGCCGTCCAGCAGGTCGGCTTCGGTGGTCCAGCCGGCGCGGCTGGCGTCGCCGCGGTAGGCGCGGGTCACCAGGTCCACCAGTGCCGGGATGTCATCGTGGGTGGCGCGGCGCAGCGCCGCAGCGGAAGGCAGGCTCATGCCGATATGCTAGCGCGCGGGGCCCGCGCGCGGGTCAGCCGGGCGGCGGGAAATCGCTCTCCGGCAGCGCCAGGAAGGCCCAGAACGGCACGTTGCGCTGCTGCCAGTCCACCGTCGCCACGTCGAGGATGTCCAGCAGGGTGTCGAAGCTGGTTTCGTCGGCATCGCGCAGGTCGCCGGCGTTCGCCAGCAGCAGCGCATAGCCGGGCGCCGGCAGCCACGACAGGTCGCGCAGGCGGTCGCTGAGGGCGTCCCAGTTGTGGCCGCCGAGCGGCATCGCCAGCGCGTCCTGCAGCCGCGCCAGCAGCGCGTCCTTGCCGTCGCAGTCGCGCAGGTCGATCCGGCGCAGCAGCAGGTCGGCATCCAGCGCCGAGGCCGCCAGTGCGTCCAGGTCGTCGCCGGTCACGAAGAACACGCCGGCCTGGCGTGGGTCGTCCAGGGCGAGGGTGAAGGCGTCATCGTCATTCATGGGCGGTCCTTGCGCGCGGGATCAGGGCACGTCGAAGCGGCGGAAGCTCGCGTAGTGGTCGTCGGTGTAATACCACTCGCGCGGCGGAGTGCCGCCGGTGACGATCCGGCGCGTACCGCGGTTGCGCACGCCGGGGGTAGGCCCGGTGTATTCGTGGTACCAGCCGCGCAGCTGGCGCGGCAGATGGCCTTCGTAATTGCCGAACACGCTGCCGTCCTGCGCATACGGGAACGGACCGCCGCGCTGGATCAGGGCGACGGTGGCGCGCGCCTCCACCGGCAGGAAGGCGGGCAGGGCGGGGCCATCGCTGCGCGCGGCGGCGGCCGTGGGTACGGCGATGGGCGGGTTGATGGGCGCGTTGCCCGCGCCTGGCAGGCCATGCCGCCCGGCCAGCCCCACCAGGGCAGCCAGCAGCAGCCAGGCGACAGGGGAATTCAGCCGCACCGGGAGGACGGGATGCCGGACATGCCCGGCAGCATGGCGCGCGTTGCGGGTGCAGGCAAGCGACCGCCGTCACGCGCCGGCATCGCGCTCACTCCGGCACGCGGTCGGTGCGTAGCACCGGGTAGTGGTCGTAGCCGGCGTCCCAGGCCGGGTGGCGGCGGTAGAAGAAGTCCAGCCGCGCGCGCGGGCTCTTGGCGAACTCGGGGTCGTCCTTCAGCTTCTGCGCGAAGGCGGCCTTCAGCGCCGGGTCGCGCGCCAGCATCTGCCGCGCCTGCTCCTCCGCGACGTAGCCTTCCATGTATTCCTTGCGCTCGAAGCTGTTGTTGAACAGCCCCCAGGCGGCCATCGAATCCGGTGCCTGCGGCTCCAGGATCGCCATCAGCAGGCGCGCCTTCGGCTGCGCGATCGGCACGAACAGTGCGCCGGGGCCGAGATCGACGCGCTCCGGCGCCCACGTCCCGGACAGGCTGGTGCGCTGGTGGCCTTCCATCGGGGTGGCGGAGAACGCCACCTTGTCGGCGTTGAACACCTGCACCGATGCCTGTGCCAGCGGTGCCGAGAGGGTGCGGAAGTCGATCCCGTGCAGGCGCAGCAGCGCGCCCACCTGCGCGGCGTATTCGGCCGGCACCAGGTAGCCGCCGGCGGGCGCGATGACGGTGGTGGCCGGCACGATGGTGTCGCGCAGCGGCAGCATCCACAGCTGCGGCGTGGTCTCGTCGTACACCGTCATCTCACCGCCGGAGATGTCCGAATGCACGCGCTTGTAGGCATAGCCGAGGAAGTCGATCACCCGCTTGTCCTCGGTGGTGCGGTAGTCCAGCGCCACCGCCGTGCCGCCCAGCTGGCGGGCGCGGGCATCGGCCTGCGCGGCCAGCGCGCTCCACTGCGCGCCGTTCTCCGCCACCAGTTGCAGGGCGTCCAGCACCGCGTTGTAGGTGGCGCGCACGCGCGCCGGATAGGGTTTCCAGGAATGGGTCTCCACCAGCATCACCAGCCGGTTGCGCAGCGGGAAATAGCTGCTGGAGAAGCGCGGCGGGTACGCGCTTTCCACGAAGCCGCTGGACGGGTCGTCCTCGCGCACGAAGCTGGGATAGAAGCCCACCGGCAGCGAGCCCTGCGCCTTCAGGCGCGTAAGGATGCCGTCCTTGATCGTGCGCCCTGCCGCGCGCAGCGCCTCGTCGCCCACGTTCACCGGCTCGCCGGTGACGGAGATGTCGTGGCGGAACTTGGCGCCGTCGGTGACGTGCAGATCCAGCGTGAGCAGCGGGTCCCACTGGTTGATGAGCCCTAGCATCGCCTGCATCTCCGGCGCATCGGCCTTCACGTAGTCGCGGTTGAGATTGATGCGCTGGGCGGTGACCCGGAAGCCCATCTGCTCCGGGCCGCGCTGGTTCGGGCGGTTCCAGGCTCGGAAATTCTCGTGGCCGTCCACGTTGAACACCGGCACGAACAGCAGCACCACGCGGTCGAGGAGGCGCTGGGCCGGCGTGTCCAGCTTGCCCTGCAGCAGGTCGCGCGCCAGCGCGAAGCCGGCGTCCTTGCCGTCGATCTCGCCGGCGTGGATGCCGCCTTGCACCAGCACCACCGGCAGCCCTTGGGCGCGGGCGTCCTCCGCCGTCAGCGCGCCGCGGGTGGAGAGCGCCAGCGCCTTCATCGGCCGCCCCTGCGGGGTGGTGCCGAAGTCGAAGCAGCGCACCGCCTTCGGGAAGGCCCGCTGGTAGGCATCGCACAGCGCGACCACCTCGTCGTAGCGGCCGGTCTGCTGGTAGCCGCTGCGCTCGGCCACGGTGGACAGCGCAGGGCGCGCGGCCATGCCCGGCAGGCAGGCGGCCAGCAGGGCGAGGGCGAGCGAA
Source organism: Thermomonas haemolytica (assembly GCF_004346265.1). Lineage (GTDB taxonomy): Bacteria > Pseudomonadota > Gammaproteobacteria > Xanthomonadales > Xanthomonadaceae > Thermomonas > Thermomonas haemolytica. The sequence continues at coordinate 35,088 of NZ_SMAP01000012.1, forward strand.
TGGCGGCGGATCGCGCGGATCATGGGCAGTCTCCGGTGGGCCGCGCGATGGTAGCCCAGCGTGGCCCGCGCATGACCCCTGCCCAAGGGCACGGGGCACGTAGCGGCGGCTATGGGAAAATCCGGGCATCCCTCCCGCGCCCATCCCGCGAGCGTGCCATGTCCAACGTCCTGTACTACGCCCCCGGTGCCGCCAGTTTCCTCGTCCATTGGCTGCTGATCGAAACCGGCCTGCCGCACGAACTGCGCCTGGTGGACACCGCCAGCAAGGCGCAGAAGTCGCCCGAATACCTGGCGTTGAACCCGAACGGCGTGGTGCCCACCCTGGTGCTGGACGGCAAGCCGCAGTACGAGGCGGCCGCGCTGGCGATGCTGCTGGCCGAGCGCCACCCGCAGACCGGCCTGGCCCCGGCCGCGGATGATCCGCGCCGCGCCGACTACCTGCAGTGGATGTTCAACCTCGCCAACATGGTGCAGCCGCTATTCCGGCAGTGGTGGTATCCGCACGAGCCGGCGGGCGAGGCGCAGGCCGAGGCGGTGCGCAGTCACTGCGCCGCGCGCATCGAGGCGCAATGGGACCGGATCGACGCGCACCTGGCCGCGCACGGCCCCTACCTGTTGGGCGAGGCCGTGAGCGTGGCCGATTTCTACCTGGTGATGCTGATGCGCTGGTCGCGCAACATGCCGCGCCCGGCCACCGAGTGGCCGCAGCTGGCGCAGCTTGCGCAGCGCCTGAAGGCGCGGCCCTCGTTCGCGCAGCTGTACCAGCGCGAAGGCCTCACCGAGTGGGCCTGAGCGGGCGGGGCTGAGCGATGTCGGCCACCCTTCTCATCGTGCTCGTCACCGTGCTGGTGAGCTGGCGTGCGTTCGGCGATCCGCGCCTGCTCGACCGCCTGTTGCTGTGGCCGCCGGCGCTGGCGCGCAACCGCCAGTACGAGCGCCTGCTCACCTACGGCTTCGTGCACGCGGACTGGGCGCACCTGCTGTTCAACATGATCACCCTGTGGTCGTTCGGCAGCACGGTCGAGCGCGTGTTCGCCGGCTGGATCGGCACCGCCGGCTTCGTGCTGTTCTACCTGTCGGCGATCGTGGTGGCGATCCTGCCCACCTATCTTGCGCACCAGCGCGACCCGAACTACCGCAGCCTGGGCGCGTCCGGCGGGGTGTCGGCGGTGCTGTTCGCGGCGATCCTGTTCGACCCCTGGAGCACGCTGATCATCTTCCCGATCCCGCTGCCGGTGCCGGCGTTCCTGTTCGCCGTGCTGTACGTCGGCTACAGCCTGTGGATGGACCGGCGCGGGCAGGGCAACGTCAACCACAGCGCGCACCTGTGGGGCGCCGCCTATGGCGTGCTGTTCACCCTGCTGCTGCAGCCGGCGGTGGGCGCGCATTTCCTCCGCCGCCTGCTGGGCTGAAAGCTCCGTTCCCGGAGAGGAGACCGCGATGCACACGATCCAGCACGATCCCGCCCACCAGCGCTTCAGCACCGAAGTGGATGGCCACCCGGCCCGGGTGGACTACACCTTCGATCCGACCGGCGCGGTGATGGCCATCACCCACACCATCGTGCCTCCCGAGATCGGCGGCCGCGGCATTGCCGGCGCGCTGGTGCAGGCCGCGCTGGAGCACGCCCGCGCGCAAGGCTGGAAGGTGGACCCGCAGTGCTCCTATGCCGATGCCTGGATGCGCCGCCACCCAGAGTTCGACGCCCTGCGCGCCTGAAGCGCCGGCTCGCAGTGAGCGTGTCCAGTCCCGTTCGCGGTGGGTCACCCCACTCCCGTTCGTGGTGAGCCTGTCGAACCACGGACGGGCCAGTGGCCCCGTTCATTCTTCGACGGGCTCAGGACGAACGGGTGGGGAGGGTCACGCGGGCGCGGGATGCGCGGCGCTTCAGTCCGGGTAGCGCACGTCCACGATCACGTAGTGCACGGGGCCGCCGGGCAGCTGCACCTGCACCTCGTCGTCGATCCGCTTCTTCAGCAGCGCGCGCGCCAGCGGGGCGTCGATGCTGATCCAGCCGCGCGCGGCGTCGGTTTCGTCCGGGCCGACGATGCGGTAGCGGGCGCAGTCGCCGCTGGCCACGTCCTCCAGCTCCACCTCGGCGCCGAAGAACACCGCCTCGCGGTCGGCGGGCGCGGCGTCCACCACCTTCAGCGCTTCCAGCCGCTTGCTGAGGTAGCGCACGCGGCGGTCGATCTCGCCCAGCTGCTTCTTGCGGTAGGTGTATTCCGCGTTCTCGGAGCGGTCGCCCTCGGCGGCAGCGGCGGCCAACGCCTTCACCACCTCGGGGCGGCGCACGCGCCAGAGCTCGTCCAGCTCCGCCTTCAGGCGGTCGTGGCCGGCGCGGGTGATCAGCGCCGTGCTTTTCTCGGCGGGTGGACGCCAGCGGCCCATACGCGTGTTCCTGCCTGGGTCAGCGCTTGCCGCCGAACATGCCGCCCAGCAGGCCGCGCAGGATCTGCCGGCCCACCTGGCTGCCCACCGTGCGCGCGGTCTGCTTGGCCATGGTTTCGATCATGCCCTGCCGGCGCTTGGTGCCGAACAGCGCATCCTTCACCGCCTGGCCGAAGCCGTTGCCATCGCCGGCCGACTCCGATTCCGCGGTCTTGGCGGCCGGTGCCTGCGCCTGCTCGGCGCGCGTCCCGGCCTTCTTCGCCAGCCGCTCCGCCGCGGATTCGCGGTCGATGCGGGTGTCGTACTTGCCGCCCACCGGGCTGCCGGCGCGCACCTGCGCGCGCTCGGCCTCGGTGATGGCGCCCATCCGGCAGCGCGGCGGCGCGATCAGCGTGCGCTCCACCGGCATCGGCACGCCCTTGCCCTGCAGGGTGGATACCAGCGCCTCGCCTACGCCGAGCTGGCCGATCGCCTGCGCCACGTCCAGCGCGGGATTGGCCACGAAGGTCTCGGCCGCCGTGCGCACCGCCTTCTGGTCGCGCGGGGTGTAGGCGCGCAGCGCGTGCTGGAAGCGGTTGCCGAGCTGGCCGAGCACGTTGGTCGGCACGTCGTCCGGGAACTGCGAGCAGAAGTACACGCCCACGCCCTTGGAGCGGATCAGCCGCACCACCTGCTCGATCCGCTGCTGCAGCGCGGCCGGGGCGTCGTCGAACAGCAGGTGCGCCTCGTCGAACACGAAGACGAGCCTGGGCTTGTCGAGATCGCCCACCTCCGGCAGCGTCTCGAACAGCTCCGACAGCAGCCACAGCAGGAAGCTGGAATACAGCCGCGGCTTCAGGATCAACTGGTCGGCGGCGAGGATGTTGACCACGCCGCGGCCGTCGGGGGTGGTGCGCATCAGGTCGGCCAGTTCCAGCGCCGGCTCGCCGAAGAAGGCATCCGCGCCCTCCTGCTCCAGCCGCAGCAGCGCGCGCTGGATCGCGCCGATCGACTGCGTGCTGACCAGCCCGTAGGAAGTGCTGACATCCTTGCGCTCCTCCGCAATCAGATTCAGCAGCGCGCGCAGGTCGGGCAGGTCGAGCAGCAGCAGACCGCGGTCGTCGGCCAGCTTGAACACGATGTCCAGCACTCCGGCCTGGGTGTCGTTGAGTTCGAGGATGCGCCCGAGCAGGGTGGGGCCCATCTCGCTGATGGTGGCGCGCACCGGATGCCCGGCCTTGCCCCACAGGTCCCAGAACACCACCGGCGCGGCTTCGTTGCGGTAGTCCGCGATGCCCAGCTGGGCGATCCGCGCGGCCAGCTTCTCGCTGGGCGTGCCCGGCACCGCCAGCCCCGCCACGTCGCCCTTCACGTCGGCCAGGAACACCGGCACCCCGATCCGCGAGAAGCCTTCCGCCAGCGTCATCAGGGTCACCGTCTTGCCGGTGCCGGTGGCGCCGGCCACCAGCCCGTGGCGGTTGCCGAACCCCGGCTGCAGGAACACCGGGCCGCCGTCCTCGGTGGTGATGGCCTTGCCGACCAGGATGGGATCCATGCGCATGCTCCGTCGGGGTTCGGGAATGCGCCGGATTCTATCGCCAAGCCCGCGCATTCATACCGCAAACCTTGCCCCTGCGCGGCCGCCGCGGCTACCCTGCCTGCCCCCACGCACTGCTCGATGCCTGCCGATGCACCTTCGTTTTGTCGCCGCCGTCCTGCTGCCGCTGCTGGTAGCCCTCAGCCTGCCTGTCCATGCCGACGAGGCGCGGCGCGAGCGCGGCAATGGCGCGGCGGCCGAATCGCGTCGCGACCAGGCCGCGGTGGCGGCGCTGCAGCAGCGTATGAGCGAGGCCGAGCAGCGCTACCGCGACGCCATGCAGGCCGAGGACGAGGATGCCGCCGCCAAGGCCACCACCGCTGCGCTGGCCGAAATGAAGGCGGTGGTGGAGGCGTGTGGCAAGCAGCGCGGCTGCCAGGTGGAGCAGATGCTGGCCACCTACGAGCGCCTGCTGCAGGACACCCCGCGCTTCGACGATGCCGCGACCGACGACGGTGGCGACCCGCTGGACGAACGCGATTTCACCGCCGCCGACGTGCCCGATTCCGCCAGCGCGGCGGCGCTGCTGAGCGAGGAGGGCCAGCGCTTCGTGAAGATGGTGCAGTTCAATCCCGCGGTGCAGGCCGGCATCCGCCGCTGGCTCACCGATCTGCGCCCGCAGCTGATGGACAGCTACGAGAACTACCGCTACATGCAGCACCTGATGTCGCCCGCGTTCCGCCGCTATGGCCTGCCGGAGGCGCTGCTGTTTGGCATCCTGGCCAAGGAATCCAACGGCAAGGTGCACGCCGGCTCGCGCGCCGGCGCGGTGGGGCCGCTGCAGTTCATGCCGGCCACCGGTCGCCGTTTCGGCCTGGGCGATGATGGCAGCGGCTTCGATACCCGCTACGACCCGCGCGCCGCCGCCGATGCCGCCGCGCAATACTTGCAGGAACGCCTGGCCGAGCTCGGCAATAGCATCGAGCTGGCGCTGGCCGGCTACAACGGCGGCGAAGGGCGCGCTTTGCGCGTGTATCAGACCACCGGCGGGCGCAGCTTCTGGGACATCGACGTGTACAGCCAGTTTCCGGCCGAGACCAAGGACTACGTGCCGATGGTGATCGCCGCGGCCTGGCTGTATCTGCACCCCAAGGAATACGGCATTCACTGGCCCAAGGTGAGCGTGCGGCCGACGACGATCACCCTGACGCAGCCGGCCTCGCTGTACGAGCTCACCATCTGCCTGGGCAACTGGGGCTCGCGCAATGGCTATCTGCGCCCGCTGCGCAACCTCAACCCGCGCTGGAGCCCGGATGTGATGTTGCCCGCCGGCACCGTGCTCAACGTCACCACCCGCATCGCCTGGCTGTACCGCTTCAACTGCACCCACGGCAAGCGCCTCGAGCTGGCCCAGCAGCTGGTGGCCAGCAACGTGCAGTCCGCGCTGGTACGGGTGGGCGAGCCCACCCCGGCCAATGGGCCGTCCGCCGGCGAGGCTACGCCCGCGCCCGCACCGGTCGAGCGCAAGCCGGCCAGGGTGCGCACGTACCAGGTCAAGCGCGGGGATACCCTGCATGGCATCGCCCGCAAGCTGCAGTGCGATCTCGATGATCTGGCCAAGGCCAACAAGCTGAAGAAGCCCAAGTACGCGATCAAGCCGGGGCAGACGCTGAAGCTGGAAGGCTGCGATGCCTGATGCCCTGCCGTGGCCGGAGCTGCGCGCGCGTCTGCTGGCGCTGCGCGGGCAACTGGAATCGATCGCCGGCGCTTCCGCCGCCGCGGGGCAGACGGTCGAGCTGGACCAGGCCAGCGTGGGCCGGCTGTCGCGCATGGATGCCCTGCAGGCGCAGCAGATGGCACTGGCGACCGAACAGCGCCGGCAGCGGCAGCTGCAGCAGATCGCCGCGGCGCTGCGGCGCATGGAGCAGGGCGAATACGGCGACTGCCTGGCCTGCGGCGAGCCGATCGACCCCCGGCGCCTGCATGCCGACCCGCTGGCCACGCACTGCATCGCCTGCGCGGATCAGGCATCCCGATAGTTTGCGGCCAGTTCCAGTGGAAGCCGGGGAGAGCAAAAGTGGAGTAGGCTTCCTTGGCGACAGGTCAGGATGTCCATCGTCGAGGAGGCGGCATGTTTGTGGTGCGCGTCGCTGACAACTTCCACTACATGGACGAAGACGAGACTTGCACGCTCGGCGAGTTCCCGACATGGGCCGAAGCCGTCACCGCCGCCAGGCGGGTCGTGGATCGCTGGCTGGAGGAACAGCATCGGCCGGGCATGGACGCCGAGGCGCTGTTCGCGCAATACACCGCCTTCGGCGAAGACCCTTACATCGTCCCGGTGCCGGACGGCGAGGCCGGGTTCTCCGCCTGGGACTATGCGAAGCAGCGTTGCGCCGCACTCTGCGGTTAGCGCCGTGGCCACCGACACCGATTTCATCGCCTATCTCACGGAACAGGCCGGGCTGGGCGCCCGCCTGACCCACCGCCGCATGTTCGGGGAATACGCCCTGTACGTGGACGAGAAGGTGGTGGCCTTCGCCTGCGACAACAGCCTGTTCGTCAAACCCTCCGCCGCCGCCACGCGGCTGGCCCCGCACCTCCCGCAGCGCCCGCCGTACCCCGGCGCCAGGGAGTATCCGGTGGCCGATGAGCTGCTGGACGACGCCGACCGCCTGCGGGAATTGCTGCTGGAAACGGCGGTATTGATGCCGGCGCCGAGGGTGAAGAAGGCGAAAGCAGCCGGGAAGGCGGAGAAGAAATAGCCGGGGATTTGCAGGGGACTGGTTGGGGCGATATGTTCCGCAGATGGGCTGTTGCGCTACCGTAGTTCTGGACGCGTGTGCGTTTGAGGGGCCGCGGCGCTGTGTTCAGGGCGATCTGGCGGTGGGGCGCCTGCTTCGCGTTGGCGGGGTGGGCGGGGGGAATCATGATCGGGGTTAGGGCTCTCGTTTGAGGGCTATACAAGCGTTAGGGTGCACGGAGGGGGCATGGCTAATGATAATTTTAGGTAATTCCTAGCCTTTCCGGACCAAAGTTGGCATGAGTTCCTGGATCGACGTCTGCTTGAGAAGCTTGTAGATCAAGGGTTTCAGGTCTTCGC
>NZ_SMAP01000013.1 GCF_004346265.1 Thermomonas haemolytica
GTCTCGCTGAACTTCGACTTCTTCATGGAACCTCCTGGCGGAAAGATGCCAGAAAGCTCTACTTCTCAGGTGTCCGGGATTAGGGGGAGGTTACGTATCAACCGCCGACCTTGGCTGCGGCCAGAACCATCAATGCCACCACGCAAGCAAAGCCGCCCAGCCAGCAGAGGCTGCGCAGTAGCGGCACCGCGGTGATGTAGAAGATTCCGTGCAACACGCGGAAGCCGATGAACGCCAGCGCCAGCCAGGCCACGTGCTGCGGCGTCACCTGCGCGAACTGCGTCATCAGCACCGCCGCGGCGAAGGCCGGGAAGGCCTCGAAGGCGTTGAGGTGCGCGTTGTAGGCGTTGCGCACGCGGTAGCTGTCCTGGCGTGCGATCCAGCCGCGCGGGTCCTTGTTGTTGTAGCCGGGCACGCTCGACTTGGCGATCACGGTCCAGAGGTAGGGCAGGCAGGCGGCGATCAGGACGCAGCAATAGGCGATGAACATGGGCGTGGCTCCCGGTGGATGGATGCCGGGAGTCTAGCCCGAAGCCATCGGCTTACCGCGCTGGCGGTGCCCCTGCCGCGGCGGCCGGCGGGCGCATCGCGTCACGCGCGGCCTTGAATGGGCTGCCTGCGCGCCACGCCGGCCATTGGCCATCGTTGGTCAGACGGGCGCCCACGGCGTACAGCGCGTCCAGATCCTGCACGATGCCGTCCAGCTTCCAGGTCGCCGGGTCGTACTGGTCGGCCGGGGTGTGGTAGCGGTGCGCGGTGTAATCGCGGGTGGCCGCTTCACCTGCGGCGCGGCCGCCGTCCACCAGGGCCTCGCCGCTGTCGATGTAGAGCGCCGGCACGCCGGCTTTGGCGAAGTTGAAGTGGTCGGAGCGGAAGTAGTAGCCAGCCGCGGGGTTGGATTCCTCGCTGATGCGCCGCCCCTGCTGGCGCAAGACCTCGGCCAGCAGATCCTCCAGCTCGGAATTGCCCTTGCCGACCACGGTGATGTCGCGGGCCTTGCCGATCGGTGCCAGGGCATCGATGTTGAACACGGCCACGGTCTTGGCCAGCGGGATCACCGGATGGGCGACGTAATACTGCGAGCCGAGCAGGCCGGATTCCTCGAGGGTCACCGCCAGGAACAGGATCGAGCGCTTCGGTGGCGTCGGCGCATGCTGGAACGCCTCCGCCAGTTCCAGCAGGGCGGCCACGCCGGTGGCGTTGTCCACCGCGCCGTTATAGATGTTGTCCCCCGGCTCGTCGGCATGCGTGCCCAGGTGGTCCCAATGCGCCATGTACACGATGGCCTCGTCCGCGGCTTCGCGGCCAGGCAGCAGGCCGAGCACGTTGCGCGACTGCGCGGTGCTGAGCGTGCTTTGCAACGCCACCGAGGCGGTCGCAGGCAGCGGCACCGGCTTGAAGCCGGGTTTGCCGGCGGCTGCGCGTAGGCGGCCGAGATCCTGGCCCGCGGCCGCGAACAGCGCCTTGGCGGCCTCGCCGCTGAGCCAGCCCTGGATGGGCAATCGCGGCGCCGGATCCACCGAAGCCGGCAGGTAATACTGCGGGCCCGACCACGAATTGCGCACCACATCCCAGCCATAGGACGCGCCGGGGGTGTCGTGGATGATCAGGGCGGCCGCCGCGCCCTTGCGTGCGGCCTCCTCGAACTTGTAGGTCCAGCGACCGTAGTAGGTCATGCGCTTGCCATCGAACAGGCGCGGATCGCCGCTGGCAAAGCCGGGGTCGTTGACCAGGATGACCACCGTCTTGCCGCGTACGTCCAGCCCGGCGTAATCGTTCCAGCCGCGCTCGGGAGCGTCGATGCCATAGCCGACGAACACCAGCGGGCTGTCCTTGAGTTCCACGCGCGGCTGCTCGCTGTGGCTGCCGACCACCATGTCGGTGCCGAAGGCCAGATCCTGGCGGGTGTCGCCGATGGACAGATGCAGCACCGTAGACGGATCGGCCACGCTGCGCACCATCGGCACCGTCTGGAACCACTGCTCCCCGTTGCCTGGCTGCAGGCCGATGCGCGCAAACTGCGCCTTGATGTAGTCCACCGTCTTCTGTTCGCCGGGAGTGCCCGGCCCGCGCCCGCCAAAGGCATCCGAGGCCAGCTGCTGCACATGGGCGGCGAAATCTGCCGCATCGATGGCGGGCCGGAACGCATGATCGCCCGCGACCGGGGCGCGGGAGGGGGCCTCGGCTTGCGCCGTCGTGTCCGCCGCCGGCGCGGTCGCGTTCTGGCCGCAGGCGCACAGGGCCAGGCATAGCAGCAGGGGCAGCGGGCGCATCGGCGGGACTCCAGATCGGGGTCCCGCCATCCTAGCAGCGCGGCCCGCCCATGCCGGCCGGCTGCGCGGCTGCCTTCGTCAGTCCGCCGGCGGGCGCTCGCCGCTGTAGCGCACCACGCTGGCGCCGGTGACGCTGCCGATGCGGGCGCTGGCGTGCACGTACAGCTTCACCTCGCGCTCGAACACCATCGGGCCTTCCACCACCGCCTCCGGGCCGATCACGATGCGCGGGATCTTGGGCTTGCCGAACAGGCCGTGCAGCGTGCCCTTCGGCTTCTCCACCAGGATGCCGCCGACCACCCGCGAGCCGCCGCCCACGGTGATGTCGCCGGTCACGGTCTCCACCCGGCCTTCGACCGTGCTGGCCTGCAGGCCGATCCCGCCGTTGACGGTGCTCACCTTGCCGCGCACCACGCCGCCGCGGTCGAGGGTGATGCCGCCGTTGACGGTCTCCAGGTCGCCGTCGATGCGGCCGCGCTGGCCGAAGCGGATGCCGCCGTTGACGGTGGAGGCGCTGCGCAGGACGACATCGTCGCCGGCATCGATCCCGCCGTTCACGGTTTCCACGCCGCTGGCGCGGGCGCCGCGGCCGAGGGTGATGCCGCCGTTCACCGTCTCCAGCCGTCCATAGGCCTGCCCGGCCTCCGCGACGATGCCGCCGTTGACCTTGTCGATGTCGCGCAGCGGCGGTTGCGCCTGCGGGGCGGCGAGCGCCACGCCGGAGGCGAGCAGGAACGTGCAGAGCAACAGGGGTTTCATCGGGCCTCCCGGCCTTGTGGACGTGCCGGTTGGGATGCGGCGGCAAGGCGCAGGGTTTACACGCCGCTACAATCACGCATCCGTCGAACATCCCCCGGAGTGCCCCGTGTCCACTGCCGCCGCCCCGCGCCCCAGGCCCGTCGTCCTGCTGATCCTGGATGGCTGGGGCCACCGCGAGGAGACCGCGGACAACGCACTGGCGCTGGCCGAGCTGCCGCACTGGCGCGGCCTGCTGGCCCGCTGCCCGCATACCTTGATCCATACCGAAGGCAAGTACGTCGGGTTGCCGGACGGGCAGATGGGCAATTCCGAGGTCGGCCATATGAACCTCGGCGCCGGCCGCATCGTGTACCAGGACCTGACCCGGGTGGATGCGGCGATCGAGGACGGCAGCTTCTTCGCCAATCCCGAGCTCGTCGCCGCCTGTGCCGCGGTCAAGGCCAATGGAGGCACCCTGCATGTGATGGGGCTGCTCTCGCCCGGCGGCGTGCACAGCCACGAGCAGCACCTTTTCGCGATGCTGGAGCTGGCCCACCGCGCCGGGGTGCCGCAGGTGGCCGTGCATGCCTTCCTGGACGGCCGCGATACCCCGCCGCAGTCGGCGCGTGCCAGTCTGGAAGCCTTGCAGGCGTTGTGCGTGCGGCTTGGCAATGCGCGCATCGCGAGCATCGGCGGCCGTTACTACGCCATGGACCGCGACAAGCGCTGGGACCGCGTGCAGCGCGCGTGGGAGGCGATCGTCGAGGCACGCGCCGAATACCGCGCCGCCGATGCGCTCACCGCGCTGGAGGCGGCCTATGCGCGCGGCGAGACCGATGAGTTCGTCGCGCCCACCGTGCTGGAGGGCGCCGGGCCGATGCGCGACGGCGATGCGGTGGTGTTCATGAACTTCCGCGCCGACCGCGCGCGTCAGCTCACGGCCGCGTTCGTGGATCCAGGCTTTACGGGGTTTGCCGCGCGCAGGCCGGTGCTTTCGCGGTTCGTGTGCCTGACCGAGTACGATGCTGCCTTGCCTGCCGCGGTGGCATTCCCGCCGGAAGACCTGCGCAACACCTTCGGCGAGGTGGTGGCGGAAGCGGGCCTGACCCAGCTGCGCATCGCCGAGACCGAGAAATACGCGCACGTCACTTTTTTCTTCAGCGGCGGGCGCGAGGCGCCGTTCGCGGGTGAGGAGCGCATCCTCATCCCCAGCCCCAAGGTCGCCACCTATGACCTGCAGCCGCAGATGAGCCTGCCGGAGTTGACCGAGCGGCTGGTGGAGGCGATCGCCAGTGGCCGTTTCGATGCCATCGTCTGCAACATCGCCAACCCCGACATGGTGGGCCACAGCGGCATCCTGGAGGCCGCGATCCGCGCCGCCGAGGCGGTGGACGTGGCGCTCGGGCGGATCGTGGATGCGGTGCGCGCGGCCGGCGGTGCGCTCATCATCACCGCCGACCACGGCAACCTGGAGATGATGCGCGACCCGGAAACCGGCCAGCCGCACACCGCGCACACGGTCGGGCCGGTGCCGCTGGTGTACGTGGGCGATCGAAACGTGTCGCTGCGCGCGGGCGGTGCCCTGCGCGACGTGGCCCCGACCCTGCTCGACCTGATGCGGCTTCCGCAACCGGCCGCGATGACCGGGCACAGCCTGCTGCTGCCGGCCTGATGCGTCGGCTGGCCGCCACTATCGCCTGCTGCCTGCTGTTCGCCGCGGGCGGCCTGCGTGCGCAGGAGGCGAAGGACGCGAAGGAGGCCGAGCAGCGCCTGCAAAGCGTACGCGGCGAGCTGCGCGAGGTGGCGGCGCAGCGGCGCAAGCTGGAAAGTCAGCGCGGCCAGGCCAGCCAGCGCCTGCGCGAAGCCGACGAGCAGGTGGGCGGTACCCAGCGTGCCCTGCAGCAGACCCAGGCGCAGTTGCAGCGGGATGCCCAGGAACTGGCGCGGCTGCAGGCCGAGCGCGGGCGCCAGGCCGACGCGCTGGCGGCGCGCCGGGCCGAACTCGCGCGCCTGCTGCGCGCCGCCCAGGTGGCCGGGGATGCGCCCGCGCTGAAGGCCCTGCTGGCGCAGGACCGGGTGGCCGATGGCGAGCGCGAGCTGGCCTACCAGGGCTATCTGCAGCGCGCGCAGGCCGCACGCATCCGCGCGCTCGGCGAGGAGATCGCGCGCCTGCAGGGGCTGGAAGACGAAATCACCCGCCGCCAGCAGGCGATGGAGAGAGCCCGCCAGCAGCAGGCCCGCCAGCTGGCGCAGTTGCAGCAGGCGCGCCAGCAGCGCGCCAGCCTGCTGGCCGAGCTGGACCACCAGTACAAGGATCGCAGTGCGCGCGAACAGGCCCTGGGGCAGGACGCCAAGGCCCTGCAGCAGCTGCTGGCGCAACTGCGCGCGGCGGCGGCCAGGGCGGCGCGCGAGGCCGCGCAGGCCAAGGCCGAGGCTGAACGCCAGGCGCGGGCCAGCGGCAAGCCGGTGCCGCGTCCAGCGGTGGCCAGCGCGCCAGCCCTGCGCGTCGGCGGCTTGAGCTGGCCGGTCGCCGGCGGCCTGCTGGCCGGCTATGCCGGGCGCCTGCCGGATGGCCGCCGCAGCGATGGTGTGCTGATCGCCGCCGGCGCCGGCACCCCGGTGAAGGCGGTGGCCGACGGCACCGTGGTGTTCGCCGACTGGATGACCGGCTACGGCAACATCCTCATCATCGACCACGGCAACGGCTACATGAGCCTGTATGCGCACAACGACAGCCTGCTGCGCAGCGCCGGCGACGCGGTGCGGCGCGGCGATGCGGTGGCCACCGTCGGCACCTCCGGCGGGCAGTCGGTGCCGGCCCTGTACTTCGAACTGCGCCACAACGGCGCGCCGGTCAATCCCGCGGCCTGGCTGAGCCGGCAATGACCGTGCCGGCGTGCCGTGCGCCGCGTTCACAGGCAAGATGACGGAACTGACCCCGCACCAGGGGGTCGAACGACGCACCGATACCACCGGCGATTCCAGACAGCGGGAGCACTGCATGCGGACCAGGCCACTTTCCCTTCTCATCGTGCTGGCGCTTGCCGCATCCCCGCTGCTGGCCGTGGCGCAGCAGGCCGCGCCCGCGCCGGCAGCGGACGCAGCGCCGCCGCAGGACGATGGCGAGGACCCGGACGTGGCCGCGCTGGCGGCTTCCAAGGTGCCGCTGGAAGAAATCCGGCGCTTCGTCACCGTGTACAACGCCATCCGCCAGGCCTATGTCGATCCGGTGGACGACCACACCCTCATGCAGTCGGCGGTGCGCGGCCTGCTGTTCAACCTCGACCCGCATAGCGCCTACCTGGAAAAGGCCGATGCCGAGGACTTCGACGAACAGACCCGCGGCGCCTACGACGGCGTCGGCGTGCAGTTGCAGCAGCTGCCGGACGGCAGCCTGCGGGTGATCGCACCGCTCGACGACAGCCCGGCCGCGCGCGCCGGGTTGCGCAGCGGCGACCGCATCGTGGCGATCGACGGCAAGCTGCTGATGGCCGGCCAGAGCGACGGCTCCGCGCCGCTGCGCGGCAAGGCCGGCACCAAGGTGGTGGTGAAGGTGGTGCGCGAAGGCGTGCGCGAGCCGTTTGACCTCACCCTGGTGCGCGACACCATCCGCACCGCCAGCGTGCGCTCGCGGATGCTGGAGCCGGGCTTCGGCTACATCCGTATCGCCAGCTTCCAGGCCGATACCGCCGCCGATTTCGTCAAGCAGCTCGACGCGCTGCAGAAATCCGCGCCGCTGCGCGGGCTGGTGATCGACCTGCGCAGCAACCCCGGCGGGCTGCTGGTGGGCGCGGTGCAGATCGCGGACGAGCTGCTGGACAGTGGCAATATCGTCAGCACCCGCGGGCGCGAGGCGATCGGCACCACCCGCTTCGACGCCACCCCGGGCGACCGCCTGCACGGGGCGCCGGTGGTGGTGCTGGTGGATGCTGGCTCCGCGAGCGCCGCCGAGGTGCTGGCCGGCGCGCTGCACGACAACAAGCGCGCGCGGGTGGTGGGTAGCCGCACGTTCGGCAAGGGCTCGGTGCAGACCCTGCTGCCGCTGGACAACGGCGATTCGGTGAAGCTCACCACCGCGCGCTATTACACCCCCAGCGGCCATTCGATCCAGGCGCTGGGGATCACGCCGGACGTGGTCCTGCATCCCGAGGACGGCCAGCGCCGGCCGGCGCCGATCAGCGAGGCGGAGCTGCCCGGCCATCTCGCCGCCGAGGCCGGCGCGATGGAAGGCGACAACGCCGGAGACGTGCTGCCCGGGCAGAAGCCGATCGACGCCGCCCTGCGCGAACTCAAGGCGATGGTCGGGGTCGCGCCGCCGCCGGTACCCGCCGCGGCCAAACCCGCGTCCGCGGCGACACCGGCCAAGCCCGCGGCCAAGCCGGCCCCGGCAATGCCTCAATAGCCGCGCTGGCGGCGCAGGCGGCGTGCGATCGCCGCCTTGGTCAGCAGCGCGAACACGATCCCGAACAGGAAGCCGGCGATATGCGCGGGCCAGGCCACCGCCCCGAAGGCCGGCCCGGCATACGCGAATCCGACCTGCAGCAGCGCCCACAGGCCGATCAGCAGGAACGCCGGCACCCGCACGAACTGCAGGAACAGGCCCAGCGGCAGCACCACGCCCAGGCGCGCGCCGGGCAGCAGGGCCAGGTAAGCGCCGATCAGGGCCGAGACCGCGCCGCTGGCGCCGATGATGATGCGGTCCGGCGCTTCGATCGCCAGCACCGCGGCCAGGTTGGCCACCGCGCCCCCGAGCAGGAACAGCAGCAGCAGGCGGCCACCACCCATCACCCGTTCCGCCGGCAGGCCGAAGATCAGCAGGAACACCAGGTTGCCCAGCAGGTGCAGCCAGTCGGCGTGCAGAAACAGGGCCGAGACCAGGCGCAGCGCGCTACCGTCGGCCAGCGCCTGCCGCCACTCCTCGAGGCTGTCCAGGCCGCCGCTGAGCACGCCCCAGTCCAGCGCGGTGGCGAGGCTGCCGGCCGGCGCATGCAGGGCGGCCAGCACGTAGGCCAGCCACAGCAGGGCGAACAGGGTGGGAGTGGCCCACACGAAATGGCGCTGCGGGCGGGGCGGGATGGCGACGAACATGCGGGGCCGTGGCGGGCCGGAGGAATTGTTAGAGCAGGGTTAAAGTTTGCGGTATAGTCGCATACGGCGACGTACGTGGAGGGGGAACTCCGGTGCGCGCACACGCGACGCGTGCGCCCGGCGATCTTCGCCGATCGCTGCTGGCAACACAAAAAACCATACCGCTCTAGCATTCGGAGACACATCAAATGGGCAACACTCGCAAGATCCGCGCTTCGGCACTCGCGCTGGCCGTGCTCGGCACCCTGTTCGTCGGCCAGGCGGCCGCCTCGGGCTTCCAGCTGCGCGAGCAGAGCGTGAAGAACCTCGGCAAGTCCAGCGCCGGCAGCATGGTCGGCAAGGACGCGGCGGTGGTTTCTCTCAACCCGGCGGCGATGGTCAACCTGGACAAGAACACCTTCCAGGCCGACCTGACCGTGATCGATCTCAATGCCAAGTTCAGCGGCGGCGGCGCCATCCTCGGCAACCCGGCCAAGCCGCTGACCGGCGGCAATGGCGGCGACCCGGGCGATCCGACCCTGGTGCCGAACATGGCCGCGGTGTTCCCGATGCACGGCGCGCTGGAAGGCTTGACCCTGGGCGCCAGCCTGGGCGCGCCGTTCGGCCTGGCGACCAAGTACGACCCGAACTGGGTGGGCCGCTACCGCGCCATCGAGTCCGACGTGAAGACCATGGACCTGACCCTGTCCGCCGCGCTGAAGCTCAGCGATGGCATCTCGATCGGCGCCGGCTTCATCTGGGAGCGCGCGCAGGCTACCCTGACCAAGGCGATCGATTTCGGCACCGCGATCTGCGCCGGCTCCGGCAATCCGGCCAACTGCTTCAATCCGCTGTATCCGTTCCAGCCGCAGGCGTTGGATGGCGGCTTCAAGGTCAAGGGCGCCGACAACAGCATCGGCTACGTGGTGGGCGCGCAGATCGCCCCGACCGACAAGCTGGCGATCGGCCTGAGCTACCGCTCCGAGATCAAACATGAACTGAAGGGCGATCTGTACTTCTCCGGCGTGCCGGCCCTGCTGGCCAGCGATCCGCGCTTCGTGAGCGGCCCGGGCGGCGCGCGCCTGGTGACCCCGAGCATTACCACCGTGAGCGTGAAGTACGCCTTCGCCGACAACTTCCGCGTGCTGGCCGACTACCAGTACACCGGCTGGGATTCGCTGCAGGACGTCACCATCAAGCGCAGCAACGGCACCGTGGTCGGCAGTGAGCCCTTCCACTGGAGCAACACCAGCTTCTACTCGCTGGGCATGGAGTACGACCTCTCGCCGGCGCTGACCCTGCGCGGCGGCATCGGCAAGGACAAGACCCCGACCAACGACGCCACCCGCACCCCGCGCCTGCCCGACAACGACCGTACCCTGTACTCGATCGGCGCCAGCTGGAACGTCAGCGACAACCTGTCCTTCGATGCCGCCTATCAGCGCATCGAGATCAAGTCGCCGACGATCAACCTGCCGGTGGACGCGGCGTCCGGCAACACCTCGACCCTGGCCGGCAAGTACACCGGCCACGCCGATCTGGTGGGCGTGTCGATGCAGTACCGCTTCTGATCCTTGCGATCGTGCGGCAAGAAAAAGCCCCGCTTCGGCGGGGCTTTTTCGTTGCGGGCCGCGAAGGCCACGAAGTGCTGCCCCGCGCGGGGCGTGCGCAGCAAACGCGGCTTAGTCGCCCAGGGTCAGCAGGCTGGCATTGCCGCCGGCGGCGGTGGTGTTGATGGTCACCGTTTTTTCGGTGGCAAAGCGCGGCAGGTAGTGCGGGCCACCGGCCTTGGGGCCGGTGCCGGACAGGCCTTGGCCGCCGAACGGCTGCACCCCGACCACCGCGCCGATCTGGTTGCGGTTGACGTAGATGTTGCCGACCTTGGCGCGCGCCACGATGCGGTCGATGGTGGCGTCGATCCGCGAGTGGATGCCCAACGTCAGGCCGTAACCGGTGGCATTGATGGCATCGACCACCGCGTCCAGCTCGTCCGCCTTCCAGCGCACCACGTGCAGGGCGGGGCCGAATTTCTCCTCGCGCAGCAGGTCGATCGACGGCAGCTCCCAGGCGGTGGGCGGGAAGAAGGTGCCGTGCTCGGTTTCGGGCGGCAGCGGGGTGCGCGCGATCAGGCGCGCCTCGCCGTCCATGCGCTGTGCGTGCGCGGTGAGCACCTGGCAGGCATCGGCGTCGATCACCGGGCCGACGTCGGTGGACAGCAGCGCCGGGTCGCCCACCTTCAGCTCGGCCATCGCGCCGGCGAGCATGGTGATGACCTTGTCGGCGATGTCGTCCTGCACCAACAGGATGCGCGCGGCCGAGCAGCGCTGGCCGGCGGAGGTGAAGGCCGAGCCCATCGCGTCCTTGACCACCTGCTCCGGCAGCGACGAGCTGTCGGCGATCATCGCGTTCTGGCCGCCGGTCTCGGCGATCAGGGTGGCGATCGGGCCGGCCTCGCGGCTGGCCAGGGCGCGGTTGATCAGGCGCGCGGTCTCGGTGGAGCCGGTGAAGCAGACGCCGGCCACGCGCGCATCGCGAGTCAGCGCCGCACCCACGGTGGCGCCGTCGCCCGGCACGAACTGCAGCACGTCCTGCGGGATACCGGCCTCGTGCAGCAACTGCACTGCGGCGAAGCCGATCAGGTTGGTCTGCTCGGCCGGCTTGGCGATCACGGTATTACCGGCTGCCAGCGCGGCGGCGATCTGGCCCAGGAAGATGGCCAGCGGGAAGTTCCACGGGCTGATGCAGGCGAACACGCCGCGCCCGGCCAGCTGCAGCTGGTTGGACTCGCCGGTAGGGCCGGGCAGCGTGATCGGCGCGAAATGCTCGCGCGCCTGCAGCGCATAGTAGCGCAGGAAATCCACCGCCTCGCGCACTTCCGCCACGCCGTCGGCCAGGGTCTTGCCGGCTTCCTTCACGCACATCGCCATGAACTGCGGCATGCGCGCCTCCAGCAGGTCGGCGGCGTGTTCCAGCAGCGCCGCGCGCGCGCCGGCGGGGGTGGCGTCCCAGCCGGCATGCGCGGCCACCGCGTTGGCCAGCGCGCGCTCGACGGTCGTGGCGTCCGCGGCCTGCCAGTGGCCCACCACCTCGCGGCGGTCGGCCGGGTTGGTGACGGCGATCGCTTCGCCGGCGGGCTGCGCGCCCGGCACCAGCGGCGCGGCGGTCCACTGCCCGATCCCGGCGGTGTTCATGGCGGCGGCAAGGTCACGCAGCGCGTTGTCGTTGGCGAGATTGATGCCCATGGAATTGTCTCGAGGCTGGCCCTGGCTGCGGTAGAGATCCACCGGCAGCGGGATGCGGGGATGCGGGATGTGTTCGAGTGCGGACACGAAGTCCACCGGGTCGCGGATCAGTTCCTCGACCGGGATGTCCTCGTCGGTGATGCGGTTGACGAAGCTGGAATTGGCGCCGTTCTCCAGCAGGCGGCGCACCAGGTACGGCAGCAGGTCCTCGTGGCTGCCCACTGGCGCGTACACGCGGCAGGGCACGTCCAGGCGGTCGGCCGGGATCACCTCGGCGTAGAGGTCGTCGCCCATGCCGTGCAGCTTCTGGAACTCGAAGTCGCGGCGGCCGCGCATGGCGCGCGCCATCCGGTGCACGCGGGCGATGGTGTGCGCGTTGTGGGTGGCGAACATCGGGTACACCGCATCGCCGGCATCCAGCAGGCGGCGGGCGTTGGCGAGGTAGCTGACGTCGGTGTTCTGCTTGCGGGTGAACAGCGGGTAGCCGGCCTGGCCCTCCACCTGCGCGCGCTTGATCTCGGCATCCCAGTAGGCGCCCTTGACCAGCCGCACCGGGATGCGCCGGCCCAGCTGGCCGGCCATGTGCACGATGTGGTCGATCACGAACGGCGCGCGCTTCTGGTAGGCCTGCACCACGATGCCGAAGCCGTCCCAGCCCTGCAGCGAGGAATCCGCCATCACCTGGAACACGAGGTCGAGCGAGAGTTCGAGGCGGTCGGTTTCCTCGGCGTCGATGGTCAGGCCGATGTCGTATTGCTTGGCCAGCCGGGCCAGCTCCAGCAGGCGCTCGCCCAGCTCGGCCAGCACGCGCGCGCGCTTGGCGTGCTCGTAGCGCGGGTGCAGCGCGGACAGCTTGACCGAGATGCTGGGCGCGGCGAACACGGCGTCGGCGCCCGCCGCGCGGTGCGGCGCGTAGTCGCGGCCGATGGCGTGGATCGCGCCCCGGTAGGCGTCCTGGTAGCGCAGCGCGTCCCTGGTGGTCAGCGCGCCTTCGCCCAGCATGTCGAACGAGTAGCGGTAATTGGCACCTTCGCCCTTGCGGCTGCGCGCCAGCGCCTCGTCGATGGTGCGTCCCAGCACGAACTGGTGGCCCATGATCTTCATCGCCTGGCGCACCGCCAGTCGGATCACCGGCTCGCCGGCGCGGCCGATCAGGCGCTGGAACGCGCCGTGCACGTCGCGCTTGGTGTCATCGGCCAGGTCCACCAGCTTGCCGGTCAGCATCAGGCCCCAGGTGGAGGCATTCACCAGCAACGACTCGGACTGGCCCAGATGCTTCTTCCAGTCGGCGTCGCCCAGCTTGTCGCGGATCAGGGCGTCGGCGGTGTCCTGGTCGGGGATGCGCAGCAGCGCCTCGGCCACGCACATCAGCAGCACGCCTTCCTCGCTGCCGAGGTCGTACTGGCGCATGAAGGCTTCGACCGCGCCCTGGTGGCGGGCGCGGGCGCGCACCCGGCGCACCAGGTCGGCGGCTACCGCCTGCGCGGCGTCGCGGTCGGCGGCCGGCAGCCGGGCCTGCTCCAGCAGCTCGCGGACGTGGGTGGCTTCGTCGCGGATCCAGCCGGCGGTGATCGCGGCGCGGGTGGGGGCGGGGACGGGCGGAAGTTCCGGGGACAGGATCGGGGTCGGTGGGGGACGGGTGCTCATGGGCCCGCAGGCGTCGGATTGCAATGCATTAGTGTAGATCGCCGGCCAAGAAGGCGCATGCGATGGTTGCCGAGTACCCGCGGCCCCAGTAATCTTCGGGACTGGTCAAGGGGTTTGTGTTCCGTTCAGCTTCTTGATGCCGGCCGGCGGGCGGGGCGCAGACGCGCATGCCGCGACCGGGCCACTTCGGACTTACACAGGACAGGCGGGGCTTGGCGTGATGACATCCGGTCGTATGAAACAACTGGCGCTGGCGGCGATGGGCGCCGCGCTGCCCCTGCTGGCGCAGGCGCAGGACCCGGCGGCAGGCCCCGCCGATCCGCACCGCTGGCAGCTGAACATGGGCCAGGGCGTCACCCCGACCTCGCAGGCCGCCTATGACGCCCACATGATCATGCTGTGGGTGTGCGTGGTGATCGGCATCCTGGTGTTCGGCGCCATGGCCATCGCCATGTTCAAGTTCCGCAAGTCCAAGGGCGCGGTGCCGGATACCGGCTTCACCCACAGCACCCGGCTGGAGCTGATCTGGACCGCGATTCCGGTGCTGATCCTGATCGGCCTGGCGTTCCCCGCCACCAGTGGCCTGCTGCGCATGTACGACGTGCGCGACGCGCAGATGACGGTGAAGGTCACCGGCTACCAGTGGATGTGGAAGTACGAATACCTGGGCGAGAACGTCGCCTTCACCAGCCGCCTCGCGCGCAAGCACGACGAGCTGCGCCAGAGCGGCAAGGTCGTGACCATGGCCGACACCCCGCACTACCTGCTGGACGTGGACAACGCGCTGGTGCTGCCGGTGGGCACCAAGGTCCGCTTCGTGCTGACCGCGGACGACGTGATCCACTCCTGGTGGGTGCCGGCGCTGGGCTGGAAGCAGGACGCGGTGCCCGGCATCGTCAACGAGGCCTGGGCCAAGATCGACAAGCCCGGCATCTACCGCGGCCAGTGCGCGGAGCTGTGCGGCAAGGACCACGGGTTCATGCCGATCGTGGTGAAGGCGGTCAGCCAGCAGGAGTTCGCGCAGTGGCTGGCGGCCGAGAAGGCCAAGCAGGCGCCGGCCAGCCCCGCGGCCCCGGCCGCCGCGCCGCCCGCGGCTCCCGCGGCGACCGCCGCCGCGCCGTCCGTCCCGCCTGCCGCGGTCGCGCAGGCCGGTTGATCCACGCACCGCATTCGCCAGAAGGTCACGCCATGTCCGCCACCCATCCCGATGCCGTCGCCCACCACGACGCCCACGGCCACCACAAGCAGGGCTTCGTCGAGCGCTGGTTCTTCTCGACCAACCACAAGGACATCGGCACCCTGTACCTGGTGTTCAGCTTCATCATGGTGATCATCGGCGCCGCGCTGTCGGTAGGCATCCGCGCCGAGCTTGCCGAGCCGGGGCTGCAGTTCGTCAAGCCCGAGGTCTTCAACCAGCTGACCACCATGCACGCGCTGGTGATGATCTTCGGCGCGATCATGCCGGCCTTCGTAGGCCTGGCGAACTGGATGATCCCGCTGCAGATCGGCGCGCCCGACATGGCGCTGCCGCGCATGAACAACTGGTCCTTCTGGATCATGCCGTTCGCCTTCACCCTGCTGCTGCTGACCTTCTTCCTGCCGGGTGGCGCGCTGGCCGGCGGCTGGACGTTGTACCCGCCGCTGTCGCTGCAGGGCGGCGCCAACCTGGCGTTCGGCATCTTCGCCATCCACATGATGGGCATCAGCTCGATCATGGGCGCGATCAACATCATCGCCACCGTGCTCAACATGCGCGCGCCGGGGATGGACCTGCTGAAGATGCCGATCTTCGCCTGGACCTGGCTGATCACCGCGTTCCTGCTGATCGCGGTGATGCCGGTGCTGGCGGGCGCGGTCACCATGCTGCTGACCGACCGCTTCTTCTCCACCAGCTTCTTCAACGCGGCCGGCGGCGGCGACCCGGTGATGTTCCAGCACATCTTCTGGTTCTTCGGCCACCCCGAGGTGTACATCATGATCCTGCCGGCGTTCGGGATCGTGTCCGAGATCATTCCCACCTTCAGCCGCAAGCCGCTGTTCGGCTACCAGGCGATGGTGTACGCCACCGCGGCGATCGCGTTCCTGTCGTTCATCGTGTGGGCGCACCACATGTTCGTGGTCGGCATGCCGCTGGGCGGCGAGCTGTACTTCATGTTCGCCACCATGCTGATCTCGATCCCCACCGGGGTGAAGGTGTTCAACTGGGTGACGACCATGTGGCGCGGTTCGCTCACGTTCGAGCCGCCCATGCTGTGGGCGATCGCCTTCGTGGTGCTGTTCACCATCGGCGGCTTCTCTGGGTTGATGCTGGCGATCGTGCCGGCCGACTTCCAGTACCACGACACCTATTTCGTGGTCGCCCACTTCCACTACGTGCTGGTGACCGGCGCGCTGTTCGCGATCATCGCCGCGATCTACTACTGGTGGCCGAAGTGGACTGGCCGCATGTACAACCAGACCTGGGCCAAGTTCCATTTCTGGTGGAGCATCGTGTTCGTGAACGTGCTGTTCTTCCCGCAGCACTTCCTCGGCCTGGCCGGCATGCCGCGCCGCATCCCGGACTACAGCGTGGTGTTCGCGGACTGGAACCTGGTCAGCTCGATCGGCGCGTTCGGCATGTTCCTGACCCCGTTCATGATGGCCTTCATCCTGTGGCATTCGCTCAAGCACGGCGCCAAGGCCGAGGCGCGGGCCTGGGAAGGCGCGCGCGGGCTGGAATGGACGGTGCCGTCGCCGGCCCCGCACCACACCTTCGAGAAGCCGCCGGTGATCAAGGAAGGCGACCTCGCGCACGGCGACGTGACGCACTGAGCCGCCGGAGCATGCCGATGCGTCCCGATCACGCCACCGATCCCGCGCTGGAGGCCCGCCGCAGGCGCGCGCGCCGCACCGCGTGGCTGCTGGGCGTGATCGCGCTGGCGGTCTACGCCGGGTTCCTGCTGTTGGGCATGCCGGGGCGCTGAGCATGGCCGGTATCCGCGAGCATGGGGTCTGGAAGCTGGCCGGGGTGGCGCTGCTCGCCTTCGGTTTCGCGTTTTCGATGGTGCCGCTGTACCGGCTGGCCTGCCAGAAGGTGTTCGGCGTGCGCCTGGAGCAGGGGCCGGTACAGGATGCCGGCGTGCAGCGCCCTGCCGACCGCTGGGTGACCGTCCAGTTCGATGGCGCCGTGAACTCGAAGCTGCCGTGGAAGTTCGCCCCCGAACAGCAGAGCCTGCGGGTGCAGGTGGGGCGCCAGTACCAGGCGCTGTATTTCGCGCGCAACGCTGCCGAGCGCGCCATCGTCGGCAACGCGGTGCCCTCGGTGGCTCCGGCGCGCGCCTCGGGCTATTTCAACAAGACCGAGTGCTTCTGCTTCACCGCGCAGACGCTCGAGGCCGGCGAGTCGCGCGACATGCCGGTGCGCTTCATCGTCGATCCGGCGCTGCCGGCCGATATCAAGACCATCACGCTGTCCTACACCTTCTTCAAGAACGACACCCAAACCGCCGCGCTGGCGACGGCGCGGGGCCAAGCCGGGGCGGCTCGCGCCGCGCCCTGACCCACCGCACACGTATCGGAAGACCGCCATGTCCCAAGCCCACGCCACGCACGGCCACCACGACCAGGACGTCTATTTCGTTCCGCACGGCAGCAAGTGGCCGGTGTTCGCCTCGGTCGCGCTGTTCGTGCTGATGGTCGGCTTCGCCAGCTGGCTGAACGAGGTCAGCTGGGGCCGCACGGTGTTCTTCGTCGGCCTGGCCGGCCTGCTGGCGGTGCTGTTCAAGTGGTTTGGCGATGTGATCCGCGAATCGCTTGCCGGCCACTACAACAAGCAGGTGGACGTGTCGTTCCGGATGGGGATGGTGTGGTTCATCTTCTCCGAGGTGATGTTCTTCGCCGCGTTTTTCAGCGCGCTGTTCTACGCGCGCCAGTTCGCGCTGCCGTGGCTGGCGGGCGAGGGCCACGGGGTGGAGACCCACGCGCTGCTGTGGCCGGATTTCTTCGGCGGCTGGCCGACCAACGGCCCGGCCGACATCGGCGGCAGCTTCCAGACGATTCCGCCGTGGGGCCTGCCGCTGCTGAACACCCTGATCCTGCTGTCCTCGGGGGTCACCGTCACCATCGCCCACCATGCGCTCAAAGCGGGCAAGCGCGGCATCCTGCTGCTGTTCCTGGGGCTGACCGTGGCGTTGGGCTGCCTGTTCCTGTACTTCCAGGCCACCGAGTACGCGCACGCCTACCACAGCCTCAACTTGACCCTGGGCTCGGGCATCTACGGCTCGACCTTCTTCATGCTGACCGGCTTCCACGGGGCCCACGTCACCCTCGGCACGATCATGCTGCTGGTGATCTGGCTGCGTTGCGCCAAGGGCCATTTCACCAAGGACAACCACTTCGCGTTCGAGGCGGTGGCCTGGTACTGGCATTTCGTGGACGTGGTCTGGCTGGGCCTGTTCCTGTTCGTGTACGTGCTCTGAGCCGGGCGGGCGCCCGCGGGCAAGCAAAAGGCCGGCATTGCCGGCCTTTTCGTTCGCTGGCCGGTGGCCGTCTCCCGCGCGGGGGCGCGACGGGACGGACGGTGGCCCAGGGGGCGATAATCAGCCCGGTGCGCGGCCGATGCCGTGCGGCACGATCCAGCCCAGCTTGATGGCCAGCACCACCAGCAGGATCAGCGCCACGCTCAGGGCGACCCGTCGGGTCAGGGCGTTCACCGTGCGCTTGCTGGTGCCCTTGTCCACCAGCATGTAATACAGGCCCGCGCCGAGATTCCACAGGATGAGCAGCAGGAAACCCACCACCAGCAGGATTTTCAGGGGTTCGCCCATGGCGGTCTCCGTGCCGGTCCGGGAAGGCGGCGTGGCGGCATTATCGCAGCAGGCGGGGCGGCGATGAGCGCGCGCGGCTGGCGGCTGCTGGGGGGCTGGGCGTTGGCGCTGCTGCTGGCGCTGGCGTTCGCCGCGCTGGGGCGCTGGCAGCTGGCGCGGATGCACGAGAAGGAACACATGCTGGCCGCGGCGGCGCAGGCGCGCAGCCAGGCGCAGGCGCAACCCCGGCCCTTGCTGCTGGCCTCCGATCCGGCGCGCGTGCAGGCCTACGACTGGGCGGAAGGGCGCGGTGTGCTGGCGGATGCCACCGTGTGGCTGGACAACCAGCAGCGCGAGGGTCGGGTAGGCGTGCGCATGTATTGCGTGCTGTTGCCCGAGGACGGCGCGCAGCCGCTGCTGGTGGATGCAGGCTGGTGGCCGCTGGGCGGCGATCGCGCGCTGCCCGCGCCGGGCTGCCCGCGCATGGTCGACCAGGCGGTGCGCGGGCTGCTGGCGCCGCCGCCGGCGGAAGGCCTGGCCTACGGCGCGCCGCTGGCGCGCCAGGCGGACGGGCGCTGGCTGGCGGTGCGCCTGGACCTGCCGGCGATCGCCGCCGCGCTGGGCCTGCGCACCCGGATCGCACCGCGGGTGCTGCGGCTGGATCCGGCGCACCGGCAGGGTGATACGGGGGTGATGCTGGCGCCCGGCCAGCGCGACCTCGACATCCTGCCGAACACGCTCACCCCCGAACGCCACCTCGGTTATGCAGTGCAGTGGTTCGGGCTGGCGCTGGCGGCGCTGGTGACCGCCATCGTCCTCACGATCAGGAGCAGGTCCCGATGAACATGCCCTCCCATTCCCCGGCGCCGGCCGCCGCCGCGCGCCGCAACCGCAACGCCCTGCTGGTGATCCTCGGGCTCTCGTTCGGCACCCTGCTGGTGGCCGGCGCGCTGCGCTTCTCCGGCTGGCAGCCGCAGGCGCTGAAGAACAAGGGCGAGCTGCTGCAGCCCTATGGGGACCTGCGCGACCACGACTTGGCCCTGGTCGATGGTGGCCGCTACCGCTGGAAGGACAGCCCGCGCACCTGGCGCATCGTGGCGATCCCGGAGGGGTGCGACGGCGCCCGCCGCGCCGCCTGCGTGCAGCTGCTGGAGAGCCTGGACAAGGTCTGGCGGTTGATGGGGCGCGAGGCCGACCGCGTGCACGTGCTGTGGGGTGGGGCGCTGCCGATGCCGACCACCGGCATGCGCGAGGTGCACCCGATCCAGATGGACGCCCGCCTGCGTACAGCCCTGGTGTCGGGAACCGCCGTCGCGCCGGGCGATCCGGTGTGGCTGGTGGATCCCAACGGCTTCGTCGTGTTGCGCTACCCTTCCGGGTTCGATCCGGGCGATCTGCGCAGCGACCTCGCCCGCCTGCTGAAGGTCAATTGAGCCGATGACTGCCCCCGCCGTTTCCCCGCGTCCACCGCTGTACCGCCATTTCCACCGCATCGCCTGGCTGGCGGTCCTGCTGGCGGCCGGGGTGATCGTGTTCGGTGCCTTCGTGCGCCTGTCCAACGCCGGCCTCAGCTGCCCGGACTGGCCGACCTGCTACGGCCGCGCAGCGTGGCCGACGCATGCCGACCAGGTGCTGGACCACGCGGCCACCGCGATCCGCCCGGTGGTCCCGGAGAAAGCCTGGCGCGAGCAGGTGCACCGGATGATCGCCGGGCTGCTGGGCGTGCTGGTGTTCAGCCTGGCGCTGCTGGCCACGCGCCGGCGCCCGCAGGGCTGGCTGCACGTGCTGGGCGCGGCCGCCGCGGTGGCGGTGGCCATCCCGCTGTACATGCGCGGCGCGCATGGGCCGGCCTCGGTGCTGGCGGTGGCGGCGGAACTGCTGCTGCTCATCGGCGCGCTGCGCTGGTCGAACGTGGACCTGGCGCGGGTGTCCACCCTGACCCTGGCGGTGATCATCTTCCAGGCCCTGCTGGGCATGTGGACGGTGACCTGGCTGCTGAAGCCGGTGGTGGTGATGGGGCACCTGCTGGGCGGGCTGACCACCTTCGCCCTGCTCACCTGGACCGCCTGGCGCGCCACCGGGCGCCCGCTGCTGAGCGCGGACGCGCGCCGGCTGCGGATGCTGGTCGGCATCGGCCTCGCGCTGCTGGCGCTGCAGATCGCGCTGGGCGGCTGGACCAGCGCCAATTACGCCGCGCTGGCCTGCGGCAACGAGTTCCCGAAGTGCGCCGGGGCCTGGTGGCCGGCGCATGATTTCCGCGAGGGCTTCGTGCTGTGGCGCGGGATCGGGGTGGATTACGAAGGCGGCATCCTCGACAACCCGGCGCGGGTCGCGATCCAGCTCGCGCACCGGATGATGGCCGTGGTGGTGGCGGGGTACGTGCTGCTATTGGCGCTGCGCCTGCTGCGCGCGCCCGGGCTGCGCGGCTGGGGTGCGCTGCTGGGGCTCATGGTCTGCATCCAGTTCGGGCTGGGCATGGCCAACGTGCTGCTGTCGCTGCCGCTGCACGTGGCGGTGCTGCACAACGCCGGCGCGGTGCTGCTGCTGTTCCTGCTGGTGAGCCTGCTGGCGCGGCTGCGTCCGCCGGAGGCCTGAGGTGGTGCTGCTGTCGCGGGCGCCGCAGTACTGGGCGGTGACCAAGCCGCGGATCGTGGCGCTGATCGTGTTCACCGCCATCATCGGCATGCTGCTGGCGATCCGCCCCGGCGAGGACTGGCCGTGGCGGCGGATGCTGGCGGCGACCGTCGGCATCTGGCTAGCGGCGGCCAGCGCGGCGGCCATCAACCACCTGCTGGACGCGCGCATCGACCGGGTGATGGCGCGCACCGCCGAACGCCCGCTGGCCACCGGCGCGCTGCGGCCGGGGCAGGTCCTGGGCTTCGCGCTGCTGCTGGCGGCGCTGTCGATGGCGATCCTGCTGCTGTGGGTGAACTGGCTGTGCGCGCTGCTGACCTTCGGCGGCCTGATCGGCTATGCGGTCGTCTATACCGGGTTCCTCAAGCGCGCCACGCCGCAGAACATCGTGATCGGCGGCCTGGCCGGCGCGGTGCCGCCGCTGCTGGGCTGGGCCGCGGTCAGCGGCATGCAGCGCCCGTGGGACTGGGCGCATGCGCTGTTGCTGGTGCTGATCATCTTCGTGTGGACACCGCCGCATTTCTGGGCCCTGGCCATCTTCCGCCGCGAGGACTATTCGCGCGCGCTGGTGCCGATGCTGCCGGTGACCCACGGCGTCACCTACACGCGCTGGCAGATCCTGCTGTACACCGTGCTGCTGCTGGTGGCCAGCGTGTTGCCGTGGGCCGCGCACATGAGCGGCCTCTTCTACCTGGCCGGCGCGCTGGTACTGGGCGGGGTGTTCCTGTGGTACGCGTGGCGGCTGCTGGACCCGCCCGACGACTTCTTCGCCATGCGCACGTTCAAGTACTCCATCGTGTACCTGATGGCGCTGTTCGGCTTCCTGCTGCTCGACCACTGGCTGATGCCGCTGCTGGGCGGCGCGCCGGTGCTGGAGCTCGTCCCGGCGGCGTGAGCGACCTGTTCGCCAGCGCGGCGGTCGGCGGCAGCAGCATGCTGGGGCCGCAGGCGCGGGTGCTGCACGGGTTCGCGCTGCAAGCAGCCCCGGCGTTGTTGCATGGGATCGCGCAGATCGCCGCGCAGGCCCCGTTCCGTCGCCTGAGCACGCCCGGTGGGCGCCGCATCCAGGTGGAGATGACCAACTGCGGGCGCTACGGCTGGTACAGCGACCGCCGCGGCTACCGCTACGAGGCGATCGACCCCGACAGCGGGCGCGCGTGGCCGGCCATGCCCGACGACTTCCTGCAGCTGGCGGTCGCGGCAGCGGCGGCGGCCGGGTTCCCCGGCTATCGGCCGGACGCCTGCCTGATCAACCGCTACCGTCCCGGCGCGGGCATGGGGTTGCACCAGGACCGCGACGAGGAAGATACGCGGGCACCGATCGTCTCGGTCTCGCTGGGGCTGCCCGCGGTGTTCCTGTTCGGCGGCATGACGCGAGGCGAACCCACGGTGCGGGTGCCGCTGGCGCATGGCGACGTGGCGGTCTGGGGTGGGGTGGACCGGATGCGCTTCCACGGCGTGCGCCCGCTGGCGCCCGGGCACGACCCGGCCACCGGCGATTTCCGCCTGAACCTCACCTTCCGCAAGGTGCGCTGAGCCGGCGCGATGCGGCGCGCCGCGGCGTGCAAGAAGCGGGAGGCCGCGCCTGCCCGGCGGCGCTAGAGTGGCGGCATGAGACCTGCTTCCACGCCAGCCCCTTCAGCCGACGATGCCGCCCTGGTCGCGGCCGCCTGCCGGCGGATCGAGCAGGCCGAGACGCCGCCCTCGCTGCAGGTGCTGGCGCAGGCCGCCGGGCTTTCGCCGCATCGCTTCCATCGCCTGTTCCGCGCGCTCACCGGGGTGACGCCCCGCGCCTATGCGCAGGCGCATCGTGGGCGCGCGCTGCGCGCGGCGCTGGCGCAGCCCGGGGCCACGGTGGTGGATGCCGCCTTCGCCGCCGGCTTCAACGCCAGCAGCCGGTTCTATGCCAGTGCCGACGCGCTGCTGGGGATGCCGCCCGCGCAGTACCGCGCGGGCGGTGCCAAGGCCCGCATCCGGTTCGCGCTGGGACAGTGCACGCTGGGCGCGCTGCTGGTGGCCCGCAGCGAGCGCGGCCTGTGCGCGATCGCCCTCGGCGATGATCCCGAGGCCTTGCTGCGCGAGCTGCAGGACCGCTTCCCACGGGCCGAACTGGTCGGCGGGGATGCCGAGTTCGAGCGCTGGATGGCGCAGGTGGTGGGGTTGGTGGAGACGCCCGCGATCGGACTGGAACTGCCGCTGGACATCCGCGGCACCGCGTTCCAGCAGCGGGTGTGGGAGGCGCTGCGCAAGATCCCGCCGGGCCGTACCGCCAGCTATGCCGAGATCGCCGCGGCCATCGGCCGGCCGCAGGCGGTACGCGCGGTGGCCGCGGCTTGCGCCGCCAACCCGCTGGCGGTGGCGATTCCCTGCCACCGCGTGGTGCGCAGCGACGGTAGCCTGTCCGGCTACCGCTGGGGCGTGGCGCGCAAGCGCGCGCTGCTGGCGCGCGAGGCCGGGCCGGGCTGAGCGGCCCCGGCCCGCGCCAGCCGTTAGGGAAGGCCTGAACAACGCCATCCAGGCGTTGTCAGCCCACGCCGAGTCCGGCCCAGGTCCGGACTCGGCTCACACGCATCAATCACTTGCATGATGGATGCGTGGCCGGCCATCCATGGCCGGCGGGAACCTCTGAGTGGATCAGAGGTTCCCTAGGCCGCGGCGCGGGCGGGGTGGCCGCCGGTGCGCGCGCTGGCGGCGCGCAGTTCCTCGGTGTCGAAATCGTCCACCATGATGGTGTCGAGGGTGATCGTGCGCAGGGCCTCCAACTGGGCACGTTCGTCCGCGCTGATCGCCCCCAGCCGCACCGCTTCGTCCAGCTGGGCGGGGAACTCCAGCGCGTCGATCTGGCCGGACTTGAGCGCCTTCAGGAACTTGCGCTCCACCGGCTCGGCCGCGATGGCCTGCGCCAGATAGCTGTTGATGCGGCCGCCCGGGTTGTTGTCGCCGGGGGTCAGGAACACGCCGGCCGCCAGGCGCTCGCGTGCCTCGTTCGGGTTCATCAGCAGGTTGGCCACCCGCCGCGACAGGCGGTCGCCCGGGGCTTCGGCGCGGCGGCCCAGCGGGAACACCAGCGGCCACAGCAACCAGCCCAGCGGCTTGATCGGGAAGTTGCGCAGCGCCTGCGACAGCGCCAGCTCGATCTCGTAGGCGCTGTTGTGGAAGGCCCAGGCCAGCAGCGGCTTGTCGGCGTCCGGGCAGCCCTCGTCATGGTGGCGCTTGAGCACTGCGGCCATCATGTACAGATGGCTGAGCACGTCGCCGAGGCGGCCCGACAGCGACTCCTTGAACTTCAGGCGCCCGCCCAGTGCGCCCAGCGAGATGTCGGTCAGCAGCGCCAGGTTGGCGGCATAGCGGTTGAGCTTGCGGAAGAACTTGCGGGTATAGGCATCGCCCGCCACCCCGGCCTGCAGCCGCGCGCCGGTGAGGCCGAACCAGAACGAGCGCGCGGCGTTCGAGATCGCGCCGCCGATGTGCGGGTACAGCGCGGCGTCGAGCGCCTCCAGCCCGGCTTTCGCATCCGGGTCCTGCGCCGCGCGCATCTCCTTGAGGATGTAGGGATGGCAGAGGATCGAGCCCTGGCCGAAGATCAGCAGGCTGCGGGTCATGATGTTGGCGCCTTCCACCGTGATCGCGATCGGGGCCGCCTGCCACGCGCGGCCGGCGAAGTTGCGCGGGCCGAGGATGATGCCCTTGCCGCCGATGATGTCCATCACGTCCTTGGAGACTTCGCGCGCCAGGGTGGTGCAGTGGTACTTGGCGATCGCCGAGGGCACCGAGGGCACGTCGCCGCGGTCCACCGCGGCCGCGGTGGCCTGCGACAGCGCGCTGATGGCGTAGGCGCGCCCGCCGATCCGCGCCAGCGCTTCCTCGACGCCTTCGAAGCGGCCGACCGACAGCCCGAACTGCTTGCGGATGCGCGCGTAGGCGCCCGTCACAACCGCGCCGGTCTTGGCGCCGCCGCTGGCGGTGGAGGGCAGGGTGATCGAGCGGCCCACCGCCAGGCATTCGTTGAGCATGTTCCAGCCCTTGCCGGCCATGTCCACGCCGCCGATCAGCTGGCTGAGCGGGATGAACACCTCGCGCCCGTGGATCGGGCCGTTCTGGAACGGCGAGTTCAGCGGGAAGTGGCGGCGGCCCACTTCCACCCCGGGCGTGTCGCGTGGCAGCAGCGCCAGGGTGATGCCGATGTCGCGGGTCTCGCCCAGCAGGCCGTCGGGATCGTACATGCGGAAGGCCAGGCCGATCAGGCTCGCCACCGGCGCCAGGGTGATGTAGCGCTTGTCGAAGGTGAGCTTGATGCCCAGCACGTTGGCGCCGTTCCACTGGCCCTTGCAGACGATGCCGAAGTCGGGGATCGAGGTCGCATCGGAGCCGGCGAACGGGCCGGTCAGGCCGAAGCAGGGCACTTCCTCACCGATCGCCAGGCGCGGCAGGTAGTAGTCCTTCTGCTCGCGGGTGCCGTAACGGTGGATCAACTCGCCCGGGCCCAGCGAATTGGGCACGCCGACGGTGGCGCTGACCACGCTGGAGATCGAGGCGATCTTCTGGATCACCTTGTGGTGCGCCAGCGCGGAGAAGCCCAGGCCGCCGTATTCCTTCGGGATGATCATGCCGAAGAACTTGTTGCGCTTGAGGAAGTCCCACAGCTCCGGCGGCAGGTCGGCATGCACGTGGGTGATTTCCCAGTCGTTGATGCGCTTGCACAGCTCCTCCACCGGGCCATCGAGGAACGCCTGTTCCTCCGCCGTCAGCTGCGGCTTGGGGTAGGCCAGCAGCTTGTTCCAGTCGGGCATGCCGTTGAACAGATCGCCTTCGAACCCGACCGAGCCGGTTTCCAGCGCGATCCGCTCGGTCTGCGACAGCGGTGGCAGCGCCTTGCGCAGCACGCGCAGGGCCGGCGCGGTCAGCAGCGGCTTGCGGATCGCCGGCACCAGCAGCGGCCCGGCCACCAGCACCAGCAGCGCCGCGGCGACGAGGGTGGCGGTGGGGTTGGCCTGCAGCAGCCAGCAGGCCACCAGCAGGCTGGCCGCGAGCGCGGCCCAGGTGGCCAGGCGCAGGCGGTGGTAGGCGGCGAAGGCGCCGCTGAGGAGCAGGGCGAGGAAGGGCAGGACGATGCTCATGACGGGACTCCCGTGGCGCGGCGGATCGTGGGCGGGCAAGCGTTGCGGGCGCAGGCCGGCAGGCTTACCATACGCACTAGTATGGCGCCTGGATGTAAGCTGTCAACGCGCAAACAAGAGCAAAAACTCAGCATACTTCACCCTGCCATGCCGTATGGAAGCCGCCCGTAATGATCGAAGCCACTGCACGCAGCGGGCGCCTGAGCGCCGATGACTGGGCCAAGGAGGCGCTGGACCAGATCGCCGAGCAGGGCGTGGCCTCGGTGGCGGTGGAGCCGCTGGCGCGCCGTCTGGGCGTCACCAAGGGCAGCTTTTACTGGCATTTCCCCTCGCGCGATGCCCTGCTGCAGGCGGCGCTGGAGCGCTGGGAGCGCGATGAGCAGAACGCCTATGGCGCGCTGGAGGCGATCGCCGACCCCACCGAGCGCCTGCGCACGCTGTTCCGCCTGATCGCCCAGCACAGCAAGACCCATGTCATCTACTCCGAGCTGCTGAAGGCCGCCGGCCACCCGGCGGTGGACGCGGTGCTGGCGCACGTGCTGGAGCGCCGCACCGGCTTTTTGTTCACCTCGTTCCGCCAGGCCGGCCTGAGCCAGAAGGACGCCCTCAACCGCGCGCGCATGACGTACGCGATGTACGTGGGCTTTTTGCAGCTGGAGTTGCCGCGCTTCCAGGCCCGGCAGCCGATCGAAGGCTTCGACGGCTACATCGAACACATGATGGCCACCCTGGTGCCCGCGCGCGGCTGAGCGCCGTGCGCCGGCCCGACGGGCTTGCCGCGCCGCGCCCTGCAAACGATTTCATCCCACATTCCATCAGCGCCTGACACAGGCAAGGACCCCGCCCGATGACCAGCAAGCTCGAATCCCTGAACCAGTGGGTCGCGGAGGTGGCGCACCTCACCCGCCCGGCCGCCATCCACTGGTGCGATGGCAGTGACGCCGAACACGCGGCGCTGATCGCGCGGATGGAAGCCGACGGCACCCTGGTCCGCCTCAACGAGGCCACCCATCCCGGCAGCTGGCTGCACCGTTCGCATCCGGACGACGTGGCGCGGGTCGAGCACCTCACCTTCGTCTGCACCACCGAGCGCGAGGACGCCGGCCCCAACAACCACTGGATGGCGCCGGATGCGGCGCACGCCAAGATGGACGCGCTGTTCGACGGCTGCATGCAGGGCCGCACGCTGTACGTGATCCCCTACTGCATGGGCCCGATCGACTCGCCGCTGTCGCGCTGCGGGGTGGAGATCACCGACTCGCCGTACGTGGTCGCCAACATGCGCATCATGACCCGCATGGGCGCGCCGGCGCTGGCGCGCATCGAGCGCGAGGGCACCTTCGTCAAGGGCCTGCATTCCACCGGCGAGCTCGATCCCGAGCGCCGCTTCATCATGCATTTCCCCGAGGAGCTGACGATCAAGTCCTACGGCTCCGGCTACGGCGGCAACGCGCTGCTGGGCAAGAAGTGCCATGCCTTGCGCATTGCGTCCTGGCAGGCGCGCCAGGAGGGCTGGCTGGCCGAGCACATGCTGATCCTCGGCATCGAGACCCCGCAGGGCCAGACCCACTACATCGCCGCCGCGTTCCCGTCGGCCTGCGGCAAGACCAACCTGGCCATGCTGATCCCGCCGGAAGGCTACCGCCGCGCCGGCTGGAAGGTGTGGACGGTGGGCGATGACATCTGCTGGATGCGTCCCGGCGCCGATGGCCGCCTGTATGCCATCAACCCAGAAGCCGGCTTCTTCGGGGTGGCCCCGGGCACCTCGGCCAAGTCCAATCCGAACGCGCTGGCCTCGGTGCAGGCCAACACCATCTTCACCAACGTCGGCGTCACCGCGGACAACCAGCCGTGGTGGGAAGGCATCGACAACGGCCTGGCCCCCGCGCTGGACTGGCGCGGCGAGCCGTTCGACCCGGCCACGCGCCCGGCCGCGCATCCGAACGCGCGCTTCACCGTCAGCGCCCGCCAATGCCCGTCGTACTCGCCGATGGCCGAAGACCCGCAGGGCGTGCCGATCAGCGCCATCGTGTTCGGCGGCCGCCGCGCCTCGCTGGTGCCGCTGGTGTTCCAGGCGCGCGACTGGACCCACGGCGTGCTGGTGGGGGCGGCGATGGGCTCGGAGACCACCGCCGCGGCGACCGGCGCGGTCGGCGTGATGCGCCGCGACCCGATGGCGATGAAGCCGTTCTGCGGCTACAACTTCGCCGACTACTTCGCGCACTGGCTGTCGTTCGACCGCCCGGGCGCACGGCTGCCCGCGGTCTTCCACGTCAACTGGTTCCGCAAGGGCGACGACGGCAAGTTCCTGTGGCCCGGCTTCGGCGACAACCTGCGCGTGCTGGAATGGATCATCGGTCGCGTGCAAGGCACGGCGGGTGCCGTGGAGACCCCGATCGGCCACCTGCCGGCCGAGGCCGACCTCAACCTCGAGGGCGTGGCCCTGTCCGACGAGGCGCGCGCCAAGCTGTTTGGCCTCGACCATGCGGGCTGGCAGGCCGAGTTCGCCAGCATCGGCCGCGACCTCGAGGACTACGGCCCGCGCCTGCCCGAGGCCCTGCGACAAGAGC
Source organism: Thermomonas haemolytica (assembly GCF_004346265.1). Classification (GTDB taxonomy): domain Bacteria; phylum Pseudomonadota; class Gammaproteobacteria; order Xanthomonadales; family Xanthomonadaceae; genus Thermomonas; species Thermomonas haemolytica. The sequence goes on from NZ_SMAP01000013.1 coordinate 28,073, forward strand.
AGCAGCGGATCGCGCGCGCCCTGGCCGCTTGATCACGCCGCATCCGCCGGCATCCCGCCAAGCCCCGGCCCCGCCGGGGCTTCGTCTTCTGTAGCGGCGACCGCCGCCATGCCTGCGCTGTCAAGTCCCGTCCGGCATCCGTTGCGCCCGAAACTGAATGCGCAGCCAGCATCATGAATGCGCCCTGAGGGCCTTGTTAAAGAATTGTTGACTGGTCTATAGTCGGGCAGTCGGGCCATCGCAGGCCGGGCGTATCTGTACAACTTCTAGTCACTTCGTCCCACATGGGGGTTACACACAATGGCTTCTAATTACCTGGCCAAGGGCCTGAAGCGAAGCGCACTGACCGTTGCTCTGGGTCTGTGCTTCGCGGGTGGCGTGCAGGCGCAAAGCACCACGGGCGGCATCAACGGTTCCGCGCCGGCAGGCTCGACCGTGACCGTGACCAATAACAGCGGCTTCACCCGTACCGTCACCGTCGACGCGAACGGCCGCTTCAACATCAACAACCTGCCGGTCGGCAACTACACCGTGACCTCCGGCAGTGAGAAGCGTGAAGTGGTGGTGACCGTCGGCTCCAGCGCCGCGGCCTCCTTCGGTGGCGCCGCCACCACCCTCGGGACCGTGACCGTCACCGGGACCACCATCGCGCCGATCGACACCACCACCCTCGACACCCGCTCCGTGGTCACGGCGCAGCAGCTGCAGCGCCTGCCGCTGGCGCGTTCCGCCGAAGCCATCGCGCTGCTGGCTCCGGGTGCCGTCAATGGCGCGGCCGGCTTCTTCGGTGGCCTGGTGTCCTTCGGCGGTTCCGGCGTGTCCGAGAACGCCTACTACGTGAACGGCTACTTCACCGGCGAGCCGGTGTCCAACCTGGGCGGCTTCACCCTGCCGTACCAGGCGATCGAGCAGCAGGAAACCTTCCTGGGCGGCTACAGCGCGAAGTACGGCCGTTCCGACGGTGGCGTGATCAACCAGATCGGTAAGCGCGGCACCAACGACTGGCACTTCGGTGGTCAGGTGACCTACACCCCGAAGAGCCTGCGTGGCAAGCCTGAAGATGTCTATTTCCCCAACATCTCGCTGCCTTCCGGATATACCTACCAGAACACCACCCAGCCGGGTACGCTCTACCAGCGCGGCAAGGACAATGTGACCTGGAGCCACAGCTACACGGCCTACGCCAGCGGCCCCATCATCAAGGACCGCCTGTTCTTCTTCGCCTTGGGTGAGTGGAACCGTTCGGAAACCACCACGACCCCGACCGCGCTGGCCAGTGCGCCGCGTCTGACCGACAACACCACCAAGAATCCGAAGCTGTACGGCAAGCTGGACTGGTCGATCACTGACAACCACTTCCTGGAGTACACCTACCTGAGCGACAAGTCGGATCGCACGGGTGAGTACTATGCCTACACCTTCTCCGACGGCAGCATCGGCTCCAAGCTGTCGGTGGTGCCGGATCCGTTCTACCAGAAGAACGAATTCAACATCCTCAAGTACACCGGCTACCTCACCGACACCCTGACCCTGAGCGCCCTGTACGGCGAGAGCACGCTGCACAAGCGCCAGATCAACCCGTCCATCCTGCCGGGCGTTCCGCTCCTGGGCGGCGTGAGCAACCAGAACCCGGCCATCACCGGCGGCACGCCGATCACCAACAACCAGAGCGGTGCCGTTGGTATCAATGCCAAGGACAAGAGCAAGGGTACGCGCGTCGACCTCGAGTGGGTGCTGGGGCGCCACACGCTGACGGCCGGTATCGACAACATCAAGTTCGAAGCCTTCAATGAAGGCCAGGATCAGCTGGTCGACCGCTGGATCTATGGCCGCACCACCGGCAACATCGTGCCCGGCCACGTTGGCAGCCCGGCGAGCCCGTCCAATCCGAACGGCTATTACGCCTACAAGCTGATCTTCAAGACCGCGACCAGCATGTCGCTGGACCAGAAGGCGTACTACCTGGAAGACCGCTGGCAGATCACCGACAACTTCCTGCTGTCGCTGGGTATCCGCAACGACAAGTTCGTCAACCGCAACAACGTGGGCGAAGCCTATCTGGATGCCAAGAACCAGTGGGCGCCGCGCATCGGTTTCTCCTGGGACGTGAACGGCGACAGCTCGATGAAGGTGTTCGGTAATGCCGGTCGCTACTTCCTGGCGCTGCCGAACAACGTCGCCATCCGTGGCGCGTCGGCCTCGACCTTCACCCGCGAGTACTTCACCTACACCGGCATCGCCGCGGACGGCACCCCGACCGGCCTGACCCCGGTGCCGCGCACGGACGGTGGCAGCGGCCCGTACTCGTCCAACGGTGAGTACGGCCTGCCTGTCGACGTGAAGGCGTTCGCGCCCAGCGATCTGAAGAACATGTACCAGGACGAGTACATCCTGGGCATGGAGAAGATGCTGACCTCGGATTGGATGCTGGGTGCCAAGCTGACCCATCGCAGCCTGAAGTCGGCCGTGGATGACTTCTGCGATCCCTACGCGCTGATGGATGCGGCCGGCCTGACCCCGGTGGACTTCCAGAACGGCAAGTTCATCGCCACCAACGCGGGCGGTACCCGCATGGAAGTGGCCTACTGCTACATGTTCAACCCGGGTGGCGCCAACACCTACAGCTTCGCCAACGTGGACGGCAGCAATAACCCGACCGGCACCCGTACCGACATGAAGATCAGCTCCGCGCAGCTGGGCTTCGATCAGGGCGTGAAGCGCACCTACACCGCTCTGGACCTGTACCTGGAGCGTCCGTGGGATGGCAAGTGGGAAGCCCGCATCGACTACACCTTCAGCAAGAGCCGCGGCAATACCGAGGGCCAGGTGAAGTCCGAGTTCGGCCAGACCAACATCTCCAAGACGCAGGACTGGGATGCGGCCGCCCTCATGCGCTACTCCTACGGCTATCTGGCCAACGACCGTCGCCACCAGTTGAAGATGCGCGGTAGCTACGCCATCACCGACGAGTGGCTGGCCTCGGCCAATATCCGTATCGTCTCGGGTGCGCCGATCAGCTGCCTGGGTTATTTCAACCCCGGCAACATCAACGAGAACGATCCGGCCGCGGATCCGGTCGGCTACGGTTCCAGCTACCACACCTGCTTTGGCCAGGTCGCGACTCCGGGCAGCCAGCGGACGCCCTGGACCAAGACCATCGATCTGGGCCTGACCTACCGTCCGGCCTACTTCGACAAGAAGCTGTCGGTGGCGGTGGCGGTGCGCAACGTGACCAACGACAGGAAGACCACGCAGGTGGACGTCACCTCGGAGACGGCGCCGTACACGGTGTCGAACACCTACCTGCTGCCGATCGCGCAGCAGGCTCCGCGTACGGTCCAGTTCAGCGTTTCGTACGACTGGTAATCCGCTTTACAGCAGCGGGCGCTCGACTGGGCGCCTGCTGTCGGCAAGCGACTTCACCGGCCCCGCAAGGGGCCGGTTTTTTTTGCCATGATGGTGCGCAGCATGGAAATGAAATTGATGGCTGCAAGGCAACAGGCGCAAGGGCTCGTCGCCAGGGGGGCATGGGCCGAGGTACGCGCGTTGTGGCTGCGCGAACTGGCCGGCATGCCAGATTCCGGCGACATCATGGTGGAGTTGTCGTACGTAGAATCCCATGCGGGAGGCTATCGGAAGGCCTTGGAGTGGGCCGAACGCGCATCTGGCCACCTGCCCGTCACCGAAGAGGGCAGGCTCGGGCTTATCCGTAGGTTGCACACCTTCAACCTGTCGAGCGCCCTGCACGCGACCGCACAGGGATTCCTGACGGATCGGGGGGCGTCCCCGACGGTGCTGGCCGAATGCGGGCGCTGCCTGAGCCTGGCCGGTGATTTCGCCATGGCACGGCGCTGTATCGACGCTGCGATCCAGCATGGCCAGGCCAGCGAGGCGATATCGCTCCTGCACGCGCAACTACTTGTCCAGGAGGGTGCTTCGCAGGAAGCGGAGGATATTTTCGAGGGACTGCTTGCGCGCAACCCCGCGAACGCCCAGGCTTGGTGGCTACTCGCCAGGCTCAAGTCGCACACTGCAGAGCGGAACCACATCGCGCGCATCCTTTCCGCGTTGCAGGTCGCTGGTGATGATCCCCATCGCGCCGCACTGCTGGCTCGGGCACTTCACAAGGAAGCGGATGATGTCGGCGACAGGGCGCTGGCATGGAGCGCCCTCGAGCTGATGTGCCGGGCAAAGCGACGCGTTGAGCACTACGACCCGTCGGAAGAGCGACGCCTGCTTCAACGCCTGCTCGATTTCCCGTTAGATGCCATATCCGCTGCCGCTGATCAGGGGGCGGTGCCGATTTTCATTGTCGGCATGCACCGGTCTGGCACCACGCTCTTGGAGCAGATGCTTGCCGCCAGTCCGCAGTTGAGTGCGCTTGGCGAGCTTTCGGATTTTCCTGCGGCTTTGCGGTATGCGGCCGACTGCCATGCCCGGGATATTGTCGACGTGAATGTCCTGGACAGGCTGATCGAACGGCGCCAGGTCGATGTCGGAAGCATTTATCTCGGAAAAGTCGCGTGGCGTCTCGAGGGGGTCCGCTTCTTCACGGACAAGCAGCCGGGGAACTACAGGGTGCTGGGACTGATCTGCCGGGCCTTGCCGCAGGCCAGGGTCCTGCACATGGTGAGGCATCCTCTGGAGGTCTGCTTTTCGAACCTTCGGGAAATCTTCAACGGAATCAATGCGTTTTCGTACGATCAGGCCACGCTTGCCGACCATTACCTTGCTTACCGGAAGCTGATGGCGCACTGGCACCGGATGTTTCCGGGAAGGATACTCGACGTCAATTATTCGGATCTGGTCGCGGATCCCGAGGGCAGCCTGCGCAGGGTGTCGGCTTTCTGCGGAATGCAGTATGTCCCGGAGATGGCGGATCCACGCAACAGCCGCCGCAAGGCCGTGGCGACTGCCAGTACGGTGCAGGTTCGTCAGCGCGTCATCGATCAGCGTGTCCCGAAGTGGAAGGCATATGAGCCCCACCTGCAGCCGCTGATGAACGCATTGCGGGAAGGAGGGTGCGCACTGGTGCCATGACTTCCGGCACGTGTTGCCTTTGAACTGGTGTATTACATTACTAACACACCAATTCAGGAGGCAGTCATGAACATCTCCAGCATCTCCACCGTGTCCCGTGGCAGCCTGGCCGGGGAGCGCCGCAAGGCGCCGCGGACCCCGAACGAGGTCGAGACCCGCCTGCAGCGGGTGGGCGAGCGCGAGTTCGGCATCGGCTACGGGCGCAGCAGCGGGTATGCCCGCGTGCGCAGCTACGTCAGCAGCCAGCCGGCGCTGTTCCGTTGCCGCTGAGCCCCAAGCCCGGGGTGGCGCGGAATGCGGCGGCGGCCTGCAGCAGGTCCGGGAAGAACGCCTCGAACGTCGCCTGCAGGTGGGGCTCGTCCGCGCGCAGCATCTCGAGGCAGGCCACCAGTTTCTCGCCGTTGCGCGAGAGCCGGGTCGCGATGCCGCGCACTGCGGTATCCACGCTCTCGCGCCGGGCATACGACCCCAGCCAGTCATGCGCCGCCATGCGCGGTGCCAGCGCCGCCAGCCGCGGCGGCAGTCCTTCGCGTCGCTCGTCGAGGATCCGATAGACACGGGCGGTGAACTCCGCCAGTGGTACCTGCGCTTCCCAGCGCGCCCAGTCGCGCGCCAGGCAATGGTCGAAATACACGTCCAGCACGATGCCGGCATAGCGGCGCAGCGGGCCGAAGCGTGCGCGTGCCGCTGTCACCGCGGGGTGTGCGTCGGTATAGCGGTCGATCCGCCGGTGGCGCACGATCTCCGCCCGCACCGGGGCCGGCCAGTCATCCAGGGCGCTTTGCCCGAGCACGAAATCGCCCAGCAGCGCGCCGAGGATGGCGTCGTCGGAATGCCGCGCCAGCCAGGCGTGGGCGAGGTAGTTCATGCGCCGATGGTACGGCGCGGGACGGGTGCGGTCAGTGCGGGGGCGCCGCGGTGGCGCCTTGCGCCGGGTCGGGCTTGCAGTCCGGGCCGAGCGGGCGGGGGGCGGCGGCCACGCACGGGGTGAAATCGCGCAGCCCCGCGAACTGGCGGGTGTCGCCGCGGGCCACGGCGAAGCGGCGCAGCGGCGCCAGCGCGCAGTCGCGGCGCTGGCCGCAGGCCTCCGGGTACAGGGTGTAGTGGCACCAGCCGCTGTCGCTGGCGCGGCATTCGAAGCGGGCCACGCCATCTTCCACGCGCGCCCGGCTGGACAGGCTGACGTGGCCGTCCTGCGCGACCCGGCTGGTGTAATCCACGCCCCCCATCGAGCAGCCGGCCAGGGCCAGCAGGAACTGCAGCAGGGCGACGAGCTTGCTGATGCCGAAATCGAACATGTCGGGCCTCACATGTGCTTGAACAGGGCCATGAACGGCTGGCTGACCGTGAGCGTCTCCGTGCGCTGCTTCAGTCGCACGCTGCCGCGCCCGCTGTCGTCGCGGACGATGCCGGCAATGGCCTTGAGGTTGACGATGGTGGAGCGGTGGATCTGCTTGAACGTGCGCGGGTCCAGGCGCGGCAGCAGCTCGCGTAGCGAACTGCGCAGCAGCGCCTCGCCGTCGGCGGTGACCACCGTGGTGTACTTCTGGTCGGCCTGGAAATACAGCACGTCGTCCACCAGCACCAGGCGGGTCTCGCGTCCGGCGCTGGCGGTCAGCCAGGTCAGTGGCTCGGGGGCATCGGCCTGCCGCGGCAGTGCGCCCAGCTGGCCCAGCAAGGCGGCCAGGGTGGCGGCATCGGGCTGGCCGCCTCGCGTTTGCAGGCGTGCGATGGTGGCATCCAGGCGCTCCGGCTTGACCGGCTTGAGCAGGTAGTCGATGGCGCCACGCTCGAACGCGTCGATGGCGTACTGGTCGTAGGCGGTGACGAACACGATGCGCGTGCGCGGGCTGGCCTCGGCCGCGATCGCGGCGACTTCCAGCCCGGTCAGGCCGGGCATGCGGATGTCGAGGAAGGCGACGTCCGGCTGGTGTTCGGCCAGGGCCTCCACCGCGCTGGCGCCGTCCTCGCATTCGGCCAGCACCTGCAGGCCCGGCCAGGCGCGCTTCAGTTCCGCCACCAGCGCCTGCCGCAGCAGGGCTTCGTCCTCGGCGACGACGCAGGTCGGGGCGTTCGGGGCGGCATCAATCATGGCGGTCTCCGCGGGTGGGCAGCTGCGGCGGTACGGTGATGGTGGCGGCGACGCCGCTGGGGAAATTGGCGATCACCGCCAGGCTGGCCTCGCCGGCGTAGCGCAGGCGCAACCGCTCGCGCACGTTCTTCAGGCCGATGCCGGTGCCGCTGGTCTGGGTATTGAAGCCCTCGCCGTCGTCGGCCACCGTCACGGCGACCTTGCCATCGTCGTCGCGGCGCGCGCGCAGCCACACGGTGCCGCCGCCGGTGCGCGGCTCCAGGCCGTGCTTGATCGCGTTCTCCACCAGCGTCTGCAGCATCATCGCCGGCAGCGGGGTGGCAAGCAGCGCCTGCGGCACGTCCACCTGCACGGCCAGGCGGTCGCCCATGCGGATCTTGAGGATTTCCAGGTAGGCCAGCGCGCGTTCCAGTTCGATGCCGAGGGTGGACATGTCGTCCTCCGCGCTCGGCAGCGAGCGGCGCAGGTACTGGATGAGGTGGCCCAGCATCGCCTCGGCGCGCGCGGGATCGCTGCGGGTGAGCAGCTGGGCGCTGGCCAGGGTGTTGTAGAGGAAGTGCGGTTCCACCTGCGCGTGCAGCAGGTGCAGCCGGGCCTCGGTGAGCTCCTTCTCGGTCGCGGTCTGGGCGGCGCTGGCCTGCTCGCGGCGGCGGCGGTCGCCGATGCGGCGGGTGATGGCGCGCGCGATCGCCTCGGCGTTCTCGAAGTTGGTGCCGTCGTCCACCAGGAACCAGTCGCTCCACGCTGGGCTCTCCGGCTCGCAGATCAGGGTGACGCGGCCGCTGTCGCCGGCCGGCGTCACCGTGGCCTGCAGCAGGTTGTGGTCGGGTGCGAACCACAGCAGCGGGTTCCAGCGCCGCAGCGGCGGCTCGCCGTACAGGTGGGGGCGGGCGATCTTCGCGCGCACCTGCAGGCTGTCGCGCGCCGCACGCACGTCGCCGACGCCCGGAAGTTCGCGCACGGCGGCCTCGACCACGTCGAAGGCCTCGCCGGCTTCCAGCGGGATTTCGATGATGCGCTTCTGGCGGTTGTCCAGGGTCTCGTTGTCCACCCGCCCGGCCACCAAGCGCACGCGGTGCAGGTGCGAGAACGCGCCGGCGATCACCAGGCCCATAGTGAAGAAGGTGAACAGAACCGCCGGGAACTCCAGCCGGCCGATCAGCGGCAGGCTGGAATACAGGCCGACCACCAGCATCACCGCCAGGCCCCAGGCGATGGTGATGCGCAGCAGGAAGAACAGGCGCTTGAACATGGGCGGTGGGCCGTCGGGAGATGGCCGCGAGCATAGCCGCGCCCACCCGGATGGGAAGGTGGCGCGCGACGAACACCGGGTTTGCCGCGATGAAGCCGGCATCGTCCGGCATGACCTCCGGCCCGTGTTCGCCGCGCTCGGTCGTGGATGATGGGAGCACCCAACGCCCCCCTGGAGTCCGCCATGCGCCGCGTCCCGCCTGCATCGTCCTTCGCCCCGGCCCTGGCGGCGCTGGCCATCGCCCTGCTGCCTGGCTGTGCCGGCGTTAGCGTCAGCCCGTCGCCTGCTGTCGCGCGGGTGCTGGCCGATCCGGCCCGCAGCGCCGCCGACCGCGAGCGCGACGCGCGCGACAAGCCGGCCGAGGTGTTGGCGCTGGCCAGGTTCAAGCGCGGCGATACCGTGGCCGACCTGCTGGCCGGCGGCGGCTATTACAGCGAGATCCTGTCTGGCATCGTCGGCCCGAGCGGCAAGGTGCTGCTGGTCAACAACACCGGCTATGAAGCCTTCGGCAAGAAAGGACTGGCCGAACGCCTTGCCGGCAACCGCCTGCCCAACGTCGTCCACGTCGTCGGCCCCAGCGACGCGCTGGGCATGGGCGAGAACGTGCTCGACGGCGCGGTGATCGTGATGTCCTACCACGACCTGTATTGGGTGGACGAAAAGGAAGGCTGGCCGAAGGTCGATGCCGACAAGTTCCTCGACCAGGTAGTGCGTGCGCTCAAGCCCGGCGGCGTGCTGCTGGTGGTCGATCACAGCGCCAAGGCTGGCACCGGCAGCGCCGACGCGCAGACCCTGCATCGGATCGACGAGCAGTTCGCGATCGCCGATTTCCGCAAGCACGGCCTGCAGTGGGAGGCGGCGATCCCGGCGCTGCGCAATCCGGAGGATGACCGCAGCAAGAGCGTATTCGACCCCGCCATCCGCGGCAGGACCGACCGCTTCGTGCACCTCTACCGCAAGCCCTGAGCAGGCGCGCCGGCCGGTTCACCGCGCGGCGGCCTCTCGTCGCGGATGCGCAGATAGCGGGCGAAGCGCGGCGTACCCTTGGCGGTCAGGCCATCGTAGCGGTAGGTCACGATCGTCCCTGGTCGCGGTGGATGCTGGCGATCGGCGTCGGACAGCCCGCTGCCCAGCGCGAAGCGGCGGCCGTGGGCGTCCTCCACCAGCAGGGCGCCGACCATCCCGGCGTACTTGCCCTGCCCGGGGCGGTAGCCGACTACGCGCGCTTCGGCATCGGCCGCGGGCTTGTACTTGAGCAGGTCGTCGCTGCGGCCGCCGCGGTAGTAAGCGGACGCGCGGTGTAGCATCAGGCCTTCGCCGCCTGCCGCCACCACGGCGCGCAGCCGCGCATCGAGTGCGGCGCGATCGGCAACGGGCGTCTGGGCGATCGCGCGCAGGTGCGGTGCCGCAGTCTTCGCCACCAGTGCGCGCAGGCGCGCCGCGCGCTGGCCGAACACCCCGGGGTCGGCGGGCAGGTCGAACGCCATGAAGCGCACCTGGCGCCAGCCGTCGGCGTCCATCCGCAGCGCGCGCACCAGGTCGCTGATCTGCTGGAACCGGCCGCGCGCGATCCACAGCTCGCCGTCCATCGGCTGCGACGGCCAGCCGGCGGTGAACCAGCCCGGCGCGTCGATCGCATCGCCGTTGCGGGTCAGCAGGCGACGGCCATCCCAGCGTGCGCGCACGCCGTCCAGCTTTTCGCTGACCAGCCAGGCCGGGAGGTCGATTCCGTCGTGCATCCGCATCGCCAGCATCGGCGCCGGCGACAGACTGTCCGACCACGCCGGGCACGGCGCCAGGCAGGCGGTGGCGATCAGCAGGGCGAGCAGGGCAGGGCGCGGATGCATGGCGGGCTCCGGTGAGGCGGGCGGCCAGCGTCGCGCGGCGTGCGCGCCCTGCCCATCGGCCGTTGTCCCGGTGGTGCATCGGAGTTCGCCGTATCGGCACGGGTGGCCTGTGGCCGCCGCTTACGGCTGCAGCAGCTGCTTCAGGCGCTCCGCACCGTGCGTGTTGGAGGGGTCCAGCACCAGCGACTTGCGGTAATTGGAAATTGCCTGCGGCTTGTCGCCGAGCGCCTCGTAGCCTTCGGCCAGGCTGTCGAAGGCGTTCCAGCTCTGCGGCCACTGCTCGGTGTTGTAGCGGAACAGGCCGAGAGCCTGCTGTGGCTTGCCCTCGCGCAGCAGGCGATACGCCCAGGTGTTGACGTAATCCTCGGTCAGGTGCAGTTCCGGATGCTTGCGCCTCACGTCGGCCACCGTGCGCGAGACATCGCGGCCGCCGCCTGCCTGCAGCGCCTGTTCAAGCGCCTGCAGCGCCGCGGGCTTGCCGAAGATGTCCTCCAGCGCCTGGTTGGCGAGGTCCTGCATCTCGTTCTGGGTCTCGCCCGGGCGGTTGGCAAGCAGGATGATGCCGTAGCCCATGTCCGGATACAGCTCGATGTAGCTGGAGCAGCCGAACGTGCTGCCGGAGGTGCGCAGGCGGCGCTTGCCGTCCACGGTCCTACTCAGCGTCCAGTTGTAGCCGACGGCCGACTGCAGCGGGTCGCCCCAGGCCGGCTGCTGGGTCAGGCGGATGGCCGGGTCGGTCGCTTCCAGTTCCGCGCGGATGAACTTCGCCATGTCGGTGGTGCTGTAGCGCAGGCCACCGGCCATCAGGAACGCGCGCGCGTACAGGCGCGGCATGGCCACGTGCCGCTTGTTGTAGCCATCCACCTCATCCGCCGCGCGCGCATTCCCGGTACCGGCCTGCATCCCCATGGGCTGCTCGATGTAACGGGCCAGCAGGGTTTCATACGGCTCCCCGTAAATCCGTTCGAGGATGCGGCCCAGCAGGTCCGGCGCCAGGTTGGAGTGCTGCGGCTGGGTGCCGGGCTTGCGCAGCAGTTTGGCGTCCTTCAGGGCTTCGTCCACCTGCGCGGGGGTGGTGCGCTCCATCGCCGCATTCGCAATGAAGGGCGCCTTGTCGGGGTCGGTATTCGCCGGGAACGGGTTGGGGAGGTTGTCGGGCAGCGCGGAGGTGGTGTCGGCGAGGTCGATGATCCGTACCGGCGTGCCCTCCCACTCCAGGTTCGGATACGCGCCCGGCAGGTAGCGGCGGATGTCGGCCTGGGGATCGATCCTGCCCTCCAGCACCGCGTGGGCCAGCAGCAGCGAGTTGAACAGCTTGCTGATCGAGCCGATCTCGTACACCGAGTGCTCGGTCGGCGGGCTGTCCTTGCCGCGGGTGGTGGTGCCGAAATTGTAGAAATGGGCCTTGCCGTCCTTCACCACGGCAATCGACATGCCATCGGTGTGCCCGCCCTTGACGAAGGCCTCGCCTAGACGCTGGAAAGTGAGGTCCATGCGCGTTGCCGGCGGCGACGCCGGGGATGCGTCGGCATGCGGGAGGGCGATGGCCGCACACAGCAGGGCGGCGAACAGGGGCAGGCGGACGGGCATGGCGGTCTCCAGGGGGAAGCGGCAATGCCGCTGGCGGCGGCATCGACGTCCGGATGGGATGCAGGAGCGCCCGGAAGGGTTGCATTGCCCGGTCGAGGCGCCCTCTCAGCCGGCGCCGACGCGTCCGCGCACGACCTGCATGTCGCGCACCGGGCGCACCTCGATGCTGCCGAAGCGTGCCCACGGGAACTGGCGGGCAATCTCCATCGCCGCGTCCATCGAGTCGGCCTCGATCAGGTTGAAGCCGGCCAGGAACTCGCGGGTTTCGGCGAAGGGGCCGTCGGTCACCCGTGCCAGCCCGTCGCGCACGCGCAGGGTGCGCGCGCTCGCGGGGTCTTCCAGTTGCTGCGAGCCCAGCAGGCAGCCGCTGTCGCGCAGGGCGTCGGCCTTCGCGAAGCAGCCGCGCATCAGGCGGTCGAACTCGCCTGCCGGCAATGCGTCGAGCAGCGCGGGATCGATGTGGATCAGGGTCAGGTACTGCATCGCCGCCTCCGGTCCGGGGTCTGGCGATCATGCCCGCCGGCCGTGCTCCCGACAAACTGAATGGGTGAAAGTATTTGGTAATTCCTAGCCAAACCGGACCAGATCAACGAGGATTTGGTCATGAAGCGATGCCCTTCGTGCGAGGGGACAAGGCACTACAAGCTGGCCGAT
>NZ_SMAP01000014.1 GCF_004346265.1 Thermomonas haemolytica
GCAATCTTCATTCAATAGGCAGCTACTCCATTGCGGGCGCGGCCTAACAATTCATTCAAGCCGACGCCGCTTCGCGGCGCGGCTTAATTCAGGCGATGGGGGGCGGGTCAGCCCGCCAGCAGGTCGGTCTTGGCCGCGCAGATGAAGTCGTTCTCGCTCAGGCCGCCCACGTCGTGGGTGGACCAGCGCACCACGCAGCGGTCGTAGTGCACCGACAGGTCGGGGTGGTGGTTCTCGGCATTGGCGACGTGCGCCAGCGCATTCACGAACGACATCGTGCGGTAGTAATCCGGGAAGGTGAACGTGCGGGTCAGCGCATGCCCGTTCTCCGCCAGTTCCCAGCCGGCCACCTGCGGCAGCAGCTCGCGGATGCTGGCGTCGGTCAGCCGGTGCTCGTGGCCGCGGCGCGGCGTGCAGTGGGCGTGTGCGAGGGGGATCAGGTCGGCCATGCGGGGGTCCGTCTTGCGGGGGCTGAACATCGGCGCGGCGTGCGCGCGCAGGCGGCGCCTGCATGGCTAGAATAGCCGCATGATCCGGATTTCCGAAGCCGCGCAGGCGCATTTCCGCAAGTTGATCGAACGCGAGGCGATGCCCGGGCTGGGTGTTCGCTTGATGGCGCTGCATGCGGGCACCCCGCGCGCCGACGTGCGCCTGGAGTTCGCCGGCGAAGGCGACCTGCAGGGCGACGAGTGGGCGATCGACTGCGAAGGCTTCACCCTCTGGCTGGATGCGCCCAGCGCGCCGTTCCTGGAGGGGGCGGAGATCGATTACGCCAGCTTCGCCACCGGCGGCCAGCTGCAGATCCGCGCACCGGGCATCAAGGGCCATGCGCCAGCGCCCGAGGCCCCGCTGGACGAGCGCGTGCGCTGGGTGGTCGAGCACGACATCAACCCGCAGCTGGCGATGCACAAGGGCCATGTCGAGGTCGCCGAGGTGACCGCCGACGGCGTCGCGGTGCTGCGCTTCGGCGGCGGCTGCCACGGCTGCAGCATGGTCGATGTCACCCTCAAGCAGGGCGTCGAGAAGACCCTGCTGGAGAAGGTGCCGGGGTTGGCGGGCGTGCGCGATGCCACCGACCACGCCAGCGGCAGCGCCCCCTACATGCCGCGCGGCCAGGCCTGAGGCGGCCGGCGCGCGTGACGACGGCCACCGACGTCATCGCCGCGATCAACCAGCGCCGCCTGCTGCGCGTGGGGCGGCCGGACGCTCCCGGGCAGTTTCCCGCGGGCTGGCAGGGCTGGTTCGATGCACTCGAACCGATCGACACCGCCACCGCGCGCGCGCATGTGGAGGCCTGCGTGGCCGGCCTGGCCCAGCGCCCGCTGCCGCCGCGCGGGCGGGGCGGCGGGTTGGGGACGCCGTTCTTCCAGCTGCTGCGGCGCGCACGGCCGCCGGACCCGCGCGAGGATCGTGGGCTGCGGATCGGCGCCGGCGTGGCCGACCTGCTGCTGCACGTCGTGCTGCTGGGCCTGCTGCTGTGGCTGATGTACCTGCGCTTCCTGGCGCTTTCGCAGGCGCCGGAGGAAGAGCAGGCGGTGCAGGTCGAGTTCATCGGGCGCGGCAATGCGGTGGCGGGCGGTGGCGCGCTCGCCAATTCCGGCGCGGAAGCGGCCCCGGCCGCGGCGGCCAGCCGGGCGCGGCCCTCCCCGGTGCAGGCCCCGCCGGCGGCCAGCGCCAGCGCCGCGACCAGCGACAGCGGCCGCCCGCAGCTGGAACAGCAGGCGCTGCCGCCGCCGCCCGCGCTGCAGGCGCAGGCCGAGGCCCCGGCGCGCCTGCCGCCGCCACAAGTGGCCCAGCCGAGTGCAGCGCAGGAGCTGCAGGTCAGCAACGTCCCGCAGCCGGCACCGCAGGCGTTCCAGCTGCCGCCGCCGCGCGAACATGCGCTGCGGCTGCCGGACCTGCAGCCGCGTGACGTGCCGCTGCAGGCAGCGGTGGAGGAATTGCCAAACCGCCCGGTGCTGCCGACGCGTACCCTGCAGCCGGCCGAGCGCGCGCTGCCGCTGCGCGCGCCGGAACTGAAGGAGCAGGTGCAGTCGATCGAGGTCTTCACCCCGGACACCCGCGCCATCGCGCGCCAGCGCACGGCGCCATCGGTCGACCTGCCGCTGCGCGAACCGCAGCTGCGCGGCCAGGTGCAGGCGCTGCCGTTGCGCGAAGGGCAGGCCAGCGCCGCGGCGGGCGGCGCGGCCTCCGCCCAGCCCGGTGCGGGCAACGCCGCCAGCGGCACCAGTCCAGCCCGCGGCGCGGGAGGCGATGCGCGCCTGCCGGCGGGCACCGGCCAGGCCCAGGCCGGCACCGGCGTGGGTGCGCGCGCGGCCGCCGAGGGCGGGCGCGGGGTCGGCACGGTCGGGGCGGGGGCCGGGCCGGGCCTGCAGCCGGCACCGGGCGGCTGGCCGGGCGCGGCCAAGAGCGACGATTGGGGCGCCTCCAACCGCAACGTGGCCGGCACCGGCACCGGCAACGGCGGCCGCAGCGGCGATGGCAAATCCGGGCTGTTCAATCCCGATGGCAGCGTGCGCCTGCCGGACGAGTGGTCGAAGAACAACCGCCTCGACCTCGACCGCGCCGGCACCTGGTTGAAGCGGCCGGGGCTGGAATACCGCGGCACTCGCTTCGACAAGTACTGGATCCCGGACGGCAACCTGCTGCAGGAATGGGTGCGGCGCGGGATCAAGGAGCTGTCGATCCCGATCCCGGGCACCGGGCTGCAGCTGAAGTGCCTGGTGTCGCTGCTGCAGTTCGGCGGCGGCTGCCTGCCGGTGGACCCGGATGCCAACGAACAGCCGTCCAGCGGACGGCCCGCGCCCGACATCCCGTTCAAGCCGGAGTTGCAGGAAGACAACGGCAGCGTGCGCCCGTCCGCGCCCGCGCCGGTGCCTGCCGCGCCGCCCGGCGACCGGCCCTAGGCGGCGGCGTTCGTTCCGGGCCTGCGTTCGAGGTGCGTGCCAGTGGCGCGCTGCGCGCGGCTGCAGGCGCTCAGCCGCTGCGGGTGAACGTCTGCACCATCAGCGCGCGCAGGGCCACATCATCGCGCGCGCGCGGCGGCGCCAGCTCGGCCAGCAGGAAGCCGCGCGCCTGTGCGTCCTCGGCGTCCAGCCCGTCGAACTCGACGAATTCGGCATCCATCAGCGCCGCGCGTGCGGTGTCCACGCTGTCGTAGGGCAGGGTGTTGCCGTCCGCATCGAACACCTCGGCGGTGCCGGCCTCGCGCTCGCGCAGGCGCGCCCACACCACGGTGCGGCCGAGGGTGGCCAGCCACCAGCTCTCGTTCACGTGGGTCGTCATGCCAGTGCCTTCCCGACGATCCAGAGCGCGCCGCCCATCGCCAGCCCGTCCAGGATCACCAGCAGCGAAACCCACGCCGGGGTGGCCAGGCCGGACAGCGATGCGTCGGGATAGGCGCGGTAGCCGCGGCGCAGCAGCCACCACAGCGCCTTCGGCTTGAGGAAGGCGCCCTCACCGAGCTGTTCGGCGATCGCGGGATGGCGGTCGCGGATGTGCACCAGGGTCAGCGGCCAGAAGATCACGAATGCGGTGGCGCCGGCGATCGCGGTGGCGAACGCGGTCAGGGCCAGGAACAGGATCAGGTCGGCGTCCATCGGCTCAGAACTCGGCGTGTCCGGGCGCGCGCGGATAGGCGATCGCGTCGCGGATGTTGGCCAGCCCGCACACGTACACCACCAGCCGCTCGAAGCCGAGGCCGAAGCCGGCGTGCGGCACCGTGCCATAGCGACGCAGGTCGCGGTACCAGGCGTAGTGCTCCGGATCCAGCCCGAACTGGGCCATGCGCGCGTCCAGCATGTCCAGGCGCTCCTCGCGCTGGCTGCCGCCGATGATCTCGCCGATCCCCGGCGCCAGCACGTCCATTGCGGCGACGGTGCGGCCGTCGTCGTTCAGGCGCATGTAGAACGCCTTGATCTGCTCTGGGTAGTTCATCACCACCACCGGGCGGCCGACGTGCTCCTCGGTCAGCCAGCGCTCGTGCTCGGTCTGCAGGTCCAGGCCCCATTCCACCGGGAACTCGAACTTCCGGCCCGACTTCTGCAGCAGGGCGATGGCATCGGTGTAGTCGATCCGCTCGAACGGGGCGTTGATGAAGCCCTCCAGGCGGCTGATCGCGTCCTTCTGCACGCGCTCGGCGATGAAGGCCATGTCGTCGCCGCGCTCGTCCAGCACCGCGTGGAACAGGTACTTCAGGAAATCCTCGGCCAGGTTGGCGTCGTCATTGAGGTCGGCGAACGCGATCTCCGGCTCGATCATCCAGAACTCGGCCAGGTGGCGGGTGGTGTTGCTGTTCTCGGCGCGGAAGGTGGGACCGAAGGTATAGACCTTGGAGAGCGCCAGGCAGAACGCCTCCACGTTGAGCTGGCCGGACACGGTGAGGAAGGTTTCCTTGCCGAAGAAGTCGCGCGAGAAATCCACCGCGCCGTCCTTGCCGCGCGGCAGGTTGGCCAGATCCAGCGTAGAGACGCGGAACATCTGGCCCGCGCCCTCGGCGTCGGAGGTGGTGATGATCGGCGTGCTGATCCAGTAGAAGCCGCGCTCGTGGAAGAAGCGGTGCACGGCCTGCGCCAGGCAGTGGCGGATGCGGGTGACGGCGCCGAACAGGTTGGTGCGCGGGCGCAGGTGGGCGAACTCGCGCAGGTATTCCAGCGAGTGCTGCTTGGGCTGCATCGGGTAGGTCAGCGGGTCCTCGACCCAGCCCACGACTTCGATGCGGGAGGCCTGCACCTCGAAGCTCTGGCCCTGGCCCTGCGACTTCACCAACGTGCCGGTGCACACCACCGCGCAGCCGGTGGTCAGGTGCTTCACCTCGGATTCGTAGTTGGCCAGGGTGTTGGGCGCGACCACCTGGATCGGCGCGAAGCAGGAGCCGTCGCTGACGTTGACGAAGCTCAGTCCGGCCTTGGAGTCGCGGCGGGTGCGCACCCAGCCCCGCACGGAAACCTGGCCGCCTTCCGGCACGTGCCCGGCCAGCGCCTGGGCCACGGAGATCGTCGTCATCTTGAAATCCTGCGTTGCAAGCCTGAAATAGGACGGAAAGTTTACCGGAGCTACAATCCGCGCATGGCCATTTCCCTCACCGATACCGCCCGCGACCGCATCCTCGGCTACCTCGAGGCCGACCCCAAGGCCATCGGCCTGCGCTTCGGGGTGTCCCGCAGCGGCTGCTCCGGCTGGGGCTACAAGATCGACATGGCGCGCGAGCAGGGCCCGGACGACGTGGTGTTCGACGCCGGCGGGGTGCGCATCTACGTGGATGCCGGCAGCCTGCCGCAGGTGGACGGCACCCGCATCGACTTCGTCAAGCAGGGGCTGAACGAGCAGTTCGCGTTCGACAACCCCAACGTCACCGGCGGCTGCGGCTGCGGCTCCAGCTTCACCACCGGGGCCGATCCCCGCGCCTGAGCCGCGCACCGGGCGCTCCGGTTTGCGCGCAACCCGTTAATTCGCCATAATGGGCGGCTCCCGCTTGCGGGAGGTTCTTGCCCGAACGCGCCTGTCCGCCCCGCGGCAGGTGGCCGAGGGCTGTCCGGCCGGCATTCCGCCTGCCGCCATCCACAAGGAAACCACCATGCGTCATTACGAAATCGTGTTCCTGGTCCATCCCGACCAGAGCGAGCAGGTCCCGGCGATGATCGAGCGCTACAAGGGCGCGATCGAGGCCGGCAACGGCAAGATCCACCGCCTCGAGGACTGGGGCCGCCGCCAGCTGGCCTATCCGATCCAGAACCTGGTCAAGGCCCACTATGTCCTCATGAACATCGAGGCCGAGCAGTCGGTGCTGGACGAGCTGGTCAACACCTTCCGCTTCAACGACGCGATCCTGCGCCACCTGGTGATCCGCCGCGACGAGGCCGTCACCGAGCAGTCCCTGATCATGAAGAACAAGGACGAGAAGGGCGACAAGCCCGAGCGTCGCCGCCGCGACGACGAGAGCGACAGTGCCGTCGGCACTGGCGATTCCGACAACGCCGAAGCCGCCTAAGCGCCGTCCTCCAGGAGCATTCCCATGTCCAAGTTCTTCCGCCGCCGCAAGTTCTGCAAGTTCACCGCCGAGGGCGTCACCGAGATCGACTACAAGGATCTCAACACCCTGCGCCAGTACCTGACCGAGACCGGCAAGATCGTGCCCAGCCGCATCACCGGCACCAAGTCGAAGTACCAGCGCCAGTTGCAGAACGCGGTCAAGCGCGCGCGCTTCCTTGCGCTCATCCCGTACACCGACAACCACAACGTCTGACGCTGCGCCAGCGCCGGCCGGCCCCGTCGCCGGCCCGTCGCCGGCGGCGTTCCCGTCCGATTCGGACAGCATCCGTTGCAGGCGCCGCCTGCTAACGAATACGGAGAACCACCATGCAACTGATCCTCCTGCAGAAAGTCACCAACCTCGGTGGCCTGGGCGACCTGGTCACCGTGAAGCCCGGCTACGGCCGCAACTACCTCGTGCCGCAGGGCAAGGCGGTGCCGGCCACCCCGGCCAACATCGCCGAGTTCGAGGCCAAGCGCGCCGAGTACGAAGCCAAGGCTGCCGATGCGCTGGCCGCCGCCAACGCCCGCCTGGCCAAGCTGGCCGACGCCAGCGTGACGGTGAGCGCCAACGCCTCGACCGAAGGCAAGCTGTACGGTTCGGTCGGCCCGCGCGAGATCGCCGAGGCCCTGACCAAGCAGCTCGGCGTCGAAGTGAACAAGTCGGAAGTGGTGATGGGCGAAGGCCCGCTGCGCCACACAGGCGAGTTCGAGGTGGCGGTGCACCTGCACGCCGACGTCGACACCACCGTCAAGGTGGTGGTGGTGCCGGAAGCGGCCTGATCCGCCGCCACGGCAACACCGCGACGGGCGCCGCAGGGCGCCCGTTTCGTTTTGCGGGATGCCTAGCGCGCCTGCGCAAGGCCGCCGCGCAGCAATGTTGCCAAGCACCGTCGCAGGCGGTGAGACGCCCACCGGTTATCCACAGGGTTATCTGCAACGCTTCCCGGCGCGGACGACTACGATGCCTGCTTCCACCACACAACAACGAACGGTCCGCGACGACGGGCCGGCAGGGGAGTGACGCCGCCGATGAGCGCCAGGCCAGGGCTACGCCCGGATTCCAGCTTCCAGACCCGCAACGAGCAGAAGGTGGAGCAGCTGCGGATCCCGCCGCAGTCGATCGAGGCCGAGCAGGCGGTGCTGGGCGGGCTGATGCTGGACCCGGCCGCGTTCGACCGCGTGGCCGACCAGCTGCTGGACGAGGATTTCTACCGCCGCGACCACCAGTTGATCTACCGCGCGATCCGCGAGCTGGTGGAGAAGAACCGCCCGTGCGATGCGGTCACCGTGGGCGAATGGTTCGAATCCCAAGGGATCGCCGAGCAGGTGGCCGGCGGCGCCTATCTGGTGGAGCTGGCCGCCAGCACCCCGAGCGCGGCCAATATCCGCGCCTATGCCGAAATCGTGCGCGACAAGGCGGTGCAGCGGCGCCTGATCGACGTCGGCACCACCATCGTCAACGACGGCTTCCAGCCGGAGGGGCGCGAATCCGGCGAGCTGCTGGCCAAGGCCGAGCAGGCGGTGTTCGCGATCGCCGAGGGCCATGCACGCGGCAAGCAGGACTTCGTCCCGGTCAAGAACGCGCTGCGCGATGCGTTCGAGGTCCTGCAGCGGCGCGCCGAAAACGGCAGCGGCGTCACCGGCCTGCCCACCGGCTATGCGGAGTTCGACAAGATGACCGCCGGCCTGCAGCCGACCGACCTCATCATCCTGGCCGCGCGCCCGGCGATGGGCAAGACCACCTTCGCGCTCAACATCGCCGAGTACGCGGCGCTGAAGTCGAAGAAGGCGGTGGCGGTGTTCTCGATGGAAATGTCGGCCGAGCAGCTGGCGCTGCGCCTGATTTCCTCGCTGGGCCGGGTCAATGCCAAGCGGTTGAAGACCGGCGACCTCGAGGACGAAGACTGGAGCCGGGTCACCGGCGCCATCGCCCAGCTCAGCGGGGTCAAGATCTTCATCGACGACACCCCGGGCCTGTCGCCCGAGGTGCTGCGCGCCAAGGCGCGCCGGCTCAAGCGCGAGCATGATCTCGGCCTGGTGGTGATCGATTACCTGCAGCTGATGCAGGTGCCCGGCAACAGCGAGAACCGCGCCACCGAGATCTCCGAGATCAGCCGCTCGCTGAAGGGCCTGGCCAAGGAACTGAACGTGCCGGTGATCGCGCTGTCGCAGCTCAACCGCTCGCTGGAATCGCGCACCGACAAGCGCCCGCTGATGGCCGACCTGCGCGAATCCGGCGCGATCGAGCAGGACGCGGACATGATCGTGTTCATCTACCGTGACGAGTACTACAACAAGGAAAACTCGCCGGACAAGGGGCTGGCCGAGATCATCATCGGCAAGCACCGAAACGGCGAAGTCGGGCACTTCAAGCTGAAGTTCTTCGGCGAATACACCCGCTTCGACAACCTGGCCCACGATGACGTGGGTCGCTACGAGTACGAGTAAGGCCGCCGTGACCGACCCGATGCAGCAGCGCCCGACCCGGATCGTGGTCGACCTCGGCGCGTTGGCCGGCAACCTCGATGCCATCCGCGCCCATGTCGAGGTACCGGTGATGGCCATCCTCAAGGCCAATGCCTATGGCCACGGCCTGGTGCCGGTGGCGCGCCACCTGCAGGCGCACGGCGTGGCCCAGATCGGGGTGGCGTTCGTGGAGGAGGGCATCGCGCTGCGCCGGGCCGGGATCGACGTGCCGGTGCTGGTGCTGGGCGGCATCCTCGGGCGCCAGGCGCAGCAGCTGATCGCGCACGACCTGGAGATCACCGTGTCCTCGCTGGACAAGCTACGCCAGGTCGAGGAAGCGGCGCAGGCGCTGGGGCGCAAGGCGGTGATCCACCTCAAGATCGACACCGGGATGGAGCGCATCGGGGTCCACAGCTATTCCTGCGGGCCGTTGATCGAGGCGGCCGCGGCCTCGCGCTGGTGCGTGCTCAAGGGCGTGTATTCGCACCTGGCCTGCGCGGACGACCCGGACTCGCCGATGACCGCGCTGCAGGTCGAGCGCTTCCAGGAGGCCTGCGCGCACTTCACACGCATCGGCGCGCCGATGCCGATCCGCCATCTCGCCAATTCCGGCGGCGTGCTGCATGCGCCGGAGACCTGGCTGGACATGGTGCGCCCGGGCATCCTGCTGTATGGGGTGCTGCCGGACCCGGCCGCGCGCGCCAGCGTGCCGGTGCGGCCCGCGCTGTCGCTGCTGTCGCAGGTGGTGTACTTCAAGGTGGTGCGCGCCGGGCACCCGGTCAGCTACGGCGCCACCTGGGCGCCGGCGCAGGACACCCGCGTGGTGACCATCCCGATCGGCTATGGCGATGGCTGGCCGCGGGCGCTGTCCAACAACGGCGAAGTGCTGGTGCGCGGGCAGCGGCGGCCGATCGTGGGCCGCATCTGCATGGACCAGTTCATGGTCGATCTGGGCCCGGACGGCACGGCTTACAACGGCGACGACGTGGTGCTGATCGGTACCCAGGACGGGCAGGCCATCCGCATCGAGGACGTGGCGCAGCGGGCGGGCACCATCGCCTACGAGATCCTGACCCGGCTCAACGAGCGCATTCCGCGCGAGTACGTGGGCGCATCCGGCCCCGGGTAAACCGTTCGCCTGCCGACGGTATCCCTGTGGCCTTGCCCTGTGGATGCGCCGCGATGCCCGGATACCGTTTTTCCCTCGATCCCCGCAGCCTGCTCGCGCTGGTGGCGCTGTGCTGGCTGGCGTCCTTCGCCCACGAGTTCACGCACCACCTGGCAGGCCTGGCGTTGTGCGGGCCAGGCGGGCGGATGAGTTTGAGCCTGTTCGCGCTGGCCGATAGCTGCGATGCGCGCTGGCCCTGGACCACTGTCGCCGGCCCTGCGCTGAGCTACCTGCTGATGTGGGCCGGCATGGCGCTGGTGTTGCGTGGCCGGGCAATGTGGTGGGGCTTCGCCCTGGTCATCGCCAACAAGCCCTTGATGCGGCTGCTGACGGTGGCGACCGGTGGCGGCGACGAGGGGCGCCTGTGGTCCTTGGTGGCACCACAATCCGCGCGCTGGCTGGCGACCGCGACCGTGCTGATGCTGGTGTTGCCGCCGCTATGGGCGTGCTGGCGCGCGCTGCCGGCGAGGGGCCGCGGTTGGATGCTGCCGGCCGCGCTGTTGCTGCCGATGCTGCCCCTGCTGGGCGTGCCGGCCATCGATGCCGCAACGTACGGCGACTGGATCCACGGTCAGGCGACATTGCCGGCCGCGTTCGGTGTGCCGTATTCGGTTTGGGCGATCGAGGCTGGCGTTTGCCTGCTGTTCCTGGGTCTGCTGCTGGGCCTTCGCGTCGCGCGGCGCACGCATTGACCATCCTCGCGGCGGCGTGATTCACTCGCCGTCACCACCGGGGAGGGCGGGAATGGCTACGTCGAAGCCGCGTTTGAAGCGTTCCGCAGCGCCGCAGGGCCGGCGCTTGAGGCGCGAGCCGATGTCGCGGGTGGACACCGCCTGGCTGCGGATGGAGCGGCCGACCAACCCGATGATGATCACCGGCGTGCTGATGTTCGCCGAGCCGATGTCGCTGGCGCAGCTGAAGCGGGTGATCCAGCAGCGCTTCCTCGCCTATGCCCGCTTCCGGCAGAAGCCGGTGGATGGCGCGGCCGGCGCGCAATGGGTGGAGGACGAGCACTTCGACCTGGATTGGCACGTACGCCTGTCCGGGCTGCCGGGCCGGGCCGGCAAGGCCTCGGAAAAGCGCGCGCTGGAACGCTTCGTCAGCCAGCTCGCGTCCAGCCCGCTGGACCCGACCAAGCCGCTGTGGCAGTTCCATCTGGTCGAGCGCTACCAGGGCGGCTCCGCCGTGGTCGCCCGCATCCACCACTGTTATGCCGACGGCATCGCGCTGGTGCAGGTGCTGCTGTCGCTCACCGATACCAGCCGTGAATCGTCCTCGGCCTCGCGCCTCGACAAGGCCTGGCTGAAGGAGCAGGCGGCGCCGGTGGCGCGACGTGTCGGCGCGATGGAGCGCTACATGAAGCTCGGCGGCAAGGCGCTGGAGCAGGGCATGGCGATGATGCAGGACCCGTCGCTGGCCACGCTGCTGGCGAAGGAGGGCGGCGAGATCGCGCGCGAGCTGGTGCATGCGCTGGCGCTGCCGGACGATCCGCCCTCGTTGCTGCGCGGGCGCCTGGGCGTGAGCAAGCGCGTGGCCTGGGCCGAGCCGCTGGACCTGGAGGAGGTGAAGGCGGTGGGGCGCGCCTGCGACTGCACCGTCAACGACGTGCTGATGGCCGCCGCCGCCGGCGCGCTGCGCGGCTACATGCGCGAGCGCGGCGAGGCGCTGGACGGCCTGACCCTGCGCGCCACGGTGCCGGTGAACCTGCGCCCGCTGGAGCATGCGCGCAAGCTCGGCAACCATTTCGGGCTGGTGTTCCTGGACCTGCCGGTGGGCGAGGCCAATCCCTTGGCGCGGCTGGAGCGTGTCGCGGCATGCATGCGCCAGCTCAAGAGCTCGCGCCAGGCGATCGTGGCCTACGGCCTGCTGGCGGCGCTGGGCATCGCCCCGGCGCCGGTGCAGGAACTGGCACTGGAACTATTCAGCCGCAAGGCCAGCGCGGTGGCCACCAACGTTCCGGGCCCGCAGCAGCCGCTGTACATGGCCGGCTGCACCCTGCGCGAGATCATGTTCTGGGTGCCGCAGACCGGCTCGATTGGCTTGGGCCTGTCGATCCTCAGCTATCGCGGCAAGGTGCATTTCGGGCTGATCGCCGACGCCCGCCTGATCCCCGATCCGGATGCGGTGGTGCGGCGGTTCGGGGAGGAGTTCGAGGCCCTGCTGTACCTCGCGCTGATGGGCGACTGGAGCCTGCCGCTGGACGCGGACGCGGCGCAGGCCTTGCTCGATCAGGCAACGCCGGCTTAACGCGGCGGCCTCCGTTCACATTCAGGCCACGTGCGCGCGCCTAGCCTCTGCCCGGCGTCTCCCAGCCAACCGCACATGACTGAGAAGGAGCTTCAGATGAATACCCAGCCGTTCAAGCTTGCCGTGCTCGGCACCTGCCTCGCCGCCTTCGTCGCCGGCTGTGCGTCGTACGACGCACAGGGCGGCTACGACGACCATGCCCGCGCCAAGAAGGGCGCACTGATCGGTGCGGCCATCGGCGCCGCGGCGGGCCTGCTCAGCGGCGACAGCGCGGTGTCGCGCCGCCAGCAGGCGATGGTCGGTGCCGGCATCGGCGCGCTCGCCGGCGGCGCCATCGGCAACTACCAGGACCGCCAGGAAGCCCAGCTGCGGCGCGAGACCGCCGGCACCGGCATCGACGTCAGCCGCGACGGCGACGTCATCAAGCTCAACCTGCCGGATGGCGTCACCTTCGACTTCAACCGGACCGACATCAAGCCGCAGTTCTATCCCTCGCTGAACGCCATCGCCGGCACCTTACGCGAGTACAACCAGACCATCGTGGAGGTCAGCGGGCATACCGACAACATCGGGTCCGACGCGGTCAACCAGCGCATCTCCGAGCAGCGTGCCAATGCGGTCGCCAGCTACCTGATGGCGCAGGGCGTGCAGCGCGAACGCTTCGAGATCATCGGCATGGGCAAGCGCTTCCCGATCGCCAGCAACGACACCGAGCAGGGCCGGGCGCTGAACCGCCGGGTGGAGATCCGCCTGCTGCCGCTGCGTTCGTAACTCCGCAGCCACGGGTTCGCGGAACGGGCCGCCACGCGCGGCCCGTTTCCGTTGCGCCGGATGAACGCGCCGGGCACGCCGGGCTTGTGAACCCCGGCGACGCCCCTATACTGGCCGGGTCGGCGACATCGACAACTTCCCGGGGGTGCACTGGCTTCGACGGGGGTCGCGAAATCGCACGGCGCATGCCGAGGGGGTAGCTTTCCTCGCTAATCCAGCTGCAAAACTCATAGTTGCCAACGACGACAACTACGCTCTGGCCGCCTAAGGCCTAGCCCCGAACCCACTTGTGCCTGTGCTCGTGGATGTAGGGTCATCATCACGGGATAGGTTCCGGCGGCGACCCGCCAACCGGCTCCGAAACTCAGCGGGTGTGGAGGACGGCGTGCTTCGCACGGTGTGTTGCCGGCCTCCGAGACCAAACACCGGGCTAAGCATGTAGTGCCGGGCATGGAGTGCCTTCGGACGGCGGTTCGATTCCGCCCACCTCCACCACATACCTGTTCCGCCCAGTCCCAAGAAGTCCCGAAACCCCGCAGAAGTGCGGGGTTTTTTCTTGGTAATTCCTAGCCAAACCGGACCAGATCAACGAGGATTTGGTCATGAAGCGATGCCCTTCGTGCGAGGGGACAAGGCACTACAAGCTGGCCG
>NZ_SMAP01000015.1 GCF_004346265.1 Thermomonas haemolytica
ACGACGCCCTCGACGGCATGACGCCCATCGAATACCGCAACCAACCCGCCAGATGTTCTACTTTTGAAATGTCCGCTTGACGGGGGAGCTTACGGGAGCACGTGATCCGCCACGATGCGAACTACTCCACTGACCAGGAAGTCCATGCGGCCTAACGCCTGAATTAAGCCGCGCCACGAAGTGGCGTCGGCTTGAATAAACTGTTAGGCCGCACTGTAGCGCGGCGCGACAGCAATGGGTAGACGAGAGCGCCCCAGCGCCACGGCCCGAGAGCCGACCAGAACCGGGCGCCCGGCGAAGAAGCCGCGGGAAACGCTGTCTGGAGCGAGAAAGCCGCGATGCCCAGCTGCGGCGACACCATCCGGGCGCCACCGCGAGCCAGTGCAGAAAAGAGCCGGAGCACGTGATCCGCCACGATGCGAACTACTCCACTGACCAGGAAGCCCATGCGGCCTAACACCTGAGTTAAGCCGGGCAGCGCAGCGGCCGCGGCGTTGGTTCAATCGTAGCAACCGGCGCCGAGGCCGCGAAGCGGACTCGGCTTGAACGAATTGTTAGGCCTCATGGCCTGGAAACAGCAAGCCAAAAACTTTGTCCATGATCTTGGCGGATTGATCAGTGCGCTTACAGGAAGTGGTGTGACGGGTTGCGTCAAAGTGTTTCTCACTCTCTCCCATGTCTGGACCTTTGTAACTCCAATGGTCAGGCCCGGAACAACTGCAGGTCCACTCAGGAGTTCCAATTTCCATTATGGCGATCAGCGCGATAGCGCATACGGCCAGAAGAACTCCGGGAAGTAGGAAGAACCATGCGCCTGTCTTCATGAGGCCTAACGCCTGAATTAAGCCGCGCCGCGAAGCGGCGTCGGCTTGAATGAATTGTTAGCGCGCTGTCCGCGCAGTGTCAGCCATGAACGCTTCGAACGCAGGAAACGATTGCTCAAGACGGTCAATCTCAGCCGAAAGAAACGCAGAGAAGGTTGCCCACCGGCGCCACTCAGTGCCACCTTTGCGCATTCCTACGACGCTACCAGAAGCATCAATAAAGTACCCGACGTTCTCGTCTACGGACAGCGCGGCACCGCCGAAATGGAAAAGTTCTGGTGCGGCCTGAAATCCTACGCGCCAGAAGCGGTTAGCAGTAGCTAGGTCTTGCGGTTGGCGAGACGATCGGTCGAGTAGCGGCGGAGAGCCCCGCATAGATCTTGGGGCGCCGTAAAGGGACAGATCAAAGATGCGCCCGCCGTTGATGGAACGAAGCACCGAGACGTAACTGGCAGGAATGGCCAAGCCGTGGGTTGTCTCGTAGACCGCTAGCTCACTGTCAGTTTGCGGTGCATGCAAGGTTATTGCGTAGGCTTCTGGACCAATTTCCGGTCTGTGCGAGACGAGTACATCAGAGCCAGAAATGACTACCTCGTTGCCAGTGCGGGCAAGCAGCTTCTTTAGTGGGCCGAGCTCTGGCCCCAGGCTTTCAATGAACGACCGAGAGACCATGCTGTCTGTTCCTGCGCCCTAACACCTGAGTTAAGCCGTGCCACGAAGTGGCGTCGGCTTGGACGAACAGTTAGGGCGCAAAGTAGCAGAAAACGACGCCAGCGGGGCGCGCCAGCGCACGGCGCACCGTCGCACGCAGTTGCCTATACCGTCCGAGAGCCGAGCCGCCTGCGCGCAACCCGATGCTGCCGCAAGGAAACGCTGCAACGGGCGAGAGTGCTGGACCGTCTGCTGCTGCGAGAAGCCACGGGCGCACCCCGATACCGAGGCCGGCACGAACCGGTTGGCGAAGCTGGCGCAGACCGTCAGGAACCCTGCGGAAGAATCGGCCGGCGAGTTGCACTGGCGCTTCGCCCGGCGCAGCGGCGGAAACAGCTTTTGCAGCGCCCTAACACCTGAGTTAAGCCGCGCCACGAAGTGGCGTCGGCTTGGACGAACAGTTAGGGCGCAAAGTAGCAGAAAACGACGCCAGCGGGGCGCGCCAGCGCACGGCGCACCGCCGCACGCAGTTGCCTGTACCGTCCGAGAACCGAGCCGCCTGCGCGCAACCCGATGCGGCCGCAAGGAAACGCTGCAACACGGCGAGAGTGTTGGAGGGTCTGCTGCCACGAGAAGCCACGGGCGCACCCCGATACTGAGGCCGGCACGAACCGGTTGGCGAAGCCGGCGCCGACCGCCAGGAGCCCCTCGGAAGAACCGGCGGGCGAGTTGCACTGGCGCTTTGCCCGGCGCAGCTGCGGAAGCAGCTTTTCCAGCGCCCTAACGCTTGAGTTAAGCCGCGCCACGAAGTGGCGTCGGCTTGGACGAACAGTTAGGGCGCAAGGTAGCAGAAAACGACACCAGCGGGGCGCGCCAGCGCACGGTGCGCCGCTGCCCGCAGCTGCCTGTACCGTCCGAGAGCCGAGCCGCCTGCGCGCAACCCGATGCTGCCGCGAGGAAACGCTGCAACGCGGCGAGAGTGTTGGAGGGTCTGCTGCCGCGAGAAGTCACGGGTGCACCCCGATACTGAGGCCGGCACGAACCGGTTAGCGAAGCAGGCGCCGACCGCCAGGAGCCACTCGGAAGAACCGGCGGGCGAGTTGCACTGGCGCTTCGCCCGGCGCAGCTGCGGAAGCAGCTTTTCCAGCGCCCTAACGCCTGAGTTAAGCCGTGCCGCGAAGCGGCATCGGCTTGAACGAATTGTTAGGCATCATTGACCGTTCTCCCGGCGCTCGTAAACCCACCACTCATGCGCCTTGTCTCCCTTGAGGTCTTGGGTGCGAACAAAGGCAGGCTTGTGGCGATGAAAGAAAGCCTCGGCTTGCACAAGGCTAGATGCGGTCTGCCGCTCCGGAACAGGCTCAAAGAAGAGGTTCTTGCCGTCGATCCGCCAAGTGCCATGGAAGTCCTTAGAGTCCTGCCCCAGATGTCCGTGCAAAGTCCTGGTGTACGTGCCGTCCTGATGCAGTTGTAACGTTTCATCGAAGCCGGCGTGCCCCATGTCGTAAGTGCCGATGATCTCCGACCTGGTCGGTGGGCGATCTGGGCCATGCACAAGAGACGAGCAGGCGGCAAGAAGCACTGCACTAAAGATTACTGAGACGCGTCGAATGCTCGGCATGATGCCTAACGCTTGAGTTAAGCCGCGCCGCGAAGCGGCGTCGGCTTGGACGAATTGTTAGGCGCCAACTCCCGGGCCTTACCGGGGACAATGCCACACCATCTCAGCGATGTGGGCAACCGGGCCAACAACAGGGCCTTCGCATTCCCTTCCGCATCTTATCGATGCCGACCGCGATGCGACGCTGCCGAGTGGCTTCCTGCTTGGGTGACGTGACCCAGCAGATCCACTCATTCCGCGCCAGTGGGGTGATCTCTGTCCACAGGGAGGCCACCGCCCGATCACGCTCGATGGCGGCCCTGAAATCTTCCGGCAGCTCATGAACGGTGCCGCCCGCGAGCTTTTGAGCATTCGTGGATGTGGCCATTGGGGCCTAACGCCTGAGTTAAGCCGACCTGCGTAGCGCAGGCAACGGCGTGGCAAGCTTAATCTGCCACGCCGTTGCCGGAGCGAAGCGGGTTCGGCTTGAACGAATTGTTAGGCAACAGCTCCTTGCCGTATGGCGTGCCCTTGCATGCATGAGCAAGGAGTGCTACGTTGGAGATGCGGAAGGTACCCAATGATCCAACTCTACTTCGGTAGTGCGGTCGGCGGGTACCTTTTTTATTGCTCGATTGTGTACTGATTGCGCGCACCAATGTCCTTTAGGTACTCGCCAAAGACGAGCCGCTCGATCTGACGAACTGCGGCTTTAGATAATTTATTGCTATATGGCGGGCGTGGGTGCGTTGATTGATGCTCGGGATCAAGCGTATCCACAAGGGCATGCGCAACAACTCCGTACACGAGAAGCTGCTGGCGAGTAGCCTTTATCTTTGTCTTTCCGAGAAGCTCAATGAGCGGCTTGCACCAAGCGGCTGCTGATGAGTCCTCGCTGATTTTCTTTCCGAACTCAACAAGGCCAATTGTTCTATGACGGCCATCGTAGGATGGATCCGTGGCCAGCTCGCCAATGGCGTTTTGGTGCGTCCGATTGACTAAGCGTATTTGCGGTGACCCAAGGCACGCAATGAACTTTTGAAGCTTGGCTCCACGCTTATCTGAGGCAAGGGAGATACCAAGGCTTTCCTCCGCAAGAATATTGATGCGCCCCCAGAATCTGGCATACAAGTAGGTCAGTCCGATTAGGTCTGGATCGAGTGGTGCTGTGGATGATGCTTCTTGTTGTTCTGAATCGATTGAAAAATCACGATCGGCTAGAGATGATGTTTTTCCGACGATCGCATCTGCTGCCTTCAGGAGCGGGTCTAAGTGCGCATCAACGAGCGACTTAGCGGATTTCCGCTGGCCAAAGTAGTATTTGATCCATTCAACAGGATAGTCAATAAGCTTCGCAATTATTCCGCCTGATACGGCGGCGGTGAAGACTGCCAGCCAAGTTTCACTCACGTCAAAAGCCCCAAGTAGCGACTGAATTTGTTGCTGTTGCCTAACGTATAGGTAAGGGGCGGCCAAAATGACGCGAAGCGGCGTTTTGGGCGTCCCGCTTGACCGCCATGTTATGCCTTGCGCGTGCCATTGGCATTTGGGGTAACAAGATCATGCCAACGCTTGTGACAAGACGGGCAGAGAAAGGACTGCGGCCAGCTTTCGGCCTCATCGCCGAAGAGATGGAACGGTGCCCAGTGATGGTTTTCAGCCCCTTCAGCACCGCAGACCTCACAAATAAATTGGAGTTGAAGCGGATAAAGCTGTTTGATTTTGACGTTGGATCTTTCAACTGCTTTGCGCTTTGCAAACCCAGGTATACGTTTACCACAGTTCATGCAATAGAACGGGTATTTCGGATTTCCTCCGGCATCAACGTAATGGCCAACTGCCCAAGCCTTGACACCGCAATGCTTGCAAGGTTGGTTAGGGTAGTTAATTTCATTTTTCCAAGAGGAATTTGTCATGAAGCCATGCCCATTTTGCGGTAGCGATGACGTTGGATATTCATACGGGAAACACCCTGACGGACATGATCTTTCATTTATCGCATGCGGTGGCTGCGGTGCCCGCGGCCCGGCGAGAGCCTACACCAGCGAGTGGGACGATGATGAATCTGCTGCGGCATGGGACATGAGGCATAACACCTGAGTTAAGCCGCGAGGCGAAGCCGAGTCGGCTTGGACGAATTGTTAGGTTGCGGACTACGGAGGAAAGAAGTGGACAAAGGAACTTGGCATTGGAAGCGCACCGGCCCTTATGTTGACATTTTCAGCGGCGACTCCACTCACGAAGTGTCCTTACGGATCAGCGGCTACTTTGTGACATCGGCGCAGGAAGAACGGTATGCGGAATGGCTTTGCGCCAAGCTGAACGACTGCGGCAAGCAACCTAACGCGTGAGTTAAGCCGCGCCGCGAAGCGGCGTCGGCTTGGACGAACAGTTAGGGCGAAAGGTAGCAGAAAACGACGCCAGCGGGGCGCGCGAGCGCACGGTGCACCGCTACCCGCAGTTGCCTGTACCGTCCAAGAGCCGAGCCGCCTGCGCGCAACCCGATGCTGCTGCAAGGAGACGCTGCAACTGGGCGAGAGTGTTGGAGGGTCTGCTGCCGCGGGAAGCCACGGGCGCACCCCGATGCTGAGGCCGGCACGAGCCGGTTGGCGAAGCCGGCGCCGACTGTCAGAAACCCAACGGAAGAATCGGCTGGCGAGTTGCATCGGCGCATCGCCCGGCGCAGCTGCGAAAGCAGCTTTTGCAGCGCCCTAACACCTGAGTTAAGCCGTGCCACGAAGTGGCGTCGGCTTGGACGAACAGTTAGGGCGCAAAGTAGCAGAAAACGACGCCAGCGGGGCGCGCCAGCGCACGGCGCACCGTCGCACGCAGTTGCCTGTACCGTCCGAGAGCCGAGCCGCCGGCGCGCAACCCGATGCTGCCGCAAGGAAACGCTGCAACGGGCGAGAGTGCCGGATGGTCTGCTGCCGCGAGAAGCCACGGGCGCACCCCGATACCGAGGCCGGCACGAACCGGTTGGCGAAGCCGGCGCCGACCGCCAGAAACCCAGCGGAAGAACCGGTGGGCGAGTTGCACTGGCGCATCGCCCGGCGTAGCGATGGAAGTAGCTTTTGCAGCGCCCTAACACCTGAGTTAAGCCGCGCTGCGTAGTGGAGGCGAAAAGGTGGCAGGCTTTTTCTGCCGCCTTTTCGCCGTAACGAAGCAGCGTCGGCTTGGACGAATTGTTAGGTTGCCAGCTTCGTTGACGCCGATCGCAACCGCCCGAGAGATGCGCCTAGAACCACGGCGACGAACGAGGCGCTAAGGGAGGGAGCATGTTCCCGCACAATAGCGGCAACGGCCGGCGCCGCCGGTTGGTGGCTCAGGGCCACCAACGCAAGCGCCCACATGGCTGCCCACACCAGGAGCGCGGGTCCTACGAAGATACGTCGCATGGACCAGCTGACGGCCGCAGCGGGAATAAGCCAGAGAACGGCTGCGAGAATGGACTCGTGGATATGGGTCTCCGCGTGTGCAGCACCCGCCAAGCCACCAAGTCCGAGGTGTAGAGCCAGCAGCGTGACTACGCCAACCCATGCTTTCTTAATGGTCATCAACGATGCTCCCCGGGCAACCTAACACCTGAGTTAAGCCGCGCCGCGAAGCGGCGTCGGCTTGGACGAATTGTTAGGGGGCAAGCCCCTGGCTTACAAACACATGGTACGCCGGACCCTTGACTTGGATTAGCTCGGGAACCGGCTCGGAGTTAGCGTTGCAGTCAATATTGACATACGACAGATTGCCGAGCTTGTCTGCGTGTATGACGATCTCAAGTGACTTGCCGGATGGCTCAAGCAAGAAGTAGCTCTGGAAGACTGCAGCTGCATGTGCCATCGGCTCGCACAGAGCAGGGGCCCCGGACTCTGGCGGGACGTGCGTTCCGAAGCTGTTGCACCCGCAGTCGCAGACCTCTGTGACCGATGCCACTTCGAGTTGCTTTGCAAGGCGATCTGGCGCGGGAAAGCCGGACTGCTCGACAAGGAAGGATTTCCAGAACTCAAGTCGCTGTGAGTCCACCCATGCCCCCTAACACCTGAGTTAAGCCGCGCCACGAAGTGGCGTCGGCTTGGACGAACAGTTAGGGCGCAAGGTAGCAGAAAACGACGTCAGTGGGACGCGCGAGCGCACGGCACACCGCTGCACGCAGTTGCCTGTACCGTCCGAGAGCCGAGCCGCCTGCGCGCAACCCGATGCTGCCGCAAGGAAACGCTGCAACGCGGCGAGAGTGTTGGAGGGTCTGCTGCCGCGAGAAGCCGCGGGCGCACCCCGATATCGAGGCCGGCACGAGCCGGTTGGCGAAGCCGTCGCCGACCGCCAGAAACCCCGCGGAAGAACCGGCCGGCGAGTTGCACCGGCGCTTCGCTCGGCGCAGCTGCGGAAACAGCTTTTCCAGCGCCCTAACGCTTGAGTTAAGCCGCGCCGCGAAGCGGCGTCGGCTTGGACGAATTGTTAGGTGCCAGGCGGAGGCGGTGGAAGCGGAGGCCACG
Organism: Thermomonas haemolytica; assembly: GCF_004346265.1. Taxonomy (GTDB): domain Bacteria; phylum Pseudomonadota; class Gammaproteobacteria; order Xanthomonadales; family Xanthomonadaceae; genus Thermomonas; species Thermomonas haemolytica. Next base: position 7,563 of record NZ_SMAP01000015.1, read on the forward strand.
ACTGGCATGACTTGATTTCTTGAAGCGCGCCCGACCGTGAGTCCAAGTGGCCACGATCAGTTGAAGTGAAGCGACCGACCACATAAGCATACCCGTCCGTAAATTTCTGTTCCCCAGGCAACCCGCACTCATCTAGGTCAATCCAGAGGCCATTTTTTTCAAGGCCGTATTGATGGTCGTCTTTATGTAGGTAAATTCCGTTACCTTCAAATTCAAGATGGATATAGCCTGTCACTGCCACAACTCTTCCCTCGTATTTTTCAGGTGTGGAGATTAGCTGAATTAACGAGATTCTCATCGGTGGATCTTGGGCGCGTGCGGGAAAAATTGCACTGCCAAGGGCGAGAATTGGAAGCAGGCATGCTGGAAAATTGATCATGGCGCCTAACACCTGAGTTAAGCCGCTGCGCTGCGGCAGGACACACATACCGAGCCAAGCCGAAGCGCAGTCGGCTTGAATGAATTGTTAGCGCCGAGGAGGACGCAGAAATGAATACTCACAAGATCGAACAGCAGAAGGCCAAGCAAGAGGAATTGAAGTCTAGGTGCATGTCGCTGATCAAGGCTGGCAAGCGCGTTGAAGCGATTCGCCTTTATCGACATGAAACTGGGGCCGATCTGAGGGAGGCAATGCGTGAGCTTGGCCTGAAACACTGGTAAGGCCGCTAACGCTTGAGTTAAGCCGCGCCACGAAGTGGCGTCGGCTTGGACGAACAGTTAGGGCGCAAGGTAGCAGAAAACGACGCCAGCGGGGCGCGCGAGCGCACGCAAGCAAGCCGCACGCAGTTGCCTGTCCCGTCCGAAAGCCGAGTCGCCTGCGCGCAACCCGATGCGGTCGCAAGGAAACGCTGCAACGCGGCGAGAGTGTTGGAGGGTCTGCTGCCGCGAGAAGCCGAGGGCGCACCCCGATACCGAGGCCGGCACCAACCGGTTGGCGAAGCCGGCGCCGACTGCCAGAAACCCAGCGGAAGAATCAGCCGGCGAGTTGCACCGGCGCTTCGCTCGGCGCAGCGATGGAAGCAGCTTTTGCAGCGCCCTAACACCTGAATTAAGCCGCGCCACGAAGTGGCGTCGGCTTGAATGAATTGTTAGGCGGCTGCCCAGAGGCCTGAAGCAGAAGCTCGGCCAGCTGTTGCGCCTCCTGGTGCGAAAGGGTAACCGGCATGACGCGGTAGTGCCCAAGTGCCTTTGCCACAAGCTCAAGGCCAACGGCTTTGTACGGCGTGGCGCTCGCAAGAGAATGCACCCTGATCTGCACCGGCATATGGAATGAGTCTGCCGCAGCAGCGACACCTAGCGTTGCAGCAACAGGGGCGCCGAACAGCGCTCCCGCCAAGCTGCGGAAACGCAGGAAGCGGTAAGCGAGCGTGGCCGCGATGACGAGAAAGATAGCCAGCAACACGTAGTTCACGATGTTCCCCATGGCCGCCTAACACCTGAGTTAAGCCGCGCCGCGAAGCGGCGTCGGCTTGAATGAATTGTTAGGTGGCAGCTGCGCGCTCGAGTGCCGCCACCGGAAGTAGGGCGAGCTTGCCACAAGCCTTGCAGAACGGGGTGGGGCTTTTCCACCAATGGCGATTCTCTGCGAGGAGATGCCGGCAGGAAGGGCAGCGGAGCCGATGCGATGCGAGAACCCACCACTGAGCCTGACGAATCGCTGGCACAGCGAGCAATGCAGGGCCGAGCGTCAGGGCTGCCCAGAGGTCATCGGGAAGGCCTAGCTGCGACAGGACGATGAAACCGACGGCTAGCCAGCCCACCAAAGACAAAACGATCACAGCCAAGGAGCGGCGCAGCGCGGCCCTTGCGGCCAGCTGAGCAATGACAACCTCGCGGCTGAACACCACAGGGGCTTGTTCCAGATCGCGTTTCACTGTCCCTGCCACCTAACACCTGAGTTAAGCCGCGCCGCGAAGCGGCGTCGGCTTGGACGAATTGTTAGGCGGCAGGCTAGTCACGGAGCCGCCGCTGAGCGAGCCTCTGCCACGAGCGCTGCGATGGCCTGTTGATCAAGCTGACGCAGCTCATCAAATGCGGGCTGCGTAGCTGACTTGGAGCCAGTGCCCTCGCCATATAGCCGAATCTGGCCATCGGGATTCACATACAGGATGAAGTAAAAAGGCATGGCCGGATTGCCTTGATCCGAAACCACAACCGCCGAGCGATTGTCACCGCACGCATAGACGAGCCAAGGAGATCCGCCAAATGACCTCTTGAGTGGCCCGACCTCGCAGTTGAGCGCGGGAGTGCGCTCATCTGCGCCGAACGCCGATGTGGCTCCAAGGAGCATGAAGGACGCAAGGGTGGAAAACATCATGTTGCGCATTACTTGCTCCTGCCGCCTAACGCCTGAGTTAAGCCGCGCCGCGAAGCGGCGTCGGCTTGAATGAATTGTTAGGCCCACAACGCCGACAACAGCGCCGCCGCTGCGCCTAC
>NZ_SMAP01000016.1 GCF_004346265.1 Thermomonas haemolytica
TTCGGATGAGAGCGATGACAGCGTCGATTTCAATTGCTCGACGTAGCGGGATCTTATTTGCTCAAGCATCGATGATTTCCATGCGCGGCCTAACGTTGGAGTTCAGCGGGCGTCAAAAAGCGCAGCTTTTTGACGGTCCGCTGGAACGATTTGTTATGTTCATTTCTCATTGGATCTTCGCGCTTTTGCTTAGATTGTGGCGAGCACAGAGTAGCTGAATGTTCTCGGCTTTCAGCGATGTGCCACCCTTCGAAAAGGGAACGATATGATCGAAGTGCAGTTCATCGGTTGCGCCACAGGTAACACACTTGCCGCCATCGCGGGCCCACACCTCCAGCTTTACGCTGGTTGGAATAATGCGACTTCGCTCAACAAGGCGATTGGCGCATTCTTCCGATGCTGATTCGTCAGACACGTTTTCAACGGCAACAAGTTTGAATTTGAAAACATTCCTGATGCCATCGTTTTCGATCCAAGAATCCACAAGATGAAAGAAGCCGTTATCTGTCCAAATGCCGGCTTTGATCTTTTCGTACACCTGAACAATATCAGGGCCTTTTTTGCCTGCTTTGAACTGTTGTGCAGCTTGATGGAATTTGCCGTTCTCGGTAAGAGTGCCACCAGGCGTCCGTTCTGGTTGGTCGAGAGACTTTGGGTCTGACACGCCTTTGCGTTTCGGCTCATCATGCCCCTCGTAGATGAGCACTGCTCCGTCTTCCTGCACTTCGTCGCGATATGGAGAGTTGGGGCGAACAGACATGAGGATGACCGAGTGATGCCCTTTAAGACGGAAATTCATGCCACGTTGTAGGCTCGTGCCCTCTTTCTGGCACATCTCAATGTAGGAGATGACGTTACCTCTCACGCTTCAACCCCGGAAGAACATAACACCTGAGTTAAGCCGCGCCGCGAAGCGGCGTCGGCTTGAATGAATTGTTAGCGGGCAAGCCCGCTGGAGACGATGATGAAAACTTACTACAGCACAGACGACGAAAACTACTGCCACGAAACTCCCGGCGATGTTTTTGACGCACTGGACAGTGAAGGGCGCCTTGTTGTTGGGACGATTTATTGGGAGGCAGACTTTTTGCCCATGGAACCGCAGCAGGCTTTGAACGCCGCGCAGATACTGGAAGACGCGAACGAGCGAGGCTACGAACTGATTGGCGAGGCTTGGGACAATCCATTTTCGGTTCCCCGCGATGCACAAATGGAGTTGCAGAACCTGCTGGATGCCTGGGCTGCAAAGCATGTTGATGTGAGCCACTACTACACGATATCAGGCAAGCCCCGGCAGTTGAAAGTCACCGACGCCGACTTGCCCGCTAACACCTGAATTAAGCCGCGCCGCGAAGCGGCGTCGGCTTGAATGAATTGTTAGGGCGCAAGGCCCTTGACCAAGAACCAGACAACATAGAAGCCACTAACTAAGCCGGTGATAGCTAAAATGCGAGAAATCTTGCTGGGCGATCCTAGTGCTGCTGCGGCCAACTCAAAGACGATCTCGAGTAGGAACCAAAGCGGGATAAGAGCTAGACCAAGCCACGAAAATTTGTTGGCTGGAGCCAGTGTCGCCATAAGCCATCCAGTGCCAGCGCCTAATGCTGTGGCCACAAGTAGAGCAATGACTGCCGAATATGGCTTGGGATCTGCTTGAGACGCTTGAGAGTTCATGTCTGCGCCCTAACGCTTGAGTTAAGCCGCGCCGCGAAGCGGCGTCGGCTTGGACGAACAGTTAGGGCGCAAGGTAGCAGAAAACGACGCCAGCGGGGCGCGCGAGCGCACGCAAGGAGGCCACACGCAGTTGCCTGTACCGTCCGAGAGCCGAGCCGCCTGCGCGCAACCCGATGCGGCCGCAAGGAAACGCTGCAACGGGCGAGAGTGTTGGAGGGTCTGCTGCCGCGAGAAGCCACGGGCGCACCCCGATACCGAGGCCGGCACGAACCGGTTGGCGAAGCCGGCGCCGACCGCCAGAAACCCAGCGGAAGAACCGGCGGGCGAGTTGCACCGGCGCTTCGCACGGCGCAGCTGCGGAAGCAGCTTTTGCAGCGCCCTAACACCTGAATTAAGCCGCGCCACGAAGTGGCGTCGGCTTGAATGAATTGTTAGGCATCAATCGTTCATCCTAGCAAATTCCAAAGCGCGCCTCATTGGCTGTGCACTCATCAGCACCCCTTGTGAAACTGCGCAGTGCTCCGAATATTATCATTAATCCAAGAATTGCAGCAAGAAGAATACCTAAATACGCCAATAGTCTACGGTAGATTTCTCGGAGATATTTATCTGCAAGGTAATGCAGTACGGAAATTGCCCCAATCGCGGTAGCGATTATGGTCACGAATCTAAGGGATTCCAATATTATACTAAATATTCTTTTCGAGCTTATTGGGTGAACGTGCTTGAAAGTGCTGACAATAATCGCGATGAATCCTATAGCTGCGAAAATAATGGGAATTGCTATAAATATGACGGCAAATATAGTTGCTGCCTTGTCGCTCTTCCATCGTTGATTATTCACGAGGCCGATTCTCTTGACTGAATGCCTAACTACGAGTAGACCCCAATATGGGGTGTAGAGCGGATCGTCCCAGTGCCTGAGGGGGCTGTCAAGCTGGATTCCTACCCAAAACTGCTGCATTTGCCGATGGTGAGCGGCGGCTGCGGCTGGATCATTGAGGGTGTTCGGCACACGGCAGACCCTGCGATGACATATCACGGCGAAGAGACCCTGAGTAAAGGCGCAGGTGGGGCGGGTTCGCCGCCGCGTCTGTTCGACGAAATTCGCGCGCGATTGCGCTTGAAACATTACAGTTTGCGCACGGAACAGGCGTATCTGTACTGGATTCGCCGGTTCATCCTGGCCAATGGCAAGCGCCACCCGCGGACATTGAACGGGGCGGTGGTCGAAGCGTTTCTGTCGCGGTTGGCCACGCAGGACAAGGTGGCGGCCAGCACCCAGAACCAGGCGCTGTCGGCGCTGCTGTTTCTGTACCGCGAGGTGCTGGCAATGGATTTGCCATGGATGGAGAACATCGTGCGTGCCAAGCGGCCGCAGCGGGTGCCGGTGGTGCTCTCACGCGGCGAGGTGGCGCGGCTGTTGCAGCGCCTGTCCGGGCGCGAGTGGCTGATGGCGAGCCTGCTATACGGCAGTGGCCTGCGGCTGATGGAATGCCTGCGCTTGCGGGTGAAGGATGTGGATTTCGAGCGCCACGAAATCACCGTGCGCGACGGCAAGGGCGGCAAGGACCGCCGCACGATGCTGCCGTCGGCCCTGAGCGAGCCCCTTCGGCGCCAGCGCGAGGATGTGCGGGTGCTGCATGCGCGCGATCTGGCCGACGGGTTCGGCGCGGTGTGGCTGCCGCATGCGCTGGCGCGCAAGTATCCGAATGCCGCGCGCGAACTCGCCTGGCAGTATCTGTTCCCGGCTTCGCGCCGCAGCGTGGACCCGCGCGATGGCACCGAGCGGCGCCATCATCTGGACGAAAAGGTGCTCCAGCGCGCGGTGCGTGCGGCGGCGGAGGCGGCGGGGCTGGCCAAGCCGGTCAGCCCGCACACCCTGCGGCACTCGTTTGCCACGCATCTGCTGGAAGCGGGTTACGACATCCGCACCGTGCAGGAGTTGTTGGGCCACAAGGATGTCACCACCACCCAGATCTACACCCACGTGCTCAACCGCGGCGCGCATGGGGTACGCAGCCCGCTGGATGGTGTGTGATTCCTCAGTTGCCGGCCGGGGCGACGTGCAGGGTGGCATTGGGCGCGACCCCGCGTTCCAGCGCCTCCAGGCGGACCTGCCACGGGCCGAAGGTGGCCGCGTTCGCCCCGCGGTCCGGCAGCGGGTTGGTGTGCAGGCTGGCCTCTTGCGCGGCGCCGCGCGTGGGCTGCCAGCGCAGCGCGATCTCCGCATCGCCGGCCCAGATGCACTGCACGCCGGGCGGGCAGCGCGAGTCGTTGACCAGGCGCAGGTAGGTGAGGCTGCTGCCGTCGTCCAGCGTGGCCGCTTCGCCGACGCCAAGGACGAGGGTGCGCGCGGCCGGGGGCGGCGGGGGGGCGGGCGTTGTCGGCGTGGTCGGCGGAGGCATGGGCGTCTCGGGGTGGGAGGAGGCGGCCGGGGTGGCGGCACAGCCGGCCAGCAGGGCCAGCGGAAGCAGGAGCGAAAGCGGGCGCATGGCGGCTTCCTGGGGGGGCGACGGGAAGGACTGGGGACGGGTATAGCACGCCCGGCGTCAATCGTCGCCGGCACCCGGGTCGCGGCGCGAGGCCAGGCGGTCGGCCAGCCGGGTGGGCTCGGGCAGGCGGTAGCGGGTGGTGAAGCGCATCACCAGTTCCGGGGCCGAGGGCATCGCCACCCGGTGCCCGGGCGAGACCACCAGCGGCAGGCAGCCGGGTTTGCTGCGCAGCAGCCAGCCGATCTGTTCGCGATCGTCGCGCAGCGGGGTGAACGCGCCGCGCATGTCGTGCAGGGCCATGCGCGGCGCGCCCACCAGCACCGACTTAGCCACGCCGATGCTGGGCAGGCCGCTGATGACGCCGAAATGCGCGGCCACGCCCAGCCGGCGCGGATGCGCGATGCCCTGGCCGTCGACCAGGGCGAGGTCCGGCGCGGTAGGCAGCAGGGCGAGGGCGGCCAGCAGCGCCGGCAGCTCGCGGAAGCTGAGCAGGCCCGGCACGTAGGGCATGCGGGTGGGCAGGCGCGCCACCTGCTGGTCGAGCACGGCGAGGCTGTCGGCATCCAGCAGCACCGCGGCGGCGCGGGTGGTGGCGCCGTCGTCCTCGAAGCCGACGTCGAACCCGGCCACGGTGCGCAGCGGCTTGCGGAAGTCGTCGCGCAGCCGCACCTGGCGCGCCAGCGCCTCCTGCTCCGCGCGCAGCGCGCCGGTGTCACCGGTCCAGTCGGGTACGGGGGAGTTCATGCGCGGATTGTAGGCGCGGGGTCATGGCGGAGGGGCGCGGATTCCGCGCCCTGTCCGTGGTTCGACAGGCTCACCACGAACGGGGGTGGGCTCACCACGAACGGGGGTGGGCTCACCACGAACGGCTACAGGCCCGGATGCAGCGCGGTCAGCAGGCCGCGTGCGGCCTGCAGGCGGGCCGCAGGCTCCGGCAGGTCGAGGCTGATGCGCAGCTTGTCCGGGCCGTCCATGCGGTAGTGCTTCGGCTGGCCCTGGATCAGGCGGATCACCGCCATCGGATCGACGTTGGGTTTCTCGACGAACTGCAGGCGGCCGCCGCTGGCGCCGAGGTCGAGCTTGCGGATGCCCAGCCGGGTCGCGGCCAGTTTCAGCTCGGCCACCGCGAACAGGTGCCGGGCGGGGTCGGGCAGCAGGCCGAAGCGGTCGATCATCTCCACCTGCAGCTCGCGCAGCGCGGCCTCGTCGCGCGCGGCGCTGATGCGCTTGTACAGGGTCAGGCGGGTGTGCGGATCGGGCAGATAGTCGTCCGGGATCAGCGCGGGCAGGTGCAGGTCCACGTCGGCGCCGTGGCGGTCCACGTCGTCCACGTCCGGCAGCTTACCCTGCTTGATGCTGCGCACCGCGCGCTCCAGCAGTTCGGTGTACAGGCTGAAGCCGACTTCGGCCATCTGCCCGCTCTGGCCCTCGCCCAACAGTTCGCCGGCGCCGCGGATTTCCAGGTCGTGGGTGGCCAGGGTGAAGCCGGCGCCGAGTTCGTCCATCGCGCTGATCGCGTCCAGCCGCTTGCGCGCATCCTCGGTGATGCTGCGGCGGTCGGGGATCAAGAGGTAGGCGTAGGCGCGGTGGTGGCTGCGGCCCACGCGTCCGCGCAGCTGGTGCAGCTGGGCCAGGCCGAACTTGTCGGCGCGGTGGATGATGATGGTGTTGGCGTTGGGGATGTCGATGCCGGATTCGATGATGGTGGTGCACAGCAGCACGTTGAAGCGCTGCTTGTGGAACTCCAGCATCACCCGTTCCAGCTCGCGCTCCGGCATCTGGCCGTGGGCGATGCCGATGCGCGCCTCCGGCACCAGCGCCTGCAGTTGGTCGTGCATGCGCCCGATGCTCTCCACGTCGTTGTGCAGGAAGTACACCTGGCCGCCGCGCGAGAGCTCGCGCGCGAACGCCTCGCGCAGCAGCGCCTCGTCCCAGGCGTGCACGAAGGTCTGCACCGCCAGCCGGTTGGACGGCGGGGTGGCGATGATGGAGAGGTCGCGCAGCCCGCTCATCGCCATGTTCAGCGTGCGCGGGATCGGGGTCGCCGTCAGCGTGAGCAGGTGCACGTTGGCGCGCAGCTTCTTCAGCGCCTCCTTCTGGCGCACGCCGAAGCGCTGCTCCTCGTCCACGATCACCAGGCCGAGGTCGGCGAACTTCACGTCCGGCTGCAGCAGGCGGTGGGTGCCCACGATCACGTCGAGCTTGCCCTCGGCCAGCTTGCCCAGCTCCGCCTCGATCTCCTTCTTCGACTTGAAGCGCGAGAGCACCTCCACCCGCAGCGGCCAGTCGGCGAAGCGGTCGCGGAAGTTGCGGTAGTGCTGCTCGGCCAGCAGGGTGGTGGGCACCAGCACCGCCACCTGCTTGCCGCTGCTGGCGGCGGCGAACGCGGCGCGCACCGCCACCTCGGTCTTGCCGAAGCCGACGTCGCCGCAGACCACGCGGTCCATCGGCAGGCTGGATTGCAGGTCGCGCAGCACCGCCTCGATCGCGGCGTGCTGGTCGGGGGTCTCCTCGAACGGGAAGCTGGCCGCGAACGGCTCGTACAGTGCGCGGTCCACGTCGATCGCCAGGCCCTGGCGCGCGTGCCGCTTGGCCTGGATCTCCAGCAGCTCGGCGGCCACGTCACGGACCTTCTCGGCCGCCTTCTTCTTCGCCTTCGCCCATTGCTCGCCGCCGAGGTTGTGCAGCGGCGCGGTGTCCGGGTTGGCGCCGGAATAGCGGCTGATGCGGTCCAGCTGCGCCACCGGCACGTACAGGCGGTCGCCCTTGGCGTATTCGATCTCGAGGAACTCGCCGGGCAGGCCGCCCACGTCCATCGCCACCAGCCCGCGGTAGCGGCCGACGCCGTGGTCTTCGTGCACGATCGGCGCGCCCTCGGTCAGCTCGCCGAGGTCGCGGATCACCGCCTCCGGCTCGCGCCCGGCGCGCTTGCGCCGGCGCGGCTGGCTGGCGCGCTCGGGGAACAACTGGCGCTCGGTGAGCACGCACAGCGCCGGGGCGTCCAGCGCGAAGCCATCGTCCAGCGCGGCCACCGCGATCGCGAATGCAGGCCCCTCTTCCTCCGGGAGAGGGGTTGGGGCGAGGGTTCGGCCTGCGACCGAACCTGCATCCGGTGCTGCGTGCTCTCTTCCCCCGGGCGGGGCTGGAAACGCAAATGCGGCCCAGCCTTCGACCACCACCGGCCGCAACCCCGCCGCCTGCAGCACGTCCAGCAGCGCCTCGCGCCGGCCGGGCGAATCCGCCGCGACCAGCACCCGCCCCGGGTACTGCGCCAGGAAGGTGCGCAGTGCCTCGCCCGGCGCCTGGTCGCGCGCGGCCAGCGGCAGGCTCGGCGCGGGTTGCAGCGGCAGCGCGTGGGCCTCGCCGTGGCGCGGGTGCGCGTGGCCGCAGACCTCGATGCGCGGGCCGCGGTTCAGGCGCTCGCGCAGCGCCTCCGGCGGCTGCCACAGTGCGGCGGGCGGCAGCAGCGGGCGTTCCAGATCGTGGCGTAGCTGCTCGTAGCGCTGGCCGATCTGCCCCCACGCCTGCTCGGCCGCCTCCAGCGCACCCTCGCACAGCAGGGGCAGCGCGTCCGCCGGCAGGTAGTCGAACAGGGTCTCGGTGCTGAGGCCGGTCTCGCGCTGGGGGGCGAAGAACAGCGGCAGGTAGTACTCGATGCCGGCCGGGGTCAGCCCGGCCTTCAGGTCCTGCACCAGCGCGCTGCGCCGCGTATCGATGTCGAGCTGCTCGCGCAGGCCCTCCAGCGCGCGCTGCACGTGGGCCTCGTCCATCGGCACCTCGCGCCCGGGCAGTAGCGTGATCGCCTCGCAGCGGTCCAGCGAGCGCTGGCTCTCGGGGTCGAAGGTGCGGATGCTGTCGATCTCGTCATCCAGCAGCTCCACCCGGAACGGCGCCTCCGCGCCCATCGGGTACACGTCCAGCAGGCCGCCGCGCACCGCGAAATCGCCGGGGTCGAACACCTGCGGCACGTGGCGGTAGCCGGCCGCTTCCAGCCGGCGCTGCTCGGCGCCCAGGTCCAGGCGCTGGCCCACGCGCACGTCGAAGCGTCCGCCCAGCACGTGGCTGCGCGGGGCCAGCCGCTGCATCAGGGTCGCGGCCGGCACGACCACTATGCCGCGCGCCAGCGATGGCAGCTGTGCCAGCGTGGCCAGGCGCTGGCTGGTGATGTCCGGATGCGGGCTGAAGCGGTCGTAGGGCAGGGTTTCCCAGTCCGGGAAGCCCAGCACCGGCAGCGCCGGATCACCGCCGGCCAGGGTGCGCAGGTCCGCTTCCAGCTGGTGCGCGGCGTGGTTGTCGCGCGCCACCAGCAGCAGCGGACCGGGGTGCTGGCGCGCGGCTGCAAGCGCGGCGACGGCCAGCGCGGTGCCGTTGGCCGGCGCGCGCCACCACGCGCGCAGCTGGCCGGGGCGGGGCAGGGGAACCGGGACGGACAGGGGGGAATCGGCCATGCGGGACGGGGTTTTCAGGGCGCTGTCGAAAAACGCGGTCGAAAAAACGAACGCGCCGGACGCGGTGCGCCAGCGCTTCGGGATGGGGCGGGTTGTGCGGCCGATTGTATCGGCTGCGCCGTTGCCGGCGCGTGTGGCTTGCGGCGGTCAGGTCTTGGCGCCGTCCGTTTCCGACGGCAGTGACGGCAGTGACGCGGCCTTGGGCTTGGGTGGCGGCAGGTCCAGCACCACCCGCACCAGCCCCGCTTCCGGGGTGGCTTCGCGGCGGAAGCCCAGCGAGGCGGCCAGCGCCTGCATCGGCAGGTTGCTTTCCAGCACGTGGCCGTACACGCGCTGCACCTTGCGGCCCTTGGCCCAGCGCACCAGCCGCCGCATCAGGTGGCGGCCCAGGCCCATGCCGTTGATGTAATGGCTGACCAGGATCGCGAACTCCGCTTCCCTGCCGTCGTCGTGGATCGAAATCCGCGCCACCGCGCCCACCAGCGCTTCGCCCGGCGGCAGTGGTTCGGCGGCCACCAGCGCGAAGTCGCGGCGCGGGTCGGGCCGGGTGAGCTGCTCGGCCTGTTGGCGGCTCAGCTCTTTCATCGGGTGCAGGAAGCGCTGGCGGATCTCATCCGGCTCCAGCAGGGTGAAGGCAGCCTGCATCGGGCCGGCATCCTCCGGCCGGATCGGGCGGATCAGCAGGTCGCGTCCGTTGGCGAGGCGGACATGTTCGTGCCAGGGGGGCATGCGGTTGCGGCGGGCCATGGCGGCATCATCGCGTGCAGGGGGTTAAAAAAATGGGTAATTCCTAGCCAAACCGGACCAGATCAACGAGGATTTGGTCATGAAGCGATGCCCTTCGTGCGAGGGGACAAGGCACTACAAGCTGGCCG
>NZ_SMAP01000017.1 GCF_004346265.1 Thermomonas haemolytica
GGAAGCCGGTGGACAGGTCAAGGCGATACCTTCAGCCCGGGAGCGGGAGAATCTTTTTCGTGCCTGTTGACACGAGCGGCGAAATGGTGACCCCGTTATTTGACGCCAGCGTGGAAGACTTGCTCGGCACGCAAGCCAAGCGCAGCGCCGGCAAGCGCGGGCCGCAACCGAAGATCGCGCAGCAGCTTGAACGCATCCAGGCGCTACCCGCCGCCGAACAGCGGGCCATCGTGAAGGTGCTGGATGCCGTGCTCGCCGCGCATCAGTAGCCGCGCACCACAACGCCACAAACAACAAGGCCCGCAACTTGCGTTGCGGGCCTTGTGCGTTATGGGCGGTCGGGGAAGTGAACCTGGAACCGTTTTTTGCGTTATGGAAGATCAGGAAAGTCGACTCTGACCCCTGTTTTCTCGCAACTTGCGTTGCGGGCCTTGTGCGCTATGGGCGATCAGAAAGTGAAGCTGGAACCGTTACTGGTTTTTTGCGTTTTCCCTGACACCTTTTTCGCTACGTCACTACCAAATTGCGCAAGGGATCGGAGAAGTCAATCTCATTCGTGTCGAACAGCTCTTCGAGCTGTTCCAAGCCGTGCTCGTGCCTAAAGTGTTCTTCGCTTTTTGAAATTGGAAGTAGCCACAACACTCGAACATGACTACCGTCCGACAGGTGAACAAACTCAAAATCGCTTCCGTATGGATATGGCAATGAGACCAAGAGGCGATCCAAATGTGAGCCGTTCGCAATAGGCCTGCCAATGTTCATTGTATGCCCAACATCAAGGCGATGTGATTGCATTGAATGCATATACGAAACCATCGCCAGTAGTTCAATATTGTCGCAGGATTTTTCGTTCGCGATATAGCAAAACTCCATGCCGTAACCAGGGCCATCTAAAATCTTGGATGCACCTGCAGTTAGGTAATGAAATTTGTTGTCCATTGGCGCTTCGATAATCTGAAGCCATGGCATCGTTTCCGCCGACCTCCCTTTTGTCCATCTGTAGAAATGAACATCCCCGGAGTGAGCTAGGTGATCGGCCAGATCAAGAGCAAGGGTTGACGGCTGAACAGCCTCGCATGGTTCGCTATGGCGATTCATTGATCGCGCTTCCGCTCTTGCTCTTGGACATACTGTCTTTGCTGAGCACCTTCACGCGACTGACATTGTGCGCAGTTCGCACCGTTCAAAGATTCCGGACTATTTGAGTAGGCCTTCTTCTCAGCAGATGACATATCTGCCCCACCATGGTCATAGTGAACCTCGGAGAGGGGCGGTTCGTGTTGAGCTTGTGGAGCGGTTTTAGTGCCTGAAACCATCGTCTCTCCGCATTTCGGACAAGGCTTGCCTTCCGCAGCCTGTCTAGCAGCTTTAGCCGCCGGATTATTCGAGTTGTAGCGATAGCTCTTCCGGCTATAACGCTGCGCAACTGATCGAACACCTTTCGCGACATCTTTTGCGTCGCCAATACTGACAGGCGATACGACCTCACTTACCAGCGAGGCACCTGCGAGCACCTTTTCCCCAGTGGATGCAGTAGAGCTTCGCAGCGTGTTTACGTCATCGACGATTCCTCCAACAGTGGCAGCAATATCTCCACCCTTGATCGCCAACTTGATCAGTTTGGTCAGAACACTACGCCCATCCGGATCAGTGAACTTGTAAGGGTTATTTGCGGCGTAGTTGTAGCGGTTGAAGTTCCAACCACTGACCGTATCTGCCGTAACCGGATCAACGGAGAGGAACCTTCCGATGGCGGGATCGTAATAGCGCTGCTGCATGTACGTCAGCCCGGTCGCGCTGTCCATCACATGCCCGGTGTAGCCGGGGCGGTCGTCGTTGGCGCGATTCAGCAGCAGGCCGTAGGGCTCGTACTCGCTGGTCTCGACCACCGCACCGGTGGCATCGGTCTTGGCAATCGGGCTGCCCAGCGGGTCGGTGTGCAAAAAGCCCACGCTCGCATTGGCACCGGACAGCGGGCGGCGGTACTCCGCCACCAGGCTGCCTGCGAGGTACACGTTGACGCTGCGCGTGCCCGCCACCTCATCGCGCTGCCACAGCAAGCGCCCGTCCTGCGCGTAGAAGCTGTACCTGCGCTGCGCCCCGCCCACGTCGCTGCGCACCCGCCGGCCCTGGGCGTCGTAGCGGTACCCCTGGCCAGCGGCGCTACGCAGACGATTACCGTAATCGAACCCGTACGTGCTGCCGTTCTTGAACGCCAGATTGCCCTGCGCGTCGTACCCCAGCGCCATCACCGCCGGGCTGCCGTTGCAGTCCGGACCGCTGCGCACGAACTCCAGCTGGTTGCGCGCGTTGTAGCAGTAGTAGTGATCCCGCGGCTGGCGGCCGCCGGTCACCTGCACCCGCATCAGGTTGTCCTGCGCGTCATACGCATAGGCCGCCGCCCCGAACATCGGCGAGGTGGCCGTCACCAGCCGGTCCAGCCCGTCATACCCAAGACTGCGCGTCTGCCGACCGCCCGGCGTGCCGTCGGTGATCGCCACCACGTTGCCGGCGGCGTCATACGCCAGCCCCAGGTCCAGCACCGCCCCGTCCGTGCTGCGCGCCGGCAGTTGGCGGGCATTTTGCGTCATCGTGTGCACGATCCCGTTGCCATAGGTGAACTGCGCCAGCGCCCCGTTGGGATAGTACCGCGCCGCGCTCACCGTCGGCTGCTCCGCCCCTCCGTCCAGCTGGGTGGTGATCGCCGTCACCTGGCCCAGCGCGTTGCGGGTATAGCGCACCGTCGCCGCGTCCGGGTAGGTCTCCACCACCACCTGCCCCTGCCGGTCATACCCGTACCCCAGCGTGCGCGCGGGCAGCAGCGTGTCCGGCGTCATCGTCTCCGCCGTCAGCAGACGCCGCCGGTTGTAGCTGTAGGTGTTGGTGACGCTGGACCCGGCATTGGCCGTGGTCACCACCGCCGGCAAACCGTCGGGCGTGTAGGTCCAGGTCTGGTCGCCATTGCCGTCAGGAAACTGCAACCCAACCAGCCGGTTGCGTGCATCGTAGCTGCGGTTCACCGTGCGCGTGGTCGGCGTGCCGCAGGCCGTGCCCGCCGGAAGCCCCGCCGCCGTGGACGTCAGATTGCCCGCCGCATCGTACGTATACAGTGTCGTCCCCGTCTCCGGTTCCTCGCTGCGGCATAGCTGCTGCTGGCTGTCATAACCATATGTCCGGACCGTGGACCCGCGGGCTATCGCCAGCGGCTTGCCGTACGGATCGCGGGTGATCGTCGTCAGCTGCCCCTCCGGTGCGCTGATCGCCACCGGCCAGTCCGTCGTCGGCTGGTCATAGGCCTGATAGCTGGTGACCGTCTGGAACCCCCGCGGATTGGTGACCCGGGTCTGGAACCCCTGCAAATACTCCGTGGTGGTCACCAACAGCCCCTGCTCGCTGTCCTGCGCCACCGATGTCACCCGCCCCAGGGCGTCGTATTCCGTCCATGTGCCGGTCGTCGGGGTGCTAGATGTGGATGGGTAGGACTGGAACACCACATGCCCGTCCACATCGTAAGCCATACGGGTAAACCGCTGCGTCCCCTGCACATCGGCAGCATCGTACTCACGCACCAGTAGCGGCCGCCACAGCGCATCGTAATACGTCGCCTTGACCGCATTGCCCGTGGCCTCGGTCAGGCGCCAGTGACCGGCCGCAATCCCGTATTCGTCGGCATTCACCTGCACGAAGCTGCGGCTGGTCGGCGCCCACGCCGTCGTATCGCAGACCCCCGCCACCGCTTCCGAGGGATAGGTGATCGACGACACTCGCCCCATCGGGTCATAGCCATAGCAGGTCTTGCTTCCCGCCTCATTGGTGACCGACACAATCCAGCCATTGTCATCCACGACTGCCGACTGGGAGGTTCCGTCGGCATACTGGATCGACTGCGGGATACCCCGCTTCCAGCCGCCGAACGTCGTGACATTGCCACGGCCATCGCGCCATGTGGCCAACGTGCCGTCCGCGTTGTACGTCATCGCCGATTGCAGCTTACCGAACGCATACGTGGCCACCGGCAACGCCGTCGCGGGATCGTAGGCCGTCTGCGACATCACATCATCGCCGTCGCAACTGGCACTGGCCGGCACCGAAGCAATGCAGGTCACGCTGGCGGTTTGGCCGAGAACCCATTTGCTGGTGTTGTCGTGGTAGGAAATGAGTTCCGTGCGGCGGTAGGTTTGCGCCGCAGCAGTGCCACTGCACAGCCCGCCCGTGACTAGTAAACACGCAGAAAAAGCAATACCAGTCTTCTTCATGGCGTACTCGACTTGACGATTTTGGTCGGCCGGGCCAGTGTGTCAAAGCAGTACGGCATCCCACTGCAGTCGGCAGCCACTTGCCAAGTGAATGTTTGACCTTGCTGCACCACCGTCACTTGGCGCTGTGGACGCAAAAACCCGGTAATGTCGTAATCGCCCATGTGGCGAAGGCTCCGCCCGTTTGATGGGGCATAAGGTGCCGCTTCGGGATCAGCGTAGTCAATTGTCACTGTGCGCTCAGCTGCAGCGCCATTCCAGCCATATTCTGTCTTTAGCAGCAACCCTTCGTTGACTTTGTAGCGGTTGCCAAAAGTGTGCCGCGTCACATGACCGTCGGGATCCGTGACAGCAACCGTTCGCGTCGATGGCGAATCACTACTGCATGCGACACCTCCGCCAACTGTACCTTGCGGAATTATCCAACAGTTATTGGGTGGCCCATAACTGTAATTCCAGACTTGACCAGCCGCCAGCAACCCCGGACCAGTGATAGTTCTCGATATAACCGCAAAGCCGCCAAACAGATAAGGCTCCACCGGATATTCTTGATTATCAAGCAATTTAATACATTCGCGATAAACGCCCGATCTACCAAACAATACCTGCTGCATTGCTATGGTCAGGGTCGCTCCAGATGGAGCAGTAATGCTTCCCGTGTAGACAGACCGATTCGGAGTGCTAGCGCTATCGCACGAAGTGGACAGACCTGGACTTGCCAGACTGAGCCGAGCCAGCCGGTATACCCAGACAGAGCCATCAGGTAAAGTCAATGTGTCAGGACTGTCAGTCCAGCCAAGATCGGAAGTATACGAGTAGACCCAAGTGCGACTGCCATCCGTGATCTTACTGACGCGCGCACTTGTGCCGCTCAGATAAGTGAAGTCCAGATGACGCCCATCATCAGCCTCAATCCTCAGGAGTTGCCAGGGATTGGCCGGATTCCATATGTATCTGAAAACTCATATCGCCGCCTCCTGGCGATGGCGGTACGTTCGTGGTTCCTACCCTACGAGCGTGCGCCACGCACCAGGAGACGACCATGGCAC
>NZ_SMAP01000018.1 GCF_004346265.1 Thermomonas haemolytica
AAAGACCATGGGAAGAACGACAGCCAGCACACCAAGCAGGCGGGACCAGCCTCTGGTTGTGCGGGGTAACATTGCTGCTGCCATGGGGGCCTAACACCTGAGTTAAGCCGCGCCACGAAGTGGCGTCGGCTTGGACGAACAGTTAGGGCGCAAGGTAGCAGAAAACGACACCAGCGGGGCGCGCCAGCGCACGCGAGGGGGCGCACGCAGTTGCCTGTACCGTCCGAGAGCCGAGCCGCCTGTGCGCAACCCGATGCAGCCGCAAGGAAACGCTGCAACCGGCGAGAGTGCTGGAGGGTCTGCTGCCGCGAGAAGCCGTGGGCGCACCCCGATGCTGAGGCCGGCACGAGCCGGTTGGCGAAGCCGGCGCCGACCGCCAGAAACCCAGCGGAAGAATCGGCGGGCGAGTTGCGCCGGCGCTTCTCCCGGTGCAGCTGCGGAAGCAGCTTTTCCAGCGCCCTAACCCCTGAGTTAAGCCGCGCCACGAAGTGGCGTCGGCTTGGACGAATTGTTAGGCCGCACTGTAGCGCGGCGCGACAGCAATGGGTAGACGAGAGCGCCCCAACGCCGCGGCCCGAAAGCCGACCAGAACCGAGCGCCCGGCGAAGAGTCCGCGGGAAACGCTGTCTGGAGCGAGGAAGCCACGGTGCCCAGCTGCCGCGACACCATCCGGGCGCAACCGCGAGCCAGTGCAGAAAAGAGCCGGAGCACGTGATCCACCACGATGCGAACTACTCCACTGACCGGGAAGCCCATGCGGCCTAACACCTGAGTTAAGCCGCGCCGCGAAGCGGCGTCGGCTTGAATGAATTGTTAGGGTCCAACACGCAGGAAGCGCGCATCCCATAGCCCGAACCGTTGCAGGCCATAGTGGGCGGAGAGCCCCGAGTTTACGAGCTTAAGACCAGGAGAGCAACCGGTCTGTCCAAACTCTTGATATGACAAACACTGCACCAGTTGGTAAGTAACATTGGCTCCGGATGCGAGGTTAATCGTAATGCGGGAGCCTTGCTGCGCCCAAGTTCCGGCTAGCTCCTCATGACTTGCTGGTGCGGAATCATCGGCTTCCCATAAGTCGAAGGTAAAGTGCGCTGGTCCATTTGACTCCAAGACCAACTCGATCGCGTACTCCGTTTCCGTAACGGATTTGTAGTGCAATGGTTCGCTGACGGCGGCTGAAGCACTCGCAGCGGCGGCAAGCAGTAACCACATGCCTATCATCTCCAGTTGGCCCCTAACGCTTGAGTTAAGCCGCGCCGCGAAGCGGCGTCGGCTTGGACGAACAGTTAGGGTGCAAGGTAGCAGAAAACGACGCCAGCGGGGCGCGCGAGCGCACGCAAGCAAGCCGCACGCAGTTGCCTGTCCAGTCCGAGAGCAGAGCCGCCTACGCGCAACCCGATGCTGCCGCAAGGAAACGCTGCAACGGGGCGAGAGTGTTGGAGGGTCTGCTGCCGCGAGAAGCCACGGGCGCACCCCGATGCTGAGGCCGGCACGAACCGGTTGGCGAAGCCGGCGCCGACCGTCAGAAACCCAGCGGAGGAATCTGCTGGCGAGTTGCACCGGCGCATCGCCCGGCGTAGCGATGGAAGTAGCTTTTGCAGCGCCCTAACACCTGAGTTAAGCCGCGCCGCGAAGCGGCGTCGGCTTGAATGAATTGTTAGGCATGCCGCCTACTCCCCTGGATGCACCGCAGTATTGCCAGTCTTGCGATCGACTACAACCATAAAGCTACAGCCAGGTGTCGCCGGCTTCGGGCCGCACAAATAGACAATTAACCACTTACCCTTTTCAGCGGCTGGGTCGCCGAATGTGTCTAGCCTGTACTTGCCCAAATCGTACCCGTGCTTTTGTGCAACCTCACGGCTGATCTCTAACGCGCGCTCGTAGGTTACAGGCTGCGCCTCCGAGCTCTTGCAGCCAACCAGCGTGGCTGTGGCAACGAGCAAACCGAAACTATGAATTGCGGTGTACTGTCTTGGCATGCCTAACGCCTGAGCTAAGCGGCCACATCAATCGCGAAGCGATTGATTGGTCCGCTTGAGCGAAATGTTAGCCGGCCGAAAAAGCACGCCAACCCGCGCCTACCGATGCGCCGACGACCTGGCCAACAAGGCTGGCCAAGTAGTCGGAGGCACCGCGATTAGCTGCTGCTCGGATTTGTGAGCCAAGACTCTCGCCTCTCGCACTGGCATCGATTTGCTCAGGAACCCTCCCCAAAAGAGCGAGGCCCTTCATCGTCAATCTCGCCGAATGCAACTTGCCGTCGAGAAGATTGACGTCGCCCTGAAACGAGAGCAATCCCTCCTCCCGCAAGAACAAGGCTGTCTCATGCGCGACGGAAACCACGGCGTGAAAAATCTCCTCCTCGTCCTCAGTGAAACCTTCTGTTGCCTCAGCTCCAAGCTGACCTGACTCAATGGTGACAGGAACAGGAAAGCTCTCGTAGAGCTTGGCGAGCAGCAAGACGACGATACGGTTGAAGAGCTCTATGTTGCGGGGGGTGTCGCTTGGCATCTTCGAACTCGCCCGAACGGTTGGGGATGGGGGCCGGCTAACGCCTGAGTTAAGCCGGGGAGCGTAGCGGCCGCCGGCAGAGGCACCATCTTACGGGCCTTTGCCGAGGCCGCGAAGCGGACTCGGCTTGAACGAATTGTTAGGCCTACGAATGACCGTGATTGAACGCGCCAGTCGTATCAGACGTTGGATCAGCTAGCTCCATGTCAAACGCTTGGCGGATGCGGGCGAGCGTGTCTCCGGAGTCAAGGCCATACTCTTCTTGCAAGGCGTTGGCTGCATGACGCGCCAGATCTGAGAGCAGGATCCCCCAAGACGCCGGCTCATCACGACCGCTGTTGTGCCACATGCCAATGTTGAGCGTGCAATGCAGGCCTTTCTCCGCAGCCCAAGCACTGATGAGCTGCCTAGCTGATTCGTCGCGTTGCGCCGCTGGTGGGATCACGAGAGGTTTCATAAGTAGGCCTAACACCTGAGTTAAGCCGCGCCGCGAAGCGGCGTCGGCTTGGACGAACAGTTAGGGCGCAAGGTAGCAGAAAACGACGCCAGCGGGGCGCGCCAGCGCACGGTGCGCCGCTGTCCGCAGCTGCCTGTGCCGTCCGAGAGCCTAGCCGCCTGCGCGCAACCCGATGCGGCCGCAAGGAAACGCTGCAACCGGCGAGAATGCTGGAGGGTCTGCTGCCGCGAGAAGCCACGGGTGCACCCCGATACTGAGGCCGGCACGAACCGGTTGGCGAAGCCGGCGCCGACCGCCAGGAACCCAGCGGAAGAATCGGCCGGCGAGTTGCCCCGGCGCTTCGCCCGGCGCAGCTGCGGAAGCAGCTTTTGCAGCGCCCTAACGCCTGAATTAAGCCGCGCCGCGAAGCGGCGTCGGCTTGAATGAATTGTTAGGCCGCGCCCGCAATGGAGTAGCTGCCTATTGAATGAAGATTGC
>NZ_SMAP01000019.1 GCF_004346265.1 Thermomonas haemolytica
AAAGACCATGGGAAGAACGACAGCCAGCACACCAAGCAGGCGGGACCAGCCTCTGGTTGTGCGGGGTAACATTGCTGCTGCCATGGGGGCCTAACGCCTGAATTAAGCCGCGCCGCGAAGCGGCGTCGGCTTGAATGAATTGTTAGGCGCCTGCCGCGCGCCACATGAGAAACACGATTGTTGCTGCCACTGCAAGAGTTGCGAGTCCAATGCCACACGCTGCATCTGCGGATATCTGTTTGGGCAACCGTTGTGCGGAGCGGCTCTTAGACTTCTTGCGGTTGCTGAAGTCCCAAGGCTCAACGCTGTAGTGGCCAAGCGAAAAAATTGGAACCACCAACCAGCCAACGAGATAGCCTAAGCCGTAGAAAACGACTTCAAAGATGCCACGGATCAGAACTTCTGTGAGAAAGCTAGCGGGCATGCTTGTTGGCGCCTAACGCTTGAGTTAAGCCGCGCCGCGAAGCGGCGTCGGCTTGGACGAATTGTTAGGCCGCTATCTGATAGGTCTAGCAACGAAAGTATGTCTATGAAATAGAAGCGAGACGGACTCGCTAACTATGACCGCATCTCCCGCAGAAACGGCTTTGTAAGGAGTCGATACGACATTTACTTGCACTATTGCGCCGGATATGAGCTGCACGGACGCGACTTGCTCAAATCCAGTTTTTGAGTGTTCAAGAAGTGTGGCGGTAAGAATCTGGCCTGGAATTTCATCCGGTTGCTGGACTGTCGGGTCAAAAATGTAAGCAGCACCAGCCAAAATCACGAGAGCGCCGAGGCTCTGGAAGAGTGGAAAGCTCCTGTTGCCGGCTGTGATCGGAGATCCATCCATAGCGGCCTAACGCCTGAATTAAGCCGCGCCGCGAAGCGGCGTCGGCTTGAATGAATTGTTAGGCCCCGGCTTGATGGAGCCAGCCAGAACAACCAATCCCAACAGACCTATCAGAGGCATGAGTGTAGCCATGTAGATGTGCCAAGGAATGGCGAAAGAAGCACCGATGGCGGCGCCGCAGCCGAGCGAGAGAAAGACTAGCACCGTGTACTTAAGCCAGCGAGATGCATAGAAGAAGCTTGGCCCGGATCCAAGGCGAATATATGCACCGATGAGCCCCGCAAGTCCACAGAGTCCCAATGCCATAAGCATTGGTTCCTTTGGGCCGAATGCAGCGGCAACAAGTGACACAGGCGCAAGCAGAGCGGATGCAACCATCAAAACGGCCGTCAGGAGACCGCGAACAAACTTGTGATCTACAAAGTTGGCGAATTTGCTCAACACGGGGCCTAACGCCTGAGTTAAGCCGCGCCGCGAAGCGGCGTCGGCTTGGACGAATTGTTAGCGCCCGTGCTGCGGCGGCCACCACAGCTGAGAGCCTTGATTGCTGGACTGGACAGCCTGGCCGGAAATTTCCGACGGGAACAGGTTACGCCGTTTGAGTTCACGCCAGAATTCCAAGCCGCCTGGGCCTTGTGCCGGAACCATTGCAAGCTCTTCCCCAGCTGCTGAAAAGAGGTGGAAGCAGTCACTGCCTTGACCGCCATCAACGAAGCAAACACTGCTGATGTTGGACCAAGGTACCTTAGTGACGACGGGTGGTCCCCGGCGCTTGTGCTCAGTGACCACGAGCTCCCCTTCACTGAACGAAGTTACGAACGAATCCCACCAGTCTCTGGACTGATTCGAGAATGCTTGACGGAGGCGTGAGATCAATCCCAAGGGCGCTAACACCTGAGTTAAGCCGCGCCGCGAAGCGGCGTCGGCTTGAATGAATTGTTAGGGCCCGCCTAGTGACCCTGTTGCAACAAGTATCTCGTGATAGCGACGGTTGTCTATGCCCGCCACTTGCTCCAGCGCAAGAGGGTGACCGATGTTCGCTGGTACGAGAACTGCCGGACGACTCGTACTGCTTTGGAATTGCACCACTACGGGCAAGCCGAGTGTGTCTGGATAGCCAGGCATTGAGTTCGCGATGGTGCCTGAAACAGGAGGTTCGCCGCTCCCGTCTTTGTCGTACAGCTCGACGTACCGGTAGAAGTCCTGCTCTTGTACCTCAATCCAGACGCCCCAGCCGTAGTACTCGGGCTGCTCGTTGAACTGCAGCTTGAGCAAGCACCTTATAAAAAAACGGTTACCGAACTGGCAAAGATCACTGTTGAACTTTGCCAGCTTGGCTCGCTCGCTTTCAGGTATGCCCCAGACCACATCCGGTAATTTCCACCCGTGATCGGTGGGAAGTCCTTCGTGGGTATCACCACAACTTGGACAAACGAAAGGCTGCATGCGGGCCCTAACGCTTGAGTTAAGCCGCGCCACGAAGTGGCGTCGGCTTGGACGAACAGTTAGGGCGCAAAGTAGCAGAAAACGACGCCAGCGGGGCGCGCGAGCGCACGCAAGGAGGTCGCACGCAGCTGCCTGTACCGTCCGAGAGCCGAGCCGCCTGCGCGCAACCCGATGCTGCCGCAAGGAAACGCTGCAACGGGCGAGAGTGTTGGAGGGTCTGCTGCCGCGAGAAGCCACGGGCGCACCCCGATACCGAGGCCGGCACGAACCG
>NZ_SMAP01000020.1 GCF_004346265.1 Thermomonas haemolytica
CGAAGACCTGAAACCCTTGATCTACAAGCTTCTCAAGCAGACGTCGATCCAGGAACTCATGCCAACTTTGGTCCGGAAAGGCTAGGAATTACCCAATGAAAAAGGCCCGGAGTTCCGCCACCACCGCGGCAAGCGCCGGGGCGGTCAGCCGGTTGCGGCGCAGGAAGGCAGCCCACTGGGACTGCTTCTGCGCATCGGTGGCAAAGGCGTCGGTCAGGCCGAACGGCACGCCCTCGGGCGGCGCGGTGCCGCGGCGCTGGAAGGTCGCGCGGATGGCATCGGCCAAGGTGGCGGACTCCATCGCCTGCTCGCGCAGTAGCGCCAGCAGGTCGAAGTAGTCCTTCATCCGGCTGTTGGCAATCCCCAGGGTGGCGATGGCCTCCAGCTTCTCGGCGAAGACGGTCTCGCGGGGATACACGCGCAGGCGCGGCGGCTGGAACCCGTCCAGCATCACCGGATAGTCCATGTCCTGCGGGCCCGGCGTCACCGCATCGCCAAAACCGACATCCCACTGCACATGGCAGCGGGCGCCGCCCAGAAACGCCACCAGACGGGCACGCAGCCCTTCGCAGGCGGTCTCCTCGCGGATGGGCTCTATCTGGATCGAGCCCAGCTCGAACCGCAGGCCGTCATCGGAATCGATCGCGCACAGCTCGGTGATGACGGCATGCAACCGCGCGCCGTCGGCCGGTCCGAAGCCAAGCAGATCGGCGTCCCGCGTGGGCCGGTGTGGCGCATCGAACCATAGGGCAAACAGCAGCGCGCCCTTGAGCAGGAACTGGTCGCGGTGCGGCGAGACCGACAGGCGATACAGCAGCCGCTCCACGGCGAAGCGGTCGAGCACAAGCTGGAACTCTTCGCCGCGCGCCCGCGCCAGATCCAGGAGGCGCTGGCGAATGGAGGCGGTCCGGCTGACGGTGGGCATCCGACCGTTCATGCCAGCGCCTCCAGGTAGGGCCGCATGATCTTGCTGACGCGGCAGATGGCCGCGTACTTCCAGAGTTCGTCCACGCTGGCAGCGCGCGCGCGCAGAGCCTCGCGCAGGGCCTCGATGGCGACGTCCAGGCCGACCAGGCTGCGGAACTTGAAGCAGTCCGCCACCGTCTTGGCGACGTTGGTGACGCGCACCTGCCTGTTTCTGACGGCGTGTGATTCCAGCCCTGCCGTTAGCGCTTCACCCGAAAAACGAACCACCTTCAGCGGGGGCCAGTCCAGCCGCGGCGGCCGGTCCTTGTTGCCGATGGCCACCCAGACCTCGAACGGCGCCTGCGTGGTCAGGCCATGCAGGCGCAGGGCTGTTAGCAGGCATAGGCGCGCCTCCGGGATTCGCTCGGCCACCACTAGGACTCCTTCCTCGGTCCCAGCAAGGGCTACCCTTGGCACGGTGTAAACCCCGCGCGCCAGCCGGATCAGATCGCCCTTGGCGACTAGGCGTGACAGTTGCGCCCGGGCGACGCCAGCATCCACCAGCTCACGCGAGCGCACCACGCCCTTCTGCTGGATCAATGCCTTAGCGATGGCCGCGGGATGCGTCATGCACCGAGTGTTCCATAGCGTCGGTATTTTTGGAATAGCTACCGTCGGTTTGGAACAGCGACGACGCGCACTGACATTGGGCCACGCCGCCAACACCATGCAGCGCATTACCGGCTGGCATGCCTTCCCGGGACGCGGGGCATGGCCTCGGCCGCCAGCTTTTGGGCCAACCGCCGCACCCTGCCGGCACCGCATCCGCGCCGAACAGACGCGGCGTGACCATCATCACGGAGCCGTTCATCCCACGCCTCCTGCCAGCGACCTCAGCGACCGACTGCAGGGCACATCTCCTGCTCGTCGTACTCGCGGATAAAGCGGGCCGGCTTCTCCGATACCGGCTTCACAGCCCCGCTTGGGCTCGCCCGCGGTAGCTGGCCCAGTCGAAAACAACGACGCCGCCTGACATCGGAGAGGGGCATCTGGGGGCATCCACTTGGCCACATCCGGCCAGTGCCCCCAACTGTGCCCCCAGATGCGGGGATATTTCAGATGCGATAAGACAGCATGGGCTAAAGAAAAAGGTAATTCCTAGCCTTTCCGGACCAAAGTTGGCATGAGTTCCTGGATCGACGTCTGCTTGAGAAGCTTGTAGATCAAGGGTTTCAGGTCTTCG
>NZ_SMAP01000021.1 GCF_004346265.1 Thermomonas haemolytica
TCATATCGCCGCCTCCTGGCGATGGCGGTACGTTCGTGGTTCCTACCCTACGAGCGTGCGCCACGCACCAGGAGACGACCATGGCACTGTATGCCGCTTGCGATCTGCATTCCAATAACACGGTGCTGGCGGTGGTCGATGACGTTGGCGCGCTGCGCTACCGCCAACGCCTGCCCAACGACCTGTCCCTGCTCGACGCCGCATTGACGCCCTTCCGCGAGGAGTTGGCGGGCGTGGCGGTCGAGTCGACCTACAACGCCTACTGGCTGATCGATGGTCTGCAGGCGCAGGGGTATCCGATGCAGATGGTCAACACGCTGGCGGTGCCGCAGTACGCCGGGCTCAAGCACGGCGACGACGACAGCGATGCCCGTCATCTGGCCGAGCTGATGCGGCTGAACCTGCTGCCGACGGCCTACATCTATCCACGTGAGCAGCGGCCATTACGTGACTTGCTGCGACGACGCATGTTGCTTGTGCAGCAGTCGGTTCGGCTGCTGCAGTCGGTGCAGGGCTATTGGGCCCGGGCCACCGGGCAGCGGCTGTCGGCGAACGGGTTCCGTCACCTCACGCGCCAGCAGTTGACCGATACCTTCCAGGATCCGACCGAACTGTTTGCCGTGGTCAGCCTGATCCAGATGTGGCGCGCGTTGCAGGCGAAGGTGGCCGAGATCGAGACCTGGTTGGCCGAAGACACGCGCCGTCGGCGGGAGTTGATCGCGCTGCGCACCGTGCCGGGCATCGGTGCCGTACTCGGGCTGACGATCTGGCTGGAAAGTGGCGAGATCACCCGCTTCGATGCGGTCGGCCAATACACCTCCTACTGCCGCCTGGTGCCGGCGCTGCGGTTCTCCAACGGCAAGAAGAAAGGTACCGGCAATCGTAAATGCGGCAACCGATACCTCGCCTGGGCTTGGATGGAGGCGGCCAACTTCGCGATCCGCTTCGATTCCGACATCAAGCGCTGGTACCAGCGCAATACGGCGAAGAAGCCGCGTCTGGTCGCGCTGAAGGCGGTAGCGCACAAGCTGGCCCGTGCCGGCTACCACCTGCTCCGCGACGGCGGCACGTTCGACGTCCATCGCGCCTTTGCCTGAACCTGCACGACCGCATCCTGGATCAGGGGTCTGGTGCAACCATCCAATCTGGAGAGGAGCGGTCGTGCAACCAATTCCCACCGCCCGTCGTCCGAGCCAAGCAAGGGTGGTCTTCAAGACCGCGACTCTGAGGCGATCATGCCTGTGGACGGCACGACGGCAGACCGAACGAGTGTTGGGCGCAAACCGCGTGGGCCGCGCAAGCGGCTAGATCCCGAAGGGTGACGGAGGCGGTGGTCCCGCCTCGACCACGAACACAACGGAAGCCGGTGGACAGGTCAAGGCGATACCTTCAGCCCGGGAGCGGGAGAATCTTTTTCGTGCCTGTTGACACGAGCGGCGAAATGGTGAC
>NZ_SMAP01000022.1 GCF_004346265.1 Thermomonas haemolytica
CGGTCGAATGCCCGATTCGCCGCCTTCCACACCACCTGCTGCCCGGCATTGGTCACCAGCTGCGGCCGGCCCAGGTGGTCGCCGTGCAGATAGTAAAGCTGGTTATTGCGCACCAGGGCGATGGGCTCGCTGCCACTGTAGACGTAGCTCGTCCATTGCCCGTCGGTGTATTCGGCAAGCAGCTGGTTGAAGCCGGCGTACACATACCGGCTCTGGTGGCGGGCATTGCGCTTGCCCATCCGCTGATCCAAGGCGTTCACCGTGTAGCTCGCGATCATCCCCTGCGCCGTGTGGCTGGCCAGACGGCCGAACGGATCATACGCCAGGGTGTGCGGGATGCCAGCTGCAAAAGCCGGCCCTGGCCCAGCCCTCCCCAATAAACATAAGCCTTTACTCGAAACTATTTAGAGCAAGCCCCGAGCGCAGCCACAAACTTCATGGCGCGCACCTGTGTGGCGGAATTGACTGGACCAAAAAACTTTATATACACCCACAACGGATCGCGACCTTTCCGAAGTAACTTCGCGATAAAGAACAAACCATCGCGTTGAAATATTTGACCATACACAACAATATCACCTCCATTTTCTAAAATTACCCCACTTAAGGCAGCATCCCGGATCATTTTGCTATATGCACCAACACCCATCTCGCTAAAAATAATCTCAGCAAAAGGCTTTTCTTCTCGCCACCCAATCACAACCTTTTCGATGTCAATGATATCGTATCGATTAACAGCCAGCCGCTTAGGCCCTCTTGCGCATACTTTATAGTCTTTGCTGATCAATTGCTCACTAATCGCTCCATTACCCGCCACAGCGACAGGAATAACAATTATCATGGCGATAGCCAAAATCAAATTGGCAAATAAAATCAAACCAAGAGAGCCTTTATTTTCCACAGCCACAATCTTTAGGGTTGTTTGGATTGCCAATCGCTTCCCGCACATGTTGGGGAAGTATACTTGGCCCTGGCGCAGGCACAGGCGGAGCATCTGGAAAAGAAGCGTAATTCAGGATTGACCCGGGCAGGGTGTCATCACCGTAAGCCCAACCCATAATCGTATGCATGGCTTCATGCATGTAGGTGTAATCACCCCACACCCCCGGAACAGACCAGTTAGCAGCATTGGATCGACCACCGCCTGCGTTCAAATTAACATTGTTCTCAC
This sequence comes from Thermomonas haemolytica, assembly GCF_004346265.1. Classification (GTDB taxonomy): domain Bacteria; phylum Pseudomonadota; class Gammaproteobacteria; order Xanthomonadales; family Xanthomonadaceae; genus Thermomonas; species Thermomonas haemolytica. The sequence continues at coordinate 1,172 of NZ_SMAP01000022.1, forward strand.
GATACGGTGTTGGGCTACCACTCAACGCGACTTTAATCGTGACGTTATAATGCCCGACTTGCCCCGACAAGCCATTCTGAATCGCATTAACAATATTATTGATGTTTGATGCACTAGCACCGGATCCGCTAAAGTGGTACGGCACAGTGATAGTGACATTGTTTCCCTGCACACAGATTATGGTAATTCCTAGCCAAACCGGACCAGATCAACGAGGATTTGGTCATGAAGCGATGCCCTTCGTGCGAGGGGACAAGGCACTACAAGCTGGCCGA
>NZ_SMAP01000023.1 GCF_004346265.1 Thermomonas haemolytica
CGTAACCTCCCCCTAATCCCGGACACCTGAGAAGTAGAGCTTTCTGGCATCTTTCCGCCAGGAGGTTCCATGAAGAAGTCGAAGTTCAGCGAGACCCAGATCGTTGCCATCCTCAAGCAGGGCGATGGCGGCGTGCCGATCAAGGACCTGTGTCGGCAGGCCGGGATCAGCACCGCCACGTACTACCAGTGGAAGTCGAAGTACGGCGGCATGGAGGCGTCGGACCTACGGCGGGTCAAGGAGCTCGAGGCCGAGAACGCCAAGCTCAAGCGGATGTACGCCGAGCAGGCACTGGACATTGCCGCGATGAAGGAGCTGATCGCAAAAAAACTGTAGGGCCGGCGCAGAAGCGCGAGGCGGTGCGGTTCCTGGTGGAGACCCAGGGCCGCCCGCTGCGCCGGTCCTGCGACTGTGTCGGCCTGTCGCGCTCGGCCTGGTATGCGCCGCCGCTGGACTGGACGGTGCGCGATGCCGAGCTGATTGCCGCGCTGGCGAAGCTGGTGGAGGAGTGCCCCAGCCGTGGGTTCGGCAAGTGCTGCCAACGCCTGGGGAAGAGTCATCCGCACTGGAACGCCAAGCGCATCTACCGGGTGTACTGCGCGATGAAGCTCAACCTGCGTCGTGCCGCCAGTCGGCGCCTGCCCAAACGCGAGTGCGTGCCGCTGTACGTCCCCGAGCAACCCGACACCGTCTGGTCCGCCGACTTCATGCTCGATGCGTTGGCCTGTGGCCGCAGCTTCCGCACCTTCAACATCATCGACGACTTCAACCGCGAGATCGTGCACATCGAAGTCGACACCTCGATCACCTCGCAGCGGCTGGTGCGCATCTTCGAGCAGATCCGCCAGGAGCGCCCACTGCCGCAGGTGTTGCGGACCGACAACGGCCCGGAGTTCCTGGGCGAGGCCTTCACCGCATGGGCCAAGGCCAACGGCATGGCGATCCAGTACATCCAGCCCGGCAAGCCCAACCAGAACGCCTACATCGAACGCTTCAACCGCACCTACCGCGAGGACGTGCTCGACCGCTACCTGTTCGCCCGACTGGACGATGTGCGCGAAGCCACGTGGCGATTCCTCATCGACTACAACGAGCACCGGGAGCACGACGCCCTCGACGGCATGACGCCCATCGAATACCGCAACCAACCCGCCAGATGTTCTACTTTTGAAATGTCCGCTTGACGGGGGAGCTTACG